>OZ241979.1:1140000-4008427 GCA_965204235.1 uncultured Binatia bacterium (SeqCode)
CCCGCATGTCGTTCTCGAACCCGGAGCGGGCGAGCAATACCTCGTCCCTGGCCTGGATCTCGGCCTCCTTCCGGACGGCGTCGGCCTCCCTCCGCGCCTCGTCCAGGATACGTTCGGCGGTGTTCCGATCGAGCTCTCTCTGGAGCTGGCGCTGCTTCCTTCGGACCAAGAGTACGACGACGGTCAGCAGGCAACCCAGAACGACGCCCAGAACCAAAGAAGACCATGTAACCAAAACGAGCTACCTCCCGGAAGCACCGGCCCGATGCGGACGTCTATCCGCAAGGCCGTCCGACCTGCTCCGTTCCGCCGCAGGCAACGACCCGGTTCTCCGTCACCACGTAGTGGACCGGCAGGTCCCCCGGTTCCGTGGGCACTTCCTCCAGCAACTGGAACTCGTAGGCCAGGGCGATCCTCGGCGCGCGGGAACCCAGGCTGTCCAACAACCGGTCATACCAGCCGGCTCCGCGCCCCAGGCGGTTTCCGTTGCGGTCGAAGGCTATGCCCGGGACGAACACCGCCAGTCCGGGGTCTTCGCACGGCTGACTTCCCGCGGGCTCGAGTATCCCGTACCGGCCGGGAACCAGTTCGGCTTCGCACCGCACCCGGACGACGCGCGGGAACCCGTCCGTGACCTTCGGATAATAGAGCCGTTTCCGTGCTTCCAAAGCGTCCCGGCTTATCTCCGACGTCCCTACCTCGTTGCCCAGCGGACTGTAGAGCGCAACGGCGCGAGCCGCCCGGTAAACGGGCAACCCCAGGGCGCTGCGCTGGATCCTCTCCCCCCGGGCGCGAACCGAGGCGGACGAAAGGGACTCCCTCTGCGCCAGGACCGCCTCCCTCAGGGCCGCCTTCGTCTCCCTCATCGAGGAGATCCGGAACAGGCGCCGAGGGAGGGCTGCGGCGCGGAAAGAGACAGCCGGAAGAACCCGTCCGGGAAGACGCGCATCAGTCGTCTTCGGACAAGGTCGCCGCCAGCCTCTCGAGCAACCGGTCCACCCGGTTCGCGGCCTCGTCGTAGTCGTCCTTGAGGCGGTGGTATTCGTCCGCAATGTTCAAAGCCACGAGCATCGCCATGTTGTACTTGCCCCCGGGATGGGTGGACTGGCTGACCTCGTGCATCTTCCCGTCCACATAGTCCGCCACTTTCCGGATGTGCTCCTCCTCGTCGTCGCTCCGGAGAGTGAACTTCTGCCCCATGATCTTGACTTGCACCGCCTTTGGCATTTGTCGTCACGAAAGGTCGAGTTGCTCGAACCGGCCGATGATCTTCGTCAGCCGCGCGCGCAACGCCACCCGTTCGCTCTCGTACCGCCGGATGCGGTCGTTCAGGCTCTTGAACTGCGCGTCCCGTTCCTGGACGCGCAGTTGCGCCCGAGCCATGGCCTTCTTCGTCCTCCGATGCTGCTCGACGAGACGCTCGACCAGGATCTCCATCTGTTCGAGTTTGTCAGGATCCATGCGCCAAATACCGAACAAATCCTCAATTGATAGTTTAAGATTTGCCGAAGCCGGATGTCAAGCCGCTCGACCACCCCCGCGACTACGCGAGCAGGGCCTGCACGAACGCGTCGGGATCGAATTCCTGGAGGTCGTCCACCCCTTCCCCGACTCCCACGTACTCCATGGGAATCGCCAGCTCCTGCTGGATCCGCACCACCGCTCCGCCCCTGGCGGTGCCGTCGAGTTTGGTCAGCACGATGCCGCTCACGCTGACGGCCTCCCGGAAGACCCTGGCCTGTGCGACGGCGTTCTGGCCGGTGTTCGCGTCCACCACCAGCAGGGTCTCGTGCGGAGCCCCTTCCCGGGCCTTTCCCAGGACGCGGCGCATCTTCCTGAGCTCCTCCACCAGGTTGACCTTGTTGTGGAGCCTGCCGGCGGTGTCGATGAGGAGCACGTCCGCGTCCCGTTTCCGAGCCGCGTGCACGGCGTCGAACACCACCCCCGAGGGGTCCTGCCCCGGAGCGTGCTTTACGACTTCCGACCCTGCCCGGCGTCCCCATACCTCGAGCTGCTCGATGGCCCCGGCGCGGAAGGTGTCGGCCGCGGCCAGCAGCACTTTCTTCCCGCTCCGCTCCAGGCGGTGAGCCAGCTTTCCGACGGTGGTGGTCTTGCCGACGCCGTTCACGCCCACCACCAGGACCACCCAGGGGGACTCCGAGCACCGACGGGACCCCATCCCGTGATGCTCCTGCAACAGGGCGGCCAGCTCCCGTCGCAACGACGCAGTCCCGTCGCCGCCGCGCGCCCCGCCCTCGCCGTGCACGGAGTCCAGCAGCCGCCGGGTCGCCCGGACACCGAAGTCCGCCCCGAGGAGAAGCTCTTCCAGCGCATCCCGGCGGGCGTCCCCGTCCTCCGCCAGGGCGCCCGCCAGACGGCCGGCCCACGCCGCCCTGGTCCGGGACAGGCCTCGCCTGAGACGCTCCAGGAATCCTTCTTTCCGACTCATGAACGCATGACCTCGAGTCCGACGAACGGGAGTTGACCACAGAGGCCGCACATCCGTCAACGAACGGGGGCGTCACCCCTTGCGCGGGGCGTCGGGAGGAGCGGACGGCGCAGCGATGCGGGAAGGGCGGTCAGGGAAACTCGGAACGATTGCCCCCGTTCGTCCCGAGCGTAGCGTAGCGAAGTCGAAGGACGCGCTTTCCCATGGGGAAAGGCGCCTCGAGCCGGAATGGATCAGGGGCTCCTCAGACCATCTCCACGGAGACGATCCTGGACACCCCGGGATCGTCCATGGTGACTCCGTAGAGCACGTCCGCGGCGAGCATCGTCCTCTTGTTGTGGGTGATGATCACGAACTGCGCCAACCGCGTCATCTCCTTGACCATCTCGATGAACAGGTCGAGGTTCACGTCGTCGAGGGGCGCGTCCACCTCGTCGAGGAAACAGAACGGGCTGGGCCTGGTCAGGAAGATGGCGAAGAGAAGGCTCACCGCGGTCAACGCCTTCTCGCCGCCGGAGAGCAGGCTGATGGACTGAAGCTTCTTGCCGGGCGGCTGGGCGACGATATCGACCCCGGTCTCCAGGTAGTCGTTCTCGTCCGTGAGCCTCAGCGACGCCTTGCCGCCGTTGAACAGCCTGGGAAAGATCGCCCGGAACTTCCCGTCGATCTCCTCGAAGCTCTCCTTGAACCGGAGCCGGCAGATGCGGTTGAGCTTGGTGATGGTCTGCTGCAGGTCGGCCATGGACCGTTCCAGGTCCTCCCGCTGCTCGGACAGGAACCGGCTCCGCTCCGTGAGCTCTTCGAACTCGCCGATGGCCGCGAGGTTGACCTCGCCCATCCGTTGCAGCCGGGCGCGCAACTCCGCCACCTCTTCGGGCAGGTCGTCCGCGGACGCGCCTCCGTCGTCCTCGTCGAGCGTCAGCGCCGCCAAGTCCACGCCGTATTTCTCCCGGATGTCGTCATGCAGGTGGCCCAGCTCCATGGCCTTCTCCTTCTGGAGTAGCTGGAGCCTTCCCCGCTCCTCCTGCATGGCGTCGATGTCCGGACGAACCAGGTGGATGGCCTCTTCCACCTCCCGTATCCGGTCCGCCAGGGCGCGGCGGTCCCGTTGCCGTGAAGCCGCGTCGGCTTCCGCCTCGTGGAGCCGGATCCGCAACGCCCGTATCCGCGACTCGGACTGCCCGCGGGACGCCGCCATCTCCTCGATCTTGCGGGTCATTTCCGCGATCCGGCTTTCCCGCTCCGCCAGTCGTGAGACCAACTCGGCGCGCAGGCTGAGCCGGTTCTCGAGGTTCGCCCTGGAGTTCTCCTCCTTCTCCCTGGCCGCGGCCGCCCGCACGCGGGATTCGTTCAGCCGCGAATCCGCGGTCCGCAACGCTTCCTCGGACTCCTGCCAGGAGGCCCGCAGATCCCGCAACCGCGATTCCGACGCGGCCCTTTCGCGCGAGGATTCGACGATGGCGGCATCGCACGCCGCGACGGATTCGTTCAGCGCGTCCACCTCGCTCGACACGTTGCGGAGTTCCTGGCCGATGGTCGCCAAGTCCTGGCGCGAGCGGGCGACGGCCTGCTCCGTGCGCAACAGCTCGTGCTCGAGTTGCACCTTGGCCACAGCCAACTCCCCGGCCTCCTCCACGAACCGCTGGCGTTCCGCCTCCGCTCCCCGCAACTCCGACCTCGCGTCCGCCACTCGCCGGTCCTGGGCCCGGACGCTCTCCTCGTGCGCCAAAACCTCCGCCTCCAACTCCTTGATCCTGCGGCGCCGCGAGATCGGGTTCCCGTCCAGGCTTTCGGCGCTCCCTCCGGTGACCACCCCCATGGGCTCGATGACCTCGCCGTCCAGGGTCACCAGCGAGTGGCTGGAGCCGTTGGAGCGCCAGAGCCCCAGTCCCGATTCCAGGTCCCTGACCACCGCCACGTCGCCCAGCAGGTACTCGGCCACGTCCCGGTACCCGTCCTTCACCTCCACGAGTCCGAGCAGAGGGGCGATGACGGCCGGGCCCGACGGCATGACCGGAGCGGCGCCGTTGCGCCGCTCGAACCGGCGTGGAATGAACCCGCCCCGGCCCGCCGATTCCCGCTTGAGGTACTCGACGGCCTCCACCCCCTCCTCGTGTCCCTGGACCACGACGTACTGGAGCCGTTCCCCCAACACCGCGGTCAAGGCCTTCTCCAGGTCCCGGGGAGCTTCGATGAAGTCCGCCACCACGCCGCAAACCCCGTCCGAACCGCCGTTGCTCCGGTGCTTGAACATGACCGCGCGCACGCCCTCCTGGTACCCCTCGAAGTTCCTTTGCAGCGCTTCGAGGGAGGCCAGGCCGGAACGCGCCTCCTGCAGTTCCTCCTTGAGTCGAGCCATGACTTCCTCATGCCCGTCCAGGGCGGCCCTGCTCCCTTCCAGGCGCGCGTCGGCCTGACGCACGCCTTCCTCCGTCTGCGACGCGCGCGTCTCGCACTTCTCGAGCTCGCCGGCCTGGCGCGCGCGCTCGCCGTCCAGCACCTCGACCTGCCGTTCGACCGACCTCCCCTCGCTCTCCTTTTCCGCCGACTCCGCGGTCAGCCGCGCCAAGCGCTGTTCGTGGGCCTGCTTCGCATTGGTGACCTGGGAGTGGGCGGCGACCCGGTCCACCATGAGTTCCCTTTCGCGCTCCACCGCGGCCCGGAGCGCCTCGATCCGGGTCCGCAACTCCGCCGCTTCCCCTTCCATGCGCTGCACGCTCTCGTCTTCGCTCCGGGAACACCGCGCGAACTCTTCGCTCGCCTTGCCCAACTCCGCGATCTCGCTCGACACCCGCTCCAGACGCGCACCGGCGTCGAGAAGGTCGGCCCTTTCCCTTTCGACGAAACCCCTCCGCTCGCCTTCCTCGCGCTGGAAGGACTCGATCCGCTGCTCCTCCCGGTTCACCTCCAGCTCGATCTGGTGAAGCCGCTCCTGGGACGACGCGATCTCCCCGTCGAGCTCCAGCAGGGACACCCGGGCGCGCTCGCTTTCCGCCTCCCTGGACCGTACCGTGGCCGTAAGCGAAGTGATCCGATCCTCGACGGCGGCGACCTCGGCGCCGCGCTCGGCGATCTCCCGCTCCAACCCCTGCTTGCGCCAGGCCGCCCAGCGCACCTCCTTTTCCTGCAGCCGTTCCCTGAGGCTCCGGTACCGCTCGGCCCTCTTCGCCTGGACCTCGATCCTGTGGAATTGCCGCTCCACCTCGCGGACGATGTCGTTCACGCGCAGCAGGTTCTGGCGCGTCCGCTCCATCTTCCGCTCCGCCGCCTGCCGGCGGCTCTTGAACCGGCTCGTGCCGGCCGCCTCCTCGATGACGCGGCGCCGGTCTTCGGGCTTCGCGTTCACCAACTCCTCGACGCGGCCCTGCCCGATGATGGAGTACGACTTGTTGCCGACGCCGCTCCCCAGGAAGAGTTCCCCGATGTCGCGCAAACGGCAGGGCGCGCGATTGATGGAGTATTCGGACTCCCCCGAGCGGAAGAGCCGCCGTGTCACCGCGACCTCGTCGAACGCGCCGTAATCGGCCGGGGCGCTGTGGTCGGAGTTGTCCAGCAACGCCGTGACTTCCGCCATGCCGATGGGCGCAAGCCGCTCGCTGCCGCTGAAGATCACGTCCTCCATGGTCTGGCCCCGGAGGTACCGGGCGCTCTGCTCGCCCATGGCCCACCGCAGCGCATCGACGACGTTGGACTTGCCGCAACCGTTGGGCCCCACGATTGCCGTGACGTCGGAGGTGAAATCGAGGACGGTCCTGTCCGCGAAAGACTTGAACCCGGAGATTTCCAGAGCCTTCAGACGCATGCGATGAACTCCGTACTCCGAAGGTGGACGGACCCGGAGTATCCACCGCGCTTTATTTCACAGGCAGGGGATCGGTGTCAAGGGAAACTCACAACATGGAGTGATGGCGCCGGCGGTCCACCACAACATGTGGGATCTGGAGGAACCGTCTATTCCTCCAGCAGGGCGGCGTTCCAGTACGAGGCGTCCACCGGGGACAGGAACGGGAGCCACTCGCGGTAGCGGACGTTCCCTCCGCCGTCCTGGACCAACGGCGTCCACCTGGGCTTGAGGGGCTCGCGCAGCAGCGTCATCCGGGCTTCCTGGGGCGTCCGTCCGCCCTTCCGGCGGTTGCACGGAACGCAGGAGCAGACGACGTTCTCCCACCGGGAGGCGCCGCCGCGGGAACGGGGGATCACGTGGTCCAGGTTGAGCTGGTTGCGCGGGAGCCTGCGCCCGCAGTACTGGCAGGTGGAACGGTCCCGGGCATAGATGTTGTACCGGCTGAACCGGACCTGCCGCCTGGGCGCCCGGTCGTACCGGACCAGGAGGATGACCCGCGGCACCCGCACCACGTGGTCCACCATGCCCACGGTTTCCTCGTGGACCGACGCCGACAGGTCGCTCCAGCCCTTGAAATCGAAGGTCTGGTATCTTTCGTTGACGGCCCTGGCGATGCCCAGGTAGAGCAGGGTGAAAGCCCGACGCACCGACGTGACGTGTATCGGAAGGTACGAGCGATTCAACATCAGCACCTTCGTGTGCATCGGGGAACGGCCCGGAGCAACACGCTTTTCCTGATGTGTACCGGTATCCACAAAGGCCCCAGTTCGAACGCGGGTCGAATGCGCCTGAATGTATCGCCGTGTGCGCACCTTGTCAAACATGGCCGCGGCCGGCTGCCGGTGGAGTCCGGTTTGCCATTTGGCATCGACTGGCCTATCATCCGGCATGGCATGTGTTCCTTGCATCCCCCACAGGTTGACGAGTGCGTGGACGGCTCCCTGCGGTCCGTACGCCCGACTTCGACCGCTCCTTCCCTTGCCGACGAGCCCGCGTGACGCATGAGACGCATCCTCATCAACACGACTCCCCAGGAGACCCGCATCGCCGTGATGGAGGACAACGCCCTGGCCGAGTTCCTCATCGAACGCAACCGGGAAGAAGTCTGCGTCGGCAACATCTACAAGGGGCGCGTCGTGCGCGTGCTGCCCGGGATGCAGGCGGCGTTCGTGGACATCGGGCTGGAGAAGGCCGCTTTCCTCCATGCCTCGGACGTCTGCGCCCCGCCCGGGGCGGCGGCGGACGGGAGCGACGACGAAGGGGCGCCGGAACCCGGTTCCGAACCGGGTCGGCCCCGCATCGAGCAGCAACTCAGCCCCGACCAGGAGATCCTGGCGCAGGTGGCCAAGGAGCCCCTCGGGATGAAGGGCGCCCGCGTCACCACCCACATATCCCTGCCCGGTCGATTCCTGGTATTCATGCCCGCCGTCGGGCACGTGGCCGTTTCCCGCAAGATCGAGGACGAGAAGGAACGGACGCGGTTGAAGGACATGGTCCGGGACCTGGCCGGGGAGGACGACGGCTTCATCGTCCGGACCGCCTGCGAGGGGCGCAACAAGAGGGACGTCCAGAGCGACGTCCGGTTTCTGACCACGCTCTGGTCCCGCATCCGCAAGCGGCTGGAAACCGCGGCCACGCCGGAGCTGATCCACCGGGACCTGGACCTGGTCCCGCGCACCATCCGCGACTTCTTCAACGCCAACACCAAGGAAGCGGTGGTCGATCAGGCCGGGGAATACGAGCGGGTGCTCGAGTTCGTGAAGCAGTTCATGCCGCGGCTCAAGGGGCGAGTGAAGCTGTATGACGCGCCCGAGCCGCTGCTGGACCGCTACGAGGTCGAACACAAGGTCCGCAGGGCGCTGGAGCCCAAGATCTGGCTGAAGTCCGGCGGATACATCAACATCGAGCAGACCGAAGCGCTGACCGCGGTGGACGTGAACACCGGGCGGTACGTGGGGAAGAAGGACCAGGAAGCGACGGTCTTCAAGATCAACCTGGAAGCGGCCCGGGAGATCGTGCATCAACTGAGGCTGCGCAACGTGGGGGGCCTCATCATCATCGACTTCATCGACATGGCGCAGGCCGCCAACCGGAAGGAGATCCACGACGCGCTGAAGGAGGCCGTCAAGGAGGACCGGGCCAAGACCCGGGTCCTGCCCATCTCCCGGTTGGGGCTCGTGGAGATGACCCGGCAGCGCACACGGGAGAACCTCGGCAACGTCCTCCTGAGCCCGTGCCCCTATTGCGCCGGACGCGGCCGCATCAAGTCCCACCCCACCATCGCATACGAGATCCTGCGCCGCATCAAACGGGAGAGCCTGCAACTCGACAACGGCGGGCGCATCACCCTGCGCGTACACCCCGGCATCGCCAACTTCCTGTACGACGAGGCCCGGGAGAGCCTGGAGGCCCTGGAACACGAGATCGACCGCAAGGTCATCATCAAGGCCGACTCCGGGCGGCACACGGAAGCCTACGAGATCGAGACGGATGCGTCCTGAACACACCGACCGGAAGTACGAGGAAGAGCTCAAGTCGCTGCGCGACCGGATCATCCGGATGGGCGGCTTGGTGGAGGACCAGATCGACCGCTCCATCAAGGCCCTGGTGGACCGGGAAGCCGCGCAGGCGGAAGCCGTCATCGCACGGGACGCCGAGGTCAACCGGATGGACGCCGATATCGACGAGCTGTGCGTCCGCCTGATCGCCCTCCACCAGCCCGCGGGCAAGGACCTCCGGTTCGTGACCACTGCGCTCAAGATCACCACGGACCTGGAACGCATCGGGGACATCGCGGTGAACATCTCGGAGCGGTCCCTGGAGTTGATCCGCGAGGCGCCGCTCAAGCCCTACATCGATCTGCCGCGCATGGCCGAGATCTCCAGGCGGATGATCGCGGAGAGCCTGAACGCCTTCGTGCGCGAAGACACGACCTTGGCCCTCAAGGTCTGCCAGGACGACCAGGAGATCGACGACCTGAACGAGCAGATCTTCCGCGAGACGGTCTCGTACATGATCACCGAGCCCAGGACCATCAACCGGGCCATGAAGATCACGTTCGTTTCGAAATACCTGGAACGGATCGCAGACCATGCGACGAACATCGCGGAAATGGTCATATTCCTGGTCAAGGGCATGAACATCCGCCACGTCAAGGAAGTGCCCCGGTCCGTTTGAAGCCGTCGGGAAACCGGATGTCGGACAGGATCCTCGTCGTGGAAGACGAGGCGGACATACGCAAGCTCATCTCGTACCACCTGCGCCAGGAGCGTTTCCGGGTCCTCGAAGTCGAGAACGGCGAAGACGCCCTCGACCTGGTGCGGGAGGAACCGCCGCGGCTCATCGTGCTGGACCTGATGCTGCCGGGTCTCTCGGGCCTCGATTTCTGCAGGATCATCCGACAGAACCCGAAGACGGCCCGGACGCCGATCCTCATGGTCACCGCAAGGGCGGGCGAAGCCGACCGGGTGGTGGGACTGGAGTTGGGAGCCGACGACTACGTCACCAAACCCTTCAGCCCCAGGGAGATGGTGGCCCGGGTCAAGGCGGTGCTCCGGCGAACCGGGCCTTCGGAGCCGCCCGACACCGGGGAGGTCTATGAGAAGGGATCCCTGAGGATCGATTTCACGACCTATGAGGTCCACGTGGCCGGAAAGCCGGTCCCGCTCACGCTCAAGGGGTTCGAGGTCCTGCGCTTCCTGGTCCGGAACCGCAACCGGGTGTTGAGCCGCGACCAGATCCTGGACGGCGTGTGGCATTCCGACGTTTACGTGATCCCTCGCACGGTGGACGTCCACATCCGGAGGATCCGGGCGGCCCTCGAGCAGCATGACCGCAGTCCCGACCGGATCGTCACCGTCAGGGGCGTAGGCTACAAGTGGGATGAGGATTCCTTCGAGAAATAGTCTCGTGGGCAGGTTGTGCGCCGGCTACCTGCTGCTCACCCTCCTCTTCTTCGCTTTCGTCCATCTCTGGCGTCCCGGCTCCGGGCCCTCCGAAGCGCCCGGCGGCGGCGTGGACCCGTGGGCGCTCACCGCGGTCTGGGCGATCTTCTCACTGGGCCTGCTGGGAGCCGCGGCGTGGCTCCGACGGACCATGGAGCGCGTGGCCGACATGGTGGCCTTCTGCCGAAGGGCCGGTCGCGAAGACCTCTCCGGGAAGGCGCTTCCGGTGCGGCGCGCGGATGAGCTGGGAGCGCTGGAGGAGGGCTTGGCCCGGCTGGCCGGCGCCCTGACGGGCCGCCTCCGGGAAATGACCGCCGAAAGGGAGAAACTGCGGTCCATCCTGAGTTGCATGATGGAAGGGGTGGTCGTGCTGGACACCGACGGCAGGGTGATCCTGGTGAACCAGATGGCCCGGAACATCTTCGACCTCCCGCCAGACGCCAACGTCCTCGGCATATCGACGGTGGAGATCCTGCGCCATCCGGAGATACAGGCCCTGGTCCGGGAGATCGTGGGAAGCGACGCCGCCCGCGACGCGCTCCACCGCCAGGTGGCCCTGGGCGACGACTGCTGGTTCACGGTCAACGCGGCCCGCCTGAAGGACTCGGGGGCGCGCCTGCTCGGCTACGTGCTGGTGCTCCATGAGGTCAGCGAGTTGAAGCGGCTGGAACAGATCCGCGCCGACTTCGTCGCCAACGTCTCCCATGAGATGCGCACGCCCCTGACCGCCATACAGGGTTACGCCGAGACGCTCCTGGACGACCCGCCCAACGACCCCAGGAAGGCGCGCCAGTTCCTCCACGTGGTCAAGCGCCACTCCGAGCGCCTGGGACGCCTCATCGACGACCTGCTGGCCCTGTCCGACCTGGAGATGGGCAACGTGAGCCTGAGGATGCAGCAAGTGGTCGCCAAGCCGCTGATGGAACGCGTGCTGGAGCTCTTCCGGGACCGGACCAACCGGAAGCACATCCGCATACGCGTCCACGTGGACGCCCGCACGCCGCACGTGCTCGGAGACGAAGACCGTCTCCAGCAACTGCTCATCAACCTCGTCGACAACGCCGTCAAGTACACACCCGAACACGGCGAGGTGCGGGTGGAGGCGCGCTTCGAGCCGGGACCCGACGGCAACGGCGGACCCATGACGGCGTTGACCGTGTCGGACACCGGCTGCGGCATCCCGGAAAAAGACCTGCCCCGGCTCACCGAGCGGTTCTACCGCGTTGACAAGGCGCGCTCCCGGGAGCTCGGAGGCACCGGGCTGGGCCTCGCCATCGTCAAGCACA
Organism: uncultured Binatia bacterium (SeqCode); assembly: GCA_965204235.1. Classification (GTDB taxonomy): domain Bacteria; phylum Desulfobacterota; class Binatia; order UBA9968; family JAJDTQ01; genus JAJDTQ01. Next base: position 1,151,524 of record OZ241979.1, read on the forward strand.
TCACCCAGGCCCATGGCGGCGAGTTGAAGATCGAGAGCCGGTTGGGCAAGGGCACCCGCGTCTCCGTCTATCTGCCGTGCGCTGCGGGCGGCGTCCCGTCCACGGCCCGGGCCGCTCCGGCAGGAGGCGCCCCGGCCTGAAGCGCCGCGCCTTCTTGCCGGAATACCTCCAATAGCGCGATTCTGCTTGCCAATCCGCCGTGGATGCCTTATCCTGCCATTTCGCCTGTCAACATGGCTGCGCCGCCGCCGTTCGTCGAACCGGGAGAAACTGATGGAAGGCAAGAGAGTCGGGATCACCGAGACCGTGCTGAGGGACGCACACCAGTCGCTGCTCGCCACGAGGATGCGCACCGAGGACATGCTCCCCATCGCCCACGACCTGGACGCCATCGGCTTCTGGTCGGTGGAGATGTGGGGCGGCGCGACCTTCGACGCCTGCCTCCGATACCTGGACGAGTGCCCCTGGGACCGCCTGCGGCTGATCCGGGACGCCATGCCCCGCACCCGGCTCCAGATGCTGCTGCGGGGCCAGAACATCGTCGGGTACCGCAACTACCCGGACGACGCGGTCGAGTACTTCGTCGAGAAGTCCGCGGACAACGGCATCGACGTGTTCCGGGTCTTCGACGCCATGAACGACATCCGCAACATGAAGACCTCCATGGACGCGGTGAAACGCACAGGGAAGACCCTGGAGGCCGCGGTCTCCTACACCATCAGTCCGGTCCACTCGCTGGAATACTTCCTCGACTTCGCCGAAAAGCTCGTCGAAGCGGGCACCGACGTCCTGGCCGTCAAGGACATGGCCGGCCTGTTGTCGCCGCACGTGGCTTACGATCTCATCGGCGAGTTGAAGAAGCGGTTCGCCGTTCCCGTCCACCTGCACTCCCACTGCACCACCGGCATGGCCCAGATGGCCTACATCATGGCGGTGGAGGCAGGCGTGGACATCATCGACACGGCCATCTCCACGCTGTCCCACGGCACCTCGCAACCGGCCACGGAGGCCCTCGTGGTGGCCCTCAAGGGCACCCCTTACGACACCGGTCTCGACCTGCGCCGGCTCAACGGCATCGCCAACTACTTCACAGAGGTGCGCAGCAAGTACAGCGACTTCGAGAGCCCCGTCAGCAACCGGGTCAACGCCGAGATCGTCGAGTCGCAGATCCCGGGCGGCATGCTCTCGAACCTGGTGACGCAGTTGCGCCAGCAGAACGCCGAAGGCCGCCTGGACGACGTGCTCCGGGAAGTGCAGGCGGTGCGCAAGGACCTCGGCTATCCGCCGCTGGTCACGCCCACCAGCCAGATCGTGGGTTCCCAGGCCACGTTGAACGTACTCACCGGCAAGCGCTACGGGGTCGTCACCATGGAGGTGCGCAACTACGTCATGGGCCACTACGGCGCACCGCCGGGACGGGTAAGCGACGAGATGAAGGCCATGGTCCTCGGCAAGAAGGACCCCATCCGCTGTCGTCCCGCCGACCTGCTGAAGCCCAGGATGGAAGACGCCCGCAAGGAGATCGGCGACCTCGCGGCCAGCGAGGAAGACCTGCTTTCCTACACGCTGTTCCCCGACATCGCCAGGGACTACTTCGAGCGGCGGGGGCAGCAAAACGCCGCCGCGGCCGGCTAGACCGCAACGTCGTCCCCTCGCCGCCCCCTTGCCGGTTCACAGGCAGCCCGCGTCCCGGCAAGCATGCCATCCATGCAACGATCCTGGCGCACCCCCGTCGTCGTCCTGGCCTGCGGCACGCTGGTGATGATGCTGGCCTTCGGCATCCGCCAGACCTACGGCCTGTTCCTGACCCCGGTCAGCGACGCGCTGGGCTGGCCCCGGGGCGTATTCTCCTTCGCGGTGGCGCTGCAAAGCCTCGTCTGGGGGCTCGCCCAGCCGATCCTGGGAGGACTGGCGGACCGCTACGGGTCCGCCAAGGTGGTGGCCCTGAGCGCCTTGGCCTACGTGGTGGGCCTCTACCTCATGTCCGTGTCCCGGGACCCCTGGAGCATGACCTTCAGCACCGCCTTCCTCACCGGCGTGGGCATGAGCGGCACCAGCTTCTCCCTGGTCCTCGCGGTCATCGGCCGCAGCGCGCCCCCGAGCCGGCGCGGCCTCTACCTGGGCATCGGCAGCGCCGGCGGCTCCCTCGGGCAGTTCCTGGTGGTGCCCTTCGGCCAAGTCCTGATCTCGTCCTACGGTTGGGCGGACGCCCTCGCCCTGCTGGCCCTGACCGCCGGACTCGTGGTCCCGCTGTCCGCGGCGCTGGCAGAGAGCGCGCCGGCCGCGGGCGCGGCCCAGCGCGACCAGACCCTGTGGCAGGCCCTGGGGGAGGCCCGGCGCCACTCCGGGTACCTGTTGCTGACGGCCGGGTTCTTCGTCTGCGGCTTCCAGACCCTGTTCATCGCGTCCCACCTGCCGGCGCTGCTGGTGGACGCCGGCATGACGCCCGAAGCGGGCGCCACCGCGCTCATGCTCATCGGGCTCTTCAACGTGGCCGGCTGCCTGGCGGCCGGCGCACTGGGCAACCGGTACAGCAAGAAGAACCTGTTGAGCTTCATCTACTTCATGCGCGCAGTGGTCATGGCCGGCTTCTTCCTCCTGCCCATGACCGAGCTGAGCGTGGTCGTCTTCTCCGCCCTCACGGGCCTGCTGTTCCTCAGCACCGTCCCCCTCACCAGCGGCATCGTCGCCCAGGTCTTCGGCACCCGGTACATGGCCATGCTCTACGGCATCGTGTTCCTGGACCACCAAGTGGGCAGCTTCGTGGGCATCTGGCTCGGCGGCGTGCTCTTCGACTACACAGGCTCTTACGACCTGGTCTGGTGGACCGGCGTCGGCCTCGGCGTGGCGGCCGCGCTGCTGCACTGGCCCATCGACGAGCGGGCCATCCCCAGGACGGCGCCGCTGGCGGCGAGCGCGTCCCCCTGACCGCCGCTATCCGCGGCGCCCTGCAAAAGGACGGGAAGAACGTGGCGTACCTGATTCGAGCGGAAGACGCGGCCGACGTCATCACCATGGAGCAGGCCATCGACGCGGTGGAGGCCGGGTTCCGGGAACTGGGCGGCAACGCCGAACTGAACGCCCCGCGCCGCAGGATCATGACGCGGGAGGGAGCGCGGGTGAGCGTGCACCCCGGCGGCGTCCCGAGTCTCCGCGGCATCGGCGTCCTGGTCCACTCGGAGTTCGTGGCGGCCTCCGCGGACAACCAGACCTACGACCACATGGGCCGTCCGTGCGTGGTGCTGTTCGACACCCGGGACGCATCCCTCAAGGGAGTGCTGGCGGGTCGTTTCGGCCTCGGAGACCTCCCCGCCACCCGGGCCACCCAGTTGCGCACCGCGGCCACCAGCGCGGTGGGCACCCGCCGTCTCGCCCGGGAGGACGCCGCGGTGCTGGGGCTTCTGGGGGCGGGCGCCGAGGCCCGGTACCACCTGCGGGCCTTCGCCGCCATCCGCCCCCTGGAGCAGGTGAAGGTCTTCTGCCGCACTCCCGGGACCCGGGCGGCCTTCTGCAGGGAGATGCAGCCCCTGGCGCCGTGCGAGTTGATCCCGGTGGACAGCGCCCGCGAGGCGGTTCGAGGCGCGGACGTGGTCCTCGCCGCCACCAATTCCAACGTCCCGGTGTTCGACGGCTCATGGCTGGAGCCGGGCGTCCACGTCACCTCCATCGTCGGCGGCAACGTGGGGCTCATGAAAGCGGGCCTCATCGGGCAACGGCGCCGGGAAATCGACGACGCCACCGTTCGCCGCAGCCACGTCATCGTCGCCAACTCCCGGGAACAGGCCATCCAGGACGAGCAGGGAGACTTCCACGAACCGGTGGAGAAGGGCATCCTCCGCTGGGACCGAGTGGGCGACCTGAGCGACCTCCTCACCGGACGGATACCCGGCCGCACCCGCCGGGAACAGGTCACCCTGTTCAAGAACAACGCCGGACAGGGAGTCGCCGACATCGCCATCGCCAGCCGGATCTTCGACCTCGCCCGCGCCAGGGGGATCGGGACCGAGTTCTGAACGGCGCAGCGCCCCCGGGTCAGCCGGATTGGCGGGGCCTGCCCCCACCGTCCACCCGGAACTTCGGCGTCCTTCCTTCAAGCAGCGCCCCCAGCTCCCCGGCCCGGAACTGGAGCCCCGTGTAGAAGGGTCCGAACAGGCCGTAGATGGCGCTGGCCTCGTCGAAGCGCATCTCATAGACCAGCTTCTTGAACACCACCGGGTCGTCGGCGAACAGGTCCACGCCCCACTCCCAGTCGTCGAAGCCGATGGAGCCCGAGATGATCTGGGTGACCCGGCCGGCGTAGCCCCGGCCGATGAAGCCGTGCTCCTGCATCATCCGCTGGCGCTCGGACAGCGGCGCCTGGTACCAGTTCCTGGCCTCGCCGCGCTTCTTGTCCATGGGATAGAAGCAGACGTAGCGTCGGGGGGGGATCTCGGGCCGGAGCCGGCCCTCCATGCTCTTCCGGGCCTGGACCAGGTAGGCTTCCACCAACTGCTTCCACTCCGGCGTATCGGGCGCGACCCCCTTCCGGTCCAGCGAACGGTAGAGCTGCGCGGACGCGCCGTAGAGCCCCAGCTCCACCACCGAGAGATAGGATGTGGTCGTCTCGAGGAAGGCCGCCAGTTCGAGTTGGGCGAGGGCCAGCTCGGCGTCGTTCAGGTCGTCGAACGACTCGCGGAAATGGATGAGCATCAGGTCGCCCTTGTGGCCGAGCAAGGAGACCAACCCGCTCCTGCCCGCGGGGCCCTGCTCCATGTCCGTCAGCACGGACACCGCTTCCTCCACGGCCTCGCGCCGCTTCACCGCGTCGAGGACGTTCCACTCCGCCCACCGGACGCGGAACATCTGGTGCAGTACGGCCCAACCCTCGAGGGTGAGGGGGGCGGGCGGAAGACGTCCGTGGTCGGCGGGTTTCCCCTGTGGATCACTCATCGAAACGGCTCCGGTCCCGGAACTGGCGTGCCTTTTCCCTGGGCATTCGCCGCAAGCTGCATACGCAGCAACGGTTTCGACGTCGGCGCATGACGGCCGCGGGGTTCCCCGAGTCCGACCCTGCCGACATCTTGACGGTCGGACGTCAATTCCCTGACACTCACAACCGTCGGTAATATCAATGAATTGGGCCGTCGAACGCAAGCCCCGGACCGGTTCGGCCCGTCATTTCGTTGGCGACACCGGTCCGGAGGAACGGATTCCGCGCGGCGCGCCTCCACCCGGCGCCGCAATTTCTCAAGCAATTTCATTGCCATGGACCGCTGGCCCTACTCTTGCTTCCACTTCATCCAGAAGTTACCAGAAACGGAAGCCGAGAGGAGGGACCTGCATGCCACACGTGAAGGATGACCCGTTGGATGGAAGAGGATACGCAACGTTCAACTCCATGATCGGACGGAGCAAGGCCATGCGGCACGTATTCGAGATGACGCTCAGGATCGCCACGAGCGACTCGACCGTGCTCATCACGGGAGAGAGCGGCACGGGGAAGGAGTTGATCGCCCGGACCATCCACGACCGAAGCAGACGCGCGGAGCAGCCGTTCGTGGCCGTGAACTGCGGCGCCATACCGGACGACCTGTTGGAAAACGAGCTCTTCGGCCACGTCAAGGGAGCGTTCACGGGTGCGCAGCAATCCCGATCCGGGCGTTTCGTGACCGCCAGGGAGGGGACGATATTCCTGGACGAGATCGGCGAGATCAGCCCCAGGCTCCAGGCGAAGCTCCTGCGAGTATTGCAGGAACGCGAGTTCAACCCGTTGGGGAGCGACGTGGCCAGGCGCACCCATGCGCGTTTCGTCGCCGCCACCAACCGCGACCTCCGGGAGGCGATCCCCGCGGGACAGTTCCGCGAGGACCTGTACTACCGGCTTGCCATCCTCTCCCTGGAACTGCCGCCGCTGCGGGACCGACGGGAAGACATCCCTCTCCTGGTAGGGCATTTCCTGAAACGCTTCAGCAGGGACCATCGACGCACCATCGACCGGGCCGCCATGGAGCGGCTGCAAGCCTATGACTGGCCCGGCAACGTGAGGGAGATGGAGAACCTGATCGAGCGCCTGATCACCCTCAACGACCACCGCGAGTTCCACGTCCACGACCTGCCCGAGTTCGACGGCTACATGAAGCCGCACCGCCGCCAGACCCCGCTCCACCAATGCATCCTGCCGCGCGACGGCATCGACATCGACACGTGCATCCAGCGTTTCCAGCACGACATGATGGTCCAGGCGCTGGAGCGCACCCACGGGAACCGGACCGCGGCCGCCAACCTCCTCCACCTGAACCGCACCACCTTCATCGAACGAATGCGGCGGCACGGCCTCGGCTCCCTCATGCCGCGCCGGTGGGTCACCTCCAACGGCGGTTGAAACCCGCGGCGCCGGTTGCGCTTTACCCCCCACACGGCTATTTTCAAGGTCATGGACTGGACACGCGGCATCGCCGGGCTGATGTGGATCACCCTGCTCCCCGCGGCGGGCGGGGCGTCGGCGCCCCCGGGCATGCCGGACGTGCGGGAGGAGGTCCTGGACAACGGCCTCAAGGTGCTGTTGCTGGAGAACCACAGGAGTCCGTCGGTCACGTTCCAGGTCTGGTACCGGGTGGGGTCCCGCAACGAAGTGGAGGGCAAGACCGGCATCGCCCACTTCCTCGAGCACATGCTGTTCAAGGGCACGGACAAGGTAGCGCCCGAAGAGTACACCCGCACCATCATGAAGCACGGGGGCCGCTCCAACGCGTTCACCTCCCACGACGCCACCGTCTATCACGCCACCATGAGCCGGGAAACCATCGGCGTGGCCATCGAACTGGAAGCCGACCGCATGGTCAACGCCCGCTTCGAGGAGGCTCACTTCACGCCGGAGAAGGGCGTGGTGCAGGAGGAACGGCGTCTGCGCGTGGACGACTCTCCCCGGGCGTCGCTGGCCGAGGCCACCAACGCGGTGGCCTACACCGTGCACCCGTACCGCCGCCCCATCATCGGCTGGCCGGACGACGTACGCCGGATGACCATCGAAGACCTGGAAGGCTTCTACCGGACCTACTACTCGCCCAACAACGCCTTCCTCGTGGTTGCGGGAGACTTCGAGAGCGAGGAGATCCTGGGCCGGATCCGCGAGACCTTCGGCAAGCTCCCCCGGGGGCCGGAGCCTCCCCCCGTGACGCTCCGGGAGCCGCCCCAGCGAGGCGAGCGGCGCGTGCTGCTCAAGAAGGAGGCCGAGTTCCCGCTGCTGATGATGGAGTACCACGCACCCGGCGTGGGCCACGAAGACAGCTACGCCCTGGACGTGCTGGAGATGGTCCTGTCCAGGGGACGCACGTCGCGGCTCTACCGGGACCTGGTCTATGAGCGGCGCATCGCCCGCTCGGCCCATGCGGGCTATCATCGACTCTCCATCGACCCCACCACCTTCGCCATCGGCGCCCAGGCCATGCCCGGGAAGGAGGCCGCGGAGCTGGAAGCGGCCATCGACGAGTTGGTCGCCGAGGTCCGGGAGACGGGCGTCACCGAGGCGGAGCTCCGCAAGGCCCGGAACCAGGTGGCGGCGGCCTTCCTCTTCGCCCAGCAGTCCAACTCCGGCCAAGCCATGCGGATCGGCTTCTACGAGCTGACCGGAGGATGGCGCCGGATGAACCGGTACATCGAAGGTGTCCGGGGGGTCACCGCGGAAGACGTCCGCCGTGTGGCCCGGGAGTACCTCGACCGGGACCGGCGGACCGTGGGCATACTCGTTCCCCAGCCGAGGGAGAGCTCGTGACCCGCTGGCTTCCGCTCCTGCTGTGCCTGCTCGCGGGGCCCGCCTTCGCCGCCATGAACGCCCAACGCGCCACGCTTCCCAACGGACTGACGCTGGTCACCTCCGAGCAGCCGCCGCTCCCCATCGTGTCGGTGCGCCTGCTGGTGCGGGCCGGCTCGCGCTACGACCCCGACTCGCAGCACGGCTTGGCCAACCTCACGTCGAGACTGCTGACCCTGGGCACTCCCACACGCGACGCCATGCAGGTGAGCGGCCTCATCGAAGGCATGGGCGCCCACTTCTGGACCGACAGCGGCCGGGAACTCGCCACCGTCAACCTGAACATCCTGAAGAAGGACCTGGACACCGGGCTCGCCCTGATGGCCGAGGCGCTGACCGCGGCCACGTTCCCCGCAGGGGAAGTCGAACGCGTGAAGAAGTCCCTGACGGCCTCCATCCGGGCCAGGAAAGACCGGCCCCGGGCCGTGGCCCGGGACGCCTTCCGGGACGCCCTCTTCCCGGACCACTTCTACGGACGACCGGTGACGGGCACGGAGGATTCGGTGGAGGGCCTGGACCGGGACGCGGTCCTGGGTTTCCATCGGCGCTACTATCGGCCCGACCGGACCATCCTCGTGGCCGTGGGAGACGTCACCCACGACGAGATGACGCGAAAGCTCACGGACGTCCTGGCGGGTTGGGAAAGAGGAGACGGCCGACCCGACCCGCGGGTGGTCCTGCCTCCGCCCCGGCGGGCTGCGGTCGAGATCAACCGCAACCTGACCCAATCGAACCTCGTCATGGGGCACGAAGGGCCCCTCCGAAGGGACCGCGACCACTACGCCCTCCGCGTCGTGAACCACGTCCTCGGCGGCGGCAGCATCTCGTCGCGGCTTGGGGACAACATCCGGAACCGGCGCGGTCTGGCCTATTCCATCTACAGCTACTTCTTCGCCGGCAAGCACTCCGGGTATTTCCAGTTGGCCATGCAGACGCGGAACGACCGCGCCCGGGAAGCCACCGAGGCGGCCAGGTCCGAGATCGAGAGGATGCGCCGCGAGGGCGTCACCGAACGGGAGCTCCGGGACGCAAAGGCTTACCTGACCGGACGCTTCGCGTTGCAGTGGGAGACCAACGACGACATCGCGGACTACCTGGGGCAGGTGGAATACCTCGGGCTCGGACCGGACTACGCCCGGCGTTACCCGGACCTGATCCGAAGCGTCACCGCGGAGGACGTCCTCCGGGCCGCCCGGAAACACCTGCAACCGGACAAGCTCATACTCGTGGCGGTCGGGAACCTCGAACAGGCCGGCCTCGGGAACTGACCGCGCCATCGGCGCCCCTCCGTCCACAGGACCCGTTCGGTGTCGCAACAGGACAAGGCCCTCCACATCGTCCAACGCCTCCGGGAGGCAGGGCACCAAGCGTACTTCGCGGGCGGCTGCGTGCGCGACCGGCTCCTGGGCAGGCAGCCCGTGGACTACGACATCGCCACCGACGCCGCGCCCGAGTCCACCCAGGCCCTCTTTCCCCACACCCTGCCCGTGGGGTCGAAGTTCGGCTCGGTCCTCGTGGTGCTGGAAGGCGACCCGTTCGCGGTCACCACGTTCCGCTTCGACGGACCCTACCTGGACGGCCGCCATCCGGTCCACGTCCGCTACGGCACCCTCGAAGAGGACGTGCGGCGGCGGGACTTCACCATCAACTCGATGATGTACGACCCGGTGGACGACCGCGTCATCGACCTGGTGAACGGCAGGGAAGACCTGCGCAAGGGCGTCGTCCGGGCCGTCGGCGACCCGCACGAGCGTTTCTCGGAAGACCGGTTGCGGATGGTCCGGGCCGTCCGTCTGGCCAGCGGGCTCGGTTTCGCCATCGACGAACCGACGCTGGCGGCCATCCGCAGCCACGCCCCCACCGTCACCCGTGTGGCCTGGGAGCGAATCGGCGTGGAGGTCACCCGGACGCTCATGGAAGGAGGCGCCCGCAGGGGGTTCGAGCTGCTGGACGAAACCGGCCTGCTGGAGGCGGTGCTGCCGGAAATCGCCGCCATGAAGGGAGTCGATCAGACGCCGGACCACCATCCCGAGGGGGACGTCTTCGTCCATACGCTGACGCTGCTGGGGCATCTGCGCGGCCCCTCGGAGACCCTCGCCTACGGCTGTCTCCTGCACGACGTGGCGAAGCCTGCGTGCCGGCAAACCGTGGGAGACAGGGTCACGTTCCACGGGCACCCCGAGCAGGGGGCGGCAATGGCCGCGAAGATCCTTCGCCGTCTCAAGCGCAGCCGCGCGGCGGCGGACCGGGTCGCCTACCTGGTGCGCTGCCACCTGCGTTACACCCAGGCGCCCAAGATGCGGCTCAGCACCCTGAAGCGCTTCCTCGGGGAAGACGGCATCGAAGAGCTGCTGGAGCTCTGCCGCATCGACGCGCTTTCATCCAACGGCGATCTGCGCTACTACGACTTCTGCCAACGACGGCTGGCCGAGCTGGGCCAGGACGACGTGCGTCCGGAGCCGCTGCTGCGCGGGCGCGACCTCATCCGGCTCGGGTACGCGCCGGGGCCCTCGTTCTCGGCAATGCTGGGGGCGGTCGAAGAGGCCCAGCTCGACGGGGTCCTTCGGACACGGGAACAGGCCGAGGCATGGGTGCGGGAGAGCTACCCGTTGGCCCGGAACCCGTGAGGGAACCCCGTACCCCTTCGCTCCCCGGGGGGCCGGCCTGCCGTTCCGGCGACCATCCACCGCACGGAGGCAACCACGTGGGCAAGAGACACCAGGTCATCGGCAAGTCCCCTCGGCGCGTGGACGGCGTCGCCAAGGCCACCGGCAAGGCCATCTACGCCATGGACCTCGAAATTCCGGGCATGCTCCACGCCAAGGTGCTGCGCAGTCCGTTCCCCCACGCGCGTCTGGTCCGCATCGACGCCGCCGAAGCCGCGGCGTTGCCGGGGGTGGCTACGGTGCTCACCCGCGAGACCCTCGACGGCATGAACCCCTACTTCGGCTCCGCCTACAAGGACCAGACCGTCGTCGCCCTGGACAAGGTCCGTTACGCCGGCGACCCGGTGGCCGCGGTGGCCGCGGAGGACGAGGCCGCGGCGGAGAAAGCGCTGGGACTCATCGAAACCGAGTACCGGGAGCTTCCCGCGGTCACGGACGTTGCCGACGCCGTGGCGCCGGACGCGCCACTGGTCCACGAGCAGATAGCGGACGCGGACGAACTCCACGGCCACGCCTACCGCGTGCCCGAGGAGTTCCGCGGCACCAACGTCTGCTACGCCTACCGTTACGACCGGGGCAACGTGGAAAAGGGCTTCGAGAAGGCCCACGAAGTCTTCGAGGACACCTTTACCTTCCCCCAGGTCCAGCACTACCCGCTGGAGCCCCACATCACCATCGCCCGGGTGGAGGACGGGCGCCTGACGCTCTGGGCCTCCACCCAGGACCCGTTCACGCTGCAACGCCACATGGCGGAGTTCTTCTCCCTCCCCATCAACCGGGTCCGGGTCATCGTCCCCCATGTGGGCGGGGCCTACGGCGGCAAGCTCTCTGTAAAGAACGAGCCCCTGGCCGCGGCGCTGGCATGGAAGACCGGCAGGCCGGTGAAGCTCACCCACACGTCGGAAGAGACGTTCCGGACCATTACCCGGCATCCCGCCCGGTTCCGCATCAAGACCGGGGTCACCCGGGACGGCAGGCTGTTGGCCCGGGAATGCGAGGTCTTCATGGGGACGGGCGCCTACGCCGACTACGGACCGCGGGTGTCCCAGAAGGCCGGCTACCGGGCGCCGGGCCCCTACCGCATCCCCCACGTCAAGGTCGATGCCTACACGGTCTATACCAACGCCGTGCCCGCGGGAGCGTTCCGCGGCTTCGGCACCCTGCAGGTCACCTGGGCGTACGAGTCGCAGATGGACATGATCGCCCGCAGGCTCGGCATGGACCCCGTGGAGTTCCGCAGCCGGAACCTGCTGAAGAAAGGCGACGTCTTCACCAAGGGCGACACCCCGGTGGACTGCGACCTGGAGGCCGGGCTGCGGCGCACCGCCAAGGCCCTGGGGTGGGGCAGGAAGGGCCGCGGGCGGAACCGCGGCATGGGACTGAGCTGCTGCATGAAGGACGGCGGCGGCACCTACAAGGTGGCTTCCGCAGCCGTCAAGATGAGCTCCGACGGCAGCGCGGTGCTGTTCACCGGCTCGGTGGAGATGGGCCAGGGTTGCCGCACCGCCCTGGCCCAGGTGGTGGCCGAGGAGTTGTCCCTGCCCTGCGACGCGGTGGCCGTGGCCCGGCTCGACACCGACTCCACTCCCTACGACGCGGCCACCAACGCCAGCAGCTCCATGGTCATCATGGGCCTGTGCGTGGAGCGCGCCGCGGCCGATCTGAAACGGCAACTGCGCCGGGCCGCGGCCAAGCTGTTCCGGTGCAAGCCCGACAAGGTCACGTTCGAGAACGGCCACGTGCGGGCGCACAAGGGCAGGCGCCTGAGCTACGAGCAGGTGCTCAACCGGACCTTCGGCGCAAAAGGAGGCGAGTTCCTGGCCAAGGGGACCTACCAGGACGTCCACAGCAGGAAGGCGGTCCTGGGTTCCCCCACGACCTTCTGGGAGACGAGCTGGGGCGGCGCGGAGGTGGAGGTGGACCCGGACACGGGAGAGGTCAAGCTCCTGAAGTACGTGTCCACCGCGGACGTGGGCAAGGCCGTGCATCCGCTGCTGTGCGAAGGCCAGGACGAAGGCGCGGTGATGTTCGCCATCGGCCACTCCCTCATGGAGGAGATGCAGTACGAGAACGGCCACCTGCTGAACCCGAACCTCATCGACTACCGCCTGCCGTCCTTCGCCAGCATACCGGAGACGTTCCGGACCATCCTGGTGGAGGACGGCAACGGCCCGGGTCCCTACGGCTCCAAGGGGTTGGGCGAGGGGGGCCTCATGCCCGTGGCTCCCGCCATCGGCAACGCCATCGAAGACGCCGTGGGCGTCCGGGTGCGCGAGCTTCCCATCACCCCGGAGCGGATGTGGCGCGCCATGCGCGGCAGTGGTCGGCCGGCGACCCGGAACTGAACTCCCGGACCGCCGGGAGCCTGCCCTAGTCGGCGACCTTCAGGACCAGGGCCCCGGGTCCGGCGCCGTGTCCGGCGTAGGCGGCCAGCGGCAGGGTGTGGACCCGGAAGCCCCCTCCCTCCAGCTCGCGGACCGTAGCTCCGCAACCCTCGGGCAGGACCGCGTGCCGGCCCGCCACCAGGGCGTTGCATCCGAAACGACGCGCGTCCGCGGGGCCCACCGGGCGGAGCCGCGGCACGTGTTCCTCCAGCAGCTTGCGCGCCGCCGGCTCCAGGGCGTCCGGATGGAACAGGGCGCCGTCTCCGCCCAGCGGGCACAGGCAGGAGTCGAGTGGATGGTCCCAGCCTTCGGACAGGCGGAGCGAGCGGACCTCGCGTCCGAGGATCCCGGACAGCGCCCGGTGGGCGTCCGGGTGGTCGCCGGAGCGATGCCCGGCAAACACCGTCCCGCCGACCACCGCGAGGTCCCGTTGACCGTCGAAGCGGCAACCTTCCGGCAGGGCCGACACGCGGTAGCCCCGCACCAGGAAGAAGTTGGCCGCGGCCTCGCCCTCGGGGCGTCTCGAAGGGTCTCCCGGGCGGCCCACGACGAAGGAGTCGCCCCATACGAAGCCGCCGCTCGCCGTCAACACGAGATTCGGCAGGCCGGGCCGGGGCTCCAGGAGGTCCACCTGCACGTCCAGCTCGTCCCGGAGCAAGCGGTAGAGCGCGCGCCACCCGGCCATGACCGCGCCCGCGTCCTCCCGGGCCGCGGGCGCATGGTGGAGGGGCGGACACATGAGGACTTTCATCACGCCCTCCCCAGGCGTCGCCCAACGGCCGGGGACGGCTCCTCGGCGCGGTTCGCCGGGAACAACCGGGCCGCGTTGCCCCCCAGCAGCTTCCGCCTGGAGGCGGCGCTGGCCTTGACCGACCTCACGATGGAGACCGCGTCGCCGAGCCTGTCGATGGTGGGGAAGTCGCTGCCCATGAGCACCTGGTCCTCGCCCACCATGTCCATGGCGAAGCGGATCTCCGCGGGACGCCAGAAGGGCGGCGCCGTGTCGATGAAGATGCGGTCCCGGAACCGGTCGAAGTACCCCTGCTCCCGTTTGTCCCAGAACGACGGGTTGAGCCGGTTCCGTAGCGCGAACCAGGCCCCTCCCAGATGGGTGAAGACGAAGCGCAGCTTCGGGAACCGTTCCATCGTGCCGCTCAGCATGAGCCGCACGATGTTGATGGTATTGTCCATGGCGCGTCCCAGGTTCCGGGTGAGGTTGAACGCCTCCATGCCGTGGGGGCGGGCCACCGGCAACTCCGACGAGGGATGCACGAAGATCGGGATGTCCAGGTCGGAGACCAGCCGGTAGAACGGGCGGTAGCGCCCGTCGTCCAGCAACGCGCCGCGGACGTGGGTGTTGATCCCCACGCCCCGGAAACCGAGCTTCGATACGGCGCGCTTCAACTCCTGCCGGCCTCCCGCCTCCAGCGCCGGCACGTGGGCCAGGGGGATGATGCGTCCGGGGAACCGTTCGACCACTTCGGCCATCCGGTCGTTGAGGAAGCGCGCCGCGGGAACGTCGATCCAGTCCAGCCAGCAACCCACGTGGAGCACGGCCTGGTGGACGCCCACCCGATCCATTTCCGCCACCTGCGCCGCCATGTCCGCGGTCATGGCGGGCGGACCGAAGAGCTGCACCCCTTCCCGGCGTATGGCGAACCGGTCCTTCTTCCGGACCACGGTCTCGCCCGCCCTGACGAGGGGCCCGGGGTTCCGGTAGTGTTCCTCGGGCATCCAGTGGTGGTGCGCGTCGATGACCAGTGTCCTCGGCATGGCGTCGCCTCCCTTCAGGGATCCACCCCTTTCCTCGGCGCCGCGGCCCAGATGCAGGCCAACGACAGCAGGCCCAGGGCGATGGCGGTCCAGCACGCGCTCGCGTAGTTGCCCGAAAGGTCGTGGAGGTAACCCGCCAGCCAGGGTCCCACCCCCGAGCCCGCGCCGATGAATAGGGCCGCGGCGCCGATGATCGAACCGAAATGGGGCCCGTGGAAGATGTCCGCGGCGATGGTCGGGTAGAGGGACTGGCGCGACGCGAACCCCACCGCGAACAGCGGCGGATACAGGCCGACCAGGAGGACCTCCGATAGCTCGTCGAGGAAGAGGATGAGCAGGATGCCGCCCATCAGGGCCATGCTGCCGATGGTGTAGGCCCACTCCCGGCCGGTGCGGTCCGAGAGCATCCCCATGCCGATCATGGTGAAGGTGGTGAAGAGCCCCGTGAGGCTCAACACCGCGGCCCCCAGTTCCCGGGAGAACCCCGCGTCCACCATGGCGGCCACCTGGTGCACGAGCACCATGTGTACGGGCACCGCCCCCAGCAGGTATCCCAGGGCCAGGACCCAGAAACGGGAACTGCGAAGCGCCTTGCCGAGGGTCCAGCCGCCGGTCCGGGCCGGGCCCGATCCCTCCGGCCCCGCGACCGCGGTAGCGCCCAGGTCCGGCCGCAGCCCCATGTCCTCGGGCCGGCGGCGCTGGAAGAACAGGTTGAGGGGCGCCACCGCGGCCAGCAACGCCCCGGCCAGCACCAGATAGGCGCTGCGCCACCCCAACCCCACGATCAGCCTCTCCGCGGCCGGCACCACCAGGAAGATGCCGGCGCCGACGCCCGAGGCCGCGATGCCCATGGCCATGCCGCGTTTGCGGACGAACCAGTTGCTGATGACGATGGCCTGTGAGGTCATGGGCAACGCGGCGAAGCCGAGACCCACCAGCAGCCCCATGCCCAGGTAGTACTGCCACACGGTCTCGGTCATGCCGCTGACCACGAAACCCGCGGCCATGAGGCTCGCGCCCGCGGGGAACACCAGCCTGGGACCGAAGCGGTCCAACATGCGCCCCCAGACAGGCGCGGACACGGTCCAGGCCGCCGCCCCCAGGGTCAGGGCGCCCGCGGACAGACCGCGGCTCCACTGGAACTCTTCCACCACCGCCACGAAGAAGAGGGCGAACGCCCCGCGGCACCCGAAGGCGGCGGCCACGGTGGTGAACGAGATGCCCAACACGACCCACGGGTAGGTGCGGTTGAGCCGAGCCGTCCCATCGGCGGCCGACGCATGCAAGAGCCTGGACCCTATGACCCCAGGCCCGCGGTGTGGACCCCTTGCCGGAGGGCGGCAATGCGGTCCTCCAGCGGCGGGTGGCTGGCAAGCAGCATCCGCAGACCGCCTCGGCGGGCGCCGGAGATGCCGAAGGCCGCCACCTGTTCCGGCATGTGGGTCGGTTCCACGCTCCGCTGGAGGGCCTGCAACGCGCCGATCATGCTGCCGGCGCCGGCCAGTTGCGCGCCGCCGGCGTCGGCCCGGAACTCCCGCCGCCGCGAGAACCAGCAGACCACGATGCTCGCCAGGATCCCCAGGAGGATCTCGGTCACGATGACCGTGACGAAGTAGCCGATGCCGTGGCCCTCGCCGTCCTCGTTCCTGAGGATCACCCGGTCCACGACGTGGCCGACGATGTGGGAGAGGAAAATCACGAAGGTGTTGAGGACCCCCTGGATCAGCGTCAGCGTCACCATGTCGCCGTTGGCCACGTGGCTGACCTCGTGGCCGAGCACCGCGGACACCTGGTCCGGCTTCATGGAGCGCATCAGCCCGGTGCTCACGGCCACCAGCGAGTTGTTCCGGCTGGGCCCGGTGGCGAACGCGTTGGGCTCGGGGGACTCGTAAACGGCTACCTCCGGCATGGCGATGCCCGCAGCCCGGGCGTGGGTCTGCACCGTGTTCACCAGCCAGTTCTCGGTGTCGTTCCGGGGCTTGTCGATGACCTGGGCCCCCACCGCCCTCTTGGCCATCCACTTGGAGATGGCCAGCGACAGGAAGGAACCTCCCATGCCGAAGACGAACGCGAACACCAGCAGCGCGCCGAAGTTGATGCCGTTCTGGTAGAGCGCCCGATCCACGCCGAGCAGGCTCAGGACGGCGCTCAGCACCACGATGATGGCAATGTTCGTGACCAACAACAGGAACACGCGTTTCATGGACCTTCTTTCCTTTCCTCGATGGGTTGGCGACCTCGATCAATCTATACCGCAGGCCGGACAAAATCAATTTCGACGGAACGAGGCCCAGCAAGCGGGATCCGTGGGGGTCCTCGGAGGCGCGGCTCAATATGTCAGGAGCAACCGGTCATGGACGACCTCGTCTTCCAACGACTCGCCTTCCATTTGAAAGCGGCGGAGCATGCTGCGTCCACAGTTCACGAAGACTTCTCGTTCAAACAGCCCGTCAGGAATGTCCAGACGGCAGTTCACCCGGCCCGACTTCTTCCTCCCGTCGATGCTCAGAGCCACACGGACGCCCCGTTCCTTGCACGACACGATTTCGTCCATGAGGCGGCCCAGTTCGAAATCCTGTCCCTGGTAAAGTATGGTCTGGCTGTGCGTATAGGGCGGGTCGCAATAGACCAGATCCCCCCGTCCGGCTCGCCGCATGGCGTGGCTGAAGTCCAACTGCTCGAACGCAGCCCCGGCGGTCCGACGCTTCCAGATTCGGACGCGCCGAGCGAAAGAGCCCGGCGAGATCGGCTTGTGCACCCCGCAGGGCGTTGACATGTATCCGTCAGACTTGCGAAAGCGCACGACACCGCCGTAACAGCTCCGGCACAGAAAGAGCAGATCCGCTCCATTGGGCTTGGCGTTGTACCTTGACTTGATGCACTCGTAGCCTTCCACGCCGTCAAAGCGACTGTACTCCTCATGTCGTTCCCCGTACCAGCACACGACCTTTCCGGGATCCAGGGCGAGAGTCTTCCAGATCTCCATGAGCGGGCCGAAAGCATCGGACCCAAGGGCATGCGGAGGCTGCAACGCGGCAAGAACGGCGCCGCTGCCCAGGAACGGTTCGAAATAGGTCTTCACATCCCTTGGAAAATAGGACGCTATTTCATGGGCAAAGCGCTGCTTGTTCCCGATCCACTTGAGCAACTGCGTGTGAAACGGCGCAACGTGCTGGAATTCCGTGCCTTGGAACATGTCCGGTGTGTCTTCTTCGGTTCTCATCATGCTCGAATTATATCCTGATTTGGGATACCCCGCAAGCATATCCTATACTGGAATAAATGGAGCGCAGTCGATTCTCCGCGGATGAGAAGGCATTGCGCCGACTCCTGCGCGATCGGCGTACCCGGATCGGGCTCCGCCAAGTGGACCTCGCCAAGCAACTGGGAACCCATCAATCCTTCGTGAGCAAGTACGAGTCGGGAGAGCGGCTACTCACCTTTGTCGAAACCGTCAACGTCTGTGAGGCCCTTGACCTCGACCCCGTCATACTCCTCACGGAGTACCTGCGGCGCCATGAAACCTGACCCTCGATTCCAGGCTCTGCCGAAGTCCTTTTGGGCGTGTGTCCGCCTGGTTGGACAGGAGTGTGGCTATACCGAAAGGAAAACAGGCCAAGTTCTGGCGCCTTCTCGGACAACGGTGGAAGACCGGCTGGAAAGGGTCCACGTCTTTCCCAGGCACCTCGATACGGTCTTGCCGGACGGCATGACCGTCTGGAACAGACTCCACGAGTATTTCGAGTATCGCGCGGCCATCCTCCATGAGCGTGTCGAGCCATCCCTGATGGACGCAAAAACGGCAAGCAGGGAGTACCGGGGACTCAGGAAGAGGTTGAAACCGAAGTGTCCCCTGCCGATGAACAAGCAGAGAGGCAGCAAGAAGGCTCCCGCATATCTGACCTGCATGGTGAACATGTTGATCGAAGCCGGAGCCGACGGACGAGGGTGCGATTATGATCCACGCGCCTTGACGATGGTGACCCGTGACGGCGCCCCGTTGCGGACCTTTGCGCGACGGATGGACGGGGCTTTCCCCTCCGTGGTGAATCCCGTTGCCGTCTGGGAAATCAAGGAATACTACCATACCACGACCTTCGGGAGTCGCGTTGCCGACGGCGTTTACGAAACCTTGCTGGACGGGATGGAGATCGAGGAGCTCGCAGCAACAGAAGACGCCAACATCCTCCACTACCTCATGATCGACGCCCACTACACGTGGTGGGTCTGCGGCAAATCCTACCTCTGCCGGATCGTGGACATGCTCCATATGGGCTATGTGGACGAGGTGCTCGTGGGGAGAGAGATCCTCTCTCGCCTGCCGCTGCTGGTGAAGGAGTGGATACAACAAATGGCGTGACAACGCCACGCCCTGCTTCCGACCGCCTCTCGCGGGAACAGGCCCGCCGGGGGCGCCCGGCCGCGATGTTGCGCCATGCCACGGGCGGCTTTGTTTCCGGGGGCCTTTTTCGGTATAGAACCCCGTGGGCGCGCAGTCCACCGCCTGCGGCCCGGGGGAGGCCCCTGCATGAAACGGCGAACCGGGTCCGGAAGACGCCGGGACCTCCCGTTGACTTCCCGTCGAGGTAGCCATGAACCAGCACGACACGGCCCATGACATCGACCCCATCCGCTACGAGATGTTCCTCCACCGTCTGTGGGCCATCGGGGAGGAAGGCCGGATGACCTTGCAGCGCGTCACTGCCTCCCCCATCGTCGCCCAGGGCGGGGAGTGCATGAGCTCCTTCTACGATGCCGGCGGGACCATGGTGCTGGCCTGCTCGGGACACCTGCGCTTTGCCCACGCCACCTCGGACGCCATCAAGCACATCATCGACCTCTTCCGGGAGTCGCCGGGCTTCTTCGACGGGGACCAGTTCTTCTTCAACGACCCCTACGTGGCCGGGGCCCACACCTATGACATGATGGTCATCAAGCCCATCTTCCACGACGGCCGGCTCATCGCCTGGGTGGCCACCAGCACCCATACCGCGGACACCGGCGGCATGCTGCGGGGCGCCGCCACCGAGATCTACCACGAAGGCATCCGCATCATGGGCCTCAAGGTGGTGGAGCGCGGAGAGTTCCGCGAGGACGTGTTCAAGTCCCTCACGGAGCAGTGCCGGGACCCGCAGTACGTGGGGCTGGACCTCAAGGCCATGATCGCCGGCAACAACGTGTGCTCCCGGCGCTACTTGGCGCTGGTGGACAAGTTCGGCCTGGCGTTCGTCCGGGCCGCGGGCGCCAAGGTCATCGCCAACACCGAGGCCGCGGCCCGGGCCAAGCTCGAGTCCCTGCCGGACGGCCGCTGGACCGGACGCACCTACCTCACCTCGCTGGACACCGGGACCCGCAAGGCCATGCCGCTCCGGATCCTCTGCACGCTCACCAAGCGGGGGGACCGCCTGACCCTCGACGTCACCGGCACGAGCCCCCAGACCGCGGGGGACGTCAACTCCACGTTTCCCAGCACCCGGGCCCTCATCGGCGTGGCCATCACCAACACGCTGTTCTGGGACGTGCCTTGGAGCGACGGCAAGTTCGCTCCCATGGACATCGTGGCGCCGGAGGGCTCGGTGCTGCACTGCCGGTTCCCCGCGGCGTGCGCCGCGGCGCCGGTGGTGGGCGGCATCCTGGTGGCTGCGGTGTGCGAGGCCGCGGGCAAGATGCTGTTCGCCGCGGGCCGGCACCAGGACGTGCCGGCCACGTGGTACGCCACCTGGTACGAGGGCGGCCCCGGCTACATCCCGGCCGGCCACAACCGGGAAGGCGTCCGCACCGCAATGGGCATCTACGACATCCACGGCAGCGGCCTGGGCGCCACGCCGTTGCGGGACGGCGTCAACACCGGCGGCCACATGAACATCCCCTCGGGAGGCATCAGCGACGTCGAGCGCACCGAGATGCAGTACCCGCTGCTCTATTTCTCCCGCAACCACAACACCGACGGTTCCGGGTTCGGCAAGTACCGCGGCGGCGTCGGCACCTACCGCATCTTCATGGTCTATGGCTCCCGGGACTTCTCGGTGGACTTCAAGCCCTATGGCTGGATACCCCAGGGCGCCTACGGGCTCTTCGGCGGCCACCCCGCGGGCCCCGGCGGCATCCGGGCCATCTTCCTGACCGACGGCGCCGTCCGCCAACGGTTGGCCGCGGGCGACTATCCCGCGCGGCTCGACGACATCGAAGGGGACGGCTGGGGCAAAGTGCTGCTGCCGGAGGGCGCCCCGGGACGGGTCTCGCTGCCCGAGTTCACGCTCCTGAGCGACTACGTCCAGAGCGGCGGCGGCTACGGAGACCCGCTGGACCGGGACCCGGCCGCGGTAGCGCGCGACGTCCGGGTGGGGGTGGCCACGGAAGAGGCGGCGCTGAGGGTCTATGGGGTCGCACTGCGCGGGGAGGGCCGCGAGGTGGACGAGGCCGGGACCGGGGAGCAGCGGGAAGCCATACGGAGGATACGCCTGGAGGAGGGCGCGCCGGCGGGGCCGGCCGCCCCGGTCCCGGACCACGAACCCGCGGAGTGGCGCCCGGTGGCGCGCATCCACGAAGTGCTGGAAGTGGTGCGCAACGGAAGCCGCAAGCAGGTCCGCTGCATGCGTTGCGGCTTCCTCTTCGGCGGTCCCGACGAGAACTACAAGAAACGCTGCCTCAAGCGCGTGGTCCCGTTGGACGCCATCGGCGTCCAACGTCCGGCGTCCGGCGAGTCCTACCTGGGAAGGTACCACGAATACGTCTGTCCCGGCTGCGCCACCCTCCTCCAGGTGGACCTCTACTGCCCGGAGCTCGGCGGCGAAGAGGACCTCTGGGACATCCGCATCGAGGCGTAGGAGAAACCATGTCGGGAACCCTCGAAGGCATAAGGGTCCTGGAGTTGGCCAGCTACGTCACCGGACCGTTCGCGTCCATGCTCCTGGCCGACCTCGGCGCCGAAGTCGTCAAGGTCGAGGAGCGGGAACGGGGCGACCCGTTCCGGGGCTGGGGCGAGCGGCTGTACTCGGCGACCTTTTGCAGCCTGAACCGGAACAAGAAGAGCGTCACGCTGGACATCCGCAGCAACGAGGGCCGGGACATCTGCCGCCGGCTGGCCGCGGAGGCCGACGTGCTGATCGAGAACCATCGGCCCGGGGTCATGGCCCGACGGGGACTGGGCTACGACGCCATCCGCCCGCTGAACCCCGGGATCATCTACTGCTCCATCTCCGGCTTCGGCCAGGAAGGCCCCTACCGCGACCGGCCCGGGTTCGACACCGTGGGCCAGGGCATGAGCGGCCTGCTGAGCCTGCTCACGGACCCCGACCAACCCAAGGGCATGGGCATCTCCCTGTCCGACCACCTCACCGGAGTCTATGCCTGCTACGGGGTGCTGGCCGCGCTGGTGAACCGGATGACGACCGGGGAAGGACAAGTCGTCGAGACCTCCCTGCTGCGCGCGTCGGTGTCGTTCACCGCGGAGAACTGCGCCCGTTACTTCGAGACCGGCGTGGTGCCCAGCCGGGCCGACCGCACCCGCACCGCCGGCGTCTTCGCGTTCGTCGATCGGGACGGCAAACCCTTCGTGGTCCACCTGTCCTCGCCCACCAAGTTCTGGCTCGGCCTGCTGGAAGTGGTGGAGCGGCCCCGGTGGGCGGAGGACCCCCGCTTCGCCGGCAAGAAGGAACGCACCGACAACCATGACCTGCTAGAGCAGGAGCTCCAGGCCATCTTCGGACGCGACTCGCGCGACGTGTGGCTGCGCAAGCTGGAAGAGCACGACGTCCCCTCCACACCCTTGAACAGCCTGGAGGACGTGTTCCACGACCCGCAGGTGCGGCAGTACGGCTTCCCCATCGAGGTGACGCACCCGAAGATGGGCAAGGTCAAGCTGGTGGGGAGCGGCGTCCACATGAGTCGAACTCCGCCGGAGACCCCCGCGCCGCCGCCCATGCTCGGCGAGGACACCGAGGAGGTCCTGGCGGCCCTGGGGTACGGCGCGGAAGCCATCGCCGGGCTGCGCGCCCGGCAGGTGGTCTAGGGGGCCGGTCCGGCGTTGCGGATTCGGCGTTGCCTATTGCCTCGCGAGTCTGATAGGTAACCTGACGCAACGTCGGCATACCCGGCGCATCCTTCGACCGACGGGAGCCGCGGCGGACTCCGCCGGAGGAACGCCGGAACCGGACCCAAGAGGGTGGCAGGAATGATGTACTACTTCAAAACCCCTTGCTTTCTCATGGCGCTATCGCTGTCCCTGGCCTCATGCGGCTCGGTCGAAGAAAACGGGAAACCGGCCGGCGACAGGGACCAGGCCGCAGCGGACAACGCCAGCCTCAAGCTGGAGCTCCGGCAACGGGACCAGGAGGTGACCGCCCTCCGGGCAAAGGTCGATGGGCTGGTCAACGAACTGGCCCGGTCCGAAGGGACGCTCGAACGAAGGGAGCAGGAGCTCGCGGACGCCCGGCGGCAGGTCCGCGGTCTCACCGCGTCACTGGCCCGGGTCAGACGGCAACTGGACGACACGGTTCGCGAAGGACGCGAGCAGGTAGATCGGCGCCAGAGAAGTCTGGCCGCCCTGACCGCGGAAAGGGACCGCACGCTCGAAACCGTGGACGAGCTCACCGCGGAGCTCGCTCGAAGGAACGCCCGCATACGGGACATGGACGACAGGGCCCGGGAACTCACCGGAGTCAGGGACTCCCTGTTGCAACGGAATGCCGTCCTGACCGCTGCCAAGGAGGAACTCGACGAGGACCTCGCCGCGCTCGCGCGCACGCGGGATGAATTGAACGCGCAGGTGGAAGACCTCTCCGCTCGGGTGGCCGGGCAGGAGCGGGCCATCGGGCGGATGAACACCGAGACCCACCGGTTGCACGCGGCCCGGGAGTCCCTGGAGGCCGAGGTCGCGGCCCGGAAGACCTCGCAGTCAGGGTTGCAACGGCAACTGGCGGAAGTGACCGCCTCCCTGGAACGGACCCGGACCGAAAAGGAAGAACTCACGGCCCGGGTGGCCGAACAGGAGCGGGCCATCGGGCGGATGAACACCGAGACCGACAGGTTGAGCGCGGCCCGGGAATCCCTGGAAGCCGAGGTCGCGGCCCGGAAGACCTCGCGGTCAGGGTTGCAACGGCAACTGGCGGAGGTGACCGCCTCCCTGGAACGGACCCGGACCGAAAAGGACCAGGCCGTGGCCGACCTGGCCGCCGGGGAACGGGAAGCCGACCGGAAACTCGCAGCCCTCACCTCCAGCCGGCAAGACCTCGCCGCACAGTTGACCGAGTTGCAGACGCGCCACGACGAATCCGTCGCAAGCCTCCAACAGCAACTGGCGCAGACCGCGGAATCGCTGGGGAAGGTCGAGACGGAGAAGGAGCGGAAGGAACAGGCCCTGGCCGGCCTGGGGGACGACAACCGGCAACTCACGCGGCGGGTGGAAGCGCTGGCGGCCGAACGCGACGACCTGAACGAGAAGGTCGAAGGAAAGCTGGTGCTGGAGCCCTACTGGCAGTGGATCTTCGGCGCGGTGGTGGGTCTCGGAGCCCTCGGTTGGGGCTACGCAAGGTTCTGGGTGTAAGCGGCCGCGGGCCAATCCCGCAGCAGCCTTCCGTAACCGGGGATACTGCACGGAAAGCCCACTTTCGAAAGCATGAACCAGAGCATCGCCGGGTTGCTGGCCACCACCGGCCTCGCCAGGTCGCGTTCGATGCGGTCCAGCACCGCCAGGGGATCCAGCACCGCCCCCTGGAAGTAGATGGCATCCACCTCCGGGTTCGCCTCGAACGCCTTTGCCGTCAGCGCGCGGACTTCCTCGGGCCGGACCTTCACGGCGTCACGGTAGTCGTCGAACGTGTCCGCGGGCGAGACCGCGTGGACGCCGCGGGCGGCGAGATAATCGCGGATCAGCTCGTTCAGGGACTCGACGAACGGGGTCAGCAGCAGCACCCGGGCGGCGGAGAGGGCCTTGATGGCCTCGACGCAGGATTCCAGGGCGGTGGTCACGGGAATGTCCACCTCCTCCTTCAGCCGCGTCAGCAATCCCGGGTTGAACACCTCCACCGGAGCGCCGCTCACGATGACGCCCTGCCACGCCCGCTCCCGGGCGAGCCGGGCCGACGTCTCCACCACCTTGTCGCCGACCCCCCGGAGGCTCTCCAGCGAACCCCGGACGATCCCCAACCCGTCGAACTCCATCTCCACTTCCGCGGGAAGGAGGGCCCGGAACGGCTCGAAGTGGGGGCTCGCACTCGATATGGGAGTGACGAAGCCGATCTTGACGCGGGCCGGACCTGTCATGGTCTCCTCCTGTTGCGAAAGCGGCGACCGAACATGCCGCTGCTCGAACCGGCGTCACGGGAACCGCTGGCCGGTTCCGGCTCGAGGCGCCTCTCCCCATGGGAAAGCGCGTCCTTCGACTTCGCTTCGCTACGCTCAGGACGAACGGGGGCAATTGTTCAGGGGTTCCTGTTCAGGGGTTCCTCAAAAGGGCGCTTCAGGATTTCGTGTGGGTTGTGACACTCCCCTCCCATGCGATGAGGTCCGATTCCCACCCTGCTGTCCTGGGTTCGGCATAGCGGAGAACTCCGATTGTACAAGCCGGACATGGTTTACAAAACAAACCGGGAACATGGTTTACACGTGATCACCCCCGTTGATGCCAATGAGGGGCGGGGGAGATGGACAAGGTGCGTTCGTCGAGGATACCGAGGAGATGAAAGCGGAAGCGAATCTCCCAGCAGTCGTTGTCACAGGGGATGAGGCCAATGGGTTCCTGGGCGAGGACTTCGGAGAGGTAGAGGAGTTGTCCGCGCCATTTGAACTGGCCGTTGTGTCGCACCCGTCGCACCGTCACCCCCGCAGGGTATTCCACCTCCGGCAGCCTGTCAGGATAGGGTCGGGTGGAGGGGCAGTGGACTTGTCCGGGAGTGAGACGCTTCAGGGCTTCGTGCGAGCGCTCCCAGTTGAACTCCTGGACAAAGGCATCGAAACGCCGCTGCTGCTCCGCAAGAGTGTGCGCCGGCGGCTGGATGGCCGCCGCCTTCAGCGATCGGTGCATGCGCTCATGCCGCCCATTCTCGCTCGGCTTGGCCGGTCGAATCCGCTCCGGTCGAATCCCCAACCGCACCCACCACTTGGACAAATGGCTCAGACCACCCACTGCCAGAGAAGCAAACGGCGCCCCGTTGTCCGTGCGCAAGCTCTCGGGCAGCCCCTGTTCCCGAAACACCCGCTCCAACCACGGCCTCACCGCAGCCGTATGGGTGCTGCTCAACCCCCGACACTGCAACACGTAGCGACTGTAGTTGTCCGTCAACGTCAGCGGATAACACCGACCCCCATTGCCCAATCGAAAGTCCCCCTTGAAGTCCGCACTCCAACTCTGTCCCGGCCCCGTACCCTCCACCAATGCCTGCGGATGCGGCGCTACCCGACGACGCATCCGACGAGACCGCACCAAACCCTTCCGCCTCAGTATCTCCCCCGCCGTACTGTCCGCAGGCCACCGCCCCTGTGGCTCCGTCGCCCGCAGCCGATCCATCACCTTCTTCGGCCCAAAACTCGGATGCCGCAACTTCATCGCCACGATCCGCTCCACCACCTCATCCCCCGTCCTGTTCGGATGCCCGTGCGGGCGCCGCGACCGCTCCCCAAGACCCTCCACCCCGTACCGCTGATACCGCTCGATCCACTTGTCTCCCGTCGGACGACTCACCCCGTACTCCCGACACAACTCCCCCTTGCTGTATCCCCCTGTCAACCACTCCCCTATGAACCTGACCCGCTGATCCATGGCACACAGCTCCTTCCAAGGCATCGGCTCTCCCTCCTTGCCGATACCCCTTACCGTGTAAACCATGTCCCCGGTCTATTCTGTAAACCATGTTACCGGTCTGTACCGATCCGATCCCCTCCCCCCTTGAGGGGGAGGGTTAGGGAGGGGGGCCTCCGTGCCACCGGACCCATCGGCGCCGGTGCCAACGGACAGATGGCTGAAACGGGTTGGGCCGGTTCGTGTAGAGGACTCCTCCCCTCAACCCCGCCGTACCCCCCTCCCTGTCCCTCCCCCTCAAGGGGGGAGGGTACGCTCACCCGTGACACCCTGCTTGCAGGGGGGAGGGGACGCTACGCCGTGACACCCTGCTTGCAAGTACACCCGTGACACCCTGCCCACACGAAAGCCGGAAGAGCCCTCAAAAGGAGCGCGCCGCGATCCAACCGCCGCCGACGAAAGTCCCCAGGGTGCTTCCCAGGTTCGAGAACACCACCACCAGCAGGATGCGCGAGACCGGGTTGCGCCACAGTCCGCCGGGGAAGCAGGTCACCACCTCGGACATGGACTCCAGGTCCGCCACCGTGGGCTTCTTGACCCACGCCTGGACCAGCCCCGAAACCCATCCCGCGGCGATGGTGGGGTTGAGGCTGGTGACGGGCGCGGCCACGAAAGCCGCGAGGACCGTGACCGGATGACCCAGGGCCAGGGCCGCCCCCGCGGCCGCGAGCAAGCCGTTGACCAGCACCCAGATGGAGAGGGACTCCAGGGAGTGGACGGCGCCGGAACGGTAGAAGCCGTACGCGATGATCGCCAGGACGATGGCGGGCGCCAGCCACTTGATGCTCCTGGACCAGGACGAGCGCTCGGGAACCTCCTCCAGCGGTCCCAGCACGTGATCCCGGTGGATCTCGCGCGCGATTCCCGGCACGTGCCCCGCCCCCACCACCGCCACGACCTTCGCTCCCTCCGCCTCCCGGATCTTCTGCGCCAAGTACACGTCCCGCTCGTCGATGACGCTCTGCTTCACGGCCGGGAATGCGTGGGAGAAGGCCGTCAGGACGCTTTCCAACTGGTCCTGCCGCTTGAGGTCGTCCACCGCCTCCTTGTCGATCTCCGGCTCCAACAGCACGCTGGAGAGGAGCAGCCAGAGCATCTTGAGCCGGCTCCGGAAGCCGAGCCGCATCCAGGTCCGCTTGAGAGTCACCTGCACGTCGCGGTCCGCCAGCACCAGCGCCGCGTCCCGCTCCCGGGCGAGGCGGACGGCCTCCAGCATCTCGGCCCCGGGCCGGACGCCGAGCTGGTCGCCCATGCGCTTGTAGAACGACGACAGGATCAACTGGCTCAACAGGAAGACCGCCTTGCCCTCCCTGACGACCCTGAAGACGTTCATCCTCCGCCAGGCGTCGGGGCGGGTGAACGCCTGGTGCCGGGCGTGGCAAAGCTCGACGCACACGGTGTCCGGCTCCACCATCTCGATGGTCCGGCGCACGTCCTCGACGCTCTCCGGGGAGACGTGCGCGGTCCCGACCAGGTAGATGTCCCGGCCCTGGGCGCGTATGCGGCGCGCCTGCTCCGGCAGCGCCGCCGCGTCCGGTCCCCGTTCGACGTCCATGTCCACCGGTCCTCAGACCCGGGCCACGGGACCCTTGTATTCCCGCAGCCAGCCGATGAACTGCACGATCTGATCGACCATGTAGTCGTGGTAGGCCTTGCCCTTTTCGGGCGACGCCTTGATGGAGGGACTGAAGGATCCCGTGGGCGCGATCCGGCGTTGTTCCGCGCTGGTCCAGGGAATGTCGATGACCTCGTGCGGCGCCGAGAAGAGGTCGCCGTGGGACCACGGGGAGAGGTTCTCCTCGAAGTCCACCTGCGACGTGGTGAGCTTCTCCTGCTTCACCAGGCCGGGGTACTTGTACCAGCATTCCGAGATCTCCAGCTCGCCGCTGTGGTGCTCTTTCGATTCCTTGATCTCGTTGGCGATCTTCTTGGCGATCTTCACCGGGTCGATGACCGCAAAGAAGACCTCCGGCATCTCGAACTCGCGCAGGTTCTTGGTGGCCGCCAGCAGGCCGGGCAGGTTCGCGCCCTTGTGTCCGTTGATGATGAGGATCTTCCGGAACCCGTGCTTGGCCAGGCTCCGGCTCATGTCCCGGATCACCGCCATCAAGGTCTCGGTGCGGAGCGATATGGTGCCCGGGAACCCCAGGTGATGCGGCGAGTCGCCGAACCACAGGGGCGGCGCGCACAACGTCCCGGTGGCCCGGGCCGCGTCCTCGGCCAGGGCGATGGCGATGAGGCAGTCCAGTCCCAGGGGACCCGCGGGTCCGTGCTCTTCCGTGCTGCCCACCGGACAGAGGATCGTGTCGGAGTCGGCCAGGTAGGCGGCCACGTCCTCCCAGGTAAGCTCCTGAAGCCATACGGAGCCGAGTTGCGCCGGCATCTTCCTTTCCTCCAGTCTGGCGGCCTGTCCCACCGTCTCGCGTTCTATTTGATGGCCAGCGGGTTCGTGGGGGAGCCCACGGCGCCGGTGACCGGGAGCGCGGGCGCCACGAACAGGAACTCGTAACGCCCGTCCTCGGCGCAGTCCTCGGCCAACTCTTCCAGGTGGAAGATCTCCCCCACGGTGAGGCCCATGTTCGGGATGCTGACCCAGTGCCACGGCTGGTTGGCCTCCCTGGTCTGGTTGGGCCGGACCTCCACGCCCCAGGTGTCGGTGGCCACCGCGGCCACTTCCTTGCCGTGGAGCCAGTCGAGGGTCTCGAACCCGAGGCCCGGGGCGTCCCCGCCCGGATAACCGTCCCAGGACCCGGCGGCGAGCTTGGCCTTCATCTGCCCCGTGCGCACCAGCAGGTAGTCGCCCCGCCGCACCTCCACCCCGTGGGCCTTCATGGCACGGTCGAGGTCCGCGTTGGTGATGGCGTAGCCGTCGCCCAGCCATTCGCTGCCCTTGGCCGCGGCCACGTCCAGCAGCACCCCGCGGCCCACCATCTTGTCCCGGGTCTTCTCGATGCCGTTCCGGGCGGCGCCTCCCGAAGTGACCAGGCGGCAGTCGTAGCCGTTGTACATGCGGTCTTCGTAGAAGATGTGCGCCAACCCGTCCCACTGGGTGCCGCTCTGGAGCGGCATGATGATCACGTCGTCCGCGCCCCGGATGCCCCGGTGGTCGAGCACTCCCGACCAGGCGTCGGTCCCGGTGCGGAGCATCAGGTGTATGGGGTTGAAGCGCCCCATGGCCGGGTAGTTGCTACTGCCGGTCTGCGGCCCCGCGGCGTCGAAGTCGAGGGCCAGGGAGAACACCCGTCCCCTTTGCACCAGCCGGGCGGCGGCCACGATGTCCTCGGGGGTGGTGTAATTGAGCGTCCCGACCTCGTCGTCCTTGCCCCACCGGCCCCAGTTGCGAAGCCGCTCGGCCGCCTCCCGGATGCGCTCCATGGTCAGTTTCGAACGTCTTCGAGTCGCCAAGCCGAACTCCTCGGGCCGCGGACCGGACCCCATGGAATCGTCGGGAGCGGGAACCGGAACCATGCCCGCCGGCCAACCGCCGCGGGCCGGCGCCGCCCGGGCGCTCCGGGTTGCAACCGTTGCCGGGATCGCCTATGAACCTCCGGTATGTCGTCCGGCGCCGACAAGGGCCGCAAGGTCATGCTCGGCTTCGTGGTGCGGCGCTGCGCCAGGGAGCTCGGCCATCACCCTACCCCGGACGAGTTCGCCCTCTGGGCCAACAACCGGCGGGCGGACGGAGAACGTTACCACATCTTCGGGCAGGCCATCTCGGCCGCAGCGGCGCAGGTCATGCTGCGCCGGCTCGACCGCCTGGTGACCGTCCGCTCCGGGGAAGTCATCCTCGGCCAGCCCGACGGCTCCTAGGAAACCTTCCGCAGGGCGTCGCCGACTTCCAGGTTGTAGAGCCGGGCGCCGTTGTCCTGCAGGATCTTGGTCTTGACGGCCTCGCTCAGGTCTTCGCGCTGTTTCAGGTAGTCGCTGGAGAGCACCTCTCGGTCGCCGTGGGGCATGTCGGAGCCGTACACCACCTGCCCCTCGCCCACCAGCTCCACCACCTGGGGCAACAGCGCGTCTTCCACCTCCGCGCTCAGGTAGAGGTTGCCCTGCCGCATGTATTCCATGGGCGCCAGCTTGGCCTTGGGGACCGTGTCCACGAGGATGTCCGCAAGGAAGTTCCCCGAGTGGACGAACCGGTGGTCCATCCGGTCGATCATGAAATGGACCCACTGGCAGCCGGCTTCCAGGAACCCCACCCGCATGGTGGGGAACCGGTCCAGGAGACCGCTGTGGATCATGGCCGAGAAGCCCAGCAGGACCGGCATGAGGAAGGCGTTCACGGACGACGGATAGATGTGGGTAAAGAGGCCGCTCAGGGCCGGACACGCCCAACCCACGTGGATGGCCAGCGTCAGGTCCCTTTCCACCAACGCCTCGTAGAACGGCAGGAACGCCGGGTCGTCGAGCATCCGGTCCCCGATGGTGCCCAGCACCATGACCGCCACGGCCCCGAGACTATGCGCCTCGCGGACCTGCTCCACGGCGCCGGCCACGTCGTCGAGGTTCACCACCGCGGCCCACTTGAGCCGCTCGTGCGCGCCCACCTGATCGCCGAGGAAACGGTTGTAGGCGGAACTCATGGCGGTGACCAGGGCCGGGTTCGCCGCCAGCGGATAGGCGAGGAACAGGGTCGGATAGAGGACCTGGAGCGAGATGCCCTCCTTGTCCATGGCCTCGACCCGCTCGGCCACGCCGCGGATCTCCATGCTGCCGATGGTGTCGGACTTCTTCCGGGCGTGCGGGGTCTTCTCCCCCTTGTAGCTGGCCGGGGTGCCGAGGTTGTGGGCCCCGCGTCCGACACGGCGCGGATACATCTGCTCCTCGATCATCCAATAGACCATCTGTTCGACCGCCACCACTCGCGGCCGCTGCAACCGGAACGCCGGGTCCATGTATTCGTCGCTGAACGTGGCTTCGCTTTCCTCCACGTGTCCGTCCGCATCGATCAGGTACATGTGTCACCTCCGCCTGGTGCGCCGAACCCTTCCACGGGCCCGGTCCCTCGGATGTATCGCAACCGGGAGGGCAGTTCAAGGATCGCCGCAATCCCGGATCCACCACCAAAGTCCACAGGGTTCCGAATCGCGCCTCATCCATCACCGCCGTAGCGGACATCGCTGAGAAAGCTCCACATCGCCCGGGTGGCTCGTTCCTCCGGAAGTCGCTCCAGATGCGACACGTCGTGGAGCGAGTGGAACACGACCAGCACCGCGCCGTCGGCGATCCGAACCTCCACGGCCTTGCCCTCCTCGGTAAACGTCACCAGGGCCCTGCGGCGATCCGGGGAAATGGCGACTCCGCCGCCCTGGATCGTGTACAGGTCTCTTAAATGGCCAGGAGTCCGGTGGTTCGGGAAGATCGTGGTCTCCTCGCCGTTCGCCGCGTCCACCATCAGCAGCCGTGATACTTCCCGAGTGCCGTCCGCATTCCTGCCGCCCCGGTTGTCCAGCATGAGGAACCGGGACCCCTCGAAATGCAGGACGGAGTGCTGCATCATGAACCCGCCGCGCACCATGCGTTTCAACCGATGGGTGTCCCGGTCCAATACGGCGAATGCGTGCAGGTTCCTCATGGACACGACCAGGTCTCCGGGTTCGAGGCCCGCCCCTGCGGCGTCGTCTCCCAGCGGGTGGACGGAATTGACGTGCGTCGGGTTACAAGGATTCGCATAGATCAAAAGCGGGGCGTAGGGTGAGTCGATTACGGCATCGACCACGGAGATCTCCTTCAGCAGCCCCCCCGTTCCCAGGTCGATTACGTTCACGACATCGTGAAGCCATTGCGGACAAGACATCACGAATCGACGTCGGGGTCGTCCCGGCAGCCCGGCGGTATCGATGGGCTCGTCACGCTGCCGGCTCGGGACCAGGGCGACTTCATCGTCGGTCAGGTGTGGCTGATGGTGGCTGTAGTCCGGACGGTACCACACCGGCTTGCCGGTCCGGTCGATACGCGCCACCCCCCCGCCGTAAGGGTGGGTATGGGCGAAATGGAAGACCACCAGAAGATCCCCGTTGGCGTATCGCGATAGTCCCACTACCGTCGTATGATGGAGAAAGGAGAACCCGACCGCGTACTCGTACGGGACATCCGCGGTGAACTCCTCCTTCTCCAGCCATTTCTCCAACAGGTCAGGGCGGTACGGCCAGGCATGCCGGACTTCGCCGCGGCCGACGTACTCCACCGCAAGACAGCCCGCGTGATACGGACAGTACTCCCGGAAACGCCCCCACCCTCCCGGAACCACGATCGGGTCGGTCAAGTGATCGCTGCCCATGAACTCGAAGCGCCGAGCGGCCACCTGGTCGGGCGGGACATCCACGAACCCCCGTAATTCCCGGTAGGGATCATGGAGGTTGGCCTTGACCGCCGCCACGAATGTTTTTCTGGCGGAAGACAGGAGAGCGTAGGGAAAGACCTTGTACTGCGCGACGCACAGCCCGCCGGCGAAGGCCGCCAGCATGAGCGCCCCCACGAACAAGAGCACCGGCGCCCTTCCCGGCCATGCCGAAACCGCTCCGTGCATCTCGCCAAACATAGCATGGCGAACGTCCACGGCAACCTGCTTGCGCCCCGCCGGGGCCGGGTCTCCATTGACACGGATGCAAAAAGTCTCTAGGTTCCGGGGTCTCGAAAGGGGAGCCTCGAATCCATCGAGGGCACGAGCAAGGAGGACGAGCCATGGTGCGACTCACAGTGAGCTTGCTGATCGCCGCGCTGACCCTGGCGGGAGCGGCGCCGGTGCTGGCGCAGGGACTGGCCAAGGTCCGTATATCATCCTTCGACAAGCCGTCGTTCGGGCACACCACGGCTTCGCTGATCGAAGCCAACGGGTTCGACGAGAAGCACGGCATCGACATCGAGTGGGTCTTCAAGCCCGGACGCGCGGCCAACACGGACTTCGCCACCGGCAGGGACAAGGTCACCATCGCCTCGGCGCTGCTGTCGGAAGCCAACCGCAGGCTCAAGGGGGTCAAATCGGTTTACCTCTTCAACGTGTTGAACGGCCATGGCGCGTTGCTGACCTCCAGTCCCGACGTCAACAGCCTGAACGACCTGGAGGGGAAGACCCTGGCGGCGTTCACGGTCACCACCAACTACGCGATGTTCCGCTACTTCGCCCACAAGGCCGGCGTGGACCTGGGCAAGGTCGCGGTCCAGTCCACCAACGTGCCCGGCTTGGCCACCTACCTGATGGCCAAGCGGGCCGACGCCGTGCACTTCTGGGAACCGAACTATTCCAAACTGCTGGTGGACAACCCCGGCCGGTTCAAGATGATCGAGTACTTCCACCAGTGGGAGGCCATACACGGAGCGCCCCAGCGGGGCTTCCTGGGGGTTGCGGCGCACGAGGACTGGATCGACGCCAACAAGGATCTGATCCCGAAGATCTACGCGGCTTTCGCCGAACTCTCCACGTGGTTGCCGACCCACCACGACGAGGCGGCCACCATCATCGAGAAGGCGGCCGGCGTACCCAAGGCGGCGTTCCTGATGGCGCTGAAGGCGGCCCGCTATCCTCTCGACGTGGTCCCCGCGGCGGAGATCGAAGCGAACATCGAGGCGCTGTTCCAGGCCGGTATCGAGAGCGGCTACATGAAGGAGCTTCCGGACGACGGCATCATCTACAAGGGCCGTGTCCGATAGCATGGAGACCGGGGCCGCCCGGACCGGGGGGCCGCCGGCTCACCCCCGGGGCGCATGGCGTTCGCGCGCGGGGGCGGTCCTCTCCGCCAGGAAGGAGCCGATCATCTCCTTTCTGGTGATCCTGGCGGGATGGCAGACGTTGTCCTTCTTCCTGCCCCCGTACCTGGTTCCCGGCGTCACCGTCATCGTTGCCGCGTTCATCGAGATCGTGACGAGCCTCTCCCTGCTGGGAGACGCCTTCACCACCATGGGGAGGATCTTCCTGGGGCTCGTCCTGGCCTTCGTCAGCGGCGCCGTCCTGGGCGTCTTCATGGGCCTCACGCACACGGTGGAGAAATACACCCTGCCGGTGCTCCACTTCATCATGGGCATACCCGCCCTCTCGTGGGTGGTCTTCGCCATCATCTGGTTCAGCCACGTGGAGACCCGCATCGCCTTCATCCTGCTGGCCGGCTGCCTGCCCAACTACGCCCTGATCATACACGACGGCATCAAGAGCATCTCCAAGGAATACCTGGACATGCTGCGGGCTATGCGGCCCACGAGGAACCAGCTCCTCACCAAGCTGGTCCTGCCGGGGATGATCCCCGCGGTGCTCACCGCCTGGAAGGTGAACCTCGGGCTAGCCGCGCGCGTGGTCATCGTCGCCGAGTTGGTGGGGACCACCCGGGGCGTGGGCAACAAGCTCCTGCTCGCCCAGGAGCTCTTCGAGATGCCCAAGGCCATCGCCTGGACCCTGGTGCTGGTCGCCTTCCTGCTCATCACGCAGTTGGTGATCCTCATGCTGGAGCACAAGCTGTTGCGCTGGCGTCCGGCGAAACAGGGAGGGATGGCCACGTGAGCGCCGCGGACGCCGTCATCCGGATGCAGGACGTGCGCATGGTCTTCACCTCCGTGGACGGGGACCGCTTCACCGCGGTGGACGGCCTGAACCTGGACGTGGGCAGCGGCGACATCGTCGCCATCGTGGGCAAGACCGGATGCGGGAAGTCCACCACCTTCAACCTGCTCCTGGGGCTCGACCCGCCCACCTCCGGATCGGTGACGCTCCTGGGACACGACCCCTACACGGAGTTCGACTTCTTCCGGTCGAAGCTGGGGGTCATCTTCCAGACCGACCGCCTGCTGCCCTGGCGCACCGCCCTGGAGAACGCCCGGGTCGGTCTGGAGATCCTCGGCTACGGGGACAGGGAACAGAACGACGTCGCCCGCCACTGGCTGCACAAACTGGAGCTCCAGGGCTTCGAGGACGCCTACCCCCACGAGTTGTCGGGCGGCATGCGCCAACGGGTGGGCATGGCCCGGGCCTTCTGCCTGTCGCCGGAGATCTTCTTTGCCGACGAGGCATTCGGACACCTGGACCAGTCCACCGCCCGAAGGTTGCGGGAAATCTTCCTGGAGCTCGTCACCGAAAGCCGCAAGACCTGCCTGCTCATCACCCACAACATCCACGAGGCGTTGGAGATCGGCTCGCGTCTCGTCATCCTGGGGAAGCCCGGAAGGGTCCTCGCG
The DNA here is from genome assembly GCA_965204235.1 of uncultured Binatia bacterium (SeqCode). Lineage (GTDB taxonomy): Bacteria > Desulfobacterota > Binatia > UBA9968 > JAJDTQ01 > JAJDTQ01. Next base: position 1,187,095 of record OZ241979.1, read on the forward strand.
GACATGGAGACGCCCACCAACGCCACCCGGGCGGAACTGGCCGAACTCGAGGACCGTGTGCTCGACATCATCGAGAACAACCAGGCGGTCCGCTGAACGCGGACCGCCTGATGCTCCTCAACAAGACAGGGGCGCTAGTTCTTGTACCGGCGGGTCTGCTCCGTCTCTTCCCGGCGCCGCTCCTGCATGTCTCCCCGTCCGGCCTCGAGTTCGTCCACCCGCTGCTCGAGCCTCTGGACGTACTCCGCCAGGTGGCTCAGGGCTCTGGCCGTGGGGTCCGGCAGCCGGTCGTGGTCCAGGGCGATCCGATGCTGGACCGGGTCCCGGTGCACGCCGTCCCCTTCCACCACCTTCCCCGGCACGCCCACCACCGTGGAGTTCGCCGGCACGTCCTTGACCACCACCGACCCCGATCCGATCTTGCTGTTCCGGCCCACCACCACCGGACCCAGCACCGTGGCGCCGGCGCCGATGATCACGCAGTCCTCCACCGTGGGGTGGCGTTTCTCCTTGCGCAGGCTGGTCCCGCCCAGAGTCACGCCCTGGTACAGGGTCACGTCGTCGCCGATCTGCGACGTCTCGCCGATGACCACACCCATGCCGTGGTCGATGAAGAACCGCCTCCCCACCGCGGCCCCCGGATGGATCTCGACGCCGGTGAGGAAACGGCTCGAGTGGCTCACGAGACGCGCCAGGTTCTTCCACCCGCGGCGCCACAGCCGGTGGGCGAAGCGATGGAAGACCAGGGCGTGCACGCCCGGATAGCCGACGACCACCTCGAACAGGTTCCGCGCCGCGGGGTCCCGCTGGAAGGCGATCCGGACGTCCTCTTTCAGGATGCTCCACATGGCGGCGCACCAACGGCCACCGGCGCCTGCGGACCCGACCGGCGCGTCCGGGTCAGGACGCCGCCGCGGCGCGGCCTTTCCCCGCGTGTCCCTTCCTCTTCCGGTCCTTGTAGAGCTTGTAGTCGATGCTGTCCACCAGCGCCTGCCAGCTCGCCTCGATGACGTTCTGCGACACCCCCACCGTGCCCCACTGGCCCTGGCCGTCTCCCGATTCGATGAGCACCCGGACCGCGGCGCCGGTGCCCTCTCCCGACGACAGCACGCGGACCTTGTAGTCCAGCAACTCCACTTCGTCGAGGGACGGGTAGAACCCGGTGAGGGCCTTGCGCAAGGCCTGGTCCAGTGCGTGGACCGGGCCGCTGCCCAGGGCCGCGGCGTGCTCCATCACGCCGCCCACCTCCACCTTGACGGTGGCCTCCGCAAGCGGCGGCTCGCTCTCGACCCGCTTCTCGTCGATGACCCGGTACCCGTCGAGCCGGAAGTTGTGCTTCTTCCTGCCCAGGGCCTCCTGGATCAGCAACTCGAAGGACGCTTCCGCGGCCTCGAACTCGTAGCCCCGGCTCTCCAGTTCCTTGATCCGCCTGAGGATCTGGTGCACCGCCTGGTCCTGGCCGTTCAGGTCGATGTCGTACTCCCGGGCCTTGTAAACGATGTTGCTGCGGCCGGAGAGGTCCGAGACCAGCACGCGCTGGCGGCTGCCCACCAACTCCGGCTCGATGTGCTCGTAGGTCTGCCGGTTCTTGATGATGCCCGAGACGTGGAGGCCTCCCTTGTGGGCGAACGCGCTGTCCCCCACGTAGGGCTGCCGCTTGTTGGGCACCACGTTGGCCAGCTCGTAGAACAGGTGCGAGATCTCCCGCAGCCTGCGCAACTGCGACGGCCGCACGCACTTGTAACCCTGCTTCAACTGGAGGTTGGGCAGCACCGAGCACAGGTTCAGGTTGCCGCAACGCTCGCCGAAGCCGTTGATGGTGCCCTGGACCTGCCGGACGCCGTTCTCCACAGCCACCATGGTGTTGGCCACCGCCAACTCGCAGTCGTTGTGGCAATGGACTCCCAGCGGCGTCTTCACCTCCGCCTTGGCCCGGGCCACCGCAGCGCCGATGTCGGACGGCATGCCGCCGCCGTTGGTGTCGCAGAGGACGACCCAGTCGGCGCCGCCGGCCTCCGCGGCCCTGATGCAGTCCAGCGCGAACTCCGGGTTGCTGCGGTATCCGTCGAAGAAATGCTCGGCGTCGAAGATCACCTCGTCCACCCGGGTCTTCACGTAGGCCACGGAATCCGCGATCACTTCCAGGTTGGCCTTGCGGCTGATGCGCAGGTCGTCCCGGACGTGGAGGTCCCAGGTCTTGCCCACCAGCGTCACCACCGGCGTGCCCGCGGCGAGCAACAGCTTCAGGTTGGCGTCCTGGGCCGGCTTGGCCGACGGTCTCCGGGTGGTCCCGAAGGCCGCCACCCGGGTCTTCCGGAGGTCCAGCTTGCGGACGTCCTCGAAGAACTCGGCGTCGCGGGGATTGGACCCGGGATAGCCGCCTTCGATGTAATGGACGCCCAACTCCGCCAGCTTCTCGGCGATGCGCAGCTTGTCCTTGAGGCTGAAGGAGACGTCCTCGCTCTGACAGCCGTCCCGCAAGGTCGTATCGTACAGAGACAGACTCACCATGCGCTCACCTGCTTTCGATCAAGCTCGCGTGCAGCGAATCGACGGCCCTCTGGCTGTCCTTCTCGGCCACCACCACCGACACCTTGATCTCCGACGTGGAGATCATCTCGATATTGATGGACTGCTCCGCCAGAGCCCGGAACATCTTCGCCGCCACGCCCGCGTGCGTCCTCACGCCCACGCCCACCACCGACACCTTGGCGATGCGGGTGTCGGAGGAGACCCCTTCAGCTTGAATCAAGGGCGCGGTTTTTTCAATCAGTTCCATGGCCTTGCGATGGTCCCCCTTGGGCACCGTGAAGGTGACGTCGGTGGTGCCGTCCGCGCCGGAGTTCTGGATGATCATATCGACCACGATGTTGGCCTCGGCGATGGGGCCGAAGATCCGGGCCGCCAGCCCGGCGCGGTCGGGCACGCCGCGGATGGTGATCTTGGCTTCGTCGTTGTCACAGGTCACTGCCGACACCAGAACCGAATCCATCGGAGGCTCCTCCTCGACCAGCCATGTGCCCTCGTCGTCGCTGAAGCTCGACCTCAGGTGCACCCGGACGCCGAACCTCTTCGCCAGCTCCACCGACCGGATCTGCAACACCCGGGCCCCCAGGCTGGCCATCTCCAGCATTTCGTCGTAGGTGACCCGGTCCAGCTTCCGCGCCCTGGGGCAGACGAACGGGTCCGCCGTGTAGATGCCGGCCACGTCCGTGTAGATCTCGCACACCCGGGCGCCCAGGGCCGCGGCCATGGCCACCGCGCTGGTGTCCGAACCGCCGCGCCCCAGCGTGGTGATGTTGTCGCCCTCATCCACTCCCTGGAAGCCCGCCACCACCACCACCTCGTCCCGCTTCAGCGATTCCAGCACCCGGGTGGAGTCGATGCTCTTGATCCGCGCCCTGCCGAACACGCTGTCCGTGGCGATACGGACCTGATGGCCGAGAAAGGAGCGCGCGGGTTGTCCCAGGTCCTTCAGCGCAAGGGCCAGCAAGGCGCAGGAGACCTGTTCCCCCGAAGCCAGCAGCACGTCGATCTCCCTCTCGTCCACGCGGGACGACACCTGGTTGGCCAGGTTCAGGAGCCGGTTGGTCTCGCCGGACATGGCCGACACCACCACCACCACGTCGTTCCCCCGTGCGCGGGCGGCGGCCACGCGCCGGGCCACGTTGCGGATGCGCTCCACCATCCCCACGGACGTGCCGCCGTATTTCTGCACGATCAGCGCCATGTCCCGACTTCACGCCTCCCCGCCCGGATCGGGGCCTGCGTGCAGTCCGGCGACGAGAGCCTCGTAACGCCGCCCGTGGGCGGCGAAGCGCAGCGCCCGCCGCTCCTCGTCCACGTAGCGGAAGGCCACGCCCAGGAACTCGTCCACGCGGACCGCGTCCAGGCGCTCGAACCACTCCACCACGCAGACGCTCCCGGACGAGAAGTATTCCTCCAGGTGCAGGTCCTCCATCTCGGCTCCCGGCGCCACGCGAAACAGGTCCACGTGGACCAGGGGCAGCCGGCCTTCGTACTCGTTGATGAGCGTGAAGGTAGGGCTCCGCACCCAACTGTTCCCGCCCACCTCCAGCCCTTCGGCCAACCCGTGCACGAAGCAGGTCTTGCCGCTGCCGAGGTCGCCGGACAGGCCCAGGATCTCCCCGCCCCCCAGCAGGCGGCCCAGCCTGCGCCCCAGGGCGCGGGTGCCCTCCGGCGAACCGGTGACGGTATCGTACTCGCTGGCCTTCAATTCCCCACAAGCTCCCCGAGCGCCCGCGGCAACTCGTCCACCACGTCCGAGGCGATGAGTCCCACGCGGCCGCGGCGGTCCGCGGCCCGGTCCCCGGCCAGGCCGTGCAGGAACACGCCCAGACGCACGGCGTCCTCGGGCGGCAGTCCCTGGGCGAGGAACCCGGCCACCACGCCGGCAAGCACGTCTCCCATGCCCCCGGTGGCCATGCCGGAATTGCCGGTGGGGTTGATGGAGACCTGCCCTTCCGGGGTGGCGGTCACGGTCCTCGCGCCCTTGAGGACCAGGTGGCACCGGTGCGCCGCGGCAAAGGCCCGGGCGGCGCCGATGCGGTCGCGGTTGACCGCGGCCGCCTCCATGCCGGCGAGGCGGCCCATCTCCCCCGGGTGCGGCGTCAGCACTGGCGCCGTCCGCGCATGCCGGAGCCGGCCCACGTCCGCGGCCAGGTTGTTGAGCCCGTCGGCGTCGATGAGCCACGGCAGGCCGCAATGCTCCAACAGCCATTCCAGCGCGGCCTGGGCCGGGTCGTGGACGCCCAGGCCGGGGCCGAACAGCACCGCGGTCTTGCGTTCCGTCAAACGGTCCCAGTCGGCCTCGCTCAGCCGCGGCCATTCGTCCACGCCGGGAGCCCCCAGGGTCTCGGTCATGGACTCCACCAGCGCGCCCGCCAGGACGTCGTTGAGGCCCCGGGGGGCCGCCAGCGTCACCAACCCGGCGCCCACCCTCATGGCGCCGCGGCAGGCCAGCACCGCGGCGCCGGTCTTGCCCCTCGATCCCGCCAGCGCCAGCAGGTGGCCGTGGCTGCCCTTGTGCGAGTCGTCCGCCCTCCGCGGCAACAGCCACCCGACCGACGACGACTCCAGCAGCTCCGCCGCGGGGGCGACCTCGGCCGCGGCCTCCTCGGGAATGCCGATGTCGGCCACCACCAGCTCGCCGGTGCAGGTCACGCCGGGATAGACCACCTGCCCGGTCTTGGGGAACCCGAAGGTCACCGTGGCCTCGGCCCGGACCGCGGCGCCCAGAGGGACCCCCTTGTCGGAATCCAGCCCCGACGGCGTGTCCACCGCGACGATGGGGAGGCCCGAGGCGTTGAGGAACTCCACCACCTCGGCGAGGAACCCTTCCACCGGACTCCGCAGCCCCGTGCCCAGGAGCGCGTCCACCAGGAGCCCCTTGCCCCGGACGCAGCGGCGCAGGGGGTCGAGGTCGCCCGCCGGCACTTCCGTGAACCGTCCGCCCGCGGCGCGGTAGCGCTCCAGGTTGGCGGCGGCGTCCGGCGACAGATCTTCCGCCCGCGCCGTGCACGCGACCTCGCACGGGATCTCCCGCTCCTTCAGCAGTCGGGCCGCCACCAACCCGTCCCCGCCGTTGTTGCCCTTGCCGGCCGCCACCAGGACTCCGCGCCTTGCCGGGCGGGCCCAGCGGTCGGCGATGACCTCCGCCACGCGCTCCCCCGCCCGCTCCATCAGCTCCCGGCTCGGGACCCCGTGGACGTGGACGGCGAGATGGTCCAGGCGGCGCATCTCGGCTGCGGTCACCACGCGCATGGGTCACCGGCCCGGGGCGGCCGCCCCGACCACCAGGGCCTTCATTTCCTCCACCGCCCGGACCATCCCCACCATGATCGCCCGGGCGACGATGCTGTGGCCGATGTTGAGCTCGACGATCTCCCGGATGGCCGCCACCGGCGCCACGTTGCCGGCGTTCAGGCCGTGGCCGCCGTGGACCTCCAGGCCCAGGCCCGCGGCGAACGCCGCGGCCCGCCGCACCGCGTCGAGCTCCCGGTCCGCCCGGGCGCCGCCGGCGTTGCAGTAGGCGCCGGTGTGGATCTCCACCGCGTCCACTCCCAACTCCCGGCCGGCTTCCAGTTGCTTCGCATCCGGGTCCACGAACAGGCTCACGCGGATCCCCGCGGCTCGAAGACGGGACGCCGCGTCCCCGAGCTGCCTCCCGTGGGCGACCACGTCGAGGCCTCCCTCGGTGGTCAGCTCCTCGCGCCGCTCGGGCACCAGGCACACGTCGTCCGGTCCGAGGGCCAGGGCGTGCCGGGTCATTTCCGGGGTCCCGGCCATTTCGAGGTTGAGCCTCGCGGTGAGCCGTTGCCGCAGGAGGGCCACGTCCCGCTCCTGGATGTGCCGGCGGTCCTCGCGCAAGTGGACCGTGATGACGTCGGCCCCCGCGCCCTCGGCCAGCAGCGCCGCTTCGACCGGGTCCGGGATATGGATCCTCCGCGCCTGGCGCACGGTGGCCACGTGATCGACGTTGACTCCGAGACGGGTCACGCACCGCCTCCCGGCTCCGAACGAAGGGCGTCGGCGATCCCCTGGGCGATCCGTCCGATCTCCTCCCCGGACTCTCCCTCCACCATGACCCGGGCCACCGGCTCGGTGCCGGAGTAACGCATCAGCACCCGTCCCCGGCCGCCCAGGACGCGCTCGCTCTCGGTGATGCGCCGCTGCACCCGGGGCAACTCCGACAGGGGCCGCTTCTCGCGCACCGGGACGTTCACGATGACCTGCGGCAGCTTGCTTACGACCTTGCGGAGCTCTCCCAGGGGCTTTTCCTGCTCGGTCATGAGCGCGAGCACCTGCAACGCGGTGAGACAGCCGTCGCCCGTGGTGTTGTGGTCCAGGAACACCAGGTGTCCCGACTGCTCGCCCCCGAGGTTGTGGCCGCCGCGGCGCATGGTCTCCATCACGTCGCGGTCGCCGATGGCCGTGCGCAGCACCCGGATGCCGTGTTCCCGAAGGGCCACGTCGAGCCCCATGTTGCTCATCACCGTGGCCACCACCGCGTCCGAGGGCAGCCGCTTGGCGTGTTTCATCGCGATGGCGCACATGGCCAGCACGTCGTCGCCGTCCACCAACTCGCCCCGTTCGTCGAGGAGGAGCGCCCGGTCGGCGTCGCCGTCCAGGCACACGGCCAGGTCCGCGCCCTGCTCCCGCAACGCCGCCCGGGCCCTCTCCGGGTGCATGGAGCCGCAGTCCCGGTTGATGTTCGTCCCGTCGGGTTCGGCGCCCACCGGAACCACCTCGGCGCCGAGTTCCCGCAGCACCTCCGGCGCCACCCGGTAGGCTGCCCCATTGGCGCAGTCCACCACGACCTTGAGACCCTCCAGCGTCAGGTGGGCGGGGAAGGCGCTCTTCAGGAAGTCGATGGTCCTTCCCATGACGTCGCCGACGCGGTACGCCTTGCCGATCTCCGTGGCCACCGGGCGGTGCGCGTCGTGGTCTCCGTTCCACACCAGGGCTTCCATGCGCCGCTCCCATTCGTCGGGGATCTTGAAGCCCTCGCTGGAAAAGAACTTGATGCCGTTGTCCTGGTAGCCGTTGTGCGAGGCCGAGATCACCGCCCCGGCGTCCGCGCGCATGCTCCGGGTGAGGAAAGCCACGCCCGGGGTGGGCAGCGGCCCCACCAGCAGGACGTCCGCGCCCATGGAGCAGATCCCCGACGCCAGCGCGGTCTCGAACATGTAGCCCGAAAGGCGCGTGTCCTTGCCGATGAGTATGCGGCAGCGATGCTTGCGCTCTCGCCCGAGGGCGCTGTGGGGACGTCTTCGGGCGCTGTCGTTGACCACCTGGACGATGGCCCGGCCCAGTCGCAGCGACGTCTCCGGGGTCATGGGCTCCTGGTTGGCGATGCCGCGGATCCCGTCGGTGCCGAACAGCCGGGACTCCTCCGCAACGGCTCGTGGTCGATCGAGGTTCATGGCGTCCTTTCCGGCAGCGCCGCAGGCGGCGGTCACGGAGCGTCCGGCGCGCGCGCCCCCCGGATCGCGTCCGCCACGCCCACCGCCCTGCAGGTCTCCGGCACGTCGTGGACCCGGACCATGTGGGCTCCGGCCAGCACCGCGGCCGCGGCCCCGGCAAGGCTGCCCGCCAGCCTGGAATCCCGCCCCCGGTCGGACGGGGCGCCCGCCTGCGGACCCGACCCGGCCAAGCGGCCGAGGAACGACTTGCGGGACAGGCCCACGAGGACCGGGCGGCCCAAGACTGCCAGCGCGCGCAGGCGCCGCAACAACGTCAGGTTGTGGTCCAGGCCCTTGCCGAACCCGATGCCCGGATCCACCATGATCCCGCGGGCGGCGACGCCGTTGCGCACGGCAAAGGCCACGCGCTCCCCGAGGAAGTCGGCGACCTCGCGGACCACGTCGTCATAGCGCGGCGCACGCTGCATGGTCCGGGGACGGCCCTGCATGTGCATGAGCACCACCGGAACTTCCTCGCGCGCGAGCAGGCGGACCATGGCGGGGTCGAACCGCAAGGCGCTCACGTCGTTGACCATGTCCGCGCCTTCTTCCAGCGCCTTCCGCGCCACCCGCTCCTTGCAGGTGTCGATGCTGATGGGCGTCGAGACCCGGCGCCGCAACCCCCGCACCACCGGGAGCACCCGCTCGAGCTCTTCGTCGGCCGAGACCGCGTCCGCGCCCGGGCGCGTGGACTCCCCGCCCACGTCCACGACGCTGGCGCCCTGGCGCACCATCTCGACGCCTCTGGCGACCGCGGACTCGGTGTCCGGGTAACGGCCGCCGTCGGAAAAGGAGTCCGGGGTGACGTTGAGGATCCCCATCACCGCGGTGCGGGAGCGCATGTCCACCCGTCCGTGGCGCGTGACGAGTATCGGCTCCTCCGACGGAAACGGCTTCACAAGGGGGCGGGAACGGGTGTCGTGGGCAGGTCCGGGCCACCGTCTGTCGAGCATTCCTTGACGAGGACGTCGATCTCCGCGCCGTCCAGCACTTCCTTCTCGAGCAGTTCCCTGGCCATCCGGTGCAGGATGTCCATGTTCGTGGTGAGGATCTCCCTGGCCCGGTTGTAGCACTCCTGGATGATGCGCCGGACCTCCAGGTCGATCTCGACCGCGGTGCTTTCCGAGTAGTCCTGCTGCTGGGTGAAGTCGCGCCCGAGGAAGATCTGCTCCTCCTTCTTGCCGAAGGTCATGGGCCCCAGCTTCTCGCTCATGCCCCACTCGCACACCATCCTGTGGGCGATCTCGGTGGCGCGTTCGATGTCGTTCCCCGCGCCCGTGGTCATGTGGTCCAGCACGAGCTCCTCCGCGACCCGCCCGCCGAAGAGGATGGTCACGTTGTTGAGGAGGTACTGCTTGTGCTGGCTGTGCCTTTCGTCCACGGGAAGCTGCTGGGTCAGGCCCAGGGCCATGCCGCGGGGGATGATGGTCACCTTGTGCACCGGGTCGGCCCCCGGCAGGAGCTTGGCCACCAGCGCGTGGCCCGACTCGTGGTAGGCGGTGATCCGCTTCTCCTCGTCGCTGATGATCATGCTCTTGCGCTCGGTTCCCATCATGACCTTGTCCTTGGCCAACTCGAAGTCGTTCATGTTGACCTTGTCCTTGTCATGCCGCGCCGCAAGGAGCGCCGCCTCGTTGACCAGGTTCTCCAGGTCCGCGCCGGCGAACCCCGGAGTCCCCCGGGCGAGCACCCGGATGTCCACGTCGCCGTCCAGGGGCACCCGCCGGCTGTGCACCGCCAGTATGCCTTCGCGTCCCTTGACGTCGGGCCGCGGCACCACCACCCGGCGGTCGAAGCGGCCCGGCCGCAGCAGCGCCGGGTCCAGGACGTCCGGCCGGTTGGTGGCTGCGATGAGGATCACGCCGTCGTTGGCCTCGAAGCCGTCCATCTCCACGAGCAACTGGTTGAGGGTCTGCTCCCGCTCGTCGTGTCCGCCACCGAGGCCGGCCCCGCGCTGGCGTCCCACCGCGTCGATCTCGTCCACGAAGACGATGCACGGGGCCTGCTTCTTCGCCTGGACGAACAGGTCGCGGACCCGCGAGGCGCCCACGCCCACGAACATCTCCACGAAGTCGGAGCCGCTGATGCTGAAGAAGGGGACTCCGGCCTCGCCCGCGATGGCCCGGGCCAGCAGGGTCTTGCCGGTGCCCGGGGGCCCCACCAGGAGGCAGCCCTTGGGGATCCGGCTCCCCAGCCGGGTGAACTTCTTGGGGTCCTTGAGGAACGCGATGACTTCCTGCAGCTCGTCCTTGGCTTCGTCCACCCCGGCCACGTCGCTGAACGTGACCCGCGCCTGGTTCTCGTTCAGCAGGCGCGCCCGGCTCTTGCCGAAGGACATGGCCTTGCCGCCTCCCACCTGCATCTGCCGCATGAAGAAGATCCACACGCCCACCAGCAGCAGCATGGGGAACCAGTTCACCAGCAGCACGAAGTACCACGGGGAATCGTCCTCGGGCTTGGCGGCGATGCGGATGTCCTTCTCCCGCAGCGTCTTCACCAGTTCCGGGTCGTCGGGCGAGAAGGTCCGGAACCGCTCGCCGCTCTGGTACTTGCCGTGGACGTGCTGGCCCTGGATGGTGACCTCCTGGACGTCGCCGCGCTGCACCGCGGACCAGAAATCGCTGAACATGATCTCGGGCTCGCGCCCCTGCTGCCGGGTAAAGACGTTGAACAGCAGCAGGAACATAAGTCCGAGGACGAGCCACAGGGCAAGGTTCTTCGTCGCCTGGTTCAAGCCGGGTTTCTCCCACCTCCGCTATACGCGGGAAAAAGGCAATATACCGGAAGCCTTAACATACGGGTAGAGTTGTTTCAATAAGAACGGGAACCGCCCAAGTCAACCCGGGTCCCCCGCATCGGGACTGCGCGAGACCCGGATCCGCCAGACCTCCCGGGTCTCCGGCCCCACCCGGGCCAAGTCGCTGCGCGCGCAACCGGGAATCCACGCGATCTCGTCTCCCACCACCAGCAACGGCGCGGTCCGGCGCCGGCGCCGGGGCACCTTCCGGTCGATGAACAGGTCTTTCAGCTTCTTGCGCCCGGCCATGCCCAGGGGCCGGAACCGGTCTCCGGGGCGGGGGTTCCGCAGCCGCAGCCGCCCCTCCGGGCGCCCCAGACCGGAAAGGTCGAAGACCGCCTCGAAAGGGTCCTGGGGTATCTCCCGCTTCCGGGAGCGCCACGCGGTGACCCGGACGCCGGCCTCGGGAACCGTGACCTCGCCCTCCAGCGGGAGCGGGCAGGAATAGTCTTTCGCCGGCGGGTCTTTCGCCCGCTGGACCTCCGCCGAACGGGCCAGCCGGACGGTGTCGTACTGCCGGACCACGGTCCAGGAGCCGGGCAGGGACACCCGGCCGTGGGGACGGCTGCCGGCCATGAGCCTGGTGACCGCGTCCACGTGGGCGAAGCCGATGCGCCGGAGCGTCCCCAACTCCCGGCGCAGCCAGAACCGCGCCATCCGGGGGCGGATCTCGGGGTCGAGGGCCAGGAAGCCGGTACGGTCCAGCGCGCCGCCGCGGGCCACTCCCGGGTACGCGGCCGCCACTTGCCGTTCCAGGAGCGCGTGGTCGGACCGCAGCATCCCGCCCAGCCGCGCGAGCCGGCGCTCCAGCGCGCCGCCGCCGTCGCTCCGGCTCCGTAGCTCGGGCAGGACGACGCCCCGGAGCCAGTTCCGCAGGTAACGCGCGTCCCGGTTGGTGGGGTCTTCCCGATAGTCCAGACCCCGGCTCTCCAGGAACGCAAGGACCTCGTCCCGGGACGCCTCCAGGAGCGGACGGATCAACACCGCCCGGCCGGCCCCCTCCGGGGACCGCGCCAGGGGCCGGGCCGCAGGCATGCCCTTCAACCCTTCCGGCCCGCAGCCGCGGAGCAGCCACATGAGCATGGTCTCCACCTGGTCGTCGCGGTTGTGCCCCACCGCGACCTTGCCCATGCGCCGCTCCGAGGCGACCTCCGCGAAGAACCGGTAACGCCGCTCGCGCGCGCGGGCTTCGAGGTTCCCCGCGCCGCGGCGGTCTCCGGCCTCCCCAAGGTCGAGCCGGGCCAAGTGGAAGGGCAGCGACAGCCGTGCGGCCATGCCCCGGACGAACTCGCAGTCGTCCCGGCTCTCCGGCCCCCGGATGCCGTGGTCCACGTGGGCCACCTCCAGGCTCAGGCCGAGGGAGGCGCCGACCTCCCGCAGGACGTGCAGGAGCGCCACCGAGTCCGGGCCGCCGGACACGCCCACGAGCACCGCGTCTCCGGGGGCGAGCAGGCCGTCCCGGACGAGGGCCTGCTCCAACCGCTTGGGAAGGCTCATGGAGGCGGGTCTCATGGATGCGGAAGGGTCGTGGCACTGGTTGATGGCGCCGGCCGCCGTTGCTATAGCCTACGTGAGGCAACCGTCAGGATACTTCAGGATACAGTGTAGTTCAGGATACACCGCGCCCGAACCGCCCACAAGCGAACCACAGGAGCAACCCGCATGGCTTCACCCTTGAACCCGCCCCAGAGGATCCTGCTCGGACCCGGCCCCAGCAACCCGCATCCCCGGGTCCTGGAGGCGCTGTCGGCGCCGGTGGTCGGCCACCTGGATCCGGAGTTCTTCAAGGTCATGGAGGAGAGCAAGAGCATGCTGCGCTGGCTGTTCCACACGGAGAACGATCTGACGTTCCCGGTGTCGGGCACCGGCAGCGCGGGCATGGAGGCCTGCCTCGTGAACCTCGTCGAGGAGGGGGACACGGTGCTGGTGTGCGTGAACGGCGTCTTCGGCACGCGCATGGCGGACATCGTGGAACGCCTGGGCGGGAACCTGGTGAAGGTGGAGGCCCCCTGGGGCGAGATCATCCGGCCGGAGCAGGTGGAGCAGGCGCTGGAGGAGCACGAAGTCCATGTGGTGACGCTGGTGCACGCGGAGACCTCCACCGGCGTATGGCAGCCGGTGGAAGAGATCTCCCGGCTCGCCCACGACGCCGGCGCGCTGCTGGTGCTGGACACCGTCACCTCGCTGGGGGGATGTCCGGTGACCATCGACGCGTGGAACGTGGACGCCTGCTACAGCGGCACGCAGAAGTGCCTGAGCTGCCCGCCCGGGTTGTCCCCGGTGTCGTTCAACCGGGCTGCGCGCGAGAAGCTGGCCCGACGCCGGAGCAAGGTACGGAGCTGGTACCTGGACCTGACCATGATCGAGCGTTACTGGGGCGAGGACCGGGCCTACCACCACACCGCGCCCATCTCCATGAACTACGGTCTTCACGCGGCCCTGAGCGAAGTCCAACGGGAAGGCCTGGAAGCCCGGTTCCGGCGCCACGAGACGAACCACCGGGCGCTGGCCGCGGGGCTGGAGGTCCTGGGCATCCCCCTGGCCTCACAGGAGGGCCACCGCCTGTGGATGCTCAACAGCGTCCGCATCCCCGAAGGACTCGACGACGCCGCCGTCCGCAAACGGCTGCTGCTGGACTTCGACATCGAGATCGGCGGCGGACTCGGCGCCCTGGCCGGGAAGACTTGGCGCATCGGACTGATGGGGGAATCGAGCCGGCGGGAAAACGTGGTCCGGCTGGTGGACGCCCTGGGGCGGATCCTGAACGACGAAGGCGCCTCGGTCCCCACCGCGGACGCCGTGGACGCCATCGAGAAGGCGTATGCCCGCGGGTGAAGACTCGGCGGGAGTTCCTGGGTCACAGTCCGGGAGAATCTCCTGCAACCTGTTGATAATACGGGAGAAGGGTCGCTAAGGAAACTCTGAACAATTGCCCCCGTTCGTCCTGAGCGTAGCGAAGCGAAGTCGAAGGACGCGCTTTTCGGCGACATCGACGTGGTCTGCGTCAACGTCGAACGCGGCTTCGACCACTACGACGATCGACTCCCGGGGCGCGCCCCGGAACCCCGGCGCCCTACTCCACCCGGTGGTCGTTGGGCGGCAGCGAGCGGAGGTACACGGCCATGGCGGTGAGGTCTTCGTCGGTCATGTGCGCGTAGCCGTGGACCGTGACCCTCTCCATCAGGCCCTGGACGTTGTCGCCGTCGGGCTTGAAGCCGCTCTGCAACAGCTCCACCATGTCATCTACGGTCCAGTCGCCGACGCCGGCCTCCGGGTGCGGGGTGATGTTGGGGGACGGCTCTCCCTCTGGTCCGTAGGAGCTTCCGGCCATGGAGAGGTCCCGCTGCAACCCGCCGGCCCAGTCCCGCGGGGTGTGGCATTCGCCGCAGTGGGCGACCGCCCGGACGAGGTAGGCGCCGCGGTTCCACCGGGCCGACCGGCCGGGTTCCGGCGTCCACCGGCTCTCGTCAAAATAGCGCCACTTCCAGCCGGCCAGGAGGAAGCGCCAGCCGAACGGCGTGGTCAACTCGTGCGCCCGGTTCTCCTTCCTTACGGGTTCGACGCGGGACAGGTACGCCTTGAGGGCCAGGACGTCTCCGTCCGTCATGTGGGTGAACGAGGTGTAGGGGAAGGCCGGGAACAGGTGCTCGCCCCCGCGGCCGACCCCCCTTCTCATGGCCCGGAGGAACTCCTCGTCGCTCCACTCGCCGATGCCCGTCTCTCGGTCCGGCGTGATGTTGGTGCTGTAGATGGTCCCGAAAGGGACCGAGATGGCGTTGCCGCCGGCGAGCTCGGCGCCGCCATTGTCGTAATCGGTGTGGCAGGCGATGCAGAGGCCGGCCCGGGCGAGGTACGCGCCTCTCTGGACGGGGTCGTCCGCGGCCTCCGCCAATGGCAGCCACAGGACGGTCCAGAGGGCCGCTGCCGCCATGGCCGGGGCTCCCCGGCCCGTTCTTCGGCGTTGCGCTGCGGGCATGTCTCGCCGCCGCTGCCTCCCGTCAGCCGGTCCCGCACACGATCGGCTCGAAGCGCCTCTCCCTGTGGGAAAGCGCGTCCTTCGACTTCGCTTCGCTACGCTCAGGACGAACGGGGCAATCGTTCAGGGTTCGGGGCAATTGTCCAGGGTCTCCTTCCGCCGTTCGCTCACGTGGTCGCCAGCCCGGGCTGCGGCGTGGGCAACGGCGCAGGCGGCGCTTCCCTGGCGATGGCCAGGGACATGGCCGCGGCCAGGACCGCCAGCACCGCGCCGATGAGGAACGCGGGAACGTAGTCGCCGAAGTAGTCGAAGATGACGCCGCCGCCCTGGGCCATGGCGGCCCCGCCCAACTGGTGCGACATGAAGATCAGGCCGTAGATGCTGCCCACGGAGTTCTTGCCGAAGGTGGCGCCGGCCAGGGCCACCACCGGCGGCACGGTGGCGAACCAGTCCAGGCCGTAGATCACCGCGAACACGAACAGGCCGCCGGGGCCGGTGACCGCCGGCAGGATGAACAACGACACCGCCCGCAACCCATAGACCCAGGCCAGGACCTTGCGGGGGTCCATGCGGTCGCTGAGCCAACCCGCCATCATGGTGCCGACGAAGTTCATGCCCCCCATGATCGCCACGGTCCAGGAGGCGGCCCCGGCGCTGATGCCGATGTCCAGGGCGTGGGGGATCATGTGGCTGCCGATGAGCCCGTTGGACGTGCCGCCGCAAATGGCGTAGGCGCCGCACAGGAGCCAGAAGGTGCGGCGCCGCAGGGCGTCCCTCACCGAGGTGCTCGTGACCGGGCGCGGCCCCCCGCCCGCGGCCGCCGTCAACGTGGCGGCTTCGGACTCCCCCAGGGCTTCGCCGCCCACGTCGGCCGGGTCGTTGCGCATGAGCCACCAGACCAGGACGAAGACGACCGCGGCCGCACAGGCCAGGGACGTGGCCGCGGCGCGCCAGCCCCAGGCCACGATGATGCCCATGACCAGGGGGATGAAGATGAGCTGTCCGGTGGAACCCGCGCTGTTCAGCAGGCCCAGCATCACGCCCCGGTGGCGCACGAACCAGCGGTGGGCCACGCTGGCCGCGAGCACCGACGACAGGCCGCCGGCGCCCGTGCCCACGACGAAGCCCCACACCAGGACGAACTCCCACAGCCCGTCGATGTATGCGGTGAGGCCCACCCCGACGCACAACAGCGCCAGGGCGGCGAGCATCACCACGCGCACCCCGCGGCGGTCCTGGATGCGGCCGCCGACCGGGCCGATGGCCCCGTACAGCACCAGGTTGATGGACACCGCGGACATGATCGACGCGCGGCTCCAGCCGAATTCCGCCTCCAGCGGCCGGACGAAGGTCTGCGGCGCGGCCCGGATGCCCGCGGCCATGAGCGTCGCCACGAAGGTCAGGGCCACCACCACCCAGCCGTAGAAGAAGCGGACGTTCAGAGGGTTCCCGGGAGTCGGGGCCGGGGTGTCAGGCTTCGTCTTCATGGATGCCTTCCGGCGAAGCCCCGGCGGTCGGGCCGGACGCCACCGAGGCCCGGGAGCGGGGCCCCAGGGCGTCCGCTACGCTCTCGTAGTCTTCGAGCCGCGGCAGCAGCAACGGGTGGTCCACCCCCGCCTCGCGGTATTCGGCCATGCGTCCGCGGCACGTGGAAGCGTCTCCGAGCAGGTAGAACGCCTCCACCATGGCGTCGGTGACCAGGTGCGCCGCGGCCTCCTCGCCTCCGCCTTCCGCGGCGGCGCGGAGCGGCGGCAGGATGCCGGGGTCGAAGCCGCCCCGCTCCAGCAGCACCTCCCCCACGAAGGGCTCGGCCAGCAGCCGCGCCATCCTCTCCCTGAGCGCCGGCATCATCCGCGGCGGGTCGTCGGTCAGGCGCACGACCAGCATGCAGGCCACGTCGATGGCCGCGGGGTCCCTGCCCGCCTCCCTGGCCGCGGCGGCGATCTCCCGGACCGCGTAGCGGACGTAGCCCACCGGGACGTAGGCGTTGAGCAGGACGCCGTCGGCCACCGCTCCCGCCAGCCGCAGGGCCCTGGGCCCGATGGCGGCCAGGTAGATGGGCAGGCGCGGCTGCGCCGGCTCCACCGCAAGCCGGACGCCCTTCGGGCCGCAGCGCTCGCCGTCGGTGACGCGCTCGCCGGCCAGGAGCCGCCTGAGCCGGGCGACGGTCTCCTCGAGGGTGCGCAGCGGCCGCTCGTAAGGCATGCCCATCCGGCCTTCGACCACCGACTTGTCGCTCCGGCCCAGCCCCAGGAGGAACCGCCCCCCGGAGATGCGGTCCAGGGTCGCCGCGCACATGCCCAGGAGCGCCGGGTGGCGCGTGTACGGGTTGGTGACGCCGAGCCCCAGCCGTATCCTTCGGGTGGCCGCGGCCAGGAACCCCAGCAGGGAGAAGGTCTCTTCGTGGAAATAGCGCTCGGTCACCCACAGGGAGTCGAAGCCGGCCTCCTCGGCGATGCGGGCGTAGTTCCGCAACGCATGGCCGCTCTCGATGCCGTGGTAGAGAACCATTCCGAGTCGCGACATGAGGGTTCGATCCGTGGGAATCCGTGTGCGGGTCCTGCCGGTGGGGTCAGATCCCGGTCCCCGCCCGCTTGAGCCGGGGGTCCAGCACGTCCCGCAGGGCGTCGCCCAGCAGGTTGATCCCCAGGACGGTGACGAAGATGCTGAGCCCGGGGAACAGGGCCAGCCACCACGCGGTGCTGATGTAGATCCGGCCGTCGGCCAGCATGGTGCCCCAGGTGGGGATCTCGGGGGGCACCCCGAGACCCAGGAAGCTCAGGCTCGCCTCGGAGATGATGGACGACGCCATGGCGAAAGTGCCGATGACCAGGGAGACCTGGATGAGGTTGGGGATGATGTGGCGCGCGATGATCTGGGCGTCGCTGGCGCCCAGCGACTTGGCCGAGATGACGAACTCCCGGGCCTTGAGGGAAAGGCTCTGCCCGCGGGTCACCCGGCAGTACTGGATCCACCTCTGGGCCACCAGGGCCAGGATCAGGTTGAACAGCCCCTGGCCGAGGAACGCCATGATGGTCAGCGCCAGGAGCAGGGGCGGGAAGGCCCACACCACCTCCACCAGCTTCTGGATGGAGAAGTCGATGTTGCCTCCGAAGTAGCCCGATGAGGCGCCCAGCAGGACGCCGACGAAGCCGGAGATGAACACCACCGCAAAGGCCACCAGCAATGACACCCGGGCGCCGAACACGATGCGGCTCAGGATGTCCCGGCCGAGGTTGTCGGTGCCGAGGAAATGCGGTCCCCAGAACCACTGGGGCGCCTGCAGCATGGTTTCCAGGCTCTGGTGGTTGGGGTCGTAGGGCGCCACCAGCGGACCGAGTATGCCCACGACCACGAACAGCAGCACGATGAGCCCGCCGGCATAGACCTTCACGCGCATCCAGCGGCGCCACCACCCGCGGCCGGGCCGCCTGGCGCCGGACGGTTCCGGGGCGCCCGCGCTAATACCGGATCCTGGGGTCGATGACTGCATAGAGCACGTCGATGAGGAAGTTGATGGCCACGAAGGCCGCGGTATAGACCAGCACGAGGCCGGTCACCAGCGGATGGTCCCTGGCGTTCAGGGCGATGACCAGGAGGCTGCCGCTGCCGGGCCACGAAAAGACCGTCTCCACGATGATGGAGCCGCTCAGGAGCGTGCCGAGCTCCAGCCCCACCACGGTGATGACCGGGATCAGGGCGTTGCTCAGCACGTGGCGCCACAGCACCTTGCGCTCCACCAGCCCCTTGGCCCGGGCCGTGGTCACGTACTCCTCGTGCATGACCTCCAGCACCGACGACCGCGTCACGCGCATGAGGATCCCCAGCATGTTGGCGCCGAGGGCGAGGGCCGGCAGGAACACGTGCTCCAGGCCGTCGCGCACTCCGGCCCAGTTCCCCTGGAGGGCGCTGTCGAGGATGTAGAAGCCGGTGACGGGCTTGCCGGCGATGCCGTAGGTGTCCCGGCCCGCGGACGGCAGGACGTTCAGTATCCCGGCGAACAGCAGGATGAGCATGATGCCGAACCAGAAGCTGGGCATGCTGATGCCGAACAGGCCGAAGGTGGTGCCGGTGTTGTCCACCCACGAGTTGGGCTTGGCCGCGGCCCATACCCCGAGGGGAATGGCGATGACGAGGGCGATGAGCACCGCGGCGGCGGCGAGTTCCAGGGTCGCCGGCACCCGGGCGACGATGACGTCCAGCACCGGCTCGTCGTACTTGAAGGACCGTCCGAAGTTCCCCTGGACCGCGGACACGAAGAACTTGAGGTACTGGACGTAGATCGGCTGGTCCAGCCCCCACCGCTCCTTGGCCTCGGCGATGTCCGCGGCGGTGGTGTCCTCTCCGAGCAGCATGAGCGTGGGGTCGCCCGGCGCGGCCTGGATCAGCAGGAACACGAGCATGCTGATCAGGACCATCACGGGGATCGTTCCGATCAGTCGGCGGAGCAGGTAGGTTCCCATGGGAGAGTCGCTCGGAAAGCCTATCGTCTATGATATAGGCTCCCTGATTTCAAGCACCGCCCGCGGGCGTGTTGCGGACGAAAGGAAACCCTGGACAATGGAACACCCCCAAGTATTCGAGGTCCTGCTCAGAGCCACAGGAAACCCTGGACGATCGGACCCTGGACAATGGAACCCTGGACGATTGCCCCGTTCGTCCTGAGCGTAGCGAAGCGGAGTCGAAGGACGCGAAAGGACAGGAAAGGACCACACACATGGCAAAGGATCTGCGCGCGTTCATCGAGCAGTTGGCGGACTCGGACCCGGACCAGGTCCGGGTGGTCACCCGACGGGTGGACCGCAGGTTCGACGTCACCGCCATCGCCGCGAGGCTGGGCGAGGAGGGACGGTTCCCCGCGCTGATCTTCACCGACGTGGAAGGCTCGTCCATGCCCCTGGCCATCAACCTGACGGCCACCTACGAGCGGCTGGCCCTGGCCCTGGACACCGGCGTGCCGGACATGGCCCGCGTGTACGGCGAAAGGCAGGCGA
Source organism: uncultured Binatia bacterium (SeqCode) (assembly GCA_965204235.1). Classification (GTDB taxonomy): domain Bacteria; phylum Desulfobacterota; class Binatia; order UBA9968; family JAJDTQ01; genus JAJDTQ01. The sequence continues at coordinate 1,206,847 of OZ241979.1, forward strand.
GCCCCATCCCGCCGGAGACCGTGGCCGACGGTCCGGTGAAGGAGGTGGTGCTCACGGGGGACGCGGCCGACCTGTCCGCCCTGCCCATCCCGTTCCACAACGAGCTCGACGCCGGCCCCTACGTCACCGGCGGCGTCCTGATCCTCAAGGACCCGGATACGGGCGTCCAGAACGCCGGGATCTACCGCCACCAGGTCCATGACCCGCACACCCTCGGGGTCTATTTCCAGGGCAGCCACCACGGCGGCTACATCCACCGGCGCCGCTCGGAACGGGGCGAGCCCACGGAGTTCGCCCTGGTCATCGGGCACTACCCTACGTTCATGCTCGGGGCGGTCTCCAGGCTGCCGGGCGTCGGCGGGGAGTTCGCCGAGGCGGGCGCGCTGCTGCAGGAGCCCATCCAGCTCGTCGAGGCCGAGTCCGTGGACCTCCTGGTGCCCGCCCACGCCGAGATCGTCGTCGAGGGACGCCTCCCCGCCGACGAGACCCGGCTCGAAGGCCCCTTCGGCGAATGGACCGGCTACTACGTGAGCGTCGGGGCCCAGCCGGTCATGCGCGTGTCGGCCATGACCATGCGCCGCAACCCCATCTACTACGACGTCTTCCCCGCGGGCCGGGAACACCTGGTGCTCGGGAGCCTGCCCCGCATGGGCACCATCTACCGGCGGGTGAAGGAAGCCGTCCCGGGGGTGGTGAACGTCAACGTGCCCGCCCATGCGCGCACCCACTGCTACATCTCCCTGCGCAAGCGCCGCGACTCGGAGGTCAAGCGGGCGGCCCTGGCCGCCATCGCCACGGAACCCGAGAACCTCCGGTGCGTGGTGGTGGTGGACGAGGACATCGACGTGTTCCACGAGCCGGAAGTGACCTGGGCCGTGGGCACGCGCCTGCGGCCGGAGAAGGACGTGCTGACGATCCCGGACTGGAACGGACCCGGCGACCTGCTGCCGTCCAACTGGGAGTACACCCCGGACGGCGCCCACGAGCCGGTGATGGGCGCGGTCATGATCCTGGACGCCACCAAGCCCGCGCCGCCGGTCCAATACCCCCGACGGGCGCGCCCGCCGGAGGCCCGGGTGCGCGAGGTGAGGCTGGAAGGGCTGCTGGAGCCCTTCGACCCATCGCTGCTCCGGAGGTAGCCGCTGCAAGGGATCGTTTGCGAGGGGATAGCCGTTGAGGAAACTCTGAACAATTGCCCCCGTTCGTCCTGAGCGTAGCGAAGCGAAGTCGAAGGACGCGCTTTTTCAGGGGAGAGGCGCCTCGAGCCGGAATTGATCAGAGGTTCCTTGACAAGGTCGTGGACGGGGCGATAAGGTCCGCACCGTGTCGAACCGCCCTTCTTCATCGTATCCTCCGGCAGGAAAGGAGTCCCCATGCTGAACTCGAAACCGTTGCGAACGGCGGCCATCGCCATGCTCGCGGCCGGCGCCCTGGCGCTGGCCGGTACGCCCGCGGCGGCCCAGGACAAATATCCCGCCAAGCCCATCACGATCCTCGTGGGCTTTTCGGTGGGCGGGGCCATGGACACCGCGGCGAGGCTCCAGGGCGACGTCCTGTCGAAGATACTGGGCGTGCCCGTGGTGGTCCGAAACGTGCCGGGGGCGGGCGGCAGGAACTCGGTGACGATCCTGAACCGGTCCAAGCCCGACGGCTACACCATGGCGGCCATCAACCTGCCCGGCCAGGCGGTCAACCAGGTGGTGCGGGGGATGGACCCCGACCTGCGGAGCTTCACCTGGATCGGACGCCAGGTGTCCAACCCGTATTTCCTCCAGGCCACCACCAGGAAGGGTATGGACCGATGGACGTCCCTCGAGCAGATGAAGACGGCCACGAAGCCCATCAAGGCGGGCATCACCGGGACCGGCGGGAACACCTTCCCCATCTCGGTCATCACCGCCAACCTCGTGGGCTATCCCGTGGACTTCATCGCCGGCTTCAAGGGACCGGAACTCATCACGGGCATCATCCGGGGCGACATCGCCATCACGAACCTGCCCCTGGTCAACCGTTGGACCACCGCGGTCCAGTCCGGCGAGGCCAAGGCCATCGCCGTCTATCTGCCCGAGCGGCATCCCAAGTTCCCCGACATCCCCACCGGCGTGGAGCAGGGGTTTCCGGAGCTGGGGTCGGCCTCCCTGGTGGGGCAGAACCTCTACGCCTTGCCGCCCAAGACCCCCGCCGGAGTCGCCTCGGTGCTGGAGGCCGCCCTGGTGAAGGTCAACGACGACGCCAAGCTCAAGGAAAAGATCCAGGCCAACGGCAACATCGTGGCCCCGCTGAGCGCCCGGGACACCTCGAAGCTCATCGGAGACATGATCGGCCTGGTGGGAGACAACGCCTCCCTGCTGAAGAAATACGTCAAGTGACCACCGTCGGTCACGCCGAGAGACGGCCACGTCCATGTTCGAGGGATTCGGCGGCGCCCTGGTCACCATTGCCGAGCCGCACGTCATCCTGACGCTGTGCGTGGGCAGCATCATCGGCCTAGTCTTCGGCGCGGTGCCGGGCCTGGGCGGCATCCTCGCCATGTCCATGCTGCTCCCGTTCACGTTCACCTGGGACGCCGTCACCGCGGTCTATCTGTTCTCCGGCATCATGGGGGCGAGCTCCTTCGGCGGCTCCATCAGCGCCATCCTGCTCAACACGCCGGGCACGCCGGTGAACGCCGCCACCTGCTTCGACGGCTACCCCATGGCCAAGCGGGGGGAGGCGGCCCGGGCCCTGGGCCTGTCGGCCGGGGCCTGCCTCCTGGGCGCGCTGTTCGGACTCGTGATCCTCGCCCTGCTGATCCAGGTCATGCGGCCCCTGGTGCTGGCCTTCGGCCACCCGGAGATCTTCTGGCTGGTGGTGTTCGGCCTCGTCACCACCGCCACCGTCAGCCAGGGGTCGTTGCTGAAGGGCCTCATCGCCGGCGGCGTCGGCATCCTGCTGTCCCTGGTGGGGCTCAACGAGCCCACCGGGCTCATCCGCTACACCCTGGGCAGCGAATATCTGTGGGACGGCATTCCCCTGATCCCCTTCTTCGTGGGGCTGTTCGCCATCGGCGAGCTCATCAACTACTCGGCCCAGGGCGGCACCATCGCCCGGGACGACGTCCAGGCCAGCATACGGGGCGCTTGGCAGGGGGTGCTGGAGAATTTCCGCCACGCCGTGTGCCTGCTGCGCAGCTCTTCCATCGGCACGCTGGTGGGGATCATACCGGGAGTGGGGGGCGAGACCGCCAACCTCATCGCCTATACCGTCGCGGTGCAGTCCTCCAGGGACCCGGGATCCTTCGGCAAGGGCCATCCCGAGGGGGTCATCGCCAGCGAGGCGGCCAACGACTCCAAGGATGGCGGGGCGTTGCTGACCACGCTCAGCTTCGGCATCCCCGGGAGCCTCGCCATGGCCCTGCTCCTGAGCATATTCATCATGCACGGGATCTCGCCGGGCCCCCAGTTGATCGTGGAGCAGCCCATCTTCGTCTGGACCCTGCTCAACGGTTACGTGGTGTCCAACGCCTTCGCCAGCATCTTCGGCCTCTTTGCCGCCCGCTACCTGGCCGTCATCACCCGGGTCCCGGTCCACTACCTCTCCGCGGTCATCGCGGTGGTCTCCCTGGCCGGAACGTACATCCTGCGGGAGAACGTCTGGGACGTGGTGCTGGTGGTGTTGCTCGGCGTGCTCGGCTTCGGCATGCGGCGCGCGGGCGTGCCGGTGCTGCCCCTGGTCATCGGCTTCGTGCTCGGCAACCTGGCGGAGAAGTCCTTCCTGCTGACCCTGCGCATCCACGACGGCAGCTATTCGGGTTTCTTCGACAGCGCCATCTCCTGGATCCTCATCCTCACCATGGTGGCGGCGCCGGTGGCGAAGCGGCTGCGGACCCGCTGACGAGACCGCCATGAAGCGCATTGACTCCACCTGTGTGGTCGTCAACCTGCTCTACCTGGCGGTGGTGGCGCTGGTGGTGGCCCTGTCCCTCGGGTTTGAAGGACAGGGAGGGCTCGTGCCGGTGGTGTTGGGCGTACCCACGCTGGCGCTGATCCTGTTCAGCCTGGGCCGCGAACTGCTCTACCCGAGCGCGGCCGAGGACGAAGCCGTCCCGGACGTGGCGCCGTGGTCCAGGGCCGCCCCCGTCATCGCCTGGCTGGGGGCCTTCTGCGTGCTGGTGCTCCTCATCGGCTTCCCGCTCGCCATCCCCCTCTACATGGTCCTGTTCCTGCGCTGGTACGGCGGGGCCTCCTGGCCCCGGTGCGCCCTGGCCGCCTTCTCCGTCTGGGCCCTGGTCTTCGTCACCCTCGACCTGCTGTTGAAACGCTCCCTGTTCGAGGGCTTGCTGTTCGGCGCCATCCTGCCGCTGCTGTGAGGCGCTGGCAGCCCTGCACGGAAATCCAGGCTCTTCAGGAATCGTGTAGGTAGGCAGCCCTTCGGTCCGGGGCCGTCAGGCGGCCGGTGCCGGCCCGGTTTCCGTATCGGACCCCGAGCATCCTGCGCTGCCGCGACGCCATCTACTTCCATTTCGGTGGCCTCGATGTCTACCCCGAGGGCGTCGCCCAAAGACCACTTACCCACACAAATTCCTGAAGCGCCGTCAAAGGTTCCCTCTCCGCGTATCATCCGTTCCTCTTTTCGGCCGGAACTGCTAGGATTCGGACGGTCTCCCAAAGCGCTACGTGAAGGAGCCCTATCCCGTCTGGAGCGACGTGGGGTGAGCGATCTGGTACCCGGAGCTGTCGCCGAGCCGGAGGTGCAGGCTTGGCTTGGCGGCAAGCGCAAGGAAGCGAGGTAGGGACCATGCCGACCATCGACGCCGATGCCCACGTGGTGGAGTCGGAACATACCTGGGACTACATGGATGCCGCGGACCGGAAGTATCGTCCGGTCATCGTCAAGCCGAGCGGTGAGGGGGGAGGCGAATACTGGTTCATCGACGGGAAGATCCGGGGCCTGGTCCGCATCGTCATGACGGCCCGGGAGCTGGACCAAGTCGCCGACCGCACCGGCCGCGTCATGTTCACGCCCCGCGAGACCCGCGAGATGGAGAACGTGGAGGCGCGGCTCAAGCACATGGACGAGCTCGGCGTGGACGTCCAGGTCCTCTATCCGACCATCTTCATCGAGCAGATCACCGAAAAGCCCGATTGGGAGATCGCCATCACCAGGGGCTACAACCGCTGGCTGGCCGACCTCCACCGGCAGGGCAAGGGCCGGCTGCGGTGGATCTGCGTGCTGCCGCTGCTGGACATGGGCGCGGCCCTCGAAGAGTTGCAGTTCTGCAAGGAGCAGGGCGCCTGCGGGGTCTTCATGCGCGGCATCGAGGGACACCGGCTCCTGACCGACCCCTATTTCCATCCCCTCTACGAGGAGATGTGCCGACTCGACATGGCGGTGGGCGTCCACGTGGGCAACGGCAACCCCCGGGAACTCGACCTCGTGTCCCAGTACAACGGCGGCGGCAGCTTCTGGAAGTTCCGCATCCCCGTCATCGGCGCGTTCCACTCGGTCATCATGGGAGGGCTGCCGGAACGCTTCCCGAAGCTCCGGTTCCACTGGGCCGAGGCCGCGGCCCTGTGGATACCCTACGTGGTCAAGGACCTGAAGCGCCGCTGGGGCGCCCAGGGAAAGGAACTGCCGGACAACCCGCTCAAGGAATACCGGCAGTACGTGTCCTGCCAGACGGACGACGACGTGGACTACGTCTTCCGGTATTCGGGTGAGGACAACATCGTCATCGGCACGGACTACGGCCACAACGACCAGTCCACCGAGATCGAGGCGCTCCGCAACCTGAAGGAACTGGGGAGCATCACCGCTCCCCAGTACGACAAGATCACCCGGCGGAATCCCGCGGCGCTCTTCGGTCTGGCGTAGCCGCAGGACGCCGCATCCCGTGCCCCGGCCCCTTCCGGGCCGCTGCTAATCGGCTTCGCTGCGGAGCCGCCACCGCTGGTGACGGGAGCGGCCTTCGTCACAAGGCTCCAGGGTCAGGCGCCGCTTGAGGTGCACGGGCCTGCCGCCCCCTCCGGGGACCCCCTCGCCGCCTGCGACCGTCACACAGAGACTCGGCGCGCCCCTGGGAACGATCTCGCCCCGGGCCGTCAGCGAGAAGTCCTGCTGCGGGGAGTCGTCGCACTTCGCCAGGCCGAGCCGGGCGCCCGGTTGCGCCGCGTCCGCGGCCATGCACACGTCGAAGCCCGGCATACGGAACCGGCCCGCCTCGACGGCCTCCCGGTCGAACCCCTGGTCCACGCCGACCTCCCCCTGGTAGCTGTAGCAACTGTGGCCCTGGAGCCCCCGTTCGAGCCTGGCCCGCTGCTTGTAGCCCAGGATGTCCAGACAGTAACCCCGGGGGTCGTCCAGGCGGTCCACCAGCACCACTTCCACCACGGCGCCCGCATGGGCCGGGCCGGACGTCGATACGATGGCTGCGCCGGCGGTCATGGCCAGCAGAATCAGTGGAAAGAGTTTCATGGGACCTCCACAAGCGCGTCCTTCGACTTCGCTTCGCTACGCTCAGGACGAACGGGGCAATCGTTCAGGGTTTCCCCATAACCGAATCAATGAACCCGATGATTGTCCAGGCAGACCAACTATACTACATACAGTAGCCGGAACGGCACACCATGAGCGAAGGCAAGGTCGTCATCCCGAGCACCTGCTGGGAGTGCAGCGCCCATTGCGGGTCACTGGTCACCGTGGAGGACGGGCGCGTGACCGGGGTCGCGCCCAATCCGGACCATCCTGCGTCACGGGGGGCGTTCTGCGTCAAGGGCATCCGCGGGCTGCCGGAGTTGACGTACCATCCGGACCGGGTGCTCTACCCCATGAAACGCGCCGGGCCCCGGGGCGGCGGGCAATGGCGGCGCCTTTCCTGGGACGAGGCGCTGGACGAGATGACCGACGCCCTGCTGAGCGTCCGCGGCCGGTACGGCCCTGCCGCGCTCTGCGGCGCGGTCAGCAACGCGCATTTCAGCCGCGGCGTCATGGTGGCGCTGTTGCTGCGGGCACTGGGGTCGCCCAACTGGATGATGAACCAGGACCTGTGCGGCGGGTGCCGCGCCCTCAGCGACAGGATTACGGGACTCGCCATCGCCAACGGCGAGGACATCGACCACACCCGCTGCGCGCTCGTGGTCGGGCGCAACCCCGCGGCCGCGCACCCGCCCCAGTGGCAGGCCCTCAAGCGCGCCCGGGGCCGAGGCGCGCGCGTGGTCGTCATCGACCCCGCGGAGACGCCCGCGGCCGCCATGGCCGACCTGTGGCTGCGGCCCCGGCCCGGAACCGACGCCGCCATCGGCCTGGCCATGGTCCACTGGCTGATCCTGCACGACCGCTACGACCGCGGTTTCGTCGCCCGCTGGTGCCACGGCTTCGACGCGCTGGCCCAACGGGCGGCCCGGTATCCTCCGAGCCGAGCCGCGGAGCTTGCCGACGTGCCGCAGGCCGAAATCGAACGGGCCGCGGAGCTGTACGCCGACGGCCCGTCCTGCTTCGTGAGCGGGCACGGCATCGACGCGTTCAGCGCCGGGGTCCAGACTTTTCGCGCGTTCCACGCCCTGGTGGCCATCAGCGGCAACCTCGACCGCAAGGGGGGCAACCGGCGCGTCAAGCGGCCGGCAGGATTCACCAACTATATCGAGGTGCTCCACAAGCCGGAGTTCCGCCTGCCCCTGGCGGTGGAGAAGCAGACCATCGGCGCGGACCGGTTCCCGCTATGGGCCGGACCCGAGGGCTGGCAGACCGCGTGCCACAACCCGTCGGTCATCGAAGCAATGCTCACCGGCAAGCCCTATCCCGTGCGCGCCCTGTACGCCAGCGGCGTCAACATCGCGGTCACCTATCCGGACACGCCGAAGACCCTGGCCGCACTCAAGTCCCTGGACTTCCTCGCGGTGGCCACCCACATGATGAACCCCACCGCGGAATACGCGGACATGGTGCTGCCCAAGACCACCGGCCTGGAGGACGAGGAGGTCTCGCTGGAGGCCTCCGGGCCGTGCCTGAGCCTGGTCCAGCCCGCGGCGCCGCCCCGGGGCGAGGCCCGCGGCGACTTCCGCATCGCCCGCGACCTAGCCCGGCGCATGGAAGCCCGCGGCCTGACCGAAGCCCGGCGGTTCATTCCCTGGGAGACCAAGCGCGAGTTCAACGAGTTCCTGCTGGGCGACTGCGGCGTCACCGTGGAGCAGATGCGGGAGACCGGGTACGCGAGTTTCCCCTACACCCTCGGGGACTTCGACCGGGTCGGCTTCAAGACCGGCGCCGGCAAGGTGGATCTCTATTCCGGGCGGCTGGCCGAACTGGGCCTCGACCCGCTGCCGGACTACACGCCCACCCGGACGGAACGCGAGACCGAGACGGTGCGCGACGCCTACCCGTTGACCCTGCTCACCGGCGTGCGGGAGCGCACCTACCACCACTCACGGTTCCGCGACCAGGGCTGGGCGCGCAAGGTCTCGCCCGACCCGTGGCTGCAACTGCACCCGGAGACCGCCGCGCGTTACCGGCTGGCCCAGGACGACTGGGTGTGGGTGGAGACTGCGGACGGTCCGGGCCGCTGCCGCCTCAAGGTCCGGGTCACCGAGGCGACCCTGCCCGGGGTGGCGCGGACCGGCATGGGCTGGTGGTATCCGGAGGCCGACGGGCCGGACCGCGGCGCGCTGGAAGTCAACATCAACGCCGCCATGCGGTACGACGGCCCCTGGGACCCGGTGACCGGCTCCGCGGACACGCGCGGGCTGCCGTGCCGCATCTCCAAGGCGGAAAGCCGTTTACGGAACCCGAACGACGGTCCCCGTTCGTCCCAAACGTGACGAAACGGAGATCCTATTCATGCTGAGCGTAGCGAAGGACTCTGTTCATGCTGAGCGTGCAAAGTCGAAGGCCCCGTTCGTCCTGAGCGTAGCGTAGCGAAGTCGAAGGACGCGCTTTTGATGAAACGAGCACGGGTACGGCTTCCGGTCGCCTTTGCGGGTATGCAGGAGCCCGCCTTCTCCCGGACACACGCCCTGGTCAGACGTTGCAGTTGGTGCGGCGCCGATGAGCTCTACGTGAGGTACCACGACGAGGAATGGGGCGTGCCGGTCCACGACGACCGGACCCTGTTCGAGTTCCTGGTGCTGGAGGGGGCGCAGGCGGGCTTGGCCTGGATCACGGTCCTGCGCAAGCGCGAGGGGTATCGGGCGGCCTTCGACGGGTTCGACGTGGGCAAGGTGGCCCGCTACGGCGACCGCAAGCTCCGGCGGCTGTTGCAGGACCCGCGCATCATCCGCAACCGGCTCAAGGTGTACAGCGCAAGGCGGAACGCCCGGGCCTTCCTGGCGGTGCAGGAAGAGTGGGGCAGCTTTGCCGACTACATGTGGCGCTTCATCGACGGCAAGCCCATCCGGAACCGCTGGAAATCCGTGAAGGACGTGCCGGCCTCCACGCCCCTTTCCGACGCCATCAGCCGGGACATGAAGCAACGCGGCTTCCACTTCGTCGGCTCCACCATCGTCTATGCCCACATGCAGGCCACCGGCATGGTGAACGACCACATCGTGGACTGCTTCCGCCATCGGGAATGCAGCCGACGGACGAGGGCGCCGGAAACCACGGCGAAAGCGCAAACCGGCACGGGTCAACGGAACAGGTTCAGGAGCGGGTCCACCAGGTAGGAGTCGAAGGACTGGAGGCCGAGGGACTTGGCGATGAGTCCGGGGGGCAGCGGGAACGCCAGGGCCGTCTCCAGGCCGGCGAAGAAGAACAGGTACACGCCGAAGCCGTACACGAGGCTCGTGGTCCAGGTCTCGCGGGCCTGGAACCGCAGGAAGGCGGGGCTGAGGACCAGACCGCCCACCTTGAACCCCAGCAACCACAACCCCATGGCGAAGGTGACGGCCCAGGCCGAGATCTCGAGAGTGCGCCTGCGGACGAGGCTCGGGTCCGGAGGAGGCCCGGAGTCCGCGGCGGGTTCCGGCTCTTCCCGGCCCTCCTCGGGCTTGGGCGGGCGCATGGCGGTCCACACGCCGAGGCCGAGATGGACGGCCGCCAGCGCCAGCATCGGGAAACCGATGGCCCAGGGGAAGAACCGGGTGCGGAACCGCCAGTCCTGGGCCTCCCACACCGCCCAGGCGATCAGCGCCACCAGGAACAGGCCGATGAGTATGTCAACTCGGTTGCGGCTCAACCGGGTTCTCCTTGGGTCCGCTCCGCCGCGCCATCCAGTCCTGTATCCCGGGCAGGAAGAGCACGGCAAAGGCGATGGCGAACGTCGCCATCACGATGGGCCGCAACAGGAAGCCCAACCCGTAGATCTCGTAGGAGATGAAAAGGTTCCGCTCCACCAGGGGGCCGAGCACCAGCCCCAGGACCAGGGGCGGGCGCGGCCAGCCGTGGTTCACCATGACCACGCCGGCCACCCCGAACACCAGGGTCGTGGTCATGGCGAAGTAGGAGTTGGTGTTGGCGAAGCCCGCAAGGTAGATGAGCATGAACAGCGCCGGGATGAGCAGCGACCCGCGTATCCGGGTGATCTTCGCCAACTGGTTCAGGAAGAGCAGGCATACGGTGACCGTGATGACGTTCGATATGACGATGAGCCAGACCATGGAGAAGGTCAGGGTCAGGTGCTCGGTCAGCATCTTCGGCCCCGGTTGCAGCCCCTGGATGATGAAGGCGCCGAGCAGGATGGCGGTGGTGGCGCTGCCGGGCACGCCGAAGGCCACGGTGGGGATCATGGCGGCGCCGATGCCGGAATTGTTGGCAGCGCCCGGCCCCAGGACGCCGCGGACGTCGCCCTTGCCGAAGCCGCTCCGGTCGGAGGCGCTCTGGACCGCGTGGGCGTATGAGACCCACTGGGACAGGGCCGCGCTGACGCCGGGAACCAGGCCGAAGAAGGTGCCGATCATGCTGCACCGGACGGTGGTCCCCAGGTGGACGAAGGTGTCCTTCACCCCCTGCCACACGCCTCCCAGCTTGCCCACGCGGGCTTCGGCGATGCTGGAGCCCTTGACCCACAGCTCCACGATCTCGGGAACGGCGAAGAGCCCCACCGCCGCGGCGATGAGGCCGAGGCCCTCCCAGAGGTTCACCAGACCGAAGGTGTAGCGCTCGATGTTCTCCTGGTAGTCGAGGCCGACCGTCGAGAGCATGAGCCCGAGCCCGCCGGCCAGCACCCCCTTGAGCTTGTTGTCGCCGCTCAGGGCCGCGAGGAAGCAGATCCCCAGGATCGCCAGCGAGAAGAACTCGGGGGACTTGAACGACAGCACCAGCGGGGTGACGACGGGGATCGCCGCGGCCAGGGAGAAGGCGCCGACGATGGCGCCCACGAGCGAGCTCATGAGCGCCGCGCCCAGGGCCCGGCCCGCCTGGCCGCGCTTGGCCATGGGGTGCCCGTCGATGATGGTGGCGGTGGACACCACCTCCCCGGGCACGCCGAACAGGATGGAGGTGATGTCGCCGGTGGTCCCGGTCACCGCGTACATCCCGAGCAGGAACGCGAACGCCTGCACCGGGTCCATGCTGAAGATGAACGGCAGCATGAGGGCCACCGCGCCGGGGCTGCCGATGCCGGGGAGGATGCCGACGATGAACCCCAGGAAGATCCCCACGAGCATCAGCGCGAACGTGGTCTGGCTGAATACGTCGAGCAGACCTCCGATGAAGGCTTCGAACATGGCGTTGCGGCGGCGGGGACGGCCGGTTGACGGTCTTCCGGTTCGAGTCGGCGGTCCGCGGGTCCCCGCTCGACGCCTCTGGCGGAGGGCGCGAAACGGGAACCCGAGGCCGCCGGTCACCCATCAGATCAGGACGGCTCTCCGTCGATCTTCAGTTCTTCGAGATGATCTCCTGCATCCTGTCGAGGACCGACTTGGGGGTGGCGAGCAACTCGTTGACGATCTTGGCCACCTGGTCCCCGCGCTTGGGCTTCAGTTCCCGTTTGGACTTCTTCGCCAATTCCTGGACCTGGGGATCGTTGTACGCCTTCAGGAAGGCGTCGCGCATCGCCTCCACGCGGTCCGTCGGCACCCCGGGCGGGAACGCGTGGACGATGCTGATGCGGTTGGTGGCGTTCATCGCCTTCAGCATGGATATGTCGTCCGCGCTCTTGCCCGTCTCCCTGGCCAACTGCTCGGCCGCGGGCACGCCCTCCAGCAGCGGGTGATCCTCCTTTTCCGCGCCGGCGATGATCAGCACCTTGCAGCACTTGGCCGAGCCCTCGAACATGGCGAGCTCGGTGCTCTTCACGGTCTGGAAGGTCGTGCAGAAACCGTTGACCTCGCCGTTCTTCACCGCCAGACGCTGGGCGCCGCCGCTGGGGTATCCGGTGATGACCTTGAACCTGGTGCCGAACACCGCGTTGAAGATCACCGGCTCCACGTGCGAAAGGCCGCCCTTGCTGAAGCTCGACATGGTGAGCTGCTTCTTCATCGCCTCATCGAGGTTGTTCACCCCCGCGTCGGTGCGGATGGCGCACATGGACGAGGTGTCGAACCCGCTGGCGACCCACTGGAACTTCCGGGCGTCGAACCGGACCCCCGGCTCGCCCCGGGCCTGCTTGGGCACGAGGCCGCTGCTGATGGCCGCGATCACGGTGCCGTCCTTCGGCTCGTTGTTGAACACGGTGTTGGCCGTCAGCATGCTGCCGCCGCCCGGCTTGTTCTGCACCACGATGCGCGGACTGCCCGGGATGTGCTTCGACAGGACCCCGGCGATCAGCCGCGTGGTGAGGTCCGTCGTGCCTCCCGGCCCATACCCGACGACGATGCGGACCGTCTTGCCCTTGTAGAAGTCCGCCGCCGAGTCGCCCCATGCCGGGCTCGCCAAGAGCGCCAGCCCTGCCGTCAGAACGAGAATCCTCTGGACCATGAAATGCCTCCTCTCCAGTTTGATGGTGCGATTAACCGACTTTACGGCGCCCCTGTCAAGGACCCCCGGAGGAAAACCCGCGGCGGCAAGAGAAGGGTCTCTTCCGGCTTTCGTGTGGGTAAGGTAGGAGTGACAGGGGTCAGGAGCGCAGCGCCTCGCGGTTGACAACCGGCGCGCGTTCTCGATACTCGGTGGCGGCGCCCCGGGAAAGGGACAATTCGAAATCCACGGGACCTCCTCAGCCGGGGGCGGTTCGTCCGTCGAGGGCACAAAAGTGGGCGGGTAATCCCGGATGAAGGACAGATACCCCCTCCTTCCCCGAGCGGGCCGGCGGATCCGTCGCGTGCTGCGCCTGCTCGGCTGGAACGCGCTTCTGTTGGTGGTGGGCGTCGTGCTGGCCGCAATGGCCGGGGAAGCCTGGTTCCGGCTGAGCGCGCCGTTCACGACACAGAGCGAACCCCTGGAATTCGTCCCGAACGCAGGCCTTCTCCGGCCGCCGAACACGGAGATACGCTCTACCAATCGACTCGACTTCTGGAACGTCTCCCGCACCAACAGCCTCGGCTTCCTCGACCGCGAACCCCCCACCCCCGAGCGTGCGGCCGCAACCTGCCATATCTCCATGATCGGAGACTCCTTCGTGGAGGCGAAGCACGTCCCCATCCACGACAAGTTCCACGTCCGACTCGAAGCACTCGCCGCCGATGAACTGCCCCACCGGAAGATCACCACTTCCGCCTTCGGGATCGAAAACACCGGCCAAGTCCAGCAACTGCCGTTCTACGACGAATATGCCCGGCTGCTGCATCCCGGACTGCTCGTGCTCGTCTTCGTTTCCAATGATTTCGTTGACAACGCGCCGGTTCTGAGAGCCTTGAACTTGCGAGGAGACATTCGACAAGACCTTTTGGAGCCCACGGCGCGAAGACGCTCGGACGGGAAATCGGAATTGGCGTGGTCCCGCCCCCGGGACCAGCTTCCATGGAGTTCCCGGACCCGGGCGTCGTGGGCCGACCGGGCCATGAAGAAAGCGATGGACTATTCGGGGCTTGCCTTCTGGTTGCGCGCCAAGAAAAGAGCCTTGTTTCCTTCCGACCGGGACCCCAGGTTCATCCGGGACGTGGAGACTCTGATGCGAGACCCCGACTATGCCGCGCTGTTCGAAGGATGGCGACCCGCCATTGGGCACAACATCATCCTGGTCTTCGCTCGAAGGGACCCGCCGCCCTTTTTCGAGGACGCCCTGCAATACACCGCCTTCGCGCTGGAGCAGTTCAAGCGGCGCGCCGACCGGGACGGTGCCAAGCTGGTCGTCCTGGCGTCATACACCTTGCGGCACTACGGACCCCGCCTGTTCGAGCGGCTGAGCGACATGGCCGCAACCCTCGGCATTCCCGTCATCGACCAGGCCGACTACATCCTCCGCCAGGGCGCCAAACCCGAAGACGCGCGTTGGCGCCACAACTACCACTGGAACCCCGCCGGCCACCGCTGGGCCGCAGAGGCCCTGCTCAAATACCTCGAAGAGCATCCGGCAACCTGCGACAGGCCGACCGGCGCCGCCGCCCTGCTCGAACCGACCCCTTGACGTCAACGACGCTCACCGCACCCGCGAACGCATGTGCGCGCCCGTGCGGCGCGTCGGTGGACAAAGCGGCGAAAAACGCGCATAAGGAGTCGATCAGCCCAGAGAAAGCAGAGGAGGAACGATCGTGAGCGTCACCATGCCAACCGCCGAGAACGCCGTAGCCAACGAGGTCATCGTGTCCGCGGACTCCCACGTCATGGAGCCCACCGACCTGTGGACCCGCAACCTGCCCGCAAGTTTCAAGGGCCGCTATCCCGAGTTCCCGCCCCGGGACGCGGTGGGCGAGAAGCCCGGCGGCTGGGACCCCAAGGCGCGGGTCCGGGAGATGGCGGTGGACGGCGTGTCCGCGGAGGTGCTCTACCCCACCTTGGGCCTCCGCCTGTTCGCCTTGGAGGACGCCGAGCTCCAGGAGGCCTGCTTCGAGATCGCCAACGACTGGCTCATCGACTACTGCAAGGTCCACCCCGACAAGCTGGTGGGCGTGCCGATGATCTCCCTCTACAACATCGACAACGCCATCGAGGAGCTGGAGCGCTGCAAGAAGGCGGGGCTCGTGGGCTGCCTGATCTGGCAGGTCCCGCCGCCGCACCTGCCCTTCACCAGCGACCATTACAACCGTTTCTGGGAAGCGGCCCAGGCTCTCCGGATGCCCGTCAACCTCCACATCCTGACGGGGTTCAACTACAGCCGCTTCGAACGGCACGGCCTGGACGTGTACCGCATGACCGTCAACCAGAAGCTGGCGGACGCAGCCAACACGCTGTTCGAACTGGTCTTCGGCGGTCCCATGTCCAACTATCCGGACCTCAAGTTCGTGTACGTGGAAAACGAGATCTCGTGGATCCCGTTCTACCTCCACGAATGGGACAAGTACTTCAAGCGCCACGCCCGGAAGGCGCCGCTGCCGCACATGAAGAAGCTCCCCAGCGAGTACTGCAACGAGCAGTTCTACGCCACGTTCTTCAGCGACCCCACCGGAGGCCGACTGCTGGACTGGTGGGGCGGCGATACCTGCATGTGGTCCAACGACTACCCGCATGCGGCGTCCACTTGGCCGCATTCCCGCCAAGTCATCGCCGACGAGCTCGGCCACCTGCCCGCGGACGTGTTCCGCAAGGTGGTGCGCGAGAACGTCCTGCGGCTCTACGACCTCAAACTGGCGGGCATCAACGCATGACGAGACCGGCGCCGGAACCGGCCCGTTCGGGCGGCGGCGCCGGAACGCAAACAAAACTCGGAAAGGAGTCCCCCATGGAAGCAGTCGCAGAGAAGCAGGAGGTCCGGGAACGCCCCAGGGCCTACAGGTATTCGTTGAAAACCCCCTACATGCAGCAGGGACGGGTCACACAGCTCGTGGCCCAGACCGACAACATGTGGATCCACACCAAGATCAACTCCGAGGGAGGCGAGAACGCGGTCCACTGCCACCTGGACGAGGACCATTCGTTCGTGGTGCTGGAAGGCCGCATGTCGGTGTTCGACGAGAAGGGCAACGAGATGACCCTGGAGAAGCACCAGGGCGTCATGATCCCCAAGGGCGCCTTCTACCGTTACCTCAACACCGGCGACGGCAACCTGGTGGTGCTGCGCATCGGGTGCGGCATCAACGCCCGGCCGCAGGGGGGCGAGGACATGCGCATCCGCCCCGACGGCAAGCCGCTGCCGTCCGACTCGGCGGAGAACAAGACGCTTCCCCCCATCGAGATGCCCGGGAAGTTCTTCGCCGAGTCCGCGGGGTGACCGCCGGGCAGTCCGGAGTCCCGCAGCGTCCTGCCCCTCGAACGAAGATCCCGTTCGTTCGAGGAGCAGGTTCCGCCTGTCCGCACCGACCGTCCACAGCGGGACGCCGTGGTATCTTCGCCGCTTTCTCCACAGACTTCCCGGGGACGTCCCATGAGACCCGCGCCATTTCGACCCCCCCCGAGCGGCCGGTTCCGCCGCGGGTTGCGGCTGGCGGGCTGGAATGCGCTCCTGCTCGTCCTGGGGGCGGCTCTGATCGCAATGGCCGGGGAAGCCTACCTTCGGCTGACCATGCCGTTCTTCGCGACCGCGAACGATCCCTGGCAATTCGTCCCGAACGTAGGCCCTCTCCGGCCGCCGAACACGGAGATACGCTCTACCAACCGACTCGACTTCTGGACCGTCTCCCGCACCAACAGCCTGGGCTTCCTCGACCGCGAACCCCCGAGCCCCGAGCGTGCGGCCGCAACCTGCCATATCTCGATGATCGGAGACTCCTTCGTGGAGGCGGCGCAAGTCCCCATCCACGACAAGTTCCACGTCCGACTCGAAGAACTCGCCGCCGATGAACTGCCCCACATGAACATCACCACTTCGGCCTTCGGGATTGGAGGCACCGGCCAAGTCCAGCAACTGCCGTTCTACGACGAATATGCCCGGCTGCTGCATCCCAAACTGCTCGTGCTCGTCTTCGTTCAGAATGATTTCATGAACAACGCGCCGGTCCTGAGGGCCTTGGCGTTACGAGGAGAAGTCCGGCTATCCTGGGAGCCCGCGGTGCGAAGGCGCTCGGACGGGAAGCTGGAATTGTTTCTCCCCCAAGACCCGCTTCCATCGAGTTCCCGGGCCCGGCCATCGTGGGCCGCCCGTGCCATGGAGGAAGCGGTGGACCGTTCCTGGCTCGTCCTCTGGCTGCGTGAGAAGACCTTGTCTTCTCTTCACCGGGAACCCGGGTTCATCCGGGAGGTGGAGGCTCTGAGGCGACAACCCGGCTATGCCGCCCTGCTCGAAGGATGGCGGCCCACCACGCGGAACGACATGTTTCGAGTCTTCTCTCGAAGGGACCTGCCGCCCATTTTCGAGGACGCTCTGCAATACACCCGCTTCGCGCTGGAGCAATTCCGGCAGCGCACCGACCGGGACGGCGCCAAGCTGGTCATCCTGGCGTCACACAAGGGCCACGGAACCCTCATGTTCGAGCGGATGAGCCAAATAGCGGCAACCCTCGATATTCCCGTCATCGAGCAAGCCGACTTCATCCTCCGCCAAGGCGCCGATCCCCAAGATGCGCATTGGCGCCAGGACGGCCACTGGAACGTTGCCGGCCACCGCTGGGCCGCCGAGACCCTGCTCGAATACATCGAGGAACGTCCGGCAATCTGTGACGGGTGACATGAAAGAGACCGTCGAATCGAGCCGGTTCCGCCGCGGGTTGCGGCTGGCGGGTTGGAATGCGCTCCTGCTCGTCCTGGGGGCGGCTCTGATCGCAATGGCCGGGGAAGCCTGCCTCCGGCTGACCATGCCGTTCATGACGTCGAGAGGCCTCCGGGAATTCGTCCCGAACGTAGGCCATCTCAGGCCCCCGAACACGGAGATACGCTATACGAACCAACTCGACTTCTGGAACGTCTCCCGCACCAACAGCCTCGGCTTCCTCGACCGCGAACCTCCCAGCCTCGATCGTGCCGCCGCAACCTGCCATATCTCCATCATCGGCGACTCCTTCGTGGAGGCGAGGGAGGTTCCCATCCACGACAAGTTCCAGGTTCGACTCGAAGAACTCGCCGCCGATGAACTGCCCCACCTGAACATCACCACTTCCGCCTTCGGGGTTGGAGACGTCGGCCAAGTCCAGCAACTGCCGTTCTACGACGAATATGCCCGGCTGCTGCATCCCAAACTGCTCGTGCTCGTCTTCGTTCTCAACGATTTCCCTGACAACGCGCCGGTTCTGAGAGCATTGAGGCTAGAAGGAGGGAGCGAAGAACAGCTTTTGGAGCCCACGGTGCGAAGGCGCTCGGACGGGAAGTTGGAATTGTCTCTCCCCCAAGCCCCGCTTCCATCGAGTTCCCGGACCCGGCCATCGTGGGCCGCCCGCGCCATGGAGGAAGCAGTGGACCGTTCATGGCTTCTCCACTGGTTGCGCGAGAAGAAGAGAGCCTTGTCTCCTCGTGACCAGAACCACAAGTTCATCCGGGACTTGGAGGCTCTGAGGCGACAGCCCGACTATACCGCCCTGCTCGAAGGATGGCGGCCCACCACGCACCCCAGCATGCGGGGAATCTTCAATCGAAGGGACCTGCCGCCCATTTTCGAGGACGCCCTGCAATACACCCGCTTCGCACTGGAACAGTTCCGGCAGCGCGCCGACCGGGACGGCGCCAAACTGGTCATCCTGGCGTCACACATGCTCCACGGACACCTCATGATCGAGCGGCTGAGCGAAATGGCCGCAACCCTCGGCATTCCCGTCATCGACCAGGGCGATTACATCCTCCGCCAAGGCGCCAGCCTCTCGGACGCCAACTGGCCCCACGACGGCCACTGGAACTCCGCCGGCCACCGCTGGGCCGCAGAGGCCCTGCTCGAACACATCGAGGAACATCCGGCAATCTGCGACGGGTGACATGGAGGAGACCGTCGAATCGAAGCCGTTTCAGGTTTGACGCAGGCGGGACGCTGTGGTATCTCCGCCCCTTCCTCGACGGAACCTCACAGAGGCTCCCATGGAACCCCCTGCCATTGATTATGCCCCCCTCCCCCCGTAGCCGGTTCCGCCGCGCGTTGCGTCTGGCGGGCTGGAATGCGCTCCTGCTCGTCCTGGGGGTGACTCTGATCGCAATGGCCGGGGAAGCCTGCCTCCGGCTGACCATGCCGTTCATGACGTCGAGCGACCTCCGGGAATTCGTCCCGAACGTAGGCCATCTCAGGCCCCCGAACACGGAGATACGCTATACGAACCAACTCGACTTCTGGAACGTCTCCCGCACCAACAGCCTCGGCTTCCTCGACCGCGAACCCCCCAGCCTCGATCGTGCCGCCGCAACCTGCCATATCTCCATCATCGGCGACTCCTTCGTGGAGGCAAGGGAGGTTCCCATCCACGACAAGTTCCAGGTTCGACTCGAAGAACTCGCCGCTCGCCGGTTGTCCCACCGGAACATCACTACTTCCGCCTTCGGGATTGCGGACACCGGCCAAGTCCGGCAACTGCCGTTCTACGACGAATATGCCCGGCTGCTGCATCCCAAACTGCTCGTGCTCGTCTTCGTTTACAACGATTTCGCTGACAACGCGCCCGTCTTGAGAGCATTGACGTTACGAGGAGAGGCCCGAAAGCACCTTTTGGAGCACATGGTGCGAAGGCGCTCGGACGGAAAGTTGGAATTGGTATGGTCCCGCCCCCAAGACCCGCTTCCATGGAGTCCCCGGACCCAGGCGTCATGGACCGCCGACGCCCTGAAGGAAGCGGTGGACCGTTCGTGGCTTGTCCTCTGGTTGCGCGCCAAGAAAAGAGCCTTGTTTCGAGCCTTGTTTCCTTCTGAATCCAAGCGGCATGAGTTCATCCGGGAGGTGGAGGCTCTGAGGCGACAGCCCGGCTATGCCGCGCTGCTCGAAGGATGGCGGCCCACCGGGATCCACGACATGATCCTGGTCTTCGCTCGAAGGGACCTGCCGCCCTTTTTCGAGGACGCCCTGCAATATACCCGCTTCGCGCTGGAGCAGTTCCGGCAGCGCGCCGACCGGGACGGCGCCAAACTGGTCATCCTGGCGTCACACACGTTGACGTTCTACGGAGCCCGCCTGTTCGAGCGGCTGAGCGAAATGGCCGCAACCCTCGGCATTCCCGTCATCGACCAGGGCGACCACATCCTCCGCCAAGGCGCCAAACTCGGAGATGCGCGTTGGCGCCACGATTACCACTGGAACCTCGCCGGCCACCGATGGGCCGCAGAGGCCCTGCTCGAATACCTCGATGAACATCCGGCGATCTGCGACGGGTGACATGGAGGAGACCGTCGAATCGAAGCCGTTTCGGGTTTGACGCAGGCGGGACGCTGTGGTATCTCCGCCCCTTTCTCAACGGAACTTCACAGAGGCCCACATGGAACCCCGCCCCATTGATTATGCTCCCCCTCCCCCGTGACAGGTTCCGCCGTGCGTTGGGTCTGGTGAGATGGAATGCGCTCCTGCTCGTCTTGGGGGCGGCTCTGATCGCAATGGCCGGGGAAGCCTACCTCCGGCTGACCGTGCCGTTCATGAAACGGAGCCAACCCTTGGAATTCGTCCCGGACGTAGGCCCTCTCCGGCCGCCGAACACGGAGGTACGCCATACGAACCTACTCGACTTCTGGAACGTCTCCCGCACCAACAGCCTCGGCTTCCTCGACCGCGAACCCCCGAGCCCCGAGCGTGCTGCCGCAACCTGCCATATCTCCATGTTCGGCGACTCCTTGGTGGAGGCGAAGGAAGTCCCCATCCACGACAAGTTCCAGGTTCGACTCGAAGAACTCGCCGCCGATGAACTGCCCCACCTGAACATCACCACTTCCGCCTTCGGGCTTGGAGGCCTCGGCCAAGTCCAGCAACTTCCGTTCTACGACGAATATGCCCGGCTGCTGCATCCCAAACTGCTCGTGCTCGTCTTCGTTCTCAACGATTTCCCTGACAACGCGCCGGTTCTGAGAGCATTGAGGCTAGGAGGAGGGAGCGAAGAACAGCTTTTGGAGCCCACGGTGCGAAGGCGCTCGGACGGGAAGTTGGAATTGTCTCTCCCCCAAGCCCCGCTTCCATCGAGTTCCCGGACCCGGCCATCGTGGGCCGCCCGCGCCATGGAGGAAGCAGTGGACCGTTCATGGCTTCTCCACTGGTTGCGCGAGAAGAAGAGAGCCTTGTCTCCTCGTGACCAGAACCACAAGTTCATCCGGGACTTGGAGGCTCTGAGGCGACAGCCCGACTATACCGCCCTGCTCGAAGGATGGCGGCCCACCACGCACCCCAGCATGCGGGGAATCTTCAATCGAAGGGACCTGCCGCCCATTTTCGAGGACGCCCTGCAATACACCCGCTTCGCACTGGAACAGTTCCGGCAGCGCGCCGACCGGGACGGCGCCAAACTGGTCATCCTGGCGTCACACATGCTCCACGGACACCTCATGATCGAGCGGCTGAGCGAAATGGCCGCAACCCTCGGCATTCCCGTCATCGACCAGGGCGATTACATCCTCCGCCAAGGCGCCAGCCTCTCGGACGCCAACTGGCCCCACGACGGCCACTGGAACTCCGCCGGCCACCGCTGGGCCGCAGAGGCCCTGCTCGAACACATCGAGGAACATCCGGCAATCTGCGACGGGTGACATGGAGGAGACCGTCGAATCGAAGCCGTTTCAGGTTTGACGCAGGCGGGACGCTGTGGTATCTCCGCCCCTTCCTCGACGGAACCTCACAGAGGCTCCCATGGAACCCCCTGCCATTGATTATGCCTCCCTCCCCCCGTAGCCGGTTCCGCCGCGCGTTGCGTCTGGCGGGCTGGAATGCGCTCCTGCTCGTCCTGGGGGCGACTCTGATCGCAATGGCCGGGGAAGCCTGCCTCCGGCTGACCAAGCCGTTCATGATATCGAGCATGCCTTGGGAATTCGTTCCGAACGCAGGCCGTCTCCGTCCGCCGAACACGGAGATACGCTATACGAACCTACTCGACTTCTGGACCGTCTCCCGCACCAACAGCCTCGGCTTCCTCGACCGCGAACCCCCAAGCCCCGAGCATGCCGCCGCAACCTGCCATATCTCCATGATCGGGGACTCCTTCGTGGAGGCGATGGAGGTTCCCATCCACGACAAGTTCCACGTCCGACTCGAAGAACTCGCAGCCGATGAACTGCCCCACCTGAACATCACCACTTCGGCCTTTGGGATTGGAATCACCGGTCAGGTCCAGCAACTGCCGTTCTACGACGAATATGCCCGGCTGCTGCATCCCAAACTGCTCGTGCTCGTCTTCGTTCACAATGATTTCGTTGACAACGTTCATGCTGCGAGAACAGTGGACTTGGACATGTGGGGCTGGAAACACTTTGTGGAGCCCATGGTGAAAAGACGCTCGGACGGGAAGTTGGAATTGATATGGGGCCCTCCTCCCACCCCGGATCCGCTTCCATCGAGTTCCCGGACCCGTGCATCGTGGGCCGCCCGCGCCATGAGGAAAGCGATGGACCGTTCGTGGCTTGCCCTCTGGTTGCACAGCAAGAAGGGAGTATTGTCTCATTCTGACCGGCAACAAGCGTTCATCCGGCGCGTGAAGTTCACCCGGGGCGTGGAAGCTCTGAGTCGACGCCTCGGCTATGCCCCGCTGCCCGAAGGATGGGGCCCCACCACTCCGCACGGCATGATTGATGCCTTCGCTCAAAGGAACCTGCCTCCCGTTTTCGAGGATGCCCTGCAGTACACCGCCTTCGCGCTGGAGCAGTTCAAGCAGCGCGCCGACCGGGACGGCGCCAAACTGGTCATCCTGGCGTCGCACATGTTGAAGACCCGCGGAACCCTCCTGTTCGAGCGAATGAGCAAAATGGCCGCAACCCTCGACATTCCCGTCATCGACCAGACCGACTACATCCTCCGCCAAGGCGCCGATCTCCCAGACGT
This sequence comes from uncultured Binatia bacterium (SeqCode), assembly GCA_965204235.1. Classification (GTDB taxonomy): domain Bacteria; phylum Desulfobacterota; class Binatia; order UBA9968; family JAJDTQ01; genus JAJDTQ01. The sequence continues at coordinate 1,229,645 of OZ241979.1, forward strand.
CCACTGGCCCCACAACAGGCACTGGAGCCCCGCCGGCCACCGCTGGGCCGCAGAGGCCCTGCTCGAATACATCGAGGAGCATCCGGCTATCTGCGACGGGTGACATGGAGGAGGCCGTCGAATCGAAGCCGTCCCAGGTTTGATGCAGGCGGGACGCTGTGGTATCTCCGCCCCTTTCTCAACGGAACTTCACAGAGGCCCACATGGAACCCCGCCCCATTGATTATGCCTCTCCCCCTGGCAGGTTCCGCCGCGGGTTGCGGTTGGTGGGCTGGAATGCGCTCCTGCTCGTCCTGGGGATGACTCTGATCGCAATGGCCGGGGAAGCCTACCTCCGGCTGACCATGCCGTTCGTGAGCTCGAGCGACCCCTGGGAGTTCGAGTTCGTCCCGAACGTAGGCCGTCTCCGGCCGCCGAACACGGAGTTTCGCTCTACCAACCTACGCGACTTCTGGAACATCTCCCGCACCAACAGCCTGGGCTTCCTCGACCGCGAACCCCCGAGCCCCGAGCATGCCGCCGCAACCTGCCATATCTCCATGATCGGAGACTCCTTCGTGGAGGCGAGGGAGGTTCCCATCCACGACAAGTTCCAGGTCCGACTCGAAGAACTTGCCGCCGATGAACTGCCCCACCTGAACGTCACCACTTCGGCCTTCGGGATCGGAAACACCGGCCAGGTCCAGCAACTGCCGTTCTACGACGAATATGCCCGGCTGCTGCATCCCAAACTGCTCGTGCTCGTCTTCGTTCAGAATGATTTCGCTGACAACGCGCCGATCCTGAGAGCATGGACGTCAGAATTAGGGACCCGAGAACGGCTTTTGGAGTACATGGTGAGAAGGCGCCCGGACGGGAAGTTGGAATTGTCTCCCCCCCAAGCCCCGCTTCCATCGAGTTCCCGGACCCGGCCATCGTGGACCGCCCGCGCCATGGAGGAAGCAGTGGACCGTTCATGGCTTCTCCACTGGTTGCGCGAGAAGAAGAGAGCCTTGTTTCCTCGTGACCAGGACCACAAGTTCATCCGGGACTTGGAGGCTCTGAGGCGACAGCCCGACGATGCCGCCGTGCTCGAAGGATGGCGGCCCACTACGCGGCCCAACATGTGGCGAACCTTCAGTCAAAGGGATCTGCATCCTGTTTTCGAGGACGCCCTGCAGTACACCGCCTTCGCACTGGAGCAGTTCCGGCAGCGCGCCGACCGGGACGGCGCCAAGCTGGTCATCCTGGCGTCATACACCTTGCGGTCCCACGGACCCCACATGTTCGAGCGGCTGAGCGAAATGGCCGCAACCCTCGGCATTCCCGTCATCGACCAGAGCACCTACATGATCAGCCAAGGCGTCAAACCCAGAGTTGCGCGGTGGCCCCACGACTTCCACTGGAGCCCCGCCGGCCACCGCTGGGCCGCAGGGGCCCTGCTCGAATACATCGAGGAACATCCGGCTATCTGCGACGGGTGACATGAGGGAGACGAGACCGTCGAATCGAAGCCGTTTCAGGATGAGGGCTTCTCGACGAGACTGCAAAGGGGCGCCCGGTGCGACCCCTGGGGAGAGACCATGAAGCTGGAAGGTCAGGTTGCCGTGATCGTTGGCGGCGCACGTGGAATCGGCGAGGCCATCGCCTGCAACTTCGCCCGCGAGGGCGCCAGGATCGCACTGGTGGACCTGGAAAAGGCGAAGCCGCAGCTCGACGGCGTGGTCCGGGGCATCGCGCAACAGGGCGGCGATGCGGTGGCCATGGCGGCCGACGCCACGGACGAGTCCCAGGTGAACCGGACGGTGGCCGACGTGTTGCGCAGGTGGGACAGGCTGGACGTGCTGGTGAACAGCGTGGGCTTCCGGGGCCCCATGGTCCGGGTGCACGAGATCACCGAGGCCCAATGGGACGAGGTCCTCAACGTCAACCTGAAGGCCGTGTTCCTCTGCTGCAAGGCCGCGCTGAAGCCCATGATGCAACGGAAGCGCGGCAGCATCGTGAGCATCTCCGGCACCGCGGGGCGGGAGGGCATGGCGCTGCGGGGATCCCTGTGCGCCGCCAAGTGGGGGCTGCTGGGGCTGACCCGGACCATCGCCAGGGAAGCCGGCCCCTCGGGCGTGCGGGCGAACGTCATCTGCCCGGGCGGCATGGACGAAGCGGACCTCAGGGAGATGTACCGGGACCGCGCCAAGGGCTTGGGCGTCTCTTTCGAGGAACTGGAGAAGAGCGTCCTGCAGCAGACCCCGCTGCGGAAATACGCCCAACACGAGGAAGTAGCCAAGGCGGCCCTCTTCCTCGCCTCCGACGACTCGTCGCACACCACCGGCGAGGCATTGAACGTCTCCGGCGGCCGGTTGATGCACTGACCCGTTTCCCCTACACGTTGACCCGCTTCATGTCCCGGGTGCGGTTCCCGGCCGCAGCGCCGTAGGGCAGGATGGCGTCCAGGCGGCGCAAGTCCTCGTCGGTCAGCTTCACGTCCACGGCCTTGACGTTCTCCTCCAGGTGGACGCGGCTCTTGCTGCCGGGGATGGGGATGATGTCCGGTCCCTGGGCCATGAGCCACGCCAGCGAGAGTTGGGCGGTGGTGATGCCCTTCTCCCTGGCGACGGCTTCCACCTGGGCCAGCAACTCCAGGTTCCGTTCCATGTTGCCTGGCTGGAAGCGGGGCTGGCTGCGCCGGTTGTCGCCTTCGGAAAGCTCGTCCAGGCCACGGACGGCGCCGGCGAAGAAGCCCCGGCCCAGAGGCGAATAGGCCATCAGGCCCATGCCGGACTCGCGGCAGGCCTCGATGTTGCCCTGCTCGGGATCCCGGGACCAAAGCGAGTACTCGATCTGGAGCGACACGACGGGATGGACTTTCCGGGCCCGGCGGATGGAGCCGGCGCTGGCTTCGGAAAGGCCGATGTAGCGGGTCTTCCCCTGATCCACGAGTCGCACCATGGCGCCCACCGATTCCTCCACCGGCACCGCGGGGTCGATGCGCGACATGCAGAAGACGTCCAGACATTCGATGCCCAGCCGCTGAAGGCTCTCCTCGCAGGTGCGGATCAGGTACTCGGGGGAGCTGCCGCCGTCGAGCCCGGTCCCGTCCGAGGCCCGCGGGCTGCCGGACTTGGAGTGGACCACCACCTGGCCGCGCCTGCCCTCGATGGCCTTGCCGATGAGCTCGTGGTTGTGTCCGTTGCCGTAGCTTGCGGAGGTGTCGAGGAAGTTGATCCCCAACTCGAAGGCCCGGTGCAGGGTGGCGATGGACTCGTCGTCGTCTCCCGGCCCATACGCCCCCGACATGCCATGGCAGCCGAGCCCCATGGGCGACACCTTGTAGTCGGTGCCTCCGAACAGGCGGTATTCCATGGAACTTCCCCCTATGCTTGGCGTATCACTGCGCCAGCCCCGATGTCCAGGTTCCGTTGACCAGCATGGTGTTTCCGTAAACGGCGCCCTGGTTGACGGCAAAGCGAAACGCGCCGTCGTCGTCGAACAGCCGGTCCTGGATCACGAGTGGAACGTCGTCAACGCCGTAGGTCTTGGGCAGGTCCAGTGCGTCACCGTTATCGTCATCGATCCACATGATTCGGCCTCCCGTCGAACCACGCTCCAAGGCGTCGCACCCGTAGCCATGCTTTTCCCGCCGTCCCGTTACGTCCGACGGGCTGCCAGTTCGGCGTAGTTGTGGAGGCCGAGCGCGCGTTTGCCCGATTCCAGTTCGAGCATCATGGCCAGCAGGTCGTCGCACAGCGGCGTGGACAGTCCCAGCCGGGCGCTTTCCCGCACCACGTGGCCCAGCGTGAACTCCACCTCCAGCTTGTCCCCGGCCAGCAGTTGCCGCAACGGGCCCTTGCGGTCGTCGGGCTTCCACGACGCGGCGTAGGCGTTCAGGACCGCCAGGCGCGCATCCAGGGGCTTGTCGGGGTGGAGCTCCCGCGGGTCGTATTCGGCCAACGGGACGAACCGGGCGCCCGCGGCCGCGCCCACGGCCACCACCTCGCCGAGAAAGTCCGCCAGGAGCCGCCGGTCTTCGGGGCCGGCGCAACTCTCGGTCATGGCCGCGTCCGCCAGCGAGCCGTAGTAGCCGAAGCAGGTGTAGGTGAGCTTGCTCCAGAGCACTCCGAGGATGTTGTCCGACACCTCGCTCGGGATCACCGCGTCCAGCATGGCGTTGAGGTCCGTGAGCCGGGCCGTGGTCCGGCCGTGGGAATGGCCCACGTAGAGATGGCCCCGCACCGCGGTGTGCAGGCGTCCGGGGGCCACGCGCCGGCTGCCCATGCGAATGGCCACGCCCACCACCCGGTCCGGGGCGAGCGACTCTTCCAGCAGCGGCAGGTTGACGCCGTTCTGGAGCGACACCGCGAGACCGTCCTCCGCCAAGTGCGGCAGCACCGCGGCCAGCGCGTCCCGGGTGTAGTTGCAGCGCACCGCGATGAAGGCCGCGCCGCACGTCCCCCGGACCTCGTCGGGGAACGCGACGGGGACCCTCACGTGGAACGGGCCGTCGGGCGCGTCCACCCGAAGGCCATGCTCCCGGATGGCGGCCACGTGCTCCCGGTCCACGTCCACCAGGGTCACGTCCCGCCCGGCCCGGGCCAGCCGCCCGCCGATGATGCCGCCGACAGGGCCGGCGCCCATTACGATCAAGCGCATGGAGGCAGCTCCCGGAGGCCGCCCGCCCGCGGGACCGCCGAGCGGCCCGGCGGGGTTACCAATCGCTCACGCTCTTGTCCAGATCTATCGAACCGTAACCGAGGCCCCCATAGACTGTCCGCAGCTCGTCTTCGCCCAGCTTGCTGTCGGGGGGAAGGACCAGATGCGTGGTCGCGCCGCCCTCTTCGTGGACTTCGACCGACATGGATGCAGGAATCGTGACGCCCAACTCCTGCTCGATGGCCCCCTTCGGATCGCTGAGCAGCCGGGCGCGAAAATCCGCGTCCTCGGCCGCCTTGCCGACGATCTTCTCACGCAGTTCCTTGACCGTTTCCATGGTTCGCTCCTCCTCGAGAGATGAGATGGTTGCGTGCGCCGCACGATCACCTGCATCCTACGGCACGGGCGATCCGAAGTCAAGGCGAGAGGCACAAAAAATGGGGTGTTCCGGGATTTCCGTGAACCGGACCCGTTCAGCGGCGCCACGGGAGATCCCTGCCTGGGAACCCCTTGCTCGGCCAAGCTCTTAGTTGAAGTAGATGACGCCCTTGACGATCTCGTACCGGGCCATGGCTTGCAGCGCCTCGTTGACCTGCTCCAGCTTGTATTCGGCGCTGATCATCTCCTCGAACGGGAAGGTGTCCTTGCGCGAGGAGAGGAAGTCGATGGCCTGGAGCCAGTGCCGGGGCTCGCCGGAGCGGATGGTGTGCAGGATCATTTCCTGGGGCAGGTCCTGGACCCCGATGGCAGCCTCGCCGCCGGCGCCGATGTTGAGGAAGCGCCCGCCCCCGCGCAGCAGCGTGAGGCCCTCGGGCACGGCCATGTTGTTGGCCACCTGCACCACCACGTCGCCGCCGCGCCCGTCGGTGTGGTCTCGCACCCACTGGCGGCGGTCCTTGGGGTCGGTGACCTCCTCCAGGTTCAGCACGGCGTCCGCGCCCATGCGCTTGCTCACCTCCAGACGCGCGGCCGGCGCGCCGATGACCAGCACCTGCTTGGCGCCGTGGTCCCGGGCCACCGCGGTGGCGAAGTTGCCCAGCGGCCCGCTCCCCTGGATCACCACGGTCTCGTGGCTCTTGACCGCGCCGAGGCGGTCGTAGCCGTGCATCACCGTGCGGTAGGCGCACGCGGAGGCGGCCGCGGAGGCCGAGGTCACGTCGTCCGGCACCCGGATGATCTCGCACGGCGGGGGAACGTACATGTACTCGGACACGCTCCCCAGCAGGTAGGGGTGCCGGTCGCTGCGGTTGTGCCCCCAGGAGGCCCGCCCCGGGCAGATGCAGGGCTGGAGCGCCACCGTGCAGTAGTAGCAGTGGCCGCAGGCCACGTAGCTCCACACGATGCGGTCGCCGGGCTTCACCGGCTTGCCCAGGATGTCCGTGCGCTCGCCGCGGACCTCCTCGATGTAGCCGCACGGCTCGTGCCCGGTGATGATGGGCAGGGTGTCGCCGCCGCCCAGCGGGCCGTGCCAGCGGTGCACGTCGGTGCCGCAGATGGTGGACGCCTCCATGCGCACCAGCAGAGCCCCCGGCTCCAGGTCGGGAACGGGCACCTTCCGTATTTCCAGCGGCTCGTTGTGGGACACCACCACCGCGGCGCGGCATTCGTTCATGGCGTTCTCCTTGCGGGGTCCGGGCCACCGCGGCCCGGCGGCCCCGTATCAGGACCACGAAGGGGCAGGGCGCGGCCCACGCCCTGCCTCCGTGCGGGACAGCCGTCGGGGGCGGCTATGCCTTGGCCGCAGCCGCGGCCTCGGAACCCGCGGCCTCCGGCTTGTAGAACCGCTCGGCGTTGCGGTAGAGCATGGCCGCCTTGTCGTCGTCGGTGAGGTCGCCACTCTCCATCAACTCGCCGATGTCGTGCTTGCAGCTCTGGTTGGTGACTTCGTGCGGGAAGTCGGACGAGTACAGGAACGGCCGGTTGCCCACCACCTCGATGGCGAAGGGGAGCGTCAACTCCTCGGTCTCGATGCCCAGGTAGAAGCGGTCCTCGTCGATGAGCTGCCTGATGACCTGGGCGGGGTCGTCGTCTTCGCCGATGCCGAACTCGCCGTCCGGGATGTACTGGAAGTGGGTCTCGTGGGAGGCGTGCAGCCGCTCCAGCAGCACCAGCAGCCACGCCACCCCGCCTTCGAGGAAGGCGATGCGCACGTGGGGGAAGCGCTGGAACACGCCGTTGTAGAGGATGTTGGCGCAGTTGAGGCCGATGCCCCAGGGATGGCCCAGGGCGTGCACCGGCACGTACATGTTCATCTGGTCCAGTCCGAACCGGTCGTGGCACCCGCCGTGCACCGCGAGGCAGCAACCCAGCCGGTCGGCCTCTTCGTAGATGGGCCAGTACGCCTTGGCGCCCAGGGGCTGCGCGAGGCCGTTGGACGGCATCATGGCGCCCATCATGCCGAGCTCGGTGACGGCCCGCCGCAGCTCCCGGGCCGCTTCCTCCGGGTCCTGCATGGGGATCAGGGCCATGGCGTTGAAGCGCGGGTCGCGTTGCAGGTAGGTGTGGTACACCCAGTCGTTGTAGGCTCTGGTGCACGCCACCGCGTAGTCGAGGCTGACGATCTTGCCGTAGGCCAGCCCCTGGGTCGGGTACATCACGGTCCAGTCGATGCCCACGTCGTCCAGGAACTCCAGCCAGCCCTCGGGACCTACCTTGGGACGCCCGTCCCGGAGCGGCGGCGTCTCCACCGCGCGGCCGTCGTGAAGGTGGTCGATGGGCGGAAAGATGACCCCCTTCTTGCCGGCGATCTCCCGGTAGGGCGACGCCATGTGCTCCAGGATTCCCGGGTTGTCCTCCATGATGTGGCCGTCGCCGTCGATGATGCGTGTGTTCAGTTGACCGGACATGATCCTGCTACCTCCTGGCGTGGAATGGAGCCCGAGTCGAAGCGCGCGGCGGGAGTCGTGCTCCTTTCCGGCCCTTATACCGCTCATTGCGTCCGTACATCAAGGGATTCCGCGGCTTTTCCCGGCCGCGGCAAGCGACCGTGGCCAACCGTCCCCGCGTTGCCCGCGGGACCCCTCTGTGGTAGGTTCCGCCAAAAGATCCGGGGGACAGCATGGACATCGAACGGAGAACCTTTCTCGCGGGGAGCGCGGCGCTGTTGGCGGGGGCGTTGGCCCTGACGGCGCCGGCCGCGGCCGGACAGCGCATGGTCTTCGGCGGCGGCCCGGCCGGCGGCACGTTCCAGATCGTGGCCAACTCCATCCAGGTCTATGGCCCGGTCAAGGCTTCCACGGACTACAGAGTCAAGGCCCAGTCCTCCGCGGGCTCGGTGGAGAACCTGCGCAAGGTCAACCGGGGCAAGATGCAGTTCGGCGTGGTTTACTCCGGCCACGTCTATCTCGGGCGCGAGGGGCGGTTGAAGAACGACGCCAGGAAGTACGAAGACGTGCTCGCCCTCTCGTACCTGTACGGCGCCCCGGCCCAGCTCGTGGTGCGCAAGGGCTCGGGCATCGCCAGCGCCCGCGACCTGGCGGGAAGGAAGGTGGCGGTGGGCAACGCGGGCTCCGGCGCCTTCGCCACCTGCGAACTCTTCTTCACCCACCTGGGGATCTGGGACAAGGTGCAGCGCAACGCCATGGGCTACAACGACGCGGCCGCGGCCTTCGGCAACGGACAGATCGACGCCTTCTGGCTCTTCACCGCCTTTCCCAGCGGCGCCGTGATCATGGCGGCCCAGACCAACGACATCGACCTCATCGACCTGGAAAAGGACGCCAGGGAAAGCGGTTTCTTCGAGAAATACCCCTATTTCGCCAAGCTCGCCGTGCCCGCCGGCACCTACCGGGGCGTGGCCCGTGCGACCCCGTCCTTCCAGGACTCGACCCTCTGGGTCGCCAACGCCCGGACGCCCGCGGACGTGGTGTACGACCTGCTCTCCAAGATCTATTCGGACGAGGGGCTGGCCTACATGCGGCGCCAGAAGAAGACCTTCGGGGAGATGAGCGTCCGGGACGGCGTCAAGGGCATCGTCACCCCCCTGCATCCGGGAGCGCAGCGGTTCTGGAAGGAAAAAGGACTGCTCTGAGGGCGCGAGGCAACCGGGAGGGCCGGACGCGGGACGGTCACGCCACCGGCGGCGAAGACGGCGGCCCCGCTGCCTGACCCGTCATGCAGGGACCTCCGGACAGGTTCGACCGGCTGAACCGGGTGGAGCAGCGGGCGTTCGACCTCCTGTCGGTCGCCCTGGTGCTCTTCTACTCGTACTCCGCGGTGCTCGCTCCCGCGGCGACCCAGTACCATCGCGGCATCTACATCCTCATCACCTACGTGCTGGTCTTCCTGCTCTACCGCGCCCCCGGGCGGTGGGGCCGGGCCGTCGATTACGCGCTGATGGCCGCGTCCGCGGCGTGCATCGGCTACTGGATGCTGAACTTCGAGGCCATCAACTACCGGGCCGGGGCCGAGAGCCCGGTGGACCGGTGGGTCGCGGTGGCGGGCGTGCTGCTGGGCGTGGAGCTGGCCCGCAGGGTGGTGGGCAACGTGTTCGTGGTCCTGGGCGCGGTCATGCTGCTCTACGGCGTGTACGGCGCCTATGCGCCCGACCTGATCTCCCACGCCGGCGACACCTTTCCCGACCTCTGCACCAGCATCTTCTACAAGAGCGACGGCGTCTTCGGCATCATGGCCAACGTGCTGGCCACCTACGTGATCCTGTTCGTGGTCTTCGGCGCCTTCCTGGAAGCCAGCGGCGCCCAGCGCTTCTTCGTGGACTTCCCCCTGGCCGCGGTGGGCCATACCGTGGGCGGCCCGGCCAAGGTGGCGGTGGTTACCAGCGGACTGTTCGGCTCCATCTCCGGCAGCGCCATCGCCAACACCGTCTCCACCGGCAGCTTCACCATCCCCATGATGAAGAAGGCCGGCTTCAAGCCCCACGTGGCCGGCGGCATCGAGCCCGCGGCCTCCATCGGCGGCATGTTCATGCCTCCCATCATGGGCGCCGGCGGCTTCCTCATGGCGGAACTCACCGGCGAACCCTACTCCACCGTCATGCTGGTCTCCCTCTATCCGGCGCTGATGTATTTCTTCAGCGTCTTCGTCATGGTCCATTACGAGGCCAAGCGCCACCACATCCAAAGCGAAGACCCGCAGATGGACGCGGGGGCGATACTCCGGCGGGGCTGGTTCTACCTCCTGCCCCTGGCGGTCATCACCGTCCTGATGCTCAGGGGCTACTCGCCCGGTTATGCTGCGGTGCTGGGGCTCGCGGCCTGCGTCGCGGTGAGCTGGTTCCGCAAGGACACCCGCATGGACCCGCGCGGATTCGTGGAGGCCGCCCGGGCCGGGACCGCCGGCAGCCTCACCATCGGCGCCACCGTGGGGGTCATCGGCATCATCATCGGCGTGCTCACCTACAGCGGCCTGGTGCTCACCTTTGCCGACATCGTCATCGCGCTGGCCGACGGCCGGCTCTGGCTTGCCATCCTGCTCATCGCCCTGGCGTCGCTGGTCCTGGGCATGGGCGTGCCGGTGACCGCGGCCTACCTGATCACCGCGGTGGTGGCGGCGCCGCCCCTGATAGCCCTGGGCGTCAACCCCATCGCCGCGCACATGATCGTCTATTGGCTGTCCCAGGACTCCAACATCACGCCGCCGGTCTGCATCGCCGCCTTCACCGGCGCCGCCATCGCCAAGGCCGACATGTGGAAGACCGCCTTCACCGCGCTCCGGTTCGCCAAGTTCCTCTACCTAGCCCCCTTCCTCTTCGCCTATGTGCCGGCCTTCTCCCTGGACGGCAGCGCCTCCGAAGTCCTCATTGCCTTCCCGCTCATCGCCCTCGGCGCCTGGGCCTACGCCTGGCTCCTGAGCGGCATCTGGCTCCGCAGGTTCGGGAAGACGCCGGCAACCGGTCAGCCGTCAGGTCCCCGCCCGGAGGCATGAGCCGTCATGTGGATTTTCGGCAGGGTGTCTGCGGCTTGCGGGTTGACTTGCCGATCCCGATGGGGAAACTCTGAACGATTGCCCCGTTCGTCCTGAGCGTAGCGAAGCGAAGTCGAAGGACGCGCTTCTCGAGGCGCCGGCCGGAACGCGGAGAAATGCGGCGATGGAAGTTCTGTTGAAGAAGGACACAGGACACCGATATTCGGCCGTCACGGACGAAAAAGCGGGAGGGGCGACCTACACGCCTGAACGCCTTGCAGACTTCGTGGCGCAGCAAATCGTGGCGACAGCCAGGGACCTGCCGGAAGACCGGGCGGTACGGGTCCTGGACCCGGCGATGGGTGACGGGGCATTGCTCCTGGCTCTGTTGCAGCGACTGGACCCCAGGATGCGAGCACGAGCCGAGGTACACGGCTTCGAAACGGATCCCCATGCACTGCGCGCTGCCGCACGGAGAATCCACCAGTTCGATTCGGGCATCCCGGTGGATTTTCTTCGTCAGGACTTCCTCGATTTCGTGCTGGACGAACATGGCTTTGGCAGAAACGGGGACCTGTTCCGCGAAACCGTTCCCGAGACCTACGACCTCATCATCGCGAATCCACCTTATGTACGGACGCAGATCATGGGGGCGAACCGGTCTCGGTTACTGGCTGAACAGTTTGCCCTTACGGGCCGTGTCGACCTGTATTACGCCTTTGTCCTGAGTATCGCCAAGGTGCTGAAACCCACGGGAGTGGCCGGCATCATCGTCTCGAACAGATTCATGACAACCCGGTCCGGCGCCTCCGTCCGCCGGGAAGTATTGAAGAGGTTCTGCATCAGACACGTCTGGGACCTTGGAGACACCAAGCTTTTCGAGGCGGCCGTCCTCCCCGCCGTCTTGCTGGCGGAAGGGAAAGGCAGCCGCGGGCGTGGTGCAATCAGGTTCACGTCGATTTACGGAACGGCGGCAGGAACCCCGCTGCATGCAGCCGATCCCATCGACGCCTTGGCGAAGGACGGCGTCGTGCGCACGGATGACGGACGACGGTTTCTCGTAAGGCACGGGAAACTCAACACGAACGGCGCCCCGGATGGTGTATGGCGGATCGAAACAAAAGCGGTCGAGACGTGGCTGGCCACGGTGAAACGGCACGCATGGGGAAGGTTCCGCGACATAGGGAAAATCCGCGTCGGGGTCAAGACCTGCGCCGACAAGACGTTCATACGCGATGACTGGAACCATCTGGCCGGGGGCAGGCCGGAACTGCTCAGGCCGTTGACGACGCATCATGTCGGACGGCGGTTCAAGGCCGCTGAATTGCAGCTCCCCAAGGAAATCCTCTATCCGCACGAAGTGGTGCAGGGAACGCGGCAGGCCGTGTCGCTGTCGGATTATCCTGCAAGCAGGGCGTATCTCGAAGCCCACCGGAACGCCTTGTCGAGTCGCAAATACGTCATTGAAGCCGGCCGTGAATGGTATGAAATATGGGTACCCCAGAACCCGGCGGCCTGGAGTCTGCCCAAGCTGGTGTTCCGGGACATCGCGGAAAAATCCACTTTCTGGATGGATCTCGGCGGGTCCGTGGTGAACGGGGATTGCTATTGGCTGGTATGCGAAGGCGGCGCAAAGGAGGACTGGTTGTGGCTGGCGGCGGCTGTTGCGAATTCGACCTTTATCGAACGGTTCTACGACCATCGTTACCACAACAAACTCTATGCCGGACGACGACGCTTCATCACCCAGTACGTCGAGGAATTCCCCTTGCCGGACCCGGAAGACAGGGCCGGTCAGGCAATTATCTCAAAGGCCAGGAAGATATACGACTGCCTACCTTCCCCTCAGGCTGAAGAACTGGAAAAGGAACTGGACCGGATAGTCTGGGAGGCCTTCGGCCTAACCGTCGAAGAAGCCGGCAGGTAGCGGGATCTGGAGCTTCCTGTTCACGACCCTGCCCTGGAACCTGGAAAGTCGGTGAGGTTTGCAGCTTGACCTCCAGAAGTTGGTGGGGGATGTCCGGAAACTGACCGTCATCGCGGTAATCGTCATAACCGAGAGCTTGACACACAAGACGGTGAAGGTCGGCGCCGCGGTTGCGCTCCTGATCGGAACCGGGATCCGGAAAGGTCTGATTGACGAGAAATGTCAGGCGTTCGAAGAGTTCGCTGATCGGTATCAATTCGCCGGCGACAGGATAGCTCACCGGGCTGGCGAGTCCCTTCAAGTTGATCCCCGTCTTCACGAACGGTTTGAGCAGGTCCGTATCCTCCCTGGAAATGAGTTCTGCCGTCGTTTCCACGGGAATCAGTCGTGCCTGATACTTCCGTGTCAATGTTCCTGTGGTGTCGAACAACGCAAGCGCCTAGCCCGTCACAACCTTGACCTTGACGATCTTGCCGTCATCGGCGACCCGGACGATGACGTAGCGGCGTGAGGGCACGATTTCCTCGTTCCATATCTGCAGGTTGTTGGATTTCTGCGTATAGGTGTCGAAAAGCTGACCCGGAAACCTCGGTTGCACCCTGGCGAAGGAAAACGGCACGGGATAGTCTTGGGCGGCATGGCGCAACCCATGGTCGCAGGTTTCCTTTCTCTATTGTCTCTACGCCTCTCTTGAATCTACAGACGCTGAGTAGCGAAGGGATACGGAACCGAAGAGATGACGCACCGGGGACGGGGAGGATGGACGCCCGAAGCGGCTTTACGGAGGGTTGGAGCACCGGCAGTGAAGCAACCACGCGGTCTCGAAGAGGCTACCGGGTTACAGATGGGTTTTCGCGTTGGGCGAACGATCGAGCGGCCGCTGCTCCGGTCATCCCTGCCGGCTGTCAGCCGCTGCCGGGGAAGATCGTCCGCAACGCCTCGTTGCGGTACGCGAATATCTTGCGCAGATCCCGGGCCACGAACAGCCGCTGCGCCAGGATGCCGCCCGGCGCCGCGTAACGTACTTCGTCCCGGGCCAGCGTACCGCCGTCGGACGGCGCGAACGAGTGTTCATGGATCCAGCAGCGATACGGCCCCCGGCGCTGCTCGTCCACGAACCCGTGCGGCGGGTCCCATTGCGTGATCTCGCTCTGCCAACGCATGGGCAGCCCGTGCAGCTGGATCCGGTAGTCCACCCGCGTGCCCACCCGCATCTCGATGGGACGCGGCGTCAAGACCCGGAACCGCAGCGACCGGGGCGTCAACCGTTCCAGGTTGCAAGCGTCCGCAAAGAACGGGAACACCTCGTCCGGCGGCGCCGACAGCCAGACTTCGTTCCGAAAGGTGAAGAGTCTCATGCGACGGCCCTGGCGGAATGCCCGGCGAATCTATCAGCCCGGTCGAACCTGCTTCAAGGATCGCGGCGGAGCCCGCGTTCCGCTACGGCTCGCCGGTATCTTTACTTCCCAGCCGCGGTGTCCTTCCCATCGTATTTCCCGGCGGCGGCGGTGTCGGTATGGAAGCTGTCCCGTCCGGATGCCGGAGATGGGATAATCAGGGAGTGAAAGGACAGCCATGCACTTCCCCTCGAACAGCACGCCACTGCGTTGGAAGAGGCCCTCCCGGAAGAAGCCCTCCCGACTGCTCGGCCTGGACAAGTCCTTCGGGTTTTCCGGGACCACCTCCACGTAGATCCAGTATCCCACATCCTCCCGGGCGCAGGGATCCCTGACGTGGACGAGCGTGCGGTCACGGAGATAGACGTCGAAGTGGGAGCGCGCCGCGGGGTCTCCGGCCACCACCTGTTGGTACGTGGCCCGGTAGAACTCCACCAGATCGTCCGTACCGTCCGAATCATACAGGAACACCTGTTCGTTCCCGGGTGTGAGCAGGGCGTCGCTCTCCACGCGGTCGCGGGTGACGAGGAAGTCTGCTGCGCGGGCGGCGACTTCCATGTCGGGGAAGTGCGTCCAGACATTTCCGACGGGATAGTATTCCACCACCCCTTCCATGTGGAGGGAGTGCGCCAGGACGCTTCCGACGAGGTAGTATCTCCATTTGTCAGGAGGTCTGACCTGCCAGGACCATTCCGGCTCGACGGATGCAAGGATCAGGACCACCTTTCCCCGCGTGGTTTCGCGTATGGTCCCGAGTTCGGCCATGACGGCCTGTTGGATCTCGGCCACACGAGCATCCGGGCGCCATCGTCGATCCATCTGGAAGACGGAGACGACGAAGGCGAGCAGCGCCGCAACTGCAAAGCCGACCACCGGACCACGCCCCCAGCGCTTGTGAACGTACAGCAGGAACAGCGAGTAGAACATCAGCGGGACGCCCACGTAGAACAGGGCCTCATGGTCGTGGAAGTGCAGTACGACGTTATGGCGCATGGGCAGGGCCCAGAAGAATCCCGACAGGGCAAGGGTGGCCAGCAGCATGCGGTGTCGCCGGGCCAACAGCAGCCTCGCAAGGCAAACGACGGTCGTGGATGCGACCGCCACCAGCAGCAACAACAGGAGAGAACGCGGCAACAAGGGAACCGAGGAAAACCACTCCGGCCAACCGCCTCCCGGATCGGTCAACATGGATGGAACGGAGGCCACGCAGACACGAAAGAACTGCTCTCGCAAGAAGCGCAGCCACCACTCATGGGTTTTGAAGGGTTGGTCCAGTCCGACCCGCTCGAGCATGGACTGGACTGACGGCAGTTCGGTCACCCGCGTCTCGCCTCCGAACGCGGTGTACTCGTTGGCGAGGTTGAAGCCCAGGACGGCCGCCCCGAACAGCAGCGCGAACACGCCCAGCGCCATGTAGCGGCTTCGCAGCACCGCCGCCGCAGCCGAGCGCACACGCGGCCGCACCGCGGTCCCGTCCTTCCACGCCCCCATCGCCTCACTCGCCAAGCCCAGGATGAGGAACGGCAGCAGGAAGGCATACACGTGCCACCCCAGCAACAGCGCGACGCAGGTCCTGGCCAGCAACTGCCGGAACCGTCCCTCCTGCACGAATACCACCATGCCGTGGAAGACCAGCATCACCGCGAACAGGTCCATGCTCATCTCGGTGGAGACCGCGTCGCTGTACGACAGCATGTAGTAGGATGAGAAGGCCGCGAGGGTGGCGGCCAGTGCGGTCCAGCGGTGGGAGGTGATCCGTGCGAGGGAGTGGAAGGCCAGGAGCGCAGCGGCGCTGAACAACAGCAACATGAGCATGCGGGCGGCCAGGATCCTGGCCGACAGGTCGTTTCCGAAGGGGAGGATGGCGAGTTTGATCAGTGCGTATCCGCCGACGGGAAAGCGGCTGTACATCTCGTATGCGGGGGCGTCGCCCGATCCCGGGCGCAAGCCCATGAACAACCGGAAATGGTGATGAGGCGACAGGTTCTCGGCGATGACCAGGCTCTGCAAGGAATTCCGGTCATGGTTGCGGGTATGGTAGAAGTATCCCTTGTCGAAGCTGCACAGGAACACCGTGGACAGGGCGAGCAGCAGCAACAGGGTGAGGCGTTCGGGCCGGAATCGAGGGGAGGGCTTCACGGGTGTCCTGGCTCCCTCTTCCAGAGATCGACGTTTGCGGCACGGGCTACCTTGCCCTCGTTGGGGTCGGAGCCCGCGTTCCGCTACGGCGCGCCGGCCGGCGGCCGCCGGTGGCGGGTCGCCTGCTCGTAGGCGTAGGCGAATCCGATCATGCGGCCGTCGTCGTACGGTCTCCCGAGGAAGCTGACGCCCGCGGGGAGGCCGTCCGAGGTGAAACCCGCGGGCACGGCCACCGTGGGCACGTACACCAGGAACGTGTTCAGGTGGGGCGCTCCCTTGTGGTTCACGTAGGGCGGCTTCACTCCTTCGCTGATGAGCGTGGGCTGGTGCTCCACCGACTTGTGCACGACGGCGTCCAGCCGGTTCTCGGCCATGGCCTGCAGCAGGTGGATCATGAGGTGGTCCCGGGCGAGCAGGTACCGGTAATGGTCTTCGGGGCTGGCGCCGGCCATCAGCCGCTTTCGGGTGGGATCCGACAGCCGGTGGAAGTCCGGCGCCCGCGCAACGTCCGCGCGGCTCCGGTACGGCGGATCGGCGCTGCGCGACATGTACACCCGGAAGGCTTCCTCTCCCGCGGTGGGGCTGGCGCAGCGTGTGGCCAGCAACTCGTTCAGCCTGGGCAGCGTCACCGGGTCCACCGCCTCGGCGCCGGCGTCCCGCAGCTCCGTCACCGCCCGGTCGAACACCGCAGCGACGCTCCGAAAGTCGTCCGAACCGGGCTCGACGTCGTAACCCATGGGTTCCCGCAGGACGCCGATGCGCGCGCCCCGCAGGGCGTCCGCGTCCAGGAAGTCGGTGTAACTCCGCGGCGCATGGCCCACGCCCCTCGCGGTCAGCGGGTCCTCCGGGTCGTAGCCCACCATCACGTCCAGCAGCACGGCCATGTCCCGGACCGTGCGCGCCATGGGTCCCAGGGAGCCCGCCTCCTGGGGCCACCCGGAGTACACCCCGCTGCGGCTCACCAGGCCCGCGGTGGGGCGCATGCCCGCGATGCAGTTCCAGGTGGAGGGCCGACGGATGGACGCGAGTCCCTCCTGGCCCACCCCCAAGGTCCCGAGGTTGGCGGAAACCGCGGCCCCGGAGCCGCCCGACGAGCCGCCCACGGTCCGCCGGAGGTCGTAGGGGTTGCGGGTGGAGCCGAACAGCGAGCCGTGGGTATCGCCGCCGCCCAGCTCGCCCAACGTGGTCTTCGCCAGCACGATGGCGCCGGCCTGCTTGAGCTTCTCCACCACCCGGCAGTCCCGGTCGGGGTAGTAGTCCTCGAACAGCACCGACCCCAGGGTGGTGGGCGTCCCCTTGAGGTCGGCCTGGTCCTTGAGCAGCACCGGAATGCCGTGGAGCGGCCCCACCGGCCCCGATCTCTCGAACGCGGCGTCCAGCCGGTCCGCCTCCTCCATGGCCGCGGGGTTCACGGTGATGACGGAGTTGATCCCGGGGCCGCTGCGGTCGTATGCCTCGATGCGGTCGAGATACGTCTGCGTCAGTTGCCGCGCGGTCAGGCCGCCCGCGGCGTACGCGCCGTGGACGTCGCCGATGGTGGCCTCCTGCAGCGTGAACGATCCCGTGTCCGTGCTCATGCCCTGCCTCCGTATGGATCCGAGTTCCCTCTCCTCCGGGAAAACGCGTCCTTCGACTCCGCTTCGCTCCGCTCGGGACGAACGGGGGTCGTCGTCCAGGGTTTTCCCCGCGACGGAACCCGGTCGCGGCGGTTGGTGACCGTTCCCGGAACGTGTATCACTATCCGGGTTCGTTTCACACACATGGGTCCGCAACCCGCGGAGGAAGGTCATGCAGGCAGGACCCGGGAGCGGCTTCCCCAAGGCGCAGGGCATCCGGTTGCGCCGCCGGGAATGGGACGACGCCGCAGCGCCGGACCTGGGGACCGAGCGTCCGGCGCATGTCGGCCGCTCCACGACGCGAGGCTGAGTCAATGGCTCGCCGGGAGTTGATCCCATCGTGTCCGCAGGCGGCGCCGCGGCCATGACGCCGCGGGCGCCCACTTCGCCGTGGTCGCAGCCGGCCTTGCTCATCGCCGGGTTCAGCGGCCTGCTGGCCTCCCTCGACACCTCCGTCAACATCGCGTTCCCGGCCATCACGCGCACGTTCGCCATCGACCTCATGGCCATCCAGTGGGTGGTGGTCAGCTACGTGCTGACCTACGCCAGCCTCCTGCTGGGCTGCGGCCGCCTGGCGGACCTCTTCGGCCACCGGCGCATCCTCGCCATCGGCCTCTCCATCAGCGGCGCGGCCTTCCTCGTGTGCGGCTCCGCCCAGACCTTTGCCTGGCTGCTCACCGGGCGGGTGCTCCAGGGCCTGGGCGCGGCGCTGGTGTTCGGCTCCGCCCCGGCCCTGGTGACCCTGGCCGTGGGCCCGGCCGAGCGCGGAAGGGCGCTGGGATTCTACCAGATGAACCTTGCCGCGGGATTCGCGGCAGGGCCGCTGCTGGGGGGCGTGCTGGTGGACGCCTTCGGGTGGCGCGGCGTGTACCTCTACCGGACGCTGCCCGCGCTGCTCATGGCCTGGTTCGCTTCGAGGCAGGTCCGATCGGCACCGCGTCCGGCCGCCGGAGAACGGTTCGACCTCCTGGGCGCGGGCACCCTGACCCTGGGCATCGCCTGCCTGCTCCTGGCCGTGAGCCGGAGCCGCGACCTCGGCTGGATCTCCCCGGAGGTCCTGGTCCTCGCCGTTGCCGCGGCCGCAAGCCTCGCGGTCTTCCTCGTGACCGAGAAACGGGTGGCCGCCCCGGTGGTCCACATCGACCTGTTCCGCTGGCCGGCGTTCACCCTCGCCAACCTGCTCACCTTGCTGGCCAACGGCACGCGGTTTCCCATCGGCCTGCTGGTCCCCTACTATGCCGTGAACGTGCTGGGCTACCCGGCCACCATGGGCGGCTTCCTGCTGTTTCCGGCCGCGGTGATGACCACCGTGGCCGCGGCCTTCGCCGGCAAGCTGTCGGACCGGGTGGGAACGGCCGGCCTGAGCTCCGCGGGCTTGGCCGTACAGTCGGTGGGGCTGTGGCTGGCCACCGGCCTGGACGCGAGCTCCGGTTACCCCGCCGCGGCCTTTGCCCTGGGTCTGGTGGGACTCGGCCTGGGGACGTTCCAGGCGCCCAACATGAGCTTCGTCATGGGCGCCATCCCCCGCGCCCACCAGGGAGTGGCCGGCAGCATCAACCAGATGATGCGCACCTTCGGCATCGTCCTCGGCGTCACCGGGGCGAGTCTCCTGTTCGAGCGCCAGCGCGCCTTCCACGCCCACCTGGGAGAGACCGACGCCTTCGTGGCCGCCTTCCAGCAGGTCTTCCTGGCCGCGGCCGGCCTGTGCGCCGCAGCCGCGGCCGCCTCCCTGTTCCGCCGCGGGGGACGGGGCCACCGGAACGACGCCCCGGGCGCGCAGACCTGAACCGACGCCGTACCGGTCTGCACCCTTGCGGCGGCGCGCTCCGCGGGCGGCCCGGTTGATACGGCCGGAGGTCTTGGTTATGTTCCGGTCGGGAGGTGGGCCATGAACGCGACGTTCAGGGATTACATCGATCTGCTGAGGAGCCGCGACGAATTGCTGGACATACGCAAGCCGGTGGACCTGAGGGACGTGGCGGCCCTGACGGCCCAGAGCGACCGCGCGCTGCTGTTCGAGAACCCGGTGGGGTACTCGTTCCCGGTGGCCTCGGGACTGCTCCAGACGAGGGAACGCCTGGGTCTGGCCCTGGACGCCCCCTACCCCGAGATCCACGAGCGGTTCCAGTGGGCCATGTCCCACTCCATCGAGCCGGTCCTGGTGGAGGACGCGCCGGTCAAGGAGTTCGTCCGGCAGGGCGACCACGTGGACCTGTTCCGGTTGCCGGTGCCCATCTTCTCGACCCTGGACGGCGCGCCCATGATCACCGCCGCGGTGGTCATCTCGGAAGATCCCGAACACGGCATGAACGCCGGGGTCTATCGCCTGATGCTGAAGGAGCGGAACGTCACCGGCATCGACATCGTGACCCCCAACAACCTGCACAGGTTCGCCCGGCGCGCGCTGGCGGAGAAACGGCCCCTGCCCATCTCCATGTCCATCGGCGTGCACCCGCGGGAGCTCATGGGGGCGCTCTTCAAGGCGTCCCTGGGAACCAACGAGATGGGCTTTGCCGGCGGCCTCGGCGGGCGTCCGGTGGAGCTCACGCCGGGGGTCACCGGACCCGTACCCTTCATCGCCGGCGCCGAGTTCGTCCTGGAGGGCGAGATACCGCCGGAAGGCTGGGTGCACCCGGAAGGCCCCTTCGGCGAGTTCTCGCGCCTGGTAGGGGGAACCCACCGCAACCCCAACGTCCACGTGAAGGCCGTGCTGCACCGGCGCGACCCCCTCTACTACGCGCTCCACATGCCCTGGGAGAACCTGTGGATGAGCGCGCCCATCTACGAGGCCGCGGCTTGGCGGGTGCTGGCGGAGACCGGGGTGCAGGTCACCGCGGTCAACGTCACCCCCGGGGGCTGCTGCCACTGGCACGTGGTGGCCGCCATCCGGAAGATCCCGGGGGACGGCAAGAACGCCATCGCCGCGCTGTTGTCCATCGCCGACATCAAGTACGCGGTGGTGACCGACGACGACATCGACATCTACGACCCCCAGGAAGTGGAGTGGGCCATCGCCACCCGGGTACAGGCGGATCGGGACACGGTGATCCTCTCCCACGCCCGCTCGAAGCCCCTGGACCCGTCCATCCCGCCGAGCTCCGACGGCGTCCCCACCACCGCCAAGATGGGCATCGACGCCACCATCCCGGAGAACGTCCCGCGCTACCGCTACAACCGCATCGTCTATCACAACCAGGACAAGGCGAGGCTCGAAGACTACCTGGGCGAGGCCCCGGTGACGCCGCTGGCCGGAGCCGGCGGAGAGTCCGTCGAATCGCTGGCGGAGCGGGCGGAGGCCATGCTGCGTGACCGACGGATGACCTTCAGCGAGTTGCTCGACGCCTTCCCGGACTCGCCCTTCGCCGCGGTCATGGCCCTGGTGGGGCGGCTCAACGAGCGCAAGCGCATCACCCTGGACGAAGAAGGGAAGTACATGCCGGCCGCGGACCGCCCGCCCGATTGACGCCCCGGGGTCCCGCGGGGACCGGACCGGCTACTCGAACGGCCGGTGGACCGCCATCTCCCAGGGAAACTCCGAACGACTGTTCCCGTTGGTCCCGAGCGTAGCGCAACGAAGAGCTCCGTTCGTCCTGAGCGTAGCGAAGCGAAGTCGAAGGACGCGCTCTCCCGGGGGGAGAGGGAACGCAAGCCGGAACGGACCGGACGTTCCCTAATGGATGCCGGTGATCTTGACGCTGGCGTGCTTCGACTTGTAGCGGCGGTTGAGGGCGATCAACACGCCGGTCAGCCCTTCCACCACGTAGGCGTTGGCCGCGGGGCCGGCGTCCAGGCCGGTGGCGCCGATGCGTTCCAGCAGCTCGATGACGCGCTCCTTGGCTTCCCTGTCGTCGCCGCAGACCAGGACGTCGCCCAGCGGCTCGTCCGGCCGGCTGAGGTCGAGGGCGGAGATGTTGTGCAGGGCGCCGACCACCGGGGCGCCGTCACCGAGGATCTTCTGCGCCTCCAGCAGCGCGGAGCCAGCCTCGGGAACGAACGGCCGTCCCTTGCGCAGCGGCACCACCGCGTCGATGACGATCTTCCCCTGCAACTCCTCGGCCAGGTCGCTGACCATCTGCTCCTGGCCTTCATAGGGCACGGAGATGACCGCCAGTTCCGCCCCCCGCACCGCGTCGGCGTTGCCCATGCCCTCCACGAGATCCTGACCCAGCTTCTCGTTCAACCCGCTGGCCGCGTCCCGTCCCCGTTGCGCGTCCCGGGAGCCGATGAGGACCCTTACTCCGGGCCGGGCCAAGCGGCCCGCCAAACCGAGACCGAGGCTCCCGGTGCCTCCCACGATGGCGATGGATATGGAATCCTGCATGGGACGCCTCATACCATGACCGCGCCGCGTCCGACAAACGGGCGGGCCGCGGCCAGCACCCATTCCCATCCCTTCGATTTCAGGGACAACGTGGCTATCCCGCGGTAATGGAGCGAGGCTTCGGGATGTTGCAGCAGCAGGTCTGGATGGGCAAATACGATCCTGGGCTCTACGCCCAACCGCTGAACGCATGCCCACGCTTCGGTGGAGATGGCGAGTTCCTCCAGCCCGTATCCCTGATAATCCAGTGCACCGGCAAAATCCTCGATCAACTTCCGAACACGGACGTCGTCCCGGCGCATGATGGCCTTGGACAGGATCAACGCCCGGGTCTGGGCGTCATGCTGGTTTGCATCAGCCATCGCTCCTGACCCAATGGTAAACGCATTTCCTTATTTCGGATCGTCCGAACCTCCCCATCTGTTGGCTGGAGTTCCCCTTGCCCCGCGGCAACACCCAGACGGCTTCGCACCGGAACCCGGATTGCTCGGCGAAATCCGACAGGATCAGGTCCACCGGCGCCTCCTGCCCGTGGTAGCGCACGTTGTCGTTGACCATGAAGACGTTTCCCCCGGACCGGACGACCCGCCCCAACTCCTGCACGATGACCGCCATCTCCGTAAAGTAGTTCTCCAGCAGCGTAATGACGTTCCGGTTGCTCAACTCCGAAGCGTGGGCCCGCAGTACGGAAAGGACCTCCTGCAACGCGGCCTGTTCGTCCACCATGCGAAAGGTCTGCTCGAGCCGCGGCGCGTCCCCATAGGCGTCCCGAAGCATGGCGCGCTTCGAGTGGTTCTCCACCGTGGCTGACAGGAGCGCTTGCCGCAACGCCTTGATCGCCGGCGCGTCGTGGCCGAGATAGACCAATTCCAGTGCGTAGGTCCTCGTGTAGTCGTACCGGTTCGCATACGGCGGGGAGGTGACCACGCAATCGAACCGTCCCTCGGGCAGTTTCCGCAACTCCGTCAGGCTCGATCCGGTAACGAACGTCGGAGCCGGCCCGGCGTACCGCGCCTTCAACTGGGAAAAGTCCTGCGCGATCTGCCGAAGTCGGACCGACAAGGCCGCTGAGAACGAAGGCAACGGTCCCTTGTCCAGCTTGGCCGATACGGTCCTGCCCGAGCGCGGGTCCCAACGCAGGAACTGCCCGTCCTTCCGGGTGTAGCTCACCTCTTCCAGCACGCTGAGGCAGGCAAGGTTCAGGACCGTCGCAAGGCCGGGGTCCGGCGCCTGGGCCAGAAACTGCCGGGCGTTGGCAATCTCGCCTTCGGTGGACGGCGAGAAGGCGCCTCGGGTGATGGGGACGTGTGCAAGAGCGTACCGGAGGTCCGGTTCCTCATGGGAAACGGCCTTGAGCAGCGCTTGGGAAGCGTCACGGAAGTCGCGCGCCGACAACCCGTTCGCCGCATGGACCACCGCCTGTGCGGCCAAGTTGCCCAGGGGCAGTATCTCGATGCCGGTGCCTTGCACTCCCAGGCTCATGGCCGTCAGCGCCGTCGTGCCTGCCCCCGAAAACGGGTCCAGGACCTCGGCGCCCTTGCCGGATTCGATGAGCCGTCGGGCCAAGGCGGTGGAGAACCCCTCCTTGTACTTCATCCACCGGAACCCCACCGTCCCCTTGTTGCCCTGATAGGACACGAGCTTGCGGGTAAAATCGGGGTTGACCTGCACCCGTCGGGCAAACCGCCGGTGCAGGTCCGCCCGGGCCTCGGTCAGGCCGTTGCCGGAAACATAAGGAACGGGTAAGCCATCCTCAAACAGGGTCCGCATGGTTCCCCTTTCACTACCGATGCGTCTGGCCCCCTATTCGCCCCTGGTGGACGGGTGGAAATGTCCCAAAGGGATTCACCAACAGGGTACCAACTTTCGACGCTCGTAGAAACTCGTCCACCCCCTTGAGCGACACGGGTTTCAAGACCGAGTTCCTGTCCTACCGAAGGAACCTCTGATCAATTCTGGATCGAGGCGCCTTTCCCTATGGAAAAGTGCGTCCTTCGACTTCGCTTCGCTACGCTCAGGACGAACGGGACAATTGTTCAGAGTTTCCCGAAGCCGAAATGGTCGTTCTTCACCTAGCGGGCGCGGAACAGGTCGTCCGCCAGCGGCCGCAGCAGATCCCGGGCCGACCCGTTGCGCTGCGGCAGGTCGCAGCCGCGCACCACCGCCGCGGGCACTCGGCTGGTCTTCCCCATGACCAGCTCCGCGGCGCCGGCCACCTGGTCCGCTACGGCAGTGACCGAGGCCTTGAGTTCGTATCCGTAACCGTCCCGCCGGCCGCGGTAGTCGATCAGGGGACCGAAGCCCGCCACGCCGATGGCCACGTCGGTGGTCCCCAGGCGCCAGGGACGCCCGAAAGTGTCGGTGACCACCACGCCCACCGCGGCGCCGGTGAGCCGCCGCACCTCCCCGCGGACGCGCCGCGCGGAGTCGTCGGGGTCCTCGGGGAGCAGCAGGGCCCGGTGGACGCCGACGTTGGACAGGTCGATGCCGGCGTTGGCGCAGACGAAGCCGTGACGGGTCTCGACCACGATGGTGCTGCGCCCCTTGGCCACGATGGCGCGGCTCTCCCGGAGTACGAGCTCCAGCAGACGGGGATCCTTGTGGTCGAGCTCGGCCGAGAGCCTCGAAGCTTCTTCCGACGGGGTGACGCTGCGAAGGTCCACGGTCCGGCCTTCGGCCTTCGACACGACCTTCTGGGCGAGGGCGAGGACGTCGCCGTCCCGCAGCCCCAAGCCCATGCGCGCGCAGGCATCGACCACGAGCCGCCCCAACGGGGCGCCGGCCTCGACCTCGCCCATCCCCTCCACGCCGATGACCTCGATGCGCCGCATCAACCCGCGTCGGCAAGGAAGCTGCCGCCGTTGCCCTTCATGGCCTCGATGCGGTCACGGGTCCGTCCGCTCTCCAGCCGGCAGGCGAGCCGTTGCAGGTCCCGGGGCTCGTCCACGTCCAGCGCGATGCGCGGGTTCTCCACCACGTTGACGGAGACGCCGCGGGAGGCCGCCTCGTCCAGGTGGTAGCGGAAGCTGTCGTGGCCGAAACGGAGCCGGAGGAGGTCCGTAGGCGCCAGCAACAGGGCGTTGGTGCCCATGCGGTCGTGCGAAGGCACGAGGGTGGCGAAGGGCGGGACCGCGGCGCGCCCGGGTGGGAGCAGGCCCTCCACGTCCGCGGCGCGCAGCAGCGGGATGTCCCCCGGCAGCACCAGGGCGGCGTCCATCCCCGCCTCTTTCATCACGCCCAGACCGAAATGGACCGCGTCGGTCTCGCCCGTCTCGTCCCATTCGCGGATGACCTCCACCCCCGGGGCGGCGACCCAACGCGCCACCTCCGCGGAGCCCGTGACCACGAACGCCGCGTGGATCCCCCTGGCCCGGACCACTTCGGTGAGCACGTCCCGCACCATGGCCTTCATCAGGTCCGAGCGCTCGGACGCGCTCAGCCGGGCGGCGAGCCGTTGCTTGGCGCCGTGGAACCCCTTGACCGGAACGAGCGCGCCAACCCTCATCATCGAACGGAAACCCCGCGCATCTCGGCACACTTCTTAGCACGCGGGACGGGACGCCGGCACCCGGCCGGGACCTCCTCGACGCGGGGTCAGGAGGAGAGCCGCAGGATTTCCCGCGCCAGCCGCCTCTTGTCGTCCAGGGTGTCCATGCGGATGGACGTGGCCAGCACCCGGACGCCGAGCTTCCCGATCTCCGGCTCCAGGTCCCGGTCTTCCGCGTCCACCACCAGCACACGCGCGAAATCCCCGTAGGCGCGGGCCAGTCCCACCGCCGAAGCCTCCAACCCCAGGGTCCGCATGAGCTTGTGGGCCGGGCCGCTGAAGGAGCGCCCCTGCACCACCGGGCTCACGGCCGCCACCACCGCGGGAGTCTCCCGCAACGCCTCCCGGACCCCGGGCACCGCGAGTATGGGACCGATGCTGGTAGCCGGGTTGCTGGGGCAGACCACCACCAGCGCCGCGCCCCGGATGGCTTCGACAACGCCCGGGGCCGGGCGGCACCGTTCGACGCCCCGGTAGTCCAGGCTCCGGACCTCCGGTTGCCAGCGCTCCTTGACGAAATACTCCTGGAAGGAGAGCTCGCCGTCCGGGGTCGCGAGCCGCGTCTCCACCCGCTGGTCGGACATGGGCAGCACCGCGGACTTGACCCCCAGCGCCCGGCAGAGCCCGGCGGTGACCCGCGACAGCGGCTGCCCCCGGGCCAGCAGACGGGTGCGGGTGATGTGGGTGGCCATGTCCCGGTCCCCGAGGCGGAACCAGGTCTCGTTGCCGAGTCGGCGCAGTTGCTCCAGGACCGTGAAGGTGTCGCCCCGGAGGCCCCAACCCCTGGCCGGGTCGATGAGGTCGGCCAGGGTATAGACGATGGTGTCGATGTCGGGGGACACGTGGAGCCCGTGCACCACCGAGTCGTCCGCGGTGTTGCACACCACCGTCAGGCGCTCGGGCGCCGTCTCCTCCCGGAAGCCCAGCACCAGCTTTGCGCCCCCGGTGCCTCCGGTCAGGAGGACGACCATGGCTCACAGGCCGGCGGGCGGCTGCGCCGGAGGACCGTCGGACCGGAGGAACCCGCCCTCCGGGAGGTCCGGCTCGTCCTCCCAGGTCCGAAGGATCTCGTAGCCGGTGGAGCGCTCCGCGGGCACGCGGTCGAGCTGGCGGATCAGGGCCCGGAACTCGTGAGGCCAGATCATCTGCCCTTCGGTGGAGCCCGCCAGCCGCGAGATGCTCTCTTCCATGAGCGTGCCGCCGAAGTCGTTGGCGCCGGCCCGCAGGCAGAGCTGCGACATCCGCCGGCCCATCTTCACCCACGACACCTGGACGTTGGGGATGGCGTCGTTCAGCAGCACCCGGGCGAGGGCATGGACCCGTACGTCCTCCTCCTCGGTCGGTCCGGGACGGGCAAGCCCCTGCTGGAAGAGCGCGGTGTTCTCGTGCACGAACCCCAGCGGGACGAACTCGGTAAAGCCGCCGGTCTCCTTCTGGATGTCCCGCAGCAGCAGCATGTGGTCCACCCAGTGGCCGCCGTTCTCCCGGTGGCCGTACATCATGGTGGAGGTGGTGAAGAGGCCCACCCGATGGGCGGTCTCGATTACCCGGACCCACTGCTCGGTGCTGACCTTGTTCTTGGAGAGCACCATGCGGACCTCGTCGTCGAGGATCTCCGCGGCGGTGCCCGGGACGCTGTCGAGGCCGGCGTCGCACAGCATCCGGAGGTAGTCCTCCAGGGGCATGCCGGTGAGCTCGACGCCGTAGGTGATCTCCATGGGCGAGTAGGCGTGGATGTGGATGCCGGGGACCCGCGAACGGATGGCCTGCAACAGGTCCCGGTAGTAGTAAGGCTCCATGTTGCGGGGCAGACCCCCCTGCATGCAGATCTCGGTGGCGCCGCGGTTCCACGCCTCCTCTGCCTTGAGGCCCACCTCCTCCAGCGAGTTGTCCCAGCTCCCGGTCTTGTTGGGGCCGGTGTGGAACGCGCAGAACTTGCAACCCACGTAGCACACGTTGGTGAAGTTGATGTTGCGGCAGACCACGTAGGTGATCCGGTCGCCCACCCGGGCCTGCCGCAGCAGGTCCGCGGTCGCGGCGAGGGCGGCGAGCTCGTCGCCGTCCGCCTCGCACAGGGCCAGACCCTCCTCCCGGGTCACTTCGCGGCCCTCCAGGGCGCGTTCCAGTATGCGCGCCACCGGCGCCTCGATCCGGGGCAGGAGCCGGTTCAGCCGCCCGGCTCCGTCGTCATGGTCGAACATCGCTTCGATCTGGCTCATGGGTTCCTCCGTATGCGGCGAGCCCGTCCTCGCCGCACAGCCTCTCCAGGTAGGGGATCAGGTCAGGCGCCACGAACCGCTCCGCCCGGGAGACGTACTCCGGGTAGATGGGCAGCCGCGGCTTCAGCACGAAGCCGGCCGCCGCGGTCCGGCGGGCAAGCTCCGCCAGCTCGGGCCAGGGAGCTTCCGGGTTGATGAAGTCGCGGGTCACGGGCGAGACGCCGCCCCAGTCGTTGATACCCGCGTCGAGGTACCATTCATAGCGTTCGGGGGTCAGGTTGGGGGGCGCCTGGATGTTCATGCGGCCGCCCAGGATCAGGCGCGCCAGCGCGATGGTCCTGGCCTCCTCGCAGTAGTCTGGCTGGGGGACGTCGGCCATGGGGATATCGGGCTTCACGCGGAAGTTCTGCACGATCACTTCCTGGACGTGGCCGTAGCGTTGCTGCAACTCCGCGATGGCGTACAGCGACGCGATCCGCTCCTCCCAGGTCTCGCCGATGCCGATCAGGATCCCGGTGGTGAAGGGGATGGCCAACCTGCCCGCTTCGGCCAGGGTGCGGAGCCGCGCCGACGGCTTCTTGTCCGGCGCGTGGGCATGGGGGCCGCCGGGCGCCATGAGGCGGTCGCTGACGTTCTCCAGCATGAGACCCATGCTCACGTTGACCTGCCTGAGCCGCTCCAGGTCCGGGCGCGCCATGAGCCCGGGGTTGGCGTGGGGCAACAGGCCGGTCTCTTCCAGCACGGCCCGGCACGCGTCGTACAGGTATTCCAGGGTCCTGCGGTAACCCGCCCGCCCCAGGAACTCCCTCATCTCGGGGTAGATGGCTTCGGGCTTGTCCCCCAGGCTGAACAGCGCCTCGGTGCAACCCATCCTCCCGGCCCGGCGCGCCGCCTCCAGCACTTCGTCCATGGACAGGGTCCTGGCGCCGACCTCCCCCGGAGCCTTGCGGAAAGTGCAATAGCCGCAGAAGTCGCGGCAGAGGTTGGTCAGCGGAATGAAGACCTTGGGGGAGAAGGTAACGGTCCGGCCCTTGTGGCGGTCGCGCAGGGCCGCGGCCGTGCGAAGCAGCGCCGTGAACTCGTCTCCCTCGACGCCGGACAGCAGGAGGGCGTCGCCCGGCGTCAAGGCCCCACCATCGAGGCGTTCCTTCAGCAGTCGTGGGACTCGGCGCGTCGTCATGGGCAAACGTTCGAAGGGTCTGAATAACGGATACGGGTATCCAGGTCAACCGGCGGCGGACCGGACGGGACGCCGCAGGGGTCTTGCATTTTCGCCGCGGATGACACAATGTTTTTCCCGAGGTTCCAACGCGCGTCTCCCATGCAACGGAGACAAGGAGTCCGTCCATGTCCACCGATGACCCCCAAGACGACAGCAAGCCGCCGTCGCGTCCGACGCCCTCGAGGCTCGCCCTCGTCCTTCCGCATGGTTTCCCCGAAGTCTTGAACGCCCCGCCGGGACGCATGCGTCCCTAGACCGAACCGGACATCCGCAGCGAATGCCGCCTCGGGCTCCGCCTGACGCGGGATTCTTCGGTGTCTTTTTGTGTCCCGGCATTCCGGACGGGAGATGTTCCGATGTTTGAAAGCATATGGTTGGGTGGAACGGTCATATTCCTGCTGATCCTGGCCAACGGTTTCTTCGCCGCGGCGGAGATCGCGGTGATCGCGACCCGCAAGACGCGCATCGACCAGTTGCTCGACCGGGGCGCGCGCTCCGCGGCGGCCCTGGGCCGGTTGAAGGAGGAGCCCGACCGGTTCCTTGCCACGGTCCAGATCGGCATCACCTTCGTGGGAGTCCTGGCCTCCGCCATCGGCGGCGCCGGGGCCATCGAGTTCCTGGAGCCGCGCCTCCGGTCGCTGCCGGTGCCCTACGCCGAAGCCTGGGGCTATTACGCGGCCATCCTCATGGTCGTGGTGCCCATCGCCTACCTGACCCTGGTCCTGGGGGAGCTCGTTCCCAAGTCCCTGGCGCTGCGTTTCTCCGAGCGCATCGCCTTCCTCGTGGCGCTGCCCATCGACGCCATCTCCAGGAGCACCTCTTTCCTGGTGAAGCTGTTGACCCGTTCCAGCAACATGGTCCTCCGGCTCTTCGGCGGCAAGGAGGCGGGCGGCGCCGCCTTCGTCTCCGAGGAAGACGTGAAGTCGCTCATCCGGGAAGGCACGGCCAAGGGGATCTTCGACGAGACCGAGAAGGAGCTGATCCACAGCGTCTTCGACTTCGCGGACACCCCGGTGAGGGCGGTGATGATCCCCAGGACCGAGATCCACGCCGTCCACGCGGACACCGAGGCGGACGACCTGCTCCGGCATTTCGTCGAAAGCGGCTTCTCCCGGTTGCCGGTGTACGACAACGACATGGACCAGATCCTGGGCATCCTCTACAACAAGGACATCCTGCGGGCCATGCAGGCCAACGAGCCCATCGAACTGCGCAAGCTGATGCACCCCGCCTTCTTCGTGCCCAGTTCGCTGCCCATCAGCCAACTCCTGAAGGACCTGCAACGGCGCCGCATGGCCCTGGCCATGGTGGTGAACGAGTACGGCGAGGTGGAAGGGCTGGCGACCCTGGAGGACATCATCGAGGAGATCGTCGGCGAGATCCGCGACGAGTACGACGGCGAGGAACGGGGGCCGGTGGAGCGGCTGCCGGACGGCTCCCTCGTGGTGTCGGGCTCCGCCCTGCTCAAGGACCTCCAGTCGGATTACGGCCTGCCCTTCGAAGAGTCCCTGGACTACCATACCCTGGCCGGGTTCGTGCTGGCCAAGCTGAAGCGCATCCCCAGGGGCGGCGAGAAGATCGACTCCGACGGCCACAGGCTGACCATCGTGGACGTGGAGGGCCGAAGGATCGTCAAGGTCCGGGTGGAGGAGAACCGGCGCGCCGCCGGCGCCGCCGCCGTGCAATAGGGAGCCGAACGCCGGGCCGCGCCCGGATAGGATGCCGGGAGAACGACCTCCGGGACATCTGACAGGGCGGAACGCGGGACCCGCGGGCCCGGACGAGGCGGCTACGACGCCCTTTGCGCCGCCCCGCGCCCTTGCAGCAGGGCTTCCGTTTCCCCGAGCAACGCCCGCACCTCTCCGGGCCTGCCCACCGTCACCCGGATCATGCTCCGGAGCTCGGGAGTGTCGAAGAAGCGCACCAGGATGCCCCTTTCCCTGAGCCCGTCGTGGAGCCACCGGAGGCTGCCCCGGCCCAGCCGCGCCATGACGAAGTTCGCCTGGGACGGGTGCACCGCAAAGCCGAGCTTGCGAAGCCCGCGGACCAGGGTCTTGCGGGTCCCCTGGATCCGCCGGACGTTCCGCCTCATCCAGTCCATGTCCTGCAGCGCCGCGGAGGCCGCGGCGAGGCTGATCCGGCAGAGGTTGTAGGAGTCCTTGACCTTGGCCATGTTCCGCACCACGTCCTCGGCGCCAAAGGCCAGACCCACGCGCATGCCCGCCAGCGAGAAGGACTTGGAGAACGTGCGCAGCACCGCCAGGTTCGGGACCCGCTCCACCAGCGCGATGGCGCTCTCGTCCCGGTCCGCGAAGTCCATGTAGGCTTCGTCCACGATCAGGACGCCGTCAACGGAGCGCGCCAGGCGGGCCACCTCGCCCACGGGCGCAAGCGTCCCCGAAGGGGCGTTGGGGTTGCACAGGATGGTAACCTTGGCCGTTTGCGAGAAGAGGGCGGACGGTATGGCGAAGTCCTCGGGATAGGGGACCTCCAGGCTCCTGCCGTCCTGTATGGCCACCAGGGTGGGGTACAGGGAGTAGGTGGGGACGGGGTAGGCCACGCCGTCGCCCTCGCCCACGTAACAGCGCATGAGTATCGACAAGAGCTCGTCGGAGCCGTTGCCGGCCATGACGTTCCCGGGCCTCACGCGGTAGGCCGCGGCCGCGATGCGGCGCAACTCCCGCGCCGCGGGGTCGGGATAGAGGCGCAGCGAAGCGAGCTCCCGGCGCACTGCGGCCCGCACCCGAGGCGACGGCGGATAGGGGCTCTCGTTGGTGTTGAGCTTGATGACGCCGGCCCCTTCGGGCTGCTCCCCGGGCGTGTAACCTTCCAGGTCCTCGATGTTCTTCCTCGCCAGAGCCTGCATCCCACCGATTCTAGCGACCCCGCCCGACCCATTGCAAACCCGTCTTCTCGGCCCGCTTCCGCATCGCGTGTTCCCGGTCAGGGAAACTCTGCACAATTGCCCCCGTTCGTCCTGAGCGTAGCGAAGCGAAGAACCCCATTCATCCTGAGCGTAGCGAAGCGAAGTCGAAGGACGCGCTTTCCCATAGGGAGATGCGCCTCAAGCGGAATGGATCAGAGGTTCCTCAGGTGATTCCGCACCTGTCGGCGATGGATTTCGCGAGGGCCTCGAACTCAGCGTAGCAATCCTGCACCGCGTAAATGTGGCCGCCCAGGGCGCCGTCCGCGGCTTTGAGATGGAACACCGGCTTGCGCGCCTCCCGGGCCATGGGCATGAGGCTGCGGTAGTGCTTCAGGGTAGCGAGGCACGCAGGGTCCGTGTCGCTCGAGGAAGCGTTGGCATCGGTCTCGCCGAGCGCCTCCTCGTGATATACGCCGGGAATACGCCGCGTCCACTTCCGATAGGCATGGGCGGGACGCCCCGCCCGCACTGCCTGCTGCATGACGATGTAGCCCGCAGGCGTGATCTCGGCCGACGGCAGCGACAGGTTCGAGCCGCGGGGCAGGCGGTCGAAGCGCTCCTTCCACTCCATGCGCCAGTCCTGGAGGGTCGGGCCGAGGTTTCGGAGACCCTGAAGCGAGAACAGGTCGGGGGCAAGCGGGAACACGACGAAGTTGGCGGCGATGATCGCCGACCGGTTGATGGCCCCCAGGTTGGGGCCGACGTCGATCAATACCACGTCGGCGTCCCGTTCCTCCGCGGCTGCGAGAATCAGGCGGTGAAACGCGGACTCGGTACGAAACGCGGACTCGTCCCCGTCCAGACAAGCCGGCCACGCGGCGGAAAGCTTCGCCTCGAAACGGGATAGCCCGAGGTCGCCGACCACCAGGCCGCATTGCGGCGCCACTTCCTCCACGTGCGGTTCGCCGATGTCGCCGAGACCCTTCAGGATCGGGGAAAGCGAACCCAGGATGCTCTGGCGTCCATCGCCGTCGGACCACAGCTCTTCCAACCGGTCCTCCTCCAGGAACATGACGCTCAGGTTCGCTTGCGGGTCCAGGTCCGCCGCAACCACGGAAAAGCCGAGTTCGGAATACATCCAAGCCAGGTGATAGACCAGGGTGGTCTTGCCTACGCCCCCCTTGTCGTTGAAGAACGCGATGGTCTTCACGGCTTTCTCCGAATGGTCGCAAGCACGTATGACGTCTCGAACGTAAACTCCGCCTGGGGGTTGCCATTCCTGCGCAAGGCTTCCTGCGCGCGCCTCACGCCGCGACCGAACGCGTTGACGTACCCCAGCGTCGCCATGGCCTCCGCGACCACGGGATTGCGGTAGTCCGTCTGTTCCGGGAAGTTTTCGGGTGAAGCCATCCCGTACAGGCCGCCCGGACTCTGGATTTCGATGCGGTCCTCGTAGCAGTAGAACCGCACGGGCGCGTTGGACTCATACGAACGGTGCATGATCGCGTTCAGCAGCAGTTCGCGGATGGCCACCGTCGGATAATCGGTATCCGCCCGCTCCCGGAGAGCGGACTCGGCCACCGGATGGACTTGGGTCTGGAGCGGCACGAACGCCTGGATCTCCCGCAGCACCGAGAGCAGGTCGCCGCTGAAGCTCCTTTCACTGACGGGGTCGTCCGCCATACTCGCCCCGGCCCATCGGACGAACTGGATCCGGGCGCCGGGAATCCACTGTAGAGGCTGTTTGGCGAACAGCAAGGCGCCTGCATTCGTCGGGCAGTCCGCGGTCAAGTCGAAACAGCGAAGGGAAGCCATCTGTTCCCTGGCGTCGCGGTCGTTCTCCTCGATCACGTCCCGGCTGACTGCGGCCGGCAGGTAGCCCACCAGGAACAGGTCCAGGGCCAGGTCGTCGATGGCGCAGCCATGGCAGGGACTCGAGTCGAAAGTCCTCTGCATGGCGACTCGTCTCTCGACGAGAAGCCGCTCCTCCTGCCGGTTGGCGGCTCGCCGGGACGGGCCCACACGGATCCAGACACGGCCCTTGTAGCGAACGGGAGGCAGGTCGGACGGCATGACTTCCACCACCGCCACGTCCCCGTCGGGCAACGCGCACTTCTGCACGGTCATGGCCGGAAGCGGCTCCAGGTTGACGTTCGAACGCAGATCCCCGAGCTTGCGCAGCAGTCCGTCGGTGACGGTCAAGCCGCCGGCCTTGCCGCGGTCGTCCACCCCGATCAGGAGATACCCGGGTTGCCGGTGGTTCGGAAAGTCGTTGGCAAAGGCGCAGACGGCTTGGCCGAACTTGTCCGTGTCGTTGACGCCCACGGTCATCTCGACCCGGTCGGATTCATGATCCGCCATCATCGCCTGCAACCGCTCCGTGGTCAGCATGTCTCGTCTTCCGATGACCGCACGTCGAATGTCTTGGAGCCTTGACGGGCAGGGCGGAACTATTCCCGTTCGAACCCCTGACTGGTGAACTTCAAAGTACGGCTATTCTCGGTGACCGTGCGGACCACGTTCTCGGGAGCGCCGTCCGGGATCGTCGCCTCCACGTCCAGGGTCACCCGGATCTCGGCGCCGACCAGGCCGGCGAGGTGGGAGATGACTTCTTCCGCAATCCGGCCGGCGTCGCGTCCCACCCGCGCGGCGTCGAGCGGGACCGTGCCGTGGAAGCGTTTCGGCGGCGCCCCGGCCCGCGTGTCGGACCCGGCGTTCGGAGGGTCCGTATCCATGCCGGCAGCCTCGGTTGCCTGACCGCTCGACTGGCCAGCGTCCGGCCTCTCATCCGTGGCCGCGGCCCTCTCCGCGTCGAGTTGGCGGCGGGCGACCTCCGGCTTCACCAGCATCCCGGGGGCGTCGGCATCGGGCAACGCAACCAGTTGTCCGGCCCTGAGACCACGATAACGCCGGGCTTCATCGTCGTATCCCTCGGCAAAGGCGAACGCATCCTGTTGCCAGCTCAGGAGTCCCACGCCGTCGGTGACCGCGGCCAGTAGAACCTTCGGGTCCCGGAGACGCGGCAGGTAGGGATAGCTGGCGAAGTCCTCGACGAGTTGTTTCACCGTCACGTGGTCGCCGCGCCACAGCGGCACCCGGTCCAACTCCATCCGCAGGCGCGTGGCGCCCAGGGAGGTGACCAGCAGTTCGTCGTTCCGGAGCCTCTTGCTGGCCCGGACCGCCAAGGCGTCCGACCCGGACAGTCTTACTTCCTGCCAAGTCACCGGGTCCTGTGGAGTTGCCTGGATCGGCGCCAGCAGCCATTGGCAGGTCTCGGGCAACCGTGCGGTCACGACGCCGGACGCCGCCTCCCTCTGGACTTCCACCTGCCTGACCTGATGGGGCGACAGGTCGAGCTGCTCGCGCTCGTCATGGATCGACTCCCAGGCCAGGTAACGCCGCACCGCCTCATCCAGGTCCTGCATGCGCGTCCGGTCGGCAGCCAGGAAGACGAGCGCGTTGCGATACGACCGGGGCGCATGGCCGCGTGATTCGAGCAGCCCCCGAGCCGCTGCCTGGGCCGGGTTGTCCTCCCCCCTGGCATATGGCTGGCCGCTCCCCAGCACCACCAGCCGCGCGTCCGGTTCGTCCGGCACGTCCTGGCCGGACTGCGGCAATGGGTGGACTCGGCCGAAGTCACCCGTCGCACGCAGGTCTTCCCGGAGGCGTGCGCCCAACTCCTGCTCCGCCCTGTCCGGCTCTCGGCGCAACCGTTCGGCGCGGTCCTCGGCGAGTTTGGTCACCGTCGGCTGCGTGGAGTACCAGTAGCGCG
The DNA here is from genome assembly GCA_965204235.1 of uncultured Binatia bacterium (SeqCode). Lineage (GTDB taxonomy): Bacteria > Desulfobacterota > Binatia > UBA9968 > JAJDTQ01 > JAJDTQ01. The sequence continues at coordinate 1,265,159 of OZ241979.1, forward strand.
GACCGTCCTGGTACAGGTAGGTGGCCGCGGCCACCAGTCGTCGCAGGGCATCCCCGAACACGGCCGGCGTCTCGCCCGGCAGGACGCAGCCCAGCTTGACGCGGCGGTCTTCGATGCCGCGTTGCGCAGTCTCGACGTTGGGCGCCGAGCCGAGATAGACGGTACGGGCCACCCGGCGCGCAGCCGCGAACTTGCCCAGGTTGGACGCCTGGCCGTCGATCCGCAACGGCAGGGAGTTGGGGCCGTCCACGTCCTTTTCGATGATGGGCGCCCAGTTGTCGGACAGGTAGCGGGTCAACTCGAACTGCACCCGTCCGTCGTCCATGGAGACGTTGGCCGGAAGGACGAGGGGGGTCCTGTCCTCCTTCTCCCACAGGCTGTGGACCACCGCGGCCATCAGTCGCAGCACGCCCCGGGTCCGTTGGAACTTCACGAGCGTGGACCAGTCGGAGTACAGCCGGTCGAAGACCTCGGGATGGATCGGATAGGCCGCGCGAATGCGCTTCTCGTAGTCGGCGTCACGGCACTCCGGGGGAAACTCCTGATGCTGCGTGCGGTACAGGTCGGCGAAAGCCCGGGAGACCACGTCCCGGTCCTTGAAGCGCGCCGGGTCGGCGAGGGGCTCGAAGAGGCGCCGCCGCACGATCTCGAAACCCTCTTCCGCGGTGGCCGGACGCCAGGAGGATTCGACCCGGGAGACCACGTTGCGCAGTCGCTCCAGAGCCTCTCGCCCGCGCTGGCCGCCTACCTCGACGTCCTCCACCCGGGTGTGAGGCGAGCCCCCGAAATCCGATGCCGGCAGGCTGATGACCAGCAGGCAGTTCCCGGCCGCCCGGGCCGCCTCGGTGAGGGCCTGGGCAAAGGTGAACTGGGTCTCGAAACTCCCCCCGGGCAGGTCGCTCCGGTCGTGCAATTGGCGCGCGTAAGCCACCCACTCATCGATCAGGACGAGACAGGGACCGTACTCGTTGAACAATTCCCGCAGGACGTCGCCGGGGCTGGTGGCCCGTTCGTCGTCGGCCCTGACGCGATGGAAGGCATCGGCGCCGCCGAGCTGCCAGGCCAACTCCCCCCACAGGGTGTGCACCTGCGTGCCGTCGGGCTTGGCGGCCGGGTTGCCGGGCGAGAGCTTGTTGCCCACCAGCACCACCCGCCTGACGGACGGAAGCCGCTCCACGCCGGCCTCGCGCATGACCGGGTCCACGTCCATCAACTCGCTGACGGTCGTGCCCGAAAAGAGGTGGTGCAGGGCAAGCATGGAGTGCGTCTTGCCGCCGCCGAAGTTCGTCTGGAGGTCCACCACCGGGTCCCCTCCCCGTCCGCTCAGGCGTTGCACCGCGCCCACCAGCAGGCGCTTCAGGCTCTCGGTGAGATACGTCCGGCGGAAGAACTCCACCGGGTCCCGGTACTCGTCCGTGCCCTCACCCAAGTGCACCTGCCACAGGTCCGCGGCGAACTCGGCCTGCTGGTAGCGGCCGCTGGCCACGTCGGGGTGGGGGGTGACCACCTCGCGCCAAGGCTTCAGGCCGGATACCGATGCGCCCTCGATGGCGGCGCCCACCTGCTTGCGGCGTTGGCCCCGAGTCTGTTCGTCGAAGCGGACGCGCAGCAATTCCATCTTGAGCTTTTCGAGCTCATCGGACTGCGGCGCCGACACCGCGGTCAGCAGGCGGCTTGCCGAGTCCAGCGCCCGGTAGGCGTCGTCGCTGGAAAAGCTTTCCTGGTGCGCCCACTTGTTGCGGAGCTCGCGAAGTTCGCTCACCAGCGTCCGCTCGGAACGTCCCAGCGTATTTTCGAACACATCGCGCCAAGCGTTCCACACGAGCTTGAGCAAGGCCGCGGCGTCCCACCCGGCCATGGGCCTGTCCGTAGCCAAGCGATTGTCGCCCAACAGCCTTGTTGCCTCCGCTTGCGCCTCCGCTCCATAGACGTTGGCAAACTCCCGTTCGACGAACGGCGCGATACCGTCCTTGAGCAACTCCAGGGCATTGCCCACCCGCTGGTGGTTGGTGACCGCCATCTGTTCCTCCGTTCAACCCGTTCCCCTCTCTACATCGCCCTCCATAACCTTTCTACTCCTTCAACGAAGACCCGAAAACTGCGTGAACCGTTGTTCCGCGACAGGACAGCGGCCATGCGTCTTGCGCCCGATCTCTTCTGAAATGCCGGGATGTGTTGTGCAATCGCCTTGGAAGGCTGATCGACGGCGTCCGGGTCTCGGTAGCGGCTCTTGTTCAATTCCCGGAGGATCTTCTTGCTGTTTTCCGGAAACGCCTGTGCAAGCGCCTTCGCGTCGCCGATGTACCAAGCTTCGAGTTCTCGGCAAACCACGCGAACAAGTGCATCGGGGCGTTTCGCCTCCTGGCATAGCGTAGCCAGTTGCTCCTTGACTTGACGGCAGTCTGCGCTGTCCCGATCCCGCATGACGACGAAACGTACACCCGGCTCCCACGAAACTCTCAACTTGCGTGGAATACTCTTCTCCAAATCCTGTTTCCCCTCGTGAGACACACACAGAAACGACAGTCCGGGAAACAGTCTTGGCAACAGACCGTTCAGCAGATCCTTCATGGAATCCTCTTCCAGCAAGAATACGATGCGGCTCATCGCAGTCCAACTCCTTCGAAAAGGCCTTGCTTCCAGAGCGCTCCCGGCAAATCTCCTTCCTCGACAAGGTTTCGGAGTAGCTGGCTGTCCGATGCTCGACCCACCCTGGTGAATCCGTCCCTTTTTGCCAACCAGAAGATTTCATCCAGGTTCAGTCCGTTCACAAGGTCGGGGGAATGCGTTGAAACGAACACCTGACCGCCGCGTCGGGTGTAGGTGCGAAACTCCTCGGCCAACTCCGTCAGCAGTTCCGGATAGAGTTGATTTTCGGGTTCCTCCACCGCCAGCAACGGATGGGGGTTTGGATCGTACAACAACACCAGGTAGGCAAACATTTTGATCGTACCGTCGGAGACGTAGCGAGAAATAAACGGGTCCTTGAAACTTCCGTCCTGGAACCGCAGCACCAGCCGTCCATCCTCCGTCGGTTTGGCATCAACGCTGCTCACGCCCGGGACACGCTGTTTCATGGCCTCCAGCACCTGCTTGAAGCAATCGGAGTGGTTCTCGTAGAGATACTGTGCGACTTGAGCAACGTTATCGCCGTGCTTGGACAAATGCTCGGCATAACCGGCATCCGTGCTCGGACGAGCGTCGGCAATGTGGAAGTCCGAGACGTGCCAGTTCTCGATCAGGGCGCGGAACTCGGAGACAACCTGAAACTCGCGAAATTGCCCCAGGCCCTTGATAGCAAGGATGCTTGGATCATCGAGCTTGTATTCAGCCCTCTTTGCCTCAGCCCCCTTGTCACCGTAAACCGACTCATTTGTAATCGCACTGCCCGTTCCGCGCGAAAAATCAACGAAATGCCAAGGGCGTCCGTGCTGTCCCCTACGGTAACTAAGCGCCTCTCGCGCTACGAATACATGGCTTCCTTCTGCATCTATTTCAAGTTCGTAAGTAATCAGCGGTCCTTGACCCTCCCGAAACTTGACAGTGATACTGACCGGCCCTTGCTTGCCACGGCTGACCAATTCACGGAAGCCGCCGCGCCTCGCTACCGCAGTAGTCGCATTTTGCGTAAGTGCGTCCTTGAGGAACGTGAATACGTCGAACAGCGTCGATTTACCCGTGCCGTTCGCGCCCACAAGCACCGTCATGGGAGGAAGCTTGTCGAACACCACGTCATGAAAGGACCGGTAGTTCTGGATTTCTATCTGCTCAATCCGCATCCTCCCTTGTCCCGGATGCAAAAGCGTACCTGTTGGCATACTCCTTCTCCTTTCTTTCCCGTCCTGAGCCCAGGCCGCCTGAAATTCACATAAGCGCAATCAGCGTGTCATTTGTCAATTGCCGCATTGTTCGCCATTGTTCAGTCTTCCTGGAACAGCTTCCCCGATTCGGCCTCCTGCGGCCTACCTTGAACAGCCAAGCGGGCGATCTCCGGCCAGCTCTGGACGAGCGCGTTGTAGGACAGGGCTTCCGCGGCTCGGCTCCGGCGTTCCGCCGCCACGTAGAGGCGGTAAGCGAGTTCCCGGGCGGTGTCGGCCACGCCGCCGAGCTTGCGGACGAGATCCGCGGCCGCGGTCTCACCGCCGCTTTCGACAGTGCGGATGAGTTGATGGACCGTTTCCCAGGCGGTGAGCCTGGAGTCCGTGGCGGGGTCCCACGCCGCGTCGAACTCCACCGGCTTCAGGAGCCGCACTGCGCCCGCCCTCGATTCGAGCAGACCCGCCTCCACCAACCCGCCGACGCTGGTGTTCTTGGCCTTGGAGAGCGTCTCGGCCAAGCCATACTCGCCCGCGTCGAATCCGTGCTGCTCGAACCACGCCAGCGCCCAACGGCTGTCGGCGTCGAAGTCGCCCTCCTGCTCGGCAAGGGTCTCGTCGAGGGTCCGGTTGATGAGCGCCAGCGCTTCGCGGACCGACACCGGCTGACCCGAGGCATCGAGCACCTTGGCATAGCGGGTATAGACCGCCATGCCGGGACCGATGGCCGCCTGGGCGAGATCCACCGGCGCTATATTGCCGGATTGCAACCGTGCGAGGGCGGCGGGAAGCTCGGCCTTCAACGCCCCCACGAACTCCCGGCGGGTGGCGAGGGGCGCGTCGGCGGGGCGCTTGCGGCAGACGAGGACGATGGAGGAGGCGAGGGCGTTGGCGTCCTTCCCGATCATGCGGTTGTCGAGTTCCGTGCGCATCGGCCAAGTGCCGGTAACGGCGAAACCTGCACGGATCACGGCGTCGAGGAAGGTCTCCCATCCGGTGCTGATCCCTGGGAGCGCGGGCGTCCCGCCCGCATTCGTCCTGCGGACACTCTCCGACTGCTTGAACGCATAGTAGATGGTGACCGGAAAGGCGGGGTGCGTCTGTTCGGAAAGGCGGCGCATCGCCCGGGACATTCCGTCGAGGAAGAATGCTTCCGCTTCCTCCTTTCCGCCATGCCGATAGGGCGTGGCAACCAGTTCCTCGGCTTTGGGTACGGCGACGGTGGCGAACAGATCGGGACAGATCGGCCGTAGCGAACGGCGTAGCCAGACGTAGAAGAAATCGGAGAGGTCGGCGTAGCCGATGTTGTCGTAGTAGGGCGGATCGGTGGAAACGACGCTATCCTCGCCCATGTGCTGTGATCGAGCATCCGCCTGAACCGCGCAGCATCCCATATCGACAGGTAGCTGTTCCACTACTCTCATCATGTTCCTAATCGACACGAGGGGATCACCCGCCATCTTTCCGAAGGCATTTGCTTCGGAGTAATCCCAGACCATTGGTAATGCCTGTCGCCCAAACGTAGCGATTGACTGATCCATTGTAGGTTTCCATCGACACAAGGAGGACTGCGCATCAGCCAACTTGCTGATACCTAACCCTAAATACACCCCCACTGCCTCGGCATACGCCGTGGCGCCGACGCCGCCATCCCGCAAGGGGAGATCGTCCCCTGGGAACGCGGGCGTCCCACCCACATTTTCTTTGAGCGGGCGGGACGCCCGCGCTCCCAGGATGTCCTGCTTGACGCGAGCGATTGCTTCCGTCACCAAGTTGGAAAAGGTGGTCAACGCGACCAGTTGGCGGGAAGTGAAGAGGTCCCCCCAAGTCGTCAGGCCATAGGAAACGGTCCAGAAGTTGCGATGGTCGTCAGGCAATGACTGCTCCGGCCGCCACTCCGGTTCCGCCTCCCGGGCGCGTTCCTCATGCTCCGACGTAGGCGCCAGATAGACGCGCCCGTGATCTCCCTCCGCGACGATGGCCATCAACCGCGCGCCCATGCGGCCGGCCTTGCCTTCGGCCTTGATGTAGTCGCCGGCGATGGGCGTGTCCGACATCACGCAGCGGAAGTTCGCACCGCGACTCAACTTGGTTCCTCGAGCGGACGGGACGTCCGCGTCGTCCCGGGACACGCCGTTCCCGGAACGCATGGATTCCCGCTTGCGCGGGAATGACGAGGACGGGGGCGGGACGCCCGCGTTCCCAGGAAGACCGTCCTTGGAGGCGTCGGATCCCGGGACACCGTTCCGGGCGATTCCGGCTTCAGGGATTCCGGCTCTGGAAACGCCGGGTTCAGGAGCGCCGACTTTCACCGTGAAGCGGTAGCCGCCGCCTTCGATCACCGGCTCGACATACGCCTCCTTGCCCTTTTTCGTCGAGAGCATGAACGTCGAGGCCAGCGGTACGTCCACGTCCCGGAACGCCGGGTTCGGGCTCTTGACCGTGCGCGCCCACAGCCATGCGATGACCGTCAGCTTGCGGCCCACGTACCCTTCCAGGTCCGGCCGCCCCCGCGCCATCTCAGCGGTGACCTCGACCTTCGGATACAGGCGGCCGATACGCTTCTCCGCCTCGTCGCGCATCCACCGGCCGTAGTAGCGCACGTCCTCGGCCAGCCCTTGCGCGCCCTTCCATCCCGGGAACGCGGGTGTCCCGCCCGCTTCTCTCCCCACCGCGCTGCCCCACGCCTCGTGCGGGCGAGACGCCCGCGTTCCCAGGTATTCCCTCCTCGCCTCCGGGTTCACCGGCGGCCTCCCTGCGAACTTCGGCGGGATCTCGATCATCGCCTTGTTGATGAGCACCGCCACCGGGTTGAGGTCCGAGGCATGGGCTTCCAGCCCCAGGCGCTGCGCCTCCAACGGCAGCGCGCCGCCGCCCGCGAACGGATCGTGAAACGCCGGGAGCCGGTCGGGGTCGAACAGTTCGCCCACCCGCGGATGATCGGCGTTTTCCTCACAAGTTCGCCGCCAGCTTGCCCTGATCTCGTCGCGGGCTGCCTGCAACAACTCCTCGTTCGTGGTGTTCTCCCACTTCACCAGTTCCTCGACGAGACGGAACAGCCGCCGCCGTTCCCTCTCCTGGTCTTCCTCCGCGGGGAACTGCTCCGGCCACCCGGAAGGGTCGTCCACCATCTGCGCGAAGATCACCGCCCGCGCCGCGGCCAGCGGTCGCCGCGCCCACCACAGGTGCAGCGTGCTGGGATGCCCGTGCCGGATGGACTTCTCCCGCGCAGAAGCCGCATTGATGGCGTCCAGCGGCAGAGCCACCTCGATGAGCTTCTTGCGTATGTGCGGTTCCACTATCTTGTCCTCATCGCCGTCCCCGTTCTTATGCCGGATCTTCGGCCCGCGCCAGCAATTCCGGGAAGTCGTAGTTGACGCTGGTGACACCGAAGTCGGGCTCGCGCCGGAAGGGGCGGCGCAGGTAACGGACGCGGTGCGAACCGTCTTCCAGGAACTCCACGATGGCCAGGATGAAGTCGTCGGGCTTGTTCAGGGAGTAGAGGATCTCGTTGCAGGTGACGGTAATGGTGGCCTTGTCCTGGGCGCGGCCCTTGACCTCGATGAAGCGCAGCTTGCCGGTGGCGGGCACGCGGCTTTCGATGTCGTAGCCAAGCTTCTCGAACTCGCGGTCGGTGGGGTCGAAGCCGAGGCGGCGCTCCACGTCCATGACGATGGCGCGGGCACGGGCGGCCACGGCCTGGGTGTCCGCGGACGTTTCGGGAGCCGCGGGCTTGCGTCCGGTCATGGCGTCCATCAGGCCCCTGGGGACCACCAACAGACCGCCCAGCACCACCGGCGGCAGGGGCGAAAGCCGGGCCTGGAGCTTGAGGTCCTCCATGCGTCGGTGCAGCCGGGCCTGCAGGTCGTCCGCCCGTTTGCGGGCCTCGGCGGAGTTGAGCCGGGCGCCGGTCTCGCCGGCCCGTTCCTCGAGCTTGAGTTCTTCGGCGCGGTGGTCCCAGTGGATGATCTCCTTGGTCAGGCGGTCCTTGACCGCGGCTTCGGTCCTGGCGATCAGTTCCAGCCGGGCGTCACCGACCTCCTTCAGGTGTTCGGGCGCCACGTGGGCCACCGCGTGGCCGACGGCCTGGTGTTCCAGGTCCCGGTGGATCCAGGCGCATTCCGGACGGTTCAGGATCGCCTCGGCGTCGGGCTCGTCAGGAGCCAGGGGCCGAACGTCGAGGTACGGGGCGTAGTGCACGTGGCGGGCGGCGCCGTCTGCGTCGGTCTCCACGTACAGCGCGCGCTTGGAGACCGTCCGCCGGCGGCCGTCGCCGGTCCGGTCGGCGGCCTGTATGGCGTGCTCCAGATGGAACAGCAGCCGTGGTTGGATCCCCGGGTCGCGCTCGTCAACCAGGACGGCGCCGCGCTTGAGCAGGTCCCGATGGCGCTCCAGGGTCAGGTCCATGACGGCGTCCAGCAGGGGATGTCCCGGACAGACGAAGGCGGCCGGAGGCTGTCCCTGCGGTGCCGCCAGGAGTTTGTCGAACACGATGCGTTCGTAGCGGGCCAACACCGGCTCGGCCGACCCCAGGGCACGGTCCCTCCGGCGGATGGCGGCCGGCACGTGGCTGACCTCGTATCGTCGAGGCTCCCGCTGCCTGATCGTTCCCCCCAGGCGTCGGAACGCCTCCCGGAAGAACGACTCGATGTAGTGAGGTTGCAGACGCCGGGCCTCGGCCCGTTCCATCTCCTCCCGGACGCGATGCACGCGGCTGGTGTCCATGGCGTCCTGGGCGAGGGCCCGCTCTTCGAGCAGATCCCGGAGCCGGTCCCGGTCGAAGGCGTCCTCCACCGCCCGGGTCAGATGCGCTCGAACCTCGGGTCGCTCGCCGTGCCGGATGGCGTCGAGCAGCAGGTCCCTCAAGGCCCGTCCCTCGAACTGGAGCTTGCCCAGCACGTCGAAGACCTGACCGCCCAGTGTCTGCCGCGCCTGCTCCAGCTTGTCCAGCAGCGTGCGATAGACGTCCCCCTCACGGGTCTGGTCCGCCACCAGGTTCCACAGGTGACAGACCTCGGTCTGGCCGATGCGGTGGATACGACCGAACCGCTGCTCCAGGCGGTTCGGGTTCCAGGGCAGGTCGTAGTTGACCATCAGGTGGGCGCGCTGCAGGTTGATGCCTTCGGCCGCGGCGTCCGTCGCCAGCAGCACCTGGACGGTCGGGTCGTGCCGGAAGGCTTCCTGCGTCTTGAGCCGTTCCTCTCGCCCCACGCCGCCGTGGATCACCGCCACCGACCCCTGGCGGCCCAGCACGGTAGCGATGCGAGCCTGCAGGTAGTTCAGGGTGTCTCGGTGCTCGGTGAACACCACCAGCTTCTGCCGCGGGGAGGGCTTGGGCGGCGGGATCGCTCCCGCCCCGTACGGAACCGGCGACTCGGCAACCCGGTCCGGCAGTCCGTGAACGGCGAAGACCTCGTTCAGGAGGCCGGCAAGCTGGCGCCACTTCGTGTCCTCGCCGCTGCGCCGCACCTCGAGGGCCAGCGTTTCCAGTTCCCCGAGCGTTCGGATCTCGGCCTCGAACTCGGCGATGGAGCGGGCCGCGGTGGATCGATCGAGGATCTCGTCTTCGGCGCCGCCGTCTTCCATTTCCGGTGCGTCTTCCAGATCCTCGATCTCTTCCCCGTCGAGATCCGGACCGGTGGAGGTCGGGACGTCGAGGGTCCCGCCCCGCCGGAGCAACTCCAACTCGCGCAAGCGGCTTTCCAGACGCCCGCGCCGTCTGCGCAGGGACTGGTAGATGGCCTCGGGTGAGGAAGCCAGCCTGCGTTGGAGGATGGTCAGGGCGAAGCCTACCGTGCCGGCCCGTCTGTCGTTCTCCAACGCCTCGGCACGGTTGAACTCGTCACGCACGTAATCCGTCACCCGGGTGTAGAGACGCGCTTCGGCGTCGGAAAGCCGGTAGGGCACTGTGTAGGCCATGCGCATGGGAAAGAGGGGCGTGGCGTCGAACTTGAGCAGCCGCTCCTTCACCATGCGGCGCATCAGGTCGGACACGTCCACCGTGTGCACACCGTCACGGAAGCGCCCCTCGAAACGGTCGCCGTCGAGGAGCGCCATGAAGAGTTGGAAGTCTGCCTCCTTGCCGTTGTGGGGCGTGGCGGTCATGAGCAGGAAGTGACGGGTCAGGCCCGACAGAAGCTGGCCCAGGCGGTACCGTTTGGTGTAGTGGACCTCGCCGCCGAAGAACGTGGCCGACAACTTGTGGGCTTCGTCGCACACCACGAGGTCCCAGCGGCAGTCCGGGACCTGGAGCTTGCGATGCAGGTCCTCGTTGCGAGCCAGTTTGTCCAGCCGGGCGATGGCAAGAGGCGTCTCCAGGAACCAGTTGCCTGTGCGCGCGGCTTCGAGCTTGTCGCCGGTGAATATCTCGAAGGGGAGGTGGAAGCGGCGGTACAGTTCGTCCTGCCACTGCTCGGCCAAGCTGCCCGGACACACCACCAGGCAGCGTTGCAGGTCGCCTCGGGCCATCAACTCCTTGATGAGCAGCCCGGCCATGATGGTCTTGCCCGCGCCCGGGTCGTCGGCCAGCAGAAAGCGAAGCGGCTGGCGCGGCAGCATGGACTCGTACACCGCGGTGATCTGGTGGGGCAGCGGCTCCACCAGGGACGTGTGCACCGCCAGCAGCGGATCGAACAGGTGCGCAAGCCGTATCCGCTGTGCCTCGGACACCAGGCGGAACAGCGCGCCGTCGCCGTCGAAGCTCCACGGACGCCCTGCTTCGACCACCTCGATCCGGCCCTCGTCGTGCCGGTAGAGCAACTCGTTGGCCACCGCGCCCGCGGCGGTCTTGTAGGTCATCTCCATGGCCTCCGACCCGTACCACTGCACGCCGACCACCGTCACCACACCGCCCGGCACGACGCCCCGCAACACGGCCTGGGGACGAACCTCCTCCAGCTTCATGGTCCTGTCTCGCCCCTGTTCATCGGTCGTCTTGATGTAACGCTTTCCGCGTCCGAGCGGCAAGCTCGGCCCGCCGGACGGTTGGGTGAGGGTGGAAGGGGGCGGTTGAGAGTCCGGAGCAGGCGCTTTCGGGTCAGGCGGCGTCCGCCACCGGGGACGCGGACACGGAGAGAGCGCTGCCGTCGTGGTCCACCACCACGCGGGAGTGGTCCTTGACCTCGCCGGCCAGGAGCTTCCGCGCCAGCGCCGTCTCCAGTTCCTTCTGGATCAGGCGCTTCAGGGGGCGGGCGCCGTAGGCGGGGTCGTAGCCCGCGGCCGCGAAGTAGTCCTTGGCCTCCCGGGTGAGCTCCAGCCTGATGTGGCGTTCGTCCAGGCGTTCCCGCAGGTGGCCGAGCTGGATCTCCACGATCTGCCGGAGGTCGCCGCGGGTGAGGCCGTGGAACACCACGATGTCGTCCACGCGGTTGAGGAACTCCGGCCGGAACTCCTGCCGCAAGGCGTCCAGGACTTCCCGCTTCATGGCCTCGTAGGCGGTGTCGTCGTCCCTGCCGCCGTAGCGCAGGATGAGCTGGCTGCCGATGTTGGAGGTCATGATCGCCACGGTGTTCTTGAAGTCCACCGTGCGGCCGTGCCCGTCCGTCAGCCGCCCGTCGTCGAGGATCTGGAGCATGACGTTGAAGACGTCGGGATGCGCCTTCTCCACCTCGTCGAAGAGGACCACCGAGTAGGGGCGGCGGCGCACCGCTTCGGTGAGTTGCCCGCCCTCGTCGTACCCCACGTATCCGGGCGGGGCGCCCACGAGCCGCGCCACCGTGTGCTTCTCCATATACTCGGACATGTCCAGGCGCACCATGTTGGCTTCGTCGTCGAAGAGGACCTCCGCCAGCGCCCGCCCGAGCTCGGTCTTGCCCACACCCGTGGGGCCGAGGAAGAGGAACGAGCCGATGGGCCGGTTGGGGTCCTTGAGTCCGGACCGGGCGCGCACCACCGCGTCGGCCACGGCCGCCACCGCCTCGTCCTGGCCCACCAGCCGCCCGTGCAGGTGCTCGCCCAGACGCAGCAGCTTCTCCCGCTCGCCTTCCAGCAGCTTCGATACCGGAACGCCGGTCCAGCGGGACACCACCTCCGCGATGTCGTCCTCGTCCACCTCTTCCTTGAGCAGGACCCCGCCCTCGTCCGCCTCGAGGCTCTCTTCCTGCTTCTTCAACTCGCTCTCGAGCTGGCTCAGCTTGCCGTACTTGAGCTCCGCCACACGGTTGAGGTCGTACTCGCGCTCCGCCTGCTCCATGGCCCTCCGGGTGTCGTCCATGTCCTCCTTGAGCTTGCGCAGGCGGCCGATGGCGCTCTTCTCCATCTCCCAGCGCGCCTTGAGCTTGTTGGCCTCTTCCTTGAGGTTGGCGAGCTCGTTCTCGAGCTTGGCAAGACGCTCCCGGGAGGCGTCGTCGCTCTCCTTGCGCAGGGCTTCGCGCTCGATCTCCAGTTGCATGACCTGGCGGGAGGCCTGGTCGAGCTCGGTGGGCATGGAGTCGATCTCCGTGCGCAGCTTGGACGCGGCCTCGTCCACCAGGTCGATGGCCTTGTCGGGCAGGAAGCGGTCGCTGATGTAACGGTGCGACAGCACCGCCGCAGTCACCAGCGCGGCGTCCTTGATGCGCACCCCGTGGTGGAGTTCGTAGCGCTCCCGCAGACCCCGCAGGATGGAGACGGTGTCCTCCACCGTGGGCTGGTCCACGGTCACCGGCTGGAAGCGCCGTTCCAGGGCCCGGTCCTTCTCCACGTACTTGCGGTACTCGTCCAGCGTGGTGGCGCCGATGCAGTGGAGCTCGCCCCGGGCCAGCATGGGCTTCAACAGGTTGCTGGCGTCCATGGCGCCTTCCGCGGCGCCTGCCCCCACCACCGTGTGGAGCTCGTCGATGAACAGGACCACCTCGCCCGCGGACTCCTGGACCTCCTTGAGCACGGCCTTGAGGCGTTCCTCGAACTCGCCGCGGTACTTGGCGCCCGCAACCAGCGATCCCATGTCCAAAACGACGATGCGCTTGCGCTTGAGGCCTTCGGGCACGTCGCCCTGCACGATGCGAAGCGCCAACCCTTCGACGATGGCGGTCTTGCCCACGCCGGGGTCGCCGATCAGCACCGGGTTGTTCTTGGTGCGGCGCGAGAGCACCTGGACCACCCGGCGGATCTCTTCGTCGCGGCCGATCACCGGGTCGAGCTTGCCCTGGGCCGCGAGTTGGGTGAGGTCGCGGCCGTAGCGCTCCAGCGCCTGGTACGTGCCTTCCGGGTTCTGGCTGGTGACCCGCTGGTGGCCGCGCACCTTCCGGAGGGCCGCCAGGAGCGCGCCGCGGCCCACCCCGCGGGCCTCGAGGACTTGGCTCGCCTTGCCGCCCTCTTCCACGATGGCCAGCAGCAGGTGCTCGACGCTCACGTAGTCGTCCTTCAGGTTCCGGGCTTCGTCCTCGGCGTGCGCGAGCAGGCGCGACAGCCGCTGGGTCACGTAGGTCTGCTCCGCTCCCCCGGCCGGCCCGGTCACCTGGGGGATGCGGTCGAGTTCCGCTTCCAGGGCCTTCCGAACCTCGGCCACGGACGCTCCCATCTGGGCCAGGAGCGCCGGCACGATGCCATCGGCCGGTTCCACCAGGGCGGCGAGGAGATGCTCCACGTCCACCCCCTGGTGGCTGCGCCGGGACGCCAGCGACTGGGCCTGGCGCAACGCTTCCTGCGATCTGTCGGTCAAGCGGCTGATGTCCATGACTCCTCCGGTTCCCTCCGCGAGCCCGCGGTCACCGCGCGCAAGGCGGAAACGGTCCCGCTCGTCAGGAAGTTAGCCACGGATTCGCGAAAGTCAACGCGGCCTTCCGGGAGCGCGGGCGTCCCGCACGCACGCCCGGACGAAGGTTCCTTGGTTCGTCCGTCGGTTTTCTGCTATCTAGTGGCCTGTCCGCACCGGGGACCGGAGCCGTGTCCGACTTCATCGAACGTAGTCTGGAGGAGATCCGAAGCCGCAACCTCTACCGGCAGTTGCAGGTGGTGGACGGCGAGCAAGGCCCCACCGTGCGCCTGGACGGGCGGGAGGTGTTGAACCTCTCCTCCAACAACTACCTGGGGTTGGCCGACCATCCGGCCCTCAAGGCCGCGGGGAAGGACGCGCTGGACCGCTACGGCTGCGGCTCGGGCGCCTCCCGGCTGATCTCGGGCAACATGGCCCTCCACGAGGAGCTGGAGCGGCGCATCGCGAGGTTCAAGGGGACCGAGGCGGCGCTGCTGTTCAACAGCGGTTTCCAGGCCAACGCGGGCATCATCGGCGCCCTCGCGGGAAAGGGCGACGCGGTCTTCAGCGACCGGCTGAACCACGCCAGCATCATCGACGGGTGCCGCCTTTCGCGCGCCTCGGTGTCCGTCTATGACCACTGCGACGTGGACCACCTGGAGGACGAGTTGCGGCGCGCTCCGGCCGCGGCCCGGAAGCTCGTGGTCACAGAGTCCGTCTTCAGCATGGACGGGGACGTGGCGCCGCTCGAGGAAATGGCGGAGTTGGCCGAGCGCTACGACGCCGGGCTGATGGTGGACGAGGCCCACGCCACCGGGGTCCGGGGTCCCCGCGGCGCGGGGGTCGTGGCGGAGTTGGGCCTCGGGGACAGGGTGCTGGTGCAGATGGGGACCCTGGGGAAGGCGTTGGGCGTCTTCGGCGCCTACGCCGCGGGCAGCGCCAAACTCCGGGAGTTGCTCATCAACCGGGCGCGCAGCTTCATCTTCACCACCTCCCTCCCTCCGGTGGTGCTGGCCATGGCCGCGGCCGCGCTGGACCTGGCGGAGCGGGAACGGAGCCGGCAGTGCGCGTTGCAGCGCAATACCGGGCAGTTGAGGAACGGCTTGCAGGGACTCGGCTACGAAGTCCGCGGCAGCACCCAGATCATCCCCGTCATGGTGGGCGAGGAGCGGCGGTGCATGGAACTCGCGCGCACCCTCCTGGACCGGGGCTTCTACGTGCAGGGCATACGTCCGCCCACGGTCCCCCAGGGCACGTCGAGACTGCGCGTGACCACCATGGCCACCCACACCCATGCGCAACTCGACCAAGCCCTCGACGCGTTCACGCGCGCCAGGGGCGCCGGGTCCGGCGAGGGTTAGACGGACTGCGGGCGAGGCCGTGCCGCAGAGGTCCCGGGCGGCGCCGGGCGGCCGGAGGCAACGGAGGGCGCGGATCGGCGCCCGGGAGCGGAACAGAGCATGAGCGAGACCTACGAGCGCCTCAAACGCATGGACCACACGCACCTGTGGCACCCCTTCACGCAGATGCAGGAGTGGATGGAGGAGGATCCCTGCATCATCGCCGGGGGCGAAGGCAGCTACCTCATCGACGTCCACGGCGTCCGTTACCTGGACGGGGTTTCCTCGCTGTGGTGCAACCTGTTCGGCCACCGGCGCCCGGAACTGGACGAGGCGCTCAAGGCCCAGACCGACCGCATCGCCCATTCGACCTTCCTCGGACTCACGCACGCGCCGGGCATCGAGCTCGCCGCGAAGCTGACGGCCATGGCGCCGCCGGGCCTTGCGCGGGTGTTCTACTCGGACAGCGGCGCCACCGCGGTGGAGGTCGCCCTCAAGCTCGCCCTCCAGTACTGGCAACTCCGGGGAGAGACCCGCAGGGACCGGTTCGCCCGCCTGGAGGAGTCCTACCACGGCGACACCGCGGGAGCCATGAGCGTGGGCTACAGCGAGACCTTCCATCGGTTCCACCGCGCCCTGCTGTTCCCGACCCTGACCGTGAAGCCTCCCTATGCGTACCGAAGGGAGCAGGGCCTGGGCGAGGCGGAAGCGCTGGAACGGGCCGTGCAGGAGACGCGCGCCCGGGTATGCCGGGAAAGGGACCGTCTGGCGGCCTTCATCATGGAGCCGGTCATGCAGGGGGCGGCCGGCATGTGGCCGCAACCCGCGGGCTACGTGAAGGCGGTCCGGGACGTCTGCAAGGACAACGACGTCCTGTTCATCGCCGACGAAGTGGCCACGGGCTTCGGCCATACCGGACGCCTGTTCGCGTGCGAGCACGACGGCGTGAGCCCGGACCTCATGTGCGTGGGCAAGGGCATTACCGGAGGCTACCTGCCGCTGGCCGCGACCCTGGCCACGGAAGAGGTATTCTCGGCGTTCCTGGGCGAGTACGCGGAGTTCAAGAGCTTCTTCCACGGCCATACCTACACAGGCAACCCGCTCGGCTGCGCGGTGGCCCTTGCGGGACTGGAGATCTTCGAGAAGGACTCGCTGCTGGAGAAGCTGGAGGCCAAGATCGGCTATCTCGAAGAGAGGCTCGCAAGGGACGTCCTCGGCCTCGCCCACGTGGGCGAAGTACGGCAGCGCGGGTTCATGGTGGGCGTCGAGCTCGTCAGGGACAAGGGGAGCGGGGAACGCTACGACCCGGGCGCGAGGGTCGCCAACCGGGTGGTGGTCGAGGCGCGCCGGCGCGGCGTCATCGTCCGTCCCCTCGGGGACACCCTCATCATGCTGCCGCCCCTCACCATCGGCGACCACGAGTTGGCGACGCTGGTGGACGTGGTGCGGGACTCCATCGACCGCGTGACGGGGAGTCCGTGAGCCGGGGCTTCTTCATCACCGGCACGGACACCGGCGTGGGCAAGACCGTGGTCGCGTGCGGTCTGGCCGCGGCTTTCCGGGAATCGGGGTTCAAGGTCGGGGTGATGAAGCCGGCGGAGTCCGGGTGCAGGAACGAGCGGGGACGCCTGACGCCCCGGGATGCCTCCTTCCTCAAGGCCGCTTCGGGCAGCGAGGAACCCATCGACCGGATCTGCCCCTACCGCCTGGGGGTTCCCGCGGCCCCGAGCGTCGCCGCGGCCCGGGCCGGGATCCAGATCCGGCCGGACTTCCTGGTGCGTCTGTGCCGCGACATGGGCGATGCGTTCGACCTCATGGTGGTGGAGGGAGCGGGCGGCCTGCTCGTCCCGCTGGTCTCCACCTACACCTACGCCGACCTGGCCCGGGAGTTGGGCCTTGCGGTGGTGGTGGTGGCGGGCAACCGGCTCGGCGCGGTCAACCATACCCTCCTCACCCTGGAGCACGCGGCCTGCCTCGGCCTGGACGTTTCGGGCTACATCCTCAACGACGTGGAGAGCGAGAGCACGCCGGCCGCCGCCACCAACGCGCAGACCATCGGGGAGATGACCCGGACGCCGTGCCTGGGGAGGATCCCGTTCCTTCGAGCGCAGGGAGACGCGGGAGAGCCGGAGACGCGGCCGGACCTGGGCAGCCTGTTCAAGAGGCACACCGAGTTCCGCCACCTGGAAGAGATCCTGGATCCTGTCAGCCGGCGAACGAAGCGCCGCAGGGCGGAACCGGGAACCGCGGGAACTATCGGGCGCGGTCCATGAAGCACCGGGCCACCTCGTCGTAGAGGACCTTGAGGGGGATCCGCTTCGACTCGGCGATCTTCCGCAACTCGTCGTACTCCGGAGCAGCCCTCGCGCGCCCGTCAGGATCTTCTGCGACCTTTACGGTCAGGGTCCCGAAACGGGTCTCGAGCTTCAGGGGTTTCCGCGGCAGCGCCATCCTGTCCACCACGTGGCAACGGACCCCGAGGGTGGAGGTCTCCCGGAGCACGATCTCCGCGAGCGCCTCCCGGAGGCGGGGCTCCGCCAGGACGCGCAGGAGGGCGCCGGGGCGGTTCTTCTTCATCTGGATCGGAGAAAGCGTCACGTCCCGGGCGCCCGCCTCGAACAGACGGTCCAGCACGTAGTCGTAGATCTCCGGGTTCATGTCGTCGATGTGGGTCTCCATGACGAGCATCCGCTCATGGCCCAGGGCCGGTGCGCCCTCGCCCAGGACGATCCGCAGCACGTTGGGCCGGTCGGGAAACTCCATGGCGCCCGCGCCGTAGCCCGTCCTTTCGATGCGCATTTCGGGGGTTTCGCCCCGCTGCGAGGCAAGGGCCGAGAGGATGGCCGCGCCGGTGGGGGTGACGTTCTCCCGGTCGAGGTCCGTCCCCCGGACGGGAAACCCCTTCAGCAACTCCAGCGTGGCCGGGGCCGGCGCCGGAAGGACCCCGTGCCGGGAACGGACGAGACCCCGGCCCAGGGGGACCACGGAGCAGGCGAAGCGATGGATGTCCAGCCAGCAGGCGCCGACGGCGGTGGCTACGACGTCCACGATGGAGTCCACGGCGCCGACCTCGTGGAAGTGCACGTCGTCGGGCGAGACTCCGTGCACCTTGCCCTCGGCCTCGGCCAGCCTGGCGAAGACGGCGAGACCCCGGGACTTCACCTCCGCGGACAAGCGGCTTCCCTCGATGAGCCGCCGGATGCCCGCCCAGCTCCGCTCCGGCTGGGCCTCTCCGGGTACGACCTGGAACCGGGTCGCCCGGATCCCGTTGACGACCTTCTTGCCCACCCGGATGCGGAAGCCGACGCCGGTCAGCTTGTCCAGTTCCTCCTGGAGCCTCCTGCGCGGAAGCCCCAGGTCAAGCAACGCGGCAACCGTCATGTCCCCGCTGATCCCCGAGACCAGGTCGAAGTACGCGATCCTCATGCCGAGGGGATGCCTACGAACTCACTCGGGCCGTGTCAAGGGCGCGGCGGCCCATCCATGTTTACTTGAACGGCGAAGGATGGTATCTTGCAGACTCTGCCTGTACGGTGGGGCCGTAGCTCAGTTGGGAGAGCGCCAGGTTCGCAATCTGGAGGTCGTGGGTTCGACCCCCATCGGCTCCACCAACTCCACCTCCGGGGGCGTGGCCTTCCGGACCCCCGTTTGTCCGGTTCTTCAGGCTTTCGTGTGGGTTGCGACACTCCCCACCCACGCGATGAGGTTCTCATGCGGCCCGTTGAAGAAGCTTGCGGCCGAGATCGGCGCTCGACTCCAGGGAAGAGACCATCTCGCCGCCGACGTCCGAGAGGCGGGCCAGGTCGAGCCGCGGGATCTCCGACTGATCCTCGAACACCAGCATGGATTCGAATCTGAGGTCGTGCCGGTGGAAGTACGACAACATGATCGTGGCCAGCCGCGCCTTGTCCCGATTCGGCACCCCGTACAGGAACAGCGGGATGCCGGATTTCCCCTCTATCCTGTAGTCCACGCGGTATGCCTCCGGGTTCGGCACTTCTTCGGGCATGTAATCAGCCTGTATCTTGTCCTCGTCTATCAGGCTTTTCAGCAAGTCTGCGAGATCGTCGTAAAAGGTGGACTGGACCCGGGACCGGGACAGGAGTGTCAGGTCGTAAATCCTCGTCAGCGCCTGGCCAAAGCGGAAGATTCCCTCGGGGAGCTTCTCGACAGGAGTATCGAGGCGGAACACGCCACCGTCTCGTTGGATCCCGGTCTCGCCCACGATCCGTTCCAGCAGTTGCCCTCGTGTTCCCGCCAGGAAGGAATCGATGTCGTGATCGTAGCTGATGTGCATCAGCGTGTGGCCTCGATCGGACAGGCGCACGCCACCTGTCCCCGCCTCCGAGACGTGGATGGGGAACCGATCACCGTCGGGGAATTCGAAATGGGTGCGCAACATCAACGAGCCGTCGGGACGTTTCGTGAACTGGACGTCCTCGCACAACCGTTCGCAGAGAAGCCTTTGCAGGGCGTCGGTGTCGAGATTCATCATAGCAACCTCGGCTGATCGGGCGGCGCGCTTAGTCCGACGATGTTGAAGTCCTCGATCAGGCAAGCCAGTGCGCCTTCGAGGGTCTCGTAACGATCGGTTTCCTTGGCTTCGCGTTCAGGCTTCCCGCCGGCTGCGATTGCCTTCTCGGTTGCACGGTGGATATGAGGCCGGTAGAGGATGTCCCCGTGCTCGTGTCCCGAACCATTGTAGCGCGCTAGCGTGAGCCTCGAACCATCAAACGCCACGTGGACGATTCCGCAGGAGAAGTCACCGTCGTCCTGGATGTTTTGGCGCTGGTAAATCTCGAAAGTGGGCCTTTCTCCGTCCTCCCCATATGCCTTGAAGGATCGCTGCCGATGGGAAGGGGCATCGGCCGGTTTTTCCGACCAGCGTGAACGGGGATTGTCAATATGCTTGTGCGTGGTGCGGAGCACCTCGATTTCTTCTTCGGTGTAGAGCCGGGTAGACATGGCGGGCCTGCGTTCAGAACATCTCCGACTGCTCGACTAGTTCGGCGCGGGCGAGACGGGCGACCTCTGGCCAGCTCTGGACGAGCGCGTTGTAGGACAGGGCTTCCGCGGCGCGGCTCCGGCGCTCGGCGACCGCGTAGAGGCGGTAGGCGAGCTCGCGGCCAGTCTCGGCGACCCCGCCGAGTTGGCGGACGAGTCCCGCGGCCGCGGTCTCGCCCCCGGTTTCCAGGGCGCGGATGAGTTGATGGACCGTTTCCCAGGCGGTCAGCCTCGGGTCCGTGGTCGGGTCCCAGTCCGCGGAAAGCTCCCCCGGCTTCAGCAACCGGACCTTGCCGGCCTTCGATGCGAGGATACCGGCCTCGGCCAGCCCGTCCACGCTGGTATTTTTGGCCTTGGACAGGGTTTCGGCAACGCCGTAGTCGCCGGGTGCAAAACCGTGCTGCTCGAACCACGCCAGCGCCCAGCGGCTATCCGCGTCGAAGTCGCCCTCCTGCTCCGCAAGGGTTTCGTCGAGGGTCTGGTTGATGAGCGCCAGCGCCTCCCGGACTGACACCGGCTTGCCGGAAGCATCGAGCACCCTGGCGTAACGGGTATAGACCGCCATGCCGGGACCGATGGCCGCCTGCGCGAGATCCACCGGGGCGATGTTGCCGGATTGCAGGTGGGTGAGGGCGGCCGGAAGCTCGGCTTTGAGCGCTGTCACGAACTGCCGGCGGGTAGCGAGGGATGCATCGGCGGGGTGCTTGCGGCAGACGAGGACGATGGAGGAAGCGAGGGCGTTTGAAGACATGCCTCTCAGGCGGCTGGCGTTCTCGGTACGAATCGGCCACGTGCCGGTGATGGCGAAGCCGGAGCGGATCACCGCGTCGAGAAAGGTTTCCCATCCGGTGGAAATGGTGCTGCCATCACCGTTCATTTCAGATTGTTTGAAGGCGTAGTAAATGGCGATTGGGAAAGTCGGATGCGTCTGTTCGGCGAGGCGACCGAACGATTCCTTCATGCCATCGAGGAAGAAACGTTCGGCCACTTCCTTGCCGCCGTGACGGTACGGCGTAGCGACCAACTCTTCCACCTTGGGCACCGCAAGGGTGGTGAACAAATTGGGGAAGGCCGGACGTAACGCCCGGCGCAGCCAGACGTAGAAGAAATCGGACAGGTCGGCGTAGCCGACGTTGTCGTAGTAAGGCGGATCGGTGGAAATGACTTTATCAGTCGATAGATTTTGTATCCCGGCGTCTGCCTGCACGGCTGAACCTCGGGATTCACCATTCACACACTCGAAGCACTTGGCGAATGCGCTGGCGATCCCGCTCACGAACACTTCCCATGCCCCCGAGCTATGTCCAATGGGGTTGCCTTCAGCGAAATCCCATACCATCGGGATCGCCTGACGGCCGAAAAGCTGCCGGGGACACTGAGCGATCGGTTCCCACCTACACAAGCTGTTCCCAAGATCAGCTTGCTTGCTGAGTGCGAACCCTAGAAACACTCCCACCGCTTCGGCGTAGGCTTGAGCGCCGGCTTCACCTTCGACCAGCGACGTATCGTCGTCCAGATGTGCGGGCGTCCCGCCTGTATCGTGTTCCTGCGGGCGGGACGCCCGCGTTCCCAAGGCATTGCGTTTGACGCGCGCCATCGCCTCCGACACCAAGTCGGCGAAGGTGGTCAACGCGACCAGTTGACGGGGGGTGAACAGGTCGCTCCACTTCGTCATGCCGTAGTTGCCGACGCGGAAACCAAGCGCCTGCTGGAAGAACTCGATGTCCGGCCGCCACTCCGGTTCCGCCTCCCGGGCGCGTTCCTCATGCTCCGACGTAGGCGCCAGATAGACGCGCCCGTGACCTCCCTCGGCGACGATGGCCATCAACCGGGCGCCCATGCGGCCGGCCTTCCCCTCGGCCTTGATGTAGTCGCCGGCGATTGGCGTGTCGGACATCAGGCAGCAGAAGTTCGCACCCCGGCCCAGCTTGGTTCCTTGTGCGGGTGGGACGCCCGCGCTGCCAGAGGAGGCATGGCGGAAGGCTCGTGCGGGCGGGGTGCCCGTGTCATCCCAGGACACGCCGTTCCCGGAACGCATGGATTCCCGCTTGCGCGGAGCCTGCCCCCGGCTCGAACGGGGGAATGACGGGGGCGGGACGCCGGATTCCGGTGCGTGGTTCCGGGGGACACCGACTTCAGGGACACCGGCTTCGGATGCGCCGGTGTCACGCTTCGCTTCCGGAGCGCCGATCTTCACCGTGAAGCGGTAGCCGCCGCCCTCGATCACCGGCTCGACATACGCCTCC
This sequence comes from uncultured Binatia bacterium (SeqCode), assembly GCA_965204235.1. Lineage (GTDB taxonomy): Bacteria > Desulfobacterota > Binatia > UBA9968 > JAJDTQ01 > JAJDTQ01. The sequence continues at coordinate 1,287,237 of OZ241979.1, forward strand.
TTGCCCTTTTTCGTCGAGAGCATGAACGTCGAGGCCAGCGGTACGTCCACGTCCCGGAACGCCGGGTTCGGGCTCTTGACCGTGCGCGCCCACAGCCACGCGATGACCGTCAGCTTGCGGCCCACGTACCCTTCCAGGTCCGGCCGCTCCCGCGCCATCTCCGCGGTGACCTCGACCTTCGGATATAGGTGCCCGATACGCTTCTCGGCCTCGTCGCGCATCCATTGGCCGTAGTAGCGCACGTCCTCGGCCAGCCCTTGCGCACCCTTCCATTCCCGCCCGATCAGTGGCTCCTTGCCCTCTGACGCGCCGGGCCGTGCATCCGGGTTCACCGGCGGCCTCCCTGCGAACTTCGGCGGGATCTCGATCATCGCCTTGTTGATGAGCACCGCCACCGGGTTGAGGTCCGAGGCATGGGCTTCCAGCCCCAGGCGCTGCGCTTCCAGCGGCAGCGCGCCGCCGCCCGCAAACGGGTCGTGAAACGCCGGGAGCCGGTCGGGGTCGAACAGTTCGCCCGCCCGCGGATGATCGGCGTTTTCCTCACAAGTTCGCCGCCAGCTTGCCCGGATCTCGCCGCGGGCCGCCTGCAACAACTCCTCGTTCGTGGTGTTCTCCCACTTCACCAGTTCCTCGATGAGACGGAACAGCCGCCGCCGTTCCTTCTCCTGGTCTTCCTCCGCGGGGAACAGTTCCGGCCACCCGGAAGGGTCGTCCACCATCTGCGCAAAAATCACCGCCCGCGCCGCGGCCAACGGTCGCCGCGCCCACCACAGATGCAGCGTGCTCGGGTGCCCATGCCGGATGGACTTCTCTCGTGCCGACGCCGCATTGATGGCGTCGAGCGGCAGCGCCACTTCGATGAGCTTCTTCTTCACTTGACCCATTCGCATACGTCGGCAAGTCTCTCGTTCATGCCGGCGCCGTTCAGGGGAGACAGGTTCCACCCCTCCTGTTCCATCTCCATGCTCGTTTCCCGCATCCGCTCGGAGAGCGTGTGGGCTCGCCCAAGGGCTTGCTCCGGGTCCAGCCCGCACTTCCGTGCTTCCACCAGGAGGCCCTTCTTCGTGACTTTATCGACTCGATACGTGTTCCCGATCTTCCAGGCCATGCCCCTTTCGAGCTCCGGGTAAACCAGGGTGCAGATGGCGTCGTAGATGGGCGCCAGCCGCTCTCCGCCCTCCTTCGGATACTGGATGGAGAAATTCTTTGCATGTTTGTCTTCGTCTCCGATAAGCCATGCGAACATCACCTGGTCCCACAATCCCCAGCCTCCCACTCCGCTTCGTGTGAAGTATTCCCGCAGACCGGGGCCTCCGTAAGCCTGGTATTTCCGTCGGGTTCCCAGTGCCTGTGCGAAGTCTTCCTGATGAATGCGCTCTCCCCGCGGTGTTCGGTCGAAGCGCGTGACGACGAGGACGCGGTGCTTCCCGAACCTTTCGTTCCGGGTCTTCGCGGCGGGGAGTCCGCTGCGCCGTGCGATTTCCATGCAGGCGTGTTCGTTGTCCACGAGTCCCGGAAAACGCTTCGGCTCCGGTTTGACGATATGGGTCGAGGGGTATCCCCCGACAGGCCAACTCCACTCCCCACCCGGCTCCTCCACCAGCCCGAACTTCCACTGCGCCCCCGCAAGGGACAATCTCGCCGCGTGCTTGGCCGGACCCAAGGGAGCCATGTCCAGCCCGTCGATCATCTGTTCGATCTCTTCTTCGAGCACCGGTATCTTCCACGAATTCCGTTTTCCTCCCTGGGGCACGATTTCTACCGCGCCTGCGCATTCTCTCCCGATCGATTCGAGCATCGAATACGTTGACATCCGGCTCACGCCCGCCTGTGCCGCGATCCGATCGCGCCGTTCCCCTTCGGGCAACAGTCCGTCCAGCCACATCCCCGCCTCTCTCCGGGCGGAAGGACCCTCCTTGAGCGGCAGGCGCCTCGACAACGCGACCGCTCCGTCGTCTTTCAGGTATCCTGCGTCGTACTCGAACTGGATTTCGCCGGCCTGCTGGTTGCGGTACACGGTCCCCGCGAGTTTTCCGTACAGGAATACTTGCAGTCCCGCTCGATTCGCCGTCATGCCTCCGCTCTCACCGTGCAGTGGACCCTGTTCGGCTCGACCTGGAACTCAGGCTCCGGTTGGCCGTTGGCCCGCAACTCCCGCCGTGCGGCCGGGATGCCGAACCCGTACCGCTGCACCAGACCGAGCACGCGCATCGCCTCTGCCAAGATCGGGTTGCGGTAATCCACGACGCCCGGCTGGCCGAAGGCGCCTGCGGTCACGGCGCCGTAAGGGCCGCCGGGGCTGATGATCTCGATACGGTCGTCGAACCAGTACACCCGGACCGGGGCGTTGGTGCCCTCGTAGGTCCGGTGCATGACCGCGTTGCGAACGAGCTGTTGCAGGGCGCCGAGGGGATAGGCGGAGCGGCGCGTTTCGACGGGGCCGGACGTGAAGTCCACCGCGGTGCGGTTATGGGCGATGAGCTTGTCGTCCAGCCGGCGGATCATGTCGGCCACCGTTCCGTCACAGCGGGCTTCGTCAACCACCTCGCCGCCCCATTCGTTGCCGCCGATTCGCAAAAACTGGATGTAGGCGCCCGGCAGGTGGTCGAGCGGGCGCCTGCCCAGGACGAGAACCCCCGCCACCGTCGGAATGGGGTCCTCGTTCGAGACGATCATCTTGGCCGCGGCCAACCGCTCCTCGATGGTCCGGTCTTTCGTGGCGAGGGTCTCGGGATCACCCGCCGCCGGCAGGTACTCGTCCCGGAAACGTCCCGTTCCCAGGTCGGCCAAGCCGGCGGAACGAACCGGCCGCGCGTCTTCCGCGAAAGCGCAGACCGCTTCCCGGATCCTCGCCGGGGAGTAACCCTGCAAGGACTCCTTGCGTTCGACCCGGTCGGATTCGAGGTCCGCCATCATGGCTTCGGTCTCACGGTCTGAATAGACGTCCGTCATTGCGTTACCCCGGGGTGCGCAAGTCTGCCATCAGGATTCGGCATCAAGCGGTTCGATTCTTGTTCATCTCTCCACCGCAGCCGCTTTTCGGGACAGAAGCCCCCTATACGGGGTCAAAGCAACGGTGGTTGGCCTGTCCATCGAGGCATCTGAATGCTCAGTGAACCGAGTGGTATCCGACCGTCCCATTTCAACAGACCCGTGTCAAACGTTTCGAGCAGGTTGCAACGAAGATCCAGGGCTACGGCAAGATGTATGGCATCTCTCGGATGGAGGTTGTAATCCCAACACAGCCTCTGGGATTCATTGGCGATGCTGCGGTCGATCATCCTCCATTTGATGTAATCGTTTTCAAAGAACTCTTGTACCTTGATTCTCATTTCCCGTGGAATGGGTGAAGTAGAATGCCTTGGTCGAACGACTTCAACCTGAACGACAGGTGACACATAGATGTCGGTCTCGGATTGTCTTGCCTGCTCCAGGATCCGTTCGCAATCCTCCGCTCCTGCTTCATCGTTGAGAAGGGCCAGAAAGCATGATGCGTCCCAGAATCGTCGGACCCGTCCGGCGGCAACCATTACTGTTTCCTCACATACCGGGACCACTCATTGATATCCACCTTGTCGTCCGAAAACAGGCCACGCATGTCCTTGGCCTGGGGCAAAGGCCCACGTCCCAAGGGGGAAAACGAATCGACCTTGATCGACGTGGGTTCTCCCTGAACGTTGAACCTCACTTCACCGCTCACCGATAGGCGGCAGCCCAGATATTCGATCACCCGGTTCAGCGTCTCCCGGTCGCACCTGCATTGGATCCGGCGATCGGTGATGGCATCGTAGATGGCGAACTGCACTCCGCCGTGTATGGAGAGAGCTTCCAGGGCGCCTTCTACGGAACCGACGGCAACCGACGTCGTCCCCATGAGCTGGTCCACATGCACGACAATGCGTCTTGTAAGGAACACCTGTTGCGGCGGTATCGATCCTTCGCCTCCGAAGATGGCAATGGATCCCTTATCGGGAGCAACGGAAACCGCGAGTGCCTTCGCCCGCTTGAGGGCGTCGTCCGTAAAGTGGTCCGGGCGGCTTGGCTCTCTTTCAATTTTACTGAGTCCGGAGAGGGCAGCGGAGATAATCGCATCCACACAATCGGGTCCATATCGAGGTTCCGGCTCCGCTCTTACGGCCAGATTGGCGCTGCCCATTCGCAAGTCCGATACATACCAGCGAAGGTTCCGTGCGCCGGATACGGCGAACTCCAGTTCGGACAACAAACCGGACAGCTCGCCTGCGGCATTGAGAAAAACCTCCAGCGGGATGTCGTCTCCCTCGAGGCTCAATCCGATGTTCCGATTATCCATTGGTGCGGCCGCTCCCCTGCCGCGTGGTCCGCGGAAATGACTTCGCGCCGACCCCATTGGCTTTCACTATACAACCGTCGTCCTTGTCCGTCGATCCTGGCTTCAGCCGGGCAACCGGCCAAGCTTCCCGGAGCCGTCACCCACACGGCCATGTCCGGGACGAACTCTTCCGAACAGGCGTCCGTCGTCATGCGAAATCCGATCTCCACAAGTGCACCGCTCGTCCCGCAAGCCTGCGCTGGCGTTCGTCCACCAGCTCCGGCGTCCATCTTTCGGGCGCCATCTCCGGGATCTGCCGGGTGAGGGCATAGGCGCTATTGCCATAGGCGTCGAGCTTGCCCGTATAGACGCTGTTTCCCACGTTGCGGTTGGCGGCGGGCTCCAGGAGGGTGAGGTTGCCGAGTCGATACACGGACGCTTCCCGCCGTTCGGCGGGGAAAGCCTCTTTCCAGGCGTCCACGGGATGCTCCGGGAGGATATGCTCGATGCTGCCGGGGTCGGTCTCCGGATCGCAGGCACGGCCCGCGGCGTCCTGTTCGAGCCGCGCGAGGATGTATTTTGCGAGCTTCTTCCTCTGGCCGCGCGTATTGACCACAAGCAGGGCGCAGTTCTGCCTTGTCCGTTCGTCGTCCACGTAGATCGGCTTGAGATGCTCGAACACGGTGGCCGGGGTGCGGGTATCGCCGTCCATGACCGCTTTTGCGGCACGGTGGTAAGCCGGTTCGAGGGCGTTGGTGTTGAGGCCGCTGACCACCGTGTAGCGGAACGAGATCACGCTGACGAGCTTCAACACACGCACGAAGTCGTTTTCGGCAAAAGACTTCCAGGCCGCGAACAGCAGCGGCATTGCCTGCCGCACCCGAAACAGGTTGAGGTCGCGGATGTATTCCTTCGCATCGGGCAAGTCCATCCAGTAACCGTGGTTCGGGTCCGAGACCGCGGCGAACAACTCGGCGCGGCCTTCGAGATCGTCAAGGAGCTCGAAGACTTCGGCCGCCGTCCTCGTCCGGTCCCGCACCAGCTTGAACAGCCGCTGGCTCCGAACCTTGGGCTGCTCGCAGAGCAGGTGGTAGCGAAGGAACTCCGGGAAACGCTCCTGGTCCACCGTGGCCACGAGCGACCGCCAGCGGCGCTGGAGGGCTTCGAGATCGGCGGTGACGTTGACTCGCGAGAACAGATAGTTCTTGAGCAGGTCGGTGGTCGTCAACTCCAGCCCGCGCGCGTTGAGCGTCTCGAAGACGGTATAGGCGTTCAACTCGTCGTCCACGGTAATCAGAATGAAGAGAAGCTGACGGGCCACCGTCTCGGACAGAAGGGCGGCCGCAGCCCGACCGTCGTCACGCAATTCATCCAAGGCATCGAGTTGCTTGCCAAAGTAACGAAAACAATCCCGGAGGAGGCGGTTCGACTTCGGCAGCCCCCTCGGGTTGCGCGGCTCCCTGAGTTGGACCAGATAGTCCTGGTAGAAAGCATTGTCCGTTTCGTTCAGGTAGAGGCGGCTGCTTTCGATGAGCGACGCCGGGTCTTTTTCTCCAACGAAGCGGTTGCGGAGCTCCCGTCCCCGTTCCCGGTTTGCATCGGGATCGGTTCCGCTCTCGGCCATGGCCTGCAGCTTGGCAATCACCGCGAGCGCAAGAAGGCTGAGCGTGGCGAGACGCTGCTGGCCGTCGATGACGAGGAACTCGCGGTCGTTCTTCCCTTCGACGACGAGGGCGCCCAGATAGTGGCGGTCTTCCGGGCGCGGCCTCAGATCGACGAGGTCGTTCCCGAGGTCCTCCCACTGTTCCTCCGACCAGGAGTAGTCGCGCTGGTACGGAGGCGTCCGATACGACCTGCCGTTGCCGATCAACTCCAGGTAGTTGATCGTGCGAGTACTCAGGATGTTCGTTCCCGCCACCGGGAGTATCCCTTCCGATCCTTCACGCAGACCTCAATCGCTGCCGTAGAGTATGAAGGATAACCATGCGGCGCCGTCGGCGCAATCGCAACGTGGACCGAGGCCGGAACCATACGACGAGGAGCGACCGGCGGTCGGCTCCTCGCCGCGGTCGCACCGCGCCTCACCGCGGCGCGGGCCCGCGCCGCCGACGCCCGTCTCCCCTCGCCCTGACTCGGCGTTTCGTGTATCGTACCCGTCGGGTCGAAAGCGAACGAGAATGAACCCCCAATCACCACCGGGAGGGATCCCATGAGCGGCAACCTTCGAGGCAGGTACGCCATTGCGGGAGTGGGGCAGAGCGCCCTTGGCAAGGTCCCGGAGCTTGGCCCCATCGGACTGTTTGCGGTGGCGGCCCGGAACGCCATCGAAGACGCGGGCCTGACCAAGGCGGACGTGGACGGCCTCATCACCCGCGGCCCGGACGACGTGTACTGCCACCACCAGCGCGTGGGCGAGGCGCTGGGCCTGGACGTCGCCTACAGCACCTCCACGGACAACGGCGGGGCGAGCCAGGTGCTCGGGGTGGCCATGGCCTGCATGGCCATCGACGCGGGCCTGTGCCGCACGGTCATCGTCGGGTTCGGACGGGACACCTGGTCCCGGACGCACCGGACCGCGGCCGCCCACCGGCGGGTCAGCATCGGCATCCAGAACCAGGGGGAGTTCGGACCGGAGTTCGGCTGGTTCGGCGCGCCGGCCAACTACGCAGTGTCCGCCAGACGCCACATGGAGACCTACGGCACCACCCGGGAGCAACTGGGGAGCATCGCCCTGGCGTTCCGCGACCACGCGAGTCGGAACCCCCACGCCTTCTTCCAAAAGCCCCTGACCATGGAGGAATACCTGAACGCGCGGCTCATCGTCGATCCGCTGTGCCTCTACGATTGCAGCATCTACATCGATGGCGCCGCCGCGGTGGTGGTGACTTCCGCGGAACGCGCCAGGGACCTGAGGAACCCTCCGGCCTACGTCATGGGGTTCGGCTTCGGGAACCGGCTCAGCGGCTGGTTCGAGCACGACAACATGCTGACCACCGGCGCCAGGGAGGCGGGCGAGGCGGCCTACCGCATGGCCGGCATCGGCCCCGAGGACGTGGACACCGCACAGCTCTACGACTGTTTCACCCAGATGGTGCTGCTCCAGCTCGAGGACTACGGCTTCTGCAAGAAGGGCGAGGGCGGTCCCTTCGCCGCTTCCGGAGCGCTGGCGCTCGACGGCGCCTTGCCCACCAACACGTCGGGCGGGCAGCTTTCGGAGGGACACACCGAGGGCATGCTGCAAATCCTGGAAGGAGTCCGGCAGGTCCGGCGCGAGCACCCGCCCGGCCGACAGGCGCCCGACGCCGAGGTAGCCCTGGTCAGCGGGCATGGCGGCAACACCGCCTGCCAGTCGGCGCTGATCCTGGCGCGGGAGGCGTCATGAGCGGATACGCCAAGCCGTTGCCCGTTCCCACGGTGGAGTCGGAGCCGTTCTGGGAAGGCTGCAAGCGCCATGAGCTGCTGTTGCCGCAGTGCCGGGGATGCGCCGGATACTGGTTCCCGCCGGCTCCCACCTGCCCCCACTGCTGGAGCACCGAGTGGGACTGGCGGAAGGCGTCGGGCCGGGGCGCCATCTACTCGTTCGGGGTCTATCACAGGGTCTATCACCCCGGCTTCGAAAGCGAGGTCCCCTACGTGTTCGCCGTGGTCCAACTGGAGGAGGGGCCGCGGCTCGTGAGCAACGTGGTGGACCGGAAGCCGGAAGACCTCCGTTGCGGCCTTCCGGTGGAGGTGGTGTTCGAGGACGTCACCGCGGACGTCACGCTCTACAAGTTCACTCCCACGGCATGGGGCCGCAACGTCAGCGAGACGCCTGGGTGAGCGTCTGGACCAGGGAGTCCGCCTGGGCGTTCCGTAACTTCTTCCCGAACAGGATGTCCGCAGGCAGGACGCCGGGCTGTCCGTAATAGGTCTCGTTGTCGCTCCGGTTGACGATCACCCCCCCACCCTCGACCGACACGCCCGCGAACAATCCCTTGACACGGGCGAACGAGAAGATGTCGAACAGTTCGGCTTTGGCTCCGATCCCTTCCGGTCCCACGCCGATGCTCGCGTCGGCGCCGAGATGGAACTTGTCGTCCAGGAACCGTCTCAGGCCCGTATCCGTCATGATCATGAGGATGACCTGCCCGGTGGCGAAACCGAACTGGAAGCCGAACGATCCCGCGAGCATGTCGTAGAAGGCCGGCTGGCTCCAGTTGCCGTCCCGGTCCTGCGCCAGGAGCACGCCGTGGCCTGTGTAGCCGCCGAGGAAGAAACCTCCCTTGTACATCGCCGGCACGATCAGCAGTCCCTTGGCGTAACGCAGGTTGGCCCGGAACCACGTCATCCGGGGATCTTCCTGGAAGTCCCGGAAGGTCCACAGGGCCCTGGTCACCGTTCGATCGAGGTCCTGCTTCGTCGTTTTCTCGAGGTCCGGACTCGCCGGTTGCGCGCGGGACGGCGCCGCGGACAACGTGACGAACAGAACCACGACGGCAAACGATACCCACCTGTTGCGCATGGGGCGCCCCTCTTCCGGTAATGAGCGGCAAGCACTGGACGGCCCGCCTCTCCCCGGGGGCCAACCGCTTCCCGCTTGCCTGTCCGGGACCCGGCAACCGTTCCCGGCAATCACGATCCTGGCGTAACGACCCTTCGATACCTTCAATATAACGCGGGACCGCAGGATAAAGCGAACCGCCCCTTCCGCGGCGCCGAAACAGCCGCTAGCCGCCAGTGCGCCGTCCAACGTCAAAGACCGAGGAGGTGTTCTTCCTATCGGCCACCCCGCGCCCCGACTCGGGGTCCGTGATCCGAAACCGCACGCAGTATCTCCTCCCCGACCCCATCGGGATCTTCATGGCAGCGCCAAGCGGGAATACGCAGGACGCGCCAGCCGAGTTTCTGCAGCAAGCGGTCTCGCGCGTGGTCGATGCGGCGCTGCTCGCCCCGTGCGTCGTGGTGCTGGTCGCCATCGATCTCGATGTCGAGGTTGGCGCCTCCGGGGCTCAGCAGTGCGAAATCCAGCTCATAACCTCCCTCGGATACCTTGGAGAGCGGGTCCAGTCCGGCCTTCCGCATCGCCTCCAGTGCACGCAGCTCGGCGTCGCTGGCAAGCAGATCCGGGGCCGCCCGCATGCCTGCGGCGTCGTTATTGCCGTGCCGTCTGAGGTAGTCGCGCAACGAGGCCAGTGTGGGACTGCCCGCCGTTCCGGCATCCGGGTGCCCGATGGCGATCAGGGTTTGGCGAGCGCGGCTGACGGCCACGTTCAGGAGGTTGCGCTCCTTCTCGACCCACGCCGCAGACCGCCAGGGCATACCCGGCGAGAGCACAGAGACGAGGATCACGGCGTCGCGTTCGTCGCCTTGCAGCCGGTGGGCGGTCCCGCAGATAAACCCCGCCTCGCCAAGGGCTTCCCCGCCGTACTCTCGGCGTACGAGACGGTCGATGAGCCGCGCCTGTGCCGCATAGGGCGTGACCACTCCGACGCTGAGGCCTCGTCCGAGTAGCTTGCCGACCTCCTCCACCACAGCTTCCGCCTGCGCGGGGTGTTCCCAACCGCTCCCGCTGGTCGGGCGGCGTGCGGCGCCGGGCACGTCACGCCAGGCGATCACACGCCCGGATGCGAAGCCGGAGACATCGGTCAACACCGTCAACCGCTCCCCGTAGAAGGCTTGGTTGAACCAGCGCGCGATGTACGGGTGACAACGGTAGTGCTCGTCGAGCAGGGACGCGGGCCGCCCGGACGCGAACTCGAACGCACGGTAGGCCGAACCCTCGCCGTGGTGTCGGCCGTTTCGCCGCAACTCCGTCGGATCCAGGCCCTTGCGTACGGCGACCTCGTCGAGCAAGCGGGTAGAGACGTTCGCGATCGGGCGTAGCTGCTCCGGGTCGCCCACCACGGCGAGCCGCTTCGCGCGGTAGGCTATCGGCAGAACGGCGGCGAGATCGCACTGGCTGGCTTCGTCGACGATGGCGAGATCGAACAGACCGGGCTGCAGCGGGAAGTTCGGGTTGGCGGTAAGCGTGGTGCACGCCCAGCCGCGAAACGCCTTGAACGAGTTGGCCACGGCTCTTGGGAACGTTTCACGTCGTCCAAGCGCCGCGCCGAGAGCCGGAGACGGGGCCGCGAGAATGCGGCCGGCAACGTGTGTGCGAACGGATGCGAGGCTCGCGTCCGCCCAGTCGCCGGACGCTGCCGCCTCTGCGTCGGACTCGGCGCCCATCTCATCCGCCAGCTTCTCCCGTTCGGTGCGCCCTTGCGCAAAACCCGCTGCCATCCTCGCCTCGTCCAGCGCCGCATCCGCCCATCGGACGACCTCCTTCATAGCCGCGTTGGTCGAGCAGCCGATCTCGTTCCGGAAGCGGCCCCGCCGCCAATTCCCGAACAACCAGGCGTTCTCCAGCCTGGACGCTCGCGCGTGCGCCCGGGTGGGGTCGACGCCGACGGGTGTAGCGTCGCCGGGCCAGAGCACGCCAGTCGCCCTCGCGAGCACGATACGTGCCTCGGCCAGGGAGCGGCTCGCGATCAGGAGATCCCGATCGAGTTCCGCCAGCCGCGCCACACGGCGAAGCAGGGCGGTGCGCGCGCCGGCAGCGGCGGTCAGCCTGCCGCGCGCCTCATGCTCCGGCTCGCCAGCGGTGACGACACCCCCAGCCTGCTCGCGAGCTGCGTTCGCGCGATCCGGTAGGGCCTCGCGCTCGCGAAGGTTTCCGGTTCGCAGCAGCAGCCCTGCGGCAACGTCACGGATGGCACGCTCAGTCGCGACGTCCACGGGGGCATTGTTGGTGGAAGTGACGAGTACCGTGTCGCCGTCCAGCCAGGCGTTCGCGACAGCGTTGACGACGAGCTGCGTCTTGCCCGTGCCGGGCGGCCCTGTCACCACGGTCAGCGGACCGTGCCGTATCCGCTCCAACGTCCCCTCCTGCGAGCGGTTCACGGGAAGCGGCGCCGCAAGCGGCCCCGCACGCGTTCCGTTTCCTGTCTGCCCGGACGAGCGCTCCGCGCCTTTGACGAGCAGGGCCGCGGCAGTACCGCTCCAGTCCGTCCGTCTCTGCAGCACTTGCAGTTCACGGTGCAGGGAGAGGCGGTATCCGCTGAACTCAGCCGCGACAGAAACAGCGAGGTTATGCACGGCCGGCGCGCCAGGGGGAACGCCCGCGAAGGGTGACTCGACGGCGGCAGGGTCGAGGTCCGCGGAGACGGGAATCCCGAGCAGGGTGCAAGCGCGAAGCGCGGCGTTCGTGATCGCGGGCGGGTCCCCGAACAGCGTGCCGACCCCCAGCGCCTCGATCTCGTCCGCAACGGAGGAGTCGTGAAATCCGGCGGCGGCGATGGCGAGGTTGAACTCCGGTTCGGTAGCGGCGCCCAGCGTCCAGCGTCCGTTCCGCTTCCGTTCAGGCGATGCCTGCAAGGTGAAAAGGGGAGCGACGGATTCGGGACGGCCTGACTCGCGTCCGTCCCGCACGACGACGGTAGGCCAGCCCACGGCGACCGACCGGGCGGGGGCGTCTCGCGATTCGGCGGAATCCAGCAACGCGGCGAGATCGGGCGGCGCGGGGACGGAGTCCGCCTGTCCGGTCACGAGCCGCTCCGCGCCAGGGACGATATGCCAGCGCGGCCGCCCCCGTCCTTGCGCAAGTGGGACCAGCGCAGTCGAGGACTCGGCGGCCACGCACTCCCGCGCGTAGTCGAGCAACTGCTCCCATCGCTCCTGAAGGCCCGTTCCCGCGGGTTGCGTACCCCGGAAGACGGCACGCGTCGACTCACCCATTTCCGCTTGGCCTCCGGCCGTTCATCAGATGCCTTGATCCATTATCGGAACCTCTGATCCATTCCGGCTCGAGGCGCCTCTCCCTATGGGAAAGCGCGTCCTTCGACTTCGCTTCGCTACGCTCAGGACGAACGGAGGTAATTGTTCAGAGGTTCCTATCGTTATACCGCACGAACACAAATCCGGTTGACCGATGAGCAGGCGCGTGCGCGCAAGCCGCTAGCCGCGCAGCAGGAAGTAGTGGTGACCTCCGGCCGCCGCCTCCTTCACGACCCGCTCCTGCCAATCGGTCCTTCCGGCGCCGTAGATGGTCTCGACGGCGCTCCGGGCCAGGAGGACCACCGAGCCCGGATGGTCTTCCAGGAACCGGGCCACGGCGTCTTCGGTGGCCAGGAACTCCACCTTGCGCCGGGTGTGGTACGTGAAGGCCGCCATCTTGGCGCGCTCGCGGGGCGAGACCGCGGCTCCGAAGACCTGCTCCGAACCCAGCTTCTGCCGGATCCAGCGCCCCACCGGCTCGTAGCTCTTCACCGGGTCGAACTTCGGCATGAACCAACCGAACGTCAGGAAATACAGCGGGACCGTCACGACGGCGATACGGAGCAGGGCCCGCGGCAGGTCCGGGTAACGCCGGACGCGCAGGACCCAGAGCCCCGCGGCGACGCTCGAGGCGCCGGTGACCAGACCCGGCCCGCGAAGGCTCAGGAAGACGAGTTCGTGCAAGGGATCCAGGGCCAGCCCCGGGGCGAGCAGGCCGGAACCCAGGCTGGCGGCCAACAGGATCCCGCCCGCGAGGGCGAGGGCCGCGGCCGCCACGACGACGAAGGCGCCGGACAGGCGGCGCTCCAGCGTATCGAGCACGTCCCGGCCACGGACCGCGATCCACTGGCCCATGAGCAACGCAGCCGCGGGATACGCGGGAAGCAGGTAGAGCTGGCGTTTGGTGACCGCAAGGGAGAGGAATACGAAGAACGCCCCGAACCACCACAACAGCAGTTGCTGTCCGGGGTCGCGCCACGCCCCGCAGCGGCGGATGCGCCAGAGCGCCAACGGCAGCAGCAGGCTCCACGGCGCCAAGTCGAGCCACAGGTTGACCGCGTAGTAGTAAGGCGGTCTCGCGTGGCCGCGAACGCCGCTTCCGAAACGGGCGAAATGCTGCTGCCAGAGCTCCTCGACGACGCCCCCCGCCCCCGTCTGGTGGGCGCAGGCAACGAACCAGGCCAGGTAGATGGCAAGGCTCACCAGGCCGAGGGGCGCCAGCGCCGCCAGCCGGCGCCATTCCCGCCGCGTCCCGTGCCACAGGACCAGCACCAGGCCGGGCAGCAGGAGCCCCAGAGGGCCTTTGGTCAGCATGGCCAACCCGAGCAGTGCGAAGCCCGCGATACGCAGCTTCCGGGACGGTTCGGAGCCCACGCCGGCAACGTAGGTGAAGAGTCCCGCGGCGATGAAGAGGCTGAACAGCATGTCGGGACGGTAACCGACGGCCTGGAGCGCGAACTGCGGGAACGTCAGCAGCAGGAAACCCGCCCACAACCCCGTGGACGGCCCGAACCGGCGCGAGCCCACGAAGCAGGTGACGAGCGAGAGCGCAATGGCCCCGAGGGCGGAAGGCAGCCGCAGGGAGAACGCGCTCATCTCCCCGAACACCGCGGACGAAGCGGCCCCCGCCCAGTAGAGCAGCGGGGGGTAATCGACCCAGACCTCCCCCATGCGGCGGGGCACGACCCAATCCCCGCTCAGGAACATGGCCTGGGCCGCGTCGGCCACGTTGGGCTCGTTGGGAAACCAGAGGTCCCGCCAACCGAGACCGGTGACGTAGAGGAGCGTGCCGACGGAGGCCAGGAGCAGGAAACGATGGCGTTCGAGGACGCCGGTCACGGCCTCGCGCCCGGACGGGCCGGAACCGGGGTTGGAGGAACTGTCTTCCGGCGACATGCTTCGTGCGCTGGCTGTCCTCCCGATGCCCGCGGCGCGGGTCAGCCGTGGGCCCGGGTGAACTCCAGCGTCCGTTCGCACACGTTCTCGGTGGTCTGGTCCGGCGGCATGACGTTCCAGAACTCCGGGTGGGGCAGACACTCGCGCAGGTAGTGGGCGCCCGAGGTGGCGTGGGACGGGTCGTCCCCCGGTATCACCAGAGCCGGCGCCTTGATCCCCATGAGCTCCTCCGGCTCGGCGCCGGTGGCGGTGTCCCGGTCGAACATGTCCGGCCCGGTGGTGGCGACGATCCCCATGTAGCGCTCCGGGTCCTGGGCCGCGAACCGCTCGGCGAACTCGCTGTCACGGGCGATGACGGAAGCCCACGGACCGGACTCGGGATCGGTCCAGAACGTGGTCCCCTTGCGCGCCCGGTCCACCACCGCCCGGAGGCCGTTCTCCCGGACGAAGCGCAGGTGGTCGCCGAACCGCGCGTGGTTCGAAGCCTTCCAGCGGTACCCCCCTACCGGCCAGTGGAGGATCATGCCGCGGGTGCTCCCGGGATAGTGGACGCCGAAGGAAAGGGCCACCGAACAGCCCATGCAACCGCCCATGACGAAGGCCGAATCGACATGGAGGTGGTCCAGGAGCTGCCTTCCCTGTCGGGCGTAGGCGGTCCACCCGAGTCGCTCCACCCGGCCGCCGGAGTCCCCGGACTCGCGCCGGTCGTAGGCGATCACCCGATGTTGCGAAGCCAGCCTGGCCAGGGCGTCGATGCCGGTCCAGGCGCTGGCCGCACGCCACTTCTCGATGGTGGAATCGAACCCTCCGGGCGCCAACATCAGGAGCGGCGTCCCCGATCCCCAGGTTTCGTAGTGGACCTCGATCCCGTCGATGACAGCGGTTGCCATGGAGTCCCTCCCGAAACGCCCGTCCGCGCGCAGGCGCGTTCCGGGCTTGCATGGTGTTGCCCAAGGCTTGGGGAACCTCTGAACGATTGCCCCCGTTCATCCTGAGCGTAGCGAAGTCGAAGGACGCGCTTTCCCGTAGGGAGAGGCGCCTCAAGCCAGAATGGATCACAGGTTCCTTAGCCGAACCGCGGGAACCAGTCAAATCGACAGGTGCGGCGCCGGGCTGCGGTCCGGCGCCGCGCGGCGATTGACCGGCTTCGGCGTCGGGTCCTATAATTGGCCCGCGCAGGCGCGGCCGGCAGGGTCCCGACCCGGACCGCCGCGGACCGGCCGCCCGGCGACGCCCCGCCACGGAGGAACCCATGCTCATCGATTGGCATTCGCACCACACCGCCCCGGAACTGGTGGACGCGTTTCGGCGGAAGACCGGGCAAGCGCCGAAAGTGGATCCCTGCGACTCGGCCGACTTCGAGAAGAGGCTCGCGGAGCTCGACCGGGCGGGGATCGAGTTCCAACTGGTCTGCCAGGGGGCCAGCGAGGACGCGGACCGGCTCGACGCGGCCGACGCCATGGAGACGGCGCGCCTGTCCAACGACGTGCTGGCGGAGCGCATCGCGGGGCATACCGACCGGTTCGGCGGCGTCACCGCGCTGTCGCTCAAGAACGTGCGGGAGTCGGTGGACGAGATCGAACGCATGGCCTCCCGGGGCTTCCGGGCAGTGCTCATCTACCCGCGCGTGGACGGCGAGATGAAGGTGGACCTGCCGGAGCTCGATCCCGTCTTCGCCAAGGCGTCGGAGCTCGGGCTGCCGCTCTTCCTCCACGGCAGCGGGAGCGCCAAGGACCCCACGCTGGAGAGGCTGGAGGACGGCGGCGCCGGCGTTGCCTACAGCGTGCTGTCGGACGCGAGCGTGAACGAGTGCGTCATGCGCATGATCGCCAGCGGCCTGTTCGACCGTTACCCGAGCCTGAAGGTGGTGATACGCAGCGGCGGCGGGGGCATCCCCCTGCTGGTGCAGAGGATGTTCTGGAAGCACAAGGGGCCGGAGGGCGAGAAGCGGTACTCGGAGATCTTCCTGGAGCACTTCCTCATCGACACCGCCAGCGTCCGGCCCAACGCGCTGCCCTTCCTGAGCGAAGTGATGGGCGACGGCGGCGTGGTCTTCGGCTCGGACTACTGCGGCGGCCTGGGGCCGCTCCACAAGGCGCTGGCGGTGGTGGACGCCCAGCCGAACGCGCCGGAGGTACGCTCCTCCACGGAGCGGACCTCCCGGGCCCTGCTGCGGCTCTGAGGGTTTGCCGCCTCGGGAAACTCCAGCCCGGGGGTACTGGTGTGCCCTGAAGTCTCGGTTGGCCTGCTGCGGCTCTTGGGGGTCCGCCGCCTCGGGAAACTCCGAACGGCGACTCCCGTTCATCCTGAGCGTAGCGAAGCGAAGTCGAAGGACGCGCTCTCCCGGTGGCGAGGAAACTCGAGGCGGAACCGTTCAGACGTTCCCTCGTTCCTTCCGGGTGGTGAGTTCGATCTTGTAGCCGTTGGGATCCTCGACGAACGCGATGACCCCGCCGCCGTGCTTCATGGGACCCGCGTCCCGGGTGACCTTCACCCCTTTCCTGCGCAGCTCGTCACAGGTCGCGTACACGTCGGGAACCCCGATGGCGATGTGGCCGAAGCCGTCTCCCAAGTCGTACTCGTGCGTGTCCCAGTTGTGGGTGAGCTCGATGACCGCGCCGTCGTCCTCGGACCCATAGCCCACGAAGCAGTTGGTGAAGCGGCCGGACTCGTAGTCCTTCTTCCTCAATAGCCGCATCCCCAACCCGTCGCAGTAGAAGGCGAGGCTTTCGTCCAGGTCCTTGACCCGTATCATGGTGTGAACGATCCTCATGCGGTTCTCCTTTCCCACGGACGCCGGCCGTCGTTCCGTTACCGGCCGCCGGTCACTCGCCGATCCGCGACGGGTCGGTCACCGCCTGGCGGATCTCCCAGCCGTTCGACGGGGTGAAGGTCAGGTGGCTGAAGTCGCAGGGTTTCAGGTGGAACGTACGGTACCGGTTCAGCGACGTCCCGCTGATGCGGCACAACACCGACAGTATGGGGAAACTGTGGCTGACCACGACGATGACGTCTCCGTCTTCGTGGTTCCCGACGATGCGGTTGAGCGCGGACCAGGCTCGACGGTCCACGTCGAGCAACCGCTCGCCTCCGGGCAGCGATACGCCCGCGGGCTGCGAACGCCACCGCTCGATCAACCCCTCGAACTTCTCTTTCACCTCGACGAACGTGAGACCTTCCATCTCGCCGTGGTCGAGCTCGCGCAGGTCCGGCTCGACCCTCACCTCGACCCCGTGGGGCTCTCCCACGATCTCGGCCGTTTGCCGGGCCCGCCGCAGTTGGCTCGAATAGACCGCGTCGATGCGGCGCCGTCCCAGGTGCGCGGCGACCTCGTTGGCCTGCCGGTGGCCGACCTCGTTGAGCTCGATGTCCGAACTCCCCTGGCAACGGCCCTCCCGGTTCCAGCGGGTCTCGCCGTGGCGTAACAGGAAGATCTGCATGGTCCGGGTCAGATGAACTCGGGATGGATCTCGATTTCGGCGTTGGCCTTCAGGTGCTCGATCAACTGCCGGAAGGCGCGTTGACGCTTCTCCTCGCGCACGCGCCGCGTCAGATCCTCCCTCTCCCCGGCCAGGCCCGCGGGGTCGGCCTCGACCGTCTTCCTGAGCACCAGGACGTACACGGAGTCGTCACGGACGTAGGCGGTCTCGGCCACCGGTCTCTCCCTGGACAGGGTGAGCCCGCCGAGGGGCAGGGAGAGGAAGCCGATCTCGGGTATCTCCGCCTGCTTGCGCGGGAACAGGCCGGTGTCCTCCACGGTGAGACCTTGACCGGCCGCAACCTTTCCGAGGTCCGGCGATTCCTCGAGCTCCGCCAGGAGGGCGTCCGCCCGGGACCGCGCCAAGTCGCGCGCCTTCCTCCGGGTCAGCATCTCCCGCACCTTGTCCCTGACCTCTTCCAGGGGCGGGACCGCGGGCTCGACCCTCTCGGACACCTGCAGGAGGTACAGGACATCGGAAGCGGACACGACGGGGCCGATCCGGTCCGGTCCCAGGGAGAGGGCCACGCGGTAGAACTCCTCCACGCCGCCGATCTCGTCGAGGCTTTCGCCCGGGCTGAACGGCCGCGTCTCCGAGGTCCCAATGCCTCGTTTCGAGGCCACTTCCGCCAACGTTGCGCCATCCAGGACCCGTTCCCGGTCTTCTTCCGCGGCCCGGGCGGCCCTGGCGCCGCCGCGCTCGCGCTCGAGGGTCTCGACGATCTCCTCACGCACTTCCGCAAGCTCGACGAACCCAGCCTCCCGTTTCTCCACCACCTTCAGCAGGTGCAGCCCGAGGGCGCTCTCGACCACGCCGCTGACCTCGTCCTCCGCGAGCGCGAACAGCGCCGTGTCCAGGGGCGGCGTCAGTTGGCCCCGGCCCACGAAGCCCATGTCGCCCCCCTGGGCTGCGCTCTCGTCCCGGGAGTGCCGCTTGGCGAGCTCGGCGAAATCAACGCCGTCCTCGGCCTGCTTCCGGACCTCTTCGAGTCTCTTCCGCGCCTCTTCCTGCGCCTCCGGCGTGGTCTCCTGCGCCGGCGCGGGGAGGAAGATCTGGCTGAACTTCACCCCCTCCGGCCTGCGGAACCGGCGGTCACGATAGACGTCGTAGTAGGCCTGCACGTCCTCGTCGCTGACCCGGACGCCCGCGGCGAAATGATCCACCGCGTACGCCGCGTATGTGGCCCTGACCTTGAGGGGCTCCCGCAGCAGCGGCCCGTTCCGGTCGTAGTACTCCCGGATCTCCTCGTCCTCGATCGTCACGTCCCGGAGGAAGTCGTCGGTCCTGAAGCGGACGAAGTCCAGTGCGATCTCCTCGTTGTCCAGCCGATAGCGCTCCTCGACCTCGGAGGCGGTGACCGGGACCGAGTGCTGGACCAGGTCCCGGAGTTTCTGGATCACGAGGGCTTCGCGCTGCCGGGCCTCGAACTCGCCCGGAGTGAGCCCCTGTCCGCGCAGCGCCCGTTCGTAGACGTCCTTGTCGAAACGACCGCCGGCCTGGAACGCCGGGTTGCCCGTGATTCCCTCCGCCAGCTCCTCGTCGGTGACCCGCAACCCGAGTCCTCGAGCCGCCTGCAACAACAGCCGTTGGTCGATGAGCTCCTCCAGCAACTGGCCCCTGAGGTTGAGGGCCTCGATGTCCGCGGGGGAGAGACGTCCTCCGACCAACTGCCGGTAGGTCTCCAGCATCCGGTAGTAGTCGCGCTCCAGTTCGGTATGGGTGATCTCCTCCCCGTTCACCTGGGCGATGGTGACCACCTGGTCCTGTCCCCCCTGGGGACCCACGCCGACCATGACGAAGGCGAGCACGCCGACCCCGAGCAGGAGCAGCACCAGCCACGACCGTTTCCTTTTCCGCAGCACGTCCAGCATGTCCGAAAGACTCCTTCGGGCAGGGTAATCAACGGGGCAAGCCCGTTCGCATACGGGTCCCGCGGCCCCTTGCCGGGACGAGAGCCGCGGGACCGCCGCGGGCGCGAACCGGGCCATTATAGGCGTCCGCCGCGGCCATGGGAAGGGGCGGTCCGGTCGGGCCTCGGGAAACGCCGTCCTCCGCGAGTTGGCATTTGTACCACGAAGCGACATCTGGTATCCTTATCGCGTTCCACGTTTCGGTTGCGAGAGGGGTTGCATGAGTTTTCTCGACAGGTTCTATGGTCTCGTCTCCAACGATCTGGCCATCGATCTGGGCACTGCGAACACTCTGATCTTCGTCAAGAACGAAGGGGTGGTCTGCAACGAGCCCTCCGTAGTGGCGGTACAGAAGAACGGACGCGGCGACAAGAAGATCCTCTCCGTCGGCACGGCCGCGAAGAAGATGCTCGGCCGCACGCCCGCGAGCATCATCGCCATTCGTCCTTTGCGGGACGGCGTGATCGCCGATTTCGAGACCACCGAGGCGATGCTCGAATACTTCATCAAGCAGGTCCACCGCCGCCGCCCCGTGGTGCGCCCCCGGGTGATCATCGGCGTTCCCTTCGGCATCACCGAGGTCGAGAAGCGGGCCGTTCGGGAATCCGCGGAATCCGCGGGCGCCCGGGAGGTCTATCTCATCGAGCAGCCCATGGCCGCGGCCATCGGCTCGGGGCTGCCCGTCACGGAACCCTCCGGCAACATGATCGTGGACATCGGCGGGGGGACCACCGAAGTCGCGGTCATCTCCCTGGCGGGCATCGTCTTCTCCAAGTCCATCCGGGTGGGGGGCGACAGGCAGGACGAAGCCATCGCCCAGTTCATCAAGCGGCGCCACAACCTGATGATCGGGGAGCGGACCGCGGAGCTCATCAAGATCACCATCGGCTCGGCCTACCCCGGCGAAGAAGTCCGAACCATGGAGATCAAGGGCCGGGACCTGGTGGCGGGCATTCCCAAGACCGTGCTGATTTCCGACGACGAGATCCGCGATTGCCTGCTGGAGCCCGTCAACCAGATCATGGACGCCATTCGCGTCTCCCTGGAGCGCACCCCTCCGGAGTTGGCGTCGGACATCGTCGATCGGGGCATGGTGCTGGCCGGCGGAGGGTCGTTGCTCCGGAACCTGGACGCGATGATCAGCGAAGAGACCGGGCTCCCGGTGAACCGGGCGGCCGACCCCCTGACCTCGGTGGTGATGGGAGCGGGCATGGCCCTGGACGAGATCGACCTGCTCAAGGACGTGGCGATCAACTGAAAGGACGAAGGACGTCGTGCCGGAAGCCAGGGCAGGGACGCCTGCGGACTCGCCCCAGTCGTCGCAACACCCCGCCAACTACCACGAGTCGGACACCCGCTCGAGCAAGGTCGGATTCCTCGCGGTCTCGGCGCTGCGCCGGCACCGCATCCCGATCCACTGCCTGCTGACGCTGACCCTGGCGTTCTACGTGGTCACCGTCTCGTCCAACGCCCCGAGTGAAGGGGATCCGGTGGTCCGGCTCCTGTCGTATTCCGTCAGACCGCTCCAGAAGACGCTCCACGCCGTGGGCGCCACGGTGCGCAACCTGCAGGTCAACTACCTTGCCTTCAAGGACCTCTGGAACGAGAACCGGAGCCTGAAGAAACAGCTTGCCGCCCTCGCGGCCGAGCGCAACCGGCTCTTCGAGGCCAAACTCGCCAACGACCGCCTGATGGATCTGCTGGAGATCAAGACCCGCATATTGCGGGAGTCGGTGGCGGCCACGGTGACCGGCAACAGCGCCAGCAGTTGGTTCCGCACCATCACCGCGGACAAGGGCATGGCGGACGGCATCGAACCGGGCATGGCGGTCATCACGCCGAGAGGGGTGGTGGGCAAGGTCGTGTTCGTGGACAACGACACCTCCAAGGTGATGCTGTTGACGAACCACAAGAGCGGGCTCGACGTCATCACCCAGCGGACCCGGGTCCGCGGCATCGTTTCCGGGTCGGTGAGCGGGGAAGCCATGGTCAAGTACATGGGCCGGAACGAAGACGTCCGCCCCGGCGACCGGCTCATTACCTCCGGGCTGGACGGAACCTTCCCCAAGGGACTGCTGGTGGGGACCGTGGCCGACGTGGAAGACAACGCCACCGGGCTCTTCCAGCAGGTGCGCATCTCACTGGCGGTGGACCCGCTGGTGATGGAGGAGGTGCTCTTCATCTCCGACAAACCCCGGCCCGTGGTCTCCTCCGCGATGGACGACGTCGGAGGACGAGAGCCGTCTTCGGCTACCCCATGAAGGTGTCCCTGGTCTTCTTCGGCATCGGCCTGGTCTTCGTCGTCCTGCAGTCCACGATCCTGCACCTGGTTACCCGGACGGCGATCATCCCCGACCTCACCCTGACCCTCTGCGTGTACTGGGCGATGAACCGGCCGCGGGCGGAAGCCGTGTGGGCCACGTTCCTGCTGGGATACGTCATCGACGTCCTGTCGAGCCCGCAACCCGGCGTGAACGCGTTCGCGTTCGCCGCGGTATTCCTGACGGCCTACCTGGTGTTCCGCTACATCTGGGCCACCGGGCCGTTGGCCAGCGTGGTGGCGGTGTTCGCGGCCATCTGGCTGAAAACGGGCATGCTGATCGTCGTTTCCCCGCTGTTCGAGTTGTCCGCGGACGACTGGGTCGTGGTCGCCGGCGCCGTCCTCCGGGAGGCCCTCATCTCCGCCGCCATGGCCCCGCCGCTGTTCCTGATGCTCCGCTTCATCCAGGTCCGCATGGAAACCGTGCGGAAAGCGCCTTCCCTCGATGCTGCCTCGTAGGCCGAACGCCAGACCCCTGCCGGACTTCCAACGACGGATACGAGTCTTTGCGCTCTTCGTCGTGCTGACGTTCGCCTTCCTCACGCACCGCCTCTGGGTGCTCCAGGTCCTGCAGGGCAAGCACTACACCACCATGTCCGAGCACAACCGGATCCGGCTGGAACGCATTCCCGCGATCCGCGGCATGGTGTTCGACCGAAGCAACCGACTCCTGATCAACAGCCGTCCGTCCTTCGACATACGGTACCTGCCCGACGAAGGGGAGGAGCCGGAAACCGCCCTGCGGCGCCTCGCCGACGTGGTGGACGGCGACGCGCAAAACTTCCTGGCGGCGGTGGGCCGCGCCGGCGGGTCCGAAGGCGTCACCCTGCTCCGCGACGTGGACTGGCCGTCGGTGGTGGCCGTGGAGACGCGCCGGCTGGACCTTCCGGGGGTGTCCGTGAGCGTCCGGGCCCGGCGCAGCTACCTGACCGACGAGATGACGGCCCACCTGCTCGGCTACCTGGGAGAGGTCAACGCCGGGCAGTTGCAGCAACTCCGCAAACGGGGCTACCGGCAGGGGGACGAGATCGGACAGTCGGGCCTCGAGAAGAGATGGGAATGGCAACTCGCCGGGCGCAGCGGCGTCGAAAAGGTGGAGGTGAACGCAACCGGCCGGAAGGTGCGCATGATCGACCGGCTCAACGCCACTCCGGGGCACGACATCGAGTTGACCCTCGACATGAAGGTCCAGCGGGTGGCCTACGATGCGTTGCGGGACAAGGAGGGCGCCATCGTCGTTCTGGAGGTGGATACCGGCGCCGTGGTCGCAATGGTGAGCTCCCCCGCGTTCGACCCCAACTGGTTCGCCCGGGGGTTGACTTCCGGGGAGTGGCGTCAACTGACGGACAACGAGGAGACCCCGCTGCACAACAGGGCGCTGCAGGGACAGTTCCCGCCGGGCTCGACCTTCAAGATCGTGACCGCGTTGGCCGCCCTGGAGGAAGGCGTCATCTCCCCCGACCGGCGGCTGTTCTGCGGCGCTTCCTACGAGGTGGGCAACCGTGTCCTCCGGTGCTGGAACAAGCATGGACACGGCCACGTCAACATGCACGACGCCCTGGTGCAGTCGTGCGACGTCTATTTCTACCGGTTGGCGCAGCGGCTCGGCGTGGACAAGATCGCCCGGTACGCGCGCGGTTTCGGCTTCGGCGCGCCCACCGGCATCGAACTCGACGGCGAAAGCCCCGGACTGGTCCCCGACCGGGCGTGGAAGAAGCGTCGTTTCGGCACCCCCTGGTACCCTGGCGAGACCCCGATGGTGGCCATCGGGCAGGGTTTCCTCGGCGTGACCCCGCTGCAGATGGCGAGCCTGGCGGCCACCGTGGCCAACGGAGGGACCGTGTACCGGCCATGGTTCGTGCGCCGGGTGCTGTCGCCGGAAGGCCAGGTCATGGAAGAATACGGCCCGGTCCGGAAGACCGCCCTGGACCTGAAGGACAGGAGTCTGGCGGTGGTGCGCCGGGCGCTCTTCGACGTCGTCCACCACCAACGGGGCACTGGCAAGAGGGCGCGATCGGGAATGGTGGAGGTGGCCGGCAAGACCGGAACCGCGCAAGTGGTCCAGATGCCAGGAGAAGTGGTCAAGAGCGAGGATCTGCCCTACCCGGTCCGGGACCACGCGTGGTTCGTGGCCTACGCTCCGGCCGGGGATCCCAAGATCGCCGTCGCCACCCTGGTGGAACACGGCGGGCATGGCGGAGCCGCCGCGGCGCCCATCACCAGGGAGGTCATCGAAGCCTACTTCCGCACCGGGAGCGACCACGGGAAGAACACGGTCGTTCTGGCCGACCATACGAGCCTCCGTACGGCCCATGCAGATTGACCGCCGACTCATCGCCAGCTTCGACTGGCCCCTGTGCGTCCTGTCCGTGGCGCTGGCCGTGCTGGGGATCCTGACCATCTACAGCGCCAACTGCAACGCCAACGACGAATGCTCGCGTTACCTGGCGACCAGGCAGTCCTACTGGCTGGCCATCGGCGCGGTGCTCATGGCGGCGACGTTCTCGGTCGATTACCAGCGGTTGGACCGCTGGACCTACCCCGTCTATGCCGCGGTCATCGTCCTCCTCGCCCTGGTGCTCGTGGTCGGGACCACCAGCGGGGGATCCCAGAGGTGGCTCGACCTGAAGCTCTTCCTGTTCCAGCCCTCGGAGTTCGCCAAGGTCGCGCTCGTGCTGATGCTGGCCAAGACGCTGCGCCACCACGAGCCCGGCTACCCCCTGACGGACCTGTGGGCGCCCCTCCTGCTCTGTGCGCCGGTGCTCGCCCTGGTGCTGCTGCAGCCGGACCTGGGCACCGCCGTGTTGATCCTGCTCATCGCCGTGACCGTCGTCGTCATGTCCGGACTGCGCGGGCGGTCGTTGCTGTACCTCGCCGTTGCGGCCATTGCCGCCTTGCCCATGGGCTGGCAGTTCCTGAAACCCTACCAGAAGGTCCGCATCTGGACCTTCATGAACCCCGAGTCGGACCCCCTGGGCGCCGGCTACCACGTGGTCCAGTCCAAGATCGCCATCGGCTCGGGTCGCGTCTGGGGCAAGGGGTACCTGCAAGGAAGCCAGAACCGGCTGGAATTCCTCCCCGAGCAGCATACGGATTTCGTCTTCGCGGTGTTTGCCGAGGAGTGGGGGTTCTCCGGCTGCGTGCTGCTGCTCGCCGGTTACGTGTTGCTGATCCTTCTCTCCCTGAGGGCCGTGCGGCGGGCGCAAGACCGTTTCGGAGTGCTGTTGGCTACGGGAATGGGGGCGATCCTGTTCTGGCAGTTCACCATCAACATCGGGATGGTGACCGGGCTCCTGCCCGTGGTGGGGATCCCGCTGCCGCTCCTCAGCTACGGAGGGTCGTCACTGGTGACGACCCTGGTGGCGGTGGGTCTGCTGATCAGCGTGAGCATGAGGCGCTACCATCGTTAGCCCGCGTTGGACGCGGGCGCCGGGGTTCAGTCGATGACCCTGTCGATCTCGCTCACCAACCGGGCCTTGGGGGCCGCGCCCACGACCTGGCCCGAAAGTTCCCCCTGCTTGAAGATCATGAGGTTGGGGATCCCCCGCACGCCGTAGCGGCCGGGCGTCTCGGGGTTCTCGTCCACGTTGACCTTCACGACCTTGAGCCTGCCGTCGTACTCCCGGGCCAGTTCCTCCAGCACCGGCGCAATGGACTTGCACGGGCCGCACCACGGCGCCCAGAAGTCCACCAGCACCGGCACCGGCGCACGAATCACCTCTGCTTCGAATTCGTTGTCCGCTACGTGGGATATGGCCATCGAGACGCGTCTCCTTTCGATCCGTCGTTGTGCCGTCGCATGCCGAGCTCCTACATTCCCCGGAGGAGGTTCAGGAGCGTGCGCACGCCGAAACCCGTTCCCCCTTTCGGGCACGTGGGGCGCTCCTTGGCGGCGAACGCGGGCCCGGCGATGTCCAGGTGCGCCCAGGGGACCTCTCCCACGAACTCCTGCAGGAACAGCGCCGCGGTGACGGCGCCGGCCGAGCCGCCGCCCACGTTCTTGATGTCCGCCACTTGGCTCTTGATGTCCTCCCGGTACTCGGCTGCGAGAGGCAACCGCCAGAGGCTTTCGCCCGCGTCCCGGCCGCACGCGGCGAGCCGGTCCGCGAGCTCCTCGTCGTTGCTGAAGATCCCCGCCAACTCGTTGCCCAGGGCCACGATGCAGGCGCCCGTAAGGGTGGCGAGGTCGATCATGCAGTCGGGCTTCTCACGGGCCGCCAGCACCAGCGCGTCCGCGAGGATGAGCCGTCCTTCGGCGTCGGTGTTCATGACCTCGACGGTCTTGCCGTTCGGGTAACGGATGACGTCCCCCGGCTTCTGCGCCCCGCCGTCGGGCAGGTTGTCCGTCGCCGGCACCATGCCGACCACTTCGGCGTTCGGCGCCAGCTCGGGCAGCACGCTCATGACGCCGATGACCGCGGCGGCCCCCGCCATGTCCAGCTTCATGGTCTCCATGGACCGCGCCGACTTGAGGGAAAGTCCGCCGGAATCGAAGGTGATCCCCTTGCCGATGAGGACGACCTTCTTGCGGGGCGTGCCCTTGGGCCGGTAGCGCATGCGGATGAACCGCGGCTCCTCCCGGCTCCCCTGGTTGACCGCCAGAAGGCCCGCCATCTTCAACTGCTCGATCCTCCTCCGGCCCCACACGTCCACCTTCAGCCCCTCGCCCCGGCAATGGGCCGCGGCCTGTTCCGACAGGTAGCTCGCCGTGGCCGTGGACGGCGGCTCGTTCACCAGGTCCCTGGCCAGGCAGACGGCCGACGCCGTGCTCCCGGCCCTCCTCAGGGCCCGGGCCAACGCGCCGTTCCTCCCGGACGCGGTCCGTCCGAGGACCAGCCTGCGCAGCCGTCCCGAGTGGACGTCGTTGGAGCGGTACCGGGTGAATCGGTAGGCGTTGAGGAGGGCGCCCTCGGCCACCGCGCCCACCACGGGTTCCGTCTCCCGGTCCGGCGGCAGCATGAAGACCGCCTCGTCGGCCCACAGGCGCCCGGCCTCCCTGGCGGTGACGGCCCCGGCAACGCGCCAGCCGTGGAGTCCGTCCTCTTCCGGTTTGCCGACCCCCGCCAGCAACACGTGACCGGCCGGCAGGAGGCCGTGGGTCGGCGCCAGCAGCGAGGTCCCGCGTCTGCCGGCAAAGCCGCTCTTCCTGGCCAACGCATGGAGCCTGCCCTCCAGTGGACGGTCGAGGCTCGGTACGAGGCTTTCCTCGAGGCCCTTGTCCGTGACCGGGACGGCCAGCAGCGCGGTCTTGACCTGCGCCGGAGCGATTTCTCTCAGCCGGGTTTCCATGGACGCGGGTCAGAAGCGGTGACGGGTCCGAATGAGGTTCATGAACTCGCTGCGGGTCTTCTCCTGGGTCTGGAAGGCGCCGAGGAGGGCGCTCGTGATGATGGTGGAGTTCTGTTTCTGCACGCCGCGCATGCGCATGCACATGTGCTCGGCTTCCATCACCACGCCGGCCCCCAGCGGGTCGATGCGTTCCATGATCGTCCGGGCGATCTGGTTGGTGAGACGCTCCTGGACCTGGAGACGGTGGGAGTAGGCGTCCACCAGCCGCGCGAGCTTGGAGACTCCCACGATCTTGTGGCGCGGGATGTAGGCCACGTGGGCCTTGCCATGGAAAGGCAGCATGTGGTGCTCGCAGAGGGAGTAGAAGTCGATGTCCTTCTCGACGATCATCTCCTGGTAGTCTTCGGCGAACAGGGCGCCGTTGATGATGCTGTCCGGGTCCTCGCGGTAACCGCCGGTGAGGAACTCCCAGGCTTCGGCCACGCGCGCCGGCGTCTTCCGGAGCCCTTCCCGGTCCGGGTCTTCCCCGAGGACCTCCAGTATGGCTCGGACGTGCGCTGCGAGGGAATCCACGGGTTTCTCCATACGGTCGGCAGGTCTCGGGGGGGACACCGGGGCAACGTAACATCTGCCCCAAGGCCGGTCAAATCCACGTCCGGGACACCCCCCGGAATTGTGGTTCACCCCGGAACCCCTTAGAATGGAGCCATGGCCAAGCCCCCCGTCATCGCAACCGAGGACGACGCCTCCCATCTGGTGACCTTCGAGGAGATCAGCCGGTTCGTCGAAGAAGCCGAGGACCTGCCGGGATGCCTCAACAGCATCGCGGGCATCGTGGCCAAGCGCATGCAGACCGAGGTCTGCTCGGTCTATCTCCTGGATGCCGAGAGCGACCGACTGACCCTCCGCGCCACCAGGGGGCTGGACCAGGCGGCGGTGGGACGGGTCTCCATGAGCGTCGGCGAAGGACTGGCGGGACTGGTGGTGGAAACGCGGCAGCCCGTAATCGTCGCGGACGCGCAGGCGCACCCCCGCTTCCTGTACTTCCCGGAGACCGGCGAAGAACGGTACCATTCCTTCTTCGCCGTCCCCGTCAGCAGCCAGAAGACCCCCATCGGCGTGCTGGTCGTGCAGACCTCGCGTCCGCGGGAGTTCACAGGCCAGGAAGTCAGGCTCCTCAAGGCCATATCGGCCCAGGTGTCCACCATCATCGTGCATGCCCGCCTGGTGGACTCGCTCAAGGACAAGGAACGCGAGCGCAAGCGGTCCCGGCAGAGCATGGTCAACGCGCTGCGAAGGCTCAGGTCCTACGAGGGGCGGGGCAAGGAGCGCACCAGCGAGCCTCCGAGAAAGTTCCGCAGCCGTTTGACGGGGCTCGCCGCCTGCCCCGGTTTCGCCTACGGCAAGGCCCATATCCTGCAACGGCGGATCGACCTGGCCGCCGTCGAGAAGACCCGGGCCGCGGACCCCCGGGCGGAGGTCGAACTCTTTCGCTCGGCGGTGCAACGCTCCGCGGCCCAGATGGAAGAGATCAAGACCCGCATGACCGCCCTCATCTCCGACGAGGCGGGAGCCATTTTCGACGTGCACCGACTGATCCTGAACGACCCCGTGCTGCAGGGCGAGATCGAGAGCCGGATCCTCGAAGAGCGGCTGACCGCCTACTACGCCGTCAGCGACGTCTTCCGCCGGCACATGCGGACCGTGAGCGAAGTCGAAGACCGGTACTTGAAGGAGCGCACCGCGGACATCCGCGACGTGGCCGAGAGACTGCTGGACAACCTGTCCGGCTCCGGGGAGAGTCGGCTCGTGGTCCCGGAGGAACGAGCCGTCCTGGTGGCCGAAGACCTGTCTCCCGCGGACCTGGCGCTCATCGAAGGGGATCTGTTCCAGGGCATCGTGCTCGCCAGCGGCGGCGTCACCTCCCACGCATCGCTCCTGGCGAAGTCCTTCGAGATCCCCACGGTGGTGGCGGCGGAGGCGCTGCTGGAAAGCGTCCGCAAGGAGGATTCCCTGATCGTGGACGGCAACTCCGGGGTGGTGTTCGTCAACCCCAACAAGGAGATCGTGGACGAGTACGCCCGGCTGGAGCGCCACTACCTCGCCGTCAACCGGGAGCTCGACGAAATGCGGAACCTGCCGGCCGAGACCACCGACGGGCACCGGGTTCGCCTGCTCGCGAACATGGGACTGCTCACGGACATCCGGTTCGCGCAGGTCCACGGGGCCGAGGGCATCGGCCTTTACCGGACCGAGATCCCGTTCCTCGCGTATCACGATTTCCCCACCGAGGCCCAGCAGTTGGCGCTCTACCAGAGGGTGGTGGAAGGCATGTCCGGCAAGCCCGTGACCATCCGCACCCTCGACATCGGCGCCGACAAGTACCCTCCCTACGTCAGCGTCGCCCGTTCCGAGCCCAACCCGTTCCTCGGATGGCGCTCCATCCGCATCTCCCTGGAGGTATCGAAGACGTTCGAGATGCAGCTCCGGGCCATACTGCGCGCGGGGGCGCTGGGGCCGGTGCGGCTGCTGATCCCCATGGTCTCCAGCCTGGAGGAGATCCTCCGGGTCAAGGCCATGTTGCGCGAGGTGAAGGCGGATCTGGCCCGCCGCCGCCTCCCCTTCGATGCGGACATGGAAACGGGGATCATGATCGAGGTGCCGTCCGCGGTGCAGGTGGCCCACCGGCTGTTGGAGGAGGTGGATTTCGTCAGCATCGGGACCAACGACCTGATCCAGTACCTGTTGGCCGTGGACCGGGGCAACCGCAAGGTGGCCCCGCTCTACGAGCCCTTCCACCCCGCGGTCCTCTCCGCCCTCAACCAGGTCATCCGCGCCGCCAAGGACAAGGGCAAGCGGGTCGCCATGTGCGGCGAGATGGCCGGGGACCCGTTGTCAACCCTGCTGTTGATGGGCATGGGGCTCGAAGAGTTCAGCATGGAGTCCCTGTCCATCCCCGTGGTCCGGAAGCTGGTGCGCTCGGTGAGCTACGAGAGGGCCGGCGCCATCGGACGGACCGCCCTGCGGATGGACAGGGTGGACGAGATCAAACGCTACCTCTTCAGCGAGATGCGCGCCCTCGGTCTGGTGGAGTTGCTGGAGCTCTACCGCTAACCGCGCCCGAGACCGCCAACGGCGTGACGACTCGTCCGCGCCCGTTGACACCCCCCGCCCGTCCGCTCCTTTCCCGCCCTGCGCCAAGTAGCCGTAGCCTCTGGATTATCCATCGGCTCCACCGGATGGCACGGCCGTTGCTCCCTTGGTGCCGACATGAAGAAGGCGCCTCCCTGTACCGAGTCGGGCGTCTTTCCCCCTGCGGAGAAGGACGATCCCGGGAAACGCGTGGTCACCGCCTACCTTCCCCTGGTGAAACGCATGGCTCGCCAACTCCACCGCCGGCTGCCGGCGAGCATGGACCTCGAACCGCTGGTGCACTCCGGCGTGGTCGGCCTGCTGGAAGCCGCGGAGCGGTTCGACCCCGACCGGGGCGTGTCGTTCTACGTGTACGCCCGGCACCGCATCTACGGCGAGATGATCCAGTGCTTGCGCTCCCTGGACTGGGTGAGCCGGTCCATCCGCGCCTGGGGACGCCGGGTCGCCGCGGCTCGCAGGCAACTCGCCAGGAGCCTCTGCCGCGAAGCCACCTCCGAAGAGCTGGCGGACGAGCTGGAGGTGCCGTTGGAGACCTACCACAAGATCAACTACCGGGTCTGCGAATACGGATGGCTGAGCCTCGATGACCCGTCGCAACACCTCGTGCTCGAAGGGAACGCGCAGGGACAGGGGATCTACCAGGACCCGCTGGACTACGTGGAGCGCCGTGACCTGGTGGAGAAGCTGAAACGGGCGGTGGCGCAGCTTCCGGAACGCGAACGGCTGGTGGTCACCCTGCGCCACTACCAGGAACTCAAGTTCAAGGAGATCGGCGAAGGGCTCGGAGTGACCGAAGGACGGATTTGCCAGATCTACGTTCAGGCGCGCCAACGGCTCCGGAAGGCCCTCGACGGTTGAGCCGCACGCGGTGCGCGCGTCGGAGGGGAAACGCGGCCCGCAACGGAGCCCGCGGCTCACGTGTCGCCGGCCGCGAGGGTGGTCAGCGGCTCGCCTTCAGGACGGCGATCTCGTCCTCGATGACCTGCTGTTTCGGGGAGTCCGGCGGGTATTGCCGGGCGGCGCGCTCCAGCGAACCGATGGCCTTGCCGGTCTCGTCTCGCAGCAGGTGGAACTGCGCCAGGTAGTAGTGGGCCTTGCCCGGTTGGTTCAGCTTGCGGTAGGCGTAACCCAGGCGCCGGGCCGCCTCGGGCCAGAAGGACGCAAGCTGGCGCACCCTCAGGTAGGAACGGACCGCCTGCCGGAAGCGCGACTCCTTCTCGAACAGATGCCCCCGGTACAGGTGGGTGACCGGATCGTCGGGTTCGCGCTGCAACATGGCTTCGAAGGCCGCGTGGGCCTTGGAGGGTTCGCCGGTCCGGCCGTAGGCCCGTCCCAGGTCCCGATGCACGCTCGGCAGGGTCGGGTCCAGCCGCACCGCCCGCTCGAACAGGTCCCGCGCCGCCCGCCACCGGCCGGTGGCGGCGTAGGCCACGCCCAACAGGTACGCCGGCGCGGCCGCTTCCGGGTCCTTTTCATGGGCCTTCTTCCGACGCTCGACCGCCGCGTTCGGCTCGCTTCGCAACTCGATCAGGAGCTTCAGGCGTTCGACGTCGTCGGCGCCCCTGAAGCGCGGACGGGTGAGTCCCAGGGCCCGGATGGAAGCGGTCATGTTGGCGATCCGCTGCTCGGTCAGGGGATGGGACATGAGGTAGGTGGGCGTTCCCACCGGGTTCAGGAACTTTTCGCGGTACAGCTTCTCCATGAAGTCCACCGCGGCCTGGGGATCGTAGCCCGCCCGTGCGAGGTAGCCCACGCCCAGGTTGTCGGCCTGCTCCTCCATCTGCCGGCTGAACTCCAGTTGCCGCGTCATGGAGAGCGCGGGCGCGGCCAGGACCGCAGGCCCCAGGACAGGCGCCAGGAACACTCCCAACATTCCGAGGAGCACGGTCTCGTCCGGGGCGGACAGGGCGGCGAAGTGCCGCGCATTCACGTGGACGATCTCGTGGGCGAGCACCGACGCCAACTCGTCCGTGCTCTCGACCTTCTGGATCAGCCCCGAGTGGACGAAGATGTTTCCTCCGGGGACCGCAAAGGCGTTGGTCGAGGGGTCCTCGACCACGAAGAACCGGTACGGGTATCGGGTGTTGCCCACCGCGTCGAGGATACGGCGGCCGATCCGGTCCACGTACAACTCGATCTCGGGGTCCTCGATGAACTCGAGTCGGCGCCGGGCGTCCCGACGGATCTCGCGGCCGATGCGGATCTCTTCTTCCTGGGAAAGGGCATGGACGGGAGGGGCGCGCAGACCTGCGACGGCGCAACACGCGGCGACCAGCAACACGACACGGCAGTGGAAGGTCCTCCGCATGCCTCGAAGTCTATCCGACCCCCCGGAACGGGTCAATACGCCCCCGTTCGTCCCGAGCGTAGCGAAGCGAAGTCGAAGGACGCGCTTTCCATGGGGGAGAGGTTCCTCGATACGCCGGACGTTGCGTCAGTCCCAACCCAGCCAGACGAACAGGTCTCCCGGCGGAAAGGGCAGATGGAGCATCATGTCGAAGATGCCGGCAAAGAAGACATAGGCCACCGCGGTCAGGACCACGGAGATGATCCAACCCTCCCGGGCGCCGAACTTGAGGTAGAGAAGGGTAGCCACCAGCGACGACCAGACGAACCCGATGAGCCATATGGAGAGGAAGAACCCCACCACCCAGGCGCCGATGGCAAGGGTCCGGCGGCGGGTCTCCGCGGGCGGGATCTCCTCGACCTCCTCCACGCCCTCCTCCCCGTGCACCACGACCCGGGACTTGGTGGTGATCTCCTTGCCGAACACCGCCATGCTGATGGCGAAGGCCGGAAGCCCGATGATCAGCGGGAACAGGGCCGCGCGTTCCTCGTCCGCGCCGAAGCCGAAGAAGCACTCGCGCAGTACGTAGGCGAACAGCGCAACGAAGCACAGGGCGAAGACTCCGTTGGCCATGCGCTCGTTGCGCGAGACCTCCTCCGTGGTCCTGGTGATCCCGGGCACTGCGAAACCGGCTTCGTGCCGCTCGGCCCGCTTCCGTTCCCGGTATGCCTGGAACAGGGGGTAGAACAGCCCGGCGAGGATGAGCAGCATGATGACCAGCACGCCCGGCCGCAGCAGGAACCCCGCCCCATAGACCTTGGTTGCGATGAAGAGGTTGTTCTCCGCGATGCCGCCGAGGACGAGACCCAGCAGCAGCGGCGGCCGCTGCCAGTCGAACTTGACCATCAGCCATCCCACCAACCCGAACACCAGCACCATCACGATGTCCCCGAACGCGTTGTTGACGGCGAAGCCGCCCAGGTAGATCAGCATCAGGAGGAACGGGATCAGGTACGTCCCCTTGACGAACGTGATCCTCGCCAACTGGTTCAGGAACAGCAGGCACACCGCCACCGTAATGACGTTGGAGACGACGATGATCCAGACGAAGGAGAACGTCAGGTTCAGGTGCTTGTCGGGATCGAGCAGGTCCGGTCCCGGCACGATGCCCTGGATGATGAAGGCCCCCAGCAGTATGGCCATGGAGACGCTGCCCGGCACGCCGAACGCGATGGTGGGCACCAGCGAGCCGCCCTCCTTGGAGTTGTTGGCGGCGCCGGGTCCGAGGACGCCCTCGATGGCGCCCTTGCCGAAGCGGTCCTTGTCACCGGGCGAGCTCTGCACCGCGTGCGCGTAGGCCACCCACTGGGCCGGCCCGCCGCCGAGTCCCGGAATCAGGCCGATGTAGGAACCGATGGCGCTGCACGACAGCACCAGCTTCCAGTAGCGGAAGGTGTCGATGATGCCTTGCATGACGCCGCCCAGTTTGCCGGTGGAGTGGCGCGCGATGCTGGTCCCCTGGACCGACAGGTCGATGATCTCGGGAATGGCGAACAGGCCCACGGTCACCGACACCAGCGAAAGGCCGTCCCAGAGGAAGAGCGCCGCGTCTTCGCCGATGACCGGGTCCAGGGTGAAGCGCGGCACGCTCTCGATGGGGTCCAGGCCGAGGGTGGAAAGGACCAGCCCGAAAGCGCCGGTGCACAACCCCTTGAGGATGTTGCCGCCGCTCAGGGACGCCACGAAGGTGATGCCCAACAGGGCGAGCATGAAGAATTCCGAGGAGCCGATGGAGAGCACCAGCGGCTGGACGATGGGTATCGCCAGGGCCAGGGCAAAGGCGCCGAAGACCGCGCCCACCAGCGAGCTCATGAGCGCGGCGCCCAGGGCGCGGCCGGCTTCGCCCTTCTTGGCCATGGGGTGGCCGTCCACGATGGTGGCGGCGGTGATGCCTTCGCCGGGCACGCCGAACAGGATCGACGTGATGTCCCCCGTGGTGGCGGTCACCGCGTTCGAGCCAAGGAGGAACGCGAACGCGGTGGTGGGGTCCATCTTGTAGATGAACGGCAGCATGAGCGCCAACGTCGTGGCCCCCCCGAGTCCGGGCAGGATGCCGACCACGAAACCGATGGCGATGCCGATGAGCATGAAGATGAACGGGTCCTGCCCCGCGGGGGTGAACGGCAGGATGTTGGCCAAGCCGGTGAAGAATGCGTGGAAATGTTCCATACTCCGGTCTTCGAGGGTTGCGGGTTCGAGTCGAAACGGAAGAGCGTCGTGTTCGCGGTCGCGTCAGCCGAAGGGCCTTCCGGCGGTCAACCGTCCTGGGAGAGGGACTGGACCGGCTTTTATCGCGTAAATCCGGGGGCCTGTCAAGCGCGGCCGCGCGCGCCCGGGAAGCCCGGGCAACCTGGGGACCGGCTGCCCCGGTACGGCCGGCAGGGACGGGGAAGCGGCCCCGTGCGCCGGTTCACGGTCGTCCGGACGCCAGCGACTCGTAGCTCGCGCCCTCGCCGTTCTCCCGGCTCACCGGAAGTCCCAGGCCGGCCCAGCCTTCGGCGACCACCTGCCCGTACGGGTCGCGCAGGCCGCCGAACCCGCCGCGAACGCTGGCCACGTCCCGGTAACCCTGCCGCTCCAGCAGGTTCGCCGCATTGTGGGACCGGGGGCCTGCCTGGCAGCCGAGCATCAGCTTGCGCTCCTTGGAGAAATGCTTCGCCACCACCTCGAGGAAGTCCGCGTTGTGGACCATGCCCCGGGCGGGGTCGTGGAAGGCGATGGGGATGTTGACGGCCCCTTCGGGATGGCCCGCGGCGAACTCCTCCACCGTGCGCACGTCGATATAGACGCTTTCGGCGTCCTGCCGCAGGGCATCGCAGGCTTCCTGGGGCGAGATCTCTTTCACGGTTCCCCCTCCTCGGTTCCTCACATGCCCATGACGTTGTAGCCCGCGTCCACGTGGACCGTTTCCCCGGTGACGCCGCTCCCCAGGTCACTGGCCAGATAGACCGCGGTCCTGCCGATCTCCGCAGGGTCCACGTTGCGCTTGAGCGGCGCGCGCTCGCTGGCGTAGCGGAGCATGTCCCGGAAACCGGCGATGCCGGCCGCGGCCAGGGTCTTCACCGGGCCGGCGGAGATGGCGTTGACCCGGATCCCCTCCGGGCCGAGGTCGTAGGCCAGGTAACGGACGCTCGCCTCCAGGGCCGCTTTCGCCACTCCCATGACGTTGTAGTTGGGGACCACCTTCTCGGACCCCATGTAGGTCAGGGTCACCACCGAGCCGGTGCGCCCTTTCATGAGCTTGGCGGCATGGCGCGTCAGCGCCACCAGCGAATAGGTGCTGATGTCCAGCGCGGTGTGGAACCCCGCGCGCCCGGTCTGCAGGTAGGGTTGGGACAGGTCTTCCTTTTCGGCGTAGGCGATGGCGTGCACCAGGATGTCGAGACCTTCCCAGTGGCGGCCCACCGCCTCGAAGACCGCCTCGATCTCCTGGTCCCGGGTGACGTCGCACGGCAGGACGAGGGTCGAGCCGATGCCTTCCGCCAGCGGCCTCACGCGCTTCTCCAGGACTTCGCCGGCGTAGGTGAAAGCGAGGTCCGCCCCCTGGGCGTGCAGCTCCCGCGCCACCGCCCAGGCAATGCTCCGGTCGTTGGCCACACCGAAGACCAGCGCCTTCCTGCCTTCGAGGATTCCCGACATTTCCGCTCCCTCGCCGCCTCCGCCCTGGCGGCGCCCTATCTCAATCCCCTTTGCCAGAGGCGCTCCGTCTCCCCCAGGTTCGCTCCCACCCATCGCCCGAGGACGAAGAACAGGTCGCTCAACCGGTTGACGTACCTGAGGGGCCATTCGCCCACGGTCTCCAGCCGCGACAGCCGGAGGATCTCCCGCTCGGCCCGCCGGCACACCGTGCGGCACTGGTGCAGTTGCGCGCTGACGGGTCCGCCTCCCGGCAGGACGAACGACTCCAGCGGCCGAAGCTCCTTCTGGCACTCGTCCATGATCCGTTCGATCCGGGCCACCTGCTCGCCGCCCATGCGATGCATGCCCTCGCGGACGAAGTCCTCCGGCGTGGCGAGCTCGCCGCCCAGGTCGAACAGCTCCTGCTGGACGTCGTGGAGCACGGCGTCGAGCTTCTGGCGCAACTCGGACGCCCCCTTCCCTTCCCGGTTCCACGCACGGGCCAAGCCCACCACCGCGTTGAGCTCGTCGATGGCGCCGTAGGCCTCGATCCTGGCCGAGTCCTTGGGCGCACGCTTGCCGCCCACCAGGGCGGTGGTCCCGTCGTCGCCGGTGCGCGTGTACACGCGGTTGATCCTGATGGCCATCCCGAAGCCCCGACAGCGCTCAGGGTACAGGCTTTGAGGGAAGAATGCGAACCACTACGGAGGTTCCAATGCGGGATGACGTCGGAGGAGGGGTGGTACAGGAAGACAAGGAGCGATGAAGGGGGGGCTCACGAAAGGGGGGCGATGGCGCGGACCATCGCCCCTGCCCGTTCTCTGAACCGTCACCGGTTCGCCGGAAGGGAGGACTCCATCCCCCGGCCTCCGCGCGCCCCGACGACGATGAACCCTCATCGGTTATCGGTACTGTTCCCCGGCCGAATCGGCTACCGTGTCCACTCCGAGTGAGGGCATTTCCTCCGACGCAGTGCCGGACTCCACCGCATCCGCCCCGGCGCTGATCGCGTCGGACACCGAATCGTCCGAATCGCTTGTGCAGCCGCAACCACATCCGCAGCCGCAGCCACATCCGCACCCACAACCGCACCCGCATCCACAGCCACAACCGCAGCCGCACCCGTGGATCTCCAGGTCCAGGTCTTCGTCACGAGCGTCGAGCAGCCATGTGGTCGCCGCGGCGCCGGCCAGATCGGAATCGTCGATGGTTTGCATCTCGTGTTCTCCTTCCGTGTTGTGGTCCAAAGCCCGTCTATACAGGAATACATCGACCGGTCGGCGTCGGACTTTAGCCGCGGCGCAACCGGCGGGAGCGGTTTTTGCGCGGCCCGGCCGTCCCCCCGGTCCCCTTCCTGTCCTTGGGGCGTCGTTGATGGTAGAAGGAGGCGTGGCGTCCACCCATACACCCACCCTCGGACGAGTCGTCCTGGTCCTGCTGGGGTTGACCGTCCTTGCCGGCTGCCTCCGGGAGGAGGAAATGAAGATGGTGTACGCCCAACGCTGCGCGAGCTGTCACGGTCCGGGCGGGAGGGGCGACGGCCCCACCGTCAGGGCGCTGTCCGTGAAGGCGCCGGACTTCCGCGACACGGTGGCCAACCTGGACGTGATCGAGATCCGCCGCATCATCAAGGAGGGCAAGGGCGTCATGCCGGCCTTCCGGCCGGTCCTGGAGAAGTACCAGATCCAGGACATGGTGCGCATGGTGCGGCTGCTGAGCATGGAGGGGCGCGAGACCGAGTGGTGGGAGAAGTTCGAGCCCTTCGTCTGGGCCCACTGCTCCGTGCCTTGGCAGTACGTGTACGAGTACCCCGCCCCGGACAACGACAAGAGGTCGTAACGCGGTGTCAGGCGGCCGCGCCCGCGGGCGCCGGTCCCAGCGGGGGCGCGGCCTTCCTGGGCCGGATGCCGAGGGCGAACGCCGCGGCCATGAGTCCCATCCACCCCCCGGCGAAGAACGCCATCTCGTAGTCGCCCACGTGGTCGTAGAGCAGACCACCGCCGTTGGCCATCAGGGAACCGCCTATCTGGTGCGCCAGGAAGATCCAGCCGTAGATCCGCCCGATGGACTGCTTGCCGAAGGTCTGGCCGGCGATGGTGACCACCGGGGGAACGGTGGCGAACCAGTCGAGTCCATAGACGACGGTGAAGATGAAGAGCCCGGGCACGTCGGTCACGAACGTCAGGTAGAACAGCGCCGCTCCCCGCAGCGTGAACACCGCGGCGATCAGTTTCCGCGGATCCACCTTGTCGGTCAACCACCCGGAGAACAGGGTGCCGACGATGTTCAGGCCTCCCATGGTGGCCATCGCGACGGCCACCGTGGCCGCATCGAACCCGCGCTCCAGCGCGTGCGGCAGCAGATGGGTCCCGATGAGCCCGTTGGCGGTGCCGCCGCAGATGGAGAAGACCCCGCACAGGAGCCAGAAAGTGGGGGTCTTGACCGCGTCCCGGATGCCCATGACCCGACCCGCGGGCTTCGGGGCGTCCGGATTCGGCTCTGCCGGGGCGGCCTCGGCCCCGGGTCCTTCGTCGTAGGGTTCCAGCCCGACGTCCCCGGGTTTGTCGCGCATGAACAGCCACACCAGCACCGCGGCAGCGCCGGTGCAGGCCACCAGCACGTTGGTGCCCGTGCGCCAACCGACGTAGGCGACGAGCGCCAGCATGAACGGGATGAACACGATCTGCCCCGAGGAGCTGCCGCTGCTGAGGATGCCCACCGCGAGTCCGCGCCGGGCGTTGAACCACCGATGGGCCACGGAAGCGGAGAGCACGCCGGACATGCCGCCGGCCCCCAGCCCCACCATGACTCCCCAAGTGAGCCAGAACTGCCACAGCTCGGTCACGTAAGTGGCGCTGTACAACCCACCCGAGAGCAGGACCAGCGAGGTCAGCATCACCCGGCGCGGCCCGTACTTGTCGAGGATCCAGCCCACCACCGGAGCGGCGACTCCGTAGAGCAGGAGGTTGAGGGAAATCCCGAAGGTGATGGCGGACCGGGACCATCCGAAGTCCGCTTCGAGGGGATGGATCAGCACGGTGGGGACCACGCGGATACCGGCCCCGTTGAAGCTGGAGAAGAAGGTGACGGCCACGATGAGCCACCCGTAATGGAAGGGCAACGAGATGGGCGGGCGCGGCTTGGCCTCGGGGTTCCCAAGATAGTCCATTCGAACTCACTTTCCGGGGGAGCGGGGGAGACGGGGGGTCCCTCCGAAGACCCGTCCCCGTCTCCCGGTCCCGGCTATTTCGGCAACGCGTCGCGCATGGCCTGGGTATATTTGGTGTAGCTCTTGACGTAGTTGTCCAGGTCGCTTTCCGCGGCCTTGGAGTCGCCCGGCACGATGGGGCTCTTGGACTTGGCCAGGAACTCCCGGTATTCCGGATCGTTCATGGCCTTGACGAAGAGGTCCTCCAGGATCTTCTTCCGGTCGTCCGGCAGGCCCGGCGGCGCCACGATGCTGCGGCCCACGTAGAGGCGGAGGTCGATGCCCTTCTCCTTTGCCGTCGGGGTGTCCGGAGCGTTGACCGGCCTCTGGTCGTGCAGGTGCAGGACCGGCCTCACGTCCCCCGACTTGATGTAGGAGGCGGTGGTGGGGTGGTCGATGGGCTGGAGATAGACGTCGAAGTCGTTCCGGATCATGGCCGGTATGCCCTCGCTGGTGCCCCGGTACCCGGACACCACGTCCATCTTGATGCCGAGCTCCCTGGCCGCCACGAACGTCGGGATCCAGCGCGACACGCCGATGCCTTCCACGCCCCACTTCACGCGGTCCGCCTTCCGGAGGTCTTCGAGGGTGTGGAAACGGGAGTTCTTGCCGACGATGAGGCTGTAGGGTTCGGCTCCCACCCGCGCGATATAGGTGAACCTGGTGACGTCGTAGCCGGTCTTCTCGGCGCCGCTGATCAACTGCTTCCCGAGCATGCCGTCGGTGAACAGGTGGCCCAGGGTGTAGCCGTCGGGCCTGGCCTTGTACATGGCCACCGTGCCGATGACCAGCCCGCCGCCGGTGATGTTCTTGACCACGATATGGACGCCCTCGGGCAGGTATTTCCTCATGGTCCTGCCGATGGCCCGGGCCAGCCGGTCGAACCCGCCTCCGGGAGACCCCGCCACGATGATGGTGATGTTCCTCTTCGGAAAGTCGGCAGCCGCAGCGGTCCTCGACTGCGCCAAGCCCACCAGGGCCGCCAGCAATGTCAGCGCAACCCATTTCCTCATGTCGTCCTCCTTCTCCGTAGCTTCCTGCCAAGCCCGGTCTTCGGGATTCCCAAGAGAAACACCATAGGGGGAGGCGTTGTCAAACCCTATTGGCGCTTCTGAAGCCGTTCGGAACCGGAATGCCGCCTGTCGAGAAGCGCGTGTTGCACAACCGCCTCCGATTCCCTATGCTGCACTCCGCACACGCCGGAACGCCGGGCGCACGCCGCCCGGCCTGTCCGGGCGGCGCGGACAAGGAGGACATGGCCATGGAATATGACCTGCTGATACGCGGCGGCCGCGTGGCCGATGGTTCCGGGTTGCCGTCCCATACCGCGGACGTGGGCGTGAAGGCCGGCAAGGTCGCCGGGGTGGGGCGTCTCAAGGGGTCGGCGAGCCGGACCATCGACGCCGCCGGACTGGTGGTGTCCCCGGGGTTCATCGACCACCACACCCACATGGACGCCCAGATCCTGTGGGACCCCTACGGCACCTCCGAGCCGCAGCACGGCATCACCTCCATCGTCATGGGGAACTGCGGCCTGGCCCTCGCGCCCGTGGACGATGGCGGCGAAGACGCGCTGGTGAAGAGCTTCGTGCGGGTGGAAGCCATCCCCCGCTTCGCCCTGGAGAAGGGGGTCACCTGGCGTTGGCGCACCTACGGCGAGTATCTCGACGCGCTGGAAGGCAGGCTCGGGATCAACGCCGGAGGCCTGGTGGGGCACATCGCCGTGCGCCAGAACGTCATGGGCGAGGAGTCGGTGGAGCGAAAGGCCACCGCGGGCGAGGTGCAAAGGATGAAGGGCCTGGTGCGGGAGGCCATGGATTCCGGCGCCCTGGGGTTCTCCACCAACCGCAACGAGCGGCACATGAGGGAAGACGGCAAGCCCGTGGCCAGCCGGCTTGCGGACGACGAGGAGCTGTTCGCCCTTTGCGACGTGCTGGGGGAGCGCAACAGCGGCATCATCGAGACCATACTCGGGCGCAAC
Source organism: uncultured Binatia bacterium (SeqCode) (assembly GCA_965204235.1). Taxonomy (GTDB): domain Bacteria; phylum Desulfobacterota; class Binatia; order UBA9968; family JAJDTQ01; genus JAJDTQ01. The sequence goes on from OZ241979.1 coordinate 1,328,523, forward strand.
CGGATGGAGCATTTCGACTACTACCACGAGCTCGCCCGCCGGACCCAGCGCCCCATCATCTGGCAGAGCGTGCACCACCGTTGGGCCGAGCCGACCCTCTGGCAGGAGCAGCTCGACGCGGTGTCGCGGATATTCCGGGATGGCTACCGCGCCTACGGACTGACCCAGACGGTCCCCCTCGTCCGCCACTTCAACCTTCGGAACGCCCAGCTCTTCGACGAGTTCCCCCACTGGAAGAACCTCATGTTCCTGCCGGTGGAAGTGCGCCAGCAGGCGTTCGCCGACCCGGCCACCCGGGAGAAGCTGCGCGAGGACCTGGCCACCACCCGGATGACCAATTTCCACCGGCGCTGGGACATCGTGCAGGTGGAGAAGGTCGTCAAGGAGGAGAACCGGCGGTACGAGGGCATGAGCGTGGCCGACATGGCGGCCATGCGGAACCAGGAACCCCTCGACGCGTTCCTCGACCTGTCGTTGGACGAGGGCCTGCTGACCACTTTCCAGAACGCCAACACGGGCGGAGACGCCCAGGCCATGGGGGAGATCCTGCGCAGCCCCTACGTGCTGGTGGGCACGTCGGACGCCGGCGCCCACGTGCTGTACGGCGCCGACTTCGGCTACGGCACCACGCTGTTGGGGCTGTGGGTGCGGGAGCGCGGCCTGATGACGCTGGAAGAGGCGGTGCACAAGCTCACCTTCCACGTGGCCTCGGTCTATGGACTGGAGGGGAGGGGGCTGATACGGCCCGGGTACGCCGCGGACCTGACGTTGTTCGACCCGGAGACCGTGCGCGCATACGAACCCGAATGGGCCGAGGACTACCCGGCCGGCACCAAGCGCCTGATCCAGCGGTCCGACGGCATCCACTACACCATCGTGAACGGCGGAGTGATCTACGAAGACGGCCGTCTGACCGGAGACCTCCCGGGACAGGTCCTGCGAGGCTCCGCCCATGCTCCGACCCGGGCGGCCGCGGCCTGAAGGTCTTCGGGAAACCCTGAACGATTGCCTCCGTTCATCCTGGCATGGCGACGCGAAAGTCTCCGTTCGTCCTGAGCGTAGCGAAGCGAAGTCGAAGGACGCGCTTTCCCGTAGGGAACGCCGCCTCCGGCAGGAATGGACCAGAGGTTCCTTCGAGGGGCGGCGAGGCGCAGGCGCGGCCGGCGTTGCGCCCCGAGCCGATTCGGGAGGACGTGTGGGAGTGAGTTACATTCCGGTGGCCCGCACCGGCGAGTTGGAGCCCGGACAGAGGAAAGCCGTCGAGTTGAGCGGGCGCGCCCTCGTGCTGACGCGCCTGGGAGACTGCTACTTCGCGTTTTCCCGTTATTGTCCCCACGAGAACGCGGACCTCATGAACGGCGTCATCGCGTCAGGGAAGGTCCGTTGCGACAACCACGGCTACTGTTTCGACCTCGGCACCGGAGATTGCGTGCTGCCCAGGGACGGCGAGCCGCTGACGGTCCTCCCGGTGGAAGAAAGAGGGGACGACGTCTGCGTTCGCATCGAGTGGTAGGCGCAGACGTTCACCAAAACCTTCCCGCTTGCGGCCACGTCCGCTTGCGACGTATCCGTGGCCCGGACAGAGGCGGACGCGAGGAAACTCTGAACGACGGCCCCCCGTTCGTCCCGAGCGTAGCGAAGCGGAGTCGAAGGACGCTCTTTCCCATAGGGAGAGGGAACCCAAGCCGGAATCGATGAGACGTTCCTGGCGCGAAGAACGGCCATGAACCGGTTCGACGCGGTCCTCCTGATCGCGTTCGGGGGACCCGAGAACCCCGATGAGATCCGCCCGTTCCTGGAGCGGGTCACCGAGGGCCGGCGCATACCGCGGGCCCGCCTCGACGAGGTGGCCGGTCATTACGAGGTCATCGGCGGCCGTTCCCCGTTGAACGAGTGGACGCGCCGGCAGGCGGACGCCCTGCGGCGGAGGCTGTACCGGGACGGCGTCCGCGTCCCGGTGTACGTAGGGATGCGCAACTGGCGGCCGTTCCTGCACGAGACCCTGGCGGAGATGGGAGCCGGGGGGCATCGTCGGGCGTGGGGGATCATCCTTTCCGCCTTCCGGACCGAGGCGTCTTGGGACCGCTACGTCGCCAGCGTGGAAGCCGCTTGCGCACGGCCCGGCGCCCCGGTGGTGGAGTACGCCCAGCCCTGGTCGCACCGTCCGTTGTTCGTCCGGGCGGTGGCCGACCGCGTCAGGTCCGCCATCGACGGGGTCCCGAGCGGGCATCGGGGCGCGCCGCTTGTCTTCACCGCCCACAGCGTCCCGCGGTCCATGGCCGACGGTTCCCCGTACGTGGAACAGTTCCGGGAAGCGTCGCGCCGCGTGGCCGAGCGGCTGGGCCGGAAGGATTGGTCGCTGGCGTACCAGAGCCGCAGCGGCCGCCCCGATGACGCCTGGCTCGAGCCGGACGTGACCGAGACCGTCGAGCGGTTGGCAAGCGCCGGCGGGAAGGCGGTGGTGGTGGCGCCCATCGGTTTCGTCTGTGACCACGTGGAGGTCCTCTACGACCTCGACGTAGAGGCCCGGCAGCGCGCCCGGGATCTGGGGATGAGCTTCTACCGGGCGCCCGCGCTGAACGACCACCCCCTGTTCATCGACCTGCTCGCCGGGCTCGTGCCGCGGCCGTGAGAGCCCGCAGGCCTTGTTGACCATTCCGGCCTTGGTGTGGGCAGGAGTTCACGGCGTAGCGTCCCCTCCCCCCTTGAGGGGGAGGGACAGGGAGGGGGGGGTACGGCGGGGTTGCGGGGAAGAGTCCTCTACGCGGACCGGCCCAACCCGTTTCAGCCGTCTGTCCGTTGGGGCTGGCTCGATGTGGCACGGAGAACCCCCCTCCCTAACCCTCCCCCTCAAGGGGGGAGGGAATCGGAGTTCTCCGCCATTAGGGGATCGGAGTTCTCCGCAATGCCGAACCGAGGACAGCAAGGTGGGAATCGGACCTCGGCGCGGGAGAGGATCATGGGTTACAGGCTGCCAGGCTCGCTTGCGGCTGCGGTCGTCGGGGCGTTGACGTTCGTTTCCGCGGCTTCGGCGGCCGAACCCGGAAGACCGGTGCGGGTCGCCTTCGCCGGCTTCGGCGTGGGGGCCGTGGTGACCTGGATCGCCAGGGACACGGACCTGTTCGCCAAGTACGGCCTCGACGCCCGCACGGTCCATATCGAGGGGGCGGCCGCCGGCGGGGTGCAGTCCCTTCTGGGCACGGACGTCTTCGTGGTCTCCCAAGACGTGCTGGCGCCCTTGAAGGCGGTCAGCGAAGGCGCGGACCTCGTGTTCGTCGGGGCCCACGGGAACGCGGAGGACTACCGTTTCGGCGTGGTTTCCTACGTCGATGACCTCGTGCAACTCAAGGGCAAGAAGGTGGGGGTGTCGGGCCTCGGCAGGAAGTCCGACCTGGTTGCGCGGGTGGCCCTGAGACGCGCGGGACTGGACCCGGTGGAGGACGTGGAGATGGTCCCCATCGGCTATTCGCCCCAGAGGGCGGCCGCCATCTATCGCAACGTCGTCCAGGGGGCCCCTCTGGTCCCCCGGGTGGCGGCGGAGGCGCAGCGGGTGGGCATCAAGGTCATCGAGATCGGCGAGGTCAACCTCGTGACCGACCTGCTGGTGACCACCCGGGCCTTTGCCGACCGGAACCCGAACCTGCTGCGGCGTTTCCTGATGGCGTACGTCAACGGCGTCCAGCACTTCCTGACCGAACGCGCAGACAGCATGCGGATCATGGAGAAATACGTAACCCTCGCCCGGGGGACCTCCCTGGAAGGGACCTACGGGTCGCTGGCGCGCCAACTGGACCCCCTCCCCCTGCCTCGGACCGAGTCGGTCCAGGCCCTCATCGACGCGGTCTCGGTCATCGACTCGCGCGCGAAGGAGCTCCGGCCCGGCCGCGTGCTGGAACTGGACATCCTGAAGCGGCTGCGGAAGACCGGCTTCGTCAAGGGACTGTACTCGGAAAAGGTGAAGCTCTAGTCGGCGCGCGGCAAAATTGCATTCGCCGGGCATATGCCATAGAATGGAAGGACTTGGGGCTTCAGGCTGCCGACCGGCCCGGGCAGACGCGCCTTCAACCGCATGTACACCCTAAAGCTGGCCCTTATCGTCCTTGCGAGCGTTCTCCAGAGCATCCCCATCATTCTCTTCGGCCTCCCGGACCCCTACGGCAAGCGGGTCTATCCCATGTTCCGCCTGTGGTCCTGGTGCGTCCTCAAGACCGGCGGGGTGACGCTGAGCGTCCGTCAGGTCGGACGGCCGGATCCCCGCGGCGCATACGTCTTCATGGCCAACCACCAGAGCAACATCGACATCCCGGTGCTGGTGCAGGCGCTGGCGCCGTTCCAGTTGCGCTGGATGGCGAAACGGGAACTGCTCCGGATCCCGTTCTTCGGCTGGGCGCTGTGGGCCTCCAAGCACGTGGTCGTCAACCGTGCGCGGCGAATGGAGGTGGCGGCGACCGTGGCCAACGCCTGCGACAAGCTCGCCAACGGCGTCTCCGTCGTGGTGTTCCCCGAGGGCACGCGGAGCACGGACGGGCGGCTGCTGCCGTTCAAGCGCGGAGGGTTCCGCCTGGCCGAGAAGGCCGGGGTCCCCATCGTGCCCATCACCATCAACGGCTCGGGTGCGCTGATGGGGCGGGGGGACTGGCGCCTCAGGTCCGGCCGGGTGGAGGTCGTCATCGGCGGCGCGGTTCCGCCGGGCGACCCCGCGGACCGTTCCCGCCGGCAGATGGAGCAGGTCCGGGAGGCCATCGGCTCGCGCTTGGCGCCGCCCGCGGGCGAGGGGCGCGGGACCTGGCCGGCGCGGGGGCTTTCGCCGTCCTCCGGACACGAGGTGTAGATGGAACCTTTGAGGATCGTTCCCCTGGGAGGGCTGGGGGAGTTCGGCTGCAACATGATGACGATGGAGTGGGGCGACTCGGTGATCGCCGTGGACTGCGGGGTCATGTTCCCGGGTCCCGAGCTCCTGGGCATCGACCTCGTCATCCCCGACATCAGCTACCTGACGGATCAGGGAAAGGCTCCCGAAGCCATCGTCCTCACCCATGCCCACGAGGACCACATCGGCGCCTTGCCCTACCTCCTCCGCCGTTTCCGCGCGCCGGTGTACGGTACGCGCCTGACCCTGGAGTTCCTGCGCCACAAGCTGCGCGAGCACCGGCTGGAAGAGTCCACCGAGCTCGTGGAGATCGTCCCCGGAGAACGTTTCGCCGTTGGCCCCTTCACGCTGGAGGGGATCCCCGTAACCCACAGCCTGGTCAACTGCGTCGCCCTGGCCATCGAGACGCCGGTGGGCGTGGTGGTCCACACCGGCGACTTCAAGATCGACAACACCCCCATGGACGGCGAAGAGTTCGACTTCCACCGGTTTGCCGCCTATGGCGACAAGGGCGTGCTGTTGTTGCTGTCGGACTCCACCAACGTGGAGCGCGCGGGTTGCACGCCCTCCGAGCGCACGGTGGGACGGGGGCTCCGGGGGATCTTCGGCTCCAGTCCGGGGCGGATATTCATCGCCACCTTCGCCTCCCACATCCCGCGCATCCAGCAGGTGGCGGACCTCGCCTCCGAGTTCGGGCGCAAGCTGGTCCTCAGCGGACGGAGCATCATCCACAACACCGGCATCGCCGCGGACCTGGGCTACCTCCGCCTGCCCCACGACGCCATGACGGACAACCAGGGCTGGCAGGACGCGCCCGACGACCAACTCTGTTTCCTCACCACCGGAAGCCAGGGGGAGCCTCTCTCGGTGCTCCATCGCGTGGCCTTCGACGAACACCGGTCCATCCGGATCCGGCCCGGGGACGCGGTGGCGTTGTCGGCCCGGTTCATCCCCGGAAACGAGAAGAGCATCAGCAGCCTCATCGACCACCTGTACCGCCGCGGCGCCCGGGTCCACTACGAGCGCGCCTCGGAGATACACGTCTCGGGGCACGCCAGCCAGGAAGAGCTGAAGACGATGATCCGGCTCACCCGTCCGCGTTACTTCGTGCCCGTGCACGGGGAGTTCCGCCAACTGTGCAAGCACGTGGAGCTCGCCCGCGCCGTCGGCGTGCCCGCGGACAACTGTTTCCTCCTGGAGAACGGCGACGCCCTGGAACTCACCGAACGGGACGCGAGGCGCGTGGAGCCGGTCCCGGCCGGCAAGGTCTTCGTGGACGGGAAGGGCATCGGCGACGTGGAGGACATCGTCGTACGCGACCGCCGGCACCTGAGCGAGGACGGGCTGGTGGTGGTGGCGATGGCGGTGCACCAGCGAACGGGCGAGGTGGCCGCCGGCCCGGACCTGATGGCCCGGGGGGTCGTGCGTCCGGAGGAAGAAGACGACGTCCTCGGCACGGCCAGGGACTCGTTGCAAGCCTACGTCGAGGGCTGCGGCGTGGAGACGCGCATGGATTCGGCCGAGCTCAAGGAGGGCATACGGCGGTCGCTGCGAAAGTTCTTCGAGAAGAGGCTGCACCGCAGGCCGGCCATCGTGCCGTATATCATGGAGATGTAGGCGGGGCTGCCGATGCAACACGGCTCTCGACTCAATCGTGAACTCTGGGGATCGGTGGCTCTCGTGGGGGCCTGTTTCGCCGTGCTCAGCCTGTTTTCCTACGACGGCCAGGACGTCTCCTTCAACGCGCCTTCCGGACGCCGGGACCCCGACAACCTGGGCGGGGTGGTGGGCGCCCACCTGGCGGACCTGCTGCGTCAGGGGATGGGCTACGCCGCCTACCTCCTGCCCGTGTTCCTGGCGCTGCTCGCCGTTCGCCTCTTCCGGCGCGACCCCGGCAAGCTCAGGGCGCCCACGGTCGTCGGATGCGCCGCGCTCCTCTGGGGTCTGGCCATCCTCCTCAGTCTCGTCTTCGGAACGGACCTGGACCGGGACGGCGGCGGCGTGCTGGGCGGGTTTTCCCGGGTGTTCCTGACCGAGCTGTTCGGCTACGCGGGCGCCTGCGTCATCACGCTGTTCCTGTTGCTGATGGCGGCCATGCTGCTGTCCCAGACCTCCATGCTGCACTGGTGGAGCCACTTCGCGGAGATCCACCGGCAGGTCCGTTCCACCCTGGGGGGTGTCGCCTCGTCCGTCAGGGGGTCCTGGCGGACGAGGACGGAGCGGAGACCCGTGGCCAACGTCAGGAAGGACCACCGGAGCTTCACCATTCAGGACGACCGGGACTTCACCGTTCCGCCCATCGTCCTGGAGGAAGAGGCGGTGGCGAAGGAACTGCCGGAAGAACTGCCGGAGGAAGTGGCAGAGGCGGTGGCGGAAGAGGTGTCGGAAGAACCGCCGGAGGAACCCGTCGAGGGACCCCCGAAGAAGGGCAAGCCCAGGCCGGAGCCGGACCAGTTCGTGTTCCCGGAGGTCACGGACGGTTACACGCTGCCGTCCCTGGCCTTCCTCGATTCACCGCCGGAAGAGAAGGTCTCGGTGGACAAGGACGCACTGGAAGCCAACTCCCTGGTCTTGCAGCAAAAGCTCCGGGACTTCGGCATCCAGGGCGAGGTCCTGGCGGTGAGGCCCGGCCCGGTGATCACCGTGTACGAGTTCCGGCCCGCTCCCGGCGTCATGGTGCGCCGGATCACCGGCGTGGCGGACGACCTGGCCATGGCCCTCAGCGCCGTGAGCATCCGCATCCTGGCGCCGATACCGGGCGAATCCGTGGTGGGCATCGAGGTCCCCAACGCCCGGCGGGAGACGGTCTTCCTGAGGGAGATCCTGGAAGACCCGGTTTACGCGGACTCCGATTCGAGCCTGTCCCTGGCCCTGGGCAAGGACATCGCCGGCGCTCCCTTTGCCGCGGACCTCGCCCGCATGCCGCACCTCCTGGTGGCCGGCGCCACCGGCACTGGCAAGTCCGTGTCCCTCAACTCGATGATCCTGAGCGTCCTGTACAAGGCCACGCCCGACGACGTCCGCTTCATCATGATCGACCCCAAGATGCTCGAGTTGACGCCCTACGAAGGACTGCCCCACCTGTTGACGCCCGTGGTGACCGATCCCAAGGAAGCCCGGGCGGCGCTGTTCTGGGCCGTGCAGGAGATGGACCGCCGCTACCGGCTCATGCGCGACAAGGGCGCCCGCAACATCGACAACTACAACCGGATCATCGAACGGGAGCCGCCCCCGGACGAGGCCGCGGACGGGGCCGACGAGGACGATCCCGGGGACGAGGCGGTGTTGGGCGGACGGCTGGACGGAGGCGAAGAGCCGGAGCACGGACGGTTGCCGCGGGTGGTGGTCCTCATCGACGAGCTGGCCGACCTGATGATGTCGGTGGGGCGGGACATCGAAGAGTACATCACGCGGTTGGCCCAGAAGGCCCGGGCCGCGGGGATCCACATGGTGCTGGCGACCCAGCGGCCGTCGGTGGACGTGATCACCGGACTCATCAAGGCGAACTTCCCTGCGCGGGTCTCCTTCCAGGTGACCTCACGGGTGGATTCCCGCACCATACTGGACGGCATGGGCGCGGAACAGCTCCTGGGCAACGGGGACCTGCTCTTCCTGCCCCCGGGGACCGCCCGGTTGATCCGGCTCCACGGACCCTTCGTCTCCAACGAGGAGATCCGCAAGGTGACCGAGTTCATCAAGCAGCAGGGGCGGCCGCAGTACCGCCCGGAGATCCTCGAGGCCGCGGCGGAAGGCTCCGGGGAACCGGGCGGCCCGGACGACGAGCACGACGAGATGTACGACCAGGCGGTGGCGGTGGTGACCGAGACCAGGCAGGCGTCCATCTCCATGGTGCAGCGGCGCCTGAGGGTGGGCTACAACCGCGCGGCGCGGATGATCGAGAAGATGGAGCGGGACGGCGTGGTCGGGCCCGCGGACGGAGCCCGGCCGCGAGAGGTGCTCGCTCAGAAGATCGAGGAGTGACCCGGCCCATGGAAACCACGAGACCGCGTCTCCGCCCGGCGAGGGGCGGCGTCCGGTGAGGCGCGCCGGCGCCGTCGGGTGGCTCGCGGCCGCGCTGGCCGCGGCGCTGCCGGTCCAGGACGCCCGCGCACTGGACGCCCAGGTCCTGATGCGGGGCGTGCAGCAGCGCTACGACGCCACCGGGGACTACAGCGCCCGCTTCCGCCAGACCACCGAGTACCGCACGCTGAACCGGCGCATCGACGGCAAAGGCCGCGTCTATTTCAGCAAGCCGGCGCGGATGCTGTGGCGTTACGAAGAGCCTGCCGGGCAGTTCGTGCTCTCCGACGGTCGCCACCTCTACTTCTACCAACCGGTCGAACGACAGGTCATCAAGACCGCTTTCGGGTCGGCGTTTCGCTCGGACCTTCCGCTCTCCTTCCTGTTGGGCATCGGCGACCTGGGCCGGGACTTCCGCGCCGAGTTGACGGAAGGTTCCGGGGACGCCCACGGGCTCAAGCTCTCCCCCCGGAAACCCGATACCGGGGTTCGCGAGGTCCGTCTGTCCGTGGACCCCGGCAGCCATGACATCCGGCAGGTGCGGATCGAGGACGCGGCCGGGAACCGCTGGACCTTCCGTTTCGACGACATCCGGCACGGGGAGGGGTTGGACCCGTCGCTGTTCGAGTTGAAGGCGCCGGAAGGGGTCGATATCGTCGAGTTCGGCTCCTGATATCCGCGCCGCCCCTGCCTGGCCAAGCCGGTTGACTCCGACCCCGAATAGTGGTGAATTGAAGTCTCTTCCAGGAGAGGCGAACATGAGGAAAGACGTTCTGAGGAAGTTCCGGGAGACCCTCCTCGACATGAAGGGACAGTTGCTGGCGGACCTGCCGGACCGGCTCAAGCACGAGGCGGACAGGTCCAAGGACGAGGGGCGCGACACTTACGACCTGGCCAGCGACGAGCGGGACCGGGAGATCAACATCATACTCAACGACCGTGAGAGAACGAAGTTGATGGCCATCGAGGACGCGCTGCTTCGGCTCGGCGAGGGTTCCTACGGTATCTGTGACGAATGCGGCGAGGAGATCGGTGTGGGCCGCCTGAAGGTGATGCCGTTCACGCGGTTGTGCGTGCGCTGCCAGGAGGACCTGGAGAAAGAGTCCCGCATGACGAAGAACTTCGACGAGGACCGGACCATTCGCCGGATCGCGACCACGGATACGGAGGAGGAGAGCTATTAGCGTCCTCGGTCCCGCGGGTCTTCCCGCGCGTCCGCAAGGGGACGCCGCCGCCATCGGGAACCGGAGGAGACGCCATGAAGTATTTCTTTTCCAGGGAGGAAGCCGAGGTGGTGCGCATCGAGGGCGAAGCCCCGCGCACCCTCTACCCGTGTGTCGGGCCCGACACCACGGGGACCCGCCGCTTCTCCATGGGCCTTCAGCAAGTCGATCCCCGCAGCGAGATCCCGTTGCATTCGCACGACGAAGCCGAGGAGATCCTCTTCGTCATCAGCGGCCGCGGGACCGCCACCGTGGGCGGCCAGACCGCGGAGATCGTCCCGGGGTCCGTGGTGTTCATCCCGCCCCGAACCAACCACGGGTTCGTCAACGCCGAAGACGAGCCGCTGTGGTTGACATGGACCTTCTCGCCCCAGGGCTTCGAAGGCTATATCCGCGGCGTGGCCCAGGGCTCCGTGCAACTCGAGACCGTATAAGGAAACCCTGGACGATTGCCCCCGTTCGTCCTGAGCGTAGCGAAGCGAAGATTTCCGTTCATCCTGAGCGTAGCGAAGCGGAGAGTTCCGTTCATCCTGAGCGTAGCGAAGCGGAGTCGAAGGACGCGCTTTTCCATGGGGAGAGGCGCCTCGAGCCAGAATGGATCAGAGGTTCCATAACATGCTCGACGACAGGATCGGCTTCATCGGTGCCGGCAAGATGGGCAGCGCCATCATCAAGGGCCTCCTGCAGGCGGGCTTGGTGGACCGGAGCCGTCTGGCGGCGAGCGACCCCGTCGAGGCTCTGGGAAGGGCGCTGGTGGAGGAGACGGGGGTCCGCTTCATGCAGGACAACGTCGGTCTCGTGGAGGCGTCGGACATCGTCGTGCTGGCGGTGAAGCCCCAGGTCATGGACGGCGTGCTGCAAGAGATCGCCGCGGCGGGTCCGGGCGGCGCCCTGTTCGTGTCCATCGCCGCGGGGGTGCCGCTCAGCCGGATCGAGGGGCTTCTGCCGGAAGGCGCGCGGGTGGTCCGGGTCATGCCCAATACGCCCTGCCTGGTGGGCCACGCGGCCTCCGCGTACTCCGGAGGGCGCTGGGCAAAGGACGAGGACCTGGACCGGGTGGGCCGGATCCTGTCGAGCGTCGGGGTCGCGGTCCCGGTCGAAGAGCACCACCTCGACGCGGTGACGGCGTTGAGCGGCAGCGGCCCGGCCTACGTCTTCCTGTTCATCGAGTCCCTGGTCGCGGGCGGCGTCCGTATGGGGCTCAGCCGGGACGTGGCCCTGACGCTGGCGCTTCAGACGGTCCATGGATCCGCGGTCATGGCCCGCGGCGCCAAGGAGCACCTGGCGGAGTTGCGCGATGCCGTCACCTCTCCCGCCGGCACCACCGCGGCAGGCGTTTACGCCCTGGAGCAGGGCGCGTTCCGCGCCACGATCATGGAAGCCGTGGAGCGGGCAACCGAACGTTCGGAGGCCCTGGGGCGCGGGGAGCGCTAGTGGCCTGCGCCGGGCCACTGGCTGCGTGTCGTGCGGACCGAAAGCGAACGGCATGACTCGCCGCCCTCGGTTCCCCGGGCGCCTTGCGCTGCTGCTGGCAGGCATCCTGTGCGGCCCCGCGCATGCCGCGCCGCCCGTTCCCGACGCCGCCAGGCAGGACCTCGCGAAGCAGGCGCTGACCAGGGTCATGGAGGCTCGCGGCAGCGCCCGGGCCAAGCGCTATCTCGAAGCGCTGCTCCAACTGACCGAGGCCGTCTCGCTGGCCCGCCGGTCGGAGGACGAGTTGCCGCTGGCGTTGGCGCTCCACAACATGGCGGAGGTCCGGCGCCTCAGGGGCGACACCCTGGAGGCATTGAAGGCGTACCACCGCGTCCTGGAAGTCTATACCCGCATGGGCCACGCCGCGGGCGCCGCCATGGCGCAACGACGGATCCGCACGCTATCGAGGCTCGTCAGGCTGCGCGGGGAGCCAACGAGACCCGTGGCACCGGCTCAGCCGAAAGACCGCCTCTCGCCCATGGAGCAGGCGGTGGAGCGTATCCGGCAACAGGCTCGGACCGGTGGCCGGGAGCCCGTTCCCGCGGCGTCCGTCGAGGTCGCCTTCCTCGACCCGCAGCCCGCGGGGGACAATCCCCGTCAGTGGGCTTACGTGGAATCCATCCGGAGGAAGGTCCACGGCAATTCGAGGTACCCCGATTTCGCCAGGCGAAGCCGCCAGCAGGGGACCGCCGCCCTCGTCTTCACGGTCCGGGAAGACGGTGGAGTGGAAAGCCTGGCGCTGTTGCAGTCCTCCAGCTTCACCGTCCTCGACGTGGAGGCCCTTCGCAACGTGAGGGAGTCCGCTCCCTTCGGTCCCGTGCCCAGCCAGGCCGTCCCGGGTCCCTTGACCGTTCGCCTGACCTTCCGCTACGGGCTGTCGGCCGCGCCCGGCCCCTCGCCTTAGCCTCCTCCCGCAGCAGGACGCAGGGAGCCTTCACCGGCTCCGGGGGGTGGGCGCCGCGGGTTCGATGGCGGTGAGCCGGGCCAGGGCGAACCCGTGGCCCGGGTCGAGTCGAAGGGCGCGAAGGTAGTGGCCGTCCGCCTGTCCGTGAAAGCCCAGAGCGGTTGCGTTTCGCGCCCGCAAGACCTGGACCTCCGCAAGCCATCGGGCGTCGGCGGCGAGCCTCAGTTCCGCCACGTCGAGAAAACTGAGCGACTCCCGGTGCTTCCCCAGGGAATAGTGGGCCTGTGCGACGAAGTAGTGGCTGTAGGGGTTCGCCGAGTCCATGCCGATGGCCTGCTCGAACGTCGCCAGCGCCTGCTTGTACTGCCCGCTTTCCAGCAGGAGCCGGCCCTGCTGCACGAGCTTCATGGACGCCGTTCGCTGAGGCTGGGCGGCGTCGGCCGCCTCGGGCAACCGCGGCAACTCGTATGAGAACTCGGAGCCGCCGGAGTCCTCCGGGTTGGCCTCGACCGCGGGCGTCGGGTCCGGGGGCGGGGACGCGAGCGGCCCGGTTATGGCCGCGGGCTCGCGGTCCGTCCCGGGCCCGGTTTCGCGGACCGGCAGGGTCGGTTCCCGCGCGGCCTCCGAAAGGTCCTCTTCCCGGATCGTCCCCTGACGCAGGATCGGGGACGCAACCGCGTCATCGGGAGTCGGCGCGCCCTGCGGGAAGCCCGTTCCACACGCAAGACACACGGCCAGGAACGCCGTCCCCGCGGTCAGCCGCTTCGGGGCCTCCACCCGTCTCCCGGCGGCGCCGCGGGCATCCGCGGGCGGCGGCGCCGCGTCCGCAACGATTCGCCGCAAGGGCATCACAACAATATCACCGCCAGCACCGTGCCGAGGGCGAACGGCACCAGCGCCGCCGGAGGCAGGTTCCCGCTCACCGTGTCGAGGACCACCAGCAGCGACAACCCGACGAAGACGAGACCCGGATAGGTCACCAGAAATTCGATCATGGGCCAAGGTCCCACCGCTCCGCAGCCACGGAAGCGGCCCGTACCGCGTTGCGTCGCTTCCCATTGTGAGCGTCGGTTTCCGGGGTGTCAAGGAGAAGGGTTGGAGCCTGTTGACTCCGGGTCCGGAATAATCCGATAATGGAATCAACAATTCCATTTTTTTGAGAATACTGGACAGGTCGTTCGCAGTCTGCCTCAGACTCGCAAGCTTGGTGTCGTCCCCACCCACATCGATCAGGTTCTTGGCTAGAAATCGCAGCAGTATGTCGTCGTTCACGAAAGCTCCTCCTCCGGTTTTCCTCGCCACAAGGCAAACTCTGTTTCCAGTATCCTTGCCGGTGAGGGTGCCGGCCGCGTAGCAGGTAAGGGCGGTGTTTCGCTCAATCCTGCCAACAGGTTCTTTGACCATGCCTGCTGCGGATCGTTCACGTACTCCCAGAGGATGCCCGGCAGCCAACCCTGTACGGAGTGAGGATTCAGTTCCGTCACCATGAACCAGACGCCGGGGAGCCGATCCCGAAGCACGGCAGCGAGGTCGTTGACGTTGAGCCTGGATATGAGGATTGCCGCGTAAGGAAACGGCGTCACCCATGTTTCCACCGCCGGGGTATCGTTGAGCAGTTGATGCGCCTTTGTCGGCGTGCATGTCTGACCATAGGCCAAGAGATATGCCTTCATGACTCTCGCATTCCGACGACGATCATCGGTCCCGCCGCATGTCTTCGAGCGACCCTTCCCAGCGCAGCTTGCCGCGCAACCCGCGGAGCCGCCTTTGTGCTTTCGTCTGTACGAGCAGGCGCAGACCTTCTTCCACCGCGGCCTTCCTGGTCTTGAAGCCGTCGACCTTCAGGGCCTGCGCCATCAGGTCATCGTCGATCTCTATATTGGTCCGCATGAGTCTTCTCCATGGCCTGGAAGACAACACAAGGGAATGTTTGTTCCGTTCTGGCTTGAGTTCCGTCTTCGTCTTCCTATGGGAAAGCGCGTCCTTCGACTTCGCTTCGCTACGCTCAGGACGAACGGGCATCGTTGTTCAGGGTTTCCCAAGGGGTTCGTCTTCGGGACCGGATCAGCCAGTGTGGGCATGGCCATGACTTCGGTTTCCGTCTCCATGGTGGCGACAGCCCCAGTGCTGGCGGCGGGTATCAAGCTGCTGCTGTCTCCCTTCCGTGGCGGCGCCGGCCGTTACTGGCGCGGCGCGGTCCGTTCGATGATGGTCTCCATGCCCTTGACGACGGCGCGCAAGGTTTCGGCCTGCTGGTCGAGGGCACGCATTGCTTCGCGGTGCCTGGCGTCGAGGGCGGTCATTGCTTCGCGGTGGCGGGCGTCTTCGCGCTTCTCGCGCTGGTCTCCGGCCCGGCGCATCTGCTGAAGGCCAAGCCATACGAGACCAACGCCAAGCATCCCGGTAAGCATCTGCCCAAGGGCTATCCATTCGGTTGTTTCCATGCCACTGTCTTCCTTCCGTCAAAGGTTTCCAAGGATACCTCTCATGGCCGGTTTCTCTACTTGGCCGCGAAAGAGGTCGGCAAGCCCCTTGCCTTCCGTGGCGAAGACCGGGAACACGTTGTGCTTCATCGGCGTCCACGCCCTGTCATGGAGTCCATGGAGTGAACCGCGGTCGGTCAAGAGCGTCTGCGGCGCGCTACATGCTCGCGAGCCGGGTCGCCAGTTCTCGGACCCCTACGGCCTCCACGTCTTCCACCACCGGTAGCGTTCGTCCCCGGCGTACAAGCGTCCCGGACCCGGTCGCCGCGGTGGCCCACCACCACGCACGCCTTTTCCGGTCCGAGTCCCGTGCTGGCCCGGAGCGGGTAGGACAGCATGGGTTTGCCCCCCAGGAGATGCAGCACCTTCGGGGTGGACGACCTCATTCGCTTGCCCCGGTCCGCGGCCAGTATGATGACGCCGAGTCCTCGCATGGCTTTGCCCCTGCCCCCGGATGTCGTGGGACGGGCAGGCAATCCCTGCAATGTTACAACAATTCCGTGTGTTGCAACAGAAGCGGCGGGCGGGAACCCTGCCCCAGAGCCACCACCAAAGCAAGCAGGAGATGGAGGACCGCCAGATGGAGGGCCTGTAGGCGACTGCACCGAATGGGCCAACCCCGGCCGCGCCGCGGCCCCGACCAGGAATAGGGTTCCCGCGGCATCCTTCCCATCCGTCGAGACCGCGCCGAGGAACTCGTTTGGCGTTGACCGAAGCCGATACCTGCCGCAAGTTCGTCGTCCCGGAGTTGCAGAGGGTCGGATGGGACGACCCTCCCCACGCCATCAACGAGCAGTGGACGTTCATGGCGTTCTCCTCGTGACCAACTTGGTCAAAGGTCGAATTTGTCGAACCAAGCCTTCAGCGTCATGGTATCCCGTCTTCGTTTCAGCGAAACTGCCGGCGCACCTCGCCGGTGCCGACGAACTGCGAAAGCAGCCGGTAGTTCCCGGTTTCGTGCCGGACCCTTCCGGCGACGATGGCGGGATGCACGTGCAACGCCTGCGCCAGATGCAGCACTGCCATCGGCGTCGGGCGGTCGCGGACGTCGCTTGCTTCCCACGCCGTGCGGGGAACGAGCGCCTCCTCCGCCCATTCGTCGGCCTCCGCCTCGCGCGGGTCCCGGCGCCCGTCGTCGGCGCGGCGCAGCGTCAGGTCGTCGACGAACACCTGCCCTTCGTCGTCGTTCATGTGCCGACCGACATGGGCGAGCTCGTGCAGCAGGCAGTACCAGAAGTTGTCGAGACGGTCGTAGCGCAGGGTCAGCGCCACCACCGGCCGGCCGTCGCCGAGCCGGAGGGCGGCGCCGTCGAGATATGTCTTGGGGAGATGTTCGACGATCACGAGTGGAATGCCGTTGGCTTTCAGCAGTTCCCGCGCCCGTCGCGGACCGTCGGCCGAGCAGCTCAACCGCCCGACCTCCCGGAGGAAATCGCCGGTCACCACGCCGGGTGCGTAGCGGACGGCCGGGAGCGTCTCGGCCGCGGTCGCCAACGCCTGCCAGCACCAGGCCTGGAGTGCGTACGAGTCCGTCTTGGCGTTCGTGCGCAGGCTGTCTGTCTTGCGGTAGAGGGCCGCGTGGGTCGCCCTCCGTCCGCCGGCTCGCTCGATCAGTCCTCCGACGAGCGCTTCGGCCTGTGCCGCCAGATCCGGTACGTCCGGGACCCAGCCGCGCTTCGCCAGAGCCTTGAGGGGAAACCGGGTCCAATCGACGTTCGCCGGCGCGTCATCCGACGTTCCCTCCTGCCGACGCAGCAGCACATCCGCCGGAATCCCCAAGTGTTCGTGGAGCGCGCGCGCCATCGGCATCGTGATCGCCCGCCTGCCGGACAGGACCTCCGAGACCTTCGCACGGCTCCCGATGAATGGGATCAGGTCGCGCCGCTTCAGCCCCGCCTGCTCCATGCGAAACTCGATGGCGGCCACCGGGTCGGGATATCCCATCGGTTCGCGCCTGCTCTCATACAGTTCGACGAGGTCGGCCAGCACGTCGAGCTCCCGGCCATCCGGCGTTTCCGGTTCCGCGTCCATGATCTCGTCGATCCGGGCGAGCGCGGCCTCGTAGTCGGCTTCGGTCCGAACCGGCCGGATGTTGGCCATCGTCACACCTCCTCGACGTTCACGGCGTCGTACTCCGCGTGCGTGCCGATGAACCGGACATGGACGACGCGGTACGCGTAATGGATCCTCACTACCAGCCGGTAATCGTTGCCCTTGACATTGAAGACCACGCGGTCGCGGCCGACGATGCTGGCGCTGCGGCACTTCGCCTTCACCGCGGCCGGCGTATCCCAGTCTTCCCGTCCGACCTCCCGAAACCAGGCAAGAAGCGGCTGCTTGGCAGCCGGATGTCGCTCCCAGAACTCGCGGAGCCGCCTCTTCGCGATGACCCGCACCGTGAAAATATAGCAGTTCCTGTTTCTGTGTCAAGTAAAACGTTCCCAAAAATGCAACACTGACGGGGAGGGTGTCGGGTGGCTTTCCCCATGCATCGGAGATAAACATCGAGGAACGAGACTCGGCATCGAGACCCGCGTCATGGACACGCCCCGCAAACTCGCCGGACAGACCCCGCCGACGGTGGACCGAACCGACCTGTTTCGGCCCGGAGCCGGTGGCATGCCCTTCTTCCTGGCCGGACGGAAGCATGAGCAGGAAGTTCTGGCTCGAATGATGGGCGAGCTTCGCAGGGGCAAGGCCCCCGCGCATGACACCGCCATCCAGGGCCCCCGCGGCGTGGGGAAGACGGCGCTGCTGAACTGGGCCAAACGGGAGGGAACGAAGACCGCGATTCGGGGAGCGAGGGACCTCCGTGTCGTCCTGCTGGCGTCCTTTGCCTTGAAGACCCTTCCAAAACTCTTTCGGGCAACGCTGGGCAAGAGCGTCGTGACCGGGAGCACGCAGGCGGTCGAGACCGAGGGCGGCCTCGGACTCGGAGCAACCCGCATGGGCGGAAAGCGCGTCACCACCGCGACTTACGGCGGCATGGACGAGGCGGAATGGGTCGAAGCGTTGGTCCGATCCTGCCATGACAAGCCCTTGATGTTGCTGGTGGATGAGGCGCACACCCTCGACCTGGAAGTGGGGACGGCGCTGCTGAACGCTTCCCAGGCGGTTCGGGACGAGGCGCCGTTCATGCTCCTTCTGACGGGGACGCCCCTCCTGACGCCGCATCTGGGTCGCATGGACTCCAATTTCTGGAGCAGGCTGGACGAGGGCGACATGCCGGTCGGGCTGCTGCGCCGCCCGGCCGCCATGGACGCCATCCGCAAGCCCCTCGACACCGGCGGCGTGCAGGTGGACCGGGATGCGTTGGACCACATGGTGGACGACGCCGGCTGCTATCCCTACTTCCTGCAAATGTGGGGCAGACATGCGCTGCGGACCTTGGGCGGCCATGAGACGCGGTTGACCTTGGCCCACGTCCAACGGGCGCGGCCATCGGTCCATCAGCTTCGCAACCGCTACTACGCCGAGCGGTGGCGGGAAATCGTCAGGCTTCGGGCGCCCCAAGCCGCTGCGGCCTTGGCCCGCGCCTGCTCCGACGGCGCCCGGTCCATCACCAGAGAGGCGGCTATCGACGGGTTGACCGAGGGCTTGGCCCCGGACTCGGCAAAGGTGAGCGCCGCTGACGCGTTGGAGAACCTTCGACTGTTGGGGTACGTCGTCGAAGACGATGCGGACGGGTCGATTGCCGCGGGCATCCCCAGCCTCATGGCCTACGTCAGGCGCAGGGCCGCGGCATCCGTCCCGTCTTGACCTGTGTAGCCGCCGATAGCGTAATCATGGACCAGATGACAGACAAGCCGGACAAGCGGCTGCTGACCCGGGTCGTGCTGCGCAACTACAAGAGCATCGCTGCGTGCGACGTTTCGCCGGCGCAGCTTTCGTTTCTCGTCGGTCCGAACGGCTCGGGGAAAAGCAATTTTCTCGATGCGCTCCGCTTCGTGGCCGACTCGCTTTGGTCCTCGATGGATCACGCCTTGCGGGACCGGGGCGGGATCAACGAGGTGCGCAGGCGTTCCAGTGGTCATCCAACCAATTTCGGCATCCATGTGGGATTCAACCTCGCAGATTCAAGGGGCCAATATGCGTTTACGGTTGGGGCGAGGAAGCAGGGCGGATACGAGATCCAGCGCGAGGAATGCGTTGTGAGTCGAGAAAATCGGAATGACTACTACAGAGTGGAGCAGGGGCGCGTGGTCAAGAGTACCCTTGCGTCGCCGCCGGTGGCCGCGGCCGACCGCTTGTACCTGGTCAACGTTTCAGGCGTCGATGCTTTTCGCCCCGTCTATGACGCACTGTCGGATACGGGGTTCTACAACCTGAACCCTGATGCGATCCGAGACCTCCAGCCGCCCGACCCGGGCGGTCTCTTGCTGGGGGACGGAAGCAACGTGGCGAGTGTGTTGTCCAACCTTGCGGTGCACTCGCCCGAGTTCAAGACGCGGATCGATGAGTATCTCGGAAAAGTCGTCCCCGGAATCACCAAAGTCTCTCCGCGGTTGATCGGCCCCAGGGAAACCCTTGAATTCCTGCAGGAAGTCCGTGGGGCGAAGCACCCTTGGCGCTTCCTTGCGAGCAACATGTCGGATGGAACTCTGCGCGCCTTCGCTGTTCTCCTGGCGCTCTTCCAAGGCGCGGGAAACGGTGGCTCCGCTCCTCGATTGGTGGGTATCGAAGAGCCGGAGATCGCGCTTCATCCCGCGGCTGCCGGGGTCCTCGTGGACGCCCTTCGGGATGCGACCGAGCACGTGCAGGTCCTCGTAACGAGCCACAGCCCGGATCTGCTCGACAACCACGATATTCCAGACGAGTCGATCCTGGCCGTCGTAGCCGAGCACGGCGAGACGAAGATCGGCTTCCTCGATGAAGTTGGTCTGTCGGTCTTGCGCGACCGGCTGTTCACGGCCGGCGAGCTCCTCCGCACGGACCAACTCCGACCGGACCCGGACTCGGCGTCCCCCGGTCAAATCGAGCTTTTTCGCAGCGATCTCTGACTCATGCCGACGATTGCCGCCATCGTCGAAGGACGCGGCGAGGTAGAGGCCGTCCCGATCCTGATTCGGAGAATCGCCGCGGTGGAAACGCCCGGACTATTTCCTGACGTGCCCCGGCCCATCCGGATGGAGCGAGCACGCCGGTCCGCGGCGTCGTTTCGCAAGATGTGGCGCGCAGTTACGGAATTGCTCCGGTGAGGACTCCTGCGTACCCCCCGGACGACGACGTTGACGAGGTTCCCGACCCCGCCGTCTCGCCGGGAGTCGGCAGAGAGGGCCGCAGGCCCCCGGGACGCCTTTGTTGACCGGGACCGGCTTTTGTGCATATAGTAGGCCCCTGAAAAGATTACGGATTCCTTCCACTTACCAGGGGAAAAGATGCTCTTCGACTTCGCCAGTGTGTTGGCCTTCACGTTGCTGGGGGTGGGTTTCGTCTGGGTGAACCTGTTGATCGGGCGGCTGTTGCGGCCTTCCAACCCGCAACTGCGGAAGCTCTCGACCTACGAGTGCGGCGAGCCCGCGTCCGGGAGCGCGTGGGTCAACTTCAACGTCCGGTTCTACTTCATCGCGCTCATCTTCATCATCTTCGAGGTGGAGATCGCCTTCATCTTCCCGGTGGCCGTGGTCTTTCGGGACTGGCTCCAGAACGACGCGGGCCTCTTCGCCTTCGGCGCCATCGCGGTCTTCACCCTCATCGTGTTCCTGGGCCTCATCTACGACTGGTGCAAGGGCGACCTGGAGTGGGTGAAGAACTGACGGGCGGGGTCTTCCGGCAGGCATCGACCGCATGACGGCAAAGGAGATATACGACCGCGTCAGGGAGCTTTGCCCCGACGGTGTGGGAGACTTCGACGAGCAGGGGCCGGACCCTTTCTTCAAGGTGGAGCCTGCCGGCCTCAAGGCGGTCTGCCTCGCCCTGCGGGACGACGACGCCCTGAAGTTCGAAGTGCTCTCCGACCTGACGGCCGTCGATCTCCCGAAGGATGACGTGATACAGGTGGTGTATCACCTGTTCTCCTACGCGGCTCGGCAGCAGGTCGTGGTGAAGGCCGACGTGGACCGGGAAGCGCCCCGGATCGCGACGGTGGAGGACGTCTGGAAGGTGGCCAACTGGTTCGAGCGGGAGGTGTTCGACCTCTTCGGAGTCGTGTTCGAGGGACACTCGGACCTCCGCCGGATCATGCTGCCCGAGGACTGGGTGGGCCACCCGCTGCGCAAGGACTTCGTCGAGCAGGAGGAGTACGACGGCATCAGCACCGAGCGCGAGCCGCTGGTCCCGGAAAACATGCGCTGAGGGCCGGGACCGTCTCCGCGCGACGCAGGACCCACGGGAAGGATCGGACACCATGAGCGAGGCCGCCGCCCAATCGTTGCACACGGAAGACATGACCCTGAACGTGGGGCCGCAGCATCCGAGCACCCACGGCGTGCTCCGCTTCGTGGTCAAGACCGACGGGGAGGTCATCCGGGAAGCGATCCCCGACGTGGGTTACCTGCACCGGTCCATCGAGAAGATCGGCGAGAAGGTCACCTGGCACGGTTACGTCCCCTATACCGACCGGGCCGATTACCTGGCCGCCATGTTCGCCAACCAGGGTTTCTGCATGGCCGCGGAGCGGCTGGCGGGCATCGAGGTGCCGCCCCGGGGCGAGTACTGCCGCGTCATCGCGTGCGAGCTCAACCGCATCGCCAGCCACCTCATCGCGGTGGGCACCTTCGGACAGGACATCGGCGCCATCACCCCCTTCCTGCACGCGCTCCGGGAGCGGGAGACCATCAACGACCTCATGGAAGAGATCTGCGGCGCCCGCCTCACCTACAACTACCTCCGCATCGGCGGCGTGGGCTACGACGTCAAGCCCGAGACCTGCGCCCGGATCACCGAGTTCCTGGACCACTTCGAGCCCATCGTGGACGAGTACAACCGGCTGCTGTCCTACAACAAGATCTTCATCGAGCGGCTGGCCAACGTCGCGGTGATCTCCAGGGAGGACGCCCTCCAGTACAACCTGGTGGGTCCGAACCTGCGGGCCTCCGGGGTCCGGTGGGACATCCGCCGGGACATCCCCTACTCGGTCTATCCCGAGCTCGACTTCGAGGTGCCGGTGGGCCGGGGCGAGAGGGGCGCGGTGGGCGACTCCTACGACCGCTACCACGTGCGCATCCGGGAGCTGACGGAGAGCTGCAGGATCCTCCGCCAGTGCATCCGGCGGTTGCCCGAGGGGCCGGCCATCGCCAAGGTGGCGCGCAAGTTCAAGCCGCCCCGGGGCGAGACCTACGTGCGCGTGGAGGCGCCCCGCGGGGACATGGGCTATTACGTGGTCAGCGACGGCAGCGAGTACCCCTACCGGGTGCGCATCCGCACCGGATCCTTCACCGCCATGAGCATCATCGACAAGATCAGTCCGGGGATCATGGTGGCCGACCTGATCGCGTTGATCGCCAGCCTCGACGTGGACGCGCCGGAGATCGACCGGTAGGCCGCCGCCATGGACGCCAGCATCCAGGACTTCCTGCAGGGGTTGTTGCCGGGGGCCGTGCCCGCGGGGTTGGGCTACGCCCTCGCGGCCGTCCTCGTGGCCTTCGCGGTGCTGTCCTTCTTCGTGGCGCCCCTCGCGGGGGTCACGAGCTGGCTCGAGCGGCGAGTGTGGGCGCGCATGCAGTCCCGGGTCGGCCCCAACCGGGTGGGTCCCCAGGGGGTGCTCCAGTGGCTGGCCGACGGGGTGAAAAACATCCAGAAGGAGGACATCATCCCGGCCTCCGCGGACCGGAAGCTCTTCCTGCTGGCCCCCTACGTCGTCTTCGCCGGGTTCATCGGCGCGTTCGTGGTCATACCCTTCGGCAGTTGGCTCATCGCCGCGGACCTCAACATCGGCATCCTCTACCTGCTGGCCATCACCTCGCTGGCGGTGGTGGGGATCCTCATGGCGGGCTGGTCGTCCAACAACAAGTGGTCGCTGCTGGGCGGCATGCGCTCGGCCGCACAGATCGTCAGCTACGAGATCCCCGCGGGCCTCTCGGTGCTGACGGTGGTCTTCCTGGCGGGCACCCTCAGCATGCAGGGGATCATCGAGGCCCAGGGATGGGCCCCCTGGGACTGGTTCATCTTCTACAACCCCTTCACCCTGGCGGCCTTCTTCCTCTTCTTCACGTCGGCGCTGGCGGAGGGCAACCGGACCCCCTTCGACATCCCCGAAGCCGAGTCCGAGCTGGTGGCCGGGTACGTCACCGAGTACAGCGGCATGCGCTTCCTGTTCTTCTTCTTCGCGGAGTGGGGCAACCTGTACGTCATCGGCGCCATCGCCGCGACCCTGTTCCTGGGCGGCTGGCAGATACCGGCCACCATCTTCGGGGTCGCGATGGCCGACCATCCCGTGGCCAAGGGAGTCCTGGAGTTCGCGGTCTTCTTCGTCAAGGCGTACATGTGGGCCTTCGTCGCCATGTGGGTGCGCGGCACCCTGCCCCGGGTGCGCGTGGACCAGCTCATGGCCATGTGCTGGAAGTACATGGTCCCCATCGCGTTCGTCTGCCTGTTCGGCACCATTGCGCTGCTGGTGGTCTGGCCTGACGGGAACGCCGCGCTGACCCTGGCCACCCTGGCCGTGTCCGCGCTCATCACGCTCTATTTCGTCTGGCGGGTAGTGTACCAGATCCGCCACTCGCGCCCCGTCCTGTACCTCAAGCCCTACGTATAGGGGCCGCTGACGGGGTTCGCTCACACACGGTTGGGAAACGCCATGAACGGAATCATCGAATACTGTCGGAACGTCAAGGACACCGTGCAGAGCATCTTCGAGGGGATGACCATCACCTTCTCGCACTTCGTCCGCAAGCCCTCCACCGTCCAGTACCCGGACCGCATCGCCCAGCAGGTGCAGGCCACCCTGCCGTTGCGCTACCGGGGCATCCTGGAGGTGGACATGGACATCTGCACCGGCTGCCTCGCGTGCGAGCGGGTGTGCCCCATCAACTGCATCGCCATCGGCATCGAGATGAACAAGGAGACGAAGCAGCGGGACTTCACCCAGTTTGACATCGACATCTGCAAGTGCATGTATTGTGGCCTGTGCATGGAGGCCTGCCCCACGGGATCCATCCGCCACACCCAGGAGTTCGAGGGCGCCTGCAACAACCCCGCCGGTCTGGTGCGGCATTTCGTGACCGAGAAAGTTCCTCTCTACAAGCCGAAGAAGGGCGGCGAGACGGAACCCCGAATGGTCCAGAAGGTTGACATTGGCAAGAGGTACATGGACGAGGTGGCCGATCCGGACCCGACCTGACCGTCCCCGGGGCCGCGTCGGGAACTCGCAAGACTTTTTCGCGGGACAGGCTCCTGCCCCCACCGTAATCGGCCATCGGCGGCGCAACCCTCCCGTTTCTCCCGGCAAAAGGGTGGTTTATCATGGAGATTCCCATAGAGGTCCTCATCTTCTACATGGTTTCCTTCGTGGTGGTGGGGTCCGCGTGCGTCGTGGCGTTCTCGCGCAACATCGTGCATTCCGCGTTCTCCCTGCTCGGCACGTTCGGCGGCGTGGCCGGGCTGTACGTGTTCCTCGGGGCGGACTTCGTGGCCGCGGTGCAGGTGCTCATCTACGTGGGCGGCATCCTGGTCCTGATCCTGTTCGCGGTCATGCTGACCCACCGGATCAGCGACATCCGGATCACCAACCGCACGGTGGGCCGCATCCCCGCGCTGGCCGCGGTGGCGGTCTTCCTGGGCATCCTGGTTTATGCCATCGGCGAGACCCGGTGGGCCAAGGCCGGGGAGGTGGCTTACGATCCCACCACCGCGGTCATCGGCGACCTCTTCCTCGGCGACTACCTGCTGCCGTTCCAGATCGCCGCGGTGGTGCTGCTGGTGGCCCTCATCGGCGCCATCACGCTGTCGCGCAAGGAAATCAAGGAATAGCGAGAGTTCCGGAAGATGGCTGAATTCGTTGGGCTGCTGGCGGACGTGGGACTGAAGCACTACCTGGTGGTAGCGGGCATCCTGTTCTCCCTGGGCATCTACATCGTGCTCACTCGGCGCAACGCCATCAGCATCCTGCTGGGGGTCGAGCTCATACTCAACTCCGCGGGGCTGAACTACGTGGCGTTCTCGCACTTCAGCACCGGATACGTGGACGGGCAGATCTACACCGTCTTCATCATCATGCTGGCCGCGTCCGAAGCCGCCATCGGCCTGGCCATCGTCCTCGCCATCTTCCAGCTCTTCAGCACCATCGACGTCGAGGCCACCGAGACCCTCAAGGACTAGTCCTCCACGAGTTGCCGCGCCATGGACCACCCCGTTCAAACCGATTTCCTCCGCTGGATCGTGCTGCTCCCGCTGCTGGGCGCGGCGGTGAACGGGCTGCTGGGCGCCCGGATACAGGAGCGCGCGGGCAAGGAGACGGTGGCGATCATCGCCTGCGCCCCGGTGACCCTGTCGTTCCTGCTCTCCCTGTGGGCTTTCGGGCGGCTGCTCTTCCTCGACGCCGGGGACCGGTTCCTCATCGACCGGTTCTATAGCTGGATCCCCCTGGGCTCGTTCCAGGTGGACGTGGCCTTCTGGGTGGACCCGCTCTCGGCCATCATGATCCTGGTGGTGAGCGGCATCGGCGGACTGATCCACTTCTACTCCATCGGCTACATGCACGAGGACCGGTCCCTGTGGCGCTACTTCGCCTACCTGAACCTGTTCACCTTCTCCATGCTGCTGCTGGTGACCGCGGACAACCTGCTGCTCATGTTCGTGGGCTGGGAGGGCGTGGGGCTGTGCTCGTGGGCGCTCATCGGGTTCTGGTTCCACGACCACGCCAACACCCGGGCCGGCAACAAGGCGTTCATCGTCAACCGCATCGGCGACTTCGGCTTCGTGCTGGGCGTCTTCCTCCTCTTCTGGAGCCTGGCCGGGCACGGCCACGGCACACTCGCCTTCCGGGAGATCGGGGAGCACGCGCCGCTGCTGGCGGGCATGGACCTGTGGGGCGTGAGCGTGGCCACGCTGGTGACCCTCCTGTTGTTCGTCGGCGCCACCGGCAAGTCCGCGCAACTCCCGCTCTACGTCTGGCTGCCGGACGCCATGCAGGGGCCGACGCCGGTGAGCGCGCTGATCCACGCGGCCACCATGGTGACGGCCGGGGTCTATATGATCGCGCGGCTCAACGAGCTCTTCTCCGCGGCCCCGGCGACCCTGGGCGTCATCGCGGTGGTGGGCGCGGCCACGGCCTTCTTCGCCGCCACCATCGCCGTGACCCAGACCGACATCAAGCGGGTGCTGGCCTATTCCACCATCAGCCAGCTCGGCTACATGTTCCTGGCCATGGGCGTGGCGGCCTACGCCGCGGGGGTCTTCCACCTGCTCACCCACGCCTTCTTCAAGGCGTGCCTGTTCCTCGGCTCCGGCAGCATCATCCACGCCATGCAGGGAGAGCAGGACATGCGGCGGATGGGCGGCCTGCGGACGGCCATGCCGGCGACCTTTTGGACCTTCGCCATCGGCGTCCTGGCCATTGCGGGGACCCCCTTCCTGGCCGGGTTCTTCTCCAAGGACGCCATCCTGTGGCAGACCTGGGCCTCCCACAACGTGGGGCTGTGGTTGGCGGGCGTGTTCGTGGCGGGCCTGACCGCGTTCTACATGTTCCGCCAGTTCTTCCTGGTGTTCTTCGGCGAATGCCGGGCGGACCGCCACGTGCGCGAGCACCTGCACGAGTCCCCGGAGGTCATGACCTACCCACTGTGGATCCTCGCGGCCGGCTCCGTCGTCGTGGGCTACGTCGGGCTGCCGGCGTTCCTGGGCGGGAGCCAGCTCGACCACTGGCTCGAACCGGTCATCCACGCCCATCACGAGCACCACCCGGTGGTGGAGGAGTTGCTCGTCATGGGCGCTTCCATCGCCGCGGCCGCGGTGGGGGCGCTCGCGGCCTGGCGCCTGTACTACGTCCGCGCGCCGGAGCGGGAGCGGCTGGAAGCCCCCGGGGGGTTCGCCCACCGCCTGCTCGACAACAAGTACTACGTGGATGAAGTCTATCAGTTCGTGTTCGTGGGCGGCACGCTGCTGCTGGCGCGAGTGGGAGCGGCCTTCGACCGCTACGTCATCGACACCATCGTGGACGGGTCGGCCAAGCTCACCACCGTCGTCTCGTGGTTCAACGGCCTGTTCGACCGCTACGTCATCGACATGCTGGTGAACGCCGTGGCCAACGTCACCTTCGCCATCGGCAACAACTTCCGAAGGGTCCAGACCGGGAACATCAACAGTTACCTCTACGTGGTGGTGGGAGCGGTGGTTGTCGTCCTGATCATCAAGCTGCGCTACTGGAGCTGATCCGCATAGGAGAGATGGGAAAATGACCGATCACGTGCTCAGCTACATGGTCTTCTGCCCCCTGGTAGGGATGTTCGTCGTGCTCGTCCTGCCCAGGGAGCGCCATGAGCTCATTCGCTGGGTCTCGGCCCTGGCCACCGTGCCGCCGCTCATCCTGGGGGTCTGGCTCTACGCCAACTTCGACACTACCACCACCGCCATGCAGTTCGTCGAGCGGGCCGCCTGGATCCCCGCTTTCAACATCGAGTACTTCGTGGGGGTGGACGGCCTCAGCGTCTCCATGGTGCTGTTGACGGCGCTCCTGTCCTTCCTCTGCATCTTCGCTTCCTGGGGCATCGACAAGGGGGTCAAGGGGTACTTCGCGCTGTTCCTGCTGCTGGACACGGGCATGACCGGGGTGTTCGTGGCCCTGGACTTCGTGCTCTTCTACGTCTTCTGGGAGGTCATGCTGCTTCCCATGTACTTCCTCATCGGCATCTGGGGCGGCCCGCGAAAGGAGTACGCCGCCATCAAGTTCTTCCTCTACACCCTGCTCGGCAGCGTGCTGATGCTGGTGGCGATCCTCGCCCTCTACTTCTACACCGAGCCCAACACCTTCGACATGACCAGACTCATGGACCGGAGCAGGCTCTACAGCACCGCGCCGCTGGCCATGTGGCCGTTCAACCTGTGGGGCTGGGGCTTCCAGCACGTGGTGTGGATGGCGCTGTTCATCGGCTTCGCCATCAAGATCCCGGCCTTCCCGTTCCACACCTGGCTGCCCGACGCCCACGTGGAGGCCCCCACCGCCATCTCCGTGATCCTGGCGGGGATCCTCCTCAAGATGGGCACCTACGGCATCCTGCGCATCAACTACCCCATGCTCCCGGCGGCCACCGCGGACCTGGCCTTCTACTTCCTCGCGGCCCTGGGAGCGTGGAACATCGTCTATGGCGGCCTTTGCGCCATGGCGCAGACGGACATGAAGAAGCTGGTGGCCTACTCCAGCGTCAGCCACATGGGATACGTCATGCTGGGGATGGCCGCGTTCAACAGCCAGGGCATCAACGGCGCGGTGCTCCAGATGTTCAACCACGGCACCATCACCGCCATGCTCTTCCTGCTGGTGGGGGTGATCTACGACCGCGCCCACCACCGGGAGATCAACGGCTTCGGCGGCCTGGCCGGCATCATGCCGGTTTACGCCGGGTTCACCGCGCTGGCGTTCTTCGCCTCCATGGGCCTTCCGGGCCTGTCGGGGTTCGTCTCCGAGGTGCTGATCCTCCTGGGCGCGTGGCCCAGGTACCACGTGCTGACCATCGTCGCGGCCCTGGGCATCGTCATCACCGCGGGCTACATGCTGTGGATGATGCAGCGGGTCTATCTGGGGCCGCCCAACGAGAAGTACCGGTCGCTGCCCGAGATCAACGGCCGCGAGATCTTCACGCTGTTCCCGTTGGGGGTGATCGTGGTGGTGGTGGGCGTGTATCCCCGGGTGGTGCTCGACCTGCTCCAGGCATCCCTCGACAACATCAACCTGATGGTGGTCACGCACCTGTCGTAGCACGAGATGGAACTCGGTAACCTCGCAAGCCTCGAGCTGTTCCATCCGGAGATCGTCCTCGCGGGGACGGTCATCCTGTTGACGGTCCTGGACCTGGTGGTGGCCAACAAGCGGATCCTGGCCTACGTGGGCCTGGCCGGATGCGTGGTCGCCGCGGACGCCGCGGTGGACCTGTACGGCGCGCCGTCCGCGCTGCTGTTCCACGGCATGGTCGCCCTGGACAACTTCAGCCTGTTCTTCAAGATGCTGACCCTTGCGGCGCTGGCAGCCGCGATATGGATGTCCATCGGGTCGGGGGAGGTCCGCCAAGTCCACCTGGGCGAGTACTACATCGTGCTGCTCACCTGCGGCCTGGGCATGTTCTTCATGGCCTCGGCCAACAACCTGCTCATGGCCTACCTCGGGCTGGAGCTGGTGAGCCTGACCTCGTACATCCTCACCGGCATGTTGCCGCACGACCGCCGCTCGGCCGAGGCGGCGTTGAAGTACCTCATCTACGGCGGCGTGGCCTCCGGCGCCATGATCTACGGCATGAGCTGGGTGTTCGGCATGGCCGGGAGCCTGGACTACGCCGCCATCAACGCGGCCATGTCCCAGACCGACGGCAACCACACGGGCCTGTTCATCGCGTTCGTCTTCATCCTCGCCGGCTTCGGCTACAAGATGGCCTTCGCGCCGTTCCACATGTGGTCGCCGGACGTATATCAGGGCGCGCCGACCCCCTTCACCGGGTTCCTGTCGGTGGCCTCCAATGCCGCGGGGGCGGCCATCCTGATCCGGTTCTTCTACCCCGCGGTCTCCACACTCGGGCAGGAGGGGGTCTGGACCTTCCAAGCGTTCCCCGCGATCCAGTGGACCGACCTGCTGGTGGCCCTCAGCATCGTCACCATGACCTGGGGCAACCTCTCCGCCCTGAACCAGAGGAACGTCAAGCGCCTGCTGGCCTACTCCGGCATCGCCCACGCGGGCTACGTCATGATGGGCCTCGTGGTGCTGAACAACGACGGGCTCAACGCCATGCTCTTCTACGTGGTGGTCTATCTCATCATGAACCTCGGGGCCTTCCTGGTAGTCATGGTGATGGCCAACGCCACGGGCCGCGAAGACATGGACGCCTACCGGGGCCTGGCCTACCGGGGCGCTGCGTTCCCGGCCGTGTGCATGGCGCTCTTCCTCTTCTCGCTCACCGGGTTGCCGCCGCTGGCGGGGTTCATCGGCAAGCTGCTGCTGTTCGCCGCCATCATCGAGGGCCAGTTCTACGTGCTGGCGGTGGCGGCGCTCATCAACACCGTCGTCTCGCTGTACTATTACGTCCGTGTGGTCAAGACCATGTTCCTCGAAGAGCCCGGCCCCGATGACGGACCCGTGGCCGCCACCGCGAGCGCGACCCCGCTGCTGGGCCTCCTGGCAGTGCTGATCCTGGTGCTCGGCGTGTACTGGGGACCGCTGCTCGACTACACCACCGCCTCGCTCGATTTCTTCATGAAATAGGGGGCGGCGCGGCCGCCGCGGAACGGGCGGGATCAGTCGAGCAGTGCGCGCAGGTTGGCGGGTATCTCCGGGTTCCCCTCGAGGGACTGCTTGAGCTCGTCAGCCAGAAGGTCCAGCCGATCACGGACCGAGAGCGTCCGATCCACGACCACCCACTTCCGTCCCTTCACCAGACAGCCGCCGCTGCGCACGCGGTAACCGAAGTCCCGGGAAAGCTTCTCGCAGCGGACCTCGACGCCGCACCGTTCCGCAAAGCTCCGAAGCTCACGGAACAGGCTTTCCTGCCGGTTTCCCTTTCCCGAAGTCCCTCCGGACATGCGCTTATGGTATCATCCTTCTTTGGAGCCTTCCAGAGTCAGGGAGAGGGGATCGTCTCCGCGCATCGTTGAAAGGAAACGCTGAACAATTACCTCCGTTCATCCTGAGCGTAGCGTAGTACCCCGTTCATCCTGAGCGTAGCAAAGCGAAGTCGAAGGACGCGCTTTCCCACAGGGAGAGGGAGTTCGAACCGGAATGGATCAGACGTTCCGAAGGATATTCCCATGAAGTTCCTCGCCGCCGCGGTCCAGATGCTGGCCACGTCCGACAAGGAGGCGAACCTCCGGGAAGCCGAACGGTGGATCCGCCAAGCCCACGCGGAAGGGGCGCAACTCGTAGTCCTGCCGGAGGTGTTCCACTGGCGGGGCCGCGGCGCGGACACCGGGGCCAACGCCGAGCCGGTGCCGGGTCCTTCCACGGAGCGCATGAGCGCCCTGGCCGCGGAGCTTGGAGTGTACCTGCTGGCAGGCTCCATCCTGGAGCGCACGGACGGCGGGAACCGGGCCTTCAACACCAGCGTGCTCCTCGGCCCCGGAACCGGAATCATCGCCAAGTACCGCAAGATCCACCTGTTCGACGTCGATATCGAGGGCGAGGAGCCCATCCGCGAATCCCGGTTCCGGCAGCCGGGCGACGCCGTGGCAGTGGCGGACACTCCCTTGTGCCCCATGGGGCTTTCCGTGTGCTACGACCTGCGCTTCCCGGAACTGTACCGCCGCCTGACCGACCGCGGCGCCCGGATCATCTTCGTGCCGTCCGTCTTCTCCACCGCCACCGGCCCCGCCCACTGGGAGCCGCTGCTCCGCGCCCGCGCCATCGAGAACCAGGTCTATGTCATCGCCCCCGACCAGACCGGCCGCCACCCCGCCAGCATGTCCGCCTACGGCCATTCCATGATCGTGGACCCCTGGGGCAAGGTGGTCGCCAAGGCGGACACCGAGCCGGGGATCATCCTGGCTACCATCGACCTGGAGTACCTGGAGGAGGTGAGGCGCAGGCTGCCGGCATTGTCGCATCGGAGGGGGTTTCTGGAGGGGAGTAGGTAGGGAACCAGGACAACTTGCACATGGGTTTCGGTCGATGACAGCCGGGACGATGAATGCACAGTCTGAACTCCATGGAATCGCAGACGAATTCATGACGATGGTGGATCTGTAGCCAGAGGGGAATGGCCATGCAAAAAGGCAGTTTGCAGAGACTACTGTCAACTCTTGTTGACGAGTGTGGTTATGACCGAGCCCGCAAGTCGTTAGAGGACTTGGCTCTTCAGGAATTCGTGTGGGTAAGGGGTCTTTGGGCGACGCCATCGGGGTAGACATCAAGGCCACCGAAGTGGAAGTAGATGGCGTTGCGGAAGCGCTGGCGGTTGCGGTAGCCGCGGGCCCGGTATTTCAGCCACTGGATGCCGGAGTTGATCCCTTCGGCTCGGGCGTTGGTCACCCGCTGGACCACCACAGTGAGGATTCCTTCCAGGTGCTTCCGAACCATGCGGGCCA
Organism: uncultured Binatia bacterium (SeqCode); assembly: GCA_965204235.1. Classification (GTDB taxonomy): domain Bacteria; phylum Desulfobacterota; class Binatia; order UBA9968; family JAJDTQ01; genus JAJDTQ01. Next base: position 1,360,653 of record OZ241979.1, read on the forward strand.
CACGCTTCGCTCTTCCCGCTCGAACTGCCCGTAGAACTCTCGCAACGCCTCCTTCCCGTGCCCGTCCGACACGTGCAACACCCGCCCCTCCAGGTCGTTCACCGCCGTCACGTACTCGTGCCGCTTCTGGAACGACGTCTCATCCACCCCCAGCCGCTCCGGCACTTCCACCTGCCGCCGCGCCAATCCCCGCTCCACCCCGCGACGCATCACTCCGTCCACCTCATCCCAACTCAGCCCCATCATCCCCGCCACCCCCGCAATACTCGCCTGTTGCACCAGTCCAGGATCAACCCCTCGTACAGCGCCGTGAACCGCGACCGCTCTTCCCCCCACGGAACCCGCACCTGCCTCACCTTGTGCTCCTCACACTCCACCCGCGGAACCCCCGCCTCCAAGACCGTCCGGTACCTGACACGTGTCCAGATGCCGCCACCGCCGCTGCCGCGTGTCGCACCGGATCCCCCCACGCCCACACTCCGGGCAACTCAACTCCCCTCCCCCGTGACCCACCTGTACCACCACCTCCCCCTCCTCCAGCTTCCACTCCACTCCCTCCACTCGCTCTCATTTACATGGATCCGCCCTATCAGGGCACCTCTTTTACGAGGGATCATAGATATTACAACGGGCTGTGCTATGCCGAGTTCGTAGAAGCTCTTCGAGCAATGAACGACGCAGGTCTGGATCTTGTGGTGAAGCTGGACCAGGATCGTCTTGGCCGTCATCTTCCAGTTCATGCCGCAAGTCTTGTACGGCGCCGCTTCTTCCCGGACGACGTCCAAGCCGACCTTCCGTAGAAACCGCTGTCGTGCGGGCCACACCGTGCCCGTGGTATCCAACGTCTGCAATTCGATGCCGACAAAATCCTTCACCTTTCCATCGCGTACCGACACGAGAAAATAATCGACGCTTCCGCTCGGCACGGATACCTCCGGCACGGTGTGGATCTCGTTTCCGGGCTCGTGCATGGAAAGGAGATGCAGACAGTCTGTGAATATCTGCCCTCGTTCGAGCAGACGGTACGGACAGATCACGATGGGTCGTTTGGCTCTGCCGTACAGAACCGAACATGTGCCTATGGAGACTTCCGGTTCGCTCTTCCTGACCTTGATGCACTTGCGGTCGAGAAAAGGGCACCACTGGCGGCCGAGAACCGTGTCCCACTGCGGGCCCCGCTCGTCCAGCGTCGCCTCACCGAAGAGTTCGAGGACGTCGCTCATAAGAGCGTAGCGCTCCTCTCTTCCGCAATCTCGAGATAATCGCTCGAGAGATCGATGCCGACGGATTCCCGGCCCAATGCGCTGGCGACCGACATGGTCGTGCCTGTGCCGCAGAAGGGATCCAGGACCAGCCCGCCCACGGGAGAAGTGGCCAGGATCGGGATCTTGCAAATGTCCTCGGGATAGGGAGCGAAGTGGGCCTTTCGCCTCTGGGTGTCCTCGGGGAGGATGTCCCATACGTCGGAGGGCTTGCTCCCGTTCGGATGATATTTCAGGAAGTAGAAGCCCTTGTCTCTCAGTTCCCTGGCCCGTCCGGAGACCCGTTCCGAATCGGAATGGGTCGTCCTTTGCCGGCCCCGGATGATCATGCGAAAGTCGGCTATCGAGCCGTTCGCAACACGGCCGAGCATCCCCTCCAATTCATCGAAGGCGTTCTTCTTCTCGGCCTCGGTGAGTTCGGAGGACAACTCGACCTGCCTTCTGTATCGAACCCCGCGTACTCCGCTGGCCGAGACCACCGCGCCGTTGACCACCTTCGCCCGCTTGGGCGTGCTGCGGATGGCATCCATGTCGTAGTAGTAACCTTGCGGGGACTTGACGAAGTGGAAGACGTCTTCATGGACGTTGCGCAGGCGGTCCCTGGTATTGTCGGGGCCTCCCTTGACCTTGTTCCAGACCACGCTGTTCCTGAGGATCCAGCCCTGCCCGTCCATCAACTCGATGGCAAGACGCCAAGGGATACCCACAAGGTTCTTGTCGGCATAGGAGTCGCCGATGTTGAGCCAGAAGGAACCGGCAGGCTTGAGCACTCGCTTGATTTCGGCGCATACCGCGCCCAGGTTGCGAATGAAGTCCCGATAGTCCTTTTCGAGCCCGATGCCGCTGTTGGCGTACTCCCGCTTGCCCCAGTACGGAGGACTGGTCATGCAGCAATCGAAGACCTCGGATGGAAACTCCCTCAGCACTTCGAGTGCGTCGCCCAGGACGAAGAGCGGCGCCACCCGCGGGGTGTTCAGGTAGTCGTCCAGCCGTTCCCGCACGGCCGGCGTCGTGACCGTCACAGCTTGCCTTCCCATACTACGGGCTTAACTCCCTTTATGCTCACTTCGGGGCGGCGGCCTTCCTCTCCACGACCCCGCAGGCGAGGCGGCCGCCGGCGCCGCCGATGGGTTGGGTCATGTGGTCGTCGGGGTTGGCGTGGATGATGACGGCAGAACCGTCCGCGTCCAGCAGGGCCGGGGCGCGCTTGCCGTCGGCGACGCTGACGCGGGTGGTGTAGAACTCGGCCGCGCCGGTTCCGTCCGCGGCCACGTACAGGTTGGGCAGGTCGCCGTTGTCGGGGCCGTCCGGGTTGCGCAGGCCGTGGGCGCGCTTGTCCGGGTTGATGTGTCCCTTGGCGGCCTTGAAGTCGGGGGCGCAACCACCGACGCTGTGCAGGTGGATCCCATGGGGGCCGGGCGGCAGGCCGGTCACCTTGACGAACAGGAGCACGCCGCCGGGGGTCTGCTCGAACGTCGCTTGTCCGATGGCCTTGCCGTCCGTGTTGACCAACTCGGCCGCAGCCATGTCCGCAGCCGTTGCGGGCAGGACGGTCAAGAAAAACGTTTCGAGGGAAGCCAGAACCAGCATCCCGGCATACGTCATGAGCGCGTTCACGCTTCCTTGCAACCGTTGCTCCGACATGACTTACTCCCTTCTCGTCGGTCCGACGCTCTGAACTACCCCACAACCCTCGATTTCCCTCTTCATCCGATCCACAATAGGATACGGACGTCCGGTTCAGAATGTACCGCGCTTACGGAGGACAGCCCTCATATCGACCATATGGGTCTCTACGAAGCGTAGCCTTGCCCTCCGTTCTCCCAATTCCAAGGGGATCTCAAGTCCGTCTGAAACTGTCAACGCCTCATGCAGTTCACTCATGGAGGACTTTTCACGCTTTACGAACTCCTCGTACATCGCTGCACATAGAGGGCACAGGGCCACGAACTGGGATTCATGTTCCCTAGGAAAATCCTCGCCGGAAAGCGCCTCCACTGCTTCAAAATAGTATTCGCCGTCACGCTTTTTGAACGGCATTTCCCTTTGGCAAATCTGACAGATCATCTCACCGTCTCGGTTCGTGTACTGTTCTCTAAGCCAAGTTTTCGGATCGATTTCTCCCCGTGAAACACGAACGCTTCTTTCCCGTCTCTCGTATTCTTTCTCGCGACTCTCTGCGTGTTGTTGGGCTGTCCTTTCACCTCTGCGTTCGGGATCCCGAGACGGACGTTCGGGAAACGCCGGCTTCTGGCTCTCGGCCTCCAGTCTTTTCAGGAACTCGGGATCGGTTTCCAATTTCTGTGAAAGCCTTTGCGCTACTTCAGGGTTAGGAAAACCCAAGCATTTAGCCGCCTCGCTTCGGCGCTGATAGTCTTGTGTGGTCTGTTCTCTTTCTCGACGTTCTGCCTCACCACGATCTACCTCGTTCCTTCCGAATTCGATGGCTTTCAGCCATGCCGACCCGGGTTGGTAAAAAAATCCCTCCGGGAGCAACCCCGCAACAGCGTCGCACGGCTTACGAAAATCATTTGTGCTTCCGTAGGAAGTTTTTTGTGGAACCCACGCGGTTCTTCGCAATCTGTGAACGAGCGACGAATCGCGGTGTACCGTCGATTGCAAACTGTTTGAGCGATAGCGAGCCTGCAAATGATCGACAGCAACCTCAGTCATTGACCTCCAAATGAGCTTGGACTTGTCCAAACTGCTTTCACGTAACAATACTTCGAACTCTGGCACATCGTAATCCTGATCTATTCCATACTTATCAGACCAGCCTCCGCTATCCCACAGAGATACTCTCTGCGGGTGGCTGGATGGAATCCTCTGTTCTTGAGGCTCGAATCCTGTTTGAGCACCCACTGCCGCGGCGAACTCCCCGAGTTCTTTTGCCTCAATGCCAGAGTCTTGATACTCAGAAGAGATCTCCCATCTCCGACGATTGGATTCGCCAATGGCCTCATAATAGACCCTCAGACCCGTATCGAGATACGGCGCATCCAAAAAGACATGCTGGGCCTCTCCCCAATCTCCGTCTTCCAGCTTAAAAATGGAATAGCCGGCAAATAGCTTTGCCTGTTCCAGGTGTCTTTTCACAAGATCAATGAACATCCTCATATCTTCCACGGGAGGATCGAATGGCTCACTCGAGTATCGGCTCCGCAAAAGCATTTCGACCCGCTCAACTTCGCCGACTCTACGAACCCCAATCTCTTCGAGAAACTTGGAAACCCTGTCCCGCTTCTGTTTGTCCGATGGATAAACGCCCTTGGCGACGCGAGGAAAATTCTCATTATCATCCGTGTCGTACTCCTGGAAATAAGACTTATTCCCGGGCCGATCCACGCCATCCATACAACGCACGATAGGAAGTTTCTTTAGCTGCTCCGTTCGATAAAAGCCGGCCAACAACAAGTAGAGACCCTGGAACCACTCATCAGGTTTCGATTCCAGCCATGACGTTGTAGCATCACATCGCGTGGACAATGTGTCCAAGAACTTCTCGATTCCCCATTCGGTAATATCCAGATTAGACAGAAAGTCGTCTTCCCGCTGGTTTCTTTGTGGAGGATTGGCAATCCACATCGGCTCCTCGTAACGGTCGCCAAGAATCGCCACCAGATCCTGGTCCTTGACAAGATTCGTTACTTCACGCGGCCCTCTGAAAACATCAGCCGCGGCCTCGTGGTTCCCTTGTTTCATTGGAAGCAGTCTTTGGCTTTTGAACGCTTCGATCAGGTCTTGAAAAATTGGCTCGTAGAACGGAGAGAGGGCATCCTTATGATTGGGAAGGGTAGCCAGAAATCCTACGTTCAGTAATCCTTGGTCTCGTATCGCGGCCATTGACTCTACAACCAACTCAGCAAGATGATCTCGGAAGCGGTCGTTTTCCGGGCAGTCGCGGACGCTATCTCGTGCGACCGTCGAAGCAAAAGGTGCGTGTAGGTGAAAGCGAAGGTTGGACCTCTCCTTTTCCGCAGGAAAATAGATCGAAACCCGTCCCGGAGACAAAGATGTTATCTTCCACTGGGCGTGCTGGCGTCGCCTTCGTTTCTTGCGCGACCTCTTTGGGGTTGTTCCCTGGGTCTTCTCCAAACCAAAGGCAATCGCGATTCGGTAGTCTTGGAGACTTCCCTTTTCATCTGCGACGTTGACTTCCTTCTCAAAGCGAAGGAAGAAATCCGATGTCGGTTCCGAGTCTCCAGGATGTCGCAGACGAATTTCTATCCGGTTTCCGTCTGCCTCCTGGTATTCGAGAAACCCCAAGGTTGAATCTGGCAGTTGGTATTCAATTCTCCTGATATTACTGAGAAAGAGGAGTGTATTTGCGTCTAACTCCCGAAGTCCCTTTTCTATTTCCTGATGGGCCCTTTTCGGAGGTTTTTGTGGATTGTCGAAAGGGAACAAAAAGCGAGTTTCTTGTTCGCTGAGGACAGGCGGCGTCAATCCGGCCGTATCTGGAACCACTAGATCGCGGATTCGGAAATGGAATGGGCCGGACGCGACTTCGGGTGTCATGGTGTATGCAAACACAGCCTTGAAGCCGACACCAAACTTACCGATACGGGTGTGATCGTCTTGCTTTTCGCTGTTGCCGATACTTGTAATGTTCTCGACATCCTTCAAGCTGAACGGTCGGCTTCCGTCGTGCGCGAATTCAAGACAACGGTCCTTGAGAGTGAACCGAACCCTGGTCGCCTGGGCATCCTCGGAGTTCTGCAGAAGCTCATAGATGAAGTGTGCGTTATCCGGGTACAGATCCTTCAGCAGTCCCTTGATACCGTCTTCAAAACCATCATTTTCACGGCTCGCTTCTACCCACTTCCGCCGCTTCTGCCGTAGCTCTTCCAATGTCATATACACACCCATCCGAACATCTCTGCGGGCACCGTGAGCTATACAGGCCATACTCCCTGCGCCACATGCCGGAAATCGAGCCAGATCCCGTTCAGGTGCTCGAAATCGCGGTCTGTGGAAAGGAGGGTAGCCTTGCTCGCATGGGCGGTGGCGGCAATCCAGATGTCGTTTTGTTTCATGGGCGCCGCCGGTTTGGGCGCCGGCGCGTCAGCAGGTGACGCCACGTTTCTGCCGTGGGTCCAAGCGTCAATCCGCGCATATGCGTCCACGATTTCCCGCTTGCTTATGTCGAGCGTGGGAAACCTGCCGAGGACCGTCTCCATGCGCGAGCGTCTCTTGCCGCCCCAACCGTTCTTTTCCGCAAGCGCCAGCATCTCGCCTCTGCAGATGATGGACGTAAAAGTCGTTGTTTCCGGTTTACCGAGACCGAACTCCGCGTAAGCCTGCATGGCCCACGGCGCCTTTCGGCTGAAACCGAGCAGCATGTTCGTGTCCAGAAGGAAAAGCGCCATGAACGGAGCGCTCAATCGAGCTGGGCGAGAAGTTCCTCCAAGGGCTCGTCGCCGGGCCACAAGCCGACAAGCTCCATGGGGTCGAGGGAGGCGGTCTGCTCGGGGTGAAACGGAACCTGGCCATGGGTATCCCAACTCTCTACGGACGGTATTTCGTCGAAAACTTCATCTCCATCGCGAAGACCCCTGATCCGGCGGGCTTGGATGAATCGAGGCTGGCCATTGATCTTGAAATGTACGACACCCTCGATGGTGGCCTGGTTCCCCCACAACGGACGCAACCTCTCCATGTCCAGTAAACCAGGGTCTAAACGCCCATGAAGGCATGACCCATTGCTTGTGACGAGAAGAAATCGGCCGTTGCCCGGCCAGATCTCTTCGGTTCTGCCACTCACGATGAACGCTCTCGGCTCCGGAACTCGCTTCAACTGGGTCCGAACCCTCTCCCATGCGCTGTCGTCCAGCAGAAACCCCCTCCGGGCAGACCCTTCGGGGATCATCTCGTAGCGGACACCCCGCCCTGCCGCGCTTCTGAACAGGAGGAGCGCCTGGAGAACCGCTGTGTCGAAACGGTCGCCCGAAGGGTTACCAGCGCCGATTTCGTCGAGCGCCGACGCGATGAGATCGAGCGCGGTGTCGTCCGGGCTCGGTTGCTCACACCAGAGAGCGTGTTGGGCGAACCCCTCGGGGACTACGGCCCGAAGCCGAGGCGCCTCGATGGCGAAGGTCGTAGAACCCGGGTCCATGCCGGTTATCGTAAAGTTGACCACGGCATCGAGCCACCCGGGCCTCTTCCCCCGCCCGTCCCCTTCACCCGTGGCCAGCAAGCGGATAGCCCGTTCCGCTGTTTTGACGAGTGCATCCAACACCCGATGGAGGCTGGCGGCCTCGATCCGTCCGGGCTCTTCTCGGAGACCGCTCAGACGGAACCTGTAGCGTTGCACGTTCATCCCGGAGTCTCCTGGTCCCTGGTCCGCGTTTCATCAACCTCATGCTGCGAACGCTGCTACGCTCGCCGCGGCGGATTCTCCGCCTCCGACCTACCGAGGTTCTCGCCTCTTTACGGCGAAAATGCCGACCGTGCCGACAGGCGTTCCTCCAACGAGACTAACACAGAAGTCCGCTAGTTTCCTATGCTCAAGACCCCATACGCCACCGGCTCCGCAATGACGTCCGCCTTCTCTGCCGCGCTCTCAAGCTCCTGGATTCGTCTGGTGTAGTCGGCCTCGGCGTTCTCGATCTGGGACCGACGCATCCTCCGTATCTTTTCGTTACTGGCCTGTCCGGTCTGTTCCCGAAGGAGCGCCATGCGCGCCTTGTGGCTCTTGGACAGGCTTTCTCTGCGGTAAGCCGCCAGTTCCTGCGTCTGTTGGCGATGTCCTGCGCGGGCTTGGGACCACAGCTTGTAGTGCTTCGCGTCCAGTTCCTTCCAACCGGGAGAAACCGGGTCTTTTCCTTGACCCTCGGCCGCGGCGTCCGTTGCCGTTTCAAGGAGGCGGCCAAGGTGGGGCGTCAGGGCTTCCGATGAACCGACGGGCTTGAGCACCACGTCTTCCCTGATGCCTTGGAACCGCCACTGGTAGATGGCAAACTCATAGCGGCCTGCGGGGACCTCTCCGGTCTGCGCTTTCAGTATGGCGGCGACCGGCCGCCCGGCGTCAAACGACAACGCCGCCTGCTTCACCAACGGGTGAAGAGGCATGATGAAGGCTGCCTCAGCGTGCTGCGCAGCACACCCTGTCTCGAAAGTAACCGACAGGTGTGGGTCCCCGCCCTTCAGCCAAGTCTCCCACTGTCGAGGGATGGCGCTGTTCTGCCTCGGGAGTTGCTGGAAATCCCGCAATACGCGGTTTCGCGCCTCCTGCGAAAGGCGGAGCGTCTTCAGGGGCTTGTCACCGAGGATGAAGTCCTGGTCCGTCCCGCACCTGTCTTGCAGGTAGAACGCAACCAGCCTGCGCAGTGATACCGGAGTCAACCAGAAGCTGGAAGCGCCGGCGATCTCCTTCTTCATCTGATCCTCGGGCAGACGGATGCCGAAAAGCTCCATCTGCCCCTGTTCCAACCGCTCCTGCTCCTGTATCAACCGGACCTTGTTGTCCGCCAACTGCTGCAACTTGGCTTGTCGGTCCTCGTCGCTCAGTGAATCGTTATCGGCGATGCTCTTGATCTCCCTGGAGATCTCTCCGAGGATCTCTTCGCTGCCGCCCAAGGCGCCGTTGAACACACCGATGCGAAGAAGGCAGCGTTCGTAGATGTCCGCATCGACCGTTCCCGGCGTGATCAGGTTGACGATGGCCACGCTCTCGCTCTTCTGGCCATTGCGGTCGATGCGGCCTATCCGCTGCTCCACCCGCATGGGGTTCCAGGGCAGGTCGTAGTTCACGATGCAGTCGCAGAACTGGTAGTCCAGCCCCTCGCAACCGACTTCCGAGAACAGCAGGAGGTCGAGACCGTCGCCAGCCTCGCGCGGCTTCTCGAAACGGCGCCGCAGCGCAACGCGCTCCTCGTCCGGTGTGTCGCCGTGGATCATGCCGACGCGCACGCCGTCGGCCAGGAGATGTTTGTGGAGATAGCGGAGTGTGTGGCGGAAGCTGCTGAACAGCATGATCTTGTTGTTGGGCAGCCGTTGTTTGTCCCGAACGACCTTGCGGAGCGCTTCCAGCTTTGGATCGTGGGGACCGAGGGACTTCGCTTGCCTGATTACGCTCTGGATCTGTTGCTGGATTGCACTTATGGCCTCTCCTGACGGAAACGGCTCGGCGCCATCGGCTTCCTCCCATTCCAATTCGTGGATATGGCGGTTCAGGATGTCCTCCATAAAAGGGGCGAGCCCGTGCAGGCAACTCGCCGCTTGGCGTCGGATCATCTGGAGCATGAACTTCAGTATGAGCCCGAGGGGAGAACCGGGTTGGATCCGCCTGAATATCTCCACCTGAACCCGGATCAACTCATCGTGAAGCCGTTTCTGGTCGGGGGTGAATGCGACCTTGACGGTCTCCGGTTTCCGAACGGTGAACTCGCCGATGTCCCGCCGCCGGGTCCTGTTGATGATGCCGGAGAACGTATGCAGGGCCTCCATGTCCGTGATGAGCTGGACCCTTTCGTCAGCGGCAAAGCTGCCGGAGGCGAGCCTTCCGCGGATGGTCTTGAATTCGAGGTTCTGCCTGAGGATTGCCCGTCCCCAATCCGTTGTGGCTGCTTGGTCAAGGGCTTCCGCCGCTCGACTCATCCAATCCGGCCCCTGGGCACGGGCATGGTCCACAGCCTGGTTGATGAAGGGGTTTGGCTCCGCCATGTGTTTGAAACTGTCCTGGTCCAGGACAAGGTCGGGTCGAAGCGCGTTCAGCAGTACGAACAGGTCATGGCTGTCGAGCTGGACGGGGGTAGCGGTCAGAAAGATGGCGGCTTCCGCGTGGTCGCAGAAAAACCGCACGGCTTCGTGACTGTAGGTGTCCTGATTGCGGATATGGTGGGCTTCGTCCACGATCACGAGGTCGAAATGAGGAGGCGGGTCCAGACCCAAGAGTCCCTTTCTCCATCTTTTCCCAGGCTGGCCTCCGGTTCCCGGACCGTAGAGGAGAGCCTCGTCCAACAACGAGTACGGGAGTATCGTCTTTTGGTGTTGCTCGGGCCAAGCTCCTTCCAAGGCCGTCTCATGGATGCAGTATCTCAAGGTCTTGCCGTCCAGATGGGTGAACCGTTCGTCGAAGCGCTTCATCTCGCTCTGCCACTTGCGCTCGGTCACCAGGGGCCGGGGACAGATGATGAGGACGGACCGGACGTCCCGCCGGGCCTGCAACTCCCGGAGGATCAACCCGGCCTCGATGGTCTTGCCCACGCCGACGCTATCCGCGATCAACAGCCTCGGACGGTCCGACCGGATGAACCGCAACACGGGACGAAACTGGTAGGGGATGAAGTCAACGCGGGCCGCGTTCAGCGAATACAGCGTTGACAGGCCGGGATGCCGTATCTGCAAGGCGGTCAGGTGGGCATGAAGCTGCTCACACGAGAGAGACTGGAAGGCGTCGTCCGGCAGCGCCGCGGCCGTCAATTGAGAGGCGAAATACGTCTGCACCCTGCCTTCGACAAAGACCCGGACTCGGTTTTCACCCTCGCCCGGCAACACCTCGACGACCGCTCCTGTGATCGAAGGGTCGGACTTCAAGGATACGACCTGGCCTGGCGAAAGCTCACCCTCCGGATTCATTGGCGGCCTCCGTCCTTGAAACATCGCCATCCGCGCCTGCTGGCTCATCCGCAGGTTTCGGATCCGATACGGCCTTCGCTTTCGGCTCTATGCGGCGCGGCGGGAAGGTGACGTACGTTCTCCCGCTTGCCCGTTGCTGGGCTATCAGGTCTTCGACGATCAGATCCGGGTCATGGTTGAACCGCGCTGCGTGCTCCTGTCTGTATCGCCGTACCTCTTCGACGATGAGATCGTCTTTCATGTTTCGTCCTTCGAGAGTTCCTCCGGCGTCCATGGCGCGTCCTTCGACTTCGCTTCGCTACGCTCAGGACGAACGGGGAGATATGCGAGTCGTTCAGGCGTACAGCCTTTTCAGGTCGTATAAGGCGTCGCTGACGAACCGGGAGACATGCAAGTCGTTCAGAGCCTCCTCAACGGTCCTTACGGTCCTTGACGGGGACCGTTGTACAGGGTTTCCTGCGATCGCCCCGCCGCTAATGCGACAAAATCTGGCTCAGGAACAGTTTCGTGCGCTCGTTCCGGGGGTGGTTGAAGAACTCTTCCGGGGTGTTCTCTTCGATGATCTCGCCGCCGTCCATGAAGATGACCCGGTGGGCGGCCCGGCGGGCGAAACCCATCTCGTGGGTGACCACCAGCATGGTCATGCCGCTCTCGGCCAGTTCGATCATGGTGTCGAGCACTTCCTTGATCATCTCCGGGTCCAGGGCGGAAGTCGGCTCGTCGAACAGCATGATCCGGGGCTGCATGCACAGGGCCCGGGCAATCGCCACCCGTTGCTGCTGGCCGCCGGAAAGCTGCCCCGGGTACTTGTGGGCCTGTTCCGGGATGCGCACCCGCTCCAGCAGCCGCAGGGCGGTCTCTTCCGCGTCCCGCCTGGCCAGCTTGCGCACCCAGATGGGTCCCAGCGTGCAGTTCTCCATCACCGTGAGGTGCGGGAACAGGTTGAAGTGCTGGAACACCATCCCCACCTCGGAGCGGACCTGCTCGATGTCCTTCAGGTCCCGGGTCAGTTCGACGCCGTCCACCACGATGGCGCCACGCTGGTGGACTTCGAGCCGGTTGATGCAGCGGATCAGGGTCGATTTGCCGGACCCGGACGGCCCGCAGATGACGATGCGTTCCCCCGCGGTGACGCGCAGGTGGATGTTCTTGAGCGCGTGGAACGCGCCGTACCACTTGTTCATGCCGGTGATCTCGACCATCACCTTCGAGGGGTCGAGGGAGGACTCGATGCGATCGACGTCGGCTTCCATGGTGCTCCTGTCCCTACCGGTCGCCCACGCTCAACCTCTTCTCGAGCCACAGGGAGTAACGCGACATGGCGAAGCAGCTCACGAAGAAGAACAGCGCGATGAACAGGTACGTTTCGTTCGAGAGCCCGTTCCACTTGGCGTCCGCGAGGATCGCCCGGGCCACTCCGAGGGGGTCCAGCAACCCGATGATTACAACCAGCGTGCTGTCCTTGTAAAGCCCGATGAATACGTTGACGATGCCCGGTATGGAGATCTTGAGGGCCTGCGGCAGCGTGATCAGCCAGGTGGTCCTCCAGTAGGACAGGCCCAGGGCGTCGGCCGCCTCGTACTGTCCTCGGGGAATGGCCTGGAGGCCGCCGCGCACGGCTTCCGCGATATAGGCCGCGGCAAAGAGCGTGACCATCACCAGCACCCGCAACAGCAGGTTGAAGCTGGTCCCGGGGGGCAGGAAGTAGTTGAGCATGGTGGAGGCGATGAACAGCAGCGTGATGAGGGGGACGCCGCGCAGGACCTCGATGAAGGCGGTGGAGAGGACCCGGATGGCGATGAGGCGCGACTGCCGCCCCAGGGCCAGCAGGATGCCCAGGGGAAGCGAGGCGACGATCCCGGTAACCCCGAGGATCAGGGTCAACAGGAAGCCGCCGTAGGTGTCCGTGCCCACCACCGGCAGGAACAGGCCGCCGTAGATCAGCCAGGCCGCGACCGCGGGATAGGCCAGGGAGAACCAGAGCATCCGGCGGCGGAAGGGCGTGCGGTCGAACAGCACCGGGGCCAGGGCCGGCGCCAGCAGGACGAAGGCCAGGTTGGGGCGCCAGCGCTGGGCTTCGGGATAGAAGCCGTAAACGAACTGGTCGATGCGCGTGGCCACCACCGCCCAGCAGGCGCCGTCCCCCAGTTCTGCGCATTCCGTGCGGGAGCCGGCCTCCACCACCGAGTCGAGCACGAACCAGCCCAGGGTCGCGGTCACGAACTCGTAGATCAGCCACAGGCAGACCACGGTCAGCGCGGCGTTGAGCGGCGACGAGAACAGGTTGGCCCGCAGCCAGCCCACCACGCCGGTGGACCCCGGCGGCGGCGGCAGGTCGGGGTAACTTCCGGGCGGGTATTCGCGGGGCGCGTCCTGGGCCATGGTCAGCGCTCCACCAACCGGACCCGCCGGTTGTACCAGTTCATGAACAGGGCGATGGCCAGGGAGATGGCCAGATAGACCACCATGACCAGCATCATGGCTTCGATCTCCCGTCCCGTCTGGTTCAGCGTGATGCCGCCCAGGGTGGCCACCAGGTCCATGTAGCCGATGGCGATGGCCAGGGACGAGTTCTTGGTGAGGTCCAGGTAGGACGAGGTCAACGGCGGGACGATCACCCGCATGGCCTGGGGCATGATCACCAGGCTCAGGACGCGCCTTCGCGGCAGCCCCACGGACTGGGCGGCCTCGATCTGGCCCTTGTCGGTGGCGAGGATGCCGGCGCGGACGTTCTCGGCGATGAAGCCGGAGGTATAGACCGCCAGGGCCCAGGTCAGGGCCACGAGCTCGGGGGTCAGGTAGAGGCCGCCCTGGAAGTTGAAGCCCCTGAGCTCGGGTATCTCGAAGGAGACGGTGGCGCCCACCGCCACGAAGGTCAGCACCGGCAAGCCCACGAGCAGGGCCGCGGACATCCAGCCGCCGGGGAGCTGGCGGCCGGTGGCTTCCCGCACCCGGCGCACGTGGCGGCGCACCCGGAACACGGCCGCGATGGCCGCGGCCGCGGCCAGGGCCACCCACGTGAAGCCGGACTCGAACATCGGCCTGGGAACGTAGAAGCCCCGGTTGGTGAGGAACGCGGTCTCACCGATGGCGAGGGCCTCCCGGGGATGGGGCAGCGTGTTGATGGCGATGCCGTGCCAGAGCAGGATGAGCAGGAGCACGGGGCTGTTGCGGTTGAACTCCACGTAGAGGTAGGCAAGACGCGAAGCCAGCCAGTTCTCCGACAGCCTGAGGACGCCCACCAGGAACCCCAGCACCGTGGCCAGCACGATGCCCACCAACGCCACCAGCCCCGTGTTGAGGAGGCCCACCAGCGCCGCCCGCAGGTGCGTGTCCCGGTTGCTGTACTCGATCAGTGTCTGGTTGATGTCGTAGTTGGCGGGCAGTTGCCAGAGGAAGCTGAACCCGAAGGTCTTGTCGAGGGCCGCGTAGTTGGCGACCACGTTGCCGATCATCCAGGCGATGGACGCGAACACGGCGAGCACCACCATGATCTGGACGGCCACGCCGTGCACGGTCTCGTCGCGCCACAGGCGCCCCACGCGCGACAACGCGCCTGACACGGTGTTGGAAGGTTCCGCCACGCCCGATGTCGGACATGGAGCCGCGTGGAACCGGGGCGGCCCGGTCCACACGGCCCACACGTCGAGGAAGGCTCTTCCGGTTTACCGGAAGGGCGGGGCGTAGATCAGCCCGCCGTCCGTCCACTGGGCGTTGACGCCCCGGGACAGGCCGATGGGCGTAGCCTTGCCGATGTTGGCCTCGAAGGACTCGCCGTAGTTGCCCACCTGCGCGATGACGTTCACCGCCCAGTCCTTGGACAGGCCCAGCGTCTCCCGGCCCTGCAGTTCCTCGTTGCCCAGCAGTCGGTTGATCTCCGGGTTGTTGGTGCCTGCCGCCATCTTCTTCGCGTTCCCGGAGGTGACGCCCATTTCCTCCGCGGCGATCATGGCGTTGAGGGTCCAGCGAACGATGTCCGCCCACTGGTCGTCGCCCTGCCGCACCAGCGGACCCAGGGGCTCCTTGGAGATGATCTCGGGCAGCACCACGTGCGCATCGGGGTTGTCCAGCGCCGCCCGGGTGGCCGCAAGGCCCGAACGGTCGGTGGTATAGACGTCGCAGCGCCCGGCCAGGTAGTTCGTGCGCGCTTCGGCGTTGGTCTCGATGGGCACCGGCTCGTACTTCTTGTTGTTGGCCCGGAAGAAGTCCGCGAGGTTCAGCTCGGTGGTGGTCCCGGTCTGGATGCAGACGGAGGCTCCGTCCAGATCCTTGGCGGACTTGACGTTGAGCTTCTTGGGGACCATGAAGCCCTGGCCGTCGTAGTAGTTCACGCCCACGAAGGTGAACTGCAGGTCCACGTCCCGGCTGAAGGTCCACGTGGTGTTGCGCGACAGCATGTCGATCTCGCCGGACCGCAGGGCGGTGAAGCGCGTCTTGCCGGTGAGGTTCGTATATCGGACCTTGTTGGCGTCGCCGAACACCGCGGCCGCCACCGCCCGGCACACGTCCACGTCGAAGCCCTTCCACACACCCTTGTCGTCCGGCGCCGCAAAGCCCACGAGTCCGGTGTTGATGCCGCACTGCAGGTGGCCGCGCTTGCGAACGTCGTCCAGAGTGCCCGCCAGGGCGTAGGAAGCCGCCAGCGCCGCCACGACCACCGCGGCAAGGCCGCTCGAAAATACACGCACGGATGTCTTCATGGTCAACCCTCCTTGGAAATTTCCGGCAAGCATAGTACCCGGTTCCCGCTTTTGCAACCGCGAGGATTCGAGCGCTTTCGAGCGCCGCTACGCCGCGGAAAGCTCATGGGCGCCGCCCTGGAGGACCGCGGACGAGAGGGTCCGACGCCGCTGCCTGGCCGCCAGCGCCGGAAGGTCGTGACCGCCGACCCCTGCGTCGCTTGACACCGGAATCGGCTACCGGATACATTCCGATGGAAGTTTCGGATGGAACGAGGCTCGCGGGTTTGCCTGCGAGCAGGCCGACCCCGCAGGATGACCGACGGGACGGGCGCGGGCAGCGCCTCGAGGGTCCGCTCGTTGCCGGGTTTCCGTTCCCGGACCATCGACCATCAAGAGCAAGATCCGGCTGAGTTGGGAGAGCATTCGAATGGCGCCTGAGAGATCGACGGACCGATCCCCGTCGGCTTCACCGATTCCGCCGCCGGGGTCGTCGGGCGCCGGCGTGTCTCGGCCGGGCATGGGGGCGTTCGCGACCTACGAACTCGACGAGCGCTTCTACGACGAGATGTTCGAGTCGGACGGGAGCCCGCGGGAGGCGTCCCGGCGCATCAATGCGGCGTTGACGGAACTCACGCCCGAGGACCTCGCCAAGTTCCAGGAAGGCGTCTATCGACAGTTCCTGCACGAAGGCATCACCTTCACGGTCCTCGACGCCGACCAGGCCACCGACAAGATCATCCCCATCGACTGCGTGCCTCGACTGCTGACCGCAGCCGAGTGGGACCACGTGGAGCGCGGCCTCAAGCAGCGCCTGGCGGCCCTCAACCTGTTCCTCGAGGACGTGTACCACGAGGGCCGCTGCCTGCGCGACAAGGTGGTTCCCATCGACCTGGTGCTCGGCTGCCCGCAATACCGCATGGAGATGCGCGGCCTGAAGGTCCCGCACGACGTATATGTGGCCGTGTGCGGCACCGACATCGTGCGCACCCACGAAGGGTTCGCGGTCCTGGAGGACAACCTGCGGGTCCCGTCCGGGGTGTCCTACATGCTCGCCTGCCGCAACGCCACCAAGGACGCGTTCCCCAAGCTGTACCGCGCCCACCGGGTGCGCGAAGTGGCCGACTACGCCCAGCGCCTCTATTCCGTCCTCGCCTCCCTGAGCCCCTCGTGGGACCGCCCGCACATGGCGGTGCTGACCCCGGGCATGTACAACGCCGCCTACTACGAGCACGCCTTCCTCGCCGGCGAGATGGGCATCGACCTGGTGGAAGGGCAGGACCTGGTCATGCGCGACGCCGCCCTGTACACGCGCACCACGTCCGGGCTCCGCCGCGTGGACGTGCTCTACCGGCGCATCGACGACCACTTCCTCGACCCGGTGACGTTCTGGGGCGAGTCGGTCCTCGGGGCCGCGGGCCTCTTCCACGCCTACCGGTCCGGCAACCTGGCGCTCGCCAACGCCCCCGGCACCGGGGTGGCGGACGACAAGAGCCTGTACGCCTACGTCCCGAGGATCATCCGCTACTTCCTGGACGAGGAGCCGATCCTGAACAACGTGGAGACGCACCTCTGCCGGGAGCCCGACG
Organism: uncultured Binatia bacterium (SeqCode); assembly: GCA_965204235.1. Taxonomy (GTDB): domain Bacteria; phylum Desulfobacterota; class Binatia; order UBA9968; family JAJDTQ01; genus JAJDTQ01. The sequence continues at coordinate 1,377,762 of OZ241979.1, forward strand.
GGTTGGCCTACACCCTCGACCACCTCCACGAGCTGGTGGTCAAGGAGGTCGGCGGAGCGGGCGGCTACGGGATGCTGGTGGGACCCCACGCCTCCGCGGACGAACGCGCCCGGTACGCCGAGCGGCTGCGCGCCGACCCGGCCAACTTCATTTCCCAGCCGGTGCAGGGCCTTTCCCGCGCCCCGTGCTTCGTGGACGGGGTCATCGAGCCGCGCCACGTGGACCTGCGCCCCTTCGTGCTCCAGGGGCGCAACGAGCAGCACGTGCTGCCGGGCGGGCTGTGCCGGGTGGCGCTCCGGCGCGGCAGCCTGGTGGTGAACTCCAGCCAGGGAGGCGGCTGCAAGGACCTCTGGGTCCTGGACGGCTAGGGAGGTCCGGGTCGTGTTGGCAAGGGTCGCCGCGGACTTCTACTGGCTGGGCCGCCACGTCGAGCGCATCGAGTACACTGCGGGGCTGCTCCAGTTCCAGCTCACCCGGCTGGTGGACCGGCCGGCCGACGAGTTGGCCGTCGGGTGGCAGGCCATCTACCAGGTGCTGGGACAGGCCCCGCCGGGGGTGGCCACGAGCGGCGGCGAGGCCGAGACCCTCCTCATCGCCGATGCCTACACCCTCGCCGGAAACCTCGTCGAGGAGACCGCGAACCCGGACTCGCTGCTGTCGTGCTGGCAGCGCGGACGCGAGAACGCCCAGCGCGTGCGGGCGCAGCTCCCGCTGGCGGTATGGACCTGCCTCAACCAGGGTTACCTCTGGATCCGGGACAGCAACTTCGCCCTGACCTGGGCAAAGGCGCCGGCCGCGCTGGTGCGCGAGACCATCGACCGGTTGCGGCTGTTGGCCGGCGTGGTGGATGCGACCATGTCCCGGGACGACGCGTGGCGTTTCCTCGAACTCGGCCGGTTCATCGAGCGGATACAGCACCAGGCCGGCCTGATCGGTTGCTGGATCGAGTTCAGCCGGGAAGACCGGAGCGACGCCGCCCTTTCGTGGGCGGACCTGCTGCGCGTGTGCGGCGCCTACGAAACCTACTGCCGCCGCTACTCCACCCGAGTGGACCGGGAAGAAGCCCTGGGCCTCCTCACCCGCCAACCCGAGCTCCCGCGCTCGCTGCGCTTCTCGGTCCAGCGGATCGACGAGATGCTCGCGGGCATCGACCCGGTGGGCGCCCATCACCCCCTGGCCCCGCCCCACCGGATGGCGCTTCGCATCGCCGCGGCCATCGAGGTCGAAGCCACCCGACTTTCCGGGGCCGCGGAATCGGGCGGGTTCTTCCAATCCATGGAGGAGCATGGCCGGACGCTCCACGACCTGACCATGGCCTCCTACGTCGATCATTCCCTGACGGAGGCGGCGCCCTCGTGATTGCGACCTATGCCATCGAGCACACCCTGCGGTTCGACTACGCCGCACCGGTGCGCGCGTCGGTGATGACTCTGTACCTGTACCCGGTGCGCGACCGCGCCCAGACGGTCCGGGACTTCTCCATCCAGACCGACCCGGACGGTCCGCTGTTCGAGTTCACCGACCCGTTCGGCAATACGGGCCACTTCCTGGACCGGCTCCGGGCCCACGAGCGCCTCGGCGTTACGGCCCGTTCCACCGTGGAGGTCGGACCGCTCACGTCGGCCCCGGAGCGGCTGGACGCCGACGGGTCGGAGCGGCTCCGCCGCGCGGTCGATACCGTGGAACTCTGGCCCATGACGCACCCCAGCAGCTTCGTCGGCCCGAACCCGGCCCTGGAGGAGTTCATGGCGAAGCACGACATGGCGCCGGGCGACGACCCCCTCGCGAGCGCAAGGGACCTCTGCGGGAAGCTCCACCGGGCGTTCGAGTACGTTCCGGGCCATACCCGCGTCGATTCGCCCATCGAGCAGATCCTCGAAACCGGCAGGGGAGTGTGCCAGGACTATGCGCACGTGATGGCTTCCATCCTGCGCGGCTGGGGCATCCCGTGCCGTTACGTGTCGGGTTACCTCGGACCTCCCGACCGGGGCGTGGCCAAGGGCGAGAGCCACGCGTGGGTGGAATGCTGGTTCCCGGGCCTCGGGTGGACGGGGTTCGACCCCACCAACGACACCCAAGGGGACGAGCGCCACATCCGGGTGGCGGTGGGCCGGGACTACGCGGACGTCCCGCCCAGCCGAGGCGTCTTTCGGGGCGCCGCGGACTCGGTCCTGGAGTCCGAAGTGGTCATCGAGCGGATCCGCGACGCGGACTCGCCCGGGGAGGAACCCTGGAACTGAACGGCGATCCCCGTTCGTCCTGAGCGTAGCGAAGCGGAGTCGAAGGACGCGCTTGTTTCAGGACGCGGGCCGTCCCGAAGCGGAAGCATCGATCCTGAGACTGCGCAGGAGGAAGACATGAAGCAGGAGGAAGACATGAGCAACCACCCACAGGGACCACGCGGCCGCGGCGAGGGAATTCGCCGCACGGTGACCGCGGCCGGACTGGTCGCCGCGTCAGGCGTGCTCCTGTCCGCGACCGCCGCGGACGCAGCCGTCATCGACAAGGAGACGCAGTTCACGCTGAACACCTTTGCCTTCCTCATCTGGGGCGCCCTCGTCATGTGGATGTGCGCGGGCTTCACCATGCTCGAGTCGGGCTCGGTGCGCACCAAGAACGTGTCCATGATCTGCCTCAAGAACTTCGGCCTCTACTCCATCGCGGGGCTGATGTACTACTTCCTCGGCTACAACCTCATGTACGTGGACGTGGGAAGCGTGATCGGCTCCTTTACCCTGTTCTATGGTCCTTCGGCCGATGAGGTCGCGCTGTTGGGCGACAACGAGGAGGCCCTCGCCGCGGTCCTCAAGACCGACTACGCCGTCATGTCGGACTGGTTCTTCCAGATGGTCTTCGTCGCCACCACCGCGTCCATCGTCTCCGGCACTCTGGCGGAGCGGGTGAACCTGTGGTCCTTCTTCGTCTTCGTGGCGCTCCTGACCGCCATCGTCTATCCCATCGTCGGCGCCTGGACCTGGGGCGGGGGCTGGCTCGGCTCCCTGGGCTTCAAGGACTTCGCCGGGTCCACCATCGTGCACTCCACCGGCGGCTGGGCCGCCCTGGCCGGCGCCCTCGTGGTGGGGCCGAGAAGGGGCAAGTTCCGGGCCGACGGCAGCGTCAAGGTCACGCCGCCCTCGAACATCCCCATCGTGACGTTGGGCGTCTTCATCCTGTGGCTCGGCTGGTTCGGCTTCAACGGCGGCTCGCAACTCGCCCTGGGCAGCGCCAAGGACGCAGTGGCCATCAGCCACCTGCTGGTGAACACCAACCTTGCCGGAGCCGCGGGGTTCATCGTCGCACTCATCACCGCGCGGCCCATCCTCGGGCGCATCGACCTGCTGGCCGGCCTCAACGGCGCCATCGCGGGGCTCGTGGCCATCACCGCAGGACCGGACTTCGTCGCCCACTACTGGTCGGTCCTCATCGGCGCCATCGGCGGCGCCGTGTGCGTCGCCGGCCTCAAGATGCTGGAAACCCTCAAGGTGGACGACGTGGTGGGCGCGGTCCCGGCCCACCTGTTCGCCGGCGTCTGGGGTACGCTGGCCACCTGCATCGCCGCCGGGGGCAACTTCGGCGTGCAGCTCCTCGGCATCGTGGCGGTGGGCGTGTTCGTGTTCGGGGTCTCCTGGCTGTTGTGGCAGGCCATCGAACGGACCCTGGGAGTCCGGGTCTCGCAAGCGGTCGAAGAGCTCGGCCAGGACGCGGGAGAGCTCGGCATCGAGGCATATCCCGAGTTCGTGGTCATGCCCGACCCGGACGACGCGGACGCGGTCCGCGGCAAGAGCTGAACCCGGCCTCCCCTGCACGGACGGCGCACCGGACCCCCGGCGCGCCGTCCGCACGGCCCAGCCGCAGTATTCGCATCGAATTCAAGGAAACTGGCGCTTCCGGATTTCGTGTGACACACTCCGATAATGGAGACGGACCATCCTGACCTCCTCCCCCGGTTCCGGCCTGAACGCCTCACCCTGTGGTTGCTGCTGCTCGCCCTGTCCACGTTGTTCCTGTGCAGTTTCGACAAGGGATACTTCTACCGCCCCGTCCCCAATAACTGGAATACGGCACTGAACCTGACCATCGCCGAGCACCTGTCGCCCGGCCACGGTTTCCGGTTGTTCGTGGGCTTGCGCCCGGGACCGGGCGACGCCCCGGAATACAAGATGTACAGCCGCTTTCCGGTCGGCGGATACGCGCTCATCAAACTCGCCATCCTCCCCTTCGGAAACGACCTGTCGGCCAGCATCCTGGCCGCCCGCATGCTCATGTTGCTGTTGTTCAGCGCCGCCGCTCTCCTGGCCTTCCACTCCCTCGCACGGATCACCTCCCGCCGCTGGATCGCACTGGCCGCCACCCTCGCGGCCTTCTCCTCCTTCTACATGCTGTTCTATGGCGACGTGGTCTCCGTCGAGATGAGCGTGGACCTGTTCGCGGTGATGCTGGTGTTCCACGGCATGGTGGTGTTCGTGCAGGAGGGACGGTTCCGACAGTTGCTGGCCAGGACCTGCGTTGCGCTGCTGCTGGGGTGGCACGTGTATGCGTTCCTGCTGCCGTTCCTCATCCTGGGTACGGCGAGCGAGGCGGTCCGGGCGTGGAAGGACGGGACCGCGCTGTGGCGGCGTGTGCGCTCGGCTGCGGGGGCGGTGCTGCGCAGCCGCTACATGGCGCTGGGCGTGTTCTCGGTGCTGTTCGGCGCGGCCGTCCTGGGCTTCAACTTCGCCAACGAGTACGCCGCGTTCGGAGGCGAGACGCGGGTGACCGAACTGCCGTCCTTCAAGTCCATGCTCAAGCGGACCGGACTGGACCAGGAGCGGAACAGCAAGTTCGACAGTGTGAGTTGGCTGATCTTCCTGCAACAGCAGTTCTTTCGTGTCTTCGTGGCGTCCGTTCCATTCGTGCTGACCGACTGGGGAATCGATCTGCTGGAGTGGTTTTCCTCCGCTCCCTTTTCGGCGTCCGTCTTTTCGGGGCCGCCGTTGTGGGTTTCCCTCCTGGCGCTGCTGATGGTCATGGTCGCATCCACGACCGTGGTGCGCCTTGCGGGGCCGCTGCTGGCCCGGCGGCATCGCATGCTCGTGGCCACCCTTGCCCTGTCCGGGTTCTTCTGGGCCCTGCCCATGCGCCACAATGCTGCAGGAAACCCCCACGAAGCCCTGTACTACGTGGGCGTCCCGCTGGTGTCCTACTCACTGCTCCTGCTGTACGTCCACAAGCGCTGGGGGCATGGTCCGGTGGTGGGCCTTGCCGTTGCGGCGCTGCTCGCCTTCGTCGTCTCCACCTTCCAGATGAACCACCGATGGCGCCCGGACGCCCGGGCGGCCGAGCCCCAACAGGCTGCCTTGGTCGAATTCGAGACGATCCGCGAAACCACGCAGGGAAAGGTGGTCCTGCTCCTCGAATCCGTCAAGCCGGACTGGTCCCGACGGGGCGAACCTTTGCGCCACGAACGAAACTACCAACTCGCCGGAAGCGTCTTGACGCAACCCCTTGACAAGGAAGCCGCTGCCCGCGCCGCGGACTTCATCCTCACCCGCGACCGGGTGGAGATCGACGCCCTGCTCACGCCCGGGAACGAACGGGTGTTCCTGTATGATTCCGCAGGCATGGACGACCTGATGGAGTTGTACCGGACCACGTACCAGCGGGCGGTGTCCGGAGAGCCTGCGGCGCGCTCCTACTTCGACGTCTATCTCGGTGACGGCGCGCTGTTCCACGTCAGGGAACCCTGCGTCCGGGAGGACGTGCCCCGCGGGGTCTTCGTGGAGGTGACCCCGGAAGACCCGAAAGACCTGCCCGGATGGGGCCTGCCCAGATGGCACAGGGGGGACGGCTCCGAGGGGTTTTTCATCACCTTCCGACGAATTGGCGTGTTGTTCGAGGGGAAGTGCATGGCGATCCTTCCATTTCCCGATTATCCCGTCTCCGGCATCCGGACGGGGCAGACGAAAGCAGGCCGAGTGCTCTGGGAAGCAAGGATACCGGCCCGGTAGTCCCCGCCGACCGCGGCCATCGACGCTCTACGGATGCGGCGGAATCCCATGACCGATGAAGTAACCCGGGGCATCTTCTATGCCCTCGCTGCCGGTGTCATCTGGGGGGTCGGCCCCTCCCTGCTCAAGCAGGGCATGGCCGGGTCGAGCGTCAGCATGGCGACGCTGGTTTCCCAGTATTCGTCCACCGGCGCCCTGCTCCTGATCACTGCATGGAGGGGCGAGTTCGTGTCCCTGGGCTGGCAGGCATTGCTTGCCTTCGGCCTTACGGGCGTAGCCGCGGCCCTGGGCAAGATCTTCCTCAACCGGGGAATCGACAGCGTCGGCGCCTCCAAGTCGGTGACGGTGAAGAACTCGTCGCCGCTCATCACCGTGTTCCTGGGCGCCGCGCTGCTGGGAGAGCGGGTGGGCTGGGAGATCCTGCTGGGCGTCGTGGTCATCGTGGCCGGCGTGCTGCTGCTCACCGCCGCCCCCAGGGAAGGGTCCGAGGCCCCCGGCCGCCTGAGCTATTTCATGTACCCGCTGCTGTCCGCGTTGGCCTTCGGCGTCAACCCCATCTTCAAGAAATGGGGCCTCCTGGGCGCGGCCCTGCCCGCCCTGGGGACGCTCGTCAACCACGTGGTCTCGCTGGTGTTCATGTTCACTGCGGGCCCCTTGCTGGGGATCCATGCCCGACGGGAGAAGGTCCCGCCCAGGAGCGCGCTCCTCTTCTCCGTCACCGGCGTCACCGAGGCCGCGGCCTCCCTGCTGACCTACCAGGCCCTGCTGATGGCCCCTGCGGTGCTGGTGGCGCCCATCTGGCGCATCTCGCCGCTGGTTACCTTCGTGCTGTCGCACTTTACGCTGAAGGCGCTGGAGACGGTCTCCCTCCGGGACGGGCTGGCGGCCCTGCTCATCGTCGGCGGGGTGTGGGTCCTCAGCCTGGGCGGTTGAGGACAGAGGGCGGGCCAAGATAAGCGCACGGAGACGGAGCCATACGGACAGAAGGGTAGGCCATGCCGCAAACGTCAACCTCTGGAAGAAGATGGAGACAGACATCCTGCCCCCCCCCCCCCCCAGGGTCCCGGCCTGAACGCCTCACCCTGCTGTTGCTGCTGCTCGCCCTGTCCACTTTGTTCCTGTGCAGCTTCGACAAGGGATACCTCTACCGTACCGGCCACCCTCATGTGAATACGGTACTGAACCTGGCCATCGCCGAGAACCTGTCGCCCGACCACGGTTTCCGGTTGTTCCGGGGGCGGAGACCAAGACCGGGCGGCGCCCCGGCATACGAGATGTACAGCCGCTTTCCCGTCGGCGGATACGCGCTGATCAAACTCGCCATCCTCCCTTTCGGAAACGACCTGTCGGCCAGGATCCTGGCCGCCCGCATGCTCATGCTGCTGTTGTTCGGCGCCGCCGCGCTCCTGGCCTTCCACTCCCTCGCACGGATCACCGCCCACCGCTGGACCGCACTGGCCGCCACCCTCCCGGCGTTCTCCTCCTACTACATGCTGTTGTACGGCGACGCGGTTTCCGTCGAGATGAGCGTGGACCTGTTCGCGGTGATGCTGGTGTTCCACGGCATGGTGGTGTTCGTGCAGGAGGGACGGTTCCGGCAGTTGCTGGCCAAGACCTGCGTTGCGCTGCTGCTGGGATGGCGCGTGTATGCGTTCCTGCTGCCGTTCCTCATCCTCGGTCTGGCGCACGAGGCGGTCCGGGCGTGGAAGGAGGGGACCGCGGTGTGGCCGCGTGTGCGCTCCACCGGGGCGGCGGTGCTGCGCAGCCGCTACACGGCGCTGGGCGTGTTCGCGCTGCTGTTCGGGGCGGCCGTCCTGGGCTTCAACTTCGCCAACGAGTACGCCGCGTTCGGAGGTGAGACGCGGGTGACCGAACTGCCGTCCTTCCAGTCCATGTTCAGGCGGACCGGACTGGGCCAGGACTCGAACGCCTACTCCGAACGTAACTTCGACCGTATGGGGTGGCTGCGCTTCTTGCGACAGCAGTTCTATCGTGTCCGCGTGGCGTCCGTTCCTTTGGTGCTGACCGACCGGGGAGCCGAGTTGCGGGGGTGGTTTCCCTCGGTTCCCTTTTCGGCGCCAAGCCTTTCGGGGCCGGCGTTGTCGTTTTACTTCCTGTTGTTGCTGATGGTGGTGGTCGCATCCACGACCGTGGTTTGCCTTGCGAGGCGGCTGTTGGCCCGGCGCCACCGCATGCTGCTGGCTACCCTTGCCCTGTCCGGGTTCTTCTGGGCCCTGCCCATGCGCCACAATACTGCATATCCCAGGCACGACCACGAGGCCCTGTTCTACGTGGGCGTCCCGCTGGTGTTCTACTCGCTGCTCCTGCTGTATGTTCACAAGCGCTGGGGGCATCGTCCGGTGGTCGGCCTTGCGGTTGCGGCGCTGCTCGCCTTCGTCATCTCCGCCTTCCAGATGGATCACCGACAGCGCCAAGACGCCCGGGCGGCCGAACTCCGACAGGCGGCCTTGGCCGAACTCGGGACCATACGCGAAACCACGCGGGGAAAGGTGGTCCTGGTCCTTGCATCCGTCGAGCCGGAATGGTCCCGGCAGGTCAAACAACGGCGCAAATGGGGATACTATCTCGCCGGAAGCGTCTTGTCGCACCCCCTCCACACGGAAAACGTCAAGAGATACTATCCCGTCGGAAACGCCTTGACACACTTCCCGGACATGGAAGCCGCGGCCCGCGCCGCAGACTTCCTCCTCACCCGTGACCGTGTGGAGAGCGGCGCCCTGCTCACGCCCCGGAACGAACATGTGTTCCTGTATGATTCAGCGGGTATGGACGACCTGGTGGAGTTGTACCGGGCCACGTACGAACGAGTGGCGTCCGGAGAGCCGGCGGCGCGCTCCCACTTCGACGTCCACCTCGGTGACGGCGCGCTGTTCCACGTCAGGGAGCCCTGCGTCCGGGAGGATGCGGGCTACCAGATCTTCGTGGAGGTAATCCCGGAAGACCCGAAGGACCTGCCCGGACGCCGCAGGCGGTACGGCTTCGAGAAACTCGTCCACCCCTTCCAACACCGCGGCGTGCTGTTCGAGGGGAAGTGCATGGCTATCCTTCCACTCCCCGATTATCCCGTCTCCGGCATCCGGACGGGACAGCGGCCACACCCGCATCCCCGCTGGGAAGGACACCGCGGCTGGAAAGTAGAGATACGGGCGGGCCGATAGTCCCCGCGGTCAACGCACCTGTTCTACACGGATCGACCTCGCCAAACCCCGCCTGCCACGATCAGGTGGTGGAAGGGAAATCGACCGGGGTCGGCGCGTTGGCGCCGCCTCCGTCAGGCGTGCTGCTGGCCGGACTGGGCCGGCTCGCAGGGGATGGTCAACCAGAACTCGGTGAACGAGCCCGGCTCGCTCTCGACGCCCAGGGCGCCGCCGTGTTGGGCCATGATGTCCTGGGACAGCGACAGCCCGAGTCCGGTCCCTTCTCCCGTGGCCTTGGTGGTGACGAAAGGCTCGAAGATCTTCTCGACCATGTCCTTCGGAATACCGGGTCCGTTGTCCCGGATACGGAACTCCGCATTTTCCCCCGCTCTCCGGCTCGACAACCGGATGGTGGGCTCATAACCGCCGGCGGAGTTCTTGAAGTCGTCGGTGGTCTTCTGGAGCCGTTCGAACGTCGCCTGGCAGGCGTTGTTGATCAGGTTGAGGAAGACGCGGCTGATGTCCTGGGGCACCACCTCGACCTCGCCGACGCCGCCGTCGAGGTCCTCTTCCCATGTCACGTTGAAGAGCTGGTTCTTGGCGCGCATGGCGTGGTAGGCGAGGTCGGCGTACTGCTTGAGCAGCGCGTTCAGGTCCACCGCGCGCCGCTCGCCGGACTGGCCGCGGGAGTGGTCCAGCATGCTGTGCACGATGCCGTCGGCGCGCTTGCCGTGCTCCCGGATCTTCTGGAGGTTGCCGTTCAAGTCGTCGAGGATGCCGCCGATCTCCTCCCGCGCGTCCTCGGGGAGGTTGTCGGCGACCTCGTCCATCACTTCGCGCACTTCCTCGATCAACTCGCCCGACACCTCGGAGAAGTTGTTGACGAAGTTGAGTGGGTTCTTGATCTCGTGGGCGATGCCCGCGGTCAACTGCCCCAGGGAGGCGAGCTTCTCCTGCATGACGACCTGGTTCTGCGCCGTCTTCAGGTCCTGGAGCGTCTGCTCCAGCGCCTCGTTCTTGTCCTTCAACTCGTCCGCGAGCTTCTCCACCAGGTTGAGGCGCTGGACTTCGAGGGCGTGGCGGCGGAACACTTCCAGCGCTTCCGCCATGTCGGTCACCTCGTCGTTGCCCTGGACCTCCACCGGCACCTCCAGGTTGCCTTCGGCCATGGAACGCATGGCGCCGGCCAGACCCGTCAGACGCCGGATCAGGTAGCGTCCGATGAAGATCCAGCCGAGTGCGACCGCGCCGAGGATGTTGAAGACGTTGAGGACCACCAGCAGCACCATGCCGGTGTTCACCACCGACGTGGAGGCGCTGCTGGCTTCGGCCGCGGACTCGTCCGTCACCATCACCACCCGGTCCATGCTCGCCAACAGGCGGGCCGCGTTCGCCCGGTTCTCCGCGATGTACCGCGCTTCGAGACCCGCTTGCTTCAGGATCGCTTCCTGCAGTTCGAAGATGCCGTCGGCGCCATGTCCCAACGATTTGAGCTGCTCGACCTGGGGAGCCAGCAGCCAGGACTGGACCGAGCGTTCGAAGGAGCCGAGGGCGGCGTTGTAGCGCTCCCGGAGCGGCTGGATCAGGGTCCGGTCGTTCACCACCGAGGCTTCCGCGAGCAACCGGGCGGCGAGGCTGGCCTGGGTGTGCAAGGTCAACAGGTCGCGATAACGCACCAACTGGTTGTAGGCCGTCCGCTCTTCGACGGGAGCGGGCTCGTCCCCGAGGTTCTTGAGGCCCGTGGCGAGAAAGAACGCCTGGTCGTCGATGGCGGGGACCAGGATATTGTCGATCTCCCGGGTCAGCACCGGGATCTCTTCCTCGCGAGCCTCCAGACGGCGCGTCTTCTCGCGCCGCTGCGAGGACGACGACTCGATCTTCTCCAGCGTCGCAGTCAGCTCGTCGGAGAGCGAGCGGAGCACGCCGGCCTGGTCTCCCAGGGCGTCGTGCTGCTGGAGTTCGTCGATGAGCTCGTAGAGGAGGTCCTTGTCCTGCGTGATGGCCTTCTTGACCTCGGCCACGTCCTCTGCGGACGACGCGGAGACCAGCCGGGGAGCGGCGTTTACCAGGGCCGAGCTCTGCTGGGCGGCCCGGATGGCCGCGGTCAGGCTCGGTACGCTGTGCTCGATGATGCGGCGTTGCGAATCGCTCACCGCGCGGAAGGACAGCAACGCCACCGTGCTGGCCGCGAGCATCAGCACGACTCCCGCGCCGAAACCGGCGTAGATCTTGAGACCGAGACCGATCCTCCGGCCGGCGGGCCGCTTCGGGGAGTCCGCCTCGCTCAAGGCCGCTCCAGGCGCTGGAGGGAACGAAACCGCCCGGAGTCGTCGATCATGGTCAGGTACACCTGATCGGAACCCTGGTTGTCGGATTCCCCGTAGCGCAGGTTGAACCCGCCCAGGTCGATGGCCCCGGCCTTCTGGAGGGAGGAAATGAACCCCTGGCGGGTCAGTTCGGCTCCCGTCCGGCGCAGCGCCTCGATGGCCACGCGGCCCGCCAGGTAACCCTCGAGGGAGACGAAGCCGGCAGCGGCCTGCGGAGCGACGGCGCGAAGCGCCTCATGGTATTCGGTCACGATGGGGATCCGGCTGTCGTGGGGGAACGGCACGACCTGGGTGACGACCACCCCCTTGCCGTCGGGACCGAGGGCATTGGCCAGAGCGGAGCTGCCGACGAACGAGATGTTGACGAAGACGGGGTTGAAATCGAGTTGGCGGCACCATTTGATGAAGGTCGCGACGGGCTGGTAGGCGCCCACGATGATGACCGCATCGGGAAGGCCGACCCTCAGGTCCAGCACCGCGGTCTTTACCGCCTCGGTGTTGCGCGGATACGTCGCCTCGACCGCCAGCCTCATGCCGCGCCGGTCGAGGGCTTGGCGCACGCCCGCCAGCCCTGCGCGGCCGTACGAGTCGTCCTGGTAGAGGATGCCGATGCGATTCAGGCCCAGGTCCCCGGTGAGGCGCTCCACCATCTCTTCGGTCTCCTGGTAGTAGGAAGCGCGCACGTTGATCACCGTAGGACGCTTCTCCACCTCGCGCAGGAACTCCGCGCCCGTGAAGGCTCCGAGGTAGGGGACGCCTGCCCGCGTGGCGATGGGCTCTGCGGCTTTCGACGTGGGCGTGCCCACCATGCCGATGAGGCCGAAGACCTTTTCTTCCTCGATGAGCCGCCTGGTGTTGGCGATGGCCTCCACCGGTTCGTAGCGGTCGTCGAGGGTCGTCAGGCGCAACTCGCGACCGTGCACCCCGCCCGCGCGGTTCACCTCGTCGAAGGCCGCCAGGATGCCCAGGCGCATCCCCTCGCCGAGAGCCTTCGCAGGTCCGTCCAGGGCGGACGACTGACCGAAGTGCACCTCATCCGCACTGACGCCCGGGGTTTCGGCGCCGGACGGCGGCGTCGTCTGCGCCGCGGCCTCAACGGCCTCCGACGCCAGGTAGGTCGCCGCCAGCAGCAGGGCGGCGAGCAGCTCGAGGGCTCTCAACGCAATACTCCGGGCAGGCTCCTAGCCGCCGTGGTAGCGCAACACGACGCAGGTGATGTCGTCCGACTGCTGGTTATCGTCGGCGAACGCCCGCACCCGCTCGAGGACCCGAGAGGAGACCTCCTCGCACCCGGCGCCGTCGATCCCGGCGAGCAGCTCGTCGAGCCGCTCTTCCCCGAACTCGGCCGAGCCCGGCCCCTCGGCTTCGGTGACTCCGTCGGTGTACAGGAACAGCGTGTTGCCGGCCTGGAGCTGGACTGTGCCCTGATGGAACTCGTGCCGGGGAACCACCCCCAGGGCGACGTTGCGCGTGGTGGGCACGACCTCGACCTGTCCTCCGCCGCGCACGACCCGGGGCAGGTTGTGGCCCCCGTTGGAGTACTCGAAGACGCCGCTTCCAGCGTCGAAAACGCCGTAGAAGAGGGTCACGAACATGCAGGTTTCGTTGTCTTCGCAGAGCGTCTCGTTGACGTAGTTCAGGCACTGGCTGGGCGCGCCTCCCTCCATGGCGTAGCTCCGGAGCAGCGTGCGGCACGCCATCATGAACAGGGCGGCGGGAACGCCCTTTCCGGATACGTCGCCGATGGCCACCCCGATCTTGTCGTTGGGCAGGGGGAAGAAGTCGTAGAAGTCGCCCCCCACTTCCTTTGCCGGGACCATGAGGCCGTGGGTGTCGTAGAGGCCGGTGGAAGGGAACGTGCGGGGCAGCACCGACGCCTGCATCTCCCGGGCGACCTCGAGCTCGCGGCCCAGGGCCACCAGTTGATCCCTGTTGGCCAGGGCTTCGCGTATCAACTCGACGTGCTTCAGGGTCTTGTCGATGGTGATTTCGAGGTCGTTGAAGTCGATGGGCTTGGTGACGAAATCGAACGCCCCGCGATTCATCGCGGTGCGGATGTTGCTCATGTCGCCGTACGCCGACACGATCACGGACCGGATGTTCGGCTTGCTCTCGTTGAGTTGCTTGAGCAGCGTAAGGCCGTCCATGACGGGCATGTTGATGTCCGAGATGACCATGGAGATCTCGGCGTCCTCATCGAGCTTCTCCATGGCCTCCTGGCCGTTGTGGGCGAAACTGAAGGCGATCTCCTGCTTGCGGATCCGGCGGCGGAACTTCTGCAATACCAGGACCTCGAGGTCTTCCTCGTCGTCCACCACCAGGATCTTGACAGGCGAGTCGCTCAACTGAAGGTCCCCGATCGTGATCCGTTCCATGTCAACTCGCGTTGACAGCCTCCTGGCGCGTGGGGTGGATGGCCAGGATCTCGTTGAAACCGCTTATCTTGAACACTTCGGAGATGTGGTCGCGCATGGAGCAGAGCACGATCTTCCTGCCGCCGGCCTGGAGCTGCTTGGCCGCCAGGAGCAGCACCCGGAGCCCCGCGCTGCTGATGTACTCGATCTTCTCGAAGTCCACCACCAGGGAGCCGGCGCCCTCGTCGATCAGCTTGAGCAACGCCTCCTGGAACGGGCTTGCGGTGCTGCCGTCGATGCGGCCGACGGGGATCACGACGGTGGCGTCGCCGCTCGTTTCCGTGCTGAGGTCCAGGGAGGTAGCGTTTGCCATCACCTAATCTCCTTTCAGGGGTAAGCGCAGGGTCACGCGATTGAAGCCGTCGGAGCGCCGGTAGTCCGGGTTCGGGAACAGGGTCTTGGTCAGGAAGACCCCGAGCCCGCCGATCTGACGGTCGGCGAGCGTCGCGTGGACGTCCGGCTCGGGAGCCTCTTCGAACGGATTGAACGCAGCCCCCGTGTCCTCGAAATGGACGACGACTTCGTCGGCTTCGACGAGCAACTCCACCCGGAGCTCCGTGCGCTCTGCCTCTGCGAAACCATACTCGATCGTGTTGGTGGCCAACTCGTCCAGGGCAAGGTTCAGTTTGTGGATCTGGGCTTCGGACAGACCGTTGGCCTCCCCGAAACGGGTCACGGCCTCGGTCATGGCCGGCAGCGCGGATGAAAGCTCGGGCTCGAGGTCGATAGAAAGCCGAGGCAGAGTCATCTTCGTACCTGACAGTCCAAATCCGGTGGATTCCCCGCCCGGCAGGGCCTGCAAGAGGTCGTGCAGGTTCCTTCGGCCCGTCCCCACGCCGAACCCATCCCCTTCGCCGATATACCGTCCCGAATGATAGTAGATCGGCAAAGGGGTGTCAACATCGCCCCCCAAATCCACCACCAAATCCATGGTGGGCGTGGTAGGGAGGGTCAATAGGTGTAGGAAAGGTGTGAGGAGGGGTATGGGAGGGCAGGAGAGGAGTGTTTGGTGAGGACAGGGGGGGCTGGTTGCTGGCGGTGGGCAGGGATTTCAGGCGGGGGTGCGGGGCAAGCCTTGGCCCTTGCGACTCTGCGGAGTCGCCTTCCACCCCATGGGGTATGTTCCATGAGGGTTATGCAGGAGAGGGTGAGGCGGCCAGTTCCCGTATCCTCTCCCGCGCCCGCAGCAGCACCGGGTACGAGGGATGGCCTCGGACCAGGCAGAGGATCCACCGGCGAGCGTGCCGCACCACCCGACCCCCCAGTGTTACGAGGCCGAATCGGATGGCCTTCAGCCGCTTGTGACGCCACGTCCCACCCCACACCAGCCACTTCATGATCGAGTTCAGGTTGAACGCCAGCACCACCATCGCCCACCAGGCCGCGTTCCCTCCGAACTTCCCCGACGGAAGCCGTCCCCCCGCCAAGTCTCGCTTCAGGACGCTGTGGACTTCCTCCCCCTTGCCGCACCGCTGCCGGGACCATTCGATGACCTCTTCCCCGGAAAGTTCCCGGTTGGTCACCAACCCGACCCCGCAACCCCATCGCCTCCGCCATCTCCACGTACATCCCCACCCCCGCCATCCCCGTCGTCCCCGTCCGCCTCTTCTCTTCCCGGTACTGGATTCCCAACAATCCTTGCCTCATAATACTTGCACCTCGTTGGTGATGGTTCTCTTCTCTTTCAACTCCATCTTGGCCCGCAACGAAGCGGGCGCCAACGAGGTCTCCCCCTTTCTGGTGGTGGATCGGGGGGTAGCCTCGTGCTCGCCATGCCCGGTCCGATCTGCTAGTGTCCTGTCCCACGGCGCGTCAACCGCCTGTCCGCGGCGAGCCGGGTCCGGTGACGGTGGGCGGCGTCCTGCGCCGCGCCGAAAGAGGACCCGTCCGTTGCGAGCGAGACGCCCGCGTTCCCAGGGTGAGAAGGGCGGTTTGCGTTGCGCCGAAGGAGGGGCCTGCCCGTGGGAGACTACTCCGAGATCCTCTACGAGAAGCGCCGGTCGGGCGCGCTCATCACTCTCAACCGCCCGCAGGTGATGAACGCCATCAGCCCCACGGTCCAGACCGAGTTGTCGGCTGCGCTGGACGAGGCGGTGGCGGACCCGGATGTCCGCGCCGTCGTCCTCACCGGCGCCGGGCGCGCCTTTTCCGCGGGCATGGACCAGGGACCCAAGCCCGGCCGGCGGCGCGACCTCGAATGGCCCTACGGCGTGCCGGCCGGACAGTCCGCGTCCGACTGGATCGATTCCTGGCGCGGCCGCGAGGGCAACGAGTTCCTGCGGCTGTGGGAGCTGGACAAGCCGGTGATCGGCGCCGTCAACGGCTGGGCCATGGGGGCGGGTTCGTGGCTCGCCCTGTGCACCCACATCACCATCGCGTCGGAGAACGCCGTGTTCGCCCAGCCCGAGGTGCGCCACGGCTCCAACACGAGCTTCCTGTGGACCTTGCTCGCGGGGGTCAAGAACTCGCTCCGCTACGGCCTGGTGGGGGACCACATCGACGCCCATGAGGCCCTGCGCATCGGCCTGGTCATCAAGGTGACGCCCCACGACCGGCTGCTGGACGAATGCTTCGAGCTGGTGGAGCGCATCGCCCTGGTGCCGCCGGAGACGGTGAAGATCAACCTCGCCATCGCCACCCTGGGCATGGAGATGATGGGCCTGCGCGACGCCCTCCTGCTGGACTCCCAGCTATCGGCCCCCGCCCACGTCATGCTGCGGGAGGAGCACCGCCGTCCCCTGAACGAGGCCCGGGAGAAGAACATCCGGGAGTACCTGCAACTGCGCGACGGACCCTTCCAGCCCGAGCCCTTCGGGCCGAGGTCCAGGCCGAAGGACTGACGCCGCGGCCCGGCAAGGAGACCTCATGTCCACCTATCGGAACCTCCTCTACGAAAAGCGGCGCTGCGGCGCGCTCGTCACCCTCAACCGCCCGGAACGGCGCAACGCCCTGAACCGGGCGCTGCTGGAGGAGTTCGACGCAGCCCTGGCCGAGGCCGGGGACGACCCCGAAGTGAGGGGGGTGGTCCTCACCGGCGCGGGCGGCTGTTTCTCCGCGGGCGAGGACATGTCCCGGGAGGGCGCCCCCGACACCGTCTGGCCCCAGGCCCTGCCGGAGGGCGTGCCCCTGTACCGGGAGTTCGACGAGCTCAGGGACCGGGACCGGGAGGAGATGCTGCGGCGCCGTCTCTACCGCTGGGAGTACCCCAAGCCCATCATCGCCGCGGTCCACGGCTGGTGCCTCGGCGCCGCTTCGTGGCTGGCCCTCACCTGCCACCTCACCGTTGCCGCGGACGACGCGGTGTTCGGCCAGCCGCAGGTGCGGCACGCCGCGGGCACGGACTTCGTCTGGGTGATGCTGGCCGGCCCCAAGAACGCCCTGCGCTACGCCCTCACCGGCGACCACGTGGACGCCCGGGAGGCGCTCCGCATCGGCCTGGTCAACCAGGTCGTTCCCCGGGAGGAGCTGCTGGAGGAGTGCTTCCGCATGGTCGAGCGGGTGGCGCTGGTGCCGCCGGAGACGGTCAAGATCAACCTCGCCATCGCCACCCAGGGGCTGGAGATGATGGGACTCCACAAGGCGTGGCTGCTCAACGCGGAGTTGAGCGCCATGGCGCGCCTCTCCAAGCGGGAAGAGTTCAACAAGCGCTTGGAGGACGCCCGGAAACGGGGCGGGCTGCGCGCTTTCTTCGAGGCCCGCGACCGGCCGTTCCGGCCCGAGCCCTTCGGCCCCCGCTCCCGGGAGGAGTGACGCGGGACGCGGGTCCGGAAGACGCAGGGTCCGCGCCCGACCCGCGGGCCGAGCTACTTGACGGCTTCGGCTTCCTCCAGTGCGGCGACCTCCTCCGGGGTCAACCCCAGCACCTTGCCCAGCACGTAATCGTTGTGCGCGCCGATCCACGGCGCCGGAACCGCGGCGCTCGCCCGTGAGCGGGACGGGACGCCCGGCAGTCCGTGGTGGGCCACCCGGCCCCACGGCGGCTCGTCGATCTCGACCACGTGGCCGCGCTCGCGCAGGTGGAGGTCGTAGTAGAGGTTCTCGCCGGACATGGGGATGCCTGCGGCCACGCCTGCCTCCTGCAGGCGGCGAAAGGCTTGGCGCGCGGTCTGGGTCCGGGTCCACTCCGAGAGCTTCCGGTCCAGCGCCTCCCGGTGTTCCCGCCGTCCTTCCCTGTCCCCGAAGCGCGGGTCGGCGGCCCATGAGCCGGGGCCGATGAGCCCGACCATGGCCTGCCACTCCTCCTCGGTCTCGCAGGCGATGATGACCCAGTCGTCGTCCCCGGCGCACGGGTAGCAGCCGTAAGGGGCGTAGGGGCGTCCCAGGGTCTCCCGGTAGCCCAGGGTCTCCCACTCGTTCCCGTTCACCGTATAGTCGAGGATGGCCGGTCCCATCATGGCGCCCTGGGCCTCCAGCATCGCGGCCTCGATGAACTGCCCTTCCCCGGTGCGCTCCCGGTGCTCCACCGCGGCAGCCACCCCCAGGGCCATGGTGACGGCGCCCACCCGGTCCGGCCACGCGATCTTGCATCGGGCGCGCATGGGCGAATCGGGATAGCCCCACAGGCGCATGAGCCCGGTGTAGGCCAGGAGCTGCCAGCCCCAGGCCACCCACGAGCGCAGCGGCCCTTCCCGGCCCCAGCCGGGCATGGACACCTGGATGACCCCGGGGTTCACCTGCCGCAGCGCCTCGTAGTCGAACCCGAGCCGCTCCATGACCCCGACGCTGAAGTTCTCCACCACCACCTGGGACCGTTCCACCAGGCGCCGGAAGAGGTCCTTGCCCTGGGGGTGCCGCAGGTTCAGGGTGCAGCCGAGCTTGGCCCGGTTCATGTCGGCGTGGGCGGCGCCGCTCCGGCCCCTGGCCGCCACCGTGTTGGACTCGACCTTGACCACCTCCATGCCGTAGTAGCCGAGGATGGCGGTGCCCAGGGGGCCGGCGAACTGCTGGGTCAGGTCGGCCATGCGCAGCCCTGCGAGCATGCCATCGCCAGGGTCCGCTTCCGCGCGCTCGCCGGGCGGCCGGGCTTCCCGGCCCTGCTCCCACTCGGCCAGCACTTCCTGCCGGTGCTGGTCCAGCAGCGGGGCCGGACGGCGCACGCGCATGGGAGTGCGCGAAAGCCGCATGGGGAACCCCGGCGCCCGGTAGCGGCCGATGACCGGGTGTTCGACCTCCTGGAGCCACTGGCGCGCGGCCAACTGCTCGCCCTCCACGAACTCCCCCACCGTGTTGAGCGGGGCCGCGGACAGGTGGCGGCGCTGGGCCTCGGCCACGAACTCGTCCGCGGTGAAGCCGCGGACGAACTCGGCGACGATGGCGGAGGCTTCGTCGCTCCGGGCGTCGCGGTAGCCTGTGTCCTCCCATTCCGGTTCCGACAAGACCGTGCCGGGCATCCAGTTCCGGGTCAGTTCGCGCCACATGTGGGGCAGGTTGGCGGTGAAGTGGACGTAGCGGCCGTCCTTGCAGCGGTAGATGTTGGTCACCGCGCCGCCGTAGGTCTTCGCCCCGGGCCGCCGCTGCACGCGGTGCTCCTGGGTGTAGCGCGCGATGGCGCTGCTGTTGGTGAAGGTCAGCGCCTCCTGCAACGACACGTCCACCCGCTGGCCCGCGCCCGTGCGCCGCCGGTGGCGCGCCGCGGCCACGGCCAGTGCCGCGGCCACGCATCCCGCCACCTGGTAGGCGAGGTGGGACGGCGCGGTGCACGGCCCCCGCCGGTCGTCCCCCTGGCCGTAGAGGAAGCCGCCGGCGCCGTTGGCGATGGCGTCGCTGCCCTTGTAGCCCCGGTAGGGGCCGGTGCGGCCGAAAGGCGTCAGGGAGACGGTCACCAGCCCCGGATGGGCCTCCCGAAGCCAACCGTCGGTGATCCCCCAGGACTCCAGCCGGCCCGGCGGCGTGGCCTCCACGAGGACGTCCGAGGACAGCAACAGCTTCGTGAACGTGTCCCGATCCCTCGCCGCGGCGAGGTCCAGCGCCAGGCTGCGCTTGTTGGTGTTGGCGTGGAGGAAGGTGAGGCTCCGCTCCACGTGCTCGATGCCCCCGGCAAAGGGCGGGAGCCTTCGTTCGGGAGCGCCGCCGGGAGGCTCCACCTTGACCACGTCGGCCCCGAGGTCGGCCAGCAGCCTGCCGGCGTAGGCCGCGGGCGTGTCCCCCGTCTCCACCACCCGGAGGTGGCCCAGGGCCGCGGGCGGCTCGCGTTGGTGGTCGCGCTCGGCCATGCGGGTTCCCGGCGTCCCGGGCCTACAGCTCGGGTTCGAGGATCTCCAGCCCGTCGAGCCGGTCGATGAGGTACAGCAGGCCGTCCTCGTCCTGGTACACGTCGTTGCTCTGGACGGTGTCCTGTCCCTTGCCGGGCAGGGGCACGTAGTGGCCCACCTCCCGGGGCCGGTACGGGTTCGACACGTCCACCGCGCGCAGGCCGCCGCTGAACCAGGTCACGTAGAGGACGTTGCCGTACACCTGCTCCGCGGGCTGGTGCGCGCCGTACCGGCCCGCGGGCTCGCCGTCCGCGGGCGGCATGAACGTGGAGATGGGTACGGGACGGGTCTCGTCCGTGATGTCCACCACCCACATGAAGGCGTAGGGCAGGGGCGCCGCCTTCTGGGCTTCCTCGTCGGTGACCACGAGGATGTCCCGGCCCATGAGCTTCTCGGGCATGGGCAGGGTGGTATGCGTGGGCGAAGGGTAGGGCGGGCTCCAGTCGAGATGGCTCACGAGCCGGGGCCGGCTCATGTCCGAGATGTCCAGGATCACGAAGCCGCCGTGCCAGTAGCTCACGTAGAGGCGGTCGCCCCGGCGGATGGGGTGGTGGCAGCGGTGCAGGGTTCCGGGCCAGTCGGGCTCCTCGCCGCCGCCCACCCACTGCCCCGGCATCCACCACCGGCCCACTTCCCGGGGGTTGGCCGGGTCCGCCAAGTCCAGGATCATGGCGATGTTGCCCACGTACCCTTCCATCACGGGCGAGAAGTAGGCGTAGCGGCCGTCGAAGGTGAAGCGGTGGACGCCCTTGGCCGCGGCCTCGAAGAACGAAACCTCCCGGGGGTTGGCCGGGTCCGAGACGTCGAACACCTTGAGGCCTCCCTGGGCCTCGGCCTCGTTCTCGTAGCGCTCGTAGTTGACGATCATCACCCCGTCGCGCACCGCGGCCTTGTGCGAGTGGATGCCCTTGGGCACGTCGAGCCGCGCCACGAGCCTGGGGTTCCGGGGGTCGCGCACGTCGATGACCGAGGTGCCCTGGGGCGGGTCCATGTGCCCCACGTAGGCGAAGCCCCTGTCCACCTCGACCTTGCCGCCGCCGGGCAGGTCCATGCGGGCCACCTGCCGGATCCTGCTGGCCGTGCCGAATGCGTTGCCTGTGGCCATCCCGTCTCTCCTTCCGCTCCGGCCCACTGCGCGAGCGCACGCGGCCGCGCCGAATCTTCGGTCCCGCCGCCGGCGTCCCGAACCATATAGGTTCGGCTGAAAACCGACGTCAAGGAAACTCGGAACGATTGCCCCCGTTCGTCCTGAGCGTAGCGAAGCGAAGTCGAAGGACGCGCTTCACGGGATGGGAGGGTGGGACCGCGCCGCGGGACGCGAACGCCCCGCGGCTCGCAGTCATGGAGGGCGACCGACCCTGCCCCCCGTCGTGATGAGATGGACCGTGCCGCGGGACGCGCGTCCCGCGCTCGCTAGCGGCGGCCTCCGAAGTCCCGGCGCTGGGGCCGGGCCTCGTTGACGGTGATGGTGCGTCCCCCGAGCTGGCTCTCGTTGAGGGCGCTGACCGCGGCTTCCGCCTCGTCCGCAGAGGCCATTTCCACGAAACCGAAGCCGCGGGAGCGGCCCGTGAACTTGTCGATGATCACCTGGGCGGATTCGACGGTGCCGTGCTCCGAAAAGATCTCGGTAAGCTGCATGTCCGTGGTCGAGTACGGCAACCCGCCGACGTAGAGTTTCCTGCTTTCCATGTGTTCTCCTCCTGGAGGTTATGGCCATACACCCTGGGCGCGAACTTCAAAAGGAGTCGGACATGGCAAGATCTTCTTCTGAACCACGGTCTCGGTCGGTCGTTCCTTCGAGTAGGCTTCGCAAGGTGAGACTTACGATGGGTCTGCCCCATTGGGACGTACCCATGGTAGCCCTTCGGCTCGGGGCCGTCAAGCGGCCGGTGCCGGCCCCTCCCCGGGCTCGAGTCGCGGCCTGCGCATGTCGGATCATGGACCTGACCGAATCTTGTCAGGGGTGGCGCTGCACGGGGAATCGTCGTCAACTTTTCGGGTCTCTTTCGCTAACGGCAATCTCTCCGCTCGACGGATCCAGCGTCAGCGCCACAAAGGCGCGGACCACGGGATTGCTGACGGCGCGGCGCCTGAACACCGGAAGGTTCGTCCCGCTGGGCCTTCGCGCGGACGGCGTCAACAGCCCGTCGAGACCGGAACCCCTCGCCTCGTTCCCCAAGCGGTTGCAGAAGCTGTAGTCACTGTCGTGAGTGAGGTTCGGCCAGTTGACGTGTAGCGGTCTCAAGTCCTTTACGAAGCCGTCGAATTGACACGAGAAGCGGGAATAGTAAGCGGTACGGGCCTTGGTTGGCTGACTGACGTTCTTCAGGAACCAGTATTTCATCTCGGTCTCAGCCGTCTCGGGTTCCAGGGAAGCGTAAAAAACAGGAAAAGAGCCATCAGAGAAACGGGTGCGATGTCCCGCCTTCCGAAGTTGCGGCTTGGGTCGGAACGGTCCGTCACACAGGTCGTCATGCCCGCCGGAAACGTCTCGAGACTCCAGCAATTCGAGCATCTCGTCCACACTCCGGTCATCGAACCCCTCCCCGCGGAGAAATTTCGAAAATTCCGAATCCTGGCTCGCCAACCGGAATACTTCCGTCCGCAACGATTCGGTAGAGACCGATTCGAGCATGGTTCATCTTCCCGCCGCCAACTCGACAACTTCTCTCACCAGGAGCAGGTTCTCCATCGAACCCTCCACCAACAGATCCATGGGCGTCTTGCCCTTCAGCACATCGCGAGGTTCTCTCAGCCACTCGTTCTCGACGGTTTCGTCCCGAAACAGCGCCCACAACAGCCTGCGGATCTGGAAGAGGTGGGCGATCCGATCCTTCGCATCCCTTCCCCGAAGGGTATCGTGACCTTGGAGCACATGGGTCACGTAGGCGGACTCGGAACGCTCGAATCCGAGCAGGGCACAGGCATGATCGGGTTCCAGACGCCATACGTCGAGAAGCCGATTGATGAACCTGACCGGCCCTGTGACTCTGCCGCGGTAGGGGGATTCTTCTGCGGACCTTGCTCCAAGAGAGATGGTTTTCCGTGGCCGGGCGACAGGGTGTCGAGATAGATGCCGATCCGAAATGGTTTTCCGTCGTTCCGACTCATTCCGGGATTCCGGTGATTTCCGACGCTCGGCGCAAGACCGCTTCGATAGAGACTCTCTGCTCCGCTTGGCTGCTGCCCCACGCCTACCTGGCGGGAGATGGGGACGACTGACGGACCCATGCTCCCCCCAACCATCCGGCAGGCGCATGGAACCCGGAGGTTCGAGGATGTCGGAAGTCATACAGTCCAACCTTTCGGTTCCAGACCGATGCCGCCGAGAAACGCCTTCAGCAATCTCTTCAGGTGGTCGGCCCGGTCTTCGAGTCCACGCACCCTCCCGTTCGCCTGATAGAAAGCCTGACAGGAAAGGATCAAGGACGACGCCTCCTCTCGATCCCGGAACGCATGAAAGAGAACATCCCATCCTTCCTCGTGGTTACCGACTTCAAGACTCGCTTCGGGACGTTGAACGGCAGCGCCAAATTCGCTCAGGTCGAGCTGGATGCGTGTCCCCGGCAGCCGCGACAGGTAGTTTTCGACGTCTTCCTCTCCGCCTTCCAATTCCAGAAACAGGGTAGGTTTAATGGCTACCTCACGGAAGTGCACGGCCGGAAGCGAATCTTGCAGCGCGGCCTCACTCAGCCGGATGCAGTCTTTACACTCCGTCAAGTCTGCTTCCTTCTTCAAGTTGTCGAAGCCAAGCGACATTCGGTCCACCCATACATCGATGACGCCGTTTCCGCCGAACAGGTTAGCGCGAAGGCGTACATCCGAAAGCTGGTTGCCGCCGGTCACCTGCATGTCGCGCATGTTGATGGGGAACCGGGGATGGATCTTCTCGTACAGGGCCTTGAGCACGTCCGTGCCGGCCTTGGGCAGGGCAAACGCCGGAGGGTCGAACTCCACGTCGTAAGTCAAATCAATCCACTCGAGGCTGGCGTACATCGTCACTCGCCGGTTTACGATGCAGAAGGACGGTGTTCAAACCCCCGCCCTACCAGTTCCAGAGGGCCGTGAGCATGACTTCGTATCCCGCCTGCGTGTTCCGCGCGGCCTTCCGGCGCCTGCCCTCCAGGCCCATGCTCATGCGGCTCCCCGTCTTCATCCGGGCGCCCATCCTGTAGTCGCGCATCTCCGAACCCGCCATGGACAATCCGGCGTAGGGCGTCAGCAGTCCTGCGCCTCCGTGGGTCGGCAGCCCCCAGCCCACGTCCAGGGACAGCCGGTTCGGCGAAAGTTCCGGCGATCCGTCGGCGCCGCGGAACGCCTCCCTGCCGTCCCACATCTGCGCCACCCGGCTTCCCTCCCTGCCCCATCCGGGGGAGAGCCTCATCCACGGCCCCTGTCCGGCCTGCCCGGGGTCCACCGTCACCGTCAGGCTCCCTCCCCACTCGCCGAACCCGTTGGCCTGGTGCGCCAGCAGGAATCGTCCCCGCGCCTCGACCTCCAGGCCCAGGTCCGTATGCGTGTAGGCAAGCCCGCCGCCCACTTCCATGCCCAACCCGTCCTCGCCGGTGCCGCCGTCCCACCGGCCGCCGAGCTCCAGGCGCGGCGTCATCCGCGAGACGGGCGAGACCTCTAACTCCCTGCGGCCTTCCAGCCGCAGCCGCAGCCGCCTGGCTTCCCCCTTGGCCTCCGGCAACCCTGCCCTGGCCTCCGTCTTCAGTTCGGTCAGGAACCCGTCGGCCTTCAACGCCAGGTCGATCTCCCGCCAGCTCGCCACGTCCTGCCGCAGGCCGGCCGCGGCCATCCACATCCGCAAGTCGGTTTCGACCCTGCCGGCCTCGTCCTTCAACTCGGCGCGGCCCCAGCCGGCGCCCAGCAAGCCCCAGGCCCCCATCCCGGCGCGGGGACTCCAGTGCGCGTAGGGCAGCACGCTCGTCAGGTCCAGGTCCACCTCGCCGCTGGTGATCGAGTCGATGGCGTAATCGACCTCGCCCCGGCTATGGGCCAACGCCACGCCCACCAGCGCGTCCTGCCGCGGGCGGTAGTCGAGGCCGAGGTACCCCCCGACCACCTCCCCGTCGATGGTGGAACCGGGCTCCGGCTTGCCGTCGAACCCCCCGACCGAACCCTGCCCCCATACCCTCCAGCCCGAGGTCCCGCCCGGGGCGGCGCCGTCAACCTGCCGGCCGAGCGGCAGGTTGAACCGGCTCCGGGCAATGGAGTCGGTGGAAAAGGCCGGATGGGAGTTCCCGGGCGTCCACGGGTCCCCCCCCCCCCGGCCGGGGTCGAGGCCGTACCGGGCGGACCGGGTCCCGGGCGCCGCGGACCGGGCCGGTCCCTGCGACCCGACTCCCGCAAGGGGGAGCGTCCGTCCGCCCAGACCCACCTGCGCCTCCGTCTCCTGCGATCCGGTGAACCGCTCCTCGATCACGTCCACCGCGTCCGCGGCGACCCAGCGCCCCATGCCCGCCAGCGCCATGCTCATGGCCCGGGCGCGCAGACTCGCATCGTCGTCCAGGATCGTCCCTATCGCCGTGACCGTCCCCGTCTCGTCGCCCGCGGCTGCCGGCGGGTCCCCGTTGGAGGCAGCCGCCAGCCGCAGCCGGAACGTCTCCGCAGCCTCGCCCCGCCGGTCTTGCAGGGTCTGCACCCGCAACGTCTTCTCTTTCTCGCCCGGCCGGAACGTCAGGCGGCCGGACGCGACCGGTCGGTAATCTTCGCGCGCCGTCGCCGTGACGTCCTCCAGGGTCCACACCAGCGTCAACAAGGCCGCCGCGGGTTCGGTCAGCCGCACCCGGAACTCCACCACGTCTCCTTCCATCGCGGCCGCATCGTCGATGGCTACGCCAACGGGAGTGCCGGTCGCCTCGTCCGAGGGCTCGCCGTCGGATGCGTCGGTCTTGGTGAAGATGACGCGCACCGTATATTCGACGCCGGGGGTGAGGCCGGGGATGGTGTGGCTCGTGGCGTCCGCGCCGCTTACGGAGGCCTGCCGGGTCGCGGGGTCATACCCCTGTTCGCCGGACTTCCACTGCACCTTGTAGCCGTTGGCGTCGGCGACCGGGATCCAGGACACGATGAGGCTCTCCACGCCCGGCGTCACGGTCACGCCACCCGCCTGGGCCGGCGCCGTCTGCGCCCCCAGCGGCGTGCCGGTGACTATGGCGGAGAAATCCCCCCACGGGGTGCCGGGGAGAATCGTCACCTTGTACCCGACGCCGGGAGTGAGGTTCGGGATGGTGTAGCTGGCCGTGTTCAGGCCGTCGACGTTGTACTGCCCGGCTCTCGACGTACGGTAGTTCCCGGCTATTCCCGACGTACGGCGCGCCGCGGCGGACCACCAATAGACCCGGTAGCCTGAGGGGTTGAACGCCGTCGTCGGTATCAGCGGGTTCCAGGTGACCGTCAACTTCTCCACCCCGGGCGTCACCCGCACGCCCCGCACCATCCTGGCCCGGCGCAGCGGATTGCTCGTATATACAGAGACGCCCCTGCTTCGCAGGGTCGCGATGTGCTGTTCGGCGTCGGCGTTCAGATTCGGGACGTACCGCAGATAGACTTGGTCCCCGGAACCCAGCCCGGCGTTGCGGACCAGCGGCGAGAGGTCCCTGACATCGGTCCCGTCCAGCCTCAAGACCTGCAACGCGACCATGCGCTCCACCACGGAAATGTCCCTGAGATCTTCGTTGCCATTGAGGTCCAGCGTTTCCATGGCCAGCGAGTTTCGCAGCGGTGAGAGGTCCGTGATCCGGTTGTTGGCGGCGGTCAGGGTCCTCAAGTTGCGGTTGGCCAGCGGCGAGAGGTCCGAGATGAGGTTGTTCGAGAGGTACACCTCCGACAGATCGTTGACGCGGGTCAGCGGCGAGATGTCGCGGATGGAGTTGTCCTGGAGGTCCAGGATTCTGATGCGCGTCAGGCCGGCCAGCGGCGAGAGGTCCGTGATCTGGGCGTTGGTGGCGTAGAAGGTGGCCAGCCAGACTTGGCCGGCCAGCGGCGAGAGGTCCGAGACCGGGTTCCCACTAATCTGCAGATGGTCCAGGATGAGGCCGGTCAGCGGCGAGAGGTCCGAGATCAGGTTGTCCCTAAGCCACAGCCTGCGCGTATTGGTGAGGCCGGCGAGCGGCCTGAGGTCCGTGATCCGGTTGTAGTTGAGATTGACCGCGTAGGCCCGCGTGAGGTATCCCAATCCCGTCAGATCTCTGATGACGTTAGCGGGGACCGGGGGAGAGGGCACTAACCCGGGGAACCACCTGGGAACGCGGTCCAAGCGAACCTGGCTGGTGCCAAAGTTGGTCGCCATCTCCGCACGAGTGATCGTCTCTCCGGCGGCCTTGCTCAGAAGCGTTTCCAGTCTCGCCCGCAGGTTGGCGTCGGCGATGATTACCGGCATCGTATCGGGATCGGTCTGCGCCATGGCCCGCTCCGCGGGCGCGGCGAAGACGACGACGGCCGCCACCGCCCACAGCGCGGGCAGGGCGCGGAGGAAGAAGCTGCGCCTTCGGCCCCGGGGCGAGAAACCGGCGCTGGCGCCGGCGTTCGGAACCACGCAGCATTCGGGTGTCGGATTCATTCTGTTCTCTCGATTCGTGGGTCATCTCCACCCACGATCCGAGTCGGGGAGGGGAGGGGGAATCTATCTCACCGAACGCTTTAATTCAAGGAACCTCTGATCAATTCTGGCTTGAGGCGCCTTTCTCTATGGGAAAGCGCGTCCTTCGACTTCGCTTCGCTACGCTCAGGACGAACGGGGCAATTGTTCAGAGTTTCCTCAAGGCTCTTCCGGAATTCGTGTGGGCAGACAGGGTTTCACGGGTGTATGTGCAAGCAGGGTGTCACGGCGTATGTACCCTCCCTGTCCGGTACGGCCGCTTGGGGTTCCCCGACCGGATCCTGCGCCTGGAATCGGCCGACACGTCCTCGCGCGCGAAGAACGCGGGCAGGTCGCCGAAGAACTCCGCCCGCGCCCTTTCGTGGGGGTAGTCCGAAGCGGGTCGGCGAAGTTGTGGGCGCCCCGGGTTCCCTCCTACCGGTAGCGCGCGTGCGAGCCCGCCACCGGCGCCGGGTCCACCGACTCCAGGGCCTCGGCCGAGCCGCCGAGGGCGGTGACCATGACGCCGACGTTCTCGACCATCATGCCGGTGTAGGAGTGTTCCCGGTCGCCGGGAGCTCCCGGCAGGGCGTCGTCCCTCAAGCTGTCGATATAGGCGGTTCGCGCCTCCGTGGCAATCTGCCGGAGCACCGGGCTCGGAAACACCCTGGATCCGAACACGGCCGGCGCCCGCTCCCGCTGCAACTGGTCGATGAGCCGGGCCACCTCCCGCGGGCTCGGCTCGGAGAAGCTCGCGGGCTGCACCGCGCCGATGACCGTGAACCCGTAGCGTCTGGCGAAGTAGGGCCACGAGTCGTGGTAGGTCAGGAGCCGGCGGTTCGCCGGGGGCACGGTGGCCACCGCCGCGGCGATGGCCGAGTCCAGCGCCCGCAACTGCTCCAGGTAGCGTTCCGTGTTGGCGTCGTACACGGGCCGCCCCGCGGGATCGACGGCGGCCAGCGCGCCGCGCACCAGACGAGCATAGCTCATGACGTGGACCGGGTCCAGCCAGAGGTGCGGGTTGGGGTGTCCCTGCTCCCTGGGGAAGCCCAAGCCGTACACGTGGTCGCGCTCGGTCACGGTGCGGTCGGCGAGCAGCAGTATGGGCGTGTCCGGCCGCTTGTTGGCCCGGGCGAGCTTGAGGGTCGGTATCTCGAGGTGGAGGCCGTTCAGGACGATGAGGTCGGCCTCGGCCAGGGTCCGGGCGTCGGAGGGGACCGGCCGGAAGGTGTGGGAGTTCACCCCTTCCGGCACGATGCCGGTTACCCGTGCGCGGCTCCCGGCCACGTTCTCCACCATGCTGGTGACCGGGGCCACGGTGGTGACCACCTGCGCCCCCTGCGCGTGGACGGCCAGCGCCAGGAGCGCCCCCGCCCACAGCGCCCGGGAGAGCTTCGAGTCGAGGAAACCCTGAACCATCGTCCCCGTTCGTCCCGAGCGCAGCGTAGCGAAGAACCTCGTTCGTCCTGAGCATGGCAAAGCGAAGTACCCGTTCATCCTGAGCGTAGCGTAGCGAAGCACCCCGTTCGTCCTGAGCGTAGCGTAGCGAAGTCGAAGGACGCGCTCCCCTCGACCCCTACCCGTCCGCGGTCCGGGACGGCGCGCCGGCGCTGACGAGCTGGGTCATGACCAGGTTGGCGTACAGGCCGTTGGCCCGGAGCAGCTCCTCGTGGGCGCCCTGTTCGGCCACGGCGCCGGAGTCCAGCACGACGATGCGGTCGGCGTCCCGGATGGTGGAGAGCCGGTGGGCGATGACCAGGGTGGTGCGGCCCTGCGCCAGCCGCGCCAGCGCCTGGTGGATCAGTTCCTCGTTGATGGCGTCCAGGTGCGAAGTGGCCTCGTCGAGCACCAGCACCGGCGCGTCCTTGAGCAGCGCCCGGGCGATGGCCAGGCGCTGCCGCTGGCCGCCGGAAAGCTGCACGCCGCGCTCGCCCACCAAGGTGTCGTAGCCCCCGGGCAGCCGGGCGATGAAGCCGTGGATGTGGGCCAGCCGCGCGGCTTCCTCCACCGCCTCCCGGGGCGCGTCGGGCCGGCCCAGGCGGATGTTGTCGCGCAGGGTGGTGTTGAACAGGTAGGTGTCCTGGGACACCAGCGAGACCTGCGCCCGCAGGCGGTCCAGGGCGAAGTCCCGAAGGTCCCGGTCCGCCAGCGTCACCGCGCCGGCCGCGGGGTCCCAGAAGCGCAGCAGGAGGTGGGCGCAGGTGGTCTTGCCGGCCCCGGAGGGACCCACCAGGGCCACGGTCCGGCCCGGCTCCACGTCCAGGCAGACGTCCCGCAGCGCGAGGCCGCGGCCCGGGCCGTAGCCGAAGCTCACGTGGTCGAAGCGGATGGCCGGCGGGCCGTCGCCGTTGCCCCACGGGGCCGGCGCGCAGGCCCCGTCCCGCACCGGCACGGGCTCGTCCTTGACCTCGAACACGCGGCGGCCCGACTCCAGCGTCTCCATCAGCTCCTTGGCCGTGCGGGCCACGTCGGTCACCGGCCCGAAGGCCAGCAGGGCGAGCACGGTGGCCAGCGGCAGCAGCGCCCGGTCCATCTGGAACTGGCCCACCAGCCACACGCCGGTGGCGAGCACCGCCAGGGCGCCGATGCCGGTCACTGCCTCGTTGAAGCCGGCCTGGAGCGCCTGGTCCTTGTGGAAGGCGAGCTGGGCCTTGGCGAGCCGCAGGCTCCTGGCCAGCACGGACGCCGCCTGATGCTTCTCGTGGCCGAAGGAGGCCACCTCGCGCATCCCCTGGACGCTGTCCACCAAGTGGGCGTTGAGTTGCCCCAGCTCCCGGCGCACCGCGCCCCCCAGGCGGTCCGAACGCTCCTGGGCCAGGAACGGCGACAGGGCCAGGAGCGCGAGAAAGGGGGCCAGGGCCAGCATCAGCGGCCAGCCCACGAACCCCAGCACGGTCAGGATGGCCGCGGGGACCACCACCGCGATGAACGCCGGGGTGATGGTGTGGGCGAAGAAGAGCTCCACGGTCTCCACGTCGGCGCCGGCAACGCTCACCAAGTCGCCGGAGCGGCGCCGGGTCAGGTAGGCCGGGGCCAGCGGGTCCAGGGTGTCGTAGAAGTCGATGCGCATCTCGGCCAGGAGTTGGTAGGCCAGGTCGTGGGGCAGCCAGCAGTCCGCCCAGGAAAGCAGGGACGCGAGCCCCACCATGGACGCCAGCAGGACCAGGTGGAACGCCAGGTCCTCGCCGCGGATGAGTTGGCCCACCAGCAGCGCGCCGGCCGCGCCCACGCCCACCACCGAAGCCTGGAACAGCACGCCCGCGGAGAACGAGACCGCGAGCTTGCGTCGGAACGGCCGCACCAGCGCCGCCAGCCGCCGCAGCACGGTGAGGGCCCGGAGCGGCTCCGCCGCGGCGTCCGCGGTCCGCGCCACCGGCGCCGCAGGGGGTTCCGCGGCCCCGGCCGCGGAGACCGCGGCCGGGGCTTCGCGCTCGGCCAGGGCCTCGGCGCCGCCCTCCTGGGCCTGGGCGGCCATGAGCCGCGCGTACGTGCCGCCGCTCTCGATCAGCGCGCGGTGGCTGCCGGTCTCCACCGTCCGGCCCCGCTCCAGCACCACGATGCGGTCGGCGTGGATGACGCTGGACAGGCGGTGCGCGATGATCAGCGTGGTGCGCCCCTCCATGAGTTTCCGCAGCGCCTCGTTGATCACCGCCTCGCTCTGGGCGTCCACGCTGGACAGGGCCTCGTCGAGGACCAGGATGGGGGCGTCCTTGAGGATGGCCCGGGCGATGGCGATGCGCTGGCGCTCGCCGCCGGAGAGCCGGGCGCCGCGCTCGCCCACCACGGTCTCGTATCCCTGGGGGAGCCCGGCGATGAAGTCGTGGACGTTGGCCGCCCGGGCCGCCCGCTCCAACTCCTCCGGGGCGGCGTCGGGCCTGGCCATGCGCAGGTTGTCCGCGATGCTGCCGTAGAACAGGTAGGTGTCCTGAGACACCACCGCGACGTGCCGGCGCAGGACGTGGAGGGGGATGGAGCGGAGGTCCCGGCCGCCCAGGAGCACCCGCCCCTGTTCGGGGTCGGCGAAGCGCAGCATGAGGGACGCCAGGGTGGATTTGCCCGCTCCGCTGGGACCCACGACGCCCAGCTTCTCGCCCGCGCGCAACTCCAGCGAGACGTCCCGGAGCGCGGGCCGGCTGCCCTGCGGGTAGGTGAAGCTCACCCCCTCGAAGCGGACCTCCGGATCGAAGGCGGCCTCCGCCGCGGCTTCGGCCGGCGCGGGGTCCCGCACCGCGGCCGGGGTCTCCAGCAACTCGAAGATGCCTTCGGCCGCGGCCATGGCGTTGATGCCCTGGTGGTAGAGGAGCATCAGCTCCCGCATGGGGCGGAAGATCTCCGCGCCCATGATGAGGATCACGATCAGCGAGCGCACTTCCAGTTCGCCGGCGGCCACCTTGAGGGCGCCCCAACCCACGGCGCAGGCCGTGCCTCCCAGGATGCCGAAGGTGGTGACGCCCACGGAGACCATGTTCACCGCCAGCACGCCCATGGTGGTGCGGTAGAGATGGCGCGCCCGGGAGGCCAGGGTCTCCCCCTGGCTGCGGCTCCGGCCGAAGATCTTGAGGGTGGCGATGCCCTGGATGCTGTCCAGGAAGTCGGCGCTGAAGGCGCCGTAGGAGGAGCGCCGCCGGCGGCTGCTCTCCTCGGTGAAGAGCAGGAACAGCGGCGTGGCCGCCAGCGTGACCAGGGCGAAGACCACGAAGATCAGCCCGATGACCACGTCGAAGGAAGCCATGAGGAAGAAGACCAGCACCGGCGCGACCCCGGCCACCGCCATCTGCGGCAGGAACTGGCCGTAGAAGACCTGGAGCCGCTCCACCCCCTCGCCCAGGGACACCAGCACGTCGCCGGTGCGCTCCCGGTCGAAGTGTCCCGGACCCAGGTCCAGGGCGTGCCGGTACAGCTTGTCGTGCAGCCCGGCCTTTACCCGGGCCGCGGTCTCCTGCCCCACCACGTCCCGCAGGTACTGGAACAGCGCGCGCAGGGCGATGAACCCGGCCACCGCCGCCAGGTAGGGAACCAGCGACGAGAAAGCGGCGCCGGTGAGGACGCCGGCGATGACCAGCCCGGAGAACGCCAGCCGCGAGATGCCGGCAGCGACGGCGCAGAGGCCGAGAAAGGCGGCCGCGGCGATGCGCAGGCGCACCCCGCGGGTATGGGTCAGCAGTCGTCGATCCAGGTACATGCGGAGCCTTTGCGGATGCGTTCCTCCGGGGAGAGCCCGTCCTTCGACTTCGCTACGCTACGCTCAGGACGAACGGGGGTCGTCGTCCAGGGTTTCTCCTGGCTGTTCAGGGTCTGTCCAGGGTTTCTCTTAGCTGTTCAGGGTTTCTCTTAGCATTGGAAGCTCGCCGCGACGAATACAAGGCGCGCCGTGCCGCAAGCGGCATCGACCGCCGGCGCCCCTTCTTCATACGGGATTTTTTCGTATTGTCTAACTTCAGGTATTGCATTGAAGCTAATAATGAAGTATGCACCCTGCAAATATCCTGTGAAGGGAGACCACACAATGAGAAGAAGAGCCATGGGAATCAGGGCATTGGGGTGTCTCACCGCGGTCCTCGGCCTGTGCCTGGGGCTTGCGGCGAACGCCTTCGCCGACGGCGAGGTCAACATCTATTCCTACCGGCAGCCGTTCCTCATCAAGCCGATGCTGAACGCCTTCACCCACCAGACCGGGATCAAGACCAACGTGGTGTTCGCGCCCAAGGGGATGATCGCGCGCCTCGAGCAGGAAGGCAAGAACAGTCCGGCCGACGTCATCCTGACGGTGGACATCGGGCGCATCAACGACGCGGTGGAAGCCGGCGTCCTGCAGCCGGTGAAGACGAAGAAGCTCACGGCCAACGTTCCCTCCGCGGACCGGGACCCCGCGGGCCTGTGGTACGGGCTCACGAGACGCGCCCGTATCGTCTATGCCTCCAGGGAGCGGGTGAAGCCGGGCGACCTCTCGACCTACGAGGCCCTCGCCGACCCCAAGTGGAAGGGCCGCATCTGCATCCGCTCGTCGCAGCACGTCTATAACGTGGCGCTGCTGGCCTCGCTGGTGGCGCACAACGGCGAGGCCAGGGCCGAGGAATGGGCCAGGGGGTTGAAGGCCAACCTGGCGCGCAAACCCCAGGGCAACGACCGGGCCCAGGTCAAGGCCATATTCGCGGGCGAGTGCGACATCTCCCTCGGCAACTCCTACTACATGGGCAAGATGCTCACCAACGAGAAGCAGATCGGGTGGGCCGAGTCCGTGTTCATGTTCTTCCCCAACCAGGACGGCCGCGGCGCCCACATGAACATCAGCGGCGCCGGCGTCACCAGGAGCGCGGGCCGGAAGGAGAACGCGGTCAAGCTGCTGGAGTTCCTGAGCGACGACCTGGCCCAGAAGATGTACGCCGAGCAGAACTTCGAGTACCCCGTGAAACCCGGCGTGCCCTGGTCCGGTCTGGTGGAGTCCTGGGGCAGGTTCAAGGCCGACGACATCGATATGGTCAAGGTCGCCGGGAACCGCGCCCTGGCCATCAAGATCTTCGACCGCGTAGGCATTCCCTAGCGGGCGGCATGGACGCCGCCGAGTTCTCCGAGGAACTCTCGGGATGGGCCGTCGGCGCCGCCTTGGGTCTTGGCGGCGCCGACGGCAGCGACGAGGTCCTGACCGGCATGCTCTCCCTGGAGTTCTGAAGCCGCCTTGGCCTTACGGAGGATACATACGATGAGAACAGTCGTTATCGTGACAGGCGTGTTGTTCCTGTCCACCCTGGCGTTCGCTGCGCCGCAGAAGCGCGACGTGGTGTCCCACTACGCCGTATTGGCTCATGCGGTGTACGAAGACTCGCTGACCGCGGCGAAGGCATTACGGGGAGCGGTCGATCGGTTGATCGCCGAGCCCACCGAAAAGAACCTGGCCGCGGCCAAGACCGCCTGGACCGCGGCGCGCGTCCCCTACCAGCAGAGCGAGGTCTATCGCTTCGGCAACGCCATCGTCGATGACTGGGAGGGCAAGGTGAACGCGTGGCCGCTGGACGAGGGGCTGATCGACTACGTGGCGGCAAGCTACGGCGCGGTGTCGGAGGAGAACCCGGCCTTCCGGGCCAACGTCATCGCGAGCCCGAGCTTCGCCTTTTCCGGCAAGGAGATCGACGCCCGGCGCATCACCAAGGCCCTGCTGGCCGACCTCCATGAACTGGGGGGCGTGGAGGCCAACGTGGCCACCGGCTACCACGCGGTGGAGTTCCTCCTGTGGGGCCAGGACCTCAACGGCACGGGTCCGGGCGCGGGCGCGCGGCCGGCCAGTGACTTCGACCCGGCCGGTTGCTCGTGGGGGAACTGCGACCGGCGCGCGGCCTACCTCAAGGCGGCCACCGACCTGCTGGTGGACGACCTGGCGTGGATGGCCGCCCAGTGGGCGCCCGGCGGCAAGGCGCGCGAAGGCTTGGCCAAAGGCGAGCCCGACGAGGGGCTGACCGCCATCGTGACCGGCATGGGCAGCCTTTCCTACGGCGAACTGGCGGGCGAGCGCATGAAGCTCGGGCTGCTGCTGCACGACCCGGAGGAAGAGCACGACTGCTTCAGCGACAACACCCACTACTCCCATTACTACGATGCCCTCGGCATCCGGAACATCTACCTCGGAGAGTACCGGCGCATCGACGGCAGCACCGTCGAGGGCCCCGGCCTCTCGGCGCTGGTCGCGGCCGCGGCGCCCGCGGTGGACGAGGAGCTACGGGGCCGGCTCGACGCCACCATCGCGGCCATGGAGGAGATCGTGAAAGCCGCGGAGGGGGGCGAAGCCTACGACCAGATGATCGGCGAGGGCAACGCCAGGGGCAATGCCCGGGTGCAGGCCGCCATCGATGCCCTGACGGCCCAGACCAGGGGCATCGAGAAGGCGGTCGGCGCACTCCGATTGGCTTCCATCCAGTTCGAGGGATCCGACAGCCTCGACAATCCCGAGGCCGTGTTCCAATAGACGGCCTTCGGGCGCCGGGGAGTGGCCTCCCCCCGGCGTCCGCCGGCAGGCCTGCCTCCGCCTCGGCGCCTCCTCTCGGGGCGAGCAGGCCTGCCGGCCTCCTCTTCTTCCCGGCTCGAGGAACATCCGCTCCATTCCGGTTCGAGTTTCCTCTCCCTGGCAGAGCACTTCCTTCGACTCCGCTACGCCACGTGTCCTTCGACTTCGCTTCGCTACGCTCAGGACGAACGGGGATGGTTGTTCCGGGTTTCCTCGAGGATGCCCCGGTCCTTGGCGGCGTTCCATCGCAGGGCCAACGCGAGGTAGTCAGCGGAGGGCTCGCTGCCGTCGGTCTCCATTTGACTCAGGGCCAGGACCACGTAGTGGACCGCTATGGCGAACGCGGTCTTCCAGTCGGGGGACCTGCGGTAGCAGTCCTCCAACCACCGCGCGGCGTTGAGGAGCAGGCCCCTGGGACAGTTCCTGGTCCCCTGGTGCAGTTTCCACGCCGCCTCGATGAGCCGGTTGTGGGACATGGCGCCTCCTTTCCGTGAGCGGTCTCTGCACGCATGTCTTCGGCGCAGGTGTCGCCAGTATTATCAAATAAAAATTATTTGGTAAAACGAATAATCGAAATATCCCAAGGCAAACTGAACCTTTACCGCTCTGTACCACTCCGATTCCCTCACCCCTTGAGGGGGAGGGTTAGGGAGGGGGGCCTCCGCGCCACCGACCCATCGGCGCCAGCGCCAACGCACAGACGGCTGAAACGGGTTGGCCGGTCCGTGTAGAGGATTCCTCCCCTCAACCCCGCAGTACCCCCCTCCCTGTCCCTCCCCCTCAAGGGGGGAGGGGACGCTAACCCGTAACACCCTGCTTGCAGGGGGAGGGTACGCTAACTCGTGACACCCTGCTTGCAGGGGGAGGGGACGCTTCGCCGTGACACCCTGCTTGCACGTACACCCGTGACGCCCTTCCGCACGAAAGCCGGAAGAGCCACTCTGAACAATTGCCTCCGTTCGTCCTGAGCGTAGCGAAGCGAAGTCGAAGGGCGCGCTTTTTCACGGAGAGGCGCCTCGAGCCGGAATGGATCGGGGGTTCCCTGATGTTCGAGCGCGGCCCGGGACCGGGCGGGGTCGTTGCCGCGGAGGGGCGGCGGTGCGGCGGTCAGGCGGTCGCCAGGTGGTTGTCCCAGCGCGAGGCGTTGACGAAGGCGGTATCAAGGGGGGTCGATGCACCCGACCGTGCGTCGATGACGGCGACGCCGCGGTGGCCGCTGCTGGCCAGGAACTCTCCGGGGCCCTCGCCGGGGGCGACGCCGCTGCCGTCGAGCACCCGTGCGGACGAAAGGTAGCCGCCCGCCGCAGCGTTCCAGAAGGTCACCAGGTTGCCCCGGGGCGCGGAAACGGCCAGCACCCGGCCTTCGGAATCGAAGCAGGCGCTGCCGCAGTACTGCTTCATGGCGCGCCAGACCGCGGGCTCGGCCGACAGGAAACGAAGGGGCGCGTCCGCCGCGGCCCCGGCCGGGTCCACGGCCACAAGAGGCACGAGGCGGCCCCGGGGCCCCTCGTACTGCATGGCGACGGCCACGGTGTCGTCCCGGCTCACGGACAGGTGGCGGATGCCCAGTCGATGGAGCGCGGGTCCCGGCCGGCGCTCCTTCAGGAGCCCGCCGTCGAGCCGGTGGACGTAGCAGAGGGAGGAGGCCATGGTGGCGACGTTGAGCTTGACCCGGGGCAGGTCGGGGCGCGTCAGGATGCCGCCGTTGGCGATGACCAGGGTCACGCCGTCGGAGAGAAGCGCGATCTCGTGGGGGCCGATGCCGTGGGAGGACAGTTCGCCCACGCGCCGGTAACCCTTGTCCGCGTCATAGACGCCGATGACGCCGCGCTCCCCCGCAAAGTCGTTCTCGCTGGCGTACAGGAACCGGCCGCCGAGGCTGAACGCGCCGTGGCCGTAGAAGTGGCGGTCCCGGGGCGCGGCGAACTCGGCCGCCGCGGCGCCCCGGGCCAAGTCGATGGCCAGCGCGAAGCGCCCGGGCCGCCGGGCGAAGACCACGGCCGTTCGCCCGTCCGGTCGGACGGCGAAGGAATGACCCCGGTCCGGGAGGCCCAGGTCGAAGGCCGCGGCTCCGGATGCGCGGAAGCCGCTGACCCGGTAGCTTCCTCCGGCGTCCGACCGGGCGCCGAGATAGAGCCGCCTCCGGGGAGCGGCGTCCGGGGACCGCGGCGGCCCCAGCGCCCCGCCAGTGAGCAACCCGCCGGCCAGCAGCCGGAGCACGGTTCTTCGATCAATCGCCATCGAGGGAGTTGAAGCCCACCGGAAAGCCGAGGGCAGGCGCCAGCCGATCCCTCGCGATCTGCTTGAGGGCCTTCACCTGGAGCGCCAGCTTCTCGACCCTGGGCCGCAGCACGGCGTCGGCCGAGGCTTCTTCGATGGGTGCGCCGACGGAACGCGCCGTCTCCAGGGTGATGCGGAACGCCTTGCGGAGCAGACGGTGGAGCTTGGGGTCCGCGGCGCGGACGAGGTCCCCGAGGCCAGGGCCGTTCCCGCCCTCGTAGAGCTCCCGGAGCGCGGCGAGGTTGTCGATGACGTTGGCGAGGGAGCGGCGGCTCAGGCGGGATTCGGCCAGGCGCGGCCGCGCCTCCCCGGGGGCGTCGCCGATGACCGGTTTCAGTTTCACGTCGGCGATGAGCTGCAAGCTGTCGTGCAGGCTCTTGAAGAAGGCCCGCGTCGCCTCCGGGTGGCTGTCGAAGTATTCGTTCTTCGAGCCGGGGCGGGTCACGGTCCGGGCGAACGGGGCGCTGCCGTCGCGCCAGTCGGCCACGAGGTCCGCGGCCATGACGCGCATGTTGGCCGCGACCCCGGTGAGCAGGGCGCAGCCCGCGGCGCTGCTTCCCGCACGCTGCGGCTCGTCCCCGTAGAGCAGCACCTCCGCGGCCAGGAGCCCCTGGACGGCCACGTTGGCCTTGGCGAGGCGCGGCGGGTGGAGCGCGGCTTGGTCGCCGGCCGCAATGACCTTGCGCACGGCCGCGGCTGCCTTTGCCCGGGCCTGGGGCCAGAAATAGAAACGATGGCCGCGCATGAGGACCTCGACGGGGCCGAAGCGCAGGTGCTCCACCCCCATCCACGCGGCCATGGCGTCCTGGAAGCCCGCCCGGGTCCGGGCGCGGGCGCCTTCCCCGGGATCGGCGCACAGGTCACGGGACGCATGGGCGAAAGCCTCGGCGGCCGCGGCGAGCCGGGCGTAGCGGGGCAGTACGTGGTCCTCCACCAGAGCGGCGTTGACCCGTGCGAAGGCCTCGGCCTCGAGGGGCGCGCCGGCCGCGGACGGGGCCGCGGCGAACAGGGCCAGGGCCGCCAGCGCGGTCCGTCGAAGCGTGTGTGTCATGAGGGTCTCCCGTCCGTCAAAGCGAGTTCAGGAACGCCAGCAGCGCGGCCCGTTCCGCCCGGGTCATGGCCGCCACCCGCTGCCGGGACGCCTCGGCTTCGCCGCCGTGCCAGAGGATGGCCTCCAGCAGGTTGCGGGCGCGGCCGTCGTGCAGGAACAGGGTGTGGCCGTTGACGGTCTCGGTGAGGCCGATGCCCCAGAGGGGCGGCGTGCGCCACTCGCGGCCGCCGGCTGCGCCCTCGGGCCGGCCGTCGGCCAGTCCCTCGCCCATGTCGTGGAGCAGCAGGTCGGTATAGGGCCAGATGAGCTGGAAGGACTGTTCCTTGCCGATGGAATCCCGCCGGGTGACGAACTTCGGCCGGTGGCAGCCGATGCAGTTGGATTCGTAGAAGAGCCGCTTGCCCCGGAGCACCTGCGCGTGGTCGAGGTTGCGGCGCGCGGGCACGGCGAGGTTGCGGCTGTAGAAGACCAGGAAGTCGAACATCTTCGCGGTGGCCTCGGCGCCGTGGCGGGGGTCCGACGCGCCGCCGTGGGGCGCGTTCCGGCACGCCCGTTGGGCCTCGGTGCAGTCGCCGTGGGGGTCGGGGTAGAGGGGCGTGGAGATGCCGATGTCGCCGCGGAACGCGCCCGCGGCCTGCTGCGCCACCGTGGGCTGTCCCGCCTTCCAGCCGAAGCGTCCGAGCATGGGCTTCCGGTGTTCGTCGCTCCAGACCCGGTTGGGCCGGCCGGAGATGCCGTCCCCGTCGGCGTCGTCCGGGTCGGCGCCGGCCAGGATGTCTTCTTCCGGCACGGCTTCGAGGAGGCCCATGCCGATGATCGGCGGGGTCACCCGCGGCGACAGTATGGCATGGGGGTGCAGCGGGCCGTAGCGGAGCCCGGTGACCCCGTAGGCGGGAACCCGCAGCGACGCGGTCTCGCCGTCGGCCAGCGCCACCCTCCGCTCCCGGTAGGCGATGGTCATCTCGCCCTCGGCCGGCACTCCCCGGACCGAGAAGTTCTGGAGTTGCTCGCCGTAGGTGGGTTCCGGAACCCCCGCCCGCGGATAGCCGTCACGCGGAGCGGACCCCTCCGCGTCCGGCCGCGGGACCGACAGCCGGAGGAACATGGACTCGGCCCGCTCGCCCGGAGCCGGCGGACGCCCGCGGCCGTCCTTCAGGTGGCAGCGCTGGCAGGCGCGGGCGTTGAACAGCGGGCCGAGGCCGTCCGACGAGGTGGTGGAGCTCGGCGACGAGACCCATACCTTCTTGAAGACGCCGTTGCCCACCCGGAAGTCGAGCTGTCGGTCGAACGGCATGTTCGCCGACGGATGGGAGAAGACGTCCCGGTTCAGGGGCTTGAACACGGTGGCGGCGCCGCCGGGCCGGCGTTCGTACCGCTCGGGCCGGGAGAAATCGGCGGTCGGCCGCGTGACTGCTGCGACGCGCTCCCGGTCGCGGTCGGACCTGCCCGCGGACGCAGGGGCCGCGGCGACGGTCGTGACGGTCAGGAGGGCGGCGACGAAAGGCAAAACCACTTGCGTTCCTTTACGGAAACTCTGAACAATTACCCCCGTTCGTCCCGAGCGTAGCGAAGCGAAGTCGAAGGACGCGCTTTTTCATGGGGAGAGGCGCCTCGAGCCAGAATGGATCAGATGTTCCTTATCAAATAAAATTGTTTCGGTAAAACAAACGAAGGCTCTTGGATACGGCGTCACCGGCAACCGGCCGGTGGGGAGGCAGGCCGGGCACGGAGTTCGTTCTTTCAAAAGGGGCCGACTTTGACTATGATTCCCGTGCCGGAGCCCCTCGGTTCGCGGAAGGGGAACTCACACACGGAGGAGGAGACGACATGAAAAGCGATCCCAGGGTCCTCAAGGTGCTCAACGACGTGCTGCGGAAGGAGCTTACCGGCATCAACCAATACTTCATGCACTCGCGCATGTGCCGCAACTGGGGTTACCAGGCCCTGGACCAGTTCATCTGGAACGAGTCCGTGGAGGAGATGCGGCACGCGGACCGGATCATCAACCGCATCCTGCTGCTGGACGGGGCGCCCAACGTCACGGGTTACGACAAGATCATGATCGGCAAGACGGTCAAGGAGCAGTTGGAGAACGACCTCGGGCTGGAAGAGGCGGCCATCGCGGTGCTCCACGAAAGTATCGCCGCGTGCAACGAGGCCGGGGACCACGTGAGCCGCGAGCTCCTGGAGCAGATCCTCGCGGACGAAGAGGGCCACGTGGACTGGATCGAAGCGCAGCTCCACCTGATGGGGGAGGTCGGCCAGGAGAACTACCTGGCCCAGCAGATCTACAATGCCGGCGGCGGGGGAGGCGGGGCGTGAGGGCCGCGGCCGGCGCCGTCCACGGAACACGAGCATGGCGGTAAAGCGTCCAGAGGTCACGTCGGCGACCGAAGACTACCTCAAGGCCATCTACAGCCTGGCCGAGGAGGGCGACCAGGTCATCGCGGCGCGGGTGGCCGAGGACATCGGCGTGACTCCTTCGACCATGTTCAGCGCCCTGCGGCGGCTGGAGAAGGAAGAGTTCGTGCGGGTGGAGCGCCGCAAGAACATCTACCTGACCTCCAAGGGCCGCGAGGTCGCCGAGGCCATCCTGCGGCGGCACTTTCTGACCGAGCGGCTGCTGACGGACCTGTTGGGGCTGGACTGGGTCACCGCCCACCAGGAGGCGCACCATCTGGAGCACGCCATCTCCCCGGTGGTGGAGGAGCGCCTCAGCGCGATCCTCGACAATCCCTCCACCTGCCCCCACGGCAACCCCATCCCCAGGAAAGGGGAGCCGTCCCCGCGCCGGAAATGGATCCCCCTCAACACCGCGGCCGCGGGCAGCGAGGTGGTCTTTCGCTGCATCACCGAGACCGGCGAGCGGGACGCGAGGCTGCTGTCGTTCCTCTACGACCACAAGGTCCATCCCGGATCAAGCATCGACGTCCTCGACGTGGCCCCGTCCCTGGGCACCATGACCCTCAAGGTCGGGGAGCAAGAGGTGGTCCTGGGCCTGGAAGCCGCCAAGAAGATCTACGTGCAGTGAAGGGGGGCCGGACGGCGCAAGGACTGCCCCGCGCCAAGCCTTTCAGGATTTGACCGGGAATTGATTGCAGGGCCGGATCAACCCCTCCCCAGGGTCCGGGTCGGAAGAAAACCCCTTGTCTTACAACAGGTTATCATCAAGACAAGGATTTGATCGGTTATTGATCGCCACTTCGGACGCCGACGGGAAGCGGGATGGATACAACGGACACGCGCCTTCTGGCCCTGATCGACGACCTGCGCGCCTTTCCGGCCGAAACGGCGTGGCTGGAATTCAAGGAGAACAACACCGACCCGCGTGCGATCGGGCGATTGATCTCCGCCGTGTCGAACGCGGCACGGCTCGAAGACAAGGACTGCGGCTACGTCGTCTGGGGCGTCCGGGACGCCGGCCACGCGGTGGCCGGGACCCGGTTCGATCCCTCGTCCGCGAAACACCAACGGCAGCCCCTCGAATTCTGGCTGTCGCAGATGCTGCGGCCCGGCGTCGCCTTTTCCTTCCAGCCGGTCCAGCACCCCGACGGGCGGCTGGTCCTGCTCGAGATCCCGGCCGCGACGACCGCGCCGGTCGAATTCGACAGGACCGCGTACATTCGCATTGGCAGCGCGACGCCACGCCTGGCCGACCACCCGGAACGGCAGCGGGCGCTGTGGGACAAGCTGCGGCCTTACGCCTGGGAAACAGGCATCGCCAGGCAATTCGTCGGGACCGGTGAGGTCCTCGATCTGATGGACTGTCCCGGCTATTTCAGGTTGCTCGGCAAACCGGTCCCGGAGGGCCGCGGCGCCGTTCTGGAGAGCCTGGAGAGCGATCGGTTGATCTCGCGCGACGTGGGCGGGAAGTGGAACGTCCTCAACCTGGGCGCGATCCTGTTCGCCAGGGACGTCGGCGCATTCGAATCGGCGCTCTCACGCAAGGCGATACGTTTGGTCGTGTACGATGGGGAGGGGCGCTCGGCGACCGTGACGCACCGGATGGACTTTCCCACCGGCTATGCGAGCGGTTTCGCCGGGTTCAACGCCCACGTCAACACGCTGATTCCCTCGCCCGAGGACGGCAGCGCCGCCATCCGGGGAGCGCGTCCCCTGTTTCCGCCGGTCGCCGTCCGCGAACTGACGGCCAACGCCCTGATCCACCAGGACATGACGATTACCGGGGCCGGGCCGACGGTGGAGCTGTTCAGGAACCGGATCGAGATCACCAATCCAGGCGCCCCGCTTGTGGAGCCGGATCGGTTCATCGATTATCCGCCCCGTTCGCGCAACGAGGCGCTGGCCTCCCTGATGCGGCGCATGGGACTGTGCGAGGAGCAGGGGACGGGCATCGACAAGGTCGTGGACGCGGTGGAGAAGGCGCAGCTT
Organism: uncultured Binatia bacterium (SeqCode); assembly: GCA_965204235.1. Classification (GTDB taxonomy): domain Bacteria; phylum Desulfobacterota; class Binatia; order UBA9968; family JAJDTQ01; genus JAJDTQ01. The sequence continues at coordinate 1,421,203 of OZ241979.1, forward strand.
CCGCCGCCCGAATTTCGCGCCGAGGCGGGCGCCACGCGGGTTACATTGTTCGGCCCGCGCCGTTTCGCCGGCATGACGGCGGAAGAGCGGCTGCGCGCCTGCTACCAGCACGCCGTGCTGTGTTACCTGGGCGGGGGCCGCTTGAGGAACGCCACCTTGTGCGACCGGTTCGGCGTGGACCGCCGGAACGCCGCCCAGATTTCCGGAGTGATCCGGCAAGCCCTGCGCAAAGGCTCGATCCGCCCAGCCGACACCACGCGCCCGAGGTCCGGCTACGTACCGTTCTGGGCCTGAGCCTCGACCCGGAGCCCGAGCGGACCGGCTCCGCGGCGAGCGCATCGAACCGCATGGCGTGGACCGTGGAAGACGGGCGGATGCACCGGAGGAAAGCAAAAAATGGCGAAGAACACGGAAAGGAAACCCAAGGCCGAGCCCAAACCCGAGGCGGCGCCCGCGACGCCGTTTCCGGCGAAACCCGAAGCCTTGCACCGGCATGGGGACCGGCTCTGGATTCCTCTGCGACAGGAGTGGCGGACGTGGCTGGGAAGCCGGAAGAAAGCGTGCGCCAGCACTTCATTCGCCACCTCTGCGACAACCATGGCTACACGCTCGAACAAATGGCCCAAGAGCGGCGGACGACGCACGGCCACAGGAGCCCGCGCGCCGATGTCGTGATATGGGAAACGCCGAAAGCCAAGTCCGCGAACAAGACTCCGGTGCTCGTCGTCGAGTGCAAGGCCGAGAACGTCGAAATCGACATCAGGGACTATTACCAGGGCGAAAGCTATACCCGTGCGGCCGGCGGCGAGTTCTTCATCGCCCACAACGCGCGCCATACCGCCGTCTTCAGGCTCATCCCCGGCGTACCGGGAGAGTTCGTGCAGATCAACGAGATCCCGAAAGCGACGGATTGGGGCGACGCCCGGCGGCTCGATGAGATCAGGAAGAGGCTGCGGGCCTTCAACCGGAGGGAGTTCCAGGACCTCCTGTTCAGGTGCCACTCGATCCTGCGCGACGTGCACAAGATGGACCCCGGACGCGCATTCGACACGATTTCGAAGATCCTGTTCGTGAAGATGTACGTCGAGCGCTCGGGCCTGCACGGCACCTTCACCGCCGACTTCCTCGACCGCCGCGCATCGACACGCCTGCCGAGCGATCCGCTGGTCCACGACGACCTGTTCGAGCAGACGAAAGGCTACTACCGCGCCGACGACCTCTTCGCCAGCGCCGACCGCCTCGAAATCTCCGAAGAGACCTTCCGCCGCATCGTGAAGGAGCTCGAACGCTTCGACCTCTCGAAGACCGGGGACGACATCAAGGGGCTCGCCTTCGAGAAGTTCCTCGGCAGTACGTTCCGGGGCGAGCTCGGTCAGTTCTTCACGACCCGCCCGGTGGTGGATTTCATGGTCAACCTGCTCGATCCGCAGGAAGGCGAACTGATCTGCGACTTTCCAGAGGTGTTTGATCGATGCCTGACGTCAAAGTCCTAGCTAATGCCAATGAATCGTCATACCTAACATGCCCCAATGTGTCGAAAATACCTACCCTCGAAATACTGTCATCATCCTGTCTCAAGGTTTGATTGCGAATAAGATACACACGCCGCTTTGTGCCGATGGCAAATCCTATTTCATACGTAACGTTGAAATTGAGTATGGTGACATCGGCAACAACAAAGGCGGCGTTCTCTATACCACTCACTATTGGTTGGCTTAATGGCCGCCCTGCAATATCGCTCTCCGGCCATGCATGAAAAGTTAATTTACTGTCAGATCTGTTCGCTTTCTCAATCGCGCGCATGACGGTGTCGTATAACTCTGGTGGTTTGCTCGGAAATGCGGCAAATACTTGCGATCGTGGTTCATTGGTAACTATTTCGCTTTTCATCAATGACCTCGTTAAAGTGAAGTTGTTTGCTTAATTTGAAGTTCCTGTCTCTCTCGCTTGATGATCAATCTAGTTCAAATCATCTCACCTTGATCAGGGGGTAGTCCGGCGACTCGGGGCGGGGGGTCAGGGTGCGGTTCGTGCAGTCGGCGATCAAGTCGAGCGCTTCGAGGACGATCTGGCCGACCAGCGGTTCGCTGAGCGGAGGTCCGACGACGCAATCGGTGTTCATGAAGCGGTTGCAGACGTGCAGGGTCACGGGACCCGCTATCGGTCGTTCCTCCTTGCGCTCGTCCGCATACGTCACGGTCGCGGTCCCTCGGTTGCGTATCCCGAGACGCTCGACGACGTTCTGAGGCAGGAACGTCATGACGGCTCCGGTATCGACGATGGCTTCGACGCTGGTGCGGCGGATATCGGATTCCTGGCCATGCCCTCGCTCGAAAAGTGCTCGGTCTCCCGTATTCTCCAACACGACGTTGACGGCGATTTCACCCATTTCCATCTCCCTCGGCCGTTACCGGCTGGTTCCTGGCTGAATGGCCTCCTGCCTTCCGGTCCACGGCGGCGATTCCTCCGGTCCAATGGCCTGTATCAACCTAACGAGGGAACCCCGCGGGGTCAATGCCAAGGGGATGGGCTGCGTGCCCGGGCGCCTCGCGCCGGCGACGGCTTCCTTGACGGCCGGATGAGCCATGTGCCAGATTCACCGGGCCGTGGACGCGATCTGCGCAGGGCGGCATCGGGCGGGAAGGTGCGCGCCGCGGCGCCATGAGTGAGCGGAACCGAGAGTAGAGTCGTCAGAAGCAGGCTTGGGAAGGTGCGCGCCGCGGACCCCATGAGTGGGCGGAACCAGGACGGAGGGATTTCATGAAGATCTTCATCACCGGAGCCGGGATGATCGGATGTCATGCGGCGAAGGAGCTGACGGAGGCGGGACACTCGGTCTGCATCTACGACGTCAACCCCGACCCCGGCTACGTCGCGGCCATGGCGGGGAAGCGGCGGGTGGCCCTGTTGCGCGGCGACCTGCTGGACCTGCCCAACCTGCTTCGAGCCCTGTCCCGGGCCAAGCCGGACGTGGTGGTCCACACCGCGGGGCTCATCGGCGGGCAGGTGGAGTCCCCGCCCTTCCGGGGCTTCCGGACCAACACCGTGGGGTCGGTGCACGTGTTCGAGGCGTGCCAGCTCTCCGGGGTCAAGCGGCTGGTGCACGTCAGCACCTTCGGCGTCTATGACTGGGCCAACATCCGCCGGGGTCCGGTCAAGGAGGACTTTCCGCTCTGGGGAAACCGGTTCTACCCGGCCACCAAGGTGGCGAACGAGGTCCTGCTCGGAGCGTACGAGAGCTACTACGGCATGGAATGCGTCCGCATCCGGCCCACGGGGGTCTATGGACCCGGACACTATCGCGGCGGCTCCGGGGGCGGGATCGCCATGAACGACCTGGTGCGCGCGTGCCTGGGGGACGGGGCCATCCGGCTGGAGGACAGGCACGTGGGTCCCAACGATTTCGTGTATGCCGCGGACGTGGGCCGGGGCATTACGCTGGCCTGCACCGCCAAGGACGCGCCCGGCAAGTCGTTCAACGTGGGCGCGGGGAAGTTGTACGGCCCCCAGGACTTCCTCCGGGCGTTGCGCAAGCTCTTGCCGGATCGGGCAGTCGAGTTGGCCGAGGGAGCGGGCAAAGGAAAGGCGCGTCCCCGGGTGGACCTGTCCGCGGCCAAGGCCGTCCTCGGCTACGAGCCGCAGTACTCCCTGGAGAAGGGGCTGGAGCACTACATGGAGGTCTCTCGAAAGCACGGCTTCTGGAGTTGAAGCCGGTTGCCCATGTGGCACCCGGCTCGCGGATCACGAGCGCGTGGCTCTCTTGATGCGGTTGCTGCGTGCGGCAACGGGTTGGTTGACCCCCCACCCTGTCCCTCCCCCTCAAGGGGGGAGGGGACGCTCGTCCGGGCGAGGAGCGGGAATTCCCTTCTACGGGTTGCCGGTGGCGCGTGCTCCGCGGGAAGGCGGAAGGTCGAGGGGCGGCAGGGGGTCAGCCTGTCTGCTGCGGGCCGCGGCGGGCGCTCAGGTCCCGGAGGACGCCGTCCACGTCGATGCCGAGCTCGCGCCCTTCCCGCATCACGCCTTCCTTCTGGCTGCCCCAACTCTGGACGAACATCCTTTCCAGGAACTCGCGGTTGCCGGGGTCTTCGGCGAAGCGCGCGAGCTTTTCCATGACGCGGTCTTCGTGGCCTTCTTCGTCATCGACGATGGCCTTGGCGAGTCGGCGCACCACCGGGTCGGGGGTCACGTCCCGCATGTGCTGCATGAAGACCACCGCGGACTTCTCGGCGATGTTGCAGAGCCGGAACGCCCGCACGTCGCCGGTGAGGAACTGCCCGAAGTAACCGTCGTAGGCGTCCGCGGGAACATCGTCTGCGGCGCCGCGGCCGTCGAGGTAGTCCTTGATGAGGGCGTAGTGCCGGTACTCGTCGGCCGCCTGCTCGGCCACGTGGACCCGCTCGTGGGGGTCGAGTTCGCCGTATTGCAGCAGCGCCCTGGTGAACGCCACCCCGTGGGCAAGCTCTTTCTTCGCCTGCCGCTGCATCAGGGCCACGAACTCCGGCGTCTTCGGGTCCAGCTCCGCCAGCGCCTTGCGGACGGCGATGACCGGCCCCTCCAGGTCATCATGGTATCGACTCCACAAGGATTCGACGAATTCCTTTCCGGTCATGGCCGCGGTTCCTCCGACTGCGGCGTCACCCTAACGAGGGTCCCCCTGTGGTGTCAATCCCGCGGAAACGCGCCCAGGCAACGGATCAACCCGTTTCAGCCATCTGTCCGTTGATGCTGGCGCCGATGGGTCCGGTTGCACGGAGGCCCCCCACCCTGACCCTCCCCTCAAGGGGGAGGGGATCGGATGGGTACAAATCGCGCAACGCAGCGAAGGGTTCCGTTCGTCCTGAGCGTAGCGAAGCGAAGTCGAAGGACGCGCTTTCCCGTAATCCGTCTTTGCCGCGCGTGGACGGACTGCTACAAGAGACCGCGGGACGTGCGGCGCGGAGACGCCGCGGCAGTGAGCCGGAAAGGAGACGCAACATGGCGGACGACGCGCGCAAGGCGTTCGAGGAAGTTTCGCTGGGGGCCGCGAACAGGGCCTACGACATCATCGCCGACCTGGACCCCGAATACGCCAGGCATCTCACCGGGTTGTTCGTGGACGGGACCTTCGGACGCGAAGGCGCCCTCGACCGGAAGACCAAGGAGTTGATCATGGTGGGCATCACCTGCGCCCTGAACCGCCCGCGGGGCGTCCGGCTCCACAGCGAGCGCGCCCTCGAGGTGGGCGCCACGCCCCGGCAAGTACTGGAAGCGGTGGAGGTGTCGGCGATACCCGGGGGCATGCCGGGGCTGTGGCTCGGGGCCGAGACCCTGGAGGAGATCCTGCGCGAGAAGGGCATCGAGTTCGAATGAGTCCGGCCAACGGCCCGCTCCACGGGGTCCGGGTGCTGGACCTGTCGAGGGTCCTGGCCGGACCCTACTGCACCATGTTCCTGGGCGACCTGGGGGCGGAGGTGGTCAAGGTCGAGCACCCGGGCGCCGGGGACGACACCCGAAGCTGGGGGCCGCCGTTCCAGGGGGGCGAGAGCGCCTACTTCCTGTGCGTCAACCGCAACAAGCGGAGCGTCACCCTGGACCTCAAGAACCCGGACGGCATGGAGTTGCTGCGCCGGCTGGCCCTGGAAGCGGACGTGCTGGTGGAGAATTTCCGGCCCGGCACGCTGGCGGGCTGGGGCCTGTCCGAAGCGGAGGTCCGGCGGCGGAACCCGGGGCTCGTCTATGCGGCGCTTTCGGCGTTCGGCGCCAGCGGCCCCATGAAGGACCGGCCCGGGTACGACCTGGCGGTCCAGGCCTGGGGCGGCTTGATGAGCGTCACCGGTCCGGCCGACGGCGAGCCTTCCAAGGTGGGCGTGGCCATCATCGACGTGGTGGCCGGCCTCATGCTGGGCAAGTCCATTGCCGCGGCCCTCTACGCCAGGGAACGGACCGGCCGGGGACAACGGGTCGAGACCTCCCTCATGGAGGCGGAAGTGGCGAGCCTCGTCAACGCCGGGAGCAACTACCTTGTCACCGGCGAAGCGCCCGGCCGGTGGGGCAACGCCCATCCCAACATCGTGCCGTACCAGAGTTTCGCCACCGCGGACGGCCATCTCGTGGTGGCCGCGGCCAACGAGGCCATCTGGACGCGGTTCTGCCGCGGGGTGGGCAAGCCCGAACTGGCGGCGGACCCCCGGTTCGACACCAATGCGCACCGGGTGGAGAACCGGGACGCGCTCCTCGCCATCCTCGGGGAGACGTTCCGGTCGCGCACAAGCCGGGAGTGGGTGGAGTTGCTGAACCGCATCGGTGTGCCCTGCTCCCCGGTGCAAGACCTCCGCCAAGTGTTCGATTCCCCCCAGGTGCGGGCGCGGGAGATGCTCCGGGAGATCGACCATCCCACCGCGGGCAAGGTGCGCATGGCAGGGCTGCCGGTGAAGTTCTCCGGGACGCCGGCATCCATCCGTCTCGCGCCGCCGCGGCTGGGGGAGCACAACGCCCGCGTCCTGAAGGACTGGCTCGGGCTGGACGACGCGGAGGTCGCGGCGCTCCGAAGGAAGGGCGCCCTCGGCCCGGCGCGATAGGGAACCGCTGGACGATTCCGGCTCGAAGCGCCTCTCCCCATGGGAAAGCGCGTCCTTCGACTTCGCTTCGCTACGCTCAGGACGAACGGGGGATGGGTGACGCTCCGCTTGTTGCGGTTGACGCACAGGAAGTAGGCGCTCTCGCCCCCCTGGAACCGCGGCCCCAGCTTCGATTGTCCAGAGTTTCCATGGAGGGGAAGCCTCCGCGGGGGATTCGAGGACCCGGCCGCGGCGAGGGAGAACGGAATGCGGCACGGCATGACCTGCGAGGAGTTCCGCCCGGGCGACGTCCACAGGACCGCCCGGCGCACCGTCACCGAGACCGACGTGGTCCAGTTCGTCAACCTGGCGGGTCTCACGGAGCCCCTGTTCATGGACGCCGAGTACATGCGGGACGAGACCGAGTACGGCGAGCGCATCGCTCCCGGAAGCCTGACCTTCGCTCTGGCCGAGGGACTGACCACCCAGACCGGCATGCTGCACGGCACGGGCCTGGCTTTCGTCGGCCTCGCGGACATGCGCCTGTACCGGCCGGTGAAGGTCGGGGACACCGTAAGCGTCGAGATCGAGGTGCAGGACGTCCGGCCCACGCGCTCCCGCAACGCGGGCATCGTCCGCTGCCGGCAGGTGGTGAAGAACCAGCGAGGGGAGACGGTGATGGACTACACGGTGGACCGTCTGGTCCGCGGCAGGCGGTCGTGACCGGAGGCGCCCGGGGCGCGGAGGCCCTGCGTCACCGGGAAGTCCCGCGGCCGCCGGCCGGAGCTTCGGGGAAGAGCGTTTTCCTGAGCTTCACGATGAACGCCGGACTCAGGTCGAACAGTCCCTTGACGCGCCCGGCTATCTCCGCGCCGCCCACCCACCGGACGTCCAGCCTCTCCTTGCGGGCCTCGGCGAGGAACGACGGGTCCGCCGCGGTATCGGCAAACGCCTTGCGAAGCACGGCCACGGTCTCGTCAGGCGTCCCGGGCGGAAGCGAATAGGCCCGCGCGATGGCCGCCGGGTCGTGCACGCCGTGGACGATGAGGAGACGGGCGTCCTCGGACTTGGCCAAGTCCAGGGCGTTGGGCGCCGACGGCAGGTCCGGATGAGGCTCGGTCATGGCCTGGAGCACCACTCGGGCGTCTCCGGCGTCCAGCATCTTCCGCCACGCCTCCTCCACGGCCCGCCAATACCCGCAGCCGCCGTCCAGTTCCTGGCCGTGCGCGGCCAGACGCACCTTCACCGGCCCCTCGTACCCGTCGATGAGCTTGACGGGCAGGCCCAGGGCCGCGGCGAAGACGCGCGGCATGTTGGCGGCCACGTCGTTTCGGCCCACGCCTCCCAGCTTGAGGGGCCTCTTGGCGCCGGCCCAGGCGGTCAGGTCGTCGGCGCCGCTCGCCCGGGTCAGGACGCAGACGGGATGCAGGGTCGATAACGCGCCCACCCAGGCGAACCGCCGGGTGTCGAACGGGACTTCCCGGCTGCCGAATATCTGGTCGAGGACGAGGGCGCCGGGCCAGTTGCCGACGGTCCGTCCGTCCGGCTCGGCCTTGCGGTAGAGGTAGTCGGCCGCCACCGAGCCGCCGCCGCCGACCATGTTCCTCACCGCCGCGTCGGGCCGATCCGGCAGATGGCGGCCGACGTGCGCCGCAAGCGTGCGGGTGTACCGGTCGAAGACGCTCTGGGCGCCGGCCCCCACCACGAACGTCAGGGGGCGCCGCTGGGCCGGAGCATGGTCGCCGAAGACCGGCGGGAAGAACAGCAGCAGAGCCGGCAGCAGGGCTGCGGCGAGAGTACCGGGGGAGAGGGTCGCCACCGCCGTCCACCTCGCGGCGGGAGCCCGCGGGCCGCGGCCCGCGGGTATCCGCTCAAGCACCGTTCAACTGCGGCATGACCTCCTTGTGGAACCGGTCCAGGGAATCGATCACCTTGTCGTGAGCGAGGTTGCCGATGTGGAACATGCCCATGAAGTGCTCGGCGCCGGTCTGGCTCATCTGCCGGTTGACCTGCCGCGCCACGGTGTCCGGGCTGCCGGCGATGACGAACCCCGTCTCCAGGAGACTCTCCCAGCTCATGGGATGGAAGTTGACGCGCTCCTGGTTGCCTTCGCGGAAGTAGTTGAAGGACTTGGCGCTGACCATGGCCTCCTTCACCTTCCGCTGGTCCGCGGCGACCTCCGTTTTGGCTTCGTTGAAGCCCCGGTTCCACAGCGTGAAGAAGTACCTGAGGGGCGGCTCCGCAACGACCCGGGCCTGTTCGTCGGTCTCGCCCACGTGGATGTGGCGGCAGAGGATGAACTTGTCGGGCCCGCTCTCCCACCCCTGCTCCCCGGCCATGCGGCGGTAGTAACCGAAGGTGTCCTCGATCTGGTCCGTGGTCTGATAGACCTGGGCGATGGGGATCTTGCGTTGGACGCACCATTCGATGGACTCGGCGCTGCGCGCCGCCACCCAGATGGGCGGGTGCGGTTGCTGCACCGGCCGGGGCCAGATGGCGCAGTTCTCGAACTGGAAGAACTCGCCCCGGTAGCTCCAGACCGGCTCGGTCCAGGCCGTCATGATGACGTCGAACGCTTCGCCGAACCGTCCCCGGGACTCCTGGGGCTTGACGTTGTACCACAGGTATTCCGACGGGATGCCGCGGACGAACCCCGCGATCAGGCGTCCCTGGGACAGGCAGTCGAGCATGGCGTATTCCTCGGCCACGCGCACCGGGTGCTGCCGCAGCGGCAGGATGTTGCCGAGGACGCCGATCTTGATGCGTTGGGTCTTCTGGCTCAGGGCCGCGGCGATGAGGTTGGGCGAAGGCATGGTGCCGTAGGCGCTGTAGTGGTGCTCGTTGAAGACCACGCCCTCGAACCCCAACTCCTCGCAATAGGCCATTTCCTCCAGGTGCTCCCGATAGTTGCGCGAGCCCACCGGCGGGTCGAAATAGGTGCTCGGAACCGGCGTGCCCGGGACGTCCTCGGGGACTTCCGGGTACGCCAGCAGGTCGAAGTTATAGACTTTCATGGGGATGCTTCTCCTTTGCGGGCCGCCTTCCCGCGGGCGTGGGCCGGCCGCGTGTGGACTCCCGGGACTCCTGACACGGGAGACACTAATCCCATCCCCCGGTCACTGTCAATCAACGGCGCCGGCGGGAACCCGCCGGCGCGGGCGGAAGGTCCCGGACCGCCGGGCCGGCCGCGGGTCATCCCGTCAGCATCTCCGTGAGCACGCCCGGCGGGAACGGAAGGCTCAAGGAATGGACGAAGACCGCGTGGAAGCCCGCCCAGCCGAGCAACGCCAGCAGGACGCTGGTGAGCCATCTCTCCCCGGCGCCCGCCTTGAGGAAGAGGAACGTGCAGAGCGGGACCGTGACGGAGAAGCCGAGCAGCCAGATGGAGGCGAAGAAGCCGAGGATCCAGCCCACGATGGCGGCGGTCCGCCTCACGGTCCGGGCTTCGGCGGGCGCGGGAGTTCCCCGACGCCGGAGGAACCCGGCCACGTCCAGCCCGGACTGGGCAAGCGCGAGGACCAGCCCCGGGAACCCGATGGCCCAGGGAAAGAGGCTCGCCCGAAAACCCCAGTCCCGGGACTGCCACACGCCCCAGGCGAACCCCGCCACGATGAGCAGGGAGAAGGCCATGTGCCAGACGGTCAGGGGGTTCGCCGCCTCCGCGGTCGGCTCCGCGGCCGCCGGGTCCCGTGCGGGCGCTCGCCCGGCGTCCCGCCTGCGCTGGTAGAGTGGGTAGAGTATGCCCGCCAGGATGATGGCGCCGATGACCAGCACCCCCGGAAAGCCCAGCCACGCCCAGCCGTAGTTGTCGGTGGCCAGGAACAGGTTCTTCTCCGCCAGGGAACCCAGCACGAGACCCAGGAGGAGCGGCGGGCGCGGCCAGTCGAGCTGCACCATGACCCATCCCAGGAGCCCGAAGGCCAGCACCACGATGAGGTCCTCGAACGCGTTGTTCTGGGCGAAGCCGCCCAGGTAGATGAGCACCAGCAGGAAGGGGATGACCAGGCTGCCGCGGACCTCGGTGATGCGCGCCAGTTGCTTGAGGAAGACGAAGCAGACGGAGACCGTGATGACGTTCGAGACCACGACGATCCACACGAACGAGAACGTCAGCTCCAGGTGGCCGCCCTGGCTTGCGGGCAGGAGCATCGGGGGGCCGGGGACCAGGCCCTGGATGATGAAGGCCCCCAGGAGGATGGCCATGGTGACGCTGCCGGGCACGCCGAACGCGATGGTGGGCACCAGCGCGCCCCCCAGGTTCGAGTTGTTGGCCGCACCCGGACCCAGCACCCCTTCCACCGCCCCTTTGCCGAAGCGTTCCTTGTCCGGGGAGGTCTGGACCGCGTGGGCGTACGCCACCCACTGGGAGACGGCGCCGCCCATGCCCGGAATGATCCCGATGTAGGTGCCGATGGCGCTGCAGCGCAGGACCAGGGCCCAGTGGCGGAAGGTGTCCTTGACCCCTTCCATGACGCCGCCCAGCTTCTCGACCTTCTCTTCGGCGATGCTGGACCCCTTGACCGACAACTCGATGACCTCGGGGATGGCGAACAGCCCCAGGGTGACGGGCACCAGCTTGATGCCGTCCCATAGGTAGAGGTTGTCGAAGGTGAACCGTTCGATGCCCGATATGGGATCGAGTCCCACGGTGGCGAGCATGAGGCCCAGGGCCGCGGCGGTGAGGCCCCGGACCACGGCTTCGCCGCTGAGGGAGGCGAGGAACGTGACCCCCAGCAACGCGAGCATGAAGAACTCCGGCGACCCGATGGCGAGCACCAGGGGACGGACCACGGGGATGGCCAGGGCCAGTGCGAAGGCGCCGAAGACCGCGCCCACCAGCGAGCTCATGAGGGAGGCTCCCAGGGCGCGTCCGGCCTCGCCCTTCTTGGCCATGGGGTGTCCATCCACGATGGTGGACGCGGTAATGGCTTCGCCCGGAATGCCGAAGAGGATGGAGGTGATGTCCCCGGTGGTCGCGGTGACCGCGGACATTCCCAGGAGGAAGGCGAAGGCCTCCACCGCCTCCATCTTGAAGATGAACGGCAGCATCAGCGCCAACGTGACGGGTCCGCCGAGGCCGGGCAGGATGCCCACGGCGAAGCCGATCACGATGCCCAGCAGCATCAGCGTGAAGGTCGTCGCAGTGAAGACTTGTGCCAGGCCTCCCGCAAAGGCCTGAAGCATGTCACCCATGATGGTGGACTTTCCGTGGACAGGGACGAGCCCGGGTCGAGGAGGTTGCCCGGGCGGCCGATCCGGGATCGACCGGGAGACGGCCGTTCAGGAAGCGCGGCGGCGCGCCGCGTCCACGGTCCGGCGCAGCGCAAGTCGGCCCGGCGCCGGCCCCGCTTGGCGCCGTCTCCCGGCGCACGCCGAGCGCGCCCGGGAGACGGCTGCCCCCGTCCGAGGCGTGGTTACTTCTTCGGCAAGAGGATTTCCTTCAACAGGGCCACCGTGGAGGCGTCCAACTCGTAGAGCCCCTGCATCTTCCGGGCGACCCAGTTGCCGTCTTGCGGGTTCAACTCCAGCTTCGACTTCTTGGCGTCGGCGATCAGCGCAGGGTCGCTGAAGGTGGCCATGAACGCCTTCTGGAGCGTCTTGACCCGGTCCGCGGGCACTCCCGGCGGCAGGCTGTAGGGCCGCGAGATGGCGCGATAGACGTCGTTCGCCACTCCCAGCAGCGTCTTGCCCCTCTCCCCCTTGGCCAACTTGCCCGCCAACGCCACGTTGGGCAGGTCCGGGTGAGGCTCCGGGGTTACCTGGAGCACGGGCTTGACGTTGCCGCTCTCGATGCCCTGCCTCCAGGTCGGCTTGATGGACTGCCATGCCCAGCAGCCGCCATCGATCTCGCCCCGTTCGGCCGCCACCCGGATCAGCGCGGTGCCGCCGTAACCCTCGATGATCTGCATGGGCAGGTCGGTTGCGGCCTTGACCAGCTTGGGCACGTCGTCCGTGGTGGATCCCGGGCCGGTGGCGCCGATCTTGATGGGCCGCTTGGAGTTGATCCAGTCCTCGATGCTGTTGACGCCGCTGGCCTTGGTCAGCGCACAGGTGTTGTCGTCGGTGACCGGGGCCCCGAGCCAGTTGAACTTGCGGCCGTCGAACTTTGCGCCCTTGCTGCCCAGCACCTGCTGGAGCACCAACGGTCCGATCCAGTTCCCGACGGTAAGGCCGTCGGGCTTGGCCCTGTTGTAGATGTAGTTGGCGGCGATCAGGCTGCCGGCCCCGGTCATGTTCTGGACCAGGGTCTTGGGGTTGCCGGGCACGTGCTTGCCCATGTGGCGGGCGATGAGCCGGGTATAGGTATCGAAGCCGCCGCCCGGGGAGAACCCGACCACGAACCGGATGGTCTTGCCCTTGAAGAAGTCCGCGTCCGCTCCCATGGAGAGGGACGGGACCAGCGCCAGGACCAGCCCGGACACCATGACGGCGCGAAGAAGACGACTGACCATGAAGAGCCTCCTCTGTGTCGATTACGAGACACGACGTTGATGATCGAGTTCCCCTTTCTCCCACAAAACCGGGGCAAAGGAAAGGGCCGGCGGTGAAATCGCCCGCCCCGCGGAGGAAAACGGCTCGCCGGGGGTTGCGCTTGGCGAAAAAGGTCTTAAACTTAGCGAACGATCGTTTGAAAACGCCGCGCAAGGAGTTGAAAGGAGTTGAGGGAATGAACAGGATCGCCACTTTCGACGACTGGACCGACTGCTTCAGGGAATGGCAGAAGGACATCGGGTATGACGCGGACCTGCTGGGAGACTACCGGTTCGAGACCAGGCTCGGGGACCTCCACAGCGAGGAGATCGAGTTCGGCGATTACCGGGGCGGACCCAAGTGGCAGCGCGCGGGCCAGATACCCAACCAGGCCATCCGGGACGCGCTGCTCACGCTCATCGTCTATCAGGGCGACACCGAGTTCGCCTCGGTGGAGCAGCAGAAGAACCTCCTGGACAACGCTCCCACCGAGTACGACCGGCAGGCCCTGATCCGCGTCAACAGCGACGAGATGAGGCACGGTTGGCAGATGTGCTACCTGCTGGTGAACTACTTCGGCGACACCGGCAAGCTGGAGGCGCGGAAGCTGCTGGAGCGCAGGGCCAACGACCAGCAGCGCCTCCTGGGGTCGTTCAACCAGCCGGTCCACAACTGGCTGGACTTCTTCACCTACACCCAGTTCGTGGACCGGGACGGCAAGTTCCAGCTCACCATGCTCAGCCACTCGGCGTTCGCGCCGCTGGCCCGCAGCGTCTCGGCCATGCTGAAAGAGGAGTTCTTCCACATGTTCACCGGGAACACCGGCCTCACGCGCATCGTGAGGGCGAACCGGATCCCCGTGCCCATCATCCAGAAGTACTTCAACAAGTGGCTGTCCACCGCCTACGACCTCTTCGGCACCGACCGCTCCTCGTCGGCCCAGTGGGCTTACGTGTGGGGCCTGAAGGGGCGCTTCGACGAGGCCGCGGCCGGAGAGCCCGCGGACCGGGAGAGCCTCAACGAGTCGGCCCGCGCCCACTACCTGGACGAATGCCGGGGACTCGTGGACAACCTCAACCGCTTCGTCCCCGAAGGGGAGCCCAGGCTCCGGATCCCGGACGTGAAGTTCAACCGCTCCATCGGCGACCACGCCGGCAGGACCTACGGCGTCGATGGCGATTTGCTCTCCGACACGGAATATGAGAAACATCTTTCCGAAGCGCTCCCCGGGGCGGAGGACGAGCGTGTCCTGGACGAGATCTTCGAGGAGAAGGACTGGGTGCTTCAGATGAACTAGCGTTTCCCCGCCGCATCAGCCGGGCCGCCGCGGCCCCGGTCGAACGTGTCCCACGAGCACGCATTGGCAGGACGGGCGGCGGGCGCTCGCCAGCCGTGCGCGATGTGCGAGCAAGGAGAACCCCGTGAAACGATTCTGCCTCGTCTGCCAGAACGTGGACTGCAAGAGTCGAGGCTCCGAAGAGTTGATGCACGAGTTGCGGCAACGGGCGGCGGACAAGGGCCTGGACGACGTGGAAGTGCGTTCCTACATGTGCTTCGGCGCGTGCCAGGAAGGCCCCAACATGGTCCTCTACCCCGACAAGTGCTGGTACGCCAACGTGAAGCGGGAGGACCTGGACGACATCGTGGCGCACCTGGCCGGCGGCCCGCCCGTGGACCGGCTGGACAACATCGACCCATCCCTCAAGGACCTCATCTACCAGTTGCTGGACACCGGGGTCTTTTAGCCGTCATGGAAGGCATCCTGTTCCCGCGAGGCGTGGCCGAGGGACTCGAAAGCCTGGAAGCCTATCGTTCCAGGGACGGCTACCGGGCCCTGGAACGCAGCCTGCGCGAACTTTCCCCCCGGGCAGTGATCGCGGAGTTGGAGCAGTCCGGCCTGCGTGGCAGGGGAGGCGCCGGGTTCCCCACCGCCCGGAAGCTCGCCCTGACCCTGGAACGCCCCGAAACGCCCCGCTACGTGGTGATGAACGGCGGCGAGGACGAACCCGGAAGCCGCAAGGACCGCGTGCTCATGGAGAACGTCCCCCACCTCGTCCTGGAGGGGGTCGTGCTGGCGGCCTATGCGGTGCAGGCGGAGAAGGCGTACCTCTACGTCAACCACGGCTATGAAGCGGCCGCGCGCGCCATGGCCGCGGCCATGGAGGAAGCCCGGGAAGCGGGTTACTGGGGCGAGGACGTCATGGGGTCCGGTTTCCGGTTGGAGATCGCGACCGTGGCCGCGCCTTCGAACTACGTGGCGGGCGAGGACACCGCGGCCCTGGAGGTCATCGAGGGGAAGGACCCGCTGCCGCGGCGGAAGCCGCCCTTCCCCGTCACCGCCGGCCTGTTCGGCAAGCCCACCCTGGTCAACAACGTGGAGACCCTGGCCAACATCGCGCCGATCGTCGCCAGGGGGCCGGAATGGTACCGCTCCTTCGGCGCCGGCGAGAGCCCCGGCACCATGATCTTCTCCCTGGGGGACGAGATGGAAAGGCCGGGCGTGTATGAGCTGCCTTTCGGCACCCCTCTGCGCTACCTGCTGGAGGAATGCGGCGGCGGGCTCAAGGGGGGCAGGCGCATCAAGGCCGTCCTTCCCGGCGGGCCGTCGTCGGGGTTCCTGCCGCCCGAGCGCCTCGACGTCCCGCTGGACCACGACTCCCTGCGCAGCGCGGGATCGTCCATCGGATGCGGCGTGGTCAAGGTCCTTGCCGAAGGGGATTCCGTGCTGGACGAGGTGGCGCGCATCGCGGACTTCTTCGCCCGGGAGTCCTGCGGCCAATGCCCGGCCTGCCGCATGGAGACCAACATGCTGGCGGCGCTGCTCGGGAAGGTTCGGCAGGGACAGGGCAGCGACGCCCTGGTGGAGCAGATGGGCAAGGTGCTGGAGTTCAACCGGGGGAAGGGGTTCTGCAGCCTGATCCACATGCCGGGTCCGCCCATCGAGAGCGCGGTCCGGCTGTTCCCCGAAGAGTTCCGCGGCGCGTGACCGCGGCCCGCCTCAGAGGTCGAGGCTCTTTCGCGGCACGTTGAAGACCACGCCGTCGCCGTTCCGCACCAGACAGGTGTCGTTGCTCCACTCCTTGATGACCTCCACCTCGTCTCCCGGCGCGAACGACGCCTCCTCGACCCCGGCGTTCTTGGTGGACTGGTACTTGAAGGTAAACGCTTCCTTGACGGTGGCCATCCGGGGCCTCCTCCCTTCTCCGTGGACCGCACGCCGCGTTCAGGCCCTGCCCGGGCTTCGCCAGCTCCCGCGGCGGCCGGGGAACCGCAACGCCCCCTCCAGGCTCTTGAGGAAGACCTCGCGGGGGACCTCCCGGGCGCCGAGGCGCAGCATGTGGGAAGTTGTAACCTGCGCATCGATGAAATGGAAGCCCCAGCCCGAGAGCCGGTGGACGAGACCCGCCAACGCCGCCTTGGAGGCGTCCGTCTCGCGGTGGAACATGGACTCGCCGAAGAACCCCCTGCCGAGGGCCACGCCATAGACGCCGCCCACGAGATCCGTACCGAGCCAGGTCTCCACCGAATGGGCCATTCCGGCGTCGTGGAGACGCACGTAGGCCCGCTCCATCTCCCGGGTGATCCACGTGCCGCCCTGGCCGCGCCGGGGGACTGACGCGCAAGCGCGGATCACGCCCCGGAAGTCCTCGTCGAAGGTCACCCGGAACCTCCCCTGGTCCAGGACGCGCCGCAGGCGCCGGGAGACGTGGAACTCGTCCAGGTCGAGGACGCACCGGGGGTCCGGCGACCACCACAGGATCGGCTGACCCTCGCCGTACCAGGGGAAGATCCCCATGGAGTACGCCAGCAGGAGGCGTGCGACCCCGAGGTCGCCCCCCACCGCCAGGAGCCCGTTGGGCTCCGCCTCTTCCGGGGAAGGAAAGGCGAGTTCCCGGTTCAGGCGATAGACGGACATGCCGTCCCCGTTCGTCCTGATCCCGTGCCGGTGCGGGCGCCCCCCACCCTGACCCGCCCCCTCGAAGGGGGGAGGGAATCGGATCGCGAAGCGAAGAGCTCCGTTCGTCCCGAGCGTAGCGTCGCGGAGAACCCTATTCGTCCCGAGCGTAGCGTAGCGGAGATTCCCGTTCGTCCTGAGCGTAGCGAAGCGAAGTCGAAGGATGCGCTTTCCCACAGGGAGAGGGAACTCGAGCCCGAATGGACCATACGTTCCATAATGGATGCAAGGAACCCGTCTTGCTGGTATATTCCCCTGGGGGGGAGGACATGTTCAAGCGGATCGACCACGTGGCGCTCCACGTCGCGGACCTGGGACGCGCCGTCGCCTTCTACGAGGAGCACTTCGGTTTCCGGAAGTACTTCCAGCACCAGGCTACCGCGGGGATGCAGATCGCGTACCTCAGGCTGGGCGACACCGTGCTGGAGTTGACCCACAGGAGCGACGGCTCCATGACCGGGTTCCATTTCTGCCTGGAGACCGACAGCTTCGACGACACGGTGGCGGAGCTCCAAAGACGCGGCGTACCGTTGCTGCGGGCGCCCCACGAGACCGCGGCGCGAGAGCCCAGGGAACAGGGTTGGCGTCGAGTGGTCTTCGAAGGCCCCGACGGGGAGCAGATCGAACTGCGCGGCTAACCGCGGGGTCCGCCGTCCCGGGCCGCGGCCCGGTAGATCGGAGCCATCATGGCCGACCAGGAACCTCGGACGATCAAGGTGGACTGCCCCTGCTGCGGGGCCGTCCTGATGGTGGATCCCTCGCTGGCGGCGGTGCTGCGCCACGAACTGCCCCCGCCCCAGCACAAGGCCCCGGAACTCAAGGACGCAGGCCGCCGGCTCCGGGAAGAAGCGACGCAACGCGACCAGAAGTACCGCCACATCCTCGACGCGGAAAAGGACAAGGGCAAGGTGCTGGACCGCAAGTTCCAGGAGCTACTCAAGAAGGCCAGGGACGAACCCGTCGAGAAACCCCTGAAGGACATCGACCTGGATTAGGAGCCTGTCGGATCCAGTATTTGAAGGACGTTGCAAGGGCGATCCTTCGAGACGAGGACTCTACCGCGAAAGCCCACCCCCTGTCATTCCCGCGAAAGCGGGAATCCACTTCCGGAACCTCTGTTCAATTCTGGTTTGAGGCGCCCTACCTATAGGAAAGCGCGTCCTTCGACTTCGCTTCGCTACGCTCAGGACGAACGGAGGCAATTGATCCGGGAAGAATCCGCCAAACTGTCTCGGAACGGACTCGTCAAGCAGCAGCTTCACCGGAATTCCCGGTAAGTAACGCTTTGGCCCGTTCGAGCACTTCGATTGCTTGGCTCCGTGAGACTGTGGGGAAACTGTCCAGGAAGTCGTCCAGCCGGTCCCCGGCCTCCAGGTGCTCGATCAGGATACGGACAGGAACCCTGGTTCCGGAAAACACAGGCGTACCGCCAAGGATATCGGGCCGCCTGTCGATTACCTTGTCCATCATCGGTTCCTCCTCCGACCGTGCTGTCGAATACCGGAACAGGAGCCGTCTGCGTGCCTCGCAGCAGGTTCCTGCCTACCGGACAGGGTGCTAGCCCTCCCGTTTCAGGGACTCGGGGAAGTAGCGGGACGGGGACCAGACCTGGGCGTTGAAGTTGCGGCATCCGAGGATACGGAGCTCGCGCATGATCCGGACGTAGTCCTGTGATTCCAGGAAGCTCTCCCACGCCTGGAGGGAGTCGAGCTCGATCATGATCGCGACCTGGGGGCTGACCTCCAGGGGGTTGCGAAGGTTTCGGATCTCCCGGACACCGGGGTGCGCCAGCGCCATGGGCAGCCAGTCGTTCTTGGCCTTGTTGCTGTAGATGGTCAGGTTGGCCTTCTGGTCCGGGAGGTCCCACTGGATGATGTAATAGACCATGTGCTGGCGCCTCCTTGCGTGGACGGCCTCACGTGACCGCCCTGACGAGTCCGCCGTCGATGAGCAGCGTGGTCCCGGTGACGTAGCTCGCCCGCTCCGAACCGAGGAAGACCACCAGGTCCGCCACTTCCTCCGCCTGCCCGAAACGGCCCAGTGGGATCTCCGCCCGGCTCTGCTTCTGGACCTCATCCAGGGGCAGGCCGAGCCTCTTGGCCCGGGCCACGTTGAGGCTGTGGTGCCGCTCGGTGTCGATGCGTCCGGGCAGGACGGTGTGGACGAGGACGTTGTCGGGGGCGAGTTCCCGGGACAACGTCTTGGCCCAGCCCACCACGCCCGTCCGGAACGTGTTGGAGAGGATCAGCCCCGGAATGGGCTCCTTGACGCCGTAGGAGGTGATGTTGACGATGCGCCCCGCCCCCGCCTTCTTCATGTGGGGCAGCGCCTCCCGGGTAAGCCGTACCGTGCCCATGAGGCTCAGGTCGAAGGCCTTGGCCCAGTCGTCCTCGCTCAACGCGTCGAACGCTCCGAACGGCGGCCCGCCGGCGTTGTTGACCACCACGTCCACACGCCCGAAGGCCTCGACGCTCCCGGCCACGTAGTTGCGGATGTCGTCGTAAACGGACATGTCCGCCACCGTGGCGAGGACTTCGCCGCCGGTGGTCTCGCGGATCCCTTCCGCAGCGCGCTCCAGGGCCTCCCCGCCCCTGGCGCAGATGCTCACCTTTGCGCCTTCGCGGGCGAAACCCGCGGCGATGGCCCGCCCCATGCCCTGACTCGCGCCTGCCACCAGCGCCACCTTGCCCGCCAATCCCAGATCCATCCGGGGCTCCTCGTCGGGTCGAGGGAGTCCGCGGCGCGCCGCCCCATGCAGCGCGCCCGGCGGACGCCCGCCTTCACTTCTGCGTCCAGTAGATGTTGTCGTCGAACTCCGGGTCCAGGCGCATGAGATAGAGCGCCAACATGCCGTGGGCGCCCAACGGCCGCAGCCGCTTCGGGTCCCCGGTCCTGATGGCAGCCTCCTCTTCGGCGTCCAGGTCATACCCGGACAACGCCTGGTCCAGGTCGGTCCTCGCCCGGCTCAGGGCGTCCGGGTCCATCTTCAAGTCGAACAGGAACCGGTTGAGGTGGTAGCGGCTCATGGGGTGTTTTCCTCGATGCCTGCGCCGCGGTCCCTACGCGCGGGTCACAGCCGCCAACTGGCGAACCCCCACCCGGTGGCCACATGGTCGGGCATGTAGAAGGTCTCCGACGCCGGGGTATCGCTCACCGCGCCCACCGTGACCATCCAGTTGAGGAACTCGGAGTTCCCGGACTGCCGCAACTGTTCCAGCGTCAACTCGGCCAGCGCGGGGCCCTGCCCGGCGCGCATCCGCCGGAGCAGCTCTTCGTCGAAGCGGGTGTCGATCTCGCCGATACGGGGGGATCCCGGGAAGTGCGACAGCCCGCCGGTGGCGAGCATGGCCACCCGGGCGGAAGCGTCGTCCGCCACCTGCCGGATCAGGCGCCCCAGGGCGTAGCAACGGGCGGGTGTGGGCAGCGGTTCGATCCACGTGTTGACGAAGATGGGCAGGATGGGGATCTCCGCTTCGGGCAGGAGGAAATGCAACGGCACGGTCTGCGTGTGCTGCAACTCCACGTCCTCGCCGAAGGACAGGTCCAGTCCGGCGGCGACCCCCGCCTCGAGGATCGCGCGGCCGAGTTCCGGGTGGTTCCGGTAATGGAACTCATGCCGGGTGAACCGGCCCCGGACCTCGTCCGCCAAGGTGACGAAGAAGGTCGGGATGTTGTCGAAGAAGAAGTTGACGAACTGGTCGTTGGCCACGACGACGAGCACGTCGGGCCTGGCGGCCCGGAGGTCGGAGCGAAGCACCGAAAACGCCTTCTCCGCGTCCCGCCGCAGCCGTTGCTGCGCCTCCAGGGAAGGTTTGGCCCCGGCCGCCTCCGGCGCCATGCGGTAGTGCAGGCTCATGAACTCTTCCCACTCGGGTCCCGGGTCGAGGAGGATGTTGGGCGCATGGCTCGCGGCCAACGCAGCGACGAACGGCATTTCCTGTCCTTTCCGAACTGTTCGGAAAACTGTTCAGAATACGGTGGTAGATGGTATAATCCGATCCGGGAAATTTCAACCGACTCCGCCCTGGCGGACCGCGGGGACGGAGACAGCGGGGACGCTTCCATGAAGAGGATTCTTTTCATCGTGTGGACGGTCTGCGGGTTGGCGGCTCTTGCCCCCTTGGCCGCGGGATACGAATGGACGCCGGGCAGCACGGCGTTCGAGTACCGCGAGCCCCCGGAAGCCGGGGAGGACCCCGGCCTCGTGTACACCATCATCGGGAACCCCAGGATATACCTGGCCGCGGCCGGCGACACCCTGCTGGACATCGCGCGCCTCCACCACCTCGGTTACCAGGAGTTGCGCCGGGCCAACCCGGACACGGACCCCTGGTTGCCCGGCGCGGGAACCCGGATCACCATCCCCGCCCGGTGGATCCTTCCCGCGGGTCCCCGGAAGGGGCTGGTCCTCAACATGCCCGAGATGAGGCTCTACCGCTACCTGCCCGACTCCAGGGTCATGACGTTTCCGCTGGGAGTGGGCGTGGAGGGCCAGGAGACGCCGGCCGGGAAGTACCGCATCGGCCAGAAGCGCACCAACCCGGTCTGGTACGTGCCGGTCTCGATCCAGGAGGAGATGGAGGTCCCGCGCAAGACCGTCCCTCCGGGACCCGACAACCCGCTGGGCAAGTACTGGATGCGGCTGTCGAGCACCACCTACGGCATCCACGGCACCAACAACCCTTGGGCCATCGGTCGCCGCGTGACCCACGGTTGCATCCGCCTCTATCCCGAGGACATCGCGTACCTGTATCCGCAGATCCCCCCGGGCACGCCGGTGCAGGTCATCTACCAGCACGCCAAGGTCGGCCTCCGCAACGGCAACGTCTATTTCCAGATCTACCGCGAGGGTGGGGCGGGAGACGGGAAGCTCATGGCGGACATCATCCGGCAAGTCACCAGGCTGAACCTCCGCGCCGATTTGCGAAAGCTCCGGGAACTCCTGCTCGACTTGCCCGACGGGGCCATGACGCCCCTGCCCATGATGACGACGACGGCGCCCTTGGCGACGGCCGCCCGCACCGCCTTCTGAAAAGGGCGCCACGCGGCTATTCGGCTGGGATCTCCACCATCACGTCGCCCAGCACCTTGGCGACGCATCCCAGACGCTCGGCGTCGCCGGCGTCGAGCATGGAGAGGGTCAACTCCTCGTTGTCCTCCATGGGGCTCAGGTTGTTCCCCCCGGCGAGGATCGTCACCCGGTCGGTGCCGCAGACGGCCTCGGTGCAGTCGTGGCGGAGCTCGACGCCGTTGCGGACCGCGGCCACCAGTATGGTGACGCCGTCTTCGACCTCGAAACTCTGCCCCAGCGGCATGAAAGTGACCTTGGGCATGGCGCGTTTGTAAGAGACGCCCGGAGGGAAGTCAAGCCGCCGCCCGTCCCCGGTCCGGCCGCCGCGTTTCCCGGTTCGTACCCGGTTCGCAGTTCCCGGATCCCCGATCCATCACAGAATCCCCGATCCGTCACAGTTCCACCACCAGTCCGTCCTCCGCGGTGGCTACCGGCAGGGAGCGGCGCCGGGCCAGCATCTCCTCTCCCATGTGGGTCAGGATCAACCGCTTGCACTCCAGACGATCCCGGTGCGCCGCGACCTGTGCGTAGCTCATGTGGGACGACGAAGGGGCGTCGTAGTGGCAACACTCGCAGATGAACAGGTCGGCGCCCCGGCTGTGGGTGATGAACCGGTCCGTCCAGCTCGAATCGCCGGAGAAGAGCACGGTGCGCCCCGCCGCCGTGACCCGGAGTCCGAGAGAGACCGCGTCGGTCTGGTGCGGGACCCGGAAGGGCAGCACCTCGGCCCCCGCCACCGAGGCCGCGGCGTCGGGGCGCAGCACCGGAAAGGCCGCGAACGGGAGGTCCTTCTCCCCGTACATGAGTTTCATGAGGTCCCGCGCGCGTTGCTCGGCGCCCGGGGGACCGGCGATGGGAAGAGGGCGGCTGCGGCGCTCGTCGTAGAGGAAATGGAGGAAGAGGAAGGGCAGGCCGCCGAAGTGGTCGCCGTGCAAGTGGCTCAGGAACACCGCGTCCAGGTCCGCGGGGTCCAGCCCGGCGCGCTTGAGGGCGGCCAGGGTCGATGAGCCGCAGTCGAGCAGGTACAGGCCGGTCCGGTCCTCCAGCAGGTACGCGCTCTGGTTCCTGCCGCCGCTGCCGAAGGCGTCCCCGGTGCCCAGGAAGTGGACTCTCACGCGGCCGAGCCTAGCAGCACCCCGCGGACCTTGGCAACGCGCGCCCGGTCTGACAGATTCGTGGGGCCGGACGGGACCCCGCAACGCCGGCGCGGAATCGGCGGCCGTTCCATGAAGATCGTCATCGGACCCTACCACCCCCAACTGGAAGACGCGCTGGCGGAGGAAGTCCGCGTGCAGCGGCAGCGGGACCGAATGGCGCCCCTGCTGCTGACGGTCCCTTCCGACGCCCTGCGCCGGCGCGTGAAGGTCCTGCTGGCCCGGGAGCACGGCCTCCGCCTGTTGCATTTCCACGTGTGCACCTTCTCCCGGCTCACCCTGACGCTGTTCCACGAGGCGCACGGCCCCGCGCCCCCGCCCCTGCGCGACGAGACCTTCATGGAGGAAGCCTTGCGGCGCGCCGCGGCGGACGGTCCGGCCCGCGGACGGTTCGCCCGCATGATGGAGAACGAAGGCGGCTGCGCCGCCCTGTGGCAAAGCCTGCGGGACCTCAAGGACGGCATGGTGGATCCCGATGTCGCGCTGGAGGCGCTCCAGGAGGGTCTTTTCGGGACCAGGGACCGGGACACGCTGGGCGACCTGTTCCGCCTGTACCGGGAGGTGCGGCGCCGTTTCCCGGAGTGGCGCGCCCACGACCGCCAGGACCTGGACGGGATGGTGTTGGCGCACGCGCCCGCCTCCCCCTACTTGGCGCAGTTCCGGCGCGTTTACTACTACGGTTTCTACGACCTGACCCAGAGCCAGTTGGAGATCTTCCGGACCGTTGCCGGCGCGCACCCGGTGACGCTCTTCTACCCCCTGGCGCTCGGCCACCCCGACTGGTCCTTCGCCCGGGACTTCTACGACCGATACCTCCGGGGACTCGCCGGAGCGGACGAGGTGGTGGACCTGCTCGACCCCGGCCCGGGGCGCGGCGCCCCGCCGGACGGCGGCGACGCGGCTCCGGGCCACCGCTTGCGGCGGCCCGCCCGCCGGGAGACCCTCAGTTGCGCGGGACCGCGGGACGAGGTCCTCACCGCGGCCAAGAAGATACTCGAGCTGGCGGAAGAGGAAGGCTTCGACTTCCGGCACGTGGGCGTGGCGGCCCGCACCCTCGACCCCTACCTTCCCTGGGTGGAGGAGATCTTCCCGAAGCACGGCATCCCGTTCGACACCTCGGCGCAGACGCCCCTGTCCCGGTTCGGCCGAGCCAGAGCCCTGTTGGCGCTCCTGGACCTGCCCGGGCGGGACTATCCGCGGGCCGACGTCATCCACCTGGTCTCCTCCCACGACTTCGACTTCCGGGCCGTCCCGGACTTGGCCGCGGGCCCTCGGCCCGACCTCTGGGACGCGGCCACCCGGGCATTGGGCATCACCCGCGGCATGGACGAATGGCGCCGCCTGGAGCGCTACCTCGACCGCGGGCTCACCCTGCCCCTGGCGGATGAAGAAGAGGGCCGCCGGCTGCGGGTCGCGCCGGCCCAGCTCGCCGCGCTGCGGAACACCGTCCGCGCCCTGCACGAGGACCTGAGCGCGCTGCCCGAAGAAGGCCCATGGTCGGAGTTCGGCGACCGCTGGCGCGCGGTCATGGACCGTTTCTTCAAACCGGCCAAGGACGAAGCCGGGGCCGCGGCCGTGGAAGAAGCCCTGGCCGAGGTCTTCTCGGGACTGGACGCCCTTGAGACCATCGCCCCGGTGGTGTCCGCGGCGGCGTTCGCCGGGTTCCTGCGCCAGCGCCTGGGGCGGGCCTCGGTGCGGCCGGCACAGGAGCACGTGCAGGGCGTGCAGGTCATGGACGCCGGGTCTGCACGCGGCATCCCCTTCCGGGCGCTCTTCCTCCTGGGCATGAACGAGGGCGTCTTCCCCCGCGCCATCCGCGAGGACCCGTTCCTGCGGGACCGGGCCCGGCGCGTGCTGGAAAGGGACCTGGGCTGCAAGGTCTCCTCGAAGCTGGCGGGATACGACGAGGAGAAGCTGTTGTTCGCGTTGCTGGCGAACGCCGCGGCCGACCGCCTCTATTGCCTCTACCAACGCTCGGACGCGGCCGGCCGCGAACTGGCCCCGTCCTGGTACCTCCCTGCCTCCGACGGGCGCGCCGGGGTCCGGCGCATCCCCAAGAGCGTCCTCGGCCAGCGGGACGCGCCGCCCTTCGACGCCCCCCGCTGGCTCCTGCCGGAGGAACTGGCGGTGCGGCGGGCCCTGTGCGGGGAGGACCCCAGGCCGCTGGTGCGCCTGTGCGGCTGGTCCACGGAGGGCTACGAAAGGAGCGCCGCGGCCGTCCGGGCGCTGGAGGAGGGCGCCGGCCCTGCGCGTTCGTACGACGGCGTCACCGGCCCCCACCCGGAGGCGTGGGGAGAGCTGCGGGAGCGCGGGCTGTCTCCCACCGCCCTGGAGACCTACGGACGCTGCCCTTTCCAGTACTTCGCGCGCCGCATGCTCGGCCTGGAAAGGCTCGCGCGGCCGGAGGACGAAGCGCCGCTGGACGCGGTGGAACAGGGTCGGCTGTGCCACACGATCCTGGAGGCGTTCTACCAGGGCTTCGACCCCGCCCACCCGGAGGACTGGAGCGCACGGCTCGACCGCGCCGCGGCCCAAGCACTGTCCGAATACGAAGAACGTTCTCCCACCGGCTATCCCGCGGCCTGGGAGGCGGCCGGGGAACAGCTCACGGAGTTGCTCAGGGAGGTGGTCCGGGCGGACCTGGACGAGATGGCGCAGTCGGGCTTCCGGCCCGCGGAGACCGAAACCGGGCTGGAGACGCGGCTCGGCCCGGAGTGGCCGGAGGACCTGCGCGGCCTGCCGGTCCACGGACGCCTGGACCGGGTCGATTACCGCGAGGGGGACAACCGCTACCGCGTCATCGACTACAAGCACAAGAGCGGCTCGAAGCCCGGCCCGGAGGACAAGGACCCGGTGCTCTCGGCCATACGCGGACAGAAGCTGCAACTGCCCCTCTACGTGCTGCTGGCCGCGGACTACGCCAACGAGCGGGGGACGGCGCCGGCCGCATCCGTCGAAGCCGCCTTGTACTTCATCGCGCGGCGCTGGGAAGACGGCCCCCTGTCCCCGCGCGAATTCGCCGCAGGGACATGGCGGGAGCCGGACGGCCAGCGGATCCGGGACACGGTGGCGCAGTTGCTGAGGGGTATCCGCGCCGGGGAGTTCTTCGTCATGCCCGGTCCCTATTGCCGCTACTGCGAGGTATCGGAGATCTGCCGGAAGGGCCATTTCCCCTCCGCCATGCGGGCCAAACGGCATCCGGCCGCACAAGCGTTGGCGCAGACGCGCAAGCAGAAAGGCAACCGGAAGAAGGCCTGACATCATGACGGTTTCCCCGCCCGCAGACGGACCGGAGCGCTTGCGAGCCGTCACCACCTTCGACCGCAACGTGGTGGTGACCGCGGGCGCGGGCACCGGCAAGACCACGCTGCTGGTGGACCGGTGCGTGAACCTGCTCGTGCGCGAGCCGTCGCCCGTGCCCGTGAACGAGATGGTGGCGCTCACCTTCACCAACAAGGCGGCCCACGAGATGAAGGAGCGCCTGCGGGCGCGCCTGGAAGCCTTGGCCGAAACCGGGACGGGCCGGCCGCGGTCCCCGGGAGACGCCGGACCGGGAGAGACGGACGTCCTGTGCGAGCGTTACGGCCTCACTGCCGACGAGGTCCGCCGCCGCGCCCGGGAAGCGTTGCAGCGCATGGAGCAGAGCCACATCGGCACCCTCCACAGCTTCGCCGCCTCGATGCTGCGGCTCTATCCCCTGGAGGCAGGGTTGGAGCCGAACTTCCGGGAGGGCGACGGACGCCTACTGGAAAGGCGCTTCGACGCCTGTTGGACCCGTTGGCTCGATGGCGAACTGTCCGGCGCCGGACCGCGGACCGGGGAGTGGAAACGGCTTCTGGGCCGCTTTCCGCTAGCCCGGCTGCGGGAACTGGCGCTGTCCCTCTGCGCCGAGAACGTGGACCTGGAGGGGCTCCGCCGCGGCGGCGCGCCCGATGAC
Source organism: uncultured Binatia bacterium (SeqCode) (assembly GCA_965204235.1). GTDB lineage: Bacteria > Desulfobacterota > Binatia > UBA9968 > JAJDTQ01 > JAJDTQ01. The sequence goes on from OZ241979.1 coordinate 1,448,327, forward strand.
GCAGGCGGCCAGCTCCGCGACTGGCTGCGGCGGATGGACGAAACCGCGACCGACCTCCTCACCCGCCATCCCGAGCAACGGAAGATCGAGCAGGCGGTGGCGGTCGCGCAGAGGGTGGTGCGGGCTGCCGCGGACCTTGCAAAGGAAAGCGCGTCCTTCGACTTCGCTTCGCTACGCTCAGGACGAACGGGGGGGGCGCCACGTTCAGGAGGAACGGGGGGAGTGCTGCGCTCAGGGCGAACGGAGGCAATGCCACGCTCAGGACGAACGGGGGCGACTGTTCAGGCTTTCCCGAAGGAGCCGCTGGACGATGAAGACCTGTCGCTCCTGAGCGGCGTCCCGAGTCCGCCAAAGGGCTGGTCCCGGGAGGATTTCGATCGCGCGAGGGACCTGTGGACGGCCGCGCGGCCATTGGCCCGGACCGACGATGCGGAGGTGGACGGCCTGTGCGCGCTGCTGGCGCCGTTCGCCCGGGAGTGCCGCGATGAGTTCTTCCGCAGCGGCCTGGTGACGTTCGACGGGCTGCTGGTGCGGGCCCGGGACCTCCTGCGCGACCACCCGCGCATCCGGGAGGACCTGAAGGAGCGCTTCCGGGCCATCCTGGTGGACGAGTTCCAGGACACCGATCCGCTCCAGTACGAGATCCTCCTGTGGCTGTGCGAGGATCCCTCCGGACGCGCCGAAAAATGGCGCGACGTGCGGCTCGCCCCGGGCAAGCTGTTCGTGGTCGGGGACCCCAAGCAGTCCATCTACGGCTTCCGGGGGGCGGACATCGAGGCATACCTCCACGTGGTCAGGGAAATGATCGAAGCCCAGCAGGGCGTCGAGTGCCGGCTGACCGCGAACTTCCGCAGCGACGCCCGGATCCTGGACGCGGTGAACGGCGTCTTCGAGCGTCTGCTCGAAGAACGGCCCGGACTCCAGCCCGAACACATCCCGCTCCGCCCGGGCCGGGCCGGCGCCGACGAAGAAGCCGCGGCGCCGGTGCGCGCGCTGCGGGGGCGGGGACAGCAGCGCAGCGCCGACGAGGAAGCCGCGGTGCGGGTGCGCCGGGTGACGACCCCGGGCCGGACCCTGGGCGCGGCCGAGGCCCGTCGGGTGGAGGCGCGTTCGCTGGCCCGCTGGGTTGACGAGGAAGTGGTGGGAGGCCGGACCTTCTTCCGTGACCGGGAAGGCGACCGGGTGCAGGCGCAGCCGGGCCACGTGGCCTACCTCATGCGCACCCTGACCCATGTGCAGACCTACCTGGAACCCCTGCGCCGGCGCGGCATCGGCTACGTGGTGGAAGGCGAGCGGGACTTCTACGCCGCCCAGGAGGTGGTGGACGCCGTCAACCTGCTGCGGACCCTCGACGACCCCTACGACCGGGTGGCCCTGGTGGGGGTGCTCCGCTCGCCCCTGGGCGGGCATGACGACGTGGAGGTCCTGGCCCTGAGCCGGCAAAGCCTGCTCGACTACCGTTTGGCCGAGGGCCCCCGACGGGGGGAACTGCCCCCGGGCGCCAGGGACCTCTACCGTCGTCTCCTCCGGCTCCACCGGGAGGTCCGCTTCCTGGAAGCCGGAAGCGCGGTGGACCGCGTGTTCGAGGAACTGCCCCTGTCGGTGCTGGCGGCGAGCGGGGGTTCGGGGCCGCAGGCCGCGGCCAACCTGGAGAAGGTCCGCCTGATGGCCAGGGAGGCAGGCGCGGACGGCAACGGGACGCTCAAGGAGGTGGCCGCGGAGTTCGAGCGCCGGGTGCGGGAAGCCGAAGACGAGGCCGAGAGCGCCCTGGAGGAGGAGACCCCGGACGCGGTGAGGGTGATGAGCATCCACAAGGCCAAGGGCCTGGAGTTTCCGGTGGTGGTGCTGGTGGACGCCCTGGGCGGAGTGGACGCGAGACGGGGGCCGCAAGTGGAGGTATGGCAGGACTGGTCCACCGGCCTGACGGGCTTGCGCATGGACGACCTGTGGAGCCTGCCCGGGGTCTTCCTCCACGCGAAACAACGCGAGCGGGAAGAATACGAACGGCGCCGCCTGCTCTACGTGGCCATGACGCGGCCCCGCCAACGACTGGTGGTCTCCTTTGCCGACAGGGACCGGCGGAGCGGGGACAGCCTGCTTTCGATGCTGGAACAGGCCGCGGAAGCCGAGCTGACCGCGGGGACCTCGCGCACGGTGGCCTGCGGCGACGGAGGGATCGCGGTGGAGGTGGTGGAGGAAGAGCCGGAATTCGATGAACCGGGCGTCCCGCCCGCGGAGGCGACGCGCGGCGACGCGGACGGAGCCTCCTGCGACTGGTCCTCCTACGAGAGCCTGTGGCGTGGTCGCCGGGAGCGCTACGAAGCCCGCCGCCAAGCGCCGACCTTCCTCAGCCCGAGCCGTCTCAAGGAAGCCGGCGAGTCGGCGCAGGCGCGGCGCCCCCGCGGCTTGCAGCGCGACACCGCGCTCGTGCTGGGAGAGGCGGCCCACCGGATGCTGGAGCACTGGGACTTCCAGACCCGCAGACCCGCGGAAGACCTCGAAGGATCCATCGCCCGGCACGCCTCGGGGTTGCCGCCGGAGCAGCAAACGGCGGTGGTCGATGAGTTGAAGGCCATGTGGGCCGCCCTGATCGGCTCCCCCCTGTACGAGGAGTTGCGCACCGCCCGCATCCTGGGCCGCGAGATTCCCTTCGTCCTGCCCTGGGAGGGGGAGACGATCATGGAGGGCGTCATCGACGTGGTCTATGAGCACGGGGATCGGCTCTACGTGGCCGACTACAAGACGGACCGCGTGGACGACGGGGACACCGCCCGGGTCATGGAGGAGTACGGCCAGCAGGCGCGGGTCTACACGGAGGCCGTGAGACGCAGCCTGGATCGGGAGGTGGCCGCGTTCCGGCTGCTGCTCCTGCGGCTGGGCCGCGGCGTGACCGTGCCCGTTGGCGCCAACGGCGGGGACTTGCTCGGGGAGGCCCGGTCGGAGAAGATAGGGAGGGGTATGCCACCACGAGGCGAGACCTGACCCATGGCCCTGAAGAAGTCCCAGATCTACTCATCCCTCTGGCAAAGCTGCGACGAGTTGCGCGGCGGCATGGACGCCTCGCAGTACAAGGACTACGTCCTGACGCTGCTGTTCATGAAATACGTCTCGGACCGGTACGCCGGGAAGGCCGACGCCCTCATCCGGGTCCCTGCAGGCGGCGGCTTCGCCGACATGGCGGCGTTGAAGGGCGACAAGGAGATCGGCGACCGGATCAACAAGATCATCGGCCGGCTTGCCGAGGCCAACGACCTGAAGGGCGTCATCGACCAGGCCGACTTCAACGACGAGAGCAAGCTCGGCGCGGGCAAGGAGATGCAGGACCGGCTGTCCCGGCTGGTGGCCATCTTCGAGGGTCTCGATTTCCGCGCCAACCGGGCCGGGGGCGACGACCTGCTGGGCGACGCCTACGAGTACCTGATGCGCCACTTCGCCACCGAGTCGGGCAAGAGCAAGGGGCAGTTCTATACGCCCGCGGAGGTCTCGCGCGTCATGGCGAAGGTGATCGGCGTCGGCCCGGACACCCGTCAGGACCAGACCATCTACGACCCCACCTGCGGTTCCGGCTCGCTGCTGCTCAAGGCCGCGGACGAGGCGCCCCGCGGCATCAGCATCTACGGGCAGGAAATGGACAACGCCACCTGGGCGCTGGCGCGCATGAACATGATCCTGCACGGCTGCCCGACCGCGGAGTTGTGGCGGGACAACACGCTGGCCGCGCCGTATTTCAAGAACCCGGGCGGCGGCCTCAAGACCTTCGACTTCGCCGTGGCCAACCCGCCCTTTTCCGCCAAGGCGTGGTCCAACGGCCTCGACCCGGTCCGCGACGAATTCGGGCGTTTCGAATACGGCGTCCCACCGGCCCGGAACGGCGACTACGCCTTCCTGCTGCACTTGGTGGCCTCGCTCAAGAGCAAGGGCAAGGGCGCCATCATCCTGCCCCACTGCGTGCTGTTCCGCGGCAACCGGGAGGCCGGGATCCGCAAGGAGCTCGTCCGGCGGGGGTTCGTCAAGGGGGTCATCGGCCTGCCCGCCAACCTGTTCTACGGCACCGGCATCCCGGCCTGCATCCTGGTCATCGACAAGGAGGACGCCCACGCCCGCAAGGGCGTCTTCATCCCGGAGCGTCGTGAAGAAGCGACTCAAAGCCATCGGGAACGATACGGAGAGCTGCGAGGAACGGGACGCACTGACGCGCTGCCTGACCCTCATGGACGCCGAAGCGGAGACGAGCAAGGCCGTGAAGGACGCCCGGGCCGCGTTGGACGAGCAGGTGTTGGCCCGCTACGCCACCCTCACCGAGGCCGAGGTCAAGACGCTGGTGATCGAGGACAAGTGGTTCGCCAGCATCCGGGACGCGGTGGAGGGCGAGGTACAGCGGCTCACGCAGGACCTGGCCGGGCGGGTGAAGGAACTGGAGGAGCGTTACGCCAAGCCGCTGCCGGAGTTGGAGCGGGACGTGGAGGGTTTCGGCAAGAAGGTGGAAGGGCACTTGAAGCGGATGGGGGTGGCGCCGTGAGCCGGGGGTTCGATTTCGAGCGCCCATTCGGAATTGGTCCGACACCGTCGGACCAATTTGAAACAGCCTTGCCGCTGGCGGAATTTCCTTGGACAGGCAAACATCTGATGGCTTGACGGCAAGTGATTCTGGATACGGACATTCTTTCTGCGACCATGCGAGGAAATCCTGTTCGGACGTGGGAACACTTGAAGGAAACTCTGAACAATTGCCCCGTTCGTCCTGAGCGTAGCGAAGCAAAGTCGAAGGACGCGCTTTCCCATAGGGAGCGGAGCCTCAAACCAGAATTGACCGGAGGTTCCTGAAGTGGATGCGGTTATCGCTGTGTAGGTGTATCCGGTTTTCTAAAACGGTTTTTTGTCTGTACAATTGCTGCTATGGATCTAGTCGCTGACACGAACATCTTCCTTGCGGTTGCCTTGAACGAACCGGAGAGAGGACACATCATAGAAGCCACGTCGGAGGCCGTGTTGAGTGCTCCGGAAATACTGCCTTATGAAATTGGCAACGCGCTCTCTGCGATGATCAAGCGTAGACAAATTTCCGGAGTCGAAGCCTTGGCTGCTGAACAGGCCGCAAACCTGATTCCGGTCAAGTTGGTCGGCATCGATATCCAGGAGGCGCTTGACTTGGCAATCGAACACAACATTTACGCCTACGATGCTTATTTTCTGATCTGCGCCAAATCCTTGGCTCAACCCATCATGTCGCTCGACAAGAAAATGAGGCAAGTCGCTCGTGATATAGGCATCAAGATAGTGGAGTGAACACCCATGAAGACATTTACCTACTCCGAAGCACGCCAGAACCTCGCCCGTCTGCTGGCTCTTGCACAGAGAGAAGAAGTGGAAATTCGCAGAAGAGACGGGAGCGTCTTTTCCGTCAGAGCCAAGGAAAGCGCCGTCAGATCGCCATTTGACGTGCCAGGCGTCAGTACACAGGCCACCACGACGGATATTCTGGACGCCATAGGCGCGTCACGGGAAAGAGGTTGACCTGCGTCAATCAAGATACGGCCAAAGTCGGCAAGAACATGGAATCTGTCCGTCCAAAGAACTGGACGGTACGCTCTCTTCGATCTTGCCTGCGGGCCGCTCCAGGGTACGGGATCAACGCAGCGGCGGTTCCGTTCGACGACGCCCTGCCGACTTATCTGCGCATCACCGACATCAGCGACGGCCATCGTTTCAGACCACAGCCGAGAGTCTCGGTCGAGCATCCGAATACTCCGGCGTTCTTTCTGAACGAAGGCGACCTCGTTTTTGCGCGAACGGGGGCGAGCGTCGGGAAATCCTACCTCTATGATCCTGACCATGGTCCGTTGGTCTTTGCCGGATTTCTCATCCGGGTGATCCCAAATCCAGAAGACGTCCAACCGGCGTTTTTGGCCTATTGCGTGCAGTCCAAACGGTACTGGGATTGGGTCGCCGCCATGTCGAGCCGAAGCGGCCAGCCTGGAATCAACGGACAGGAATACGGAACGTTCCAACTCTTGTTACCGCCTCCTGACGAGCAACGCGCCATCGCCGAAGCGTTGTCAGACGTGGATGCCTTGCTCCTCGCTTTGGAAAAGCTGATCGTCAAGAAGCGGGCCATCAAGCAGGCCGCCATGCAGCAACTTCTGACCGGCAAGACCCGTTTACCGGGATTCAGCGGGATGTGGGAGAGGAGGGAATTAGGTGAGATTGTATCGGTTCGTAATCAGAAAGTTTCGCCTTCGTGTGTAGCCCCTGATACACTTTGCGTAGAACTGGATCATATCGGTTCGGGCAATGGGCAGCTCATGAGGTATCAGAATGCCAGCTTCTCGACATCCACCAAGTACTGCTTTTTCACCGGAGACGTTCTTTTTGGCAGGCTTCGATCGTACTTGCGCAAATTCTGGCACGCTGACAGGAATGGAATCTGCACGACCGAGATTTGGCCTTTGGTGGGAAACCCGGAGCAATCAGAGAGTGGCTTCCTACATCTCATCGTTCAGACGAATCGGTTCATAGAAGCAGCGGGCATCTCCTATGGGACGCACATGCCACGTGCCGACTGGAGCGTGATGCAGAACCTTGAAATCCGCCTCCCCTCGATCGCGGAACAACGCGCCATTGCTGCCGTCCTCTCCGACATGGACGCCGAGATTGCCGCCATGGAACGGCACCGTGACAAGACCCGCACCATCAAGTCAGGCATGATGCAGCAACTTCTCACAGGGCGGATTCGGCTGCTCAAGACATGGAAGTCGCAATATGCTAAATATCATCGCTAAGTTCCTTCTGGTGTTTACCTCCTTGTCTCCCGTAATGGGCGCCATGGCTGTCAGTCAGTTTGAGCGTGGCGAGCGATGGACGAGCTGGATAGGGTGGTTGGTGATAGCAGTTCTTCTGATAGGTCTCTGCTCTACACTGCTAAAATACGCTACGACAAAAGCGCAGAACACACGCTTTATATCCAGACGTTTGAACGCAAAGACCAAGAAATGTTAGCCTTCCTCTTTATTTACCTTCTTCCGTTTGTCCGACAGGGAGGAATAACGTTTGCCAGTGAGTGGCTCACGACCGTGTTCATTTTCACTGTCATTATCCTCTCCATTGCTCACACTGAAGCCTTCCACTTCAATCCGGTCATGCGTCTTTTCGGGTATCGCTTTTATGCAATAAGGAATAAGCATGGAATATCAAATCTGTTGATCAGTAGGAAAGAGTTGCGATTGCCTGACAAAGAAGTGGAAACGGTAGGTCTTGCGCAGAATGTGTATTTACACATAGGGGACTCGGATGCTTAAAAACTTTCATCTTGCGGCGATCGTCAAGCAAAGAGGCGAGACATTCTTACGACAGATTCCACTTGATCGAGCGTCGCAAGACACTCTTGCCGAAAGCTGGCAGACTCAGTATGATGCATTCGTCCACGGTGAGGTAAGAGAGATCGATTTTCATCCTGGCTACCAACCAGAGGAAGACGAAATTTTCCGCTTGTCTGATTACCAGGCCCCTGACTGGCTCGCGGAGAAAGACAGCCAGACCCTCTTAGACCTTGATCCGATCAGCGGTAATGCTTCAGCACGCAGAAGTAACAAATCCTTACTTAACGCAGCCAAGGGCATTGCCGCCTTTTCACGAAATGAATATGAGAAAGAACTGGTACTGTTTCAGAATTTCACCCCTTCTCAAATTATCCTACCAGGCCGGTTTCTTTTGCTGCAACAAAATACCTACAGAAGTTCCAATCAACCAGGGTTGACGCTCAGCAACAGATTGGGTGCTGTGTACCAGCTAGCCGAGCGCAAATTACTGTTCCAGAACTTTCGGACGGCCAACACATTCCTGCCTCTCTCTGATTTCTATAAAGAAGCATCAGAGCAAGAAATACGAGAGGTGCTGAGCCATGCAAAATTCGCCCCCGAGGATCCAGATGCACTGGCAATCGACGCCAGCCAGTGGAATCGTAAGCGATTCGCTATGCTCAAGGATTCAAATGTCCTCGACCGATATTCTGTCAAACAAATTGCCGCATTTCCTCACAGAAGTCCACCTGCAGGGCATTCGCGGCATCGGCGACCTGCGGGTGGTGTTCGACTACCCTGTGAGCGTGATTGCCGGCGGCAACGCCAGCGGCAAATCGACGGTGCTGTTCGCGGCCGCATGCGCCTACAAGGTGCCTGGCGCAGGCGTCAAGGACTTCGTGCCGTCCGCGTGGTTGCCCGACTGGAAGCCAGACGCAAGGAGAGCGACGTTCAGCCCTTGGTGGAAGGGTTGCAGAGCGCTTTACTGCAATGGCGGGCAGAGTAGCAGCCTGAGTCCGGCTCACGCCGGGCGCAAGTGTTTCCAACTATCGCGGCAGCTTGTCCTCTGACGCCTTGGTCCGTCCTTGGCAGATTCGTCAATGTTGTGGGATACTGGAGACTGTCCGGAAGTCTTTTGATTCCGGCTATGATTGGCCCCAGGACATGATCCCTCTCCGCATCTTCATCAGCAGTGTACAAAACGAATTCGCGCAGGAACGCGAAGCCTTGCGCGACTACTTGCGCGAAGACGCGCTGCTGCGGCGGTTCTTCGACGCGTTCCTGTTCGAGGATGCACCGGCGTCGGACCAGCGGCCCGACGAGCTTTATCTGGACGAAGTGGAGCGATGCGACCTCTACGTTGGGCTGTTCGGCTGGGGTATGGAAGCGAAGATGAAGCGGGGTTTTCACCGACGGAGCGGAAGTTCGACCGTGCGACTGCCCTTGGCGTGCATCGCCTCATTTTCGTGAAGGGTGTCGAAGATGGCGCACGGCACCCGAAGATGCGGGCACTGATCGGCAAGGCCCAGGTCGGGCTGATCCGAAAGCGGTTCAACACCTTGGAAGAATTGAAGACTGCACTCTACGCTGCGTTGGTGGAATACTTGGAAGTCAAGGAATTGCTCCGTTGGGGACCCTTCGATGCGGCGGTCTGCGAGGGTGCGACACTGGACGACCTCGACTCCGAGTGGATGACCCTCTTTGTCCGCATTGCGCGCAGAGCCAGGAAATTCCCGCTGCCGGAGGACGTGCAGCCCGAGGGATTGCTGAAGCATCTGAACCTGCTGAACAAGGGACGGTTGACGAACGCCGCCGTATTGTTGTTCGGGAAGTCGCCCCAACGGTTCCTGATCTCCTCCGAGATCAAGTGCGCGCACTTTCACGGAACGGAGGTCGAAAAGCCGATCCCCTCATATCAGGTTTACAAGGGCACGGTGTTCCAACTGGTCGATCAGGCGGTGGACTTCGTGCTCGGCAAGATCGATAGAACGGTGGGTACGCGGTCGGAGAGCGTCCGCGCGCCCAGGACTTACGAAATCCCGCCGGAGGTCATCACCGAAGCCGTCGTCAACGCGGTAGCGCACCGCGACTACACGAGCAACGGCAGCGTACAGGTGATGCTTTTTTCGGATCGCCTGGAAGTTCGGAACCCTGGCCGGTTGTTGTCGCCGCTGACCTTGGAGGAGCTGCGCGTTGCGCACAACTCGGTGCCTGTGAATCCCCTGTTGGCGGAGTCCTTGTACCTCGCCGAATATATCGAACGAATGGGAACGGGAACGCTGGACATGATCCGCCGGTGCGCTGCGGCGGGTCTCTCGGAACCCGAGTTTGCCGTCACTGATGGATTCGTGACAACCGTTCGTCGTGCAGCGCTCGTGCGCCGTGTCGTGGGCCATGCCGAGGGCCAAGTAGGCCAAGTCGAAGGCCATGCTGGCCAAGCTGAGGGCCAAATGGGCCATGCCAGGGGCCAAGCAGGCCATGCCGAGGGCCAAGCTGATCCGTCCGAGGGTCAAGCGTTGCCGTCAGCCAAAGACGCCGCCATGCTGCGAGCGTGCGACCGGGAGGCCGTTCCTGGTGAAGAGTTGCTGGCAGCCGCGGGTTATCCGCGTCGGACGGGTGATTTCAGAAGACGACTTGAACGGCTCCTGAACAGGGGGTTGCTGGAAATGACCCTTCCCGACAGGCCGAGAAGCCCTTTGCAGAAATACCGGCTGACAGCCAGGGGAAAGGCCGTATTGGCCACATCGAAGCCATGAACGAAGACCAGAACGTCGAATGGAAGAGGTCGTGGCGTGACGAGTACCTGAAGTGGATCTGCGGATTCGCCAACGTGCAGGGCGGCGTGCTGGAAATCGGCAGGAACGACCGGGGCGAAGTCGTCGGAGTGAAGGACCTTCTCCAGCTTCTCGAATATATTCCCAACAAGGTTCAGGCGCTTCTCGGCATCGTGGTGGAAGTGAACCTCAAGTCCGAGGGCGGCGCGGAATACCTGGAGATCGTCGTCAACCCTCATCCCAACCCGATCAGCTACAAAGGCGAGTTCCATTACCGGAGCGGCAGCACTCGGCAGGTGCTGCGGGGCGCGTCGTTGAGCCGCTTCCTGCTGCAAAAGTACGGAAAGACCTGGGACGACGTGCCGATGCCGGGGGTCGGCCTCAAGGACTTGGACGGGCGCACACTGGAGAGCTTTCGCCGCCGCGCCGCGGACAGCGAACGGCTGTCGCAGGACATCCTGGACGAATCCGACGCCGAGGTGATCGAAAAGCTCCGCCTGCGGGAGGGAGAATACCTGAAACGGGCCGCAGTGCTGCTTTTCCACCCTGCTCCGGGGCGCTTCGTGAGAGAAGCGTACGTCAAGATCGGCTATTTTCGCGGCCCCGAGTTGCTGTACCAGGACGTCATCGAAGGGGATCTGTTTGCGCAGGTGGACCGAACGATGGACCTTCTCTACTCCAAATATACCAAGGCGTTGATTTCCTACGACGGCGTCTATCGGATAGAGACCTTCCCCGTGCCGAACGAAGCCATGCGCGAGGCGGTGATCAACGCCGTGATCCATCGGGATTACGCCAGTACCGCCCCCATCCAGATTTCGGCCGATGAGGCCGGGCAGAAACGCCGTGCACCCGGAGAGAGCAGGGTAGGACCCGGAGGTACGATCGAAGCCACTACAGACGTGAAGGGTCTGCTCAAGGACCGGCTGCAAAGCGGACGGGAGCGGCTGGAAGAGGCGCGCGAGGCGGTGAAGGCGCTTTGCGAGCCGGTGGAGCCGCCGCACGACAGCGCCGCCTACCTGCGTTTCTTCTGCGCCGCGGAGAGCGGCGACGCGGTGCAACTCAAGGAGAACGAACCCAGACGCGTGGCCCTCTACAAGCTGACGGTCGCGTTTCTGCGGGCCTATGCGAACCTGGCCAACGAGATGCAGGAGGCCGGGTACTCCGAAGTCGAGGCGCAGGAGGTCCGGGTTGAGGTGGACCACTACGAGAAGGTGCGCCAGGAAGTCAAGCTGGCCAGCGGCGACTACATCGACATGAAGATGTACGAACCGGCCATGCGTCACCTGCTCGACACCTACATCCGGGCCGGGGAGAGCGAGCGTTTCTCGGACTTCGACGATCTGACGCTGGTGCGGATGATCGTCGAACGCGGGACGGACGCGGTGGAGTCCCTGCCCGCGGGCATCCGCAGGAACCCCGAAGCGGTGGCCGAGACCATCGAGAACAACGTCCGGCGGATCATCATCGACGAGATGGCCGTCAATCCCAGGTACTACGAGAAGATGTCGGAACTGCTGGACGTCCTGATCCGCCAGCGCCGGCAGGATGCCATGGACTACAAGGCGTACCTGGCGAAGGTGGTCGCCTTGACGAAGCGGGTCCACAGGCCGGAAACCGAGGCGTCCTATCCCCGGACCATCCATACAGCGGCGCTTCTCGAATACGTGGTGGTGCACGAGATGGTCCACCTGATCGAGCTTCGTCACAACGACCGTTTCCGGGACCTCATGGACAGGTTCCTGCCCCGGTGGCGCCTGCACCGGGACCACCTCAACCGCGCGCCGCTCGCTCACGAGGCCTGGCGTTACTGAACCACTCCCTCTCGACGGGAGTCGGCGAGAGCTTCGAGGCCCGTCGGTCGCGCCGCGTTTATCCCTCCCAAGCCCTTCCCTGGCATGAAAAGGGCGCAGGTTCCCTGTTGCAGCGTGCGCCAACGGCGTCCGCGCCGGGGCCGACCCCTGCGCGGGATGCCTCGACGCCGGACCTTCCCGGTTGCCGGCTCCGGCGGCGGCGTTCCGGCGCGCCTCGAAAGCGCGTCCTTCGACTTCGCTTCGCTACGCTCAGGATGAACGGGTGACTTCGCTTCGCTGCGCTCAGGACGAACGGGAGTATTGTTCAGGGTTTCCTTGCCTCGATGGCGCTGACGAACCCCTCTTGCCCCTCTTGCGGCTTTGGCTGCCCGGCTTGGCGTTTACCCTTGACGGGGGTCGAGGGAAGGCGATATGGAGCGTACAGGTACGTTGGCTCGGGGATCGCGGGAGCTTTCTTTATGTCCAATGGCGTGAGCGCCGACGCGGCGTCCGCCACGGCGCTGGGCCGCGTCGGCGGGGTCTTCGCTTCGGTCCGCGACTGGTTCGTCCGGTTCTCGGACAACCGCATGGCGGTGGCGGGCCTCTGCTTCGTGGCGTTCGTCTTCGTCGTTGCGGCCTTCGCTCCGCAGATCGCCATCTACGACCCCGACGAGGTGGACCTGACGGCGCGGCTGGCGCCGCTCTCCGCGGACCATCCCTTCGGCACCGACACCTTCGGCCGCGACATCTTCTCGCGCGTGGTGTACGGCGCGCGCATCTCGGTCATCGCGGGGGCGGGCTCGGTCACCCTCGCCCTGGCCGCGGGGATCTTCCTGGGCGCGGTGGCGGGCTTTGCCGGAAGGACCCTGGACAACGCCCTGATGCGGGTCATGGACGCGGTGATGGCGTTCCCGGGGCTGCTGCTGGCCATCGCGATGATGTCCGCCCTGGGCGCGTCCCTCACCAACGTGTGCATCGCCCTGGCCATTCGCTATACGCCCAACTTCGCCCGCCTGGTCCGGGCCTCGGTGCTCGAGGAGCGGGAGAAGGAGTACGTGGAAGCGGCCATGGTGCAGGGCGAGTCGGACCTCCGGGTGCTGTTCCGCCAGATCCTGCCCAACTGCATGGCCCCGGTCCTCGTGCAGGCCACCCTCGACTTCGCCCACGCCATCATCGCCGAGGCGTCCCTGAGCTTCCTGGGCATCGGCGTGCCGCCGCCGACCCCGAGTTGGGGGAGCATCCTGCACGCGGCCCGCTCCACCATGGAGTTCTATCCCTGGGCGGCCATCTTTCCGGGACTGGCCATCTGCTTCTCCGTGCTGGGTCTCAACCTCCTGGGGGACGGCCTCCGGGACGTCCTGGACCCGCGTTTGAGCGAAGAGAGGTCCGGCAGTGCCTGAGCCGCTCCTGGACGTGAGGGACCTGGAGACCCGTTTCTTCCTCCGCAAGGGCGTCCTCACCGCGGTGGACCGGGTCTCGTTCCGACTCGAGGAGCGGCAGACCCTGGGCATCGTGGGCGAGACCGGTTCGGGCAAGAGCGTCCTGGCCCTGTCGCTCATGCGGCTGGTCCCCCAACCGCCCGGCCGGATCACCCGCGGACAGGTCCTGTTCAAGGGCGAGGACCTGCTGGCCAAGACCGAGCAGGAGATGCGTTCCTACCGGGGCAGCCGCATCTCCATGATCTTCCAGGAGCCCATGGTGGCGCTGAACCCGGCCTACACCGTGGGCGACCAGGTGGCGGAAGGGTACGTGATCCACGAGAAGCTGCGCCGCAAGGAAGCGTACGACCGCGCCGAGGAGATGCTCCACAAGGTGGGCATCCCCAACCCCAGGGAGCGGCTCGAAAGCTATCCCCACGAGTTCAGCGGGGGCATGCGCCAGCGAGTCATGATCGCCATCGCGCTGGCGTGCAACCCGGACCTGCTGATCGCGGACGAGCCCACCACCGCCCTGGACGTGACCATCCAGGCCCAGATCCTCGACCTCCTGCGCGAGCTGCTGGAGCAGTTGGGCAAGTCGCTGATCTTCATCACCCACGACCTCGGCGTGGCCGCGGTGCTGTGCGACCGCATCGCGGTCATGTACGCCGGCCACATCGTGGAGCTGGCCGACCGGAAGTCCATCTTCGAGAACCCGCTCCACCCCTATACCCGGGGCCTGCTGCGGGCGCTGCCCCGGCGGGGCGAACGCGACCGGCTGCTGGACCCCATCCCCGGGGTGGTGTGCAACCTGCTGGACCCGCCCGCGGGCTGCAACTTCCGTCCCCGGTGCGACCGGGCCATGGACGTGTGCGCCCGGGAAGACCCGAGGCTCGGCCCGGTCGAGGGCCGTCACGTGGCGTGCCATCTCCATACGGCTTGAGGACCGCATGCGGGAAGAGATCCTGAGAGTGGATGACCTGGCCAAGTACTTCTCCATGAAGTCGTTCTTCTCGCTGTTCGGCGGCCGCGGCGCCGAGCTCAAGGCGGTGGACGGGGTGGACTTCTCCATCGGCAAGGGCGAGACCTTCGGCCTGGTGGGCGAGAGCGGCAGCGGCAAGTCCACCACCGCCCGGCTCATCACCCGGCTGGTGGACGCCACCCGGGGCAAGGTGCACTTCGAGGGACAGGAGATCCTGGGGTTGTCCCGGGCGGACTTCCACAAGTTCCGCCGCCGCATCCAGATGGTGTTCCAGGACCCCTACACCTCCCTGAACCCCCGCATGCGGGTCCGGGACATCCTCGGCAACCCGCTCAAGCTCCACCGCATCGTCCCCGCCGGGCAGGTGCGGGACCGTGTGGTGGAGCTCCTGGAGCTGGTGGGGCTTCAGGCGGAGCACCGGGACCGCTACCCCCACGAGTTCAGCGGCGGACAACGACAGCGCATCAGCATCGCCCGGGCCATGTCGCTGGAGCCGGACGTCATCATCGCCGACGAGGCGGTGTCGGCCCTGGACGTGTCGGTGCGGGCGCAGATCCTCAACCTGTTCCGCAGGCTGCAACGGACCCGCGGGTTGACCTACCTGTTCATCGCCCACGACCTGAGCGTGGTGGAGTACTTCTGCGAGCGCGTGGCCGTCATGTACGGCGGCAAGATCGTCGAGATGGGCCCGGTGGACGACCTGTTCCACGCACCGATGCATCCGTACACGGAAGCGCTGGTGTCGGCCATCCCGGAGCCGGACCCGAGCCGGGCCTTCCGGCCCCGGGTGCTCGAGGGCGAGATGGTGAACCTCATCGACCGGCCGCGGGGATGCGTCTTCCGGGGACGCTGCCCGGTGGCCGAGCCCGTGTGCGGCGAGGAGGAGCCCCCGCTGCGGAGGAAGGCGGGAGGACGCCAGGTGGCGTGCCACCTGCGCTAGGACGGGAAGGACCGCGTTGCGCCAATACATCGTCAACCGCCTGCTGATCCTGGTCCCCGTCCTGGTCCTGGTGTCGGTGATCGTGTTCTCGCTGCTGCACCTGATCCCGGGCGACCCGGTGGACTACATCTTCGCGGAAGAGGACCTGGACGACCCCTCGACCCGCGCCATGTTCGAGGAACTCCTGGGCCTCGACAAGCCGCTGTACGTGCAGTACTTCGCCTGGATCGGAAAGATCCTCACCGGCGACTTCGGCGAGTCGATCCATTACCAGAGGTCGAACCTGGCCCTGATCGTCGAGCGCTTCCCGGCCACGATCCTGCTGACCATCTTCTCCACCATCGTGTCCATCCTGATCTCGATCCCGGCCGGGGTCATCGCCGCCATCCGGCGCAACACCGCCAGCGACTACACAGCCATGTCGTTCGCGCTGCTGGGCATCTCGATCCCCAACTTCTGGCTGGGCATCCTGCTGATCCTCGCCTTCAGCCTGTATTTCCCCATACTGCCGGCGTCCGGGTACGAGGCTTCCTTCACCGCTCCCTGGACCACGCTCTCCTACCTGATCCTCCCCTCCATCACGCTGGGCACGGGCATGGCCGCCATCGTGGCGCGCATGACCCGCTCGGAGATGCTGGAGGAGATCGGCAAGGAATACGTGCGCACGGCCCGGGCCAAGGGCATGGCCGAGAGCCGGGTCATCTTCAAGCACACGCTCAAGAACGCGCTGGTGCCGGTCATCACCGTCATCGGCCTCCAGTTCGGCCGGCTGCTCGGGGGCACGGTCATCGTCGAGCACGTGTTCGCCTGGCCCGGGGTGGGCAGCCTGGTGGTGGGCGCGGTGTACAGCCGGGACTACCCGCTGGTCCAGGCCCTCATCCTGATCTTCGCGGTGATCTTCGTGGCGGTGAACTTCTTCGTGGACATACTCTACAAGTACGCCAACCCCAGGATCACGCTGGAGTAGATACTGTTGGACACCGGGACCGAAGTCTAGTAAGTAGCGGCTTCGTTTCCGGCCTTTCGAGATCGGAACCGCGGCAAGGAACCCAAGAAGGAGGGACCTCATGGTTACGAAACTTTCGCTGTCACTGGCCGCCCTGCTGGTGGCCTTCGGCCTGGGGGCGCCCAACGAAGGCGCGGCCCAGAAGTACGGAGGGACCCTGAACCTCGGCATGTACGCGGACCTGCACACTCCGGACCTGCACCGGACCGTGGGCAACCCCACGGCCCAGATGGGCATCCTGGTGGCCGAGAGCCTGGTGGACTACGACGAGAAGTGCGACATCGTGCCGGGCCTGGCCGAGTCCTGGGAGGTCTCCGCCGACGGCAAGGCATACACCTTCCTGCTGCGCAAGGGCGTCAAGTTCCACAACGGCAAGGAGCTCACGGCCGAGGACGTCAAGAAGAACTACGAGCACTTCCTGGACAAGAAGACCAAGTCCCCCCGGCGGGGCAACTTCAACTCCATCTCGGGCATCGAGGTGGTGGACAAGTACCGGGTGAAGTTCACCCTCAAGGCGCCGGACGCCGGGTTCCTGGTCAAGTTCCGTCCGCTGGTGGCGTTCATCACCCACTCGGACAGCTTCGAGTCCAATCCGCCGCGTCCCATCGGCACGGGTCCGTTCGAGTTCGTCGAGTGGAAGCCCAAGCAGTACGTCAAGGTGAAACGGTTCGAGGACTACTGGAAGAAGGACGCCAAGGGGAACCGGCTCCCCTTCGTGGACGAGGTGGTCCTGAGGCCCATCACCGACGACACCGTGCGCTATACCTCCCTGCGGACCGGTGACGTGGACTGGGTGTGGACGGTGCCGTTCGAGCAGTTGGAGCCCATACGGAGGAACCCGCCGAAGGGCGTCACGCCTTCCTTCAAACCCGGCGCGCGCTGGTTCTACCTCAACCTCAACCTGTCGAAAGGTCCCCTGAAGGACATCCGGCTGCGTCAGGCCATCGCCTACGCCATCGACAAGAAGGCGTTGATGGACGGCCTCACCTGGGGCATCGCCACGCCGGAAGCACAGCCCTACTACCCGGGGTCCACCTGGTACTTCGAGGACGTGGAGGACCCCTACCGGGAGGCGAACCTGGACAAGGCCCGGGAGTTGCTGAAGGCCGCGGGCCACGAGAAGGGGCTGGACCTGCTCACCATCGTGCGCAACGAGACCGTCATCCTGAACCTGGCCACCCTGGCCCAGGCGCAGCTCAAGAAGGTCGGCATCAACCTGAAGTTCCAGGTCATGGACCGGGCGGCCCATCGGTCGAGGCAGGGGAAGGGCGAATTCGACGTGAACCCCGGCCACCTCACCTACGTGCCGGACCCCGACGGCCTGTACTACCGGTTCTTCCAGTCCGGCCAGAGGAACAACTACGCCAGGTGGAACCTGCCCGAGTACGACGAGCTGGTGCAGAAAGCGCGTGAGACCCGGGATACCGCGCAGCGGAGGGTCATGTACCGCAAGGCCCTCGGCATGATCAACCGGGATCTGCCGCATCTGTTCCTGGGGCACCTGCCGATCTTCCAGGCGAGCCGCGCGCACCTGAAGGGCATGAAGACCAACTGCCGCGGCGACATCCGGTGGTCGGAAGGCGGCGTGTCGCACGCTTGGCTGGACAAGTAGAAGGCTCTGTCGAGCCCGCGTCGGAGCCTCCCGCTCCGGCGCGGGCTCGACGCCGTGCGTCCTGACGCGCGCGGGACCGGAGCCGCGCCGGTGAGGGAAACTCCCATGGAGACGCCAACCCTGTTCAACAGTCCCGACAAGTTCGAGAGTTGCTTCGCCGCGGTGGACGGCTACCGCACCCACTACGTGGAGGCGGGCAAGGACAACCCGGACAGCCTGCTGCTGGTGCACGGCGGCGGCATCGACATCGGCATGGACCTGTACCGCTGGTACCCGGTGGTCCTGCCCCTGGCGGAGAAGTTCCACGTCTTCGCCATCGACGAACTGGGCCACGGCGAGACCGACCCGCCCAGAGACACCGCAGACCTCTGGCGGCCCCGGGTGCGCGCCGAGCACGTCATCCACTTCATCGAGACCCTGGGCCTCGGGCCCGTCAACCTGGTGGGCCAGTCCACCGGGGGCTGGATCGTCACCTACATCACCCTCAAGCGGCCGGACCTAGTGAAGAAGCTGGTGCTCATCGACAGCGGCAGCACCGCGGGTTCGGCCCTCGACACCGAGGAGAAGTCCGACGCGCCCCGGCAGGTGGAGGTGGACGGGGCCATGGTCCCGGTCAGGGACGGGGTGCTGCCGTACATGAAGGAAGTGTTCGAAGAGGGCACCATGCACCCCAAGGAGGGGTTGACCACCACGCGCGAGGGCATCCGCAAGTTCGTGGGGACCTACATCTACGACAAGTCCATGGTGACCGACGAATGGGTCGAGCACCTCTACGAGTTCTCGAAGAAGTGGAACGACCTCTACTTCACCCACAAGGGCAAGGAGTTCTGGGAAAACACCAGCATGAGGGAGCATTCCAGGGAGTTCTACGTGGACGGCGTGCACATCCGCGACCTGGTCCACGAGATCCGGACCCCGACCCTGGTCATCTGGGCCAGGAACTCCAACAAGGGCGTGGACCCCGGACTCGCCCTGTACAAGCGCATCCCGGATGCGCAGCTCCACATCTTCGACAAGGCCAACCACTTCCTGTGGCTCGACCACCCCAGGGACTTCGTCAGCCTGGTCACCTGGTACCTGTCCAGGAACTGAGGGCGGCGAAGGACGCCGCCCCGCAAACCGCACAGGAGGAACCCGTGGAGACCCTGTTCAACAGCCCCGACAAGTTCGAGAGCAAGTTCGTGACCGCGGACGGTTACAGGACCCATTACGTGGAGGCCGGCGACAAGGACGCGGACCGGCTGCTGCTGGTGCACGGCGGCTCCATCGAGGTGGGCATGGGTCTCTACCGCTGGTACCCCAACGTCATCCCGCTGTCCGAGCGCTTCCACGTCTTCGCCATCGACGAACTGGGCCACGGCGACACCGACCCGCCCCGTGACCTGGACATGCTGGGACACGTGCGGGTGCGCGCCGAGCACGTCGTCAGCTTCATCGAAGAGCTGGACCTGGGACCCGTCAACCTGGCCGGCCAGTCCCAGGGCGGCTGGATCGTCACCTACATCACCCTCAAGCGGCCGGACCTGGTGAAGAAGCTCATACTCATCGACAGCGGCAGCACCGCGGGGTCGGCCCTCAAGACCGAGGGCGACGCCGACGCCCGGGAGTTCGTGGAGATCGACGGCGTGAAGACGCCGGTGGGCACGGGCGAGCTGCCCTACTTCAAGGAAGTGTTCGAGCCCAACAGCATGATGCCCAAGGAGGGGTTGACCACCACCCGGGAAGGGCTGCGGAAGTACGCGGGGGTCTTCTTCCACGACAAGTCCATGGTGTCGGAGGAGTTCCTCGACTACCTCATGGACCTGTCGAAGAAGTGGAACAAGCTCTACATGGACCACAAGGGCAAGGAGTACTGGGGAGACCAGGGCCTGGCGGGGCACTCGGACATGTACGCGTTCGACGGCAAGCACATCCGGGACCACGTCAAGGACATCGAGCGGCCCACCCTGGTGGTGTGGGGCAAGAACTCCAACAAGGGGGTGGACCCGGGCCTGGCGCTGTACAAGCGCATCCCCGACGCCCAGATGCACGTGTTCGACAAGGCCAACCATTTCCTGTGGCTGGACCAGTGGCGGGAGTTCAACAGCCTGGTCACCTGGTTCCTGACCAAGGACTGAGGGCGAAGCCCGTTCGAGAGGGGAGGGACCTCCATGGAAATCTTCAACGTCAGGGAAGTCGGCAAGTTCTCGGACCAGAAGCTCGACCAGCCCTACTCGGAGCGCGCGGAGGGCGGCTACGTCCGCAACCGCGTGGTCTCCAACGACAAGTGCTCGGTCACCATCGCCTGTTTCCGCGATGGCGAGACCCCCGGGGAGGCGCTCCACAGCCATCCCGGCGCCATCGAGATCTACTACGTGGTGGAAGGCGAGGCCGTGGGCATCGACAGCCAGCGCAACGAGCAGCGCTGCGGACCGGGCTCGGTGGTCTATTTCGACGCCGGCGAGCCCCACAACATCCACTCGGCGCCGGGCAGCGACTGCCTCGTGTATCGGGTCCAGGTCGGCGCGGACCGGAGCGTGAAACGGCCCGCGTGAGCGCGCGGACGGGATCCCGGGTCCACGTGCAGCAGGGCGCGGCCGCCATGCCCATCAAGGTCCTCGAACTGCACCACCACGGCGTCCGCATCGGTCCGGCCGCGGAAGCGGTGGCCGAGGCCCGGCGTTTCTACGTGGACGTGCTCGGCATCCCCGTGGACGCCGGACGGCCGGACATCCCCGGCGTGCCGGGGCTCTGGCTCGACGTGGGCCATGCGGGGCAGTCCGCCCAGATCCATCTCATGGGCGCCGCGGGAAAGTCGCCGCCGGCGCGCAGTGACCGGGAGGACCCTACCCTGCCCCACGTGGCGCTGGCGGTGGAGGACATCGCGGAAGCGCGCCGGGAACTGGACGCGCAGGGGGTCCCGTACTGGAGCATCGACGGACTCGTGGGCGCGGACTCGCAGCAGCTCTTCCTCCGGGACCCCTTCGACAACGTCATCGAGTTGCACCAGGTGGGCGCCTGCCGCTGCAACCGGGCGGCCCGTGAGGATCCTGGCTCCGACCCGCGTCCATGATGGCTTTCCAGGTCTCCGAAGAGTTCCGCGAATGGGTGGACGTGGCGGACTCCCTGAGCCGGGAGAGGTTCGCCGCCCGGGCCCCGGCCATCGACCGTGAGGCGCGGTTCCCCTTCGAGAACTACCGGGACCTGCGGGACTCCGGGCTGCTGGCGCTGACCGTGCCCCGGGAGCACGGCGGCATCGGGGCCGATTCCCTCACCTACGCGGTGATCCTGTCCAGGATCGCCAAGGGGTGCGCCTCCACCGGGCTGACCTTCAACATGCACTGCGCCATCGTCGATTTCCTCCTGCAGATCGCGGGGCCGGAGCAGCAGCAACGCTATTTCGGCGAGGTGGTCCGCAACGGCGCCGTCTTCGCGTCCATCACCAGCGAGCCCGGAAGCTCGTTCCGCGACAAGCTGGCCATACGCACCTCCATCCGGCGCGAGGACGGCGGGTATCGGCTCAACGGCGTCAAGCACTTCTGCTCGCTCTCCACCGGCGCCACCTACTACTTCACCTGGAGCCTGCTGGACGGGGCCGAGGACATCACCGACGGGCTCCTCAACGTGCTCATACGCGCCGACCAGCCGGGGGTCGAGATCGTCCACGACTGGGACACCATGGGCATGCGGGGCACGGTCTCCAACACCATCCGCTTCCACGACGTGGAGGTCCTGCCGGAGAACGTGGTCGGCGAGCCGGGGGCCATCCTCGGGAAGGACATGAGCATCTGGTCCCTGGGCTACACCGGCGTCTATTTCGGCATCGCGGAAGCCGCCTACGAGTTCTGCCTGGGGTACGTCAAGGAGTCGAAGTTCCGCGGCATGAACCAACCGCTCGCGTTCGACCCCCGGATACAGCGTCAGGTCGGCGAGATGGCGACCCTGCTGGAGAGCGCCCGGCGGGCGGTGGAACGGTTGGGGATGCTGCGGGGGAACGCGGGCAAGACGGAGCTCACCTTCATACTGAACCAGGCCAAGTACCTGGCCACGGAGGCGGCCAGGGAGATCGCCGAACGGGCCGTCCGCCTGACCGGGGGCCGCGGGTTGCTTCGCTCCCTGCCCCTGGAGCGCCACTTCCGCGACGCCCTCGCCGGGGTGGTCATGCCGCCGGCCAACGACCGGTGCCTGGAGACCGTGGGCAAGATCGCCCTCGGCATGGAAGCCAAGACCCTCGATTTCGAATGACGGAAACCTGAGCATAACGGAAACTCCGAGCAATTGCCCCCCGTTCGTCCTGAGCGTAGCGTAGCGGAGTCGAAGGACGCGCTCATTCATGGGGAGAGGCGCCTCGAGCCGGAATGGATCAGAGGTTCCTGACGTCCAGGGCGCCGCGCCGGGAAGCCACGCATGGTCGAACGTCTCAAGACCCCCAAGCCCAAGCCGCGAGCGGTCACCGACGGGATCCGCGCCACCGTGAGCGAGATCCTGAGGGCGGTGGAGAGCGAGGGCGAGGCCGCGGTGCGCAGGTATTCCGAACGGTTCGACGGCTGGAACCCTCCTTCTTTCCGGGTGTCGGAGGAAGAGGTCCGGCAGGCCGAGTCGCTGACCGACGTCGGGCTCAGGGAGCACATCGGTTTCGCCCAGGAGCAGGTGCGGCGCTTCGCGCTGCTCCAGCGGGAGAGTTTTAGGGACTTCGAGCGGCAGACCCTTCCCGGTGTGGTGCTCGGGCAGAAGTCCATTCCGGTGGGTTCGGTGGGAGCGTACTCCCCGGGAGGCGCCTATCCCCTCATCGCGTCGGCCGTCATGACCATCGTGACGCCCAAGGCCGCGGCGGTCCACCGGGTGGCGGCCTGCGCCCCTCCCCGGAAGGGCCGGGGCATGCATCCTCCCCAACTCTTCGCCATGGCGTCGTCCGGGGCCGACGAGATCTTCTGCATCGGCGGCGTGCAGGCCCTGGCCGCCCTCGCCTTCGGCATCGAGGACCTGGAGCCTGTGGACATGCTCGTGGGCGCGGGCAACGCCTACGTGGCGGAGGCCAAGCGGCAGCTCTTCGGGCGGACCGGCATCGACCTGCTGGCCGGGCCCACCGAGATCATGATCCTCGCGGACGAGTCCGCGGACCCCGCAGTGCTGGCCGCGGACCTCCTCGGGCAAACGGAGCACGGCCCCACTTCCCCCGCGGCGCTCGTGACCACTTCCCGGGATCTGGCCTTGGCCGCGGCGCGGGAAGTCGAACGATGGCTGGAGACCTGGCCCACCGCGGACGTGGCCGGGCCGGCCTGGCGCGACTACGGCAGCATCGTGGTGTGCGACACCGACGAGGAGATGGCGCGGGAGGCCGACGCGTTCGCCCCCGAGCACCTGGAGGTGCAGACCCGGGACCCCGACTGGTTCCTGGAGCGGCTGACCAACTACGGGACGCTGTTCCTGGGCCGGCACTCCACAGTGGTCTATTCGGACAAGGCCATCGGCACCAACCACGTGCTGCCCACCGCGGGCGCCGCGCGCTACACCGGCGGCCTGTGGGTGGGGAAGTTCCTCAAGACCGTCACCTACCAGAGGGTGGCCGCGGAGGGGTCGCGCCAAGTGGCGCCCGCCGCGGACGCCATCTCCGAGGCGGAGCACATGCAGGGACACGCCATTACGGCCCGGCTCAGGCTCGACCCGCGCCGCTTCGACGACGTGCTCGGGGAGGGTCCATAAGCTCGCCGTCCGGTATTGGCTCATCGTTCCCCCTTGAGGGGGAGGGACAGGGAGGTGGGTACGGCGGGGTTGAGGGGAGGAGTCCTCTACACGGATTGCCCAACCCGATTCAGCCGTCTGTCCATTGGTGCTGACGCCGATCGGTCCGGTTGCACCGAGGCCCCTCCGATCCCCTCCCCCCTTGAGGGGGAGGGTTAGGGTGGGGGGAATCAATGCAACCGGACAGATGGGAACCAGCACCAGCGGACGGATGGGTGACAGAGTTTATAGAAACCGGCCGCGTGACCGACTTCGAGGAAGCCCTGCGGGAGTCCAATATCCCCTTTCTGGTGGAAGCCCGCGACTGGGCGAGGTTGTCGGAGAGCTTTCATCGGGAGATCGAGCGGGAGTATTTGATGTTGGTGGAGAAGATATGGACGGGCAGGAGACTTGCCGAGTTTGCCGTGATTACAATGGGGCAATCACCTCCCGGGAACACGGTTGTCAGCGCAGCAGGAGTTCCGCAGGGCTTACCGCTGCTCAACGGACCGACCGAATTTGGACCACATCATCCGACGCCAGTCCAGTCCACCACGACCATCCCAAAACGCGCCTATCCGGGAGACGTTCTTTTGTGTGTACGCGGCTCTACAGGACGGATGAATTGGGCCGATCAGGAGTACGCGATCGGACGTGGTATCGCCGCAATCCGCCACCGAGCGAACGAGGCACTCCAGCCGTTTGTTCGTGCGGTCATCGAATTCGGGCTCCCTGGTTTGTTGGCGGAGGCCACAGGTTCCGTTTTCTCCAACGTATCGTCTTCTCAACTTGGGGCGCTTCCATACCCCAACCTTGCCGAAACGGAACAACTCGCCATCGCCCACATCCTGGGTACGCTGGACGACAAGATGGAGTTGAACCGGGGCATGAACGAGACCCTGGAGTCCATGGCGCGGGCGCTGTTCCAGTCATGGTTCGTCGATTTCGACCCCGTCCACGCCAAAGCCGCCCTGAAACACCACGCCGCCAACCCGATCCCTCGTCGGGGAGACTCCACCCGAGCAACGGAAGCTACGCCCTCCGATCACTCCCCCTTTGAGGGCGAGCCGGTGGGGGGAATCAGACGCCGCTACGAGCGAGTATATGCGGCCTTGACGGATCCCCTTCCGCAACAGCCGGTGTCTGGCGGCTTGGCTGTTGCGGCTCCCGCTCAAGAGGCGCATGACTGGACGGTCGAGCGGGCTCGGGCGTATCTGGCGGGGATGGAACCGGAGATTGCGGCGCTGTTCCCGGACCGCTTCGTGTCGTCGGAGTCGGGGAGGATGATACCGGAGGGGTGGGCCGTTAGCCTCTTGGGCGACGGGATAGAGATCCTCAGTGGAGGGACTCCCAAGACGTCGGTAGCAGATTATTGGGATGGTGACATCCCCTGGTACACCGCAAGAGACGCACCTGCTCCAAGCGACGTTTTCGTTCTGGACACCGAGCGAAAAATTACGGAGACCGGCGTTGCGCACAGCGCGGCGAAACTCTTACCCACGGGAACCACTATCATCACGGCCAGAGGGACCGTTGGGCGGTTGGCGTGTCTGGGAAGCCCCATGAGCATGAATCAGACGTGCTACGGTATCCGAGGCGTGCAAGGTTACCCTGATTTTTTCACCTACCTGCGGATCAGAACCTCTGTGGATGACCTGCAACGCCGCACTCACGGAACGATTTTCGACACGATCACACGGCAGAGCTTCTCCCTTATCGACACCGTTATTCCGCCGTCTCGGGTAGCAGAGGCATTTGAGATCGTGATTGAGCCAACGATGCGACGTATCCTCAGCAACCTGAAGGAGTCTCGCGCTTTAGCTTCCATGCGGGATACCCTGCTGCCCGAGCTCGTTTCTGGCCGAATCCGTATTCCGGAACCGGAACAACCGGGCTCTTCCGGTCGTCGTGGAGGTGGGGTGTCACGGCGAAGCGTGTAAACCATGTTCCCGGTCTATTCTGTAAACGATGTTCCCGGTTTGTGTCGGGTGTCACGGCATAGCGTCCCCTCCCCCCTTGAGGGGGAGGGACAGGGAGGGGGGTAACGGTGGGGTTGAGGGGATCGGTCCTCCACCCTACTCTCGTCAGCCATGCGTCCGTCGGCGTGGCGCCGATCAGTCCGGTTGCACTGAGGTCCCCCCACCCTAACCCTCCCCCTCAAGGGGGGAGGGAATCAGAGTTCGTTGCAATGCCGAACCGAGGCGGCCCGCACGAAATCCTGAAGCGTGCGGAAGACGTTCGACAGGGCGGCAGGGAGCGCGGCGGATGTCGTTGACGTTGAAGGACAAGGTGGCGGTGGTGACCGGCGCCGGACGCGGCATCGGGCGCGAGATCGCGGTGACGTTCGCCCGGGAAGGGGCCCACGTGGCGTTGGCGTCCCGTGACGAAGCGGCGCTGCAAGGGACCCTGGCCCTCGTGGAAGGACTCGGACGGGAGGGGTTGGCGGCGGTCACGGACGTGAGCGACGCCGCCAGCGTCGATGCCTCGGCGCGAAAGGTCCTGGACCGCTTCGGCCGCGTGGACGTGCTGGTGAACAACAGCGGCGTCGGCGGTCCTTCCGCGGCCCTCTGGGAGACCGACCCCGCGGACTGGGAGGCGACCTTCGCGGTCAACGTCACCGGGACCTTCCTGTGCTGCCGGGCGTTCCTGCCCTCCATGATCGAGCGCCGGTCGGGCGCGGTGGTGATCATCGGCTCCATGACCGGAAAGCGGCCGCTGTGGGGAAGGTCCCCCTATGCGGCGAGCAAGCTGGCGCTGGTGGGCCTCACCCGCACGCTGGCCCTGGAGACGGGACCCCACGGCGTCCGCGTGAACCTGGTCTCCCCGGGCGCGGTGGAGGGAGAACGCATCGAGTGGGTGATGCGGAAGCAGGCCGAGGGACGGGGAATCAGCGTGGAAGAGGTGAGGGCCGAGCTCGCCGGGGGGTCGCCGCTCAACCGTCTGGTGGCGGCCGGGGACGTGGCCGAGGCCGCGGTGTTCCTGGCCTCCGACCGGGCCCGGTCGATCACGGGTGAGGATTTGAACGTGTCCGCGGGACTCGTGACGTACTGACGCCGCGGCCCGCGAACCAACCGCAAGGGCGCGAAAGGAGGTGCTCGAATGGCTCGTCTAGTGGACCTGTCGGTGGAGATCTACCAGGGGATGAACGTCTATCCCGGCCACCTGAAGACCGTCATCTTCCAGCACGCCACCCACGAGGAAACGAAGCAACGGTTCGAGGGCGGCTTCTCGTTCCAGACCACGGGCATCCTGCTGAACGACAACGGCCCCACCCACGTGGACTCCTTCAGCCACCTGGACCCGCGTCCCGGCGCCCTCACCATCGACCAGATGCCCCTGGACCTGTTCTACGGGGACGCCCTGTGCATCGACGTCTCCCACAAGGAGCCCTGCACCGACATCACGCCCGACGAACTGGACGCCGCGGTGGCCAAGTCCGGCCACGAGATCCGGAAGGGCGACATCCTGCTGCTCTATACCGGGACGTACGACCGCTACAAGGGGCAGCCGGAGTACCTCACCACGTTTCCGGGCCTGGGCGAGGAGGGCAGCATGTGGCTGGTGGAAAAGGGCGTCAAGACCTTCGGCGTGGACACGCCCACTCCGGACAACCCCGTGAGCCGCACCTACCCGTGCCACATGATGTGCCGCTTCCACCACATCACCCATTACGAGAACCTGGTGTTGACCGAAGTGGCGGGAAAGCGGTTCACGTTCATCGGGTTCCCCCTGAGGCTCCGGGGCTCCCACGGCGGACCTACCCGGGCGGTGGCCCTGGTGCAGGACTGACGGAAACTCGGAACAATTCCAGCTTGAGGCGTCTCTCCCTATGGGAAAGCGCGTCCTTCGACTTCGCTTCGCTACGCTCAGGACGAACGGGAGACTTGCCATGCTCAGGACGAACGGGGCAATTGTTCAGAGGTTCCTGACGTTGAACCACGCGACGCACGTGTAGTAAGTTGCCTCCGTCGGGTTCGGAAGTCCCTCCCATGCCGCGCTACAACGTCGTCGTCACCGACCACCTCTTCCCGTCCATGGAGGACGAAGCCCGGATGTTCCGAGGCATGGACGCGGAGTTGGTGATCGGCCAGTGCAGGGAAGAGGACGACGTCATCGAGTTGTGCCGGCGGGCCGACGCCGTACTCAACACCTACGCGCGCATGACCCCGAGGGTCATGGAGAACCTGGAGTGCTGCCGCGTCATCGTCCGTTTCGGCATCGGTTACGACAACGTGGCGGTGGACGCCGCCACCCGGCGCGGCATCATGGTGGCCAACACCACCGACTACTGCATCGACGAGGTGGCGGACCAGGCGCTGGCCATGATCCTGGCCTGCGCCCGGGGCCTGTTCCCGGCCGGCCGCATCGCCCGGGACGGGACCTGGGACTTGGCGCAGATGCCGGTGCTGCGGCGGCTCCGGGGCCAGACGCTGGGGCTCCTGGGAATCGGTCGCATCGGTACGGCCGTGGCCGCCAGGGCCAGGGGCTTCGGGCTTCGAGTCGCGGCTTGCGACCCCCATGTCGAAGAAGCCGCGGCGCGGGAGGCGGGCGCCGAGTTGGCGGACCTCGACACGCTGCTCCGGACGTCGGATTACGTCTCCGTCCACGCACCGCTGATGCCCGAGACCGAAGGCATGATCGACGCCGGGGCGTTCGCCCGGATGAAGCCCACGGCCTTCCTCATCAACGTGGCCCGGGGCAGGATCGTGAACCAGTCGGACTTGGTCCGGGCCTTGCGGCAAGGGGACATCGCCGGGGCCGGGCTGGACGTCTTGGAACGCGAGCCGCCGGAGCCGGGCGATCCCGTCACGACCCTCGACAACGTGGTCCTGACCCCTCATTCGGCTTGGTACTCCGAGGAGTCCAGGGCGGAGATGCGGCGGCGCGCCGTGGGGCAGGTGGTCAGCGTGCTGGAGGGAGGGCTGCCCTACTCCCTGGTCAACCGCGAGGCGTTGCAGGCGCAGCGGCCGTAACGCAGGCGAAAGGAGTCTTCCATGGTCACCCGTTCGACGTCGAGCTTCGGTCTGGTGGGGACGGACTGGCAGCAGCGCATCCACTGGAACCGCTTGCGCGAGTACCGTCTCGACCGCGCCCGGGAGGCCATGAAGCGGGCCGGGCTCGGCGCCATGCTGGTGATGTACGACGAGAACGTCCGCTACGTCACCAGCACCGTGACCCCCGGCTGGTGCCGGCTCAAGCCGGGCCTGCGCTACGCCCTGCTGTGCGAGGGGGCCGAGCCCGTGCTCTTCGAGCAGGGGGACATCGGCACCCAGATCAACCGCCATTGTCCGTGGATACCCGGGGACAACGTGCGCTACGCCTACTCGTGGATCAAGGGAGCGGTGGGGGGCGCGGCCGAGCAGCAGGTGGCCAAGTTCACCCGCGCGATCCTGGACGAGATGAAGAAGTACGGAGTGGAAAAGGCGCCCCTGGGCGTGGACTTCATCGACCTCAACATGATCCGCTCGTTCGATGCCCACGGCATCCAGTGGACCGACGGCATGTCGCCCATGGTCTCCGCCCGCGCCATCAAGAACGAGGACGAGCTGGAGGCCATGCGCATCGTGGCCGCCATCTGCGACGCCTGCCATACGGCCATCTCGCACTTCCTCAGGGCGGGCATGCAGGAGCACCAGATCACGTCGTTCGCAATGAACTTCCTCTACAACATCCCCGGCGTCGAGGACGTGGAGGACGTCATCGTGTCGTCCGGGCCCAACAGTTGGCCCAACTGGCGGCACTTCTCCGACCGGATCATCCAGCCGGGCGACCTGGTGATCATCGACATGGCCGCGGTCACCTGGAACGGCTACAAGAGCTGCATGTACCGCACCTACTGCGTCGGCAAGAAACCCACCGACGAGCAGCGGCGCTATTACGACATCGCCTACGAGTGGCTCTACAAGGCCATCGACAAGGTGCGCCCCGGCGCCACCACCAGGGAGATCGCCGAGGTGTGGCCCTCGGCCAGGGACACCTGGGGCTACGAGGAAGAGGACCAGGCCGCGGCCAACCTGTGGGGCCACGGACTCGGCCTCGCCCAGTACGACACCCCGGTGGTCTCGCGCATCTACTCCCTGGACCACCCGGTGGAGATCGAGCCCGGCATGAGCTTCGCCCTGGAGACGCAGCACGGCAGGCCGCTCCAATGGGGCGTCCGGCTGGAAGAGATGCTGGTGGTGACCGAAGAGGGTCCCCAGGTCACCACCCAGTTCCCCATCGAAGAGATCACGGTGGTGGGCTAGGCCGCGGCGCCGTGCGGCGTCGCCGCGTCCGTCCTCGAAACGGCATCGGACCTGTCCGCCGACGACGAGCCGGGAGAGCGGCCACGCCACCGGCGCCCTGATCTACGGCGCTCGAAGCTCGACGGCCGTTTCGTAGAGGCGCTTCCGCTGTTCCGTCGCGCCGGCGCGCACCGACGAGTCCACGATGCTGTCGCCCGTGCGCTTCTTGCGCACTTCGTGCAGGGCGACGGTCTCGAAACCCTCCTGCTCTGCGATCTCGGCGAACAGCCTGTCCGTCCGGAACTCCATGCCCTGGAGGATGTTGTTGCCGATGACCACGACCACTGTCCCGCCCGGACGCATGCGGGTTCGCGTGAGCGCGCAGAAGCGCTGGCAGTCGTTGAAGTAGGTGGCCGCGTAGTTGGCCCAGCCGCTGCCGCCGTAGGCGCCCTTTCCCACGTTGCGCGCCCGGAGTTCTTCGAGTTGCTCGTTCAAGTGGGGCAGGCGCGGCCGCAAGGCGATGGGTGGCCCGGCCCGGACGGTTTGCCAGAACTGGCCGAAGCTCCTGTACTCGATGGACTTCAGGTCCGAGGACGCCTGCACCATCCCGAGCCAGAACAAGTGCGGCCGGGTGTTGCGGATGTAATGGTAGTTGTTGAGGTAGGGCGGAGAAGTGATGAGCACGTCGATGCTGTGCGGTCTGACTCGCCGTCCTTGGTCGAAGTACGACATGGGATGGACCGTAGCCCGGGGCGTGCGCCGGTACCGGCTCATCCAGTGCTGGAAGGTGGCGATGTCCGCGTGCATTTCCCGTAGCTTGCGCTTGACGATGCTGAACACGTCGGCATGGTCCACGTTGGGCTTTCCCGCGCCGGCCCGGGTGCCGAGGCTCGGCTCGTAGGAATAGTTCGAGAAACTGACCATGACCGCGCCGAACGCCACCCGAAACAGGTCTCGGACCCAGTCCGTCGTTTCCCGGTTGATGAAGTCCTGACACGCCAGGACCTGCCGTTCCACCTCCGGGCTGAAGAACGGCACCCTGCTCGAAAAGCCCTTGGGAGGACGGGATATGGCCTCTGCGTTCAGCGACAGCCTTTCCCCGCCGTATTCCTCGAAGTGGTCGAGCATCGCGGCAAGCGCTTCCGAGTCATAATGACCCGCCTGGGTCTTTACCTTGCATGCCAGTGCTGCGTACGGATTGATCTCGAACCCGATGGCGTCATCCTGATGCTTGAGGGCTTCGATCAACGTGGTGCCAACGCCGGCAAACGGGTCCAGGACCCGCAACCTGCGCCGTTCCCGTCGGACCTTTTCGAGGACCCCGGCAACGAAGGATCCGGAAAAGCCCGCGATCCAGGGCACCCAGCGATGCAGGGTACGGTCGTGGTTCTCGGAGAAGGCCGTGTCGCGGAAGCCCGATACGGGCAGTTCGTACTGCTCCGCAGGCTCGGAACGGGTCAGTATTTCAGGAATTTTCCTCAACCTCCCTCATCTTCCCTCAACGTCGCCCTCGAACGATCGGAAGCAAGGTTGGCGGAACAGGCTGCGGTTGTCAAAGAGACTTTTTCCCGGGCGCCGAAGGGGTGGCGGGATGTCTCGGATTCTCCGATCCCTCGCACGGGTTTCCGCCGCTTAAGCGGTCAGCCCTTGTAAAACGGCGCCTCACGCATTAAAAGGAGGCGACACGCACGGGATGCTTCACGGGGTTGCCGTCTTGCCGCAAGGAGGCCGATGCGCGGCGTTTGGTCGAACCCTCGGAGCGCCGTCACCACGCCAAGAAGGAGCAGGCCATGTTGATAAAGAAATCGAGGATCGACACGTTCGACGACTGGGTGGACGCCTTTCACCAGTGGCACGACGACATCGGCTACCCCATGGGCCTCATCGGGGAGGATTACACCTTCGAGACCAAGCTCGACGACGTGGAGAGCAACGAGATCGAGTTCGGCGAGTATGCCGGCCGGCCCAAGTGGGAGAAGGTGACGGACATCCCCGACCAGCGCATCCAGGACGCCCTGGCCCACCTGATCGAGTTCCAGGGGGACACCGAGTTCGCCTCGGTGGAGCAGCAGACCAACCTGATCGAGCGGGCGCCCACCGACGTGGACCTGAAGAACCTGATCCGCATCAACCGGGAAGAGATGCGGCACGGCTGGCAGATGGCCTACGTGCTGGTGACCCAGTTCGGCGACTCGGGCAAGCGCCAGTCCCAGCGGCTGCTGGAGCGGCGCGCGTCCGAGGGGTCGCGTCTGCTGGACTCCTTCAACCAGCCGGTGCGGAACTGGCTGGACTTCTTCACCTACACGAGCTTCATCGACCGCGACGGCAAGTACCAACTGAACATGCTCAGCCGCAGCGCCTTCGCCCCCCTCGGGCGCAGCACCCTGCCCATGCTGAAGGAAGAGGCGTACCACCTGGCTCAGGGCAATATCGGCCTGATGCGCATCGTCAAGGCCGGCAAGATCCCCATGGCCATCATCCAGAAGTACTTCAACAAGTGGCTCTCCACCGCGTTCGACCTGTTCGGCCAGGACGAGTCCAGCTCCGCCCATTGGGCTTACGTCTGGGGCCTGAAGGGGCGCTACGACGAACACCTGTTCGACGAGCCCGCGGACATGGAGCGGTTGAACGAGTTGTCGCGCGAGACTTTCTTCAAGGAGGTCGCCGCACTGGTGGACGCCCTGAACCACAACGTGGCCGACGACCAGCCCCGGCTGACCATCCCCAGCGACAGGTTCCGCCGTTACATCGGGAACTACGCGGGCCAACCCTACAGCATGGACGGGGAGTTGCTCTCCGAGGACGAGTACCGGAAGCACTTGGCGGAAGTCCTTCCCTCGGACGCCGACGACGAGTTGGTCATCGGCATGGAGAAGGAAGGGGGCTGGATCCTCGACCCCGCCCAGAGGTAACCCGCAGGCGGCGCCGCGGGCTTACGGCTCTACCTCCAGGCCGTAGGCCCGCGCCATGACCACGATGGGATGCACCGGCTTCCGGCCGGTGCCCTGCTGGACTTGGACCGCGGACAGCGGGCAGTCCGTCACCGTACAGGCGTCGTCGGGCCGCAGGAACTTGAACAGCGGCCTCCCCACCTGCATCGACGCCTCGAAGTTCTCCTTCCTGACGCTCCAGCTTCCGTCGTGGCCGCTGCAGCACTGCATGCGGGAGACCTCCGCATCGGGGATGAGCTGCATCATCTCCTGGGCCTTGAACCCGATGTCCTGGGCCTTGAGGTGGCACGGCTGGTGGTAGCGGATCTTTCCGACGGCCCCGGGGAAGTCCAGGTCCAGCCGGCCGCGCTCGTGGACCTGGACCAGGTACTCCGACAGGTCCAGGGTGTTTTCCGCCACCAACCGGGCGTCGTCGATGGGGAGCAGCCGCGGGTAGTCCTGCTTGAGCATGTAGCTGCAGCTCGCGCTGGGCGCCACCACCTTGTATCCCTGGCGCACCACCCGGATCAGGCTCGCCACGTTGGCTTCGATCTTCTTCACCGCCCGGTCCAGCAACCCCACGTCGAGGAACGGCAGGCCGCAGCACTGCTGCTCGGGAACGACGCACTCGATGCCGTTCTTCTCCAGGACGCCCACCGCGGCCTTGCCGATCTCCGGCTCGTTGTAGTTGACCGTGCAGGTGTAGAACAACGCCGCCTTCTCCTCGCCC
Source organism: uncultured Binatia bacterium (SeqCode) (assembly GCA_965204235.1). Classification (GTDB taxonomy): domain Bacteria; phylum Desulfobacterota; class Binatia; order UBA9968; family JAJDTQ01; genus JAJDTQ01. The sequence goes on from OZ241979.1 coordinate 1,481,731, forward strand.
TTGCCCCCGGGGGCCGCGGGACGCCGGCGCAACCACTTGGCGAACGTCCGTCCGTGGTACGTGGGGAGCAACCGGTCCCGGTGGACCCCCATGTACTTCTCCATGAGACGGCGCAGAAAGGGGTTCCGGTTGGCCCGGTTGACCAGGGGCGCGGCCCAACCGGCCCATCGTCCCACCCGGTCCGTATCCCCCATCAGCCGGTCGGCCCAGGGGACGCCGTCCTTCCTGGCCGCGTTGAGGCTGGCCCGCATCATGGTCCTGGGGAAGTCGATGTCCCACTCATGGGGCGGCACGTACGGACAGATGGGGTCGCAGAGCTTGCACTGGTAGCACTGGTCCACCACCAGCTTCATCTGCTCGTCCCTGAGCGACCCGGCGTCGCCGAAGCTCTCGTCCATCATCCGGAACAGGCTCACGAAGGACGGGCAGAGGGTGTGGCACAAGGTGCAGCCGTAGCAGATGTCGAACACCCGCTCGAGTTCCTTGCGCGTGGCCTTCTCGTCCCAGAACTCCGGCGATTCGGGGTCAAAGCTCATGTTTCCTCCCGGGCGGCGTCCGCGTCGAAGTGGTGAGAACCGTGATCTTAAGGCGTTCGTTCGAGAAAAGGAACCTCTGATCCGTTCCCCATCGAGGCGCCTCTCCCCATGGAGAAGCGCGTCCTTCGACTTCGCTTCGCTACGCTCAGGACGAACGGGGGCAATTGTTCAGAAGTTTCCAGAAGCAAGGACCGGGAACGGGGATCGGGACCCGCGGGTCCTGATCCCCGGCGTCACGGTCCGATCTGCTGCTTCAGGATTCGGAATATCAGCCCGTAGAAGCGCCAACAGGACGGAAGCGACGTCGTCAGGAACTCGCCGACGGAGCGCACGGACAGGCGCGCGTCCACGTGGCTGAACACGTTCAGGATGACGGCGTGCACCCGTTCCGGGTCCGGCAGCGCGTCCGCCAGCCGCAGGCTCTCGGTGGAGGGCACCAGCGGGTCGGTGTCGCCGTGGCCGATGAGCACCCGGGCCTTGACCTGCGGCGCCACCACACGCAGGGAAAGGCTCTCCAGGTAGTCCCGCACCGCGGGGTCCGTCGCCGCCGCCAGGCTCGGGACCCGGGCCGGGTCCCGGTTGCGCAGCAGCTCGTACACGGCCCTCCCCCCTTCCGTGAGTCGGTCCGGCGCGTGCGGCGGGACTTCCCGCTCCGGGTCGGGGAGTCCGTGGTCGAACAGGCCGGACAGGATGGTCCGGTCCCCGTCCCCGGGTACGCGGTTCAGGAGGTTCTCCGTCAATACGCGGCGGGCGTACGCGGCCGGCGGCTGGAGGTGCCGGTGGCCGCGAAACTCGTCCCGGCCGGTGGTGACGTAGCGGAGCACGTTGACGGCGTCGAAGTAACCGCCGAACGACACCACGAACTGCACCTTCTCCCGGATGGAGGGGTCCGTCGCCGCCTTGAGCGTGGGACCGACGCCGAAGCTGAAACCGAACAGGCCGGCCCGGTCCCCGTCCACCTCGTCCAGCGACAGCAGCAGGCGGAAGGCCGCGGCCACGTCGTCCGACTCCTCCATGTCCAGCCGAAGGGACTTGAGGCCCGCGAGTTCGGGCACGAGGACCACGAATCCGCAACCCGCAAGCCGTGTGGCCAAGTCCACCAGACGCGGGTCGTCCTTGCCCGACTCGATCACGCCGTGGGTCAGGACCATGGCCGGCCGCGGCCCCGCCCCCTCCACCGCATGGAGGTCCGCGGCCAGCCGCCTGCCGCGTGAGGACACGGTCAACGAGCGCACCGCGGGCCGGCGGCGCCAACGCCGCCGGAGCCTTCGGAAACCCTCGCCGCCCAACTGGTCGAGGAGCAGCAGCAGGCTCAGGACCGCAATCCGGAAGTACGACAGGATGGGCACAGGCGTTCCCACGGACGCCCCGTAGCCGGGCGCAGCGTCCTTCGACTTCGCTTCGCTACGCTCAGGACGAACGGAAACATTCGCTACGCTCGGGATGAACGGAAACAGGACGGTCAGAGACGAGGGTTGGGCGGGCATGGCTCCTGGTTCTCGTGTGAACGGCCGAGCCATGCCCGCGGTACGGTTCGATGCGGCGCTAATGGTGCGCGGCGGCGCCCTCCAGGGACAGGTTGACGTGGTGGTGGGACTTGGAGACCGGCCCGATTCCCTTGGCGATGGTGGTCCAGTGGTCGCCCTCGTCGTCGCTGTAGAAGACGTCGCCGTCGGTGGTGCCGGCGAAGATGGCGTAGCCGCCGTTCCACGCATCCATGGCCATCCCCTCGATATTGGCGCGGATGTGCTCGGGAAGCCCCTCGCCGAGGATGTCCCAGGTGGCGCCGCCGTCGCGGCTGCGGGCCACCCGGGCGTCCGCTGTATGGAGCTTGCGCCAAGTCCCGGGGCCGGTCTTGGCGCCGGCCACGAACAACAGGTTGGGGTCACCGGGGTGGACGAAGAACGGGTCCACGTAGCCGATGCGGAAGTCCCGCGGCGTCATGCTCTTCCAGGTGGCGCCGCCGTCGCTGCTGACGCAGAAGCCCGCGGTGACGTCCGGTCCGCAGTTGGTGGTGGGCGCGGTGCCGTACAGCTTGTCCGGGTCGTTGGACGGGACCAGCACGCGGTGGGCGTCCGGGTTGATGTTGTCGATGGTGGTCCAGGTGGCGCCGCCGTCGGTGCTGCGCAGGAAGCCGCCCACTTCCACCGCCACGTGGATGACGTCGGGGTCCGTGGGATGGAACGTGATGCTCTTGGCGTGGGCCTGGTGCGGCGGCCCCGGAAAGGTCCATTTCTCGACCCCCGGCACCTGGCGCAGCCCCGGCAACTCGGTCCAGCTCCCGCCCAGGTCGTCGCTGTAGTAGAGGTGCGCCGGCTGGGTGCCGGCGTACACCCTGGGCTTGCCGCGCACCGTCTGTGCCGCAAGCGAATAGATCTCCTTGTCGCCGATGCCGCGGTCCCGTCTTTCCCAGGTGCGGCCCCGGTTGGCGCTGGCGAAGACCTCGCAGCCGTAGGTGCCCACGAAGAGGGTCCCTGTGGCGGGCTCGAAGAGGACCGAGCTGGCGTGCTTCCCGGGCAGGTGCACGCCGTCGCGCCGCCACGACCCGTTCTCCCGGTGGAACGAGAAGACGCCTTCCACCGTGCCTACCAGCAGCCTTTCGCAGGCGCTCTCGCCTTGGGTCAGCAACTGGCCCCCAGGGGACAGACAGACGAACATGGGTAGTCCTCCTTTGCGCCGAACCGCGGAGCGGCCGATCCTCCAGGGCGCGGGATGCGCCGGGCCGGCCGCCGCCTTCGGGATACGCACTTCGTCATGGCCCGTGTCGGGCAACCGCCTGCCACTCTACCGAAGGACCCGTAGCCGGGTCAAGGAAACACCGGACGATTGCCCCCGTTCCAATCTACCCCGTTCGTCCTGAGCGTAGCGAAGCGAAGTCGAAGGACGCGCCTTATGCGCGGAGCCGGCCGAGGGGTTGAATTTAGGTGCGCCTTGGTATTAGCTCTGTCGGCGGGCGGCGGCGCCGGACCGGGCGTCGGGCGACGCCGTTCCGGAATCGCGGAAGAGCAAATCCCAAGGAGGCAACCATGTACGAGACCGACCAATACGAGGGGATGCTGGCGGAGACCATCACCATCATCGGCGCCAACGGCGACGCCATCAACGCTTACTACGCACGTCCGCTGGGCAAGGGGCCGTTCCCCGGAGTGGTGGCCATCCACCACCTGCCCGGCTGGGACGAGTGGTACCGTGAAGCCGCCCGCCGCTTGGCGCACCACGGCTTCGCCACCATCTCGCCCAACCTCTACTTCCGCGCCGGCCACGGCACGCCGGAAGACGTGGCGGCCAAGGTGCGCGCCGACGGAGGCGTGGCCGACGACCAGGTGGTGGGGGACTGCGTCGGCGCCATGAACTACCTGCGCTCGCTTCCCTACCACAACGGCAAGGTGGGGATCTGGGGCACCTGCTCGGGCGGGCGCCACGCCTTCCTGACCGCCTGCCGCGCCAAGGGCTTCGACGCGGTGGTGGAGTGCTGGGGCGGCCGCGTGGTGGCGGGCAAGGACGACCTCACGGAGAAGCAGCCGGTGGCCCCCATCGACTACACGGCAGACCTTTCGTGCCCGATCCTGGGACTGTTCGGCAACGACGACAAGAGCCCGACGCCGGAGCAGGTGGACCAGCACGAGGCCGAGCTCAAGAAGCACGGCAAGGACTACGAGTTCCATCGCTACGACGGAGCGGGCCACGGCTTCTTCTACTACGACCGTCCCGTCTATCGTCAGGAGCAGGCGGTGGACGGCTGGAGGAAGCTCCTCGGCTTTTTCGCGAAACGGCTTGCCTAGGAGCTTGTCCGAACGAGCAGGAACCTGCCGCGGGGACGGGATCCCGGGCCGGCGGGCAGTCCGGGCCGAGCCGATGCACGGGGGCTCGGTTCGGGCTTCCCCCGCGTACCGTCGAAGGAGACGCGCATGTGCACGATGATCGCCAGAAAGGTCGTCATGGAGGGCAGTGGCAAGAGCTCCGAGGAGTGGTTCCGGGTGAACCAGGCCAACGTCGCCTACGACCACCCGTACCATGCCTTTCGGGAACACTCGCTCAACATCGACTTCGTCAACGAAGCGGAGGGTCCGGCCGCCCGCGTGGCCGTGGAGTTGAGCGTCGAGTCCGCCCGGAACCTGGTGGACACCATCCTGAACGTGCTGAAGGAAGCGGAGTCCGGCGGCTGGATCGACGAGAACGAAGGGCCGGAAGTCCACATGCCCGCGGTCAAGAGTTCGGGAACCCTGTAAGGGAGACCCTGAACGATCGCCCCCGTTCGTCCTGAGCGTAGCGAAGCGGAGTCGAAGGACGCGCCCTCCCAGGGAGAGGGAACTCAGGCCGGGGTCGTTCGGACGTGCCCGCGTCAGGCCGCGGGCGCGGCAGCCGTCTCGCACACGGGCACGCGGTAGAAGTCCGCGGCGTTCCGGCACAGGATGCGGTGCTTGTTCTCGTCGGTGAGGTCGCCGCGCTTGCGCAGCTTCGCCACCGAATGGGGCCAGTCCGTGTCCCAGTGGGGGTTGTCCGACGAATACAGCAGGCAGCGGTCGCCGATGTGGCGGATGGCGTCGGGCAGGGTGAGCTCCCCGCACTCCACGCCGAAGTAGCATCGGCCGCTGCGTACGTACTCGCTGGGCGGGCGCGTGCACAGGGGCGCCTCCACGTCGCCCCGCTTCTCCCACTCCTCGTCCAGCCGGTCCATCCAGTAGGGCACCCAACCGGCGCCGGACTCCAGGAAACCCACCCGCAACCCGGGATAGCGCTCCAGCACGCCGCCGAAGATGAGCTGGGTCATGGCGATCATCTGCTCGAACGGATGGGTCACCGCATGGATCGCCAGGAACTTGTCGAACCGGTCCGTGCCCGCGGCGTCGCGCGGCTGGCTGTGGACGGCGATGGGCACGTCCAGCCGCTCCACGGTCTCGTAGAACGGGTCCAACTCCCGGTCCGACAGCTTGCGCCATGCCACGTAGGTAGGCACCTGCACCGCCACCATGCCCATCTCCACCAGCCGCCCGAGCTCCTCCACCGCGCTCTCGACTTCCTGCAGCGCCACGATGCCCACGCCCTTGATGCGGGCGGGCTCGGCGCTGCAAAACTCGTGGAGCCACCGGTTGTAGGCGCTGGCCAGCACCCGGGCCCGGGCCGGGTCGCGCACGTTGCCGATGCTCAAGCCCGCGGTGGGGAAGAGCACCGCGGTGTCGATGCCCTCGGCGTCCAGGTCCGCCAGCTCCCGTTCGGGGTCCGCCACCCGGTGCCCCATGCGCCCCAGGTCCCGGTCCCAGCCGTCCTGGGGGAACAACTCGCGGGCGGTGCGGTAAGGCTCCGGTATCCTTTCCCGATAGGCCGTCATGGGCTCGGTCAGGTGTCCGTCCGCGTCGATGACAGGGTAGCCGATCATGGCAGCGTCCTTCTCCATTCGCCGTCGTCCTGCAGTCCGTAGAAGCGGCGGGGGTTGTCGTCCACGATCCTGGCGTGCATTGCCGCGCTGATGCCGCCGGTCTCCTTGAGCGAGGCGAGGGCCTCGAGCTCCGTGGAGGAATCGGCGTGTCCGTAGTCGGTGCCGATCATCAGGGCGCCCTCGCCCGCGTGCCGCGTCAGGTACGGGACGTCGTCGCCGATCTGGCAGGTGACGTACAGGCCGTACTGCTCGAGGAGGTCGTCCGGCAGCCTGTGGTCCACCGTGTCCATGCGCCGCCGCAGCTCGTAGATGACCCAGGGGATCCACGAAGCCGCGGTCTCGATGAAGCCGAACCGGAGCTCGGGAAAGGTCTTGGGCACCCCGGAGTTCACCAGCCGAAAGAACGCGCCCACGTTGAAGATGCGGTACTGGTTGAAGAAGTCGCGGGTGCCGTCGGAGTTCGCCAGCAGGTCCACCACGTTGGCGTTGCCGTTGGACTGGTGCAGGCCGATGGCCATGTCGAGCTTCGACGCCTCCTCGTAGAACGGGAAGAAGTAGGGGTCGTCCACGCCCCGGGGCCCCTCCAGGGGCCGCATGAAGACGCCGCAGGCGCCGTTCTCCCTGGCGAAGCGCAACTGGTCCAGGGCGTCCGGCATGCTGAGGAAGGGGAGCACGCACATCCAGCGCAGCCGGTCGCCGCCCTCCTTCCAGACGTCGGCCAGCCAGCGGTTGTAGGCGCCGCAGAGCGCCACATCCACTTCCGCACGCTCGGTGCACTGGTCGAGGAAGATGCTGGGGTAGAGGACCTGCACGTCGATGCCGAGCTCGTCCATGTGCCGCAGGCGCGCGCCCACGTTGGCCACGTCCCGGGTCTCGGTGCTGGTGGCCATCTGCCTGCCGACTTTCCGCGACCGCTCCACCAGCGCCTCCTCGGTGAAAGCGAACCGGAACAGGCCGCGGATCTTCCCGTCGATGACCCAGTTCTGCCGCTGCGTCCCGTCGTCCGGATCGAAGAGGGAAGGCCGGTGCTTCCGCTCCGACGGCGCGAGATAGTCCCACGTCCTCGGGCTTTCCACCACGTGCGCGTCGGCGTCAACCCATCCCATCGAACGCCCTCCTTCCGTGCGAAGCCCCCATCGTCTGCCTCCGACATTTATCCCCGTCCGAGCAAGCCAGTCAAACGGAATCCTCGGCTTGCCGGCCTTCCGCCCGCCGCGGCACCCCGGAACGCGGACGCCCGCCAACCGACACATGGGCGGACGCGGCTCCCGTCCTCGACCGGCTTGCCGGCCTGCAACGCATCCGGCGCGGGACCTGTCAGCGGTTGAGATTTGCGGCGCAGCGCAATAAAGTCAGGACGGGCGGAAGGAGGCCGTGAACGTGAACAAGGACATCCGCTTCGTTGACACCACCCTGCGCGACGGGCACCAGAGCCTGTGGGCGGAGAACATGACCACGGGCATGATGCTTTCCGTGGCCGAACAGATGGACCGGGCGGGCTTCGAGGCCATGGAGCTCATCTCCGGCTCGCACCTCAAGAAGTGCGTGCGGGAGCTCAAGGAGGACCCCTGGGAGCGGGTGCGGCTGGTGGCCCAACGCATCACCGAGACGCCGCTCCGGGTCATCGCCGGCCGCGTCAACACCTTCGAGTTCAACCCCTTGTCCATGTACCGCCTGTTCATGGAGCGCATGGCCGCCAACGGCGTCCGGGAGGCGCGCATCTCCGAGGAGTGGAACGACTTCGCGGGCTGGAAGCGCAAGGTGGAGGTCTCGCGTGAAGTGGGCATCAAGCCCATCATCAACATGATCTACTCGGTGTCGCCCAAGCACACCGACGAGTACTTCGCCCGGAAGACGCGCGAGGCCGCGTCGCTCGACGTGCCGGTCATCTGCCTCAAGGACCCCGGAGGGCTGCTCACGCCGGAGCGCATGCGCACGCTGGTCCCGGCCATGTTCGACGTCTGCAACGGCGTCCCCATCGAGCTCCACACCCACTGCACCACCGGTCTCGGCCCCCTGTGCTGCCTGGAGGCCATGGACCTGGGCATCCGCAGCGTCAACACCGCGGTGCCGCCGCTGGCGGACGGTTCCTCCAACCCCTCGGTCTTCAACGTCGCCCGCAACGCCCGGGCGCTCGGCTACAACCCGCTCGTGGACGAGTCCGCGCTGGAGCCCGTGGCCGCGCATTTCACCGCGGTGGCCAAACGCGAGGGTTTCCCCATGGGCAAGCCGGTGGAGTACGACTACGCCCAGTACCAGCACCAGGTGCCCGGCGGCATGCTGTCCAACCTCCGGCACCAGCTCGACAAGGTCCGGCTGGGGGACCGTTTCCCGCAGGCGCTGGAAGAGACCATCCGCGTGCGGGCCGAGTTCGGCTATCCCATCATGGTGACGCCGCTGTCCCAGTTCGTGGGCAGCCAAGCGGCGCTGAACGTCATCGTGGGGGAGCGCTACAAGGAGGTCACCGACCAGGTCATCCGCTACGCCTTGGGCCGGGCCGGAGAGGAAGGGGCCAGGCTCATGGACCCGGACGTGAAGGACAGGATCCTCGACCGCCCCCGGGCCCGGGAGCTGGCCGCGCAGGAGCCGGAGGAGCCGTCCCTCTCCGAAATGCGCGCGAGGCTGGGGGGCGACGGAGTCTCGGACGAAGAGCTGTTGCTGCGGTGGCTCCTGAGCGAAGCCGAGATCGCGGAAATGCGCGCGGCCGCGCCGCCCCGGGCGTATGTGAGCACCCGTCCGCCGGTGGTGTCGCTGGTGGAGGAGTTGGTCAAGAGGGACGACCTGGGACACGTGCGCGTGGCCAAGGGCGGCATCGCCCTGACCCTGGACCGGACGGACTGAACCGGGGAAACTCCGAACGATTGCCTCCGTTCGTCCTGAGCGTAGCGAAGCGGAGTCGAAGGACGCGCTCTTTCATGGGGAGAGGCGCCTCGAGCCGGAATGGATCAGAGGTTCCCAAAGGGGACTGAACCGAGAGGAGGACATCATCGCCGCTCACCGTCTCACCGAGTTGCCGGCGTGGCGCAGCCTCGCCGAGCACTACCGCAAGGTCAAGGACCTGCACCTGCGCACGCTGTTCGCCGAGGACCCCCGGCGGGGAGAACGGCTGGCCCTCGACGCCGCGGGGTTCTACCTCGACTACTCCAAGAACCGGGTGACCGACGAGACCTTGCGGCTCCTGCAGGACCTGGCCCGGGCCGCGGGGGTGGGAGAACGCATGGAGGCCATGTTCCGGGGTGACAGGATCAACGTCACCGAGGGCCGTCCGGTGCTGCACGTGGCGTTGCGGGCGCCCCGGGGCCAGGCCGTGGTCGTGGACGGCCGGGACGTGGCCCCGGACGTGCACGCGGTGCTCGACCGCATGGCCTCCTTCGCCGACCGGGTGCGCAACGGGGAATGGCGCGGCCATACGGGACGGCCCATCCGCAACGTGGTCAACATCGGCATCGGCGGCTCGGACCTGGGGCCGGTGATGTGCTACGAGGCTCTGAAGCACTACAGCGACCGGAGCCTGCGCCTGGGCTTCGTGTCCAACGTGGACGGCGCCGACTTCGCCGAGACCACCCGGGACATGGACCCCGCGGAGACCCTGTTCGTGGTCAGCTCCAAGACCTTCACCACCCAGGAGACCCTCACCAACGCCCACACCGCGCGGGACTGGTGTCTCGACGCGCTCCGGGACGAGGAAGCGGTGGCCCGGCACTTCGTGGCCGTGTCCACCAACCGCGAGGAGGTGCAGCGCTTCGGCATCGACACGGCCAACATGTTCGGCTTCTGGGACTGGGTGGGAGGCCGCTACTCCGTCGATTCCGCCATCGGCCTGTCGCTGATGGTCGCGGTCGGCCCGGCCCATTTCCGCGCCATGCTCGGCGGCCTGCACGCCATGGACGAGCATTTCCGCACCGCCCCCTTCGAGCGCAACCTGCCGGTGCTGCTGGCTCTCCTGGGCGTCTGGTACAACAACTTCTTCGGCGCCGAGACCCATTGCATCCTGCCCTACAGCCAGTACCTCTGGCGGCTCAGCGCCTACTGCCAGCAGCTCGACATGGAGAGCAACGGCAAGGGGGTGGACCTCGACGGCGCGCCCGTGGACTACCAGACCGGACCCGTGATCTGGGGACAGCCCGGCACCAACGGGCAGCACGCCTACTACCAGTTGATCCACCAGGGCACCCGGCTCATCCCCTGCGACTTCATCGGCTTCTGCCAGCCCCTGGACCCCCTGGGCAACCACCACGACCTGTTGATGGCCAACTTCCTGGCCCAGACCGAGGCGCTGGCCTTCGGCAAGACCGCGGAGGAGGCGGCGGCCGAAGGCATTCCGGCCCCGCAGGCCCCGCACCGCACCTTTCCGGGCAACCACCCCACCAACACCTTGCTGGCCGAGCGCCTGACCCCGGACGCCCTGGGCCGGCTCATCGCCCTGTACGAGCACAAGGTCTTCGTCCAGGGCGCAATCTGGCGCATCAACTCCTTCGACCAGTGGGGCGTGGAGCTCGGCAAGGCCCTGGCCAACCGCATCGTCCCGGAACTGGAGAGCGAGGGCTCGCCGGAACTGGACCACGACAGCTCCACCAACGCCCTGATCCGCCGCTACCGCGGATGGCGGGGTTGAGGGAGGCGGGGCGTTCACCTGCGCAGGGGGCGCAGCCTCGCGGTGAGCTCCGCGGCTGGCAGGGCCCGGATACGGGGGGCCAGCGCGTAGCCCTCGGTCCCGGCGTGTACGACGTCCAGGGAATCGAGGCCCAGGGTCTCGAAGGCCGAGCGCATGGAGGCCGTCAACCGCGGGGCCTCCGTACGCTTGACTTCGAAGCCGTAACGTCGGTTGCCCGCCACTACCAGCAGGTCGAGTTCCGCTCCCGAATGCGTGGACCAGTGAAAACACTGGTCGTTGTCCGCGGCGAGCAGATGGACGACCTGCTGGACCACGAAACCCTCCCAGGATGCGCCTACCTTGGGGTGGGAAACCACCTCCTCGCGAGTGGTCAGGCCCAGCAGCGCATGAAGGATGCCGGAGTCGCCGATATAGACCTTCGGGGAGCGCACCTGCCGCTTGCCGAGGTTCTCGTGCCAGGGCTGCAACTGCCGCACCACGAAGACCGACGACAGCAGATCGAGGTAGCGCCTTACGGTAGTGTGGGAAACACCGAAGGCGCGGCCGAATTCAGCGCCGTTCCACAACTGGCCATGCCAGTGGGCGAGCATCGTCCAGAAGCGGCGCAAGGTCGTGGACGGGACCAGGTTTCCAAGCTCGGGGAGGTCGCGGGTGAGGAACGTCCGAACGAAGCTGTCGCGCCAGCGCCGGCTCGCGGGCGCCGACCGGGCGAGATAGGACAGCGGAAAGCCGCCGCGCAGCCATAGCCGTTCCAGGTCGCCGACCTCGTGCAACCCGAGGCCATCGAGCTCGTGGAAGGCCACGCGCCCGGCGAGGGTCTCCGAAGTCCGGTCCAGGAGGTCGGGAGAGGCGCTTCCCAATACGAGGAAGCGGGCCGGCGTCCGGGGCCGGTCCGCGAGAACCCGCAGGAGCGGGAACAGGCCGGGCAGCCGGTGGATTTCGTCGAGGACTACGAGTCCCCGCAATGGCCGCAACTCCAGGCCGGGGTCCTCCAGGCGGGCGAGGTCGGCCGGGTTCTCCAGGTCGAACCATGCCGCGGGCCCGCGGCGTGACGCCACGAGTTGCCGGGCGAGGGTCGATTTCCCCACCTGCCTCGCTCCGAGGAGCGCCACCACCGGAAACTCCCGCAACAACAGGCTCACGCGGCGCAGGTGACGTTCTCGGCGAACTTCCATGCTTGAAATATGAACGGGAACCGATCATTTTTCAAGGCAATGCCGTTCCGGCAGCGTCCCTTCGCAGGCCTCGCCAGCGTTCCCGGCAGGGACAGGGAGCCACCCCGCCCGGCGAACGCCTCGACGGTCAGGCGCGCCATGACGGGAACAGGTTTCCAACCTTGAGGTGAAGCATCGTTTGTGGTACTCGAATCCGCCGCGGCGGGCAACCGAACTGCAAACCGGGACGCAATCCCGTACCAATGAGCGCAACACCGTGAGGGGCGTGTATATGAAGGCGTGTGTTGCCGGGCTGCTGTTCCTCTTCCTGGGGTCGTTGTCCGGAAACGCGGCCGCACAACTCCATCCGGCCCCACGGATCGTCGGGGGCCAGCCCACGGATCCGAACGAGTACAGGTGGACGGTCGCCGTCTATTCGGTCGATGATCCCCTTTCCCTGTGCGGCGGCACGCTGGTTGCGCGCGATTGGGTCATGACCGCGGCTCACTGCTTCTACGACAGCGACAACGCCCGTTACCTCGACGCGGATCCGGCCTCCGTCCGGGTGGGCTCGCATCGAAGGACCACCGGCGGCCGGTTGCACCGAGTCTCCGCTATCCATCCGCACCCGGAATACGACCCCGACCCCGACACATACGACGTCGTCCTGCTGAAGCTGGCGGAGCCGGCTCCTGCCGAGCTCGGCGCGGTGACGATTCCGAACGAAGAGGTCCACGCCCGGGTCGCCGTGGCCGGACAGACGGAGGCGACAGTGCTCGGTTGGGGGGTGACGGGAGAGATACCGGACCACTGCGGCCCCGACGACCCCGACCCTGCCTGCCCCCGCTACGCGACGACGCTGAGGGAGGTGGGGCTGCCGTTGCGGCCGACGAGCTACTGCGGCGAGCACCTCGACCCCGCGGTCGAGTTATGTGCCGGGGCGCCCGGCCGGGATAGCTGCAGAAGCGATAGCGGCGGCCCCTTGATCGTGGTGGACCAGGGCGCCTACTACCAGATCGGCATCGTCAGCTCCGGGAGTGACAACTGCAACGGGATCGGCACCTACGCCAAGGTGGCCGCCTTCCACGACTGGATCCGACAGACCATCGAGGACAACACGGAGCCTGCGGAGGAGACGGACACGGCCCGGCGCGCCCGGGCCATGAAGTACGTGCTTGCGGCCTTCGGGCGCACGGTGGCGACGGACATGGTCGATGCCATCGGCGACCGCGCCGCGGCGGCCCGGTCGCCGGGGGGCCTGCATGCGAAGCTGGCCGGGAAACGGCTTGCTTCGGGCGGTTCCGTATCCATCCGCCCCGCGGCGCTGGCGCGGCGCTTGGAGCGGGTGCTCGGCGCGGGTGCAGGCGGCAAGGGACGCCGCAACCCTGTCCGCGCACTGTCCGGGACCTCCTTCCGGCTCCCCTTCGACGGGAAGGACGAAACCGCGGCCGGCGCCGGAGCGGCCTGGACCCTGTGGGGCCGCGGGGCCGCCTCCGGTTTCGAGGACCGACCGGACAAGGACTTCTCCATGGACGGAGAAGTCTGGTCCGGCCAGACGGGCATCGACTTCCGCGCGCGCGAGGACCTGCTCGTAGGCGTCGCCGCGGGCTACAGCGAGGGCAAGACGGACTACCGCGCCGGGGAGGTGGATGGCAAGGCGGACGCCACGCTCACCAGCGTGCATCCCTACGTGCACTGGTCGCCCGCGGCGGGACTCGGGATGTGGGCCACGCTGGGCTACGGCTGGGGCAAGGCCACGCTCGGCGACCGCGGGGCCAGCCCGGTGGGGACGGACATCGACCTGCGGATGGCCGCAGCAGGCGGACGCAGGGTGTTGGCGCACGCCGCGGGCCTCGATTGGGCGCTCAAGACCGATGGCTTCCTGGTGCGGGTCCAGTCGGAGGAACGGGAAGGCCTGTTGCCGAAGACCGAGGCCGACTACCGGCGGATGCGGCTGGCCCTGGAGGTCCGCAAGGGCGCGAAGTTCGCCGGAGGGAGGAAGCTCTCGGGCAGCGTCGAACTCGGCGGGCGCCTGGACGGCGGCGACCTGGAGTCGGGCGCGGGCCTGGAGGTCGGCGGGGCCGCGGACTACGCCGACCGGAGCCTGGGCCTCGACCTGAAGGCGCGCGGGCGCTTCCTGGCGGCGCACCGGGCCTCGGCCCTGCGGGAGTGGAGGGCAGGCGTCACCGCGGTGTTCGACCCGGGCGCTCGCGGCCAGGGTCTCTACCTCTCGCTCGCCCCCTCCTGGGGCAATGCGTCCCTCGGCAAGGAGGCGCTGTGGAAGGGGGCTTGGCCCGCCGAGGCTCGACCGAACGGCTCCCACATGGCCCTGAAGGCGCGGTCAGGTTACAGGATCAAGTTCATGGATGGACGCAGCCGGTTGACGCCGTTCAGCGAGTTGAGAGTTTCCGACGGGCCTTCGAAGGTGCGTATGGGCGCACGCTTGGCCATGCCGTCGGCCTTGCCCGGCCTGAACCTCAGTTTCAAGATCTACGGCGAGCAGAAGATCGAAGCCCCGGACGATGCCTCCGACCCCCATGCCGTACTCGAAAGCCGGGTAAAGCGCAGCTTCGGCCGCGGACTCGGCGCGGTGGAGGTCTTCGGCAAGCTGCGGACCGGCAACGCCAAAGGGAAAGGCAGCGTCGGCGTAAAGGCCAGTTTCAGGTTCTGAGGATGCTTGGCTGAGACCCGCCAATTGCCCCCGTTCCTCCTGGGCGTAGCGAAGCGAAGTCGAAGGACGCGCTTTTTCATAGGGAGAGGCGCCTCGATCCGGAATGGATCAGATGTTCCTTGACGCGGCTGGCCCGGATTGTGCTAGGCTGGTACAATTGTGTCTGGCCTCCCGAGGGAGGCCCCGGTGACCGACATGCCTCTCCTGCAGGCCGACTCATCCACATCCTGCGCCATTTCCGGTCCGGCCGCTGAACGCGCGGACCGGGAGGCCATCTACCTCGATTACGCGGCGACCACGCCGGTGGACCCTGCGGTGGCCCGCACCATGAGCGATTTCCTCACAGTGGACGGGGCCTTCGGGAACCCCGCGTCGGTAACCCACGCCTTCGGCCACGCGGCGTCGGAAGCCGTCGAGCGCGCCCGCGGGGAGGTCGCGGCGCTGCTGTCTTCGCAACCCGAGGAGGTCGTCTGGACTTCCGGCGCCACGGAAGCCATCAACCTGGCCCTGAAGGGCGCCGCCCTGGCCCGTCGGGACCGCGGCGACCACATCGTCGTTTCCGCGCTGGAACACCGGGCCGTCCTGGACTCGACCGCTTGGTTGGAGACGCAGGGGTTCACCACGACCCATGTCAGACCTGACGAAACCGGGACCATCACGCCGGAAAACCTCTCGAAAGCGTTGCGGCCGGGCGCCATCGTGGTGTCGTTGATGCACGTGAACAACGAGACAGGGGCCGTCACGGACATTGCGGCCCTGGAACCCCTGGTCCACCAACACGGGGCGTTGCTTCACGTGGACGCGGTACAGGGTGCGGCGCGGCTTTCTATGGAAACTCTCGCCGCTGCCGATATGATCTCTATCAGCGCCCACAAGATGTACGGGCCGAAGGGGGTCGGCGCGCTCCGTGTCCGCGGGCGCCTCCGCGCCGAGTTGGTTCCCCAGGTTCACGGGGGCGGACAGGAGTTCGGGCTGCGCTCGGGCACGCTCCCCACGCACCAGATCGCGGGCATGGGCCACGCAGCCCGCCTCGTGCGGCAGCGCCGCACGACCGACGCGGAGCACGTCCGCGCGCTGGACCGACGGCTTTGCGCCCACCTGGACCGGATCGAGGGGGTCGAAATCAACGGTAACGCACAGCACCGTGTTCCCGGCATCCTCAGCGTCTCCTTCGACGGCGTCGAAGCGGAAGCGCTGATGGTTGCCCTCCGGGGCGTCGCCGTTTCGTCGGGCTCCGCCTGCACCTCGGCCGACATGGAGCCGTCGCACGTGCTGCTCGCCCTCGGCTACGACACGGACCGGGCCCTTTCGTCGGTGCGGTTCAGCTTTGGCCGCTTCACGACGGCCAGGGAGATCGACCGCGCGGGACGGTTGGTCCGGGAAACGGTGACGGCCCTACGGAGGATCGGACGATGACCGCATCCGCAACCCCGGACAACGCCATCGCGACCTTGCCGGGTCGCCTCGAAGCCGTCCGGCGCGTGATTCGGAAGGAGTACGGCAAGCGGCACCGCCACCCGTGGGTCGTCGCCTACTCCGGCGGCAAAGACTCCACCCTGCTGCTTCAGTTGGTCTGGGAGACCGTTACGGAGTTGCCCGCCGAAGAGCGAAAGCGTCCCGTACACATCGTCGGGAACGACACCCTGGTAGAGTCGCCCCTGGTCATCCGGCATCTCCGGGACTCGCTGGAGATGATCGACAAGGCCGCGGAAAAGGGGGGTCTTCCCATCGAGACGCACGTCACCGAACCCTGCATCGACCAGACCTTCTGGGTCAGCGTCATCGGCCGCGGCTACATCCCGCCCACGAGGAACTTCCGGTGGTGCACGGACAGGATGAAGATCCTGCCCACGACCCGGCTCCTGGAACGGATCACGCGAGATACCAAGCGCTCCGTTCTCCTCGTGGGCACACGGCGCGCGGAATCCCAGAACCGGCAGCGGACCATGGACCGGCGGAAGGTCGCCGCCGACCGGATGAACCCGCACGGCGCCGTAGAGGGCTGCCGGATGTTCGCCCCGCTCGCAGACCTGGACGACGATGACGTATGGACGACGCTCATGCAGCGCAGACCCCCGTGGGGCGGGACCCATCGCCGCCTCATCACGCTCTACCGCAACGCCGGGGGCGGAGAATGCCCACTGGTGATGACGAAGGAGCAGGCGCCTTCGTGCGGCAGTTCGTCGCCCCGCTTCGGGTGCTGGACCTGCACGGTGGTGAAGAAGGACCGCAGCCTGCGCGGCCTGATCGACTCCGGGCATGCCGAGGCCGAGAAGATGGAGGCCCTGTTCGATTTCCGCGAGTGGCTGATTGCGCTCAGGGAAGACAACACGAAGCGCCTGCCGGTCCGGAGGGACGGGAACGCGAAGTATAGGGACGATGGTTCCCGCGTCTTCGGCCCCTTCACCCTGGCAGTACGGCGCGAGATACTCGAAAGGCTCCGCACCCTCGAAAAGCGGATTGGAGAGTCGTTGATCTTACGAGCGGAAATCGACTCCATCGAAGATGTATGGTGGAGAGACGAAATCCGCGAGGATGCACGGCAGGCGCTCGACCGCAGCATCTCCGAAGCCGCTAAGTCGGACGCTCCCGAAACTACAGTGTAACTACCGTCTTTCCGAATTACGAGAGAATGCTCGTCTTACCCTTCCTTACATTCGTAGGAATCGTATGACACAGATTACCTCAGAGGTTTTGCTAGTTCCGGATCTGTTTAGGAAGGGTCATTTTACGGTCCCTTGGCATCAACGATATTATGACTGGACCAGGGAGCAGGTCACTGAGCTGCTATTCGACCTAAAAGAAGCTCTGGATGAACAACGATCGAGTTACTTTTTAGGATCAATCATGCTCGTGGATGGCGACGCCACTTGGGAGATCAATGACGGCCAACAACGCTTGATCACGCTTTCCATGATCTTCTCGGCATTCAGTCGCCTATTCGCCAAGCGGCGTAAAACTGACGCAGTTCGCGAGCAATTCGCGCTAGACATGTTGTTCGACCGTCCCAAGCATTCCTTCACTAATTTGGATGATACCGACCGCGATGTACCTCGAATTGAACCACCACGACAGGACCGCTCGTGGTTCACACAAATTATTCGAGGGCATGACATCGGAACGAACGGCAAGTTGACCACCGCTTGGAACGAAATCGAAATCTTCGTCAGGGCGATGGGACAGCGTGAAAGTCGCGCTTTCTTCGAGTTCCTAAGCAAGAAAGTCGAGATAGGCGTTCTTTACGTTCCCAAGACAGAAGACGCCAGTGCTGTATTCGAAGCGCTCAACGGCAGAGGTAAACAACTAGACGACGTCGACCTGATTCGCAATAACCTTTATTCGTATTTTGCCAATCCTGCAGACGCAGAGCGCAGATTGACGGTCCACGAACAACTAGAGGGAGTACTAGCCACTATTCGCAATACCGCACGGTCTCAAGAGTACTTCCGTTGCTTCTTCCAGTGTGACTACGGATATATTCAGAAAAAGCGATTTTATCGCGACACACGAACAAAAATAAGAGAATCCTTCCGACAGCAACGTGACGGCAATTACGTTTACGATTTGGTCGGAGAACTAGCTAGGCCAGCAGCGGTGGAACTTTTTCGTACAATCACCACTTCCAACTTGAGTGCCGAGTTATTGAACGCATTCTACGCCGCCTCAAGTACTGGTGGGCACAAGCGAAACTTGC
The DNA here is from genome assembly GCA_965204235.1 of uncultured Binatia bacterium (SeqCode). Taxonomy (GTDB): domain Bacteria; phylum Desulfobacterota; class Binatia; order UBA9968; family JAJDTQ01; genus JAJDTQ01. The sequence continues at coordinate 1,499,778 of OZ241979.1, forward strand.
AGGTGTTCCTTCAGGAATTGCAGGGCTATAAGGTAGTCCATCCGCTTGTGTTCGCGTTATTACGAACATTTCTTGACGCTGAAAACCAGCACCGAAAGTCTATTGCCAAGGCCGTTCATCATTGTCTCAGTGATCTTTCGTCATTTGTGATGCGAGTCTCCTTTTGTGAGCCTAAGTTCGAGCCTTCAAGGGTTGAGCCCGCGTTCGCAAACTGTGCCAGAAGAATTGCTGCCAATGACAGTGTAGCGGCCCTCAACATCCACAAGGACTTGGAAGAATGCGATGAACTTCAAATCATGGACGACGCACGTTTTGTCTCTCGACTGATCGAAGTCAAAATGACGGATGCCCGTCGAGCTAAACGATTGTTATTTGGAGTCAATGCCCAACACGATCGCGAAGCTGCGGCCTTGGACTATAAAGGCTCTACCGTCGAACATGTCCTTCCGAAATCGTCTACCTACTGGCCCGGATGGTCGGGATTTGCTGCAGAGAGACCTGACATCCAAGATTGGGTTTCCCGGATTGGGAATTTGACTTTATTGGGCGACAGCAGTAGTTATGGGCGAGCTCGTTTCAACGTCGATTTTCCTGCTAAAAAGCAAGTGTTCGAGGCGAGTCCATTTGCAATTACCCGAAGAATAGCTCAACTTGAAGATTGGACGCCGAAAACAGTAACTGTGCGTTCCGTCGAACTTTCGAGAATTGCTGCTCAGGTTTGGTCCTTTTCCGCGCCTAGGGGTCGTTGATGGCCAAAATATTCCAGAGGTTCACTCCCTTTTATTTCGATTACAACGCACTTTTACGGATTCCACAGACCCATCATGCGATCTATGTGTTTTGGTCAGTATCGAAGTCCAGAGCTGTGTATGTAGGCAAGACCGATCTTGAAGTAGGGATACGTTTGCGTCAGCATTGGAAACACAGCCATAACGTAATCCTGCGTTCGTGGATCAATTATGCGCCTGAGGACTTGATGGTATGCTACGCTTGTGTTCCCGAGCATCTTGTGCTAAGGCTCGAAGGACGGTTGATCCGGCTTCTTGATCCTGAAGCTAACGAGTTAGGCAAATCGTAGAAGGAGTACTTGACTATGTCTAGCACATTACCAGCAATGAAAGGCCGCATGGGGGACACACAGTATTATCTCATATCCCTCAAAGCGAATGAACTCGTCAACTTGGTGAAGGAACCAAAAAACATGCCAGGTTGGGATGACGAAAAGATTGAAGAGATCTATCAGCGAAAGATTAACTACTCTCGAGTGAGGACACAGATCGCTCCTTATTTGGCCAATGATAAGAATTCGCGTTTTTTCGGCTCGTTGATCGTTGCGGCATTCAATTTTGATGAGCACGTTCACTTTACGCCTATCAATGGGATTGCGGCAGTTACCGAGTCCAAGTTGACTCCGGAACAGAAAGAAGCCGGATCGAAAATTGGCATGCTGACCTTAGGTGGTGGCGTGATGATGGTCCCACTCGACGGTCAACATCGCCTCAAGGCTCTCGACTTTGCTATGCGAGGAAAAGATCAAGTAGGAAAGGATATTCCGGGCATAGAAGTGGATCCTGAACTCGCTAACGAGGACATTTCGGTTATCCTTGTCCCTTATGATCCTGACAGAGCGCGGCGGATATTCACCAAGGTTAATCGGTATGCACGCCGGCCAACGACCTCTGAGACCTTCGTTACTGATGATGACGACGTGTTCGCTGTTTTGGCACGGCATGTGGCTAATGATATTGGCGGACGTCTCGTCAAATACACGCAGCCGGCGTTAACTCCTAAAGATCCGGAATTCACGACTTTGGCTATTCTTCATGCTTGCTGCGAGGCCATTGTCAAGCATAGTTTTCCAGCGAGTATTGTTGATGCTGCGAAGATCCTCGAACCAGAAGTGGTTGAGTCCTGCGAGAAGAAAGTTCTCGAAATATGGGGGCGGCTGTTAAAGAAAATTGATATTTTCTCAGATGCAACGGCCGATCGTTCCGAGGAGGGAGACGCTAAGAGAAGAGAAATACGCAAGGTAAATCTTTTGGGTAAACCTGTCCCACAGGAATGCTTGGTATCGGCGTACCTGTCACTAGTTGGTAATCCGACCGGAATGGATTGGGAGATGGCTTGTAGGCGTCTCAACGCGCTGCCGTGGGAGATTAACCCCAAGAACGTAAGTGAAGTTTGGCAGAACGTCCTCTGGGTCGGTGGTACAGAAGGTAAGATCATCACTAAGAACCGCGCGATTACTTCCCGAATCATCGCCTACATGGCAGGTGAAAAATTGACGGAGGAGCAAGAGCTCGGCCTGCTGGAAGAATACCGAAGGCTGTTTCCAGAAGAACAACGGCCAACCAAAGAACTGCCGCCGCGGATCGAAGTCGAATAAAACCACGCCAGCGCCAAGGGTTCGACACAAGGAAGGCCGGAGTGGACTGGCGTTTCGGGTTTTGTCAACCCAGACGCGGATCTGACGCCAAACTTTTGCGACCATTTGTCCGAAGTCGATGCTCTTGAACCACGGTTACGGCATCTATCCATAGTTTTCCTCAGTCACAATGTTGGTCTCGGCCGGTGGCGCCATTTGGCGTACCTCGGCGGCCTTCCCCAGAGTTTTGGAACGATAGAACGCTGGCCATGATCGTCAGCCGTATCTTGGTCAAGAACTGGCGTAATTTCCAAGCAGTGGAGGTCGAACTCCGCGAGCGTCAGTTCATCGTCGGAGCCAACGCTTCAGGTAAATCGAACCTGCTGGACGTGTTCCGCTTCCTCCGGGGCATCGCCAAGTCCGAGGGAGGAGGGTTTCAGAAGGCTGTCAAGGATCGGGGAGGCGTGTCACAGATGCGCAGTTTGACGGCGCGAGGCGACCCGGGAATCGCAATGGAAGTTCACCTTGCCGATAACGCCGGCGAGGATCCCAAATGGCGGTACGCTCTTGGTATCCGCCAGGAAACGCGGCGTTCCCACCTTCCGTATCTCACCCATGAACGGGTTTGGAAGGAAGGCCGACAACTCCTCGACAGACCTAATCAAGATGACCAAAAGGACCCAGACCGACTCAGGCAGACCTTTTTGGAACAAGTAACCACTAACGGGGAGTTCCGGGACGTCGTGCGTTTCTTCCAGTCGGTCACCTATCTGCACGTGGTTCCGCAACTCCTTCGCTTTGTCGATTCCATACAAGGCCGTATTATCGAAGACGACCCCTTTGGACAGGGGCTTCTGGAGCGCTTGGCGAAAACGAGTGGGAAGACCAGGGAGTCTCGTCTATCCAAGATCGAGAAGGTGCTGAAGATCGCCGTACCGCAGTTCCAGCAACTCCGGTTCACATGGGACTCGGTTACGGGACGTCCGCATCTACAGGCGCTCTACTCGCACTGGCGTCCGAAGGCAGGTTGGCAGGAAGAAGGTCGGTTTTCCGAAGGCACCCTTCGCCTGATCGGCCTTCTGTGGTCTCTGCTGGAGAGTGATTCGCTGCTGTTGCTGAAGGAACCGGAGCTTTCGCTGAACCCGGCCGTCGTATCGCAGCTCGCGACCCTTATTTTCCGAGTGCAGCGCAATCGTCGCCGGCAGGTCCTCGTCAGCACCCAAAGTGAAGCTCTTTTGACGGAACCGGGCATCGACGGCCACGAAGTCCTTTTGCTCAGCCCAGCGAAAGAGGGCACCGAAGTCAAGGTGGCGGCTGACATTGTGGAAGTCCGCACCCTGCTTGAATCCGGGCTGACCGTTGGAGAGGTGGTCATGCCCAGGATGAGGCCCGTCAACGTACAACAATTGAGTTTCTTCGGATGAACGGGTGGTCTTGCTCCACGGGTCTGTCAAGATTGACACCCCGAAACCCCTCTGCTTAAAGGGCGGTTACCCAGCGTGTTTTCGGAGGTCCTGGTTGCAACCTCTCAGGCTCGGCATTGCCGGACTCGGGGCCGCGGCGCGGCAGGTGCTTTCGGTGGTCCACAAGGCGCCGGGGGTGGAGCTTGCGGCGGGGGCGGACATCCGTCCGGAAGCGCTCGAAGAGTTCGCCCAGAGGTATCGTGCGGAAACGTTCGACCGGGTGGCGGACATGTGCCGGTCGGAGGCGGTGGACGCGGTGTGGGTGGCGACTCCCAACGCGCTCCACGCGGAGCATACGGTGATGGCCGCGGAGCACGGCAAGCACGTCATCACCGAGAAGCCCATGGCGGTGTCGCTGGAGGAGGCGGACCGCATGGTGGCCGCGGCCGCGCGCAACGGGGTCAAGCTGCTCCAGGGCCACTCCAAGGTCCATGATCCGCCGGTGCGCCGCATGCGCGAGATCGTGAGTTCCGGTCGGTTGGGCCGTGTCATCCACATCCACACCATGAACTACAACGACTGGCTCCAGCGCCCGCGGATCGCTTCCGAGGTGGACACGGACAAGGGCGGCGGGCTCGTCTATCGTCAGGGTCCCCACCAGACCGACATCGTGCGGTGCCTGGGCGGCGGGATGGTACGGAGCGTGCGCGCGGTCACGGGGCGGTGGGACCCGAACTTCGACACCGAGGGGAACTTCGCGGCCATGCTGGAGTTCGAGGACGGCGCCGTTGCCAGCATGAGCTTCAACGGCTATGGCTATTTCGACGTGACGGAGCTCACCTGGGACATCGGCGAAGGCGGCTACCGGGTGCAGCGACAGGCGAAGGGAGAACGACTGGCCGGCGCCATGGACCCCCGGGAGAAATATCGACTCGCCGCAAAGAAGGCGCCGTCCGGGGACCGGATGCATCAACCCTTCTTCGGCCTCACCATCGTGAGCTGCGAACGCGGGGTCATCCGCCAGTCCCCGGACGGACTCTACGTCTATACCCAGGAGGGCCGGGAGCAGGCGCCCTGCGGACCGCGCTACGGGCGCGCCGCGGAGCTCATGGAGCTTCGCGCCGCCCTCGTGGAAGAACGGCCGGTTTTCCCGGACGGGAACTGGGGCAAGGCGACCCTGGAGGTCTGCCTGGCCATGCTGCGCTCGTCGGAGGAACGGCGGGAGTTCCGTCTGGAGCACCAGGCGCCGTGCCCCTTCTGACGGGTCGAAAGGAGTTGCGAGCCATGCTGACCCAGGAACGGAACGACCGCTTGACCCGGGTCGGCCCGGGGACGCCGGCCGGCGGCCTGCTGCGGCGCTACTGGCTGCCGGTGGCGGTAACGCGGGAGCTCACGGAGGCGCAGCCGGTCCACCTGGTGCGCATGCTCGGGGAGAACCTGGTTCTGTTCCGCGACCGCAGCGGAGCGGTGGGGCTCATCGACGACCGTTGCGCCCACCGGGGCGCCTCCCTCTCCTACGGGCGGGTGGAAGATCGGGGCCTCGCCTGCGCCTACCACGGCTGGCTCTACGACGTGCAGGGCAACTGCCTGGAGACCCCGGCCGAGCCCCGGGACAGCCGGTTCCGCCTCACCGTCAGGCAGAAAGCCTACCCCGTGCGGCGCTTCATCGGACTCTACTGGACCTACATGGGACCGCAGCCGCAACCGTTGATCCCCGACTACGACCTCTGGGCGCGCCGGGACGGCAAGCGCACCATCCACGTGCAACCCCAACTCGACTGCAACTGGTTCCAGGCCATGGAAAACTCCGTGGACCCGGCGCACCTGCCGGTGCTGCACCAGGACACCGCGTTGCGGGGACGGACGCCGGCGAGCGTGGCGCGGGGGTTCACCGACGACGTGGCCGGCTTCGAGTTTCACGAGTTCCCGCTGGGGATCATGAAACGCCGCACCTACACCAGCGGCCACAGCGACGAGCACCCGCTGATCTTTCCCAACATCCTGCGGCAGGCCAACTGCACCCAGATCCGCGTCCCCATCGACGACACCCACACGCGGATCTTCTTCGTCCGCTTCCATCGCAACGAAGACGGACGCACGGAGGACGAAGCGGAGCCCGAGGTGGAGTACATCGCCCCCTACAAGGAGCCGCCCGACGCGCTGCACCCCTTCGCCCGCTTCCGCATGGACCAGGTCCAGTGCCAGGACCACATGGCCTGGGAGACCCAGGGACCCATCGCCGACCGCACCAGCGAGAGGCTGGCCACCTCCGACCGCGGCATCGTCATGCTGCGGGAGATGATGGACCGGGAGATGGACCGGATGGAGGCGGGGAACGATCCCAAGGGCGTGATGCGCGACCCGGAGCGGAACCGGATGCTCGACACCGGGCTGGCCCAGTCCCTGGTGGGTCCCGAGCTGAACAAGGACCTGCGCCGGGCCGCCAACCGGTAGCGGACGCCGCGGCGCACGGGACGGGATGGACCCGATAGAGGAACGCCGGGCCCGGGTGGCGCTCGCCTCGCGCATCCTGGGCAAGCTCGACCTGACCAAGGGCGCCAGCGGCCACGTGAGCGCGCGCGTGCCCGGAACCGACACCTTCCTCATCCGCGCCCGGGGTCCGGCCGAGACCGGGGTGCGGTTCACCCGGCCCGAAGACGTGATCCTGGTGGACCGGGAAGGCCGCAAGCTGTCCGGGCCGGACGACCTGGACCCGCCCCAGGAAGTCCACATCCACGGTTGGCTCTACCGCACCCGCACGGACGTGCACAGCGTCATCCACGTCCACCCGGCCACGGTGGTGCTCTTCACCATCTGCCGGAAGCCCCTGCTGCCCATCTACGGCGCCTACGACCCCACCAGCATCCGGCTCCTGGCGCAGGGCATCCCCACCTACGAACGGAGCGTCACGGTGTCCGACCACGAGCTCGGGCGCGAGTTCGCCCGGGTCATGGGAGACAAGCCCGCCTGCCTCATGCGCGGCCACGGCCTCACCACCGCGGGGGCCGGCGTGGAGGAGGCCGCGGTCACCGCCATCAAGGTCAACGAGTTGGCGGAGATGAACTACCGCGCCGCTCTCCTGGGGACGCCCCACGTCATCCCCGACGAGGAGATCGCGGTCGTCACCCGAGGGAAACGCAAGCGGGGCAACGCGGTGGAGTCCTCCTGGCGCTACTACTGCGCACTCGTGGGCGAAGGAGACTCGGAGGCGATCCGGGCAAGCGAACCGTAGCGAACGAATTCACCCGTTCGTCCTGAGCGTAGCGAAGCGAAGTCGAAGGACGTGCAAAGGAACTACGGCCATGAGCGAGAAACCCATCCGGATACGGGGCATCTACCGATCCCCCACCCACCTGCCCATCTGGGAGGTGCTCGACAAGGCGGGGATCTGGCGCGACGTGGGCATCGAGGTGGCGGCGTTCGAGTACTGCAACAGCTCGGCCACCACGGAAGAGGCCCTGTTCCGCGGCGACATCGACTTCGTCTCCGGCAACCACATCTCGCCCTACGCCCTGGTGGCCGAAGGCAAGCCCATCGTCTCCCTGGCTTCGCCGGGCAACAGCGTCAACGACCGCCTGGTCTCCCGGGAGCCTGTCAGGTCCCTGGCGGAGGTCAAGGGACGCCGCCTGGGCGACACCGATGTCCGCGACGCCGCGGGCGGCTACCACCACCCTCGCGGCAACCACATGCTCTACGTCCTGCGGGCCGGGTTGGCGCTGGACGACGTGGAATGGGTCCCGCTGGCGGAGGACACCCATGCGCTGCGCGGCGTGCTGCCCCAAGCCTTCGAGGCGGGCAAGGTCGATGCGGCGTTGGTGACCGGGAACACGGACGCCTACGAACGGGCGGGGCTGCACGTCCTGCCGCTGGAGCCCCTGCCCATGATCAACGGCCCCACCATCACCACCGCCATGAACGTGCTCCGGGAAAGGCCGGGACTCGGCGGGCGGCTGGTCAAGGCCCTGGTCATGGGCATCCACTTCGCCAAGACGCAGCAGGCGGAGACGGAAGCGGTCCTCGCCGACCTCAAACAGCGCATACCGGCCTCGGGCGGCCGCTACGCCAGCGTGACCAAGCTCGCCTCCAAGCCCTACCCGGACATCCGGGGCGTGGCCAACGCCTACCGGCTATGCTGCATGGACGCGCCCAAGGCGCAAGAGTTGAGCCCCCTGTCCCTGTGGGACCTGCACTACCTGCGGGAGCTGGACGACACCGGGTTCATCGACCGGCTCTACGCATCGTAGGCTGGACTCACGGGACCAGTTCGTAGCTCGTGCTGCGACCGCCCGACGCGCCTCTCTTCAGGACGTTCCGTTGCATGAGTGCGGCGATGTCCCGTTGTGCGGTGTCTTGCGAACACCCCGCGATCCTTGCCCACCTGGACGACGTGAGTTTGCCCCTGAACTCGCCGTCCAGAAGAAGCGTCAGGACCTTTACCTGTCGGTCGTTGAACGGCGTCCGTGCGTATGTCTCCCAAAAACGGGCCTTGCGCAGTACGACGGACAACTCCTCGTGGGAGCCGGCAATGGCGCGTTGCAGACAACCGAGAAACCACGCCAGCCACTCGGTGACGTCAACGCCGAGTTTCTGGGCCTGCGCCAGCGCCTTGTAGTATGCGTTCCTTTCCTGTCGTATCTGTGCGGACATGCCGTAGAAGCGCTGCGGCTCGCCTTCGGAACGGGCCAGCGTCATGTCCGCGATGGCCCGGGCAATGCGCCCGTTCCCGTCCGCGAACGGGTGGATGGTGACGAACCTGAGGTGGGCCAGCGCCGCTTTCAGCACCGGAGCTTCGGGAGAAGGAGCGTTGAACCACGAGAGGAACTCGTTCATCTCCGCGGCGACTCGTTCCGCGGGCGGGGCGACGAAATGGACCTTCTCCCTTCCCGCGGCCCCGGACACGACCCGCATCGGCCCCTCCGAGTCGTCGCGCCATCTCCCCGTCGGTATCCTGAAGATGCCGGTGTGACCGGTGGGAAACATCGCGGCATGCCATCCGAAAAGCCGCCTTCGGGTAAGGGGGCGGTCGAAGTTGGCCGTGGCGTCCAGCACGATTTCGACGATGCCGTCCACTTCCCGCTCCGAGGGTTTCCATGCGCCCGTGTCCATGCCGAGGCGACGGGCAAGCGATGAGCGCACCTGCTCGACGTCCAGGATCTCTCCCTCGATCTCGCTGGTCTTGACCACCTCGCGGGTCAGCGTCCGAAAGACGGACTCTTCGCGCAACTCGAAGCCAATCCCTTCCATGCGTCCGAGCAAACGCCCCTGTTGATGCCGTACTTCCGCCACCATCGGCCCCAGGCGCTTTTCGTCCCAGCGAAGGACCGGCCATTCCTTTTCTTCCCACAGATAGCCCATAATCTCCGCATTTTTTGCGTAGATTATAGCCTGCAATCTCCGCAGGTTCAATCATCTTCCTCCACAGCGCAACCGCACCGACCGGCGGCAGCACTGACGGACAAACGGCGGAGACAGGTTACGTCGGCCCGTGGAGAACCCCCCCCTTCAGCCCCGCCGTACTCCCCTACCCCTGCGGGCGGGACGCCCGCGTTCCCAGCACGGTCGAGCTCTCGTCCATCTCGACCATCTTCTCGTAGAGCGGATACCAGTACTCCTCGCCCATGCCCGGGGTCAGGCCGTCGCCTTCGCCCGGGTCCGGGTTGATCATGATGCCCACCATGCCCAGCTCTTCGATGCAGCGATGGAGCTCGTCGAAGGCGTTCTCGGGTCCGACCCCGGCGCATTGCGGCAGTCCGGCGATGCCGCGGAACCGTTGGGGCTCCGCCTTCACCTGGAGCGCGATGGCGTCGTTGACCGCCTCGCAGTACCAGTGGACGATCTTCTCGGGCTTCTCCGAGTGCATCATGGTGTAGGGACGGGGCGAGATGAAGGCCATGTCCGTGCCCACCTGGTCCAGCACCTCGGTGTGCTTGTGGCCCTGCCAAGTGGCGGCCGCGATGGTCTCCGCGGTCACGCCGGACTTGCGCTTGCCGTGGAAGCCGCGGCTGTTGATGAGGCTGGCCTGGTAGCGGCTCAACTCCTCGCCCGCAACGATGTGGTTGTGGATGTCGATGATCACGGGGAGTCTCCTTTTCTCTGTCGCTGGGTCCTGGCTGCACGTCCTGCCGCTGGAGCCCCTGCCCATGATCAACGGCCCCACCATCACCACCGCCATGAACGTGCTCCGGGAAAGGCCGGGACTCGGCGGGCGGCTGGTCAAGGCCCTGGTCATGGGCATCCACTTCGCCAAGACGCAGCAGGCGGAGACGGAAGCGATCCTCGCCGACCTCAAACAGCGCATACCGGCCTCGGGCGGCCGCTACGCCAGCGTGACCAAGCTCGCCTCCAAGCCCTACCCGGACATCCAGGGCGTGGCCAACGCCTACCGGCTGTGCTGCATGGACGCGCCCAAGGCGCAAGAGTCGAGTCCCCTGTCCCTGTGGGACCTGCACTACCTGCGGGAGCTGGACGACACCGGGTTCATCGACCGGCTCTACGCCTCGTAGCCCGGCGTCCGGGGAGCGTCCCGGCAAAGGACCGACTGCGCATCATCCCTCACCGCCATCGAATCGTCCAATGCGGGATGCCCTGCGAAGGATCGAGGCCCGGCAACCGCGTGGGGACAAGGGCTGGCGGCGGGCGGTTGTCCTGACGGGCCGCATGGTGGATAACCGGTTTTAATCAACCTAGCCTTAACCTGTTGAAAACACTACCGAATTTTCACTTTCTTGTCAAGGGAAAAGTGTCGGAACCCCAAACCTTTTCCGGCCATCGAAGAGGCGCCGGCCGGGTCCGTCCGCGGGTCCGTCTATCCTGCCCCTGGGCGCCTCCAAGCTCTCCCCTGACCCAAGCATAGGCAACCGGCAATCGTCGATCCTGGGGCATCCTGGGCGATTGTGGGGGGTGAGTCCGGGGTCTCTCTCCGGCTGGCCAGACGTGGACCTCGCGGTGGGTGTCGATGGGCGTCCGGGCTGGCCAGCGTCCGATTCGTCCTTGGGCGCCGTCGAAGCTCTGCCGGTAGGTTTGGGTAGGGGAGAGAGAAGAAACGCCGCCCCTGTCCATCCTTGGGCGTCAGGGGCGGCGTTTCGTGGGTCAGGGTTGGCTAGTCGACTGGCAGGGACCAGTCCAGCTTTCCCCCGAATGCGCCATACCTAAAGGAATCGACGTTAGGATTTTGGCCCTCACGGTAAGAGTACACCCCTCCCACTTCGCCGCCTTGATAAAACCTACCCTCCAGTTTGTTACCGCCTAGCACCCTGTCACTCCTTGTTATGTCATTATCGAAGTAACCTTCATTATCAACAGAAACATTCGTCCATGTGTATCTATTATGAACTTGATCTCGAAGCGTCATATCTAGCTGGCCCCCTGTAGCACCCGATGTATAGTTCAATTCAAAAGTTCCAAAGCCGTTACCGGTATTAAGGGCCACTCCCCGATATACCCCGGTAACCGGGTTGGTATCCCTTATGCCCATGGAAAGATGACGTGCGCCAGCACCCCTGCCGAAATAGTCATCCGCTTCGTTGCTGTAGGGATGAAGGACAGGCCCAGCAGATACAATAAAGATGCTATTGTCAAGCCAACCACCGTTAAAATATTCGGTTACATCTCTGGGATAGGTCACTCCACCAGAGATGTACTCTATTTCGAAGGTCCTCCTCCCTGCAAACGTTTTCACTGGAGCCGACCTCAGCACACGCCCCGCCCATGAGAATATGTGGTACTCTTCCCGTCCGTTTTCCGTTGCGTTCGCAAGCAGGGTTTTCACTACGGCTTGACAGGCTGTAACGCCGTCGTCACATGACGATCCTGCGAAGGATTTTGATCGTAGCTCCGTCCGGTGGGTCATACGATCCACCAGAGTAGGCAGTTCCCGCCAAGTAATCAGCGGGGTTAGCGGGGGTTCAATGACCCGAGTAGGCGGAGTAGTCGGCGTTGGAGTCGAAGGCAGACCGGCCAATGCGAACGGAATCGCGCCGTCGAGCCTGTACCACAACGAACCCTCGTGGACGCCAACATGACAGGATGCGCCGCCGGAAGGACACCTGACCGAAACGGATCGCCCGCCTACGCTCACTTCCCGCGTTTGTCCGGGGTTAATCCTGACGGTGTTGTCCGGTATCTCCACAGCCACCGCGGGCGTTTCAGGCTCTCCAGGTACTGACAGAGGTACAACCCTTACCGTTGGCCTGGGTGTCGTTGGAGTCTGCGTTGAAGGCATACCAGCCCCGGCGCCTCCCTTCGATCCGCCACCGCACCCGGCCAGCATCAACGCGACGGCCAACACCGCCGCCAAGATCGTTGTCTTCATGGAACCCTCCTCTTCGGTTAGCGGGCGGCGTGCAGGGTTGAGAGTGACGGGGAGGGTTGCCCCGGTAGTGGAAGCTGCACGCCGCCCAACCCTCGCCTGCCCACCACCGCCGACGAGGGTAAAAACCTGCCATAGCCACACCCCCCTGTCAACCACGTCCGCTGCTGCATTCCGGTAGCCTCCCTCTCCCTGATATGCTCCTATTCTACTCCTTGCCTTCTCTTTTCGTTACCATTATCCTCCTGCGGAGGGGAATAAATCAGAGGTTCCTAAAGAGTCTTCTCTCCGGAGGCGAGAGCAATCAACCTGTCCACGTCCTCATAGGTCAGCCCGGCAACCTGTCCACGTCCGCGTCCCGCACCCTTGCGCCGGAAGCTAGCTATGGCACGTCGGCTAAGCTTCCCCCGGGGATCGGGCTTGTCTTCGCACTCTGCCCGCCATCGGCAGGCGGCGAGTACGGTATTCCCCAAGACGGGAGACTTGCCCTTGTCGTAGAGGTAAGATAGGTACTCGGACAGGGTTTCGTCGGTGAGATCTCTACCCTTCAACCATTTGTCGAGGTTGGCAAGCACGGAGAGATAAGTTTTCCGTGTTGGCGGTGCAACGGGTATCTCTGTCAGGTCCAGCATGGCGTTCTCCTTTCCGTTTTCTACTCTAGCAAAACTTAAAGTAGATTCTTGTGGCAATGCCACAACCCCTTGGATAATCCGGTTTCATCGCATTCCGTGGGGAGACCGTCATGACCGTAACCAGCATGGTCGGCGCCGCGGCGCTGCGGGCCGAGGGGCCCGACAAGGTCACCGGGCGCACGCGCTACGCCGCGGACGTCCCGTGCGAGGGGCTGTTGTGGGGCAAGGTCCTCCGAAGCCCCCACGCCCACGCGCGCATCCGCGGCATCGACGCGGCCCGGGCCAGGAGCGCGCCCGGGGTCAAGGCCGTGGTCACCGGCCGGGAGGCGCCGCACCGCTTCATGGGCAAGCAGATCCGGGACATGCCCGTGCTGTGCTGGGACCGGGTGCGGTACGCGGGCGACCGGGTGGCCGCGGTGGCTGCGGAGACTCCCGACGCCGCGGAGGCCGCCCTGGGCCTCATCGAGGTGGACTACGAGGTCCTGCCGGCGGTGTTCGACCCGGTGGAGGCCACCGAGCCCGGGGCGCCGTTGCTGCACGACGACGTGGGCGCGTACCCGGGAGCGCCGCACGAACGGCTGGCCGCGGACGTCCGCAACGGTCTCACCCGGCTGCTCTGGACCAAGGGCGACGTGGAACGGGGCTTCCGCAACGCCGACCTGACCCTCGAACATACGTTCCGGGTTCCCGGCCGGCACCAGGGCTACCTGGAGCCGCACGCGGGACTGGTGGCCCTCGACCCCGACGGCCGCATCCGGGTCTGGGCGAGCACCAAGGACCCCTTCCGCACGCGCCGGATGCTGGCCGACGCCATCGGCGTCGAAGAAGGCCGCGTCCGCGTCCACCCGGTGAACGTCGGCGGCGAGTTCGGCGGCAAGGGAGACGCCAGGGACCTGCCCATCGCCTTCTTCCTGGCTCGTGAGTCGGGCCGTCCGGTGAAGATCGTCATGACCTATGCGGAGGAACTGACCGCCTGCAACCCGGACGAGGCCACGGTCATCGCCGTCCGCACCGGGGTCAAGCGCGACGGCCGGATCGTGGCGCGCCGCATGAAGGCGTGGCACGCAGGCGGGGCCTACGGCGCCCTCAAGGCCAGCGCCTCCTTCGCCACCTGGCACTACGCCGGGGGTCTCTACCGGGTGGAGCACGCAGCCTTCGAGTTCCTGCAGGTCTATACCAACACGACCCCGGGAGGCTATTACCGGAGCCCGGGATCCATCCCCACCTTCTTCGCCCTGGAATCGCACACCGACCTGGTCGCGCGGGATCTCGGCATGGATCCGGGCGAGTTCCGCCTGCGCAACGTCCTGCGGGAGGACGAGGAGGACGCCATCGGCAAACGGCTCACCGGCGTGAAGATCCATACGGTGCTGACCCGCGCCCTGGACGCGGCGGACTGGCGCGGTTCCGGGCCGGGGGCCAACCGCGGACGGGGCGTGGCCATCTACGGGCGCCACATCTCCGGCGGCGAGACCGGCGTCACGGTCTCGGCCGAGGCCGACGGGACGCTTACGGTGCTGAGCCCCACCGTGGACCAGGGAACCGGCGCCCACACGATCCTGCGCCAACTGGCGGCCGAGCGCATGCAGTTGACGCTGGAACGGGTCCGGGTGGTCACCGGCGACACCGACACGGCTCCCTATGACACGGGCGCCCGGGCCAGCCGCGTCACCTATACCGCGGGGCAGGCGGTGGAGAAGGGCTGCAAGGGGCTGCTGGCCAAGCTCACCGCCTGCGCCGCCCGCATGCTGGAATGCGATCCTTCGGACGCGGCGTACGCCAACGGCCGGTTCTCGCTCCGGGCCGAGCCGGGACAGAGCCTCTCCCTGGCGCAGGTCGCCTCCCGGAACCCGGACCACCGGACCGTGACCGTCGAGGAAGACTTCCCCTACCGGGACGACGTGACCTACGTATGCGCGCAGGTGGCGGAAGTGGAGGTGGACCCCGAGACCGGAGCGACGCGCGTCGAGTGCATGGTCACGGCTCATGACGTGGGCGCCGTCATCAACCCCGTCACGCACCAGGGCCAGATCGACGGCGGCGTCGTCATGGGCATGGGCCAAGCCCTCATGGAAGAGTTGGTGCTGGAGGACGGCAAGGTGGCCAACGCCAGCCTGGGCGACTACAAGCTCCCCACCATCCGCGACGTCCCCCGCCCGGAGACGGTGCTGGTGGAGTCCGGCGGCGGGTTGGCGCCTCACGGCGCCAAGGCCATCGGCGAGTTCGCCAACAACAGCCCCCCGGCCGCCATCGCCAACGCGGTTGCCGACGCCGTGGGCGTGCGCCTCTTCGAGCTCCCGGTGACCGCGGAGAAGGTCTTCCGCGGGCTGAAGGAGCGCGGCGGGGAGCCGCGGCCGCGCCAGGGATCGACGAACGGGGAGGTTCCGGACCCGGAGAGCCGGCGCCGGCTCCACCGGGACCACGCAGGAACGGAACGGGCTTCGGGACAATCCGACAGCCAACGGAGGACCGACATGCTGGAAGGAAAGGTGGTGGTCGTGACGGGCGGCGGCAAGGGCATCGGACGCCACGCCGCGCTGACGTTCGCGCGGGAGAAAGCCAGGGTCGTCATCATCGACGTGGTTCAGGAATGGCTCGACAAGACCGGCCCCGAACTCGGGGAGATGACCGACGCACTGGGCATCAACGCGGACGTCCAGAACGAGGACGCGGTGAACCGGGCCTTCGAACAGGTGGTCCAGCGTTTCGGGCAGATCGACGTGCTGGTGAACGACGCCGCCATCGTGCCGCATTTCGCCTGGGGCATCCCACGCTGGCCGCTGGTCCGGGACATGGAACTGACGTTCTGGAACCGGGTGATCCAGACCAACCTGGGCGGGACCTTCCTCTGCACCAAGCACGCCCTGGCCCACATGGAGCCGCGCCGGGCCGGGCACATCATCAACCTCTACGGCGGCGGGGGCGTCAGGCCGGGCGGCGCCTGCGCCTACGTGGTCACCAAGGACGCCATCTGGACCTTCACCCGGTACGTGGCCGAAGAGGTCCGGGAGTCCAACGTCTGCGTGGTGATCTTCTCACCCGGAGTTCCCATCGTCACCGAAGGAGCGCCCGAGGAGGCGTTCACCCGGCTCCCCACCCCGGAAATACTGGGACAGGGCTTCGTGCTGGCGGCCCAGGCGCCCATGGAGCAATCCGGGCAACTGTTCACCTACGAGGACGGCAAACTCGTGGCCGGCAAGGACGGCCGGTACGAATAGAGGAAACTCGGAACAACGATCCCCGTTCGTCCTGAGCGTAGCCAGGCAAAGAGATCCGTTCGTCCCGAGCGTAGCATAGCGAAGAACTCCGTTCATCCTGAGCGTAGCGTAGCGAAGTCGAAGGACGCGCTCTCCCAGGGGAGATGAGGGCGTCCTTCACGCCACCGCGGGGGAGTCCCCGGCGGGGCCGAGAGCGGCGAGCATGTCCCGGTAGGAGGCGAAGCCGAAGCGGCCTTCCATCTCCTCGCGCCAGAACCGGTCCAGGGATTGGCGCACGTCCGGGGGCAGCCGGTCCACGTGGTCGCCCACCCTCCCGTTCCTCACCTTGGATGAGGATCCTCCGGGCGGGAGACCGTTGGCGGCGTTGCAGACCGAACGCACCACGTGGTCGTCGAACCGGGCGCCGTGGGCCTTCATGAAACCGATGGAGGACTGCCGCACCACCACCTCCAGCAGGCCGTCGTCCAGCGGACACCCGATGAAGCGCGCGATCCTTCGCACCGCGCCCGGAAGGTCCGCGCAGACGGCCTCGTAGCTGAACAGCAGCACGTCCTTGCGCCCGCGCTGCCGCCACCACGACGCCGCGTGCCGCCAGTACCTCCGGCCCCGTTCCGGGGCCAGGAAGAACTGCCGGGCGTAGTCTCCCAGGGTGATGGTCCCGGGCTCGAACCGCCAGCCCTCATGGAAGTGGTACAGGGACACGAGCACGTCCCCGGGGTCCCGCACCATGGAGATGTAGCGGCCCCCCTTGGGGATCTCGTCCCAGCTCAGGTGGCTCTTGAACGCCCGGGGCTCGGCCGCCTGCGGGGCGTCCGGGTCGAGGCCGAGGTCCCCGGCGAGCTCGAGCCACGGCACCACCAGCGTGATCTCGTCGAAGTCCATGGAGCCGCGGGTCCTGAGCCCGTGCACGATCTGTTGCAGCCAGGTGGTGCCGCATTTGGGAAAGGTGGCGATGAGGACGTCGGTGGGTCCGGGGCGAAACGCGAGGGCCGCGGCCCGGCTGGCCAGGCTGCCGACGCCCCCCCGGTAGGAACGCAACTCCGCCACCGACCGGGCGCGCCGCAGGACCGGGTCCGCCGCCACCGTCACCACTCCCGGTTGATGAACGCCAGCAGCCGATCGGCGCCGCCGCGCTCCCGGAACTGCGCGTGGAGCCGCCGCCTCATGTTGTCGGTCTCGCCGCTCTGCAAACGCTCGTAGAGCTGCCCCCGTTTGCCGAAGGGCGTCATGACCAGGTCCGCGGCCACCGCCAGCAGCCGCAGATGCTCCCGCGTGCTGGGAGCGCAGCCGCGGAAATAGCGGTCCACCAGCGGCCCCAACTCGCCGCTGGCCAAGTCCGAGGCGCCGCCGGTGAGCACCAGTGAGCTGGTCAGGAGGCTCTCCATGTTGTGCTCCGCCCGGTCCGACGCCTCGATGCTGTACACCCGGTACGACGGGCTCAAGAGCGGCGCCCAATGGCCCCCGGCCGTACGATGCGCCCGGTTCTCGGCCATCTCCACGCAGTCGCGCAGGATCTCCAGGTCCTGGATGAAGGCGGCCAGCCGTATCTGCGAATGGGGCGCCTTGTGCCGGCCGGACCACTCCGTGAGCAGTTGGGCGACCCCCAGGAAGGTCTCCAGCTTGGTGATGAGCCGCACCATGGTGGCGTACTGGGCCCAGGTCTGGATGTTCCGGTGGAACCCCGCCACCAACTCCGGCGCGCGGTAGGCGAAGACCCGCTCCCAGGGCACCACCACGTCGTCGAAGACCAGGGTGGCGTCCACCTCGTCGAACCGTTTGGTGAGCGGAAAGCGCTCCGGGTCGGCGTGCTCGGCGTAGAGGTCCCGGCAGATGATCTTGAGCCCCGGCGCGTTCATGGGGATGGCGAAGGCGATGGCGTAGTCGGGCTCGTCCGCGTCCCTGGGACGGATGGGATACACCAGCGCCTCGTCGGACAGCGGCGCCAGGGTGGCGAGGTTGCGCAGGCCCCGGACCACCGGCCCCTCGGAGGTCTCCCCGACGATATGGAGGACCAGGTCCGGGTCCCGCTGCTCGCTCACGCGTCTGGAGTGGTCGTAGAACTGGTCGGTGAGGGCGTGGGTCAGGCACAGGTCTCCGGCGATGCAGTGGCCGTAGTAGGCGCGGGCGTTGCCGCCCCAGCGGGGGTCGTGGGCGGCGAGGGTGTCGGCGAAGTCCAACAGGCCCACCACGAGCTCGGCGCAGAACTCCGGGTACCGGCCCATCTGGCCGAAGGTCTCGCGCGACCAGAGCTCGATGTTGCCGCGCTTGGCCCGGAGCTCTTCGGCGTCCACCGGAGGCAGGTAGCTATACGAGATGCGCCCTTCCTCCCGGGCCGCGGTCATGGTGTCGCGGTCTTCCGCCGAGACCTGCCGGTCGTACAGGTCCGCCAGGGTCCCGATGGTGCCGGTGAAGCCGGGATGCGCGGTCACGTCCTCGATGCGCTTTCCCGCGTGCCACACCTCGCGGCCGTCGCGCAACGCATCGACGTACTCCCTGCCGGATCGAACGGCCATACGGTAACCTCCCGGGGAACCCGCGGATCCTTCGGACTATTCAGGAACCTCTGGTCCATTCTGGATCGAGGCGCCTCTCCCTGTGAAAAAGCGCGTCCTTCGACTTCGCTTCGCTACGCTCAGGACGAACGGGGTTCTCCGCCATGCTACGCTCAGGACGAACGGGGCAATCGTTCCGAGTTTCCTCATTCCCTACTGCAGGTCGGCGAAGAAGTCGTTGCCCTTGTCGTCCACGACGATGAAGGCAGGGAAGTCCTCGACGTCGATCTTCCACACCGCCTCCATGCCCAGCTCGGGATAGTCGAGCACCTCCACGCGCTTGATGTGGTCCCTGGCCAGCACGGCCGCGGGGCCGCCGATGGAGCCCAGGTAGAACCCCCCGTGCTTCTTGCACGCCTCGGTCACCTGCCGCGACCGGTTGCCCTTGGCAAGGGAGACCAGGCTGCCGCCGCGGGACTGGAACAGTTCCACGTAGGAGTCCATGCGTCCGGCGGTGGTGGGACCGAACGAGCCGGAGGCGTACCCCTCGGGGGTCTTGGCCGGTCCGGCGTAGTAGATCACGTGGTCCTTGAAGTAGTCCGGCAACGGCTCGCCCGCGTCCAGCCGCTCCTTCAGCCTGGCGTGGGCCAGGTCCCGGGCCACCACGATGGCGCCGTTCAGGGACAGCCGGGTCTTGACCGGATGCCTGGAAAGGGCGCCGCGGATCTCGTCCATGGGCCGGCTCAGGTCGATGCTCACCACCGCGTCCGCGTCGTCCTCCTCGTGGAAGTCCGGCAGATACCGGGCGGGGTCGGTCTCCAGCCGCTCGAGGAACACCCCGTCCCGGGTAATCCTGGCCTTGGCCTGCCGGTCCGCTGAGCACGAGACGCCGATGCCCACCGGACAGGAAGCGCCGTGCCGGGGCAGGCGGACCACGCGCACCTCATGGGTGAAGTATTTGCCGCCGAACTGGGCGCCCACGCCCATCCGGTGGCTGATGGCCTGGACCCTGGCCTCCATCTCCAGGTCCCGGAACGCCCGGCCGTACTCGTTCCCGGTGGTGGGAAGCCCGTCCAGGTAGCGGCAACTGGCCAGCTTCACCGTCTTCAGGGTGAACTCGGCCGAGGGGCCGCCCACGACGATGGCAAGATAGTAGGGCGGACAGGCCGCGGTGCCGATGGTCTTGATCTGCTTCTCCAGGAACGCGACCAGGGAAGCTTCGTTCAGCAGGGCGGGGGTCTGCTGGTACAGGAACGTCTTGTTGGCGGAGCCCCCTCCCTTGGTGATGAAGAGGAGCTCGTAAGCGTCTCCGGGGGCCGCGTAGATCTCCACCTGCGCCGGCAGGTTGGTGCCGGTGTTCCGTTCCTCGTACAGGGTCAGGGGCGCAAGCTGCGAATAGCGCAGGTTCGTGCCGGTATAGACGTCGAAGACGCCGGCGGAGAACGCTTCCTCGTCGTCGGCGCCGGTGAAAACGTCCTCCCCCTTCTTGCCGATGACGATGGCAGTGCCCGTGTCCTGGCAAGCGGGCAGGACGCCGCCCGCGGCGATGTTGGCGTTCTTGAGTTGCTGGATCGCCACGAAGCGGTCGTTCTTCGACGCCTCGGGGTCGTCGAGTATGGCCCGCAGCTTCGCCAAGTGGCTCGACCGGAACAGGTGGGAGACGTCGCGGATGGCCTCGGCCGTGAGCCTGCGCAGCACCGCCGGTTCCACCTTCAGGATCGAGCGGCCGTCCACGCGGACCTCCGATACCCCCTCCGTTCCCAGGCTCCGGTACTCGGTGGCGTCCTCGCCGAGCTCGAAAATGGGCTGAAACCTGAACTCCGACATGCAGCGCAACCTCCCGGACCGATGGTTGTGGCACCCGCGCCGTGAACCCACCGCGGCGTCCCGCGGGCGGCGCCCGGCGGTCCGCGGAATTATACTCGAACCCTTGACGCCAATGCAAAGTCGCGTATGATTCGGGAGCCCGCGCGCACGGCGGCGCGGAGTCCTCCACCCCATGAGCATTCGCGGCAGCACGGCCATCATCGGCATCGGCGAGACCCCGGTGGACCGCCTGGGGCGCCGTCCGGGGGAGCGGCGCCGGACCATCCCGGAGTACCTGGCCCGGGCCGCGCGCCTGGCCATGGAGGACGCCGGGCTCGAACGCAGGGACTTCGACGGCCAGGGGCTCGCCGCCATCTATACCACCAACTACCTGCAACCCTTCTGGCCGGAGGAGGCCGCCTCCATACTGGGCGTCGCCCCGGCCCTGTCCCTGGCCTCCGCCAACGGCGGCGCCAGCGCAGTGTCCGCCCTGGGCCAAGCGGCCGCGGCGATCCACGGCGGGCTGGTGGACCGGGTGCTGTGCGTGGCCGCGTCCGCGGCGTTCGTGGAGACCCATCCCGGGGTCGAGCCCCGAGACACCCGGGACTTCGAGGTCCCCTACGGACTCATGGGCGCCAACAGCGCCATCGCGCTGGTGATGCGGCGGCACATGCACGAGTACGGCACCACCCTGGACGCGCTGGGCAACATCGCCGTCACCGCCCGCTACCACGCATCGCTGAACCCCAACGCCTACCTCAGGAAGCCGCTCACCCTCGAGGAATACGGGAACTCCCGGCTGGTGGCCGACCCCGTCCGCCTGCTGGACTGCGTCATGCCCGCCAACGGCGGCAAGGCGTTCATCCTCGCGTCCGCGGCCGAGGCCCGCGCCCGGCAGCGCCGGAAGCCGGTCTATCTCATGGGCTTCGGCGAGCAGGACAACCCGAGCTACGGCCCCCGGACCCACTCGGACGCGCTGGTGATGGGGGTGAAGGACGCCGGCGCCCGGGCCTTCGCCATGGCCGGCGTCACCCGCGCCGACGTGGACTTCGCCGAGCTCTACGACGACTACGTGATCATCGAGCTGATGCAGGTCGAGGACCTGGGCTTCTGCGACAAGGGCGACGTCCGGTACTTCGAGACCACCGACTTCTCCTGCAAGGGCGCCCTGCCCATCCAGACCGGCGGCGGCATGATCAACTGCGGGCAGCCGTCCACCGCGGGCGGCATGATCCACATCCTGGAGGCGGTGACCCAACTGCGGGGCGACGGCGGCGAGAGGCAGGTGCCCGACGCGCGCACGGGCCTGGTCACCGGCCTCGGCGGCCTCCCCTACGGGAAGAACCTCGGCTCCACCGCCGTGGCCCTGCTGGGCAACGACCATGGCTGAAGCGGAACGGGAACCCCGGCGGCCCCTGCCCGAAGTCACCGAGCTCACCGAGCCTTTCTGGCGGGCCGCCCGGGAGGGCCGGCTCGTGATGCAGCGTTGCCGGTCGTGCCGGGAGTACGTGTGGTGCCCCCGTCCCGCGTGCATGGAATGCGGCGACCCGGAACTCGACTGGCAGGAGCTCAGCGGCCGCGGCACGGTCTATTCCTTCACCGTCATCCGCCAGTTGGCCGGGCGGGGCGCCAGGGCCTTCGAGAAGGACATCCCCTACGTCATCGCCTGGGTCGATCTGGAGGAGGGTCCCCGGTTCTACACCAACATCGTGCAGTGCCCGGTGGGCCGGGTGGAGATCGGGATGGCCGTGGAGGTGGTCTTCGAGCCGGCCGGCAGCGACATCAGCCTGCCCAAGTTCAGGCCGTGCGGCAAGCGCTAGCGGTTTCCCCCCACCCTGACCCTCCCCCTCAAGGGGGGAGGGGATCGGAGTCATCCTTTGCGATGGCTAGGCAAGCCGGGCCGGTTCTGGTAATCGACTCCATTCTACGTTCCCGCGTTCGACCCGGAGGAGGTCATGCCAGTCATCGACGCCGATACCCATGTGGACGAGACCGAGGATACCTGGGAGTTCATGCCCGACGGCGATGAGGCGTTCAAGCCCGTCACCGCCTATCCCCGGAACCAGGACGCCGGCAACGCGCAGATGCGCTACTGGATCATCGACGGCAAGCGGCAGATCCGCTTCGTGCGCAGGGACGAGGAGACCCACACCACCGAGGGCGCCCGGGAGCTGAAGGACGTGGGGCGGCGCCTGGAGGACATGGACCGCATGGGCGTGGACTTCCAGGTCATGTACCCCACCCTGTTCCTGGTGGAGTTCACCGACAAGCCGGAAGTCGAGCTGGCGCTCCGGCGCAGCTACAACCGGTGGATGGCGGAGCGCTGGGCCCAGTCCGACGGACGGCTGCGCTGGGTGATGCTGCCGCCGACGCTGACCATGGACGCGGCCTTGGACGAGATGCGCTTCGCCCGGGAGCACGGCGCCTGCGGGGTGCTCAAGAAGGGCGACCGGGAGGCCGGTTCGTGGGCCAACGACCCCTATTTCTTTCCGTTGTACGAAGAGGCCCAGAGGCTCGACATGCCCATCTGCTTCCACACGGGCTCGGGCGTGCCGGACTTCACCCCCGCGCGCGAGTTCACCTTCAGCCGCTTCTACCGCATACTGCTGCCGGTGGTGCACGCGTTCCAGTCCCTGATCGTCCACGGCGTGCCGGAGCGCTTCCCGGCCTTGCGCTTCGGCTTCATCGAGGCCACCGCTTCGTGGGTGCCCTTCGTGCTGTACGAGATCCGCCGCCGGCTGGAGAAGAACAGGGAAAGGCCCACGAGCGTGCTGCGCTCCACCATGGAGGTCGAGGAGATACCGGAGGACATCCTGCGGCGGAACCGCATGTACGTATCGTGCCAAGTAGATGAGGACCTGGGCTACATCATCCGGCACACCGGGGAAGCCCAACTGCTGGTGGGCTCGGACTACACCCACAACGATTCCGCCCAGGAAATGGATTTCCTCGGCCTCCTGAAGCAACGCGCCGACAAGGGCGAGATCTCCCACGCCGCGGTCGCCCGGATCACCCGGGACAACCCCGGGGCCTTCTACGGCATCTGACCCGCGGCCGGTTGGCGGCGCCGCCCGCCTTCGCGCCGGGCTTGCCGCCCTCGTCCTTACCTTGGCCGCGGTGGCGTCCGCGCCGCCCGCGGCGCAGACCATCACGATCTCCGCCAGCGGCAACTTTCGTTGGGGAGGTTGGCTAGGGACTGGCAGGGGTCCGCTTTGCGCCGAAGGCGCCTCTCAAACCGAGGCTTTGGATCCTTCTGTTAACCGGGGTACCCAAGGGTTGTTCGGTGACCAGGAGCCTATGATAGTCGAATGTTCCAAGGACTCCATGCCCTTCCGTGCCGACGAACGCTCCGGAAAGCTCGGAGGCCTGGCCCACAGTATTAACACTAGCTAGAGCTTGAGCCCGGGTTGTGTAGGGAAGGGTTTCGGTATAGGAAAATGTACCATCTGGATTGACAGAGATGCCCGCGTAACCACGGTCTATATTACTAAAGGATATGATTCCGAATACAGGTAAGACCATAACGCCGAAGCTCCCCCCCGTAGGAGTTTGAGAGTTGGCCAATGACCAATTGGCGTTTACACTACCGCCGGGAGTAAATGTTACGTCTATTCCTATGTCCCCGATAATCTTAGTGGCATAGGGTCTTTCGGTGCCTCCCGCATCGGCCAGCGTTCCGGTATCCGCGTATCTAGCTTCCAAGTCGTTGGCCGCCGTCCACCCCGCGTCGGTATATGCGAATTGCCGGGCAAAGCCGTACCCAATGAAGTCCCCTCTCCATCTGGCAGTCTCTCCCGGCTGAACGGTATCCGCGTGTCGTTGAAACCATGGTTGCATAAATCCGACGGGGCGGGACTGTAAGCCGTAGTATCCGAGAACCTCCGTACTCCGAAGCTCCCGCCACCAGCTATAGATTTCGTACTCTCCGCGGGTCTCCGTGGACTCCCTATCGTTGTTGGCGTCGGCTGGGTAGCCTGCCCAACCTCCAGGAGGTTCCTGTATCCAGTGCGCGGAAGAAACTGGATAGTAAGTCTCTGGTTCAGGTTCCGTTACAGGTTCGGGTTCCGGGATGGGTGCGGTTCCAACGGCGGGGCTGCCACCTGTGAATGTGGCCGTGCCATCGGACGCGACCGTGATCATGCAGGCGGCGCCGCCGGCTGGGCATGTAAGCGTAGTCCTCATACCGTCAGCCTCAAGGATCGTCCGGATCTCTCCTGCGGGGATGGTTCCTGTTTCCAGCGTATGATCCTCCGGCAGCCCCTTTACAGGTTCGGGGGGGGGGGGGGGGGGGGGGGGTAGGTGTCGGAGTCGGAGTCCTACCGTCAGAAGGCATACCCGCAACAGACGCGCCCTTCGATCCGCCGCCGCACCCTGCCAGCATCAACGCGCCCGCGACTGCAAAGGCCATCAACATCTGCATGGGATCGTCCCTCCGTTAGCCAAGCTCGAAGCCTACATCCATCAGTCGAACCCTGCCATACAACACCCCTGCACCCCCTGAATCCCGTGTTGGATTGTATTAGAGGCTCTGTGCCGGCGCCATCCGTTCCTCGGCCACCCGCTGGGCGTAATCGGCTTGGCTCATCCAGTATGCGAGCTTGCGGCGCGGCCACGGGATATCGGGATGCACGGTCTTGTCGCCCAGGGAACGCAGCAACTCGAAATGACACATCACGTCGAGAAGACGCAGGGGCGGAGGTTCGTCCGCCTCTATCCCCAACCGTGCGCGGGTCAATTCTTCGTGCTCGTCGTCTTCCAGGCTACGCCCATGTGCGAACCGTTGTTCCAAAGAGATGAATCTTCGGGCGAGGTCCCCATGCAGGTACGCGCAACGCAACGTCCCTACAGCGAGATCCACGGTGCCCAGGACTGCGACCGCGGCGGCAAGACAAACCGGGAGCCAACTCCACCCTTCTGCCAAGTCGGCCAGGAAAGTCGCCACAGCAGACGATCCTCCCAACATCGCCGCCGCTACCGTTATCGAGTTCCAGATCTCGTAAAAGCGACGTCTGTGGTTATGGTAGCGAACAGACCTTCGAATCCCGAAGAGGAGATCATAGGTCCTGTCCGGATCCTTCCCGGAAGAATCCTCAAGGCCTCTTTTGACAGCCTGCAAGCAGTCATATAGAGTTCTCTCCATCAGGATCTGATTACCAAGCTGATCCCGGATTTTCAACCATCCCCACTGGGTCAACTTGTCGGGATCGAAGTCGGAGCCGCAAACTGAACAAGGGCCTTCTACGGCATCTGACCCGGGGCCCCGGGGCCACGGAGTGGAGGACGGACGCATGCTGGCCATCGACGCTGACGCCCACGTCATCGAGACGGAACACACATGGGAATACCTTGAGGGGCGCGACAAGCGGTTCCGCCCGGTGCCGGTGTCGGTGGAACTGCCCGAGGGCGGGACCCGCGACTACTGGGTCATCAACGGCAAGCTCATCGGCGGCCGCGACAACGTGGGCCTGGACACGCCCCGGGAATCCCGGGACATGGCCGACATCAACGCCCGTCTCAGGCACATGGACGAGATCGGCACGGACGTCCAGGTGCTCTACCCCACCCTGTTCCTGCGGCCCGTCACCGACCGCGCCGACGTGGAGTTGGCGCTGTGCCGCTCGTACAACCGCTGGCTCGGGGACATCTGGGCCGCTGGCCGGGGGCGGCTGCGCTGGGCGGCGCCGCTGCCGCTGTCGAGCATGGACGACGCCCTCGACGAGTTGCGCTGGGCCGCGGACCACGGCGCCTGCGCCGTGTTCATGCGGGGCCTGGAGACCCGCCACCCGCTGCACCACCCCTACTTCTTCCCGCTCTACGACGAGGCCGCCCGCCTGGACGTGCCCATCGGCGTCCACTCGGGCATCGGCAACGCCGCGGTCGCGGAGGCCTTCGGCAACGACCCCTTCCGCACCGCCAAGCTCACGGTGATCGGCGCGGTCCACGCCCTGGTAATGCGCGGCGTCCCCCAGCGTTTCCCGGGACTCCGCATCGGCGCCATCGAAGTCGCGGCCCAATGGGTCCCCCACGTGGTCAAGGACATCGCCCTGCGTCAGCGCAAGCGCGGGGTCGAGCCCGCCGGCGACCTGCTCCGGGCGAACCGGATCTACGTGGCCTGCCAGACCGACGACGACCTGCCCTACGTGATCCGGCACGCGGGCGAGGACATGGTCATGATCGGCTCGGACTACGGCCACGCCGACAACGCCAGCGAGTTGCTCGCCCTCAAGGGCCTCAAGGAGAAGGGCGACGTGGAGCCCCGCGTCATCGACCGGATCCTGCACGACAACCCCACCCGGTTCTACGGCCTGTCGGAGGACCGGCCCGCGTCCTGAGCCCGGGACGGCGCGGGAGCGGACCGGCGCCAGGGGATCTTTGCCGTGAGCGACGCATTCGACCTGGTCCTGGTCAACGGAACGGTGCTCGACCCGGCCCGGGGGACGCGGCAGCGGCTCGACGTGGGCATTGCCCGCGGCCGCATCGCGGCCATGCAGGCGGGGTTGTCCCGGGAGGGCCCCCGGCAGGTCATCGACGCCGAGGGCTGCTTCGTGACCCCCGGCCTCATCGACCTCCACGTCCACAGCTACTGGGGAGTCAACCCCTACGGCTTCGACGCGGACCCCGTGTGCCGCGCCACCGGCGTGACCACAGCCGCGGACGCGGGCTCCGCGGGGCCGGTGAACTTCCCGGGCTTCCGGCATCTGGTGCACCAACGCTCCCGCACCCGCATGCTGTCCTTCGTGGCGCTGGCCCAGCACGGGGTCCTGAACGCGCCCGGGGAGCTCGAGAACATCGCCTTCGCCGACCCCGAAGGGGCCGCGCGCACGGTGCGGGAGAACCCCGACGTGGCCGTGGGCATCAAGGTCCGGCTGCACGTGACCTCGGTGGGGCGGAACGGCCGGGAGGCCCTGGGCTTGGCGGTCCGGGCGGGGGAAGACTGCCGGTCGCCGGTCATGGTCCACGTGGGCAACACCGGCGTCTCCATGGAAGAGATCGTCGAGACGCTGCGGCCGGGCGACGTGGTGACCCACTGCTACACGCCGAAGCAGCCGGCCATCGTGGAGCCGTCCGGCCGGCTCCGGCCCGCGGTCCTGGAGGCCCGCGAGCGCGGCGTGGTCTTCGACGTGGCCCACGCCAACGGGCACTTCGATTTCGACTTGGTGGCCCGGGCCATGGACCAGGGACTGGTTCCGGACGTCATCAGCACCGACCTCCACAGCCGCAGCGCCGCGGGCCACGTGGTGGACCTGCCCACCACCATGACCAAGTTCCTGACCCTGGGCCTGAGCCTCGACGAAGTCGTCGCCGACTGCACCCTCCACCCGGCCCGGGCCATGGGCTGGGAAGACCGGCTCGGCGTCCTCGAAGTCGGCCGCGAGGCGGACGTGGCGGTGCTGGAGCTGGTGGACGAGGAGACGACCCTGCGGGACAGCGTGGGCAACCGGCGGACCGCGGGGCGCCGCATCGCCGCCCGCCACACCATCCGGGGCGGCGTCCTCCAGGAGCCTGCCCGGGCAGGCGAACCGTAGTGGGGTCGAGTTCCCTCTCCCCACGGGAAGCGCGTCCTTCGACTTCGCTTCGCTACGCTCAGGACGAACGAGGATTATCGCCACGCTATGCTCAGGGTGAACCGGAGTCTTCGCTGCGTTGCGCGTTCTGTACCCTCCGATCCCCTCCCCCCTTGAGGGGGAGGTCAGGGTGGGGGGCGCCCGCACCGACGGACCCAGGACGAACGGGGATGGTTGTCAAGAGTTTCCGTAAAGGGCTTCGCCCGTGAGTGAATGGACCTTGGCATACGACGGCTTCGACCCGGCCCGGCAGGGCTTGCGCGAAGCCCTGTGCACACTGGGCAACGGGTACTTCGCCGCCCGCGGGGCCGCGGAGGAGTCCCGGGCCGACGCCGTCCACTACCCCGGGACCTACCTGGCGGGATGCTACAACCGGCTGGAGACCACCGTGGGGGGCCGGGTAGTGGTGAACGAGGACCTGGTGAACCTGCCCAACTGGCTGTGCCTCGGCTTT
Source organism: uncultured Binatia bacterium (SeqCode) (assembly GCA_965204235.1). Classification (GTDB taxonomy): domain Bacteria; phylum Desulfobacterota; class Binatia; order UBA9968; family JAJDTQ01; genus JAJDTQ01. Next base: position 1,528,021 of record OZ241979.1, read on the forward strand.
CGCCTGGAGGACGGTCCCTGGTTCGACCTCTCCACGGTGGAGATCCTGGCCTACCGGCAGGAGCTGGACTTCCGGAACGGCGTGCTTACGCGGCGGGTGCGGTTCCGCGACCCCGCGGGCCGCGTGGCCTCCGTGCGGAGCCGGCGGCTCGTGCACATGAAGCAGCCTCACTTGGCGGCGCTGGAGATGACCCTGCGGGCGGAGAACTGGTCCGGGACCGCCGCCCTTCGGTCGGCCCTGGACGGCTCCGTGGTCAACTCCGGCGTGCCGCGTTACCGCGACCTCGACTCGAAGCACCTGGAAGTGCTCGAAAAGGGGACCGCGGGACCGGACGGAACGTACCTCGTGGCGCAGACCGGCCAGTCGCGCATCCGGGTGGCGCTGGCCGCGCGCACGCGGCTGTTTCGGTCGAAGGAGGACTCCGAGCCGAACTTCGAGGATTCGGCCGCGCCCGAGGAAAACGCGGAGACCGAAGCCGCGGAGAAGGAACCGAAGGAGGGTCGCAACCCGAACAGGCGGTCGTCCGGAGACGAGAGGCTTGCGGAGGACCACCGCCGCGACGTGGAGGAACCGGAAGCCATCGCCCAGGAGATCACGGTCGCCATCGAGCCGGGCTGGGCCGTGACCGTGGAGAAGACCGCGGCCCTGTACTCGTCCCGGGACCGGGCCGTGTCCGAATGCGGCCACGCCGCCCGCTTGGCAGTGTCCGAATGCGGCCGCTTCGGCGAGTTGCTGGAATCCCACTCCCGGGCGTGGCGTTCCCTGTGGCGCCGGTGCGACGTGGAGCTACCGGATCGGCCGGAGGAACAGAAGGTCCTGCGCCTGCACCTGTTCCACCTGCTGCAGGTCACGTCCCCCCACACCGTCGGCCTCGACGTGGGGGCGCCGGCCCGGGGCCTGCACGGCGAAGCCTACCGGGGCCACGTGTTCTGGGACGAGATCTACATCCTGTTCTCCTCCATGGCGCGGATGCCCGAGATCGCCCGGACGCTGCTGCTGTACCGTTATCACCGGCTCGGCGAGGCCCGGAGGGCCGCCCGGGAGGAGGGACTCGAGGGCGCCATGTACCCCTGGCAGAGCGGCAGCGACGGTTCGGAGGAGACCCAGAAGCTGCACCTGAACCCCAACTCCGGGCGGTGGCTGGAGGACCACAGCCACCGCCAGCGGCACGTCAACGTCGCCATCGCCTACAACCTCTGGCGCTACTGGCGCACCACCGGGGACCGGGAGTTCCTGGAGCGCTACGGCGCCGAGATGATCCTGGAGATCGCGCGCTTCTGGGCCAGCCTCGCCCGGTGGAACGAAGACGCGCAACGCTACGAGATCACAGGAGTGATGGGGCCGGACGAGTACCACGACCGCTATCCGGACTCGGACGCCGGCGGCTTGCGGAACAACGCCTACACCAACGTGATGGTGGTGTGGCTGCTGGAACGGGCCCTGGACGCCCTCGCGCTGCTGGGAGAGGGCCGGCGGGCGGAGCTCTCCGGCGAAATCGGCCTCGGCCCGGAGGACGAGCGGCGGTGGCGGGACATCACCCGGAAGATGACGGTGCCGTTCCACCGCGACGGCGTCATCAGCCAGTTCGAGGGCTACGACGCGCTGGAAGAGTTCGACTGGCGCGGCTACCGCGAGAAGTACGGCAACATCGAGCGGCTGGACCGCATCCTCGAAGCGGAGGGAGACTCCACCAACCGCTACAAGGTGTCGAAGCAGGCGGACGTGTTGATGCTGCTCTACCTGCTGCGGACCGAGGACCTCAAGGCCCTGTTCCGGCAACTCGGCTACGATCTGGGCGACGACGCCATCCGCAGGACCGTGGACTACTACACAGCGCGCACCTCCCACGGCTCCACCCTGAGCCGGGTGGTCCACGCCGCGGTCACGGCCCGCTCCGACCCCCGGACGTCGTGGCGCTATTTCCGGGAGGCGCTGCAGAGCGACGTGGCCGACATCCAGGGCGGCACCACCCCCGAAGGCGTCCACCTGGGCGCCATGGGAGGGCTCGACGACCTGGTCCTGAGCCGCTACGCCGGCATCGACACGATGGGAGAGACCCTGAGCCTCGACCCCTGCCTGCCCGACGAGCTGCCCGGGTTGCGGCTGGGGTTCCAGTACAGGGGGCGGCGGCTGGCGCTGGACCTGACCCGCGCCCGCGTGCGAATCGCACTGGACGAGGAGTCCGGGGCGCCCCTGGACGTGGTGGTCCGGGGCGTCAGGCGCACGCTGCGCCCCGGCGTCACGCCCGGTGCCTGACCTCGCCGCCCACCACCGTCATCTCCACCTTCAGGTCCTTGATCCGTTCCGCGGGCGTCTCGAAGGGGTCCTCGGCCAGCACCGCCATGTCCGCGAGCTTGCCCACCTCCAGGGTCCCCTTGCAGTCCTCTTCGAAACCGGCGAACGCGGCGTGGGTGGTGTGCAGCTCGAAGGCCTGCCGCACGCTCAGGGCCTCCTCGGGCACGAGGGTCTCCCCCCACAGGGTCTGCCGCGAGACGTACGCGCCGATGTCCCGCAGCGGGTCCACCGGCCAGTACCCGGGGGCGTCGGAACCGCCCGCCATCTTCACCCCCGCGGCCAGCAGGGTCTTGAACGGGAACGCCCCCGCCAGACGATGGGCGCCGACGGCCTCCCGGATGGAGTCCCCGACGAAATACCCCAGGGAGATGTTGGGAATGGCCACGATGCCCATGCGCACCAGCTTCTCGATGCGCTCCGGGGACATGAGCCAGTTGCCCATGTGCTCGATGCGGTGCCGGTGGTCGTCCCTGGGGGCCGCGCGCAACGCCTTCTCGTAGGCCGCCAGCGCCATGTCAAAGGCGCGGTCGCCGATGGCGTGCACGCAGCACCGAAGGCCCGCCCGGTGGCACCGGGCCACGGTCTCGTCCAGCTCGTCCTGCTGGATGCGGATCAGGCCGTAATACTCCGGGACGTCCCGGTAAGGCTCGTAGAAGAGCGCGTTCCTGCCGGTGATGCCGCCGTCGATGCTCATCTTCACGCCGCCCACCCGCAGCCACTCGTTGCCGAAGCCGGTCTGCAAGCCCGTCTCCAGCACGCTGTCCGTGCTCATGGCGGACTCGATGATTCGCAGCAGCAGGCTCACCCGCATGTGCAGGCCGCCCTCCCTCGCCAACTCCTGGTAGGCGCGCACCGCGTCCGGGTCCTTCACGATGTCGTGGATGGTGGTCACGCCCCGTTCGAGGCTCTGTTGCACCGCGTACGCGATGCCCATCTTCCGCTGGGCCGCGTCGAAGTCCGGGGTCACGCCGGCCACGATGTGCTGGGCGCGCTCGTGAAGGATCCCTGTGGGCTCGCCGGTGCCCGGGTCCCGCTCGATGGAGCCGCCGGCCGGGTCCGGCGTCTCCCCGGTGATCCCCGCCAGAGCCAGGGCCCGGGTGTTGGCAACCGTCACGTGGGCGCCGAAGGAGAGCGACACCGGGTGGTCCGGGACCGCGGCGTCCAGGTCGTTCCGGTCGGGGAAGCGCTTGTCCACCATGCGGAAGTCCTGCATGGGGCTGCCCTGCCCCACCACCCAGCGGCCCGCGGGGGTGTCCGCGGCCTGCCTGGAGAGCCGGGCCAGGACGTCGGCGATGCTCGCGACCGGGCCGTAGAAGTCCCGGCAGTCCACGAGCTCCCGCTCGGCCAATCCCTTGTCTGCCAGATGGACGTGGGCGTCGGTGAGTCCGGGGACCGCGGTGCGGCCCCCGAGGTCCACCTCCCGGGTATCGGCGCCGCACAGCCGCAGGACCTCGTCCGAGGTTCCCACCGCGGCGATGCGCCCGCGGGAACAAGCCACGGCCTGGACCGTCTGCGCCGTCTGCGGCCCGGACGCGAACGTGCGGACCTTTCCGTTGACGAACGCCGTGTCGGGATACGGCAAGCGGTTTCCGGCCATGACCATGAGATACCTCCGATCGTGCCTGCCGGCGGGGCCTTTCGAGGCGCGCCGGCGGGACCTTACCCATATCGGCCTCGCAGGCGAAGGTCAATCCCGCGGCCGCGTGTTCGGGAAAGGGGCGCCCGATGACTTTCCGGTTGACTTTCGACAAGACAATTTCCTATGTATCGCGGGTACGGACCGACCCTTGGTCCGGGTTCCCGAAGGAGGACTCCCCGATGAAATCTCAAATACGTTCCCACGAGAATACACGTCAAAAAGCATGGACGCTGCTTGCCGCATCGGCGCTGATCCTGGGCGTGCTCGCGTCCGGGGCGGCTTGGGCCGCCTCCACGGAAAAGGTGGCCATCTACCATGCCGGCAGCATCGACTCGCTCAACCCCTACGCCCACAGCCTGAGCCCGGCCTACGGCATCTGGGAGCACATCATGGAGCCGCTGGTGGAGGTCGATCAGAAACGCAAGCAGTACGTGCCGAAGCTGGCGGAGTCCTGGGAGTTCAAGGGGAAGGAGTGGGTGTTCAAGCTGCGCAAGGGCATCAAGTTCCACGACGGCTCGCCGTTCACGTCCAGGGACGTGGTGTATTCCTTCAACCGCGTCAAGACGGACAAGAAGAGCCGCCAGAGGCGCCAGTTGCGAGAGCTGGTGGAGATGAGGACGCCGGACGACCATACCGTGGTCCTGATCACCGACAAGCCCAACGTCGTGTTCCTGGACAAGCTCCAGAGCCGCTTCATCATGAGCAAGGCGGCCGCGGACAAGCACGGCAAGGACGTGGACAAGCATCCCACGGGCACCGGACCCTACCGGTTCGTGAGTTTCAAGCGCGACGGCGACCTGGTGCTGGAGCGCAACGACGCTTACTGGGGCGCCGTCAAGCCGCAGGTCAAGACCCTGGTGTGGCGGAAGGTCACCGAAGAGGCGGCGCGGGTCGCGGCCCTCGAAGCCGGGCAGGTGGACGTCATCAACGCGGTGCCGGCCCACGACGTGGCGCGTCTCTCGAAGAACCCCAGGATCAACATCAAGTCGGTGCCCGGGTCGCGCATCTATTTCCTGGCCATCAACCAGGCGTTCGAGCCCTGGGACGACAAGCTGGTGCGGCAGGCCGCCAACTACTCGGTGGACCCCTACTCCATCGTCAAGAACATCTTCGACGGCGCCGGTTTCGTGGTGGAGGGGGCCGGCGGGCCGCAGACCATCGGCTACGACCCCAACGCCAAGCGCTATCCCTACGACCCGAAGAAGGCCCGGGAACTGCTGGCCAAGGCCGGGCACCCGGACGGCGTGTCGGTGAAGCTCTACTATTCCGGGGGAAGGTATCCCAAGGACAACGAGGTGCTCCAGGCCATTGCCGGCCAGATGAAGAAGGGGGGCTTCGACGTGGAGCTGGTGAGCCAGGAGTGGGGGGTGTTCTGGGGCAAGTCCGGGGTCAACGGCGGCAAGACCCCATTCTACTATATCGGGCGCGGCGGCGTCATCGACGTCCACACCCACCTGGAACAGTACTTCAAGACCGGCATGAGCCCGCGGGTCTCCTACAGCAACCCGGAGTTCGACAAGCTCATGGACGCGGAGCAGGCGGAAGCCGACCCCGCCAAGCGGGAGAAGCTGCTGCACCAGGCGGGCCGTATCCTGAAGGAAGACTCCCCGTGGGTGCCCCTGTGGAACTTGGCGGACATCTACGGCTCCGCGGCCAACATCGAGTGGACGCCCCGTTCCGACGAACGCATCCGCACCTGGGAGATGAAGATCACCGAGTGAGGAACGCCGTGGCCGGAGTCTCGTCCATGACGCGGGCGGCCACCGCGGAGGCGCGCACATGAAAGCCGCGGTCCTGAAGGAGACGAACACGCCTCTTGTGGTCGAAGAGGTGGACATGGAGGGACCCAGGCGGCACGAGGCGCAGGTCCGGATCACCGCCACGGGCATCTGCCACAGCGACCTGCACAACATCAAGGGCGAATGGGACAACCGGACCCCGGCGATCCTGGGCCACGAGGGCGCGGGCGTGGTGGAAGCGGTGGGCGACGGCGTGGACCACGTAAAGCCGGGCGACAACGTGATCCTCTCCTTCCGTCCCAACTGCGGCCGGTGCAGGAACTGCGCGCGGGGCATCCCGGTGCTGTGCAACGGCCACGACTCCCCGCGCCAACTCATGCACGACGGCACTGCCCGGGTGAGCCTCCAGGGGCAGCCGCTGTTCGTATCGGCGCGGCTGGGCACGTTTGCCGAGCAGGTCGTGTGCCCCGCGGAGCAGGCCATCCCGGTCACCGGGGACGTCCCCCCGGAAGTGGCGGCCCTCATCGGATGCTGCGTCACCACCGGCGTGTGCTCCGTCACCAACGCCGCCCGGGTGGAAGCCGGGGACACGGTAGCGGTCATCGGCTGCGGCGGCGTGGGCCTGAACGTCATCCAGGGGGCGCGGCTGGTGGGCGCCGGCGCCATCGTGGCCATCGACGTCCTCGACGGCAAGCTCGAATACGCCCAGGAGTTCGGCGCCACCCACAAGGTCAACGGCGCGCGCGAGGACGCGGCCAAGCGGGTGCGCGAGATCACCGGCGGCGGCGCCGACTACGTTTTCGAGGCCATCGGCCTCGGCCCCACCGTGGAACAGGCGCTGGACTGCGCGCGGGTGGGCGGGACCGTTGTGGTGGTGGGAATGGCTCCGAAGGACCACCGGGCGTCCATCGACCCCTTGCGCTTCGTGCGCGAGCAGAAGACCCTCACCGGCACGGGGTACGGCAACGCGCGCCAACTCATCGACATCCCCAGGATGGTGCAGCACTACCAGGCCGGACGCCTGGACCTGGACCGCCTGGTGTCCCACCGCTACAAACTCGAAGAAATCAACGAGGGGGTCGAACGGCTGAAGCAGGGAGAAGCGGCCCGGGGCGTCGTGGTGTTCTGAACCATGCCCATCGCCAACGCAAGCGGCCTGGACGTCGAAGGTGCTCGCCGAGGGCATCGCCGGGGCCGAGCTCAAACTGGTGGACGGGGGCAACCACGGCTATCTGCGCCAGATGCCGGAAACCGCCAACGCCCACTTCCTGGACTTCCTGAAGCGGCATCCCATGTCGGCAAGGTGACAAGCTCGGTCATGCAGCCGCCTACTGGAAACCAAATTGTGACACACACTCTAAGACGCTTGCCGTTGTTCAGGACATGCAAGAGAAGTCACGTCCAAGGGTATTGAGGTGAAGCGCATGATGTCCTGCAGTGACCAGCTTCTCCATCACGCTCAACTTGAGAGCCGACGACGAAAGGCCGATGATCGACTGGCTGAAGTACGCGATCGGTTGAAAGACGGAGAGGATGTGTTTCGAGACAAACAAGTGACAATATACGTTGCCGGCTCTCTCGCTCGAGGAGACATAGGACGACTTTCCGACCTCGATTTGTTCCTGATTACAACAAAACAGGATTCCGACCGAAAATGGCTGGATGATCTGGAAATGTTGGCTTACGTCCTGAAGACAAACAGTTGTCTTGGATATGATCGTTTCAGCAACGATGGAAAATACCTGAAAGTCTATTCTCTCGACAAATGTCTTAAGGTTTTAGGCGCCCCGGAAGACGACATTGAAAATTTATTCACTGCTCGAATGTTGTTGCTACTGGAAAGTCGATGGGTCTATAATCAAGGGCTTTACGAAGGCGTCGTGGATCAAATTCTAAAGCATTATTTCCGAGATAGCCAGAGCAAAGACGCATTCCGACCATTGTTCCTCTTGAACGACCTACTGCGATATTGGCGCACATTGTGCCTCAACTACGAACTCACTCGCGACAATCCCAACAGACCTTGGCGAAAGAAGAACATCAACCTCAAATTCAGTCGGATGTTGACAGTATTTGGCACTGTTCTTCCCCTTATCACAAAACAGATATGTGATATTGATACCGCTCATGAGTTCGTAAAACTCTCTCCTCACAGCAGGTTCGCTCAAGGATTGGATTTCCTGAGCAATCCCGATCTCAATAAGCATTACAACGATTTCCTGAACAATTATGAGGGTTTCCTGTCCCTGAAGGACGAAATGAACGATAGCCACGAAATTTCCGAGGCCAACCGCAAGGCTCTTGATGAAGCGGCTACGGAGTCCTCTGACTTCATATACTCTGCCCTTACACATGAGAGAGCTGAGCTTAAACGGTATTTGGTTCTATGAGCAAGAAATTGAAAAACCCTCCTGACTTTGTAATCCTGGAACTTCTCGATCCAGACATTAACGCGCTGCTGATCGGACTGAGACATGTGTTCGATTGCTCAGAGAGAGCGCTAAATGTCCACATTACCCTTCGTGGACCGTACTACACCAAGATATCCAAGGCAAACATTTGCAAATTTGAAAAGATCGTATGCCAGGATCCTATCACTATCCAGGGTATCGATGTGTTCCAGAACGAGACGGAAAATATCGTCTACATTGGGGCGCACAGCGATTCACTGAAGCAAGTCTGGTGGAAGCGCGATTTTCCCTTCAAGGATTTTGGATTTCACCCACATATTTCTTTGCACAAGACACCAGATCTGGCATTTGCAAAGACTATTTCCGATTTCCTCAGAGAGGAAGATATTGAATTGACCTGTAATGACTTTCATCTTACGACCTATATGTCGAAACAGCAAAATCTTTTTCCATCCGATCCACTTCCTCAAGGAAAGTGTTTCCGAAGGCTTTCCGACCCTGGGCTTGTTCACTCGGATATATTGCACCGGGCGGCGAAACTCGTTGAGGAATATCGAACGGAGGCGAGAAAACATGAGCAAAGAAAGGAGTTGCAATATGAGTGACGACAGAAAACGCATCAGCCGCCGGGACGTGCTCAAGGGGGGCGCCGCGGTCGGCCTTGCGGCCATGGTGCATCCTTCGCTGGGTCAGTTGGCGTGGGCGGCGTCCAGGGAGCGCGTCATCGTCTATAACGCGAGCGGGCTCGACAACCTGCATCCCTACGACCACAGCAGCGGGGCGCTGTACGGCGTGTGGCAGCACATGATGGAGCCGCTGGTGGAGTTCGACTACCAGCAGGCCAAGTTCGTCGGACGGCTGGCGGAGTCCTGGGAGTACCGGGGCAAGGAATGGGAATTCAAGCTGCGCAAGGGCGTCCGGTTCCACGACGGCAGTCCCCTGACCTCCGAGGACGTGGCGTTCTCCATCGACCGCATGAAGAACGACAAGAAGAGCCTGCAACGGCGGTCGTTCCGGAACGTCCAGGAGGTGCGGACGCCGGACGAGCACACGGCGGTGGTGGTGACCAAGAAGCCCTCGGTGACGTTCCTGTCCCGGGGCGTGCGCAACCGTTTCGTCATGAGCAAGACCGTGGCGGACCGGTACGGCAAGGACGTGGACAAGCACCCCACCGGCACGGGGCCTTACAAGTTCGTCAGCTTCAAGCGCGACGGCGACCTGGTGCTGACGCGGAACGACGATTACTGGGGACCGAAACCCGCGGTCCGGGATCTGGTGTGGCGCAAGGTCGTGGAGGTGTCGTCACGCATGGCCGGCCTGGAGGCCGGACAGACCGACGTGATGGACCGGGTGCCGGTCCACGAGGTGGCGCGGCTCAACCGCAACCCCCGGGTCGGGGTGCGCAGCGTGCCCGGCCTGCGGATCTACTTCTTCGCCTTCAACGTCAACTACAAGCCTTGGGACAACAAGCTGGTGCGGCAGGCCGCGAACTACTGCGTGGACGCCGACGCCATCGTCAAGAACATCTTCGACGGCAACGGCGAGGTGCTCCAGGGACCGGTGGGACCCCGCGTCATCGGGTACAATCCCGACCTCAAGCGCTACCCCTACGACCCCAAGAAGGCCAGGGAGCTGCTGGCCAAGGCCGGCCATCCCGACGGCGTGGACGTGAAGCTCCACTATTCGCCGGGCAAGTACGAGAAGGACACGGAGTTGGTGCAGGTGGTGGCCAACCAGATGTCCAAGGGCGGGTTCCGGGTCCAGATCGTGCCGCAGGAATGGGTGGTCTTCTGGGGCCGAGGCGGCGTCAATGGCGGCAAGGTCCCCTTCTACTACATCGGCAGGGGCAGCGTCCTGGACGCGGACACGCCGCTGTACCAGTATTTCCGCACCGGCGGCTCCAAGCGCACCAACTTCAGCCACGCCGAGTTCGACCAGTTGGTGGACGCGGAGCAGGCCGAATCGGACGACGCCAAGCGTTTGTCCATCCTACGGAAGATGAGCGAGGTCATCATGGACGAGGCGCCGCTGATCCCGTTGTACCAACTGTTCGACCACTACGGCGCGGCCCGGAACATCGACTGGAACCCGCGACCGGATGAGAAGATCCTGCTCGAAGAGATGAAGATCAAGGCCTGATCCCGTCGGCCGACGCCCCCTTGCGGGCAACGCCGAGGGATCGTGGACTCCTCCGGCAGCCGCGCCGACGCCCCGGCGCGGCTGCACCCGCCGCCACCCTTCTCGATACGGCTATTGAGAGACAGAATAATGCAAAAATCGAGCAAAACGGGGTGAAAACGGGAGGGAAACGAGGGTTTTCACCACTACTACCCTGTAACACTGGCTTTGCCATCGAGACTTGATATAGCACCATGTACGGTACATACGAAACCCTGAAGAGCCGAAAGACTCAAGCGACCGCTGAGAACATCTCGATGCGGATGAAGATTGTAGTCAGTGTATGCTTAGCCGGGACACTGGCGGCCGGCATGGCTCGTTCCGACGACTCCAGGACCGGGCATCCCCGGGTCGTGGACGGGGACACCCTCGCCTTCGGTAGTGAGCGCGTACACTTGGGGGGAATCGACGCGCCAGAAACGCTTCAGACGTGCAGACGCACGGATGGTAGCCGGTGGCCGTGCGGACTAGGCAGCACGGACGCCCTACGAGCGATCACCGGCATATCCACAGTGACTTGCCGGACCAGTGAGAGAGGCTTTTCCGGGCGGCTCATCACAGTCTGCTACGCAGGGGACACGGATTTGAACCGTGCCATGGTGCGACGGGGTCATGCCGTGCCCATACACCGCCACGCCCGGCGGTACAAGTCGTATGAGAATGCGGCGAGGCGGGAACGGATCGGTATGTGGCAGGGGCAGTTCGTTCACCCTCGGCGATGGCGAAAGGGGGAACGGCTGCCGTCAGGGGACTCGGTGACCGGGCAGGCTCGGGTCATCGATGGCGATACCTTGGTCATCGGCAACGAGCGCGTTCGGTTCATAGGTATGGACGCGCCGGAAACGCGGCAAGTCTGCGAGCATGCGGATGGCGGGCGGTGGCCGTGCGGACAGGCTGCCAAGAAAGCGCTGCAAGCCTTGATCGGAGATGAGCCGGTGACTTGCCGAGGGGGTAAACTCTCGCGTTACGGACGCCGTCTTGCGGTCTGCCGCGTGGGCGGGATGGACGTCGGTCGTCTTATGGTGCGGCAAGGTAATGCCGTACTGTACAAACCTTATGAGTTGTACGCCACGGATGAAGCCACTGCGCGACGTGCACGGACGGGCATATGGCAGGGGCCGTTCATCCAGCCTGGGCGCTGGCGGCGCGGCGATAGGCTGCCGTGACGCCCTTCAGAGCGGACGGCTACCCATGGGAACCTCTGGACAATTCCGGCTCGAAACGCCTTTCCCTATGGGAAAGCGCGTCCTTCGACTTCGCTTCGCTACGCTCAGGATGAACGGGGATAATTGTCCAGAGCTTCCTATGTATGGAGTGCAACGGCAAGAGGCCATGACCGAGCCAGAACCCCAAACCATGTCAGCCATCCCTCCGTTGATGCTGATTCCCGGCCATCCGGTTATGCCTGCACCAGTCCACCGCTCCTTTCGGCGTGACCGGCGCGGCTGCACCCGCCGCCACCCCACCCGGTACGGCGCTCAGGCTTGGTAAACGACCTCGCCCCCCACCATGGTCTGCTCCACCGGGATGTGGCGTATCTCCCATGGGTCCACCGTGAGGGGGTTGTCCCCCAGCACCACCAAGTCCGCCAGCTTTCCGACCTCGATGGAACCCTTGATGCCTTCCTCGAAAGCCGCGTAGGCGGCGTTGATGGTGTAGGCGCGGATGCCCTCCATGGGCGTGATGCGCTCGTCGGGACCCAGCACCACGCCGGCCCGGGTCGTGCGGTTGACCGCGCACCAGATGCCGAAGAGCGGGTCGGTGGCGAAGAGCGGGTCCTTGGGCAGGGCGATGGGCGTGTCCGAGTGGGCCACGGTGACCACGCCCAGGTCCATGGCGGTGCGCATGGGGTCCAGCCGTTGCGCGCGCTCCATGCCCAGGAAGTCGTGGATGTGGCGGTCGCCCCAGTACCAGAGGTGGTGCGGGTAGAAGGACGCGATGACCCCCAGCCGTTTCATGCGCTCCAGCGCGGCCCGGGTCACCCCCTGGCAGTGCTCGATGCGGTGGCGCGGGTTCGCCCGGGGCGCTTGGGTCATGGCGTTCTCGATGGCGTCGAGGGTCACGTCGATGCCCCGGTCCCCCTGGGCGTGGACCGCCACCTGGTAGCCCTTGGAGTGGGCCTCCAGCACGAGCTTCTTCTGGTCCTCCGGCGAGTACTGGAGCACGCCGCAAGGGTCCTTGGTGGGGTCGTCGGTGTCGCTGGTGACGTAGGGGTCGTAGAAGGCGCAGGTATGCACCTGGATGGAGCCGTCGCTGCAGGTCTTGACCGCGCCCAGCCGGAGCCAGTCGCTGCCGAAGCCGGTGCGGAGTCCCAGGTCCCGCTCCAGGTAGAAGCGTTTGTATGGCAGGTCGTGGATCATCAGATAGACCCGGACCTTGAGCCGACCCTCGTCGATGGTCTCCTGGTAAGCGCGGTAGTAATCCGGCGTGTCGCCGGTGCCGGCGTCGTGGGTGGACGTGATGCCCACCGAATTGTACTCCCGGCCCGCCAGCTCCACGCCGTCCTTGAGCTCCTCCAGCGTGGGGTGCGGCACGAGGCTGGTCACCGGGCGGCTGGCCGCCTTCTCTCGCAAGACCCCGGTGAGCTTGCCGGTGCGCGGGTCCCGGTCCATGTGGCCGCCTTCGGGCTGCGGCGTGTGGTCGTCGATGCCCGCGAGCCGCAACGCCGCGCTGTTGGCCATCCACACGTGGGACGAGCGGTAGGTGATGACCAACGGGTGGTCGGGCGCCGCGGCGTCGAGCTCGGCCCGGGTGGGCCAACGCTTCTCCGCGATGGCGGTGTGCTCGTACCCCTGGGCCTGGATCCATTGGCCCCTGGGGGTCACCGCCGCCCGCTCGCGGATGCGCGCCAGCACGTCCTCCATGGAGCGGTTGGGCGGGGTGCGGACGTTCACCATCGCCAACCGCGTGCCGAAGGACATGAAATGGGTGTGGGGTTCGATGAAGCCCGGCAGCACGGTCTTGCCCCGGACGTCGATGACCCGCGTGGCCCGGCCGGCGCACTGCCGCGCCTCGTCGTTGCCGCCCACGTACAGGATGCGGTCCCCCTTGACCGCCACCGCCTCCGCGGTGGGGCGGGCGTCGTCCACCGTGACCACGTTGCCGTTGACCAGTATCGTGTCGGCGTAGAGACTCTCGGGCAACGCCATGCTCATGCCTCCTTCTTCCCGGGACCGTGGACTACGCGCCCGGGCCGGGCCCCGGTATGGTCGCCGTTCTCGACCACCACGTCGCCGTTGACCAGAACGTTCTCGATGCCCCTGGGATACTGTTTCGGGTTCTCGAACGTGGCCCGGTCCGCCACCGTATCGGGATCGAACACCACCACGTCGGCCCAGTACCCTTCCCGGAGCAGCCCCCGGTCCTTGAGGCCCAGCACCTGGGCCGGCAGCGACGTCATCTTGCGCACCGCGTCCGGCAGGGTCAGCACCTTCTCGTCGCGCACGTACCGGCCCAGCACCCGGGGGTTGGTGCCGAAACTGCGCGGGTGCGGCACGCCCCGGGACCGGAGGTTGAGGGCGCTGCCGTCCGAGGCCACCGAGATCCAAGGCGTCCGCATCACGTCCTGCACGTCCTGCTCGCGCAGGGTGTGGTGGATGCCGTGGATGAAGAGGCCCTCGCCGTAGATCAGGTCGAAGCAGGCGCTGGCGGGGTCCTGTCCGCGTATCTCCGCGATCTCGGCGATGGTCTTTCCCTCCAGCCCCTTGTGCTGCGGCTTGTCCAGCCGCGCCGCCACCACGCCTTCCCAGCCGCCGTGCTCGCTGACGTACTGGTGGAACTCCGGGTCGTCCATGACCCGCTGGCGGAAGCTCGGACTCATGAACTGGCCGATGGTCTCCTGCACCGGGGCGTCCTGCACCCAGCGGGGGAACAGCCGCCGCCACGGGTGTTGCATGGCGGTGTAGGGGTACTGGTTGGCGGTCACGTCCAATCCCTCGCGCCGGGCCTCCTCGATCTGCTCCACCACCTGCATGACGCGCCCCCAGTTCTCCTTGGAGCGCATCTTCAGGTGATAGACGTGCAGGGGGATGTCCGCTTCCCGCCCCACCTTCAGGGCCTTCTCCAGCTCCTCCATGATGTCGAAGCCCTCGCTGCCCAGGTGCACGCCGTAATAGCCGCCGTATTTCCGCGCGACCCGGGCCATGGAGACCACCTCCTCCGGGTACTCGGGACCCTTGGCGTGCCAAGCGGCGGTGAGCCCCAGGGCGCCCTGCTCCATGGCCATGGCCACGTAGGCGTTCATCCGTTGCTGCTCCTCCGCGCTGGCGGGGCGCTCCTGGAACCCCACCACCACCCGCTTGACCTGCTGCGGGGAGACGCCGGAGGCCACGTTCATGGAGATCCCGCCGGCCGCCAGCCGGTCGAAGTACTCGCTGAAGGTGGACCAGTCGGTCTCGATTCCGCTCCGGTGGCGGTGCTCGGCCGCGTACTCCTCGAACACTGCTCCCACCAGCGGCGCCACGGTCTGGCTCTCGCCGATGATGTCCAGCGTCACCCCCTGCCGGACCTTGCTTTCGGCGTTGCCGTCCGCCACCAGCGGCTGGTCGCTGTGGGTGTGCATGTCGATGAAACCCGGAGCGACCACCTTGCCCTTGGCGTCGATGGAACGCCGGCCGGACTGGGCATCGAGCCTGCCGACGGCCGCAACCCTCCCGTCCGCGATGGCCAGGTCGCCGTAGAACCACGGGTTGCCGGCCCCGTCGATGATCGCCCCGCCGTGGACCACGGTATCGTAAGTCGCCATCTTCAAGTCCTTCCTTCCGCAAACCCGCACGACTTCGGATCCGCAGGGAGTCGCCGGATCCTTCACGGCGCCGGACCACTATATTCAAAGTTCCCAACGTCCCACAAACGCAATATGGGGAAGTCCGTTCAAGCGCGTCCTTCGACTTCGCTTCGCTACGCTCAGGACGAACGGGGATAATCGTTCAAAGTTTCCCATGGGAAATTCCGGGTGGCGTCCGGGAACCGGACGCCGGGCGGATATGGGCTTTGGCCAAGCGATTCTGCGTCTCCCCATCGGCCCGTTCAGCCGTGACCGACATGGACTTCGACTTGACGGCCGTCCAGTTGACGGCTATTCTACCGTCAGATGACGATGGAGGGAGGCCACGAACGCATGAACGCACTCGAAGCATACGCAGCTCCCGTTGTCCTGCGGACCAGCGAGCCGGTCAGGCTTGCACGGCTCATGGCGTTGACGACTTCCGAAGGGTTCGACGACGTGGCGTTGGCCCGGCGGGTGGCGGACGGACTGCCCACCTCGGTGGTCAGAGAGTTCGCCGGATTGCTCGGTCGATCCCGGATCATCGGCCCGGTCGTTCCCGAGGCCACGTTCCGGCGGCTCGAGAGGCGCGGGAAGCCCTTGCGACGGGAACACAGCGAACGCATCTACGAACTGGGACGGGTGATCGATGCCGTAGGACGCGCGTTTCATGGGGACGTGGAACGCATCGAACGTTTCCTCGCGCGTCCGCATCCGCTGCTGGACGGCGCCACGCCCCTGGACATGGCCCGCTCCTGTTCGGCCGGCGCCCATGCCGTGTTGCACCTGCTGCGCCGCGCCGAAGCGGGCGTTGCGGTATGACGCGGGCTCACCACCTTACCGCAACGCCTCCAAGTGATGAACACCTCATGGAAACTCTGAACGATGGCCCCCGTTCGTCCTGAGCGTAGCGAAGCGAAGTCGAAGGACGCGCTTGTGAGTGTGACGCGCACTCGCACGCTCCCCGAAACCCTCACGGCTTACCGGATCGGCGACCCGGACGGGGTTCATCCGATTTTCAGCGCCGAAGGCGCACGGCAGGCACAGGGCCGTTGGCATGACGTGGGCGACAGCGTGATCTACGCATCGGAGCACTACTCCACGGCGATGCTCGAGACGCTGGTCCACTGGAACGGCCTGCCGCCGGCCAACCAGCACTTCATCGAGATCACCATTCCCGCGGGTGTCAGCTACGAAGTCGTCACCGCCGACGACCTGCCCGACTGGCATTCACCGGACGGCAACGCGGCGCGGGAATTCGGCCATCGCTGGTATCTCGAAGGACGAAGCGCCGTGCTGTTGGCGCCCTCGGTGGTCGCACGAATGGAACGAAACGTCGTCATCAACGCGAGCCACCCGGACTTCCCGCGAATCCGACACGGCCTCGAAACCCACGTCTGGTGGGACCAACGGCTTTTCCGCTGATGCCTCCCTGTGGAACTCGGCGGCGCCCTGCAAGGATAGCCTCTTCCGGCTTTCGTGTGGGCAAGGTCATACGGGGGTACAAACCGAGAACATGGTTTACACGAGCTCACTTCCGTTGACGCCAATGAAAGGAACCTCTGAACGATTGCCCCCGTTCGTCCTGAGCGTAGCGAAGCGAAGTCGAAGGACGCGCTTTCCCATAGGGAAAGGCGCCTCAAGCCAGAATTGAACAGAGGTTCCGAAAGGCGGTAGCGATGGCGGCGATGCGGCGGGCGACATCGGTGAAGCGCCGGACTTCATCCGGGTGTAGCGGGCGGTCGAGGATGCCGCGTTCGCGGTAGGAGAGCCACTTCTTGAGGACCTGGTAGCCGCCGAGCTTGTAGCTCCAGACCGCGGCGGGAACGTTGCGCCAGAAGGCGCGGTGGTTCAGGTACACGTCGAAGGTGGTCTCGCCGAAGGCCGGGATGTCGCTGTTCAAGGCGGCGCGTTCGTCCGGTGTAAAGGCGCGTTCGACGACCCGGCCCTGTCCGGGCATGACCGCGCCGCCCGCTCCGACGTGGCCCCAGCCCGCGGTGAGGGCGAAATCCTGGCCGGTCATGTTGCGTCCGTCCGTGGTGGCGGGCACGGCGATGGCGGCGACCTCCGGGCGCAGAGCGTCCGTGGTGACGCCGGGGACCGGCGTATCGGGGTCGAGCAGGGCCGCGAGTCGGCGGCCCCGGGCGGCCGATCGGGCGAGGGTTTCCGCTGCTTGCTGATCCGGGAGCGTCGGAGTTCGTTCGGATGCGGGCGGGACGCCCACGGTCCCGGGAGCGGGCCAGCCGGGAAGCGGGATGCGCGGCCACTCCATGCGGAGCGCCCCGGCATTCGCCTCCCGGTAAGCCGGGTCGTGCAGCACGGCCAGGACGTGGTGGAACAGGTCCTCGACGCCGAGGCCGAGACGTTCCAGGTAGCGCCGGGCGGCGCCTGACAAGTTGGGATGGCGGCCTATACCTTGGCTGTCGTCGCGCAACCATGCCGGAAACCAATTCGCGCCGCGTTCGATCAAGTGCCGGGCGCCGATATGTCGCGTAAAATACGCTTGAGGCTCATCTGCTCCCTTCCTCACATGCTGCGCATTGCATAGCCATAGATTGCCCCTGAACACATGGGGCCGGTAGTCTGCGCGGGGACGGTCAAGCAGCCCGCCATCCGCGTCCCAATACAGCCACCGGTTGTCAAACGGGCGGTAGGCATGACGAACGAAGCCATCTTCATTCGGGCCGCCCCGTGAGAGCAAAACGTCTCGCACTGCTCGCGCATCGAACTGCACGGTATCCTTCATGGCTGATGGATAGCGTTGCGCGACCTCCTCATGGCGTATGGTCGGGTCGAAGTAATCGCCGATCCGCGCCTTCAACAGACCAACGTCGGTATCGACGAGAAACCCGTCGCGGCTGGTTTGCACCCCCGGAAACGACACCGGGAACAGGTCGGGCAACGCCGGCCAGTCGAACCAATCCTTGCTGACCGCCATCGGCTTGAACGGCAAACCGAGGCGAAGTGCAGGTTCCAGCATCGAATAACCGGAATCCATGTCGGGAGCGTCAAGACTCTCCAACATCGCTTGCCGTCTTTCAGCAGCGCGCGCCTGATGGAAATCGCGGTACAGGATGCGTCCGTTCGCTGACGCGCCGGTTCCCGATCTCGATAGCAATACGATGCTGGTCCCGACCTTGATCCCCGGCGATTGTCCTTGCAGGGCGAACACCGTTTCGCTGGTCCGCCCGTCGGGTGAGTACTCAGAAACGATGCGGTCGCCATGCAGATTGTCGATGCGCACCACATCGAAGGCATCCAGATACCGTTCCCGCATCCCCGTGAACGACAGGCCGTCGAGCCAGGAGTAGTTGGAGATGAAACAGACCACGCCCCGGCCCGTCTTCTCCGCAATGCGCCGTTCGGCCATGCGGAAGAAGCGCACATACAGGTCGTTCAACCCCTGTCCCTCGGGCCGCCGCACCCGCTTCGTCCTTCGGTAGGACTCCGACAGCTCCCGCTCCTCGTCCACCGCCATGCCCGCGAAGCCGTTGTACGGCGGGTTGCCCAGGATCACCAGGATGGGCCTCTCCTGCTTCACCCGCTCCGCCCGGTCCCGCTCCTCCTCCAGTTCCGGGAAGGGCAAGGGTTTCATCGTCCTCGGCTCCCATCCGGTGAGCGCGTTGGTCAGGAAAACGCCGGGCCGCTCCACGCCGTCGTCCGCCAAGGGCGCGTCCAGGTTCTGCATGGTCAGCCCCACTTGAAGGTGGGCCACCACGAAGGGCGCGGGCATGATCTCGAAGCCGAACACCCGCTCGGTCGCTGCCTGCTTCACCCGGGCCCCGGCCAACGCTCCCAATCCCTGCCCTTCCAGGTTGGCGGCGATGCGGCGCAAGACCTCTGCCAGGTAGGCTCCGGTGCCGCAGCACGGGTCCAGCACATAGACGTTCTCCGCAGCCAGCCCCTCCGCAATGCCCAGGTCGTCCTTCAGCGCCCGGTCCACCCGCGCCACCATGTAGCGCACCACTTCCACCGGCGTGTACCAGACGCCCAACTGCTTGCGCAGGTCGGGGTCGAAGGCTTCGAGGAAGGGCTCGTAGAAATAGGGCACGGCTTCGCCTTCGTCAAAGCGGGAGAAGAAGGCCCCGTGGTCCACCCGGTCCAGCGCCGCCGCGGTCCAGTCCAGCACCTCCACCAAGCCCAGCGGTTGCAGCCGACCGGGTTGCGACAATTGCTGGAACAACGCCGCCAGCACCGGGGCGCGCAGGTGCCAGACCGCAGTGCGCCAGTCGAACCCGCCAGTCGGTGTTGGAAGCTGCCGCGCCCACAGCACCCAGGCCGAGAAGACGCCGTAGAACAGCGTCTGCACCAGGGTCGAACGGAAGAAGCGTGCGCCCTTCTCCCCCTCGAAGCGGACGCCCAACGCCTCTTCCAGCGCCTGCCTCACCGCAGCCAACGACGGCGCATCGCCCACAGCCTCCACCCGTGCGAGCCCGTCCCGGGCGTAGGATGCCAGCAACCAAGCCAAGTCCCTGGGCTCGGCCAGCGCCGCCCGGTGCGTCAGCGCCCGGCACAGGTATTCGCCCAACCCCGCACCCACCTCCCGGGCAAAGGCCCGGGGCCTCTCCAGCTTGCGCCGGAACTCGTCCGCGCTCTCCGCCAACCGGAAGGTCTCCAACTTTGCCAACCGGCCCGCGGCGTCCTCTCCCACCAACACGAAATCGCGGGTGTTGGTCACCAGCACCAGACGGTAGCGGCCCCAATAGCGGCTCACTTGATCGCCGGCCGCAATCAGCCACGCATCGTCTCCTGCTGTCTTCACTTCCACCACTCCGCGCTCCGGCGTCTGGCCCTCGCGCGGTTGGCCTCGTTGGACCTGCTTTGCCGCGTACAGGCCGAAGTCGGGATGGCCTGCGCCCTGGTCGGCAAGCTCCTGGACGCAGAACACCCTGGGCTTGAGGGCCGCACCCACGGCGTTCAGCAGGTTTGCCAGCGGCCCGTAGCTCGACCGCTCCCCGGTGGCCCCGCCCGAAGCCCGCACCCGTCCCAAGTCGGCAAAGTACGTTTCAGCCGCCGCGGTCAGGTTGCTTTCGTGCGCTGCCGTCATCGCCTCCTTTGTTGCCGAGCGCGGCGCATCCCAACCGTCAGCGCTTCGGTGACGCCATCCGTTTGCCGGGGCCGGTCCTCGAAGGGGCGTTCGCTCGGCCCGCCCGTCCGGTGGACCTCACCCGGCGGCCCGCTGCGACTCCATCCAGAAATACAGCGCGTGGAGGAGGTTGGGGAACCGGTATCCGCCCTGGACTTCGGGGTCGGTTTCCAGCGCGCCCAGGCGCTTCATGCGTTGCAGGAAGTTGTCCATGACCTTGCGCTCGTCGCCCGTCAGGCGTCCCACCAGTTCGGACCTGCGAAAGCGCTCCCGGGGTTCGTCCAGCGTCTTCCGCAGGATCGACCGGTAGCGCTCGCTGCGAATGGCGCTGAAGACCTGGGGCTCCAGCAGCTTGCGCCCGATCATCTCGGCCGCGGCCGAGATGCCTGCCCCGATGTCCCTCGAACCGATGTCGGGACGCCGGGCCATGCGCCACACCGCGTCGCCGAGCTCGTGCGCCAGGACCGGAAGCCCGCCGCTGAACCGGACGAGTTCGCGCAGGTCCGCCTCTCCCACCGCGGCGTTCACGGAACCGAACGAACTATGGAAGAAGTCCATGACCTCGTGGTCCGACCACGGGGCAACGTCGATCAACTCGAAGACCCGGGCGAGGGACGGTTGCCTTGCCACCAGTTCCCGCCGCCGCTCTTCCAGTCCCACCACCAGCACGCAGAGCGGCGCTTTCCGCGGGGACGTGGCCACCTCGTCCACGGTGCTCTTGAGCCAGTGGGCGAAGCCCTCGGAGCCTGCGAGACCGTTGATGTCGTCGAGGATCAGGAACAACCCCTTCTTCTGTCTGCCGATGCCGTCCAGAAGCCGCGTCACGGTCGGAACGAAGTCATGGGCGAGGGTCGAAAGGTCCTGGTCCGCAAGGTCCAACTCGAGCGTGACGCCGAACAGGCCCACCTTGCGGACCCGGTCGCCGAAGAACTTCCTGACTTGCCCGTGCCACGGCTCGTCCATGCTCTCCTTCAAGAGCCGGTCGAAGGTCCTCCGCAGCATCTCCTTCAAGTCCCCGACCCCGCCGAGAAAGACGTGGCACCCGGCGACGGCGCTCTCGCGCTCCGAGAGACGGCGCACGAAAGAGGCCAGGGAGCTCTTGCCGATGCCTCGTTCGCCGCTGACGAAACCGATCTGGAAGTTGCCCATCGCGCTGGCCTTGACCATGCCGCGCAGGCGCTCGACCTCGCTGCTGCGTCCAACGAAGAACTCCACCGGCGCCGGTTGTCCGGGTCTGAACGGACTGGTTTCGGGGTCCATCTCTCGAAGTCCTTCCCTGGAACCGACGCCGTGCGCCCGGGGCGCCCTACCAGGCCACCGGCGTGGCCAGCCTGCCGCGGATCTCCGGGGAGTCCGGGGCGTAGCGATAGACCCGGAACATGCTGTTGCCGGGGCCGCGGCCCTCATAGTCGGCGAAGTACGGGCAGACGTACTCCCAGACGATCTCGCCCGCACGGGTGACCTCGAAGGCGCGCCCCATCTGTCCCTCGCAGATGAGGGTGTTGCCGTTGTCGAAGCGTTGGGCGCCGCTGATGTTGGGGCTGAAGAAGGTCCAGATGGGCGATCCCCGGTATTCCCACACGGTCTCGCCCGACTCCGGGTCGAGCTCGATGACCCGGGAGAACGGATTTTCCACGTTGTGGATGCCGTTGGCGAAGAACAGGATGTTGCCGTTGGGCAGGAGCGTGCAGTCGTGCTGGTGGCCCCAGGTCACGTCCTGTCGGGACCAGCGCGCCTTGCGGGTCTCCCGGTCGATCATCATGATGGCGCTGAAGCGTCGGAAGCTGAGCATCACGCCCCCGTCCTCCAGCGGGAAACAGGCGTTGGCGTGGGCGAACTCGTCCCGGCCGCAGCAGTGGCAGAGCTCCCACCGGTCCAGGTCCAGGTCGCGCCAGGCATGCCATTCCCACACCGTTTCGCCCGCGGGCGAGACCTCCCGCACGTAGTCGCCGTAGGTGACCCCGTCGCGCTCGCTGCCGGGCTGACCGCCCCGGATCCTGGGGGCCACGTCGGCCGGGACCGGCTCCCAGCCGATGTAGATGGTGTTGCCGTCGGGCCGCCTGCGGAAGTCGTGGTGCTGGGCCGGGTCGCAGTACTCCCACACCACCTCGCCGTCCCATGCGTATTCCCGCAACAGCCCCCCCTTGCCGCGGCGCAGGGGCGGCCCCTCGTCCATCCGACCGGCCCACAGCAGGTTGCCGTTGGGCAGCAGGTAGGCGTAGTTTCCCGGGCACAGGGGAAAGCTCCACTCGTGCAGCACCTCGCCCCGCAACCCGATGAGGTACGCCTTCCTCGACGATTGCGGCACGATGAGGGTGTAGCCCGGCGTCGCCTTCGCCCTGTCGTAAACCAGCACTCCCACGTCCCGGTATCTCATGGTTGCCGTACCTCCCGAACCGCGGCCGCGGCTTCCGGACCGCCCCTGCCGCTGACCCGGACGCCGTTCCGGGCAAGCGGGAATCCGCTGCGAGGCGCCGCGATGCAGTGGAACGAGTCCGTTTCCTTGCGTCCCGCTACGGTCCGCCTGCCCCAACGGGATCCAGCCGCGGCTTCCTCGCGCTCCATCCGGCCGCCTGCTCGTAAGCGTGGGCCACCCGCAGCAGGGTCGGCTCCTCGAAATGGGACGCGGCGATCTGCAGGCCGATGGGCAGGCCCCGGGCGGAGAACCCGCAGTTCACGCTGATGGCCGGCGCGCCGGTGAGGTTGAACGGGATCGTGCACAGGGTGCCCCGGGTGCCGCGGGCGTCCTGCAGCGGGACCCGTCCCGCGGGCGATTCCACGTACCCGCGCCGGCACTCCTCCATGGTCTCCGCGGGCATGGCCACCGTCGGACCCACGATCACGTCCACCTGCCGGAAAGCCTCGTCGAAGGCTTCGCAGATGAGCCGGCGCACACGCTGGGCGGTCACGTAGCTGTGGGCGGGGATGGCCAGCGCGCGCACCTGCCGGTGCAGCAACTCCGGGCTGTAGTCCCGCGGACGGGCGCGCAGGAACGGCTCGGCCGGGGACAGGTTCTCCACCCGGGAGATGCAGAGCTGCACCGCGGGGACGTGCTCCATATGGGGGATCGACAGCTCTCGCACGGACATGCCCAGGGACTCCAACAGTCCGACGGCCTTCGCCACCGTCTCCTTCACCTCGTCCACCGCAAGGGCGTCGAAGTAGTCTCGGAGGAGGCCGACCCTCAAGCCCGTTACCCCCTCGCCCATGCGGGCGGCGAAGTCCGGCGTCGGGGCGTCGCTGCACAGGGGGTCCCTGGGGTCGAAACCGGCGATGGCCTGGAGCATCAGGGCGCTGTCGCGCACCGTCCGGGTGAGGACGCCGAAGTGGTCGGTGGAGTAGCCGCCGGTGCCGGCCACCCCGCCGAAGCGGCTCACCCGGCCGTAGGTGGCCTTGAGTCCCACCACGCCGCACAGGGATGCGGGGTTGCGCACGGAGCCGGCGTTGTCGGTGCCGATGGAGCCCAGCGCAAGGCCGGCCGCCACCGACGCCGCGGATCCGCCGCTGGAGCCGCCGGGGACCCGGTCCCGGTCCCACGGGTTTCGCGTGGCGCCGTAGTAGGGGTTGATGGTGGAGCACCCCGCGGCCCATTCGTGCAGGTTGGTCTTGCCCAGGATCACCGCCCCGGCCTGCCTGAGCCTTGCCACCACCGTGGCGTCCTCCTCCGGGACCCAATCGGACAGCATCTTCGAGCCCGCGGTGGTGCGGATGCCTGCGGTGGCCAGGTTGTCCTTGACGGAGACGGGAATGCCGTGCAGCGCGCCGCGGTAACCGCCCGCGGCCAAGTCGGCTTCGACCTGGGCGGCGTCCGCCAACGCCCGGTCCCGGGTCACGGTGACGTAGGCGTTGAGATCGGGGTCCAGGCGGTCGATACGTTCCAGGTACGAGCGGGTCAACTCCACCGGCGAGAGTTCGCCCGCCTCGATCCGGCGCGCGGCTTCGGCGATGGTCAAGTCCTGGCAGTCCATCACAGGGAACCTCTGTTCAATTCCGGCTCGAGTGCTTTTCCCTATGGGAAAGCGCGTCCTTCGACTTCGCTTCGCTACGCTCAGGATGAACGGAGTTATTCGCTTCGCTCAAGATGAACGGAGTTATTCGCTTCGCTCAGGACGAACGGGGCAATCGTTCAGAGTTTTCACAGGTAGCCCTGCTCCCTGCACCACTTCTCCGCCCCGGAGTGGAGCGGCACGTCGAGAGGCGTGGCCTCGGTGTCCTGCCACAACTGGTGGATGCCCGTGAACGAACTCTCCCAGTAGATCTCGGCCTGACGCTCCCGCAGCGCCTCGCACACCCGGTACACGTCCTCGTCCGGCAGGGACGCCCGGGTATAGAGCGGCCATCCGCCGTAGTCCAGGCAGGTGTGGTCGGCCTCCAGGTGGGGATAGCAGTCCGCGGGCATGGTCACCTTGCGCCAGCCCAGAGCCACCAAGGCGTCCAGGGCGAACTCCTCCGGCGTCACCGGCGCCATGCCGCGCTCCAGGGCTTCGTCGAACCACAGCGCCAAGCCCTCGTCGAACACCGCGTCGATGGTCTCGTCCCGCAGCGCCGCCATCCGCCGCCCGTCCCCCGGCCCGCCGTTGAGCTGGAGGCTGCCGCCCCAGGACTCCAGGTCCGCCAAGGTGAACCCGTAGATCTCCAGGGTCTGGTCCAGCAGCACGCGGGTGGAGTGGGTGGCGTCCTCGCGGATGGACAGCCGCAGCGGGTACTGCCGCTCCTTGATCTGCGAGAGCGAAGTCAACCCGGTGCGCGGGTGGATCATGAACACGAAACGGTCCCAGGACGGGTAGCAGGCCACCACCCTCAGGGGCAGCGGCTCCTCGAAGAGTCCCGTGCCGCGGTACGCCTGGGTGAGGAAGGCCGAAGGGTTGACCATGGCCATCTCCAGGTCGCCCCGGGCCACCGCGCGGGCGATGATGGGCGAGCCCGTGGACATGCGCAGCCAGGGGTGGAAGTCCTCCGCGGACCCGCTCCCCACCGAGATGCACAGGTCCCGGTTGCCGTAATACGGAGTCGCCGGGTCGCCCGCGATGTGCAGCCCGATCTGCCACAGCATCAGGCCCCGTTGGAAATTCGCCCCGCGCGGCAGTCGTTCCATGAGTCTTCCCTCCGGAAAGTGGTTGGCGTCCCGTCCCCGGACCCGCTATCCGAGCAGCCCGGCGCCCCGGGCCCACCGGTACTTGGCGCCCAGGATGGCCACCGGCAGCTCCGTGGTGTAAGGACAGGCGACGATGCCCCGTTCATACAGGTACTCCGACGCCTCCTCCACCTGCACGTCGCCCACCAGCGACACCACCACGGGCTTGTGGATGCCCTTGTCCCGGCCTTCCCGGACCACCCTGGCGCACAGCTCGGCGAACACCATGGGCGGGGTGATGATGGTGTGCCAGTAGCCCAGGACCAGGGCGTGGATGCGGTCGTCCTCCAGGCCGAACCGGATGGTCCGCTCGTAGGTGGCGGGGGGCTCTCCGCCGGTGATGTCCACGGGGTTGCCCGAGGCGCCGAAAGGGGGGATGAACTGCTTGAACCCCTCGTCGAGGTCCCCGGGGAACTTCATGAGGGAGAGTCCGTTGGCCACCACCGCGTCCGACAGCAGCACCCCCGACCCGCCCGCGCCGGTGATGATGACGATCTCCTCGCCTCTGGGCGTGGGCAGCACCGACAACCCCCGGGCGAACTGGAGCATGTCGTTGAGGGAGTACGCGCGCACCACCCCGCAGGCTCTCAGCAGGTCGTCATAGACCTTGTCGTCGCCGGCCAGGGCGCCCGTGTGCGAGGCCGCGGCCCGGGCCCCGAGCTGCGTCCGGCCCGCCTTCAGCATGACCACGGGCTTCTTCTTCGACACCCGCCGGGCCGCCTCGCAGAAGCTGCGGCCGTCCTTGAGGTCCTCCGCGTGCATGGCCACCACCTGGGTGTTGTCGTCCTGCTCGAAGTAGGTGAGCAGGTCGTCCTCGTCCAGGTCCGACTTGTTGCCCAGGCCGATGATGGCGGAGACGCCCATGCGGGTGGTCCGGCTGAAGCCGATGATGGACATGCCCACGCCGCCGCTCTGGGACGACAGCGCCACCGGACCCTTGACGTCGTAGGGCGTGCAGAACGTGGCGCAGAGGTTGGCGGGGGTGTAGTAGAAGCCGTAGATGTTGGGCCCCATGACGCGCACGCCGTGCTTCCGCGCCTCGGCCAGGAGGTCCTCCTGCATCTCCCTCTCGCCCACCTCGGCAAAGCCCGACGGGATCATCACCGCGCCGGGTATGCCCTTTTCCCCCACCTCCGTCATGGCCGCCCGGCAGAGCTTGGCCGGCACCGCGAAGATGGCCACGTCCACTTCGCCCGGGACGTCCTTGACGCTCTTGTAGGCTTTCCTTCCCAGCACCTCGTCCAGTCTGGGGTTGATGGGATAGAGGTCGCCGGCGTAGCCGCCGTCGATGATGTTCTTCATCACCGAGTTGCCGATCTTGCCCTCCCCGTCCGACGCGCCGACCACCGCCACCGCCCTGGGGTTCATGATGCGCTGCATGGCCGAAACGATGTCCTCCCGGCTGGGCCGGTACGGCTCGGGCCGCGGCGTGAAATCGACGGTGACCACCGCGTCCACCGCGGTGGCGCCGGCGGCGTCCGCCAGCACCGGGTTGAGATCGACTTCCCGGATCTCGGGGAAGTCGTTCACCAGTTCGGAGACGTGGACGATGACGTCCGCCAGCGCCTCCCGGTGCACCGGGTCCCGGCCCCGGACCCCCCGGAGCACTTGGGCCGCGGCGATGCCGTCCAGCATGGAGAGGGCCTCCGCGCGGCTCGCCGGGGCGAGCCGGAAGGTCACGTCCCGCAGCACTTCCACCAGCACGCCGCCCAGCCCGAAGGCCACCACCTTGCCGAAGCTCGGGTCGGTGACCGCGCCCACGATGACCTCCGCGCCCATGTGGGAGACCATCTCCTGAACCTGCACGCCGTCCAGGGCGGCATCCGCCTTGTAGGCCCGGGCGTTCTCCATGAGCTCGTCGTAGCCCCGCGCCGCGGCCTCCCGGTCGGCCACCCCCACCCGCACGCCGCCGGCGTCGCTCTTGTGCAGGATGTCCTCGGAGACGATCTTCATCACCACCGGAAACCCCAGGTCCGCGGCCATCTCCGCGGCCTCCGCGGCCGAGTGGGCCACCCTGTCCCTGGGCACCGCGACCCCGTAGGCCCGCAGCACCGCGGCGCACTCCTGCGTGGTGAGCACCGACCGGCCCTCCGACTCCACCTGGCGCAGCACCGCCCTGACTTGTTCATGTCCATCAGTGTTGGTTGGCATTTTCCTGCGATCCCCTTTCAGACCGTCTTGGGGAACCTCCGATCAATCCCGGCTCGAAGCGCCTCTCCCTACGGGAGAGCGCGTCCTTCGACTTCGCTTCGCTACGCTCAGGACGAACGGGACGATTGTTCAGAGTTTCCTATAGCGCTTGATCTCTCCGCCGCCTCTTATGGCGGCAGCGAACCGCGCGATTTTCATCACCGTCAACTCAACGAGATCCTGATGCCACTCGTTGACCTTGAAATCGGCCGTCTGTCCCGGAACCCCGTCCCGTCGGATTCCACATCGCGCAAGGATCTCTTCAGGGGCAAGGGCCATATCAAGATGTGTCAAGCTGTCTCGAGTAACGGCCAACGCGGCGACGACTCTTTCCACTTGTTCGTCAGGTTGCTCCAACACGAAGACAGACAGCTTGTTCTCGCTCGTCGCCAGACATTTGGCTGCATCCGCCTGGATGTCTCCCGGCTCAAGCCAGGGCTCGGCGTCCCAATGCCGTTTCTGGCTCAGCTTTCGGAAGAGTGCCGACACGAGCTTCAGGACTCCAACGAGCAGATGAGATCCTCCAAGTCCTGTCGAAGCTCGGGCACCTTCTCTCTTGCGATGGCTTGCCGGAGGTGGGAAACGGCTGCGCCTTCATCCAGATAGGCCAGCCCTGACGCTGCCGCGTCCCGCACCAGCGAAGACATGTGATGGAGTCCCGTTGACAGCAGATCGACAACGAGGGCGCGTATGGCGTCCGCCTCCTGACGCGAAGCCCATTGCAATATCTCGGCCAACACCTCCGAGCTTGCGTCGTTGTCCGTCAATCGCGCTCTCAGAGCTTGCAGCACCGATGTCGGATCATATGCGCATAGTTGTTGGAGACCTCTGGAAAACCGGCTCTCGACGCCGGCTTCGAACTGCTCGTCATGAGCGGCTAGACACAACCGGTCCAATTGCTCTCCCAGTTGGCGAGGGATGGAAGCAGGCGGCGTGCTCTTGTTGACGGTGGCGCAACTGTCCACAACACCCGCGACTTCCTCCAAAGGTCGGGCATTGGCAAGCCATATGATGTTCCCGGTTGGATCTCGGAATGCCCTGGTGCGCCACCGATGTGAGTCCTCGGTGGCGTCACCTGGCACAAGCCACACCGGAGACGTGGATCCCATGCCTGTGTCAAGCTCACCGAACGTATGCCACGGTGCAGAGGCGGTTTCCGTCGAAACGACTTCGCCGTTCATCGAACGTCTCCTTCCGTAGCGATTTCATTGCCGATATCGACAATCTCCTCGAAGAGCGCGGATACGACATCCTTGTCGAATATCAGGTTGAATTCAGGGGCAGTGTTGATGTCGATCTCCAGTCTGCAAATACTCCTCGATCCCGGTCGCTGGACCACCTTCGGGGTTTGCTGTCCGTCTGCGGACAGCTCGACGAGAGTTTCGATGATCTGAACCACGGACCACGTTGACAGGCAATTGATCTTGAGTTCTTCGACGGAGCAGCGTGAAACACGTCTTCTGTTGATTCGATACATGAAATCCCGCGTATTTTCGGGATCGATCGCAACCGCCGGAAGGAATCCGTCGAGTCTTCTGTATGCGTCCGGCAAACTTCCGACCGGCAGCAGTAACACGCCGCCGTATGCAAGCCTGTTGACAGGCGGACAATCGACGAGCCACCTTCGCATCAATTCCCGGAAACCCTGATCCAGAACGTCATACGGCCCGACAACAGGCAGTTCAGAACGAGGATTGTCGAGGGCTGGGAGCAACATCCAGTCGATTCGATTGTTGCCCGCCTGGACACGGAGCCGCCCATCGAGAAAGGGACCTTCCTCGGTGAACAACTGCTGTTGCGGCCGGTTGCGCAGCTCTTCCGGCGGGCTTCCAACCAAGGATTCCCAGAGGCGCAACTTTGTCGGGTCCATCGCTTCGGCCATGAAAGCGGAGAACCGCAGACTCTCCGTCTGCCAATCGGCCAGTCTGCACTTGGCCATCAAGCCTTACCTTCCTTCATGTTGCCTGTCCGAGGCCGGCGGCTCCCGCGTGAACGCCCCCTCCTGCCGCAGCCGGGCGACCTCTTCCGCGCCGTAGCCCAGGACCTCGCGCAGGACCTCGTCCGTGTGCTCGCCCAGCAGGGGGGAGCGGCGGATCTCCACCGGGGAGTCCGAGAGCTTGATGGGGCAGCCCACGTTGCGCCACGGGCCGCGCTCGGGGTGGTCCACCTCCACCATCATCTCCCGGAGCTTGACGTGGGGGTCGTCGGCCAGGTCCCCGGTGCTCATGACCGGGCCGCAGGGAACGTCGAGCTCGTTGAGGATCTCCATGAGTTCCCACTTGGTGTAGTCCCGGGCGAAGTCCGCCAGCAGGCGCCACATCTCCGCCTGGTTGGCGCGCCGGGCGTCGATGTCGGCGAAGCGCGGGTCCGCGGCCAACGAACCGCCGCCGATGCGAGTGGCCAGGGCGTTCCACACGTGCTCCTGGACCACCACGTAGAGGTAGTCGTTGGCGCCGCCGGGCTTGCACGGCACCGCGTTGCCCAGTTGGCCTCCCCCGGAGTCGTTGCCCGCACGCGGGATGAAGTCCTCGAACTCCTGCACCGAATACTCCGCCAGAGGGCCGCGCTCCATGCGCTGGTGGTCCCGCCACTTGACGCGGCAGAGGTTCATGACGCAGTCCATCATGGCGCATTCCACGTACTGGCCGCGCCCCGTGCGCTCCCGCTGGAGCAGCGCCGCGAGTATCCCCGCCAGCAGGTGCACGCCCGTGCCCGAGTCGCCGACCTGCGCCCCTGCTGCTACCGGGGGGCCGTCGAACAGCCCGGTGGTGCTCATGGCGCCGCCCATGGCTTGGGCCACGTTCTCGTAGGCCTTGAAGGCGGCGTAGGGGCCTTCGCTGCCGAAGCCCTTGATGGAGCCCATGACGAGCCGGGGGTTCAGTCGGCGCACCTTCTCCCAGCCGAACCCCAGGCGGTCCAGCACGCCGGGGCCGAAGTTCTCCAGCAGTACGTCGCACGCCTGTACGAGTTTGGTAAAGACCTCCTTGCCCCGGGCGTTCTTCAGGTTCACCGTGATGGAGCGCTTGTTGCAGTTCAGCATGGTGAAGTAGAGGCTGTCCGCGTCCGGCACGTCCCGGAGCTGCCGGCGCGTGGCGTCCCCCGCGGGGGACTCGAGCTTGATGACGTCCGCGCCCAGGAAGGCCATGAGCTGGCTGGAGGTGGGACCTGCCTGGACGTGGGTCATGTCCAGGATGCGAATGCCGGAGAGTGCCTTGTCCATGACGTTCCCTGACCCGAGGATTACCGGTACATGGTCTGGCGTTTGGTGCCGGGGGCCCATTCACCGGCGTCCACCCAGACGTTGACGACCGCGGACTTGCCGGAAGTCCGCACCGCCTGCCGCGCACGGCCCAGCGCCGGCGCGACCTCGTTGCAGTCGGTGACCTCCTCGCCGTATCCGCCCAGCATCTCGGCGAACTTCGAGAAGGGCACGTCTCCGAGGAGGTTCCCTACGTTGCCGCGTTCCTCGCCGTACTTGGCGAGCTGGCCGTAGCGGATCTGGTTCATGGCCGAGTTGTTGCCGATGACCGCGATATAGGGAGCGCCGAACCGGTTGGCCGTCTCCATGTCGAAGGCGGTCATGCCGAAGGAGCCGTCGCCATAGTAGCACAGGACTTCCTTTTCCGGGTGCGCCAGCTTCGAGGCCAACGCGAACCCGGTGCCGACGCCCAACGATCCCAGCGCGCCCGGGTCCATCCAGTTCCCGGGGGCCCGGGGCTCCACCGCCTGGGCGCTGATGGTCACGACGTCGCCGCCGTCGCCGATGTAGATGGTGTCCTCGGTGAGGAACCGGTTGAGCTCCCAGGCCACCCGGTAGGGATGGATGGGGTTGGCGTCGGAGCGGAACAGCGGCATGAGCTTCCGCAGCCTCTCCTCTTCCAGGCCCCGGAGACGCGCGAGCCACCCGGTCCGGGCGCCGGCGCCGTTGTCCGCGCGTTCCTCCACCGCGGCGTGCACCGCCTCGAGGATGGCGCCGGGGTCGCCCACCAGCCCCAGGGAGACGTCGCGGTTCCTGGCCACCGTGCGATAGTCCATGTCGATATGGACCACGGCCGCTTCGGCGCGCAGCCGCCGGCCGTAGCCCATGCGGAAGTCGAACGGCGTGCCCACCACCACGATGACGTCGGCCTCGTCGAAGGCGTCGGCACGGGTGCGGTTGAAGCAGTGGGGGTCGCCGGGGGGCAGGATGCCCCGGGCGGCCCCGTTCATGTAGCAGGGCGCGTTGAGCGACTTGAACAGGGCCGTCGCGGCCTCGTGCCCCCGGCAGGTCCACACCTGGCTGCCGAGCAGGACCGCGGGACGCTCGGACCGGACCAGGAGCTCCGCCAGCCGTTCCACGTCCGCCGGGTCCCCGATGGACCTGGTGGACGCCCGGTAACCTCCGGGTTGCGGCGCCACGACCTTCTCCACCGGCGCCTCGCGGTCGAGCACGTCCCGGGGGATCTCCAGGTAGCTGGGACCCGGAGCCCCCGCAAAGCACTCGCGCGCGGCCATGGCCACCATGTCGGCAATACGCTCGGTGGAACGCACTCCGGCCGAGAACTTGGTGATGGGCGCGGCAATGTCCACGTGCGGCAGGTCCTGCAACGACCCCATCTTGTGCTGCGTGAGAGCGCCCTGCCCGCCGATGTGGAGCACCGGGCTCTCGGAACGGAACGCCGTGGCGATGCCGGTCAGCGCGTTGGTGAAGCCGGGCCCCGCGGTGGTCACCACGCAGCCCAGCCGGCCCGTCTGCCGGGCGTAGCCGTCCGCGGCATGGGCCGCCACCTGCTCGTGGCGCACGTCCACCACGCGGATGCCGTGGTCGATGCAGCCGTCGTAGATGTCGATGACATGGCCGCCGCACAGCGTGAATATGGTATCGACGCCCTCGTTCCTGAGCGCCGACGCCACCAGATGGCCGCCGGAGACCACGCTGTGGTCCCGACTCCTGGCGGCCAGGGTGTCTTCGGCGGTGTGGGATCTCGGCTTCCTCACCGGAGCCTTTCCCATGATCGCTCGTACCTCGTCCAAGGGTGTACCGTGCCCCGTACCATACCCACGATGTACTTCCTGAAAGTCTGAAGTCCCATCCCGAACCGACTCCGTGATTGTCATACCACTTCGACACGAAGAGCGTTCAGACAAAAGACGTCTTCATCCCAAAGCTGATACTGGACATATTCCTCAAGCACTGCGTCCTTGGCTTTCTGGAACAGGGCTTCAGCGTTCTCGATGTGCAAGTCCTTCTGTACCGAAGGCGCCTTTGTCTCGATCAATGAGGTGACGATGTCTTGCCTGGTTTCCTTTGGTTCCCTTGGAACAATAGTCCCGTTGTCATGCACGAATACGGGAATGAACTCAAAGAAGAAACTTTCACCGTCCTGTGTCTCCTTCGAGACCTTCACTGTGAAGTTGAAGAGCGTGCCTGACCCTGGTGCGTTCGGCGAGCGTCGAACCGCCTTGCAACTCGCCAAGCCGCCAAAGCCAGCAGAGCCACAATACTTCAGCACCGCATTTGTGAAAGGATGACCGATCGCCATGAACTCAACGTCGGAGTCACGGATGGCAACCGCTCTATCAAAAGTCACCCTGTGGTAGCGCTGTTTCAATCCGCTCACTTCTTTCAGACAATCCGGCAGAAGAAACTCAAAGGTTCCATCGTCGGATTCGGTTACCTTGCGGCCTTCTCTCTTGACAAACTCCAAGACACAGGTCTTCAAGTCTTCGAGTTTGAGAGGACTTTCCACCTCATGCGCGAATCGGTCTGGATTAAAGGGTGCAATGTTCTTGCTGAACAAACTATTATAGGCGATCTTGTAAGATTCTTCCGCCCTCTTGACCGCCTTGTCAATTTCCTTTTTCGAGGGCTTGATATCACCTTTCGCTAAACCGTCTCGATAGATTTTTTCATAGTCCAGGTGCTCTTCGAACAGACCGAGTAAACCTTCTTCGATCTCGGCAGGAGTCTCGCCAGTCAACTTCGACAGTTGCTTTGCCGCGGTGTTGGTCTTCTCTCCCAGGTAGTCGCGGACCTTATCCTCAATGGTGTCTTCATTTTGAAAGTTGAAAACCTGTACCCGCTGCCTCTGGCCATAACGATAGAGACGGCCATACCGCTGCGCCAGCCGGAAGGGATTCCAGGGAAGATCGTAGTTGATCATCACGTGAGCGAACTGGAGATTGATGCCTTCTCCGCCTGCTTCGGTAGACACCAGAAATCGGACCTTCGGATCATCTCGAAACGCGGCGATGCCCTTCTTCTTCTCCCCCATGGACATTCCGCCGCGAATGATGGTCGTGCAGCCCTCCCCGTAGTATTCCTCCAGCAATTCCACCACAAAGTCCTGAGTTGCCAGATATTCGGTAAATATAAGAATCGGTTGATTCGGTTCCTCTCTGCTGACAGACTTAATTACCTCATACAGCTCACCCTGTTTGGCGTCTCCAGGCACATCCATCTCAAGCAGCTTGTTCAGCATAGCCACTTCCATCTCAACAAACATTTGACGATCTTTTCCTGCCTCACGCGCCTCGTGCTCGCCCTCGTACCGCGCGTCGTATTCGGTTTTGCCTTCCTTCTCCTTCCTCTCACCAGCAGGTTGAAAATTCTCAGCGCGCTGAAGGTTCTCAGCGCGCTTTGCGAGGGCAGTCTTGATCGCCCGCGTACTGCTCGCTGCCAGCTTCTGGAACGTCGTCATGACAAATCCGATGGCCTTGTGTTGCTTGTCACCAGGGTCTTGATCCGCAAAGCCGTAGCCCACACGGAGATAGGCTTCCAATTCCTTGTGGAACTGCTTTTCTCCACTGCCAAGGAGAGGGACACGAACAGGATGTGGGTCCATGCCCTTGAAGATCGGATTACCTTCCGCATCGGTTACTTTGCTCTTGCGGTTGCGAAGGATGAGGTCCGTGAAAGGCGTCGATCCGTTCTCTCCGTTCTCGGTGCCCAATTCCTCGAAGGTCACGTCAGGATTCAGCAGTCGTACTAGATTCTGAAACTTCGAGTCATCTCCTTGGTGCGGCGTGGCTGTCAACAGGATCAACGTACGGCATCGCTCCTGCAAATCCTCGGCCAGACGGTAGTTGAGGGTCTTTTCTATCTTCTTCGCTGACCATCTCTTCGCGGAAAGCCTGTGAGCTTCGTCAAAGACAATCACATCCCAATCCTGCGCACCGAGCACCATCGTCCTATGTCCATCATGCCGTCCGCCCCTCAGCGGACGGTCCAACTTGAGTGTGTCCACTGACGCAATCAAGTAATCCATTTGCTCAAACGCCAGCGGACCGCTTACGTCCTCACGATAAACGAGGAACTTCAGGTCGAACTTCTCTTCCATTTCTTCCTGCCATTGCAGAGTGAGACCTGCCGGCGGCACGATCAACACTCGCCGCGCCTGCCCTCGTTGACGCAGCGCATAGAGAATCATCCCTGTTTCAATAGTCTTGCCCAACCCAACCTCATCCGCAATCAGGTAGCGGCGTCGGGTACTGGAGACGACCTTGTGCGCCACGCTGATCTGATGAGGCAGCAAGTCAGTCCTGGCATTCCCCAGTTGTCCGTTCCGGTTGTAAGTCAGAAGTTGCGCAGCCCGTGTTCGCAGGTCGAAACGCCAGGGTTCGTCAAAGTCACCGTTTCTCAGTCGTTCCATCGGCGATTTAATGACGCGAAGGTCCCTTAAACTCAGGAAGCGCGACTCGGTCGAATAAGGTGGCGCCGAGAAAACCGTCGGACGAAACTCCACCTTGGCCCGTTCTCCACGAACCTCCTGGACCAAGCCGATACCGTTCTGTGCGTGTTGAAGATTGGTGTTGAATACCCATGATCCTTTAATCACCATCGCGTTGGCAAGGTCGCCCAACACAAACCGTCCTCTCTCCGTAATATCCAGTCGTCCGTCGGACTCGTCCAGAAAACCGTCCTTGACGAGCCGTTGTACTTCTTCTTCAACCGAAGCTCCGAAATGTGCGGAGAAGTCATTGACATGCCGACAGAGACCCTCCGAAACGACGTACAGGAGGAACATCCTTTCCTTGTCCTGCATAGCGTAGGCAGCTTCCCAATCGACCTTCCTTTCGTCAAGCATCAGTTCGCCCTCCCTGTCTGGTGACGATAGGCAATGCTCCGTCTAGCTTGGACACGCCTACGTGCTTGTGTCAACAAATCGCAAGCAACGATGTCTTCCTGTGCATACCAATGAACTACACCATACCCTTCGTCCAAATCCCGTAAATCGCCTTTTCCCGGAAAGCCGCCCCTGTATGACTGCGGTGCCATAATGTAAATCTTGTGGGCGATGTCCGGTCGAACACAGAAATCACATACCTCGGCTAATGCTCCCGACGAACCCTCGATGAGTACGATGATGAATTCGGCCTCTCGTGCTTGGGCGAGCTCTCTGCTCGTTTCCGAGAGATTCAGGTCTGAACCCAGGTTGGTAAGATCTTCGCTGAACATGGCGTTGTGGCCGTCTGCAATAAGCTGATTCCCGATCTCCTTCCGCTTCCTGGCAATGGGAGCATCACTGTCAGGAGACATTCCCCATACCAGAATACTGAAGGCAATCTGTCCCTCTTTTCGTAGCTGTTCCTCAACTCCGCGCTCGAAATTTCTGCGTGCTTGCCTTGCAGCCTCCGTCTTCGGTTCGGACAATCCGGGACGGTTTCTATCCTTCTCCGCCATGCTTCTGCCTCCAAGGGTAAACGAATGGAACTTCTCCTCATGTTGAGTTGTAGTTCTGGAATCCCTTCCTACATATCGGCCAATGCTTCCTGAATGGCCTTTAGTTCGGGCGTCGTAAGGCCCCAGATCCCGGCCGCCCCTTCATCGATTTTCGCTTCCAATTGCGCCAATTCGTCTTTGCCGTTTACCGCAGCGCGGCAGAGGCGGGAGAGTTCAGCCAGTCGGATGTGCGCGGCATCGCTTCTTTGGAACTGAGGAACGATTACGTTGCTGAGGACGTGCGTCGAAGTCGAGGTTGAAAGGACATAGGAGCAAACCGCCAGAAGGCTCGGACTGGAGTTCAGCATTCCAAGGAGAAAATCCGCTTCCTGTTGGCTTCTGCAGGGTACCAGCATGGACTTGTGATCGGGCAACATGGCCCGTTTGTCACTCAACCCCGCAAAGGCCGCTTGGAATACGGAACTCTGCTCCCTCCATACGACTTTCCACTCCGCCATCGTATAAGGTCCGACGTTGTACATGGAATAGAAGGGATCGGAGGACTTGAAATACTGGCGAAAGAGTGCTCTTCCTCGTAGTGTTCCACGCTGAGACCCTTCGAAACTGCCCTCAAATTGCTTCAAGTAGGCGTAGGTCTTCGGCCAGCGGTGCTTCATTTTGGATTCGGGAATACCCTTCCGTGTCTCTGGATCTTGTGCAAGAATCAGGTAACTTGAAGGTTTGGCATGCCAACGTCGAACGTCTCTTCCACGCAGCAAGGGATACACCAAGTCAGGCTCGATCACGGCGTGGACATGTTCGACCGTAATTTTACCCACGTCGTACAAGTTCTCGATTAGCAGTTCTCCATTGGACCGTTTTTCTAAGACTCGAATCCAGAAACATCCGTTCAGACCGCCTGTGTTCACGCCTTCATAAGCCTTGTAATCGCTTTGTCCGATCACTTTTTGAATACCAGACAAGGCTCCTTTGGGGGCCGTCAGCCACGGGGATGTGTCTTGAGAGGCGACGATGGGGAGAGCCTGGATCTCGTTCTGCGTGGTCACGTTGAGCACATCGGGAAGCGACTCGTCTTGAGCGATGCGCTTGGCACCAGTCCACGCCGTGTATTTCGCAGGGTACTGAAAAGGTCGCAACGTCTTTTTGCAAACGAAAACCGCTGTGTGGTTGGTCGCCCCCTCGAAGACCTGCATGGCACTCAGGTCGTGGACCCTGATCGGTTCCAACCACATCGTTTCCATGTCGCTGTGCCGGTAGCGGAGTCGTCTGAACCCGTCGCCCGCTCCCTGCGTCTTGAACACGCTTTGCGTGATGACAAAGCCGAGCCGCCCGCCCTCGGGCAGGTAGTTGTCCACCGCAGCATACGTGAACAACATCGAAATGTCCTTCTTGCCGCCGCCCAAGCGACCGGCAGAGCCGGAAAGCGTAAAGAGTCCGTACCGATCCCAGAGCGGTTTCATGCCGTCTCGGTAGCCTTCCGGCAGGTGCTCCCAGTTCACCCACGGCGGATTGCCCGCGACGTAGTCCACTTCGCCGATGAACAGCGGTGCGAAGGCGTTTTTGATGATGCGCGCCCAGATACCGTTCTTGTTGTCAGCGTCGAGTTGCTGCAGATGGCCGTACAGGTCTCGATGCAGCTTGCCTTGTGTTGTGGGAATGGCCTCAGCCTCGCACCGCTCGATGAACTCGTCAGGGGAGTAGCCGTCGCGGATGCAGGCTTCGAGCGTGTCAGCGTAGCGCCCGATGTATTCCCGGTTTTCGGTGACTTCCGCGGGAATGGTAAAGGCGCCGGCGCTGGTCTTGAGTTGGCGTGCGTTACTGGCGCCTCCGGTAAACACGTCACCGTACTCCGAGGGCGTCATGATCGAATCGCACAGATAGACGGGCAGTTCGACGTTGCCCGTGTGCCGCAGTAGTTCA
This sequence comes from uncultured Binatia bacterium (SeqCode), assembly GCA_965204235.1. Taxonomy (GTDB): domain Bacteria; phylum Desulfobacterota; class Binatia; order UBA9968; family JAJDTQ01; genus JAJDTQ01. The sequence goes on from OZ241979.1 coordinate 1,566,040, forward strand.
CGGATGGCCAACAGATAGTTGGTCCGGGCTGCCATGACGGCCAGTGGATTCAGGTCGAAGCCGATGACGTTGTGCAGGATTTTGCGCAGCAGTTCGTCTTCGCCGAAGCCGCACTCGTGTCGGTGCGCGGCGTACCAGGTTTGGACGCGATTCAACGCCATGACCAGGAAGGTACCGGAGCCACAGGCCGGGTCGAGCAGGCGCTTGTCCGGGTCGCCGTCGTAGCCGAGTTCGTCGAGCACGAGCTCGGCCAGCCAGTCGGGCGTGTAGTATTCGCCCAGGTCGTGGCGTACGGACTTGGGGAAAAGCTGTTGGTAGAGTTGCTTGAGCAGGTCGCGGGACTCCGCGGGATCGACGCTCAGGGTGGTCGGGTCGAATTGGTCGAAGGAGACGGTCATGGCCCTGACTGCCTCCGCGCAGTCCTCGTTCCAGGCGTCGAGATACCAGGAGAACAGGTCGCCTTCGAGAAAATTGCGGATACCGAGCTGCGACCAGATGCCACCCTGTTCGAGATTGCGCAGTTCGTCCCGCAGTCTAGCCGAGGTCGGCGCGGACACGAGCTTCTTCAGCGTTGAGGTGCCCAATGGCGAAAAGGACGCGACGATCTCCGCGGCCAGCATCTTCATGAAGATGGCGTAATATGTGTGGACGGCGAACAGGAGTTCGGCCGGATGCGGGTCAGGTACCTGATAATGATCGGCCAGTTTGCGGACCTTAGGGTTGTGGCCATGGATGTCGTAGCCGCAGACCTCGCCGAAGAGGATCTGCCACTGGCGGAAGAACGTCCGGGCCTTGGGACTGTCAGTCGTGCGGATCAGGTCGTGTGTGAGGCGGATGCCCTGTTGCGCACCCTGGCCCTCCGCGCCGAAGTGGGCGGTCAGATTCTCGGGCGTGAACGACAGCCCCCGAGCCCCCAGCGAGACGATAGCGCGCAGCAGGCGCTGGACCGCATGCGACGTGACCGGCATCGGATCTTCGGCATCGAGCGTGCTCCCGTGTTTCCGCACGAATACGAGCGTGTCGCCGTCGCAGCCCACGCCGAGGATACGCTCCATGCCGACGTGCTCTTGGGCCTGAAAGTCCCGAAACCGCTTGCTGATCTGCGTAACGACGGCCTTGACGCCCGGCGCGTTCCTGTCCTCCGTGAGTTTGCCCGCGCCCTTCGGGTCCTTGTATTCGATGACCACACCGCCGTATTTCGAGTCGATGCGTCCACCAGCCAAGCCGTATTCATGCCGCCCCTTGACGCTCAAACCTGCCTTGTTGACGAACTCGTCAATGAGTGTGTTGCACGCATGGCGAACGTCTTCCTCGGAGCCGGCCCATTGCGCGGCTTCGCGCATCTGCTCGGCCATGACCGCAGCATGTTCCTCGATCACTGTTTCGATGTTTCGATTCATAGAGCAGTGCGCCTTCCGGCAGAGGAACCCACCCCCTTCTGCGCCTTATCTTTCCACAACAGCCATGCCTGCACAAGCAACCCGAATCGGCACGAACCGACCTGGACGCCGGCGGCCTCAGGTCAGGCTTCCGATGGCGGCCTGGATGGCGCCCAGGAGCGGAGCGGGGTACACGCCGAACCAGACCAGCAGTACCGTGAGTCCGGCCAGCACGAGCCCCTCGGGGAAGGAGAACCGCCGGGAAGCGGGCAGGGGGGAGCGGGTCTCGGCCTCGGGAGCGGACAGGTACAGGGTGATGATGAAGCGCAGGTAGTAGTAGAGGCCGATGACGCTGCTGGCCACGAGCAGGATGACGAGGACCCACAGGTCGGACAGGACCCCGGCGGCCAGCACGTAGAACTTGCCCACGAACCCCGCGGTGAGCGGGATCCCCGCCAGGGAGAACAGCATCAGCGTCAGCGCGCCGCTCACCCAGGGGCGGCGCCAGAACAGGCCGCGGTAGTCGTCCAGATCGTCGGCCTCCCTGCGCTCGTCCGAGAGCGCGGTGATGATGCCGAAGATCCCCAGCGACGTGATGAAGTACGCCACGAGGTAGAAGGTCACCGCGTGGGAGCCCTCCCGGGAGGCGGCGATCACCGCCACGAGCAGATAGCCGAGATGGGCGATGGAGGAACAGGCCAGCAGGCGCTTGACGTTGTCCTGCAGCAACGCCAGGAGGTTGCCCAGGAACATGGAGGCCACCGCGATGAGGCCCAGCACCAGGGCCACCGACGGGTAGTCCAGGAGGCCGCCGTACCGGGCGTACCGGAGCAGCAGCGCCACCATGGCGCCCTTGGAAACCGTGGTGAGGAAGGCCGTCACCGGCGCGGGCGCTCCCTGGTAGACATCCGGCGCCCACATGTGGAAGGGCGCCACCGCCAGCTTGAACCCGGCGCCGATGACCACCATGGCGAAGCCTCCGAGCAGCAGCGGGTTCCACTCCTGCGTCTTGCCGGCCAGCACCGCGGTCATGGCGGTGAAGTCCATGGTGCCCAGCGCCGCGTAGATGAGCGCCATGCCGAAGAGCAGGAAGGCCGCGGACGCCGCCGCCAGGATCAGGTACTTGACACCGGACTCCAGCGCCGTCCGGGTGGTGCGAAGATAGGCTACCAATCCGTACAGGGATACGCTCAGGATCTCCAGTCCCAGGAAGAACGACACGAAGTGGTTGCTCGCCGTCAACACCGCGCACCCGAACGCGGCCAGAGTGAGCAGCAGGTAGAACTCCTCTCGACGACCCGGCAGGCGCTCCAGGTAGCCGTACGACAGCACCACCACCACCAGGGTGGCCGCGGAAAGCAGCCCGATGTAGAAGAGCGCGTACGCGTCGATGACGAGGAGCGGCGCCACCGGCGGCGCCGCGCTCCCGGCCACGCCGGGCAGGACCGCAAGGGTCAGGGCGAGCCCCGCCAGGGACAGCCCCGCGGCGAGCCGATGGCTGCGAAAGAACGAGATCGCCAGCATGAGCGCCAGCGGCGTCGCGCCCAGCAGGACGAGGGGAGTCAACGCGTCCAGCGCGGTCACGGGCGGCTGCCTCCCGCCGGCGGCGTGGATGCCACGGCGTCGGCCGCGCGGGGTTCCGGGCCGCCGGCGCGCGACGCCCGGGACCGGGCTTCCTCGGCGAACTTCCGCATCTCGCCCAGGCCGTGCCCGGACGTGGTGAGCACCGGTTGCGGGTAGAGGCCCAGCCACAGGGTCGCCGCGATGAGGGAGGCCATGATCGCCATCTCCCGGCCGTTGGCGTCGTCCACCCGCCAGTCCTCCGGATTGCCCCCGTAATAGACCTTCTGCATCATCCACAGGGAATAGACCGTGGCGGCCACGAGACCTGCCGAGGCCAGCACCGTCAACGGCGCGTTGACCTGGAACGCGCCCAGGAGCACCAGGAACTCGCCCACGAAGCTGGCGAGCCCCGGCAGTCCCAGCGACGCCATGGCGAAGAACAGGCCGACGCCGCCCATCCGCGGCGCCACCGCCCACAAGCCGCCGAGGCGGCCCAGGTCACGGGTATGCGTGCGCTGCTGCAGGTCGCCCACCATCATGAACAGGGCGCCGGCGCTGAACCCGTGGGACAGCATGATGAGGACCGCGCCCTGGAGCGCGAGCTCGTTCCAGGCGAAGATACCCAGCAGGACGAAGCCCATGTGGCTGATGCTGGTGTACGCCACCATGCGCTTCAGGTCGGTCTGGCCGAAGGCCAGCAGCGCGCCGTAGAGGATGCCGACCACCGCCAGCGTCATGGCGACGAGGGTGAAGTCCGCGGCCGCCTGGGGAAAGATCGGGAGCACGAACCGGAGCATGCCGTAGGCGCCGATCTTGAGGACCAGGCCGGCCAGGGCCACGCTGCCCGCGGTGGGGGCCTGGGTGTGGGCGTCCGGCAGCCAGGTGTGGAACGGCACCACCGGCAGCTTCACCGCAAAGGCGAGGAAGAAACCCAGCATCAGCCAGCGCGCCGCGGCGTCGGACATGGGCGTCCCCACCAGTTCCAGGTAATCGAAGGTCATCACCCCGGTGGAGCGCCAATGCACCGCCACCAGCCCCAGTATGGCCAGCAGCATCAGCAGGCCGCTGCCCTGGGTGATGAGGAAGAACTTGGTGGTGGCGTAAACCCGGTTCTCGTACCCCCAGACGCCGATGAGGAAGTACAGCGGCAACAGGGAGACCTCCCAGAAGGCGAAGAAGAGGAACAGGTCGAAGGCCATGAACACGCCGGACAGGGACGTGAGGATGAACAGCAGGTTGAAGTGGAAGAACCCCACGGAGCGCCGGACCGAAGTCCACGAAGTCAACACCGCCAGCAGGGTCAGGAAGCTCGCCAGCAACAGCAGCAGCAGGCTGAGACCGTCCACCGCCAGGTGGAAGTCGATGCCCAACGAAGGGATCCAGGGCTGCCGGTACACCATCAGCCACGTCTCCCGTCCGGTCTCCATCCGGGCCAGGAAGACGCCCCAGGTGACCAGCAGCAGCAGCAGGTGGAGGGCCGCCGTGCCCAGCGAGATCCAGCGAGGCCACGTCTCGCTCCAGCGGCCGGAAACCCACGCCGCGGCGCCGCCCGCGGCCGGAAGGAGCAGTATCCACACGAGGCTCACAGGAGGATCACCAATCCCACGGTCACTACCGCCCCCGCAGCGATGCCGGTGGCGTACCACCGCACCGCTCCCGTCTGGGTCAGGCTGGCCCCGAAGTGCAGCATTTCGGCGGCGAAGGCCGCCGCGCGATAGAAGCCGTCGATGAAGTCGCCCTTGTTGACCCGGGCGCACCACAGCCACGGCCTGACGAAGATCGCGTCATAGAGTTGGTCGAAACCCCAGCCGGAAAGCCAGAGCCGCTTCACCTGGGGCGCCCACGGCAGCGCGGCCATGCGCTCCCGGTAACGGGGCGGTCCCATCACGAGCGCCCACGCCAGATAGACGCCGCCCAGCGAGGCGGCCGCGGCCAGGAGCTCGAACAGCAACTCGGCGCCGTAGCTCGCATGGGCGCCGTGGAACTCGGGCAACGCCGTGTGCAGGAAATCCGAGAACAGCGTCAGCTTGCCCATGGTGTGGGGCAACTCGATGACCCCGGCGACCACCGAAAGGAACGCGAGGACGCCCAACGGAAACCGGACGCACGGCCCCGGCCGGCGGATCGGCCCGAGCTTCTCCACCCACTCGGCGGCCTCCCGAAAGAAGGTCAGGAACACCATGCGGAAGGTATAGACGGACGTGAGCAGCGCGCCGGCCAGGGCGCCGGCCCAGAGCCAGACGCTGCCGACCTGGGAGTTGTAGGCGTTCCAGATGATCAGGTCCTTGCTGTAGAAACCCGCGGTGACCACCGGGACGGCCGCCAGCGCCCCCGCGCCGATGAGGAAGCACCGGAAGGTGAACGGCATCCGCCGACGCAGCCCGCCCATGCGGCGCATGTCCTGCTCGTGGTGCAGGCCCATGATGACCGCGCCCGCGCCCAGGAACAGCAGCGCCTTGAAGAAGGCGTGGACCATGAAGTGGAACAGCGCCGCGGACCACGCGCCGACGCCGAGGGCCAGGAACATGTAGCCGATCTGGCTGATGGTGGAGTAGGCCAGCACGCGCTTGATGTCGTACTGCGCCAGCGCCGCGAAGCCCGCCGTCAACAGGGTGAGGGCGCCCACCACCGCCACCAGCGTCAGCACCGCGGGCGCCAGGGTGAACAGCACGTGCGTGCGCGCGATGAGATAGACTCCGGCCGTGACCATGGTGGCCGCGTGGATGAGGGCGCTCACCGGGGTCGGCCCGGCCATGGCGTCCGGCAGCCACGTCTGCAAGGGCAGTTGGGCAGACTTGCCCACGGCCCCTCCCAGCAACAGCAGGGCCACCGCCGCCGCCATCCCCGAACCCGGCTCGAACTGCTGCCCGGCGCGCCGGAGCAGCTCCTGGATATCCAGCGTCCCCAACTCCGCGAACAGGAGGAACAGCGCCACCAGCATGGCGGTGTCCCCCACCCGGGTGACGATGAACGCCTTGCTCGCCGCCCGGCCGTTGGCTTCGTCCTTGTAGAAGAAGCCGATCAGCAGGTAACTGCACAGGCCCACGCCTTCCCAACCGAGCAGCAACAGCATCAGGTTGTCCGCCAGCAGCAACGTGAGCATGGCGCAGACGAACAGGTTCATGTAGGCGAAGAAGCGGCTGTATCCTTCGTCCCCCTCCATCATGTACTCGACGGAGTACAGGTGGATGAGGAAGCCCACGAACGTCACCACGAAGACCATGGCCAGTGACAGGGCGTCCAGGTGGAAGGCGAAGGCGGGCCGGAAGCCGGCCACGTCCAGCCACACCCAGAGGGTCTGGACGAAGCGGTCCCCCGGAGGCGGCGCGGCCATGAAGTTCAGGCCCACGAGCAGCGTCACCACCGCGGACAGGCCCACGGAGCCCGTGCCCACCCAGGCCGTCTCGGTGCGCGAGAGACGGGACCCCACGAGGACGAGGACCAGGAAGCCGGCCAGGGGGAAGGCGGGTATCAGCCACAGCAGCTCGAGCATGTCATCCCCTCATGTCGCTCACCGCATCCACGTCCAGGGTGTGGAACCGATGATGGACCTGCACCACCAGGGCGAGGCCCACCGCCACTTCGGCCGCGGCCATGGCCAGGATGAAGAAGAACATGACCTGTCCGTCGGCCTGTCCCCAGTGCGCCCCCGCCACGACGAAGGCCAGGGCCGCGGCATTGAGCATGATCTCCAGGGAAAGGAGGACGAACAGGATGTTGCGGCGCACCAGCACGCCGGTGAGCCCCAGTCCGAACAGCACCGCGGCCAGCGCGAGCCCGTGCTCCATGGGAACGACGGCCGTCACGGTCCCTCCTCGTCGTCACCGTCCGACGGCGCCCGGCGCCCCAGGTGGAAGGCCCCGACCAGGCCCGCCAGCAACAGCATGGCGGCCAACTCGACCCCCAACACGTAGGGACCGTAGAGCGCCGCGCCCACGCGCTTGACCCCGACGCTCGCGGACGCCCCCGGCTCGGCGGAGTCCGCGGCGAGCAAGGCCAGGACCTCGACGAGCAGGATGCCCGAGAGGACCGCGGGGCCCCGCCATGCCGCGGGTTCGAGCCAGCGCCGCTCGCGCTCGGTGGCCTCGGCGCCGAGGTTGAGCATCATGACCACGAACACGAACAGCACCACGATGGCCCCGGCGTAGATGATCACCTCCAGGGCGGCCACGAAGGGCGCCCCCAGGGTGAAGAAGACCAGCGCCAGGGCCAGCAGCGACACGACCATGTACAGCAGCGCGTGCACCGCGTTGGAGCGCGTGATCACCATGGCGGTCGCCGCCACCGCGACCGCGGACGCCAGGTAGTAGAGGAGGGTCATGGGGTGGTTCGGGGGCCGGGGATCGGACCGACCCGGGCCATGCCCGTCAAGGGAGAAGGCTCCGGACGTCCACGGGCTCGTCCTCGTTCTCGGCCGCCCCCTTGTCCTTGCCGCGGACGGCCAGGCCGGCGACCCGGTAGAAGTTGTACCCCGGATACTTGCCGGGGCCGTTGATCAACAGGTCCTCCTTTTCATAGACCAGGCTCTGCCGGTCGTAGTCACACAACTCGAAGTCCGGGGTCAACTGGATGGCGTAGGTGGGGCACGCCTCCTCGCACATACCGCAGAAGATGCAGCGCGAGAAGTTGATGCGGAAGAACTCGGGATAACGCCGGCCGTCTTCCCGCTCCGCGGCCTGGAGCGCGATGCAGTCCACCGGACACGCCGCGGAGCACAGGTAACAGCCGACGCAGCGCTCGTCCCCGTCCGGGTCCCGGGAAAGGATGATCCGGCCCCGGTAACGGGGCGGGAGCTGCGGTTTCTCCTCCGGGTACTGTACGGTCACACGCTGCCGGAACATGTGCAGCAGCACCGCCCATACGGTTCGCAACAGGCTCAACATCCGTGACTCCTCACCCCTTCGCGAGCAACAGCACTCCGGCCGTCGCCACGAGGTTCAGCAGCGACAACGGCAGGAGCGCCTTCCAGCCGAACGCCATCAACTGGTCGAACCGCGGCCGGGGCAACGCCGCCCGCAGCAGGATGAACACCAGTATGAAGAACAGGAGCTTCAGCAGGAACCACACGATGCCCGGAAGCACCGGTCCCATCCAGCCGCCGAAGAACAGCGTCACGATCATGGCGGCGACCAGGGTCACGCCGATGTACTCGCCCACGAAGAACATGCCGAACTTCATTCCCGAGTACTCGGAGTGGAACCCCGCCACCAGCTCGGCCTCGGCCTCGGGCAGGTCGAAAGGCAGGCGATGGGTCTCGGCGAGCCCGGCGATGAAGAATATGACGAAACCCAGGAACTGCGGCACGATGAACCAGAGGTCCCGTTGGGCGGCCACGATGTCCCGAAGGCTGAAGGAGCCCGCCATCAGCACCACCCCCATGAGCGACAGGCCCATGAACACTTCGTAGCTGACCATTTGCGCCGAGGCGCGCAGCGCGCCCAGGAGGGCGTACTTGTTGTTGGAGGCCCAACCCGCCAACACCACGCTGTACACCCCCAGGGACGACATGGCGAGGAAGAACAGCAGGCCGATGTGGAGGTCCGTCACCCCGATGGTCTCGGTGATGGGGATGACCGCCACGGACATGAGCCCGGTGACCACGATCACCGCCGGGGCCAGGGTGAACACCGCCCGGTCCGCGAACGGCGGGACCCAGTCCTCCTTGGTGAAGATCTTGATCATGTCGGCCAGCACCTGCCCGAGCCCGAAGGGTCCCACCCGGTTGGGACCGTAGCGGTCCTGCAACAGGGCCAGGAAACGCCGTTCCACCCAGATGAGCAGCGCGGCGATGACCAGGGGCGCGTTGAGGACCCCCAGGACCACCAGGACCTGCAACGCTACGTCCGTCACTCCACCACCTTGCGGCAGGGGCTCCAGGCCGGCAGATCGACGCCGGTCACGCCCACGCCCACGGGCACGCCCAGGACCCCTTCGGTCATGCTCCCGGTCAGGCGCGCCGGCAGCCGGTACGCGGCCCCGTCGAGTCGGACCTCCACCAGCGCGCCTTCCTCCACCCCCAGCTTCCGTGCGTCCTCGGGGTTCATGGCGGCGTAGGGCTCCGGGCTCCGTTGGGCCACTGCGGGCGACGCCGCGCTCCATTCCTCCGAGCCGAATATGTGGTGCAGCGGCGCCACCAGGACTTCGCCGGGCCGCGGCTCGAACGGGTCCGGTACGTCGATGCCGTCCACCGCGGCCCCGCGGGCTCCGGGCTCGACCAGGCGTTGGCCCGGGTCGCCTCCTTCCAGCGCGCCGCCCACTTCGGACTGGAACTTGTTGAGGGACTGGACCGAGTTCCATCCGGGCGTCCAGAACCGGGTGATGAGCGGCGCGGGGGGCCGCTGCGGATAGCCTTCCATGGAGAACGCCAGCGGCGAATCCGGGTCGGCCGGCGGCTTGGGCTCATGGACGCTCAGGTCCGCCCGGACCGCGGTGCGGCCGCTCGCCCGGGGCGACTGGCGCGGCACTTTCTCTCCGTTCACGCGGTACGCCGCGGTGGGCAGGCCCTCCGGCAGCGGTGCGAACGCCGCCACCTCCCGGGCCAGCGCCGCCCGCAGGTCGTCCGGCGACCCCAGCCCCGCGAGCTCCGTGCGGCCCGCGGCCTGGGCCAACTCCCGCAGCCAGCGCCAGCCGGGCCGCACGTCCCCTTCGGGCGCGAAGACCTGGTAGAACCGCTGCGCCCGGCCTTCGTTGCTCACCACGGTGCCCTCGGCCTCGGCAAAGGAGCCGGCCGGCAGGGCCACTTCGGCCTTGGCCACGGTGGCGTGCGTCGAGTGGTCGATGGCCACCACGCGGGCCGCGGCCAGCATGGCGTCCACCGAGGCGCGGCTCGCCCGGCGATAGAGGTCGTTCTCCAGCACCACCACCGTGTCCGCAAGACCGTCCGCCACCCTCTGGAACGCTTCCGCGGCGCCCATGGGGTGCAGCAGGCCCAGACCGAAGCTGTTGCACTCGGAAGCGGCGAAGCACAGGTCCGCAGGCCGCTCCCTGCCCAAGGCCCGGGCCACCTGCGCGGCCGCGTCGATGACGGCCTCGCTGCCGCTGCCGGACCCGGACACCACCACCGGCCGCTCGGCCTGCCTCAGCGAAGCGGCGATCTCCCGGGCCAGGGCGCGGTCGCCCTCCGACAGCCTCTCCACCTCCGGAGCGTCCTCGTCCAGGGCCCGGGCCACGGCGAACCCCAGGCGCGCCACGTCGTCCGGCGCCCCCCGATAGCTCCGGGCGGCCACCTCGTCCAACCGGACGCCGCCGGTGGTGGCCACATGCACGGGTCCCTTCCGCTGCTGCATCGCCTCGCGCAACGCGGCGTCGTCCCACCCGGGGATGCGCAACCGCATGGCCTGCCGGCGCGGCGCCTGCTCCGCCGCCCGGCGCACGGCCAGGGCCAGGCGGGGCGCGGTCTGGGTGAGGTCCTCTCCCAGGACGAAGACCGCGTCCGCGGACTCCACTTCGCGCAGCGACGGGGCGCGGACGCCGGGGCCGCGGAGCGCCCGCAACATGCGCGCCACCAGGTGGTCCTCCCCGGCGGACATGCCGCTGAAGAAGTTGTGGGCTCCCACCAGGGTGCGGAGCGCGAAGTTGGCCTCCAGCGACGCCCGCGGCGAGCCGATGCCGATGACCCGGGACGACCGGCCCAGCAGCGGGGCGGCCCGGTCCAGGGCCTCCGCGGCGCCCACCGGCCGGCCCTCGCCCCGGTCCCGCACCAGCGGACTCCGCAGGCGCCCTTCCCCGTTCACGAAGTCGTAGCCGAAACGCCCCCGGTCGCAGAGGAAGTAGCCGTTGACCTCGGAGTTGTAGCGGTTGAGGATGCGGCGGAGCCGACCGTAGCGCTCCCCGGCAATGGTGTTGCAACCGAGGCTGCAATGGACGCACACGGAGGGGGCCGTCTGCAGGTCCCACTTGCGGGTGTAATGCGGCTTCAGGGTCTTGTCGGTGAAGACCCCGGTGGGGCAGACCTCCACCAGGTTGCCGCTGAACTCGTTCTCCAGGACGCCGTCTTCGTGACGGCCGAAATAGACGTGGTTGTGCGACGCGAAGGCGTCCAGGTCCCTGCCGCCGGCGTAGTCCCGGTAGAAACGCACGCAGCGGTAGCAGGTGATGCACCGGTTCATCTCGTGGTTGAGGAACGGTCCCAGTTGCTGGTTGGCGAAGGTGCGCTTGCCGAAACGGTACCGCCGGTAGTTGTGCCCGGTCATCACCGTCATGTCCTGGAGGTGGCACTCCCCGCCCTCGTCGCACACCGGACAGTCGTGGGGGTGGTTGCTCATGAGGAGCTCGATGATGCCCGCCCGGAACTGCGCGGCCTCCTCGTCGCGGATGGAGATGCGGGCGCCGTCCAGGGCCGGCGTCATGCACGCCATGACGATGCGGCCGCGCCGGTCGTCCTCGTCCCGGTACTGCTTGACCGCGCACTGGCGGCAGGCGCCCACCGAGCCCAGGGCCGGGTGCCAGCAGAAGTACGGCAGGTCCAGGCCCCGGGACAGGCACTCCTCCAGCAGGTTCCTGCCGGGGTCCGCCTCGTAGGAACGGCCGTCAACGTGGATCGTGGCCATGATCGTTCATGCTGCGTCGCTCCTGGGAACGAGCTTCTCGAAGTCTTCCCGGAAATACTTGAGGGCGCTCTGCAACGGCTCCATGGCGCCGGGGGCCAGCGCGCAGAAGGTGTTGCCCGGACCCATCATCCGCGTGTGCATCTCCAGCCGCTCCAGGTCCCCCCGGCGTCCCCGGCCCTCCAGGAGCCCCTGGAGTATCCGGGCGGTCCAGGGGAGGCCGTCGCGGCACGGCGTGCACCAGCCGCAGGACTCCTGGGCGAAGAAGCGCTCCAGGTTGAGCACCATGCCCACCACCGAGGTCTTGTGGTCCAAGACGATCATCAGGCCGGTGCCCAGGCGGCTGCCCGCGGCCTGCACCGACTGGTAGTCCATCTTCACGTCCAGGTGCTCCTCCACCAGGAAGTCCGTGGAGGCGCCCCCCGGCAGCAGGCCGCGGAACCGGTAGCCGTCGCGCATGCCCCGGGCCCGCCGCTCGAGGATCTCGCGGATGGTGGTCCCCAGCGGCAGCTCCCAGGCGCCCGGCCGCTTCACCCGGCCGCTCACGCCGTAGAGCTTGGTGCCGCCGTCCTCGCTGCGGCTCAGATCCAGGTACCACCGGGCGCCGTTGCGGAGGATCGGGGCCACGTTGCACAAGGTCTCCACGTTCTGGACGATGGTGGGCTTGCCCCAGAGCCCGCTCACCTGGGGGAACGGCGGCTTGGCCCGGGGGTTGGCGCGCTTGCCCTCCAGCGCGTTGAGCAACCCGGTCTCCTCGCCGCACATGTAACGCCCGGCGCTGGTGTGCAGGCGCAGGTCGAAGCCGAAGTCCGAGCCGAGGACGTTCTTGCCCAGGTAGCCCTTGTCGTACGCCTCGCCCAGCGCCCGGGCGATCCTCTCGGCCGCCACCTTGTAGGCCCAGCGCAGGAAGACGTACCCCGTCGCCGCCTGGATCGCATAGGCGGCCAGGACCATCCCCTCGATGAGCAGGTGGGGGTTCCCTTCCAGCAGGATGCGGTCCTTGAACGTTCCCGGCTCCATCTCGTCGGCGTTGGCCACCAGGTACTTGGGCGTCGGGGCGTCGTCTCCCATGGGCACGAAGCTCCACTTCTGGCCCGTGGGAAACCCCGCGCCGCCGCGGCCCCGGAGCCTGGAGTCCGTCACCTCCTTCAGGACGTCCGCGGGGGTCATCTCCCTGAGCACCCGGCGGAGCGCCTCGTACCCGCCGACCGCCTCGTAGGCGGCCAGGTCCAGCACGCCGCCGTCCGACCTCAGGTCCCCCGTGAGGGGCTTGTCCATGGCTGATCCGCCTGCCATACGTCGTCGCCTCACGCGCCCCGGTGGCGGCCGAGTATCTCGTCCACCTTGTCGTTGTCGAGGTTCCGGTAGAGTTGGTCCCCCACCATCATGGCGGGACCCCGGTCGCACGTGCCCAGGCAGCACATGGGAAGCAGGGTGAACTTGCCGTCCGCGGTGGTCTCGCCCGGCTCGACCCCGAGACGCGCCTTCAGGTGGCCGAGGATCTCCTCATAGCCCATGATCCAGCAACTGACGCTGTCGCAGAGCAGGATGACGTTCTCCCCCACGGGTTTGCGGAAGATGAGGTTGTAGAAGGTGGCCACGCTGTCCAGCGCCTCCGGGCTCATGTCCAGCAGCCCGGCGACCTCCTTCAAGTGCTCGTCCGACACCCAGCGGCGCTGCTCCTGGACGATCTTCAGCGCCTCCACGCACGCGGCCTGGGGGTAGTCGTAGTGGGCGGCCTCCTCCCGGATCCGCTCTCGCTCCCGTTCCGTCAGCATGACCCCCTCGCCGCCTTCACCTGTCGATGTCCGCGAGCACGAAGTCGATGCTCCCCAGTATCGCCAACAGGTCCGGCACCATCACGCCCCGGCTCATCAGCGGGATCATCTGCATGTGGGCGAACGACGGCGTCCGGATGCGCACCCGGTAGGGGATGGCGCCGCCGTCGCTCACCAGCCGGTAGCCGTTGTTCCCCTTGGTGGCCTCGATGCCGGTGAAGGACTCTCCCGCGGGGATCACCGGCCCCCAGCTCACGTTGAGGAAATGGTTGATGAGCGTCTCGATGTCGTGCATGGTGCGCTCTTTCCGCGGCGGCGTGGTCAGCGGATGATCCGACTTGTAGTGGCCTGCGGGCATGTTCTTCAGGCACTGGTCGATGATCCGGAGGCTCTGGCGCATCTCCTCGATGCGCACCACCGCGCGGTCGTAGCAGTCGCCCTTGCAGGCGACGGGGACGTCGAAGTCGAACTGCTCGTAACCCGAGTAGGGCCGTTTCTTGCGGAAGTCCCAGTCGAAGCCGCACGCCCGGAGCCCCGGGCCGGTCACGCCCCAGTCCACGGCTTCCTCCGCGGTGTAGGCGCCGATGCCCTGGGTGCGCGCCTTGAAGATGCGGTTCTGCATCACGATCTTGTCGTACTCGTCCAGCCGGTCGGGGAGGTAATCGACGAAGTCCCGCACCATCCCCTGCCAGCCCCTGGGCAGGTCCTGGGCCACGCCGCCGATGCGGAACCAGCTCGGATGCATGCGGCCGCCGCACACGGCCTGCACGATGTCGAAGATCCGCTCCCGGTCGTTGAAGGTATAGAACACCGCGGAGAGGGAGCCCACGTCCTGGGCGAAGGTGCCGTACCACACCAGGTGGCTGGCGATGCGGAAGAACTCGCACATCATCACGCGGATGACCTTGGCGCGGTCGGGCACGTCGATGCCGGCCAACTGCTCCACCGAGAGCACGTAGGCCAGGTTGTTCATCACGCCGCCCAGGTAGTCGATGCGGTCCGTGTAGGGGATGAAGGAGTGCCAGGACTGCCGTTCCCCCATCTTCTCCGCGCCCCGGTGATGGAACCCGATCTCGGGCAGGGCATCGACGATCTCCTCGCCGTCGAGTTGCAGTATGATGCGGATGACGCCGTGGGTGCCGGGATGCTGCGGCCCGACGTTGAGGAACATGAAGTCGGCGCCTTCCCGGGTGCGCTTCATGCCCCAGTCCTCGGGCCGGAACCGGAGTGCCTCCTGTTCCCGGTCCTGCCTGTGGTCGGGGAGTTGGAACGGACCCATCTCGGTGGCCCGGGCCGGGTGCTCCTTCCGCAGCGGATGCCCTTCCCAGGTGAGGGGCATGAGGATGCGGCGCAGCGACGGATGGCCGTCGAAGCGGACGCCGAACATGTCCCAGACCTCGCGTTCGTACCAGTTGGCCGAGGGCCACAGGGGGGTCACCGAAGGCGTCGAGGCCGAGTCTTCGGAAAGGGCGACCTTGATGCACAGGTCCTCGTTCCGCTCATAGGAGAGCAGGTGGTAGAGGACGGTGAAATCGCTGTCGGGCTGGCCGTCCCGGTGCTTGCGGAAGCGTTCGTCGATGGCGGTCAGGTCGTACAGCGTGCCGAACGGCCGGTCCACCCCGGTCTTCAGGAACTTCAGCACCTCGGGCAAGCGCTCCCCGGACGTCCACAGGGTGGGAAACCCGCATCGGGTGTCCTCCGCGGCAAAGGCGTCGGCGCCGAAGCGGCCTTCGAGCTCGGTCACGACCGCGGGGGCATCACTCATCGGTGCGAACCGCCGCCCTTCTTCGGATGAACGTGGCGCCCATGTCTTGGTTCGTGCGGAAGAGCGGCGGTCTCCAACCCTCTCACCATCAGCGGCGATTCGCTGCCCCAACGGCCTGCTAGACGTCGTCCGGCGAGCGCAGGCTCGTGGCGCGCACGCGGTCGGGCCGCTTGAGGTCGCGCATGACCGGCCGTGGACCCTTGTCCACGCCCTGGGGCCCCACCATCCAGCTCAGCGGCCGGCGCTCGTTGCCCACGGCCTTCTGCAACAGCGTCAATGCCTCCAGGAAGGCGAAGGGGCTCGGCGGACACCCCGGCACGTAAACGTCCACGGGAAGGATCTTGTCCACCCCCTGCACCACGCTGTAGATGTCGTACATGCCGCCCGAGTTGGCGCACGAGCCCATGGAGATGACCCAGCGGGGCTCCATCATCTGCTCGTAGAGCCGCCGGACGACGGGCGCCATCTTGATGAAGCAGGTGCCCGCGATGACGATGACGTCGGCTTCCCGCGGCGTGCCGCGGATGACCTCCGCGCCGAAACGGGCCACGTCGAACTTGCTGGTGAGGCTGGTGGCCATCTCGACGAAACAGCAGGAGAGCCCGAAATGGAACGGCCAGATGGAGTTCTTGCGGCCCCAGGCCACCAAGTCCTCCATGCGGGCCATGACCAGGAGCCTGCGTATGGCTTCGTCGAAACCGCCCTTCTCCGCGGCCGCGGGCCGGGGCCTGGACAACGACCACTGCACGGAACCCCCTTACCCTTTCTCCCGGGCGGCCTTGGCCGTCCTGAGGCGCGCGGGCTCCCAGTCCAGCGCGCCCATGCGGTACTCGTAGAGCAGCGCCACCACCAGCACCGCAACGAAGACCAGCAGGCCCGCGTACCCGGCCCAACCCACTTCCTCGTAAGCCACCGCGTATGCGAAGATGAAGACCGCCTCCAGGTCGAAGATCACGAACAGCATGGCCACGACGTAGAACTTCACCGACAGCCGCACCCGCGCCGACCCGGTGGAGACGACGCCGGACTCGTAGGGCTCCCCGGTGGCGCGGTCCGAATGCCGTTCCCCGAGGACGTACGACAGGCCGATCATGCTGCCCGCCACCACGAGCGCGATCAGGAAGTAGAGTCCCAACGGCCAGAGTGTATCGCTACCCATGAGTTGTCGCCGCGCACGGCCTTGCGAGGAAAGTCATGCCCGAGCCGGCCTCCAAGCCTAGTACACGGGCCGCGGAACGTCAACTATCGGCAGGGAAACCCGGCCGCGCGGCGCCGTATTTCCAGGTCGGGCGGCGGATTCCGGGCAGCGCTGCGGGTTGCCGGAGCGCGCCTGCCGGTATAGAAAGAGGAACCACGGGAAGAAAAGTACGGGAAACCACCAACACGGGAGGACGACATGTTGCGACTGCTGTCTTACGGTCCCTGACCGTACGCCCACAGGACAAGGCTTGTCCTGGCAGAGAAAGACATCCCCTACGAGCTCGTGGAGTGCGACCTCCGCGACAAACCCGAGGAGCTCCTCAGGCTCAACCCCTATGCCAAGGTGCCGGTGCTGGTGGACGGGGACGCGGTGATCTACGAGTCGGCCGTCATCAACGAGTACCTGGACGAGAAGTTTCCCCGGACGCCGCTGATGCCCAAGGACTTGGTGCTGCGCTCGCAAGTGCGCATCTGGATCGACTTCTGCAACACCCGGCTCCAGGCCGCGGCGGGAAACATACGGCACGACCACGACGTCGAGAACAACAGGAAGCGGTTGGCGCAGCACTTGGCGACGCTGGACCGACGGATGGCCGGGCGGGACTTCATCGTCGGCGACTATTCGCTGGCGGACATCACCTACATCCCGTTCTTCACCCGGCAAGACCACTACCAGGCGTCCATCGGCGATGACCTGCCGAACCTGAAACGCTGGCGCGACTCCCTGCTGGAGCGCCCGAAGGTCAAGGCCACGCCCTGAGACGCGGATGACCGGCGGAGCAGGGCCGAACGGCATGACCGGACCCGCAAACGCGCCCGCGCCGAGCGGTGGACGCGAGACCGCGGCGTCGTTGACCGGCAAGGTGGCCGGGCTCCGGGAGTTGCTCCGGGAGATGGAGCACGTGGTGGTGTGCTTCTCCGGCGGGGTCGATTCCGGCTACCTGCTGGCCGAGGCGGTAAACGCCCTCGGGGATGGGGCCGTGGCCCTCACCGCGGTGTCGCCCAGCTTGGCGCCGGAAGAGGGAGCGGACGCCCGGCGCCTGGCGGAAAGCATCGGCGCCCGGCACCTGCTCGTGGACACCTCCGAGCTCGACGACCCCCGGTACGCGGCCAACCCCGCCAACCGTTGCTACTTCTGCAAGACCGAGCTGTACGGCAAGGCCATCGACGAAGCCGCTTCCCTGGGCGTCGTCCACGTCCTGGACGGCTTCAACGTGGACGACCGCGGCGACCACCGCCCGGGACGCCAAGCCGCGCGCGAGCGCGGCGTGCGCTCGCCGCTGGACGAGCTGGGCTTCACCAAGGCCGACGTCCGCGAGGCCGCCCGGCGCATGGGACTGGGCGTGTGGGACAAGCCCGCACTGGCGTGTCTTTCCAGCCGGTTCCCCTACGGCACGGCCATCACCCCGGAGAAGCTCGCCCAAGTCCACCGCTGCGAGCGGGTGTTGCGGGAGCTGGGCTTCCGCATCTACCGGGTGCGCTACCACAACGAACTGGCGCGCATCGAGGTGGCCCCGGACGAGTTCGACAGGCTGCTCCGGTCCGGCGTCCGCGAAGAGGTCCTCCGGCGTTTCAGGGAGGCCGGGTTCACCTACGTCAGCATCGACCTGCAAGGCTATCGCACCGGGTCCCTCAACGAAGCCCTGAAGCGGCGGGATACAGCGTAGCCGGACGGCGGGATCCGTTCGAGGAACGTCCGATCAGTACGATACCGGCTCTCCCTTGGGGAAAATCCGTCCTTCGACTTCGCTTCGCTACGCTCAGGACGAACGGGGTGGTCGTTCCGAGCCTCCTTGACAGTGCCGGGGCCGGTTGCTACGGGTAGCCGTTTTCCATGGAACGGGACACCGGAAACGGACGAGGAGGTCGCGTCATGATACCGAGGTTCGCATTCGTCGCAGTGGCGCTGGTGCTGGTGCTGGGCCACGCTCCGGCAGGGGCCGAGGACTTCTACAAGGGCAGGAACCTGCGCATGCTCGTGGGTTTCTCTCCGGGAGGCGGCTACGACACCTACACCCGCTACATCGGCCGCCACATCAGCCGGTACATTCCCGGGAACCCGACCCCGGTGGTTCAGAACATGCCCGGAGCCGGGAGCCTGATCACCGCCAACTACATCTACAAACGGGCCAAACCCGACGGCACGACCCTGGGGGTCTGGAGTCCCGCATTGATCTTCGCCCGCGCCATGGGCGACAGGAAGGTGAAGATCGACCCCGCCAGGTACGAGTACATCGGCACCCCCACCTCGGACTCGGTGGCCTGCGGCCTCATGGCGGCGTCGGGCCTCAAGTCGCTGGACGACGTGGTGAAATCGGGCAGGGAGGTGACCATGGGCGGCACCCGCGCCCCCGGGAACACCACCGACCCGTTCCTGTTCCTGAACCGGGAGCTGGGGACGAAGTTCCGGAGCATCCCGGGATACGGCGGCACCGCAAAGGTGCGGTTGGCCATGGAGTCGGGCGAAGTCGATGGCGCGTGCTGGACGTGGGAGTCCATGAGGGTCACCGCCCGGGGCATGCTGGACGCGCCTCCGGACAAGAGGCTCATCCCCTTCGTCATCACCCGGCGGTACGACGAGCCCGAGGTCAGGGACATCCCGCTCTTCTCGGACGTGCTCAAGGGCGAGAACCTCGCGGCCTTCGAGGCATGGGACGGGCAGAACAGGATCACGCGCGTCTATACCCTGCCGCCGGGCACGCCCAAGGACCGCGTGGCGGCCTTGCAAAAGGCGTTCAAGGCGGTCATGGAGGACGCGGATTTCCTGGCGGAGGCCAGGAAGGCCCGCCTCAACGTCGATTACGTATCGCCCCGGGACATCGCGGAAGCGTTGCAAGCCATCAACAACATGCCACCGGCCATCAAGGAATACCTCCAGGTCCTGACGGGCTTCAAGAAGGCGAAGTCCTGAGCGGACGCGCCCCCCGGGCGCGGTCAGGAACGGTAGGCGGCGGCCATGCGGCTCTCGATGCCCTGCTCGGCGAGGGCCTGCTCGAACATTTCCCGAACGCCGGGGTCCTCGTCCCGGTACTCGATCTGGTCGCCGCCTTCCTTGACGCTCTTGTCGATGCCGTAACGCTTGCGGAAACGGTGCTTGCGGCTGCCCCAACGCAACGCCAGGTAGCGGGCGGGCGCGGCGCCGGAGTTGAAGTGCTGGTGGAACCACATCTCCGGGGGAACGACGACGCTCCCTTCGCGCCAGTCGAAGCGCCGGATCGGCGATCCTTCCGGCCACATGAGCGAGTAGCCCGAGCCGCCGATGATGACCACGTGGGCCCCGGGTCCGTGGCGATGGGCCTTCTTGTAGGTCCCCACCGGGAACTCGGAGATGTGCGAGGCCATGGTGTTGTCGGAAAGCTCGAACATGATGTTGCGGCCCCCGGCGCCCCGCTCCTCCCACTCCTTCAGGACGAAGGAGCGCACGTCGGGGACGAAGTTCGTCTCCCAGACCCGGCCGCCGTAGGACTTGCCCCGTCCCGAGAAGTAGTCGTCCCGGGAGTCGAAGCGGTCGGTGAAGGCGAAGTCGTTCTGGAACACGAACTCGAAGTTGTGGAAGAGGTTCAACACCAACGGCGCGCTGGTCACCGAGAACAGCCGCACCGGGGTGGCGCCGCTGCCGTTGAAATGCTGCCTCCAGGTGTTGAGCGGCGGTGAGAAGAGGCTTCCCGCCTGCCATTCGAAGGTCTGCTTCCGGCCCCCTTCCTGCCAGACGGTGGTGGCGCCGCGGCCGCTGGCGACGTAGATCATCTCCTCGAACAGGTAGCGTTCGGGGTTGAGGCTCCCGCCCGGAGGAATCTCGCAGATGGCGGCGTCATTCATGTCCCCGGCGCCGATGAGGTTGAGGTAGGCGCCCGAGCCGCCCCGGCGTTCCCAGGGCGCCAGCGGCACGGTGCGGATATCCTCGATGTAATAGCCGCGGACCACCGGGAGCCCTTCCCTCTCCAACCAGCGCTGATAGGCGCTCTCCTGCTCGATGCTCTGCTCTTCCATGAAACCCTCCGCGGGCCGGCGCCGCGGTCCACCGGCCGTCCCGTCCGCGCCGCGCCCCCCTCACGCGGGCGCCCGTCTCCCCGTCCCTCGCGACGGTCCGCTTGCTCGGACGGACTCCTATACGGCCGGGCGAGCGACGCGGCGAAACGTCCAGGCGGAGTTCATGAGGTAGTTGAGCGCCGCTGCCGGGAGGACGCCGCAGGCTTGCAGCCACACGGGCGAGACCTGCGGAAACAGCATCGAAAGCGCCACGAACGTGGCATAGCTCACGGCGAGGGTGCTCAACGCCACCAGGTTGAACTTCAGGCCCCGGATGCGCTTGCGCCCGACGAGCATCCGGTCGGCGAAGGTCCAGTAGTTGTTCATCAGGAAGTTCGAAACGATGGATACCTCGATGGCGATGGGCGACGCCAGGAACTTGTGCAAGCCGAACTCCAGCAGGAGCTGGAACGACCCGAGGTTGACCAGCATCCCGACGCAGCCGGTCACGCCGTACCGGACCAGGACCGGATAGCTGGCGAGGCGCAACCGCCAGACGCTGCAAAAGAACTCCAGGAGGCTCCTGGCTCCCATCTTGGTCTGCCCGTGCTGGCGGTCGCGGAAATAGATGGGCTCTTCGACCACCCGCGCGCCGGAACGGATCAGGCGATGCAACAACTCGATCTGGAACGCGTGGTCCCGGGCCCGGATCTCCTCCACCTTCGCGGCCTTGAGCGCAGCCGCCCGGACCGCCTTGAAACCCGCGGTGCAGTCCCGGACCCCGCGCACGCCGGCGATCCACCGGGCCAGGCGATTGCCCCAGCGGGACAAAAGCCGCCTGCCCACGTGCCAGCTCGGGTCGATGGCGCCCGCGGCCACGTAACGGCTGCCGATGGCCACGTCCGCGCCCTCCGTGAGGCGCGCCAGCAGCCGGGCCGCATCCGCAGGGTCGTGGGACAGGTCGGCGTCCATCTGCACCACCATGTCCGCGCCCAGGACCTCCATGGCATGGGTCATCCCCCGCACGTACGCACGCCCGAACCCGCGCCGCGGCCCTTCGAGCAGGTGAACCCGGCCGTCCGCCGCGGCGAACTCCCGGACCAGACCGGCGGTCCCGTCCGGGCTCTCGTCGTCCACCACCAGAAAGGCGGTGTCCGCGCCGGGGTACAACTCGGTCAGCCGCCGCAGCAACGGCGTGATGTTGGGCGCTTCGTTGTAGGTGGGGATGACGAAGCAAACGCCCCCCCTTGCCGCGTCTTGGCTCAATGTCGTGGTCTCCCATCCGGATCGGTCATCGACCGCCGGAACCCCGCCGTCCCGTCCACACGGCGGCTGTCGTCTGCTGTGAATGGGGTAGCACGTTGCGGCCATGCACTCAAACGTTGCGCGGTCGGCGGCGGCCCTCCATGCCTGCCCGGGCGGAGCAGCGCGGGGCCGGGGCGGTCTTCGGTGGCCGACCCGCCGCTTTGTGGTAAGGTGGCCCCATGAAGAAAACCGAAAGAACCGTGGAAGCCAAGGTCGTCCCGCACGAGCTCCGGCGCCACGGCCACGTGCGCACTGACGACTACTACTGGTTACGGGAGAGGGACGCCCCCGACACCGTGGCCTATCTCGAAGCGGAGAACGCCTACACGAAGAACGCCCTGGCGCACGTCCACGCACTCGAAGAGACGCTGTTCCGGGAGATCAAGGGACGGATCCGGGAAACCGACATGTCCGTCCCCTACAAGCGGGACGACTATTACTACTATACCCGCTACGAGGAGGGCAAGGAATACCCCCTGCACGCCCGCAAGCGCGATTCCCTGGACAACCCCGAGCAGCTCATGCTCGACGTGAACGCGCTGGCCGAGGGCCACGAGTTCTTCGCCGTGGGCGGCCTCGCCGTCAGCTTCGGCCAGGACCTGCTCGCCTACGCCGCGGACAGCCGGGGGCGGCGCATCCACGCCATCCGGTTCAAGGACCTCGCCACCGGCGAGACCCTGGAAGACGTCATCCCGGAGGCGACCGCCAACATGACCTGGGCCAACGACGACCGAACCCTCTTCTACGCCAGGCAGGACCCCGAGACCCTGCGGTCGCACCGCATCTACCGGCACGTGCTGGGAACCGATACGGCCGAGGACGTGCTGGTGTACGAGGAGACCGACGACGCCTTCTCGACCCACGTGTTCCGGACCAAATCGAAGAGATACCTGATGATCGTCTCCTCCCAGACCTTGAGCAGCGAGTACCGCTATCTCGACGCCGACGACCCCGCGGGCGAGTTCACGGTCTTCCTGCCCCGGGAGCGGGACCACGAGTACGCCGTGGACCACTTCGAGGACCGCTTCTTCGTCCACACCAACCACGAGGCCAGGAACTTCCGCCTGATGGCGGCGCCGCTGGACCGGACCCGCAAGGAGTACTGGCGGGAGGTCGTCCCGCACCGCCCGGACGTGCTGCTGGAAGGCTTCGAGGTGTTCAAGGACCACCTGGTGCTGGAAGAGCGGCGCGACGGGCTCATGCGCATCCGGGTCATGGCCTGGAACGGAGAGGAAGAGCACTACCTGGACTTCGACGAGCCCGCGTACCTGGCGCGGGTGAGCGTCAATCCCGATTTCGACACCACGGTGCTGCGCTACGGCTACACCTCCATGACCACGCCGAACTCGGTGTACGACTACGACATGGTCACCCGCGAGAAGACCCTGCTCAAGCAGGAGGAGGTGCTGGGCGGGTTCGACGCCGGGAACTACCGCACGGAGCGGCTCCACGCGGTGGCCCGGGACGGCGTCCGGGTCCCCATATCGCTGGTGTATCGCAAGGGGATGGAACGGGACGGCGGGAACCCGCTGCTGCTGTACGGTTACGGCTCCTACGGCCACAGCCTGGACGCCGGCTTCGGGTCGGCGCGGTTGAGCCTGCTGGACCGGGGCTTCGCGTTCGCCATCGCCCACGTCCGGGGCGGCGAGGAGATGGGGCGTTCCTGGTACGAGGACGGCAAGCTGCTCAGGAAGAAGAACACGTTCACCGACTTCATCGCCTGCGCCGAGCACCTGGTCGCCCGGGGCTACACGTCCACGGACCGGCTGTTCGCCATGGGCGGGAGCGCGGGCGGGCTGTTGATGGGGGCGGTGGTGAACATGCGGCCCGACCTGTTCGAGGGCGTGGTGGCCCAGGTCCCGTTCGTGGACATCGTGACGACCATGCTCGACCCGGACATCCCCCTCACCACCGGCGAGTACGACGAGTGGGGCAATCCCGACGACAGGGAGTACTACGACTACATGTTGTCGTACTCCCCCTACGACAACGTGGAGGCCAAGGAGTACCCCCACATGCTGGTGACCACCGGGCTGCACGACTCCCAGGTGCAGTACTGGGAGCCGGCCAAGTGGGTGGCCAAGCTGCGCGCCGCCAAGACCGACCGCAACCGGCTGCTGCTCAAGACCAACATGGAAGCGGGGCACGGCGGCGCGTCCGGCCGATTCAAGCGCTACCGCGAGGTGGCCCTGGAATACGCCTTCCTCCTGGACCTTGCGGGGATCCGGGAATAACCGTCGGGGAACGGGAGGCCCCCTTGCGGAGGGATCTCCGAGTCGGCGGGCGGGCTACTTGTCCTCGTCGTCCTCGTCCATGGACATGGCCTTGAGGTGCTTGTCGATGGTGGCGTAGCCCTTCCACTGGTCCACCAGCCAGTAGCGGATGCCGAACTCGAACCGGAGCTCGCGGGTCTCGCCGTCGCCGGGGTTGAAGTGCTGGTGGTGCATCATGCCGGGGGGGACGTGTACCGCGTCTCCCTGCTCCCAGGCGTACTGCTTGCCGCCGATCTCCGAGTAGCCGGCGCCCTGCAGCGCGTAGAGGTACGCCTCCGGGTGGGCGTGGCTGTGGCTCTTGGAGCGCGGCAGCTCCACGAAGATGGAACTGATGGCCGCGGCCGTGGCCTTGAAGCCGTTGCGGTTGCCGCTGCGGCCCATGAGGAAATAGGTGGCGCCGTGCTTGGACTCGGCCGAGAGCTCGTGCTGGTCCTGGTGCATGGAGATGCGCCGGTGGTCCTCCGGCCAGTACTGGGACTCCTCCGGTCCGATGCCGGCCAGCGCCGCGGCGTCGTTCTCGCCGCAGTCCTCGAACTGGTCCATGCGGCCCATATGGACCGAAGCCTCCAGGTGCCAGGCCAGTCCCGAGAGATAGCCCACCGGCACGTCACCGGTGTTGAACAACTGGTGCCGGGACCGGTACGGCACGTGCAGGACGGTCCCGGGACCGAAGTCGTAGCGCTTTCCGTCCAGGAGCATGAAGCCGTTGCCGCTCTCCACGTAGATGGCCTCCTCCCCGTGGCTGTGACGGCCCGTATGCCATCCCACGGGGATCTCGGCGCGCATCATCATGCTGCCTCCGGTGGGGAAGCCCAACTCCGGGGCGATCATGAGCGCCGCCCTGGCGTCCTGGCGCGTCCTGAACCAGACGAGGTCCTTGTGGCGCGCCACCCTGGGGGCGTCCTCCACGAACTTCTCGTTCCGTTCGGTGATGCTCAGCCACTCGCTGTAGAAATCGCTCATGGTTCCTCCCTGCGCGCCGCCGACCGGCGCGCGGTCGAGATGGACAGGGTTCTTAGACCAATTCCCGCCCGGCTACAAGGCGGAGCGGAAGGAGATGGCCGCGGCCGGCAGGGACTACCGGGCCGGTATCCTTGCTTCCCAGAGCACTCGGCCTCTTCCTCCCTCCTGTCCCGTCCGAATGCCGGAGACGGGATAATCGGGCAATGGAAGGATCGCCATGCACTTCCCCTCGAACAGCACGCCACTTTCCCGGAAGACGTGGCGAAGCTCCTCGAAGCCGTCCCCGTACCTCCTGCGCCATCTGGGCAGGCGCCGTCCGGGCAAGTCTTTCGGGTCTTCGGGGGTCACCTCCACGAACACCCGGAGGGGCACGTCCTCCCGGACGCAGGGCTCCCTGACGTGGAACAGCGCGCCGTCAACGAGATAGACGTCGAAGTAGGAGCGCGCCACAGGTTCTCCGGACACCACCCGTTGGTACGTGGTCCGGTACAACTCCACCAGGTCGTCCATGCCTGCCGAATCATACAGGAACACCCGTTCGTTCCCGGGCGTGAGCAGGGCGTCGCTCTCCACCCGGTCGCGGGTGAGGAGGAAGTCCGCAGCGCGGACCGCGGCTTCCATGCCATGGGGTTGCGTCAAGACGCTTCCGGCGAAATGGTAGTTTCGTTCGTGGCGCGAAGGTCTGACCTGCCGGGACCAGTCCGGCTTGACGGACGCAAGGGGCAGGACCACCTTTCCCCGCGTGGTTTCGCGGATGCTCCCGAGTTCGGCCAGGGCGGCCAGTTGGGGCTCGGCCGCCGGGGCGTCCGGGCGCCATCGGTGGTTCATCTGGACGGTGGATACGACGAAGGCGAGCAGCCCCGCAACGGCAAGGCCGACCACCGGACCATGCCCCCAGCGCTTGTGGAGGTACAGCAGGAGCAGTGAGTAGGACGCCAGCGGGACGCCCACGTAGTACAGGGCCTCGTGGGGGTTTCCTGCAGCATTGTGGCGCATGGGCAGGGCCCAGAAGAACCCGGACAGGGCAAGGGTGGCCACGAGCATGCGGTGGCGCCGGGCCAACAGCGGCCCCGCAAGGCGCACCACGGTCGTGGTTGCGACCATGGCCATCAGCAACACCGGGAGGGAAACCCACAACGGCAGCCCCGAAAAGACGGACGTCGAAAAGGGAGCGGAGGAAAACCACTCCAACAGATCGACTCCCCAGTCGGTCAGCACGAATGGAACGGAGGCCACGAAGACACGAAAGAACTGCTGTTGCAGGAAGCGCAGCCAACTCACACGGTCGAAGACCGTGTTCGGCTCCTGGTCCAGTCCGGTCCGCCTGAGCATGGACTGGAAGGACGGCAGTTCGGTCACCCGCGTCTCGCCTCCGAACGCGGCGTACTCGTTGGCGAAGTTGAAGCCCAGGACGGCCGCGCCGAACAGCAGCGCGAACACGCCCAGCGCCATGTAGCGGCTGCGCAGCACCGCCGCCCCGGTAGAGCGCACACGCGGCCACACCGCGGTCCCGTCCTTCCACGCCCCCATCGCCTCGCTCGCCAGACCCAGGATGAGGAACGGAAGCAGGAAGGCATACACATGCCACCCCAGCAGCAGCGCGACGCAGGTCCTGGCCAGCAACTGGCGGAACCGCTCCTCCTGCACGAACACCACCATGCCGTGGAACACCAGCATCACCGCGAACAGGTCCACGCTCATCTCGACGGAGACCACGTCGCCATAGAACAGCATGTAGAAGGAGGAGAAGGCCGTGAGGGTGGCGGCCAGTGCAATCCAGCGGTGGGAGGTGATCCGGACAAGGGAGTGGAAGGCCAGGAGCGCGGCGGCGCTGAACAACAGCAACATGAGCATGCGGGCGGCCAGGATCCTGGCCGACAGGTCGTTTCCGAAGGGGAGCATGGCGAGTTTGATCAGCGCGTATCCGCCAGCGGGAAAGCGGCTGTACATGTCGTAGGGGGGGGCGCCGCCCGATCCTTCGCGCCGCCACCGGAACAACCGGAAATGGTGGTCGGGGGACAGGTTCTCGGCGATGGGCAGGTTCAGTGCCGTATTCCAGTTACTGGGGCCGGGACGGTAGAAGTATCCCTTGTCGAAACTGCACAGGAACAACGTGGACAGGGCGAGCAGCAGCAACCACAGGGTGAGGCGTTCGGGACCGGAGGGGAGGGGCATAGGGGCAAGTATCATAAGGCAAGGGCGGTTGGGAATCCAGCACCGGGAAGGGCAGAGGGAGAGGGGGGCGAACGGATCGGGTGGTGGATTGGGGGGCGCGCTTGACAGTGCTCGGGAGGGGAGTCTATGATACGCGGCTCGGTTGTCAGGCGAGACGTGAATGCCGGAATGCGGCCCGAAAACTCCTGCCTGGCCGCATGGTCCATGGTTCTTCGCAGTGACCGCATCGGTTGCGGTCGAGACGGAGGGAGCGCGGAGCGGCGCAGTTCGACCACGCGCCGCAACGACCCGTGTCCGGGACCTTCCGAACCACACGGGCCGGCCTCCCGGATACGGAAGGTCCTCGTTCGGGCCGACACACCACAAGGAGGGCTGAGAATGGCGACGAAACTGAAGTTCGGGCTGCTTCTGCCCCATTTCGGGGACCAGGGATCGGCCGAGAAGTGCATCGAGGGGTCGAAGCTCGCGGAGTCCTACGGGTTCGATTCCGTCTGGGTGCGCGACCACCTGGTCTTCGAGCCCCACGGCATGGAGGGCACGGACAACACCCACATCGAGTGCGTCGCCATCCTGTCGGCCATCTCGTCCGTGTGCAGGAAGCTGACGCTGGGCACGGGCACCATCATCTCCCACAGGCACCCCATCCACCTCGCCCAGTGCATGGCGGCCCTGAGCGTGCTGGCGGACGGCAAGGTGGTCATGGGTATCGGCGCCGGCACCTTCCAGCACGAGTTCGCCGCCGCCGGCCTGAAGAACACGCGCGAGGACCGCTTCAACCTCGCCAAGGTCAACTCCCACATCGTGCGGCGCCTCTGGGCCGGCGAGAAGGTGGACTACGAGGACGACTACTTCTCCTTCAAGGAGGTGGAGCTCAAGCCCACGCCGGTGGCGCCCATCCCCATCTGGTACGGCGGCGGCACGCCGGCGTCGTGCCGCCGCGCGGTGGACTACTGCGACGGATGGATGCCCGGCCGCATCCCGCTGGCGACCTTCCACAAGTGCATCCGGTACCTGCACGACCTCTGCGACAAGGCCGGCAAGCCCATGGTCACCACCGGGGCCATCCCCATCACCAGCATCGCCCGGGACAAGGACACCGCGGTGAGCAAGGTCAACGCCCCGGGACTCATCAACGAGGGCAACAAGAAGCCCACCTGGGTCAAGCCGGCTTCCGGGACCTTCTCCAGGCTGGAGGACATCGAGGGACTGCTGCTGGCCGGCGCCCCGGAAGACATCGTCCGGGACTCGCGGCGCTACGAGGAGGGCGGCCTCGACCACATCGTCTATGACCTGCGGTTCCGCTACGCGGACTGGTACGAGCAGATCGACCTGTTGGGCAAGGAAGTGCTGCCGGCCCTGCGGGCCTAGCGCCCCGGGCCGGGGTTCGGAAGCCCGGGTCCGGCGAACCCGGGTCGGGAACCGTCCCCGCGCCGCGGGCTTCCGGGAGAGCCACATGCAAAAAGAGGACGTCCGTTTCTACAGCGAGGGTTACAAGGTCCACGGGACCATCTACCTGCCCGACGGCGACAAGGGGAAGCCCTGGCCGGGCATCGTCCAGGGCCCGGGCTTTCTGGGACTCAAGGACGCCAAGCACTACATAATGATGTTCGAGCGGTTGTGCGAGGCGGGCTATGCGTGCCTGTGCTTCGACTACCGCGGCTGGGGCGAGAGCGAGGGAGCGCAGAAGGGCTGGGTGATGCCCACCTGGCAGGCGGAGGACATCCGCAACGCCGTCACCTACATGGAGACCCGCGACGACGTGGACTCCGACCGCATCGCCACCTACGGGTCCGGCGGCACGGGGGGCGGCAACGCGGTGCTGGCGGCAGGCATCGACAGCCGCGTCAAATGCGTGGTGTGCTACCTGGGCGTGGCCAACGGCCGCGACTGGCTCCATTCCATGCGCCGGGAATACGAGTGGATCGACTACCTCAAGCGCATCGAGGAGGACCGCAGGCAGCGGGTCCTCACCGGCGCCGGCGAGCTCGTGCCCGCCCGGGAGGAAATCATGGTCCAGACCCCGGAGCGCAAGACCACCAACATCAAGAAGGAAGTGGCGTCCAAGATCCCCAACCGGATGCCGTTGCAGTGCGCCGCGGAGATCCTGGACTACCGGCCGGAAGACGTGGTCCACAGGATCGCGCCCCGGGGAGTGCTGTTCATCGCGGTGGAGAACGACGCCACCACCCCGGAGGAGCAGTCCGTCCGCATGTACGAGAAGGCGGGAGAGCCCAAGAAACTCGTCATGCTGCGCAAGACCACCCACTACGGGGTCTATAACGACTACTTCGACCAGATCGCCGGCGAGGTAGTGGACTGGTACAACCGCCATCTGAAGTACGACCGCATCGCGGTGACGGAGCCCTGAGGGGCCGTCCGGGCCAAACGCCCACCCGACGACGCCACGCACCGCACCGAGGGATTCGAGGAACGGACCATGGATCAATTCGAATTCGGCATCCGGGCGCCCAACTCCGGACCGCTCTCCAGCAAGGAGAACATCGTCAAGGCGGCGCAGAACTCGGAGGAACTGGGCTTCGACACCGTGTGGCTCCACGACCACGTGGTGTGGAGCTCGGAGATGCACCGGCATCACATCTCGTCGGGCGCCGCCGAAGCCCTCACCGACGCCCAGGAGGCCAACTTCTTCGAGGCCATGACGACCATGTCGTACCTGGCGGCCAAGACGAAGGACATCCGGATCGGCGTGGCGTGCCTGGTCATGCCGCTGCGCAACCCCATCTACGCGGCCAAGCAGTGCGCCACCCTGGACCACCTGTGCGACGGGCGGCTGCTGGTGGGGGTCGGCCTCGGCTCCAAGGCCACCCGCGACTCCAGCGAGTTCGACGTGTTCGAGGTGCCCATCAAGGGCCGGGGCAACCGCACGGACGAGTACATCGAGGCCATGAAAGCCATCTGGACCCAGCCCATGGCGTCCTACGAGGGCAAGTACCTCAAGTTCGACAACGCCGAGGTCCACCCCAAGCCGTTGCAGAAACCCCATCCTCCGGTGTGGGTGGGCGGCTGGATGGACCAGGCCGCGGTGCGCGCCGGACGCTACGGCGAGGGTTGGATCCCCGGTTGGCTTTCGCCCGCGGAGATGGCCCGGGGCTGCGACATCCTGCGGAAGGCGGCCGAGGACGCGGGCCGGGACCCTGCGGGCATCAAGATCGCGGTGGAAAAGCTGGCCGCCATCGCCCGCACCCGGGACGAGGCCCTGACCCTGGCGCTGCCCACCATCCGCGAGAGCTCCCACACCTACGAGCGCGACGTGGACAACATCCAGTTCGCCCTGGACCGCCACATCATCGGCTCGGTGGACGACGTCCGGAAACGGATCGACGAGTTCATCGAGGCAGGCGTGCAGCACTTCGAGCTCAAGCTCATCTACCCGGACATGGACACCATGTACAAGGAGATGCTGCTCTGGTCCGAGGAGATCCTGCCGCATTATGTCTGAGCCGCGGCCCCAGATCGACCTGCGCTTCGAGCTCAACGGCAAGACCGTGGACGTGGAGTGCGAGCCGCAGCAGACCCTGTCCGAGGTGCTCCGGGACCGGCTGAACCTCACCGGCGCCAAGATCTCGTGCGAGGTCCAGGTCTGCGGGGCCTGCACCGTGCTGGTGGACGGCCTGCCGGTGAGCTCGTGCACGTACCTGGCCTACGAGGCCCGGGGACGGAGCGTCACGACCATCGAGGGCATGGAGAAGGCCGACCGCACGCTGCACCCGATCCAGCAGTGCTTCATCGACGAGTTCGCGTTCCAGTGCGGCTTCTGCACGCCCGGGATGATCCTGTCCGCCAAGGCGCTGCTCGACGACGTCCCGGACCCCTCGGACGAAGAGATCATCCACCACATGGACGGCAACCTCTGCCGCTGCACCGGATACGTCCCCATCGTCAAGGCGATCCGGAAGGCGGCGGCGGTGATGAGGCAGGAGGCCGGGAAATGAGCGACGACGGGAGCCGCGGCTTCGAGGTGGTCAACCGCTCGGTGCCGCGCCGCGACGGCCGGGCCAAGGTCTCGGGCCGGGCGCTCTACGTGAGCGACGTCAGGCTTCCGGGCATGGCCTACGCCAAGGTGCTGCGGAGCCCCTACGCGCACGCCCGGATCGTCTCCATGGACACGTCCCGGGCCGAAGCCCATGCCGGCGTGCACCACGTGCTCCGGGGGGACGACCTGGAGGGGCTGAACCCCTATTTCGGCCACGCGGTCAAGGACCACCCGCTGATCGCCATCGACAAGGTCCGGTACGCGGGCGAGCCCGTGGCCGCGGTCATCGCCGTGGACGAGATCACTGCCTACGAGGCGCTGGAGTGGATCCGGGTGGAGTACGAAGAGCTGCCCGCGGTCATGGAGCCCGGGGAGGCGCTGGAGAAGACCGCGCCCCTGCTGCACGAGCGGCAGTTCGAGGCCGGGGCGCTGCGGGGCTTCGAGGGCGAAGTCACCGCGGGCCGGGGCTCCAACCTGTGCCAGGAGCACCACGTCAAGTGGGGCGACGTGGACGCCGCGTTCGCCCGGGCGGCCGCGGTGGTGGAGGGCGAGTACTACTTCCCCATGGCCTATGCCTACGCCATGGAGCCCTACGTGGCCATTGCCGAAGTGGGCGACGACGGCGTGACCATCTATTCGTCGGCCCAGCATCCGTTCATGGTTCGCCACGACCTGAAGACCATCTTCGACCTTCCGGTGAGCCGGATCCGCCTCATCGTGCCGTTCGTGGGGGGAGGCTACGGCAGCAAGTCCTACACCAAGGTCGAGCCGCTGGTCTCGGCGTGCGCGTGGAAGGCCCGCCGACCGGTGAAGCTCCAGCTCAGCGTGGAAGAAGCCATGCTCACCACCCGGGGCGACGATGCGCTGACGTGGATGCGCACCGCGGTGGACGCCGACGGGAAGATCATCGCGCGCCAGGCGAAGATCTACATGAACACCGGCGCCTACGCGGAGAACAGCCCGCTGGTGTGCGAGAAGTCGTCCAACCGCTGCGTGGGACCCTACGCCATCCCCAACGTCCGGATCGACAACTACTCGGTCTATACCAACACGGTGCCGGCCAGCTCCTTCCGGGGTTTCGGCTGCGCCCAGGTGACCATGGCGGGAGAGTCCCAGATCGACGAGCTCGCGGCCAAGGTCGGCAAGGACCCCTACGAGTTCCGCATGGACAACGTGGCGCGCCCGAAGCAGGAGTTCTTCCCCGGCATGCGCCCCTTCGACGGCACCCTCACCGAGGACCTGCGCATCGTGGCCGACAACATCGGCTGGAAGGATCCCCTGCCACCGGGCCGCGGACGCTCCATCGGGTGCTCGGCCAGCGACGCCGGCGCGTACCCGCTGACCTCCACGGCCGTGCGCGTGCACGCGGACGGCTCGGTGTCGCTGATGATCGGCAGCACGGAGCTGGGCCAGGGCAGCCACACGGTGCTGCCCCAGATCGCCGCGGAGGAGCTCGGGGTCCCCTTCGACAGCGTGCGGGTGGTGTCCTCGGACACGGCCATCACGCCCTACGACCGCTCCACCGGCGCGAGCCGCACCACCACGCTCATGGGGCGCGCGGTGCAGGAAGCGAGCCGCGAGGCCAGGGAACAGATGGTCCGCATGGCCGCGGACGTGCTGGGAGTCCGGGAATCCGAGGTCCGGCCGGTCCGCGGCGGCGTCGTCTGCGGGGAGGCGCGCCTCACCTGGTCCGAGGTGCTGACCCGCTACTACCGGCTGCCGGACGGCGAAGTCCTCGGCCGCGCCTACATCCGCAAGGACGGGGACTTCGCCCGGCTGCCGGTGTTCTGGGAAGCCGCCTCCACCGGGGTCGAGGTGTCGGTGGACGAGGAGACCGGCAAGGTGACCATGGAAACGCTGGGCACGGCCGGCGACGTGGGCTTGGCCATCAACCCGGCGCTGGCCGAGGGCCAGGACATCGGCGCCGCGACCACGGGCATGGGCATCGGCCTGTTCGAGGAGCTGGTGTTCGACCGGAACCAGCTCCTCAACGGCAACCTGCTGGAGTACCGCCTGCCCCGCTTCTCCGACATGCCCCGGACGGTGAAGCTGGAGTTGGTGGAGAACCGGGACGGGGTGGGACCCTACGGCGCCAAGGGCGGCGGCGAGGCGTCGCTCAACTCCTTGCCCGCCAACATTGCCAACGCCGTCTTCCGCGCCACCGGCGCCCGGGTGCGGCGGGCGCCCCTGACGCCGGAAAAGGTGTGGCGCGCCATCCGCGACGCGCGCCGGTCCCCCGGAGGGAAGCAGTCGTGACGCCGCTGCGGCGCTTTGCGATCCATCGGCCCGCGGACCTGCGGGAGGCCGCGGCGATGCTCGACCACTATGGAGAGAACGCCAGCCTCTACGCCGGCGGCACCGAGCTCCTCCTGGCCATGAGGCATGACCTGCTGCGCTACGAGAACCTCATCGACGTCAAGGCCGTGCCGGGCCTGGACGGCATCGAGCGCCGCGGCTCGCACCTGCACATCGGCGCCGCGGCCACCCACCGGAACATCGAGCGCTCGGTCCTGGTGCGGGAAGCGCTGCCCGTGATGGCCGAGATGGAAGCCAACGTGGCCAACGTGCGCGTGCGCGCCACCGGCACTCTGGGCGGCAACCTGTGCTTCGCCGAGCCCCATTCCGACCCGGCGACCCTGCTGCTGGCCCTCGGAGGCGCGGCGCGGGTCCGGGGAAGCTCCGGGGAGCGGGTACTCGCCATGGACGAGCTCCTGGCCGGGGCCTACGAGACCTCCCTGGGCCGGGACGAAGTCCTCACCGGGGTGGAAGTGCCGCTGCCCGGGCCGTCGCAGCGCGCCGCCTACCTCAAGTTCCAGGTCCACGAGCGGCCGCTCCTGGGCCTCGCCCTGGTCCTGGAACTGGACGAGGGCGGCGCGGAGATCCGGGAAGCCCGTTGCGCGGTGGGCTGCGTGAGCCCCCGGCCCTGCCGCTCCGCGGCCGCGGAAAGCCTCATGGCCGGTCCCGCGGACTCGATCGAAGAGCGCCTTCCCGACGCCGCGGGGGCCCTCGCCGACGAAGCCGCGCCGGTGGACGACCGCGAAGGCAGCGCGGAATACAAGCGCCACCTGGTGGGAGTCCTGCTCCGCCGCGCCGCACGACGGTGCCTCGGGGCCGGGACCTGAAGCAGGCCTCGGCACGCTGACGCCTTCCACGGACGCACCTCCCGGGCGCGCTCCACGGAGGTCGTCCCCGGTCCGTACGGACGCCGCCCGCCGGCGCCGCTGAGCGGCCCATCCCGCACGTACCCGCATCGCCATGCGTTTCCCCGCTCCGCTGGTTCCCGGAACCCTCGTCAAACGCTACAAGCGCTTTCTCGCGGACGTGGACCTCGACGACGGCGCGCGGGTGACCGCCCACTGCACCAACACCGGCAGCATGCTCGGGTGCAACGCCCCGGGCAGCCGCGTCTATCTCTCCGAGCAACGTGGCAAGGGCCGGAAACTGCCCTTCACCTGGGAGTTGATCCGGGTGGGCCGAACGCTGGTGGGGATCAACACGCTGGCGGCCAACCGGCTCGCCCGGGAGGGCATCGAGACCGGCGCGGTCCGGGAGCTGCAAGGTTACGCGCAACTCCGGCCGGAGGTCCGCACCGCGCCGGGCTCCCGGCTCGACTTCCTGCTGGAGAACCCCGGAGAGCGCTGCTACGTGGAGGTGAAGAACGTCACCCTGGTGGTGGACCGGGCGGCCCTCTTTCCGGACGCCGTGAGCGAACGGGGCGCCAAGCACCTGGAGGAGCTCATGCGGCTACGGCGCCAAGGCCACCGGGCGGTGCTGCTGTTCGTGATCCAGCGGGGCCCCTGTCCCTGCTTCGGTCCCGCGGACCACATCGACCCCGAGTACGGGCGCCGGCTGCGCCGTGCTGTCGAGGCCGGCGTCGAGGTCTATCCCTACCGGGCCCGGGTCACCACCCGCGCCATCTCCCTGGAGGAACCGGTCCCGCTCCGCCTCTGACAACGACGACCCGGATGCAGCGCCTCCATCGCCTCTTCCGCATCGATATCGACCCCTGCCCTGAGCTTGCGCGCAGAGTAAATCGTCCCTACAATAGTGGGCAATTCATGCTCGACTTCATTGGTGGGAGGAAGTGAAATGGTCAAGAGAATTGCACTGTTCAACCATAAAGGCGGCGTGAGCAAGACCACGACGACGTTCAATCTTGGATGGATGCTCGCTTCCAGGGGATACAGGGTCATCCTCGTCGATACCGACCCCCAGTCAAACTTGACCGGGGTCGTCATGGGACACAAAGGGCCATCCGAGCTTGAGCATATCTACCAAGCTGACGGCAACCGAAACCTGAAAGCAGGCCTTGCCCCTGCCTTCGAGTCCAAGCCTGTCGAGATGAAACCCGTGAACTGCGTACCCGTTCCGAGACAAGACGGACTGTTCCTTCTGCCGAGCCACATCGGGCTTTCGGAGTACGAAGTCACTTTGGGCATAGCGCAGGAACTTTCGGGATCCATCCAGACCTTGCAAAACCTTCCCGGGTCGATTTCGGTCCTGTTGCAAAAGACTGCCAAGAAATTCAACGCGGACTACATCCTGATCGACATGAACCCGAGTCTGAGTTCGTTCAACCAGAACCTGCTGATGACCAGCGATTACTTCATCGTCCCCACAAGTCCCGACCTCTTTTCCGTTATGGCGATAGACTCTCTATGCACGGTTCTTCCGAACTGGAGATCCTGGGGGAAGAGAGCCTCGTCATTGGACGTACTGAAAAACGCTGTCTATCCATTTCCTGAAGTCACACCCAAGTTCCTGGGAACGATCATACAAAATTATCGGCCCCGAGGTGGCGCG
This sequence comes from uncultured Binatia bacterium (SeqCode), assembly GCA_965204235.1. Taxonomy (GTDB): domain Bacteria; phylum Desulfobacterota; class Binatia; order UBA9968; family JAJDTQ01; genus JAJDTQ01. The sequence goes on from OZ241979.1 coordinate 1,601,753, forward strand.
CCCGCCAGGAGTTTCCAGAAATGGATCAACACCATCAACGACAAGGTGTCGAAGCAGTTGGTTCCAACACTAACCGAAGTTGAGATGGTTTTGCCCGCAGGAAAATATGCGGAAACCGAGCCGGATGGCTACTGCCTGGCTACAATCGCTGACTTCAATTCGCTTATCGCAAAATCCCAAGAGAAGCAAACCCCTGTGTTTGCGCTTACTCCCGGGCAATTGGAGAGGAAGGGGGCAGTGTTGGAGCAGGACATCGAGAAACAAAGGGAGTTCGAGCAGGCGTTCTCGGATTTGGCCGAAAAAATCGTTCATATGACAGACGATGGAAGCGGCGATTGAGCAGTTTCGCGAAAACATCGCTCGCGTCCGAAACCTTGGTTCGCTTGCGTCGATACTGGATTCGCAGACCACCGAAGCCCTGGACGTCTCCGACATACTGAGAGCCGAGCTCGCCATGGCCGTCAGCGCGCTTGATCTGTATGCGCATGAGGTCGTCAGGCTTGGGATGCTGGACGCCTACACGGGCAATCGCATTCGCACGCCGGCGTTCCTCAAGTTTCAAGTTTCGCTTGACAGCGCCATGCAGAGGGCTTCCGACCCCAAGAGCGTAATCTGGTTGGACGACCAGGTGAGAGAGCGGCATAGCCGTCAGAGCTTCCAAACGCCTGACAACATAGCAGAGGCGGTGCGCCTGATTTCCAATGCCGCATTATGGAACGAAGTCGCGGGGACCATCGGGATGGACCGACAAAGCGTCACGGAAAACCTGCGGCTCATCGTCGCGCGCAGAAACCAGATTGTCCATGAGGCGGACGCGGATCCGTCCTATCCGGGAGCGCTTTGGCCCATTGACAGACAAATGACGGACGAGGCCGTCGGATTCATGGAACAAGTCGTCGAAGCCATTCACTCGGTCGTTGCCCAGGATGCAAAGTAATCGCGTTCGCCAGTCGAGATACCCGTAAACCACGCTCGCGTTCTTCTTCAGCCCTACATCCTCATACTCGGACAGGCCGCCAAGCGCGCGTCAGTCGAGGCTCTCGATGAACCCCTTGACCGCTCGATTGAACTGCTCGGGATGCTCCCGGTAGCAGAAATGGCCCGCCTTGTTGATGACGTGCATCTGCGCGTTCTCCGTGCTGTTGGCCACGAACTCGAACAGCGACAGCCCCCTCTTGTACTGCGCCGTGGGGTCGTTGTAGCCCCACACCACCAGGGTGGGGGTCTTGAGCCGGCCCTGCATCATCCACTGGAGGCACTCTTCCTTGTCGAGGATGAGGTTCGGCATGAACAGCTTCTGCTTCAGTCCCTGCCCGCTCATCTTGCGCACGGATTCCCGGTACTTGGGCAGCTCGGCGATCTCCACCGCGGCGTCCACCCACCGTTCGGTGATGTGCTCGGTTCCGTAGGAATAGCGCTCCAGGACCCACCGCTGGCTCTCCCGTCCGAGGCGCGGCTCGGGCGCGTCCGCCATGACCAGCTCGGTAAGGGAGGGTCCGGGAGCAAGGGTGCCGCTATCCACGATGATGCACGACTTGACCATCTCGGGATGCAGGAGCGTCAGCCGCGCAACCACGTACCCGCCCCGGGAATGGCCGCCCACGTGGGCCTGCCGGATTCCCATGGCCTGGAGGAACCCGTAGGCGTGCTCCACTACCGCGGCCGGCGTATAGTCGTCGTCGGTCCTGGGGTTGTCGGTGTGCCCCTGGCCGAGCTTGTCCACTGCGATGACCCGGAACGACTCGGCCAACCCGTCGAAGTTGGGCTCCCAGTCCAGCGCGCTGTCGCACGCATCATCGGTGCCGAAGTGGCTGCCGTGCCACAGCACCAGCGGCTCTCCTTCGCCCTTCTCGAAGTAACGCGTACGGACTCCGTCCACGTCGATGAACTTGGCGTCGGTCATGGGCATGCTCGAACCTCCCGTGAAATCAGTGAACCTGACGGAACCGCCTCGGACGAGACCCCGCGGAAACCGCAGCACCGGCCCCGCCTGGCCCCGCGCGCACGGACGCGCCGCCCCGCCGACCCGGAGCCGCGGACGCCCGCCGCCGATTCAGCGGTGGAGCGCCAGGAACGCGAACACCTTGGCGGCCTCCACCACGCTCTTGAGCGGCACCAAGTCGTTGTCGGTGTGCTGGAAACGGACCGCCCGGGAGCCGTAGTTGACGGTCTCGATGCCCCGGACGTTGAGCAGCCCGGTGTCGTTGGCCGCGGTGGAGAAGCCGTATTCCGGCTCCCGCCCCAGCATGGCGCGGATGGCCCCGCCCAGGGCCGCCGCCACACCGGCGTCCTTCCCCACCTCGCAGGGGTACATGAACTCTTCCTTTTCCAGGGTGACCTCGTAGGGATCCATGGCGCCGATGGCTTCGGCGAGCTGTCGCACCGCGGCGTCGGCGTCGTCCCCGGGCAGCAACCGGCGGTCCAGGGTGACGTGGCACTCGCCGGGGATCGTGTGGGTCGCCTTGGGGTAGCTCTCGATGGCCGTGGGCGTGAGCGAAGCCCGGCCCAGGTGGGGATGGCTCCTGTCCTCGGGATGGGGCATCAGCGGCGCGAGCCGCTGCAACACCCGCACCGCGCCCTCCACCGCGTTCAGGCCATCCCACGGCCGGCTGCTGTGAGCCGGGCGCCCGCGCACGACGACGCGCACGTCGATACGGCCCTTGTTGCCCAACTGGATCTCGGGGGGGCCGTCGATGAGGCCCCAGTCCGCGGCGACCGCGCCGCGGGACAACACGTAGTCCAGGGACTCGTGCCTGCCGCTCTCGCCCGCGGTGCTGGTGACGAAACAGAGGTCTCCGGGAAGCTCCCGTCCGCTCCGGGCCACGAGCTTCACCGCCATGAGCATGGCCGCCAGGCTCCCCTTCTGCTCGCACGCGCCGCGGCCCCGCACGCACGGGCCGTCGAGGCCGTGGGGCGCGCCGTCCACGACCTTCCCCGAGTAGGGATCGGGCATGGCGCCGGGCGCAGCGTTCATGGCGTACGAGACCAGTACCAGACCCGGCGCCCTCCCCGCGCCCGGCAGGCGCGCGGCGAGGTTGCCCCTGTCGTCGATGGCCGCGGCGATGCCGTCCGCCTCCAGCTCCGACCGCACCACGTCCCGGATGAGCGCCAGCACCTGCGGCTCCCTCTCCAGCAGCTCGGTCTGGGGGCTGGGCGTCTGCACCAGCCTCACCAGCAGCCGCCGGAGCTCCGCTTCGTCCAGCCGTTCCTCGATCCGTTGCCTGACCTGGTCCGCGTCCATGGGGTTCGTCCGTGCGCGTCGGCCGCGGGAGGCCTAGATCTCCACTTCCGTGCCGACCCCCTGCTCCAGCGCCCGCCGGTACACGAGGTTGGCCGCGGCCACGTCCTGGACCGCGATGCCCACCGATTTGTACAGGGTGACCTCGCGGTCGCTCGTCCGTCCCGGCTTGGCGCCGGCCAGCACCTCGCCGATCTCGCCCCGTATGTGGTCCCGGGTGATGGCGCCTTCCTCGATGGCCAACAGGATGTCGCCGCATTCGGAGTAGATGGCGTCGCGGGAGTCCACCACCACCACGGCGCGTTCCACAGTATCGCTCCCCATCTCCCGTACGTCGGGCCGGTGGGAGCCGACGGCGTTGACATGCACGCCGGGCTTCAACCACTCGGCCTTGAGGACGGGTTCGGCCGCGGCCGTCACCGTGGCGAGCAGGTCCGCCTCCCGGACCACCGCCTCCACGGACTCTTGCGGACGGATCTCGCAGCCCACTTCCTCCTCCAGCTCTTCCTTCACGTAGATGGCGCTGACGCCCGACGGGCTCCAGACGAGGACCCGGTGGATGGCGCGCACCCTGCTCAGGGCCCTGATGTGGGCACGGGCCTGGACGCCCGCCCCCAGGACTCCGAGCACCGGCGTCTCGGTCCGGGCGAGGGCCTTGGTGGCCATGGCCGAGGCGCACGCGGTGCGGACCGCGGTGAGGAAGGTCCCGTCCATCAGCGCCAGCAGCTTGCCGGTCTCGGGGCTGTAGAGCGACAGGGTGGCGAGGATGGGCGGCAGCCCCCGTCCCGGGTTGTCCCGGAAGTAGGAGATGATCTTGATCCCCAGGGCGTTCGCCTCGCTCAGGAACGCCGGCATGCTCGTGATCCGCCCTCCGACCTCCGGCAGCGGGACCACCAGGCGCACCGGCATGACCGCCTTGCCGGCGGAGAACTGGACGTGGGCCTGCTCCAGCGCGGAGATCAGCTCTTCGAGATCCAGAAGGCCTTGAACCTGTTCTTCGGAGATGACCAGCATGCGGCTTCCTTGCGTCGGGAGATCGGGCAAACGAGAACATGACATATCGGGCTGCGGCGGCAATTGCAACGACGAGGGGGCGGCGGAAGACCCGCGTTCCACTTGCTCCCCCGGTGGTGTATGCTGTGGGGCCGGGTCCGGGACCACGCACGGAGGAGACCGGAATGAAACGGGAACGCACCCTCGATTCCATCGAGCAGCTCGACCGCGACATGAACGAGAAGAGCCTCGAAGGCCATTGGAGCCTGGGGTTGGAGGACCTGCCCCCCTACCCCGTCACCAGCGTCCAACCCCATCTGTGGCGTTGGGAGGACGTCCACGAGAGCCTGCTCCGGGCCGGCGAGGTGGTGAGCCTCGAAGACGCCGAACGCCGCACCGTGCGCCTGCTGAACCCCGGCATCCCCGGCGGGCACGGCACGACGCATACGATCCACGTGTCGTTCCAGTACGTCAAGGACGGCGAATACGCCCGCACCCACCGCCACTCGGCCGCGGCCTTCCGCTTCGTCCTGCAGGGGCGGGACGCCTGCACCACGGTCAACGGCCAGCAGTGCGTGATGGAAGAGGGCGACCTCATCCTCACGCCGCAGCTCTCCTGGCACGACCACGTCAACGACTCGGGCAAGCCCATCCTGTGGCTCGACGGCCTCGACATCCCGCTCACCCAGGCGTTGCACCAGCTCTTCTTCGAGCCCTACCGTCAGGAGCGGCAGACCGTGGAGGCGACCAGCGACGACGTGACGGGGTTCTACGGCCACGCGCGCCCGGCCGCGGCGCCCCCCGGCGAGTTCTTCCACTACAAGTGGGCCGACACGGAGCGGGACCTGGAGCGGCTCAGACGCAGCGGCAAGGGCCGGGACCCGTTCGACGGCTGCCTCCTGGAGTTCCGCAACCCGGTCACCGGCGGCCCCACCATGCCCACCATCCAGTGCGCCGTGCAGCTACTGGAGCCCGGCCGCGAGACCGTGGCCCACCGGCACACGAGCACGGTCATCTACCACGTCTATCGAGGCGCCGGCGCCACCATCATCGGCGGCCGGGAGTTCCGGTGGCAAAAAGGCGACTCCTTCGTGGTGCCCCTGTGGCACCAGCACGCCCACTCCGCGTCCGCCGAAGCCGTCCTCCTGTCCATGAGCGACGCCCCGGTGATGAAGGCCCTGGACCTCTACCGGGAGGCGAGCTGAGCCCGGCCCGCGAGCGCACGGGAAGACAACGGGCGGTCCGATCCGGCGCCACCGAACAACTTCGCAGAAAAGGCTCTTCCGGATCGAGTTTCCAATCTTCGGAAATAACGGAAAGCCAAACAGGGACTTCAAACGCGGATATGAGTATCCCGGACGAAATCAAGGCGCTCGCGAGGATGTACGCCGTGAAACTGAAGGACAAGGTCGACGTCCGGGTGGCAGGTATGACGATGGACGATACTTCGCATTATCTGATTTACAGAGTTCTCGGCGTTACTGATGAGGAAGGCAGGCTCATCGACGTTTACCAGAACAAGGGGCGCTTTCTTTACAGATATGCGGGTTCCTTCGTTGAAGAAGCCGTCAAGCTCTGCTTCCGAGTGAAATACCCGGAGGCTGCGTCCCGGCGTGTTCCCAATACCGAAGGGCAGCGTCCCAAGACATTTGAGATTGATTGTGTCGTGGAACCGGACGCCATTGAAATCAAATGGCGGGACGCCACCACCGACGGTGACCATATTACCAAGGAGCATACCCGACTCAAGGCGGTACAGAAAGCCGGTTTTCATCCGGTTCGTATCATGTTCTACTACCCCAACCGGGATCAGGCAATCCGCATCCAACAGACGCTTCAGACGTTGTACGAAGGAGTTGGAGGTGAGTACTACTACGGGAGTGCGGCATGGGAGTTCGTGAAGGCGCGCACGGGTGTCGATCTGCTCGCAACCCTTGAGGAGTTGGCTGAGACCCACACGAGGCGGAATGCACGCTGAGGTACATCAGGGCGACTGCCTGGACATATTGCGCAGATGCTCGGAAGCCACGGTTGACCTGGTTTACCTGGATCCGCCGTTCTTCACCCAAAGGAAACAGCGCTTGACCACCCGCGACCGTACCAGGGAGTTTTGTTTCGAGGATCGCTGGGAGTCGATTTCACACTACGCCGCCTACTTGCATGACCGTGTGGCGGAAATGCGCAGGGTCCTCAAGTCAACAGGTTCCATCTTCTTTCATTGCGACCGTACCGCCTCCCACGTGGCGCGGTTCGTTCTTGACGATGTGTTCGGGGCCAGGAATTTTCAGTCGGAGATCATTTGGAATTACCGACGGTGGTCGAATTCGTCACGGAAGCTGCTTCCTACCCATCAGACGATCCTTTTCTACTCCAAGACTCCTGATTTCAAGTTCAACACGATTTTGACTGACTATTCCCCGACCACCAACGTGGATCAGATTTTGCAGCGACGCAGCAGGGACGGAGCCAACAAGTCCGTGTATGCCCGAGATGGAGACGGCCAGGTAGTGTTTGCAGGCAGCAAGCGCGGCGTTCCGCTTGGCGACGTATGGGAAATTCCCTTCCTGAACCCAAAAGCGAAGGAGAGGACCGGATACCCCACGCAGAAACCCGCATTGCTGCTCGAACGGATCATCCGCCTGTCCACCGATGAGAGCGACAGGGTACTCGACCCGTTCTGCGGTAGCGGAACGACCCTCGTGGCAGCCCGTTTGCTTGGCAGATCGGCCATGGGAATCGACGTGTCCGCGGAGGCCGTCGAGCTTACCCGTCGCAGGCTGAGGGACCCGGTAAAAACCCAGTCCGATGTCTTGAAGAACGGCGTAGAGTCCTACCGCAATTCGGATGGAGACGCCCTTGCGGTGCTCAACGGCATCGCCTGCACGCCGGTGCAACGCAATAACGGGATCGACGCACTGCTCGAGGAAACGTATGCCGGAGCACCAATCCCGGTTCGAGTCCAGAGGCATGGCGAGACGCTGAGCACTGCCGTCAATGCCTTGCTCAAGGCGGCAAGGGCAAGGCGGGCCGCGCGCATGATCGTCGTCGCTACCGAAGATCAACCCGCGCTGCTGGAGACGGAAACACCTCCGGAAGTGCTGGTAGTCGCATCGGCGGGGCTTGCCATCACAAGAGTCATCGAGAACAAGGGAGAGGAGGCGAAGGCGCTCAAAAAGCGATAATGACAAGGAGATCGGACCGATCGGAAATTGGACCTGCGCGTCGGCGTCATTTTTTATCCCATTGGTCGCGTGTGGGCAACGCAACTCTATAGGAGGTAAGAATGTCGAGCGTTCATCGCAGACCGAATCTATTCTGCTACGCCACGAAGGAACTGTCGCTAGACGCGATGGTGTGCTGGCTGTTGGCTTGGGCCAGACGCAAGCAAGAGACAATGGATAAAGCGCTACATGCCTGTGGCTTGCAGATGGTCAAGGCATTGCTCGGCAAGCACCGCGTGAAACTGGACGACGTCACCGCCGTAGAGTTGTCGAAACAGGATCACGGCATCGACGTGCTCGCCCGCGTCAACCACAGGCACGTCCTTCTGATCGAGGACAAGACGAAGACAAGGCACCACAGCAACCAGTTGCAAAGGTATCCTAAGTACGTCCGTGATAGACAGACGAGGTTCAGGGATGTCTCGGCCGACTGCATCTACCCTATCTACCTCAAGACGGGTAATTACCAACGGGGGGAACGTGTGTACGTCGAAAAGACGCCTCTTGAATCCATTTCTCGCCCCTATAAGTTCTTCGACCGGCGCGACATTCTCGCTGTACTCGACGACTACGCCGGCTCGAATGCGATCCTCGTAGATTATCGAGACTACCTGCGGAAACTGGAGAATGATACCGAAAGCTATGCCAGTTGCCGTAGCGGCGGCAAAGCCAACTGGTCATGGGCCTCATGGGAGGGGATCTACAGGCGCCTTGAGGAAAAGCTGATACAAGACCGCGATAATATGGACGTCTGGGGCTACGTGCCCAAGGGCAACTTCCTCGGCTTCTGGTGGAACTATCTCCTCGTGAACGGGTATAAGGATGTGCAGGCCTTCCTGCAACTCGAAGTGCAACCCGATGAGGAAAAGATGAACTTGTGCTTCAGGATCAAGGTAAATGGTAAGGACGGGGTAACCAAGCGACAGCTCCGAGAGGAGTGCAGCAAGAGGTTACTCAATGTGGGCGGATCGCTTGTCCGCAGGCCGAAGCATATGGGGACGGGCGACACCATGACGGTGGCGCTTTGGGCAGGGGAGTGGCTTGCCTTCGACGGCAATGGCAAATTCGATTTCAACAAGACAGCCAAGAACCTGCAAGCCACCGAATGTGTTCTGAGGAAAGCATTCAAAAACTGGAAGCTACCCAATTGACTTGGGAAATTAGGCTCTTCAGGATTTCGTGTGGGTATTACGAAGAACTCCGGTTCGGTACAAACCGGGAACATGGTTTACGGAATGGACCGGGGATACGGGCTCGGGGATAGCTCCGGCGCAGGATCCCCGACCCGGTCCTCTCAGAACTCCATCAGGTCCTCGGCGATGAGCACCTCGCCCGAGAAGTGCTTCCTCACCTCTTCGGCCCAGGGCTCGTAGCCGCCATCGCCCACGCGCCGCGTGAGGTGGGACATCACCACCGTCTTGACCCCGGCCTGGGTGGCGAGCTGGCCGATGAGCTCCAGGTTCATGTGCCCCTGGGTCGCCTGCCGCATGATGCCTTCCCGTTCCGCGGGGGTCATGGCCTGCCAGCGGCCGTCCTCCATCATCGCCTGCCTGCGTTCGTCGCACGAGGAGGTCTCGGTGACCAGCAGGTCCGCCCCCTTCGCCAGCGCGGCCACCGCGGCGCTGGGTCCCGTATCGCCGGTAAACACGATCACGCGGTCCGGGGTCTCGAAGCGGTAGGAGTAGGACTTGTAGCGCCCGGCGTGGCCGCCCCGGTGGAAGCTGAAGTGGGTGTTCTCCACCGCGGCCACCCGGACGTTGTCGTCTCCATAGACCTCCCCGACGCCCACGTCGTGGCCGAAGAAGACCTTGTCCAGAGGCACGCTCCGGCCGCCGTCGGCGATCCGTATGTCGGCGCTGAAGCTGCCGTACCGGACCGCAGCCTCTACCAGCTCACCGGTCCGGGGCGGGCCATAGACGTGGATGGGTTCCGTGCGCTGGCCGTCCCAGGCCAGGGACATGAGCGTGCCGAGGCCGGCGGTGTGGTCGTCGTGGTGGTGGGTGAGGAAGACGGTTCCGACCCGGCGCACGTCCGCACCGGCCCTGGCCATGCGCCGCGCCACGCCGTCGCCGGCGTCCACCACGTAATACGTCCCGTTGACGGTCAGGAGGTTGGACGACTGGGCCCGACGCGGGGTCAACGACGGCCCGGCCGCGGTGCCCAGGGTGATCAACGAAGACCGTGTTCTCACGTTCCCCTCCGTTTGTCCGGACCGAGCCCGTCTCCGCCGCAAACGACGAGACCCCGATGGGTTGGCCCCTCGGGGTCTCGTGTCCGGCAACCAGCCGCAAGATGCAACGATCGATTCAGTGGCTCCCGGGGAGGGACTCGAACCCCCGACAAAGTGGTTAACAGCCACCTGCTCTACCGACTGAGCTACCCGGGAACAGGAGGACTTTTCTAACACAGGCCCGCCCCGATGTCCAAGAGCTGCGAATCCACGGGTCCGCCGCCCGCGCCTGCATACGGCGTCCACAACCCGTCCCCTGCGCTCCCTCCTCCATCGACCCCGCGCGTCATCTCGTCCACACGCCTCGCCACTGCCTCCATGGCCCCTTCCCACATGGGCCAGGAACAAGGGGAGCAACGCTCGATTAAAGGTAGTGGAAAGGGTATGAAGTTTCGATGCAACCGGCCGATGGCGCCTCGACACGCCGGGCGCACTCCCGGATGGCGTAGGACCATGCAACCGCAATCGGGGGAACCCCCGGCAAGAAAGCGTCCACGGGCCGCGGACCCGGCCCGGAGGATCTCGAAGCCCGCGGGGCGGCGTGCGCGCGCCGCGGGCCTGCTCGCGTGGCTCGCGCTGCTCGGCGCGGGCGCGGCGGTCTTCGCCGCGGACCGGAACTTCTCGCAGTATCCCGGCTTCGCGGAGTACTTTGCGGCGAACCCGCCGGCCGGGGCTGCGGACGAAGACGACCGGGCGCTGGCCCGCCGCCACGCACCGCGCTTCCACCTGCCCGAGGGGCACGAGGGTCCCATCGACTTCTACCGCGACTACATCGCCCACGGCTACCTGGTGACCGGCGGCGGCGTCCGCGTCGAGAACCCCGGCCCCGCGGAGATGAACCGGCACCGAGACGACCCCCGGGCGGAGTTCGTGCACGTGCCGGGCGGCGCGCCGCCGCACCCCCTGGCGTACGCCGCGGTGGAGCGCACCGACCTGTGGGCGCCCCGGAAAAGCGGGGAGGCGGCCGAGGAGTTCGTGGTCGTCACGTACCACCTGACGTTCCGGGTGAGCGGCCTGCCTGCGGGGTTGTCCCCGGCTCTGGCCATCCCGTTGGGCCTGGTGGCGGACCTGGACGACTGGCACCAGCTCGACCACTACACCGCGGCGTTCGTGGTGCTGGACGCCGACGAACGCCCCGCGGCCCTTACCCTGCAGCAGCACAACTACCTGCGCACCTACCTGGTGGGAGAAGCGGTGGAGCTCGGTCCCGACGGACGCTTCGACATCGACGTGGCCATCCGCTCCAACGAGCTCTACCCGCACGCGCCGACGCGAACGTCACGGCGCGCGGTGCGGTCCCTGGACTTCGACGCCAGGGCGTTCATGATGGGGTTCGGCGAGCGGCCCATGATGTCCGCGGACGACATCACCGACCCCGTTCGCACGGTGGATTACGAGCTCGGGTTCCTGCCCGGCGCCGACGCGTTCTATTCGTTCCACGGCTACCTCGGCGAGCGCCGCACCCTGCCCGGACGCGACGGTCCGCCCGGCGCGCGCTACAACACCCTGCCGGCGCTCAAGCCGCTGCCGGCCCAGGTCCTCGACGGCTACTGGCGCGAGGGCAACGCCGGCGACTGGGAGCGGTACCGCCGGAGCCGCGAGGACGGCGCCGGACCCGCGGGCTTCGCCCGGGCCCAGGCCGCGGTCTTCCACCACAACCTGGCCTGCCTGCGCCAGGGCCGCAGGGGCTGTGCGTTGCAGTAGCGCGGGCGGGCGAACCGCGGCTACGCCTGCTCAGCTTCGGTTAGCGATGCCGTCCAATGGCGAGCGGGCTTGACGCTCGCCAGCCAGACCAGGAACGGCTACCTTCCCACTTCTTGTCGAACTTCCAGTCCATTCGCTTCAAGGAAGGCCTCAACGGTGTTGAAGGCGTTCAAGAAAAGCGGACTGCCTGAGAACGATAGCGGACTCACCGGGCCGATGGTCATGAACGAGTACTGACGGCTCGCAGCGTCGAAGGCCGAGTGCGGGTCACGGAACAACTGGTACAGGTCGAGCGCCGTACCGGATGAACCGACGAGTTGCCGGAGAGACTGGAACTCCTGCCCGAGACCCAGGCCGAAGCCAAAGAAGAAGATACGAAGCTGTTGCAGGATCTCGGGATGAAGGCTCGACAGCGTCTGGCTGATGAAGAGCCAGCCCAAACCGTACTTCCGTGTGGTCCGCGCCGCGTCGATCAGAACCGACCGCACGCCGCGTGCCGCTTCGTCCTCCCGTGGAAGTTGACGAGGCGCCAAGCGGTGGGCCTCGTCGATGACCACCAAAGCGTTGAGGCTCTGGTCTTCCTTGTAGAACCTCTCCGCATTCCGTTCCAATCCGTCGAGCAGCCGCTTGATGACCAGGGACTGGATCTTGTCGTTCCATAAGATCCCCTGAGCCTGTTCCCTCGACAGGTCAATCACGAGGATCGGCCGGGTCGGTCTGTCCGTTGCAAGCAGCCATCGAAGCGCATTGTCCACACTCCTTGCGCTTTTGCGATCCTCCCGGAACAACTCGGCCACGGGAACCCAGTGTTGGTCGTAGAATTCTTCCGGATCGGCATCCTGTAGGGCCTCGTTGAACCGTGCCCGAGAAGCCTCGGTTCGGTAGAATACCCGCTGAACCCGCTCGTCCTGCAACAGGTTCCAAGCTCTGTCGAACGACTTCCGGTCGTGGAGGCTCTTGAGCGTCACCTTGGCCTTCTGCAGGCGGTCCGAGAGAATCCCGCACGCCAACTCCCGGTTCTCGCCCTTCGGAATCGTGAGACGCTCGAAGAACCGGGACTCAAAGAGGATTTGCTCGAAGAGATCCCACTGATCCAGCACCAGGTTCCGTATGGTAAGCACAACGGCCTGCTTGCCCAACTTACGCACGACGTCGCCAACGGGCAAAGCAAATTCTCCACTCGGCGCGCCCCCTCGCACATCGCGTGAGAACTCCCCTTGAGGATCGACGACGAGAAGCGCCATCTTGGGATAGCGCGCGTATGCCAGAAGGATCATCTTGGCAAGGACCGACTTGCCTGATCCCGTCTTGCCGAAGATCCCCAAGTGATATGCTTCCCCGGCCCCGTCCGGTCCCTGGTCGAAGTGTTTGAACCAGAGTGGGAGCTTCGGGGTGGAGCCGTACACGTGTCCCAAGTGGAAGATCTGCTCCCGGTAAAGGCGGAGCAACTCGTCGAGCACCGGATCGGTCACGAGATGGATGGCAGTTCCGGTTGACGGAACGGTGCCGAGGAGGCTCGGCTCGTATCCCGTTGAACCACCTTCCCGGAAGACGGCGCTGATGACCATTTGGCCCAGGTGGGTGTCCTGTCGCTCGCTCACCGCATCGACCCGGCCGCGCTGTCGAATGAGGCTGCGCATGGTGGGGTCCTCGTGCCAGATGTTGCGGAGCTGGATCTCCGTGATCTGACCAAGTGCATAATGGGTGCTCGCGTCTTGCTGGAAACGAAAAAGGGCAAGTTCGCCCACCAGCTTACGGGTCACCGCAGTGCCGAGGATGTCCAGCGCGAGTTGGGCAGTGGAAGACGGAGAACCGACGACACCCAGCCTTTCGGTCTGGTCAACGATCTTCCCGAGGTCTGCTGCGTTCGCCATCAGCGCTATCTCCCTGCCTCGCTACGGTAGCCGTGCATGGCGAAGAACACCTCACCGATGTCGCCGTCATACTGTTCCGAGATCCGTTGTGTCGTGACCTGGCGGAAAGCAGGGATCGCTCGGGCGAGCGCCTTCACGGTGCGATCTGCCAGATAGATGGGGTAAGGCTCCAGCATGGAGGGTGTGGCCGTTTGGTGCTTGATGCCCTGGACCACCGATGCCAGACGGGATGCGTTCGACGCCACACTTGCAGAAAGCTCCACCCGTAGCGCCGGCAGCCAGTCTTGAGGCTTGTAGTAAAACACCCGAAGGGGATCGACGGCTGCGATGACCTCATCCGCAAGCTCGGCGGCCCGACGCCTTGCCGTATCGGGAAGGTGCTGTGTATTCAGGTGCCATGTGATGTTCCCTTCGCTGTCGCGAGGATGTTCCAGCGGACGGGGTTTCGTCAGCTCGCCAGGATTCAGGAGCATCGTCAACATCCCGCGGTCGTCGTAGTTCTCCGGCCAGCCCATCTCTGTGCCGATCTCGCGCCGGGTCGAGTATTTCGGCAGCCCCACAAAGTGTTTGTCCGACCGTCCGGACCGCAAGATGGCAAGATAGGCTTCCAGGTAGGTCAAGCAGTTTTCGACGAACTCCCGCGCACAATTTAGCTGCGTGTTGTCAGGCGCCGTGTTGAGGGCCTGATTGAAGTAGATGATGGGCAACGTCAACGTGCCGTCCAGCATCGACAAATCGTGCGGAGCCTCGGTGACCAGACACAACTCCTCGCCCAACATTACCGACCGGAGAACGGTACCGGTATCCGGGCAGTGAGGCTCGGCGGCAACGAAGCTCTTGTGACGAGGGAGTTCCCAGTGCCGCTTCTCGGATGGCGGTGTCAGACCCTCGACCACCACCGCGGCAGCCGCGGCCAGATCCGTCGTGAGAAGCCGCTCGATGGCGTATGAACCGTCTGCAGCGCACGTGGTCGGCGCCGGCGGATAACCCAGCGAGGAGTCGGCAATGAGTGCGCCGGAGCCTTCGAGCTTCCCTCGCAACGCCGCCCGTTCCTCCCTGACTTGCCGGAAAGAGTCCAGCAATTCCCGTGCGACCGCGGAGGTCTGACCAAGGACCTCATCGACGAGCGCTGCGGGAAGCTCGGCAAAGGGAGCCGAGTCGGCAGGGGACGGGAATTGAGTCACGGCGACCTCCAGAGACGGTAATCCTCGGGATCGAAGTCCCTGTAGCGATGGTCGCGGGCCGCTCGGGGCAGAAGCCAGCGCTCGCGGAACCATCCGAAGAGATCGCCCACGGTCCGGTCGTAGTATCGTAGCCGATGGTGGTTACCGCGAAGAAATGGCTGCGTATTGACGGCTAACGGCGCCACGAAGATCTCTCGCCCGATCCCATGATACAGGAGTTCTCTCGATAGTCCCAGGAGCGGCAACGTCTTCCGAACGAGTTCTCGCCGGTTGCGGAAGCCTTCGCCCCACGATGGGTGCTTTGCGGTTGCCTTGCAGTGTGCAATGGCGAACTCACGCAGATCAGCGTAGCAGCCGTTGCTGAAGTGAAAATCCCCCGATCCACGGGTGAAGCCCACACTCTGGAATACCCGCTGCTCCCCGTACCGAAGCCGGTTGTACAACGCGGATCGGCCGAGCGCGGAAGTCGTGGTCAGAACGGCCAGACGGCCGTCCAACGGCTGGCGGCTGATGGTGGATGACCGTCCATCGTATCTGTTCCGAAACGCCTCTCGGACCTCCCGGCTGGTAGCGAGCAGGGCGACGAGCTTACCGCAGAGAAGGTGGGAATATGGCGGCACCGCTCCCAGAACGAACAAGTCCATGACACATTGCAGGCGTTTCTTCCTGGCATCGAGATCCCACCCTATCCACTGGTCACGGGGCCGGAGTCCGAAGACGGGATCGCCAAGCCCGAAGATACCCACCAACTTGCCGTTCGATTCGTCGTAGATCACGAACCTCAAGCGCCGTCCATACCCCGCGGATACCGGGATACTCCAATGCAAGCGGGCGTAGCGGAACAGAAGCTCGTCCTCGGAGTTTCGCTCTACCGCGACAAGCCGCGGCTGAATCCTTTCGGGGACGACTTCCTTACCGGCCGCGACATACGACAACAACCGATCTTCGTGACGTTCCAGACCGGGACGACTCCGCGCGACATTGTGCTTGACTGCCTCCTGATGAAGCGTTCTGAGCTTGTCTTTGTCCTTGTCGTCCGGAGAAACGAGCCGCCCCGCTCGAATCCGGAAACCCTGCTTGCGCAACGACTGGACGATCCGAGAGCGTAGTCGGTTCGTTTCCGGGGCGGAGTACGTTGTGGGAAACGTCATTTGGCGTCCCGCCCCTCGGTACACATGCCTCGATAATCGCATGCCTTGCGCTTCCTGAGTGCAGGAGTGGCCGGCAAGGTGCTGGTGCTGAGTTGGAGGTTGTGGCCCCCATGCTGGACGGCTTTCCGTTGAGAAGGCGTTAGATCCATATTGAGAAACCTCTGATCCATTCTGGCTTGAGGCGCCTCTCCCTACGGAAAAGCGCGTCCTTCGACTTCGCTTCGCTACGCTCAGGACGAACGGAGGCAATTGTTCAGAGTTTCCTTGAGTCCCCTTCGCTACGCATCCCTTACCTTACCGGGGCCACTACCGCCGCACTCCGGCCATTGGGCGTCTTCCGTTCGCCAGCCGCATGAGCCTTGACTGCCTGCAACCGCGGATCATGGATGTCCATCGTTGGTCCGCATGATCGAAACATATTGAAACGGATGTTTTCGTGCAAGGGTTCCTCCGGCCTTCGTGTACGCGTCGAGTCTCGGTGACGGCTACGCCTGGATCGCCGTAGCCACCACGAGGTAGAGGGTGGTGCCCAGGAGGTCGTTGAAGGCGGTGACCAGGGGGCCGGCGGCCACCGCGGGGTCCCGCTTCAGCTTGTAGAACACGATGGGCTGCACGGTTCCCACGAGCGCGGCGACGGTGACGGAGGTGACCATGCCGATGAGCACGGCCAGGGCCAGCTTGACGATGTCCGGGCTTCCCATGTTGATGAGGTAGCTGGCGGCCGCGGTGATGAGGCCGCATCTCACGCTTTCATAGGGAGAGGCGCCTCAAGCCGGAACGGATCAGAAATTGTCCAGAGTCTCCTATAGCCATAACGGGCGTCATCGGGCAAGATACGAGGGCGGGAGACGGACATGGCAGGATACGACTTCGATCTGGTCTGCATCGGCAGCGGACCCGCGGGACAGCGCGCCGCCATACAGGCGGCCAAGGCGGGGCAGAAGGTGGCGGTGGTGGAGCGGCAGCGCTTCGTCGGCGGCGTGTGCGTGGACCGCGGCACCATCCCTTCCAAGACCTTTCGCGAAGCGGTCCGCCGGGTTTACTCCAGGCCCGGCCTGGAGGGGATGGACCCGTTCTCCACCAGCGTCCGGACCCGACCCACCATGCAACAGTTGGTGGGCCACGTGCATCGGGTGATCCAGCGGGAGATCGCGGTGGTGGACGACGCCCTGGGCCGGAACGACGTCAAGGTCCTCCACGCCCAGGCGGAGTTCGTGGACGCGCACACCATCCGGCTCGAGGCCGACGGGGAACGGCGCGTGGTCACCACCCGCAAGGTCCTGATCGCGGTGGGCACCCAGGCCGGCAAGCCCCGGGGCATGGAGCCGGACGGTCGGACCCTGATCACGTCGGACGACATCCTCACCCTCGAAGAGTTGCCGCAGACCATGGCGGTGGTGGGGGCCGGCGTCATCGGCATCGAATACGCTTCCATGTTCGCCGCCCTGGGGGTGCGCGTCACCGTCATCGACGCGCGCGACCGTCCGCTGGAGTTCATGGACCACGAGATCATCGACGAACTGCTGCATCAACTCCGCAAGGAGGACGTGACCTTCCGTTGCGGCGACGCGGTGGAGCAGGTGGAGATCGTCGAGACCCCGCGCCGCCAGGGACTGCTGCGGCTCGCGTCGGGCAAGTACCTGGTGGCCGACGTGATACTGGTCTCGTCGGGCCGCCAGGGGGCGTCTTCCACCCTGAACCTCGGGGCGGTGGGCATCGAGGCCGACGAACGCGGGCGGCTCCGGGTGGACGAGGACTACCGCACCTCCGCGGACAACATCTGGGCGGCCGGCGACGTCATCGGCTTCCCCGCCCTGGCGGCCATGTCGTCGGAGCAGGGCAGGCTGGCGGCCTGCCGCATGTTCGACGTGGAAGCGGAGCCCATCGGCCACCACTACCCCATCGGCATCTACGCCATCCCGGAGCTCTCCTCGGTGGGGGCCACGGAGGAAGAGCTGACCCGTCGGAAGGTCCCCTACGAGACCGGGGTCGCGCGGTACAAGGAGATCTCCCGCGGCATCATCCTCGGCGACGACTCCGGCATGTTCAAGATGCTGTTCCACCGGGACGACGGGCGTCTCCTCGGTTGCCACTGCATCGGCAGCGGGGCCACGGAGCTCATCCACGTGGGACAGGCGGTGCTGGGACTGGGCGGGGGGCTGGACTACTTCCTCAAGACCGTCTTCAACTATCCGACCCTGGCCGAGTGCTACAAGACCGCAGCCTTCCACGCCGCCAACAAGCTGGCCCTGGTAAGCCAAGCCAAGACCTTCATCGAAGAAGGCGACTCCGCGGGAGACCGCGACGGCGCCGAGTCCGCCGGGTCCTGAAAGCGCGTCCTTCGACTTCGCTTCGCTACGCTCAGGACGAACGGGGGCAGTTGTTCCGCGTTTCCTTCCGTTCACCCTGAGCGTAGCGCCAGCGGAGTCGAAGGGCGCACGCTGGCGGCATCTACGCGAATCCACTCAAGGAACCCCTGAACAATTACCTCCGTTCGTCCTGAGCGTAGCGAAGCGAAGTCGAAGGACGCGCTTTCACATGGGGCGAGGCGCTTCGAGCCGGAATTGTTCAGAGGTTCCTCAATATGGCGACCGCCAGCGGTCCTCTTCGACGGGTTCGAGCAGCGACGCGAACCGCCGGGTCGCCTCCAGCCAAGTGTGCCGGCGGGCGTAGGCCACACAGTCCTCCGGGTCGAGCGCCAGGGCGCCCAGCACCGCGGCGCGAAGGTCCCGGTCCAGGACCCCCGTCTTTCCGTTCTGCACCACGTCCAACGGGCCGGTGACGGGAAAGGCCGCCACCGGCACGCCGCAGGCCATGGCTTCGAGCAGGACGAGGCCGAAGGTATCGGTCAGGCTCGGAAAGACGAGCACGTCCGCGGCGGCCACATGGGCCGCGAGCTCCTCGCCTTGCTTCCGCCCCACGAACCGGACGCCGGGGTACCTGGATTCCAGACCCCGCAGGTCCGGCCCGTCTCCCACCACGTACTTGATCCCCGGCAAGTCGAGGGCCAGGAACGCCTCGACGTTCTTCTCCGCGGCCACGCGCCCCATGTACAGGGACACCGGCCGCGGCCCCGGCAGGAAGGACTTGGAGCCGGGCTTGAACAGGGTCGTGTCCACGCCCCGGGTCCACAGGGCGAGGTTCTCGAAGCCGCGTCCCCGGAGGCGCTCGGCCAGGGAGGGGGTGGCCACCAGGGTGCGGGCCGCACTGCCGTGGAACCGCCGCAGCCAGGCATAGGACCAGCGCAACGGCAACGGGACGTGCGCGCGGAGGTACTCGGGGAACAGGGTATGGAACGCCGTGGTGAAGGGGACGCCCAGGCGGCGGCACACGGACCGGGCGGCGTATCCGATGGGACCTTCCGTGGCGATGTGGACGGCGTGGGGCCTGGACTCGCGCAGGGTTCGTTCGACTCCTCTCTTCGGAAAGAGCGCCAGCCGGATGGACGGGTAGGTGGGACAGGGCCAGGTGCGGAACTGCAACGGAGTCACGAACACGGTCTCGTGCCCCAGCGCCTCCAGGTGCGCAGCCGTCTGCTCCAGGGTGCGCACCACCCCGTTTACCTGCGGCTGCCAAGCGTCGGTGACGACCGCGACCTTCATCCGTGCGAAGGAACCTCTGAACGACTGCCCCCGTTCGTCCTGAGCGTAGCGAAGCGAAGTCGAAGGACGCGCTTTCCCATGGGGAGAGGCGCTTCGAGCCGGAATTGTTCAGAGGTTCCCGAAATCGATGATCGGCCGATGACGCGCCGCGTCACGACCGGCGGGTCGGTCACGGTTGCCCACCGCGGCGGGCCGTTGCTCGCACTGTATCCGGGAGTCTGGTACACAAGGTTTTACCCTCGACGAACGAACCGCCCCCGGCTGAGGAGGCCCCGTGGATTTCGAGTCAGCCCATTACCCTGTCGGTCCCTTGCCCGGGGCCCCCGCCACCGAATATCGAGAACGCGCGCCGGTTGTCAACCGCGAGGCGCTGCGCTCCTGAACCCTCATCGGGGTTACGATGAACGAAGTCTCGGACAAAGTTTTTCTCCGCACGACCTACGGGGCGATCATCCACGGCGACTGCATGGACGTCCTTTCCGAGCTCGAACCGGCTACCGTCGATCTGGTCATGACCAGTCCCCCTTTCGGTCTGGTCCGAAAGAAGGACTACGGCAACGTAGCGTCCGAGGATTACAACGACTGGTTCAGGGCTTTCGGCATGGAGTTCCACCGGGTGCTGAAGGACAGCGGGAGCCTGGTGATCGACATCGGCGGGGCATGGAGCAAGGGCCAACCGACCCGAAGCCTCTACCACTTCAAGCTGCTCATCATGCTCTGCGAGGAAGTGGGTTTCCATCTTGCACAGGACTTCTACTGGTGGAACCCGTCCCGTCTGCCCACGCCCGCCGAATGGGTCACGGTTCGACGCGTGCGTGTCAAGGACGCCGTCAACACGGTATGGTGGCTTTCCAAGACCCCCTGGCCGAAGGCCAGCAACAAGAGGATCCTGCAGCCGTACAGCGAGTCCATGAAGACCTTGCTCAAAACCGGCTACAGGGCGAAGAAGCGCCCCTCGGGTCACGACATCAGCGGCAAGTTCGGGACCGACAACGGCGCGGCGATTCCGCCGAACCTGATCGCCATTCCCAACACCGAAAGCAATTCATTCTATCTTCGCTACTGTGAAGACCATCACCTGAAGCCGCACCCGGCGCGATACCCGGCCGAGCTTCCCGAATACTTCATCCGAATGCTGACGGACCCGGGAGATGTCGTCATCGATCCGTTCGGAGGCAGCTGCGTCACCGGGGAAGTCTGTGAGCGTCTGGAACGCCAATGGACCTGCATCGAGTTGCTCGAGGACTATTGCAACGCGGCGAAGGGACGCTTCGTGCGACCGCCGCTGCAAAATACGACGACAGGCGCTTCGGAGGACGGCAAGACCTACTATCAACTGCCTCACCCCAGGATGTTGTGGAAACGGGACGAGGATGAACCGCTGGCGGATGACGGCGGCAAGTCGCGTCCGAAGAAGGCGGCAGGGAAACGAAGGGCGACTCGTCCCGGCACGCAGATGGACTTGATGTAAGCGGGGATTCGCTCGACGGATGCACGACGGTGGCGCGACTCTCGAAACCGGACCTGCTGCGACTCGTCGAACGAGCGATCCAGGACAGCGGCTGGGGCTTTCTGAAGCTCGGCGCACGGGATGAACACCCGGCCCGGTACCACGTCTATGGCGACCTCGGCTCGCGTCGGATACGGGCTTACGTCTGGAACGTGACCCACGGCGGCGGCGCTGCCCGATCCGCCACCGAATACCGAATCCAGATCACGGGAGTTTCCCTTTGCACGCTGCATCATCGTGCCTTTGATCGAGGTCTGGTCACTTTCGATGGGAGATACTCCACTCATCTCAACGACAAGATGATCGCCGAGTACGGGATGGCGGGTCTCGATGGAGGTCTCGATCAGTTCCGGGACAACCTGCGGCCTTTCCTCCTGTTGCCGCCCGACCGCCGTGACCTTCCAAACCCGGATTTCATCGACAAGACGAACCTGATGCGAGGCTGGACGATAGAGACCCGACGCCGCGCATGAAGTCGGCCCTGTCCAGTGTTATCCCCCGTTGGAATCACGCCCCCCTTCAGTGGTATCCTGCATTGGACGATCCTGCGAGTTGACAGGCGTGGGGCCGGACCCTATCATGGTTCGCCGCGGAGGGAGCCATCCGGCCCGCGAGCATGGTCTGCGGCTCCCACGGTTCCCGTCCGTCCTGAGCGTAGCGAAGCGAAGTCGAAGGGCGCGCTGGGGCAGCGTCCACCTTGGGGGAGGCAACGAGATGCACGGCGTGAACGGTCTCGTGGACACGGAACGGGGGTTGCTCGACCGCAGCATCTTCGTCTCCCGGGAGATCTACCAGCAGGAGCTGGAGCGCATATTCGCGCGCTGCTGGCTGTTCCTCGGACACGAGACCCAGATCCCCAACCCCAACGACTTCCTCGCCACCTACATGGGCGAAGACCCGGTGCTGCTCTGTCGGGGCGGGGACGGGACCGTCCGGGCGTTCCTGAACATGTGCCGCCACCGGGGCAACCGGGTGTGCCGGGCGGACCGGGGCAACGCCAAGTCGTTCATGTGCACCTACCACGGCTGGAGCTACGGCAACGACGGCAAGCTCACGGGCGTCCCCGGCATGAAGGAGATCTACGGCGGCGAACTGGACATGGCGCAGTGGGGCCTGGTGGAAGTGGCCCGGTTGGACGTGCACAAGGGGCTGGTCTTCGGGACCTTCGACCCCGAGGCGCCGCCTCTGCTGGACTATCTCGGGGGCCAGGAGCGGGAGTTGGGGGTCATGTTCGACCGCCGGGTCGGCGGCACGGAGGTGATGGGCGGGGTGCACAAGTGGGTGATGCACGCCAACTGGAAGTACGCTGCGGACAACTTCTTCGGCGACGACGGCCACCACACCGTCACCCACGCGTCGGTCCGCCAGGTGCCGGTGGACGTGAGGTACTACCCCCGCACCAACGACGACGCGCAGCCCGAGACGGACCGCGGGCTCTCCAGGGTCGCCGAAGGGGTCATACGCGACTACCATCGCGAGCACTTCGACGAGCTGGTCCGGCGTATCGGTCCGGAGCTTGCCGACCGCCCTGGCCTGGTCACCACCGTCTTCCCCAACGTCTCTCCGAACTTCACCCGGCACATGATCCGCGTGTGGCATCCCAAGGGGCCGGACAAGACCGAGATATGGTCGTACTGCGTGGTGGACCGGGACGCGCCCCCGGAGGTCAAGGACGCCATGCGGCTGCACCTGACCCAGACCTTCGGCCCCAGCGGGAACCTGGAGCAGGACGACATGAACAACTGGGTCCAGTGCACCGACACGGCCCGGGGTACGGTGGCCCGGCGCTATCCCCAGAACATCCAGGCCCATCTCGGACGCGAGGAGCGATGCGGTCCCATCGGCGGCGGCCGACGCCTGCGGGCCTTCTACGCCCGCTGGGCCATGATGATGGCGGCCGAGGACTGGTCCGACGTGGACCTGGAGACCCGGTACTACTGACGCCCTTCCGGGGCAAGGCGGCAACGACTTGACCGACCACGACCTCTGGCACGAGATCCACGATTTCCTCGTGCAGGAAGCAAGGCTCCTGGACGATCGGTCCTTCGATCGCTGGCTGGAGCTCTTTACCGACGACGTGGTTTACTGGATGCCGGAACGGCTGAACCCGTGGGAGAGCAGCGACCCCGCGGACAGCGTGTCCAAGCCCGGGGAACTCGCGCTGTTCGAGGAGACCAGGGAGACGCTGCGGACCCGGGTGGCCCGTCTCGCCACCGGCATGGCGTGGTCGGAAGTGCCGCCTTCCCGCACCCGGCATCTGGTCACCAACGTGCAAGTGGAGCCCGGCGCCAACGACGCCGAGGTGCGGGTCCGGTCCTGTTTCATGGTCCATCGGACCCAACTGGAGCACGACCGGCACGTCTTCGTGGGCGAGCGGGACGACGTGCTGCGGAAGGTGGACGGCCAGTGGAAGATCGCCCGCCGGACCATCCTGCTGGACGAGGCCGTGCTGTCGTCGCCGAACCTGAGTATCTTCTTCTGACCGGTCTCGGTGAGCCGACGTCGGCTGCGGCTCCCACGGTTCCCGTCCGTCCTGAGCGTAGCGAAGCGAAGTCGAAAGGCGCTCTGGGGCAGCGTCCACAGCGTCCACCTTGGGGGAGGCAACGAGATGCACGGCGTGAACGGTCTCGTGGACACGGAACGGGGGTTGCTCGACCGCAGCATCTTCGTCTCCCAAGACATCTACCAGCAGGAGCTGGAGCGCATATTCGCGCGCTGCTGGCTGTTCCTCGGACACGAGACCCAGATCCCCAACCCCAACGACTTCCTCGCCACCTACATGGGCGAAGACCCGGTGCTGCTCTGTCGGGGCGGGGACGGAGCCATCCGGGCGTTCCTGAACATGTGCCGCCACCGGGGCAACCGCGTGTGCCGGGCGGATCGGGGCAACGCCAAGTCGTTCATGTGCACCTACCACGGCTGGAGCTACGGCAACGACGGCAAGCTCACGGGCGTCCCCGGCATGAAGGAGATCTACGGCGGCGAGTTGGACATGGCGCAGTGGGGCTTGGTGGAAGTGGCCCGGTTGGACGTGCACAAGGGGCTGGTCTTCGGGACCTTCGACCCCGAGGCGCCGCCTCTGCCGGACTATCTCGGGGGCCAGGAGCGGGAGTTGGGGGTCATGTTCGACCGCCGGGCCGGCGGCACGGAGGTGATGGGCGGGGTGCACAAGTGGGTGATGCACGCCAACTGGAAGTACGCTGCGGACAACTTCTTCGGCGACGACGGCCACCACACCGTCACCCACGCGTCGGTCCGCCAAGTGCCGGTGGACGACCTGTCCTACCCCCGCACCAACGAGGAGCCGCGCCCCCATGCCGACGCCCCCGGGCTCTCCAGGGTCGCCGGAGGCGTCGTACGGGACTACCTCCTCGACCACTACGACGAGGCGGTGGAGCGAATCGGCCCCGAGCTCGCCCAACAGGCCGGGCTCGTCACCACCGTCTTCCCCAACGTCTCTCCGAACTTCATCCGGCACATGATCCGCGTGTGGCATCCCAAGGGGCCGGACAAGACCGAGATATGGTCGTACTGCGTGGTGGACCGGGACGCGCCCCCGGAGGTCAAGGAGGCCATGCGGCTGCACCTGACCCAGACCTTCGGCCCCAGCGGCAACCTGGAGCAGGACGACATGAACAACTGGGTCCAGTGCACCGGCACGGCCCGGGGCGTGGTGGCCCAGCGCTATCCCCAGAACGTCCAGGCCCATCTCGGACGCGAGGAGCGGTCCGGCGCATTCGGCGGCGGCAAGCGCCTGCGAGCCTTCTACGCCCGCTGGGCGGCGATGATGGCCGCGGAGAGATGGTCCGACGTGGACCTGACGACCAGGTACTACTGACCGCCCCTCCGACATCCAGACGGCCGCGTGAAAAGCAGTAGCCCGGCGAAGCACGTCCTTCGACTTCGCTCCGCTACGCTCAGGACGAACGGGGGTCGTTGTTCAGGGTTTCCCCAAGTAGCAGCGGAAAAGGTTGGAGCCACCCGCCGGACTCGAACCGGCGACCTACTGATTACGAATCAGTTGCTCTACCAACTGAGCTAGGGTGGCCCGGAGGGGTGACGTCGGAGGAGGGGGTCAGCGGCCAATCTAGCAGTCGGCCGCGCATGTCGGCAAGCGTCGGCGCGTGTGGAGCCGTACCGTCGCAGTGGAGGTCCTTCCCCCGCGGGCGCTACCGGGCGGCCATGCGGCCTCCCTCCACGGGCAGGTCGGCGCCGGTGATGTAGTCGGCCCAGCGGGAGGCGAGGAACAGCACCGGACCCACGAAGTCCTCGACCTCGCCCTTCCTTCCCAGCGCCGGCGGGGTGAACTCGCCGGCGCTGTGGGAAGGCTCGGGACCCTTCCCCTCGCCCCTGGACAGGGCCTCGTACTCGTAAACGGTGGTGAGGCGGTTGGGCGTGAAGCCCGGACTCACGGAGTTCACGTTGATGTTGTCCGGGCCGAGCTCCACCGCCATCTGCCGGGTGAGCATCACTACGCCGCCCTTGGCCGCGCTGTAGGCGGAGCCGCCGGCCGTGCCGCGGTGCCCGGCGATGGACGCGATGTTGACGATCTTGCCGGCGCCCTGCCGTTTCATCACCGGCGCCACGTGGCGCGCGCACAGGTAGGCGGCCTTGAGACAGATGTCCAGCACGAAGTCCCACTCGCCGGGCTCCATCTCGCTGAGGGTCTTGGGCGGATAGATCTGCACGGCCGCGGCGTTGACCAGCACGTCGATGGCGCCGTAGCGCTCCACCACCCTCGCCGCCATGCGCGCCACGTCGGCGTCGTCCGACACGTCGCCGGGGGCGGGAATGGCGTCCACGGCCGGGCCGGTGAGCCTGTCGATGCACTCCAGCGCCTTCTCTTCCTTGAGGTCGTTGACGGCGACCCTGGCGCCGTGGTCGATGAACCCTTGCGAGAAAGCGCTCCCCAGCACGCCGGCGCCGCCGGTGATGAGGACCACCTTGCCCTGAAGTCCGAGATCCCTCATGGATTCCCTCCCTTTCTCCGGTCGCCCGCGGCAGGCCGCGTCACCTTTCCGGGCAGCCTCCGGGCCGAGTTCCCTCTCCCTATGGGAAAGCGCGTCCTTCGACTTCGCTTCGCTACGCTCAGGATGAACGGGGCTCTTCGCTTCGCTACGCTCAGGACGAACGGGGACCGTTGTCCAGAGTTTCCTTGCCGGAGTCCCGGACCCGTAACGCAGCCAGGATGCTCCGGGCCGCGGCCTTGGGGTCGGGCGCCTCCGATACCGCGGAGACCAGAGCGGCCCGGGCGGTCCCGGCGGACCTGACCTCGGGCAGGTTGCGCTCGTTGACGCCGCCGATGGCGAAGACCGGCAGCCGCGCGACGTCCGTGACGGCCTCGAGCGCCGCGGGTCCCTGGGGGTCACCGAACCGCGCCTTCGACGGAGTGGCGAACACGGGTCCGAAGACGATGAAGTCGGCGCCCGCCCGGGCCGCGGCGCGGACCTCCGCGGGGGAGTGGGTGGACACGCCGATCTTGCGGTCCGCGCCCAGGAGCGCACGGGCCGTTGCCGCGGGCATGGAGTCCGCGGCCAAGTGCACCCCGGCGGCGTCCGCGGCCAGGGCCACGTCCACCCGGTCGTTGACGAAGAGCTCGGCGCCGTAGCCGTCGCACAGCCGCTTGACCTTCCGCGCAAGATCCAGCAACGCCCGTCCGCCCAGGTCCTTCTCCCGCAGTTGCACCGCCCGGACACCGCCCTCCAGGGCCTGCCCCAGCACCCACAGCAGGTCCCGGCCCGCGGTGGCCTTGCGGTCGGTGACGAGGTACAGGTCGAAATCGACGGCTCTCAAGGGTCCGGCCCGACGTTCCCCGGGGGACGCCGGTCAGGCGAGGAGTCCTTCGATGGGACTCGACGCGGTGGCGTAGAGCTTCCTGGGGATGCGTCCGGCCAGGAACGCCTTTCTCCCGGACTCCACCGCGAGCTTCATGGCGTCGGCCATGAGGACGGGATCCCGGGCTCCGGCGATGGCCGTGTTCATGAGCACCCCGTCGCAGCCCATCTCCATGACGATGGCGGCGTCGGAAGCGGTCCCCACGCCCGCGTCCACGATGACCGGGATGGAGACGTTCTCCTGGATGATGCGGATGTTGTAGGGGTTGCGGATGCCCAGGCCGGATCCGATGGGCGCGGCCAGGGGCATCACCGCGGCGCAACCCATGTCCTCGAGCTTCCGGGCGGTGACCACGTCGTCGCTGATGTACGGCAGCACCGTAAAGCCTTCCTCCACCAGCAGCCGCGCGGCTTCGAGGGTGCCCGGGGTGTCGGGGAAGAGCGTCTTGTGGTCGCCGATGACCTCGAGCTTGACCATGCTGCCGACCCCCGCCTCCCGGGCCAGGCGGCAGGTCCGCACCGCTTCGTCCGGGGTATGGCAGCCCGCGGTGTTGGGGAGGATGGTGAACCTTGCGGGGTCCAGGTAGTCGAGCAGGTTCTCCCGGCCCCGATCGACGACGTTGACGCGCCGGACCGCCACGGTGACGACCTCGGCCCCGGAAGCCTCGATGGCCTTCCGGGTCTCCTCGAAGTCGCGGTACTTGCCGGTGCCGACGATCAACCGGGATCGGTACTCCCTCCCGGCCAGACGCAGGCAATCGGAGGGCGCCGCCCCCGGGACCTGGGATACGGGATCGGTCATGGCTCCCTATCCACCGCCCACGAAGTGGACGATCTCCACCTCGTCCCCCTGCTTGAGGCGCGTGGCGCCGTGGGCGTCGCGCGAGAGGACCTGGGCGTTGAGCTCCACCACCACACGCCCGGGTCGCAACTCCAGGTCCTCCAGCAGCCGCGAGACGCTGAGGTCGGCCGCCACCTCGCTGTCCTTGCCGTTGATGCGGATGACCACGAGGAGCTCCCGGAGCCCGATTCCGACGGGATGCGCCGGCCCGCTAGCGGGCTGCGGCGATCTTGACTTCGAGCACGCCGATGCCCTCCACTTCCCCTTCCACCTTGTCTCCCGGGTGGAGGAATATGGGCGGCGTGCGGGCGAAACCCACGCCCGACGGCGTTCCCGTGCTGATGACGTCGCCGGGCTCCAGGGTCATGCCCCGGGAAAGCTGCTCGATGGTGGTGGGGATGTCGAAGATCATGTCCCGGCTGTTGCCGTCCTGCATGGTCTCGCCGTTGACGCGGCACTGGAGCCTGACGTTCTGCGGATCGGGCATGGCGCTCTTGTGCACGATGCAGGGACCCAGGGGACAGAAGGTGTCCAGGGCCTTGCCCTTGAACCACTGGAGGTGGCGGCGCTGGAGGTCCCGGGCGGTCATGTCCAGGCAGACGGTGTAACCGAATACGTAGTCGTTCGCCTTGGCCCGGGAGATGTTCCTGCCCTTGCGGCCGATGACCACGGCCAACTCCACCTCCCAGTCGATCTTGTCGGTGGCCGAATGGGCCAGCACCCGGCCCTGGTCGCCGATGACCGCGGTGGCCGGCTTGGTGAAGAACACCGGGGCCTGGGGCGTGTCAAGCTTCACGTCCCGGACCCGGTCGCCCTCGTCGATGTGCTCCTGGTAGTTCACCCCCAGGCAGATGATGTTCTTTCTCGGCGCGGGGATCGGCGACGTCAGCCGGACGCGGTTGCGCTTCACCAGGGTTTCCGCCCGGACGAGCCTTCGGATCCCCTTGGAATCCAGCCCCTCCACGTAGCGGGCCGCTTTCCTGGCGGTGTTCACCGCCTTGGCCCCGGCGTCGATGAACGCCTGCATGCTGTCCAGGTGCGACGCGGCGTCCCCCGGAAGATAGCGCTTGCTGACCTGCCGGAGGTCCATGATCTGGTCCTCGCCGGTCATCAGTCCAAGACGGGTCTCCCTCTGGAAGCTGTAAGTGACGAAACGCATCGACGACCTCCTGATCCCGGTCCCGAAAACCGGTCCGGCGCAGCCTCCCCCGGCGCTGCGCCCTCTCTCTCCAACCACTCCGCCCCTATCCTCATAGAGAAGCGCCGTATCGTTGTCAAGCCGCGGTCGTGGCCGCGGGCGCCCTCGGTGAAATTGCGCGGCCGGGCCGCCGGTGTTACCCTTCAGGGCGTGCGGCGAGCCAGGGTACAGCGTACCGCCATGGAGGTGGGGGACCGCGTGCTGGTGCGGCGGGACATGAACAGGCAGGTCATGCTGGTGGCCAGGGTGGACATCCCCCACTCGACCCAGAAGGTCTTCCTGTCGAGGTCCGGCGGCGATTTCACGGTGGGCCTGAAGGTGTGGAAGTCGGACTACGTCTGGAACGAGAAGAACCAGATGTGGGTGTCGAGACGCTGACCCCATGGCCGCAGTCGCGACCGATGGCGCAAGGACGCTCCTCCAGGGCCTTCGCGAAGGGAAGGGGCCGTCGATCATCCTGCTCCACGGGGACGAGTACCGCGTCCGCAGCACGAGCCGGGCCGTGCTGGAGATCGTCGCCCCGGACTCGGACCGGGGCCTCGGCACGTCGAGGTTCGACGCACGGACCGCTCCGTGGGCGGAGGTCGAAGCCGCCCTCCTGACCCCGTCCCTGTTCGCTCCCACGTGTACGGTGGTGGTGGAGTCCGTCCCCTGGTTCGCCCCTGCGGAACGAAAGACGGACCTGCTCGAGAAGTCGCTGGGCCTCTGGGAAGAGGGGCAGAGGGACGAGAGCGGGCGCGCCTTCATGGAGTTGCTGCGTTCGGAGGGTTGGACGCGGGAGCAGTGGATGGAGGCGCAGGACGCGTCGGAGCTCGCCCGGACTCGCGAGGACTACCGGACCCGTGCGCGGGAGATCCAGGCGGTGTGGCAGTATTGCCGCGAGCAGAAGCTCCTTCCGGGCAACCCCAAGGCCGACGAGCAGGGCCGGATCCTGCAACTCCTGGAGCGGGGGCTGCCCGACGGTTGCCGCCTGCTGCTGCTGGCGTCCCAGGCGGACAAGCGCGGCCGCGCCTACAAGCAGTTGAGCCGCAACGGCTGCGTCGTGGACCTGGGGGTGGAGCGGGACCGGAGCGGGCGCATCCGCCGGGAGTTCCTGGCCGCTTTCCTGGACCAGGGCCTTCGGCGGGCGCGCAAGCGCATCGACCCCCGGGCCCGGGAGACGCTGCTGTCCCGGTGCGGCAACGAACTGTGGATGGTCCAGCAGGAGATCGAGAAGCTGCTCCTGTACGTCGGGGACTCCGACACCGTGAGCCCGTCGGACGTGGACGAGGTCTTCACCGACCAGTCGGAGAGCTGGGTGTTCGACCTGACCGATTCCCTGGGACAGAGGGACGCGATCCAGGCCCTGGGCTTTCTCAGGCGCCTCCTGGCCAACGGCGAATACCCGCTGCGAGTGCTGGGGGCCATCGCCAGCCAGGTGCGCCGCCTCCTGAGCGCCCGCCAGCTCCTCGACCACGAGCTTGCCGGAGTCTGGCGCCCGTCCATGTCCTTTGCCCAGTTCCAGCAGCGGGTGCCTGCGGACACCGAGGGCATGCCCACGAAGAGCCCCTACGCCAACTACCTGACGTTGCAGCGAGCGGAGAAGTTCCCCCTCCCCAAGCTCAGGGGGTTCCTTCGCTTGATCCGGGAGACCGACGCCCGCCTCAAGTCCTCCGGCGTCCAGCCCCAGGCCGCCATGGAGCGTCTCATCCTCGAAATGTGCCTCCCGTGAGCGGGCGGGGCGCACGGCCTGCCCGGAGCGTCCGGCCGCGCAGGGCGCCGATAGGTATCCTGATAAAGATCTCTACCGCCGCGCCGATTCCCCATACCAGGGAGTCGGGTCATGGCGCCCAGATCCTTGCAAATGATGTTCGACAAGCTATCCTGATATCCTGTTTCAAGGACATGGAGAACCGGACATGAGCGCCGACCCACAAGGCAAGGCTGTTCCCGACCTGCCCGCAGCGGAGAGCAGCGGCAGTTTTGAAAACAGGCTCACGAGACTGAAACCCACCTACAGTACCTTGCCACCAAGGAAGACCTCCAGAAACTCAAAGTGTGGTGGTTGGGGGGAATCATCGCGGGTATGGGACTGGCCGCTACCATTGCCATTGCCGTGCCGAGGATCTTCGCGACCTGAGGATCTTGGCGACGGTGTTCGGGCGTAAACTACATGGAGCCTGTTCTCATGGAACCGCGAAAAGTGACGAAAGTACCGATGGATCAACTTCGGCTGGATCGTATGAATCCACGGCTGATCGGGCAGGCCGGGAGTTCCCGGGAAGCGATCATCGCGCAGCTTTATCGGGCCGCCGAACTCGGTGAGTTGCTACAGTCCATCTCTGCCAACGGGTATCTCGATATCGAACCGCTTGTTGTCACGCGTGAAACCGGGGACGACGGGTGGATCGTGCTGGAAGGTAACCGGCGGCTTGCCGCGCTTTGCCTCCTGCGCGATCCGCCTCTGGCCAACAGGATCGAATCGTCCGAAGGACTCAGGATCACGGTTCCGTCCATGGCGGAATCTTTGCGTTCCACCCTGGACGACGTATCGGTGTACCCTGTCGCCCGTCGTGAAGATGCGCGTTCTTTCATCGGGTTCAAGCATATCAACGGTCCTGCGAAATGGGATGCATACGCCAAGGCGAGGTTTGCGGCTGACTGGTATAAGGCGCAACAGCCCGAAGACGGTGGCTTGGAGAAAATCGCGAGGGCGATTGGTGATCGGCACGACACGGTCAAGCGCATGGTCTCGGCCATATACGTATTGGATCAGGCCAAGAAGGAAGGTCTGTTCGACATCGACGATCGCAAGACGCCAAATTTCAACTTTTCCCATCTCTATACGGCGCTCGCACGTTCCCAATACATGGAGTATCTGGATCTCAGTGCGACATGGGCCGGTTGCGATCCTTCTACGGATCCAGTGCCGCCCGAGAAGCACGATCACCTTCAGAAGATGCTTGTCTGGATATACGGATCGAAGATGGACAACGCGTTACCCGTGGTCAAGGCGCAGAATCCTGACATCAAACGTCTTGGAGAAGTACTTGCCCACACCGAAGCACTCCATGTCCTGGAAGCAACGGACGATCTCAACGCGGCGCACGCAAGCACCGAGGCCGTCGATAGGCGATTCACTGCCTCGTTGATCCGGGCGCGGGACGCCATCCGGGACACGGCCGCCTCTCTGAGAGCTTATGACGGGCACGATAGCTCGCTGCTCGACATTGCGGAAGACGTCAAGGAAACGGCGGAAAGCGTGTACTTGAGTATGACAAAAAAACAGCGCAAGGCCGGGACCGGGGCATGAATCCCTCACTCTACCTCCCGCTCGACGAAATGGCCGGGCGGATCGATTTCGACAGAGCCGCGGATTTTCTGGAGCTTACAGCCTTCTTTTCGAACGATGGGATGGCGCTGACGTCGGATCTCGCCAACGAAACGTCCATCGGCGCCGCGGAAGATCATGCCGATCTGGAAGACGAGATGCGCAACGGCGAGGAGGAAGTGGTGTCCGGCGCCGTTCTGCGAATCGGGACACGGCAGCGCGTACTTGATTCTGCCTATCCCTTCGAGCTGGATCAGGGCGGCAACCTCCTGTCGTGCGCCCTGGACGAGGATTCGATCGGGCAGGCAGCCTACATCCTGAGCCTCGTACTGTCCAATCTGCGATCCGTATCGCCAATCCTCGGGCGCTCCGACCTCCACCCGGAGGAAGGTGACGTGCGGAAGCTACGGCAATATTTTCAATACTTCGCCACCGCAGCCTTGGCGGCTGAAATTCAAGGCGATGCTTGGTCCTTCGGATTCCCGCGACCGGATGGGTCGCCGTTTCTCGGCAAATTGAAGGAGATCTGGACTGTGCTCGGCGACGGGCGCGTCGCGGCACAGCGTGGGGCACCGTCGGCTCCGAAGGATGACCGGATCGATGTATTCGCGGCCCGGATGCCACCGGATCGGCTGCCGGGGTTTCTGCTCGCTGTCGCACAGGTAGCTACCGGTGCGGACATGAGAGAAAAGTCTCTCAAGGGCCATCTCGATACATTCAAGGAGCGATGGTTTTCGACCCAACCCGTCACCGAGTTCATCGCATACATGATAATGCCGTTTGCCACGGACGACGATCAGTTCGTCGACGACGTCCGCACCCTCGGCAACCTCCTGCACCGTTTGCGGATGCCTCGCCGGGTCGCGGAGGCTGGACGACTCGTTGACGCCGGCGCGACAATCGAAGGTTACGACCGACTGACGGAAGCCGTGCAGTGGGTCACGGACTACCGGAAACGCGCGAGGGCAACGGCATGAAGCTGCTAGTGTGCTGTCCCGGAAATAAGAGAAAATGACCTCCAGTGGACGAAATGGGTGCATGGCTGGACTCCTTCCGGGCTCTTCAGGCTTTCGTGTGGGCGGGGTGCACGTGCAAGCAGGGTGTCACGGGTGAGCGTACCCTCCCCCCTTGAGGGGGAGGGACAGGGAAGGGTACAGACCGGTAACATGGTTTACAGAATAGACCGGGGACATGGTTTACACGGTAAGGGGTATCGGCAAGGAGGGAGAGCCGATGCCTTGGAAGGAGCTGTGTGCCATGGATCAGCGGGTCAGGTTCATAGGGGAGTGGTTGACAGGGGGATACAGCAAGGGGGAGTTGTGTCGGGAGTACGGGGTGAGTCGTCCGACGGGAGACAAGTGGATCGAGCGGTATCAGCGGTACGGGGTGGAGGGTCTTGGGGAGCGGTCGCGGCGCCCGCACGGGCATCCGAACAGGACGGGGGATGAGGTGGTGGAGCGGATCGTGGCGATGAAGTTGCGGCATCCGAGTTTTGGGCCGAAGAAGGTGATGGATCGGCTGCGGGCGACGGAGCCACAGGGGCGGTGGCCTGCGGACAGTACGGCGGGGGAGATACTGAGGCGGAAGGGTTTGGTGCGGTCTCGTCGGATGCGTCGTCGGGTAGCGCCGCATCCGCAGGCATTGGTGGAGGGTACGGGGCCGGGACAGAGTTGGAGTGCGGACTTCAAGGGGGACTTTCGATTGGGCAATGGGGGTCGGTGTTATCCGCTGACGTTGACGGACAACTACAGTCGCTACGTGTTGCAGTGTCGGGGGTTGAGCAGCACCCATACGGCTGCGGTGAGGCCGTGGTTGGAGCGGGTGTTTCGGGAACAGGGGCTGCCCGAGAGCTTGCGCACGGACAACGGGGCGCCGTTTGCTTCTCTGGCAGTGGGTGGTCTGAGCCATTTGTCCAAGTGGTGGGTGCGGTTGGGGATTCGACCGGAGCGGATTCGACCGGCCAAGCCGAGCGAGAATGGGCGGCATGAGCGCATGCACCGATCGCTGAAGGCGGCGGCCATCCAGCCGCCGGCGCACACTCTTGCGGAGCAGCAGCGGCGTTTCGATGCCTTTGTCCAGGAGTTCAACTGGGAGCGCTCGCACGAAGCCCTGAAGCGTCTCACTCCCGGACAAGTCCACTGCCCCTCCACCCGACCCTATCCTGACAGGCTGCCGGAGGTGGAATACCCTGCGGGGGTGACGGTGCGACGGGTGCGACACAACGGCCAGTTCAAATGGCGCGGACAACTCCTCTACCTCTCCGAAGTCCTCGCCCAGGAACCCATTGGCCTCATCCCCTGTGACAACGACTGCTGGGAGATTCGCTTCCGCTTTCATCTCCTCGGTATCCTCGACGAACGCACCTTGTCCATCTCCCCCGCCCCTCATTGGCATCAACGGGGGTGATCACGTGTAAACCATGTTCCCGGTTTGTTTTGTAAACCATGTCCGGCTTGTACAAAGGGGGTACGGCGGGGTTGCGGGGAGGAGTCCTCTACACGGACCGGCCAACCCGTTTCAGCCGTCTGTGCGTTGGTGCTGGCGCCCATGGGTCCGGTGGCGCGGAGACCCCCCTCCCTAACCCTCCCCCTCAAGGGGGGAGGGGATCGGAATTCTCCGCTGTGAGGGGATCGGAGTTCCCTGCAATACCGAACCGGGGGCAGTATGGTGGAAATCGGACTTCCTCGCATGGGAGGGAGTGTGATAACCCACACGAAATCCCGAAGCACCTCCTTTCGCAGCTTCAGCCATGATTATACCGCTCATCTGTGGGACAGCACACTAGCTGGACGGTTGAAGTGACCATGTCGGCGGTTGGACCAAATCGTTGAGCGACAGCCTCCCCCCGATTGACACGCCACAGCCTTATCGCCTACCTTTATCGCCGAATATAGGAAATCCTGAACAATTGCCCCGTTCGTCCTGAGCGTAGCGAAGCGAAGTCGAAGGACGCGCTTTTTCGTGGGGAGAGGCGCCTCCCATCCCAAGTAGGGATGCGCGCCCGTCATCCGGCTCTCGTACACCCCCTCCACCGCCCCGCCCCGGCCCAGGAGGCTGCGGT
The DNA here is from genome assembly GCA_965204235.1 of uncultured Binatia bacterium (SeqCode). Taxonomy (GTDB): domain Bacteria; phylum Desulfobacterota; class Binatia; order UBA9968; family JAJDTQ01; genus JAJDTQ01. The sequence continues at coordinate 1,636,704 of OZ241979.1, forward strand.
CGGTGTAGTCGAACCGCCCGGAACTCACCGACAGGGCAACCCCGGCCACTCCCCCGGCCCCGAACCGGGTGTCCACCCCCAGGTGCGCCCCGAACAGGTCCCCGTCCCACGACACTGCGTCGCCCCCCGACAGGCTCCGGTACTCTCCCGCTCCCCACACCGTCACCTCCGACCCCACTGCGGCCTCATCCCCCGCCAGCCCCAGGGCGAAGGTCCGACCCCCGAGTCCCTCCTTCCACCCCCCTGCGGCCATGGCCGCCAGCGCTTCGGCCCACGCCACCGACCCCTCCGAAGGGGTGGTCCGGTCCAGCGCCCGGCCGATGCGCCCGGCCACCGCCTCCACCGTCCCGGCGACCATGGCCTGGGAGAGTTCCGGCAGTATGGCCTCGTGCACCCCCTCCATGCGCGCCACCAACCGGTCCACCACCTCCAGGGTGAAGCGCAACTCCGCAGTGTCGCCGTCCGCATCCCGCGCCTTCAGCGTGTAACGCACCGGCCCCTGCACCACCGCAGGCGTGCCCGCCACCGTCCCCCCGGTGGTTTCCTCCTCGGGCGGAGTCCAGACCAAACCCTCGGGCAGGGCCGGGGAGAGCGTGTAGGCCAGCGGCCGGTTGCCCACGGTCGCCGCTGGCAGCGTAAGGGGTTCGATCTCCACCCCCTGCACGTAGCGCTGCGCCGGCACCCGGGCCGGGCCGAAGGTGGGCCGCGCGTCGGCTGCCACTTCCAGCGTGAACGCCAACGTGGCGCGGTCCCCGTCCGCATCCGTCACCGTCTGTGCCTCCCGTGAGCGGGCGGGGCGTCGGAGCGCTTGGCTCCGCGGATGTTTGACAAACCCCTCTCGCTTCTCTTAAGATAGGGGCAAGCAGGGAAAGGAGGTGGTCAAAATATGAGTGATTCATGTAGCTGCGAGGTGACTGAGACCTAGGCTCTCTTAGCCTTTCGGAATTGAGGGTCTGGTCAATTCCGGCAGTACACCGAGCCTTGGCTGGCCATCGCGCCAGCCAAGGCTTTTTTCGTTTCACGGCGTTTCCGACCACCCGATGAAGCTGGCTTGGCGTCCGGTCGGGCCGGCGCCCTTGCGCGATTCCCTGCGGTAGGAGAAGAACGCCGCGGGGTTGCACGCGGTACAGGGACCCACCCAAGCGATCCGCTCCGCGGGCACGCCCGCGGCCGCAAGCAGCGCGGCGTTCAACTTCCGCAGGTCGAGGCAGGTCTTGCCGTCCGCGCGCCGAAGCGAAGACTCCGCCTTCTCGCCCCAGGTCCGGACCAGGGGCCCGGCAACTTCGCGGCCGACCTCGTAGCAGCAGTCTCCCACGGTGGGTCCCAGGGCGCACCACAGGTCCTGCGGCGCGGCCCCGTAACGGCTCTCCATGTGCCGCACCGTCTTCACCGCCAACCCGGCCAGGGCGCCGCGCCAGCCCGCGTGGACCACCGCGGCGAGCCTCCCCCGGGAGGTGTGCGCCCAGCACAGGATGGGGGCGCAGTCCGCGGTGAGCACGCCCAGGAACACCCCCGGTGCGGCGGTGACCATGGCGTCGCCATCGCCGGCGTGCTTGCGCGCCTCGGTCACGTCGATGATGGCGTCGCCGTGCCGTTGCCGCATGGTGACCAGCCGCGCGCCGCGCATGCCCACGGCGCGCTTCATCCGGCAGTAGTTGTCCTTGACCGCCCGGGGGTCGTCACCCACGTCGAAGGAGACGTTGAGGCCTGCGTACGCGCCCTGGCTGTGGCCGCCGCCCCGGCCCAGGAACCCGTGTGTCAGACCCGGTTCCGACTCCCACCCGGGGACTCGATAGACCGTCGGCTCCATGAGCGTTCCCGCATCCTTCCCGGCTCGGAACCGCGCCACCAGACTGCCGAAGCCCCGGAGCCGATCCGGCAGCCCGTTCCGCCGCAGCGCGTACCGGTAGATGGCCGCGTCGATGGCGATGACCGGCTTGCCGAGCCGGCCCAAGGGTTGCTGGACTCGCGTTCCCGGGCCGGGGTATAACATGCTGGAGTCCCGGAACTGAAGCCGAAGGCTCCCCGCGGGCGGAAAGGACGGCATGGCGATACCGGAGCGCTACAACAGGGGGTACAACATCGGGGTGGGCGGCGCGGTGGTGCGGGACGGGCGCCTGCTCCTGGTCCGGCGCGCGTCCCGGCGCGGCCGCGGCAACTGGCAGGTGCCCGGCGGGTTCATCGAGCCGGACGAGACCATCGAGGCCGCGGTGGTCCGGGAGGTGGCCGAGGAAGCGGGGGTGGCGGCCGAGGTCGAAGGCGTGCTGGGCGTACGCAGCCGTTTCGACGCGGAGTCCGGCAACAGTCTCTACGTGGTGCTGCTGCTCAGGGGGCTGACCGCGGAGCCCGAGCCGGACCGGCGCGAGGTGGACCGGGCGGCGTACCTGTCGCTGGAGGAGATCCGCGCCCTGGATCCGTTGCCGCAGACCAACTGGGAGATCGCGCGAAGCGCGCTGTCCCCCGAGCCGCGGCTGCTGAGTCCCAGGCAGGTATCGAACCGGAGCGGCGCGGTCTTCACGCTCTTCGTCGGATGAGGCGCCGCGGGGCGCCCTTCGGACGGACACCCGCGCCCCTGCGGGACGCTGCCGGTTGCAAGTTCCCACCCTCCATGTTACACGAAAACCCCATGAACACGGTAGAGCCGAGCACGGCGGAGCCGAGGTACGCGGCGCTCGCGGAGAAGTCGCTCGACGGGAAGCTGCTGTCGCCCGGGGAAATGGAGTCGGTCCTCCACGGCCCCAACGAACGGCTGCCGGAACTGATCGAGGCGGCGTTCCGCGTCCGCTACCGCTACTTCGGCAAGAAGGTGCAGATCCACGTGCTGATGAACGCCAAGAGCGGGCTCTGTCCGGAGGACTGCGGCTATTGCTCCCAGTCGTCGGTTTCCGGGGCGGACATCGACAAGTACCCGTTCCTCGCCAAGGACGTGCTCGTGGAGGCCGCGGTCAAGGCCAGGGAGGCGGGCGCCATGCGCTTCTGCCTGGTGAACAGCGGACGCGGTCCGACCCTCGGGGAGACCGAGAAGATGGCGGAGGCCGTGGCGGAGATCAAACGCCGGGTCCCCATCAACGTCTGCGCGTGCATGGGGCTGCTCACGGAATCCAAGGCGCGGATCCTCAAGGAGGCCGGCGTCGAGCGGGTCAACCACAACCTGAACACCAGCAGCCGCTACCACCCGGAGATCTGCTCCACCCATACCTACGACGACCGCGTGGCGACCCTGGAGAACGTCAAGGCCGCGGGGCTGTCCACGTGCTGCGGCGGCATCGTCGGCCTGGGGGAGCAGGACGAGGACGTGGCGGACTTGGCGGTGTCGCTGCGCGAGCTGGACGTGGACTCCATCCCGGTCAACTTCCTGCACGCCATACCCGGAACCCCCATGGAAGGGCGGTCGAACCTGACTCCCCAGTACTGTCTCAAGGTGCTGTGCCTGTTCCGTCTGGTCAACCCGAGCAAGGAGATACGGGTGGCGGGCGGCCGGGAGGTGAACCTGCGTTCGCTACAGCCCCTGAGCCTGTACCCGGCCAACTCCCTGTTCGTCAACGGTTACCTTACGACGTCGGGCCAAGCCGCCTCGGACGCCCACCGGATGATCGAGGACCTGGGCTTCGAGGTCGAGACCCCCGAGCAGGAAGGCCTTCCGGAGGAGCAGCGGAGCATCGCGTAGCCGGCCGTCGGACCCGGGCTTCGCTCCCGGTTCGACGGGCCGCCAACGGAGTCGGAGAACCTACAGTGGCGCGAATCACCGTGGAAGACTGTCTCAACGAAGTGACCAACCGCTTCAAGCTGGTGATGCTTGCCTCCGGTCGGACCAAGCAGCTCCTCAAGGGCGCCAAGCCGCTGGTGGAGTCGGACAACCGGGAGATCGTCGTGGCACTGCGTGAGGTGGCCGCGGGGAAGGTCCGGGAAGCGCGGCCGGAAGCACCGGAGGCCGAGTGACCCGAACCGCGGACCGTCAAGTCCGCTGGGGCTCGATGACGACCTTGAGCGAATCCTGCGCGTCGGCCACGAGTTGAAAGCCCCTTCCCGTCTCGGCCAGCACCAGTCGATGGGTAACGAGGCTGTCCACGAGGACCTTTCCCCCCGCCAGTAGCTCCACCGCTTCCTCCATGTCTTGCGGGCTCGCCCCGTAGGAGGTGACGAGTCTCACCTCGTCACGCCACATCTCGTACAGCGGCACGGGCACAGGCTGCCCTTCGGGAGCCGAGGCGAAGAAGAGCAGCGTGCCGCCGCGCTCGACGCATTGGAAAGCCTGCCCGATCGCCGACGCCGCCCCGGTGCACACGATCACCAGGTCCGCCAGCCGTCCGCCGCTCGCGTCCCTCAGGCGCGACGGCACGTCGTCCCCGGCATGGATGGTCTCGTGCGCGCCCAGGGACCGGGCGAGACCCAGGCGCTCCTCGTTCACGTCCGTGGCCGCCAGGGTCTTCGCGCCGCGGACGCGGGCCAGTTGGACGTGCAGCAGACCGGCGATGCCGGCGCCGATGACCAGCACGGTCTCCTGCATGGGAGCGCGCGCGTGGTCATGGGCCCGGACCACGCAGCCCACCGGCTCGACGAACGAGCCCTGCACGAAGGACAGCGAGTCGGGAAGGAGGAAAGTCCCGGAATCCACGTTGGCCTTCGCCAGCTTCAGGTACTCGGCAAAGCCTCCGGGGTCGAAGCGGGTCTGCCGCATGAGCTGGCACACGGAGGCGTGTCCGGAACGGCAGTAGCGGCAGTCGCGGCAGGGGACGTGGTGGGTGGCCACGATGCGGTCGCCGGGGGCGAAAGCCTCGACTCCGGGTCCCACCTCCGCCACTTCGCCGGCCACCTCGTGTCCGAGCACCGTCGGCGCCTGCTTGCGGCGGTACCATTCCAGCACGTCGGTGCCGCAGATGCCGCTGGCGTGGACCCGGAGCAGCAACTCCCCCGGGCCCGCGGCGGGAACCGGCGCCTCCTCCACCCGGACGTCGTCGTTGCTGTAGTACATGGCTACGCGCATGGCTCGTTCCCGAGAAGGCGGGGTGTGGCTCCCGGCGGCCTTGCGCCGCCGTGTCCGTCAGCGAAGCCGCGCAAAGGGAATCGGGCGGCGGGTCAACCCGCCGCCCGATTCGCGGCGGACGGTCTCGAAGACTCGTAGATCCCGTAGGCGTCCTCAACGGAGGCGCCGCGGTGGACGATGGCCCGGACCGCCTGGATCATCCCTGCGGGGGCGTCGGACTGGAAGATGTTCCGACCCATATCGACCCCCACCGCGCCGTGGTCCACGGCGTTCCGGGTGAGTTGCAATGCCTCCATCTCCGGGGTCTTCTTGCCGCCGGCCACGATCACCGGGATGGGGCAGCTACCCACCACGTTCTCGAAGTTCTCGCAGTAGTAGGTCTTGACGAAGTGGGCGCCGAGCTCCGCGGCGATGCGGCAGGCCAGACCCAGGTAGCGTTCATCCCGGGCCATGTCCTTGCCCACCGCGGTGACGGCGAGCACGGGTATGCCGTACCTCTCGCCCTCGTCCACCAGCCGCGCCAGGCTGACCAGGGTCTCCTTCTCGTACTCGGAGCCGACGAAGATCGACAGCGCCATGGCGGAGACGTTGAGCCGGATGGCGTCCTCGACGGACACGGTGATGTCCTCGTTGGAGAGCTCCTTGAGGATGCTCGTTCCCCCGGACACGCGCAGCACCACCGGCGCCGGCATGGCCGCGTCCACCGCGTTCCGCAGCACCCCGCGGGTGAGCATGATGGCGTCGGCGTGGGGGAGCAGCGGCTCGATGGTCTCCCGCGGCTGCTCCAGCCCGCTGGTGGGGCCGAGGAAGTAGCCGTGGTCCACGGCCAGCATCACGCAACGCCCGTCCTCGGGTCGGATGATGCGCGCCAGTCTGTTCTCCATACCCCAGTGCATATGGCCTCCCTGCGTTCCGGAAGTTGTCGAGTCGTCGAAGCGCTGAAGCGGAACTCGAAGTTGCCGCAACCTACCACATGCGCGGCCCCGTTGCGAACCCGGGCGTTGAGGCGCTTGCAGACCACGGGGCACGTGCCGACGCCGGCGAACGGATCCAGTACCAGATCGCCCTTTGCGGAGCTGGCCCTGACCAGACGTTCCATGAGCTGCTCGGGCTTCTGGATCGTATTGAGCGCGTCGCGGCCGACAAGCTCCTTCGATTTGTAGGTCAGTTGTTTGATGTCTCCCCAGACGTCGCCGGGATTCTTTCCGTCTCCGTTGAATTTCGTCTTCCGGTATCTCCCGTTCCTGACGGAGGGCACGCGCTCGCAGCGCAGACGGTGGTCCAGTTCGACGAGTTGCGGAACGCGGATGGCGTCGAGGTCGAAGGTCTTTGGCTTGTCGCCCTTGATGAAGTAGCAGATGATATCGTAGTTATTGGTGTACTTGAGCCGTCCCTGGGCGAGTCGGCTCGGCTGGTACCAGATGATCCGTGACCGGAGGTTCAGAAAAGGGCGGTAGTCGATGAAGTCGATGCAGTTCGGTTTTCCGAATAGGTACAACCCGCCGCCTTCCTTCAGTTTCCTGGAAAATATGCGGATGAGCTTCAGGTTGTATTCCTGGATATTCTGGATTCTGTCCCATTGATTGTTCGTGACCCCGTACGGACCGTCACAGATGACCAGGTCGATGCTCCCGTCGTCAATGCGGGGGAACACGTCGAAGGCGTCTGCCTGGTAGATTCGATCCGGTTCGAGCATTCGTTGATCCCTCCGGCAGGGTTGGAGTCGATACGGTCCGGCCACTTGACGTGGACAGCCTCGCTTACCCCTAACCATCCAATCCGGGCGCGTGTCAAGCCTCGACCCTCTACATCAGCCCGGACTCCGGAGCAGAATCGCGTGGACGGATACCGGGGAAAGTACCGAGAGTGTTCCTCGAGAGTCCCGACACATCCCACGTCGTTCTCCGGTTTGCGTGGCGGATTGTGGACCGAGATGCAGGGCATCGGTGTGCAGTAGTTGGGGTTGCCACCCGCCGGCGCGCCCGGGACGGGCACGGGCCAAGTTGACAGGTAGGGGGCTTTGGGCTACGCAGGGGGCCGTGGGCGGTCTTCCGGCAGGCGTGAGCAGCCACTTCGTCGAAGTGGGCCAGATCCGTACGCATTATCTCGAGGCGGGCATGGGCCGCAGCCCCGTGGTGGTGCTGATCCACAGCGGCGAGTTCGGCGGCCGGGCCGAGTTCAGTTGGCGTCACAACATCGCGCAGCTCGCGGAGCATTTCCACGTCTATGCGCCGGACATGGCCGGCTTTGGACGCACCGACCTGGTGTACAGCTTCAGCGACCCGCCGGGTTTCCGGTTGAAGCATATGGACGGCTTCCTGAAGGCTCTGTCCGTCGGACCTGCCCATTTCATCGGCAATTCCTTCGGCGGCGGGTTCGTCCTGCAGATGGCCGTGGACCCCCGTTTCGAGGTGGCGTCGGCGATCACGGTGAGCGGCGGCGGCGAGGCGCCGGACAACGATACCCGGAAGCTGCTCACCGGATACCGGGGCACGTGGAGGGAGATGCGGGAGATCCTGCGGGCGTGCTTCTACCACGAGAGCTGGTGGGCCGACGACGTGGTGGACGAGCGCTGGCGGGCGAGCCTGGAGCCGGGGGTGTGGGAGGCTTGCGCGGCCGCGCGCCTGGCGCCCCGGGGAAGGGCCAGGGGGTTCCGTCCGGTGCGGCCCGACTACGGCCGGGTTCGCTGTCCGGTGCTGATCGTGGCGGGGGCCCAGGACCCGCTGCGCCTGTCCACCTACGCCGCCGACCTCCAGGCGGAGATACCGGGCTCCGAGGTAAAGGTGTTCGACCAGTCCCGGCACTGTTCCCACGCGGAGCACCCGGACGAGTTCAACGCCCTGGCCATCGACTTCATCGAGAGGCACGCGGGGGAGGCGTCGGGTCCGTGACTTGGCGTTCGGAGACCATGGAGGTGGACGGGGTGAACCTGGGAGTCCGCCAACATGGGGAGGGCGCTCCGCTGGTGATCCTCTACGGAGACCAGCTCGACACGCAGGTCCCGCCTTTCGACGACGCCCTGGCCAGGCGTTTCCGCACGGTGGTCCCGTCCCTGCCCGGGGTGAACCGGTCGGAGCTCCCCGACTGGATCGACCACATGGAGGATCTGGCCTTCCTGGGGCTCGACCTGCTCGAAGCCCTGGACGCGGGTCCCGTGCATCTGGTGGGCCACGGGTTCGGCGGCTGGGTGGCCGCGGAGATGGCGGTGCGCTCGCAACGCCATATTCGACGGCTGGTGCTGTTCGATTCCGTCGGCGTGAAGGTCTCGGGTCCCACCGTGCGCGACGTGGAAGACGTGTACGTCCGCACCGTGGAGGAGGTGGCGGAGTTGGCGTGGCACGACCCGGCCGCGGCCAAGGCGTTGAAGTGGCCGGGGATGGACGGGCTGACCGAGGAGGAGTTGCTGACCCTGCTGCGCAACCGCCAGTCGGTGCTGAAGTTCGGCTGGCGTCCGTTCATGCACAACCCGAAACTGTTGCGGCGGCTGGCCCGGGTGCGCGTCCCCACCCGCGTGTTGTGGGGCGCAAGCGACCGGGTGGTGTCGCCGAGCTACGGGCGTGCGCTCGGGCAGGGCATCCCGGGCGCCGGTTTCACGTTGATACCGGAGGCGGGCCACTACCCCCACTGGGAGCAGCCGGAGGCTCTGGCGCGAGCCGTCACGGAGTTCCTGGAGGGCTAGAACGAGAGGAGGGCCGGGAAATGCTCGCCTACCACTTCACCGAGATGCCCTACCCGTTCCTGCCGGACGACTTGGAGGAGCGGCACGGGGCCATGCGCGTGACCCTGCCCAGCCGCTACTGCGACCCCCGCACGACCCACGACCTCTACAACCGCTACCTGGACGAGTACGAGTACGCCGACGAGCTGGGACTGGAGATCATGCTCAACGAGCACCACGCCACCGCCACGTGTCTCGCCGCCAACGTCTCCATCACCGCGGCGGCGCTGGTGCGGCGCACCAAACGCGCGAAGATCCTGTGCCTGGGCTTCCCGCTGGCCCACCGCAACCCCATCCAGGTGGCGGAGGACGCGGCCATGCTCGACGTCATGTCGGGCGGGCGGCTCATCGCCGGGTTCGTCCGCGGGGTGGGAACCGAGATCCATCCCGCCAACACCAATCCGTCCGACACCCGGGAACGGATGCAGGAAGCCCATGACCTGATCCTGAAGGCGTGGGAGACCCGGGACGTGTTCAACTGGGAAGGCAAGCACTACCACTTCCGCTACGTCAACCCCTGGCCGCGGCCCTTCCAGCAACCCCATCCTCCCATCTGGATCACCGGCAGCAACCCGGCCGCGGTGCCCTGGGTGGCGGACCGCGGCTATACACTGGCCACGGTCCTGTCGTCCTACGACCAGACCGACGCCATATTCGGCGCCTACCGGGAACGCTGCCGGGAGATGGACTATCCCGATCCGGGCACGGACAAGTTCGCCTACTGCGCCCTGTGCTTCACCGGCGAGACCGAGGAGAAGGCGGAGGAGGGAGGCCGCAAGCTGCTCTGGTACCTCAACAAGAGGCGGCCGGTGGGGTTCTTCGCGCCCCCCGGGTTCGTGCCGCCCCAGGGGCTCCTGCGTTTCTTCGACCCCAAGGGGAACGCGCGCTACAACCGCAGCTACGAGTCCCTCATGGACCAGGGCGTCATCATCGCCGGCACGCCCGCGAAAGTCCTGGAAAAGGTCAAGTACCTCCACGACCGCTGCGGGGTGGGACACCTCCTGATGATGAACCAGGCGGGCTTCCTGACCTCGGAAGAGACCCGCCGCAGCATGGAACTCTTCGCCACCGAGGTGTATCCGGAGATCCGGACGTTGCAGTGAGCCGCGGCGGGTTGCGCTTCCCGGTAATCCTCCAGCCAAGCGTTCCGGGTGTTCCTCGACGTTCCCCGCAGTTCCTTCCCGCGAAACCTTCTCGCGAAAGCCCACCCCCGTCATTCCCGCGAAAGCGGGAATCCAGCATTTTTCGTGTGGGCAAGGAAGGAAAGGAAGGGGTAGGACAGTGTTCGGGAACCGGCAAGCGATGACGTTGTTGAAACCTGCCGCCCAGCATCATGGAATTGTCCATTTTCGGGAATGACCATAACCTGTTGTAAAGACTAGCAAATTTCAGGAATACCGTCAAGGGGAAAATGCAGGGACCCCCAACCTTTTCCGGACTTGGAAGAGGCGTCCGCGGGCGCCGTCCGGGTCCACCTGCCAGCGTCCCAAACCTGCCCCTGGGCGCCTCCGAAGTCTCCCCTGACCCCAAGGCAACGGCAACCGGCAAACCGTCGTTGTGGGCGATCCTGGGCGCTTGTGGGGGGTGATCCGGGGGTGAGTCCGCGGTCTCTCTCCGGCTTGCCAGACGTGGACCTCGCGGGCGCCGTGGAGTGCGTCCGGGCTGCCAGCGTCCGATTCGTCCCGTGGGCGCGTCCGAAGTCTGCCGGTAGGGGTTGGGTAGGGGTGAGAGAAGAAACACCGCCCCTGTCCATCCTTGGGCGTCAGGGGCGGCGTTTCGTTGTGGAGGGTTGGCTAGTACCCTGTAACAGTGAATTCATTAGTGGGGATAGGAAGCAAAAAGTGCCCTATCGCCAATTACTGCTGTTTACTGTACATGGTGCTATATCAAGTCTCGGTGGTAAAGTCACTGTTACAGGGTACTAGCGTAGTTGTTCTGGCACGGTCCAGCCCAGCTTTCCCCCGAATACCCCATGGCGAAACGAATCGAGGTCCGAATTGGGGTTGTCTTGGCTCACACGCAAAGAGTACACCCCTCCCACTTCGCCGCCTTGATAAAACCTACCCTCCAGTTTGTTACCGCCTAGCACCCCCTCACTCCTTGTTATGTCATTATTAAAGTAACCTTCATTATCAACAGAAACATTCGTCCATGTGTAATTAGCACCGTAATAATGCGTCGTCATGTCTAGCTGGCCCCCTGTAGCACTCGATGTATAGGTCAATTCAAAAAGGTCAAGGACGTTGATGCCATTAGGGGACACTCCAGTCACGGCCACTCCCCGATATACCCCGGTAACCGGGTTGGTGTCCCTTATGCCCATGGAAAGATAACGTTGTGTTCTAGGACTACTGCTGAAATAGTCATCCGCTTCGTTGATAGGGTCATTAGGAGCATTACGATCATTAGAATAAGGATCATAAGATGAAATAAAGATGCTATTGTCAAGCCAAGCACCGTAATGGTCGGTATCTCCTTCTCTCCATGAAAACCATTTCATTGGACTCAAGAGTTGGACAAGCGGCCACCAGTAGAGTGGCCGGGCGTGACCAGAGAGATCTACTTCTGTTGCGTTCGCAAGCAGGGTTTTCACTACGGCTTGACAGGCTGTAACGCCGTCGTCACATGACGATCCTGCGAAGGATTTTGATCGTAGCTCCGTCCGGTGGGTCATACGATCCACCAGAGTAGGCAGTTCCCGCCAAGTAATCAGCGGGGTTAGCGGGGGTTCAATGACCCGAGTAGGCGGCGTAGTCGGAGTCGAAGGCAGACTGGCCAATGCGAACGGAACCGCGCCGTCGAGCCTGTACCACAACGAACCCTCGTGGACGCCAACATGACATGACGCGCCGCCGGAAGGACACCTGACCGAAACGGATCGTCCGCCTACGCTCACTTCCCGCGTTTGTCCGGGGTTAATCCTGACGGTGTTGTCCGGTATCTCCACGGGCACCGCGGGCGTTTCAGGCTCTCCAGGTACTGACAGAGGTACAACCCTTACCGTTGGCCTGGGTGTCGTTGGAGTCTGCGTTGAAGGCATACCAGCCCCGGCGCCTCCCTTCGATCCGCCACCGCACCCGGCCAGCATCAACGCGACGGCCAACACCGCCGCCAAGATCATTGTCTTCATGGAACCCTCCTCTTCGGTTAGCCCGAAGTTCTGGCGTGGTGACAAGGCAAGGGGTTGTTTTCATTAGGTTTTACGCTGGAGAGAGGATGAGTTTCTGACTACATGGAGAGTGGGACGCCGATGAGATCGAAGGCCTTTCTCTGGATGGGTGTGGGCACGGTGAGCAACTCGAAGGTGTCTGTGGAGCCGTGCATCCGCATGGTGTTTTGGGTGAGGGTGGCGAGATGATCGAGCAAGCCCCGGAAGTGATGCACCGGGAACTCGCAGTCGGTGGTGCGTCGGGTGCTGGCCTTGTGTTGGGCGCTCCGGGAGCGTTCCGGGGCCTGTACGGGGGAGGGGCGTGGCGTGGGAGAAGCGTAGGGGTGGTCATCCGCGAACAGGAGGGGAGCGAGCCAGCGGCGCATATGCCACTCCACATGATAAGCAAGCATGCACAGGAACACGTGGGCTCGCACGCGATGGCCGAGTCGGTGGTAGATGGGACGCACGTGCAGGTCGATGGTCTTGAGGCAGCGGAAGGCGCGTTCGACCGTGGCCAGACGCTTGTAGGCGTGGACCGCCTCCGTGGCGTCCAGGGTTTGGGAGTCCACGGAGGTACGAATCACGTAGATGCCGTCCAGACGGGCTTCGGCCTCGATGCGGTCGGTCTTGCGCCGGTAGCGGAACGAAGTATCGGTGACCTCGGTCTCGAAGTGCTTGGCCATCTTGTACTGGTGGATCACCCGGCCCAGCCGTTCTCCGATCTTGTGGGCGCCTCGCAGAGGGCGCTGCGGTCGGGAGACTGCGGCAACGATCTTGTCGAGTTGGCGTTCGGTGGCCTGGAGCAGGTCCTCGCGCTTGCGTGCCCGCTCGACTCGCAACAGGGGGTTCATGCAGGCCACGAGCCGCTCCCCCGGGAAGTCGGGATGGCGTATCTCGGCCAGGTCCCGCTGGTCGAACAGGGACAGTTGCAGCGGCCCGTCCCGGTCCACCAGTTGGCGCACTTCCTGGCTGCGCAGCGCGCTCACCCAGTCCAGCCCTTGCACCGGGCGCAGTTCGGAGTCGATGCGCGCACTGGTGAGCAAGCCCCGGTCAGCCACGAACACCACGCGCTTGAGCGCAAAGCGGGTGCGCAGCTTGGCAATCTGATCGGACAAGGTCCCGGGGTCTGCGGTGTTGCCCGCATAGACCTCCACTGCCACCGGACAGCCCTCGGCATTGCACAACAGCCCATAGACGATCTGCAAGGTCCCCTTCCGACCGTCCCGGGAGTAGCCCGGACGCGCCAGTTCACAGTGCCTTCCTTCGAGATAGCTGGAACTCACGTCGTAGAGCACCAGGGTGCCGTCATGCAGGTGGCGTTGCGCCAGGGCCTTCTCCATGGTCTCCTGGCGTGGGAGCAGCCAGTCCATGGCCGAGTAGAAGTCCTCTGCACTCACGTCATCCAAAGCCAGTCTCTCGCCCAGGGTGGAGGTGGCGGTTTCGGGATGGAGGGTGCGGGCAGTGGCCAGCTTGGAGCCGGCAGCGAGCAGGCGGGAGACGATCAGGGCCGTGCACCGGTCCCGCTCCGGACTCCGGCGTGCGCTCATCAAGCGAGGGAGACCGAGCTTCTCCATGGCTCCGAGCACGGCCGCCACGTGGCCGTGGGGACGGGAGCGCAAAATGGCCGGGTTGTCCCTGGCGGAGACGAAGGTATCGCCCCGCAGGGTGCGGCGGATGATGTCGATGAGATGTGGGGGCAGATGGGAGATGTTGCCGAGGGTCTCGTTCTTGACCTTGCCGTCTTCCCGGTAGGAGCGGCGGAGCAGGTGGGTCTCGTAGGTGCGGTCCTTGTAGCGTCTCCGTGTGGTAACGACGTGAACGACCTGGTTACGACGAGGCATGCTGCATGATACAACGATGCCAGAGGGAATGTCAATAGGCATTATTCATTTTTAGTGACTACAATTTGACGCCGGAATCGACGCCCCGCAAGCCGTTTCCTTAGCATTATCAATGGGTTAGGGAGGATTCGACCCCGCTTGACCCCAAGAACTTCGGGTTAGCGGACGGCGTGCAGGGTTGAGAGTGACGGGGAGGGTTGCCCCGGTAGTGGAAGCTGCACGCCGCCCAACCCTCGCCTGCCCACCACCGCCGACGAGGGTAAAAACCTACCATAGCACCCCCCCCCTGTCAAACCCTTTTTGACCCCCCTCATGGAAAGCGCTATCCAGAGATAAAAGGCGGTCAGGAAATGGAATCGGGCATGGAAGATTGCGTGGAACATGCCTGAAGGGGCGATTTGCGTTCAAGGATGGTCTTGAGTAAGGTTACTCAATAGCGTAATCCTATACCATGGCTGCCTATGAGCGCACGCAGATACGGACGCTGCTCCGTCGTCTGGACGAGGCCCCCCAACGGCTCATCGTCATCACCGGGCCGCGCCAGACGGGCAAGACGACCCTCGTCCGGCAGGCTCTGGACCGGATCGGCCGGCCCGGCCGCTATGTGCCGGTGGACGAGCCCGAACCCGCTGTTCTCCCCCCGGCTTTCCCCTCTTCCGTTCCCGGTATCGACGACGACTCCATCACGTCAATCGACCCTGTCGCCGTCCCGATCGGCCATGAAAGAGACGCGAGGTGGCTGGTGCGCCAGTGGGAACGCGCCCGCATGGACGCAGACCGTTCGGAACGGGGTTCCGTGCTGGTGTTGGACGAGATCCAGAAGATCCCGAACTGGTCGGAGGCGGTCAAGGGGTTGTGGGACGCAGACCGGCGTCATGGCCGTCGCCTGCACGTGGTCATCCTGGGGTCGGCGCCGCTGCTCATGCAGAGGGGCATGAGCGAGAGCCTGGCCGGACGGTTCGAGACCCTTCGCCTTACCCATTGGTCGTTCGAGGAAATGTCCGCGGCCTTCGACTTCGACCTCGACAGCTACGTCTATTTCGGGGGCTACCCGGGCGGGGCGCCGCTCATCGGCGACCAGGACCGCTGGCGCGCCTACGTGACCCAGGCGTTGATCGAGCCGAACATCGAGCGCGACATCCTCGCGTTGCAGCGGGTGGACAAACCGGCCCTGTTGAAGCGGCTGTTCGAGTTGGGCGCCGAGTACTCCGGGCAGATCCTCTCCTACACCAAGATGCTCGGCCAGCTTCAGGACGCGGGCAACACCACGACCCTGGCGCGCTACCTGGACCTGTTGTCGAAGGCCGGCCTGATGACGGGCCTCCCGAATTACACTGGCGGGGCGTATCGCCGCAGGGCCTCCAGCCCCAAGCTCAACGTCCTCAACACCGCGCTCATGGCGGCTTGTTCGGGACGCACTTTCGATGAGGCCAGGGCGGACCGGACCTTCTGGGGACGCCTGGTCGAAAGCACGGTGGGAGCGCACCTGTTCAATACGGCGCCGCCCGAGGCCCGTCTCCACTACTGGCGAGACAAAGGCCGCAAAGCTCACGAGGTGGATTTCGTGCTGGAACGCGGCCCCAGGCTCGCCGCCTTCGAGGTCAAGAGCGGCGCACGCCGGTCCAACGTGAGCGGACTGGACGAGTTCGCAAAACGGTTCCCCCGCATGACGGCCCCGCCCGTCCTCGTCGGCGAGGGCGGGACGCCCGTCGGGGAGTTCCTTTCGGTTCCGGCCCGGGAATGGATCGACGGGACATGACTTACTTCGCGCCGCGTACCTGCACGGATGTCGGGGAAGACGGGTCTCCGGTCGGCGGAGAACGGCCTTCCGAACAACCTTCCCGGCCACTGGAAGATTTCCGGCAGAGCCATGCCTACGTGCTGCTCGGCGGCCCCGGCGCCGGCAAGACCTCGGCATTCCGGCACGAGGCCGAAGACACGGGAGGGACTTACGTCACCGCACGCGACTTCACGACCTTCGACGACCGGCCCGAGTGGCATGAAGGAACGCTGTTCATCGACGCCCTCGACGAAATGCGGGCCGGATCATCGGACGGCCGCACACCGTTCGACTCGATTCGCGCCAAGCTCGACAGGCTCGGACAGCCCCGGTTCCGCCTGTCCTGCCGCGAAGCGGACTGGTTCGGGGCCAACGACCGTAACCACCTGAAGGAGGTCTCGAAGGATGGCGCTGTCCGGGTCTTTCGCCTCGACCCGCTGTCCGAGGACGACATCCGCAAGATCCTGCTCCAACGCGATACGGGCGTCGAAGACGCGGATGCCTTCATCGCTACGGCCCGTGAGCGGGGAGTCGAAACCCTGCTCGCGAACCCGCAAAGCCTGCTGATGCTGGCTGGCGCGGTGACGGCAGGAGAATGGCCGGAAACCCGGACGGAAACCTTCGATTTGGCCTGTGGAAAACTCGTCCGCGAATACAACCCGGAACATCAGTTGGCCAATCGGTGGCCGGCCATTTCCGAACCCGCTTTGCTGGACGCCGCGGGACGGCTTTGCGCGGTGCAACTCCTCACCGGCAGAGCCGGATATGCCCTGTACGGCGACGGGGGCGATTCGGAATACCTCGGACTGCAACGAATCTCCGGCGGCGACCAGGAGACGCTACGCCATGTACTGGGGACTGGACTGTTCGAGTCTCTCGAAGAAAGCCGCATGGCTCCGGTCCACCGGCAGGTCGCCGAATTCCTCGCCGGAAGATACCTGGCGAGGCTGATCGACGAGAAAGGGTTGCCGGTCGGACGGGTCCTCGCCCTGATGACGGGCCATGACGGCGCGGTCGTGTCGGATTTACGCGGCCTTTCGGCGTGGCTGGCGGCGCATTGCAAGACGAGCCGGAAGGCGATCATCCAACGCGATCCCCTTGGCACGGTGCTTTACGGCGACGCCCGAGGTTTCTCCCCGGACGAGAAGCGTCATCTGCTGGACTGCCTGAGGCGGGAGACCAAGCGGAATCCCTGGTTTGGAGGGATTATCAAGGCGGACCCGCGCTTGGGGGACATTGCCACGCCCGACATGGTGGACTTCTTCCGCCGGATCCTGACCGATCCTGCGCGAGACGACGCACGGCAATCGTTCGTCTTGATATTGCTCGAATCGCTCACTCAGAGGACGGCCATGCCGGAACTGGCTAGCCTCTTGGTGGAGGTGGTCAGAGACAACCAATGGGGGCCGATAGTAAAGCTTATCGCCCTTGATGCGTTCATCCGACATTGCAACGGTGCTGCCTCCGAACTCACTGCCCTGCTAATGGACATAAACAACGGATCGGTGTCGGACCCCGACGACGACTTGCTCGGTTCTCTGCTGAGCGCCCTCTACCCCACATACCTGTCCGCGCCTGAGGTACTGCGTTATTTGAAGATGCCCCGTTCTTCATCCTATTACGGAAAATATTGCGATTTCTGGACTGGAGTACTTCCGGAGAAGTCAACCTCATCTCAGCTTGCCGACCTTCTCGATGGTTACGCGGCGAGTTACGACCGATTTCGCGTCGAGATTCAAACCGACTCACTGTCTATCAGTCTCATAGACCAAGCACCGATCTACTGGTTGGCTCGCTTTCTGGAGACCTCGCATGAAGAACCAGATCCACGTCGGCTCTTGAAGTGGTTGGGAGTGGTCGATGTGGACAAGTGGTTGGAAGTGGATTCATCAGGAGTCGAATTGGCCAACCCCATCAATTCTTGGATCCGCCGTCATCCCGATATACTGAAGTCCATGATCGCAACAGGAGTCGAATGTTGTGCCGATTCCCATAATTTCGAGAACTGCGTAACCGAGATGGAACAACGCCTGCCCGAACACAACGGGCGGCCCACGGATTTCGGGCGGTGGTGTCTTGAGAAGGCAATAGTTGCTACTCACCCTGCCATCCGTGACTATTTTATCCGCAAGGTTGCATTGTACGTATTTTTTCGTTCCCATGACGAAGGACTTTCCCGGGAGATCGTCGAGGAACGCTGCGCCAGTGATACGATCTTGCTGACAAAGTTCATCGAAAGGCTGAACTTCATCGAAGACAACCATAACCTCAATGAGCAACGTCTTGAAGAGAGGAGGAAGCTGCAATCCCTGCAAAGGCGCCGGGAATGGCAGGACAGAGTCAGACCGCACGCAGAGGCGTTACGCGAGAACCGATGCCCGATGGACCTCCTCGAAGCTCTGGCCAAAGCATATCACGGCAACTTCCTCGGCATGGAAGGCGACGCCCCCAGGAAGCGTCTTGAGAACCTGCTAGGAGACGACACGGTTCTGATCGACGCCGTCATGGAGGGACTTCGGAGGTCCATAGAACGAGACGACGTTCCGGACGATGCCGAGATCATACGGCTTGGAGCCAAGAACATGATGCATCGTCTGGCGTTACCTTTCCTCGCCGGCTTGGAAGAGATCTTCCGGAGCGCTCCGGCGGACGCTTGGCCCCTCAACGAAAAACAGGGGCGCCAAGCTCTCGCCCTCGATTACTTCACGCTGCGGCGGCACCGGGACGTTCCAGCGTGGCACTCCTTGCTAACCTCTCGTCCCGACGTGGTTGCCGCTTCCCTGACTCGAATCATCCGCTCCGAATTGCGCCACGGGAAGGCACCGTGGCAGGCCTTCCACGAGTGGACACAGATTGCGCGGCACAGAGAGGTCGCCCGTAGAGCGGCCCTGCCGCTCCTGAAGACCTTCCCCGTTCGCTGTACGGAGGAGCTACTGTCTGGATTACGTTATCTGCTCATAGCCGCGTTGCTCCACTGCGAAAATGCGCCTTTCCAAGAATTGATCGAGAAGAAGCTGACCCATCACAGCATGAACGTGGCGCAACGGATATACTGGCTGGCCGCCGGCCTGCTTGTTTCGCCGGGTTCGTATATCGAGGAACTGGAGACATACATCGCCGGAAGGGAGCGGCGGGTTCGGCGGCTAGCGGAAGTCATCGCCGAAAGAGAAGATTTCCTAAAAGCGCATATCCAGAGTTTAGACGCCCCGGTGCTGGAGCTTCTGTTCCGGCTGATCGGCGCCTCGTACCAGCCGTATGGTCCCCCGGCACAACCCCGTTGGGTGATGTCGTCGCACGTCAGCGAATTCATCGAACAACTGGTCTCCATCCCCTCCCCGGCCGCCACGGACGCCCTCGAACGGCTGTCCTCCAACGAGGATCTGCGCTCCTGGCAAAGCCGTCTCATGGACGCCGCCTATCGGCAGAGCGCCGTGCGGCGCGAAGCCGAGTTTCGCCATTGCACGGTCGAAGAGGTGGTCCACACGCTCGACAACCTCAAACCCGCCAACGCCAAGGACTTGGCAGAGATCACGACGGAGCACCTGCGGAAAATCGCAAGAGAAATCCGTGACGGCAATACGTCGGACTGGCGCCAGTATTGGAACGTGGACTCATACAACCGGCCTCAAGACCCGAAACCGGAAGACGGGTGCCGGGATGCGCTGTTGTCGGACTTACGGCACAGGCTGACGCCCCTGGACATCGACGCCCAGCCGGAAGGCCGCTATGCCGACGACAAGAGGTCCGACATCCGCGTCTCCTTTGGCGGCTTCAACGTGCCTGTGGAGATCAAGAGGAGCAGCCATCGGGATCTGTGGAGTGCCGTCAGGCGTCAGTTGATTCCGCGATACACTCGAGACCCCGGCACGGACGGATACGGCATCTACCTGGTGTTCTGGTTCGGCCGGGATCGCTGCCAGACGCCGGAGTCGGGACGACGCCCGCAGGATGCGGCGGAACTCGCGGAACGGCTCCGTGAGACGCTTTCCCGCGACGAAGCCTCCGGTGAAGAGGCACGGAAGATCTCGATCTGTGTGGCGGACGTATCCCCTCCGCCCCCTTCCGGCGCCGAAGCGCACGGAACGGAGGCGGAGAGGAACGGGGCGTGACGGGGCTTCCGAACGGCGAGAGGCGGCGTTCGGCGCTCGGCGCTCGAAAGGGCGGTCGCTCGAACGGACGGGTGTCCCCTACATCGCCTTCGGGTAGAAGCCGGCGCCGACGACGATCTCCTCGCCATCCTTCCGGAACGCCTCCGCGTAGCTGATCTTTGGCACCGCCTTGTCCGTGTCCTTGGTTGCCGGGTCGTCCCACTTGTAGCTGATGAACCCGTCTCCCTTCATGGCCGCCTTCACCAGTTCCCGGGTGATATGGACGCCGTCCTCGTCCACCACCGCGATGACCGTGCCCTCCAGCTTCGGCTGGGCCACGTGGAAGACGGACGTGCCGTCCTGCGCCACACCGAAGAGGTAGATGGAGCCCTTCCGCCATCGCTCCTTGGTCCGGAAGTCCTCCACCGCGCCGTCATAGCCCTTCTTCAGGTGCGCGATGGCCTCTTTCACGAAGCTCTTGAGGGACTCCTTGTCCTTCACGTCGGCAGCCTTCACGTGGCCGCCGGCCCAGCTCTGGGAGACGAGCGCTCCCGTCAACGCCAGGGCAAGCAGAACGACCCACGTCGTCTTCAACGCCTTCTTCATCGGTTTTCTCCTCCTGCAAGGGATGTCCTGCAATCTACCATACGCCGTGCCCCGGAACCAATCCCGACCGCCCCCGGTCCCCTCGCCGGATTGCCTCCGACCGGCCGCCTGCCTATACTCAGGGACCAGGACCACGACCCGCGGCGAGTGAACGCCCGAGGATGACCATGGCCCAGCGAGGCAAGCGGAACATCGAGAACTACGCGCACACGGACAAGGAGCGCGCCAACAACCCGCCTGTGGGCCTGGTCACGCCGGACACCGACAGGGACGCGGGCCGCAAGACCTACGCCCACGACCCCCACGTGGACCCCCAACTCTCATGGGCGGGCAAAGCCGAACACACGTCGTTCGAGACGCCCACCGTCTCGCTGCACGTGCACGAGCGCATCGACCCGCGCACCATCGTGGAGGCGGTGCGCAAGCGCAACGGCGCCGCGGCGCAAGGCTCGCTGTTCGCCGCCCCGGAGGAGAACCCGCCGCTGCGCCAAGCCATCGAGTTCTACCGGCACCGGCGCAACTGGACCAACCGGCTGGCGGCCGGCGACAGCCTGCTGGTGATGAACAGCCTGTTGGAAAAGGAAGGACTCGGCGGACAGGTGCAGACGGTCTATATCGACCCGCCCTACGGCATCCGCTACGGCTCCAACTTCCAGCCCTTCGTCAACAAGCGGGACGTGACCGACGGCAGCGACGAGGACCTGACGCAGGAACCGGAGACGCTGCGCGCCTTCCGGGACACCTGGGAACTCGGCATCCACTCCTACCTGACGTACCTGCGCGACCGCCTGCTGCTGGCGCGGGAACTGTTGCACGAAAGCGGAAGCTGCTTCGTGCAGATCGGCGATGAGAACGTGCATCGCGTGGGCGTGGTGATGGACGAGATCTTCGGTGCGGAGAACCGGGTGGCGACCATCTCCTACGCGACCACGGGTAGCAGTTCCACCAAGACGTTGCCGCAAATTGCGGACTATCTGCTTTGGTACGCCAAGGATCTCAAGACGGTGAAGTACCGCCAACTCTACCATCATCTGTCTCGTGCGGAAGTGATCGACTTCTTCAACTGGGATGTCATGGTGGAAGAGCCGAGTGGCGACTGCCGCCAACTGACGACGGAAGAGCGTTTCGATCCAGACCAGTTCCTGCCGGAAGGCGCCCGCATCTACCGGCGCATGCCGTTGTCTTCGAGGGGCGTATCCACCACGGGTCGATCTGAACCTTACGAATGGCAAGGCCGCGTCTTTCGATGTCCAACCGGGCAGCAGTGGCGCGTATCGATGGAGGGTTTGGACACCCTTGCAGCGTTGAATCGCCTGGAAGTACTGGAAGGACAGACCTCGCTCCGGTGGAAACAGTACGAGGATGAAGTACCAGGCCGTCGGATGAACAACGTCTGGACCGCTGCGTTGCGCCCAAGCGACAAGCGCTACGTGGTCCAGACCGACACGAAAGCCATTCAACGCTGCATCCTGATGACCACGGACCCCGGCGATTTGGTGCTCGACATTACGTGCGGGTCGGGCACTACAGCGCACGTTGCCGAGCAGTGGGGCCGCCGATGGGTCGTCTGCGATACGTCCCGCGTGGCGATCGCGGTGGCGCGGCAACGGCTGATGACCGCAAATTTCGATTACTACGAATTGGCGCATCCCGACGAGGACGTCGGGTCCGGGTTCCGCTACCGCAGCGTCGCCGACGTTTCCGCGGCCAGCCTTGCCTACGGCGAGCCGCCCAAGGAGGTGACGCTGTACGACCAGCCGCACGTCGATCGCGGCAAGGCCCGCGTCACCGGCCCCTTCACCGTCGAAGCCGTCCCTGCACCGATGGTGCGGTCGCTCGACGACGTGGCCGACCCGGGATCCTCGCCCCCGGATCAAGTCCGGGGCAGGCTCCGGCCTTCTCCCCGCGAAAGCGGAAACGGGGGCGGACCCGACGGGAGCATGGAGGCCGATACGTCGGTGGCGCGGTCGGGGGAGACGCTGCGGCAGAGCGACTGGCGCGACGAACTGCTGAAGACCGGCATTCGCGGCAAGGCCGGGCAGCACATTTCCTTTTCGCGCCTCGAACCGTTGCCGGGCGCCCGTTGGCTGCACGCCGAAGGCGAGACCCGGCCCGACGCCGCGGGCGCGGACTTGGTGGGCGAAGGGGCGCCGGCCTGGAACCCGGAGCGCGTGGCGGTCTCCTTCGGCCCCGACCATGCGCCGCTGGAACAGCGCCAAGTGGAACACGCCTGGGAGGAAGCGCGCACGCTGGCCCCGAAACCGGCGCTGCTGGTGTTCGCCGCTTTCCAGTTCGACCCGGAGGCCGCCAAGGACATCGACGAGTTGCAGCCTGCGCTGACCGGCATGCAACTCCTCAAGGCGCAGATGAACGCCGACCTGCTGACCGGCGACCTCAAGAAAAAGCGCGCCAGCAACGAGAGCTTCTGGCTCATCGGCCAACCCGAAGTCGAAATCGAGAAGGTCGCCGACGGCGCAGACGCGGGCAAGTACCGCGTCCGGGTCCACGGCTTCGACTACTACAACACCAAGACCGGCGGGGTGGAATCCGGCGGCGCGGACAAGATCGCCCTGTGGATGCTGGACCCGGACTACGACGGCCGCAGCCTGTTCCCGCGCCAGGTCTTCTTCCCCATGGCCGGCGCCAAGGACGGCTGGACCCGGCTCGCCCGCAACCTGCGAGCCGAGATCGACGAGACCCTGATCGAAGCCTACCGCGGCACGGTCTCCCTGCCCTTCGAGCCAGGCCAACACGGCCGCGCCGCAGTCAAGATCGTGGACGACCGCGGCATCGAGAGCCTGAAGATCGTGGAGGTGAAGTGATGGCGCGAGTGGCGGAACCCCTGATCAATTCTGGCTTGAGGCGCCTCTCCCTATGGAAAAGCGCGTCCTTCGACTTCGCTACGCTACGCTCAGGACGAACGGAGGCAATTTTCAGAGGTTCCTTACGGCGGACTTCACGGACGCCTACCCGTCATTCCCGCGGACGTCCCGCCCCGTCATTCCCGCGAAAGCGGGAATCCACTTAAAGGCGCTGACATGCCCCACTCCTTTGACGTGTCCCGCTCCCTGGTAGCAAGGTGGGAGCCATGAATCCACAAGTGTCCATTCCCAGGAGTCGGCTGACGGCGTTCTGTCGAGCCAACGGGATCGCACGACTCGCCATCTTCGGCTCTGCGCTCCGTGCAGACTTCGGACCCGACAGCGACATCGACTTCCTGGTGGATTTCGAGCCGGACCGAAGGATCAGCCTCTTCGATATGGCGGGTATCGAACAGGAGTTTTCCGAGATCCTTGGCAGGAAAGTGGATCTGATCGAACGTTCCGGCGTCGAACGAAGCCGCAATTACATCCGCCGTGCAGAGATTCTTGGAACAGCGGAGACGATCTATGCGGCGTGACGACGCCTGGTTGCTCGATATGCTGTTGGCGGCCCGTCAAGCGGTGCAATTTGCCGGGCCGCTGACGTTCCCTGAATTCAGGGATGACTCCCTGCATCACTTGGCCATCGTGAAATCCGTCGAAATCATCGGGGAGGCGGCTTCACGGACCAGTGAGGAGACCAAACGCGAGCATCCGGAGATTCCGTGGGCCAAGATCGTCGGCCTGCGTAACCGCCTTGTTCACGGTTACTTTACCATCCATCTCGATACGGTATGGCAGACCGTGCAGAACGACCTGCCCTCGTTGATCGCGCAACTCGAACCGCTGATCCCCCGGGAGCCTGAGTGATGGCGCCGACGACCATCGACCGCCTCATCGTCAACTCCCCCTACGAGGAGCCGGCGCGCCACTGGCGTTACGACCGGACGACGCGCATGTTCGACTTGGCCGAAGGGCGGCGTCCGGCTGGCTACGTGGTGGCCTCCGAGGACTCCCGGGCCTTCGACGACCCCGGCGTCTTCGTCGAAATCCCCCTGGTCAACCACGTCCGCCCGAGGGTCAAGGCGTGGCGCGAAGCCGGCTGGCCCGGGGCCACCGCGGTCACCCGGCGGCTGCTCCGATACTGGAACGACCCTGAGGAGTTCGAGACCCGGCGCTTCTTCTTCTGCTAGCTCGAAGCGGTCGAAACGCTGATCTGGCTGACCGAGGCGCCCGCAGCGGAGAGGACCGGCGTCGAGGTCCCCTCGGACGGGGGCGGCTTTCCCGCGCGTCTGCGCCAAGATGGCCACGGGGTCCGGCAAGACCGTGGTCATGGCGATGGTGGTCGCGTGGCAGGTCCTGAACAAGGTCGCCCATCCGCAGGACCGCCGGTTCTCCGGGAACGTGCTGGTGGTCGCCCCCGGCCTCACCGTCAAGAACCGCCTGTCGGTGCTCGAACCCTCGCACCCGGACAACTACTACGAGGCGTTCCGCGTGGCGCCCTCCGGGATGCTGGAGCGGCTCCGGCGCGGCAAGGTCGTCGTCCGCAACTGGCACGCGCTGAACTGGGAGACGGACGAGAAGGCCGCGGGGAAGAGGGGCGTGGACAAGCGCGGGGCCAGGAGCGACGAAGCCTACGTCCGCGGCGTCCTGGGCGAGATGGCCAAGGCCCGCGGCCTCCTGGTCATCAACGACGAAGCGCACCACGCTTGGCGCGTCCAGGAGCGTTCCGGCGTCAGGGGCATCGACAAGGCCGAGGTCGAGGAGGCGACCAAGTGGGTGGGGGGCCTCGACCGCATCCACCGGGCGCGCGGCATCCTCCGCTGCTACGACTTTTCCGCGACCCCCTTCGCCCCGTCGGGCCGGAAGAGTTCGGAGGAGGCATTGTTCGACTGGATCGTGAGCGACTTCGGCCTGAACGACGCCATCGAAGCCGGGCTGGTCAAGACGCCGCGGGTGGTGGTCCGGGACGACGCCATGCCCGATACCGCAACCTGGAAGTCCCGCTTGTACCACATCTACAACGACCCCGGAGTCAAGGACGACCTGAACCGCCGGGCCGGGGCCGAAGAGCCGCTCCCCGACCTGGTGCGCAACGGCTACTACCTGCTGGGATACGACTGGCGCGAGACCGCCAGGCGGTGGGCCACCGCGGGGTTCGAGACCCCGCCGACCATGATCACCGTCGCCAACCGCACCGAGACCGCGGCGCGGGTCAAGCACGCCTTCGACACCGGGAGGGTCCACATCGACGAGCTTTGCGACCCGGAACGGACGCTGCACATCGACTCCAAGGTCCTGAGCGAGGCGGAGGCCCAGGAGGTCGTGGAGCCCATCGCCGCGGTCGGGGACGATGGCGGCGGAGTGGGAGTTGGAGTCGGAGTTGGGGTTGACGGGGGAATTGGCAAGGGAGTTGGCGGCGGAACCGGAACGGGAACCGGAGCCGGCCGCGGAACCGGAACTGGCACCGGAGCCGGAATCGGCCGCGGAGCCGGAATCGACGCGGGAACCGGAACCGACGCCGGAGCCGAAACCCGCGGCGGGGCCGGCGCCCGGACACGCAAGCTCAACGCGAAGCAGCGGGCCGAGCTACTGCGCCGGCAGGTGGACACCGTGGGCCGCCCCGGCCAACCCGGCGGACGGATCCGGAACGTGATCTCGGTGGGTATGCTCTCGGAGGGATGGGACGCCAAGACCGTGACGCACATCATGGGCCTGCGCGCCTTCGCCAGCCAGTTGCTGTGCGAGCAGGTGGTGGGCCGGGGCCTGCGGCGCACCGCCTACGAGACCGCCCCGGACACCGGCCTGTTCGAGCCGGAATACGTCAACGTCTTCGGCGTGCCCTTCACCTTCCTGCCGCACGAATCGCCGGACGACACGGTGCCGCCGCCGCCCGCGCCCAAGACCGCGGTCGAGCCCGACAAGGACAAGGCCGCGTTCGAGATCCGCTGGCCCAACGTCCTGCGCATCGACCGCATGTTCCGCCCGCGCCTGACCCTCGATTGGGAGAAAGTGGAGCCGCTGACCCTCGACGCCGGCCAGACCGCCCGGCTCGCGGAACTGGCGCCCGTGGTGGAGGGCAAGCCGGACATGACCAGGCTGGCGGCCATCGACCTGGAACGCCTGGCGCGGGAGTCCCGCACCCAGCGCATCGTCTTCGAGACCGCGCGGGACGTGTACGACGGGATGCAGGCGGACTGGCGCGGGAACGGGGACGGGAACGGTGGCGGAAGCGGAAGCCGCGAGGTCCTGCTGGCCCAGGTCGTCCGGCTGGTGGAACGGTTCGTCCGCTCCGACCGGGTCGTCATCGAGCCGCGCCTGTTCGCGCAGGACCCCCTGAAGCGGCGGCTCATGCTGACCCTGAACATGACCAGGGTCGTGCAGCACGTCTGGCGCGCGATCCGCTTCGAGAACGCCGAAACGCTCACGCCCGTCTTCGACCGCGACCGCCCCATCCGATCCACCGGCGACATGGCGACATGGCACACCGGCCGGCCGTGCGACCGCACCGTGCGCAGCCATATCAACTTCTGCGTCCATGACGGCGCGTGGGAGGCGTCGGAAGCCCATGCCCTGGACCGCAGCCCGCTGGTGGACGCCTGGGTGAAGAACGACCACCTGGGCTTCGAGGTCTTCTACGTCCACGCCGGCGTGGTCCACAAATACCGCCCGGACTTCCTCATCCGCCTCGCGTCCGGCGACATGCTGGTGCTGGAGGTCAAGGGAAGGGAGCGCGACCGGGACCAAACCAAGCGGCGGTTCCTCGATGAATGGGTCGCCGCGGTCAACGCCCACCGAGGCTTCGGCCGCTGGCGGTGTGCCGTATCCCGGAAGCCGGGCGACGTCCACGACATCCTTGCCGCGGCCAACGGCCCCGGCCCGACCGCGGGGCAGCCATGGGTGCGTCGGCTCTGACGCAGCAGACACGGCGCCCGGGAAGCGCTGGCCTCCACGAAACCAAACCGCAGGTTCGGGAAGGACTCGGGGATGCGGTTGGCACAGGGTCCCGGGAGGCGATCAACGGCAGCATGCGCAGGTGCTGCAGCCTCCCATGTCTCCGCGCGGCCGTCCCGGCCCCTACTCCGGCGGCCGGCGCTCGCGCCACCGGGCGTGCTGCTGGTAGGCGTAGCCCACGCGCAGCACCGTGGACTCCCCGAACGCCTTGCCCCATAGCTGCATGCCCACGGGCAGACCCTTGGAGTGGAAGCCGCACGGGATGGCCAGGGCGGGGATGCCCGCGAGGTTGGCCGGCGACACGAAGTCCGGGCGCAGCATCTTGTACACCGCGTCCAAGCCGTCGAGTTCCCCGGCCCTTGGCGCGGGCGTGGGGTTGGTGGGCAGGGCCATCACGTGGACCTCCCGGAAGACCTGGGACAGCTCCCGCCTCAGGCGGCTTCGCATGCGCTGGGCCTGGATGTAGTCGCCGCAGGTGGAAACCGCGCCCAGGAACATGCGCGCCCGGCGGGACTCGGAAGCCTCGCCCTGCAACGCCTCGGCCATGTCGGCCCGGCAGACGTTGTAGAACTCGCAGGAGTAGATGAGGCCGTTGGCGATGGTGGCGAACTCCATGCCGGGGACCGCCACGTCCCGGACCTTGGCTCCCAGGGATTCCAGCGCGGCCAACGCCTCGTCCAGGCATCGCAGCACTTCGGGGTCGGTCTCGATGAGCTTCATGTACTCCCGCGGGACGCCGACCGCCAGGCCCGAGACCCCGGCCCGCAGGTCCGCGCTGTAGTCGGACACCGCCGCCGGACTGCAAGTGGGGTCCCTGGGGTCGAACCCGGCGAGCACCTGAAGCATGTGCGCGAGGTCCTCCACCACCCGGGTCATGGGCCCCACGGTGTCCAGCGACCAGCCCAGCGGCGCCAGGCCGAACCGGCTGACCCGTCCGTAGGTGGGCTTCAGCCCGGGTATGCCGGAATAGGAGGCGGGGTTCCGGATCGACCCCGCGGTGTCCTCCCCCAGCGAGCCCATGCACAGCCCCGCGGCGATGCCTGCGCCCGAGCCGGTGCTGGAGCCTCCCGGCACGTGGTCGAGGTTCCAGGGGTTGCGGGCGGCCGGGACGCCGCCGGGAAGACCGCTCATGTTGAGCTTGCCGAGCAGCACCGCCCCGGCCTCGCGCAGGCGGCGCACCGCGGTGGAGTCCTCGCCGGGGCCCGCGGGTTGCGGGATGCGCACCGCGGCCGGCGCGCCCGCCACGTCGTACTGGTCCTTCACCGCCACCGGGACGCCGTGGAGCGGTCCCCGGTACCGGCCCTGCCCTATTTCCCGCTCCGCGGCCCGGGCCTCCTCCATGGCGCTCTCCTCCATGAGGCGGACGTAGGCGTGCAGGTTGCCGTCGAGGGAGTGGACCCGGTCCAGGTAGGATCGGGTCAACTCGACGGGGGAGACTTCGCGCTTCCGCAGGCGCGGAGCCATGCTGTCAATACTGGAGAAACACAGTTCCGACATGTCTGCTCCTCAGGCTACCGGTCTTCGCCGGGTTCCGGCCGAAACACCCCGCCCACCTCCTCACCCGCCAGGTTGATGGAGTGGAGCCGCTCCAGGCTCTCCATATAGGCGTCCAGCATCGGCAGGAAACGCTCGCGGTCGCTTTCGGCCAGCTCCAGGCCGGCCCGGCGCAGTAACCGGCTCAGGGTCTCTTCCGTGTACTTGTCCATGCGAACCTCCTGTGGCGTGACCGCCGTCCGGCTCAGCCCAGGTCTCCCCACAACAACTGGACGGCGCAGACCGCGGCCAACGCAGCCGTTTCCGTACGCAGGATGCGCCGGCCCAACCGGACCGGCCGGAAGCCGCGGTCTGCGGCGTCCGCGGCCTCCGCGGGAGTGAACCCTCCTTCCGGGCCCACCATGACGAGCACGGAGCGCAGGCTCCCGACCTCCTCCCGGACGGACGCCAGCGGCCGGCCCCGTGAGCCTTCCAGGAACAGCATCCTGGCTTCGCACCGCCAGTCCCGCGCCAGCACCTCGTCGAACCGGCCCACGTCGAGGACCGTGGGGACCCGGGTGCGGCCGGACTGCCGGGCCGCGGCCGCGGCGATCTTCTCCCAGCGCCCGCGGCGCCGCTCGCCCTTGCCGTCGGCGAAACGGGGCACCGTATGCGACGAAACGAACGGGGCCACGCAGGCCACGCCCAACTCCGTGGACTTCTCCACGATCCAGTCCATCTTGTCGCCCTTGCCCACGGCCTGGGCCAGGGTCACCGTCAGGGGCGACTCCCGCTCCGGGCGGTACGACCGTACCACGGTCAGGGCCGCGACTCCATCGCCGTAGGCGTCCAACAGCGCTTCGTGCTCGGTCCCGGCCCCGTCCCACAGCAACACCCGGGCGCCGGGCCGCAGGCGCAGGACCTTGCGCATGTGCGCGAGCTCCTGGCCGCCCACCGCGGCGCCGCCGTCGCGCACCGCGTCCGGGGACACGAAGAAGCGCGGCAGGCTCATGGCTCCTTCCGCAGCAGCAACGTGCTCCACTCCCCCCGGTCCTTGCGCCGCTCCAGCCGCAGGCCGGGGAAGCGGTGCAACGCCTCGGGCACGTGGCGGCGCAGCAGCCCGGAAAGGATCAGCCGCCCGCGAGCGGCCACGCACCGGGTCAGGGACCCGGCCATGCCCACGAGGGTCCCCAGCACGATGTTCGCCGCCACCAGCGGGAACCGGCGCCGCACCTGTCCGACGGGCGCGCCGCTGAGGGTCACCGCGCCGCCCACCCCGTTGCGTTCGAGGTTCGCCCGGGCCGCCTCCAGCGCCGCGGGATCGTTGTCCAACCCCAGCACCTCGCGCACCCCGAGCCTGGCCAGAGCGATGGCGAGGATGCCCGACCCCGTGCCCACGTCCAAAGCCTTGGCCGGCGCCGCGCCGGCGCAAAGCTCGTCGATGAACTCCAGGCAACAGCGCGTGGTCTCGTGGGTCCCGGTGCCGAAAGCCATGGCCGGCTCGATGAAGACCACGCGCCGGTCGGTCTCCGGCGGGGGGATCCACGGCGGCGTCACCAGCAACCGCCGCCCGATCTGCTGCGGCCGGAAGCGCGCGCGCCACGCGTCGCGCCAGTTCTCCCGGGCGACCGCCCGCCAGCGCGTGCGCACCGCGGGATGGCCGGGAAAGACCTCGCGGAGTCCGCGCAGGTACGACCGGACCCTGCGCTTGAGACCGGCGCGGTCCTCCGCGGCCGGAAAGAACGCGCGCAGGGACCGGTCGCCGCAGACCATGCCCGTGGACCCCTGCTCCGCCAGGAAGTTCGCGATGGGGTCCTGCACCGGGCCTTCGGCCCGGACGACGAGCTCGATCCAGCCGGTGGCCATGCCTTCCTTTACGGAACCTGTGATCGATTCCGGCATGAGGCGTCTCTCCCTGTGGGAAAGCGCGTCCTTCGACTCCGCTTCGCTACGCTCAGGATGAAAGGAGCACTTCGCTTCCCTTCGCTCAGGACGAACGGGACAACTGTTCAGGGTTTCCTTACGCCACATGCCGCCCGCGGGCAACAGGGCGCGGCTATTGTCTGCGCCCCTCCCCCTGGTACAATGGGAGGGGCCATGGAATTCCCCGAGATCAGGGAGACGCCCGCGTTCTACCGGGCGGACCATGCCGGCGACTTCTCCTACACGCCGGACCGCATGGCGGTATTCGAGGAGGCGAAGCGGTTCCGGCGAGAGTTCGAGGTCTCACCGGCCGCGGCGGACGCCCGGAGGGTCGAGCTGCTCCTCATCGACGTGCAGCGGGACTTCTGCCATCCCGAAGGCACGTTGTACGTGGGCGGCCGCAGCGGCCGGGGCGCCGTGGACGACAACCGGCGCATCGCGGAGTTCATCTACCGCAACCTCGGGCGGATCACCCACATCCGCTGCACCCTGGACAGCCACTCCCACTTCCAGATCTTCTTTCCCTGGTTCTGGGTGGATTCCCGCGGCGAGCCGCTGGCGCCCCATACCCTCATCAAGGCCGACGGCCGCGACGCCAGACGGCTGGTCAACGTCGATCCGCTGGGGAACGTCCTCGCGGAGGACGTGGCGCCCAACCCCGCCATGACGTCCTGGCTCACCCGCAAGGGCTACGACTGGCTGGTGGAGCAGTGCCGCTTCTACAACCGGGAACTGGCGGACGGCGGGCGCTACACCCTCTACCTCTGGCCCCCGCACTGCCTCATGGGCAGCCCGGGCCATACGGTGGCGGGCGTCATCGACGAGGCCAGGACCCTGCACTCGCTGACCCGGATCACCCAGTCCTGGACCGAGATCAAGGGCGCCCACGACCTGACCGAGAACTACTCCGTGCTGCGTCCCGAGGTCCTGGCCACCTGGGACGGCGGCGTCCTGGCCGAAAAGAACGTCGGGTTCTACCGCACCCTGATGGAAGCGGACGCGCTGATGGTTGCCGGACAGGCCGCCAGCCACTGTGTCAGGAGCACCGTGCAGGACCTGCTCGAAGAGATACGGCGCGAAGACCCCTCGCTGGCGCAAAAGGTCTATGTCCTGACCGACTGCATGTCCTCGGTGGTGGTCCGGGACGAGAACGGCGGGGTCGCAGCCGATTTCACCGAAGCCGCGGAGCAGACCCTGGACGAAGCCGCGTCCGCCGGCATGCGCCTGGTCCGGTCCACCGACCCCATGGAAAGCTGGCCGGGGATGGGCTGAAGCACGCCTTCGAACCCCCGCATCTCCGCGGCTTTCTGTTCATAACCCATCGATTCACGGGGCTTTCTCGTCCTGTTACGGCTTGTTGACTACTCCGTTGTAACCGCATAAATTCTGGCATTGGCTCTGCTGTGGGATCGCCACAGAGCTTGCAGCGCGTCGCAGTGAGTCGCTGGCGGAATCCAAACGAAAGCGTGACCGGACCACAAAGGCGCAGTGTCGTGGCGAAAGCAAAGGTACTCGCATTCATCAACTACAAGGGCGGCGTTGCCAAGACGACGTCAACCGAGATTTTAGGGTGGAAAGCGCCCTTCCACTGACGGCGAAGAAGATCGACAGCTTTCTGAACGGGCTGACCGATCTAGTCAATACCCTGCCAACCACAGCGACGAAAGAGCGCTTGGATCGGGAACTGACAGTCCTGATCGACTTCCTTCGCGACGTGCAACAACGTCTCAAGTCGATGCCTACCAGCGACAATGCAGAAGACATCGCTGCCACCGTGGAGACACTCAAGAACTACGTGCGCGTCGCTGAGGCTGATCCGTTGATGTCACGTGCGCTTGGCTTTGCCGAGGCACGCAGGTCTCCACCCAGAACGGTTCTTTCCGAGAAGGCCCGGCGCGAGGCAAAAGCCTTGGCGAAGGCCGTCTCGGATATGACGCCAGACGACATCAACCGAACCTTGGCGGACAGGAAGAAGTACAACACTGCCATGTTGCGGGAGATCGCTGGTGAAATCGGACTGCATCTGCCGCACAGGGCAACTCGTCTGTCCATCATAGAGAAGATCGGAAAGAAGACCGCCAATGCCCGAGGCTATCGTCTGCTCCGGGGCGAAGGGATCGGTTTGAAGTCGGACCAACGAGCACCACTGGACTGATGGGGGCGTCTGCGCTCCCGTCCCAAGCCGGAGGCCGATGCCTCCGCACCGCCGGGGCCGAGAGCGCGCGCCGAAAGGACCGACGCTCCGGGGTGGGTCAGTCGTAGGTGACACCGGGTATCGGCTTTTCCAGCGCTTCCTCGAGAGAGGCGGCCCGGGACCACTGCTCCGGGGGCCGGCTCTCGCCTTCCCAACCGATCTGGTCCATGGACGCATAGACCTCGATCTGGAAGCCGTCGGGGTCGGTGAACTCCACCCCGGGGTTGCAGCCCGGCCCCCTGCGGCCCTCGTACAGGATAGGGACTCCCTTCTCCTTCAGGAAGTCGCGGATCTCGAACAGCTCGGAGACGCTTCCCACCTCCAGGGCGCAATGGTTGAACGCCACCTGGTCCGGCTCGGGCCGGCCCTTGTCCTCCCTGGACGGAAAGAGCGCGATGGAATGGTGGTCCGAGGCGTTCCGCAGGAACACCATGCCCCGCTCGTTCACGTCGGATACCTTGAACCCCATGATCTCGGTCCAGAACCGGGTGCTGCGCTCCACGTCGCTGACGTTGAACACCACGTGCCCGATCTTCCTGACCTTCATGGGCGTCTTGCTCCGTTCTCCTGTAGCCATGTTCGTCTCCTTGCGGTCGTGGATCTTCCGGCAATGCCCCGTCAACGGGAATCTTGACCCTATGGAAGTATGGGTGCAAGCGGCGCTTGGCCAAGCCCACGGGCTCATCCAGGCGGCTCATCCAGGTGGATGAACGCCCTGACCCAGTTGTCCGGCGTCAGGGCGTGACCCTCTCCGGTGACGTCCTCGGCGAGGAAGACGTCGCCGGCAACGAACGTCCTCGACGCGCCGCCGCCCACCCGGATCTCCGCGGAGCCGGACAGGGTGATGCAGTACTGCCGGCGCGGCGCGTTGTGGAAGCCGCCCAGGTGGGTTGCCGGATCGTTCTTCAGGACCAGCCCCGTTACCGGCAGGGTCTCGAAGAAGTACCCGCCTTGGGCGCCGGTGTCCAGGTCCTCGAAGTGGGACCGGCCGTCGGCTCCGGTGAACAGGCGAACGAACTGCATGTCATGCTCCCTCCCGGGGCGTGCGCCGTATCTCCCGGACCTCTGACGGGCGCACGCGCGGCTTCCACTTGGTGTCCCAGACGAGCCTGGGAGTCCCGGGCGCGCCGTGGAAGCCGCTCCGGGCGCGTTCGCGGGGGTAGCCCAGGCAGTGGGAGACGTAGCGCAGGCCGTCGATGACCCGGTCGCGGTTGCGGTGTTGATGGCCATAGACGTGGAGGATGGAGCCCAGCGCGCGGATCTGGACGTCGAGCCGCGTGCTGCCGGCCACCCGGCTGAAGTTGAACCGCCGGAAGCGGCCGGGGCGTGCGGGCGCGGTTGCCGACGACGGACGGAACATCAACTCCCTCCTGGGCAGGAAGTGGCTGAACGATATGACCGGGGCGTCGTAACGGCGGCGGCGGTGCGGCTCGTTCCTGTCCAGGAAATAGTCCGCCACGGACAGGCCTTCCGGCCACCGGGTGCGAACGTTGTCGGCCCACATGGAGAGGCTCGCGTCGTCGCCGTCCCCGGGGACGAACAGGCTGGCGTCGCCCTCCTCCGGCTTCACGTACCACGAGAACAGCGGCGCCACCCAGACGCCGGGGTCGTCGGGACCGGAAGCCACCTTGGCCGGGCTCGTGGCGACGCCGAGTTCGGAACAGAGGCGCAGGACCTTGCGGAACTTGGCGGTGGAGTCGTCGGCGTCGCCGCGCCGGAGCCAGAGGTCATGGTTTCCGGGCACGAAGAAGACGTGGGCGAACTTCTCGCGGAGGCAGCGGAGGGCCTGTGCGAGTTTGTCGAGGTCGTGGCTCACGTCCCCCGCCAGCAGCAGCGTGTCGCACAGGTATCGACCACCGGAAAGGCGTTGCATCCGCGCCATGTTTTCCGGGTAGTCCACGTGCACGTCCGACAGGGCGAAGACCCGCATGGATTCCTCTCCGCGGCTTCCGACGACGGCCTTTGTTGTCATCCGCAACCGCGTCCGCTATGCTTCGGGGGCTGCCCGAAGGGACGCGGCAAGACCGACGGCGGCCGACCCCCACGGGGAAACCCTTGCCGCCAAGCCGATACCATGAGCGAAAAAGACCCTCATCGCCCGAACGAACTGTTTGCGGCCCTGAAGCGGGCCGGAGTCAAGGTCGCCGTCTCCGTTCCCGATAGCTGGATCGGGGAGATCATGGAGAAGGTCGAGCGGGACCCCGACATGGTCCTCATCCGGGCCACCCATGAGGAAGAGGCCCTCTCCATCTCCTGCGGCGCGCGGCTCGGGGGCGCGCGCACGGTCATGCTGATCCAGAACGTGGGGATGCTGACCATGGGCGCGGGCATGGTGTGCCTGGCCCAGCGCTACCAGTTCCCCGTGCTCATCCTGGCCTCTTACCGGGGGTCCGCCCGAGACCCGGTCTTCTACCACATCCCCAAGGGGCGGGCCACCGAGCCGGTTCTCCGGGCCTACGGACTTTCCTACGCGGTTGCCGACCCGGAGACGCCCATCGGCCCCCAGGTCGAACGGGCCGCTGCCTACGCGGAGGAGGGGTCCGCGCCCTTCGTGCTGCTGCTGGACGGCGAGGACATCCGCGGTGAGTGAAGCGAGACCCGCGCGGGAAGCGTATTACCGCGTCCTCGCCGAATGCATCCCGGCGCGGACCCTGGTGGTGACCTCCCTGGGCAACGCCTCCTACGTCTGGTCCAACGTCTGCGACCGTCCGGAGAACTTCTACCTGGAAGACGCCATGGGACTGGCGCTTCCCCTGGCCCTGGGCCTGGCCGTGTCCCAGCCGGAGAAGCGCGTGGTGGCGGTGGAGGGCGACGGCGGGCTGCTGATGCACCTGGGGGCCCTGGTTACGGTGGGGTCCGTGGCACCCCGGAACCTCACGGTCCTGCTGGTGCACAACAACGTGCACGCGGCCTCCGGCGGGCAGCCGTTGACGAACACGGACCTGGACTTTGCGGACTTGG
This sequence comes from uncultured Binatia bacterium (SeqCode), assembly GCA_965204235.1. GTDB lineage: Bacteria > Desulfobacterota > Binatia > UBA9968 > JAJDTQ01 > JAJDTQ01. The sequence continues at coordinate 1,672,238 of OZ241979.1, forward strand.
CGCGCTCGGCCGGCATCGGGAAGGCGGAGCGCGTGAGTTCCGTCGAAGCCTTCCGGACGCTCCTGCCGCCCGCCCTGGAAGACGAAGGCCCCTGTGTCCTGGTCCTGGCCACGGCGCCCGACGTGCCCCCGGCGACGCCTGCCTTTCCGTTGAACCCGCCGGTGCTCAAGCAGCGGTTCATGGATGCCCTGGGCGCGCCGCGGTACGTGCCCGCCATGTTCCGGTCGTGAGTGCCCGCCGGCCACGGAAGATGTTGACAGCCCTTCGACAAAAGGGTCTAATCGGTTCGGTCCTCGGGGGAACGGGCGAGTTCCCCGGAGATTGTCGGTCACGGCGCCCTTGCACGGCGTGCACGGCGCCCTGAAAGGAGGAACGAAGGATGAAACGGAACCTGTTCGTCAGTGTGTTCGCGGTCGCGTTGCTGGCCTGGTGCGGAACCGCGTTGGCCCAGGTCAAACTGAACATGGTGGGATCCTGGCCTCCGGGAGTCTCTTCCGCGGCCGACGTCGGCATCCGCTACATGGAAGAGGTGAACCGGCGGGCCAACGGCAAGGTGGTCATCAATTTCAGGGGGTCGCGGGAAGTCGTGCCGACCTTCGACCAGCCCGAAGCGCTGGTGAGGGGCGTCTTCGACGTCTGGTACGGCGCCCTGAACTACTGGGCGGGCGTGGTCAAGGCGGGATACCTGACCGAGCTGTCGCCCCTGGAGCCTGCCGACGGTGGGCCGGGCAGCCCGCTGCACGATTTCATGGTCGCCATGTTCGCCAAGCGGGGCATCCGGTATATGGGCTCCTTCTCGGGCGACCTGCAGACCGGGAACCATTTCATGTCCACCCAGAAGGAGATTTCCAGCCCCGCCGACCTCAAGGGCATGAAGACGCGGGTGCCGCCGCTCACGCGCTTCTTCGTCAAGGCGGTGGGAGCCGAGCCGGTGACCCTGCCTCCCTCGGAGATCTACCTCGCACTGGAGCGGGGCACGGTGGAGGGCTTTACCTGGCCCTACTACGACGGCTTCACCAACTTCGGCTGGCACAAGGTGTCCAAGTTCCTCATCAGCCACCCGCTGTACCGGGACGGCATCGGCATCGCCGTGAACATGAAGAAATGGGACAGCCTGCCCAAGGACGCGCAGCAGGCCATGACGGACTCGGTGGCGGTGATCCAGCAATGGGCTCGCGGGTGGATGTCCGCGCACCAGGGCTTCCAGTTGGCCATCATGAAGAAGGCCGGCATGAAGGTCATCAAGTTCTCGGACGCCGAGGCGAAGAAATGGGCCGATACCTCCAACGAAGCCTTGTGGGCCCACTTCAAGACCGTGATGAACGCCGACGACTACGCCAAGGCGAGAAAGCTCATGGGTTACGACTGAGACTCCGCGTCTCCGCATGACGGCCGCCAAGAACAACATCGTCCGCCTCTTCGATTTCGTCCTGGACTTGGGCGCGGCGCTGGCGGGCGCGCTCCTGGTGGCCGTCATGCTCCTGACCTGTATCAAGGTCTTCTTCCGGTACGGTCTCCGGGAAGGCCTGCTGGGGGTTGACCAGATCAGCGGCACGCTGCTCGTCCATATCGCCTTCCTGGGCGCCGCCTGGGTGCTCCGGAGGGAAGAGCACGTCACCATCGACCTCCTGCTCTCCCGGCTCCGGCCCAACCCCCGGCGCTGGCTCACGTGCGTCAACTCCGTCATCGGCGCGCTGATCTGCCTGGTGGTGACCGTGTACGGGGCCATGGAATCGTTCGCCTCCTGGCGGCAGGGCATCCTCATCCCGGCCGAGATCGAGATCCCCAGGGTCATCAACCTCGGCGTCATTCCGTTGGGCGCCCTCCTCCTCACCCTGGAATTCGTGCGGCGGGCGTGGCGCGCGCTCGAAGCAACCGGTAGCGACAACCTTCATCGATGAGGTGAGCGGCGGTGGAGTGGTGGGCGTACATGCTGTTCTTCTTCGGCGGTCTCACCGCCCTGCTCCTCATCGGACTGCCGGTGGCCTTCGCCTTTACCCTGGTGAACCTCATCGGGGTGTACCTGTTCTGGGGCGGCGCCATCGGCCTGCAGCAGCTCGTCCTCAGCATCGACAGCTCCATCTCCACGTTCGTGCTGGTGCCCGTGCCCATGTTCATCCTCATGGGCGCGGTCATGTTCCATTCCGGCGTGGCCTACAGGATGATCGACGTGCTGGACGAATGGCTCGGGCGCATTGCCGGCAGGCTGTCCCTGCTCGCCGTGGGCGCCGGGGCCCTGTTCGCTACGCTCACCGGCGTGGCCATGGGCAGCGTGGCCATGCTGGGCTCCACCCTGGTGCCGGACATGGAAAAGCGCGGCTACAGCAAGTCCATGTCGTTCGGACCCATACTGGCCAGCGGCAGCCTCGCCATCATGATCCCGCCCACCGCCCTGGGCGTCATCCTGGCGAGTCTGGGCAAGATCTCGGTGGGCAAGCTCCTGGTGGGCATCGTCGTCCCGGGCCTGTTGCTGGCCGGTGTGTACGCCGCCTACATCGTCATCCGGTGCACCCTCCAACCCTCCCTCGCCCCCGCCTACGACGTGGCGCCGACCCCGCTGGGGCGCCGCATCGCGGACACCTTCCGCTACGTGGCGCCACTCGTGGCCGTCATCGTCATCGTCATCGGGACGATCTTCCTCGGCATCGCCACGCCCACCGAGGCTGCGGCCGTGGGCGCGCTGCTCTGCTTCCTGCTCGCCCTGGCCTACGGCAAGCTCACATGGAGGGTGACCCGGGATGCGGTGGGCGCCACCACCTCCATCGCGGTGATGGTCCTGGTCATACTGACCGGCTCCGCCGCCTTCAGCCAGGTCCTGGCCTTCACCGGGGTCACCGCGGGCATCACCAACCTCGTGGTGGGCCTGCCGGTGCACCCCATGGTCATCCTGATCCTGATGCAGGTGGTGCTGGTGTTCCTGGGCATGTTCATCGAGCAGACCTCCATCGTTCTGGTGACCATCCCCATCTACATGCCCATCGTCAACGCCCTGGGGTGGGACCCGGTGTGGTTCGGCGCCATCATGCTGCTCAACCTCGAACTGGCGACCATCTCGCCGCCCTTCGGCCTTTCGCTCTTCGTCATGAAGGGGATCGCGTCGCCGGACACCACCATGGGCGACATCTACCGGGCGGCCCTCCCCTTCGTGGGGTTGAACCTCCTGGTCATGGCCCTCATGATCTTCTTCCCCGGGCTGGTGCTGTGGCTGCCGGGGCTGATGGACTAAGGCGCCCGCACCGGGAGCACGGGCTAAAGTTCTCCGCGCTTCTGACGATCATCTCCTGCATGGGCCGGGACGCTCGTGGACCCGGCATGGATCATGCCCGAAGGAGGTGCAACGATGCGCAAGGGTTCGACAGCCTGTTGGCGATGGATATCGGCCGCGACCGTGTTGGGGATGGCCATGTGCGCCGGACTCCCCGCGTGGGGGCAGAGGGTATTCATCAACGAGATCCATTACGACAACCTCGGCCCGGACACCGAGGAAGGAGTGGAGGTGGCGGGACCCGCGGGGACCGACACCGGAGGATGGAGCCTGGTGCTCTACAACGGCAAGAACGGCATGCCCTACAGGACGATTCCCCTGGAGGGGACCATCCCGGACCAGCAGGGAGGCTACGGGACTCTCTCCTTTTCCGTCAACCGCATCGAGAACGGCGCCCCGGACGGCATCGCGCTGGTCAACCCCGAGGACGAGGTGGTCCACTTCATGAGCTATGAAGGCGGCTTCACCGCGGCTTCGGGACCGGCCGAGGGACTGGAGGCCATGGACATCGGCGTACGGGAATCGAACACGACGCAGACGGGCCATTCGCTTCAACTCAAGGGCTCGGGCAGCTCCCTGGCGGACTTCCGCTGGCATGGACCCGGGCAGTCAACCCCCGGCCTGGTGAACGCGGGCCAGACTTTCGCAGTCGGACCCGAAGAGACCACCGACGGCAGCCAAGGCGCCTCCGGGCCCATGGAGGTGGTCAAGGAGACTCGCTGAGTCCCGGCTTCGTGCGCGCTTGCCCGAGTCACGGGCTTCCCGCCCCCACGCGCGGGAAGCCCCCTCCCCTTCCGCGTCAGACGGTGGGTTCGGGGAACACCCGCATCGATCATTGACGCGCCGCCGTCGTTCCATTAACTTGTCGTACCGACGAGTCGGGGCGAACCAACACACGGCGGAGGAAAAGGACCATGGCAAAGTTTCGCATCCAGCCGCACGGCAGACTCCAGGAATGGGTGGCGGAGGAGTTGGGGTACTTCGAGGACGAAGGGTTGGACTACGAGTTCATCTACGGTCTGGTCTCGGAGCAGACCGTGCAACCGCAGGCGTCGGAGCCCGAGGCGGTCCGGGAGATCCGGCACGGCGCGCTGGAGGACATCCGGGACGGCCGTTCCTGCGAGGTAAGCTCGGCCTGCCACTGGATGGTCAACGTGGCAGCCACCGGGAAGCATGGCCGCATGTGGGGCCACGCCTACTCGGTGACGCCTGCGGGCATCTACGTCCCGCCGGAGTCCCCCATCCGCAAGCCCGCGGACTTGGCCGACGTCGAGGTCGCCGTGGGCTACCATTCCGGCAGCCACTTCTCGGCGCTACAGGCCCTGGAGAACGTCCTGGATCCTTCCCGCGTCAAGCTGCAATTCGCCGGCCGTCCGCTGGACCGTCTGGAACGGTTGCTGGAACGCCAGGTCCCCGCGGGCAACGTCTTCGGCGCGCCCATGTACGTGGTGGAGCAGCAAGGGTTCCGAAAGGTCGTCGATACCACGTTCATGATCGGCTTCCTCCTGGAGCCGGACACGGACGAAGAGGCTGCCCGGAAGTACTTCAACGCACTCCAGCGGGCGCAACGCGCCATCGACATGGAGCCGGAGCGTTACCGCCACTACCTGCTCAAGGAGCTGCCCGAACGATACCACGAACTGGTGGAGGTCGATGGCATGGGACTCGGCGAACGCATGGTCTTCGAACCCTACACCCGTGAAGTCTTCGAGCAGACCCACCGGTGGATGGCCTCGCGGAAGCTCTTCGACGACACCGCCCTCGACCAGCCCTATGAATCGGCAGTCGCGTTGTAGCCGATGAACGACGTTCGAGGAATCGCGTACAGGACCATAAAGAGCGTTGCCAGCCCACTGCATTTCTTTGCTTTGGCGGCCGTCTTGTTGACCGTTATCGTTGTAGGACTGGCGTGGAAGGAAGTGTTGCCGCCGGATGCCATGGCGAATATCGTCTATATGGCATTCGGAATGTTGCTGTTTGTAATTGTCGTTGTTGCGCTCTTGATGGTATTTTCTCCGAAGAAACTTGTTTTCGATCAGGAGACCCACTTGGCCGTTTTGCGGGAAGGACTCGGCGACAGTGAGCTGCCGACGACATATGGACCCAGGGAGTTGTCGAAGATAGAGGCGGCCAGGGAGACCGCGGACAAGGAGGATGCGTGATGATTCTCTTGATTTCGTATGATCCCATCGCTCCCGGGCAGGATTACAGCGGTCTGTACGAAGAAATCAAGGCGGCGGACGCTTGGTGGCACCATTTGGATTCGACGTGGATAATCAGCACGGAATCCGGTCCGGACGAGTGGCAGAAACGTCTTCGCAAGCATATGGACGCCGATGACAGTCTTCTGGTCATACAAGTGACCAATAACTACCAGGGTTGGCTGCCGGAGAGTGCGTGGAAGTGGTTGAACAGAAGAAACTGGCAGGCAGACACCTTGATCGCGGACCGCGGTTAGGTTTCAGAGCCGCGAGGTTTCGATCTCCAGTCCCAGACGTTGCTTCCCGGCCAGCTCGTAGGCCACTTGGCGCGCCTGCTGGTGCTGGCTGATGACGTGCAGGTCCTGGAAGTGGCGCTGTATCAGGTTGCCTTCGTAGATGGCGGTGGCGCCCGCGGCGTGGTACAGGGTCTCCACCGCCCGGACTGCGAGCCGGATGACGTGGGTGGCCGCCAGCCGCAGGCCCACCCGCTGCTCCAGCGTGACGGGGCCGTCGGACACCGCCTCGGCCCAGATGGCGCGCACCGCCTCCCACAAGTAGGCCCGCCCGGACGCCAGCGCGGCGCGGGTCTGCCCCACGGCCAACTGGACCGACGGCTGGTCCCGCATCAGCGCCTTCATGGCGTGGGGGGTCTTGACCCCCGCCAACTCCAGGAACGCATCCAGGCACGACCGGGCCGCCCCCAGGGCCAGGGCGCCGTCCCCTGAGGCGAACAGCAGCACGAGGGAGAGCCGGTACAGCGGCCCCGGCTCCAGGAGCGGGCTGCCGAGATGGAGCACGGTTCGGTCCGCGGGGACGAAGGCGCCGTCCACCACGAAGTCGTGGGTGCCGGTGCCGCGCATGCCGCGGACCTTCCATGTGTCCAGCACCTCCACCTGCGCGGCCGGCACGAACAGGAACTTCTGCACCCGCTCCCCGTCATCCGGGACCCACGCCCGGGCGGCGAACCACGAGGCGTGCCGGGAACCCGAGCTGAAGCGGTGCCGGCCGGTCACCCGGTAACCCCCGGGGACAGGTTCCGCCTCGGCCGTGGGCATCGACGTGTTGGCCACGACGCTGCGCGGCGTGTCGGTCCAGATGAGGCGGGCCGCCTCCGGCGCCATGCGCGCCGCATAGGTGGCGAAGATCGAGCACTGGTTGACCAGCCACGCGGTGCTGGCGTCGGCCTTGCCCAACTCCTCCAGCACCTCGACGAAGGTCGGTAGGTCGATCTCGACGCCCCCCAGGGACCGCGGCAGTCCGAGCTTGAACAGGTCCGCGTCGGCCAACGCCTCGAACAGCGGCCGCGGCAACTCCCGGTCCGCCTCGATCCGGTCCGCGCACGATCGGATCGTGGGCGACAAAGCCCTGGCCGCCTCCAGCATGCAACGGTTCGATGACATCAGGGTCCCGTAGCGCCTTCCTCCACCATGGACTCCTGCTTACTCGGAAAGACCCACGGACACAACCCGCGCTCGACAGCCCACGTCTCCCCGTAACCTCCGCGAGGGCGTCAACTCACCGAGCCGATGCGAACCGGCAACCGATGCGGATCGGGAAAGTCAAGGATTGGTGGAAGACGAGATGCGGAAGGAAGAGGTGGCCAGGGACAGAATCGAACTGCCGACACGAGGATTTTCAGTCCTCTGCTCTACCAACTGAGCTACCTGGCCAGAGCCAAGGATATATGGCCGAAAACGCCGGGGTCGTCAACCGAAGCCGGACGAAGGCTTTTCCCTGCGGGCGGAATGGGCTACCCTGCACGATTCCGTTACGTCAGGATTCCACTACGTCAGGACGGCGTCCCGACAGTTGACGATGGACGGCCGTCGTACCCGGAGGTTCGCGGATGACACTGCTGCTCAGCAACGAAGAAATCGGTCGGATACTGACCATGGAGATGGCCATGGAATGCGTCGAGCGCTCGCAACGGTCGCTGGAGGCCGGGGAAGCGGTCAACAGTCCACGGGTGGACACGCTGGCGCCCACCGTCTTCGGCGAGACCCGAGGGGTCTATAGCCTGAAGACCATGAGCGGCCTCTGGCCCGAGGCGGGCATGGCGGCCCTGCGCATCGACAGCGACGTGCTCGTCTGGCCGGAGGTCATGGGCAACGTGAGGAGGGACCGGCTGCCCTCGGCCGACGGCCGTTGGAACGGGCTCCTGCTGCTCTTCAGCATGGAGACCGGGACCCCGGTGATGATCTGTCCCGACGGCTACGTCTCGCGCATGCGCGTGGGCGCGGCCAACGGGTTGGCCGCGCGCCACTTGGCGCGAGAGGACGCCCGGGTCATGGCGTTGCTGGGGACCGGGTGGCAGGCCGGCGGACAACTGATGGCCCACTGTGCGGTTCGGCCAATCGCCGAGGTGAAGGTGTTCAGCCCCAACCCGGTGAACCGCGAACGCTTCTGCCGGGAGCTGGCGCCGGAGGTCCGGGCCCGGCTCACGCCGGTGGAGTCCGCGGACGAAGCGGTGGAAGGCGCCGACATGGTGGTGACGGGGACCAACTCCATGTCGCCGGTGCACCGGCAAAAGTGGCTGCGCCCCGGCGTGCACTACAGCGCCGTCAAGGTGCAGGAGATGGACCACGACTTCCTGGACGCCGTGGACAAGGTGTTCCTGTTCTCCACGAACCCCGCCAACATCCGCCCGCAGACCTACCGCACGCCCGCGGTGGAGACCCCGGAGGGCGCCGGTGGCTGGTGGTCCGACCGCTCGACGCCCCTGTGGGACCGGATCCGGGAACTGCCCCAGGCCCTCATCGGCGCGGTGGAGGGACGACAGTCCCCGGACGAGACCACCGCCTTCGTCAACAACGTCGGACAGGGGCTCCAGTTCACCGCGGTGGCCCACCAAGTGTACCGAGAGGCCGTGGCCAAAGGCGTCGGCCGAACCCTGCCCACGGAATGGTTCACCCAGGACGTGCACCCGTAGGGGAAGAACCACTCCGTTCGTTTTCCGTTCGCCTATCGAACGGCCTGCACCGTGAAGCGCAGACCCTCGCGTTTCTGAAGACAACCGAGGATCTCGAACAGGTTGCGCGCCTGCGGATTGCCCGAGCGACTGAACATGCGCATCAGGCTCTTGGGCGATTTGTCGATGAGGCCACCCAGCTCCTCGAAGCCGACGGTGGCGTTGATGTAGTCGCGCAGCACCGCCTTGCCGGTGTCCACGTCGCCGGAAAGCAGGCATTCGACGCCTTCCCTGAGCAATGCCTCGCGAAAGGCCGGGTCGGTCTCCACGCGAGCACGTATCGTTTCCTTGAAGTCTCGTGTCAGAGCCATTATTGACTACCTCAAAAAGTATTCTTAGAAGATTTTCTGCCAGCTATTTTTTGCTTACAGTCCGTATCTCCCTCAAACCTCCTTTCTCTTGCGCTCCTTATACTCCCGCCAAAGCGCCTGGGCCTTCTCGACATCTCGCTGTTGATGCCTCTTCGTGCCGCCGCCGAGCAAGATGATGAGATTATCTCCATCCTTTCCGAAATAGATCCGGTAACCAGGACCATGATCCAGGCGACACTCGAATACCCCGTGACCGACCCCTTTGACGTTAGAGAGGTTGCCGGACTCCATTCGAGTCAGCACCGGCACGACGCGTGCCGCTACATTAACGTCCAGTCGAAGAAACCACTTGGCGTAGGGACTCCTGTCCGATGAGTCCATGTACTCCATGATCCTGGGCATTTTCCAATGGTATCATATAAGGTACTTTTGTCAACCCCCGAACACCCTTGCCTCGTCGAGTTTATCGGGGATCCGACCCCGGGCTTCGTATTCCCCGGGGATTCTCCTGTCGTCGTTTCGGTAGCTTACGGCTCCATCAGCACGCCGGTATAGAGCGGGAGATACAGGAACTCCACGGCGACGTAGAGGAAGGCGGCGCTTACCAAAGCGGCGGCCACTGCGCCGATCCGTCCGGTGCGCGCTTCCAGGCGGTAATAGGCCAGGACGGCTACGGGCAAGCCCCACTGGAAGCCGACAGAGAGCACCAGCGCGAAGAAGACTGCGATCCAGACGAATGCGGCGCGCGCCCGGGTCGTGTCCTCCGCGCTCGTCCCGCGGTCTTGGGGGCGCGCCGTGCGTTTCCCCAGGAGGTCGCCGACCACGCTCCAGACGGCGAGCCCCAGGCCGGTGACGCCGATGAGCATGGGGAACGTGGCGGTTTCCGGCTCCCACCGAAGCGCGGTGAGGACGACGCCGGCGAACAGCGCGGCCGCGGCGCTCCCCAGCACGACCTCGCGGAGGTCCCTCATGCGCCGCGCGCCCCGCGGCGAACCGCCACGAAGACCACCAGCAGCATGACCGCCATGGCGGCGAGCGGGATGGGCCGGGTGAGGAACGCGGCGCCGTAGCTCGACAGCGAGATCGCCAGGTTGTTCTCGGCCAGCGGACCCAGGATGAAGCCCACCAGGAGCGGCGCACGGGCCCAGTCCAGCCGCATCATCAGGTAACCCAACCCGCCGAACAGCAGCGTGACCACCAGGGTGTACGGGTGCGGATAGGCCACGTAGGAGCCGAACAGCACGAACAGCAGCAGTCCCGGGATCAACAGGTTGCTGCGGAGGAAGGCGATGCGGGCGGCGGGACGGGTCACGGCGATGCACACCGCGGTGGCCAGCAGGTTCGACAGCATCAACACGATCACCATGGAGAAGCTGAGGGACAGCTTCTCGCCCAGCATCTCGGGACCGGGGTTGACGCCGAGGACCAGGAACGCCGCCAGCAGGATGGCCGACGTGGCCCCACCGGGCACGCCGAAGGCCAGCAACGGCACCAACTCTCCGCCGGCCGAAGCGTTGTTGGCGCTCTCGGGCGCGATGACGCCCCGGATCTCGCCCTTGCCGAACCCTGCGCGGCGGGCGCCCTCCGCTCCCTGCACGGCCATGCCGTATGCGTAGAACGCGGCCGCGGTGCCGCCGATGCCCGGGATGGCTCCCCCCACCACCCCCACCACCGCACTGCGGACCACCAGCCACCGGTTGGCCACGCAGGCCCGGATGCCGGGCCGGAACCCCTCGCCCATGTCCACGTGCGTGCGTTCCGCGATGCGCCCGCGCATGGCCAGGGACACCACCTCCGGCAAGGCGAACAACCCCATGACGATGGGCACGGTGTGGAGCCCGTCGAGCAGGTAGTCGGCGCCGAAGGTGAACCGGGGCACGCCCAGTTGCGGGTCCTGGCCCACGGCGCCCAGCCAGAGGCCCATCGTACCGGCCAGCAAGCCCTTGACCGGTTTCGCGCCGCTGAGGAAGCTGATCATCAGGATCCCCAGCACCGCCAGCATGAAACGTTCCGGGGCCGCGAACGCCAGCACCATCGGCTGCAAGGCAGGCAAGGCGGCCAGGAGCACCAGCGCGCCGATGACGCCGCCCACCGCGGAGACCACGAACGCCGCGGTCAGTCCGCGGGCGGCGTCGCCGTTGCGCGCCATGGGATAGCCGTCCAGGATGGTGGCCGCGGCGCTGGGGCTGCCGGGCACGTTGAAGAAGAAGGCCGGGAAGGTGTTCGAGGTATGCACCGCGGACACCAGCGAGAGCATGATGGCGAAGGCGACGAAAGGCGAAAGGTTCCACACGAAGGGCAGGAGCAACACGATGCCGAGCACCGCGGTCAGGCCCGGCGCCGCGCCGAAGACGAGGCCGATCAGCAGCCCCAGCAGGACCCCCCCGAGCACCGGCAGGGTGAAGGTGATGCCGACGGCCTCGTGGAAGGCCTCGAGCGCCATCTTGCGCGAGGGTCCGGGGCGCTATTTCAGGAGCGCCTTCAACCGTTCCCGGATCTCCGGGGACAGGTGGAAGACCGACAGGATCAGCTTCTCCGCCTCCCGGGAGTGCAACGGGTTGAGCACGAAACCCTGGTCCGTGGCGGTCTTCACGAACTCGGGATCGGCCATCATGTCGGCCATGGCCTTCTCGAGGATCGCGGCCCGCTCCGCGGGCAGTCCCGGCGTGGCCGCGAACGGCCGGCTGGCGTTCAAGAGGCCCGAGAACGCCACGTAGGCCTCCCGGTCCTTCGGATCGTCGATGCCGTCCACGAACTTCGGAAGCGCCGCGACCTCCTTGGCCAGGCGTGCGGGAGGGGGAGCCCCGCCCATGGACAGCACGAGCCGGATCGTGCCGTCCTCGTGCATCTCCCGGGTCGCGGCATTGACGGCGACCGCGGACCCCGCAGTGGTCACGCCGTCCACCTCGTTCTGCTTCAGCGCCAGCGCCATGGGGTTGTACCCCTTGTAGCCCGACACCAGCCGGATGTGGAACTTGCCCGCGCGCTGCAGGAACTTGGCCGCCTGGGTGAGCAGCGAGCTCGGACCCGACGCCGCTACGCGGATGGGATCCTTCGTGTTCTTGAAGTCATCGAGGCTGCGCTCGGGCCGTTCGGACCGCAGCGCGAAGATGTAATGCGCGCCGCCCACGCTGCCGAGCCAGGTCAGTGTGGTGAAGTCGATGTCCGGGATGCCGCCGGTCAGGCTGCGCACCACCATGGGACTGGTAAAGTGGACCAGCGACAGGCCGTCCGGCTCGGCGCGGTAAACCGACCGCAGCCCGATGACGCCGCCGGCCCCGGGGCGGTTGTGCACGACCGCGGCCGGGTTGCCCGGTATGTGCCGGGGCAGGTACCTGGCGGCGAGCCGCGACATGCGGTCGTACGTGCCGCCCGTGGAGTAGGGACAGACGATGGTGATGGTCTTGCCGGCATAGAAGTCCGCCGCTCCCGCTCCCGTGCTGCCGAGGAATACCGCGATGGCGGCAAGTAGAAGGGTCCGATGGATTGGTCGGCGCGTCTTTGGCTGGTGCGTCTTCATCCTGGTCTCCTCCCCGATGCTCCGCTCCCGGGGCGAGCGGTCTCAATAGGTCCGGGTCCTCGACGCGCGGTCGAGGGCGACGTAGGCGGGCCAACCGCCCGATGCCACGGTTTCCAGCGAGCGCGCCGGCTGACCGAGGCGGGCGCGGTAGATCCACAGGTTGGTCAACACCCGCTCGATGAAGATCCGCGTCTCCCTGTTCGGGATGCTTTCGATGAACAGCAGCGGGTCGTCTCGATACTCGACCTTGCGGCGCCATTCCCTGAGCTTTCCGGGGCCGCGGTTGTAGGCGATCAACGCGTAGAACAGGTTCCCGTCGATGTCGTCCTTCGACAGGAGGCGCCGGATGTACTTCTGGCCGAGGGTCATGTTGAGCACCGGGTCCATGATCTCGTGGCGGTCCGCGCCGCGGTAACGCCGACCGTTCATGGCGCTGGCGGTGTCGGGCATGAGCTGCATCAGGCCGCGGGCGCCGCGGGAGCTCCTGGCGTCTGCATCGAACGCCGATTCCTGCCGTATCACCGCGAACAGCAACGCGCGGTCGAGGAGGTACCCGCCGCGGGGCTTCCATACGGGCAGCGGATAGAGGGCGGCGTCCAGGGCTTTGCCGGTCCTCTGCCGCAACCTCTCCGCGGCGCGGTACGACAGGTGGGCCAACCCCAGCTCCGAGGCCAGGGTCAGCATCGCCTGCTCCAACCGGGGTGGGAGGCGGTGGACGAACCGGCGCAACTCGGACCCCGCGAGTACGAATCGCCCGACCTGGATCAAGCCCAGGGCGCGGCGCGCCGGCTCCATGCGCAGCAGGACGTCGACGTCCTCGTGGTCGAGCCGGGGCTCGTGGAAATCGAGGGGCGGCCTCTCTCCCAGGGCGGCGATGGCCAGGAGTCCGTAGAAAGTACGCGGATGTCGGGAGGCCGCACGCAGCATGGGCTCGACCCGTTCCTGCAGGCCGGCCTTCCCGTAGGCGCGACTGGCCCAGTAGGCCCCGGCCGACACCAGCCAGGGAGTCATCCATTCCGATTCGGCCAGAGCATGGAAGTGCCGCGCCGCCTCCCGGTGCTCCCCCAGACGCCACGCAGCCAGACCGCCCCACCACCGAGCCATGGGCACCAGGCGTCCCGACCGCGCCACTGCACGGTTTGCCGCGTCCAGCGCCTTGCGGTCCCTGTCCTCCAGAAAATATCCGGCGGCGATCTGCGCCAGGGTCTCGTCGAAGCTCAAGTGGTCCATCAGCCGGACGTTGCCCGGCTGGTCCAGGAACCTGAGAGCCTTGGCCACGGAGCCGGACGCCAACCACACCCGGACCTGCTGCCGGACTTGCCGGATCCTGCTGAGCTCCGCGGGCGAATGGCCGGCGGCCTTTCTCACCGCGTCCCGGGGGTCGATGACGCGCGGCTGCGGCGCCGCCGGAGAGCGGTCGAGCACGGCTTCGGAAGCGAGCGGGCGGCGGACCGGACGCGGCGGCGGTCTCCGGCCCTCGGGTCGACGCCGCTTGGCCAGCCGGTAGATCCTCCGGGCGCCCGGATGGTCGGCGTAGTCCCTCATCCAGGCTCTCAGCTCCGGGTACGACGAACGGTATCGGGTAGGGTGCATGTAGCGCTGGAACCGGACGTGACCCATGAGCAGCGGGGCGCCGATGCGCTTGATGGAGGCGTCGGCCTCGCTCCAGCGCCCCTCCTCCTGCAGTTCGAACACGTTCCGGTACAAGGCGGCGTCCCTGTCGGACAGGACGTTCGGCAGGCGCGCCGAGCGAGCCTGCCGGGGCGGCTCGGGGTCGGCCGCCTTCAGCGCCGCCATGCGGAGGTCCGGCTGGACCGGAGGATGCGGCTGCGGGAGATCCGGTTGGGCCGGGGGATGCGGTTGCGGGCTGGACGCCGGCGCGACGCCAGGGCGGCCCCGGCCAGCGACTGGTCGGCGTAGATGCGGCTGCGGGCTGGATGCCGGCGTCGGCGCAACGGCAAACCCCTTGCCTGCGGAGGCAGGTGCCTGCACGCCCCAGGTCCTTGCACCGAGCCAGTAGCTCCCCCCCAGCATCAGGACCATGAGCGCAACGGGGGTGGTCGTCCTCCTGAACTTCACGGCGTCCTCGCTGACCCGTCGCCGCGGCGGCAACGAGGGTCTGACGCCTACCTATTCGATTTCCCGATGGGTTGCAAGAGTCCCGAACCCCCTTTCCGGGACGCCTTGCAAACGGAGCGGGGACGCTTGCGGACGCGGCGCGGCGGGCTAATCGACGGCGCGCAAACGGCCTTGCGGACGAGGCGCGACAACGCCCCGGGCAGCGATGTATTCCATGACCTGGGTCGCCGTCAGCCCGCCTGCCTTGGCGTCGATCAGGGGTTTCCGGTTGGCGAAGACGCGGTATCCGTCGCCGCCGCTGCCCAGGAAGTCGTTGGTGGCCAACCGGTAGGCGGCGTCCGGGTCGAGGGCGGCGCCGTCATGCCGGAGATCCACCACGCGGCTGCCGGCCGGCTTCGCGGGATCGAACACCACCTCGATCCCGGAGACCTGGGGGAACCGGCCCGACTGCTTCTCGATCCGGCTGAAGCCGTTCTCGAGTGCGTCGCGCACCTCGCGCCCGGTCACCTGGAGGAGGACGGTCTTGTCGCCGAACGGCAACTCGTTCAGGACATCGCGCCGGGTCAGCTTCGCGCCGGGCGCATAGACCTTGTCGGCGCGAATGCCGCCGCTGTTGGTGAGGGCCATGTCGGCGCCCACCGCCGCACGCATGGCGTCGGCCACGAGGTTGCCGATGGCGGCCTCACCGGTGCGGATCGTCGCCCGGCGGCTGTCGATCTCGGTGGCGGTCTGGCCGATCTCCACGTCGAGGTCCCGTGACAGCTCGTCGCGGTATGCCCGGACTGCCGCGGCAAGCTCGGGATCCGGGCTGACGCGGCCGGTATGGACCGCGCGAAACGCCGGGCTCCACACGAACCGCTTCTCGCCGCGGGACTCCGCCTCGTCGAGGGTGAGGTCGATGACCGTCACCCAGTCCGCCTGCTGACCCGATTCGGCGAACAGGACCGCGCCGTCGTACTCCAGGGCGAGCCGGTGGTCGTCGCCGCTGAGCAACACGTCCACTGCGCGCTGCTTCCGCAGCGCGGCGTCCTCGGCCGCGTCGGTATGGGCCAGCGCGACGACCAGGTGCGCGCCGGCCGCGCGCAACCTGGCGGCCTGGGCCGCAGCCGTTTCCAGGACCGGACGGAAGACGACCCCACCGGGCCTCGATTTGACCGCGGTGCCGACGGTGGTGAGACCGAAGATCCCCACCTTGAACCGCCCGGCATCGACCATGACCGACGCCTGGGCGCCATCGATGACCTCCCCGTCGGTATCCACGTTGTTGGCGCCGAGGACGGGGAACCCGGCTTCGGAGAAACGTTGGCTGGCCACGGCCGGGCCGAAATCGTACTCGTGGTTGCCGATGGCCATGGCCGTCAGACCCACCCGGTTCAGCAGGTCGATCATGTGGGCGCCCTTGTCGATGCTGGACATGAGCGAAGGCGATATGCCGTCGCCGGCGAAGGTCACGAGGACGTGGGATCCCCGGGCCCGCTCGGCCCGGACCACCGCGGCGAGGCGGGCGACGCCGCCCTGGCCGCGGCTTTCCTCCATGCGGTCCAGGTCGTTGAAGTGGACGATGGAGAGATACACCGGCTCCGCGAAGCCGGCGCCTGCGGCCAGCATGGCCGCGGCCAGCGCCGCGCCCGCCAGCGCCAGGGAGATCCGGTTCGGCGTCCTTGGCATGGGTCCGTGCCCTTCCGCTCTTGCGTCACGCCGCCGCATGCCCGTGGTCCATGACCCGGGCCTACGGCTCGGGCTCCGGTTCCTCGAACGAGCAAGGTTCATGCCAGCGCCGGCTGACCACCAGCTTGCCTTGCCGCGAGCGTCTCTTTCGGAAACCCAGCAAGTGGAACAGCTCCACCACGAACCACCGGGCGATGCGCGGGTCCACCACGAGGGTCAGCGGACGGTCCGCGTGCAGGCGCACCCCCGGCAGGACCGGCAGGAAGCGCTCGAACCGCAGACGGCGCAGCCATTCGGCGACGCGCAGCCAGAAGGGCCGCACCTGCCGCACCAGGAAGAACCCGTCCGTGCCCTGTTCCTGGTAGAGCGGCATCAGGATCTGGCCGGACTCGCGCGCAAGGATCGGGCCGCGGCGGTCCCGGGCGAGCGCCTGCCCGCGCTCCACCGGCTGGAAGTTGGTGAACCCGGGCTCCATGACGAAGTCGTCGCCTTCCCGGATCACGTGGTGGTCCCGGATCTCCACCACCCGCGGCGCCGCCCGACCCGCGGACCCCTCCGCCCCGGACACGTCGCGGCCCTCGTCCGGCGCCCGGAAGTCTTCCGCCCGGACGCATCCCGCGGTGGCCAGCACGCTGCGGATGGCCGCCAGGTGGATGGTCAACGCCGAAGGCGAATCGTGCTGTCCGCCCTCGAAGCCCACCGCGACGTATCCCCGCTCCCCCAGATGGTTCAGGATGGTGCTCTCCAGCCGTTCCTCCAGGCCAAGGACCACCGGGGCGCCGAGACCGAAGGCAAAGCGCCGGTTGAGGAGGGTGTCGCCGATGACCACGAAGGGCGTGCCCGCGGCGGAGGTGGTATGGAGGTCGAGGCAGACCACCGGTCCCCGGCGTTGGGCGAGCTGCGCTTCCAGCGCCTCCAGGAGTTCGCGCTGCTCCTCGGTCTCGGAGGTCGCCTCCACGGAGTTGCGGCCGTTCCGGAACCGCCGGACGCGCTCCGCGGACCACAACCGGTTGAGGTCCTGGTCGATGTACCGGCGTCCCCGGGCGAGGGCCGCCCGGTTGCCGGACAGGCCGACGAACCGGCCGCGGAAAGGCGTGCGGGAGGACCGCAGCGTCTCCAGCGCCCGTTGCAGGGCCAACACGCCCGCGGGCTCGTTGCCGTGCATCCCGCCGATGCCGATCACCAGGGGGCCGGGGGCGTCGCCGCCCCAGCTCCCGAGCACGCGGGGAAAGCTGCGCGGGCGGACCGGCGACTCAAGCGCCACGGGTCGTGGATTCCCGGGCGGCGTGCTCGAGCAGCCGCGCCGTCAGGTCGAGGACGTCGGGTTCCGTCACGATCCCCACCAAGCGCTCCTCCTTGACCACCAGCAGGTAATCGCTCTTCTCCCGACGCATCCGGGCGATGGCCTCCAGCACCGGGGCTTCCGGAGCGATGGTCATGGGCCGGGTCTGCATCACAGCGCTGACCGGCGCGGGG
The DNA here is from genome assembly GCA_965204235.1 of uncultured Binatia bacterium (SeqCode). Lineage (GTDB taxonomy): Bacteria > Desulfobacterota > Binatia > UBA9968 > JAJDTQ01 > JAJDTQ01. The sequence goes on from OZ241979.1 coordinate 1,689,726, forward strand.
TCTCCGTCGGCCGCACGCCGGGCCGACGCGCAGTGGCGCAAGACCTCGAAGCACGAGATCAGGCCCGCGAGCTTGCCCTGGGGGTCCTCCACCGGCACGTGCCGGATCCGCTTCCAGTCCATGAGCCTGGCCACCAGGTCCACGGGCTCGTCGGGATGAACGGTGAAGAGGTCCGTGGTCATGAACTCCTCGATGCGCAGGTCCTGCAGACTGCGGACGCGGCCTTCCTCCACCTGGGCCAGCGGCCATTCGTGCACGGGCGCTCCCTCCCATTGCCGGTTGACGGTGGCCGCGGTGAGCGCGCTGAGCAGCGCCTCCTGCGTGTCCACCCCCTGCATGTCCGTGAGGGAGCGCAGCAACCAGGACGCGCCGGTCCGGCCCGACGCCACCCGCTGCTCGACCACCCCCAGGTAACGGTCGCCGTCCTCGGAACGGAGACCGGCTGCGCGCAGCCCGTGCCGCGCCAGCGGCAGCAGCTCCCCGCGGATCAGGTCCCTCGCGGGCGCGGCCTTGCCGTCCACCCAGGCGAACTGGGCGTCGAGCCCCCGTTGCGCCGCGGCCAGGAAGTTGGCCTCGGCGTCGTGGAAGGGCATGGCCGCGGCCATGTCTCCGTATGCCTCCTGTCCGCCCCGGAGCAGCCCGAGGAAGAAGGCGGCGTTGGCCACTTCATCGACCACCGTGGGACCCGCGGGCAGGACCCGGTTCTCGATCCGGAGGTGGGCCTTGCCCTCCCCGATGCCGAAGCAGCCCCGGTTCCAACGATATACCGTGCCGGTGTGGGTCCGCAACGCCTTGAGTTCGGGGAGGCCGCCCCGCTCCAGGACCTCCAGGGAGTCCTCCTCCGCTTCGCTCTCGATCAACACGCGGAAGCGCGCCAGATCCTCCTGGATCAACTCCAGGATGGAATGCCGCACCCACTGCCGGCCGAAGCTCACGCGCGCGGCGCGCTCGCGCATGTGGTGGGCGGCCTGGCGCGTGTCGATGGATTGCTGGAACAGCGGGATGCGCGTCTCGCGCCACAGCCGCCGCCCGAACAGCAGCGGCGAGTTGGCGGCCGCGGCCAGCAGCGGCGCGGTCATGGCCTGGGCCAGGTTGTAGCACCGGGCGAACTCAGCGGGCTCCACCTGGTAGTGCACCTGGAAGCTGGTGCAGGCCGCTTCCAGCATCACCGAGTCGTGCTTGACGCGCAACTCGTCGGCGCCCTTGAGCCGAAACTCGTAGTCGTCGCCCCCGCGGAGTTGCCGGAGCACCGCGTTGAGCGCCCGGTAGCGCGGCCGGGGGGTCATGCTGGCCAGCGCCAAGTCGGACTTGCGCAGGGTCGGCAGGATGCCGGTGAGGACCACCTCCGCGTCACACTCGTGGGCCGCCTCCCGGAGCCGGGCCAACGCGCCGTCGAGCTGCCGCTCCAGCCGACTCAGGCAGTCGTCCTCGAACGGCAACGGGTCGAGGTTGATCTCCAGGTTGAAGAGCCCGAGCTCGGTGGTGTAATGGGAGTCGCCCACCCGCTCCAGGATCTCCAGCGCCCGAGGCGCGGGACGCCGCGCCGCGTCCACCAGGAAGAGCTCCTGCTCGGCGCCGATGCGGTGCACCCCGGACTCGATCATCCCCCCGGACAGCATCCGCTCCAGCGCCTGCACGTCGCACAGCAGACGCGAGATGAACGAGCGCAGCCGGACCGCGTCCTCGTCCCGCCTTACGTCCTGGTCTCCCACGGCTCAGAGGAGGCTCTTGCCGCCGAAGCGGCTCTTCCACTGCTCGATGACTTCCTTGTTATAGACGTTGTCCGGGACCTCTCCGCGCAGCGCGGTCAGCACGGAGTCCGTGGCCCAGACCACGCCGGGGTGGAGGCCGCTGCCCCGGTTGGACGAGACCATGTGGGCCGAGAGGACCACCTTGTCCCCGAGTTTCCGCAGCGGGCTGTCCATGGACAGCGGCTCGTCCTCGAACACGTCGAGGACGGCCCCCGAGATCACGTCGTTCCGCAACGCTTCGGCCAGCTCGGGCTCGTTGACGCAGTAACCCCGCGAGGTGTTGATGAAGACCGCGGTCTCCTTCATCTGCGCCAACTGCTCTTTCCCGATCATGTGACGGGTCTCCCCGGTGAGGACCACGTGGAGCGTCACCACGTCCGACTCCCGCAGCAGCGCGGGCAGGTCCACCTTCTCCACGCCGGCTTCCTCGAACTTCCCGTCCGGCACGTAAGGGTCGCAGGCGACCATCCTCATGCCCCAGGGCTTCATGAGCTTGGCGATCCGGGTTCCGATGCGGCCCAGGCCGATGATGCCGAGGGTGATCCCGGGGTAGCCGTCCATGGAGCGCGACCCCACGTAGGTGCCCTGCAGGCTCAGGTCCCGCCATTCGCCGCCCGACTTCAGGTGCCGATCCCGTTCGCGCACCCGTTTGAGCATGGTCAGCATGCCCGCGATGGCGCCCTCGGCCACGCCGCCCCAGTTGGACTCCGTGGGCGCGTGGCACACCATGACGCCCAACTCGGTGGCCGCCTCCACGTCCACGTCGTCCACGCCGATGGTGTATTTGGCCACCACCCGCAGGTCCCGGGAACCCTGCATGATGGCCCTGGTGATGGGAGAACTTCGGATGGACGTGCCCACCAGGGCATGGGCCCCCTCCGCCATGGCAACCATCTCGGCCTCGTTGTTGCCCTGCGGCGTATGCCAGCCGGCGTCACCCAGCACCAGCTCGCAACCGGCGGCCTCCATCTTCCTGTGGGAATCGCCCTTGGCGTCGTTGGGGGCAAACACGAACACTTTGGCTTTGGCCATGGAAGTCCTCCTGGATTCGATATTACGAGTCAAGCCCGGCTCGGCTCCGTCGTCCTTTCGGATTCTCTCACATGCACATCCACGGCCAGGGGCTTCGCCCCTGGACCCCCGAGGTAAGGATATAACGATTCATGGGGTGAGCGTCCGGGCAACGCGGAAGCCGAAGTCGTCGTACCGGTTTCCGGTGGCGTCCCTGCCGCGGCTCGCGGACCGCAGGTACCACGGTACGTCGTCCCAGGAACCGCCGCGAAGAACCCGCCGGCCACAATTCCCACTCTCCCATGCACGCCCATCAGACGGCGCGCCCGCGTAACTCTCTTTCCAACAGTCCTCCACCCACTCCCACACGTTCCCCAATACGTCGTACAAACCAAACCCGTTTGATGCAAAACTCCCCACCGGAGCCGTATGCACATGTCCATCGTTACATGACGCTACCTCCCATTTCCAATCACTGTAACGCCCCTTCAATGCTCTATCCGCCCCGTTGGCATACCCACACTGGCCATCCTCTCCCCAATACCGCGCTCTCCCGCTCCCCCCGCGCGCCACGTACTCCCACTCCGCCTCGCTCAACAACCGATACTCCTCCCCCGTCTCCCTCGACAACCATTCCACATACCCCTTCGTATCCTCCCAATTCACACATACCACCGGATGCCCGTCCATCTGCCCAAACCCGGGATCCTCCCAGTTCCGCCCCCCTCGATCCTTCCACTCGCCATCCTCGTAGGTCCAGCATGAATCCCCCGCCGAATGTCCCGTCACTCTCACGAACCGCATGTACTCCCCCCGCGTCACTTCCTTCACCCCTACCGCAAACGGTTCCCCTATCACCACCTGATGCACAGGACCCTCATCATCGTCCCGCCCAACCTCCGTAGACGGCGACCCCATCAGGTAACTCCCCGCGGGAACCACCACCATTTCCGGACACTCCCCACAGTCCCGAAAGACCTTCCCCACTCTTTCCGGTAAACGCTTGCGCTCTTCCGCCTTCGCCCGCAGCACAGACAGCGTGACGCCCTGCACCAGTGCGAGGACCGCGGGGTCCCCACCCTTCTCCCGCAACGTCTTCAGGTCACCGTACTTCAGCCGCGCCACGTCCACCGCGGTCTTGCCTTTCGGCCCCTTGATCGAAATATCCGCATCCGCTTCCATCAGCAGAGCGACGACCTCCGTATGCCCATGAACCGTCGCCATGAACAACGCCGTCGCTCCGTCCGCCGAACGGATGTCCGGATCCGCCTTCGCAGCCAACAACGGCTCCACCAGCAGCACGTACCCCTTGTTCGCCGCGTGCATCAGCGCCGTCCACCCACGGCCGTCCCGCGCGTTCACATCCGCCCCCGCTGCCAACGCCGTCTTCAGACCCTCGATGTCCCTCGCGTTCGCCGCCTTCCGCCACTCCGACAGCGCCTGCGCGGGATTTCCCGCATCCCACGCCTTCCGCCCCGCGTCGTAGTCCGCCAACAAGGGAGGCGAGGCCAGCATCAGCGCCACAACTGCCGTCCAAACCATATATCGAAGCATGAGCGTCTCCTTGGGGAAATCGGGAATCAAAGAGTCTGTTTCTTAGTACCTTGGGCGGGAGATACTCTACAAGTAGAGTGCCTGGGACTTGTAAATGATTCACCGGGTGAGCGTCCGGGCAACGCGGAAGCCCATGACGCTGCTCCGGTCCCAGGAGAGGCTCCCCATGCGGTAAGTGAACCGCAGGCTGCTCGGTGCGCTGTGCCAGGAACAGCCGCGATGTGTCCGCCAGCTACAACCCTCTTCGTACCAACAGTCCTCCACCCACTCCCACACGTTCCCCAATACATCGTGCAGCCCAAACCCGTTCGGTACAAAACTCCCCACCGGCGCCGTACGCGCATATCCATCACTACACCCTGCTCTCAAAGAAAGATCCGTGCTCGCATCCGCCCCGTTCGCATAACGACACTGTTCCCCCCGCCTCCAATACCGCACATCCCGGCTCCCTGCGCGCGCCACGTACTCCCACTCCGCCTCGCTCAACAACCGATACTCCTCCCCCGTCTCCCTCGACAACCAACCCACATACGCCTTCGCGTCCTCCCAGCTCACACATACCACCGGATGCTCGTCCGTCTGCTCATACCCGGGATGCTCCCAATTCCTCCCCCTTCGATTCTTCCATCCGCTCCCTCTCCATTTCTTCCATATCTTCCCTAGGCCATCATGCTCGTAGGTGGTGCATGAATCCCCCGCCGAATGTCCCGTCGCACTCACGAAACGCCTGTACTCCCCTCGCGTTACCTCCTTCACTCCCACCGCAAACGGCGCCTCTATCGTTACCCGATGCACCGGAAATTCGTTCCCCCGCGGATGACGGCTACCCATCGAGTAACTCCCCACCGGAACCTCCACCAACTCCGGACACTCCCCGCAGTCCCGAAAAAGCCTGACGCCCTGCACCGGCATGGCCCGACGGCCCCCCGCGTTCGTCGCCTTCCGCCACTCCGACAGCGCCTGTGCGTGATTGCCCGCATCCCGCGCCTCCCGCCCCGCGTCGTAGTCCGCCCACAAAGGAGGCGAGGCCAGCGCCAACGCCACAACCACGGTCCGAACCAGGCAACGCATATTCAGGAAACCCTGAACAATTGCATCCGTTCGTCCTGAGCGTAGCGAAGCGAAGTCGAAGGACGCGCTTTTCCATAGGGAGAGGCGCCTCAGGCCGGAATTGTTCAGAGGTTCCTTCACAGGGTGAGCGTCCGGGCGACCCGGAAGCCGAAGACGCTGTCCCGGACCCCGGGGGAGATCCAGCCCCGGTTCGCGGAGCGGAGGACCCGCTGCGCGTCGAACCAGGAACCGCCGCGCAACACCACCCGGCTGCAATCCCCCGTCAACCGTGCGCGCCCATCGGACGGCGCTCCTGCATGACTCCAGTTCCAACAGTCCTCCACCCACTCCCATACGTTCCCCAAAACGTCATACAAACCGTACCCGTTCCCCGTGTAGCTCCCCGCGGGCGCCGTCCGCGCGTATCCGTCGTTGCATCCCGTTCCCCACGAAGTATCCGTGTTCACATCCGATCCGTTCGCGTAACTGCACTGGCCTTCCTCGCTCTCCCCCCAGTACCGCGCCGCACGGCTCGCCCCTCGCGCCACGTACTCCCACTCCGACTCGCTCAACAAGCGGTAATCCTTCCCCGTCCTGTCACGCAACCACTTCACGTACGCCTTGGCGTCCTCCCAGTTCACACACACCACCGGATGCCCGTCCGTCTGCGGGAACCCGGGATTCTTCCAATTCCGCCCCCGTCGATTCCCCACCCTGCCATGCTCGTAGGTCACGCATGAATCCCCCGGCGAGTGTCCCGTGGCGCTCGCAAACCGCCGATACTCCCCTCGGGTCACCTCCTTCACCCCTACCGCCAACGGCTTCGCTATCGTCACTTGGCGCACCGGACCCTCGAAATCGTACCGCCCGGCCTCCGACCGCGGCGACCCCATCAGGAAGCTCCCCGCCGGCACCACCACCATCTCGGGACAACCCGGGCAATCCCGAAAGGCCGTCCCCACCCTTTCCCGACGCCAGACCCGCGCCCGTCTGTGCGCCTCGGCCCGTTCCGCGGGGGTCAGCTTCGCCGCCATCGCATACCGTTCCTTCACCGCCGCGGTCTCCCCCCGGCTCGCCGCCAGGTTGAACCACATGTGCGCCAGCACGTAGTCCTGCGGCGCTCCCAGCCCCCGGGCGTACAGCCGTCCCAACGCCAGCATGGCCCGCCGGTCCCCCGCGTTCGCCGCCATCCGCCACTCCGACAGCGCCTGCGCGTGATTGCCCGCGTCCCACGCCTTCCGCCCCGTGTCGTAATCCGCCCACAGGGGAGGCGAGGCCAGCATCAACGCCAACACCGCCATCCCAACCATATGTCGAAGCATGAGCGCCTCCTTGGGGAAATCGAGGATCCGGAACCGGAAGCCTGTTTCATATTAGCACGTTGGGCGGGAGATGCTCTACAAGTTCTCAACTCCCGATCCTCCCCGCGGCCACGCACGCCGCCCCCGCCACCACCAGCAGCGTGCCGAGGACCACCGCCGGCGTAGTGCGTTCCACCCGGCGCAGGACGATGCTGGCGAGGATCACGGTCCAGACCGGGGAGGTGGCGGCGATGGGCGAGACCACCACCACCGGACCCGAAGCCAGGGCCAGGAACAGGAACAGGATGGCCAGGGTCTCGCTGGCTCCCGAGACGGCGAAGGGCAACAGGGCCTTGGGATGCCACACCAGCTTCTCCCGGGGCAGCGGCAGCGCCAGGTAGGCGGCGAAGCAGGCCAGCGAGACCACGCCCACCAGGGCGGCGAAGAAGAGCGGCTCCCGGGCGATGGTCAGGGCGTACCGCCGGACGGGATGGACCGTGGCGGTGATGACGCAGGTGGCGGCCGGCAACCAGAGGTATTTCGGGCGAAAGCCCGGTACGTTCTCGTCCATCCGCCACGAGGTGAAGGCGGTGCCGCCCACGATCAGCGCCACTCCCAGGAGGTGGAGCGCGCCTGCGTGCTCTCCGAGGACCGTGACGCCGATGAGGACGGCGAGCATGGGGTGGGTGTTGCGCAGGGTTACGGCCCGGGACACGCCCACCCTGGATATGGCCAGGTAGTGGCAGGAGCGCAGCAGGGCCTGCAGCAGGCCGGTGACCACCACGAGGTAGAGGGCCGTCCGGGGAACCGCGGCGACGCCTCCGGTCAGGAGCACCATGGTGGAGAGTCCCACCGCGTGCACGGTCAGGGAGAAGAGGACCGCGGTGTTGGGGGTCGAGTATCGCAGCCCCCACCGGGCCGAGATGTTGGCGGTGGCGTAGGACAGCGCCGTCAGCAGGGCGAGGACCTCGATGGGCATGCGTCAAGTTGACAGCACGCGCCGGTCATGGCAAGTCAGCACTTCGCATTGGCGCGGCGCCGCGGCGCAGTACCATCGGTCCGGGCGTTCGTGAGGAATCCATGTGGGAAGCTGCCATAAGCGCGGCGGACAAGCTCTTTTCCCCCGGGCCGCTGCTGGCCATGCTGGTGATGCTGCCCGTTGCGCTGGTCTCGGGCCTCATGCCCGGGGGAAACCTTCCCGTGGCGGTGGTGCTGCTGGGGTTCGCGGGGTACGTGGACCCGTGGATCACCGTGACCGCGGTGGTGTTCTTCCTGGCGGCCAGCGACATCACCGAGCCGGTCCCCTCCATACTCATGGGCATTCCGGGCGCCCGGTCGGCCCAGGCCACCATCCTCGACGGCTATCCCATGTCCCGCAAGGGGCTGGCCGGCGTGGCCCTGGGGGCCAGCTACATGTGCACGCTGGTGGGCGGCATCGTGGGCGCCCTCGCCCTGCTCCTCGCCCTGCCCGTCTCCCGGGAGCTGCTGAAGCTCTTCGGGTCCGCGGAGTTCTTCCTGCTGTCGCTCCTGGGGCTCATGTGCGTGGCCATCGTCAGTTCGGGAGCGTTCGTCAAGGGCATGCTCACCGCCTGCTTCGGCCTCGCCATCTCCATGATCGGTTTCTCCGTCATCGGCGGCAACGCCCGCTCCACCTTCGGCATCGACTACCTCTGGGACGGGATACCGCTGGCCCCCGTGGTCATCGGCCTGTTCGCCCTGCCCGAGGTCGTGGATCTGGTGGTGTCCAACACCCCCATCGCCCGGGAGCGCCTCGAAACCATGCTGAAGGAGGCGGACCGGGACGTGTACAAGGGCATGCGCGAAGCCCTTCGCAACAAGTGGCTGCTGGTGCGCTCGTCCCTCATCGGCACTTTCGTGGGGATGATGCCGGGCATCGGCTCGTCCGGGGCCCACTGGATCGCCTACGCCCAGGCGCGCCATACCGAGAAGGGCGCCATGGAGACCTTCGGCAAGGGCGACGTGAGGGGCGTCATCGCCGCGGACTCGGCCAACAACTCGGTGGACGGAGGCGTGCTGATCCCCACGGTGGTGTTCGGCATACCGGGAAGCGGGGGCATGGCCATCCTGCTGGCGATCCTGGTGCTGTCCGGGGTGCAGCCGGGCCCGGCCATGCTGACCGAGAACCTGGACCTCACCATCAGCCTGGTTTACACCATCGTCCTGGGGAACGTGGTGGTGGTGCCCATCATGCTCTATTTCGCGCCTTTCATGACGCGCATCGCGGCCATATCGCCCAACGTCCTGGCCCCGGTCATCATCGGCCTGGTCACCCTCGCCGCCTACCAGGCCACCTACTCCATGGAGGACCTGGGCCTGGTGCTGGCCTTCGGCGTCTTGGGACTCTTCATGAAGCGCTACGGCTGGCCCCGCCCGCCGATCCTCATCGCCGTGGTGCTGGCGGACATCGTGGAGAAGTACCTCTGGCTCTCGGCCAACAGCTACGGCTGGTCCATGTTCGCGCGCCCGCAGTTCCTTTCCATCATCGCGGTGATGATCCTGGTGATGGTGGTCAGCCTGCGGATGCAGCAGGGCGCCAAGAGGGCCGCGGAGGAGTCCACCGGGGAAGGACGGGATCCGGGGATGGACCAAGTATGATGGATGGAAGCAGGCACGGGAACGCCGGCAAGGAGCCGGCGGGGACGGCCCCGCGCGGCTTCTCCGTCGAAGTGCTGGGGGAGGTCATCCTGCTGGCCATGGTCGGCGGGCTCTTCCTCTACATGTTCGTCGAGTCCTTCTCCTGGCCCGAAGGCTCGGCCCTCATGCCCCGCATCGCCATCGGGTTGGGGACGCCGTTCTGGCTCTTGCGCCTGATCGTCCTGGTGCGCAGCGCCCGGGAGACCGCCTCCGGGCAGATCATGGACCTCGGCTTCCGGACCGGCGCCGACCCCGGGGGCGAGAGGATGCGCTTCGCCCGCATCTGTCTCTACATCCTGGGCCTCTACGCCGCAGTCTGGCTGGTAGGGTTCCACATCGCCATCCCGCTGGGAGTCTTCTTCTACGTGCTCGCGTACGGCCGCGCCGGGTGGATCTGGTCCGCGGTCCTGGGGCTCCTGTTCCTGGCCCTGATCGTGCTGGTCTATGACCGGTTCCTGAACGCCACGTGGCACGACCCCCCGCTTCTCAGGCTGTTCTGGGGTTGACCCGGAAAGCGGAACGGCCATCCGCCAGGCGACGGATGGCCGTTTTCGCGCCCGCAGCTTCCGGGAGAGCTAGTTGATGCCCATGAGCCTCTTGAGCAGCTTCTCCCCGTCCGGCGTAAGGGACTGGTACCGCTTGAGCCCCTCGTTGAAGTCTTCCGCGGTGCCCAACGAGACCTCGTAGCCCGCGACCCCCGCGGCCTTCAGGAACCCGGCGTCCTTCGTGGTGGACTCGAAGGCTTTCTTCCAGACGTCGTAAACGTCGTCCGGAACACCGGGCTGCAGTACGTAGATCCGGCTGAACGTGTTGAACCTCTGGGCCACGAGAAAGGCGTTCTGCTGCTCCTCGGTGGCCTTCACCACCTCGAAGATGTGCGGCACGTTGGTGGCTCCGAGCCTGCCGAGCCAGTCCTTGGACGGCTCCTTTTCCCACCAGAAGATGGGGGCCGCCTTCTTGTCGGTGATCCATTTCGGGAACAGCCGCGGCACGTTCTCCTCCACGCAGCGATCGACGCCTTCCATCTCGTCCCGGTCGAAGGCGGCCATGATCTCGGAGGTGCCGCCGTAGCCATAGACCATCTTGATCGGGCCGCCCAGATCCTGCACGAACTGGGGGCCGATGCCGAAGGCCGCGCCCGGAGCATTGCCGCCGCTGGTCACCGGCTTGCCGCGTTCGACCAGATCCGCGTAGGTCGTGCCGATGCTGCGGCGGACGCACCAGATACGAGGCACCTCGCCCGAACTGGGGCTTCCCAGCACCCGCACGGTCTCGAGGTCGAAATCCGGCACGTCCTTGCCCGCCAGCTCGCGCTGGACGAACCGGGGATGGAGCAGTCCCAGGGTCAGACCGTCCGGCTTGGCCTTCATGGCCCGGCGCAGACCCCGGAGCTGGCCCGCCCCCGGCACGTTGCGGACGATGAACGACGGGTTGCCCGGCAGGTAATTGCCGACGAAACGCGCCACCAGCCGGGAGAACGTGTCGTAACCGCCTCCGGGGGCCGACCCTACGATGATCGTCACCGGCTTGGACTCGAAGAGCTTGGCCAGCTCTGCCTGGGAACGCTGGGCCCAAGCGCCGGACGGCGCCAGCAGCGAGCCCGCCAGCGCCAGGGCCGAAAGACCGCCAAAGAACCGCAGTAAACGGCCCTTTCTCGTGAACTTCTCCAACATGGGAATACCTCCTTGGCGTAATGATCCGTCGAACAGACCAAGCCCTCATAATCCAGCCGTCCGTTGAACGCAAGCTCGATTCGTCGAAAACTTTACCCGGGATTCCCTTTCGGAAACTCTGAACAATTGCCCTCGTTCGTCCTGAGCGTAGCGGAGCGAAGTCGAAGGATGCGTTTTCGAAGAAACCCCTCGTCGTGAGGCCGCTGCGTCCGGTTCCCCGGACGCATCCACGGATGCCGCTCATGGAATCGTTTTCGATTCGGTTTTCAATAACTGGAAAATTTAACCGGCCAGTTTGCCGGTATAGTTGACAACAGCTTGTCTTCGATTCCGAAACCTGCTAGGCTCCCTCCCGACATGAGTGCGACATCCGACCTGGACTTCGAGCGCGGGATCGTCGGCCTTCCCCCAAGCGAGGCCTCGACTTGGGGATTCCGTTTGGGTGAACGGGGAACCCACACGAGCCGGACGATCATGCTCGACGAAATCACGCAGCTTCTGGCGGCCGTGCCCGGGGCGGCGTCCCGCGAGGATTATGCGGATGCCGTCACCGCGGGCAACTGCCTGGGAAAGAAGACCGCGGCGAACCGCAGGATCTCGCTGCAACACCTGAAGGAACTCTACGGTCTCGAACCGCGGGCAATCCTCTTTCGCGTCTTCAGGGACCTGTGGCCCCGCCATGAATCGAGCCGTCCTTTGCTGGCGCTTCTGCTCGCACTGGCCCGGGACCCGCTGCTTCGGGCCGCGGCGGCAGCCGTCCTTCGGACCCCCTGCGGACACGAGCTTTCGCGGCAACCCATGAAGGACGCCCTGTCCGAGGCCACCGGCGACCGTCTGAACCAGGACACCCTGGACAAGGCCGTGCGCAATGCGGCTTCGTCCTGGACCCAATCCGGTCATCTGAGGGGAAGGGGCCGGAAGAGCCGTCAACGCGTCCGGGCGACGCCCGCGGCCGCGGCGTACGCGTTGCTCCTCGGATTCGCCGTCGGCCGAAGGGGGCGCCTGCTGTTCGAGACCCCGTGGGCCGCGGTCCTGGATTCCGACCCCGGTGGATTGATCGACGCCGCGGTCGAGGCCAAGAGGCTCGGGCTGATGGACCTCAAACAGTCCGGGCGCATGATTGACGTGTCGTTCCCGGCCATGTTCACTGAAAAGGAAGGAGCGTCGATCCGTGGGCCGCATCGACAGGCTGGCTGAGCGCTACAGGCGCCACATCGCGCTGCCGTGGCGGAAGGACCTCGCCGGCGCGGAGCGCACCATCTTCATCGTCTATGACAAGAGCGACGAGCGGCGGCTGCGAGCACGCAAGGCCCTCTTCGAGATGGCGACCCGGGATCTCGGGCACGGCTGGATCGACTGCGACCTGACCCGGACGTTCGCGATGTGGATGGCGGACGTCGAGTATCGGGACAGCTACTTCGAGTCCCCGCAGGACCTGGACCTGAAACTGGAGGACGACCTCCTGAACCACGTTGCCGACAGGGTGCGGCGAGCACTGGCGGAGGTGGACGACAACTCGGTGGTTGCGGTCTCCGGGATCGCCTCGCTGTTCGGGTTCCTCCGCGTATCGGAACTGATGCAGGCGATAGAACCGGACGTCGAGGGCCGCATCGCGGTCTTCTTTCCCGGCGAGTACGAGGACGGCAACTATCGGCTGCTGGACGCACGGGACGGGTGGAACTACCTGGCGACCCCCATCACTTTACGGGACCACCGAGGAGTGTACGAGGCATGAAGAACCGGGAGGTCTATCAGCGGGATCCCTTCGAGATCGCGCTCCTGAACAACGGCGTCGCGACCGTGACGGACGCACGGACCGGCGACGAGCGCCGCACGCTGCGCTTCGAGCTCACGCACTTCGTCTGCGAGGGCCAGTACCGGAGCGGGCTCGTCCGCGTCCTGGAATCCTACGTCCACCACCAGGGCCAGCCCGAGCAGCCGGCCGCGTGGGTCAGCGGCTTCTTCGGCAGCGGCAAGTCGCATCTGGCGAAGATGCTGCGCTTCCTGTGGACGGACTACGAGTTCCCCGAAGACGGCGCCCGCGCCCGCGGGCTGGCGCGGCTCCCGGACGACGTGCTGGAGCTGTTGACGGAGGTCTCGACCCTCGGTCGGCGAGGGCACGGGTTGCACGCCGCGGCGGGAACGCTCGGGGCCGGCGCCGGGAACAGCGTCCGGCTCGCCCTGCTCGGCATCGTGTTCAAGTCCGCGGGGCTTCCCGAGAGCCTCCCCCAGGCGCGCTTCCGCCTCTGGCTCGGGAAGAACGGCATCTACGAGCGGGTCCGCGACGCCGTCGCAGCGGCGCGCCGGGAGTCACGGTCCCGATCGGCAACGGCGCCCGGAGCCGCACGGGACCGCGGCACGGCGGAGACCGCGGATCAGGAGTTCCGGCGCGAGTTGAACGACCTGTACGTGAGCCCGCTCATCGCCCGGGCGCTGCTGGACGCGGACCCGAGCTTCGCAAGCAGCGAGAAGGACGCCCGGGCGGCCCTGCGCGCCCAGTTCCCGAGGCCCGCGGACATCACGACGGACGAGTTCACCGACGCCCTGAAGGACGCCCTCGCCCCCGGCGGCGACATGCCCTGCACGGTCGTCATCCTCGACGAGGTGCAACAGTACATCGGGGAGGACACCGGCCGCTCCTACGTGGTGCAGGAGGTCGTCGAGGCGTGCAGCAAGCGCTTCGGCGACCGCCTGCTCTTCCTGGGCACCGGACAGACGGCGCTCTCCGGCACCCCGGCGCTGCAACGGCTGCAAGGGAGGTTCACGGTCAACGTGGAACTGTCGGACCATGACGTGGAGACGGTGATCCGGCGGGTGGTCCTTGCGAAACGCACGGACCGGACGGGCGACCTCCAAGCCGCGCTGGACGCCAACGCCGGGGAGATCGACCGCCACCTGACCGGCACCCGGATCGCGCCCCGCAACGAAGACAAGCAGGTCCTGGTGGAGGATTACCCGCTGTTGCCCGTGCGCCGGCGCTTCTGGGAACAGGCGTTGCGCGCGGTCGATCGCGCGGGCACCGCGGGCCAGCTCCGCACCCAGCTCCGCATCGTGTACGACGCCATCCGCCGCACCGCCGACGACCCGGTGGGCACGGTGGCGCCGGCCGATTTCCTGTTCGAGGAGATCTCCGCCAGCCTGCTGCAATCCGGGGTGCTGCTCCGGGAGATCCACGAAACCATCGTCAACCAGGACGACGGCTCCCCCGGCGGGAAGCTCAAGTCCCGGCTGTGCGCGCTGGTGTTCCTGATCCGCAAACTCCCCCGCGAGGCCGGCGTGGACAGCGGCGTGCGCGCCACCGCGGACACGCTGGCGGATCTGCTGGTGGAGGACCTGGCCGGGGGCGGCGCGGCGTTGCGCGGGCGGCTCCCGGCGCTCCTGGACGAACTGGCCGCCGCGGGCACGCTGCTGAAGCTGGACGACGAGTACAGCCTGCAAACACGGGAGAGCAGCGAGTGGGAGGCCGAGTTCCGCAACCGGCAGAGCCGTCTCGCCAACGACCTCACGGACATGAGCGGCAAGCGCGCCCAGCGGCTCGGCGCCGCGGTGCGCGATGCGTTGGGGTCCATGCGGCTCCTGCATGGAACGTGCAAGGAGCCGCGCAAGGTCTCCCTGCACTTCGGCGCCGAGCCGCCGCCGGACGGCGGCCCCGACGTGGCGGTGTGGATACGCGACGGCTGGGGCGCCGAGGAGAAGGGCGCGGTCGCCGACGCCCGCGCGGCCGGGGCGGACAGCCCGACGGTCCACGTGTTCGTGCCGAAGTCCCGGGCGGATGAGTTGGCGCGCCTCATCGCCACCCGGCATGCCGCCAACGACACACTGGACTACAAGGGCGTCCCTTCGACCCGCGAAGGCGCCGAGGCCCGCCAGGGAATGGAGACCCGCCGCACCGAGGCGGAGAACGGCTTGCGCGCCCTGGTGGCCGAAGTCATCGGCGGCGCGAAGGTCATCCAGGGCGGCGGCAACGAACGGTTCGAAGCGACCCTGCCCGACAAGGTGAAGGAAGCCGCCCACGCCTCCCTGGCTCGGCTCTTCCACGAGTTCGGCGACGCCGACGACCCCCGCTGGCCCAAGGCCATCGAACGCGCCCGCGGGGGCGCCGAACACCCGCTGGAGGCCCTGGACCACCCGGGCAAGACCGAGGACCACCCCGTGTGCGCCGCGGTGCTGTCCTTCGTGGGCTCCGGCAGGAAGGGGAAGGAGGTGCGCGCTCATTTCTCCGCCCCGCCCTACGGCTGGCCGAGGGACGCCATCGACGCGGCCCTCATCAGCCTGTTCGGCGCCGGGCATCTGCGCGCGGTCGTGAACGGCGCTGCGCTGCGCCCGCCCCAACTCGATCAGGCGAAGGTCCCGAACGCCGACTTCCGGGTGGAGAGCGCCGCCATCGACACCCGGCAGCGCCTGAAGCTGCGCAGGCTCTTCCAGACCGCGGGAATCGATTGCAAGCCCAACGAGGAGGCCGCGGCGGCCGGACGGTTGTTGGAGAGGCTCGGCGAGTTGGCCCGGGACACCGGAGGCGAGGCGCCGTTGCCGGAACGCCCCGACACCCGCCGCCTGTCGGATCTCGGGTCGCTTGCCGGGAACGAGCAGCTTGCGGCCATCCTCGAACGGCACGACGAGCTGGCTACGGACTTCGAGGAGTGGAGCAAGGCGCGCGCCCTGGCGGAAGAGCGTCTGCCTGCCTACCGGCGCTTGCTGGCTCTCGCCAGGCATGGCGAGGGGCTGGACGCAGTGCAGGAGGCGCGGCCGCAGGTCGAGGCGGTCACGGCGAACCGGAGCCTGCTGGCTCCGACGGACCCCGTGCCTGACCTCGCCGGGAAGCTGGCGGATGCGCTCCGGGGCGCCTTGGCGGATGCAGAGAAGCGCCACGCCGAAATCTACGACGAGGAATGGCGGCGCCTGTCGAACGCGGAGAGCTGGCGGAAGATCGAGCCGAAGGCCCGTGAGGGGATACTCGGCCGGCTGCGCATCGCGAAGGCGGAGAAGGGCGCCACCGGCACGGAACAGGAAGTGCTGGACTCCCTGGAGCGTATCTCCCTGGACGGCTGGCGGACGCGCAGCGCGGCCCTCCCACAGCTCTTCGCGGACGCCCGGGCCGAGGCCGACCGGCTCATGGAGCCCGCTGTGCGTCACCTGAAGCTCGCAAGCCCTACGCTCCGCACGCCGGAAGACGTGAAGAAGTGGGTGGAAGCGACCGAACGGGAACTGCTGGACGGGATCAAGCAGGGTCCGGTCGTGGTGGGCTGAGGAGGTGGGCAACGGTCGAAGGCCGGAGCACGGATTCGGAAACAGGAGGGCACGATGACCAGACAGTTGACGGCAATCATAGAGCGCGAGGGCGATGGTTACGTGTCGCTCTGCCCCGAGTTGGACATCGCCAGCCAGGGCGGGACCGTGGACGAAGCGCGCAGCAACCTGAAGGAGGCGTTGGAGCTGTTCTTCGAGGCAGCTTCCGCCACGGAGATCGAACGGCGACTGCACAGCGAGGTGTACGTGACCCAGGTCGAGATTACAGTTGGCTAAGTTGCGAACTCTCTCGGGCCGCAACGTTTGCCGGTTACTCGCCGGCCACGGCTTCACCCAGGTGAGGCGGCGAGGGAGCCATGTGTTGATGCAAAAGACGGAGGCCGGAAGCACCGTCACCATCCCGGTGCCGGATCACAAGGAACTACGTGTGGGAACGTTGATGTCCATTATTCGGCAATCGGGGTTACCCCGGTCGTTGCTCGAGTGAGCCGGATCGATGAAGACGCTGCTACCAGATCTGCGAAGACACCTCGAACGCACCGTCGCGGACGCCCGGGACGTGGCCGAGGCCGGCGCCCGCGCGGCGCTGGAAGCGCTCGCCGTGCACGAGCACGAACCCTACGGGCACATGGACGAGGGGCAGCGGGCGTTGCGCCGGCGGCTGCGCGCCCATGCCCGGCAGCTCGGCGACCCGCTCGACGCCCGCTCCCGCGGCCAAAGGCGGGCGATCGAAGGCCTGCTGCAGGAGTGCGCCTACGAGCACTGGCACGGCATGTTGTTCGCCCGGTTCCTCGCCGAAAACCGCCTGCTGATCGAGCCGGAGATGGGAGTCGCCGTCACCCTGGACGAATGCGAGGAACTGGCGAAGGATGAGGGCATGGACAAGTGGGGGCTGGCCGCGCGCTTCGCCCACCGGATGCTGCCCCAGGTGTTCCGGCCCGACCTTCCGGTGTTCGAGGTCCGGTTCGCGCGGGAGCACCGGCTGAAGCTGGAAGGGCTGGTCGAATGCCTGCCGGCCGACGTGTTCACGGCGACCGATTCCCTCGGTTGGGTCTATCAGTTCTGGCAGTCCCGGAAGAAGGCGGAGGTGAACCGTTCCGAGGTCAAGATCGGCGCCGGCGAACTGCCCGCGGTCACCCAGCTCTTCACCGAGCCCTACATGGTGGGCTTCCTGCTCGACAACACCTTGGGGGCTTGGTGGGCGGCGCGGCGCCTGGGCGATGCCGACGTTCGGGGAGCCTGCGGGGAAGCCGGGTTGCGCCGGAAGGCCGCGATTCCCGGTGTGCCGCTGGACTTCTTGCGCTTCGTGCAGGACGTGCCCGCTTCGCGGTTGCCCCGCGACCCCGCGGACACGGACTCGCCGACGTCGGGCGAAGCGCCGCCGGCCGCCGGGGAACGAGTTCGGGAAACTCTGAACAATTGTTCCGTTCGTCCTGAGCGTAGCGAAGCGAAGTCGAAGGACGCACTTTCCCATAGAGAGAGACGCCTGAAGCCAGGATTGATCAGAGGTTCCTTCGTTCCATCCAGGGGGGACGACCAAGCGACTCTGCCCGGGTGGCGTCCCGCCGCGGGCGCCTTCCGCGGCTGGCCGGAGCGTTTGGGGGAGTGGAAGATCCTCGACCCCTGCTGCGGCTCGGGGCACTTCCTGGTCGGCGCCTTCTCGATGCTGGTCCCCATGCGCATGGCGCGGGAGGGCCTTGCCGCCCGCGATGCGGTGGATGCGGTCCTGCGGGACAACCTGCACGGGCTGGAACTGGACCCGCGATGCGTGGAGCTCGCGGTGTTCGCCCTTGCCCTCGCCGCCTGGACGTACCCCGGTGCGGAGGGGTATCGGCCCCTGCCGGAACTCGACGTCGCCTGCTCGGGGCTGGCGCCCAACGCGACCAGGGAACAGTGGGCCGCGCTGGCGGAGCTGGCCGCGGCCGCCGGTGGGATGCCCCCGGCGCGCGACCTGTTCGAGGTCGAAGACACGCTGCTCTCCGCGCCGCTGCGCAACAGCCTGGACGCGCTCCACCATCTGTTCGGACAGGCGCCGGAACACGGTTCGCTCATCGACCCGCACGCGCTGGAGGCCGACCTCTACCAGAGCGACTTCGAGTCGGTGCGGGCGTCGTTCGCCGCCGCGCTCGAACGGGAGCGAATGGGCGACGAGCAGACGGAGCACGCGGTGGCCGCGCAGGGGATGGCGCGGGCCGCGGAGTTGCTGGCCGGGCGCTACCACCTGGTGGCTACCAACGTGCCGTACCTCGCCCGCGGCAAGCAGGGCGAGAATCTGCGCGCCTTCTGCCAGCGGCGCCACCCCGACGCGAAGAACGATTTGGCCACCGTGTTCCTGGAACGCTGCCTGGAACTGTGCGAGGAAGGCGGAACCGCCAGCCTCGTGCTGCCGCAGAACTGGCTGTTCCTCACCGGCTACCGGAGATTGCGGGAGAAGCTGCTGAAGACGGAGACTTGGCGTCTGCTGGCGCGGTTGGGGCCGGGCGCTTTCGAGACCATCAGCGGAGAGGTCGTCAAGGCGGTCCTGCTCACCCTGAGCCGCGGACGCCCCGCCGTCCATTCGGGCGGACTGTTCGACGATGCCCCGGAACCGGAGGCCGGAACGATGTACGGCCTGGACGTCTCCGAATCCCGCACCGCGGGCGAGAAGGCCGCCCGGTTGCGGGAAGCGGAAATCACCGGGGTCGAGCAGGCCCGACAGTTGGGGAATCCTGATGCGCGGGTGGCGCTGATCGGTGTAACTGGTGAGCTATTGGAGAAGCATTCAACGGGGCACCAAGGCATCAGCACCGGCGACAACCCGGCCATGAGACGTTTATTCTGGGAGCAACCGCTGTCGAGTCGATGGGTGTTCTTCCACAGCACCGTTGAAGAAACGACTATTTACGGCGGAATGTCGTCCGTTCTGGATTGGGCCAACGCGGGACGCGACATGGCGGCGTTGCGAGGTACTGCCGCATGGGAACACCGTGGAGTCGCTGTCAGTCAAATAGGAAGGCTTTCCGTTACCCTTTATCAAGGTGAAAAGTTCGACACGAACATGTCGGCGTTACCGGTCGTAAACGAGAGACACCTCCCCGCCATCTGGTGCTTCTGCTCTTCCCCCGAATACCATGACGAGGCACGGCGCATCGACCAGGCGCTCAAGGTCACCAACGCGACGCTTGCGAAGGTCCCCTTCAACCTTGACCGCTGGACCGGGATCGCTCGGGAGAAATACCCCAACGGTCTCCCCCGCCCCTACTCCGACGATCCCACCCAATGGATCTTCCACGGCCACCCTTGCGGTTCGGTGGTCTGGGACGAGACGGAGAAACGGACCGCCCACGGCCCGCTTCGCACCGATCCCACCGTGTTGCAAGTCGCCGTCGCCCGTCTGCTAGGATACCGCTGGCCTGCGGAACAGGACCCCGGCATGGAACTGGCCGACGAACAGCGAGAGTGGGTGCGGCGTTGCGAGCCCTTGCACGCCTTCGCGGACGGAGACGGAATCGTCTGCATCCCGCCGGTACGGGGCGAGCCGTCCGCCGCGGAGCGAATCCGGCAGCTCCTGGCCGCCGCCTTCGGCGACGCCTGGAGCGATGGCACACTCAGCCGCCTGCTCGCCGAGACTGGCAGACCGAGCCTCGACGACTGGCTCCGCAACCGATTCTTCGAGCAGCACTGCACGCTGTTCCACCACCGCCCCTTCGTCTGGCACGTCTGGGACGGCCGCAAGCGCGACGGCTTCCATGCGCTGGTCAACTACCACAAGCTGGCCGAGGGCGGCGGCAAGGGCCGCCAGTGCCTGGAAGCCCTCACCTACAGCTACCTCGGCGACTGGATCACCCGCCAGCAGGACGGGGTAAACCGCGGCGAAGGCGGCGCGGAAGACCGCCTGGCCGCGGCGCTGGAGCTGCAAAAGCGCCTCGCCGCCATCCTCGAAGGCGAGCCGCCCCACGACCTCTTCATCCGCTGGAAGCCCATCGAAGCGCAACCCGTCGGCTGGGAGCCGGACGTGAACGACGGCGTGCGCCTCAACCTCCGCCCCTTCCTGGCCGCGGACCTCCCCGGCGGCAAGAAGGACGCCGGCATCCTCCGCGCCAAGCCCAACGTCCACTGGCGCAAGGACCGCGGCAGGGAGCCTTTCCGCGAGCAGGAGCGGTTCCCGTGGTTCTGGCGCGACGGGGAGTTCACCGGAGAGCGGGTGAACGACGTACATCTGACCGCCGCAGAGAAGTCGAACCATCGTCGGGAAGAGACGGTCCCGGAGATCCGAAGGGTCGCCGGATCACAGGAAATGTAGCATGGACAGATTATGATGGAATGGCCTGAAGTCGAGCGACGCATCGCCGCCGGAGAAGACGCCCGCACGGAATTCAAACGCGGGGTCAGCGACTTGCGCGACATCGGCAAGACCCTGTGCGCGTTCGCGAACGGACTTGGTGGCGTCATCGTGCTCGGCATCGACGACGCCACCAAGTCCATAGTCGGAGTGGAGGCAGACCCCGAGGCCGTGCAGGAGCGGTTGACGAGCCTGCTGCATACCGGTTGCGGCAAGCCGGTCACCGCGCAGTGCGGACGGCACTATACCGACAGCGGATGGGTGCATTGGATCGTCGTACATCGCCACCAGCGGGGCTACGAGCCGTTCGCTCATGACGGCCGGTTCTGGATTCGGCGCGGACGAGCGACGGTGGCGCCGTCTCCTTCGGAGCTCCAGGAATTGATGAACGCATTCGGGTTCGTCCTCACCGAGAAACAGGTCGTGCCGTCCGCGACCGTCGATGACATCGACTTCGGCGCCGTGGGCGCCTTCATGCGAGCACAGGGACTGGATACCGAGCAGGCGCCGCAACCGGCGCGCGACGACGACTTGCGCAACGCCAGCATCGCCGACGAGCTGGACGGAGTCCTTCGCCCCACGCTGTACGGGCTGCTGGTGTTCGGACGGGACCCGCAGGCATACCCGCACACCCTGAGCCTGTTCGTGCAATGCGCCGCGTACGGCGGCGCCGACCAGGCTGCCGACGTATTGAGCGCGGGAGAAGGAAAGGGGCGCCTGGAAGATCAGGTGAATCGTGCGATGGGATGGTTTCGAAGCCTCGGCCGGCGGGAGGTCTATCAGGGACTCTACCGCCGGGACGTTCCGCCACTGCCGGAGGGCGCGCTGCGCGAGGCGCTGGTCAACGCGGTCATCCACCGGGACTACGCCATCACCGGGTCCCAGATCCTGCTGGAAGTGTTCGACGACCGCATCACGGTGACGAGCCCCGGCGCATTGCCGAACCACATGACCGTCGAGCAGGCGCGGATGGGAGGCGCTCCGCGTTCCCGCAACGAAATGATGGCGAACGCCATGGTCGTCCGTGGGCTCATGGAGCGGCGCGGGCGGGGCTGGCTGACGATGCGCCATGCCATGAGACGCTTCAACGGAACCGAGCCGGCGCTGGCCAACGACGAGCGCAACCGATTCGTGCGGGTAACGTTCCTTCTGGAACCGGACGCGACCGGGGACGGCGCGTGAACCGACGATTCCGAATCTACGCAGCCACCCACGGCACTGATGGACCGGAATGATGAGTCCACAATCATGAGCACACAATCGCCTTCCGCCACCGTCGTCGAGGTCCTGGCCGCCTCGCTCGAAGCCGCCTCCGCTTACAACCCCGGCGACGCGGAAAAGCCGGCCGCGGTGCTGTGGACGGACCCCGATTCGCGGTGGCAACCCGTCGTCCCGCAACTCCGTCCCCTGTTGCCGCAGCTCCTGGTCCTCGGCGAGTACCGCCCCGAGGAGCGCACCGGCCCGGCGATCTGGCTGCGGTGCGTCATCGATCGGGCGCTGGAACCTCCCGGGTTTCCCCTCGAGACGACGCCCATCGTCTATCTGGCCGGCGCAGGCCGCCAGGAGATCAGCGCCGCGGGGACCTGCCCGGACCGACTGAAACCCCTGGTGGAGCTCCAGTACCGGGGCGTCTGCTGGACGCAGAAGAACGGCAGGGACTGGACGGTGGAGGCGTTCCTGACTTCCCGGGACAGCGGCCTGGACCTGGACGTCGCGCGCGACGCGGCCACCCGACAGTCCATGCTGCGGGCCTTGACGGAGCTCGCGGCGACCCCGGTAACGGCGTTGCGGGGCAGGCGCCTCGAAGCGGAGGACTTCGACAGGCTCTTCTCCGACGATCCCGTGAGGGACGTGCTGGTCTGGCTGAGCGACCCCGCGGCGGTACGAACCGGGTGGGACGCCGAGCGTTGGAGCGCCTTCGGGTCCCGCTGCAAGGCGGACTTGGGATTCGACCCGGAGAAGGACGGCGAGACCGTCGCCGCGGAGCGCCTTGGCAGGCGCGAGGGAGCCTGGGCGTCGGTATGGCGGCGCTTCGCCGAGTCCCCCGCCCTGTATCCGGGCCTGCCGGATCTCTTGCGCAGGGCCATGCCGGACGATCCGTTCGCGGAGCCGCTGTTCGCGGAGCCGTCTTCCTGGCCCCGGCACAACGAAGGGGAAGAAGCGGCCCTGCGGCGCGCCCTCCTGGAGCTCGGAGGCAACGCGCCGTCCGCGGCCCGAGAGAAAGTCCTCTCCCTCGAAGGGAAACACGGCAAGAGGCGAGGCTGGGTCTGGGCGAAGCTCGGTCAGGCGCCCCTGGCCTGCGCCCTCGCGCACCTGGCAACCCTCGCGTTGCGCACGTCGAGCGGGCTCGGCGGGGCCTCCGCGGCTGAAATGGCCGGTCTGTACGCCGAAGGAGCCTGGGAGATCGACGCGGCGGCGCTCCACGGCATGGCCGCGGTGCAATCGTATGCGGACGGCCAAGCCGTAAGCGGAGCGCTGGACGCGATCTACCGCCCGTGGCTGGAATCCGCGGCCCGGCGCCTCCAGGCGTTCGCGGAGGCGGCGCCGCTCTCCGGTCCGGATGCGGGCGAGACGCCCGTGTTCCCGGGAGAGGTCCCGTTTCCGGGAAAGACCGCTATCCCTGAAGAGGCCGCGGTCCCAGGGTCTGCCACAAGGGGGACGCCCGTGCCCCCGGGGGACGATGCCCCCGTCGGTCCCGGTACGGTGGTCTTCTTTGCAGACGCCCTGCGATTCGACGTGGCGCAGCGGCTGTTGGAACGTCTGCAAACCAAGGGCCGGGCCGCGGCGGCCTCGACGCGATGGGCCGCCCTCCCCACGGTCACCGCGACCGCCAAGCCGGCGGTGTCTCCGGTGGCGGATCGCATCGAGGGCCTGTCCCTGGGCGAGGACTTCCTGCCCGCCGCGGTGGATGGCGAACGCCCCGGGCGCCCCCTCACCACAGATCGGTTCCGCGCCCTTCTCGACGCGGCCGGCTGCCCGTACATCACCGCGGACGAGACGGGAGACCCGTCGGGCCGGGCCTGGACCGAACACGGCGAGATCGACGAGCTGGGCCATTCACTGCAAGGAAGGCTCGCGGCTCGGATCGACGAGCAGGTCGATCTGCTGGCGGAACGCATCGACGCCCTGCTCCGCGCCGGGTGGCGCGAAGTCCGGGTGGTGACGGACCACGGCTGGTTGTGGCTTCCGGGCGGGCTGCCGAAGGTCGATCTGCCGAAGTACCTCACCCGGAGCCGCTGGGCGCGGTGCGCGGCGGTCGAGGGCGGGGCCGCGGTGGAGGTCCCCACCGTACCCTGGCATTGGAACGCCCGGGAACGGGTGGCCGTCGGCCCCGGCATCGCGTGCTTCAGCGCCGGCAACGAATACGCCCACGGGGGGGTCAGCCTTCAGGAATGCCTGGCGCCGGTCATTCGGGTCAGCGCCGGCGCGGCTGCCGCCAAGGCGGAAACGGACATCGCCGCGGTTTCGTGGGTCGGGCTGCGGTGCCGGGTGCGGCTCGGCGGCGCCGCGCCCGGCCTGTCCGTCGATCTGCGAACGCAGGTCAACGACCCGGGTTCGAGCGTCAGCGGAGGTGCGCGGCCGGTAGAGGACCAGGGCGCAGCGAGCCTGCTGGTCCCCGACGACGAGCATGAAGGGACACCCGCCGCGGTGGTCGTCCTGGATGCGAGCGGACAGGTCCTCGCGAGGCAATCGACGATCATCGGAGGTGAGGATTGACACTGAGGCTCGACGACCTCGACCGGCGGGCGGCCGCGGCGTTCGAGGGCTACCTGGTCCGCAAGGACCTGGTCCGCAAGTACAGCCGGCAGTACCCGGTTCCCACCTACGTGGTGGAATTCCTGCTCGGGCGCTACTGCGCGACCACCGACGAACGGGAGACCGAGGAAGGGCTGGAGATCGTCGAGCGGCAGCTTTCCGACCGGACGGTGCGCACGGGCGAGGAGGAACTGTTCAAGGCGAGGGCGCGGGAACGGGGATCCATCAAGCTCATCGACGTCGTGAACGCGAGGCTGGACGCCCGGACGGACTCCCTGATCGCGGAGCTTCCGAGCCTCGCGCTCCGGGACGTGCGCATCGACGACAGCCTGGTCAGGCAGCACGAGCGCATGTTGACGGGCGGCTTCTACGCCGAGGTCACCCTGAGCTACGACGCCGCCATCGCCCAGGAGAAGAACGGGCGTCCCTTCGCCATCGACGCCCTCCGGGCCATCCAGCTTTCCAGGGCCGACGTCCTGGATACCCTCCTGCGCGGGAGGCAGGCCCTTACCGGCGAAGAGTGGAAGCGCGTCCTGTTGCGCAGCGTCGGGCTGGAGCCCGCCGCGCTGTCGGAACGGGCGCAGACGGTCGCCCTCCTCCGCATGGCGCCCTTCGTCGAGCGGAACTACAACATGGTCGAACTGGGGCCGCGCGGCACCGGCAAGAGCCACCTGTTCCAGCAGGTCTCCCCCTACTCCCACCTCGTCTCCGGCGGCAAGGCGACGGTGGCCAAGATGTTCGTCAACAACGCCAACGGACAGCGCGGACTCGTCTGTCAGTACGATGTGGTGTGCTTCGACGAGATCTCGGGGGTCGCCTTCGACCAGAAGGACGGAGTGAACATCCTCAAGGGCTACATGGAGTCCGGCGAGTTCTCCCGAGGCAAGGAGAGCATCCGCGCGGAGGGCGGCGTGGTCATGGTGGGGAACCTCGACGTGGACGTGGAGCAGCAACAGCGCGTCGGGCACCTGCTGAGCCCGCTCTCCGCGGACCTGCGCGACGACACCGCGTTCATGGACCGCATCCACGCCTACCTTCCCGGCTGGGACTTCCCGAAGCTCAACCCGAACGAGCACTTCACCGACCACTTCGGCCTGGTCAGCGACTTCCTGTCGGAATGCTGGAGCCGGCTCCGCACCGGCAGCCGGGCGCCGGCCCTGCAGGACAGGTTGCACTACGGCGGCGCCCTCAGCGGGCGTGACCTCACCGCGGTCAACAAGACGGTGAGCGCGCTGCTCAAGCTGTTGTACCCGGATCCGGACATGCCCGTGCCGGACCGCGAGTTGGAGGCGCTGGCGCGCGCCGCCCTCGAAATGCGCCGCCGGGTCAAGGAGCAGCAGAAGCGGGTGTTCAAGAGCGAGTTCCGCAACACCCACTTCAGCTACGCGATGGGCGAGGACGGGGTCGAGAAGTTCGTCTCCACGCCGGAACTGCGCAGCGACGACGCCATCGACCCGGACCCGCTGCCGCCGGGGCAGGTGTGGGGGATGGGTCCGGGCGGGCCGGAGACGGGACCCGGCCTCTACCGCATCGAGGTCGCCGCGGGCCGGGGCGGCGGCGTCCGGATCCTGAACGCCCCGGTCCCGCCGGCGTTCCGCGAGAGCGCCCGGTACGCGGAACAGAACCTCTACGCCAGGGCCGGAGAACTGGTGGGGGACCGGGACCCGCGCTCCCACGAATTCTCCGTGCAACTCCGCGCCATGGACAACGACCGAAACGGGGCCGGCCTCGGCCTGCCGGTATTGATGGCGCTTTGCAGCGGGCTGTTGGAAAAGAGCGTCCGGGGCGGCCTGATCGTGGTGGGAGCGTTGAACCTTGGCGGGTCGGTGGAGCCGCTGGCGAACGCCGTGGGCGTCGTGGAAGCCGCGGTGGAAAAGGGAGCCTCGGTGGTGCTGCTTCCTGTGTCCGCCCGCAGGCAGTTGTTCGACCTGTCCGACCACATGGCCACGAAGGTCAACGTGCAGTTCTACTCGGATACGCCGGATGCGCTGTGGAAGGCGCTGCTGGAGTGACCGCGGATGTCGAAAGAATAGCTGCTGTCTTCGCAGGAAGTCCGCGAGCGGCGGCAACGACCTCACCCATCCCGGGGCGACGGCGCCGCAAGGCCCGACCGGTTCGCCAGGGCCAACACGAGTCCCACCGCGAGCGCCGCGCCCAGGCTCAGGTACATGCCGCGGTAGCCCACCAGGGCGACGACGCCTCCCGCGAGCGCCGCGCCCAGCCCCGAGCCCAGGGGGAAGGCCATGGAGAAGGTGGCCATGGCGACGCCCCGGCGCCGGGGGTCGGCCCGCTCCATGGCCAGGGCCAGGGTGGTGGAGACTCCCAACGCATACCCCAGGAAATACAGCGCGCCGGCCGCCATCATCAGGGCCACGTCGGACGCCGCCAAGACCAGCCCGATACCCGCCATCTCCAGGACGTAGGCCGCGGCCACCGCGGGGCCGCGGCCCACCCGGTCCGACACGCGGCCCAGGAGGGGACGGCCCACGAGGCTGGCGAGTCCGATGGCCACGAAGTACCAACCCAGGCTCTCGACCCCGACCTCGCGGGCGTAGAGGACGATGAAGGAGGTGAGCCCCGACCAGGGCAGGTTCATGCAGAAGAGCAGGAGCGCGGTGAAGAGGATGCCCCGGTCGAAGTACGTCCCGGCCCGAGGCGATCCCGGCAGGCCGCCCGGGTCCGCCCGCGGCGCCGGCCGGTGCGCGCCCCGACCGCAGGCGTGCGCCAGCCCCGCGGCCAGGAGGGCCACCGCGCTCGACAGCACGAACACCGCGGCGTAGCCGCCGGCCGGATGGCCGATGATCCACAGGGCCGCGGACGGGAAGAACACCGACGAGCTGCTCTGGATGCCGGAGTAGTAGCCGCTGGCTTCGCCGCGGCGGTGGTCGGGCACCACCGCCGCGAGGAACGCGTAGCCGCTGGTGTTGATGCCGGCCCAGGAGAAGCCTCGCAGGACGTTGGCGGCAAAGGCCCCTTCCACATGGGGGACGACGAAGACCAGCACCGCCAGGCACAGGCCGGCGCAGCTCAGGCTGAGCACCCGGGTCTCGCCCCCGGAGTCCACCCAGGCGCCCACCAGGGGACGGATGACCACGCTGGTGGCGCTGAACGAGGCCAGCAGCAGGCCCACCAGGAACGGCGAGCCGCCCAGGTGGTCCAGGTAGAGGGGCAGGGTCGGCGTCAGCAGCGCGTGGTGGCCGTAGGCCAGGAACTGCGCCGCGCACAACAGGAGGAACGTGGGCGTCCAGAAACTCGGCCCGCCGGCCGGACCGGGCGCGGGAGCGCGGGGCCGGGCTTCCCCTGTCGCCGGAAACGTCAACTGTGGCGCTGGACCCAGGACAGGATCACGTCGTTGGTCCCTTCCGGGTCCTGCCAGAAGAACCCGTGGGTCTGCCCCTCCAGGACCTTCAACTCCGCGCCCGGGATGCGGTCGGCCAGCACCTGCGCCTGGGCCACGTGGTTGCTCCCCACCGTGTCGCCGTCGCCGATCAGGACCATGGTCGGCGCCCGGACGTCGCCCAGCCGATGGGTGCCCTCGAAGCTGTGCCGCGCCATGACCAGGTGGATGAACTCCGGCAGCCTGGCGTGGGTCTCCCAGGCGAGTTCGTAGAACGCTTCCACCTCGGCGCGGTGGGCGGCCCGGTAGTCCGCGGTGAAGAAGGTGTCGGACTCCACGATCTCGTCGCGGACGAACTTCTCGAACCCCGTCTCCACCAACTCGTACACGAGCTGGTGCGGCAGGCCGGGCACGCAGTCCGGCCCTGCCCGGCCCGCGGTCCCCGAACCCGCGGCCGCCATGATGAGGCTCTTGACCCGGCCGGGGAAGTTCTGGGCCAGGGACAACGCGATGCGGCCGCCCATGGAGTGGCCGATGAGGTGGGCCGACGGACACCCGATATGGTCCATGAGCGCCACGATGTCCATGGCCATGAGCTCGATGGTATAGACGCCCTGCTGCGCCGCCGAGCGCCCGCACCCCCGCGGGTCGTGGAAGACGAGGTTCAGGGACTCCGCCAGCGGCATCTGCGAGGGCTTCCAGACCTCGCCGGAGTAGGCGGTGGAGGGCACGAAGATCAGCGGCTCCCCCTGTCCGTGGGTCTCGTAATAGAGATCGACGCCGGTGGGGCACTTGACGTTGGGCATGGGCTCGGTCCTCCCTGGTGCGCGGGCAACGGGTCCTCCCGTTCCCCGCCCCTTTCTTACACCCATCCGCCCCCTGCCGCGAACGGCCGTCCCCCGCGCCTTGACAGGTATGCCTCGATCATACACTTTAGGAAACCCTGAACGATTGTTCCGTTCGTCCTGAGCGTAGCGAAGCGAAGTCGAAGGACGCGCTTTCCCATGGGGAGCGGCGCCTTGAGCCGGAACAGATCAGAGGTTCCTTTACATGACGGACGGAGGATGCGCCGCCGCGCACTCCTCCGGGGGTCGGGAACATGGGCAAATCACTCATCATCGCGGAAAAGCCGTCGGTGGCCGCGGACGTGGCCAGGGCCCTGGGCGGATTCAAGCGTCACAAGGACTATTACGAGAGCGACGACTACGTGCTGTCGTCCGCGGTGGGCCACCTGTTGGAGCAGACCCCGCCGGAAGGCGCGGAGGCCAAGCGCGGCAAGTGGAGCTTTGCCAACCTGCCGGTGATCCCCCCCTACTTCGACCTGCACCCCATCCAGAAGTCCGAGGCCCGCCTGAAGCTGCTGGTGAAGCTGATCCGGCGCAGGGACGTGGACGCCCTGGTCAACGCCTGCGACGCCGGGCGGGAAGGCGAGCTCATCTTCCGCAACATCGTGCGCCACGCCAAGGCCAAACAGCCCATCAAACGGCTCTGGCTCCAGTCCATGACCCCGGACGCCATCCGCAACGGCTTCGCACGGCTCCGGGAGGACCGGGAGATGCAGCCCCTGGCCGACGCCGCCCTGAGCCGCTCCGAGGCGGACTGGCTGGTGGGCATCAACGGCACTCGGGCCATGACCGCGTTCAACTCCAAACCGGGGGGGTTCTACAAGACCACGGTGGGCCGGGTCCAGACGCCGACCCTGGCCATCGTGGTGGAGCGCGAGGCCGCCATCCGGGACTTCCAACCCCAGGACTACTGGGAGGTGGCGGCCGTCTTCCGGTCGAAGGGCGGCGAGTACGCCGGACGCTGGTTCGACGAAGGGTTCCGCAGGAAGGAAGACGAGCCCCACGCCCGGGCCGAGCGGATCTGGGATCCGGCCGCGGCCGCGGCCATCCGCGACAAGTGCCTGGGCAAGACCGGGACGGTCACGGAGGAGAGCAAGCCCACCACGCAGATGCCGCCGCTGCTCTTCGACCTCACCAGCCTCCAGCGCGAGGCCAACGCCCGTTTCGGCATGAGCGCCAGCCGCACCGTCCAGATCGCCCAGGCGTTGTACGAGCGCCACAAGGTCCTCACCTACCCGCGCACCGACTCCCGCGCCCTGCCGGAGGACTACCTGGGCACGGTGCGGGACTCGCTCCGGATGCTCGCGAAGACGAGCTACGCCCCCTTTGCCAAGGCCATCCTGGACCACCGCTGGGTCAAGCCCGACAAGCGCATCTTCAACAACGCCAAGGTCTCGGACCACTTCGCCATCATCCCCACCACCGAGACGCCCACGCGGCTCAACGAGACGGAACAGCGGATCTACGACGTGGTGACCCGCCGCTTCCTGGCCATCTTCCACCCCGCGGCCCGCTACCTGGAGACCACGCGCATCACGCGAGTGGAGCAGGAACCCTTCAAGACCACCGGCAAGGTCCTGGTGGAAGCCGGCTGGCTGGCCGTCCACGGAAAGGACCGGCAGGAAGCCGGGACCGCGGGCAGGAAGCCGAACGCCGCGCCCGCGCGGGGGCCTGCGGACCCGGAAGCGCCCGCGGCCGCGGAGCACGAAGCCGAGACCCGCGGCAGGGAGGCCGAGCCGACGCTGGCGCCGGTGAGCGCGGGTGAGGAAGTCGAGACCCGCGACGCCGAGGTCAGGCAGAGCCAGACCCGGCCGCCGGCACGGTTCACCGAGGCCACGCTGCTGGGGTCCATGGAAGGGGCCGGCAAGCTTGTGAACGACGAAGAATTGCGCGCGGCCATGGCCGGCAAGGGGCTGGGCACCTCGGCCACCCGGGCCTCCATCATCGAAGGGCTCATCGACGAGGACTACCTCATCCGGGACGGCAAGGAGATCCAGGCCACCCCCAAGGCGTTCATGCTCATGGAACTGCTCAACGGCCTGGGGGTCCGGGAGTTGACCAGCCCCGAGCTCACCGGCAACTGGGAGCACCAGTTGTTCCAGATGCAGGGCGGGAACAAGAGCCGCGACGAGTTCATGGGAGAGATCGCCGCCATGACCCGGCAGATCGTGGAGCGCGCGCGGCAGTACGAGCACGACACGATCCCGGGCGACTTCGGCTCCCTGTCGACGCCCTGCCCCAAGTGCGGCGGCGAGGTGCGCGAGCGCTACCGCAACTTCCAGTGCGCCGCCTGCGACTTCACGTTGCCCAAGATCCTGGCCGGACGGCTCCTGGACGCGGACGAGACCGCGGCGCTGATCCGGCAAGGGCAGGTCGGGCCGTTGCAGGGCTTTCGCAGCCGCCAGGGCCGGCCGTTCGCCGCGGTGTTGCAACTCTCCCCCGAACACAAGATCGCCTTCGACTTTGGCGGCGAGGCGCGGAACGGAGACGGTGAGGCGGAGCCGAGCGCGGACTTCACCGACCAGGAACCCCTGGGCCAGTGCCCCCGATGCGCCGGGCGCGTCTTCGAGCTGCCCATGCGCTACGTATGCGAGAACGCCGTGGGCGACCCGCGCACCTGCGAGTTCTCGTCCGGCAAGATCATCCTCCGGCAACCGGTGGACCGGGAGCAGATGGCCAAGCTGCTGGCCGACGGCAAGACCGACCTGCTGCCCCAGTTCGTCTCGTCCAGGACCGGCCGCCCGTTCAAGGCGTTCCTCGCGTTGCAGCAGGGCAAGGTAGGGTTCGAGTTCGAGCCGCGCCCCGCCAGGAAGACCGCGGCCAAACGGGACCAACCGGCACCCAGGGCGGACTTCACCGGCCAGGAGCCCCTGGGGCCGTGTCCCCGCTGCCGGAGCCGGGTCTTCGAGTGGAACTCCCGGTACCTGTGCGAGAAGTCCCAGGCGGAGACCAGGCCCTGCAAGTTCAAGTCCGGGACGGTGATCCTGGAGCAACCCGTGGACCGCGCCCAGATGGCGAAGCTCCTGTCCGAGGGCAAGACCGACCTGCTGGAGGGCTTCGTCTCGTCCAGGTCCGGCCGCCCCTTCGCCGCCTGGCTCGTCCTCGACGACGCCGGCAAGGTCGCCTTCGAGTTCCCACCGAGGGATGAGTAGGTCTCATGGTTGCAAGTCGCACCACAAGGCACGTAGGGGGCGCCTGACGGTGACCGACGGCACGCTTGACTTCGGTGGCCCATGTCCAGAAAAGCCAACTCGCTGATCTACTTTCAGAAACTGTCCGTCGAAAACGTCCGCTGCTTCGGCGAACGGCAGGAGTTGGACCTCACTGATGACGACGGCCGGCCCGCTCAGTGGACCCTTATCATAGGCGACAACGGCGCCGGCAAGACCACGTTGCTCCAGTGCTTGGCGTACATGCGTCCGGAGTTCAACCCTGACGAGAACAATGACGAGAACAAGGTTCAGCCCGAATTGGCGAGCGAGGAGAACCATGTGCTGATCGCGCTGGCGCGATCGAGCAGCGACGCGAAGGTGCGACTGGATGCATCTCTTTCGGTTGGACTGCCATTGGCGGGACCGAGACCGCGTAAACCCGAAACCATTTCGACGACTCTTGCCATCGAACGCAAGGACGGCGACATCACGGATGTCGATCCCGATGGACATGCCCCCAGGTATGACGAGGAACCACCCCTTGTCTTGGCCTACGGCGCAGGGCGCCACCCAAGGGCTGCTGACAGTCTCCGGCCTCCCGAAGCGGACCCGGTTCATTCGTTGTTCAGGGTCGAGTCCGAACTCTACGACGCCGAAAAAAATCTGTGCGATCTGGAATACGCTTCGTTGACAAAAAGTCGCAGCACTGAAGAACGTCAGCGCGCCAAAAAACTTCTTGACAGCCTCACGCATATGCTCGCCAGGATCCTCCCGGACGTCCAGGCCCCCCAGGACGTCCGGATACTTGGTCCGAGGAGTACGGCGTACCTCTCTGATCGAGCCGGAGTCCATGTGAGGACCCCTTCGGGAGGGGTACCACTCGAACAGTTGAGCCTTGGCTACCAGACGATGTTCGCCTGGGCGATGGACATCGCCTGGAGGCTCATCGAGCAATATCCAGGGAGCTCAAACCCCTTCAACGAGCCGGCCATCGTGCTCGTTGACGAAATCGACCTCCATCTCCATCCACGCTGGCAGCGAGAGATCCGTGACCATCTTACCGGCCTTTTCCCCAACGTCCAGTTCATCGCCACCGCGCACAGCCCGCTCATGGCGCAGAGTTCACTGGGCCAGAACCTGGCCGTCGTCCAATGGCAGGAGGATCGTGTGATAATCGAAAACGACCCTGACATCGTCAGAAGCTGGCGTCTGGACCAGGTTCTCACAAGCGATCTCTTCGGCTTCGAATCAGCGCGACCGCCTGAGATCGTGGAGCAACAGAAGCGCCGTGTCGCGTTGCACCAGAAACAGAGGCTCTCGAAGGCCGAACGAGATGACCTCGCCGATTTGGACCGTAAGGCCCTTGAGCTACCCACTGCCGAATCGCCTGAAGACCAAAAGGCCATGGAAATCATACGCAAGGCAGCCGAGCTTCTTCAACCAAAAAATCCCTCGTCATGATCCGAATCCATAAACGGTCGCCCGCGCCTGCAAAATTTGTGAAAGCGAGCACCGATCGCACCAAACGA
Source organism: uncultured Binatia bacterium (SeqCode) (assembly GCA_965204235.1). Taxonomy (GTDB): domain Bacteria; phylum Desulfobacterota; class Binatia; order UBA9968; family JAJDTQ01; genus JAJDTQ01. The sequence goes on from OZ241979.1 coordinate 1,722,908, forward strand.
GACTGCCAAGCTTACGAAGCGAATAGCCATGAGTATCGGAATGGAACGAAGAAGTTCGAGTTTGAGCAAAAGATCTACGGTCATAAAGCGGTCAAGGAAGCACTGAAGACGGATCAGCACGGGAAATGCTGTTTTTGCGAGGGCAAATTTGATGCACATGCCTCCGGGGATGTCGAGCATTACCGACCCAAAGGGGCCGTGAAACAACACAAGGACTCGGAAACTCTATATCCAGGGTATTACTGGCTGGCTTACTCCTGGGAGAATCTGTATTATTCCTGTAGCATCTGCAACTCGACCAAGGGTTCGCTTTTTCCGTTGTCCGACCCCGCACTGCGCGCACGCTCCCATACTGATGATCTCTCGCGCGAAAAACCGCTCATCCTTGACCCGGGTGGAGCGGATGATCCTCGTGAGCACATACAGTTTCAAGATGAAATTGCTAAGAGCTCGACGACCTGTGGACGAACGACGATCGATCTCACCGGCCTCAATCGGCAAGCCTTGATAGAGGACCGCTTGAGCCGTCTGAACGAGATCAGACACTTGACGATAATATCCCAACGCTTCGATGGCTGTTCGGATGCAAAGACCGTCGAAACTCGGGACGAGGCTCGTAGTCTGCTTGACGCGGCAGTGGAGCCAACGGCAAAATTCAGTGCCATGGCAGCAGACTTTCTCGCATAACATCAAATCCCGCAACGCCGTAGAGCACCACAGACCAGGATCCGTCCACACTCCGTCAACCCTTCGGCGGCGACGAGACCGGCCACTTGTGCGACCTCGTGCGCGATCTCTCCTCGACGCTTGACAACGAAGGTTCTGCCCTCCGGGGCTAGAAAGTCGCCTTGGTCCAGAGCCTGAAGCCAGGCATCGATGACGGAGAAGACATACAGGCCGTGTAGAACGCCGCGCAGTGGTCGCTGTCGTTGCTGCCAAGGAGAGAAGACTGACCGGCCTCCTTTGCCCACAAGTGGCAATAGAGTCTCGATCATGGTGAGTTGCAGATGCATGCACTCGTGGATGATGGACTCGGCGAGACGCAAGGCTCCGTTCGGACAGGCTGAGGGAACCGAGACGAAAATCGAGAAGGGCGCTTCCGGGTCGCTGTGACTGACGTCGAAATCCTTGCCGGGAGCCTGCAGGACGTGCAAGGTTCGCAGATAGGCACAGACGGCGGCATAGAGGCTCGGAATCAGGGTAATGTGGGACAGTGCCGACTGCACGGCTGCCACGTGGGATCGGATGGAGATGGATTCGGGAAAGGCCAAGCCGATTCTTTCGTAGCGCGTGCGACTTGACTCCGGTAATGCTTCGATTCGGTACTCAAGAGGATCGGACAGTTCGATCGTAGCGAGAACCGGGCGCTCAGCCGCAGGATCTCTCTCCAGCCACCGGTGTGTCCCGTAATTCGACGGGACGAATCCGCGGCGCGCAAGCCCTTGCCACGCGCTCGCCGTCAACGGACCGGCGAGACCGGGGAGCCACGGCTCCGCGAATCGAGCGAGCGCCTTTCTAACCGTTTCCTGGGTTCCGCCGGGCATGGAAGGAATAGACGAGCGTGTAACGTTCTCCGCCGTGCAGGCGGGAAACTGCGTGATGGGAGTTCTCGCCGATCTCAAACCCGATCCCGCTCCCGGTGACTGGGCGGATGATCCGATGGACGTCTGCAGGATCGAAGCTGTTGAACAGCATGAAGAGCCCGCCTTCTTCATCATCAAGACCACGGTTGAGCTGAACGGTCAAGCGATGGGTCTCTTCACCGACGAGATGGTCGTTGTGAATGGCGATCCGTTGGCCGGGGACCAGCTTGTGCGCCACCAGCATGATCCGGTCGTCAAAGGCTACGTCGAAGATTACCTCCATTTCCCGACGAAGCGCCGCAAGGTTGTCCGACGAGATCAGTGAAGCAACGCTTTTCGGTAGAGCCATGTGGAGCATGTTGAATTCGTACTGCTGGTAGAAATCGGTCTCCACGAGCCGCCAGGGCGCGTCGGTCTCGAGCCATTCGAGAAGCGCCCGCTCCGCATCGGGTGCAAGGCAACGCGGCGCCAGGAAGTAGCGGAAGGGAGAAACACGAAGCTCTACCCGGCCAAGGGCGCACCAAGGCGACGACTCGCAGGACGTCTGCATGGAAGCCCCGGGCGATCACCTGTTGTGACGGTGGTACGTGCGATTATAGGCCGTCGGTGAGTCGATTTCGCCGTCACCCCGGTTCCGCACCTCCTCGATGAGGCGAGTCAAGGCAACGCTATCGACGTACTCTGGTTCAAACCTGGAGTTCTCCGCTGACTGGGGCTTCCAGGTCTCGCGGGAATCTTTCGTGTTGTCCAAGAGAGTCTCCTTTCGCTTTTCTCGTGGCTGGGCGCCGCACGACCCATTCCCGCATGCGTCTTATCAACAACAACTGATCCGCGCAAAAGACGGACGGGTTGTCGAAACCGCGATCGTCACTCCATCGGTGCGCGGCCATCCCGCCTCCGCAGACGTGCAGCTCGGGACAGGCGCGGCAAGCGAGAGCAGTGGGGCGTTGCTGGCGGTAATAGTCTGTATAGGACTGGCTGTGGACGACGTCAAGCAGACTATCCGAAAGGATCGACCATGATCGTTCGAACCGATCCGCGCCCGGGTGAGCGACTTTCAAGGTGTCGTTCTTGTTGATGCGGCCATCCGTCTCGATGGTGAGGATGCCGTAATCATTGACGCCGACCCCTTCTTTCCGAGCCTGCCCGCCAAGGATGATCCGGAGCATGTCGTCGAGGATGCGCACACGCGGCGGCTCCGGGTCCCTGAGATAGACATCGAGCAGGCCGACCATCCAGAGTCCATATTCGGTCGAGTCGCGGCTGACTTTCCCCGGCGGCAGACGCGCATGGTTTCCGTCGCGGATCAGGAAATCGAGGCTCGGGGCGCCGGTGGCCTTGAGGGAAGCATAGACGGATCCGGGGTTGGAGCCGGGATCGACCACCGCCAGGACTCCGGCGAACAAGGGAAGTGCGTCGCTCCGGGCAGTCAACCGACCGATGGCTTCCAGCACACGGTCATGGGATCCCCGTCCCCGGAAATCGAGACGAAATCGGTCATGGAGGTCCCGAGGGCCGTCGATGCTGACGGAGATCCCGACGTCGAACCGGACGAAGATGTCGATGATCTCCTCGGTCAAGAGCACGCCGTTCGTCTGGACGTGGACCCCGCAGGGCGCCGGAAGCGCAGAGCGGAGACGATTGCAGAAGTCGCGCAAACCATCGGCCCCCAACAGCAGGGGTTCCCCCCCGTGCAGCACGACGCTGAACGGCTGCCGCTGGTGGGCGTAAAGGTCCGCAAGCTGTCGGACCGTGGCTCGTCGAACCGTCGCAGGCATGCGCTTCGGCTGAGCGCGCCAACCGTTGTCACCCATGTGATAGACGTAGCAATAGTTGCAGTCGAGGTTGCATCGACTCGCGACTTTGAGGAGCACCGTGTCAATGACGGTAGAAACTGGTAGCGCGTTCACGGCGTCCTGGTCAGCCGGCCGAAGCCGTCGCAAACGGGGGTTGCGGTGAACGGGTCCTTGCCGGCCGCCGGCCTGGGCACGGTCCTCCGCAGCGATATCCGATTCTCTCGCTTCCTTCATAGGAAATCCCGAATGGCCCGGTGGGCCTCGTCCGGGTTGGCGAAGAAATAGCTGTGCCGCTCGCCGGGAAGGACTACCAGACGGGCGCCGGGAATGCCCCCGGCCAGGATGTCCGCGGACGTCCTGTGGTCCATGTCGCTGGTGACGCTGCGGTCGTCCTCCCCCACCAGGACCAGCGTCGGCACGGCGATGTCCCGGAGCCGGTGGCTGGTGTCGTGCTGCTGGCGGGCGATGACGTGGCGCAGGTAGAACTCCGGCGGGCACGGGTTGGCCATGCGGACGTCCAGGTAGCGCTGCACCCGTTCCGGGTGCTGCCTGGCAAAGGCCTCGGTGAAACCCACGGCCACCGAGCTCTCGTGCACGTAGCGCTCGTATCCCTTCTCCACCATCTCCGTGGCCAGCTTGAGGGGAATGCCCTTGGTGTGGGGAAAAGACGCGCCGGTGGACGCCAGGATCAGCTTGCCTACCTTCCCCGGATGGTCCAGGGCCAGCAGTTGCGCCACCCGGCCGCCCATGGAGTGTCCGCACACGATGGCGTCGCCGGCCCCCGCGTGGTCCATGACCGCGGCCGCGTCGTCGGCGAACATGTCGGTGGTGTACGGGATGGACGGCTTGCCGGAACGCCCGACGCCGCGGTAGTCGAAGGTGATGCACCGATGGTCACGGGAGAACTCCGGCGCCGGGTACATCTTCCACACCTCGCCGTCGCACGCGGTCTCGCTGAGGAAGACGAACGGCCGGCCTTCGCCGGTCACCTCGTAGTAGAGGTCCACGTCGTCGCGTTTCAGGATGGGCATGCCCCTTAGATAGGACCGCCATGCGAACCGTGTCAAGCATCGGGAGTAGCGCGAGAACGTCCGCCGGGGTCCCCATGGCGGTCATGGGGGTCATGCTGGCGGTCTTCCTCTTCGCCATCGACGCCACCATCGTCAGCAGCGCCCTGCCGACGGTGGTGGCGAACCTCGGCGGCATCGAGCTGTACAGTTGGGTCTTCTCGGCCTACATGCTCACGTCGGCCCTGGCCACGCCGGTCTTCGGCAAGCTCTCGGACCTCTACGGCCGGCGTCTTCTCATGTTGCTGGCCATCGGCGCCTTCGTGGCCGGCTCGGTGGCCTGCGGCGCCGCCCGGAGCATGCCGCAGCTCATCTTCTTCCGCGCCGTCCAGGGCCTGGGCGGCGGCGCCGTCTATGCGCTCGCGTTCATCATCGTGGGGGTGGTCTTCCCCGAGGGCCAGCGGGCCCGGATGCAGGCGCTCATCGCCAGCGTCTGGGGCGTCGCCTCCGTGCTGGGTCCCGTGGGCGGCGGACTCATGGCCGACTACTGGAGTTGGCGCTGGATCTTCTGGATCAACCTGCCCCTGGGGATACTGGCCGCGGGACTCTTCGTCCTGGGGTTCCGGGAGGAGCGCGCGGCGCGGCGGCGCCAGCCGCTGGACCTGGGCGGGGCCGCGGCGCTGCTGAGCGCCCTGTTGCTGCTGTTCTACGGGCTCCTGGTGGCCGCGAACCAGTTGGACCTGGTGACCGCGGAATCCGTCTCGGTGGCGGTGGGCGTGGTCCTGCTGCTGGCGCTCTTCGTCTTCATCGAGGGCAAGGCCGCGGACCCTCTGTTGCCCCTGGCGCTGTTCCGCATACGGCGCTACAGCCGGCCCGCGGTCCTCAGCCTGCTGGCGGCCATGGGCATCTTCGGCATCGTCGGGTTCCTGCCGTTGTACGTCCAGGGCGCCCTGGGCGGCAGCGCGGCGCTGGCCGGCCTGACCCTGCTGCCCCTGAGCGTCGGTTGGACCGCGGGGAGCCTCACCGCGGGCCGGACGGCCCCGGCCTGGGGCTACCGCAAGGTCTGCGCCGCGGGCATGACGTTGATGGTGGCGGGCTACCTGCCGTTCCTGCTCCTGGAGGAGGCCGGCGGCCTGACTCTCATGATCGTAGCGGTGAGCGCCGCCGGGACCGGCATGGGGATGGTCAACGTCACCGCGCTGGTGGCCGCCCAGGGCGCGGCGCCGCTCCGGCACCTGGGAGTCGCCACTTCCACGGTGATGCTGTTCCGAACCGTCGGCGGCGCCTTCGTCATCAGCCTCATGGGCAGCATCCTGCTGCAACGCATGAACGCCGCCTTCACGGCCATGGCCGCGGACCTGAAGAGTTCCGTGCCGGACTCGGTGGTCCGCAAGCTCCTGAACCCGCAGAACCTGCTGGACCCCTCCACGCGCGCGCTGATACCCGCGGACCTCGCGCCGGAGTTGACCGCCTCCCTCGTCGATGCCCTCTGGTGGGCGTTCCTGGCGGGGCTTGCGGCCGCGGCGGCGGGCCTCGTTCTGAGTTGCTTCGTGGAAGCGGCGGGGCCGCGTGACCACCCCTGACCGTGTGGTTGCCTTCCCCGGGAACGCGGGCGTCCCGCCCGCATGTCGGCGAGTCCCTGCAACGGAACCTCTGATCCATTCCGGTTTGAACTCCCTCCCCCGGTGGGAAAGCGCGTCCTTCGACTTCGCTCCGCTACGCTCAGGACGAACGGGGATAATCGTTCGGGGTTTTCCAACGGAAGAACGCAGGCAAGAGGCCACGCTCCCGGGGAAGGAGGCTGACCCCGCCCCGCCGGAGCCAGGGAGCGGGTCCGGGTCGGCGGGCGACGTTGACGTTCCCGCGGCTCCCGTCTATGATGCAGGCGACTCGACGCATGCGTACGACTGGAGGAGCCGGTGACGACGACGCCCGCAGCTTTCATCGAAGAGACCCTCGACGTGGCCGGCGCATCCGTGCAGATGCGGCGCGGGGGCGCAGGAGAGCCGTTGCTGCTCCTTCACGGTGAGCTGGGCGTGCCCGGCTGGCTGCGGGCCCACGAGCTCCTGGCCCGACGCTACTCCGTGTACGTCCCTTCCCTGCCGGGCTTCGGCGCCTCGTCCATGCCCGAATGGATGATGTCGGTCCGGGACCTGTCCGCCTGGGTGAACTGGTTCGTGCGGGACTACGGCCTGCCCACCCCGCTCCACGTGGTCGGCTTCTCTCTGGGAGGCTGGGCCGCGGCCGAACTCGCCGCGGCCAACGGCGCCATCTTCTCGAAGATGGTCCTGGTGGGAGCGGCCGGCGTCAAGCCCCGGGAAGGGGAGATCTGGGACTACTTCCTGAACTCCGCCAAGGAGGCGTTCCAGCGGTCGTTCCACGACCTCGCCTCGCCCGAATACCGGAAGCACTTCGGCAGGGACTGGACTCCGGATGAGGCCGAACAGGTGGAGACCAACCGGGAGGCGACCATCCGCTACGTCTGGCGCCCCTACATGCACAGCCTCACGCTGCCCGGCCTGCTTCCGGCCATCGCAACCCCTACCCTGCTGGTATGGGGGAGGCAGGACGCCATCGTCCCCATGAGCAGTTGCGAGCTCTACCGTGAGGGCATACCCGATGCCCGGGTCGCGGTGGTCGAGGACTGCGGACACATGCCCGAGATGGAGAAGCCGGAGGAGTTCGCCGAGGCCGTCGTCGAGTTCCTGGAAGGTTGACGGAGACCGGGCGCGGCCCGGACAGGCAGCCAGCAGTCTGGCGTTGCGAGTCCCCATCCTCCATCGGAAAAAGGGGACGGCGAGGTGAGGCGCGATGTTCATAGGCCACTTCACGGAAGCACCCTGGCAGAAAGAGGACTGGCCCGCGGCGTGGGGGTCGGGGGTCATGGAGGTGAGCAACAGCGAATACGACCCCCTTCGCGCCGCCGGCCTCTACCACCGCTACCTGGACGAGAAGGCCTACGCCGAGGAGATGGGCTTCGACGGGATCATGGTCAACGAGCACCACAGCGCCCCGTTCTGCATGAACGGGGTGGCCAACGTCCAGGCCGCCATCCTCGCCCGCATCACCACCAGGGCCAAGATCCTGATCCTCGGCAACATCCTTCCCATCCACGACGACCCCCTCTGGCTGGCCGAGCAGCTTGCGATGATCGACGTGATCTCCCGGGGCCGTCTGATCCCCGGCGTGGTCCGGGGCGGCGGCAGCGAGAGCCTGACGCACAACGCGCCGCCGCACTTCAACCGGGAGCGTTTCGAGGAAGCCCACGACTTCCTCATCAAGACGTGGACCACCCCGGGCCCCTTCCGCTGGGAGGGCAAGCACTACCACTTCCGGTACGTGAACCCCTGGGCGGTGCCCTACCAGAAACCCCATCCGCCCGTCTGGGTGCCCGGAACCTCCAGCCGGGAGACGGTGGAGTGGGCGGCCCGGCGCCGCTACCCCTACATCATGCTGGCCAGCCAGATCGACCTGACCCAACAGATGTACCGGGTTTACTACGACACCGCGCGGGAAGAGGGCTACGAAGCCGGTCCCCAGCACCTTGGTTTCATGTTCTTCTTCCACGTGGAGGAGACCGAGGAACGGGCCATGGAGGTGGGCCGGACCCTGACCATGGGCGTCCGCAGCCCCTACGACCCCGGCGCGCAGAAGCCCAGGCCGTGGATCGCGGGCCCCCCGGGAATCGCCAGCCGCAGCGCCCGGGCCCTTCGGCGCAAGATGGTGGCCGCGGACTCCGAGGGCCGCACCCGCGCGGGGGCGAGGGCCACCTTCGAGGACCAGGTGGCGACCCACGGCATGATCGTGGGCACACCCGACAGCGTCGTTCCCAAGGTGCGCTACATCCTGGAGGCCCTGCGCCCGGGGATCATCATCTTCCGCACGGGCGACGGCGCCATGACCCACGAGGACCAGATGCGGACCTTGAAGCTCATGGGCCGGGAGGTCATGCCCAGGCTCCGGGAGATCGCCGACGAACTCGGTCTCCCGGGACCCTACGACGTGGACCCCGTGACCAACCAGCCGCTCGCCGCGGCCGCCTCCTGAGGGCGCCGTTGCCGACCGTCACCGCATCCGACGGCGTCCGTCTCCACTACGAAGAATCGGGGCGGGGCGTCCCCATCGTGTTCGTCCACGAGTTCGCGGGCGACCATCGGAGCTTCGAGCCCCAGGTGCGGTTCTTCTCGCGCTCCCACCGCTGCATCGCCTTCGACGCCCGCGGCTACCTGCCGTCGGACGTGCCCGAGACGCCGGAAGCGTACGGCCAGGACACGGCCCGGGACGACGTGCTGGCGGTGCTCGACGGTCTCGGGTTGGAGCATGCCCACCTCGTGGGGCACTCCATGGGGGCCTATACCGCGCTGCACGTGGCCATCCGCTGCCCCGAGCGGTGCCTGTCGGTGGCCGCCATCGGCTGCGGCTGGGGCTCCGATCCCGACCGGCGGGACCAACGGGAGGCCATGTGCGCGGACCTGGCCCGCATGTTCCGGGAGGAGCCCATGGCCGAGGCCGCGGCCCGGTACGCGCGCCAACCCATGCGCAAGCCCTTCGAGGCCAAGGACCCGCGCGGGTTCGCCGAGTTCGAGAAGGCCCTCGCCGACCACTCGGCCGCGGGACTGGCCTTCACCATGTCGCAGGTCCAGGGGCGGCGCCCGACCCTGTGGGACCTGGAGGAGCCGTTGTCACGCCTGGAGGTCCCGCTGCTGGTGATGGTGGGCGACGAAGACGCCCCGTGCCTGGACGGCAGCCTCTTCCTCAAGCGCACCGCGCCCGGGGCGGCCCTCGTGGTGGCGCCGCGTTCCGGGCACACCCTGACCCTGGAAGAGCCCGCCGCGGTCAACGCGGCGCTGGCCGAGTTGTTCCGCGCGGTGGCCGACGGAGCGTGGATGGCGCATCCGCGGGCGGGATAGCCGCGGCGCGTCAGCCGCCCGGGCGGGAAAGCCCGACGGCGCGCGCCCGAAGGCCGCTTCCCGGAGACGGAACCACTGCCGGAAGGAGGACGACCATGGCCGGACCACCCCGCGACCGGGTCTTTTGCGGACTCGCCATCTGCTTCTGGTTGTTGGCGGTCTCGAACTTCCTGAAGCCGTTGCAGATCCACGGGGAGAGCGGCTTCGTCCTGCTCGGGACCCGTTTGGCGGGGGATGACAACCTCTTGTGGAGCCTGGCCTTCGGCGCTTACCTGGTGGTGTACGGCCTGGGCCTCTGGTACATGAAGCGCTTTGCGGTGGGGCTGGCCCACGCATACGCCATTTACGTGATCCTGAACCTGGCGATGTACTGGCGCTACCACCCGCCTTCGGGCGCCGGCGAAACCGTCCTGGCGGCGGCCTATACCCTGATCGCGATGACGGGGTCCGCGGGCGCGGCCGTGCTGCTGAGCATGCGTCGAGAGGAGCTGGGATAGGCAACCTGATCCACGACTTGTACGGCCACCGAGCCGCGGGCGACCCGGCCTTCGTCCTGCCGGGCGGCCCGTCCCTCTCCACCGGGGACGCGAGGACCGCCGTGGACCACGCCGCCGGCGCCTTGGCGGCTTGCGGGGTCCGACCGGGCGACCGGGTCTCGGTGAGGGTCCACAAGTGCGTGGAAGCCGTCTCCCTGGCCCACGCCTGCTTCAAGGCCGGCGCCATACTCCACCCCATGAACACGGCCTACACCCCGCGGGAGGCGGAGGCGTTGCTGGCCGACGCGCGCCCCCGTCTGCTGGTGTGCGACCCCGACGAGACGGAGACCTTCGCCGCGTCCGGCGCGTCCCACGGTTTCCGCATCGAGGGGCTCCGGGGCGGTCGGGGTTCCTTTGCCGAGTTGGCCCGAGGGTCCGAGCCCATGGCCGACGCCGTGGAGCTGCCCGCCCACGCGCCCGCGGCGCTGCTTTATACCTCCGGCACTACCGGCCGCCCCAAGGGCGCCCTCGTCACCCACGGCAACCTGGCCGACAGCGCCCGGGCCCTGGCGGAGGTCTGGCGGTTGGGGCCCGGGGACGTGCTGCTGCACGCGCTGCCGGCCTTCCACGCCCACGGCCTCCTGACCGCCATCAACGTCATGTTCAAGGCCGGCGGCGCGGTCTGCTTCCTGGCCCGGTTCGAGCCCGGGAGCGTGCTGCGGGCGCTGCCCGGCTGCACCGTCATGATGGGTGTGCCGACGCACTACGCGCGCCTGGTCCGGGAGCCGGGCCTGGCCGCGGCGGCGGCCGGGGCGTTCCGCCTGGCCATCTCCGGATCGGCGCCGCTGCCGCCGGAGACCGCGCAGGAGTTCCGACGGGTCACGGGCATGGAGATCATCGAGCGCTACGGCTCCACCGAGGCCGCCATCGTCACCGCGTTGCCGCCTGGCGCCGCGGGCCGGCGGGGCTGGGTCGGGTGGCCGCTGCCCGGGGTGCGGGTACGGGTGGCCAACGAACACGGGCGCTTCGAGTCCGCGGCCACGGGCGTGCTGGAGACCCGGGGACACAACGTCTTCGCCGGCTACTGGCGCCGCCCGGACGAGCCGGCGTTCACCGAAGACGGCTGGTTCGTGACCGGGGACGTGGCGGAGATCGACCACCAGGGCTGCGTCCGCATCCTGGGGCGGCAGACCGACGTGGTCATCACCGGCGGCCTGAACGTATATCCCCGGGAGGTGGAGGAGGTCCTGGCCCGGTGCCCCGGGGTCGCCGGCGCCGCGGTGTTCGGCGCGCCGCACCCGGACTTCGGCGAGGCCGTGGTCGCGGTGGTGGAGACCGCCCCGTCCGGGGAGTTCGACGAAAACGCGTGCATCCGGTATCTGAAGACGGAAATCGCCTCCTACAAGGCGCCGAAGCGGATCGTTCCGGTACGCGCCATCCCCCGCAACGAACTGGGCAAGGTGGCGAAGGCGGAGTTGCGCGAGCGGTTCCGCGGCCTGTTCGCCGGCACGGACGCGGAGAGGGGGGCGGCCGGTCACGGCCGTTGACCGAACCGACGGCAGGGAGCAAGAGGCATGGACCTGCAACTGGAAGGAAAGACTGCGGTGGTCACCGGCGGCAGCGCGGGCATCGGCAAGGCCATCGTGGAAGCGTTGGCGCGCGAGGGCGCGGACGTGGCCGCGTGCGCGCGGCGGGCGGGGCCCCTGGAGGAGGCTGCGGCCGCGGCGGCGAGCGCCTACGGACGCAAGGTGGTCCCCATCACCGCGGACCTGACCCGGGACGACGACGCGCGTCGGTTCGTCCACGACGCGGCCGACGCCCTGGGACGCATCGACGTGCTGGTGAACAACGCCGGCTCCGCGCCCGGCGGCGTCATCGAGAACCTGACCGAGGACGACTGGGCCCAGGCATTGCAGCTCAAGTTCATGGGCTACGTGCGGTGCCTGCGCTACGCCCTGCCCGTCATGCGCGAGCAGGGCGGCGGGCGCGTGGTGAACCTCATCGGCAACGACGGCGTCAAGACCTCCTATTGGGAGGTGGCGCCGGGCGCGGCCAACGCCGCGGGCCAGAACCTGACCAGGGCGCTGGCGGGCCAATACGGCAGGCACGGCATCAGCTTCGCCGCGGTGAACCCGGGTCCGGTCCGTACCGAACGCTGGGCCGGCCTGGTGGAGAGCATGTCCCGGGACATGAACCTGAGCTACGAAGAGGCCGACCGGCTCGCGCCCCGCTCCATCCCCCTGGGCCGCATTGCCGAGACCGCGGAGGTGGCCAACCTCGTGGTCATGCTGGCGTCGCCGCTCATGCACTTCGTCAACGGCGCCATGATCGAGATCGACGGCGGCCAGGAAAAGGCATTGATGGACCGTTCCCGTGACCGCGGTTGACGTACATGCCCACTTCGTGCCGCCCACCGTCCTGGAGACTCTGGCCGACGAGGGCGCAGCCCTCGGCATCGCACTGGTGGAGAAGGCGCCCGGGTCCCGGTGCTGCCGGTTCGACCACGGCCTGGAGGCGCGCCCTTTCCTCCCCGGCCTGCTGGACGTGGACGCTCGGCTCCGGGAGATGGACGGGCAACGGGTGCAACGGCAGGTCCTGTCGGTGTGGACCGACGTCTTCGGCTACGGCATGGACCCCGCCAAGTGCCGCGCGTGGCACCGCATCCTGAACGACGCCCTCGGCGAGTTGTGCGCGGCCCGTCCGGAGCGGTTCTCCTGGATGGCTTCCGCGCCCCTCAACGACGACGCGGGAGCGGCCCGGGAACTGGAGCGCGGGGTGGAGAACGGCGCGGCAGGCGTCATCGTCACAGCCAACGTCCACGGACGGAACCTGGGGGAAGTCCCCCTGGACGAGTTCTGGAGCGCCTGCGATGCCCTGGACGCGCCGGTCTTCGTCCACCCTTCCCTGCCGCAGCCGCTGCCCAGGGCCGAGAAGTTCAGCCTCAACCAGACCTGCGCCTACACCATGGACACCACCCTCGCCGCGGGATCCATGATCCTGAGCGGGACCCTCGACCGCTTTCCGAGGCTCCGGCTGTTGTTGTCCCACGGGGGCGGGAGCCTGCCCTACCTCATCGGCCGTTTCGACCGCATGCACGAGGCCGCAGACCGGAACGCAACCGGGGACAGGGCGGCGCACCCGCCCAGCGCCTACCTCCGGCGCTTTCTCTACGACAGCATCGTGCACAGCCGCGAGGGGCTGCGGTTCCTGCGGGACCTGGTGGGGACCGAGCGCATCCTGCTGGGCGGCGACGCGCCGTTCCCGCCCGGCGACCCGGACCCCCTGGGGAGCCTGGAGCGGGCCGGCCTCGACCGCGCCGCTATCCACCGCATCGCCGTGACCAACCCCGGAAGGGAGTACCGCCTGCCCTGATCCGCGCCCGGAGCACGACATGGACCTGCAACGCTTCAACCGGGAACTGATGGATTTCCTGGCCTCGTCGCCCACGCCCTTCCACGCGGTCCACGAGATGGCGCGGCGGTTGGCGGAAGCCGGCTTCGAGCGCCGGCCCGAGGGCGACGTCTGGCGGTTGGACCCCGGAGGGCGTTGGTTCACCACCCGCAACGACTCCTCCCTCATCGCCTGGACCGCGCCCGCCCGCGGCGCCCTCGCCGAGCGCGGTCTGCGCATGGTGGGCGCCCATACGGACTCGCCCTGTCTCAAGGTCAAGCCGCAGCCGGAGTTGCGCAGGCAGGGATACCTCCAACTCGCCGTGGAGGTGTACGGCGGAGCGCTCCTGAACCCGTGGTTCGACCGCGACCTGTCCGTGGCGGGACGGGTGAGCTACCTCGACCGCGGCGGCGCCCTCTCGCACGGTCTCGTGGACTTCGCCCGGCCGGTTGCGGTGATCCCCAGCCTCGCCATCCACCTGGACCGGGAGGCCAACGACAACCGCACCGTCAACGCCCAGACCTGCCTCCCGCCCGTGCTGGGGCAAAGCGGCGAAGACGACCTCAAGGCGCTGCTGCGCCGGCGGCTGGAGGCGGACGCCGGCGCGGAGGTGGACCGGGTGCTGGACTACGAGTTGTTCCTCTACGACACCCAGCGGCCCGCCCTCGTGGGACTCGGGCAGGAGTTCATCGCGTCGGCCCGGCTCGACAACCTGCTGAGTTGCTTCACCGGCCTCCGGGCGCTGCTGGACGCCGACCGCCGGACCGGCGCGCTGCTGGTGTGCAACGACCATGAAGAAGTGGGGAGCACCACCGCGTCCGGCGCCCGCGGGCCCATGCTGACGCAAGTGCTGGAGCGCCTGCTGCCGGACCCGGAAGAGCGGAACCGGGCCCTGTCCCGCTCCATGCTGGTATCGGTGGACAACGCCCACGGCGTCCATCCGAACTTCGCCGACCGGCACGACGACAACCACGGACCGCGGCTGAACCGCGGTCTGGTCCTCAAGGTCAACGCCAACCAGCGCTACGCCACCAACAGCGAGACCGGCGCGGTCTTTCGCCGGCTGGCCGAGGACGAGGGCGTTCCCGTGCAGGCGTTCGCGGCGCGCAGCGACATGGCCTGCGGCAGCACCATCGGCCCCCTGGCCGCAGCCGAGACGGGGGTGCGGACCGTGGACGTGGGCGCGCCCCAGTGGGCCATGCACTCGGTCCGCGAACTCGCGGGCACCATGGACGCATTCGACCTGAGCCGCGTCCTGCGGCGCTTCTTCGACACGGAGCGGCTCTAGGAATCAGGTTAGCGCCTATGCCCCCCCCTCCCCCGTCCGATCCCGGACGCCTCCCCCTGTGGTTGCTGCTCCTCGCCCTGTCCACGTTGTTCCCGTACAGCTTCGACAAGGGATACTTCTACCGTCCCGGCCCCAATGACTGGAATACCGCGAAGAACTTGGCCATCGCCGAGAACCTTTCGCCCGACCACGGTTTCCGGTTGTTCCTGAGGCGGCCCCCGGGACCGGGCGGCGCCCCGCAATACGAGATGTACAGCCGCTTTCCCGTCGGCGGATTCGCGCTGATCAAACTCGCCATCCTCCCCTTCGGAAACGACCTGTCGGCCAGCATCCTGGCCGCCCGCATGCTCATGCTGCTGTTGTTCAGCGCCGCCGCTCTCCTGGCCTTCCACTCCCTCGCACGGATCACCGCCCAACGCTGGGCCGCGCTGGCCGCCACCCTCGCGGCCTTCTCATCCCACTACATGCTGTTGTACAGCAACGCGGTTTCCGTCGAGATGAGCGTGGACCTGTTCGCGGTGATGCTGGTCTTCCACGGCATGGTGGTGTTCGTGCAGGAGGGACGGTTCCGCCAGTTGCTGGCCAGGACCTGCGTCGCGCTGCTGCTGGGGTGGCATGTGTATGCCTTCCTGCTGCCGTTCCTCATCCTCGGTCTGGCGAGCGAGGCGGTCCGGGCGTGGAAGGAGGGAACCGCGCTGTGGCCGCGGGTGCGCTCCACCGGGGCGGCGGTGCTGCGCAGCCGCCACATGGCGCTGGGCCTGTTCGCGCTGCTGTTCGGCGCGGCCGTCCTGGGCTTCAACTTCGCCAACGAGTACGCCGCGTTCGGAGGCCAGACCGCGGTGACCGAACTGCCGTCCTTCCAGTCCATGCTCAGGCGGACCGGACTGGACCCGGAGCCGAACAACAAGTTCGACCGTGTGGGTTGGCTGTACTTCCTGCAACAACAGTTCTTTCGTGTCTGCGTGGCCTCCGTTCCATTGGTGCTGACTGACTGGGGAGTCGATCTGCTGGAGTGGTTTTCCTCCGCTCCCTTTTCGGCGTCCGTCTTTTCGGGGCTGCCGTTGTGGTTTTCCCTCCCGGCGTTGCTGATGGTCATGGTCGCATCCATGACCGTCGTGCGCCTTGCGGGGCCGCTGCTGGCCCGGCGGCGCCGCATGCTCGTGGCCACCCTTGCCCTGTCCGGGTTCTTCTGGGCCCTGCCCATGCGCCACAATACCGCATACTCCAACCACGACTTCGAGGCCCTGTTCTACCTGGGCGTCCCGCTGGCGTCCTACTCACTGCTCCTGCTGTACGTCCACAAGCGCTGGGGGCATGGTCCGGTGGTGGGCCTTGCCGTTGCGGGGCTGCTCGCCTTCGTCGTCTCCACCTTCCAGATGAACCACCGATGGCGCCCGGACGCCCCGGCGGCCGAGCCCCAACTGGCCACCCTGGCCGAACTCGGGAGCATCCGCGAAACCACGCGGGGAAAGACGGTCCTGCTCCTTGCGTCCGTCAAGCCGGACTGGTCCCGACAGAGCACATCTTTGTTCCACTACACAGAAAGATATAATCTCGCCGGAAGCGTCTTGATACCATACTTTGACGTGGAAACCGCCGCCCAGGCTGCGGACTTCCTCCTCACCCGCGACCGGGTGGAGAGCGACGCCCTGCTCACGCCCGGGAACGAACAGGTGTTCCTGTATGATTCCGCAGGTACGGACGACCTGGTGGAGTTCTACCGGGCCACGTACCGGCAGGTGGTGTCCGGAGAGCCTGCGGCGCGCTCCCACTTCGACGTTTATCTCCGTGACGGCGCGCTGTTCCACGTCAGGGATCCCTGCGTCCGGGAGGATCTGCCCCGCAGGGTCTTCGTGGAGGTGACCCCGGAAGACCCGAAAGACCTGCACAGAGGGCGCAGGAGGGACGAGGACGGCTTCGAGGGGTTTTTCCACGCCTTCCGGAAAAGTGGCGTGCTGTTCGAGGGGAAGTGCATGGCTATCCTTCCATTGCCCGATTATCCCGTCTCCGGCATCCGGACGGGACAGGAGGAAGGAAGAGGCCGAGTGCTC
The DNA here is from genome assembly GCA_965204235.1 of uncultured Binatia bacterium (SeqCode). Taxonomy (GTDB): domain Bacteria; phylum Desulfobacterota; class Binatia; order UBA9968; family JAJDTQ01; genus JAJDTQ01. The sequence continues at coordinate 1,739,409 of OZ241979.1, forward strand.
TGGGAAGCAAGGATACCGGCCCGGTAGTCCCTGACGTTCATAAGCGTCTTCATCCATGCAGCAGGAACGGAAGTCGGCCCCTGTCCAGTGTCATTCCCCATCGGAATCACGCCCCCCTTCAGTGGCATCCTGCATCGGACAATCCTGCCTGTTGACTATCGGGGGAGATGGGATAACATGGCGCCACCCATGCCGGTCTCCAAGTCCGAGAAGATCCGCGCGCGTCTGGGCCATCCGATCATCGACTCAGACGGCCATACGGTGGAGTTGACGCCGGTGTTCCTCGATTACCTGAAGCAGGCGGGGGGTCCGGCCATCGTCGATCGCTACGTCAAGGCCACCGCGGCCAGGGGGACCAACCGCTGGCACGACATGTCGGAGAGCGAGCGGCGCCGCCACTGGACCCGCTGTCCGCCCTGGTGGGCCCGGCCCACGCGGACCCTGGATCGGGCCACCGCGTCGCTGCCGCGCCTGCTCCACGAGAGGATGGACGAACTGGGGCTCGACTTCACCGTGCTCTACCCCACCGAGGGCATGGGCGGGCCGCCGGTGTTCCGGGACGAGGAGCTCCGCCGGGTGTCGTGCCGGGCCCTCAACACGTTCCACGCCGACATCTACCGCGAGTGCGCGGACCGCATGACCCCGGCCGCGGTGGTCCCCTTCGAGAACCCCCAGGAGGCCATCGACGAGATGGAGCATGCGGTCGGGGAGCTGGGTCTCAAGGTCATCGTCTTCACCCATCAACGCCGTCCCATCCCCCGGGCCCAGGGCGGGCCGCCGGAGTTGGCCCGGTACGCCTACCGGCTGGACACCTTCGGGCTGGACAGCGAGCACGACTACGACCCGGTGTGGGCCAAGTGCATCGAGCTCGGGGCGGCGCCCACGTCCCACGCAGGCTCCCAGGGCATCGGCACCCGCCAGTCCATCTCCAACTACGCCTACAACCACATGGGCCACTTCGCCGCGGCCAACGACGCCATCTGCAAGTCGCTGTTCATGGGCGGGGTGACCCGGCGCTTCCCCGGCATCCGGCTGGGCTTCCTCGAATGCGGCGTGGGCTGGGCCTGCCTCCTCTACGCGGACCTCGTGGGCCACTGGGAGAAGCGGGGACCCAAGGGGATCCGGAACCTGAACCCGGACAACCTGGACCGGGAGGAGTTGCTGCGGCTGGTGGACGAGTACGGCAGCGACCGGGTGCGGGAGCGGCTGGAGGAGATCCGGAAGTTCTTCGACGGGACGGACGCATCGGCCATCGGCAACTACCGCAGCGCCCACGAACTGAGACACCCGGACGTCCTGGACGACTGGGCCCGGTGCGAGATCGACGAAGCACGCCAGATCCGGGACCTGTTCGTGCCGCACTTCTACTTCGGGTGCGAGGCGGACGACCCCACCGTGGCCTGGGCGTTCGACACGCGGATCAACCCTTTCGGGGCGCGGCTGAACGCCATGATGAGCTCGGACCTGGGCCATTGGGACGTGGCCGACATGCGGGAAGTGGTGCCCGAGGCCTACGAGTTGCTGGAGCGGGGGATCCTCGACGAGGACGACTTCCGCGACTTCGCGTTCACCAACGCGGCCCGGTTCTACACGGAGATGAACCCCGGTTTCTTCGCCGGGACCGTGTGCGAGGACGCAGTGTCCCGCGTCGCGTCCCTGCCACCGGGCGTCTGACCGAAGACGGCTCAAGGGAGGACACGGTGGTTCGTATCGGCGTCATCGGCGTGGGGTTCGGCGCGAAAGTGCAGGTCCCGGCTTTCCAGTCCGAGGGTTTCGAGGTGGCCGCGGTGTGCTCCCGGAGGGAGGAGCGCGCGAAAGAGGTGGCGGCGAGCCTGGGCATACCGCACGCCTATACCGATTATCGGCGGATGCTGGAGCAGCCGGACCTCGACGCGGTGAGCGTCGTGACCCCTCCCCACCTCCACCACGACATGGCGGCGGCGGCGTTGGACGCGGGCAAGCACGTCCTGTGCGAGAAGCCCTTCGCCATGGACCGGACCCAGGCCAAGTCCATGCGGGACAAGGCCCGGAGCACCGGCTTGACCGCCATGGTGGCCCACGAGTTCCGCTTTGCGCCGGCCCGGGCCCACGTGAAGGAGCTGCTGGAGCAGGGGTACGTCGGCCGCTTCCGCACCGCGTCGGTGACCCTGTTCATGCGGGGCGGGCCGCCCGGGGGCCGGCCCGGTTTCGACTGGCGCCGGCAGTACTCCTACGGCGGCGGACAACTGGGCGGGCTGGGCTCCCACTACATCGACTGCCTGCGGGATTGGTTCGGGGAGGTCCGCAGCGTCAGCGGACGGGTCTTCACCCCGGAGGAAGCCGCCCACGGCGCCGACACCTCCGACGACGCCTTCGGGTTGCTGGCGACCTTCACGCGCGGCGGCTGGGCGTCGCTGGCGGCCGACTTCGCCGCACCCCTGGGCTCGAAAGTCCGCATGGAGATCCACGGCGACGAGGGCAGCCTCAGCCTCTCCCACGCGGGCGTCAACCCGCCGCCCGACGGGACCGTCTTCGGCGCCCGGCACGCCGAGGACGGGGAGATGAAGGAGCTTCCGGCGCCGGAACGGTTCCGGGTGGCGCCGGACGAGCGGGACGCCCGCCTGGGCGCCTTCCGGGTGCTGGCGCAACGGTTCCGCCAAGGCATCGAGGAGGGGACTTCGCCCGCCCCGAACTTCGAGGACGGCTACCGCTGCCAGCAGGTCATGGACGCGGTGCGCTTCGACGGCGCCGGCGCCTGGGTCGAGATCGAGGGGTAGGCGCCGCTCTCACCGGAAGTTGCCCATGGCGAAGAACGGCTTCAGGGTCCTCGACAGCGACATGCACGTGTTCGAGCCCCACGACCTGTACCTGAAATACATGGACCCCGGGTGGGGCGACCGGATCCCCCGGGGCGAGCCGCGCAAGCGCCACGGCCAGATCCGCTTCACCTACGCGGACGGCACGCCGGTGCGCCCCGGCGGCGCCGGGCTCCGGTCGCCGCGGAACGCCCAGGAGCAGCGGTTCGAGAAGGCGGCGCCCCACTACCGGAACGCCCTGGCCCGGGACTACGACCCGGTGTCGCAACTCGAAGCCATGGACGTGGAGGGACTGGACGTGGCCGTGCTGTTCCGCACCTTCCCGCTCCACTGCGACGACGGCCTTGCGCCGGAGTACGCCATGGCGCTGTGCCGGGCCTGGAACGACTGGATCTTCGACTTCTGCCGGGAGGACCCCGCGCGCATGAAGTTCGCGGCGCTGGTCACGCTCCACGACGTGGACATGGCGGTGGAGGAATCCCGGCGGGCGGTGACAGAACTTGGGGCCGCGGGCCTGTGCCTGGTGCCGGAACCCGTCAACGGCAACCACGTCCACGACCGTTGCTTCGACCCCCTGTGGGCGCAGGCGGAAAGGACCGGGGTCCCCATCTGCTTCCATCCCGCGGGTTTTCCCCGGCAGGAGCACGCAGCGCTCCGTTTCGTCGGCCACCCCAACGACGGCTTCCTGGTCAGCACCTACAGCAAGGCGCTGGAGTTGATGATGGCCATCGGCAGCTTCTGCGGCGGCGGCGTGCTGGAGCGGTTCCCCGCCCTGCGGGCGGTGTTCCTGGAAGGCAACTGCGGCTGGCTGCCGTGGCTGCTCTACCGCATGGACGAGCGCTGGCGGGACCGCAAGGACCAGCTCGACGAGCCCCTGAGCCACCGGCCCAGCGACTACTTCCTGCGCCAGTGCTTCGTGTCCGTGGACCCGGACGAAAGCCTCGTCACCGACGTCATCAGCCGGGTGGGAGACCGGAACCTCGTAATCTCCACCGACTATCCCCACGACGACGCCCACTGGCCCAACGCCATGGACACCTTCCTCGCCATCGAAGGCGTCACCGACGCCTCGCGCCGAAGGATCCTGTGGGACAACTGCGCCCGCCTGTACGGCGTGTCCGGCCCCTGACGCGGAAGCAGCAAAGGCGATTGAGGGCGGGCGGACTACAGGAAGACACGCCGGAACCACTCGACGAACGCCAGGGCATTGGCGCTGTCGTGGCTGAAGTATCGATCGCGTATCGCTAAACCATAAGGCACACCGGGGCGTTCCTGCCATGCAAGCCAAGCATGCAGGATGGCCTTGAGCCTGTGGCTGTCACGAAAGCGCGCTCCCCGGTTCCTTGCCTGATCCGTTGACGTCTCCGCAATCGGGAGCAAGGGATCCGAGCTATCGACGAGGTCTTTGAGAAACTCTTCCAGAGCGCCCGACTGTCGGTCGTCGGGCATCAGCCAAACCCCGACACGTGCCTTGAACGTATCGGCTTCGCCGACGAAACCTTCCTTGGGAATCTCGTCCGGCAGCGTCAAACCTACGTTGTCAAGCCTTCCACGGACGGCACGCCATCGATCCTCGGCGACTTCGTCGGCATCCAATATGAACCCCACAGATCGGCCCGCATTGGTTATGACCGCTATCGGCATTCCTTCCAACAACTTCTCCCTGCCGCCGGTCTCCTCGACTCCGCGATCGGAGATCGACCCGTACTTGACCGTGATGTTTCCACGTTCGAGGTCGATATTATGTCTCAATAGTAGCTGTATGATCGAGTGTAAGTCATCCTTGCCCTCGACGCAAAGAAGGGACGGTTCCTTTTGAGGGCCCGCGAATGCAATCAAGGCTGTGCGTGGTCGCGAAAATCTGGACGTTGGATTTTTTCGCTACCTCGACCAGAAGCCGCCACACGTCTTCCATGATGGTCCAATGGAGGCCCGTATCGATTTCGTCGATGAGCAGGAACCCGTCAGCAGCCGCTTCGAGGTTGAGCCGCAGCTCCAGCAGGCGGCGCAAGCCGTCACCGTAACTGCCAATGGGCATCCGGCGGCCTCCGCCGCGAAGTCCCACCAGAATAACTTCACGGCGTACCATGCCGGTCAGAAAATGAATCGAATCGATGTCCGGCAAGAGAAGCCTCATGTCTTCGACGATCTCCTTCTCACGACCCTTGGCAAGAATCCTGTCCCAGAAGTGGCTTACTTTCCCGAAACTCATCGACAAGTCCACAAAGAGAACAAGTGTCCCGGATGCTCTTGTTCGCACAGGGTGCGGCGAGAACAACCGCGACTGGACTGTGCCATCCTCCGCCAGCGGAAGCACAGCGATCTGTTCATCTACCAGACCGGCGATACGCAAGCCGAAGGCGGGGAAGAAATCCTCCGAATCGGGACCCTCCTGTAGCCGCCTATCACGACTTCTGATCTTCCACTTGTCGGCTTCTTCACCTACCTCTTCGAGAGTTTGTACCGTCGCTGACAATTCGCGCTGACCGTCGTTGGACGACAGATCGAAGCGTGCTCCGGGTTGACACTCATGATCAAAAAAACAGGTGAGAAATCGAAACACTCGGGTAGGGTGTCCGGTACGATGAGACCAACTCCCCTCGGCGTTGGGTTACGTCGTAGAAGGCCGAGGGATGGCCGTCCGAAGCGAGAAGGTCGATTAGAATCGCAAAGATTCAATCCGCTGCTGGCCGTCAATGATTTCGTAAGATTCGTTAGTCCTATTTGCCACCACTTTCTTGATGTCATGCAAATAGATTATCGGCAACTGATAGCCGCGCATCACTGAGTCGATTAGCTTCCTTTGCTGATTGCGTGTCCAAACGACTCCGCGTTGGTACTCCGGATTAGGTTTAAGCATATCTGCTTTCCGCAGTTCTACCAACTCCTTTATCGTTAAAAACTCCTGGCAGGTGTCCCTAGTGTGTCTCCCGGATAGTCCTGATAATTAGCGATAGGACAGTTTTTGCTTCCTATCCCCACTAATGAATTCACTGTTACAGGGTACTAGAGCGAACACGGTAGCAGGGGCGGGTTTCAGGGGGTGCAGGTTGACGGATGGGGCAGGCTCACGAAAGGGGTTGACAAGATGCGCCCACGGGACAGGTTCACCCTTGTTTTCTGTAGCGGTCTGGCAAGGCTCAGGTCGGCCCGTCGCAGATAGCCGGATGCTCCTTGATGTATTCGAGCAGGGCCTCTGCGGCCCAGCGGTGGCCGGCAGGGTTCCAGTGGAAGTCGTGGGGCCAACGCGCATCTGTCAATTTGTAGCCTTGGCGGAGGATGTAGTCGGCTTGGTCGATGACGGGGATGTCGAGGGTTGCGGCCATTTTGCTCAGCCGCTCGAACAGGGGGGTTCCGTGGTGCGGCAAGATGTATTGAGCCAGGATGACCAGCTTGGCGCCGTCCCGGTCGGCGCGCTGCCGGAACTGCTCCAGCGCGAAGCGGGTGTATTGCGGACGACGACGTTCCCGGGCTCTCCTCTCAAACGGGGTTCTCACACCACCCGCTTGATCCATGTCCGTGTCGCGGAACAAGGCGCTCAGCTTCCTGTGCAACGCGAAGACAAACCACGAACGGTCCACCGCTTTCCCATGGCGCGGGCGACCCACGATGATTGGGGGGGGGGGCTCCGTGGAGGCCGGTCTTGGGGAGACCAATTCCAACTTCCCGTCCGAGCGCCTTCCCACCGTGGGCCTCAAAAAGCTTCCCCTCACGACCGCCCTGTTGTCAGTGAAATCGTTGGAATCGAAGACGAGCACGAGCAGTTTGGGATGCAGCAGCCGGGCATATTCGTCGTAGAACGGCAGTTGCTGGACCTGGCCGGTGTTTGCGATCCCGAAGGCCGAAGTGGTGACGTTCAGGTGGGGCAGTTCATCGGCTGCGAGTTCTTCGAGTCGGACCTGGAACTTGTCGTGGATGGGAACCTCCCTCGCCTCCACGAAGGAGTCGCCGATCATCGAGATATGGCAGGTTGCGGCGGCGCGCTCGGGGGTAGGGGGTTCGCGGTCGAGGAAGCCCAGGCTGTTGGTGCGGGAGACGGTCCAGAAGTCGCGTCGGTTCGTATGGCGAATCTCCGTGTTCGGGGGCCGGAGAATACCCACGTTCGGGACGAATTCCCAGGGGTTGCTCGACTTCACGAACGGCATGGTCAGCCGGAGGTAGGCTTCCCCGGCCATTGCGATCAGCACGGCGCCCACGAGCAACAGAAGCGCGTTCCAGCCGAGCAGGCGCAGCACCCAACGGATCCGCATCCTTCCCTCCCTTCCCAAATCCACCACCAAATACTTGCACCTCGTTGGTGATGGTTCTCTTCTCTTTCAATTCCATCTTAGCCCGCAACGAAGCGGGCGCCAACGAGGTCTCCCCTTTTGGGTGGTGGATCTGGGGTCATGTGGCTGGTCATCGAAGACGGCTGCAGTGCTTTACCGCGTCGAATACGAAGACGTCTCATGCGGTGAGGCTGGCTCTTCCTCTACGGGCGCTACTCCTGGCTCAGGAACCACGTCACCAGGCTGTTGAAGGCTTCGGGCCGGTCCAGCCACACGAAGTGGTTGGACTTGTCGAAGATGTGCATCTGGGCGTTGGGGATGCTCTTGTAGAGGTCGAAGCCGGGGTCGATGCCCTTGTTGGAGTTGCGGCCCCAGATCACCAGGGTGGGAACGCGGATCCTGTGGACGTGGTCCCGGATGTGCGCGCTGTCGAAGTAGTACATCTCGCTCGCCCCGGCCATGCCGTTCTTCTCCCAGTACTCCTTCCCCTTGTATTTCATGTAGAGGTCGTTCCAGCGCGCGGACAGCTCCATCAGGTGATCCAGGTACTCCTCGGTCACCATGGACTTGTCGTACACGAACGCCTGGATGTACTTGCGTATCCCGTCCCGGGTCGTGGTCAACCCCTCCTTGGGCATCATGGTGCCGGGCTCGAACACGTCCTCGAAGTAGGGAAGGCCGCCGCTGCCGTCCACCTCCACCTGCCGTCCGTCCACCTCGATGACCTGCCGCCCCTCGCCTTCCTTCCGGATCCCCGACCCCGCGGTGCTGCCGCTGTCGATGAGCACCAGCTTCCTTACCAGGTCCGGCCGCTTGAGGGTGATGTAGGTGACGATCCAGCCCCCCTGGGACTGGCCCACGAGGTTGACCGGCGCCAGGTCCAGCGACTCGATGAAGCGGATGACGTGGTCCGCGCGCACGCGCACATGGCCCAGGTCGTCCAGGTTCCGCGGCGGGTCGGTCTGTCCGTGTCCCAGCTCGTCGATGGCGAAGACGTGGAAGCGCTCGCCCAGGGGCACGATGTTCGGATACCAGCGGTAGTTGCCCATGCCGATCTCGTTGGCGCCGCCGTGGCACAGCAGCAGGCGTTCCGGGTTCGACGCGCCGGCCTCGATGTAGTGGGTCCGGTAGCCGTCGGCCTCGGCGAAACGGCTGTTCCATTTGTCCGGGCTGTTGAACAGGGTTTCCCTCATCGCCTGACCCTCCTCCTTGCGAACGAACTTGTCGGGGCTGCCGCACAACGTCTCCACCGGCGCGCCCCCTCGACGCCGCGCGGAGCGGGGCAGCCTCTCACGGCTTCTCGATGAACCACTCCACCAGCGCGTTGAAGTCGCGCCACCGGTCCAGCCACAGGAAGTGGTTGGCCTTGTCCAGGATGTGCATCTGTGCGTTGGGGAAGAGTTTGTAGAGCAGGAACCCCATGTCGAGCCCCTTGTTGGAGTTCTTGCCCCACACCACCAGGGTGGGGGTCTCGATCCTGTGCACGTGCTCGCGGATGTGCTTGCCGTCGATCTCCAGTTGCCGGCGGTGGTCGGCGAGGCTGGTGCGGGACCAGAAGTCCTTGCCCCGGTGGTCCATGTAGAGTTGGCTCCACTTGCCCGACAGTTCCATCAGGTGGTCCAGGAACTCCTCGGTGACCATGGACTTGTCGTAGAAGAACGCGCCGGCGTACTTGCGCACGCCCTCCCGGGTGGTGGTCAGGCCTTCCTTCGGTCGCATGGTGCCGGGCTCGAACAACTCCTTGTAGTAGGGCAGCTCGGTGGCGTCTCCGGACACCGACACGCCGTCCACCTCCGTGGACCCGACCGAGGCCACTTCCGCGGGCCGCCCCGCGGTGCTGCCGCTGTCGATGAGTATGAGCTTGCGGACCAGGTCCGGCCGCTTGAGGGTGACGTAGGTGACGATCCAGCCGCCCTGGGACTGGCCGGCGATGTTGACGGGACCGAGCCCCAGGGTCTCGATGAAGCGCAGCACGTGGTCCGCCCGCACCCGGATGTGGCTCAGGTCGTCGAGGTTCCGGGGCGGGTCGGTGTAGCCGTGGCCGAGCTCGTCGATGGCATACACGTGGAACTTCTTCGCCAGCGGGATGATGTTGGCGTACCAGCGGTAGCAGCCCATGCCCACCTCGATGGCGCCGCCGTGCACCAGCAGCAACCGCTCCGGGTTCCCTTCCCCTGCCTCGATGTAGTGGGTCCTGTAGCCGTCCACGGTGGCGAAACGGCTGGCGAACTTGTCCGGACTGTTGAACAGGGTTTCCATGGGCGATGCCTCCTCACGCCGCAACCGGGCGCTTCGAACGCTTCCTCCATATTACCTTCGGACCCCCCGACGCAACCGCTTCCTCGGCAGCAAGGGTACGGGAACCTCTGAACGATTCCGGCTCGAGGCGCCTCTCCCTATGGGAAAGCGCGTCCTTCGACTTCGCTTCGCTCAGGACGAACGGGGCAATCGTTCAGGGTTTTCCATAGGGGGATCTTCAGGTTTTCTTGTGGGCGGGGCGCTGCGGGCGTACGTTCCCGGGAAGTCACCGCTTTCCCGGACCGTTCCCGGCCAGGAGGATGCGGGCCTGTTGGCGCAGACGCTGCAACGCTTCCGGGTCGTTGCTCTCGTAGTAGCCGCGGATCTCGCCGGTGCGGTCCACCAGCACGAAGCGCGCGCTGTGGAAGACCACCGGATCCGGGGTCTCGCCGCCCGCGGGCGCCGCGCTCAGGCGGAAACCGTCCTGGACCATGCGCCGGATCTCCTCCAGGCCGCCGGTGAGGAACAGCCAGCGTTCCGGGTCGGCGCCGTACCGGTCCGCGTATTGCGCCAGCGTCTCGGGGGTGTCCGTGAGCGGGTCCACGGTGATGGACACCAGGCGGAGGTCCTCGTAGGACCGGAGGTCCGCCTGGAGTGCGGCCATGGCGCGGCTCTGGAGCGGACAGGTGTCTCGGCACTTGGTGTAGATGAAGTCCGCGATCCACACCCGGCCCCGGAGGTCGCCGGCCGACACGGGGCTTCCGCTCCGTTCGACGAGGGAGAACCGGGGCGCCGGGCCGTACCGGGCCGGTCGCTCCAACGCGGGTTGGCGGCGCGCCTCCGGGGGCGTGCGGAGCTGGTGGACCACCAGACCCGCCAGCACCAGGGTCAGCGCCGTCCCCACGGTCACCTGGACCACGAACCGTCTTTGCATCACCGTCGCTCCCCCGCGCCTGCGGGCGCCCGGCGGCGCCCGGTCCGGCGCGGCCTATCCGGGCGGCACTCTCTCCAGCAGCTTGTCATCCTCGTAAAGCTCGTACCCCTTGACCAGGAGCTCGTAGCCGCGCCCGGGGTGGTCGCTCAGGTCGAGCACCTCCAGGTCCAGGACCACCATCGCGGCGCGGCCCGGTTTGACCTCGAACTCCAGGCGGATGGGTCCCACCCCGTTCCTGACCGGAACCGGCTCGCCGGTCTTCGCGAGCACCCCGCGGACCCCGGTCACCTGCAGGTCCACCGCGGCGAAGCGCCGGGGCCGAAGCCGGCCGCGGTACACGGTCGCGGCCGCGGCGCCGTCCTTGTACCGGGTCAGGTCCATGCGGCCCAGCAGCGGAGCCAGCTCCAGCCATCCGGGGTCCGATGGTTTCATGCCCGGCTCCGGCGCGAGCCGGAGCGCCCCGAAGCTCAGGTCGAGGGTGCGGAAATCGTCGATGGCGTTCCGGTGGTCCTTGACCCGGACCTCCAGCGCGCCTTCCGACCGGGACCGGGCTTCGCCGGCGCCGTCGGGAACATGCTCCTGTGCGGAGACGGCCTCGAGGTAGCGCGGCACGAGCTCGCGGCGTTGCGCCGCGTCCGACTCCGCTCGCGCAAGGCCCGCCCAAAGGGCCATGGCGGCGGCCGCGGCGATGCCCGCCCAGAGCGGGTTCCGGTTGCTCCGAAGGATTCCCAACCCGTATCCCGATCCGTATTTCCCCGGTTCCCCGACTCGCAAGGAACCTCTGATCCATTCCGGCGCGAGGCGCTTCTCCCTGCGAAAAAGCGCGTCCTTCGACTTCGCTGCGCTACGCTCAGGACGAACGGGGCAATGGTTCAGGGTTTCCTTTCCCCGGTTCGCCGACTCGTAATCTAACCACGATCGCGCCGCAAGCGCACGCAGCGCCCCGATCCCGCGCCCTACGGGTTCCTGCGGAGCCACCGACGGCTTCCCGCCAGGACGAACGCCAGCGCGAAGGTGAGCACGATCATGGCCCCCGACGAGACGTCCATGAAATAGCTCGCGTACATGCCCGATGCCGCGCACAGGGCGCCGATGACCGGGGCCGCGAGCAGGAGGGTCTGGAACCGCCGGGTCAGGTAACGGGCAACGACCGGGGGGATGACCACCGCGGCGGACACCAGGGTGACGCCGAGGACGCGGGTGGAGGCCACGATGGTTGCCGCGAGCACCAGGATGAAGACGAGTTCCGTGCGCCCGGTGGAGACGCCGTATGCGGGCGCCACCTCGGGGTCGAAGGTCGAGAACAGGAGTTGGCGGCGGATGACCGCCATCACCGCGGCCACCGCTCCGGAGGTCACGGCCATGACCCAGAGGTCGGCGGTGGTGATGCCCAGGAGGTTGCCGAAGAGGGCGGCCTCGAAGTCCGGGGTGAACCGCCGGTAGGTGGAGACCAGAGCCACTCCCAGGGCAAAGCTGGAGGTGGTCACCACCCCGATGGCGGCGTCGGCGCCCACCAGCCGGCGGTGGCTGATGAGGTGGATCAACACGGCGTTGACCAGCGCCCAGACGCCGGCACCGATGAAGAAGTGGATGCCGGCCATGGCGCTGAGGACCGCCCCGCCGAAGAGCCCGTGGGCGAGGCCGTGGCCGATGTAGCTCATGCGCCGCAGCACCACGTACACCCCGACGAACCCGCACACGGCCCCCACGATGACCGCGGCGATCATGCCGTTGCGGAAGAACTGGTAGGCGAACGGCTCCAGGAGGCCCGTCACCGCGGGTCTCCGGCGCGGGGGAGGCGGCCGCCGGCCCGGCGCGGAGGCATCGACTCCACGTTGTTCACGCCGCCCGACCAAGTGGCGCAGGGGAGGGGGTCGTCGGCCCGGCGCGGAGGCCCCGGGCGGAGACGCATGGTCAGGGGACCCATGGAGGCGTCATCCGCCGTTGGGAGAGTGGGGCCGTTCGCCCACCACGATCATGCCGCCGTGCTGGAACACCACCATCTCGCCCTTGTAGGTCTCGCCCAGGACCCGGGGGGTGAACACCTCCTGGGGTTCGCCTTCGGCGATGATGCGCCGGTTGAGGCACACCACCCAGGGCAGGTGCGCAGCCACCCAGTTGAGGTCATGGCTGGTGATGAGGATGGCGACGCCTGAGTGGTTGATCTCGTGGAGGAAGTGGACCAGCTCGTCACGGGAGCGCATGTCCAGGCCGGAGGCGGGCTCGTCGAGCAGGATCAGCTCCGGGTCCCCCAGCAGCGCCCGGGCGATGAACGCCGCCTGTTGCTGGCCTCCCGACAACTCCCGGATCTGGCGGTGGCGCAGCTCCAGCAGGTTGAGCCGTTGCATGGTCTCGCGCGCCCGGCCGCGGTCCGCCGCCCCGGTGCGGCGATACCACCGCTGCCGCGGCGACAGGCCCATGAGCACCACTTCCTCCACCGTGATGGGAAAGTTCAGGTCGATCTGCTCCAGTTGCGGCACGTAGCCCACGGACGCCGGGGACGAGCCGTTGGCCAGCCTCCCGTTGAGCGTGACCCGGCCTTCCCTGGGCCGCAGCCGCCCCAGTATGGTTCGGAGCAGCGTGGTCTTGCCCCCGCCGTTGGGTCCCACCACCGCCAGGAACTGGGCCGGCCAGAGCTTCAGGCTCACGTGGGCGATGGCCAGGGTGTGCCGGTACCCGCCGGACACGTCCGCCAACTCCACGATGGGCCGCCCCCGCTCGCTCCATTCCCGGCCTCCGCCATGCGGGTGGCCGTGGAGCCGCCCGTGTACGCGGTGGACCCTGTCGGTATGCTTTTCGGGATTCGACTTTCCCATGGGGAGGGACACTTCAAACCGGAATCGTCCAGGGTTTCCCGGCGCTTCAGGCCCTTTTGTACAAGCCGAACATGGTTTACAAAACAAACCGGGCACATGGTTTACACTTGATCACCCCCGTTGATGCCAGTGAGGGGGGAGGGTACGTTCACGCGTGAAACCCTGCCCACACGAAAGCTGGAAGAGTCAAGATTCCTTTATAGCAAACCCGGGGTTCATTCCGGAATTCGACGAGCTTCCCGGGGAGAAGGGACTCGATCCCGGAATGGATCGGACGTCCCTCAAGTCTTTCCTCGGAGGGAGCGCCATAGTATAGAGGCCGGATGCAGAGGCCCGGTGCGGATGCGCGTGGACGCCGCACCGGAGAGGACGGAAGGAGGGAAGGCGTGGCCGGAGACAACGACGCCGACAGGCTCAAGGCCCGTGACCTGATCCGGGAGATCAAACGCGCCGGCATCCGGTTCATCGTGGCGTTGCCGGACCGCACCACCAGCGAGCACCTGCTGAAGACGCTGCTGAAGGACCCCGAGTTCCGGGTGGTGCAGGTGTGCAAGGAAGACGAGGGGGTCTCCATTTGCAGCGGCCTCCATTCCGCCGGACACCGGGCGCTGCTGCTGATGCAGTACACGGGTCTGCTGGACTCCATCAACGCCGTTCGCGGCGTGGCCATGGAGGGACGGAACCCGGTGTGCATGATGGTGGGGCTGCTCCAGAAGGAGCCCGGGGTGCCGCCGACCCAATCCCGGCGCTACGGCCTGCGCATCGTCGAGCCGGTGCTGGACGCCATGCAGGTGGAGCACCACCTCATCGAAGCGCCCCATGAGGCGGACAAGGTGGCGCCCGCGGTGGAGCGGGCCTACGCGGAGTCGAGACCGGTGGTCATGCTCATCGGACGGGAGCCCATCTGACCATGGGAAACCCTGAACGATTGCCCCCGTTCGTCCTGAGCGTAGCGAAGCGGAGTCGAAGGACGCGCTTTCCACAGGGAGAGGCGCCTCGAGCCGGAATGGACCGGAGGTCCCCATGATGAAACGAGACGAGTGCCTCAAGGCGCTGGCGCGCCACCGCACCGACGAGATCGTGGTGGCGGTGTACAAGGCGGCCAACGACTGGATCCATATCGCGCCCCATGACCTCAACTACACCTTCACCGGCGCCATGGGACAGGGTTCGTCCCACGCCCTGGGGCTGGCCCTGGGCCGGCCCGACAAGCGGGTGGTGGTGCTGGACGGAGACGGCAGCCTGCTCATGAACCTGGGCAGCATCGTCACCATCGCCAACGCCGCGCCCAGGAACCTCGTGCACTGCGTGTGCGAGAACGGCACCTACGAGACCAACGGCGCCGTGCCCATCCCGCACCGGGGCGGCTTCACCTTCACCGGCCTGGCCCGGGAAGCCGGCTACGCCGGGACCTACACGTTCGACGACGTGGACGAATGGGACCGGAGCCTCGACGCCCTCCTCGAGGAAGACGGTCCCATCATGGTGGACCTGAAGGTGGAGCCGGGAGAGGACTACCCGGAGAACTTCCGCCGCCTGTACGACACCGAGTACCGGGACCGTTTCCGCAAGGCGCTGGCGGAGTCGTGACCCCGGGCCGCAGGAGAAGGACCGCCCCCGTCGAGCCGATGCACGCGGGCCGACGCCTGCGGACCGAGACCGGAGGGCCGATGCCGGACGGACAAGCCATGAGAAAACTCCGAACGATTCTCTGAACCATTGCCCCGTTCGTCCTGAGCGTAGCGAAGCGAAGTCGAAGGACGCGCTTTCCCATAGGGAGAGGCGCCTCGAGCCGGAATCGATCGGAGGTTCCATGAGCCGGTTGACCGAATTGACCGAAGAGGGATGCGTCGCCTGCCGGGCGGACGCCCCCGCGGTCACCCCGGAAGAGGTCCGGGAGCTCAAGCCCCAGACGCCCGAGTGGGCCGTGGTCGAGGAGGACGGCGTCCCCAAGCTGGACCGGCTCTTCCGGTTCGAGGACTTCACCCAGGCTCTGGCCTTCACCGCCGCGGTGGGCGACGCGGCCGAGGCCGAGGGCCACCACCCGCGCATCGTCACCGAATGGGGCCGGGTCCGCGTCACCTGGTGGACCCACAAGATCCGCAACCTGCACCGCAACGACTTCATCATGGCCGCCAAGACCGACCGGCTCTACCGCCGCGCCGGGTGACGCTCCGGCCGTCCCTCCGACGTTGACACGGGCACGGTCGGCCTGCCGGTGTCCGGGCTCGTGACGGTTCGAGGAAACTCTGAACGATTGTCCCGTTCGTCCTGAGCGTAGCGAAGCGAAGTGTTCCGTTCATCCTGAGCGTAGCGAAGCGAAGTCGAAGGACGCGCTTTCCCATAGGGAGAGACGCCTCAAGCCAGAATGGGTCAGAGATTCCTTGAGTTCGTGACCGAAGGGCGGGCCTGCCGACGTTGACACGGGGCATCGTCTTGCCGTATGGACACTGGCATCAACGCCTGTCCGTGGAGGTACGTTCACATGGCCGCATATCCTGTGCTGGATTCAGACTCGCACATCCGCGAGACCGCGGATGACTACCGCTCGCGCATACCGGAGGAGTTCCGGCGCATCCGCCAGGGGATCTTCCCCAGCGACTGCTGGGACCGCTTCCTCGGACGCATGGGCAAGCAGACCATCGGGACGGACGGCTACGTCGAAGACATGGACGTGGAGGGCATCCAACTCACCGTCACCTATCCGACCATGGGGCTGAACCTCTGCCTGGTGCCCCAGAGCGACCTCCAGAAGGCGCTCGCCCGCGCCTGGAACGACTACATCGGCGAGATACAGCAGCAGAACCCGCGCATGAAGGGCGTCGCCACCGTATCCCTGAAGGACGTGCCCGCGGCCGTGGAGGAGCTCGACCGCGCGGTCACCAAGTGGCGCCACCCGGGCGTGATGATCCACACCCACGGCCACAAGAAGAACCTGGGCGCCGAAGAGTTCTGGCCCCTGTACGCGGAAGCCGAGCGCCTGGGCATACCCGTGTGCTTCCACGGCAACTCCTGGGGCGCGGAGGGCCAGGACCGTTGGGAGACCTTCCTCCAGGCCCACACCGTGAGCTTCTCCTTCGAGATCATGCAGGCGTTCCTGGGCGTCCTCACCTCCGGGGTGCTGGAGCGCTTCCAGAACCTGAAGGTGGGCTTCTTCGAGGCCGGGTGCGGCTGGCTGCCCTACTGGCTCGACCGCATCGACGAACACTACGAGCGGCGCAGCGAGGAAGCGCCGTTGCTCAAGGCCAAGCCCAGCGAGTACGTGGCCGGCGGCCGGGTGTACGTGAGCTTCGACCCGGACGACGCCATGCTGCCCTACTGCATGGACCGCTTCGGCGACGACATGTGGCTGTTCGCCGCGGACTACCCCCATTGGGACACCATCTGGCCCAACGCCACCCGGGAAGTCCGCGAACGCACCGACATCTCGGACGCCCAGAAGCGCAAAATCTTCTTCGACAACTGCAACAGGTTCTACGGGCTGGGGCTGGAGGGGTGAGTTGAAAAGCTCATGACCTGGAGGTAGCCGATATGCACGAACCCGATAGCTTGAAGTCGCAACCTGTAAGGTACCGGTTTCGCAACATTGGACCGGTGAGGGACGCTACCCTGGAGTTGGGAGACCTCACGGTCATCGCCGGACGCAACAACACCGGCAAGACGTACATCGTGTACTCGCTGTATGGCTTTCTGAAGATGTGGGGAGAGTTCTTGGAAACGCCCATAGGACGACTTGGCGCCGGTCGGCTTATGAAGCGACAGCCCCAGGCTCTATTCCCTGACTGGCAGAACGTTGACGAAGCTGTGATCCGGGAAGGTCGGGCCGAGTTCCCGTTGGACGGCGAAACACTCCACCAGCAGCGACGGAAAGTGCTTCAAGAAATAGCGAATGCTTTCTCGAAAAGAGATCTGCGCGATGTGTTCAGTTCCCGAGGAGACGATTTCGAGGGATCTTTCGTTGAAGTCGAACTTGGAGAGGCCGCCCGCAACGATAGTAGCTCTGTCAGAATCCCTTTCTCCGGTAGAAGCTCTCTCTCCATCGAATACGACGGAAACAAGGTTGTAATAGCCGTTGAAGGTGTAAAGGACCAGCGCATATCCCGTCTGCGATACACTACGGATCGCTATTACTCTCGGTTTTTGCTGGAGGGATATTTTCCCGAACCCTTCATTCTGTCTGCTGAGCGCTTCGGCATCTCGCTCTTCCACAGAGAACTCGACTTCGCCAAGAACGAACTGGTCGATATGTTGCAGAAGTGGCGCGACGGCAAGAGTCGAACAAGAATCTCTCCCCTCTTATTCGTAGACAGGACCACGAGCCGTTACACTCTCCCCATCAAGGATAATATCAACTACACCCGAAGCATTGCGGAGCTGCAGGGAGCAAAAAGTGAAATCTACGAGAACAAGCTGTTCGATAGCATCAAGAACATGATGGAAGGCTATTACAGCAGCTCCGGCGACGAGATTCAATTCATATCAAAGGCGCGAGGCGGGAAACGCCGTTTCAAGATACCGTTGCATCTCGCTTCCTCTTCGGTGCGCGGATTGTCAGACCTCTACTTCTTCCTGCGGCACATGGCAAAGAGGAACCATCTACTCATCATCGACGAGCCGGAGAGCCACCTCGATACGGCTAACCAGATACTCCTGGCGCGGTTGCTGGCTAGGTTCGTGAACACTGGATTGAAGGTCCTCATAACCACACACAGCGACTACCTGATCAAGGAAATCAACAATCTGATCATGCTGAGTCAATCTTTCGAGGACAAGGATGCAGTCCTCCGTAAACTCAAGTACGGAACGGACGACTTCATCAAACCGGATTCGATCCGGGCCTACGTAGCGGAGGACAACGGGTTGAGCAAGTGCGAAGTGGACGGATTCGGCGTGGACATGCCGGTCTTCGACAAGACCATAGATGAGATCAACAAGGCGGCAAACGAGCTATCGTCACGGCTGCCGCAGGATTCCGAGGCGTGAGGTCATGTTGGCTGCGGTAATCAGAACAGTTCTGAAAGATGAGGCTCTAGCACCTTCAACGAACGATAAACTGATTCTCCGGGAGAAGAGTCGAGAGAGAAAAATAGTCATGGAACTCGAGGTGACAGACATGCCCCCGGATGTCACCGCGATACATGTGGAGAAATTAGTGGGAGAGATGGGCAGCTTATCAGGTATCGAGGATGGTCGATGGAAGCAAAAATGCGATTATCTCCTGGTTTGTGAGGATCAGGGCAGGGACGTCGCCATATTTATCGAATTGAAGAAAACATTAGGTTTGAAACAAAAAGAGAAGGGTAGGGAGCAATTGCGAAGGTCGTTGCCGCTTCTGAAGTACCTCTGTTCCATTTGTCGGATCGACCAAGAGATGAAGCCTGACGAGTCGGAAGTGGACGAACGATATTTTCTGATTGGCGAGAAGGATCGCCTGAAACTCGACAAGCAACCCGTCAAATCGGGCCGTGCGCTACATGAGGAGAGGTACAAGAGCATCACGGTCAACATCCTTTTCGGTACACACGTTCGCTTTGGTCGTCTGCGGAGCGCGTAAAGTCACCGATCCATTCCCTCATCAGCCTTCAGTCCCAGCTCCCCGGCGACGGCTTGCTCGACGGCCGTGCCCTTGAAGAAGGCCGGGTTGTTGCGGGTGTGCAGGCGCGCGGCGTTGGTGAACGTGAACTCCCGGAAGTCCTGCTCGGTGACGAAGCCCTTTTCCACCATCTCGAAGGCTTCGGGGAGCACGTCCCGGAAGTCGGGGACGTCGAAGTGGGTGAAGTCGGAGCTGAAGACCGGTCGGAGCCGGACGCCCATGCGCGGGTCGAAGGCCCACAGGGCAGCCCGGTCGTCGGCCTCGCAACCGAAGTAGAAGTTGTCCGAGAAGACTGCCCGGACGTCGTCCGCGGATTCGGTCCCCGCGGCCTCGAAATCGTCCACCACGTGCTCGGGCCGCGAGAGCTCTTCGAGACTGCACTCCGGGCGGAACGCGTCCAGGTTGTCCATGATGGCGTCGGCGTTGGCCTTCAGCCTTTCGTCGCCGTACTGGTGGATGAGACGGCGCAACTCCGGGACGCGGGTGGCGCCCGGGTACTGGAGCCCCGCCCGGCGTCGCTTCTCCCAGTGCTCGATCAGGTCCACGCACATCTGGCAGGCCCAACTCACGCCGCCTTCCATGAACCCGAAGTTGAGGGTCGGGTAACGCCGCACGAGGCCGCCGAGGAAGACGCCGCGGGCGAACGCGTGGTTGGATTCGGCGAAATGGCCCACGTGGTTGTAGGTGAAGTTGCTGATGGAGGCCCGGTCGTGCCAGCGGCCGCTGCCCGAGTGTTGGGTCACGGCCACGCCGAGTTCCACGCACCGCCGCCACAGGGGATCGTAGTCGTAGGGGCTGTCGAGGGCGATGTTGTCGCAGTACCAGGCGGCCTTCTGCGGGTCGGCGCCTTCCAGGGCGCTGGGTATGCGCCGCTCCTGGTTCCCCCGCAGCATGACCGCCTTGAAGCCGCGTTGCGCCACCGCGTAATCGAGCTCCTCCAGTGCGTCGTCCGGCGTATGGGCGGGGATGATGGCTACCGGCGCGAACCTTTCGGCATACGGTCCGAACATGTCCGCGGTCATCATGTTGTAGGCGCGGACCCCGGCCCGGTGCAGGTGGTCGTCGAGGATGCCGTTGACGCTCAGTCCGAAGCTCGGATAGATCAGCGCGAAGTCGATGCCCAACTCGGGCAGGCGCTCGTCGAGCAGGGCCGGCAGGAGGCCCGTGGCCTTGTCGAGGGTATCGCTGGTGACCCCCCACCAGATGGTGCGGCGCAGGCGGCGGTGCTGGCGTTCCTCCCAGGTGGCCCGGTACCACGACTGGTTCCGGCGCCACAGCGCCCGGATGGCATCCACGGCCCCGGGGCCGCCCGCCTCGCTCAGGTACTCCAGGAAGACGGGGACCGGCTCGATCCAGTGGCCGTCGCCGTCGATGACGGGGTGCTTCAGCCCGGCGCGTATGTCTGCGGCTCGATGGTCCATGGTCACGGCTCCTTTCCGCAGCGACCCGTGATCGAGCTTCCCGGGTCCATGCCTCCGGGTTCGCTCGTCGCGGCTCCACGTTACTCCCGGACCTTGACGGCCGTCAAGGAATTTGGTGGTGGATCCGGGTTGGAACACGTACGTTCGCCATGCTACTTTTTGGTGAGATGCCCAGAGCGGTTTCGACATGGCTGGGAAGGGCGCCGGTGCTCTTGTTCGTGGGGGCGCTCATGCTGGCGGCCTTCGCCGGCGGGCTGTGCGTCGCGCGGTACAAGGTCTTCCCCTACGCTCTCTTGTCTTCCGCCAGGAAAACCTTCGTCTCGATGGTGGAGATCCAGCTCCACGATCACCACCGGGACGGGGATTTCGTGGACGTCCCTCCCGACCAGGCGGCGGCCCGGCGCTTCGAGTTCATCGGCAGCGATCACCTGACCGACTCGATCCTGGTTCCGGGAGGGCGGCATCTCTTCCGGGAATACTGTCCGGGTCACGTGGGCTGTCTTGCGGTGGAGTACGCAGGCCGCGGCGAAGTCCGGCAGGCTTGGCCGTACCGCCCAGACGAGTTGGAGAAATGGCTGGAGAATGACGAGTTCACTGCGGACTTCCCGTACGAGTACACGCCCGGGTTCTCCTTTATCGAGCATGTGTCGATCGATGGAGTATCGTCATACGCCAATGGGGACCTTCTGGTCGTCTTCCATTTCGCCCATACCCACCCTTCCGGCGGGGGGGTGGCGCGCATCGACCGGAGCGGCAAGCCGGTGTGGTACCGTCCGGACTACAGCCACCATCGACCACAACTGACCGACGGTGAAGTCGCCCTGGTTCCGGGCTGGCGGCGCGACAGGCCCATCTATACCGCCGGGCTATCGGGACGGATCCGTGATCGATTCGTGAATTCTTGTCCGGAATGGCATCACGATACCGTGAACATAATCGACCCGGGATCGGGGGAGGGGGGGGGGGGGGGGGGGGGCTACTGAAGGAGATTTCCGTGTTCGAAGCCGTAATCGAGTCTCCCTATGCCCCGCTTTTGCTCCATACGGATCGTTGTGATCCGACGCACGTCAATTCCGTCCACCCGCTGGGAGAAGACGCTGCGGGCGCGGGCCTTGAACCCGGAGACCTCGTCATATCCATGAGGAACCTGAATGCATTCGCCGTATTGGAACGCGAAACCCATCGGTTGAAGCGCATGGTGGGGGGCGGGTTCCTGCGTCAGCACGCTGTCCTGCATTTCGAGGGGTCCCGGTTCCTCCTGCTGGATAACCAGGGTAGCAGAACCGCGGACGACGCTCTGAGCGTATCACGGCTGCTGATGGTGGACGTGGCGAACGGCGAGGAGACCACCATCTTCCCGAACCACCGGACTCCCGGCCATTTACGAGAACTGTACACTTACAAGCGCGGCGGAGTCGCCATTTCCCCGGATCGCCGCAGGGCGCTGGTGACGTTTACCGAAGAGGGCAAGGCCGTGGAGGTTCGGATCGCCGACGGCGCGGTGCTGGTCGTGTTCGACTTTCTCCACGACGTGTCCCATCTGGAGGAGCTTACGGAGGAACGAGCCACCCGGGCTGTGCGGAACCAGCTCAGGGAGATCCGTTACGGCGGTGACGGATGATGCGCGATTCGGAACCCTGTGAATACGGACGAAAAGGAGACTCTTCCGGCTTTTGTGTGGGTAAGACAAGTGGGAGTGGGGAATGTGAAGGAAGCTGGCAAGCAGCCCGTCCGCCGCGGATCAGGCGGCGGATCCGGAGTTTCCCCGAGGGGGTTCCGTGGATGAAGGAGGAGGGTCAGTACGGGCGGCAGATCCGGTCGCGGCCGCCCCAGATGTCGATGCCGCCCACGATGACGTCCCGGGCCTCCAGCGTCAGGGTCTCTTGCGCGGCCACGAAAGGGGCTCCGGGGTAGTTGATGGTCTGGAGCCGGTCGTAAGCCCCCACCACCCGTTCGGCCGCGGGCAGTTCCACCACCGTGTCCCGGTTGCCGGTGCTGACCGCCGCGTCCGCGGCCGGGTCGTAGAAGAGCAGCGGCGCATCGACGCCGTCCTTGCCGCCGTATTCGTAGGTGACGAGGACGGTCTTGACCCCCATCTCCTCGCAGGCGCGCACCGTCAGCATGACTTCGATGAAGGCGTTGCCCGATCCGGTGCGGGTGATGACGGCCGCGTCGGCGCCCAACGAAGCAGCCAGGCGAGCGGCGTTGCAGGCCGCGACTTCCTTTTCCCCGGAGCTCTCGAAACCGATGCGCTGCAGGACCACGCCGGCGAACCGGAACCTGCGCTCCCGCATGAAGGCTAGGGCCAGGGGATGGTTCTGCCAGTCCCAGGTCACCGGATGGTAGCTCACGGTGCGGATGGTGTTGGCGGTGACCGCTCCGTCCGCCAGTTCGTTGGGGTGGACCACGGTGGAAAGCGACTCCTGGACCGGCAGGCCGTAGTAGGCGAGGTTGGAGGGGAGGTGCCGGGCTTCCGTAAGACAGCCGACGATGAGCACGGCCCGGGGGAGGCGGGGCGCAGCGGCGTCCGGGTCAAGGACTTCGACCCGGTCCGGCTCCAGGCCCGACGTGGTCCCGGCAAGCGCCATGGCCGCGCCGAACTCCGCGCGCTGCATGGCTTGGTGGGCCTCGTATGCCGACAGGCCCTCGGCCAGGTCCAGGGTCATCACCAGGTTCGCCAGCGAGCTGAAGTGGGTCATCTCGGCGCCCGGCCCCCACATGTCGAGCAGGGCGCTGCGCTGGGCCGTGGTGCCGGTGCGGACCGTTCCTTCGTATGCCGCGGCGGTGACCAGGGCCATGCCCGAAAGCCGGTGGGTCCGTCCCTCGCCCACCGGCGCCACCGGCCCCAGGATCCCGGGAAACACCTGCCCGGTCCCCGCAGTCTTGATCCGCGGCTCCACCACGTCGCGGATGCCGGTGACCCGCGCCTTCTCGCCGGGATGCACCGCGGCGAAGCCTGCGGAACGCACCCGCGGGTCCTTCCGGGCCAGGGCCGCGAGACCCTCGGCGTCCACCTCCAGCACGCCGGAGCGATAGCGCGTCTCGCGGCCGAACCGGATCTCGCGCACCCGGTAGTGCGCCAACTCCAGAGCCGTCATGCGCCGTTCCCCGCGCGCGGATCCGGGTGGAGGGCCGGGTCAGTGCATGTACTGGCCGCCATCGACGTTGATGGCCTGACCCGTGACGAAGTCGCTGTCGTCGGACGAAAGGAAGATCACCGTGCCCACCAGGTCGTCCGGAAACTGGTCTCGCTGGAACGCCCGGCTGCGCCGCCGGTTCTCCCGCTGCTCCGGGGTCATGACCCCCTGCTGGGCCTCGCTGGATATGGTGAGCCCGGGCGTGATGGCGTTCACGCAGATGTTGTCGGATCCCACCTCCCGGGCCAGCGCCCGGGTGAACCCCAGCACGCCGGCCTTGGACGAGACGTAGTGCAGGAACAGCGGCGTCCCTCCCAGGATGGTGCCCGAGGAGATGTTGATGATCTTGCCCTTCTGCTGCGCCTTCATGGCCGGGTACACCGCCTTGACGCACAGGAACAGGCCCTTGACGTTCACCGCCATGACCCGGTCCCACTCGTCTTCGGGGATCTCCATGAAGGACCTCTTGGTGAGCGCCGTGTAGAGGCCCGCGTTGTTGACCAGGACATCGATGCGCCCGTACGCCTGCAACACGGTCTCCGCCATCTCGCGGGTCTTTTCCGGCGACGTCACGTCCACTGCAACGGGCATCGCCTCGCCGCCATCTTTCCTGATCTCTTCCGCCACCTGTGAGGCCGCCTCCACCTGGATGTCGGCCACCGCGACCTTGGCGCCTTCCCTGGCGAGCCCCTTGGAGTAGGCGCGGCCGATGCCGACGCCGCCGCCCGTGACGATGGCCACCTTGTCAGTCAAACGCATGATGGGAACCTCCTTTGGGAAACCCCGAACAATTGCCCCCGTTCGTCCTGAGCGTAGCGTAGCGAAGTCGAAGGACGTGCTTTCCCATGGGGAGAGACGCGTCAAGCCGAAGTCTTGGAGTCTTCGGCCATGGCGATACGGCAGTACACGGCCTCCGCGGGGAAATGCGCGGGAGCCGATCAGCCGCCCCGGATGCGCACGTGGAAATCCTCCTCGCTGCCGCAGGCGAACGCCGCGGCGATGACCACGTCCTCCCGCGACTCCGCGAATCCCGGCGCGTTGGCCGGAAACTCCTCCGAAACCGCGATGCCGCGGGACAGCAGCATCTCGCGCACCGCCATCGCCCAGCCCTCGGCCCGGCCTTGCGCCCGGCCCCTCGCTTCGCCTTCCGCCCGGCTCTCGGCCCGCAGGGAACGGATCAGCGGATAGTCGTCCGGGCCGGTGCCGTCCCGCTTGCCCAGCCTCCGACCCACACGCTCCAGTCTCGCGTGCGTCCGGCCCGTGGGCTCCGCTTCGGTCAGCGCTTCGTGGATCGCCGACGCCTCCCAGCCCGGAAACGCTCGACTCTCGTCCGATTCCCGGTACCGGCCGCCCTCCAGCAGGTAGATGGTCAACCCCGGCCGCAGACCTCGCGGTCGGCTCCGGGACCGTCGCTCCGGCACTTCCACCCACACCTCCGGGAAACCCCACGACTCGTACATCCCCAGCTTCCAACGCCGCACGTCCGTCGTGTGGTCCACCTCCAGCACCACGTCCGGGTAATCGTGCTTCCCCACCACCATCCCTCCGTCTTCCGGCAGCCGCGCCCGCCCGGGATACAGGTACACGCACTGGTCGGCTTGCAGGATCTTCTGCCGTTCTCCGTGCTCGTCGTGCAATTCCAGGTCCGTCGAACCCAGGAACTCAATGGCGGCCCCGCGGGCCTCCGCGATGAGCGTACACAGCGTTGCGAGGCGCCCCAACGGATGTTCATGGGCAACGCCCACGGGCTCGCATACCACCCAGGCGGTCTCGGTGTCGCCGTCCCAGTACTCGAGTCGCCGCCCCTCCCAGTCGTCAAGGTCGCAACGCGGAAGGGGTACCGGCCGGCAACCGGGAAGGTCCGGCGTCGAGGCATCCGGCGCAAGGGTCGGCCCCGGCGCGGACGCCGTTGGCGCACGCTGCACGGTGTAGGGCCGCGCCCCCGGGTCGGTCGCAGCGGAATCTTCGTCCCTTCGCATCTTGAGCCTCCCTTTCCGGCCCGTATCGTGCCGCGCCGCGGCATGTCCTGAAAATCCTCGGAACCCGCGGTCCGGGAACCCGGCGTCAGGCTCTCCAACGGAGAGCATGCGCCCTTCTCATACCAGAGAAGGGCTTGGGAGGGATAGATGCGGCGCGACCGACGGGCCTCGAAACTCTCGCCGACTCCCCGATCGCGTCCTTCGATCGCGCAGCATCGGGTTGTCGAGGTTCTGGCGGATGCCCTCGCCCTTGGTCTCCTCCGGGTTCACGTCAGGCGCCCCATCTCAAGCGCCTGTCGGCGGATGAACCGTCCCAACAGGGGAACCGCGAAGGAATACTTGCCGTGTCGATTCTTGTACACCAACCCCTGGGACTCCAGGGCGGCGAACATCTGGCTGACGTGGCTGCTGCTGAACGGTTTGTCCAAGGCTCGCCTGGATTCCTCCACCACTTCCCGGATGGTGAACTCGTCGTCGCAGTTCTCGAGCCGCGAGATCACCGATAGCAAGTCCCTCTGCCGGTCCGTTGCCCGCGCCCAGCGCCCGGCAAAGAAGTCCGTGTCCAGTTTCCGTTCGACCTCCTCGGTGGGAACCGAGGCCCGTTCCCCCTTGTCGATCCGTTGGATGAAGGCGTCAACTACCTCGCGGCAGATGAACTGGATGAAGTACGGATAGCCGCCCGACATCCTGATGATCGCATCAATGGAGTCCTTGCCGAGACGCACCGGACACTCGACGTCTTCCACCGGCCTCCGGATGGCCTCCTCGCTTTCCCTCTTGTCGAGGCTCTCCAGGAACACCACCCTGAACATCCTCTCCGAATAGGTCCGTGTTTCCACCAGTTTGGGGAACAGCGTCGGGAGGCCGGTCAGGACGAGCATCAAAGGCAGGCCTTTCTTTTGCAGGGACTGGAAACAGTCCAGCAGGAGGGACAGGGGATACTGCTCCCTGGCCGACCGGTCCG
The DNA here is from genome assembly GCA_965204235.1 of uncultured Binatia bacterium (SeqCode). GTDB lineage: Bacteria > Desulfobacterota > Binatia > UBA9968 > JAJDTQ01 > JAJDTQ01. The sequence goes on from OZ241979.1 coordinate 1,765,554, forward strand.
CGAGGTTCTGCGCCTCGTCATAGGCGAAGACGACCCCACGCACGGGCTTCGCTTTCGACAGCGCCCTCCACGCAATTTCCAGCACCCCCTTGAGCTTGTCGAGGGACAGGCCGGAGATGCGGGTGTAGGCGCCTACGAGGGCCCGATAATCGAGGACGCGGAAAACCATCTCCGTGTTGGCTGCAAACCCGACGTTATGGACCTCCTCGGTTCCCATGACGACGTCCGAGGTGACCGGCGCCAAGTCCGTGCAGAGCCGGATCGCCATGTTGTCCTCGCTCAGGCTCGTGGACTCGGAAAGGTCGGTCCCCACCCACACCCACCCTTGCCGGACAGCCAGAGACTTGAACGAGTCGAGGAGAACCGTCTTTCCGACTCCTCGAAGCCCGGTGAGGACCAGGTTTTCCAGGATCGTGTCTTGCCGGAGCAGCCGGAGGAACTCTTCACGCTCCGCCTGCCTCCCGGCAAGGTAGGGTGGCCTGTGGCCCGCGCCTGGCCGAAACGGATTCGAAAACTCCGCCATGTCGATATTCATCTCCTTAAATCAGATTGGCTAATTTTATCTGTATAACTGATTTTAGTCAACTGACTAATCCACTGTAAATAACACCGGTGGCGACGCCCAGGATCAGGGCCGGGGATGGCTGCGGAGGCTGGATAGAAATGAGGATGCAGGGGAACCGTGCTCGTAGCCGTCGGCCGGGATCCTCTCCTCGCCGCGGCCCGGAGCCCGGTTCTCTGGCTCCGCCAGTTTCAGTGAGTGGTCTTGGTCGTGGGGCTGACGGGGCGGGGGGTGCGGTTTCGGGGCTTCTTGAGCTCGAACATCAGGATGCGCTTCTTCAGGGGGTCGAAGCGGATACGGACGGTGCGGCCGCCCACGTCCACGTCCGTTTCCCCTTCCTCGCCCTGGTCCAGGTTGTTCAAGGCGGCAAGGACCGATAGCCCTATCAGGGAAGCGTCCACCTCGACCCATTTCTTCGGGCCTTCCCCCCGCGGCACCGGTCTGAGATGCCGTTTCCTCTCACGCGCCATGGTTTCCGCTCCTTTGCCCGATCCGGTTCCCGTTTCTTGTCGATCCGTTTTTCAGGCGAGCACGGATACACCATGCCGCGGCAAAAGACAAGGTGACGCTTCAGACGCCCACTCCGTCATTTCCGCAAAGCAGGAATCCGGCATCTACCGGATCGTCCGGAAGAAGGAACGGTACCCAAATCCACCACCAAATCCATGGTGGGCGTGGTAGGGAGGGTCAATAGGTGTAGGAAAGGTGTGAGGAGGGGTATGGGAGGGCAGGAGAGGGGTGTTTGGTGAGGACAGGGGGGGCTGGTTGCTGGCGGTGGGCAGGGATTTCAGGCGGGGGTGCGGGGCAAGCCTTGGCCCTTGCGACTCTGCGGAGTCGCCTTCCACCCCATGGGGTATGTTCCATGAGGGTTATGCAGGAGAGGGTGAGGCGGCCAGTTCCCGTATCCTCTCCCGCGCCCGCAGCAGCACCGGGTACGAGGGATGGCCTCGGACCAGGCAGAGGATCCACCGGCGAGCGTGCCGCACCACCCGACCCCCCAGTGTTACGAGGCCGAATCGGATGGCCTTCAGCCGCTTGTGACGCCACGTCCCACCCCACACCAGCCACTTCATGATCGAGTTCAGGTTGAACGCCAGCACCACCATCGCCCACCAGGCCGCGTTCCCTCCGAACTTCCCCGACGGAAGCCGTCCCCCCGCCAAGTCTCGCTTCAGGACGCTGTGGACTTCCTCCCCCTTGCCGCACCGCTGCCGGGACCATTCGATGACCTCTTCCCCGGAAAGTTCCCGGTTGGTCACCAACCCGAAGACCTTGTACCATCCCCGACTCCCCATCTCCATGGCCGGAAACGGCAACTCCCACTGCTCTCCCATGCCCGGCAACGGCGCCTGCTCGAACCTCTCCCGGATGGCCAGGAACCGGTACACCCCTTCCTTCTTCCCCTGCGCCACCCAGTTCGGCACGAAGTTCACCTCTGCCCACTCCTGTCCCCTCCCTTCCACCACCGGCTGCCACTGGTCTTCCGCAACCCGAACCACCGCACGCTTGAACTCCACCGTCACGTCCACTCCCACTGCAAACTCCATCCCCCCGAACCGCTCGTCCCTCCCCTCCGCGCAGTACCGCAGCAACTCCCGCTGATACCCCGCCGTGTCCGAACGCAACCGTACCTGCTCCACCCCCTCCGGCAAAGATCCCAGCGCCTCCCGCATCACCCGCAACTGCTCATGCCCCGCCGGTACGTTCCCGTCCCGAAACTCCGAATGCAACACCAGGTCCGCCTCGTACCAGTACGTCGTCAATGGCTGGTACGCCTTCCGCTTCTGGTAACTGTACCGCGCCTCTCGCTTCTGCGTCTCCACCACGCTCGCATCCATGTCCAGCGTCGCTACCCTTTGACGCCGGTGGCGGTTCGCAAACCTCAGCATCCCCCCATTCACCTTCCACTACCCACCCAACCACCCATTCCCCCTCGGTACGAACGCCTTGTGCTCCTCTCGCTTCCCCTCTTCCTCCTCATCGTGGAACCCTCCCAGATAACGGAACAACGCCGACACCGACGGCCCCACCCGCCTTCGCTTCCCACCCCACCGCTTCCCCAACTCCTGCCGCTCCCGCCTCCCCAACCCGTACACCTCCGCCTCCTCCATCACCCGCTTCAACCCCTCGTCCCCCTCCAACCTCTCCACGTCACTCACAGACTCTCCCCCACCAGGTTCAGCAACACCAACCACAGCACCATGTCGCTGTCTCGCCACCCCTGTCCCCCCCTACGCATCCCCACATACTCATCCACCATCCCCCGCAACCCCATCGCCTCCGCCATCTCCACGTACATCCCCACCCCCGCCATCCCCGTCGTCCCCGTCCGCCTCTTCTCTTCCCGGTACTGGATTCCCAACAATCCTTGCCTCATAATACTTGCACCTCGTTGGTGATGGTTCTCTTCTCTTTCAACTCCATCTTGGCCCGCAACGAAGCGGGCGCCAACGAGGTCTCCCCCTTTCTGGTGGTGGATCGGGGGCCCAGACCCGGCGGGGATCAGGGCCGCGGGCGGTCCTCGACCCACCGGGCCAGCGCCTTGCGGGGGTCGGCGACCTCCTCCACGGAACCGTACCAGTATGCCTTCCAGCCGGTCTCCGGCAGGCCGGTGAACACCATCAGGTTCAGCGGATAGGCTTCGCTGTCGGTGCAGCGGCGGAAGTCATCCCGGAAGAGGAACACAGGTTTCTCCCAGGCGATGGCCATGCCGAGCTCCACCATGACGCCCTCGTCCGGTGGACAGCCGTTGACCACCGCGAACAGTCCGTCCGCGTCGCGCACGTCGCGGAGGTCGGCCTGTCCGATCCGGTAGGCCCAGCCGGGCTTCGCCCGGTCCACCTGGTTGTTGCGGGCGAAGGGCTCCCATACCTCCGCGCCCAGCGCTTCCAGCGCCGCGGTCAACGCCGCCAACGGCCCCTCCCGCTGCTGCGAGGAGAAGCCGTAGGGGTTCGCCAGGTACAGGGTCTTCTTCGAGGTCATGTCTTCGGCTTTCCCGTCTCGCCCATTGCTGCAATCCGCTTGCCCGGACAGAGTCCTACCGTCGTTCCTCCGGGATCAGGCCGTGCGGGGCGAAGCGCATGACCAGCAGGAGGACCAGCCCCATGACCACGTGGCGCATGTGGGCGGCGCTGGCCAGGAGGTGGCTCCTCACCGGGTTGTCCGGGGCCAGGGGGGAGGTGACGGCCTCCATCAGCCACAGGCCCACGGGCTCCGCTTCCACCCATACGTACCAGATCACGAAGCCGCCGAGGACCGATCCCCAGTTGTTGCCGGAACCGCCGACGATCACCATGACCCAGATGAGGAAGGTGAAGCGCATGGGCTGGTAGGAGACCGGCGTGAACTGCCCGTCGAGGGTCGTGAGCATGGCCCCGGCAATGCCGATCACCGCGGAGCCGAGCACGAAGACCTGCAGGTGCCGGGCGGTGACGTCCTTTCCCATGGCGCCGGCCGCGGTCTCGTTGTCCCGGATGGCCCGCATCATCCGTCCCCAGGGCGCGCGCAGCGCGGATTCGGAGAGCCACATGAGGACCACGAGCGCCAGCGTGAAGAGGCCCGCGTAGCAGAGCTTCACCACGATGGACGAAAGGTCCACGTGGCCCACACCGAGGCTTTCGGCCCATTCCCGGAACCACAGGGCCTGCTGCAGATCGACCTCGTAGGGCACGAGGCGCGGCAGGCCGCTGACGTTCTTCACCCCGCGGGCGAGCCATTCCTCGTACTTGAGGAAGGCCACGACGATCTCGGAGATGCCCAGGGTCGCGATGGCCAGGTAGTCGGAGCGCAGGCCGAGGCTGATCTTGCCCGCGGCCCAACCCGCGGCCGCGGCCAACGCGCCGCCCACGAGCCAGGAAAGGACGATGGGGAGCCCGAACCCCCCGAGGTACCCGGCCCTGGCGGGGTCCACCGCTTCGATGGCGCGCACCGCGGGTTCGAACAGGGCCCGGGCCGCGAGGTAACCCCCGAGCAGGACCAGCGCCACCGCGAACTTCCGGTACCGGGGCCGTGCGACCATGCGGCGGACGCGCGCCGCGGCGAGGATGGCGAGCAGCGCAAGGACCAGGGCAAAGACCACGCCGGCGCCGCCGGCCCGCCACGCCTGGGCCACCGGAGGCATGGACACCACCACGCCCGCCAGCCCGCCGATGGCGGCGAAGCCCATGATGCCGGCGTTGAACAGGCCCGCGTAGCCCCACTGGATGTTGACGCCCAGGGTCATGATGGCCGAGATCAGGCACAGGTTGAGGATCGCCAGCGCCAGCGGCCAACTCTGCGCCGCGCCCACCAGGCAGACGAGCGCCGCCATGACCGCGAACAGCAAGGGCTTGCGGGGCGTCCGCAGCACCCGTCCGACGCGGGCGGAAAACCTTTCCCTGGCCGCGGTACGGTCCGTCATGGGGACTTCCCGCTGAAGATGCCGGTGGGCTTCACCAGCAGCACCACCACCAGGATGAAGAAGGACACGGCGAACTTGTAGTCGGTGGAAAGGAACTGCACCAAGCCGTCCGGCTGCCAGCCCTCGGGACCCAGGTAGGTCAGGAACTTCCTGTAGGGATAGGTGAGGAACACCTCCGAGAAGGCCACCACGAAGCCTCCGGCGATGGCCCCCGGCGCACTGCCGAGACCGCCCACGATGGCCGCGGCGAAGATCGGCAACAGCAGGGACAGGTAGGTGAACGGCTTGAAGCTCTTGTCGAGTCCGTACAGCGTTCCCGCCACTGCCGCCAGGGCGCCGACCATCAACCAGGTGACCGCCACCACCCGTTCCGGGTTGATGCCGGACAGCAGGGCCAGGTCTTCGTTGTCGGAATAGGCGCGCATGGACTTGCCGGTGCGCGTCTTCTCGAGGAACCAGAAGACCGCGGCCACCAGGACCACCGCCACCGCCACGCTGAGGACCTGGGTGGTCTTGACCGCGAGCCCCTCGGCCAGCCCCGTGTAGGCTTTGAACTGGCCGGCCGTGACGACGAAGCGCGCGCCGTCGGTGAAGACCCTGTCACCGGGGCCGATGACGAAACGGACGAGGCCGTTGAGCAGGAACATGACCCCCACGGAGACCACGAGGAAGATGACCGGCGGCGCCTTCCGCCGCCGGTAGAACCGATAGACCCATCGGTCCGTCAAGACGCAGAGCCCGCCCGCGGCGAGTATCCCTGCGGGCAGCGCCAGCAGGGCCGTGGGCAGGGGCGCGGCGCCCACGTTCCACGACTGCAGCAGCCAGGTGAGGAGTATGGTGACCATGGCGCCGAAGGCCATGGTCTCGCCGTGGGCGAAATTGGAGAAGCGCAGTATGCCGTAAACCAGGGTGACGCCCAGCGCGCCCAGCGCGAGCTGGCAGCCGTAGGCCAACGCTGGAACCACCAGGAAGTTGCTGAGCAGCACGACCGCGTTGACGACGCTCTCCAAGGATCACCCCCCGAGGAACGCCAGCCGGACTTCGGGGTTCGCCAGCAGGGCCGGGCCCGTGTCCGTATGGCGGTTGCGGCCCTGCACCAGCACGAACCCCCTGTCCGCCAAGCCCAGGGCCTGGCGCGCGTTCTGCTCGACGATGAGCACCGCGACCCCGCTCCGGGCCACGTCGGCGATGCGCTCGAAGAGCTCGTGGGTGACGATGGGCGACACCCCGGCCGTGGGCTCGTCGAGCATGAGCACCCGGGGCCGGCTCATCAACGCCCGGCCGATGGCCGCCTGCTGACGCTGGCCGCCGGACAGCTCCCCCACGGGCTGCCGCCGCTTCTCCCCCAGCACGGGGAACAGGCCGTACACCTCCTCCAGCGTGCCGGAGATGTCGTCGCGCCGCAGGAAGGCGCCCATCTCCAGGTTCTCCGCCACGCTCATGGAGGTGAACACGTTGTCGGTCTGCGGCACGAAGCCCATGCCCTTGCTGGCCCGGACCTGCGGGGCCAGGGAGGTGATGTCCTCGCCGTCCAGACGGACCGTGCCGGCGCGAAGCCGCACCATCCCGAACAGGGCCTTCATGGCCGTCGATTTGCCGGCGCCGTTGGGTCCCACCACCACCGCGATCTCCCCCCGGTCCACCGCAATGCTGCACCCCCGCAGGATGTCCGGGCCGCCGTAGCCGCCCATCATGTCCTCGCCCACCAGCAGGCTCACTGCGGCCGTCCCTCCCGGGACACGGTCTCCCTGCCCAGGTATGCCTCGATGACCCGCTCGTCGGCCTGCACTTCCGGGGCCGAACCCTGGGTCAGCACCGCCCCCTCCGCCATGACGATGACCGGGTCGCAGAGCAGCGAGATCAACTCCATGTCGTGCTCGATGACGCAGAAGGTGTAGTCGCGCTCCAGGTTGAGCCGCAGGATGGCGCCGGCGATGTCCTTCAGCAGGGCGCGGTTGACGCCGGCGCCGACCTCGTCGAGCAGCACCACTCGCGGCTCCACCATCATGGTGCGGCCGAGCTCCAGGAGCTTCTTCTGCCCGCCCGACAGGTTGCCGGCCCGCTCCCCGGCCACCGCTTCGAGCTTCAGGAACTCGATCACCTCGTCCGCCCGGGCGCGGATGGCCTCCTCCTCGGCGCGGATCTTCCCGGGCCGGAGCCAGACGTCCAGGAGACGCTCGCCGGACTGGCCGGCCGGCACCGTCATGAGGTTCTCCCGTACCGTCAGGGTGGAGAACTCGTGCGCGATCTGGAACGTGCGCAGCACGCCCTTGGCGAAGAGCTCGTGGGGCCTGAGCCCGGTGACATCCTCGCCGTCGAGATGGACGGTCCCGGAGGTGGGCCGGTGGATGCCGGCGATAACGTTGAAGAGGGTGGTCTTGCCTGCGCCGTTGGGCCCGATGAGGCCCGTGATGGAGCCGCGTTCGATGACCAGCGAAGCGCCGTCCACGGCCCGGACGCCGCCGAAGTGCATGTGCAGGTTCTCAACGGCGATCATCGAAGGAGGGGTAGACGGTCCGCGGGACGCACTCGGCGTCCCGCGGACCGTCGGGGACGAGCCTACCGGTAGGCCGCGGTGGTCATCTTGCCGCCCTTGACGAGGATCTCGCGGTAGTTCCCGGCGCTTTCGCCCGGCCCGATCAACTCCACCGCGCTGGCGCCCACGTAGTCCACGTCGCCGCCTTCCGCCAGGATCTTGAGGGCCTTGCCGAGCTCTCCGGGATAGATCTTCTCGCCCGGGGCGTTGGCGACCATCGTCACCTTCTCCTTGAGCTTGCCGCTGTCAGAGGACTTGGCGGCCTGCATGGCCAGCAGGATCAGGGCGGCCGCGTCATAGGACTCGGCCGAGAAGGGGCCGCTCTCGAAACCCGCGGCCTTGGCCATGTCGCCGAACTTGGCCGCGCCGGGGCTGTCGGTCCCGGGCACGGTGCCGAGAGAGCCGTCGAGGCCCGAACCGATGGCCTTGGCCAGCGGTTCGCCCACCATGCCGTCGGGCAGGAAGAACTTGCTGAAGGCGCCCGTGTCGAGGGCCGCCTGGATGATGCCCTTGCCGCCCTGGTCCAGGTAACCGGCCACGATCAGGATGTCGCCGCCGGCCGCGGCCAGGGCCGCCACCTCGGCGCTGTAGTCGCCCTTGCCGTCCTCATGGGGAGCAGACACGGTGATGCGGCCGCCCCGCTTCTCCACGTTGGTCTTGATGCTGTCCGCCAGCCCCTTGCCGTAGTCGTTGTTGGTGTAGGTCAGGGCCGCCTGCTTGATCCCCTTGTCCTTCAGGATGTCCGCGATGACCTCGCCCTGGCGCGCGTCCGAGGGCGCGGTGCGGAAGAAGAGGCCGTCGTCCTCGATGGTCGAGAGGGCCGGCGAGGTGGCCGAAGGGGAGATCATCACGATGCCGTTGGGCCGGGCCACGTTCTTCAGCATGGCGATGGTGACCCCCGAGCAGTCGCCGCCCACGATGGCGCTGACCTTGTCGGAGGTGACCACCCGCTCGGTGGCCGCGGTCCCCGCCGCGGTGTCCCCGCAGGTGGAGTCGCCCCGCACCGACACCACCTTGGCGCCGCCCAGCAGCGCCTTGCTGTCGGTCACTTCCTTCATCGCCAGCTCCGCGCCCTTGGCCATGGCGGGCGTCAGCGACTCGATGGGACCCGTGAACCCGATCACCACCCCCAGCTTGACGTCGGCCGCAAGGGCTGCGGCGGCCGGCAGACAAAGGAAAAAAAGTCCCACGATCAAGCGTTTCATCTGTTTCCCTCCTTGAGTGTTCTTGACGCCGAACGGACTCTACCAACAGCACCCGTGGATTGCAACAATGGGCGCTTCAGGAATTCGTGTGGTATTACGGAGAACTCCGGTTCCCTTCCGGGCAGCAAGCACGGATTTGGTGGTGGCCTTGGGGGAAATGGCGGTGTACCGGGAGTTGTGCTAGATTGTGGACGAGTGACCGGAGGTCATCCGCGCCGAGGACGGTGCGCTCTCCGAACCGGGGACCCATCCGCCGAGTTGGGAGCGCGGGCGTCCCGCCCGCAGGCTGGCCGGACGCCTGCCCCATGAGTAGGCGGCGAGTAATGAAGGACAGTGTGCAAGGGGTAGAGTGCGCGCCAGTGTTGGCGTCATGCAGGCCGTGCGCGAAACGGAGCATGCGCCATGCGTAGCGCCCGTGTGTTTGGTTTGCCCCCCCCCCCCATAGGCGCTAACCTGTTTTTCATGACAGATACTGTATGAAGAGGGGAGATTAGCAAGAGTGAGGGAGGGGAAGCAAGTTGCGAGAGGACTGGGAGTTGTTGACGGGGTTGCTGCCGGGGGATTGGGAGGAGTTGGCGGAGGAGACGGGAGCGTTGAAGGGATTGCGCAAGGACAAATCGGTGGAGAAGCTGCTGCGGACGCTTCTGCTGCATGTGGGATGTGGGCACTCGTTGCGGGAGACGGTGGCCGGACGGGTCTGCACAGTGCGAAAGACACAGGAAGCCACCCGGATGGCGCAGAAGCGCTTGCGCAAGGCAGCCGCGAAAACCGGCAAGCGTCCCCAGCCCGAAACCCTTTCTCGGAATGGAACCACATCTCCCACTCCCTCGCCGAACCCCCAAAACGCCGCATCCCTCAGTTGGCTCGCTACTTCTCTCTCTAACCAAAAACAAGTTAGCGCCTATGCTCCCTGTCCCTCCCCCTCAAGGGGGGAGGGGACGCTAGGCCGTGGGACCCTGCCCACACGACCGTTCCTCCATGTCCACCCCCCATCCATTCACCGAGCGGGACCGGGAGCAGCTCCGGGAGCGGGGCATCTCGCCCGAGCAGGCCGCGGGTCAACTGGCGACGTTTGCCGCGGGCGCGCCCCGTGCGGTGCTGGACCGTCCCTGCACCCGGAACGACGGCATCACGGTGCTCCGCGAGAGCGAGATGGGACGGCTGTGCCGGCTCGGCGACGAGGCCGCCCGGACCGGAAGGTTCCTCAAGTTCGTGCCGGCCTCGGGCGCGGCCACGCGGATGTTCCAGGAGCTTGCCGCGGCCAGGAACCGCGCCCCGGACCGGGCGGCGAGGGCAGCGGACCTGGAGGGCCTGCCGGAATACCCCGTCCTCCGGGAGTTCATGGACCGGCTCGAGCGGTTCGCCTTCCACCCCGACCTGGAGCGGGAGATTCGACGCCGCGGCCACCGGCTTCGGGCCCTGCGCGACGCGGGGCGGTTCCGGGAGGTCCTGGACTGCCTCCTGGGCGAACCGGGGCTCGGCTACGGCGCGCTTCCCAAGGCGGTGGTCCCGTTCCACCGCTACCCTGACCACTGCCGCACGCCGGTGGCCGAGCACCTGGCCCTGGCCCGGGCCCACGTCCGGGACCGGAGCGGGAGGGTGCGCGTCCACTTCACCGTGTCGCCGGAGCACCGCGCCGCGGTGGAACGGCACGCGGCCGAGACCTGCCGCCGTTACGAGGACGACGCCACGAGTTACGACGTGACGTTGTCGGAGCAGCGGCCCGACACCGACACTCTGGCCGCGGGACTGGACAACCTGCCTTTCCGGCAGCCGGACGGGAGCCTGTTGCTCCGGCCCGGCGGCCACGGCGCCCTGCTGGCAAACCTGAACGACCTCAATGCCGACGTGGTGTTCCTCCAGAACATCGACAACGTCACCGTGCGTCCGTACGCCGCCATCCGCTACCGAAAGGCGCTGGCCGGCTGCCTGGTGGAGATCCGGGCGCACGCCTTCGAGTACCTCGACGGGCTCCGACCCGGCGCGGCGCCGTCCTTCCTGGACCATGCCCTCGACTTCGTCCGCGCCACCCTGTCGGTGGTCCCGCCGGAAGGCCTGGAGGACGCGCCCGCCGCGGACCGGGCGCGTTTCCTGCGGGAGACCCTGGACCGTCCTCTCCGGGTCTGCGGCATGGCGCCCTCCACGGGCGAGCCCGGGGGCGGACCCTTCTGGGTGAGGGGCGCCGACGGCGCGGCATCGCTCCAGATCGTCGAGTCCGCGCAGGTGGACATGGCCCAGCCCCGTCAGAGGGAGGCATTCGCCGCTTCCACCCACTTCAACCCCGTGGACATGGTATGCGGCGTCCGCGACCGCCGCGGCAGGCGCTTCGACCTGGCGCGTTTCGCCGACCCGGCCCTCGTGTCCATCTCCGTCAAGTCCAGCCGCGGGCGCAAGCTCAAGGCGCTGGAGCTCCCCGGACTCTGGAACGGCGCCATGGCCCGGTGGAACACCGTGTTCGTGGAGGTCCCGGGCGAATGCTTCGCCCCGGTGAAGACGGTGCTGGACCTGCTGCGGCCGGAGCACCAGGCGTCATGGGCGTCGTGAACCCGCCCCGCGGTTTGAAATGGCGGCCGCGCAAGTCTATAGTTCCGGGAGCGTCCGGCCCGGGCGGACCAACCTTTCCGAGCGAGTCGGAGCCGCGTCCGCGGGGAGAGTGGAGGACGTCGCCATGTGGATCTTTGGAACGCGGTTCCGGCGGCGCAACGCCGACGGGGAGAAGAGGAAGGACATGTCCAGCGCCACTCGGGAGTCGGTTCTCGCAGCCTTGAAGACCGTGCAGGATCCGGAGTTGCACAAGGACATCGTCACCCTTGGCATGGTGAAGGACTTGGCGGTGGCGGACGGCAGGGTGTCGCTGACGGTGGAGCTGACCACGCCGGCGTGCCCTCTCAAGGACAAGATCAAGGGCGACGTGGAGCAGGCTCTGGCGCCCCTCGGGGTGTCGGACCTGGCCTTGGACTTCGGCGCCCAGGTGCGCGGCAGCAAGAGCGGCGCGGGGACCACGGACCTCTTGCCGAGCGTCGAGAACATCGTGCTGGTGGCGTCCGGCAAGGGCGGGGTGGGCAAATCGACGGTGGCGGCCAACCTGGCGGTGGCCCTCAAGATACATGGCGCCTCGGTGGGGCTGCTGGACGCGGACATCTACGGCCCGTCCGCGCCCATGCTCATGGGGGTGACCGAGGAGCCGGCCAAGGTGCCCGTGGACGACGGCTTCAAGCTCGCGCCGCCGGTGGCCCACGGCCTCCCGGTCATGTCCATCGGCTTCTTCCTGGAGCCGGACCAGGCGGTGATCTGGCGCGGTCCCATGCTGGGGAAGGCGTTGCAGCAACTCATGGGCGACGTGCACTGGGGCGAACTGGACTACCTGGTGGTGGACATGCCTCCGGGCACCGGCGACGTGCAGATCACCTTCTCCCAGCAGCTCAAGTGCAGCGGCGCCCTGCTGGTGGCCACGCCCCAGGACGTGGCCCTGGCGGATGTGGTGCGGGCCAAGTCCATGTTCGACAAGGTCCACATCCCCATCGTCGGCATGGTCGAGAACATGAGCTACTTCGTGTGCGACGGCTGCGGGAAGCAGCACGAGGTCTTCTCCCGGGGCGGCGCCCGGCGGGCCGCTGAGAAGTTCGGGGTGCCGTTCCTGGGCGAGGTCCCCATGGTGTCGAAGATCCGCGAGTGGGGCGACAAGGGGGTTCCCATCGTGGTGCAGGATCCCGGTTCCGAGACCGCCCAAGCGTTCCTCGAAGCGGCGGCGCGGCTGGCGGGCCAGCTCTCCATCGCTTCCGCGGCCACCCGCAAGGCGCCCGACCTGAGGATCGTGACGAGCTGACCGCGCACCGGCGCCGGGTGGGAACGACCCTCCGGGCCGCACGACCATGGCGGTTCCCGTAGAGATCAACCACGTCAAGGCCCGGGGCGTCGTCCGCATCACCTGGGACGACGGGCACACGGGCGAGTACGCCAGGGAATACCTGAGGGGCTACTGCCCCTGCGCCCTCTGCCAGGGACACGGCGCCGCGGCGGAGAAGCGTTTCGTGGAGGCGCCGGGCGTGGAACTCGACGCCATCGAGCCGGTGGGCAACTACGCCGTGGGGTTCCGCTGGAGCGACGGGCACGCTACCGGGATCTACACTTTCGACTACCTGCGCTCGCTGTGCCCGTGCAGCGAGTGCGAGAAGGAGAACCCCTGAACGGAGCGCGTCCTTCGACTTCGCTTCGCTACGCTCAGGACGAACGGGGATGGGGATGAACGGGGATGAGAGTGTCGGGGCAAGGGAATCCATCCCGGACGTCTCGATCGTTCAGAGGTTCCAAAGGTTGAACAGGAGGAGAAATGGTTACCAGGGAACAGGTCTATGAAGCCCTGCAGGACTGCTATGACCCCGAGATCCCGGTGAACATCGTCGATCTGGGGCTGGTGTACGACGTGGAGGTCGAGGGCGGCGCCGTAGCGGTCAAGATGACCCTGACCACGCCGGGATGCGGCATGGGCGGGATGATCGCCTCCAACGCCCAGTCCCTGATCATGGAGATCCCCGGGGTCGAGGAAGCCAACGTGGCCCTGGTCTGGGACCCGCCCTGGGACCCCGGCCGGATCAGCGAGGAAGCCCGGCAGAAGCTCGGCATCGCCTGACGTCCGTTCCCCGCACCCCTGTTCCCCGCTCCCCACTCCCGTCATGGACCAGGGCTGGATACACGTCCGCGGCGCCAGGCAGAACAACCTCAAGGACATCGACCTCCGGATCCCCCTCAACGCGCTGACGGTGGTGACCGGCGTGAGCGGGTCGGGCAAGTCCACCGTCGCCTTCGACATCCTCTATGCGGAGGGACAGCGGCGTTACGTCGAGAGCTTCTCGGCCTACGCGCGGCAGTTCCTCGACCGCATGGAGAAGCCCGACGTGGACGCCATCGAGAACATCCCGCCCACCATCGCCATTGACCAGACCCGTCCGGTCAAGACCTCCCGGTCCACGGTCGGGACCATGACCGAGCTCTACGACCACCTGAAGCTGCTGTTCGCCAAGGTCGGCGTCCTCCACTGCTCGGGTTGCGGCAAGGTCATCGCCAAGGACACCGCCCCGTCCATCGCGAGGCGACTCCAGGCCCGGGGCGAGGGCCGCAGGTGGGCGCTGACCTTTCCGGTGCCGGCGCCGCGGTCGCTGCCCTGGGACGAGGTGCGGGAGGGGCTGCTGCAGGCCGGGTTCCACCGGCTCCTGCAAGACCGCGGCCTCGCGGACCTGGAGCAACTGGAAGCGCCGCCCGGAGAGGTCATCGACGTGGCGGCGGACCGGTTCGTCTATCGCAAGTCCACGCGCAGGCGGGTGACCGACTCGCTGGAGCAGGCGTTCCAGTTCGGCAAGGGGAGGCTCGACCTCCACGACATGGACGACGACTGGCGCCGGGAAGGTTTCAGCAACCGCCTCCAGTGTTCCGACTGCGGGTTGTCCTACGCCGAGCCGCAGCCCAACCTCTTCTCGTTCAACAGTCCGCTGGGGGCGTGCGAGACCTGCCACGGGTTCGGCCGGGTCATCGACCTCGACCTGGACCTGGTGGTCCCGGACCCATCCAAATCCATCGCCCAGGGCGCCGTCAAGCCCTGGACCACCCGGGTCGCGCGCCGGGAGCTGCGGCAGCTCAAGAAGTTCTGCGAGCGCAAGGGCATCTCCACCGAGGTCCCGTTCGCCGAGCTGGCCGAAGAGCATCGCCGGCTGATACTCGACGGCGAAGGCAGTTACCGCGACGGGGGCTATTTCGGCGTCCGCGGCTGGTTCCGGTGGCTGGAAGGCAAGAGCTACAAGATGCACGTCCGGGTGTTCCTGGCGCGCTACCGCCGCTACGTGACCTGCGGCGATTGCCAGGGGAGCCGTCTCAGGCCCCAGGGCCTGAACTTCCGCATCGCCGGACGGAACATCGCGGACGTCAACCGCATGAGCGTGGCCGACGCCCACGCCTGGTTCCGGTCCCTGGCCCCGGACTCCGGCCGCGACCCGGTGGCGCGCCTGGTGCTCCACGAGATCCGCAGACGCCTGGACTACCTCATGGGAGTGGGTCTCGACTACCTGACCCTCGACCGGCAGTCCCGGACCCTGTCCGGCGGCGAGCTCGAGCGCGTGGATCTGACCACCGCCATCGGCTCGTCGCTGGTCAACACCCTGTACGTCCTCGACGAGCCCTCCATCGGCCTGCATCCGAGGGACAGCCGCCGGCTGGTGGAGATCCTGCACCGCCTCCGCTCCAACGACAACACCGTGGTGGTCGTGGAGCACGACCCGGAGATCATCAAGGAGAGCGACTACGTCATCGACCTGGGGCCGCGGGCGGGCGAGCACGGCGGCGAGGTGGTCTTCGCCGGCCCCTACGACGAGTTGCTGGAAAGCGAGACGTCCCTCACCGCGGACTACCTGACCCAGCGCGAGACCATACCGCTGCCCGCCCGTTACCGGCCCCGGATACCGGGGCGGACCCTGGAGGTCCGCGGCGCCCGGGCCCACAACCTCAAGGACGTGGACGTGAGCATCCCGCTGGGCCGGCTGGTGTGCGTCACCGGGGTGTCGGGATCGGGCAAGTCGAGCCTGGTGGACGACGTCATCGCCCGCAACGTCCAGCGCCGCAAAGCCTCTCCGCTGGCGGCGTTGACGGACTGCGACGAGATCCGGGGCATGGAGCGGGTGTCCGAAGCGATACTGGTGGACCAGTCCCCCTTGGGGGCCACGCCCCGGTCGAACCCGGTGACGTACATGAAGGCGTTCGACCCCGTCCGACGCCTCTTCGCCGACCTGGAGCTCTCCCGGTTCCGGCGCTATACGCCTTCCACCTTCTCGTTCAACGTGCAGGGCGGCCGCTGCGAGTCCTGCCGCGGCGAAGGGTTCGAGAAGATCGAGATGCAGTTCCTCTCGGACGTCTTCGCCGCCTGCTCGGAATGCCGCGGCGCCCGCTACCGCCAGGAAGTGCTGGAGGTGGCCTACCGCGGCAGGAACATCCACGACGTGCTCGGCCTCACCGTGGCCGAAGCCGTGAAGTTCTTCGCGGACCGGCCGGAGATCCTGCCGGGGATCCGACCGCTGGCCCGGGTGGGACTCGATTACCTCCGTCTGGGCCAGCCCGTGACCACGCTTTCCGGCGGCGAGTCCCAGCGCCTCAAGCTGGCCTCGCACATGGCCCGGGCCGCGAAGACCGGCGCCCTGTTCCTCTTCGACGAGCCCACCACCGGCCTGCACTTCCACGACGTCCGCCGGCTGCTGGCCGCGTTGCAGGAACTCGTGGACCGAGGCCACTCGGTGCTGGTCATCGAACACAACACCGAGGTCATCAAGTGCGCCGACCACGTCATCGACCTGGGTCCCGAGGGCGGCGACCGCGGCGGCGAGGTGGTGGCCGCGGGCACGCCCGCGGAGGTGGCCGCGGAGGCGCGGTCCCACACCGGACGTTACCTCGAGGACCATCTGCGCCGGTCCTTGCAACGGTTCGCCCCCACCCTGGCCAAGACCCGTCCGCGCCCGTCCCCGTCCGGGCAGGCAAACGGACAGGGGGCCATACGCATCGTCGGCGCCAGGGAGCACAACCTCAAGGACGTGCGCGTGGACATCCCCCGGGACCGGCTGGTGGTGGTCACCGGCCTCAGCGGCTCCGGGAAGTCCTCCTTGGCCTTCGACATCATCTACGCCGATGGCCAGCGGCGTTACATCGACAGCCTGTCCGCGTACGCGCGCCAGTTCATGAAGGTCATGGCGCGCCCCGACGTGGACGTGCTGTCGGGCATCCCGCCCACCGTGGCCATCGAGCAGCGCATGAGCCAGGGGGGGCGGAACTCCACCGTGGCCACCGTCACCGAGATCTACCACTACCTGCGGCTGCTGTACTCCAAGGTCGGCAAGCAGCACTGCGTCCAGTGCGGCGGCGCCATCACCTCGCTCACCCGCAGCCGCATCCTGGACCGGGTGGGCCGCAAGCACCAGGGCATGGACATCACGGTCCTGAGCCCGGTGGTGCGCGGGCGCAAGGGCTACCACAAGGACGTGCTGATGGCGGCCCGCCGACTGGGTTACACGCGCGCGCGCATCGACGGCGCCATGACCAACCTGACCCCGGCGGTGCTCCGGCAGGAGTTCCTGGAGCGCTTCCACGAGCACGACATCGACGTCGTGGTGGGCACGGCGCGGGCCGGACGCGGCGGCATGGAGGCGGTGCTGGCCCAGGGGCTGCGGCTCGGCAACGGGGTCGTCCACGTGCTCTCCCGGGGCTCGGAGGAGGTTTACAACGAACGACTCTTCTGCCGCGCCTGCGAGGTGGGTTACGAGCCCCTGGACCCCCGGCTGTTCTCGTTCAACAGTCGGCAGGGCGCCTGCCCGGACTGCCGCGGGGCGGGTTCGTCGGAGGAACTCGACGCCGAGCTCGTCGTCCGGGACTCCGGGGCGAGCCTGACGGACCTGGTGGAGCGGTTGAGCTCGGAGGCGCCGGAAGGACGCGCGGCGCTCAAGCGGCGCCTGGGCCAGTTCCAGGGCGAGCTGGAGCAAAAGCTCGGCGTTCCCGGGGACGTCCCCATCCGGACCTTGTCTGCGAAGCAGCGGGACGCGATGCTCCACGGGCGCGCGCGGCCGAAGGCCCCCGGACTCCTGACGGCGCTGTCGGGGCTCCGGGGAAAGGGCGACGGCGCCCTGGCCGGTTACTTGGCCTCCTTCGCGAGCGAGCGTGTCTGCCCGTCCTGCCAGGGCGCCCGGCTCAACCCCCGGGCGCGCAACGTGCGCATCGCCGGCAAGGCCATCTGGCAGGTCACGGCCCTGTCTGTGAAGGACGCCCTGCGCCGTTTCGAGTCGCTGCAAGACCGGCTGGCCGGGCGCACCCCGGCCAAGGAGCGGCTGGTGCTGGAAAGGACCCAGCGGGAGATCCACCACAAGCTGCGGTTCCTGGATGAGGTGGGCCTGGGCTACCTGACCCTGGACCGGCGCGCCGGCTCGCTTTCCGGCGGCGAGGCCCAGCGGGTGCGGCTGGCGGCGCAACTGGGCTCGAACCTGCGGGGCGTCTGCTACATCCTGGACGAGCCTACCATCGGGCTGCACACCCGTGACAACCACCGGCTCCTGGCGACGCTGCGGCGGCTGGTGCAGTCGGGCAACAGCGTGCTGGTGGTGGAGCACGACGAGGCCACGATCCGGGCGGCCGACGTGCTGGTGGACCTGGGGCCGGGCGCCGGCGTGCGCGGCGGACGGGTGGTGGCCATGGGCACGCCGGAGGAGGTCCGCGCCAACCCGGCCTCGGTCACCGGCGCCTTCCTGGGCGCGGCCCGGCGGCGGCTCTGGCCCGAAAGGTCCCTGGAGGGAACCGAGTGGATGACGGTGGCCGGCGCCCGGGAGAACAACCTCAAGAACCTCAGGGTCCGGTTGCCGCTGGGCCTGTGGACCTGCGTCACCGGCGTGTCCGGGTCGGGCAAGAGCACCCTGGTGAAGGAGGTGCTGTTCAAGGGCGTCAAGGCCAGGCTGGGCCAGAGCGCGGGCCGGCCGGGTCGGCACGAGGACCTGGCGGGTTGGGATCGCATCGAGCGTGCGGTGGAGGTCGATCAGACGCCCATCGGCAAGACCCCCCGCTCGGTGCCCGCGTCCTACGTGGGGTTCCTCGACGAGATACGCCGCATCTATGCGCTGCACCCGGAGGCGCGCATGCGCGGCTACACCCCGAGCCGGTTCTCCTTCAACGTGGGCGGCGGCCGGTGCGACGAGTGCGCCGGGCAAGGCCGCATCAAGAAGGAGATGAGCTTCCTGCCCGACGTGTTCGTGAACTGCGACGGCTGCGACGGCCAGCGGTTCAACGAGGAGACCCTGTCGGTGAGGTTCAACGGCAGGAACATCTCCGAGGTGCTGCGCATGACCGTGGAGGAAGCGGTGGACTTCTTCCGTCCGTTCCCCAAGGCCTACCGTCCGCTGAAGATCCTGGACGACATCGGCATGGGCTACGTCACCCTGGGACAGGCCAGCAACACCCTCTCCGGCGGGGAGGCCCAGCGCATCAAGCTGGCCTACGAACTCGGCAAGGAGTCCCGGGGCAAGACCCTCTACATCCTGGACGAGCCCACCACCGGCCTCCACTTCGCCGACGTGGAGAAGCTCATCGACATCCTGCACCGGCTGGTGGACACGGGCAACACCGTGGTCACCATCGAGCACAACCTGGAGATCATCAAGGACGCGGACTACATCGTCGATCTGGGGCCCGAGGGGGGCGACAAGGGGGGGCGCGTGGTGGCTCGCGGAGCGCCTTCGGAAGTGGCCCGGAACGGGAAGAACTCCCACACGGCCCACGCCCTGCGGGAGTACCTGAGGGCCGGCGGGGAGGCGGCCGGCCCGGCGGCGCCCTGACCGGCCCCGGCAGTTCCGCCCGAAGGCGGAGACTGCCGATTCCGTGTTGCCGGTTGCAAGGCGTCCCGAAGTCCGCTCCTTCCCTCCCGCTTCGAGGGAAGGAGGATCGGGACCCGGGCGCCTAACGCAACGGCGAGAAGGACGCGGGCACGACGATCTGGTTCTCCTGGCTGAGCAGCATCTCGCGGGTCGTCGGCGGCCAGTTGGGGAGTTGCATGGATTCGGCGCGGATGCGGCTCCGTTCGGCCATGTCCTTGTAGGGCCAGATGTGCACCCACTGGTTCAGCGTGCCGTAGGTGGTGAACCAGCCCGCGGCCAGGGGCGACAGCTTCACCCGGTCCTCGATGCACTCCTGCCAGCGCTCGATCAGCGCGGGGATGGATCCCGGCAACACCGTGTAGGTGCGGATCTCGTAGATGTTGCCCAGTTCCCGCGGCTCCAGGGGCGGGGAGAACGGCGCCGCCTGGAACACCTTGCTCTCCTGCGTGACCATGAACTCCCGGACCTTGGGAGGCCAGTGGCCGGTCTTGCGCGCCTCGGCGCCGATGCGGTCCTTCTCGGCAAAGCTCTCGTAGGGCCAGATGTGGATGACCTGGTTCAACGGCCCCACCTCGGAACGGAAGAACGCGCCCAGCGGAGACAGGCGGACGCGGTGCTGCAACCCCTCCTCGAAAGCCTTCTCGAAATCGGGCGTGGCGCCGGGCTTGAGCGTATAGGTCCTCATCTCGATGATCATGGGTTTCCTCCTGAGGTTGACACTGCGGTCTGTCCCCTGTTTTTCGACGTTTTGCTCCCGAAATGCAACACTTGAGCCGCATGGACCGAGACCGGGACGCTTCTCACCCATGTGGATTGCCCATACTCTCCCTTACGGGTAACATGGCGCACATGAAGACCACGCTGGACATCCACGACGAATTGCTCCTGCGCGCCAAGCGGCGCGCCAAACAGACCGGGCGTCCGCTGCGCGCCCTGGTGGAAGACGGCCTCCGACAGGTGCTGTCCGCAAAAACCGAACGCCGTCCGTACCGGCTGCCCGACCTGAGCGTCGGGAACCCGGGCGACAGCGACCCCCTGGAGTCCTACTCGTGGCAGGACCTCCGAGAGCTGATCTACGATGATCGGGAAACGCCGTGACCGCGGTGGACACGAACATCCTGGTCTATGCGCATCGCCGCGAGTCACGCTGGCACGGCGCAGCGGCTTCAGTGGTGCGCTCGCTTGGAGAGGGGGACTCCCAATGGGCGATCGCGTGGGAAAGGAGTGTTACGGACAACCCACAAGAAACCCCAAAGAGTCGGTAAAGAGTTATGGTGCATCCATGAGCCTTCCCGACGACGGTGCCTCCCGGCGCAAGCTGCCCATCGGCATCCAGACCTTTCGGAAGATCCGGGAGGAGGGCTGCTACTATGTGGACAAGACCGCCTGGGTCCGGCGGCTGGTGGACGAGGGCGACCAATACTTCCTGTCCCGCCCCCGGCGTTTCGGCAAGAGCCTGCTGCTGGACACCATCAAGGAATTGTTCGAGGGCAGCGAGGAACTGTTCCGGGGGCTGGCCATCCACGATCAATGGGATTGGATCCCTCGCCCGGTGGTGCGGATCAGTTTCGGCGGACGGAACTTCACCCAACTTGGTCATCTCGACTTGAACCTGACCGCCCAGTTGGACCGGGCGGAACAGCGGGCCGGCTTCCGTTCACCCTATCCTACCGGCCCGGAGCGCTTCGCCTCCTTGATCGAAAGGTTGCGCGAGCGCACGGGGCAGCGTGTGGTGGTGTTGGTGGACGAATACGACAAGCCGATCCTGGACGCGCTGGCCGTGCCGGAAGTGGCCAGGGCCAACCGGGATTATCTGCGCGGGCTGTACTCGGTCATCAAGGACTGCGACGCGCACATCCGGTTCACCTTGCTCACCGGGGTGAGCAAGTTCTCCAAGGTGAGCCTCTTCTCCGGCCTCAACAACCTCATCGACATCACCCTGGACCCGCGCTATTCCGCCATTTGCGGCTACACGGAAGCCGACCTGGACACGGTGTTCGCGCCGGAACTGCCCGGCCTGGACCGGGACGAGATACGCCGATGGTACAACGGCTATAGTTGGCGGGGGGACGAGAAAGTTTACAACCCTTTCGACGTCCTGTTGCTGTTCGACACCCGCGAGTTCAAGGCCCACTGGTTCGAGACCGGCTCGCCCACGTTCCTAGTGGAGACCCTGCTGCGGCGCAAGGTCCATGCTGCAACCCTCGAAGACCGCATGGCCGGGGACGCCCTGCTGTCCGCCTTCGACGTGGACCACATGGCCACGGAAGCGCTGCTGTTCCAGACCGGCTACCTGACCATCACCGGCGAAGAGCACGACGAGGGAACCACCGTTTACCGGCTGGGCCATCCCAACCACGAAGTGCGGCGCAGCCTGAACGGCAGCCTGCTGGCGGCCGCGGCCCCGGAGGTTTCGGTGGAGGCCGAGGGCCTGCGTCTGCGCCGAGCTCTGCGCAGCAACGACTTCGAGGCACTGGAGGCGTTGTTCCGCGCGTTCTTCGCCAGCGTCCCGTACGAGTGGTACACGAAGAACGACATCGCCCTGTACGAGGGCTACTATTCCAGCGTGTTTTACTCCCACTTCGCGGCCGCGGGCCTGGACGTCCGGGTGGAAGAGAGCACCAGCCAAGGGCGGCTGGACATGGCGGTGCTCTACCACGGACAGGTCTATCTGTTCGAGTTCAAGATGGTGGACGAGGCTCCGAAGGGGGAGGCCATGCGTCAGCTACGGGAGAAGGGCTACGCAGACAAGTACCGCCACCCGGACCGGCCCGTCCACCTCATCGGCGTGGAGTTCAGCAGGCAGGACCGCAACATCGCCGCCTTCCACGTGGAACGGGCCGCATAAGCCTACCACCGCAGAGTACTGCATCCTGCGGTTTTTGACCCTGCCCCGGCAAGGGGTTATGGTGCACTTGTGAGCCTCCCTGACGACGACGCCCGGCGCAAGCTGCCCATCGGCATCCAGACCTTTCGGAAGATCCGGGAGGAGGGCTGCTACTATGTGGACAAGACCGCCTGGGTCCGGCGGCTGGTGGACGAGGGCGACCAATACTTCCTGTCCCGCCCCCGGCGTTTCGGCAAGAGCCTGTTGCTGGACACCATCAAGGAACTGTTCGAGGGCAGCGAGGAACTGTTCCGGGGGCTGGCCATCCACGACCAATGGGATTGGACCCCTCGCCCGGTGGTGCGGATCAGCTTCGGTTCAGGAGAATTCAGCAAGCCCGGGGAGCTTGAAACCGGCTTCAGGGAAAGGCTGACCGCCATCGAACGCTCAGCCGGAGTCGGCTCCGACTTTACGACTGCGGCCGGGCGCTTCGCTGCGCTCATCGAGGCGCTCCATGAACGCGCCGGACGGCGTGTGGCGGTCTTGGTGGACGAGTACGACAAGCCGATCCTGGACGCGCTGGCCGTGCCGGAAGTGGCTAGGGCCAACCGGGATTATCTGCGCGGGCTGTACTCGGTCATCAAGGACTGCGACGCACACATCCGGTTCACCTTGCTCACCGGGGTGAGCAAGTTCTCCAAGGTGAGCCTCTTCTCCGGCCTCAACAACCTCATCGACATCACCCTGGACCCGGACTACTCCGCCATCTGCGGCTACACCGACCGCGACCTGGACACCGTATTCGCGCCGGAACTACCCGGCCTGGACCGGGACGAGATACGCCGCTGGTACAACGGCTACTCCTGGCGGGGTAACGAGAAAGTCTATAATCCCTTCGACGTCCTGTTGTTGTTCCGGTCGCGCGAGTTCAAGGCCCACTGGTTCGAGACCGGCTCGCCGACCTTCCTGGTGGAGACCCTGCTCCGCCGCAAGGTCCATGCCGCGACCCTCGAAGAGCGCATGGCCGGGGACGCCCTGCTGTCGGCCTTCGACGTGGACCACATGGCCACGGAGGCGCTGCTGTTCCAGACCGGCTACCTGACCATCACCGGCGAAGAGCGCGACGAGGGAACCACCGTTTACCGGCTGGACCATCCCAACCACGAGGTGCGGCGCAGCTTGAACGGCAGCCTGCTGGCGGCCGCGGCCCCGGAGGTTTCGGTGGAGGCCGAGGGCCTGCGCCTGCGCCGAGCGCTGCGCAGCAACGACTTCGAGGCACTGGAGGCATTGTTCCGCGCGTTCTTCGCCAGCGTCCCGTACGAGTGGTACACGAAGAACGACATCGCCCTGTACGAGGGCTACTATTCCAGCGTGTTCTACTCGCATTTCGTGGCAGCAGGCCTGGACGTCCGGGTGGAAGAGAGCACCAGCCAAGGGCGGCTGGACATGGCGGTGTTGTACCGCGGGCAGGTCTATCTGTTCGAGTTCAAGATGGTGGACGAGGCTCCGAAGGGGGAGGCCATGCGTCAGCTACGGGAGAAGGGCTACGCGGACAAGTACCGCCACCCGGACCGGCCCGTCCACCTCATCGGCGTGGAGTTCAGCAGGCAGGACCGCAACATCGCCGCCTTCCACGTGGAGCGGGCCGCGTAAGCCTGCCACCGCAGACCACTGCATCCTGCGGTTTTTGACCCTGCCCCGGCAAGGGGTTATGGTGCACTTGTGAGCTTCCCTGACGACGACGCCCGGCGCAAGCTGCCCATCGGCATCCAGACCTTTCGGAAGATCCGGGAGAACGGATGCTACTATGTGGACAAGACCGCCTGGATCCGGCGATTGGTGGATGGAGGCGACCAATACTTCCTGTCCCGTCCCCGGCGTTTCGGCAAGAGCCTGTTGCTGGATACCATCAAGGAACTGTTCGAGGGCAGTGAGGATCTGTTCCGGGGGCTGGCCATCCACGACCAATGGGATTGGACGCCCTCCCCCGTGGTGCGGCTCAGCTTCGGCAGCGGCGACTTCGGGGCCCTCGACTGGTTGCGCGAGGACACGGCGACGCAATTCGAGGCCATCGAGAAGCGCGCCGGCTTGGCCGCCAGCGACAGCAGCGCCCCCGCCCGCTTTCGCCGGCTGATCACCGAGTTGCACGAACGCGCCGGACGGCGTGTGGCGGTGTTGGTGGACGAGTACGACAAGCCGATCCTGGACGCGCTGGCCGTGCCGGAAGTGGCCAGGGCCAACCGGGACTTCCTGCGCGGCATCTACTCGGTCATCAAGGACTGTGACGCGAACATCCGGTTCACCTTGCTCACCGGGGTGAGCAAGTTCTCCAAGGTGAGCCTCTTCTCCGGCCTCAACAACCTGAAGGACATTACCCTGGACCCGCGCTATTCCGCCATTTGCGGCTACACGGAAGCCGACCTGGACACCGTGTTCGCGCCGGAACTGCCCGGGCTGGACCGGGACGAGATACGTCGCTGGTACGATGGCTATAGTTGGCGGGGGAACGAGAAGGTCTATAATCCTTTCGACGTCCTGTTGCTGTTCGACACCCGCGAGTTCAAGGCCCACTGGTTCGAGACCGGCTCGCCCACCTTCCTGGTGGAGACCCTGCTGCGGCGCAAGGTCCATGCCGCAACCCTCGAAGACCGCATGGCCGGCGACGCCCTGCTGTCCGCCTTCGACGTGGACCACATGGCCACGGAAGCGCTGCTGTTCCAGACCGGCTACCTGACCATCACCGGCGAAGAGCGCGACGAGGGAACCACCGTTTACCGGCTGGGCCATCCCAACCACGAAGTGCGGCGCAGCCTGAACGGCAGCTTGCTGGCGGCCGCGGCCCCGGAGGTTTCGGTGGAGGCGGAGGGTCTGCGCCTGCGCCGAGCGCTGCGCAGCAACGACTTCGGGGCACTGGAGGCGTTGTTCCGCGCGTTCTTCGCCAGCGTCCCGTACGAGTGGTACACGAAGAACGACCTCGCCCTGTACGAGGGCTACTATTCCAGCGTGTTCTACTCGCATTTCGCGGCAGCAGGCCTGGACGTCCGGGTGGAAGAGAGCACCAGCCAAGGGCGGCTGGACATGGCGGTGTTGTACCGCGGACAGGTCTATCTGTTCGAGTTCAAGATGGTGGACGAGGCTCCGAAGGGGGAGGCCATGCGTCAGCTACGGGAGAAGGGCTACGCAGACAAGTACCGCCACCCGGACCGGCCCGTCCACCTCATCGGCGTGGAGTTCAGCAGGCAGGACCGCAACATCGCCGCCTTCCACGTGGAGCGGGCCGCATAAGCCTGCCACCGCAGACCACTGCATCCTGCGGTTTTTGACCCTGCCCCGGCAAGGGGTTATGGTGCACTTGTGAGCCTCCCTGACGACGACGCCCGGCGCAAGCTGCCCATCGGCATCCAGACCTTTCGGAAGATCCGGGAGAACGAATGCTACTATGTGGACAAGACCGCCTGGATCCGGCGATTGGTGGATGGAGGCGACCAATACTTCCTGTCCCGTCCTCGGCGTTTCGGCAAGAGCCTGTTGCTGGACACCATCAAGGAACTGTTCGAGGGCAGTGAGGATCTGTTCCGGGGGCTGGCCATCCACGACCAATGGGATTGGACCCCTCGCCCGGTGGTGCGGATCAGCTTCGGTTCAGGAGAATTCAGCAAGCCCGGGGAGCTTGAAACCGGCTTCAGGGAAAGGCTGACCGCCATCGAACGCTCAGCCGGAGTCGGCTCCGACTTTACGACTGCGGCCGGGCGCTTCGCTGCGCTCATCGAGGCGCTCCATGAACGCGCCGGACGGCGTGTGGCGGTCTTGGTGGACGAATACGACAAGCCGATCCTGGACGCGCTGGCCGTGCCGGAAGTGGCCAGGGCCAACCGGGACTTCCTGCGCGGCATCTACTCGGTCATCAAGGACTGCGACGCGCACATCCGGTTCACCTTGCTCACCGGGGTGAGCAAATTCTCCAAGGTGAGCCTCTTCTCCGGCCTCAACAACCTGAAGGACATCACACTGGACCCGCGCTACTCCGCCATTTGCGGCTACACGGAAGCCGACCTGGACACCGTGTTCGCGCCGGAACTGCCCGGGCTGGACCGGGACGAGATACGTCGCTGGTACAACGGCTATAGTTGGCGGGGGAACGAGAAGGTTTACAACCCCTTCGACGTCCTGTTGCTGTTCGACACCCGCGAGTTCAAGGCCCACTGGTTCGAGACCGGCTCGCCGACCTTCCTGGTGGAGACCTTGCTGCGGCGCAAGGTCCATGCCGCGACCCTCGAAGACCGCATGGCCGGGGACGCCCTGCTGTCGGCCTTCGACGTGGAGCACATGGCCACGGAGGCGCTGCTGTTCCAGACCGGCTACCTGACCATCACCGGCGAAGAGCGCGACGAGGGAACCACCGTTTACCGGCTGGACCATCCCAACCACGAGGTGCGGCGCAGCTTGAACGGCAGCCTGCTGGCGGCCGCGGCCCCGGAGGTTTCGGTGGAGGCCGAGGGTCTGCGCCTGCGCCGAGCGCTGCGCAGCAACGACTTCGAGGCACTGGAGGCATTGTTCCGCGCGTTCTTCGCCAGCGTCCCGTACGAGTGGTACACGAAGAACGACATCGCCCTGTACGAAGGCTACTATTCCAGCGTCTTCTACTCGCACTTCGCGGCCGCGGGCCTGGACGTCCGGGTGGAAGAGAGCACCAGCCAAGGGCGGCTGGACATGGCGGTGCTCTACCACGGACAGGTCTATCTGTTCGAGTTCAAGATGGTGGACGAGGCCCCGAAGGGGGAGGCCATGCGTCAGCTACGGGAAAAGGGCTACGCAGACAAGTACCGCCACCCGGACCGGCCCGTCCACCTCATCGGCGTGGAGTTCAGCAGGCAGGACCGCAACATCGCCGCCTTCCACGTGGAGCGGGCCAACGCCCCGGACGAGCCGGGGTAACCCTCTCCTCGGCACTGCGGGTCGGAGTTCCTGCGCGCGCCCGGAGTCGGGGACCGCATGGCGCACGAACGCCGCGCGCCCTACGCCTCCATCAGGCAACTTTGTATGAACCGGTCGATGTCGCCGTCGAGGACCGCGTCGGCGTTGCCGATCTCCAAGTTGGTGCGGTGGTCCTTGACCATGCGGTAGGGGTGCAGCACGTAGGAGCGTATCTGGCTGCCCCAGGCGATGTCCTTCTTGTCTTTCTGGTAGCTGTCCATCTTCTCCCGCTGCTTCTCCACCTCCAACTCGTAGAGGCGCGAGCGCAGGATGCGCATGGCCATGGCCTTGTTCTTGTGCTGCGACCGCTCGTTCTGGCAGGCCACGACGATGTTGGTGGGGAGGTGGGTGATGCGCACCGCGGAATCGGTCTTGTTGACGTGCTGCCCGCCGGCGCCGCTGGCCCGGTAGGTGTCGATGCGCAGGTCGGACTCGTTGACTTCCACGTCGATGGTATCGTCGATCTCGGGATAGACGAACACCGAGGCGAACGAGGTGTGCCGGCGGGAGTTGGCGTCGAAGGGGGAGACCCGGACCAGCCGGTGGATGCCGGCCTCGCACTTCATGTAGCCGTAGGCGTAGCTGCCGGCAATGGTGAAGGTGACCCGCTTGACCCCGGCCTCCTCGCCCGGCTGGTACTCCAGGACCTCGGTCTCGTAGCCGCGCCGGTCGCCCCAGCGAAGGTACATGCGCAACAGCATCTCGGCCCAGTCCTGGGACTCGGTGCCGCCCGCCCCCGGATGGAGCGTGACGATGGCGTCCCGGCGGTCGTCGGCGCCGCCCAGGAGCCGCCGCAACTCCATCTCCGCCAAGCCGTCGGACACTTCCCCGAGCCGCGACCGCGCCTCCTCCAGGGCCTCCGGGTCGTCATCTTCCTCGCCCAGATCCAGGAAGATGCGGGCTTCCTCGATGCCCGAACGGCACTTGCCGTAGTCGTCCAGGGTCTCCCGGAGCAGGGACTGCTCCTTCAGGACATCCTGGGCCTTGTCGGCGTCGTTCCAGAAGTCGGGTTTGGCGGTAAGGGCTACGAGTTCGTCGATGCGCTTCTGCTTGCCTTCGACGTCAAAGACGCCTCCACAGCAGGTCGAGCTTCTCTTCGAGTTGCGTCAGTCGTTCGCGTGCTTCTTCGAACATGGCAGGCTCCCGTCACGTTGGAAATGGTCGGCGGAAGAGCGTTTCCGCGGACTCAGGGACCGGTCCGGCGGATGCTCTCCGCGCCGCCGGACTTGAGCGCCGTGCGGATGCGCCGCTCCATGGCCTGCATCCGTCTCTCGTCCTCCGGCGAGCGCTCGTGGTCATAGCCCAGGTCGTGGAGTATCCCGTGGACCAGGAGCGCCTCCAACTCGTCGTCCAGGGACCGCCGCCGCCGCCGCGCCTGTTCTTCCGCCCGCTCCACGGAGATCACCACGTCGCCGATCAGTCGGTGGCCGGAGGGCAGCCGGTGGTCCGACGGAAACGACAGGACGTCGGTGGGCTCGTCCCTGGACCGGAACCGCGCGTTGAGGCCGCGGATCTCCTCGTCGCCCACCAGCGCCACGCTGAGCTCGGCCGGTCCCAGGTCCAGAAGGTCCAGGATCCTGCGTGCGCTTGCCCGGAACCCGCGCACCGGCACGCGCCGGGCCGCCCCCAAGCGTACCACGTCCACGGTCACGTTCCGAGTCCCCCGCTTCGGCGTTGCCACGCCCATCAGGAACGAACCGGCGCCGGAGCCGTGCGCCGAACCCCCTGTCCGGCGCGCCCGCGGACTCCCGCCCCTGTCATCCCCCGTCTTCCGGGCTGCCGGTATCGCGCTCGTACGCGGCGATGATGTCCTGCACCAGGCGGTGCCGGGCCACGTCCTTCTCGGTGAAGGCGACGAAGCGGATCCCCTCCACCCCTCGCAGTATGCGCCAAGCTTCCTTGAGACCGGACAACCGGCCGGCGGGGAGGTCGATCTGGGTGACGTCGCCGGTGACCACCGCCTTGGAGCCGTAGCCCAACCGGGTGAGGAACATCTTCATCTGCTCCGGGGTGGTGTTCTGTCCTTCGTCCAGTATGACGAAGGAGTCGTTGAGGGTGCGCCCGCGCATGAAGGCCAGGGGCGCCACCTCGATGCTGCCCCGTTCCAGCAGGCGCCGGGCCTTGTCGAAGTCCACCATGTCGTGCATGGCGTCGTACAGGGGCCGCAGGTAGGGGTTCACCTTCTCGGCCAGGTCGCCGGGCAGGAAGCCGAGCTTCTCCCCGGCCTCCACCGCGGGGCGGGTCAGTATGATCCGGGCATAGTTGTTCCTGGTCAGCTCGGACACCGCCATGGCCATGGCCAGGTAGGTCTTGCCGGTCCCCGCGGGACCGATGCCGAAGACGATGTCGTGGCGCCGGATGGCGTCGATGTAGCTCTTCTGGGCCACGCTCTTGGGGGTGATGGTGCGCTTGTGGGACGAGATGTAGATGGTGTCGAGGAAGATCTCCTGCAGGTCCGCCTTGCCGTTGCCGCTCAGGATGCGGATGGCGTAGTCCACGTCGCTGCCGTACACCGGATAACCCCGCTCCAGCAGGCCGTAGAGCTGGCGCATGACCTCCCCCGCCAGATCCGATTCGGGCCGGTCGCCCCGGATCTCCATCTCGGTTCCGTGCACCAGGAACCTGACCCCCAACGCCCGCTGGGCGATCTTCAGGTGCTCGTCCTGGTTGCCCAGGAGGTCCCGGAACAGACGCGGGTCGGCGAACGTCAGACGGGGCGCCGGCGGCGCGCTCTCGATGGTCGCCTGGCTCACTCAGTCCCTGTTTTCGACACGATCTCACGGGCCAAGCGCAGCGCGTCGTCGGTCTTTTGGGGCTGCTTGCCCCCGGCCTGGGCGAAATCGGCGCGGCCTCCCCCGCCGCCCCCGACCACCGGCGCCACCTGCTTGATGATGTTCCCCGCGTGGTATCCGTCGGCCAAGCCGCTGCCGGTGCCGGCCGCCAGCATCACGTTCTTCTCGCCGGGGCACGCCAGGAAGACGAAGCCATCCGGCAGACGCTGCCGGAGCCGGTCCACCGTCTCTCTGAGCTGCCGGGCGTCCAGGCCCTCCACCCGCTCGATGACGAAGCTCGCGCCCGCGGCGTTCTTCTGCGCCTTGCCGAGGAGCTCCGGCACCCGGTCCTGTCCGAGCCGGCCCTTGAGCTCGGCCACCTGCCGCTCCAACTCCTTCTGCCGCTCCAGCAGCCGCCGCACCTTGTCCGCGGCGTCGGCGTGGGTGCTCCGCAGCAGCCCGGTGACCTCCGCAAGGACGGCGTCGGCAGCCCGCACCACGTCGAAGGCGGTGGCGCCGGTGACCGCCTCGATGCGCCGCACCCCCGCGGACACGCCGCTCTCGGCGCTCAGCCGGAACAGCCCGATGTCGCCGGACTGATGGATGTGGGTGCCGCCGCAGAGCTCGGTGGAGAAGTCGCCGATGCGCACCACCCGCACCCGGTCGCCGTACTTGTCTCCGAAGAACGCCAAGGCGCCGGAGCGGATGGCGTCGTCGTAGTCCATCTCCTCGGTGGACACCCCGGCGTTGTCCCGGATGCGCCGGTTCACCCCCCGCTCAATGCGCTCCAGCTCCTCCGGATCCACCGGACCGCCGTGGGTGAAGTCGAACCGCAACCGGTCCGGGGCCACCAGCGACCCGGCCTGCCGCACCCCCGCCCCCAACTCTTCGCGCAGCACCGCGTGCAGGATGTGGGTGGCCGAGTGGTTCAGCATGGCGCGCCCGCGCCGCTCACCGTCCACCGCGAGCTCGACCGTGTCCCCCACGGCGATGCGGCCGCTGACGACCTTACCCCGGTGCATGGCCGCTTCCGGGGTCGGGCGCCACGTGTCCAGCACCTCCACGGCGTCGCCCCGGGCCGTGCGGATGACGCCGCGGTCCCCCACTTGGCCGCCGGACTCGGGATAGAACGGCGTTTCCGCAACGACCAGCGCCACCGTGTCGCCCTCGTGGGCCTCCTCCACCGGAGCGTCGCCGCGGTAGATCCCGGTCACCTGCGACTCGTGGCTCAGGCGGTCGTACCCCAGGAAACGGGTGCGGGGCAGCGCGCCGGCCATGTTCAGGCCGTCGCCGCGGGAGACCGTGTCCCGGGCCGCGCGAGCCCGGGTCCGCTGCTCCTCCATGAGCCGCTCGAAGCCATCGTGGTCCACGGTGATGCCCTCGCCGCGCAGGATGTCCTCGGTCAGGTCCACGGGAAAGCCGTAGGTGTCGTACAGGCGGAAGGCCACGTCTCCCGGCAGCGACCGCCCGCGGGCCCTGCGCAGGCCCGCCAGCGACTCCTCCAGCAACACCAGCCCCTTGTCCAGGGTGTCGGCGAAGCGAGACTCCTCGGCCTTCACCGTGCTCTCGATGCGTTCCGCCTCGGTCCGCAACTCCCCGTAGGCGTCCCCCAACACCGCGGCCACCGGCGCCATCAGCCGGAACAGGAACGGCTCGTCGAAGCCCAGGAGCCGCCCGTGCCGGGCGGCCCTTCTGAGCAGCCGGCGCAACACGTAGCCGCGGCCGTCGTTGCCCGGGAGCACCCCGTCGGCGATGAGGAGGCTCACCGCCCGGGCGTGGTCGGCGATGACCCGGAAAGACACGTCCGCCTCGGGAACCTCGCCGTACGCCTTTCCGGCCAACTCCTCGGCGGCGGCGATGACGCTGTGCAGCAGGTCCACATCGTAGTCGGAGAAGACGCCCTGCAGCACCGCGGTGATGCGCTCGAGCCCCATGCCCGTGTCCACGTGCTTGGCCGGCAGCTCGTGGAGCGTTCCGTCCGCGTCCCGGTTGTACTGGATGAAGACCAGGTTCCAGAGCTCGATGTAGCGGGCGCAGCCGCCGTTGACCGCGCAGACGTGGCCGGCGCGGCCCCGGAAGTCGCAGGCGTCGGGACCCCGGTCGAGGTGGATCTCGCTGCACGGACCGCAGGGGCCGGTGTCGCCCATCTCCCAGAAGTTGTCCTTCTCGTCGAAGCGCTGCACCCGGTCGGACGGCAGACCGGCGACGCGGCGCCACAACTCCTCGGCGTCGTCGTCGTTGCGGAACACCGTGGCGTAGAGACGGTCCACCGGCAGCCGCCACTCCCGGGTGAGCAGCTCCCAGGCCCAGGCGATGGCCTCTTCCTTGTAGTAGTCTCCGAAGGACCAGTTCCCCAGCATCTCGAAGAACGTGTGGTGGTAGGTGTCGCGGCCCACGGACTCCAGGTCGTTGTGCTTGCCGCTGATGCGCAGGCACTTCTGGGCGCTGGCCGCGCGTGTGAACGCCGGCCGTTCCAGCCCGAGGAAGACGTCCTTGAACTGGACCATCCCCGCGTTGGTGAAGAGCAGCGTGGGGTCCTGCCGCGGCACCAGGGACGAGCTCCGGACCACCGTGTGGGTCCTGTCTTGGAAGAAGCCGAGGAAGCTGTCCCGTATCTCTTTTCCCGCCGTCATGACGCCCCTTGATAGCATCCCCGCGGACGCGAAGGCAACGTCGGATCAGCAGGTACGGGAAGGCGCGCGGCGTGGGCTTCCGCTCCGGGACGAGGCCGCGGAAGACACCGGGGAACGGCTCACTTGCCCCGGCCCTTGACCGGCTCCCGGTCCGGGTCCAGTCCGTTGGCGGGTTCCTGCCGGGAGTTCCCGAGCCCGGCTTTGGCCCTTATGAGCTCCGTCAACTGGCCGGCGACGTCGGAGTGTTCGCGCAGGAACTGCTTGACGTTCTCCCGGCCCTGCCCGATGCGGTCGCCGTCGAACGAGTACCAGGCGCCGCTCTTGGCCAGGACGCCCATGTCGCTGCCGAGGTCCACGATCTCCCCTTCCCTCGATATGCCGGCGCCGTAAAGGATGTCGAACTCGGCTTCCCGGAAGGGCGGCGCCAGCTTGTTCTTCACCACCTTCACCCGGGTGCGCCCGCCGATGATCGCGTCGGCGTCCTTGAGGGCTCCGGTCCGGCGTATCTCCATGCGCAGGGAGGCGTAGAACTTGAGAGCGTTGCCCCCGGTGGTGGTCTCCGGGTTGCCGAACATGACGCCGATCTTCATGCGTATCTGGTTGATGAAGATCACCACCGCCTGGGAACGGGATATGGTCCCGGTGAGCTTGCGCAACGCCTGGGACATGAGGCGGGCTTGCAGGCCCATGTGCGAATCGCCCATCTCGCCCTCGATCTCGGCCCGGGGCACCAGGGCGGCCACCGAGTCGATGACGAGGACGTCGATGGCGCCGCTCCGCACCAGGGTCTCGGCGATCTCCAGGGCCTGCTCGCCGTGGTCCGGTTGGGAGATCAGCAGCTCGTCGGTCTTGACCCCGAGCTTCCGGGCGTAGCCCAGGTCCAGGGCGTGCTCGGCGTCCACGAACGCCACCATGCCTCCCTGCCGCTGGGCCTCCGCGAGGATGTGGAGCGCCAAGGTGGTCTTGCCGGAAGACTCGGGGCCGTAGATCTCCACGACCCGGCCGCGCGGCACCCCGCCCACCCCCAACGCGACGTCGAGGCCGATGGAGCCGGTGGATATGGTGGCGACGTCCGGGAGTTGGCCGCCTTCCCCGAGCTTCATGATGGCCCCTTTGCCGAACTGTCTCTCGATCTGGCTTACCGCCAGGTCAATGGCCCTCTCCTTGTTCGCGTCCATGGGGTCTCCTTCCAGGATCTCTTTCGGCGTTTCGGGGGCTTTCTTTAGTCGGCGCCGTCCTGCAGGTCTTGGGGGAACAGGCTCGCGGTCTTGTGGTCGGACGTCAAGCGCGCGAAGAACAGGTCCCTGGTTTCCTCGAAGATCTCCATGAGCAGGGGGTCGAGCTCGTGTTCCACCGGGATCTTGGCTCGCAAGGGGTCCACGTAGCGATCGTTCTGCCACATCTCGAAGTGGAGGTGCGGACCGGTGCACAGACCGGAACAGCCCACGTAGCCGATGGTCTGACCCTTCTTCACGGACACGCCGCGCCGGACGCCGGGACCGTAGCGCCTCAGGTGCGCGTACCGGGTCTTCATGGACGTTCCGTGGGTCACCTCCACCATCCGGCCGTAGCCTCCCTTCCACCCTGCGCGGGTAACGCGCCCGTCGCCCACCGCCCGCACCGGCGTGCCCGTCCGAGCGGCGAAATCCACGCCCAGATGCGGCCGCCGCACCTTCAGGACGGGGTGGAAGCGGCTCCTGGAAAAACGCGAGCTGATGCGCCTGAACTCCAGTGGATAGCGCAGGAACGACCGGGACACCGAGCGGCCGCGGGCATCGTAGTAATGGCCCTTGCCGTCCACGCCTTCGAAGTAAACCGCGGTGTGCTTGCGTCCCCGGTTGACGAACTCCACGGCCAGGATGTGGACCTCGGCCGACGCGGCGCTGCCCGGGCGGATCTTCCTCCGGTAGAGCACTCGGTAGGCGTCGCCGGGGCGCAGGTCCCTGCGGAAGTCGATGTCCCAACCGAGGATGTCCACGACCTCGGAGATGACCCCGACGTCGACGCCCGCGCGCTTGGCGCTGGCGTAGAGCGACCCCTCGACGATCCGGCCGCTCACGGACTTCACCTCCTGCCGGTACGGCACCTCGTCCCTGTAGAACAGTATGCCCTGCTCGCCGCGATACCAAGTGAGGCGCAGGTTGGAACGAAGCGCGACCTCCAGGGCCTGGAAGTGTCCGTCGCCCCTGGATGCGGCCGCGCCGTTGCCGTTTGCGGACGACTTGAAGTACATGTGGATGCGGCTTCCGGCGCGGAGCCTGCGCATGTGCTTGTGCTGCTGGACCGCGGTGAGCCACAGCCGTCTCTCCTCGTCGTCCAGCACGTAGCGCCTGAGCACGCCCCACAGGTGCTCTCCCGACTTCAACTTGTGGGTCACCCGTTCCGCGTCCTGGAGGGGAAGGGCCGGCCGGGTCCCGGCCCCGTTCCGGTTCGGCGACGGCGCGTACGCCAGCAACCCGTTCCGTTGCTTGATCCACGCCAACGCGTACTCGGACAGGCCCCCCCCCTTCCGGGCGTCGGCAGCAAGGCCGTCGGAGTCGGAAGGCGCGGCGGTCACCGCGGATCGGCCTCGCCCCAGCACCTGCCCCCTCCCGAAACGGATATCCTGCCCCACCCGCTCCCAGGTCAGCTTCCGCCCCTTCCTGACCTCCAGCTCCACCGCCTTGAGGTCGTCCCCTCGGCTGCTGGCCGGCACCTGGTCGAAATACAGGTGCAGGCGTTGTCCGGGCTTCAGTTTCGTGACCGGGTACTGCTTGCCGATGGCGTGGGACCACACGTTGCGTTCCTTGCCGGAGACGCCCAGGGACTGGAAGATGCGGCCCAGAGTCTGGCCCTTGCCGATGGTCCGCACCACCTTCCGGAGGGGCTCGACGGAAGGCGTGGGCGGCTTCGGCGCGGGCAGGCGGGCGGACTCGACCGCGGCGGCCGGGGCCTTGGCCGGCACCGCCGCGGCCGGCGCCGGCGCAGCCGCCGTAGTCCCGCTCTCCACTACTTGGCCTACACGGTGGTCCTTGCCCCGGTACGCGATCCATTCTTCGGCCGCCTGCCACGTCAGCAAGTCTCCGCGTCTCGACTCGATCTGCAGTGCGCGCAGCGTCCGCTGCTTGCCGGGTTCGGAAGTCAGGTAGAGGACGACCTTCCTGCCCGGATACAACTGCCTGAGCGAATACCGCTTGCCGACCGCCCGGCTCCAGCGGCGCGCCTCGGTCCAGGGTATCCCGTTGCCGCGCAGCACGCTTGCGAAGGTCTCGCCCTTGCGGAGGACGTGGGTCACCCGCTCCACCGGGGGCGCCGCTGCCGCCGAAGGCCCGGCCACCGTCCTGGTCGAGGCCTCCGGCGCGGACGCGAGCTCGCTTGCCGCCACCTCCTCGTTCTTGCCCCGGTACGCGATCTCTTCGCCGGCCACCTGCCACGTCCGCAAGTCTCGTCCTCTCGACTCGATCTGCAGCGCGCGCAGCGTCCGTTGCCTGCCGGGTTCGGAAGTCAGGTAGAGGACGACCTTCCTGCCCGGATACAACCCCCTGAGCGAGTACCGTTTGCCGACCACCTGGGTCCAACGGTGCGCCTCGGTCCGGAGGATCCCGTTGCGGTGCAGCACGCTGGCGAGGGTCTCCCCCTTGCGGATGACGTGGGTCACCCGCTCCACCCGGGGCGCCGCTGCCGCCGAAGGTTTCGTCGAGGTCTGCGCCGCAGCCTCCGGCGCGGCTGCGGGCGAACCGGCCCCGTCCCGCGGCGACGGCGGCGCCTGCTGCGCCACCGCGGTCACGGGACGCAACCCCGCGTCCCGGTGATAGACGATCCGGTCGTGGTCCAACTGCCAGGTTCGAGGCTCGGCGCCGGCGCGCTCGACTCGAAACGCCGTCATGCGGCCCGGTTCGGGCGAACCCCACGCCGCGGCGAAGTAGAAGACGGCCGTATCCCCCTCGCCGAGGACCTTGGCCGCGTCAACCCGTTCCCCTACCGCCCGGAGCCAGCGCTCCCTCTCGGCCCGGGGCACTCGCAGGTCCTCCAGGAGCCGGGGCAACCGGTCACCGGGGCGGATCCGCTTGGTGATGCGCCGCTCGTGGATGTCCGCTTCGGCGTTCCGCGGCAGCATCTCGCCCTGATCGACGCGGGTGGACGAGGCCTGGGCAGGGGGGAGACCCCCGACCGACGTGAACGACAGGAACAGGGCAACGAAGCCGAGCCCGAGAAAGACCCGGGCGTTGCCCGACGACAGGTAGTTCGTTGCAACGAACATGGGGAAAGGATCGGTTCCTTACGGCAACACTATACCTGTACCGGACGGTCCAATACAAGCCAACGACGGGCCGCCCCCGGCCGGGACCCCCGTCGGCCGTCAGCCTTCCCGGCGGTTGGCCTTCCGGTACCCGAGGGCGTCCTGGGCGATGATCAGCTTGTGGATGTTCGATGAGCCTTCGACGATCTGGTAGGACTTGGCGTCCCGCAGGTAACGCTCTACCGGAAACTCGGTGGAATATCCATAGGCGCCCAGGATCGTTAAGGCGGCGTCCGCGGCGTGGACGGCCGCCTCCGCCGCGGCGTACTTGGCCATGGACACCTGGAGGTCGTTGGGCTGCCGCCGGTCCGCGAGACGGGCCGCCCGATAGACCAGCAGCCGCGCGGACTCTTCCTCCACGATCATCCGGGCCAGACTGTCCTGGATCATCTGGAAGCGCCCGATCTCCCGGCCGAACTGCTTGCGCTGGTTGGCGTAGGCCACGGCCGCCTCCCGGGCGGCCCGGGCCACCCCGAGAGCCCCGGCCGCGCAACTCAGCCGGGTCTGGTTGAGCTGCCACATGCACATGGCGAAACCCTGGCCCTCGGTGCCCACACGGTGACCTTCGGGCACGGGCGCGTCGTCGAACTCCAGCGTCCCGGTGGGCGACGCCAGGACGCCCATCTTGTCCAGGGCGCCGCGGCGCACGCCGGCCCCGTCCAGCTCCACCACGAAGGCGGACAGTCCGCGGCGCCCCGCGTCCCGGTCGGTCACCGCATAGACCAGGGCCAGGTCGGCGATGGGCGCGTTGGAGATCCAGGTCTTGGTTCCCTTGAGGACGTAGCCGCGGTCGGTCCGGACGGCCCGGGTGGACATGGAGGCCACGTCGGAACCCGCGTCGGGCTCGGTGATGGCGAAACAGCCGATGCGGGACCCGTCCGCCAGACCCGGGATCCAGCGGCGCTTCTGTTCTTCGGCGCCGAACCGGGCCAGCGTCACCGCGGGCGCAAGCTGCGTGTTGACGTG
Source organism: uncultured Binatia bacterium (SeqCode) (assembly GCA_965204235.1). Classification (GTDB taxonomy): domain Bacteria; phylum Desulfobacterota; class Binatia; order UBA9968; family JAJDTQ01; genus JAJDTQ01. The sequence goes on from OZ241979.1 coordinate 1,803,091, forward strand.
CACCCGGACCGAGCTGTGGACCCGTGCGATCTCCTCGGTCAGGAGCACCATGGCCAGATGACCCAGACCCGTGCCGCCGTACTCTTCGGGAACCACGCAGCCGAAGAAGCCCAACTGCCCCATCTTCTCGAAGACGTCCCGACGGAAGCGGTGTTCCCGGTCGTCCGCGGCCGCGGTCGGGGCGATCTCCTTTTCCGCGAACTCGCGGCCCAGCTCCCTTACCGCGAGCAACTCATCCGGAAGTTCGAAGTCCATGGGCTCCTCCGACGGGGAAGAGAGAGATGGGACGTCGGTCAGGACGCCCCCAGCACGTCGCGCGCGATGATCAGCATCTGGATCTCCGACGTGCCCTCGTAGATGCGCAGCGCGCGGACGTCGCGATAGAGCCGTTCCATGACGCTCCCCGCCACGAGTCCCCGGCCCCCGTGGATTTGCAGCGCCTGATCGACGATGCGCTGGGCCGCCTCGGTGGCGAAGAGCTTGGCCATGGACGACCTGCGGCCCAGGCCCGCCTCGTCTTCGTCGTGGGCCCGAGCCGCCCGATAGACCAGCAGGCGCGCAGCCTCGAGCTCGGTAGCCATCTCCGCGATCTTGAACCGGATGGCCTGGAAGCGGCTGAGGGTGCGGCCGAACTGGCGCCGGCGGCGCGCGTGGCGGACGGCTTCGGCGAGGGCCCGGGCGGCCATGCCGGTGGCCGCGGCGGCAACGCTGCAACGCAACGCCTCCAGGGCGCCCAGGGCGATGGCCAGACCCTGGCCGGGCCTGCCCAGGAGTTGCGCCTCCGGCACGCGGCAGCCTTCGAACGCCACCGCGCCGATGGGATGAGGCGACATCAGCGCGAGACGCTCGGCGACGGCCACGCCCGGGGTCGCGGCCTCGACCACGAAAGCGCTGAGGCCGTCGCCCTTGCGCGCCGGGTGCGTGCTGCCGAAGACCACGTAGAGATGCGCCAGGCCGGCGTTGGAAACGAGGCTCTTGACCCCGTCGAGCACGTATCCCCCACCCCGCTTCCTGGCCCGCAGCCGGGCCGAAGCCGGGTCCGAGCCGGCTTCGGGCTCGGTCAGGGCGAAGGCGCCCACGTCCCGGCCCGCGGCCAGACGGGGCAGGTACGCAGCCTTCTGCTCCGGCGTCCCCGCGCTCGCCAACGGGTACGCGGCCAGCGCCTGGACCGCGAACAGGGCGTCCGCCAGGGGCGACACCCCCGCCAGGACCTCCCGGACGGCGCAGAGGTCCCGGGCCTGCACGCTGCGGCGCACGCCCCCGAAACCGCGCGGCGCCGCGTGGCGAAAGACCCCGCGCCGGGCGAGCTTCCGGAACACCGCCTCCGCGGCCGCGTCGCCGCCGTCCGGGTCGATCCCGCCCAACTCCGCCTCCGCCCACGCCGACAGCTCCCTCTGCAAACGGGCCTGTGGCGCGGGCAGACCGTCGCCCGTGTCCATGTCTCGCGCTCCCGGCGCCCGCTCCGCTGGCCGGCGCCCGTCCCCTAATCCCCGCCGCCGCGGTTGAACCGGGGCGCTTCCCGCTCCATGAACGCGCGGAAGCCTTCGCGGAAGTCGGCCGTCTGCATGCAATGGGCCTGGGTCATGGCTTCCATCTCCAGAGCCGCGTCGAGACCCATGCCGGCCTCCAGGTCCAGGAGCTTCTTGGTCACCCCGATGGCGTACCGCGGTCCGTCCTGCAGCCGCCGGGCCAGCCGGAGGGCCTCCGGCATGAGGGCGTCGTGGGGCGCCACCCTGTTGGCCAAGCCGATGCGGTAGGCTTCCGCAGCGTCGATGGCGTCGCCCAGCGAAAGCAGCTCCATGGCGCGACCGAGACCTACGATACGCGGCAGCAGGTGGACGGCGCCCATGTCCGACCCGGCCAGACCCACCTTGACGAACAGGAAGGCCATCCTGGCCCGCTCCGACAGCACCCGGAAGTCGCTCGCCAGGGCGAGCGCCGCGCCCGCCCCGGCCGCCATGCCGTTCACCGCGGCGATGACGGGTTTCTCCAGCAGGCGCATGTTGCGCACCACGTCGCAGGTCAGCCGGGTGAAACGGTACAACCCGGCGCCGTCCATCTTCAAGAGCTCGCCGATGATGTCGTTGACGCTGCCTCCGGAGCAGAAACCCTTGCCCGCGCCGGTAAGGATCAGGACGTCCACCCGACGGTCCGCGGCCAGGGACCCGGTCAACTCCGCCAACTCCTCGTAGGTCCGGAAGGTGAGGGCGTTGCGCTGCTCCGGGTTGTCGAGACGGACGGTGGCGATGCCGCCGTCCACCGAATAGTCGAAACTCTCGTACACGGTTCCGGCCTCCCTCCGTCGTCAACCCATGACCGCGCCGCCGTCCACATGGATGCCCTGTCCGGTGATGGCCCCGGCCGCCGGGCTCGCCAGGAACACCGCAAGGTCCGCAACCTCCCCCGCGGCCATCAGCCGCCGCTGGCCAGCGCCAGGGCCACGGCGCGGCCGATGCCGCGTCCGGCGCCGGTGACGAGAGCGAGCCTGTCCGCCAGGGAATCCACCGGGTGTCCGTCCTTGCGGCGAGCCGTCGCCCGGGAACCGGCTTCGGTCCAATCGAACGCGGACTCCGAGCCGCCTGCGCGCGTCCGCCGCCCCATGAACTTACCAGACGGGACGCCAACGTGTTAACGCCGCCGCGCGCCGCCTCGGCGGCGCAGGCGAGTTCGAGCGGCGCGGCCGCCCGGTCCGAGGCGCGACAGGAAACTCTGAACAACAACCCCCGTTCGTCCTGAGCGTAGCGTAGCGGAGTCGAAGGACGCGCTTCCCGCTCCGCGGAAGCCCGAAAGAGCCTCGCGCCGCGGTGGCATGGATTTTGCTTTTCTTACGGGAGGGAGGAAGCGGGGAGGCGTTTTGCCGCTTGTAGATGGAGCCGCGCGGATTGTGGTAAGTGCATCCGCGTTCGAACCGGAAGGTGCGTCGGGTCGGAAGGAGGTCGTTATGCGAGGCCGCAAGAGCTGTGCCGCCTTACTGTGGATCGGGGCGTTCGTGTTGCCGTGGATGGTCCATGCCGCGGACGCGGGGTCGAACGTACTGACGCTGCAGGACGCCGAACGCATGGCCCTGGAGAACCATCCGGGCATCCGCGCCGCCACCGAACGGGTGAAGGTCCAGGAGGCGGTGGTGCAGGGGGCCTGGGCCGGCTACTTTCCCACGCTCGACGCCAGGGGCGTGTACGAGAACAGGACGGTGGAAAGTCCGCTCGCGGACAGGAACCTCTACAACACCACGGGCGCGGTGGGCTGGCTGGTGACCGACTTCGGCCGCCGCGAAGGCTCCATCCGACGCGAGGAGGACACCCTGGAAGCGCGCCGCTTCGCCAAGCGGACAACGGTGGAAGAAATACTGCTCACGGTGCGGCGGTCCTTCTTCGAGTACCTCCGGGCCGAGGCGCTGGTGCGGGTGGACCAGGATACGGTCAAGGACCGCGAAGCGCTGGTGCGGCAGGCCCGGGGGTTCTTCGACGTGGGGACCCGGCCCAAGATCGACGTGGCCCGGGCGGAAGCAAGCCTCTTCGCCGCCAAGGCGGACCTCATCGGAGCCCAGAACGGCGTCAAGATCGCGTGGGCCCGGCTCAAGAACGCCATGGGCGTGACACGGTTCGAGCAACGCCCGGTGGCCGCCGAGGTCAACGTCCAGCCGCCGACCCTTTCCCTGGAGGAGGCGGTGGAGGCGGCCTTTGGGTCGCGCACCGAGATCAAGGACTTCCTGTCGCGCCTCGACGCCGGCCAGGAAGCCATCCGACTGGCCAGGAAGGCCCGCCTGCCAAGGATCCGGTTCGACGGACAGTACGGTTGGCTCTGGCACGACGAGCAGGACGTCGTAAGGTCCTCGCTGACCCTGACCGTTCCCCTGTTCGCCGAGTTCACCATCCGGCCCGACATCGAGAGGAACGTCCGGGAGTACCACGCCATCAAGGCGCAACGGGACGAGCAACGCCAACGCATCGCCCTGGAGGTGGAGGAAAGCTATCTCACCCTGCTGGAGTCGGGGGAGCGGATCAAGGCCAACGAGGCGCAGGAGAGGTCCGCCAGGGAAAACCTCGACCTGGCCAACGGCCGATACCAGGTAGGGGTCGGGTCGATCATCGAGATCACCGAAGCGCAGGTGGTCCACACCCGGGCCCAGACGGACCACATACGGTCCATCTACGACCACAAACTGGCCGAGGCGCGGCTCGCCCGGGCCATGGGCAGGGGTTCCGAATTCAGACCGTGAGGCTCAGCCCGTGAGGCGGGCGGGCGATGTCCCCGGAATCATCAGGGTCCCGCCGGCGGGGTCGGAAGCTCCGGGGGCTTGCCGGTTCCGTCCTGCCGGAGTTGCCGGTCGATGGTCTCCAGCAAGCCGGACCGGGCTTCGGCGTCCCCGCCCTCTTCCCTGGCGGGTTGGGGCTTCCTGGCCGAGAACAGCGCGGGGTCCGCGGCCGGCGCGGGGGGCGCGCCCGCCTCCGGTCCTCCGCCGCCGAGCCCGGCGTCCACCTCCCCCAGGACCGCGGCCGGGTCGCCGACGGGGACCTCGGCTTCCGGGTCCTGCGGAAGGTCGCTTGCCGGCGGTTCGAGCGCTTGGCGCTGCGGCGTCCCCAAGGTCTCGTCGATGCGCTCCACCACCGCCCCGGAAGTCGAAGACGCCGCTTCCGCGGGGCTCGGCTCCCCTGCCGGTTCCCCGCTCTCGTCATCGCCCCACGAGAACGGGTTCAGGAAGCTGAAGAACCCCCTGCTTTCCTCAGCGGGGGCCTGCCCCTCGCCGCCTGTCCGGGAGGCGGTCTCCTCCGGCTCCTCGCGGTCGTCGCCCGCCCAGGACAACGGGTTCAGGTACTCGTACCAGCTCTTCCCGTCCGGATCTTCGTAGTCATGGCCTTCCTTGGTGATGAAACGCGGCGTTTTCGGCGCGGCCTCCCCGGCCGGTCCCGCCGCAGCCGGAGGGTCGGGGGCCGCGGGGCCTTCCCCGGGAGAGGGCGGGGCCGCGGACAGCCGGGCGACCTCGGCCCGCGCCCGTTCCGCAAGCGGGTCCCCGGGATGACTTTCGATCAACTGCCGGTAAGCCGCCAAGGCCTTGGCGACGTCGTTCTCGCGTCCATGGGCGTCTGCGAGGGCGAACAGGGCCCCGGGCGCCGCCGGAGTGTCGGGATAGTCGCGCAGGACGTTCTCGAAACGTTCGCGGGCGGCCCAGTAGCTCTCCTCCCTCAAGTAGAAGTTGCCCACGTACAGCTCGCGCTCCGCCAAGTGGGCGCGGGCTTCGGCCAGCTTCTCGCGGGCGTCCGCGGCGTGCTTGGATCCGGGATGGTCCTCGATGACGGACTCGAAGCGCCCCTTTGCCTCCCTGACCTTGGCCAGGTCGCGGTCCATCCCGGTGAACTGTTCCATGTTGACCAGGCCGAGCTGGTGCTTGACGTAGTGCGTGTGCCGGCCCGTGGGTTGGAAGGCCAGGTAGTTCTTGTAGGTCTCCTCGGCCTGGGCGTACTCCCCGTTCCGGTGGTACGCCTCGGCGATCTTCAACTCGGCCGTCTCGGCTTCCTCGCTGAAAGGGTGTTCGTCCCGCAACCGCTCGAAGAACGAGATGGAGCGCGCATACCGCCCCCGCTCGAAGTAGTCGAGGCCGTCCCGGTACAGGTTGGCCGCGGTGGGGTCGGAGTCGGACAGGGGATCGTCCCTGAACCATTCCCTGACCGCGGCGGCGATGTCTCCCGGCTTCGGGAAGTTCGGGCGTTCGCCGGTGGGCCCGATGCAGCCGCCCAAGAGCCACACGGCCGCGAGCCCGCAGAGCATCGGTTTCAGGCAGTTTCTTTCGTGCATGGAAGCGGCCTTCACGGACGACGGGAATCTACCACGGCCTCCGCACGCCGTTCAACTCCGACGAAAGCGCCGGATCCATCGCCAAGTCAGGGAGTGCCTCGTGGAAGCCCGCGCGCCGAAGCCTACCAGCGCCTGCGCCCGCGCAGGCGGAGAAGGTCAAGATGGCGCTGTCGCCTGCGGCGGTGTTGGAGTCCGCGTCCGTCGCGGTGATCGTGACCGTCTGGGTGCCGGTGGGGGCGCCGCAGACCTCGCGCGGTTCGGCGCCCGGGCAGCCGGGCGTGTCCGTGCCGGTGGCGTCGAACCGCAGGCCGGCCGGCCGGAGGCGGCGTAGCTGATGGTTCCGTTGCTGCCGGTGGCGACGGGAACCTGGAACTCATTGATTGCGGCGGCCTACTGCTGAGGTTGGGGGCTTGGCGCGGTCTGAGGTTGAGGGCCCGGCACGGTCTTCGTGAATCCCTCGAACAGCCCTTCGAGCCGCGCCATCCGTTCCCGCAGGTCACCGACGTCCTTTTGCACCTTGCCGATTTCCTGGCGCATTTCCTGTCGCAGGGCGCCGATGTCCTCTTGTACTTTGCCGATCTCCTGGCGCATTTCCTGTCGCAGGGCGTTGACTTCCTGATGCACTTCCTGTCGGACTTTGCCGATTTCCTGGTGCATTTCCTGTCGCATGTTACCCATTTCCTGTCGCATGTCGCCGATTTCCCTTCGCATGGCCCGTTGGCTGGAAAGGATGACTGCGGCCAGGGCGATGGCGGCGCCGATGACGGCCATGAATTCGGGAGACATGGCTACAAGTTACTCCGACCCCGCGGCCCTGTCAAGAAACGCGGATCGGAGACAGATCGGAGATCGAGACTCCGGGAAAGCGTGTCCGTCCTTCGACTCCGCTTCGCTACGCTCAGGATGAACGGGGGACTCGCTTCGCTATGCTCAGGACGAACGAGGGCAGTCGTTCAGGGTTTCCGAAGGCGCCGCCTGCTTCGATGCCGCGCCGCGTTTCCCGGTTCGTGCGGGTTCATCCCCCTGGCGCAGGGCCGAACTTCTTCGCGAAGGTCTGCCGCTGACCGGTGCTGCCGAGCATGATCAACTGGGTCTCCCTTTGGAGCGGCGTGTCCGGCGGCGGGTTCGTCACCACCTCGCCATCCCGCTGGACTCCCACCACGGTCAGGCCGGTGCGCTCGGGCACGTAGCAACTGCCCAACTTGCGGCCCAGCATGGAAGCCGGAGCCGGGACCACGAACAGCTCCGCGCCCTCGCCGACCACCAGCAGCTCCCGTCCGTGCAGTTGGGCGAAGATGTCCTCCACGCCCTCGGAAGTGTAACTGAGCGCGAAGTCCGCCCCCGCCCGGTAGATGGCCTCCAGGTTCCGCTGGTGGGTGAGACGGCTCAGGATCAGCAACTCCGGGTTGAGGCGGCGGCAATAGACCGTCAGGTAGATGTTCATGGCGTCGTCGCTCCCGGACAGGACCACTGCCGGAGCCTCGCTCAAGCCCGCGGCCATGAGCAGCTCCCGGTCCGCGGCGTCGCCCAGGAAGAGCCGACTGGGAATGTCCCCGATACGCGGCCGCAACGCCTCGTTGCGCTCGATGAGGTGCACGTCCATGCCCTTGCGCCGCAGCGCCCCGGCGGTGGCGCGCCCCACCTTGCCGCCCCCGATGACCAGCACCGGGTGGTAGTTGACGTCATAGATCACCAACAGCAGGTTGACGTCCATGATCTGCTGCTCGGTGCCCATCACCACCAGCAGGCTGGAATGGGAAAGGCGGGTGTCCGGCCGGGCCGGCAACAGCTTGCCGCGTTCCCACACGCTGACGATTTCCACTCCCGTGGCCTCCTGGAGCTGCGTCTCGCCAATGGTGCGCCCGGCGAACGGCGTGTCGTGCACGGCGAACTCGGCGATGCGGATGTTCCGGATGGTCCCGATGACGTGCACTTCGGCGTGCCCGGCGTTGATACGGTTCGCCAGGCGATGCGCCAGTTGCCGGTGCAGCGGCAGCACGTGGGTGCAGCCGCTCAACTCGAGCACGTCGATGGCGTCCTCGGCCTCCACCGTGGCCACGATGGGGACCTCCGCGGCCACTTCCCGGGCGGTGATGATGATGTTCGTGTTCACCGTGTCGCTGACGTTGGCCAATATCAGGCGCGCGTGCTCTGCGCGCAGGTTGACGTAGGTCTGCCGGCTGTCCAGGTCGCCCGTGACCACCGAAATCCCCTCGCCCTGCCTGCGGGCGGCGACCACCGGGTCCGGCTCGATGAGGTAATAGGGGATGTTGTCGAGCTCGAGCCGCTCCACGAGGCCCGGGGCGATGGCGTCGTAACCGCAGAGGATGACGTGTCCGGCGGCGTCCCTGGGCGCCTCCCGCCGGGCGCGGCCCCGGATCTGCGTTTCCAGCCACGGCGCATAGAAGGCGCGGATGAACGTGAACGGGAGCACCACGAGCAGGAAGAAGGTGCCGGACGCGAGGACGAACATGCTGAAGCCTCTCCCCACGTCGCTCTGGAACACGATGTCGCCGAAGCCCAGGGTGGTCATGGTGGTCAGCGTCCAGTAGAGGCCCGTGAACCAGGAATGGTCCTGTTGCTCCACCGTGGCCATGATGATGTGGAAGACCACCGTGTAGCAGGCGACGAGCCCCAGCAGGAAGCCGTGGAGCTTGACCAGCACGACGATGTTGCGCCGGCTTTCCGGCAGTTCCAGGAAGTCGGCGATGGTGGCGAAGAAGAACTTCATGTCTTCCGCGTGGTATTATAGACGACAAAAAGCCAAGTCGAAATGCAAGATGACCGGACATCCTCGGAACCCGGCGCGGCAACGGCCTCCGGCGGGGCAGCCGTGACCGCGGGCGCCCCGCCACGCCCGCGGCCGCGGGCGTGGCGGGGCGCCCTGGCCGGAGCCTCGGTGCTGGCCGCGGCCCTCGCCGGTCCCGCCCTGGGGGCGGAGCGCCTGCTGGTGTTCGCCGCGGCCAGCCTCCAGGGGACCGTCGATGCGGTGGCGCGGCGGTTCGAGGTCCAGGGCGGCGCCGCCGCGGCGGTGTCGTTCGCGTCGAGCTCGACCCTCGCCCTCCAGGTCGAGCGCGGCGCCGCCGCGGACCTCCTGGTGTCGGCGAGTCCCGAGTGGACCGACCGGCTGGAGGCGGCGGGACTGTTGCGGCCGGGGACCCGCGGCAACCTGCTGGGCAACCGGCTCGTCCTCGTGGCCCCCGCGCCCCGCGGCGCCCCGGTGGCCATCCGCCGCCGCTTTCCCCTGGCGCGGCTGCTCGGCGGCGGACGACTGGCCATGGGAGACCCGGGCCACGTGCCCGCGGGCCGGTACGCCAAGGCCGCCCTGGAGCGCTTGGATGTCTGGCGGACGGTGGCGGACCGCGTGGCCGGCGCCGCGGACGTGCGCCGGGCCCTGGCGCTGGTGGCCCGGGGCGAGACCCCCTACGGCATCGTCTATGCCACCGACGCCATGGCCGAGCACCGGGTCGCGGTGGCGGGCGTCTTTCCCGAAGACTCCCATCCGCCCATCCACTACACGGTCGCCGTGCCCGCGGCCGGCGCCCATCCCCAGGCCGAGGCGTTCCTGAGGTTCCTGTGGACGCCCGCGGCCCGGGCCGTATTCGAGGCCCGCGGCTTCGCGGCGCGGGAGCCATAGACCGTCATGTGGCCCCTTACCCCGGCCGAGTACGAAGCCCTGGGCCTGAGCGTCCGGGTCGCCGCCTGGAGCACGCTCCTGAGCCTTCCCCCGGCCGCCCTGGCCGCGTTCGTGCTGGCCCGCCGCCGCTTCTGGGGCAAGGAAGTGTGCAACGCCGTGCTGCACCTGCCGCTGGTGCTGCCGCCGGTGGTCACCGGCTACCTGCTGCTCCTGCTGCTCGGGCGCCGGGGCGTGGTGGGGGCGTGGCTGGAGCAGACCTTCGGGCTGGTCCTCGCGTTCCGCTGGACCGGGGCGGTAGTGGCCGCGGCCGTGGTCGCGTTCCCCTTGATGGTGCGGCCTATCCGTCTCTCCCTGGAAGCGGTGGACCGGCGCCTGGAGTCGGCCGCGGCCACGCTGGGCGCCAACCGGCTGTGGACCTGCCTCACGGTCACCCTGCCCCTGAGCCTTCCGGGCATCGTGGCGGGCGCCATCCTCGGCTTCATCCGGAGCCTGGGGGAGTTCGGCGCCACCATCACCTTCGTCTCCAACATCCCCGGCGAGACCCGGACCCTGTCCCTGGCGGTCCACTCCGCGCTGCAGACGCCCGGCGGCGAGCCCGGGGCCCTGCGCCTCACCCTCGTCATCGTGGCCGCCGCGGTCGTGGCGCTGGCGGCGTCGGAGGCCCTGGGCCGGGCCGCGGCTCGAAGGACCCGGGGCTACCATGCTTGAAGTCGAAGTGGAGCGGCGGCTCGGGGACTTCCGCGTGGAGGCCCGGTTCCGGAGCGACCGCGGCGTCACCGCCCTCTTCGGCCGTTCCGGCGCGGGCAAGACCTCCATCGTGAACATGGTGAGCGGACTGCTGCGGCCCGACCGGGGCCGCATCGAGGTGGACGGCCGCGTGCTGTTCGACAGCGCCCGGGGCATCGACCTCCCGCCCTGGAAGCGGCGGCTCGGCTACGTGTTCCAGGAGGGGCGGCTGTTCCCCCACATGACCGTGCGGCGGAACCTGCTCTACGGTTGGCGGCATACCCCTGCCGCGGGGCGCTGCCTCACGCCGGACCGGGTGGTGGACCTGCTCGACCTGGGCGCGCTGCTGCAACGCCGGCCGCTCTCCCTTTCCGGCGGCGAGAAACAGCGCGTGGCGGTGGGACGCGCGCTCCTGAGCAACCCCCGGGCCCTGCTCATGGACGAACCCCTGGCGTCCCTGGACGTGCTCGCCAAGGGGGAGATACTGCCCTACGTCGAACGGCTCGACGAAATGGGCATCCCCATCGTCTATGTGAGCCATTCCCTCGACGAAGTGTCGCGCCTGGCCCGCAACCTGGTGCTCGTCTCCGGGGGCCGGGTCACTGCGTCGGGGGGAGTCGAGCAGGTCCTCGGACGCCGGGATCTCTGGTCAACGGAGGACGAGCCCGAGACCGGTACCATGCTGGCGGCGCGGGTCTCCCGCCACGACGCCTCGGGCCGACTCACGCACCTGGACTTCCGCGGCGGCCGGTTGCGGGTCCCCCTGGTGGACATACCCGTGGGCGTGGCCGTGCGGGTGTGGATCCGCGCCCGGGACGTGAGCGTGGCCACGGCGCCGCCCCGGGGCCTGAGCCTGCGCAACGTGCTCAAGGGAACCCTGCTGGAGGTGGCCCGGGGCGAAGAGCGCGGCCCTCTGGCGGAACTCCGGCTGTGCATCGGGGACACGCCGCTGACCGCCCTGGTGACCCGGCACGCGGTGAGCGAACTCGCCCTGGCCCCGGGACAGGAAGTCTATGCGCTCATCAAGAGCGCCAACCTCGACCGGCGCCAACTGAGCCTGGCGGCGGCCATGACCGACCGGGAGCCGTAGGCCGTGCCCTCCCCAGGACCGTCGAGCACCTTCTCGTCCCTGCGGCACCGGGACTTCCGGTACCTCTGGGGCGGCACCTGCTTCATCAGCGGCGGCCTGTGGATCCAGCAGGTCACCCTCGGGTGGGCGGTCTATGAGATGACGCGCTCGTCGGTGCTGCTGGGCGCCGTCAACGGCCTGCGCACGATCCCCTTCCTCATCTTCAGCCCGCTTGCGGGGGTGGCCGCGGACCGCACCGACCGGCGCCGGCTCATGATCGGCACCCAGTGGATGATCCTGCTCACCGCGGTGGGCATGGGGGCCGTCGTGAGCCTGGGCCTGCTGGAGGTCTGGCACCTGTTCGCCTTCACGCTGGTCACCGGGACGGTGTGGTCCTTCAGCGAGCCCGTGCGCCAGGCGCTGGTGCCCGACGTGGCGCCCCGGGAAGACCTGATGAACGCGGTGGCGCTCAACTCCGCGGCCTTCAACTTCACCAAGATCATCGGCCCCAGCGTGGGAGGCGTGCTCATCGCCTGGTTCGGGTTGGCGGGGAACTTCTACGTCCAGAGCGGCGCCTACCTCTTCGTCCTGTGGATGATCTACCGGATGCGCGTCCCTTCGGTGGCCAAGGAGACCACCCGTTCCTCGGTGCTCCAGAACCTGCGGGAGGGGTTCCGGTACGTATGGTCGGACCCCGTGGCCTTCGCCATCATGACCGCGGCCCTGGTGCCGCGCATATTCGCGATGCCGTACCAGACCCTGATGCCGATCTTCCAGAAGGACGTGCTGGGGGTCGGACCGGAAGGCCTCGGGTTGATGATGGCGGCGCCGGGACTGGGCGCGCTGCTGGCCATACTCGGCGTCGCCCGCTTCGCCCACCGGGTGGGCCGGCCAGGCCATCTGCTCGTTGCGGCCCTGCTGTTCCAGGGAGTCGCCCTCATGCTGTTCGCCCAGATGCGCACCCTGCCGCTGTCGCTGCTGTCGCTGGTGTGCGTGGGAGGGTGCCAGATCCTGTTCATGACCACCACGAACTCGGTGCTGCACATGACGGTGCCGGCCGACCTCCGCGGCAGGGTCATGAGCATCTACATGCTGGACCGCGGCATGACGCCGGCCGGAGCGTTCCTGGCCGGAGTCAGCGCCCACTTCATCGGCGCCCCCAACACCGTGCTGGGCATGGGCGTCATCGTGCTCGCGCTCGCGGGGACGATGGTCCTGTGCTTCCCGAACCTGCGCAAGGTCGCCACGTGAGCGGGCCGTGGAGCATACCGGCCCGGAGACCGCGGAGACCCGGCCGCCGCCGATTGCGCGAATCTGCCGTCGTTGTATGTTAGGGAGGGCTCTTCCGGCTTTTGTATGGGCGGGGTCCCACTCCGATTCCCTCCCCCCTTGAGGGGGAGGGACAGGGAGGGGGGTACGGCGGGGTTGCGGGGATGGGTCCTCTCCACGGACCGACCCAACCGTGTCAGCCATCCGGCCGTCGGTGCTGGCGCCGATGGGTTGGTGGCACGGAGGCCCCCCTCCCTAACCCTCCCCCTCAAGGGGGGAGGGAATCGGAGGGTACAAAGCCGGAATGGGCTTGGACCGCCGGTCGGCGCCCGCGGTCAGGGCTGAGCAACCATCCCCGTTCGTCCTGAGCGTAGCGAAGCGAAGTCGAAGGACGCGCTTGAACCATGTCGGGAGGCACCGTGCCCAACAGCAACCGGGGGAACGGCACATGGGTCGATCTGGACCGGGGCGTCATCAGCCGGGAGATCTTCGTCAACCGGGACGTCTATCATGCGGAACTGGAGCGGATCTTCGCGCGCACGTGGCTCTTCGTCGGACATGAGAGCCAGATCCCGCAACCGGGCGATTTCTTCCTCTCCAGGATGGGCGAGGAGTCGGTCATCGTCACGCGGGACCCGCGCAACGAGATCCACGTGCTGCTGAACACCTGCCGCCACCGGGGCATGAAGGTGTGCCGCTACGACCACGGCAACACGTCCGTGTTCACCTGCCCCTACCACGGATGGAGCTACTCCACGGACGGCGGCCTGGTGGAGGTCCCCGGCGACCTCTACGGCGTGCCCCAGTACCGGACGGGCTACCGCGAACGACTGGACAAGTCGGAGTGGGGCCTGGTCCACGTGGCGCAGAAGGCGGTGTACAAGGGCGCCGTCTGGGCCACCTGGGACGAGTCCGCGCCGTCCTTCACGGACTACCTGGGCGGCATGCGCGTGTACCTGGACGCGCTGCTGGACGCCCGGGACGCGAGCGAGGGAGGGAGCGAGGTGCTGGGCGGGGTGGTCAAGTGGCGGATGCCTTGCAACTGGAAGTTCGCCGCGGAGAACTTCGCCTGGGACACATACCACAGCCCCACCACTCACAAGTCCGCGGAGATCGCCGGGCTGGGACCCGGCGGAGAAGGACAGGAGCGCCACGGCTCGGTCCACCGCAACCAGGCCAAGCGGTTCACCCGCGGCCTCATGGCCTTTCCCGGACTCGGCCACGCCACCATCACGGGACCCCCGGCGGCGGGCGCCGAGGCGTGGTTCCCCGAATTCCCCAACGACCCGTCGGTGGCGCAGTACTTCGAGGAGGTGGAGGAGAAACGGAGGCAACGCCTGAAGGGGAAGGTCACCGTGACCCCCGGGAACGGCAACGTGTTCCCGAACACGGCGTTCCACCCCTGGTTTCCCCGGACCATGGTGGTGTGGCACCCGGTGGGGCCGGGCCAGACCGAGGCATGGCGCTGGTTCCTGGTGGACCGGGACGCGCCCTGGGAGGTGAAGGACCTGTTGCGCCACTACTACATGCGGTTCTCGGGTCCCAGCGGCATGGTGGAGTCGGACGACATGGACAACTGGGTCTATGCCACGGAGGCCAGCCGGGGCGTCATCGCGCGCCGCTACCCCTACAACTACGGCATGGGCCTGGGCTTTGCGCGCCCGGTGGACGGCCTCCCCGACGCCGTGGCCGTGGACGCACCCTTCTCCGAAGAGGGAGCCCGGGCCTTCTACCGGCGCTGGGCGGAGCTCATGGATGACGAGGCGTAGAACCGCCCTTCCGGGCGCCGACGGCGCCGGAGATCGCGACGCCGGCGGCGACCGTGGAAGACTGCGCCGCCTGCTGCTCACCCACGAGGTCCACGAGTTCCTCTGCCGCGAGGCCGACCTCCTGGACGAGCGCCGCTACGAGGAGTGGCTGGACCTCCTGACCGACGACGTCTCCTACTGGGCGCCGATCCGCAGGAACGTGCAGTTCGGCCACTGGGACACGGAGAACACCCGGCAGGGCCTTGACATGAACTGGTTCGACGAGGGCAAGGCCACCCTGAGGCTGCGCGTCAGGCAACTCATGTCGGGAGTGCACTGGGTGGAGGAGCCGACCCCCCGGGTCTCCCGCCTGATCTCCAACGTCCACGATGTCCGGGCCGTCCCGGACCCGGAGCACCCCGAAGAGGTCAGCGTCAAGTACCGGATCCTGATCTACCGGAACAAGCTCGACGACAGCACCGACGTCTTCGCCGGCAAACGCCACGACGTGCTGCGCAAGGTCGAAGGCCAATGGAAGATCGCCAAACGCGCCATGCTCCTCGACCAGAGCGTCCTGCTGGCCGCCACCATGCCGGTGGTGCTGTGAGGCGAGCGTGGGAACCAACCGCCGTCGCCGCGGGAAAAACGGGAAAATGAAGAGCACCCGGGACCTCTCGGTCCCGGGTGCTCGATAACGGTGACCTGAACCGAAGAGGCCGAGGCATGATGGTGAACCGGTCGGCTGAGCAACTGATAGGCTTGGTGCAAGAGTTGCGGAAACTCCCCAAAGAGACGGAATGGGTCGAGTTCAAGGTCAACGCATGCAAGCCACAGGAAATTGGAGAATACGTGTCAGCGCTCGCGAACTCCGCAGCATTGTCGGGTAAGTCATTCGCGTATGTGGTGTGGGGCATTGCTGACCGCAACCACGAGGTGGTAGGTACGAAATTCAGGCCGAGGGCCAGGAAAGTCGGCAACGAAGAGCTTGAGAGCTGGCTCCTGCGCCAACTGACACCGAAGATCGACTTCCGTTTTTCCGAGGAATCCGTTGATGGTCGTCCGGTCGTCGTGCTCGAGATCGCGCAGGCATTTCGCCACCCGGTGCAATTCGGCGGGCAGGAGTACATCCGCGTGGGTTCCTACAAGAAAAAGCTGAAGGACTTCCCCGAGAAGGAACGGGCATTGTGGCGTATTTTCGATCTGACGCCGTTCGAAGATCACATCGCAGTCGAGCGAATAAGCGGCAACGATGTCATCCGGTTGATCGACTACCCTGCGTATTTCGAGTTGATCGAGCGTCCACTTCCCCCGAACCGTGGCAAGATCCTGGAAGCGCTGGCCAGTGACAAGTTCATCTGCCGGTGCGACGCCGGTGGTTGGAATATAACAAACCTGGGAGCGATACTGTTTGCAAAGAAGCTGGGGAGTATGTCCGGCCTTCGCCGCAAGGCCATGCGAGTCATTCAGTATCGCGGACACGACCGCACCGAGACTCGGAAGGAGCAGGTCGGTGACAGGGGTTACGCATCCGGTTTCGAAGGCTTGATCGGCTTCATCAATGGTCTGCTGCCCTCCAACGAAGTCATCAAGGACGCCCTCAGGAAAACGGTGCCGAAATTCCCCGAACTTGCGGTGCGAGAACTTCTGGCAAATGCGCTGATCCATCAGGACTTCACAGTCACTGGCGCAGGTCCAATGGTGGAGATCTTCGAGGACCGCATCGAGGTTACCAACCCTGGCGCACCACTGATGGATACTCGACGCTTCGTGGACACGCCGCCGCGCTCTCGCAACGAAACCCTGGCGTCCTTCATGCGCCGAATCGGTATTTGCGAAGAACGCGGCAGCGGATGGGACAAGATCGTTTCCGTGAGCGAGCTTTATCAATTGCCGGCTCCGCTCGTGGAAGTACCCAACGACCACACTCGTGTGGTGTTGTTTGCGCCTCGTCCGCTGTCGAAGATGAACAGGGCGGATCGTGTGCGGGCCGTTTACCTCCACGCTTGTCTGCGGTACGTGGGCCGGGAATACGTCACCAATACATCTGTGCGCGGCCGTTTCGGCATTGAAGGAAAGAACAGCGCGAAGGCTTCACGGCTGATTGCAGAATCCCTCGAGGAAGGTGTGATTTTGTCCGACGACCCGACAGTCGCCCGTAGGCTAACGCGGTACGTGCCATGGTGGGCAAAGAACGAGGAGCCGAGTGTGGACAAGGGGTGATCGAGGGACGCCTTGGGGAGGAGGCATCCAGGCCACCGAGAAGTTCTGTCCGGTTTTCGCCACCACGCAACAGGATACGGGAGGGCCAACCGATCGTCAATACGTGGTATTGACTCCCTGCTCCTCGCTACGCCGCGCCGAATCTGATAGACACGGACGGACAGGCCCGCGGGCGCGTGGCTGCATACAAGGAGGGGACATGGCCGTTCGACTCATGGTCACGATTACCGCGGCTCCGGGAAAGGGGGGCGAGCTCGGGGAAGCCTATCGGGAGCGCTGCGCGGAAGTCATGGAGGAGCCGGGTTGCGAGCAGTTCGAGGTGTTCCGGAGCGTGGTGGACCCGGACAGGCTGGTGCTGGTCGAACGCTGGGCCGACCAGGCCGCGCTGGACGCCCATGCGGAGGTGAACCGCACGCGGCCGCCGCTGCGGCCGGAGTTGCGGACAGGCGCAACCGAGCGGGAGGACTACGAGTACAACCGCACCCGCTGACGCGCCCGCCCAATCCCCCGGAAAGAAAGGTCGCTGCCCCATGAACGGAGCACTGGAAGGTATCAGGGTCCTCGACGTCACCAACTACATCGCGGGTCCCTATGCGTCGTTGCTGTTGGCCGACCTGGGAGCGGATGTCTGCAAGATCGAGACTCCCGGGGCCGGAGACCCGTTCCGCACCTGGGACAAGGAGCCCAAGGATTACAGTCCGAGCTTCTGCGCCCTCAACCGCAACAAGAAGAGCCTCACCCTGGACATGAAGACCCCGGAGGGCCGGGAAGTGTTCCTGCGGCTGGCCCGGGACGCCGACGTGGTGGTGGAGAACCTCCGCCCCGGAGTGGTGGACCGTCTGGGCATCGGCTACGACGTGGTGCGCGAGACGAACCCGCGCATCATCTACTGCTCCATCTCCGCCTTCGGCCAGGACGGCCCCTACCGCAAGAGGCCGGGCTACGACACCATCGGCCAGTCCCTGAGCGGCCTGTTGAGCGTGTTGACCGACCTCGACCACCCCCACGGCCCGGGCGCCGCCTTCTCCGACCACCTCGGCGGCCTTTTCGGCTGTTACGGCGTGCTGGCCGCGCTGGCGGCCCGGGAACGCACCGGCGTGGGCCAGAAGGTGGAGACGTCCCTGCTGGAGTCCACCATCTGCTTCCTCGGCCTCGGCATCACCCAGTACCTGTTCAGCGGCAACGTGCCCAGCATGCGGAGCCGCATCAAGACCGCGGGCGTGTACGCGCTGGTGGCGGGCGACGGCAAGCCCTTCGTCATCCACCTCTCCCATCCGCCGAAGTTCTGGGTCGGCGTCACCGAGGTCATGGGCCGACCGGACTTCCAGACCGACGAACGCACCAGGGACCGCCCGGCCCGGGCGCAGCACTACGACTTCATCTCCGAGACCTTCTCCGCGGTGGTCCGGTCCGCTCCCCGGGAGCACTGGCTGAAGGAGCTGGAAGCCAGGGACGTTCCGTGCGCGCCCATCAACAACTTCGCAGAGGTCTTCGAGGACCCCCAGGTCAAGCACCTGGATCGGCTGATGGAAGTGGATCATCCCGAGTTCGGCCCGTTCCAACTGGTGAGGAACGGCCTCAACCTGCGCGACACCCCGGTCACCCTGAGGCTCCGACCGCCGAAGCTGGGCGAGCACAACGAAGAGACCCTCCGGGAGTTGGGGTACGGCCCCGAGGAGATCCGCTCCTTTCGGGAGAGGAACATCGTATGACCGGCGCCGCGGCCCCCGGCCCGGACCGCGGCCGCCGTCCATGAACGTTTCGGACCTTCGCCGCAGCGCGGACGACCTCCGCCGGCGGACCCCCGCCATCCTCGCCGCCCTGGCGGTGGGCGTCCCGGCCGGGTACGCGTGCCACTCGCTGGACCTGCCCATCCCCTGGATGCTCGGGCCCATGGCCGCGGTGGCCGTCCTCAACCTGCTGGGCGCGCCCATGGACTCGCCGCCGTACGCGCGTCAGATGGGGCAGGTCCTGCTCGGTTCCGCGGTGTCCCTCCACTTCACCCCGCCCGTGGTGTCCGCCCTGGCCGCCAACTGGGCGCCCATCGTGCTGGCGACCCTGGCCACGTTCCTGATCGGCGGTCTGGGCGCCCTGATCCTGAGCCGGATCTCCGGGGTCGAGAGGCGCTCCACGTTCTTCGCCTCGATTCCGGGAGGCGCCATGGCCATGGCCAACCTGGCCCACCGATACGGAGCGCAGACCGCACCGGTGGCGGTGGCCCACAGCCTGCGGGTCTCCATCGTCGTGGTCGTGGTCCCGTTCGCCCTGACCTACGGCGGCATCCCGCTGGAAGCCGCGGCGTACCGCCCGTCCGCGCCGCTGGACGCGGCGGTGCTGGCGCCCTGGCTGCTGGCCGGGTTCGTGCTGGGCGAGGTCTCCGAGCGCCTCCACATGCACAACGGCTACCTGCTCATGCCGATATTCTTCGGCGCCGCCTTCACCGCGAGCGAGGTCCGCCTCTCCGCGGTGCCGCAGTGGATGACCCGGTTCGCCCAGCTCATGTTCGGCCTGGTGCTCGGCGCACGCTACGAACGCGCGTTCTTCGCACGCCACAGGCTGTTCATCCCGTTCGCGCTGCTGAACGCCTTCTTCGGACTGGCCGCCTCGGTGACGGTGGCCGTGGCCCTGTCCTGGGCCTTTCGCCTCCCCATCGCCACCATGATCATCTCCACCGCCCCCGGGGGCCTGGTGGAGATGGCCATCACCGCCCAGGCCCTGGAGATCGGCGTGCCCACAGTGGTGGCGTTCCACCTGGCCCGGGTCGTGGTGGTCAACCTGGGCACGCAGCACATCTACACAGGCTGCGCCCGCTGGCTGGGCCGACGCCCGTAGCCGGAGGGACGGACGCGAGACTCCAGGAGGCGCCATGGAAGAGAAGGTCCGGTTTTTCAGCGGCCCCGGCTACAGCCTGTCCGCGGTGGTCTCCGTCCCCGACGCCGGTGGCGGCCCGCACCCCGGGGTCATCCTGTGCCAGGGGTACGCCGGCCTCAAGGAAGCCCTCATGCCCGCGGTGGCTCAACGGTTGTCCCGGGAAGGCTACGCGACGCTGCGCTTCGACTACCGGGGCTTCGGGGAGAGCGAAGGACCGCGGCACCGGCTGATCCCCCTGGAGCAGGTCGAGGACATCCGCAACGGCGTCACCTGCCTCGGCCTGCGCGGCGAGGTGGACCCCGGGCGCATCGGCATCTGGGGCACGAGCTTCGGCGGCGCCCATGCGCCGTATGCGGCCGCGCTGGACCGCCGGGTCCGGTGCATCGTGAGCGCGGTGGGCGTTGCGGACGGCGAGCGCTGGCTCCATTGCCTGCGCCGGGAATGGGAATGGCGGAAGTTCCTGGACGAGCTCGACGAGGACCGCAACCGGCGGGTCCGTACCGGACGGTCCCGGCGCGTGCACCCCTACCACATCATGGAGACCACGCCGGAAGGCTGGGAGTTCTGGAACGAGACCGTGGCGGCCAACCCGGAAAGGGCCGAAGTCGAAATGCCCCTGGAATGCGCCGACGCCATCATCGAGTACAAGCCCGAAACCGTAGTCCACCGGATGGAGAGCCCGGCCCTGTACGTGTCCGCCGGGCTGGACGCCCTGACCCCGGTCAGCGAGCAGGTCAGCCTGTACGAGCACTCACCCGAGCCCAAGCGCCACGTGGTGATCGCCGGAGTAGATCACCACGGCATCTACAGGGAGCCGCACCTGAGCCGGCTGCTGGACCTGTCCGTGGAATGGTTCGACGAGCACTTGGCGGCCAGGGGCAGCGGGTAGCCGCAGCGGGCAGGCCGGGCGCCGAGTTGACAACCGCGGCTCTTCCGGCTTTTGTGTGGATAAGGTAGGAGGGAAAGATGGATGGATTCCCGCTTTCGCGGGAATGACGGAGTGGGGTGTCCGCGACGCCAGACCGAGGTCGGAATGGGAAGGAAGCGGACCTCATCGCGTGCGTGGGGAGTGTCTCAACCCACACGAATTCCTGAAGCGCACAAACGCTCCCGTCTTGATGCTGTATCAGGCTGCCGTATCGGACAGGCGGCAAGGTTCGGAGTCGGCCGAGGCCGACGAAGGAGGACAGGATGACCAAGTTCGTGACCAAACTCGCAACCGGACTGTTCGCGCTGGCGTGCCTGGCTCCGGGAGTCCATGCGCAGACCGTGAGCATCGGGACCAACCCGCAGGGGTCGCTGGCGTACGCCACCGGAGCCGGCGTCGCCAAGGTCGCCATCGAGGCGGCCAAGGTCAACATGCGCGTGGTGCCCCAGGGCGGGCCGGTGGTGACCCTGCCGCTGCTCGACAACGGCGAACTGGACTTCACCATCTCCAACGTGGCGGCCAGCTCCTTCGCCTACCTGGGGCAGGCCATGTACGACGGCAGGAAGCAGGAGAAGGTGCGGCTGGCGGCGGTGCTGTTCCCGCTCTACAGCATGTTCTACGTGCGCGCCGATTCGGACATCGAGACGTTGCGCGACCTCAAGGGCAAGCGGCTGCCGAGCCGGTTCACCAAGCAGAAGATCGTCGGCCTGAACGCGGAATCGGTGCTGGCCACCGCGGGTCTGAGCTTCGACGACGTGGCCGGCGTCCCGGTTCCCAACGGTGTCCGGGGAGTGCGGGACTTCATGGAAGGGAAGAACGACGCGGCCTACTTCTCCCTCACCTCGGGCATCACCCGGCAGGCCCACGCGGCCGTGGGCGGCATCCGCGTCCTCTCCATGGAGGATACGCCCAAGGCGCTGGCGGCCTTGCGGAGCGTCGTCCCGGCAGGGAGCATCGCCACGCTCCGGCCGGCAAAGCTCTTTCCCGGAGTCGTGGGGCCCACCCACGTGTTCGCCGCGGCCTTCGTCGTCAACGCGAGCACCCGGACGCCCGACGAGACCGTTTACAAGGTGGTCAAGGCCCTGCACGGCAACAAGGAGAAACTGGTCGGCTCCCACGGCATGTTCAAGCAGTTCGATCCCGGGAAGATGCACGTGGACCTGGGAGTCCCTTACCATCCCGGGGCCCTGCGCTACTACAAGGAAGTGGGTATGTAGCACGGGGGCGCGCGGCTTCGCCCCCGCGCCTTCGAGACCGTCGCCATGACCGGAGGTGACGATGGAGACGCCGTCCGGACGCCCACCGCGTCCTGGACGGTGCGGACCGTCGGACGTCTGCTCGGCGGACTGTTGACCGCGGCGGCCCTCGCCGAGGCCGCCGACCTGTACCGTGCGGCCGGCATCGTGGTCTTTGCCGAGCAGCGTCTGCTGGCGCTGCTCGGCCTCGCCCTGGGGACCCTCTATATCCTCAAACCGGCGAAGCCGGGGGCCGACCGTCCGAGCGTGCCCTGGTTCGACGCCCTGGCGGCGGCCTCCGGGGTGCTGGCGTGCGCCTACCTGAGCTGGCACTACGAACGGATCTTCGAGGAGCTCTACTCCCGCCCCCGGGACGCCCTGGTGGGCGGCGCGGTGATCCTGGCGCTGGTGGCGGAAGGGGTGCGGCGCACCGCCGGCCCGGTGCTGTTCGTCTTCCTGCTGTCGTTCTTCACCCTCGGCCTCGTGAGCCACCTCATCCCCGGACAGTTCCAGGGGCGCGATGTGGACCTGGACCGGCTGGTGATCTACCTGAGCCTCGACTCCAACTCGCTGGTGGGGATACCCCTCACGGTGGCCACCACCATCGTCATCGCCTTCATCTACTTCGGCAACCTGCTCGACCTTTCCGGCGGTTCGCGGTTCTTCACCGACATTTCGACCGCGCTCATGGGCCGGTACCGCGGCGGTTCGGCGAAGATCGCGGTCACCGCCTCCTCGTTGTTCGGCTCCATCTCCGGCAGCGCCACCTCCAACGTGGTCTCCACCGGGGTCATCACCATCCCGCTGATGAAGAAGGGCGGGTACCCCGCCCACACCGCCGGCGCCATCGAGGCGGTGGCCTCCACCGGCGGCCAACTGATGCCGCCCATGATGGGCGCCGCCGCCTTCGTCATGGCCGAGTTCCTGCAGATATCCTACCAGGAGGTGGTGCTGGCGGCGCTGATCCCGGCCCTCCTCTACTACGTGGCGCTGTTCATCCAGGCCGACCTCTACGCCGCCCGGGAGGGCATCGCACCTGTCAACGAAGCCTCCATCCCTCCCCGCTGGCCGGTGTTCCGCGCCGGCTGGCCCTACGTGGTCCCGTTCGCGGTGGTCATCGTGTGCCTGTTCCATCTCAACCTCCGGCCGGAAACCTCGGCCCTGTGGGCCTCCGGCAGCCTCATCCCCGTGGGCCTCTTCATCGGCTACCGGCGCGAGCGCATGTCCTGGTGGGTGATCGTGGCCGGCCTGGCCAAGACCGGGATCCTGTGCGTGCAACTCCTGATGATCAGTTGCATGGCCGGGATCGTCATCGGCGTCCTCAACATCACCGGCCTGGGCTTCGCGTTGACCCAGGCCATCATCCACCTGGCCGGGGGGGAGATCGCCCTGATCCTGCTGCTGGCGGCGCTGATCTCCATCGTCCTGGGCATGGGCATGCCGACGCTCGGTGTCTATCTGCTGCTGGCCACGCTGGTGACTCCCTCCATGGTGGAGGTGGGCATCCCGCCCATGGCGGCGCACCTGTTCGCCCTCTATTTCGGCATGCTCTCCCTCATCACGCCGCCGGTGGCGGTGGCGGCCTTTACCGCGGCCACGGTGGCCGGCGCCGACTTCATGCGCACGGGCTTCGCCGCGGTCCACTTCGGTTGGACCGCCTACGTGGTGCCGTTCCTGTTCGTGCTGGCGCCGGAGCTCCTCATGCAGGGTTCGCCGCTCCGGATCCTCCACACGTCGGCAACCGCGGTGGTGGGCGTGTGGCTGGTGTCGGCAGGCTTCATGGGCTTTTTCGCAAGACCCCTGGGCGCGTCCCACCGCCTCCTGTTCACGGCTGCCGGACTGCTGTTGTTCTTCCCGGCCGGCGGCCACGCCCACGGCGTCTGGACGGACGTCGCCGGGGCCTGCCTGGCCGGCGTCCTGGCGGTGACGGGAGGCTTCCGCGGCGGGAACGCCCGCCCGGCTGCGTCGTGAAGGCGCTCCCCGGTGGAACGCCGCGATGCCCGGCCGCCGACGGCCCGCACGCGGTCTTGAACCGCGGCGACGCTCCGGGATAGAATGGCGGCCGGCCGCGCCCCGGAGCCTGGAGGAGCCCGCATGACCGAAGTCATCATGATCGGAACGGGAGTCCCGGAACCCAACCCGAACCGTCAGGGGTCCTGCATCGCCGTCGTCATCGACGGCAAACCCGTGCTTCTCGATTGCGGCCGCGGCGCCCTCACGCAGCTCGTCCGCGCCGGGATCGACCCGGCCCAGGTCGAGCAGGTGTTCCTCACCCATCTCCACTACGACCACATCGTCGGCCTTCCCGACTTCCTGCTGGGGAGTTGGATGGTGGGGCGCAGCACCGGGGTCGAGGTGTTCGGCCCCGCGGGCACGAGCGCGTTCGTGGAGGCGGTCCTCGAAGCCTTCAAGATCGACATCCAGGGGCGCAGGGCCACCGGGACCAAGTCCAGGTTCGAGGTCTCCACTCGCGAGATCGACGAGGGGCCCGTGTGGGAAACGCCCGCGTGGAAGCTCGACGCCGTGCGAGTGGTGCACATACCCAACAGCCTCGGCTTTCGATTGGACACCCGGGACCGCTCCATCGTGTTCTCCGGCGACACCCGCCCCTGCCCGGCCCTCGTGGAACTGGCCCGGGACTGCGACCTGCTCATCCACGAGGTCCTGTTCTCACCGGAGTTGGAGCAGGAGGGCGCTCCGCAAGGCCGTCACCCGGAGTTCATCCATCCCGAGTGGGCCAACCGCATCCGCCACACCAAACCGCACCAGGTGGGCAAGATCGCCGCGGAAGCCAACGCCGGTAAGCTCGTACTCACCCATCTCTGGTCCGAGAAGGAGGAGGAGCGGCTGAAGGAGGAAGTGGCGGTCCATTACTCCGGGGAGATCGTCGTGGCCCGGGATCTGATGACGGTCTGACCCGCGGTCTCGTCCTCCGGCGTCACCGGACGCCAACGGAAAGGCAACGCGGCCCGCGCATGGCGGGCGGCCCCGGCCACACGGCCATCGAGGACACGGGAGGCAGCGCATGATCTACGAAGTGAGGTTCCAGACCGTCGATCCCGACCGGCGGGACGAATACGTCGAGGCCTACAGGGAGGCCATCCAGTCCAGCAAGGAGGCCGGCTGCCACGGCGGCCTCATCCTGTGCAGCGACAAGGATCCCGCGGCCGTGCTGGTGCTGCTCCATTGGGAGACCCGGGAGCACCATGAGCGCTGGCGCGGCACGCCGCCGCACCGGGAGTTCCGCCGGACCATCGACCCGTGGCAGACCCGACCTGGCACCGGCGACTACTACGTGGCCGAGACCATCTGAGTGGCCGCCGCGTCCCAGGGTCGGCCTTCCACGCAACCCTGCGCCAAGGGTCCCGGCGGCACGCCCTTCTACGCGGACCTGCACGTCCACTCCCGGTTCTCCCGCGCCACCAGCAGGAACTGCGACCTGCAGCACCTGTCCATTTGGGCGCGCAAGAAGGGCATCGGCGTGGTCGGCACCGGCGACTTCACCCACCCCGCCTGGCGCGCCGAACTGAAGGAGCAGCTCGTGCCCGCGGAGCCCGGGTTGTTCCGCCTGCGGCCGGACTTGGAGAAGGCGGTCGAGGACCGGCTCCCGCGGGCCTGCGCCGGCAGCTCCGGCGCGGTCCGGTTCCTGTTGTCGGTGGAGATCTCCACCATCTACAAGAAACTCGAGAAGACGCGGAAGGTCCATCACCTGGTGTACGCCCCGGACTTCGAGTCCGCGGAACGGCTGGTGGCCGACCTCTCCAGGATCGGCAACCTGCACTCGGACGGGCGTCCGATCCTGGGGCTGGATTCCCGGCACCTGCTGGAGATCACGCTGGAGTCGGGTCCCGGCTCGTACCTGGTCCCGGCCCACGTCTGGACGCCGTGGTTCGCCGCCCTGGGCTCCAAGTCCGGCTTCGACGCGGTGGACCACTGCTACGCGGACTTGGCGCCGCACGTCTTCGCGGTGGAGACCGGCCTTTCGTCCGACCCGCCCATGAACTGGCGGGTGTCGTCCCTGGACCGTTTCCGGCTGATGTCCAACTCCGACGCCCATTCGCCGGAGAAGCTGGGCCGCGAGGTGTGCGTCTTCGATACCGAGATGGACTATTTCGCGATCCGCCGGGCGCTGGAGACCGGCCGCGGGTATGGCGGCACGCTGGAGTTCTTCCCGGAAGAGGGCAAGTACCATCTCGACGGCCACCGCAACTGCAACGTCCGCCTGGACCCGGAAGAGACCCGCCTGCGCCGCGGCCTTTGCCCGGTGTGCGGCAAGCCGCTCACCGTGGGGGTCATGCACCGGGTCGAGGACCTGGCGGACCGGACGCCGGACGCAGCCCCGCCGGACACCGCGGGCGACACCCGGGGCCTGGTCCCGCTGCCGGAGATCCTGTCGGAGATCCACCGGGTGGGTCCCAAGAGCAAGCGGGTGGCCCAGGACTACGAGGGCCTCCTCGCCCGGCTGGGACCGGAACTCCACATCCTGAACGCCCTGCCGCCGGAAGACATCGGCGCCGCGGCGCCGTCGCTGGTGGCGGAGGCGGTGGAGCGCCTGCGCAGACGGGAGGTGATCCGGGAGGCCGGCTACGACGGCGTGTACGGCGTCATCCGCCTGTTCCGGGACGCCGAGTTGGAACGGCGCGCCCAAGGGGCGGCGCTCTTCGGAGAGGTCTTCGGAGAACGGAAGGCAGCGCCGGTGGAGGCGCCGCCCCTGCCTGCGCCCCGAGCCGAGCCGGCGCCGGTGGCCGGGGCATGGCCGCCTGCGCCTCAGGGTCCACCGGAGATCCCCGCGGAGTCGTCCCCGGACGGCCGCGGCCTCCCGGACGCACTGGACGCGGACCAACGCCGGGCCGCGGAGACCGTCCACGGTCCGCTGCTCGTGGCAGCCGGCCCCGGCTCGGGAAAGACCCGGACCCTGACCCACCGCCTGGCCCGCCTGATCGTTGTCCACCGCGCGCCGCCGTCCGGCTGCCTGGCCGTGACCTTCACCCGCCGGGCCGCGGACGAGATGCGCAGCCGGCTGCGGACGCTGCTGCCGGACGCATGGGCGGAGGTCCCGCTGCACACCTTCCACTCCCTGGGCCTGGCCATCCTCCGGGAACACCGGAACGCGGCAGGGCTGCAACGCGGCTTTCGGGTGGCGTCGGAAGCCGAACGGGTCGAGTTGCTGCAAGAGGCCCTGGACGTTTCCGAGCGTCAGGCCCGGAGCCGGCTGTCCGCGGTCTCGCGGACCAGACGGACCGGCGCGGACCCGGACGGCAAGGCCGCGCAGGCGTGGGAGGCGTACCGGAACGGCATGGAGGCACGCAACTGGTGCGACTTCGACGACCTGGTGATCCGAGCCGCGGACCTCCTGGAGTCCGACCCGGACGTCCGGGAAGAGACGCGGTCCCGGTACCCCTGGGTGTGCATCGACGAGTACCAGGACGTGGACGCGCAGCAGGTCAGGCTCGTCCGGCAACTGGCGCCGCCCGACGGCAACGTCTGCGCCGTGGGCGACCCCGACCAGGCCATCTACGGCTTCCGGGGCGCGGACCCGCGCTTCTTCTCCGAGTTCCCCCAGGACTTCCCCGGCGCCCGGGTGGTGCGGCTCCACCGCAACTACCGTTCCGACCGCAATATCGTCACCCTCTCGTCGCAGGTCATGGCCCGGTCGGCGTCGGCCGAACCGGCCGTCCCGGTCCTCGACCAAGAGCGCAACCGCATCACCCTCCACGAAGCCCCCAGCGAGAAGGCCGAGGCGGAGTTCGTCGTGCAGTCGCTGGAGCAGACCCTCGGCGGGCACAGCTTCTTCTCCATCGACAGCGGCCGCTCGGCCGAGGCCCACGCGCAGGACCTCTCGTTCGCGGACTTCGCCGTGCTCTACCGCACCGAGACCCAGGCCGCGGCCCTCGCCGAGGCGCTGCAACGCTCCGGAATGCCCTTCCGGCAGCGTTCCCACAGCCCCCTGCTGGCCCATCCCGGCGTCGCCGCGCTGATGGACGCGCTGGTCCGCGCTCCCGGCCGCGGCACGGTGCTGCAGCGGATCGACGCCGCCTGCCGCGGCGAAGACCCCTCTCCCGCGGCGTTGGGCGAGGCCCGCGAACTGCTCAAGCCCGTCGCCCAAGCCTGCGGAGACGACCTGGAGAGGTTCCTCTCCGAGACGTCCCTGGACACGCAGGCGGACGCGTGGGACCCCCGGGCGGACCGCATCTCGCTGCTGACCCTCCACGCCGCCAAGGGGCTCGAGTTCCCCGTGGTCTTCATCGTCGGCTGCGAGGACGGCGTGCTGCCCCTGACCTGGGGCAACGCCGGACCGGAGGACCTCGCCGAAGAGCGGCGCCTGTTCTACGTGGGCGTCACCCGGGCGAGGGCCAAGCTCTACCTCTGCCGCGCACGGACGCGGCTCTGGCGGGGGAAGGTCCGCGAGATGCCCGCCTCCCCCTTCCTCGCCGACCTCGAGGAACGACTGCTGGAGCGAAGCCGGCCGCGGCCCGCTACCGCCCGGAGACGCGCCCGGGACAGCCAGTTGGACCTGTTTTCGCAGTGAGCGCTTGACACCGGACAGGATTCTGGAAGAATCATCGTGAGGGACGTCTGAACGAATCCGGCTCGAGTTCCCTCTCCCCGGGAGAGTGCGTCCTTCGACTTCGCTACGCTACGCTCAGGACGAACGGGGATCGTTGTTTGCTACGCTCAGGATGAACGGGGATCTTCGCTACGCCATGTTCAGGACGAACGGGGGGCGTGTTCAGAGTTTCCGCAAGTGGCTGCGCCGCGGAACCGGGGCGCGGCGGCGCAGAGACGGTGACGGGACCGCGGACGGGGCCGGGTCCGCATCGAACGCAAGGAGACGCCATGTACGCACTGAGGATCACACTGGTGGGCCTGACGGTCCTGGCGCTTGCCGCCTGCACCAGCAAGGCAGGGCCCAAGGAAACCGTCGGAACGCTGCTCGGCGCGGCCGCGGGAGGACTCGCCGGCGCGCAAGTCGGCAAGGGCCGCGGCAAGCTGGTGGCCACGGGTGTCGGCACGTTCCTCGGCGCGATGATCGGGAACGAGATCGGCAAGTCCCTCGACCGGGCGGACCGGCTGGCCATGCAGCGGACCACCCAGAGGACGCTGGAATCGGCGCCGGTGGGCAAGACCAGCACCTGGGAGAATCCCGATTCCGGAAACTACGGTTCGGTGACCCCGCAGAAGACTTGGCGACAGGACGACGGGACCTACTGCCGCGAATTCACCCAGACCATCACGGTGGGCGGGCGCACCGAGGAAGCCTACGGCACCGCCTGCCGTCAACCCGACGGGACGTGGAAGATCGTCTCGACCTGAGATCCGGGAGACTCCGAACGATCGCCCCCGTTCGTCCCGGGCGTAGTGAAGGACGCGCCTTCCCGCATGGGGAGGGAGTTCAAGCCGGAATTGGTCGGAGGTTCCCGAACGATATCCTCCGTTCGTCCTGAGCGTAGCGAAGCGAAGTCGAAGGACGCGCTTTTTGGCAAGCCGCAGCGGGAGGCAAGCTCCCGGGGTCCGATTACGGCGAGGGTGGAGAGGGTTCGGTTCGTCAGCTTCGCAGGTTCACCTCATGGGACGCCGGACGCGCTTCCGGTCTCTCTCAGGATCCCCTCTGCCCGAGCCGTAACGAGAGACCGCCCTGCCGGATGTGGACCTGCCGCACTTCGCGCAGTCCCGCAACCTGCTTCACCAGGGCGGAAACCGGACGGCCGGCATCCAGGTATTCCCCGGGAGCCCCTGCGGCCAGCATGGCCTCGACCCGGTCCGCGCCGACGATGACCCGCAGCACCAGTTCCTCGTCCGAGACACCGGGGCCGCCGAACTTGCGCCGCACCTCTTCGAGGGAGGGCTCCGGCCGCGTCCATCCCTCCCAGGCCCGCGCCCGGGCGCGACCGAGGATCCTGTCCTTCACGTCCGCGTCCATGAGCCGGGCGCCCTCTTCGCCCCAATACCCCAGGGCGTACTGGATGCTCTGGTCCGTGACCTCCCTGTAGCGCTCCCCCACCGTCACGTTGACGGCCGCCTGGGAGCCCACGAACTGGGCCAGCGGCGTGACCATGATGGGATAGCCGTACTCCTGACGCACGCGAGCGGCTTCCTCCAGGGTCTCCTCCAGCCTGTGGCCCATGCCCACGGTCTCCAGTTGGTGGCGCAGGTTCGAGATCATGCCTCCGGGGACCTGGTGCCGGTACTGGGCGTAGTCGTACTCCCTGGGCGCGCCGATGGGGCGGCCCTCCCGTTGCGCCACCCGGGTGAAGTGCTCCTCCACGGGCTTCACCGCTTCCAGGTCCACCCGCGGCGCCAGACCCAGGGCCGCGGCGTTGGCCGCCGCGTTGTAGATGGAGGGTTGGGACGAGCCGTTGGCCAGCGGCGGTATGGCGGTGTGGAGGGTCCTGACGCCGAGCTTGAGGGCCTCCACGTAACACAGCGGCGCCAAGCCGTTGTTGCAGTGGGCGTGGAACTCCAGCGGGATGTCGCCCACGTTGCCCATGACCAACTCCAGCATCTCCCGGGTACGCTCCGGGGTCAGCAACCCGCCCACGTCCTTGAAGCAGATGCGGAAGGGCCGCAGCGCCGTCAACTCGCGGGTCTTGCGCACGTAGTACTCGTCGGTGTGCTTGGGGGAGACCGAGTAGATGACGTTGGCCACCACGTCCATGCCCAGCTCCCCCAGGAGCCGGGTCTCGTTGGCGAGCACGCCGTAGTCGTTCCACGGGTTCGACGAGCGCGTGAGGGTGACGCCGTGGGCGATGACCCGCTCCATCATCAGGCGCAGCACGCATGAGGGGATGGGCTCGAACCCGGAACTGATGCCCCCGTGGTAGCGCAACCGGGTCCGGGAGAACCGCTTCACCCCCAACCGCACCCAGTCCCACGGGTTCTCCTTCTGCTCCCGCACCATCTTCACGAAGCTGGCGAAGCCGAAGAACTCCATGGACTCGAACCCGCACCTGTCCATGCGCTCGGCCGCGGCGAGCATGTGGCCGATCCTCATGCCCAGCGCCCACAGGCTCAACTGCCCGTCCCGCAGGGTGGTGTCGATGAAACGAACTTCGCTCATGTCGGCTCCCGGCCCCTGTTCCCGCCGGCTTACAGCAGCATCTCAGGAACCCCGGCTGCGCCCGGCGGCTTCCTCGTCGGCGCGGGGACGGGCGGCAGTTCGTCGGCCCGGAAACAGGGGCCTTCGGTCACGGCGTCGAGCAGGCGCGCCTGTTCCGGGTAGCTTGCCAGCGTCGCTTCCAGCACCCAGAGCAGCTCGAGCAACTCGGTGGTGAACCGGCCGGTCCAGTGTTCCTGGCGGACGTCGTCCAGGGGCGAGGACTTCCTGCCGCCCCCGTCCTTCATGCGGCGCCCGAGCCAGGATTGGACGACCTTGAGGCCGGAGACCTCGAACTCGTAGGTTGCGGGCGCCACGGGCGCGAACTCGCCCGCGCCCACGTGGAGGGTCTGCGTCGCGTGGTCGTAGCGGAACGCTTCGGGATAGCCGCCGGCGTCGCCGGGCACGGCCCTGGCGCATCGGGCCGCGCCCCGGGGAACCCGTCCGCGTTGCCTCCCGCCGGCGAAGCGCTCGCCGTAGGTGTGCAACCGCAACAGGCGTGCGCCCGTCCTGCGGACCTGCTCGAACAACCTGGCGTCCCTGGTGAACGGGACCCGCAAATCGCGCGTTTCCAGTTCCCCGGAAAACCTTGCCGTGAAGGCCGGGTGGGCCAGCGCGCCATAGACGTAGGCCAGGAAGTGTTCGGGAGTGACCTTGCGCCCGAGGGCCTTGCCGAGGAGGTCCGGCAGGCCGGGCAGGAGGTTGGGCTCCGAGGCGTCCGAAGTCCGGTAGAGCGGAACAATGCTCTTTCCACTTCCACCGGGGAAATGATGGAGGTCGGGAAGCAGTGCACAAGCGGTAAGCGTCGGTCCGTTGCCGAGGACTTGGCTGAGCAGGCTGGTCACGTACACTTGACGCTCGCCGTGGGCGCGCCACAGCACGGGGCGCAGATAATCGGCCAGCCGCGTATCCGGAAAGAGGAACTGTCGGTCGAAGGACCGGTAGGCATAGCGTTCCATGCGCGGGGTCGGGGCGTCCCGGGTCAGGGCGGCTATGGGCTTTCCGGCTTCGTCTCCCGCGAACAGGGGAGGGCATTCCGACGAGACCTTGCGGTCGCGTGTTTCCTTGAACGCCGCGGTCCGGTTCGCGCCCGAAGCTGCGAGCAGCGCTCGCCAACGGCGTTCCAGGGTCGCCTCGTCCGGCGCGACGGGCCAGGTGCGTTTCAACTGGACGCCCGAATGTTGCCAGGGCATGAGGTCCGTGAGCAGCGGCCACGCGAAGTAATCCCCTTTGCCCGAGGGGCGGAACGCCGCCTGCCATTCGTCCGGGCAGTCCTGCCAGTCCACCTTCCTGAAACCGTCGATGGCGTCGAGCGCGGCGAGCTTCCGCCTGCGCGTCCCGTCGATGCGCGTGTAGTGGACCTTCGCGGGCTCGTCCCTGTTTCCCTCGTCCGTGCGCACGGCGACGGCGATGGCCACCGGAGTCCGGATGGCGAAGACGTTGCCGCTCTTGCGCGTGCCGCGGCCTTCGCCGCCCAGGTCCAGGATCCACACCTCTTCGCACACCCGCCGCATGTGCTCGCGCATGCCGCGGAAGGCGTCGCCGTCGAGGTAGCTCGACGCGGTGATGAAGCTGACCACGCCCGGCCCGCGGGCGGTCTCGTGCTCGAAGACCTTCCACAACGCCCAGCGCCAGAAATAGACGTAGAGGTTGTAGAGGTTCTTGACGCGGACGCCGTGGCCCGCGGCCACCACCGGGTCGAGGAAGTCCCGGAAGATGGCGTCCGTCCCCGCGGCGCGGCCCTGGGCGCCCCTTGCAGGAAGCGCGCCGTTCTCGCCCCACCGGACCCAGGAGCCGGTGTGGTCCCCGTTGTGCGGCGTGGCGGCCTCGTGCCGGTCGTAGGGCGGGTTGCCGAGACAGACCAGGACCGGGGCATCCTTCTTCACTTCGAGGGCCTTGCGACGCTGCTCGGAAATGGGCCGGAGGAACAGCGGCAGTTGCGGCGGCTCCGCATGAGGGCTCTCCAGGGTGTCGGTCAGATAGACCCGCGCGGCGCTGGCCGGCGGCGCTCCCCGGTCGCGCAAGGCGCGGCTGACTCGCAACTCGCTCACCGCATACGGCCCCGCCATCCACTCGAAGCCGTACAGGTTGTCGGCCAACTCCGCCGCCTGTCCCGCCACCGCGCCCGCGCCCTGTTCCGCTTCCACCCGGCCCAGGGCGTGTTCGATGACGCCCAGCAGATACGTGCCCGTGCCCGCAGCCGGGTCCAGCGTCACGACACCCGGGTCGGCAAACCCCAGGGGCTTGTCCAAGCGACGGACGAGCAGGTCGTCCACCAGGCGCACCTGGGCGCGGACGACTTCCACCGGCGTATAGTAAGCTCCGGCGTCCTTGCGCAGTTTGGGATCGTAGGCCGCCAGGAAGTCTTCGTAGAAGTAGAGCCACGGGTCCTGCGGCACGGCCAGAGCCGTGGACGGCACGACCGCGAGGACCCGCAGCAGCAGGTCCAGAGACGCGGCCATGTCCGCGCGGACGCCGGGGTCGGTCAGGACTTGCAGGGCGCGGGAGAGCAGGCCGTGCTGGACGGCAAGGGCGGCCTGGGCCCGGTCCAGCGTCAGCGGATCCGCCCCCTCGCTGCGGCCCAGCAGCAGGGCGAAAGCCACGGTCTGGGCGTAGGCGTCGGCGAACTGCGCGTCCGTCGCATGGGGGAACAGCAGTTGCCGCCAGTCCTTCGCCAAGTGGACGAGGGGGGAGGCCGGGTCGGCGAGCGCGTCGGTGACGTCGTCCCGCAGCATCCGGCACAATGGCGCCAGCAGGCCGGCGAACCGCCGGAGGTCGATGCGGCCCTTGCCGTCCAGCGGCAGGACCGGCTCCCACGAGAGGTAATCCCGCAACAGGCGCTCGAGGCCGGAGGCGTCCTCCACCACCGCAGCCCGCCGGCCGTCCCGGGCCGCGTCCCCCGAAAGCCGAACCAGCCCCCCCACCCGGTCGCCGCCCCGGTACAGCCCCCATTCGTTGCCATCGGTGTAGAGCAGGTTGGGAATGGCGGAGAAACGCTTGAACTGCCGGCGGTTGCGGCCCTTGAAACGGGCCGCGTCGGCGCCCGCGCCGGGGGCCTTGATCTCCGCGTAGCCCACCAGCGCTCCGTCGAGATGCACGGCGTAATCGGGCCGCCCGAGCCGGTCGGGCAAGGGGGTCTCGCCGGTGCAGGCGACGCGCCGGCCCAACGCCGCGGCGACGTCCGACAGGAAGCCCTCGAACGGGGCGCGGACCTGGTCTTCGGGTCTCCCCTCGGTGAGTTGCGTCGCTTTCTCCGTCACCGCTGCGGCGAACTCTTGCAGGGCTTCGTGGATGGACGTGCTGCTGCTCATGCCGGCGCCGCGGTTCGAGAACGGGACCCTGACCATCAACATACGGCAACCGGGAGACCTTGTCCAACCTCGCCACGCGACGCCCGATCTGATACCCTGTTGCGGCTCCCCACGCGCCACCGGGCGCGGGAAAGGACCTGCAGATGGCTGACAGGACGACCCTGGAGGTCTTCACCGACTTCGTCTGACCGGGGTGCTACCTCAGTACCGGGCGTATTGAGAAACTCCGACGGAACTACGACCTCGACGTGGTCTTCAACAAGAGGCTGGAGAGACTCGTGACCGAGGCGGGCGCCGCCCGGCTCACCGAGACCGGGTGATGGCAGGCATACCCGCGGTCGATTTCGGACCCTTCCTGAGCGGCGACGCCCAGGCCCGGAGCCGCGTGGCGCACCGGATCCGCACAGCCTGCAGCGAGTTCGGGTTCCTCAACCTCGCCAACCTGCCGTTGCCCGCGGGCTTGAGGGAACGGGTCGCCGCCAAGGCCAGGGAGTTCTTTGCGTTGCCGCGAGAGGTCAAGGAAGCCATCGGGCGGTCCGACCGGGACGTCATCTCGGGCTACGCGGGCGTGGCGGTGGAGCGTCTCGATACCGAGCAACCCGGGGACCTCAAGGAATCCTTCAGCGTGAACCAGGCCAGTATCGAACTCCTCCACCACTGGCGCATCCCCGTGGACGGCTTCCGTGAGACGGTGCTGGAACTCCATGAGGCCGGCGCCCGGGCCTGTGCGACGCTGGTGCGGGCCATGGCGCTGTCCCTGGGGGCGCCCGAGGACTTCTTTGCGGACAAGCATGCGCCCCACGCCAGCACCGTGCGCCTGTTCCGCTACCCGCCGGTGGAGCGCCGGCCCGGGGCCGGCCAGTTGCGGGCGGGAGCGCATACCGATTACGGCACCGTCACGCTGGTCTTCCAGGACCGGGTGGAAGGACTGGAGGCCCTGGTGGACGGCCGGTGGTTGACCGTCCCGGCGGTCCCCGGCGCGGTGACCGTCAACGTGGCCGACCTGCTGTCGCGCTGGACCAACGGCATCTACCGGTCGCCGAAACACCGCGTTGCGCTGCCCGATACGGGCGTGGAGGGATCCCGGTATTCCGTCGTCTTCTTCTACAACCCCGACAACGACTCCACCGTCCGCTGCATGGAGTCGTGCTGCGGTCCGGGTCGTCCCGCTGCCTACCCCCCGGTCCGGGCGGGAGAGTTCCTCCGGCGCCGCCGTGAGGCGTCCTACCGCTGAGGGTCATCTCCCGCGCCAGGGGTCCCACCCCCGAGCGGTTCCGCGCTGCGGGTATCCCTGGAGTGTCGATGGCCGCGGCCGGCAGGGACTACCGGGCCGGTATCTCTACTTCCCAGAGCACTCGGGCTGCTCCTCCCTCCTGTCCCGTCCGGATGCCGGAGACGGGATAATCGGGCAATGGAAGGATCGCCATGCACTTCCCCTCGAACAGCACGCCACTTTCCCGGAAGGGGCGGCGAAACCTCTCGAAGCCGTCCTCGTACCTCCTTCGCCATCTGGGCAGGCGCCGTCCGGTCAGGTCTTTCGGGTCTTCCGGGGTCACCTCCACGAACACCCGGAAGGGCACATCCTCCTGGACGCAGGGCTCCCTGACGTGGAACAGCGCGCCGTCACCGAGATAGACGTCGTAGTAGGAGTGCGCCACAGGCTCTCCGGACACCACCCGTTGGTACGTGGTCCGGTACAACTCCACCAAGTCGTCCATACCTGCGGAATCATACAGGAACACCCGTTCGTTCCCGGGCGTGAGCAGGGCGCCGCTCTCCACCCGGTCACGGGTGAGGAGGAAGTCCGCAGCGCGGACCGCGGCTTCCATGCCATGGGGTTGCGTCAAGATGCTTCCGGCGAAATGGTAGTTTCGTTCATGGCGCAAAGATTTGACCCGCCGGGACCAGTCCGGCTTGACGGATGCAAGGGGCAGGACCACCTTTCCCCGCGTGGTTTCGCGGATGCTCCCGAGTTCGGCCAGGGCGGTCAGTTGAGGCTCGGCCGCCGGGGCGTCCGGGCGCCATCGGTGGTTCATCTGGACGGTAGAGACGACGAAGGCGAGCAGCGCCGCAACGGCAAGGCCGACCACCGGACCATGCCCCCAACGCTTGTGGACGCACAGCAGGAGCAGTGAGTAGGACACCAGCGGGACGCCCACGTAGTACAGGGCTTCGTGGTCGTGTACGGGGTTTGCAGTATTGTGGCGCATGGGCAGGGCCCAGAAGAACCCGGACAGGGCAAGGGTGGCCACGAGCATGCGGTGGCGCCGGGCCAACAGCGGCCCCGCAAGGCGCACCACGGTCGTGGATGCGACCATGACCATCAGCAACGCCAGGAGGGAAACCCACAACAGCAGCCCCGAAAAGACGGACGGCGAAAAGGGAGCGGGGGAAAACCACCCCAGCAGATCGACTCCCCAGTCGGTGAGCATGAAGGGAACAGACGCCACGAAGACATGAAAGAGCTGGTGTCGCAGGAAGTACAGCCAACCCACACGGTCGAACATGCTGGCCCGCTTCTGGTGCAGTCCGGTCCGCAGGAGCATGGACTGGACTGACGGCAGTTCGGTCACCGCGGTCTGGCCTCCGAACGCGGCGTACTCGTTGACGAAGTTGAAGCCCAGGACGGCCGCGCCGAACAGCAGCGCGAACACGCCCAGCGCCATGTAGCGGCTGCGTAACACGGCCGCCGCTGTGGAGCGCACACGCGGCCACACAGCGGTCCCGTCCTTCCACGCCCGGACCGCCTCGCTCGCCAGACCCAGGATGAGGAACGGCAGCAGGAACGCATACACGTGCCACCCCAGCAGCAGCGCGACGCCGGTCCTGGCCAGCAACTGGCGGAACCGTCCTTCCTGCACGAACACCGCCATGCCGTGGAAGACCAGCATCACCGCGAACAGGTCCACGCTCATCTCGACGGAGACCACGTCGCCGTAGAACAGCATGTAGAAGGAGGAGAAGGCCGCGAGGGTGGCGGCCAGCGAGGTCCATCGGTGGGAGGTGATCCGTGCGAGGGAGTGGAAGGCCAGGACCGCGGCGGCGCTGAACAACAGCAGCATGAGCATGCGGGCGGCCAGTATCCTGGCCGACAGGTCGTTTCCGAAGGGGAGCATGGCGAGTTTGATCAGCGCGTATCCGCCGACGGGAAAGCGGCTGTACATCTCGTACGGGGGGGCGCCGCCCGATCCTTCGCGCCGCCACTGGAACAACCGGAAATGGTGGTCGGGGGACAGGTTCTCGGCGATGGGCAGGTGCAGTACCGTATTCCAGTCATGTATGCCGGGGCGGTAGAAGTATCCCTTGTCGAAACTGCACAGGAACAACGTGGACAGGGCGAGCAGCAGCAACCACAGGGTGAGGCGTTCAGGCCGGAACCCGGGGGAGGGGGGCATAGGCGCTAACCTGTTTTTCAGATGGAGTTGAAAGAGAAGAGAGCCATCACCAACGAGGGGCAAATATCAGTATCATAAGACAAGGGCGGTTGGAAATCCAGTACCAGACCCAAATCCACCACCAAATCCGTCGTGAGCGTGGTAGGGAGGGTCGATAGGTGCAGGAAGGGTGAGTGGAAGGGAGTGTGGAGGGGAGGAGTGGGGTGTTTGGTGAGGACAGAAGGGCTGGTTGCAGGCGGTGGTATCCTCTCCCGCGCCCGTAGCAGCACCGGGTACGCGGGGTGTCCTCGGGCCAGACAAAGGACCCACTGGCGAGCGTGCCGCACCGCTGCCGGGACCATTCGATGATCTCTTCCCCGGGTAGTTCCCGGTTGGTCACCAACCCGAAGACCTTGTACCATCCCCGACTCCCCATCTCCATGGCCGGCAACGGCAACTCCCGCTGATACCCCGCCGGTACGTTCCCGTCCCGAAACTCCGAATGCAACACCAGGTCCGCCTCGTACCATTGTGCTCCTCTCGCTTCCCCTCTTCTTCCTCGTCGTGGAACCCTCCCAGATAACGGAACAACGCCGACACCGAAGGCCCCACCCGCCTTCGCTTCCCCCGCCACCGCTTCCTCAACTCTTGCCGCTCTCGTCTCCCCAACCCGTACACCTCCGCCTCCTCCATCACCCGCTTCAACCCCTCGTCCCCCTCCCTCTTCTCTCTTCCCGGTACTGGATTCCCAACAGTCCTTGCCTCATAATACTTGCACCTCGTTGATGATGGTTCTCTTCCCCTTCAACTTCATCTTGGCCCGCTCCCTCGCGGGCGCCAACGAGGTCCTCTCTTTTTTTGGTGGTGGATCTAGTACCCTGTAACAGTGAATTCATTAGTAGGGATAGGAAGCAAAAACCGTCCTATCGCCAATTACTGCTGGTTGCCGTACATGGGTCTATATCAAGTCTCGGTGGCAAAGCGACTGTTACAGGGTACTAGTACCATGTATTAAGGGTCTTAGAGTAGGTGCCATTCGACAGGAAGGAAACCAGGATGAAGGGCCTGTAAACAGGGACGGATACCGCGCTATCATACGTTCTTGTGGTGGCAGCTACTCTAAGATCTTCAATAACAGTGAATTCATTAGTAGGGAAAGAAAGCAAAAACTATCCTATCGCCAGTTACTGCTGGTTGCCGTACATGGCGCTATATCAAGGAAACTCTGAACAATTGCCCCCGTTCGTCCTGAGCGTAGCGAAGCGAAGTCGAAGGACGCGCTTTTCCATAGGGAAAGGCGCCTCGATCCAGAATTGATCAGAGGTTCCTCAAGTCTCGGTGGCAAATCGACTGTTATAGGGTACTAGTACCCTGTAACAGTGACTTTACCACCGAGACTTGATATAGCACCATGTACAGTAAACAGCAGTAATTGGCGATAGGGCACTTTTTGCTTCCTATCCCCACTAATGAATTCACTGTTACAGGGTACTAGGTCAAGACGCTTCCGGCGAGTTGGTAGCTTCGTTCGTGGCGCAAAGGTTCGAACCGTCGGGACCAGTCCGGCTTGACGGACTCGAGGAGCAGGACCACCTTTCCCCGCGTGGTTTCGCGGATGCTCCCGAGTTCGGCCAGGGTGGCCAGTTGGATCTCGGCCGCCGGGGCGTCCGGGCGTCATCGGTGATTCATCTGGACGGTGGAGACGACGAAGGCGAGCAGCGCCGCAACCGCAAGGCCAACCACCGGACCATGCCCCCAGCGCTTGTGGACGTACAGCAGGAGCAGCGAGTAGAACACCAGCGGGACGCCCACGTAGAACAGGGCCTCGAAGTCGTGGTTGGAGTGTGCAGTATTGTGGCGCATGGGCAGGGCCCAGAAGAACCCCGACAGGGCAAGGGTGGCCACAAGCATGCGGTGTCGCCGGGCCAACAGCGGCCCCGCAAGGCGCACGACGGTCGTGGATGCGACCATGACCATCAGCAGCGCCGGGAGGGCAACCCACAACCGCAGCCCCGAAAAGACGACGGACGCCGGAAAGGGAGCGGAGGAAAACCACTCCAGCAGATCGACTCCCCAGTCGGTCAGCACGAATGGAACGGAGGCTACGCAGACACGGAAGAACTGCCGTCGCAGGAAGCGCAGCCACCAAGCGTGGTCGAAGGGGGCGTCCTGGTCCAGTCCGGTTCGCCTGAGCATGGACTGGACTGACGGCAGTTCGGTCACCCGTATCTCGCCTCCGAACGCGGCGTACTCGTTGGCGAAGTTGAAGCCCAGGACGGCCGCCCCGAACAGCAGCGCGAACACGCCCAGCGCCATGTAGCGGCTGCGCAGCACCGCCCCCGCAGCCGAGCGCACACGCGGCCACACCGAAGTTCCGTCCTTCCACCCCCGGATCGCCTCGCTCGCCGTACCCAGGATGAGGAACGGCAGCAGGAACGCATATACGTGCCACCCCAGCAGCAGGGCGACGCAGGTCCTGGCCAGCAACTGGCGGAACCGCCCCTCCTGGACGAACACCACCATGCCGTGGAAGACCAGCATCACCGCGAACAGGTCCACGCTCATCTCGACGGAAACCGCGTTGCTGTACAACAGCATGTAGTGGGAGGAGAACGCCGCAAGGGTGGCGGCCAGCGCGGCCCAGCGGTGGGAGGTGATCCGGGCGAGGGAGTGGAAGGCCAGGAGGGCGGCGGCGCTGAACAACAGCAGCATGAGCATGCGTGCGGCCAAGATCCTGGCCGCCAAGTCGTTTCCGAAAGGGAGGATGGCGAGTTTGATGAGCGCGTATCCGCCGACGGGAAAGCGGCTGTACATCTCGTATGCGGGGGCGTCGCCCGGTCCCGGGATCCGCCCCACGAACAACCGGAAATTGTGGTCGGGCGACAGGTTCTCGGCGATGGTCAGGGTCTTCGAGGAAACCCAGTCATGGTGGCCGGGGAGGGGGAAGATGGTCAGGGTCGAGGAATTCCAGTCATGGGATCCGGGGAGGTAGAAGTATCCCTTGTCGAAGCTGCACAGGAACAGGGTGGACAGGGCGAGCAGCAGCAACCACAGGGTGAGGCGTTCAGGCCGGAACCGTGGGAGGGGGGCCATAGGCGCTAACCTGTTTTCGGATGGAGTTGAAAGAGAAGATAGCCATCACCAACGAGGGGCAAATATCATAAGGCAAGGGCGGTTGGAAATCCAGTACCGGACTCGCCCTCGCTTCACCCGCCACCGCTTCCCCAACTCCTCCCGCCCTCGCTTGGCCTGCTCCCTCCCGGGCTCCAACGAGATGCAAGCAGGTTGCCATAGACGTTCGCTATGCTACGTTTGGCACATGCACCGAGCGGTTTCGACATGGATGGGAAGGGCGCCGGTGCTCCTCTTCGTAGGGGCGCTCATGCTGGCGGCCTTCTTTTCCAATGGACGACCGCACTTCTGGCAATCCACGCAACCCGACAGAGTCCGCCGCTCATGAAGAAACATTCCGCCGTGCTCATCCCCGGCGACGGCATCGGTCCCGAGATCACCGAGGCCGTGCGCCGTATCCTCGAAGCGGCCCGCGCTCCGGTGGAATGGGTCGAACGCGAGGCCGGCGCGACCGCCCTGGACCGGGGGCCGGACGTGCTGCCCGAGCCCACCGTGGAAGCCATCGAGCACCACGGGGTGGCCCTCAAGGGTCCGTGCGCCACGCCGGTGGGCGAGGGCTTTACCTCGGTCAACGTCCAACTGCGGCAACGCCTCAACCTGTATGCCGCGGTGCGCCCGGTGCGGTCACTGGCCGGCGCCCCCACCCGCTTCGACGACGTGGACCTCGTCATCGTCCGCGAGAACACCGAAGGACTCTACAGCGGCGTGGAGAACCGGGTCACCGACGACGTGGTGATGAGCATGAAGGTGGCGACCAAGAGCGCCAGCCTGCGCATCGCCCACTGGGCCTTCCGGTTCGCCACCCGGCGCCAGCGGCGCAAGATCACCGTCTTCCACAAGGCCAACATCATGAAGGTCACGGACGGGCTGTTCCTGCAATGCGCCCGCCGCATCCACCAGCACGAGTACCCGAACATCGAGTATGAGGAGAACATCATCGACGCCGGCTGCATGAAGCTGGTCCAGGACCCCGGCCGGTTCGACGTGCTGCTGCTCGAGAACCTCTACGGCGACGTGATCAGCGACTTGTGCGCCGGGCTCGTGGGCGGCCTCGGAGTGGTGCCGGGGGCCAACTTCGGAGACGACCGGGCGGTGTTCGAAGCGGTCCACGGCTCGGCGCCGGACATCGCCGGCGCAGGCGTCGCCAACCCCCTCGCCATGCTGATGTCCGCGGTCATGCTGCTCAACCACCTGGCGGACACGCGCGAAGACGACCGCTGCCGCCGGGCCGCGGAGCGCATCGAGGGCGCTTACGACCATGCCCTGGACCAGGACTGCAAGACCCCCGACCTGGGCGGCCGGCTCGGGACCGACGCCTTCGCCGACGCCGTCGTCGAGCGGCTGGCCGACTGAGGACCTCCCACCGGCTCCCCTTCCGGGGAAAGGAAATCCTGAACGATTGCCCCGTTCGTCCTGAGCGTAGCGTAGCGGAATCGAAGGACGCGCTTTTTCATGGGGAGAGGCGCCTCGAGCCGGCATGGATCAGAGGTTCCGGAAGTCAACGCCGCCGCACGGACTCCGGCGCCCGGGCGGTCCTCAACGCAGGGCGGGCATGACCTCCCGGGCGAAGAGGTCGAGGGACGCCATGGACGCTTGGCGGGAGATCCCCGGAACCGAGAAGCGGCAGACGAGGTGGGTGAGTCCGAGTTCCTGCCGGAAACGCGCGATCTCCCGGACGCAGGCGTCGGGGTCGCCCAGGATGATGCGGTCCTCGGCGAGCCGTTCGATGGTGAGGTCCCCGGCGGGCCGCTTGACGACCGGGTGCGGCCAGCGGAAGTACATG
This sequence comes from uncultured Binatia bacterium (SeqCode), assembly GCA_965204235.1. Taxonomy (GTDB): domain Bacteria; phylum Desulfobacterota; class Binatia; order UBA9968; family JAJDTQ01; genus JAJDTQ01. Next base: position 1,845,281 of record OZ241979.1, read on the forward strand.
TCCTCGTAAGCGCGGATGAAGGACGCGCCCGCGGCGGCCCGCGCTTCCCGGGTGGTGTCGGCGACGAACACGTAGCGGAACGCGGCGACTTCGCCCGGGTCCTTGCCCATCTCCGCGCGCGCACGGCGGTACGACGCCGCGCAGCTCGACAACTCCGCCAGCGCAGCCGACGGTCCGCCCAGCCAGGCGTCGCCGAGCCGCGCGGCCCGCTCGATGGCGGGCGCGGTCCAGGCGCCGAACCAGACGGGCGGGGACGGGCGCTGCACGGGCGGCGGCCCCACGGTGGCGTCCTCCACGCGGTAGTACCGTCCGTGATGGGTGACGTGGGTCTCGGTCCACAGGCGCCGCACCAGCGCGGCCGCCTCGTCGAGCCGGCCGCCGCGCTGCTTCACCGACAACCCGAAGGCCGCGAACTCCTCGGGGGCGTATCCGGCGCCCACGCCGAGGATGAGCCGGCCGCCGGAGATCCGGTCCACCATGGCCCCTTCCTCGGCCACGCTCACGGGATGGTACAGCGGCAGCAGCAGCACCCCCGTTCCCAGCGCCACGCGCCGGGTGCGGGCGGCGATGGCGGCAAGTCCGATGAGCGGCGCAGGATAGAGGACCGGGTTGTTGTGGTGCTCGCCCAGCCAGACCGAATCGAACCCCGCGGCTTCCGCCCGCTCGCATTCCCGGATGGTCTCCTCGAAGCTCTCCACGCCCTGCAAGGGGCTCAGTCCCAGTTTCATGTCACGGTTCCATGGACTGCCGCCGACCCGGAGCAGCGGTCACGGTATTCGGCGGTCCGGCGAAGCGCGCCTCGTACCCGCCGCGGCCCCGGAGCCGCGGCTCATAGCTGGCCGCGGCCAACCGTCTCCACGTAGCGCCGCAGCACGTACAGGCCGTCCGGCGTGAACGGCCGGGCGGCCGCCTGCTCCAGGACACCGTCGATGGCCGTGAAGGCGCCGCTCTCCACTTCCTCCTCCTGCAACGTGACCGGGCCGTCGTACACGCACCGGTAGGCCGCGCCCCAGACCCGGCTGTGGGCGTCCGCATGGTAGAACTCGAACAGGCGCCGGAGCGGGACGTTGCGGATGCCCATTTCCTCCTCCAGCTCGCGCAGGGCTCCCTGCTCGAAGGTCTCGCCGGCGAGCACCACGCCGCCGGCCGCGGGGTCGTAGCACCCGGGGAACACATCCTTGGTGCGGGCGCGCTTCTGCACGAAGACTTCGCCGCGGGAATTGAACACCAGGACGTAGGTAGCGCGGTGCGGCAGCCGCCGCGCGCGCATCTCCCGCCGGGCCGCGGAGCCCACCACGCGGTTGTGCTCGTCCACGATGGCCACGATCTCGTCGGCCGGGTCCACGGGCGGCAAGTTACTGGCCCGGACGGAGGGTGTCAACCCACGGACCGCGGCGGGCGGGTCCGGGACGGGAACCCCGAGCGCTGCGGCCGTCCGGCTCCCGCCGTTTCTCAGAACACCGTCAGCACGATGCCCCCGGCGCAGATCAGCACCGCGCCGACCACTGCCTTGGACGTGACGCGCTCCTGACCCTTCAGCAGGAGGTGGGTGAACGTCACCGAGAACAGCGGCGTAGTGGCGATCAGCGGGTCCACCAGCACCACGTCCCCGAGACTCAGCGAGGTCATGTACGAAGTGATGCCGCAGCTCGTCACCACGCCCGAGAGTCCGAACCAGAGCACCGTGCCCCGGTTGACCACCACGTCACGGTAGCCTCGGCCCGCCCCCAGGTAGAGGACCAGGCCGCCGAGACTCCCGATCAACGTCAGGCAGACGGCCAGGGGCACGGAAGTCAGCAGCAGGTAGCCGTACTTGCGAATGGGGCTGGCAATGCCTCCCAGGACCGCGGCGCCGACCGCGAACAGCAGGTCGCGCTTGCGGAAGTCCGTAAGCGCCTGCCGGTCGCGCATTCCCAGGACCGTGGCTCCCAGGATGATCATGAGGGTGCCGCTGGCCACCGCCACGGTCCACTGCTCGCCGAGCCATGCCACCGCCAGCAGGCTGGCGAACAACGGCGAGACGTTCCGTAGCGGCGACGCCCGGGCCACGCCCACCCGGGAGATGGCCGCGTAGAACAGGAACTGGGTGGTGAGCGGGGCCACCGCCCCGGCCAGCGTGAACCATCCCAGGGCCGGCAGCGACGTCTGCTCCCACGACGCCCACGGCCCCATGACCGACAGCAGCACGACGGCCATGGTGGCGATGTTGAACGTGATGGCGGTGGTGGGCGGCCCGGTGCGCAGCCCGTAACGCACCAGGATGTGAGCCAGGCCAAAGCAGAAGGCGGCCCCCAAAGCGGTCAGTATTGCCATGTGTGGGCTCGATCCATGGCGCCCCCGGGAGACGCGGCACTCCGGGCGGGACGCGGCGGCAAGCGGGGCCGGAAGGTCGTGTGAGACCGCAACTATACAATACCCGCCCGGGATAGGCTAACCTGTCTCCGCGGACCCGGGCCGCCGCGGCCCGCCGCAGTCCGCGGGGAAGGAGAACCAGGGCATGACCTACGACGACCGCAGCGTCAAACCCATGAGCTCGAGCCTGTTGCGCGCGCAGATCGGGGCCAAGCTCCTGGCCGGCCTCTACGACACGGTCCCCACGCTCATGACCAGCGCCATCAGGCTCTCGGTGGAACTGCCCGGCGCCGGCGCCTCCGGGGGTCCGCCCTTCGCCTTCACCATCGCCGTCAGTCCCGCCTGGTGCAGCGGGGTCCGGGGCGCCCGCCTGGTGGGCCGGGGCAAGATCGACATCGGCTGGCTCAACCCCTCGGTCGTCGCCTCCATGGCCTACCGCGGGCGCGGCCCCTTTCGCCGACCGCTGCCGCTGCGCGCCCTGGCCGTGTTCCCCTCCAACGACCGACTGGTGGTGGCGGTGGCCCGCAAGTTCGGCGTCCGCTCCATGGACGAGCTCAAGCGCCGACGACCCGCCCTCAGGGTCTCGGTGGCGGACAACGACTGCGTCAACTTCGCCATCAACGCGGCGCTGCGAGCCCACGGCATGAGCCTGAAGACCTTCGAGGAATGGGGCGGCGCGGTGGAGCCGGTGGTGCGCCCCAGCAACCCCCGGCGCCTGGAAGGGATCGCCTCCGGCCACGTGGACGCGGTCATCGACGAAGGGCTGCCGTCGTGGGCCGGGGCCGCGGTGGAGCAGGGGATGGCGTTCCTGCACTTCTCCGACAAGGCCCTGTCACGGCTCGACCGCTACGGCTTCAGCCGGGCGCCCCTGGACGGCCCGCTGTTCGACGGCAAGCTGGACGAGCCGGTGACCGCGGTGGACTATAGCGGCTGGCCCATCGTCACCCACGAGGGACTGCCGGAGGATCTCGCCTACCACGTGGTCCAGGTCATCGAGCAGATGCGCGAGCACATCTCCTACGACACTCCCTGCGTACCGCCCATGACGCAGTTCTGCCACGATACCCCGGACGGGCCATTGGACCTGCCCCTGCACCCCGGCGCCGAGCGCTACTACCGGGAGAAAGGCTGCCTGTGACGCACGGGGGCACCGGAACCCGATCTCGGCGCTCGTCAAACGATCAGGCGCTTCAGAAATTTGTGTGGGTAGAGTTTCACGGGTTAGAGTCCCCTCCCTCTTGAGGGGAGGAGTCCTCTACACGGACCCGTCCAACCCGTTTCAGCCATCTGTCCGTTGGTGCTGGCGTCGATGGGTTCTCCACAAAGCCAAACCGAGGACAGCAGGGTCGGAATCCGACCTCATCGCGTGGGAGGAAGTGTCACAACCCCCACAAAAGCCGGAAGAGCCGAGTCAATAATGTCCAGTTAAGGATGGGACAAAATCAGTTGGTTACGGAGGACGGGGAGCTTTGAAGGGGTGTTGATTCTGTAACCTATTGATTCAGTTGGATTTTCTCGAAAGCGGGAACGGACAGGATCTGTAGGAGTATCTCCCCAAAACATGCCCGAAACGGCAATCCGCATTCAAGCCGACACCACACCTTCTCCGTGTAACTCTTTGTCGTATATGGAGATTTTCAACCCTATGCGTCCGTTAACCAGACAGCAGTGACTTGACAATATCCCTGATCCGTGGTCTATTGTAACCTATGATCGACTATAGGCACCTATAGGCAAAATGCAACAGCCATTCACCACAGCGCAAGTCGCCAACATGGCCGGTGTACACAGAGATACGTTACTGCGCTGGTTACGAGAAGGTAGCATTCCGGAGCCGTGCCGTGACCGTCACGGTTGGCGCGTCTTCACTGCCAATGAAGCGATGGAGATCGCGGCTTTCGCGAGAGGCGACCAACCGAATGCGGCTACAGCGACCCCACGCGACGACATCCACCTCACTCAGTTGGAACAGATCGATTGGGACTTCGCTTCCGCAAAGACTAGCTATCTCACGCACAACCTTCACCCTTACCCTGCAAAGTTCATTCCACAAATTCCGAATACACTGATCCAGGAGTTATCATCAGTAGGAGAGACGATCGCCGATGTCTTCTGCGGCAGCGGCACGACGTTGCTTGAAGCAGTTCAACTCAAGCGCAACGCGATAGGAATCGACGCTAATCCGCTAGCCACCCTGATCAGCCAAGCCAAGACAACGCCACTGACAGAGTCGGATTTCGATGAATTAGAGACACATCGCAGTACCTGTCAGACGATACTGGAAAAGGTGGAATCGCCAACCGGCGACCTGTTCCATGGCGGGCGGCCGTTCCGATCCTCAGGCTGGCGTCCGACACCAAAAGTCTGTGAGTTCTGGTTCGAACCTCATGTGGTTGAGGAGCTCGCGGAGCTACGAGTTCTCATCGACTATGTATCGAGCCCATCAGTACGAACACTCTGTGCAGTCACATTTGCAGCGATCATCGTATCTGTTTCGAAGCAAGATTCCGACACCCGATACGTCCGACGCGAGAAGTCGGTTGAACCTGGCGATACAGTGCGTCGATATCTAAACCAGCTTGACGCCGCAATCCTGGCGGTGCGCGAGATGAGCGATCTAATCGAAGATCGATGTTCATGTCGAGTAGTTACCGCCGACATCCTAAAGGCTCCCGAGACCGAGCGCTTTGACTTGGTGGTAACCTCACCTCCTTACCCGAATGCTTATAGCTATCACCTTTACCATCGCACTAGGCTAATCTGGCTCGGTTACGATCCGGAGATCTTCAAGGCGATCGAAATCGGCAGCCACAGAAAGTACAGCGCTAAGGGACGGCATCGAGCAACTCAAGAAACGTTCCGGAGAGAGTTCAAGGAGGTCTTCCGTTGGTTGCGAGACCGGCTGAGGAACCGTCGTTACGCTTGCTTCGTGATCGGAGATTCCACGATAGATGGCAACCGCATCGACAACGCTTCATTACTCGCAGAGACGGGGACAAGTGCCGGATTCCGCGAGGTCATGCGGATTCGTCGAACGATTGAGCCGACCCGAAAGGCATTCAACCCCAAGATAGGAAGGATCAAGACGGAGAACATCCTGATCCTTCAAAAGGTGTAGATACATGGATAACCTGAACTGCAAAATGAAGGAGCATATCCAGCCTTTCGAGCGACAGCTAGCGCTTCAGGAATTACGTGCCCTTGTGGGCGGTTCCATCACTCCAATAGATGGAAACGAGGAGACAGCCTCGGTTTTCGCGGTCACCCGCACAAATAATGAAGGTGTGCTGCGGCAAGAACTGGCATATTGGCACTCGGTCGGTGACGATATTGATGGACTGACGGTTCAACTACGGAGCGAAGCAACCCTGGGAATTGCACATAACCGCACGATGAATAATGTGTTGACGGAGACAATGCGTGCACTGATACCTTTCAAGTTGCCTAACAGGCGGTGCCTACGCTACGCTACGCACGGGATACACGAGTATCGAGGTAAATTCTTTCCCCAACTCGTACGCGCACTAATGAACATCGCACGACTGCCAGAAGACGCCATTGTTCTCGATCCGATGTGTGGCAGTGGCACCACACTGGTCGAGGCACGACTATCGGGGCGACGAGGTTGCGGATTTGATATGAACCCATTTTCCGTATTCGTCACCGATGTAAAATGCAGTGCATTGGAGTTAGAGCCGAGATCACTGACAATGGCCTACGGAAACCTTCGGAAAATGTTGGCAAGGCCAGTAGCTCGTCCTCGAGAACCAAGGCATTGTAGTTTGCTAACGGATGACGATCGCGTCTATCTTGAGCGGTGGTTCGATCTGCCGACACTCAATGAGCTAGACTGTATCAAAGCAGCGATATACCAACTACCTACCAAAACACTTCAGAACTTCTATCGAGTTTGCCTGAGCAACATCCTACGTCGTGTTTCTTTGCAAAAAACCGACGACCTTCGGATCCGAAGGGAAAAGATGGAACTTGCACCTGGTGAGACCATCGCCCGTTTCCTCGACGAAGCAGCGCGGTCGACTAGAACTGTTGCAGCCTTTCTGATCGAACGTGGTCCAACAAAAGTAGGCAGTCATACCGTGCGAGAAGTCGACGCACGCCAAGCGGCGAATGTTCTGCCTGAATTGACCAGCAAAGTGGATGCAGTAATCACCTCGCCGCCTTATGCTACTGCGCTCCCTTATATCGACACTGACCGATTAAGCCTCGTTTATCTCGACCTGTTGTCTCGTAGAGAACATCGGACACGAGATATGCTGATGATCGGCAACCGCGAGATCACAACACGGACACGTGAAATGTACTGGACGTTCTATGAAGCGAATAAATGTTTGCTGCCATCGAAAACTCGATCGTTGATCGAACGCATTGACCGACTCAACAAACTGAGGACTGTGGGTTTCCGGCGCCGAAACCTGTCCGCACTTTTATCAAAGTATTTCTTTGACATGCGCAAAGTGATGCAACAAATGTTTTTCCTATTGCGACCCGGGGGTACAATGTTTGTAGTCGTCGGCAATAACCGAACAACCGCGGGAGGTCAAGAGGTAGAGATCTGTACAGCTAAACATCTACGAAAAATAGCGAACAGCCTCGGGTTTCGGACAGTGGACAAGATGGAGATGGACATGCTGGTTTCACGGGATATTTTCAAGAAAAATGCAGTCCCTTCAGAAGAAATCGTAAGACTGGAAAGGTCTTAATAATATCCATATTGCTTTCTTGAGTTGCGCACGGATTGACTGCATAGTACGAGATAGAAAGGATACTGACTTGTCCCTTGCGGAACCACTTCGACGTAGTACTCGTAGCCGGCCCCTGATTCGACCTTCTCCATGCGCAGGATGTCACTGACATTGCCAGCGCTACGTAATGCCTCACTACGTAATCGAAAGTCATGTTTGTCAGGCCACGTCATCATATTCACGGAGACGACTTCCGTGCCCAAGCGAATACGTACGCCTAGACGGTCGAGCTTACCAGGTTTTCGAGGATCGGCTACGAAACTCTCCGGCCAATTCCAAAATCCAGGATTGGTGTCACGGGCTGCCAACGGGATGAATATCTCAGGGGAGCGCCGAGAAGTGCCTCTTGTGATCTGGCCAACACCGACATCGGTTCGCTGAAGAGTCATCACAAAGCCGGTACCTGCGAAGTTAGGAGATTGTAGGTCAGGCGCAGCTACGCTTGTGACCCGATTTGTTCTAGTCGTCGATAACCCAAACTCGCTAACGCTTGGGACCGGCGGAGCTCTGTATTCGCCACGGGCAGCAAATGGAAAGCCTAGGTGTACAGGATGAGTTCTGTTATCTTCAACCTCCCTAGACTCAGAGATGCTTAGCGCTTCCGAAGGGACTAAGCCCATTCGGCTTAGTCGGACGAGAAGAGTCTCATCTAAAACACGCGAAGCCCCACTCGAAAGATCGGTCCAGGAGTCGAGCACTTGTTCCAAAGACTCGAGGAGTCCGGCTTGATCCGGATCGGCTAAATTGAGAGGGATACGAAGAGCCGCCTCATAATTGATGAACAGTCCCCCTTCTGTGAGGTTACCGGAGCCCAGGAGGATCTCTGCCGCCCTCGGAGACTTGAACAGATATACCTTTGGGTGGAACGTGAACGGCAAACGATTGTGGAAGACGATTATCCGGCCCCGAGGAGATACTGAATTCAGTAGATCGCGAAGCCCTTCCATCGATGTGCCCCGGTGATCGATGCCGGCGATGATCTCAACGTGGCCGGTTCGGGCGAAGGCCGCGAGCACTGGAGCGACGTGTCGAGTGCCGGAACGTTTGACAAAGGCAACCGCGGCTCGGAAGTGTGTCCACTCCCTAGATAGATTCTCCTTGAGATAATCGCCCAGTCGGTTTGAAGGGGCGGGCTGATGGATAAACTCCATAGTCGAAACCTGTGATCGAAGGAGATTCTGATGGCGCTTCAGGAATTCATGTGGGTAAGTGGTAATCGAGGGACGCCTTTGGGTAGACATCAAGGGCACCGAAATGGAAGTAGATGGCGTCGCGGAAGCGTTGGCGGTTGTGGTAGCCGCGGGCCCGGTACTTCAGCCACTGGATGCTGGAGTTGATGCCTTCGGCTCGGGCATTGGTCACCCGCTGGACCACGGCAGTGAGGATTCCTTCCAAGTGCTTCCGAACCATGCGGGCCACACGCTTGACCGGCTCCAGACGACAACGGCTGGCCGAGCGAACCCAGGCCTGCCAGGCCTTGCGCGCCCAGGTGCGGCTGCGGTAGTCCCACAGAGTCATGGCGTGCTCCTTGTAGCCCCAGGCCCGTGCAGTTTGCAGGGCGCTGTCCCGCAGCCCCGCGAACTCTTTCCATCGCTGCCAGTCCATGTGCTGGGGGTTCTTCAGCCACAGGTAGCGGCTGCCCTTCAGCCGTTGCGCCCCCTCTCCCGGTAGCTTCCGCTGTTCCTGCCGTCGCGCCAACCCCCGCTCCACCCCGCGACGCATCACCCCGTCCACCTCGTCCCAACTCAGCCCCATCATCCCCGCCACCCCCGCAATACTCGCCTGTTGCAGCCAGTCCAGGATCAACCCCTCATACAGCGCCGTGAACCGCGACCGCTCTTCCCCCCACGGAACCCGCACCTGCCTCACCTTGTGCTCCTCACACTCTACCCGCGGAACCCCCGCCTCCAGCACCGTCCGGTACTGACACGTGTCCAGATGACGCCACCGTCGCTGCCGCGTGTCGTACCGGCTCCCTCGACGCCCGCACTCCAGGCAACTCAACTTCCCACCCCCGTGCTCCACCTGTACCACCACCTCCCCCTCATCCAGCTTCAACTCCACCCCCTCCACTCGCCACGGCGCCTCGATCCCCAGTAGCCTCGCGTACAACTCCCGGTCTCGCATCTCTCCCTCCCTTGCCACTGCCTGAACCCTCTCGCGCCCCCTCCTCTCCTACCTTACCCACACGGAAGAGCCAAATCGTCCAGGGTTTCCTTGCGTTGCAGTCCGGGTTCACTCGTGTCCTCTTTCGGCGACACGTCGATCCTAACCTTCCACCCATAGGCGTCCTTCGCAGAGGGGAACACGATGCTTGCGGTTCTTCCACCTGGTGTTGCGATCACGGGTCTTGTCGAAGCGCCAGGAGTCGAAACCTGCCGCAATGGCCAGTTTGCCAAGCCATTCGACCACCGGAACGTACACTCCGTAAGGCGCGGAGTCTCCGATCACGAAACAGACCTTCGACGGCGTGGCGCACACCCGCCGCAGGGCCAGCCAGACCTGCGCAAGATCCAGGAAATAGCATCCTACCATGTTGTGGTAGGTCTTCTTGCCGCCGCGGCCCAGTCGGATTTCGCCAAGCTCTTCGCACACGCGTTGCAACTCATCGCGAATGGGCTCCAGTTCGGGTCTTGCCAGCACGGCGGCCAAGTCAATGGAACGCTCCGGGACGTGTTGCGTACAAGAGCGGAGAAGGCGCTGACGTATCCCCGTTTGCAAGTCTCCCCAACCCTCGATCTCGCCGAAGAACGTCATTTCCAGGCGGGTGGCGTCCGCATAGTCATAGTTGTTGGGGTATGGAGGCGACGTCACGACCAGGTTGACGCCATCGGCAGGGACGGCTTCACACGAACGGGCGTCGTCCAGGTCGAACCTCGCCCGCGGGCCGGCCAGACCACCGGCGAAAGCCATGTCGCCGTGCACCGTGTGCATCATCGCCCGGAACGCGGCAAAAGGCTCTTCGACGTGCGCCTTTCGGCGATTGGGCTGGAGGTATTGCCAGTTGGCCGTACCCACATGGGACGTAGAGCGCAAGACGGAGACGAGGGTCAGCCACACGAGCCGGGCGGATTCCGAGTCGTCGTAAAAGCTTTCCATTGCGTTCCGAAGACAGTCGAGTTGCTCCAATGCCTCGTTGGTGTAGCATTTCCGGATCAGCGGCGCGTATGATTTCAGGGAAGGGGCGCGTTGCCTGGCGCCGGCAAGTACGATCTTCGCACGTCGGAGGTACTCGTTCGGAGACGAGCGGTACGCCAATTTGGCCAGTGCAACCCGCGCGACGAACGGATGCGAGTCGATCCCCCACGATGCGACGCCGCACTGCTCAGCGGCTATGAGCGTCGTGCCGCTTCCGGCGAAGGGGTCGAAGACCCGGACGTCGTCGTCCGGTACTTCACGCGAGATCAAATCCCCGGCCCAGGCGCCGCTGAAACCGGCGCTGTATCGGAACCAGCGGTGGATCGGAAGCCCCATGTTGTCCACGAAACTGCCGGAGGTTCCATCCCTGTGTCGGGGAACGTCCGTTTCCGGGAACAGGGAGTTTTGTTGCTGACTTCGCATCGGAATGGTTCACTCAGTGAAGCCCCCGTTCGTCCTGAGCGTAGCGTAGCGAAGTCGAAGGACGCGCTTTTCCCGGTCCGCATGCCTCACGCCGAGCAGACGACGTTGATGACGGCTTGGCGTTGCTCCACCTGCACCGCCTTGAGGCCGCGCTCCAACGCGGGCATGAGGTCGGCCGGGTCCTCCACCCGCTCGCCGTAGCCGTCGGCCACCTCCACCGCCTTTTCGTACTTGTCCACGCCGTCGAGCATGGTGATGGGCGGATGGTCGCTCCGGGCCGCGTATCCGTCCGGGTTGAGACCCACGGTGGCCCGGCGCACCGCTTGCCACCTCCGGTTGTTGAAGATGACTGTGAGGACGGGAAGCCGCTGCTCGGCGCCCACGTAGTGGCTGGCGACGGGGTTGCCGAACATGTAGGAGCCGTCGCCGTGGGTGCCGATGACCAGCCGGTCACGGGCTGCGAGCTTCGCCCCCAGGGCGACCCCGAGGCCGTGGCCCAGACCCGAAGCGGCGCCGGCGTTCAGGAGCGTGCCCGGCTGCGTGACGTCCATGTGGGACGACGCGAGCGGCGACTCCTTCACCACGATGGTGTCGTCGTCCTTGAGCCGGTTGATGCAATGGGTGACCCACACGGGATGCAGCGGCTTGTCGTCCTTCACCTGTTCGAGCTTCGCGGCCCAGCTATCGCGTTGCCGCCGCCGCATGTCCGCCAGGGTCTGCCGGCGCCGGTCGATCTTCGTCCGCACCCGGGCCTCGTGGGCGGCCAGGGCCTCGCCCAGGACCGTGAGGCCCGCGTCGGTGGCGCAGGCCAGGGCGATGTCGCAGGGGTGGCCGCGCAGCGGCACGTAGCTGTGCAGCGGGTCCGCGCCCATGTGGATCACCTTGGCGTCGTCGCGGACCTTGTCGGTGGCGGGCAGCCACGGCACCGCCACGTCGATGGCCAGGATCACGTCCGCCTGGCCCAGCAGGGGGTCGAGGTCGTACCCCAGGTTCATGGGATGGTCGGTGGGCAGCGACATGTAGCGGTTGCGGTACTGCACCACGGGGATGGCCCCGCGCTCGGCCAGCTCGGCCAGGGGCCGCCACACCCGCGGGTTGCGGCCGGCCCAGTTGGTGATGATGAGCGGGTGCTCGGCATCGGCCAGCAGCGCCGCGGCATGGTCCGCGGCCCCGGCGTTGGGATAGGGAGGCGCCGAGGCGCGCTGGCGTCCGGGGGACTCGTAGGTGAACTCGTCCATGCGCTCGGCCAGCACCTCCCGGGGCAGGCTCAGATAGACGGGTCCGGTGGGCTCGCTCCTGGCCACCGCCAGGGCCCGATCGACGATGGTCTCGGTCTGCTTGCCGTTCCGCAGCTCGTAGTCCCACTTGGCCGCCTCGCGCACCATGGCGGCCTGGTCGAACATCTCCTGGGTCCAGTGGATGTCCAGGCTCCGGTGCCCGGCCAAGCCTTCCTCGTTGGTGGGGGTCCGGCCCGCGGTGAACAGCATGGGGATGTTGCCCCGCGCGGCGTTCAGGAACCCGTTCATGCCGTTGGCGGTGCCCACGTTGACGTGCACCATCACCGCCTGGGGCTTGCCGGTCACCAGGTAGTAGCCGATGGCCATGTGGAGGGCGGTGTTCTCGTGGGGGCAGGTGACCGGTTGGGGCACCCGGGTCTCCAGGTTCTGCGCCTTGGCCAGGGCCTCCACGATGGGCGCGAAGTCCGTGCCGGCGTTGGCAAAGAAGTAATCGACGCCGCGGTCCGCCAAAAGCGCCAAGTAGGCGTCCGCCACGGTCACGTGCAACAGGGTCGTCTTGGCCATCTCTCTCCCTTCCTCCTCCCGGCGGATCCGCAGATGCCGGAATCGTGATCCTGAGCCCCCACGATAGCCCTTTCCGGAGGCCGGGACAACGACCGGAACGGCCCGGTCCTCCTCCGAAGAACCTCCGCGCGTGTGGGCAGGAAGGGCGCCGGGGAAGACGGCAGGAGCGCCCGGCCGTTCCAGGCAGCCGCCCGCGTCGTGCATGGAACGGTTGCGTTTCGACGATACCGGTGGAATACTAGGAGCTTCAGGCTTTCGTGTGACGCTTCCCTCTCACGCGATGAGGTCCGATTCCCACCCTGCTGTCCTGGGTTCGGCATTGCGGAGAACCCCGATTCCCTCCCCCCAACCGGTACAGACCGGTAACATGGTTTACAGGATAGACCGGGGATCACTAGTGTCGGGATATTAGTTGAACAAAATCAACTGGTTAGAGGGTTCATGAGGGGGGAGAGGGATATGGATGGGGGGCATGGGTTGGGTAAGTAGTTGATTGAGCGGGATTTTCTCGAACAGGGAGAGGCTGAGGATTTGTAGGATTGTGTAGAGGCTGGCGTGGCAGTGGAGGCGTTTTTTGATGATGGCCACCAGCACATGGACGGAGACGGCGATCCAGATTTGAGTTTTGACGGCGTTTTCAGAGGTGCCGAAGAAGAACTTGATTCGCAGGTGTTGTTTGATCCATTTGAAGAACAACTCGACCTGCCATCGACATTTGTAGAGTTCGGCAATGGTGAGCGCAGGCAGGGTGAAGTTGTTGGTGAGGAATACGAGGGTGTTGTGAGTTTTGGCGTCGTGATACTTGATGCGGCGCAGGTGGTGCGGGTAGTGGCTGAAGGAATGGCGGCCAGTCAGCACACCGACTTGGTCGTAACGGAGTCCTGCCGCCTTATGGACAGGTTGTGAATAAAGACGACGGAACTGGAGGTTGGACTTGGCACGAATGATGAAGAACGACAGGGCTTCGGTGAATTCCTGTAAGCGATGGAAGTCCACATAGGCACGATCCATGACATGGAAGGCGCCGGCCTCCGGCATCAGGATGTCGAGTACATTGACGTCGTGGATTTTGCCCGAAGACACACGAATAAAGGTCGGGATGTTGCCGCGCAGGTCCAGGAGGGTATGCAGTTTCACTGCTGCCTTGGTGCGACGAAAGGAAGCCCAGGGGAAGACGGAAAGGCACAGGTCGATGGTGGTGGAGTCGAGTGCGTAAACCGTGTTGTCGAGTTGGACGCCAAAACGGTCGTGGAGATACAGCCGACGAGCCGTCTGGATCAGGGATTGAGCCAGGTCGGCATAGATACGCCAGTCACGCTTTTCGTTGGCTTCCGCCAGAGTACTGCGCGAAACCCTGGTTCGTATCCCCATGTGGTAAAGCTTCTGACTTCGGGCACGCAGACAGGTTTCGATGTCTCGCAGACTTTCCCGGTGAATCAATTGGGCAAAGGCCATGCAGCGATATTGATCCTGACAACTGAAGCGTTTGATACGCTGGTCTCCGCGATACCGATGGACGCAACGACGGAACGTGTGCGAAGGAACATGGTCGATGGCCTGCGTAAAGATCAGTTTGCCGGTGTACATGAGCACCTCCTCCAAGTCGAGTCTCGATGGAAGAGGGTGCTTCAAACCCCCGGCGCCGTTCAAGTCGATGACAGCCGAAAATGAAGACTTTCTCCTTTTATTACAACAGGTTACACCTCCCTGACAAGGAGTATCCCGGACAGTAGTGACCGGGGATATGGTTTACACGGTAAGGGTTATCGGCAAGGTGGGAATCGGACTCTTCCGACTCCATCCTGCCCTCCTCCCGCGCGGGCTTCCATGAGGCGCTCCCCGGCCGATGCGCTTGCAGCCTGTCGAATCCGCTTCCTGCTGCCTTGGGTGCTGGCGCTGTCGGCCGCAGGGTGCGCCGGGGCCGGGGATGCCGGTCGGCTCGAAGCCTTTGCCGAGGCGGGGATCGCCTACGCCGACAAGGCGCCGACGCTGATGGACCGGTCCTTCGAGGCCGCGCTCGAAAGGGGAGTGCGCGACCTCGGGCGGGCGGCCGGGAGGCTCCACCGAATCAAGGCCCACCTGAAGGCGGTGACGGCCCTGCTCAAGACCGTGGGCCGGGTCGTCGAGCTTCCCTGACCCCCCGCATCCCCGGTCACAGGCGCCCCTTCGCCTCTAGCAGGCCGTCCACGAGCAGCGCCAAGTCGAGGTTGCCGCTCTGGGCGCCGACCGTCCTGCCGTCCGCGGCCAAGGCGGCGAGCTGGCCCGATGGATTCCCGCTTTCGCGGGAATGACGAGGTGAGGTGTCCACGCCGCCAAACCGAGGACGGCATGGTTGGAATGGGGGGAAGCGGACATCATCGCGTACGTGGGGAGTGTCACAATCCACACGAATTCTCGAAGCGCCCTTTCTTCTATCGTCATCTGTATCGAAGAGGTTGCCATGCAGGAGAGAATACTATATGATGGTGAGGTTCCATCCTCGATCCTCTACCCACATGAAATCCTGAAGAGTCTCAGGAATTAGCCGAAAACTCTCGGATGGCGCCTGGGAACCAATCGACGAATGCCATCGCGATTCTATACAATTCACAGACTTCGGATGAGGTCTTGTCCATTGGATAGTTCGCGAAGTCTTGGTGAACCAGCCTGTTCCGTTCTCTACCGATCTCCAGGAACGCACACCTCGACTCGCGCAACTCGTCATTTTGTTCGACCACGCGCTTCGCGTGCTCTTTGAAACCACTGCCAAACATACTGAAGAGGAACCTCTGAACAATTCAGGAATTGAGATGGAGGCATTCCAGATGCAGTTGATGGGAACGTCATGAGTATCATTTGGCGTCGGAGGGCGGTGTAGAAACGAGGATCCGGGCGTCGATCGAGGGTTTGAGCACCCCTGGAAGCATGTTCCAGGGGTGCTTTCCCTGCATTCTACGCACTCCCACGCAATAATTCCCTCTTCGCCATCAGCATGTTGACCAAAGCACAAGTGATGAGCAAGTAATGCTCATTCTTCCACAGCCCCTTGTACCTGAGCCGGGTGAACCCGAATCGCCTCTTCATCACCCCGAACACATGCTCCACCTTCGCTCGCACACGCGACTTGCTCCGGTTCCGCCTCCGATCCTCTTCCGTCAAAGGTCGATTCCTCTGTCCCTTCCGGTGGGTAAAGTCCTGAGCCCTCGGCGCCCGCTCCCGGATCACCTTGCCCTGTCCCCCATACGCCGAGTCTCCCCACACCCGCGTCTCCCGCCCGTGCAACAACTCCCCCAGCTTCTGCGAATCATGCACGTTCGCCGCCGTCGCCACCACCGAATGGATCTGCTTCGTCCGACTGTCCACCCCCACGTGCGCCTTCATCCCGAAATACCACTGATTCCCCTTCCGCGTCGAATGCATCTCCGGATCCCGCTGCCTCCCCTTGTTCTTCGTCGAGGCCGCCGCCTGCAGGATCGTCGCATCCACAATCGTTCCCGTCGATACCTTCAGCCCCTTCTCTTCCAGATGCCCATTCACCTTGCGAAACACTTCCTTCCCCAACTCATGGCGCTCCAACAAGTGCCGAAACTTGCAGATGGTCGTCTCATCCGGCACACGCTCCTCTCCCAAATCCACCCCCACGAACTCCCGCATGGCTCGCGAATCATACAGCGCTTCCTCCACCCCGGGGTCCGACAGGCTGAACCAGTGCTGCAAAAAATGAATCCGCAACATCCGCTCGATCCCCACCGGGCGCCGTCCCGCTCCCGGAGGCTGCGGATAGTACGGCTCCACCGCCTCCACCAACTCCTCCCACGGGATCACCCCGTTCATCTCCTCCAGGAACTTCGCCTTCCGCGTCTGCCTGCCGTACTTCTCGAAATTCACCGCCCCGAACGTCCGCTGCTGCATTCCGATAGCCTCCCTCTCCCTGATATCCTCCGATTCTACTCCCTGCCTTTTCTTTTCGCTACCATTATCCTCCCGCGGAGGGGAATAAATCAGAGGTTCCTTTAAGGAAAGACAGGAAAAGAGATTTCAGTTGACCATTATACGTCGCTGCATTCCCTGCGCATTTCTTCGAAAATTTATTCAAGAACTTGACCATGGACGGACTGTAGTCGTTGCCGTCGACAAGCATGGCGAAGCCTCTCAACAAGATCTCGATATCTTTCATGTGTAGATCAGGGTCTGGAGAGCCAGGCATAGTTCGCCAATTTGCTTCCGCGTTGATTTCGTTAAGCATGTCATAGAACTGAGAATGATACATGCTGGAGCGAATCTCTTGCGGGTGGAGGTTGACTCCGCCGGTGTTAAGGCGGTTGAATACTTCATACATTGCCGTATCACCATCGGAGGGACTGTTCTGCTTGATAATAATACAACGGATAGGACGCAGGTCCAACCGAGAACGGTGACCGTCCAAGGTTTCGTACGTCAGGCCGTTCAACTCGTTTTTTCTGGCAGGTTCGCCGACAGCCGCAATTTGAAGTCTTCGAAGTAGGTGTTATCCTGCAGAATGTCGTCTGGAATCTTGCCGTTCTGATCGAATATGCGGCGCAGATCAGCACGCCTGTCTTTGCGAGGAAAGCGTTGTTGTTTGAAGTAATAAATAGACATTAGGCGTTGTTGTCCGTCGATGAGCAGATTCCTGTCCGGGCGCTGCTCGTAAAGGAAGAGTTGTGGAACAGGCAGGCCGAGAATCAGAGACTCAATAAGCTTTGATGCTCGTGCTAGATCCCACACGAAGTGTCTCTGGAAACCAGGAATACACACCCACCCGTTGTCAACTAGTTGGTCCAATGTCATCACGTTGAAATCGCTCGGGACGGCAGTGATCTCGTATTCACCGACTGCCCAATCGGTATCATCATCGACGTAGTCGTCGTATCTGCCATCAGGCTCGTCGTGCCCGTCATCAGGTGTGCTTGCCATGGAACTCCTCCTTGACCGATGGCTGCCGTCCACTTGCATCCAGCGGGAGCGCATCTGTCAAATACGTGAACCAGGAGCCGCAACCAGACCAAATCCGCTGGGAATCGGCGCTCAGGACGAGACCTTCTTCACGCCGTCGAGGGCGGCGATCTTGTAGGCTTCGCCCAGGGTCGGAAAGCTGAACACGTTGTCGATGAAGTAGTCGATGGTGCCGTTGTGGCTCAGCACCGCCTGCCCCACGTGGATCAGCTCGCACGCCTGGTCCCCGATGATGTGCACCCCCAGGAGGTGCCCGGCGTTGGGTTCGAACAACAGGCTCAACATGCCGTGCTCGTCCCCGATGATGCCCGCCTTGGTCACCTCCTCGTAGGTCGCCACCCCCACGGCGTAGGGGATGCCCTTGGCATGCAACTCCTTCTGCGTATAGCCCACCATGGCGACCTCGGGGATGGTATAGACGCACATGGGGAACAGGTTCCTTCGGCCTCCCACCCTGCGCCCCAGGGCATAGCTCGCCGCCATGCGGCCCTGCTCGCTGCTGGTGGACGCCAGGGCCGGAAAGCCGATGACGTCGCCGGCCGCGTAGATGCTGGGGACCGAGGTCTGGAACAACTCGTTGACCTTGATCAACCCGTGCCGGGTCACGTCCACGCCCACGTCCTCCAGACCGAGGACCTTGGAGGCCACCTCGCGCCCCTTGGCCACGATCAGGGCGTCGGCCTCCAGCACCCGACCGTCCGCCAAGCTGATCCGCGCCCTGCCTTCCGGGGTCCGCTCGATCTTCTCGTGGACGCCGTCCCACACGAACTCCACGCCGAAGTCCTCCATGCGCCGGATCAGCATGTCCACCAGCGGACGTTCCGCAAAGGTGAGGAAATCACGGTCGTGCTGGACCAGCCACACGTTGCAGCCCAGCACCGCAAAGGCGGAGCCGTATTCCGCGCCGATGACCCCCGCGCCCACCACGATCAGCGAATCGGGCAGGGTCTCGCGCTGGAGCTCCAGGGTGAAGGCGGAATCGGAATCGAAGATGACTTCGTTGTCGATGGGTATGTCCGGTATGCGGCGGGGCCGGGAGCCGGTGGCGATGAGGATCTTCTCCGCCCTCAGGGTGACCGACTCCATGGGGTTCTTCAGGAGCCAGGCATGCACCGAGTTCGGGCTCTCCAGGGTGGCGTGGTAGCCTCGGAAGACGTGAATCCGGTCCCGGTAGTCCTTCAGTTGCTCCTCCATGGTCGCTATCTGGCGATCGACCACCTTGCGGACCCGAACGAACAGGTCCGACACGGTGATGTCCCGCTTCTCGGTGAAGTCCATGCCGTAGAACGGACGCTGCCGGACGCCCCGCAGGTACAGTATGGCCTCGCGCAGGGTCTTGCTGGGTATGGTGCCCGAAAGCAGGGTCACGCCGCCCAGGGTCTCGTGCCGCTCCAGGATGGCGACCCTGGCGGCTCCCAGCTTGCACGCTTGGACCGCGGCGCTGTAGCCCGCGGGGCCGCTCCCGATGATGACCACTTCGTAGTCGGTGTCCTGCATAAGCCCTCTGGTGCGGCGCCCCGTCCTCTCGACGGCTCGCACGGTCCTTCCCCTGACGCCGGACCGCTCGCGGAGCCTGCGTCACTTTAGCCCGTTTGCGCGCGAACCGCCATCAGGCCCATGACCTCCAGCCGCTTGCGTCTCCAAGTCGGAAAGCCCACCCGTCATTCCCGCGAAAGCGGGAATCCACTTTCGGAACCTCCGGTCCATTCCGGCTTGAGGCGCCTCTCCTTATGGAAAAGCGCGTCCTTCGACTTCGCTTCGCTACGCTCAGGATGAACGGAGTTCTCCGCTACGCTACGCTCGGGACGAACGGGGGAATCGTTCAGGGTTTCCCTAACCGGCAATTTCCGTTCCTGCTCCCCCCAACCCGCGGTAGATCAGCATCAGGCCGCTGAGGATCAGGAGGGACAGGATGGCGCGGTTGAAGGTCTGCTGGCGGATGCGGTCCTGGGTCCGCAGGCCCAGGTAGAAGCTCACGAGGACGAACGCGCTCACGAACAGGGAGAGCTTCAGCGCTTCGACGCTGAAGAGGTTCCACGTGGAGATGGCGATGACCTGCCAGAACTTCGCCATGACGAATGTGGTGGCGATGGCCTTGACGAAGTCGGCCTTCCCGAGACCGAGGCCCTGGAGGTAGAGGGCCATGACCGGACCGATGGTGTTGGTCAACCCCAACAGGAAACCCGCGGCGAAACCCGCCACCGGCGACGCCAGCGGCTCCGCGCGCCGGGGCACGGTCAACCTCCACGTCAGGAGGCCGGATCCCGCGAACAGGATGACCACCGTCCCCAGGATCAGGTGCAACACCCACAGGGAGAGCCGGGCGAGCCCCCAGGTGCCCAGGAACACCCCCGCCAAGGCGAACAGGAACACGGAGGCGAAGCGCCGGAAGAGGGCGGTGGGGACGCCCCCGCGGAAGAGCTGGCCCAGGTCCATCAACACGCTGGGAAGGACCAGGACGACGATGGCCATGCGGACGTCGAGCAGCAGGGTCAGCATGGGCGTGGCGATGAGCGGGAAACCCATGCCGGTGGCCCCCTTGACGAACCCAGCGAAGAAGAGGGCCAGGGCCACCGGGACCAGGGTCCAGTCAAGCGTCATGGGCGAGGCCGGTCAATCGGGCTTCCATCGTTTCTGGACGTCCTGCAGCCGCTCGCCCCGCTCCACGGGCACGGCGCGCCGGTCCAGCTTGGCGCCGGTGCGGCGGTGCTCGCCCTTGACTGCCAGCGCCGCCTCCTCGTCGAGCTCCGCCTGCCACATGCCCAGGGAATAGCCGTGCCACGGGTTGCCGTGTTGCAGCTCCGGCAGTCCGAGCTCCCGCCACAGATCCTTCGCCCGCTCCATGAACTCCCGGGTGGGCAGGGACACCGGCGGGAAGTCCGCCTTCCGGGTGGCGTCGATGAGCAGGGAGGAGTCCTCGCCGTCGTAGTCTCCCCCGCGGCCGTGCATGCGCACCAGGTGGATGGGCGAGTGGACGGTCTGCCGCCCTTGGATGATACCCACGTCCCGGTGGGGCTGCGAGCGGTGGCAGATGGCCCAGTTGACCGCGGCGAAGTTCTCCGGGTCCACGTCCTCGTCCACTGCGACCACCACCTTGCCGAGGTCGTAGCGGAAACCCAGCACCGCCATCATGGCCTGCCACGGCTCCTGCTTGTGGGTCTTCTTCATCTGCACCACCACGAACTGCCGCAGGTTCACCAGGGGCTCGTGCATGCCCACCCGCGACACGCTCTTCAGGTTGCAGTGGTTCCGCAGGTGGTCCAGCACCAGCGACTCCCAGCCCCGGTGCTTGATCTTGCTGCTCTCGCTCGGCGTCACCTGGCTCAGCACGCCCACGTAATGGGGGTTCTTGCGGTGCGTGATGCAGGTGGCCTCGAACACCGGGCTCAGGCTGCGGGGGTCCATGTACCCGTGGGACTCCCCGAACGGACCCTCCGGTTCGAGCACGTCGGTGCGGATGTGGCCTTCGATGACGATCTCCGCGTCGGCCGGCACCTCCAGATCGACGGTCTCGCACTTGACCAGTTGCAGGGGCCGGCCCAGGATGGCCCCTGCCACGCCGAGCTCGTCCACCCCGTAGGCGATCTTCTGCACCGCCACGTACGAGAGGCACGGGACCGCGCCGATGACGCCGGCCGCGGGCAGCGGTTGCCCCAGGGCGTTGGCCTTGTTCCAGTGTACGGCCAGGTCCTGCTGTCCGCTGATGAGGTACACGCCGGTCTTGGCGGGGGACTTGATCTGGCCCCGGTAGTTGCCCACGTTGCGTATGCCGGTCTCGGGGTCCTTGGTCACCCAGTGGCACGCGGTCAGGTACGGACCGTTGTCGAAGCCCGGGGTCGAGATGGGCACGGGGAACTCGTCGAGGCCGCCGTGGTCCAGGAGGCCGCCGCCCGTGTGGACCTCCTCCTTGACCGGACCGGTGGCCGCCATCTCCGGCGCCACCGGACTCGCCACCGCCGCGGACCACTTCTCGAAGCTCCGGCCGGGTTCGCACCCCATGCCCAGGGCGTAGATGGCCTCGTTGGAGGCCAGGGCGCCCAGCAGCACCGGCGTGTCGTACCGCCTGCCCTTGGCGTCCACCACGTTCTCGAAGAGGAACGCCTTGCGGCGGCGGTCCGGCAACCCCAGGAACTGCCAGCGCACCAGCGGATGCAACTCGGTGTCCTTGTCCACCGGACGGGCCACGCGCACCAGCAGCCCCTGCCGGTCCAGGAGGTCGATGTACTCCCTGAGGTCCCGGTACATCCCGAAACCCTCGATCAACGGCCCCTGAACCGGGGCTTGCGCTTCTCGTCGAAGGCCGCGGGGCCTTCCCGGGCGTCCTCGGTGCCGCCCACCATGGCGCGGAACCCTGCCTCGAAGCGGATGGCGTCCGAAAGCGGCAGGTCGAGACCCCGCAGCACCACCTCCTTGACCGCCCGGATGGCCAGCGGCGGGCCGTCGGCAATGGCCCGGGCCAAGTCCCCGGCCGCGGCCATCAACTCGTCCCCGGGCACCACCCGGTTCACCAGGCCGCACCGGAAGGCTTCGTCCGCGGAGATGGAGGCGCCGGTGTAGAGCATCTCCAGGGCCATGCCCAACGGCATGATGCGGGGCAGCCGCACGGTCCCGGAGCTGCCGGGGAAGAACCCCCGCCGGATCTCCGGCAGGCCGAAGCTGGCGTCCTCGCTGCAGATGCGGATGTCGCAGGACAGGGCGATCTCGAAGCCGCCGGCGAGGCAATAGCCCTGCACCGCGGCGATCATCGGCTTCCACACCGGCTCCCGGCGCCCGGGGTCCCGGGCCAGCGCCGACGTCCAGAACTCCCGCGCCCGGGGGTCGCCGGCCGCGGCCCGCTCCTTCAGGTCCATGCCGGTGGAGAACGCCCTGCCGCCGGCGCCGCTGACCACCGCCGCCCGAAGGTCCGCGTCCGCGGCGAACTCGTCCCACACCCGCCCCACCTCGGCCCACATCTCCTCGTTCATGGCGTTGAGCCTGTCGGGCCGGTTCAGTGTAATGAACGCAACGCCGTCCTTGCGGTCCAGGTCAACGTGAGACGCCAAGTCCCGGCCCTCCACATGCCAACGCCCCACAGGGTTCGATCATCAGGCTCCACACAGGTCAGCAGACCTCTTGAAGATGAAATGGGGGCTTTTGATCTCGCCGCGGCGCTTCGCGGGATCAGGCCACGAGCGAGAAATAGCGGCTACCGGCAGCAGCTCCACGGTCGAACGTATAGGTTTGCTTACAGCCTCGCGCATGGTTGCGGTGGGCGATCAGGTAGTCCGCGAAGTCGGCGCTGCCCGCTTCGAATTCGCGCAAGGCTCCCCATGTAATCTCGCGATCTTCGACCAGGAATTCGGTCGTCCGCAGGACTTGGCGGATCACCGATGCGACCATGGACTTCTCATAGCGGTAAGCGACGCTCAGGACCCACACCAGTTCCACCAGCACCGGAACGCTGACGTATCCGGGGGACTGCGCCGTACACTGCCCTTCGATGAGGCGTGTCGCGGCGTGCGCCTGATCGGGATCGTCCTGAACGATGTAGCGCGCCAGGACGTTGGTATCGAGACCGATCATCCGATCACTGCTTGCGCGTGACCGCACTCGCAATGGCCTCGTCCATTGTCTCGAGGCTGACCGGGGATTCGGGTTTCGGCACCATGCCCTTGAGTTGCGTAACGGGTGCCGTGACGGGGGTAACCCGCAAGCTGCCGTCTTCTTCCAACATGAAGTCGATCTTGTCGCCCGGTCTGAGGCGCAGCTTGTCCCGAATCGGCTTGGGGAAGGTCACCTGACCCTTGCTGGTCATTGTCGCTTGCATTACTTCTATCCCGACGGCTTACTCCAGGGTAAGGCAATGTCGAGGTAAAATCAAGGGCCGAGTTGCACGGTGCGAGGTCCAACGGCATGATGCGGGCAGCCCGCCCCTCCAGGTCCATGCCGGTGGAGAACGCCCTGCCGCCGGCGCCTGTGACGTGTCGTCAACGTAGCGCCATCAGCCAAGGCGCTGCTACTCCCCGAATCCACCACCCGCACGAAATCCTGAAGAGCCTTTTTCTTCTACCGGCGCCAGACTTGAGGCTATGACGACTTCGTATCTTTTGCAGAGATCCGCTGCATAATCCTGAAGCACGGTCGCCGCCGGAATCCTTACCGGAGCCAACCTTTCAGGGGTAATCTTCCTTCCATAGTTGTAACGCCAACGCTCGCCTCTGATTGCCGACGCAACAAGGAAAAGCTCGCTTACGGCCATGGCATGTCTCGGGAGCAACACCAGGCAATCGGAATTGGGAGCGCATGGTTCCAGTTGGACGAAAGCCTCGCCGATACTGCCGGTCCGCGCCACCGTAATGAACGGCGGCCTCAGAACCGTGTGGAAGTCCAGCCACCCGTAGCAGCCATTGTAACCTTCTCTTGGTGAGATGATCAGTGTTTTGCCCGGAGGGATGTCCTTTCTCGACTCGATCTCGCTGAGGCCGTAGTACATATCGAAATTCCCGCCTACCTCGTTCGAGGCTCCACTTATATCCATCGCGTTCCGTCTCTTCATGCTGCTCACAATATCCCGGTAGGAGACTTGTTCAATCTCTCCTCTCTCGATTGCCTGGCGTTGACCGACGATCTCCGGTGCATACCGGGTGTAGAACGCGGCCAAACGCCTCACCAGGACATCAACAGCCTGCTTCAGTTCATCTTCCGTCTGCTCCGCCGGCTTGATGTACGCTCCTGCTCCCCATTCCATTCCCGGGTGTATATGAGCGGTTCCGGAAAAACCGGGCTCGTCTGACGAGTTCAACAGAATATCGAGAACCTGAGGCGTTTGATCGAGGCCGCGTTCCACCCGTATATTCTTGTGCAGGGAAAAGCCGTCGTACGCCAATCGAACGAACGTCGTCTTGCGTTGTGGATTATGAGGAACTCCTTTTTCCAGGAGAACGAAAGAAGTGGTAGCTGATGCGAATGGCTGAAACAACTCGTCCGGCAGTTGACACACTGCATGTAGAGTATGCTTCTCCAGCAGGCTGTCGCGCCAAGTGCTGGGTTTGACAAGCAAGCCGGTGGGCATGATCACGGCCAGTTTCCCGCGCGCCTTGAGACCCTCCAGTGCTTTGTCGACAAAAGCCTCTATCGGCGTATCTGTCTTCTTGTGGGGAAAGGGAGGGTTCATAAGTCCAACCGAGGCCGTGTCGGAAGGAAACTCCCGTGAGGTCAAGCAGTCGGCTTTTGTAATACCCGTTGACCCGTCGCCACGAAAGATCATGTTCGCCACGCACAGAGCGGCCGTGATCGGCTCGTCCTCGAATCCAAGCAGATGCGCTTTCACAATGTCAACCATTTGAGTCCGGGAAGCGCGCGTTTCCCGCAAAATGCGGTCCATGCATGCCACCAGAAACCCGCCGCTGCCGCAGGCTGGATCGAGTACAATGTCTCTCTCCGAGACTTCACAGACATCAACCATGAGTCGAGCAATGTGGCGAGGGGTGAAGTATTGGCCAATCGAGTTTCCACCGGTATAGCGGAAAAAGGTCTCGTAAAGTTGTCCAAGGTAGTCATGTTCGGCCGTGAGTACCGTAACATTGAGGCGTTCCAGTATCACGGCTATCCGCCGGACCTTCTGCTTCAGGGCATTATTCTCCTCGTCAACCCTGACGCTTTGGGCAAGCTCCGGCT
The DNA here is from genome assembly GCA_965204235.1 of uncultured Binatia bacterium (SeqCode). GTDB lineage: Bacteria > Desulfobacterota > Binatia > UBA9968 > JAJDTQ01 > JAJDTQ01. The sequence continues at coordinate 1,870,368 of OZ241979.1, forward strand.
TGCCGGCTTTGAGGTAGGCGTCCCGACAGGAATCGTTGATGTCGCGGAGGATGTAGCGCGGATCGCGTCGAATTGCACCCTTGGAGTGCCAAAGGGCCAGCATTGTCGCTGCAACGACCGCGGGACGATACTCGTCCTTGATCCTTGCTTCGCGGAGAAGGCGATTGATCTCGTCCGCTCTCTGAGCCAATACCTCGATGGGTGGAATCGTCGGACGTACTTCGGTAGGCCCGCCGGCAACGGTTAGAAGACGGAGATCCGTCTGGTTGGGTATCCAGTTGATCGGATGACCGTCATACGTTACCGGCGACCAGTTTTCGCCGGTCCACTTCCATACCTGAAGATCGAATTCCGATTCATCGGTTCCGGCTATCCCGATGGCAACAGGACAGAATCCTGCGGAAAGCAAGGCGCTGCCATAACTCCTGGCTTCCTCTACGGCGTCCTCGATTGCCGTTATATTCGCCTTCGCCTCGATTACGGCAAGAGGCATCCTGCTTTCCGTATCGACAAGGACAGCTTCCGGTACGCCATGTGCCCTACCGCTCTTACTGGCTGTGGACAAGGCATCGAAAAGATCGGGGGCGTCTCTGTACTCGTTCTGAATATAAAGGTTGCCGAGAGGAGGTTTACGCTCGTCCCATCCCTGGGAATTGAGGAAGTCGCCCAACAGTCTCTCTGTCCGCCGTTCCGATTGCCTTCTCATGGGACTTCCCCTGCATCGGGCGCCGCTACAAGTCCGATACTGCAACCGCTTCCCGGATATCCCCGCAAGACGGCAACCATCCGCTCAAAGGTGTCTTCGTGTTTTCCTGCGGCGCAGGCCCCTACTCGATGAACTGCGCCAGGGTCTCGCCCCAGATCCGGCGGGTCACCTCCAGACCGATCCTGCCCTGGGCGATCTCCTGGATGCGGGCCTCGTCGATGGGGTGGCTGAACTGCTCGTTGCGCATGCGCAGGCGCTGCACGCCCCGTTCCACCATCAGATCCCTGGCGCCGTCCACCGCATCCCGGGTGCTGAAGGCGCCGGCGATCTGATATACGTTGGCGGGTCCGTGGCCCCGCTCGTCGTCCAGCACCACCGTGAACGCCCTGGCCAGCCGGTCGTTGAGTTCGCTGCCTCCGAGTTGGGTGGCGGCGTAGAACAGGCCGCAACTGCCGCCTTCGAGCAGGCCCTGGGAGTTGACGAGACGCGCCCAGGGCTCCGGCCTCGCTTCCTGTTCCTTGAAGACCTCGGCCAGCCGCACCCATTCCTTCATGTCGGGAAGCGTCGGGTCGGGGTTCCAGCGGTTGTAACGGCGCACGACCTCCTTGATGTCCACGGTCTCGCCCGTCAGCCATTCGATGATATCGACGCACAGGTTGCCGTGGTTGAGCTCCTGCTTGGTCCGGTAGAGGTTTTCCTCCAGCCACTGCCGGTCCACGTCGCCGGTCCACTGATCCACCCAGTACCGGTCCGGCCTTCCCAGGCCGCCGCCGAACTTCTCGACGATCTCCTTGATGGCGGTGAACGTGGCCTCGATCTCCCGGCCCGCCTGTTTGGTGAGCCACACCACTTCCTTGTCGCGGTCCCGCCGGTCCCACTCGAAGTAGGTCCGGGCGATCTCCGCTTCGCCCGCGGCGAAGATGGCCGCCACCCGGGCCAACTCCCGGGTCGCCCGCTCCGTCAAACCGTTCCCTGCATCGCTCATGGCGTGTCTCCTGTTCTCCGGTCCCATCCGGTCCCGTCTCGTCAACCGAACCCGATCCCCGTCCCGGAGGAAGCCGTATCCCCGGAGGAAACCGTATCCCGGAGGGGATGGCCGGGGAGGGATGCTTCGGGAGGGGGCGCGCCTACCCGCGCGAACGGGCGAGCTTCCACTCCTCGCCGCGGACCGTCTCGTGGAAGAGCTCGTCCACGTCCGGCTCCCGCCGGATCATGCCCTGCTCGCGGGAGTAGCGGGCGAGGGCGCCCACGTTGTTGCGGTTGACATCGTTGAGACCGTAGATCCACGGGTCCGCGCCGAGCAGTTCCAGTTGCTCCTCCCAGGAGTCCCGGAAGAACGCCAGCGGCACGACCCGGGGGTTGTCCATCCTCCGGTAGGCCGCCTGCTTGGACTTCTCGAAGGCCACCATCATGTTCATGGGAACCCACGGGTGCTTGTCCACGATCTCCCGCCGGATGACGGTGGTGTGCATGATGGGGAAGATGCCGGTGCGGCGGAAGTAGTCCAACTCGACCTTCTTGGGGTCGTCGAACAGGCGCTTGACCCGGGTGTCTCCGTCCAGGATCGGCGACAGGACGTCCGGGTGGATGACCGCGTCGAGTTCGCCCTCCGCCAACATCTCCTCCACGCGCTTGCCCTTGGGAAGGCGCTCCATCCGGAGACCCTCCGGCGGGTCGAAGGGCACGTCCTCTTCCTTCTCGGAGCGCCACTCCATGTCCTTGAACGACACGCCGTACTCGTCTCCCAGGATACCGCGGATCCACAGCAGCGCCGTGGCCTGCCAGTTCTTGAGTCCCACGGTCCTGCCCACGAGGTCCTTGGGATCCCGGATGCCCTTGTGGGCGTTGATGAAGATGAAGCCGTGGCGGAACCGGCGGTGGAGGAACACCGGGATGGCGGCGAGGTCGTCCGCCTCGCCCTTGTCCCTGGCCAGCAGGTACGACGAGCACGACTGCTCGGCCACGTCGAACTCGCGGAAACGCGACACCCGCCAGTGGCGCGTGGACGAGTCCATGTCCGTCAGCACGGTGAGTTCGATGCCGTCCGGCTGGACCGTTCCCTCCTTGAGGGCGCGGATGCTCTCGTAGTCGCCGCAAGCCAGCGTCAGATGAAGCTTCTCGGCCATTTCTCCCCTCCGAATTTCCAGGGCCGCGCGTAATCTCGGGGCTCCCGGCGGCCCGGGATCCCCGCGGCGTCCCGGCCCCGTCAGTCGATGGCGAGCCGCTTGGCCCGCCGCACGAAGTAGTCCCACATGCTGCCCAGCCGGTGCGGGGTGTAGATCTGCTCGTACTTCTCGCGCGCTTCGTCGTCGCTGCTCCAGGTGGGGTCGCCCGAAGCGCTGGCGAGGAGCTGGATACGGCACGCCTTCTCCAGGAATATGGCGTAGAGCGTCGCGGTCTCCACCGATTCGGCCACCACGGTGGAGCCGTGGTTCTTCATCAGCACGGCCCGATGCCGGTCCAGCTTCCTGGCCAGTTCCACACCGAGCTCCGGCGTCCGGACCAGCACCGTGGTGTAGTCGAACAGCGGCAGTCCCTCGCTGAAGATGGATCCCTCGTGGCTCACGGGCCGCAGCCTCTGCCGCAGGGAGCCGAAGGCGGTGGCGTAGGGCGGATGCGAGTGGATGACGCAGTGGACGTCCGGGCGGGCGCGGTAGATCTCGGTGTGGATGAAGACCTCGGAGTGGCGTTCGTAGTCGCCTTCGACCTTGTTGCCGTCGAAATCCACCTTGATGATGTGGTACGGGCGGATCTCCTCGAAGCCGTAGCTGTGGGGCTTCATCAGCATGGCTTCCTCGCCCGGCACCCGGGCCGACACGTGCCCCAGGATGTGGTCCCAGTGCCCTTCGAAGGCCAGGATGTTGCACGAGACCGCTACCTTGTCTCTCAGCGTTACCAGGTCGTCCATGAAACCCCCCGATCGTAAGGAACCTCTGTTCAATCCTGGCTCGAGCGCCTCTCCCTGTGGGAAAGCGCATCCTTCGACTTCGCTTCGCTACGCTCAGGACGAACGGAGCAACTGTTCAGGTTTCCGCAAGCTAACCCGCTCCCCTGAGCCTGAACCGCTGTATCTTGCCGGTCTCGGTCTTGGGCAGGTCGTCCACGAACTCCACCCAGCGCGGGTACTTGTAAGGCTCCAGCCTCTCCTTGACGAACTCCTGCAACTCCCGGCCCAGGTCGCCGTCGTCCCCGCGGTCGGCCTTGGGGACCACGTAGGCCTTGGGCTTCACCAGCCCGTCGCCGTCGGTCGCGCCGGTCACCGCGGCTTCGAGCACCGCGGGATGCTCCATCAGGGCGTTCTCCACCTCGATGGGGGAGACCCACAGCCCGCCCACCTTGAGCATGTCGTCGGAGCGTCCGCAGTACCAGAAGTAGCCGTCGTCGTCCCGGTAGTAGGTGTCGCCGGTCCTGAGCCATTCGCCGACCATGGTGCGCTTGGTCTGCTCGTGCTTGTTCCAGTAGCAGGGCGCGGTGGCGTCGCCGCTGACGTACAGGTTCCCCACTTGGCCGTTGGGCACTTCCCGCCCCTCGTCGTCCACCACCTTGGCCACGAAGGCCGGCGTCACCTCGCCGCTGCTCCCCGGCTTGGCCCGCCCGGGGCGGTTGGCGAGGAAGTCGTGGGTCGCCTCGGTGGAGCCCACCACGTCCAGCAGCTCCACGCCGACCTTCTCCCGCCACTGGTGGAACAGGGTGGGCGGCAGCGGCTCCCCCGAAGACAGGCAGACCCGGAGGGAGCTGAGGTCGTACTCCCGCTCCACCCGCAGCATCCGCGCGTAGAGCGTGGGCACCGAGAAGAAGAACGTGGGGCGGTACCGTTCGATGGTCCGGAGCACCTTCTCGGGCTCCGGCCGTTCGGGCCACAGCACGCCCGCGGCGCCGAACCGGAACGGGAAGTAGAGGGAGTTGCCCAGCCCGTAGGAGAAGAACAGCTTGGAGGCCGAGAAGCAGACGTCGTCCTCGGTCATGCCCAGCACGGGTTTCACGAACAGGTCCGTGATGGTGATCAGGTCGTGTTGGAGATGGACCGCGCCCTTGGGTTCGCCGGTGCTGCCCGAGGTGTAGTTCCACATGACCACGTCGTCGCGCCGCGTGGCCTCGGCGTCGAGCTCCGGGGACTGGCCTTCCAGCAGCGTCTCCCATGCCTCGGTCCCGTCCTCCGGGGTCCCCACCGCCACCACGCGCTGCAGGCAGCGCGGCCTTGGGCGGATGGCCTCGACCTCCGGCAGCGCGGACTCGTGCACCACCGCGATGCGCGCCCGGCTGTCGTCGAGGAGGTATTCGTAGCTCCGGGCCTTCATCCAGGGGTTCACCGGGATGGGGACGGCGCCGACCTTGATGGCGCCGAAGAAGCTGAAGGCGAACTCGGGGCAGTCGGGAAGCACCAGCAGCACGCGCTGCTCCAGGTCCAGGCCGAGGGCGCGGAACGCGTTCCCCGCCCGGTTGACCGCTTCCTGGACCTGCCGGTAGGTGAACCGCCGGTCCTCGTACAGGAGCGCCGTGCGCTCGCCGCGGCCCCCGGCCACCACGTCGTCCACGAACGTGGTGGCCGCGTTGTAGGGGTCCGGCAGTTCGAGTCGTGGAGCGCTCATGCTCGAGGAACCTCTGATCGATCCTGGCTGAGTGCTTTTCTCTGTGGGAAAGCGCGTCCTTCGACTTCGCTTCGCTACGCTCAGGACGAACGGGGCAATTGCTCAGAGTTTAACGGGGCAATCGTTCAGAGTTTTCTCAAGCCTTGCGCCTGACCGGCGCCCCGGTGCGCCGGGGCCGACGGAGTCCGGCGCGGGCTCCGGGCTATTCGCCTCCGACCATCTCCGACCGCTGCTCGGTGGCCACCACCACGGACTTGACCTCGCTGTAGTGCTCCACCGCCTCGTTGCCGTGCTCCTTGCCCACGCCGCTCTGCTTCACTCCGCCGAAGGGAAGCTCGTCGTAGATGATCTGCGCCGAGTTGACCCAGGTGTAGCCGGCGTCGAGCTTCTCGGCCGCGTACAGGGCCTGGTCGATGTCCTGGGTCCACACCGAGGAGCCCAGGCCGAAGATGGAGTCGTTGGCCTTGGCGAGGGCCTCGTCCAGGTCCTTGACCCGCACCACCGGCAGGGCGGGGCCGAAGACCTCGTCGGCGAGCAGCTTGGAAGCGGGGTCCACGTCCACCACGATGGCCGGGTTCAGGAAGAAGCCCTTGTCGTATTCGCCGCCAGCGGGCCGGTCGCCGCCCACCAGCACCCTGGCGCCGCGCTGCACCGCGTCCGCCACCTGCTCCTCCACCTCCTCGCGCTGGGCCTTGGTGTGTAGCGGGCCGAGCATTGTGCCCCGGGTCAGGCCGTTGCCCACCCGCAGCTTGCGGACCTTCTCCACCAGCTTCTCCACGAACGCGTCGTAGATCCCCTCGAACAGGTAGAGCCGCTTCACCGCCAGGCACGCCTGGCCGCAGTTGAAGAAACGGCCCACCGACGCGGCGCTCACCGCCCGGTCGATGTTGGCGTCGTCGCACACGATCATGGGGTCGCTGCCGCCCAGCTCCAGGGTGACCCGTTTGACCTCCCGGGAGGCCACCTCCATCACCCGCTTGCCGGTGTCGGTGGCGCCGGTGAAGCCGACCTTGCGGATGACGGGGTTCTTGAGTATCTCCTCGCCCACGGCCCCGCCCGGCCCGGTGACCATGTTGATGGTCCCCTTGGGGAGCCCGGCCTGTTGCAGGATCTCCACGCACCGGGTGGCCGTCAGGGGAGTGGTGCTGGCGGGCTTGACCACCATGGCGTTGCCCGCGAGCAGGGCGGGACCCACCTTGTTGCCCATCAGCGACACCGGGAAGTTCCACGGCACGATGGCGCCCACCACGCCCATGGGCTTGTTCATGATGAGGCCGTAGCGCCCGTCGTCGAGCTTCACGTAACCGCCCCGGAGGGTCTTGGCCATGCCCGCGTAGTGCTCCAGCGTGTGCGCGAAGCGGCGGATCTCCAGCACCGACTCGCGCAGCGCCTTGCCCTGCTCCCTGGTGAGCAGCTCGGTGAGCTCCTTCTCGTTGTCCAGCACCATGTGCGCGGCCCTGGACAGGCACTCGCCGCGCTTGGGAGGCGACATCCGGGACCAGGCCGAGGCCGCCTCCTGGGCGGCCGCAACGGCCTTCCGCACGTCCGCCTCCGTGCCCTTGGGGACCGTGTCCACCAACTCCCCGGTGGCGGGGTCGTGGATGGCGGTGGTCTCGCCGCTCTCCGTGTCCTGGTACTCGCCGGCAATGAACATCAGCATGGAACGAACTCTCCTCCTGGTTTTTTTGGTTGGCAGCCCGCGGGACTTGGCCGGAACTTGCTTCGGAACGGGTCGAAAGGGTCCGTTTGACGGCGCGTTTCGCCGGTCGAAGGCCGCGGCAGAATCAACCACGTTCGCGGGACCGTGTCAAGGAAACCCTGAAGGTGTCAAGGAAGCCCTGAACGATTGCCCCGTTCGTCCTGAGCGTAGCGAAGCGAAGTCGAAGGACGCGCTTTCCCATGGGGAGAGGCGCCTCAAGCCAGAATGGATCAGAGGTTCCTCGAGGAACGCGGACCCCCCGGGCCCGGCGTCAGAACGGGGTCCGGGTCTCCCTGCCGCTCGACTCCACATAGACCTTCTCCGACGTGACCGGCTTGCCGTCGAGGCGGTCCTTGAGCCAATCGACGATGACGGTCCGCGCCGAGGGGTTGCGGATGGAATGACGCTCGCCTTCATACACGTAGAGGACCTTGGGGCAGACTGCCTCGTCCACCACCCCATGGACGAACTCGATGGGGCAGAGCTCGTCGTCCTCCCCCGCGGACACCAGGTAGGGACACCGGATACGGGCGGCGACCCCTTCCAGGGTCAGGGTCTTGCAGAACTCGTCGAACTCCGCCTCGTCGTCGTAGCCGGCCATGTACATGAAGTTGAGCTTGAAGGTGGGGGCCGCGGTGTTGAAGATGGTGTACTGGGTGGGCTCCAGGCACACGCCGGTGACCGCGCATGCCTTGAAGCCGGGCTCCGCGGCCGCCATGCGCGTGCCCCAGTAGGAACCCATGCTGGAGCCGAACAACGCCACCCTGTCGCCGTCGATGTCCGGGCGGGTCTGCAAGTAGGCGTAGGCCGCCCTGCCGCCGTCCTCGCAGTTGGAGGCGGTCACGGTAATGCCCCGCTCCCGGGTCTCGCCCTGGCCAGGACCGTCGATGGAAAGGATGGCGAGTCCCCGTTGCAGCAGCGGGTCTCCCATGAGCGGGTTGTCTTCCTTGACCCCGTCCATCCCCGGTTGGTAGAGGACGCACGGCAGCCGCTCCCCCGGTGCCGGCCGGTGCGGCAGGTGCAGCAGCGCCGCCATCTTCTTGCCTTCCAGCGGCAGGTCCACCCGTTCGATGGGGTGGTCGGCGAACCGGATGTAGCGGTCGTAGCAGTCCCGCTTGCGCTCCGCCCAGGCCATGCGGTCCGGGTTGCCGTCCTCGAAAATGCCCCATTGGGCTGCTGTGTAGTAGGTGGCCGCCACGTAGTAGTGCTCGCGCGCCTCCACGGTGTGGCCCAGGTCCTCGGCCGCGCGTCCCTGCTGCTCCCGCTTCCCCGCGGCCCGGGAGAACTCCCGCGGGAAGTCGGTGAACTTCTGCACCCGCTGCCCGAGGCCGCGAAGCTCCCCGGCGATGCCCGGACCGCAGTTCCGCAGCATCTTGTGGGACCGCCCCTGGTCGAAGTCGAGGCCGCTCACCTTGATGACCTGGTCGAGTATCCAGCGTTGCTCCTGCCAGCGTTTCGTCTTCCTCTCGGTCCCGGCCCGCATGTGACTTCCTCCTTCGGGAACCTCCGGACAATCGAGGGATGGACAATCGCGACATCCGGGATGGATTCCCTCACCCCGACCCCTGGCTCCGTTCGTCCTGAGCGTAGCGTAGCGAAGTCGAAGGACGCGCTCATGCCCCCCTGTTCCGATTTTTCAGAGGTTTCTTTCCCGATCCGCGTTGAGGCGCAGACCCGTCCGTGCGCGTGCTGAGTGTGTTGACCGTCTCACCCCGTCTCTGTACACAACCACCATGGAGGGACGCAACATCCGCCATCGACGGACCGGCGGAAGGGCCTTGTTCGGCAGGGGCGCAATCGCAGGCATGGCCGCAGCGCTCGCGTGTCTCCTCGCGGTCCTGGCGCACGCGGCCTCCCTCGACGACGACTTCGTGGCCTCCGAACGCCACTGGGCCGTCACCGCCACCAAGTTCGAGATCTCCCTCAAGCGTTTCCGTCTCAAGAAGACGCCGCCCCGCCCGCGCCCGGTGCTGCTCATGCACGGGCTGCTGGTGAACAGCCGTTTCCTCGACTTCAGCGCGGACGCCAGCTTGGCGGAATACCTTGCCGAAGCGGGTTTCGACGTGTGGAACATCTCCCTGCGCGGCACGGGCCGGAGCCTGAACCCGCGGGGATGGGGCGACAGGCCCTGGACCCTGGACCACATGGCGTCCGAGGACCTCCCGGCCGCGGTCGCATACGTCCGCGAGCAGACCGGCAGCACGGAGGTCCTGGCGGTGGGGTACGAGTTGGGCGCGCTCCTGGCCTTCGCCCACGTGGGCAAGGCGCCGGAACACTCGGTGGCGGGGATCGTCAGCATCGCCGCGCCCATGTCCTTCGACGCTTCCGCACAGGAATGGCTCGACGTGCTGCTCACCCTCGACCGCCACCCGACCCTGCGGAACGCCCTCTTCAACTGGAGCGGCATCGGGCTCAACAAGCTACTGTTCCTCCTGCCCGGTTTCGAGGACATCTTCTACAACCCCCGGAACATGGCCCCGGAGGTCAAGGAAGAGTTGCTGAACAGCGTGCTCACCCCGGTGAACCGCGGCGTGCTGGACCAACTGGCCACCATGGTGGAGAAAAAGGAGTTCGTGTCCGCGGACGGCGCGACCAGCTACCGGGCCGCACTGTCCGGCATCCGCATCCCCGTCCTCGTCATGGGCGGCGCCGCCGACCCCATAGCGCCCCCCGAAGCCCTGCAAAAGCTCCACTCGGACCTGGCGGCATCGGAAGACCGGAAACTCACCATCGTCGAACCCGACAGCGACGAGGCTGGAAGCTACGGCCACTTCGACCTGATCCTCGGCCGCAACGCCAAGGCCGAAGTCTTCCCGATCATTCGCAATTGGCTGGAAGCGCACGACGGGAAGTAGCGGCGCCGCGGATATGGCACGGACGGATGGCATGGCCGGACCACAGGCCATCGACCCCGCCCCCGCGTCATGGTACAAACCGGGAACATCGTTTACAAAACAAACCGGAGACATGGTTTACACGCTTCGCCGTGAAACCCTGCCCACACGAATTCCTGAAGAGCCAGTTATAGAAACCAACTCCTCCGTAGCCACGATTTCGGGCAACCCTCACTTGCCCGCACTTGAAAGGCAACCATGAGAATCTGCATCCACAGAGGGACGCAGGAGATCGGCGGCACGTGCATCGAGATCGAGGCGCAGGGAAGGCGCATCGTCCTGGACCTTGGCCTTCCGCTCGATGCTCCCGACCGGGAGGCGCGCGAAGACCTGCTGCCGCAGGTCCCGGGCTTTACCGAGCCCGATGACGGCCTGTTGGGCTGCTGATCTCCCACCCCCACCGGGACCACTACGGTCTGGCGCCGCGCGTCCGTTCGGAGTTGCCGGTTTACATCGGCGAAGACGCGCACGGCATCATGAAGGCCGCCAGCGCCTATGTGCCCGGCGGCCACTCGTTCGCCGACCCGGGCTTCTTCCGGAACAGGATACCCGTGGGAATCGGCCCTGTTCGCGTCACGCCCTATCTCGTGGACCACAGCGCCTTCGACGCCTACGCCCTGCTTGTCGAAGCTGACGGCAAGCGCGTCTGTTACTCCGGCGACTTCCGCGGCCACGGCCGCAAGGCGGCCCTGTTCGAAGGCATGGTCCGCAACCCGCCCGGGAACATCGACATCCTCCTCATGGAAGGAACCACCATCGGACGCACGGGATCGGAGGAGGGGTTCGCCACCGAGGACGATCTCGAAAACGAGTTCCTCCGTGCCTTCGAGCAAACCCGAGGGATTCATTTCGTCTGGACCTCGTCGCAGAACATCGACCGCCTGGTGACGGTGTTGCGAGCGGCCAAACGGTCGGGCCGGGTGCTGGTCATCGATCTCTACACCGCGGTCGTGCTCGAAGCGACGGGTCGAGACAGCATCCCACAGTCCCATTGGCGCGAAGTCAGGGTCTATACTCCGCATCGCCAGCGGGTGTTCATCAAGGACAGGGAGTTGTTCGACGACCTCGAGCGGCACAAGACGAACCGCATCTACGAGAGGCATCTGCCCGGCCTGAAGGAACGCGCCGTAATGCTCTTTCGCCCGATGGCCATGTCGGATCGGGGCGTCCGGAGCGTGCTCGACGGCGCCGGGTTCACCTATTCCATGTGGCAGGGTTACCTGAAGGACGAGACCGGGCAGAAAGTCACGAAGTGGCTACGGGACAACAACATACCCTTGCAAACGATCCACACCTCCGGCCACGCCTCGGTAGCTGACCTCCAACGCTTCGCGTCCGCCCTCGCGCCTCGCCGCCTGGTCCCGATCCATTCCTTCGAGACCGACCGGTTCGGGGAGTTCTTCGACAACGTGGGCCAACAGGAAGACGGCGCCTGGTGGGAAGTCTGACGAACGGGGAAGACCGGCTCAATATAGGCTGCAATCTCCGCAGGTTCAATCGCGTGTGGACAGGCTTTCAGGGTATGAACCGGCTGAACACCTTCTCGGCGTTGCCCCCGAGGACCGCGGCCTTCTCGTCGTCGGTCAGCCAGCCCATCTCGTCGATGAGCGGTTTCACGTCGTCGTACCAGCGGCCGGTGCGGGGGTTGGGCTTGGAGCCGGCGCCGGGGCGCTCGGTGCCGAACAGGCAGCGGTCCGGCCGGACCACCTTGAACAGCAGTTCCAGGGATTCGGTGTTGTAGAGGGCGGTGTCGAAGTAGAGCTGACGCAACCGTTCATCGAAGGTCTCGGTGTTGCCCGGACCCCGGAGTTGCGAGCGCCAGCGCCCCACCTGGTAGGGCACCGACCCGCCGCCGTGGGAGATGACGAGCTTCAGCCCGGGGAAGTCTGCGAACACGCCGGAGTTCATCAGGGACAGGATGGCGATGCTCTCCTCGGTGATGAAGTGGCCGTGGAACGACTCCCGGAGGTTCCGGCAGCTTGCGGAATGGACCAGGCCCGGCACGTCCATCTCGACCATCTTCTCGTAGAGCGGATACCAGTACTCCTCGCCCATGCCCGGGGTCAGCCCGTCGCCTTCGCCCGGGTCCGGGTTGATCATGATGCCCACCATGCCCAGTTCTTCGATGCAGCGATGGATCTCGTCGAAGGTGTTCTCGGGTCCGACCCCGGCGCATTGCGGCAGTCCGGCGATGCCGCGGAACCGTTGGGGATCCGCCTTCACCTGGAGCGCGATGGCGTCGTTGACCGCCTCGCAGTACCAGTGGACGATCTTCTCGGGCTTCTCCGAGTGCATCATGGTGTAGGGACGGGGCGAGATGAAGGCCATGTCCGTGCCCACTTGGTCCAGCACCTCGGTGTGCTTGTGGCCCTGCCATGTGGCGGCTGCGATGGTCTCCTCGGTCACGCCGGACTTGCGCTTGCCGTGGAAGCCGCGGCTGTTGATGAGGCTGGCCTGGTAGCGGCTCAACTCCTCGCCCGCGACGATGTGGTTGTGGATGTCGATGATCACGGGGCGCCTCCTTTTCGTTTGCGGGACGTCTGGTCCATGCCGGCTCTCCCTTGGGAAAGCGCGTCCTTCGATTTCGCTTCGCTACGCTCAGGACGAACGGGGATGTGGTTCCGAGTTTCCTTGCGAACGCGGACCGGCGCAGGACCATGTCCCGTTCCCCGGTGTGTGCCCGGACGAAGCGGCTTCAGACCGCGCCCGCGATGGCGTGGCAGCGCTGCGGCGGGGCGTGGGCCGCCACCGTGTCCCCGACCCTCATGGCGGTGGAGGGATGCACCTTGACCCGCAGCTCCAGGCCGGGCAGCGACAGGGTGCAGTCCAGCATCTCGCCCACGAAGACCACCGACTTGACCTGCCCCCGCATCACGTTCTCGGCGCCGTCCGCGCCCTCCGGTCGGACCACCACGTCCTCCGGACGGATCATCAGCGACACCGGGTCCTGCGCCCGGAGTCCTGCGGACAGGGTGCAGGCGAAGGCGCCCAGGTCGGTGGCCACCCGCCCCATGCCCGCGCCGGCCACGGACTCGACCCGGCCCGGTATCAGGTTCGCCACGCCGATGAACTGGGCCACGAACCGGCCGGCCGGATGCTTGTAGATCTCCAGGGGCGAGTCCTCCTGCATGATCTTCCCGCTGCTCATGACCGAGACCCGGTCGGCCATGGTGAGGGCCTCCAGTTGGTCGTGGGTGACGTAGATGCTGGTGATGTGGAGCCGTTTGGTGATGTCGCGGATCTGCACCCGCATCTCCTCCCGCAGCTTGGCGTCCAGGTTGCTCAGGGGCTCGTCGAGCAGGAGCACGCCCGGTTCGCGCACCAGGGCCCGGGCCAGCGCCACCCGCTGTTGCTGGCCGCCGCTCAGGAACGGGGCCGGCCGGTCCGCCAGGTCCTGGAGCTGGGTCAGCTCCAACGCCCGCATCACCCGCTCCCGCACCACCTTCCGGGGCGGCCGGCTCCCCTGTCCGTGCATCAGCGGGAAGGCCACGTTGTGGAACACGTCCATGTGCGGCCAGATGGCGTAGGACTGGAAGACGATGCCGAAGTCCCTCCGGGCCGGCTGCACGTTGACCCCGTCGGCGCCGGAGAACACCACCTGGTCACCGATCCGGATCGTGCCGCCCGTCGGCTCCTCGAACCCGGCGATGCAGCGCAGGGTCGTGCTCTTGCCACAACCGGAGGGGCCCAGCAGCACGTAGAACTCCCCCTCCCGGACCTCGAAGTCGATGCCCGCCAGCGCCCGGACGGCGTCCCGCTCCGCGGTTTCATAGACCTTTTCGAGACCGCTGACCCGTATCATCCGCAGGATCCTTGCCGAGCCCGACGGGCTTGCTACAGCTCCCGTCCGCCGGCCACGCTGCCCCCCAGGCGCCGGGCCAGCACGCTCAGGGCCGTGACCACCACGATCAACAGCACCGAGAGGGCCGAGGAGGTGCCCGGGTTGCCGGTGTCCCACAGGTGCCACAGATAGACCGACAGCACCATGCTGTCGGGTCCGCGCAGCAACATGGCGATGGACATGACCTTGAAGCTCAGGATCAGGACGAACAGGAAGCCGTTCACCAGCGCCGGGAGCAGCAGCGGGAACCACACGAACCGCAGGGTGGTCCAGAAACCCGCGCCGCTGCCCCAGGCGGCCTCCTCCAGTTCCTTGTGGACCTGCACCACCGCGGCGTTGGTGAAGCGGGTGCCGATGGGCAGGTAGTTGACCACGTAGGCCAGCACGATGATCCAGATGGTGTTGTACAGCGGGTTGGGAAACGACAGGAAGACCACCAGGAAGGCGACGCCGATGACCATGCCGGAGACGGCGTAGGGCAGGAACACTACCACGTCCAGCACCTTCCGGCCGGCGATGCGCGTGCGATATACGAACCACGAGCACAGGATCGCCAGGAACATGATGGCCACGCTGCTGATGCCCCCCAGCAGCAGCGTGTTGCCCGCCACGTTGGCGAGGGCGGGGGAGGCGAACAGTTCCCGGTAGTTCTCCAGGCTGACGGCCGAGAGCGCCTGCAGGGAAGGGGGGCGGTAGTAAGGCAGCAGCGAGCTCCACACGAGGATCAACAGCGGCAGCACCGCGGCGAAGACCAGGTAGAAGCCCACGAACCCCCACGCGGGCCAGGTCCACCCGCCCAGGGACACCACCCGCGGCCGGTAGCCCTTGCCCACCACCACCGTGTAACGCTCGGAGTGCATGAGCTGGCGCTGGTAGAGCAGGATCGCGCACAGGGTGACCACCACCAGCGTCATGCTGTAGGCGAACCCCAGGCCGTAGTCGGGCGGGAAGGCGCCGCGTATGGAGTAGTAGATGGTAGTGCTGAACACGAAGATGCCCGAGCTGAACCCCAGCAGCATGGGGATCTCGAAGGCTTCGATGCCGCGGACGAACAGCAGGATCGCCACCCCCGCCAGGCCGGGCTTGAGCAACGGCAGCAGCACCTTCGAGAACGTGGTCCAGGTGGACGCGCCGCTGCCCAGGGCGGCTTCCTCCAGGGAGGGGTCCATGCGGCGGATGGTGCCCGCGATGAGCAGGAAGGCCAACGGGCTCATGCTCACGCCCTCGACCCAGATCATGGCCGGGAGCGAGTAGGCGCTCAGGATGGGGCCGTCCAGTCCCAGCCACCGGCCCGCCTGGTTGATGACCCCGATGCGGGGCGAGAGCAGGAAGATCCACGCGATGCCCTTGACGACGGATGGCATGATGAGCGGGATCATCACCATCAGCGGGATGGCGCGGCGCCAGCGCATGTCCGTGCGTTCCGCGAGGAACGCCAGCACGCCCCCCATGCCCATGGCCAGGACCATGGACCCCACCGCGAACCACAGGGAGTTGAGCAGCATCCGGAACGTGGCCGGGCTGCTGTAGGCCTCCACGTAGTTGTGCAGGGTCAGCCCTTTCAGGCTGAACTCCAGGTCGCCCACCGAGACGCTGCGGAAGCTGTTGACCACCAGCAGGCCCAGGGGCACCACCACGAGCACCCCGATGACGACGGCGATGCTCCAGAAGGCCGCCAACCGGAAGTCCACGGCAGAGCCCCACGAGGTCCTGCCGTCGTGCGTGGCTGCGACGCTGCTCATGGGTTGACCCGCGTGCCGTCAGCGCTCCCGCCGCTCCTGCGCGAGCGCCGGGAGGCGGCGCGCTACTTGATCCCCAACAGCCGGAAGAAGAAGGTCTCGGACTTCTTCAGCACCGCCGGCGTGTAGATCTTCGCCGCGGTGGCCGGGTCCACCAGCGCGGCGTTCTTCTCGGTGGCGCCGCCGTCCACCAGCACCTTGGCCAGCTTGCCGGACTTGGCGTTCCGGTTCACCACCACCTTGGCGCTCACCACGTCGGTGTATTCCAGTTGGCCCTCGGGCGACATGAGGTAATCGATCAGGAGCCAGGATCCCGCGGGGTTGGGCGCGTCCTTCATGATGGCGTAGGAGCGGAACGTCATGGGGAACTTCGGGAAGGCGATCATCTCGACGGGAGCGCCCTTGGCCTTGAGCTTCGAGTAGGTGCCCAGGGCGGGGAACCAGAAGATGCCCACATCGCCCGCGGCCACGCGCTTGGTCCCGCCGGCATAGCCGCGCCCGATGGCCGGCTTCTGGTTCTCGACCATCTCGGTGAAGAACTCGAAGCTCTTCTCCCAGTCGAGGGCGTCGGTGCTGCCCCACAGCCACGCCAGCCGGGAAGGGAACTCCTCGCTCGACCGCGACAGCAGGGTCAGCCCCTTCCATTTGGCCGACTTCATGTCGTCCCAACTCCTGGGGGCGTCCTTGGGGGAGACCAGGTCGGTGTTGTAGATGCCCTGCACCCGGGGGTTCATGAAGGCGTCCACGTACTGGCCGTGTTTGGGCTGGGTGTTGGCGATCATGTCCTTCATGTGGGGATAGTCGTATCCCTCGAGCAGCCCTTTCTGGGCCAGCGACTCGGTGCCGCTCTCGTCCACGCCCACCATGTCGATGGTCAGCTTTCCCGCCTTGGCCTCGGTCACCACCCGGTTGATGGTGGCCGAGGTGTTGGCGTCGAACGCCTTGACCTGGAGCCAGGGATACTTCGTGCGGAATCCCTTGAGCTTGTCCCGGAACTCCGCGGCGTTGCTGCCGGCCACCACGAAGGCGCCCTCCTTCCTGGCCTTCTCGATCATCTTGGCGCGCATGTCGTCCATGGCCGCAAGGCCCGCGGACCCGGTCAACGACAGGGACGCCAGCAGACTCGTCACCATCAACGGCTTCTTCATTGCATCCTCCTTCGGTTCGTTTCCCCGATACGATTTCCGGAAACTCTGAACAATTGCCCCGTTCGTCCTGAGCGTAGCGAAGCGAAGTCGAAGGACGCGCTTTCCCATAGGGAGAGGCGCCTCGAGCCGGAATGGAACAGAGGTTCCTTCCCGCGATACGACTCGGCCTTCAATGGCATCGCACCTGCCGACGCAGCAACACCTCGCGCTTCTCCGCGGAGGACTGTAGCATGGCGAGGCACACTTCCAGCGTGGCCTCCCCCCAGCGCCCGTCGTGGAACACCGGCCGCCGGTGGACCACCGCCTCGTAGAGCTCCTCCACCTCGGCCTCGCGCCCCCGGCGCCCCACCGATAGGTCGATCTCCCGTCGTCCGTCCTCGCCATGGACCACGAGCCCGTCGGGCGACTGGCGGATGTCGCCCCGTTCGCAGGACACCAGGGTCAGGCCGAAGAAAGGCTGGCGGCGGGGTCCTTCCCACACGTGGCTGAACTCCCCCTCGCGGCTGCTCCCGTAGCGCATCTCTTCCTTGAGCTGCTCCTCCTCGGAGGCGCTGCCGATGCTCTTGAGCCGCCGCCGGGCCTTCCGGTTGTGCTCCGGGTCGCGGGGCTGCCCGCCTTCGCCCACCCAGTCGAAGAACTCGGCGGTATCGAAGAACCCGTAGCCGTTATAGACCAGGGTCGCCGGGACGCCGTCCTCGAACTCCAGGTAGCAGACGTAGCTGCCTTCGTGGGGCCGTTCGGGGTCCCACACGCCGGTGGCGGCGCGCACGCTCCGCAGCATGCCGCCGCCGATGAGCCGGACGATGTCCACGTGGTGCGGCCCCTGGTTGAGCACCACGCCATGGCTGGCGGCCAACTCGTGCCGCATGCGCGGACGGTACATGAACTCGTTGAAGTTCCACGAATGGAGCATGCGGAGCCTGCCCAGCTCTCCGCTCTCGACGATCTCCCGGATCTTCCGTATGGGCGGGTCGAAGCTGTGGGTGTGCCCGCAGAGGAGGACGGTGCCGTTCTCTTCCGCGGCCCGGTTCATGGCCTCGCACTGCTCCAGGGACAGGGCCATGGGCTTCTCCACGATGGCGTGCTTGCGGCGGCGGGCCGCGGCGATGACGTGCTCGGCGTGGAGTTCGTTGGGCGTGGCCACATACACGAAGTCCACGTCGGGGCTGGCGCACAGGGCGTCCACGTCGTCGAAGGTCGCGGCGCCGTACTCCCGGGCGAACTTGGCCAGGGCGTCCTTGCGCACGTCCGCGGCCGCGGCGATCTCGATGTGCTCCACCTGCCGCAGCACCGGAAGGATCTGGGTGCTCGCCACTCCCAGCCCCGCCATGCCCATGCGCAAGACCCGCGGCATGCGGCCCCTCAGCTCCCCGGGAACGGGATGACGTCCCGGAACTTCCGCATGACCTGCTCCCGCAGCTCCCGGCTCGACCGGCTCACCCGCGGGAACCGGTCGCGCCACTCGAAGGGCCGTACCGCGCAGACCAGCGCCCGGCTGTTGGTGTGGTCGCCGGACTCGCGCCGGTCCGGGGGCATGCGCGGGTCCAGCGGGGTGCTCCAGCAGTGGTCCACCAGGTCGATGTTGGTCTTGGGATCCACCCGCGTCATCATGGCCCAGATGACTTCCTTGAGGTTGCTGGGGTCGATGTCGTCGTCCACCACCACCACGTAGCGGCCGTTGCGCGCCGCCGCGGAGCAGCTCAGCGCGGCCATGCCGGCCTGCTTGGCGTGCCCGGCGTAGCGCTGCCGGATGGCGATGACCACCATGAAGGAGGTGTGGCTGTACACGCCGGTGATGTCCTGGATGCCCGCGGCCTCGAGCTGGTCCCAGAGCACCCCCGACGACAGGTGCAGGTCCATCTTGACGGCCCCCGGCCACATGGGCGCGGCGTCCTCCAGGATGGGGTCGTTGCGGTGGTACAGCGCCTTCACCCGGATCACCGGCTGCGGCGCGCCGGTGCCGATGGTGCCGCCGGAGTAGTAGCCCGGCCACTCGCCGAAGGGGCCTTCCTCGCGGGCTTCCTCCGCGGGCGGCGGGATCTCGCCCTCGATGGCGATCTCGGCGCTGGCCGGGATGGGCAGGCCCGTCACCGGACCCCGGACGAACTCCATGGGCCGGCCCATGAGCCCCCCCACCATCTCGTGCTCGGACCGCCCCCAGGGCAGTTTGGAGTAGGAGGTCATGAACACCAGGGGGTTCTGGCCGAACGTGGCCACCGCGGGGCAGCTCTTGCCCTGCTCCCAGTAGCGCATGCAGATCAGGCGCCCCTGCTGCCCCGGGCTCATCCACAGCCCCAGGAGGTTGCGGTCGTGGAGCTGCATGCGGTAGGTGCCGGAGTTGACGTAGCCGCTGTCGGGGTCCGCGTTCACCAGGCTGTCCGCGGTGCCGAGGTAGCGGCCTCCGTCGTGCTCGTGGAAACGCGGCGCCGGGAAACGGAACAGGTCCACGTCGCCGCCCGTGAACACGTTCTCCATCACCGGCGACGAATCGATTTCCCGGGGGGCCAACGGCTTGGCCGCCTTCACCTTGCGGGCGGCGAGCCGCAGCAGCTCCAGCTTCGGCAGGTCCGTGGGCAGCCCCAGAGCCACGGCCACGCGCTTGTAAGAAGCGTAGGGCAGGCTCAGGAGCCGGTAGCCCGCGGGGTAGCCCTTGATGTGGTCGAAGATGAGCATGGGGGCCTGGGGGATGAGCTCGGCCGCGGCCTCGACGATGGCGCCGATCTCCCGGTCCCAGTCCGCGCCGTTCACCTCGCGCCATTCACTGACTTTCTTGGCCTCCTCGATGAAGCCGCGCAGGTCGTCGTACGCCGGGTTTCCCAATGGGACGTCCTTTCCTGGGGAGGCCGCGCTCCCGCGGCCTCACTCGCGCACCACCGACGCCTCCGCCCGAACCCCGTTGCGCGCGAGCTCCCGCAGGTAGCGGTCGTGGATCCCCGCGGGCTCCTCGTCGATCATGAGCATGTTCCACAGGGGGTTCGGAAAGCGGTCGCCGGTGTATTTGGGGCTTCGCCCGCGTATGGCGAAGTGCCGCATGGCGGTGTGGCCGGTGTTGAAGTGCCCGTGGTACATGAGGTCCCCGGGCGAATAGACGGTCCCCGGGCCGATCTCGTAGAGTCCCTGCTCCGCGTCGCCCTCGCGCCACAGCATGACGTAGCCTTCGCCCTCGGTGACGATGAGGATTGCCCCGGGACCGTGCCGGTGGAAGTGGCTGCGGCTCCCCACCGGGAACTCCTGGATGTGGCAGCCGTAGGTGGTGTCCGCCAGCGTGAAGCGCATGATGCGCACGCCCTTGCCCTTCATGGGGAAGTCGTCCAGCGCGAATTCGTTCACGTCGGGGATCAGGTTGGTCTCCCAGCAACGGGTGGTGAGCCGCTTGTTGGCCCGGAAGTAGTCGTCCTCGTCGCGGAACCGGTCCCGGAACGCGAACGGGTTGCGGAAGAGGAAGTCCTCGTTGTGGAACAGGTTGAGCAGGCGCGGGCACGTGGTGGAAGCCATCAGGCGCACGGGCTCGGCGCCGGATGCGTTGAAGTGCCGGTAGGAGGCGTTCAGGGGGATGGCGAAGGCGGCCCCGGCGCTCCACTCGAAGGTCTTCTTCGGCACTCCTTCCTGCCACACGGACGTGGCCCCGTGGCCGTGGGCCACATAGACGATGGCCTCGAACAGGTGCCGCTGGGGCAGGGTCTCCCGGCCCGGCGCGATCTCCAGCACGTAGCCGTCGGTGTCCTGCTGGTCGGCCAGGTTCAGGTAGCACCCGCGCGCGCCCATGCGCTCCCAGGGCGCCACCTCCACGTCCATGACGTCGGGGACGTGGTGCCCCGTGACCACGGGGATCCCCTCCCGCCCCACGAACCGGTCATAGGGAGTAGGTCCCAGGTCGATCTTTTCCCGGTGGGGTCTCATGCGCCTGCTGGTGTTCCGGCCGCCCCTCGTCCCGAGTAGGGGACGCCAAGATGTTGTAGTAGTGGGGTCGGTTCCGCTTGTCAAACGCTAATGGGCGGCTTGGCCGTCTGTCGGAAGCCTGACACCGCCAGGACCGGGCGCTGGTTCTCGGGATCGACCCGGTTCTTGACTTTTTGGGGCAAGTGAATGTACTACAGTCCAGGTTCCGTCGGCCCCGCCGTCCATCTCGCAGTCTTGTCGACGGCCTCGAACGCAGGAGGAAACATGAAAGACGCAGTCGGGCTCAAGTGTACCTTCGAGGCTGGCATGTTTCCGGCCGAGTACGCTGTGGAAACCATGACCTCTGATGGAAAGAGGATTTCCTTGTTCACTTCGGACGATTTCCTTTCGAAAGACAGAAACCTGCTATTGGTCAATATCATCGATAGAACTCAGGATATTTTTCTGGTCCGCTTGCCCGGCTACCCTCTGGAGGTGTCGTCAAGGTTCGTGAGCGTGCCTGCGGCAAACATCGTCGAACTGTGACGGGTTCTTGGAGCTTTCTCTTCCAAACGCCTATACTGCCGCCGTGATCCTCAGCAATACCGAGATACAGAAAGCCATTGACGACGGCAGGCTTGAGATGGAACCGGAACCGCGCCCCCGGCGTCCGACGCCGGGAGATCCGAGCCCATACGATACGACGTCGGTTGACCTTCGGCTTGGGGACACGATCCTGGTGCCCAAGGAAGGACCCTACGCCTACGATCTCCGAAAGGGGGGACTCGCTTCCTTCCTGAACGATAATTGTGACCATTTCGCAATTCCTCCGAGCGGCTATCCCCTGGAACCCGACAGGTTTGCTCTGGGGAGGACGTTGGAACGTATCAAATTGCCGATTCGTCCCGGCAGGCAATCGCTTGCCGCCCGAATCGAGGGCAAGAGTTCCTTTGCCCGGTGTGGATTATTGGTACACTTCACTGCCCCTACGGTTCACGCGGACTGGGATGGGACCCTCACCCTCGAAATGAAGAACCTCGGTGTATGCGCTGTTACCCTCTATCCGGGGATGCCCATCTGCCAGTTGATCCTGGAAGAGGTCCTGGGCGAGCCAACCCCAAACCCCAGCCAGTTCCACGGACAGACTACTCCATCGGGAACAAGTTGAGGAAGAGCCGGAACGACGAACCCCGTTCGTCCTGAGCGAAGCGAAGTCGAAGGACACACTTTCCCACAGGGAGAGGAAACTCAGGCCGGAATAGATCTGACGTTCCTCGATGTCCTCGTCGCCGGATCGTGCGCCGACGCCAACGGAACCATCCCGGCGCTTCGCCGTTGTAACCATGGGCGGGAGGAACCGACCCGTCGGGCGTAGCGCCCGGCGGAAGGTCACGCGGTCATGTTGAGCGCCGAAGAGAACGAGAGGCTCACGCGGGTGGGGCCGGGGACCCCTGCGGGGGAGTTGCTGCGGCGCTATTGGCACCCGGTGGCCACGAGCGCGGAGCTCGCGGCCAACCCGGTGAAAGGCGTCCGGCTCCTGGGGGAGTCGCTGACGCTCTTCCGGGACCGTCGGGGTCGTCTGGGCCTGGTGGCCCAGCGGTGCGCCCACCGGGGCGTCGATCTGAAGCACGGCATCCCGGAGCCCGAGGGCCTGCGCTGCCCCTACCACGGGTGGATGTACGACACCGCGGGACAGTGCGTCGAGCAGCCGGGGGAGGCCCCCGAGCACCGCTTTGAGGAGACCGTGCGGCTCAAGTCCTACCCCGTGCAGGAGTTGGGAGGGTTGGTCTGGGGCTACCTCGGTCCCCGGCCCGAGCCGCTGCTGCCTCGCTGGGACCTCTTCGTCCTGGACGACGTCTTCCGGCAGGTCGGCACGACCATGCTCCCCTGCAACTGGCTCCAGTGCCAGGAGAACTCGGTGGACACCATCCACACCGAGCACCTGCACGGACGGTTCGGCGCCTACGTGCTGGAACGGCTCGGGAGCACGGACGAGCGGCAGATCCAGCGGTTCAGGCGGGTGGGCCGCCGCCACGTGAAGATCGACTTCGAGCGGGTTCCGGTGGGAATCCAGAAATACCGGCTGCTGGAAGGAGAACCGGAAGACGCCGAGGGTTGGCGGGTGGGCCACCCCCTGGTGTTCCCCAACTACGTCCGCATCGGGCAGCTCGGGTACGCCGAGTTCCAGATGCGCGTCCCCGTGGATGACACCCACACCTGGCACCTGGGCTATCAGGTATTCTTCCCGGGACCGGACGCCGGGACGCCCCGGCAGGACCCGGTGCCCGCCTTCGAGGTCCCCATCGAAGATCTGCCCGATTTCGTCCTGGGTCAGGACCTGATGGTGTGGGCGGCCCAGGGGGGATGCGTTGACCGCACCGCCGAACGGCTGGCGGCGTCGGACCGGGGCATCCTCATGTTCCGGGAGCTCCTGAAGGAGCAGATCGAGGTGGTGCGGAACGGCGGCGACCCCATGAACACGTTCCGCGACCCACAGGACAACCAATGCATCCGCCTGTCCATGGAAGACCGCGGCAGCATGGCCCACTACCAGCCCGGCGCAGTGCGCTACATGAACACCGGCGCCCACAGCCCCTGCGTGGACGAACTGGACGCCCTCCTGACCGCGGCCGCCCGCAAGGCCGGAAGCCGATCTGAGTAAGCTCGCGCAGTTCGGGGACCTGGGGCGGCCGCTACGCTTCTCCGACCCGAGGTTCGAATTCG
Source organism: uncultured Binatia bacterium (SeqCode) (assembly GCA_965204235.1). Lineage (GTDB taxonomy): Bacteria > Desulfobacterota > Binatia > UBA9968 > JAJDTQ01 > JAJDTQ01. Next base: position 1,893,587 of record OZ241979.1, read on the forward strand.
GCAGCGCCATCGACGCCGAAGGCAGGTGAGTCGGGCGCCCAGAACAGCCTTTCCGTCGTCTTCCTGAGCGCCGGCGCCGCATAGACGTATATCAGCCGATGCCCTTGTCTCGTTCCGCTACGTATCGTTTCCACTCTCAACGGAGGATGCGGCACAACGGAGTCGGGATGGAAGCCGCCTTCGATCACGAGCCGTTCGACGATGTGCCAGTGTAATAGCCTGATGTGGGATTGACTCTGCGTTTCCCGGGCGTCGATGAAGTTGCAAAGCGCGTCACGGAGACCCACGAGCCGATCATGCATGGAGCCGCCACCTCCGAAGTGCGTCAATGCCTTCCGCAACTATCTCTTGGGCGTTCTTTGACATCGGCAGGTCCAGAGCCGGAAGAACGACGCGGGCCGCTTCCCTCGGTTCCAGTTTGAGCAGGCATCCGCCAAGCGGGTGCCCCTCGATTTCGCAACTCAGGGCAACCAGCGGGTGCGACCACCGCCGTACCAACTCGGACGTCGATACGCCGTTTGTCAGATGGACCGCATGAACGGAATTGGTACAGACACAGTTGGCGTAGTTCGCCACGAGGGCAGGGTTCAGGCCGCTCATGTAGCCAAGGAAGGCGTCCGGCACACGGACATCCGGTACGGCGTACCAGGGCGAACGCTTGCGGCACTTGTAGGCGGTCCTTGCTTTCCGTCCCGCCGAAGAGTCGAGATAATGTCGGACTTCCGTGGGAAGACGCACCCCCGCCGGGATGTGGAGCAACAGCACCGGCTCGTCCTGGTTCAGCCAATTCTGTACGGTGCGGTGTGTCACGGCCTTCTGCGGCAAGAATGCGGATCGCCTCAACGAAGGCGTAAGGAACTCTCCCGGAAGGTTCAGTCTCCGAGCCTTGGAAGGACTGATGTGGAAGAAATCTAAGGAGCATGGCCTATCTCCGCCGGAACGACGAACGCCATGCGTCCGCCGCGCTTGAGCAGGGATGCGGCAACGATCACGAACGGCGCCTAGGAAGATGCTAGTCCTGTCAGCCTCGCGCCGAGCCGTTCGCAGAGTCTCAAGGCCGTCTTGCGCACATGGCCGTTGAATCTCTGATAGCGGATGAAGGGAGGGTTTCCGGCGACGCAATCGAAACGGTCTTCCGTAGTATCCGCCCAATCGAAGAAATCGACGGCGTGGACAGTTGCGTGTGGAACATGTCCGGTTGCCGCGGCCACGGCGGAACTGTCCCGATCGATTCCGACCACGTTGGAATGAGCCGCCAGAAACCGGCCGTCGCCGCAGGCCGGATCCAGCAGACGGTCGGAGGGAGACCGAACGACCCACCGCACGAGCCGGTCTGCGACCTCCGGCGGCGTATAGAATCAACCGAGCGATTTGCGTGTAGCCGGTGAACTCATAACCCTACGAAGAGCAATCTCTGTGCCAACGCACGGGGAAACCTTGTCCGCACGAAAGCCGAAAGAGCCGCGGACCGTTCAGGCCGTTTCCGCGGCTCTCTTCCTCGTGTGCTCCTTGATGGAGACGGACGCGGGCACGACTTCCGACAGCACGGCCAGGTCGGGGAAGCGGTTGGACCCGGGGTCGCGCCGGACGCTGGGGGCTTCGCCGCCGTCCTGGACGTCCCGGATGCCGCTCAGGATCCGCTTGCGCGCCGCCACGATGGCCTTGTCGGAGGTCACCAGGTGCTCCCGGGTGCGGTCCTGGACCGGCCCTTCGCCTTCGGTCACGCACAGATCCTGGGCCTGGAAGTCGAACCCGATGCCGCTGAAGGACTGGTCGCGCATGGAACCCCGGTCCTGCAGGTAGCGGTTGGCCTTGCTCCGGACCAGGCGGTAGTCCGCTGTCATCTCCGAGCGGTCCCTCAGGGCCGCATCCCGGCTGATGGGCTTGCTGCGGCTGAAGACGAACACGAACTTCCAGTGGTGGGCGTCGTCGATGGGGACGTGCCAGTTGACGGAATAGCCGTCGCCGCCGGTCTGGCCCGGAAACGCGCTCAGGTTGGGCATGACGAAATAGGAGACGCGCAGGTACTGCCGGTCTTCCGGGAGCTGCCGGGTGGTATAGATCCGCACCCCGAACTCGGTCAGCTCCACGTCGATGGAAGGGGCCACGTCCTTGCCGAACAGGTTGTTGGGAGATGAGTCGCCGCCCCGCACCACCCGGGTCCTGTCACGGGCGCTGTCCTGGAGGTTGCGGTGCAGGAACGACAGGTGCACCGGGTCGATGTTCCCCTCGTTGCCCTGGAGGTAGTTGCACTCGTGGTGGATCTTGCTGACGAAGACGTGGGCCGGGGCGGCGTCGAGGAACTCGAAGTTGCGCAGCAGCGGTGGCGCGCCGCCGCCGAGGTAGGCGAAGACCACGCCCACCCGTTCCTGGCAGGGATAGGCGGGCTGGCGCAAGGACTCCCTGTGCCTTCCTCCTTCGGGCTCGCCGGGCTGGTCCAGGCAGTTGCCGTCCACGTCGTAGAGCCAGCCGTGGTAGATGCACCGCAGCCCGCCATCCTCCACCCGTCCGTAGCTCAGGTCGGCGCCCCGGTGGCAGCAATGGACGTCCAGGAGCCCGGGCCTGCCCCGTTGGTCGCGGAACAGCACCAAGGCCTCGCCCAGGATGCGCACCGGCAGGGGCGCGCCCCCCGGCTCCAGTTCCTCGGACAACGCCACGGGTTGCCAGTAACGCCGCAGCAGCGCGCCGCAGGCCGAGCCCGGCTCGGTGGAGGTCAACAGCCTGTTCTCCTCAGCGGTCATCATGGCGCGTTCCCTCCTCCGACCGTGTCCTTCCGTTCGTCGTCCCGCGCTGCGCGGGACGGCCCCGCTTCACCCCTCCCAAACCGCGAAACCCATGGCGCAGCCCAGGTTGGGCGGTGACCGGTAGAGGGGCTGGTAGTCGATCATCCGCGCGGGCCTGTCCGCCAGCGCCGCCGCAACCATCCAGCTTCGGGCGTGTTTCCCGCGAACTGTAAGCCGCGTCCGCATACAACGCCGCATCATCCCCCAACAAAGCAATTCCCACAAGTCCTGCTCCACAAGGCGCGTGCGGAACCGCCCCAGCGTCGTCGCATCCGGCACCTCGCCCCCCAACTCAAGGCGGCAGAACTTGCGGAACGCAGGCCCGCCCAGGGAGTACGACGGACGCCCTCCCCCCCTGCTCTCGCTCCTCCGGAGGCTCGGCGGCCAAAAGGGCGGACACGTCCGGATCCGCAAACCCGGACTGCGGCTGTCGTTGCAGCGGCCCGCGGGCGAGGCATAGCCCTGCTCTGCCCATTTCCCCTGGACGCCTCCCCCTTTGACTGCCGGACGCACTTGAGTCTAAAGTACAGTGAGCGTAAGTGCTTCAACCCAGAGATCCATGGCGAGGGGTATCCGAATGGACACGGACACCGAGACATTCTACCGGGAAGTCGATCAGAAGCATCTCGTGCCGCTGTGGAACGTGACCCGGGACCTGCTGCCCAGGGAGCCGCGGACCCCGGTCCGGGCGCATCTGTGGCGCTGGGCCGACCTTCGCCGGCTGGCCTTCCGGGCCGGGGACCTCGTTCCCATCGAGCGGGGAGGCGAGCGCCGGGTCCTGGGGCTGGTCAACCCGGGGCTGGGGGGCAAGCCCGCGGCCACCCGGACCCTGTGGGCCGCGGTGCAGATCGTCAAGCCGGGAGAGGTCGCTCCCTGCCACCGCCATTCCCCGTCGGCCATCCGCTTCATCATCGAGGGCGACCGCACCTACACCAACGTCAACGGCGACAAGTGCGTCATGGGCCGGGGGGACTTGATCCTCACCCCGAGTTGGGACTGGCACGACCACGGCTGCGAATCGGACGCTCCCATGATCTGGATGGACGGGCTCGACCTGCCGCTGGTGGGCGACCTGGACGCTACGTTCTTCGAGCCGTACCCGGACCGCCGGTTCGCGGTGACCGACGTGAACGAATCGGAGCGAAAGTTCGGCGTGACCCACCTGCGCCCCACGTGGGAGGAACCGCGGCAAGACCGGTCCCCGCTGTTGAACTTCAAGTGGGAGCCCACCTACGACGCCCTGAAGCGGATCGGGGAAGGTCCGGCAAGCCCCTACGACGACGTCTGCTTCGAGTACCGGAACCCGCGGACCGGGGGCCCGGTCCTGCCCACCATGAGCTGCACCGTGCAGATGATCCGACCCGGAGTCCGCACGCAGGCCCACCGGCAGGTCCAGAGCTCCGTTTACCTGGCCTTCGCGGGCCGGGGCTACTCGGTCATCGACGGCCGGCGCTTCGACTGGGAGCAGGGGGACTTCTTCGTGGCGCCGCCCTGGAGTTGGCACGAGCACGCCAACGAAACGGACGACGAGGCCATCCTGTTTGCCATCCACGACGCCCCGGTCATGAAGGCCCTTGGCCTCTACCGCGAGGAAGGCTATACGGAAAACGACGGCCATCAGGAGATCACCGCGGTCTTCGAAGCCTGGAAGGACGAAGCATGGCGAAGTACCTGGAGTGCAGCGAGTGCGGCAAGCTGGCGTTCTACTACGAAGGTTACGTCGGCACCGAGAAACCCTTCTACCTGAAGAACATGATCTATCCGGACGGGAACCGGCCCGCATCCCCCCGCTGCCTCCACTGCAACGGGGTCCCGAGGATGCTCTTCGACTTCATCAAGGAAGACAAGAACCCCCTCCCGACACCGGCCGGCGAGCCGGCCGGATAGCCGGCGGCGCCGCTCCCTCCACTCCCTACGGCGCGCACTTCACCAGGGTGATCCGGCCGGTGGTCTGGTCGTAGGTGGCGACTCCGGTGTCCTTCTTGCATCCGGTTTTGACCGATGCCTTGACCACGAACGTGGTGGCGTTCCCCGTCTCGATCTTCGGGTCCACGTTGGAGCTCTGCACGTAGCCGAAACCCTTCAGGTCGGCGACGACCTTCGTGTAGGTATTGTTGTCCACGAAGTACGCCTCCTGGGAGATGGCCATGTTCCTCACGTTGGCCTGGACGTCGGCGTCGAAGCCCTTGCGGCGATAGGAATCGAACTGCGGGATCGCGATGGATGCAAGGATCCCGATGACGGCGATGACCACCAGCAACTCGATGAGGGTGAACCCGGCCCATCCGCCCCGCCTGCGGACGCGGGTGGAGGACGCCCCCGCGTCCGCGGACCCACACGTCTCCACGGCCTCGTCGGGGATGCGTCTCGCGGTCTTCATCGGCCGAACTCCTACTGGACCAGGTTGCTGATCTGAAAGATCGGGAGATACATGGAGATGACGATGCCCCCGAGCACGGTCCCCAGGACGATCATGAGGACCGGCTCCAGGAGTGCGGTGAGCCGGACCACCGTGCGATCGACTTCCTCCTCGTAGAAAGCCGCGACCCGGTTGAGCATCGTGTCCAGGGCGCCGATGCTCTCCCCGACCGCGACCATGTGGCAGACCAGCGCCGGGAACAGGCCGCTGGCGGCGAGGAGTTCGGCGAGCGGCATCCCCCGTTCGAGACCTTCCCGGGTCTCCATGATCGCCTGCTCCAGCACCTTGTTGCCGGCGGTCCCCGCGGTGATGCCCAGACTGTCCAGCAGCGTCACCCCGGACTGCAGGAGGAGACCGGTGTTGTGCCCGAAGCGGGCGATGGCCGCCTTGCGAAGGATGTCCCCCACCACCGGAAGCCGCAACAGCCACCCGTGGAGTGCTCGACGGCCGCCCTCGGTGCGGCCCGCGGTCCAGGCGGCGACCGCAACCATGAGGAGACCCGCAAGGAGCCACAGGCAGTAGTCGTACAACCCCTGGCTCAGGGCCACGGTCAACTCCGTCAGGGGCGGGAGCGTCTTGCCCATGCCCTGATACACTTCCGCAAACACCGGGATCACGTAGAGGAGGAGCACCGCCACCACCAAGCCGGCCACCAGGACGATGGTCGAAGGATAGATCATGGCGGTCTTCACCGTCCGCTTGAGCCGGGCCGACCGCTCGATGAAGAGCGCCAGGCGGGCGAGGATCTGCGGCAGGACGCCGCCCGCTTCGCCGGCCGCCACCATGCGGACGAAAACGGTGTCGAACAGCCTGGGATGCTTCGACAAGGCCGCGGCCAGGGTCATGCCGTTGGACACGTCGAGCCGGACCCTCTGGACCGCCTGCCTGACCACCGGGTTCCCGGTCTGGTCGGTCAGGACCTGGAGGCATTCGACGATGGGCACTCCGGCCTCGATCATCACGCCGAAGTTCCGCGTCCACGTCACGATGTCGTCGGCGCTGACCCGGGGCGCGAACGCGATCTCCCGCCCGAGTCCGACGCCCTTCTCCCGTATGCTCGACGGACGCGGCCGGATCCTGCGCCGGCGGAGTTCGGCCAGCACCGCGGCGCGGTCGGTCGCCTCCATCTCTCCCCGGAGCGACCGTCCCTGCCGGTTCCTGCCCTGCCACCTGTAGAGCGCCATGGGATCAGTCCACCGGGGGCGGGAAGCGACCGGCGCCCCCGTCTTTCCCGGGACCCGCGGACCGCGAACGGGGGATGGCGCGCCTTCCGCTCATCGTCCGCCGCTTGCGCCGGTGGGGTCCGGCTCCGTCACCCGCAGGGTCTCCTCGATGGTGGTCACCCCCCGCCGCACCTTTTCCAGCGCCGCTTGGCGCAGGGTCAGCATGCCCTTCTCCATTGCCGCGGACTTGATCTCCGCGGCGCCGCCGCCGCCAAGGATCATCCTCTTGAGGTCGTCGCACAGGGGCATGATCTCGTAGATGGCGACCCGGCCCCGGTAGCCGGTGTGATGGCATTCGGAGCAGCCTTCCCCGCGAAACCCCGCCACGTCGCGCACGTCTTCCGCTCGACGGCCCGGCGCGGTGCGCATCCCCGGATGATGGTCCTCGTGCACCCTGCACCGGCCGCACACCCGGCGCAGCAGGCGCTGGGCCGCGACCATGGTGACGGACGACGCGATGAGGTAGGGCTCCACGCCCATGTCCGTGAGCCGGTGCACGCTGGACGGCGCATCGTTGGTGTGCAGCGTGGTGAGCACCAAGTGGCCTGTGAGGGCGGCGTTGATGGCGATCCGGGCGGTCTCGGCGTCCCGGATCTCGCCCACCATGATGACGTCGGGGTCCTGGCGCAGGAACGCCCGCAGGCAGGCGGCGAAGGAGAGGCCGATCTCCCCGTGGGTCTGGACCTGGTTGATGCCCGAGAGGTGGTACTCGATGGGGTCCTCCGCGGTGGAGATGTTCACCCCGGGCCGGTTGAGCTCGGACAACATGCCGTAGAGCGTGGTGGACTTGCCGCTTCCGGTAGGCCCCGTGAGCAGGATCATGCCCGCGGTCTTGTGCATGGCCTCCGTGAAGCGCTCCCGGTCCCGCGTCTCCAGGCCCAGCCCGGCGAGGCTCGTCACGAGGTCGGACCGGTCCAGGAGCCGCAGGACCACCTTCTCCCCGAACAGCGTCGGCAGCACCGAGACCCGTATATCCACTTCGCGGCCGTCGGCCGTCAGCTTCAGGCGTCCGTCCTGGGGCAGGCGGTGCTCGGCGATGTCGAGACCCGCCAGGACCTTGATGCGCGAGGTCAACGCCTGCTTCAGCGCGGGCGGCGGGGTCATGATCTCCTGCAGCACCCCGTCGATCCGGAAACGGATGCGGACGCTCTCTTCGTAGGGCTCCACGTGGATGTCGCTGGCGTGGCGCATGACCCCGTCCTTCATCAGCGCGTCCACCAGGGCCACCACCGGGGTCTCGACCGAGGCCTCGGTGGATGCCGCGGTCCGGCCTTCTCCTTCCGCGGGGTCCTCACGGGACTTCTCCGGAGCCACGTTGCGCAGGACCGCGTCGTAGCTCAGGGAGCCGAACCGATCGTTGAGGATGTTCTGGATGGCGGACGGACGCGCCAACCTCACTCGCACGTCACAGCCCGTCCTGAACCGGACCTCGTCCATGGCCGCGAGGTCCGTGGGGTCGCTCATGGCCATGTCGAGCACCGAACCCGCGCGCGCGAAGGGGACCATGTGGCGTTTCTGTATGAGGGGAAGCGGCAGCAGGCTGAGGGCCGTGTCGTCGATGTCGGCCGGACCCAGGCGCACCTCGTCGAGGCCGAACCGTTCGGCCACGAACGCCATGAGCCGGTCCTCGTCCGCGGCGCCGTCCCGGACCAGAGCCGCCACCAGGTTGGCGCCGGTCCGCCGCTGCACCGCCGCCGCCCTCTCCTGCTCCTCGCGAGTGATGACCCCCGCGCGAACCAGGATCTCTCCCATGGACAGTTCCATAAGCCTTGCTCCGACGAAGTTCTCCTCCCGACAAGCCGAACCGCCTCCCCACCCGCCGGCGCATTCCGCCTTCCGCATCCCTTGACGGGGTGGGACGCGCTCTGCCCGCGGGCGGCGGCGATTCGATCCTCCGAAGACTGATTGATCGGCCGGCGGGCGGAAAACTATAGGGAACTCTGAACAATCGAGTCATGGATGGGAGATCTCCCCACCCTGACCATCCTATCCCCGTTCGTCCTGAGCGTAGCGTAGCGAAGTCGAAGGACGCGTTTTTCCATATGGCATTGTCATTCATGAAATGAATGATTATCATTCATTGCATGAATGACTCCACGCTGCCGCGTCTGGCTGCATCAAGCCTCGAAGACCGTCTCCGCGTCATGCCCGCGGTGGTGCTGACGGGCGCGCGCCAGACCGGAAAGAGCACACTGGCGCAGCAATTGGCGCCGGGGAGCCGGAGGCGGTTCCTCTCGCTGGACGACCTCGACGCAGCGGACGCGGCGAGGCGCGACCCCGAGGCGCTGCTGGGCGGCGTCCAGCCCGTGACCCTCGACGAGGTGCAGCGCGTGCCGGACCTCCTGCACGCAGTGAAGCGCGCCATCGACCGGGAGCGTCAGCCGGGGAGGTTCCTGCTCACCGGATCGGCCAACCTGCTCCTCATGCACCGCGTCTCCGAGTCGCTTGCCGGCAGGGCAAGCTACGTGACGCTCTGGCCGATGACGCAACGAGAGCAGCGCGGTCTGGGACGGGGCGGCGTCTGGGAGGAACTGCTCGAAACCCGCGACGAGGAATGGCTCGACCTGGTGGCCGCGCAGCCCGGAGGACCGGAGGACTGGCGCGAGACGGCGCGGCGCGGGGGCTTCCCGTTGCCGACCCTCCAACTCGGGACGGACCACGACCGGGCGATCTGGTTCGACGGCTACGTGCGCACCTACCTGGAGCGCGACCTGCGGAACCTCTCCGTCATCTCGTCACTGCCGGACTTCCGTCGGCTGATGCGGGCGGCCTGCCTCCGCGTGGGCCAAATCGTCAACCAGACGGAACTTGGCCGTGACGCCGCGCTGCCTCAACCGACCGTGGGGCGCTACCTCAACCTGCTCGAAACGTCGTACCTGTTCGTGCGGCTTCCCGCCTATGCGGTGAACCGCACCAAGCGTCTGATCAAGTCTCCCAAACTGTACTGGGGCGACACCGGGGTGGCCCTGCATCTCTCCCAGGAGGCGGAACCTTCGGGCGCCTGCCTGGAGAACCTCGTGCTTCACGACATCCTGGCTTGGCGCGACTCGCGGCTCGACCGGGCCGAGATCCTCTACTGGCGTACGACGGTGGGCGAGGAGGTGGACTTCGTGATCGAGGCGGGGGACCGGCTGCTGCCCATCGAGGTCAAGGCGATGGGACGCCCGCGTCTCCGTGACGCGGCCCATCTGCGAGCCTTTCGCGCCGAGTACGGCAACGCCGCCAAGGCGGGCCTGTTGCTGCACACCGGGGCCGCGGTCGAGTGGCTTGCCCCGGACGTGCTCGCCGCCCCCTGGTGGCGCGTGCTCTGAGCGGTCCCGGTCTTCGCCGCGTCAGCGGACGGTCTCCGGAAGACGCAACCGGCCTGTGCGCAATCCGCCGGGGGCGCTCATGGCTTCGAAGCCATGAAGCCGATGACCGGGGGACGGGACATGAAGTCGTCCCAGAATGGCTCGTCCCGCATGGACGGGTCCAAATGGGGGCCGACCCACTGGAAACCGGAGAACCCGGCTTCTCGAAAGGCCCATCCATAGGTCTCGGGACGGAGGAAGTAGTTCTCGAACTCGAACCGGGTCCCATCGTTGTTGACGATCCTGTACACGATGGCGTCCCCCTCTTCGGGGACCTCGGAGCACTCCTTGTGGAATCCGTATCGGGAAAAGTCCTGGACGCCCCTGGGAACGTTCCGGACGTTGTCGTTGAAACCGAGGAACCGTCCGCCCGGCCGCAGGCTCCGGTAGGCCGCACGGACGAAGCCGAGGAGTTCGTCTCCCGTCCTGGCGTAGTTCAGGAGGTACATGGCCACCACGAGATCGACCTCTTCGGACAGATCGACCCGGGCCGCGTCCATCTGCAGGTACTTGCACCCCAACGGACGGGCGCTCTCTTCCTGCCGGGCCAGCTCGACCATGGCCGCGGAAATGTCCACGCCGGTGACGTCCCGCGCCCCCGCCTGCTTGACCTTGCGGGTGTAGAACCCCTCGCCGCAAGCCAGGTCCAGGACCTCCGCCCCGCGGACGTCCCCCAGCATCTCGAAGAGGGTGTACTCTTCGACGTACTTCCGAAACGACAGTTGCTTGGAGTCCCTGTATGCTTCGGCGATGGCGTCGTACTGATGGTCCGGTTGACTCATGGGCTTCGTCCTTTCGGGGCGGCAGCCATCCGCGTGTCGCTTCGAGGCGATGACCGATCAGGAGGGAGCGGGCCATATCGGGTTCAATCAGGCTCGTGAGCGTTCAGGTAAAGCGTACGAGATTCCCGGCCCGTCCCCTCGATTATTGCAACCTCCTCTATGCAGGAAAACTTGTAGCGGCTCCCGACTATCAGACCATCCAGGCTTGGGCCGCCTTCCTTGATCTTGCCCAAAAGTTCCTTGCCTTCCACGCGCAGTCCCCAACTGCCTGTACTGCGATCGAACTTGATGAAGTTGCCGAGGAGGACGACCGATTCGGCGCCGAGATTCGCAACGCGGGAAAGCACTTCCACCAACGGTCCGGCTTCAGACTCGGACACCTCATGATGACTCGGTGTCGCAAAAGTCGGGTCCGCCCATGAGTATCTCAGGTTGGTGTGGTTATCGACAAGGAATCGCAGGAGCTTCAGATACGCGCCTGCCAGGTGACCGCGGTTCTTCTTCAGGGTCGCAAGGGTCTGCGGAGGGCTCGACACATGCTCGAAAAGCGCATCGACCCGCTTCAGCGCGAGGGTCAGTTCGCTATGGTGAAACAGATCCAACCGCTGTTTCGGGAGCCTCGCTTCTTCGAGAAGGATCCTGAACGAACCCGCAGCGGCCGGGACCACCACGTCCAATAGATGAGCATCCGTTTCGTCGATGCTGTTTCGGTCGCTGTCGGAAAGTTCTTTCAAAGCCGCCTTGTATGCATGCTTGACCATCGTCTGGATACGGTTCAACAAACCGATGAGCGTGTTCAATCGAATACGGTGATCGTCCGCGGCCTCCGGCGGATCGGTGGAGACTTCGAGCACGAGACGGTTGCGTTCCCGTGCTTCCCTGAGCGTAACCTCATCCGCGGGACGGTCGTGCAACACGAAACCATCCTCCGGCAGGAAATCGCTATCCACAAGCCGCGCCCGTTGCGGCTCGATTACCAGGGGTTGGCTCAAATCATTCGTTGCCGCCAGATACCATTCGTCTTTGCCCGACTCGACCATCAACGACCTTAAATCGAGCCTGCCGGAGCGAAACTGGCGCAACCGCTCCGGGGCGACGCCCACCACGAGATAGCGGTCCTTCCCTTCATGGAGGCCGCCCAGCAAGGCTACATAATGGCCGCCAATGGAATCGCGGGCCTCGAATATCTGCGGGCCATCGTAGTAGAACAGCGTAGTCGTGTGAAGAACGGTCTTCATGCGGTCTCCACCTCGCAACCTGCCAGAATGTCGTAGTCCGCCAGTGGCCACCATGTGTGGTGTGAACGTCCCCCGTCTTCTGGATTTGACCTGCGCCTGCCCCGAGTCGCAGCCGACAAACGGCGCGCCCGCTCAGCCTCGGTAATTTCAGGGCCTTTTCGGCGTAATGGCGTTCACCAAAGACGGACAGGCCGCGTGCTCGGCATTCGTCGATTCCGCGGAACTTCCGACCCGGATTCTCGGCCCTTTGCGACATGAAGTCCGCTTCCGTCGGCGGATTGGTCCTGACCAGACGATACGTCTCTCGCGACGAGACAATCTCTTCCGCGGCATCGGGTGGGCACCCCTCCGGCAGTGGTTCCCGGTAGCGCATGATCCGGTTATGGCGGAGAGGCCGCGGCACCCAGACGAAGGCCGAACGTCAAGCATCCGGGGCGTTGCGTTGGCGGGTTCGAGCGCCCTGTCTCCGACCCTGCCGGCGACGACGCAGCCGGTTCCACGCCCCGCGCGCCCGCGCCACGTCCGCCTTCGACAATCCGCACCCCTGTCGCAGCAGGACGTCGTCACCGTGGTCCAAGGCCGCTTCCAGGTCTCCCGCCCGTAAACGGCCGTCCACGTACTCCAAGTCCAGTGCAACGGCAAAACGGTATGGCAGCAAAAGGTTCTCCGCCTCGCGCGGCTCCAGCTCGAGAACCCCACCCCCATAGCTGCGCCCACAGACCTCCGACAATGCAAAGGTAAGGGAGTTCACCATCGAACCGCACAAAGCCGCACAGTCCACGTTGCGGTGCACCCGTACGCGATGGATCGTATCCGTCGCTGTCGCCCCCGCATCGTTGGCAACCAGGAGGGGAGCCTTGTGGATTTGCCGGAACAGGAAAGCGTCGGGCGCCGAAACCGAGGGAACGTCGAACCACCGGTTGCGGATGCGGCACTTGTAACCCCAACTCACGCCCTGAGCCTCGCCCAGCCGAATATACTCTTCGAGCGCCCGTGGAAACAGGCGGCGGTCCAGTCCGCTCAGGTTGAGCAATTTGGACCGATTCGACTTCGCGTAGGACAACATGTCCTGTCGGGTAAACCGAACCGACCGCAGCGCGGAGGTCCGGCCGATCACGTCCAGCGTGTGGTCACGGACGCCCAGGTTCCGCATGTGGTCCTCGCTGACGACGAAGAAACTGTTGCGGCCGGTTACGATGCCGACGTCGACTTCGGCCAGGCGCCCCAACCGGTCGAGCGAACGATTGTCATCGCATTCCTTGAGTACGTGAAACTCCTCCGCCTCCAGAAAGAGGGACGTCCATTTCATATCGCCATGCGTGTGCCGCTCCGGAAGGTGGGACACGGCCTCGGACATGGTCGCCTCGGCCAGGAGGGCCTCGCCGTTGGCCACCTGTCTGGTGTGCAGCCGGCCGCAGATCCCCGAATAGCGGCGCCGGCCCTCGCCCAGCAACAGCACTACTTCCTGTTGTATTTGCGGAAAGATCAATTCATCGAAGGCAACGATATAGACGTCCTCGAACAACATCGGAAGACGGCAACGAAGTTCCGCGGCGTACCTGACCTGCAGCAACTCCGCGGGAACGACCATGGCCAAGCGCCCGCCTTCGCGCAGCAATTCCGCGGACAATTGGACGAAGGCAATCCATGCGTTGGCAAGGCCCGTCGGTTTGTAGCCGGATGACCTGAGGAGTCGAAACGCCCGCTCGCGCTCATCCTTGTCGAAGTGCTGGAACCTTATGAAGGGAGGATTGCCGACGACGACGTCATAGGGACGCCCCTCCAGGAGCGACGGAGCCATGTCGAAGAAACTGCCGCATCTCCAGTCCATCCGCACCTGTGCGCCATCCGCGGATTCCCGGGCTTTCTCGATCTCCCCGGGCACGATCTCCACCGCGGTTATCAGACCGTTCCCGTCCAGGAGACGGGCGGCAGCGGAAACGAAGCTGCCGTCGCCGCAACTCGGTTCGATCACCCGATCCGATTGGCTGCGTACAGCCCACCGGCACAGATATTCAGCCAATGCCCGGGGCGTATAGTATCCACCCCGCAGCTTCTGCGAGGTAGGCGATTGCTTGTTGGTCTCGAAGGTGGGCATGGGGCTTTTCAGAAGTGGATCGTCACGTCGTATGCGGCGGGAGATGTTGATACCGGTCCACATAGGCCGCATGAATCCGTTGGCTCATTGCATGCAGATGAATCGAGGGCGCCTCGTCCCGCAAAGTCTCGTCCATGCCGCCGTCTTCCGGTTTTCAAATCACCAGGGAAATTGCCTCGGCCAAGTGGTGCTGGTCCAATTCGTCCTTTCTCGAACCAAGACGCTCCAGAGTACTGATGATCGCACGGCGCTGTGTCGCAAATAACGCGGGCAAGGGCAAAACGACGATGAACGCGACTATGCAGAAGGGGAAGCGGGTGTGGACCGTTGCCGCTTCGGAGGCAAGGTCGTTGATCATGTTCTGCCAATTCTTGCGGATGCTCCCTGCATCGTTCAACGTCTTGCTGTCGAAGACGATTCGCGGACCATCCGGGCGGTAGGCTACGTCGTAGTTCTGGGGCCGGATCCCGCCAATGACCCGGGTCGTCCCTACTTCCACGCAATCCGGTTTCGTTGGCGTCAGGGCGTTTGCATTTGGCGTAACGATGGGGACGCCGCCGAGCATCCCGGCCAAGGCCTCGCCAAATGCCTGGTCGAAGACGCGGCCGAACTCCATCCCCTGCTTCTTGTCGAAGCGGTTTCGTGGTTTTTTCGTCGGGGCGCCATTGCCGTCCACGCTTCCCTCGCTGCCCGACCATTTCGCGCCCCATTCGGCAAGGGTCGTTTGGGGAATGCGCAGCAACGGCATTTCCTGTAACTCGGCCACATCGGATTCCTTCGCCGGGGACGAGGGGCTCGCCGCCTACCGCCGACGACCTCGACCTGGCGGCTTCTTCCGGAGCGCCGCCCGGGCCGCTGCCAGCTTGGCGATGGGCACGCGGTAGGGGGAGCAGCTCACGTAGTCCAGGCCCAGGTCGTGGCAGAAGGCCACGGACCCGGGGTCTCCGCCGTGCTCGCCGCAGATGCCCACCTCCAGGTCGCTGCGGCTCCGTCTGCCCTTCTGGACGCCCAACGCCATCAACGCGCCGACCCCCGCCTCGTCGATGCTCACGAACGGGTCTTCGTGCAGGAGGCCCTGGGCCACGTAGTGGGGCAGGAACTTGCCGGCGTCGTCCCGGGAGAGGCCCAGGCAGGTCTGGGTCAGGTCGTTGGTGCCGAAGGAGAAGAACTGGGCCTCACGGGCGATCTCGTCGGCCACCAGGCACGCCCGGGGCAGCTCGATCATGGTGCCAACGGCGTAACGGACCTCGACCCCGTATCGATCCATGGTGTCCCGGGCCACGCGGTCCACGATCTCCCGCTGGGCGTGGAACTCCTCCAGGCTGCCCACCAGGGGGATCATGACCTCGGGGCGCGGGTCCTTGCGCTGCTTGCGCAGCTCGCACGCCGCCTGGAAGATGGCCCGGGTCTGCATCTCGGTAATCTCCGGGAACGAGATGGCCAACCGGCATCCCCGGTGCCCGAGCATGGGGTTGAACTCCCTGAGCGCCTCCACCTTCTCGCGCAGTTTCCTGGGGCTGACGGAGAGGACCTTGGCCAAGCCCGCGATGTCCGCGGCCGTCTGGGGCAGGAACTCGTGCAAGGGAGGGTCCAGCAGCCGGATGGTCACCGGCAGCTTGTCCATGACGCTCAGGATCGCCGCGAAGTCGTCCTTCTGCATGGGAAGCAGCTTGTCCAGGGCTTTGCGCCGGCCTTCCGCGTCGTCGGCCACGATCATCTCCCGCACCGTCTGGATGCGCTGCTCCTGGAAGAACATGTGCTCGGTGCGGCACAGGCCGATGCCCTCGGCGCCGAAGTCCCGACTGATCCGGGCCTGCTCCGGAAGGTCGGCGTTGGTCTTGACCCCGAGCCGGCGGGTCCCGTCCACCCAGCGCATGAGCTTGGCGAAGAGCCGGTAGGCGGGGGATCCCGCGGCCGCGCCGTTCCGGTTCAGGACGGCCCGCAAGACGTGGGAAGGGAGGGTCACGAGTTGACCCCGGATCACCTCGCCGGTGGCCCCGTCCAACGACAGCCAGTCCCCTTCCTCGAGCGCGACGCCGCCGATGCGGACCTCGCGGGCGCGGTAGTCCACCGCCAACGCCTCGCACCCCACCACGCACACGGTGCCGAGCTGCCGCGCCACCAGCGCCGCGTGGGAGGTCATCCCGCCGCGGGCCGTGAGTATGCCTTCGGCCGCCTCGATGCCGCGGATGTCCTCGGGGCTGGTCTCCACCCGGCACAGGATGACGCTTTCCCCCTTGGCCCGCCATGCTTCGGCGTCCGCCGCGTGGAAGACCAGTCGTCCCGCGGCGGCGCCCGGACCCGCGGGCAACCCCTGTCCGAGGACCCTGCCCTCCGCCCGGGCCTGCTTCTTCGCCGTGTGGTCGAACACCGGGCGCAGGAGTTGGCTGAGGTGGTCGGGCTCGATGCGGAGCAGCGCCTCGTCCCGGGTGATGAGCCCGCGGTCCGCCATGTCCACGGCGATGCGCACCGCGGCAAGGCCGCTCCTCTTGCCCGTCCGCGTCTGCAACAGCCAGAGATCGTCCTCCTCGATGGTGAACTCCATGTCCTGCATGTCGCGGTAGTGCTCCTCGAGGACGCGCCCGATGCGCCGCAACTCGCTGTAGTGCCTCCGCCGGACCCCCGCGAGGGACCGGATGGGTTGCGGCGTGCGGATCCCGGCCACCACGTCCTCGCCCTGGGCGTTCATCAGGAACTCGCCGTAGAACCGCTTCTCCCCGGACGCCGGGTCCCGGGTGAAGGCGACCCCGGTGCCGGAGGTCTCTCCCATGTTGCCGAAGACCATGGCCTGGACGTTGACCGCGGTGCCCCAACTGTCGGGGATGCCGTACATCTTGCGGTACGCTGCCGCGCGGTCGTTGTTCCAGGAGCCGAAGACCGCGCCGACGGCGCCCCAGAGCTGCTCCACAGGGTCCTCGGGGAACGGAACGCCCCGCTGCCGCCGTATCTCCTCCTTGAACCGGCCCGCCAGGTCCTCGAAGTCTTCGGCCGTCAACTCCGTGTCGTCCCGAACGCCCCGGGCGCGTTTCCTGCTCTCCAGGAGCGTCTCGAAGACGTCGCGCGAGTCGGCCTCGTCCGGCTTCATCCCCAACACCACGTCGCCGTACATCTGCACGAAACGGCGGTAGGAGTCGTACACGAACCGGGGGTTGCCGGTCCGCCGGATCATGCCGGCCACGGTGCGGTTGTTGAGGCCGAGGTTCAACACCGTGTCCATCATCCCCGGCATGGATTCCCGCGCTCCCGACCGGACCGACACCAGCAGGGGGTTGGCGGGATCGCCGAAACGCCGGCCCATGAGCTTCTCGACCCGGGCCAGGGCGTCGGCCACCTCCTTCTCCAGGCCCGCGGGGTAACTCCGTCCGTGCTCGTAGAAATGGGTGCAGACCGCAGTGGAGATGGTGAAACCCGGCGGCACCGGCACGCCCAGGCGCGTCATCTCGTGCAGCCCGGCGCCTTTGCCTCCCAGCAGGCCGCGCATGGAGGCGCGGCCCATGGCCTTGCCTCCGCCGAACGAATAGACGCGCCGGGCCATCAGCGATCCCTCGTGTGCGGGTCCATGCGGCGGCGGATCTCGTCCACGAGGCGGTCCACCGGGATCCGCACCTGGGTCATGGCGTCCCGGTCCCGTAGCGTCACCGTCCGGTCCTTCATGGTCTCGTGATCCACGGTGACTCCGTAGGGCGTGCCGACCTCGTCCTGCCGGCGGTAACGCCGGCCGATGGACCCGGCCTGGTCATAGACCACGGGGAAGTGCTCCTTCAGGACGTCCCGGATCTCCTGGGCCCGTTCCGGCTGTCCGTCCTTCCTGAGCAGCGGATAGACGCCCGCCTTGAACGGCGCCAGGCGCGGGTCGAGACGCAGCACGATACGCCGCTCGCCCGCCACCTCCTCCTCGTCGTACGCGTCCACCAGGAACGCCAGCAGCGGCCGATCGACTCCCGCGGAAGGCTCGATCACGTAGGGGACGTACCGGCTCCGGGTGGCCTCGTCGAAGTAGCTCATGTCCTTGCCGCTGTACTCCATGTGCTGCTTGAGGTCGAAGTCGCTGCGGTTGGCGATGCCTTCGAGCTCCGACCAGCCGAACGGGAACTCGTACTCCACGTCCACGCACGCCTTGGCGTAGTGCGCCAGCTCGTCGCTGCCGTGGGCGCGGATGCGCAGGTTCTCGGCGCGGACCCCGTTATCCACGTACCAGCGCAAGCGCGCCTCCTGCCACGACCGGAAGGCTTCCTCGTCCTCCCCGGGCTTGACGAAGTACTCGACCTCCATCTGCTCGAACTCGCGGGTGCGGAAGATGAAGTTGCCGGGGGTGATCTCGTTGCGGAAGCTCTTGCCGATCTGTGCGATGCCGAAAGGCACCTTCTGGCGCACGGTGTCGAGCACGTTGGGGAAGTTGACGAAGATCCCCTGGGCGGTCTCGGGCCGCAGGAACACCGTGCTCGCGGTGTCCTCCACCGGCCCCATGAAGGTCTTGAACATGAGGTTGAACTGCCGCGGGTCCGTGAGCGCGCCGCCGCACTCGGGGCACGCGCCTTCCTCCACGTGGTCCTCCCGGAAACGCAGGTGGCACTGCTTGCACTCCACCAGCGGATCGGAAAAGCCCGCCACGTGACCGGAAGCCTCCCATACCCTCGGGTGCATGAGGATCGAGGCGTCCAGCCCCACCACGTCGTTGCGCCGGGTCACCACCGCCTTCCACCACGCCTCCTTGACGTTGCGCTTGAGCTCGACCCCCACGGGACCGTAGTCCCAGGTGCTCCCGAGTCCGCCGTAGATCTCGCTGGACGGAAAGATGAACCCTCTCCGCTTGCAGAGGTTGACGACCTTCTCCATCGTCGCACGTTCGTTCATGGGTGTTCTGGTTCTCCTGTCTGCTGCCGGAGCCGGGCCGTGGATGCCGGCCGCTAACGAAACGAACCCTCGAGGAAGGCCGCGGACTTCAGTTTCTTACTAATCTGGTACTGGATAAACAAGGGTACGACCGCGCGGGTCTCCCGGAGGGCCAGCGGGGGGAACCGCGGCCTCTGCCCGTCCTCCCAGCCGTGCCTCTGGAAGTGGGTCAGGACGCCCAGCGCCTCGGGCGACACGGGCACGGCCTCCCGACGAAAACCGCAACAGTTGCGGCACAGGACGCCTCCGTCCCGGGGGCTGAACCCCCACCGGCCGTCGTCCTCCCCGGGAGCCTCGGAAGGAGGCCGGTGGCCGCAGCGCTGGCAACGCTCCAGCGCGGGTTGGTACCCGGCCAGCCGCAGCAACGTCAACTCGAACGCCACCAGGAACTCCGGGGAGGCGTCGCCCTGCTCGAGGAAGCGCAGCCCGCGCCGGAGATGGTCGAACAGGGGGAGGTTGCCGTCGCCGTCACCGGTCAACTCGTCGGTGATCTCCACCAGGTAGAAGGCGTGTGCGATCTTGGCCAGCGTCCGGGTGATGTCCCGGAACACGTGCACCCAGTCGCAGGCGTGGATGAACGCCAGTTGGCTGTTGGGACGCTGGTGAAAACGCAGGTGGACGAGGGTGAACGGCTCCAGGACGTTCAGGAACCGTCTGCGGGACCGCTTGGCGCCCTTGGCGATGCCCCTGACCTTGCCGAAGTCCCGTGTCAGAAACGAGACGATCTTGTCCGATTCGCCATAGGCCCAGGACCGCAACACGATGGCCGGGCTCGACCGTACCGCCGGCACTGCTCAAGCCCCCCGCGACGCCGGCGGACCGTCCGCCCCTTGCCCAGGACCCCTCTCGCCCATACCCCGTCAAGCATACATGAAGACGCGAAGCCGAGAAAGTCCCGCGTAGCGGACGGTTGGCAGATGCGGAGAGCGCACGGTTTCCGGACACCGGATAGCATAGCGGACGACGGTTGCGCCGGGTCGATTTAGCGTTGTAACATGAAATCGGATCACCCGCATGAGGAAAGCCAATGAACGGGAACGAACGCTCTACCGCCCGCGATTTTGACGAGGACGCCGCGCCGGACCTTTCCAGGGACGGCTGGCCGGAGAAGTTCGCCAAGGCGACGGTCCGCCGAGGCCGGCCGCCTGTCGCCAAGCCGAAGGTATCGACGACGATCCGCCTGTCACGGGACGTGATCGATCACTTCAAGGCCGACGGTCGTGGCTGGCAGACGCGCATCGACGAGGCGCTTCGGGACTGGATCAAGAAGCAAGGCGCTGCGTGACCGTCGCAAACGGGTCCGTTATTCAAGGGCGTGTCACGGCCTGGACAGGGAAGGATTCGAGCGCCTGCGCAACGAGGCGGGCGGCCTCCTCGATTTCCTCGTCGGTGGTGAAACGCCCGAAACTGAAGCGAATGGAAGACTCGCTTTGCAGGTCACTGAGGCCGATGGCGCGAAGCACGTGGGATGGTTCGGGGGCGCCCGAAGTGCAGGCGGATCCGGTGGAGGCGGCGAGCCGCGGCTGCAAGGCTCCGAGAATGCCCGGGGCGTCGAACCCGGTGAACTGCACGTTGACGTTGCCCGAATGGCGTCGGTCGCCGACGGGACCGTTGAGCGCGATGGGGAACGGCCCGGTCTTCAACAAGTGAAGGAAAGTGTCCCGTTGGCGGGCAAGGCGTGCACGCTCTTTGGGGGCTTCCGGTGTACGAAGGATGTCGGCCGCCGCCGCCATGCCGACGCATAGCGGTACCGGAACGGTGCCGGAACGCAAGCCCTCCTGTTGTCCCCCTCCGTAGATCAACGGTTCAATGCGCCCTTGCACTTCACGGCGGATGTAGAGTGCTCCGATCCCTTGCGGGCCGTAGATCTTGTGGCCCGACAGGCTCACTAGATCGGCGTGACTCGTCAGATCGCTGACGTCCATGGCGCAAGGCGCCTGTGCTGCGTCGCAATGCAACAGGATGCCGTGCGGGGCGAGCAATTCGGCGATTCGCGGGATGTCTTGGAGGGTGCCGATCTCGTTGTTGACTGCCATGACACACACGACGAGCACGGTCTCGTCGAGCTGTTCCGCCAGCGTAGCCAAGTCCACGAACCCTTCACCGTCCACCGGTATGGTCTCGATGGCAAACCCTCCAACTCCTCCGAGCGACCGGGCGGCGGCCAGCACGCACTTGTGCTCGACAGCGCTCACCAGGATGCGCCGCCGGCCAGCGGGTGCACGGCGCGCCAAACCTAGCAGGGCGAGGTTATTGGCTTCGGTGGCGCCGGACGTGAAGACGATCTCGTCAGCGTCGGCCCCGACCAGCGCCGCAACGGATGCTATGGCGCCCCGCACTGCCTCCGCTGCGCGCCAGCCAATGATGTGGTCGCTTGAATGGGGGTTGCCGAAGGAGTCACCCCAATATGGCACCATTTTTGCGTAAACATATGGGTCAACGGGCGTGGTCGCCTGATAGTCAGCGTAGATGGTCTTGACAGTATCCATGTCCGACAATCAAGGGTTACGAAATGTCAAAGGCAACCGTGCTTCGCAGGCCTCCTGGAAGGTCCTTCCAGTTCCTTGTTGACAATAGCTCAGGTTGGCGGTATTGTCGAGTGTCAAAAGACACACGCAGGCGGAGACAGGATGCTTCGAGGTCCTTTGTACCGAGACGGTTATCGGCCGCAGTTGTCGGGACATGAGACGTTTCCGCTCCGCTATGGATGGCTGAAGAAGGCTTTCGATGCCGTCCGGGAAACGGAAGACGAAAAGGGCGATAACCGTTGGGTCTTCCTCGGTGACGACGCCATCGCCCGATTCGGCGTCGGCAAGAACATGGTCTCGTCCATGCGTCATTGGGCGACGGCGACGGGAATCATAGACGACGAAACCGAAAAGCATCGGATCATTACCACCCCCCTCGGTCGGCGGCTGTTTGGCGATGGCGGCGGCCTGGACCATTACATGGAGCACCCGGCCACGACGTGGCTCATCCATTGGCGCCTCTGTGGCCGACCCGACAAGACCACGTGGTTCTGGGCCTTCAATTACCATCCAGCTACGTTCTTCGAGCGGGATACGTTGGTAAAAGCTATCGACAAGCTCGCCAAGGACCGCGGTTGGACCCACGCCTCCAACGCTACCGTCAGAAGAGACGTGGCCTGCTTCGTGCGCACCTATGTGGCCCAATTCCCGTCAAGTCAAGCGAGCCATGAGGATGCACTGGAGTCGCCCCTAACCGAGCTTGGGCTTATCAAGCAGATCGGCAAGCGTGACGGTTTCCGGTTCGTCCGAGGACAGAAACCGTCTCTTGGCAAGGGTGTGTTCAACTATGCGGTGACCGACTTCTGGTCCCGCTTTTCCCCTACGGCACAGACGCTGTCCTTCGAGGCACTGGCCCACGAACCCGGTTCGCCCGGTCGGGTCTTTCTGCTGGACGAAGACGACGTGGTAGAGGCGCTTATCGAGATGGAGGACGTAAGTAACGGCATCTACCGATGGTCGGAGACGGCCGGGCTCAAGCAGGTCATCCGCAGCCGTGAATTGTCCGAGAAGGAGGCCATTGCTCTTGTGGACATGGACTACCATCGCGAACGCCCAAGGGAAGTTGCGTGATGGCCTTGTCTGACCGTGTCCATATTGCCCGACGCTTTCAGCGTGCGATCCGTATCGACACGGACCTCACCAACCCGGCGGCCTTGGAAGGATTCGTCTGCCCGCAATCATCCGCCGTCGTCATCGGGACCTTGGCGCGCCATGTTGCCGAGGACGGTCAAGGGGCCTTTACCTGGACCGGACCCTATGGCAGCGGCAAGTCGAGTCTGGTCGTGGCCTTCAGTGCCCTCCTGAACGGGAATCACGCGCTCCGGCGCTATGCGGCCTCGGTGGTTGGCAAGGATACGGCGAAGGCTGTCACGGACGCGCTGCCGCCCCGCACCAGAGGGTGGCGTATCCTGCCCGTTATCGGTCGGCGCGACCGCCCGGCCCAAGTGGTCGGTGAGACATTGGAGGCGTCCGGACATCTGACCGGCAAGGCTCCAAAGGCCTGGAGCGAGAAACGTGTACTGGACTCTCTACAGGAGAGCGCTTCCCGGAATCCTCGCGCTGCCGGCGGCCTGATGGTGTTCGTGGACGAGATGGGCAAGTTTCTGGAGGCGGCCGCTTACGACGGGACCGACATCTACTTCTTTCAGCAACTCGCGGAGTTGGCTTCCCGCAGCAAGGGACGCTTGGTTGTCGTCGGCATCCTGCACCAGGCGTTCGAGGAGTACGCCCGTCGTTTGGCGCGTGAGACGCGCGATGAATGGGCGAAGATTCAGGGTCGGTTCGTGGACCTCGCCGTCAACGTCAGCGGGGACGAGCAGATCGACATCCTCCGGCGCGCCATCGAGAGCGGTCACGGGTCCGAGAACCCCGGTTCTCTAGCCGAAGGTGTGGCCGCTCTGTTCCGCCGACAAACATCCCCACACTTGGCGAAGATGTTGGAGGACTGCTGGCCGCTACACCCGCTCGTCGCGTGTCTGCTCGGCCCCATGTCACGACGCCGCTTCGGTCAGAACCAGCGCAGCATCTTCGGGTTTCTCAATTCGACGGAGCCGCGAGGGTTTCAGGACTTCCTGCGTCATGCCGGTGATGGAGACCTCTATACACCTGACCTTTTATGGGACTATCTGCGTGTCAATCTGGATCCAGCCATCATGGCCTCCCCCGATGGCCACCGCTGGTCCCTGGCCGTAGAGGCATTGGAGCGGTGCGAAGCCACGGGCGGCAACGAACTTCACCTTCGGCTGCTCAAGACCATTGCACTGGTGGATCTGCTGAAAGACCGTTCCGGTCTGGTAGCGAGCCTCGACCTGCTCAAGCAGGCGCTCCCCGGGTACGGCGACAGGAAGATCAGGCAGACCTTGACAACGCTGCAAAGCTGGTCGCTAATTATCTTTCGGAAGTTCAACGACTCCTACAGCATCTTCGAGGGGAGCGATTTCGACATCGAGCACGCGGTGGATCAGGTCCTGGCGGCCATGGGCGAAGTTGACCTTGACAGGCTCAACGTCCTTGCCGACCTTCAACCCGTTATAGCCAAGCGCCACTACCACGTGACCGGCGCTTTGCGTTGGTTCGATGTGGACATTGTCCCGTTGGCGAAGGTCGAACAGGCTACAGCCGACTACGTGCCTCGGAACGGCGCCATCGGGGCCTTCCTTCTGGTGATTCCGACCCAGGGCGAGTCGGGGGACAAGATCGGGGATGTCTGTCGTCGTGCGGTGAATCAACCCAGAGAATGGGACATCGTAGTCGGCTCGCCGCAAGATATTTGGGACGTCACGTCGCTTGCCCGGGAGCTGTCGGCTTTGGAGCGCCTGGGCAACGAGACGCCCGAGCTGCAAGGAGATCGGGTCGCGCGACGCGAGGTCGAAGCTCGCCTTGCGGCGCTGCAAGGACGTTTGGAAAGCGAAGTGGACCGTGCCTTCGACAACGCCCATTGGTATCGGAGGCAGCAGTTCGCCATGCCGCGGGCGCGCGCAGAACTCAACAGCCTGGCGTCCGACTTGGCGGACGCACGATTTGCGGAGTCGCCGCGGCTGCACAACGAACTCCTGAACCGTATCAAGCCGTCGAGCAACGCCGTAGCAGCGCAGAACGCCCTATTACGACGGATGGTGCTCAACGAGGGTCAGGAGCGGTTGGGTATCGCGGGTTTTCCTGCAGAGGGCGGAGTGTTCGCGTCGCTCTTGGAAGCTACCGGACTGTACCGCGAGACAAGGAACGGCTGGAACTTTGCCGCTCCCATAGCCGGCGAGGACGACCCCTGCAACCTCGCTCCGGCTTGGCAGGCGGCAACAAAGTTTCTGCAATCCCACTCGGATCGCACGGTTACGGTTTCCGAAATCTACCACATCTGGCGCCGTGCGCCCTTCGGCATCAAGGACGGCGTGCTGCCGGTTCTGGTGGTGGCGTTCATCCTGTCCGGGCGTCGTGACCTTGCCGTTTATCGCCAGGGCATCTTTCAGGCGCGTCTGTCGGACCTGGAAATGGATTATCTCGTCAAGGACCCGACCGACATCCAGCTACGCTGGATGAACCTTTCGGGTGTGTCACGACGGCTCCTTTCCGATATGGCGAACCTCGTGCGTGAACTGGACGGCGAGAACCGGCTGACCGACCTGGAACCCATCGACGTGGCAAGAGGCTTGGTCGCAATCTACGATCGGTTGCCGTCCTGGGTCTCCCACACACAGCGGCTGTCCGGCAACGCCAAACGTGTACGGCAACTGTTCAAGCAAGCCAATGACCCCAACAAGCTGATCTTCGACGATATTCCCCATGTTCTCGGTGGCGACATAGCCATCGGGGAGAAGGAGACGCTGCGCCGTATCGCAGATCAGATGCGGGAGGGACTGACCGAACTGCGACAGGCCCATCCTGCCCTGCTGCATCGTCTGCGAGAAACGCTGCTCGTGGAGTTGGAAGTACCCAATGCTTCGCCGCCGATGTTGGCTGAATTGCGCGCCCGTGCCGAGAACATCCGACAACTCGGCGGCGACCATCGCTTGGAAGCCTTTGTGGTACGGCTTACACAGTTTCAGGGCAGCGACGACGAAATGGAAGGCCTTGCCAGTATGGCCACCAACAAACCGTTGCGGAACTGGGTGGATTCCGACATCGACCGGGCGATGATCGAGCTTGCCGACTTGGCACAGAGGTTCATCCGGGCAGAGTTGTTTGCCCACGTCAAGTATCGGTCGAACAAGCGGCACGCCATGGCAGTGGTCGTTGGCATGAATGGCCGACCGACGCCGATCCACGACGAGTTCGACGTCACCGACCTGGAACGCCAAAAGGTAGAGGCGTTGGTCGGCCAGATAGATGTAGCCTTGGGTAGCAGCGGTGAAAAGCGACGTAACGTCATTCTGGCGGCCCTGGCCGAACTGAGTGCCCGGTACCTCGAGGAGACGGCGACCGTCCGATCGACGGACAGTCGCAGAAGGCGCCGGCAGGCATCGTAAGCATGGCGGACGTCGAGCGACACGTCCTGGGGTTGTCCGGCGGGCGCGACAGCGCCGCCCTCGCGGTGTACATGCGGGAGAACCGCCCCGAGTTGAACATTGACTATTTCTTCACCGATACCGGCAAGGAGTTGCCGGAGGTGTATGAATTTCTCGTCAAGCTGGAGGGCTTCTTGGGCAAACCCATTCTGCGGTTGAATCCGGACCGCGATTTTGATTTCTGGCTCAAGCAGTACAACAACTTCCTGCCGTCGCCTCAGACACGATGGTGTACTCGGCAGTTGAAGCTACGACCGTTCGAGCAGTGGATTCGTCCCTTGCTGGATAATGGCGCCAAAGTCTATAGCTACGTCGCCATCCGTGCGGACGAGGAATACCGGGAAGGATACGCCTCAAAGCACGCCAATCTCGTGGTGCGGCTGCCCTTCAAGGATGCTGGCATCGACAAGGCCGGCGTGCTAGATATCCTGGAAGGCACGGGTCTGGGTCTCCCTCGGTACTATGAATGGCGCACCCGCAGCGGCTGCACCTTCTGTTTCTTCCAGCAGAAGATCGAGTGGGTACGGCTGAAAGAACGCCACCCGAACTATTTCGAGGAAGCCAAGGCTTACGAGAAGAATGCCGTCGAGCACGGATCGCCGTTTACGTGGACCCAAGGAGAGTCGCTAATTGATTTGGAGCGTGCCGAACGTATAGCGCAGATCAAGGAAGATCATGCTCGACGATTGAAGCGTCTCTGGTTGAATGTACAACCGAACCCATTAAGACCGGACCTGGATCCCATCGACATGGACGACCTTTACGGCAAGAGCAAGGTTTGTCTGGCATGTCATAAGTAGCGCACAGCCTGGTTCTCTTCGATACGGAATATCGTCAATGGAGCAGCGATATGAGTCCTCGCCACCCGCTCACTGTCGGATGGTCTCCTGATAGAAAACTGTGGGAGGCGTTGGATCGAGCGGGGAAAGGACTGTCATGGAGAAGGGTTGACTTTTGCCGGGATAAAGCACACTTGGTTTCAAAAGAAGGTCGAGGCGTGTATCTAATATGTGCAGCTCCTCCCGTAAGAACGATGGACAGGGTGAATCCTTATACGGTTCTTTACGCCGGTCAAGTGAAGGGGCGTCATCGGAACCTTCGAGATCGGTTTCTGGAGCATGTCAGAAATCCCAGTCCACAACTCAGGTTGTTTGTAGATTGTTACTTTCCAGCAGTGCACTTTTGCTTTGCAACGGTAAAGGACCCTTCGAGAATAGACGAGATGGAGGTTCTCCTCCTGGAACTTTTCAATCCGCCATGCAACAGAATCAGCGCTCCCGGAACTCAAGTCATACTTGCACGAATTGGAGTTGGCCAATTCATTGGCAGAATCGGCAAGCGATAGAACACACAGGAGGAAACCATGCGAATCTATCCGGCAATTCGGGCGCAGATGGGCAATTGGCAGTACTACATTGTACGGATGAAGATGCGCGAAATTGCGAATGAAGTGCAGCTTGCTCACGACATTTATGCGGATAGAACGCTGAGCGACGCCATTCAGAGGGAACTCGCCACCAAGCGGGTCAGGACCGAAATCGTGGGATATTTGGCACGTCGCCCGGATCGATTCTTCTCTTCCATCGTCGTGGCAGCCATGGAAGGCGAACCCATGTGGCATCCTGTGGAAATGGATCGCGACACCGTTCCGGAAATTTTCACAAAGAGCAAGTCCCTGGGCGACAGCTTCGGAGTTCTTTCTTTCGGAGACGAGCCCAAATACTACGCCTTGGATGGTCAGCACCGTGTGGCGGCGATCAAGTTACTCGTCAAGGGGGAGGCCGATGTACAGCCGCCGGAAAACTTTCACGACGACCTGTTATCCGTGATCGTAGTCCTGAGAGAAGAGCATGACATACCTGAAGGCGAATGGATGAAGCGTTATCGGAGACTGTTCTCCAGCCTGAATCGTTACGCCAAGCCTACGGATAGAGATACAAACATTATCATGGACGAAGATGACCTCTTTGCGATTCTTACCCGTCGATTGATTACCGAACACGACTTTTTTCAGGCGCCAGGTCCTGAGAAAACCTCTTTCAAAGTACTGACCAAAGGAAAGAACCTGCGCTCAGGGGTCAGTCACTTTACTACACTCCAGACCTTATATGACCTGAATTTGATACTGTTGAAGACGCGAAAGCGGGAGCACGAAATATGGTCTCCTCAAGGAATCCGTCTTTACATACAGACTCGTCCTCATGAAGAGGAGATTGATGGGTATTACGAAGAGTTGGTAGCCTATTGGGATGCGCTCCTCGACGTTTTTCCAGTTCTTCGAAAATCGCCAGAGAAGATGCGGTTTCACGATATTTCGGCAGCAAACAGCAACGAGTATCAAGACCATCTATTGTTCTGGCCGATTGGTCAACTGCTGTTTGCCAAATTGGTACGTAGTATTCTGGACGCTAAGCTTTCCGATGAGTGCGAAGTAAGCAAAGGGGACGTAGTAGCCGCTTTGAGCCCTTTTACCCAAACACCGTGGGAATTGCATGACGCTCCCTGGAGACATTTGCTGCTCGTGCCGACTCTGGAAGGAGATTCTTGGCGTATGCGTGATGAAGAACGCAAGGAAGCTCTGGATCTCGCGTATCGGTTGCTTTGCTGGATCACAGGTCTCGATTCCTTGAATGAAGAAGAAACGAAGGAACTCCGAGACGACTGGCGAAGATTGCTTCTTCGGCCACCGGCGGACGAACAGCAGGTCGAAGGAATGTGGCAAGCAGCTACGGAGGCCCGCGCTCGCATTCTTACAGGCGCCTGAATTGACGATACGTGATGCCGGATCCGCCTCTTGATTTTCCTGTAAGGGTTGAAACGGAAGACACCACCGAATCTGGCGGTTTGGTCCTTCGTTTCCGGCCGGGTTCAAGGCGTGAGGGGGAATCCTGTGAGATCTCGCAGAGGCTCGCAAGCGCCGGGACGTGGGCCTTGGAACTGGATGCTCAGTATCAGGAGCTACTTCGGGCGGGCCGCAGTCCGCGGGTGACTGTTCCCGGTTTGCGGAGAAGGCTTGCGAAGGAGGCGAAGCGCCAGACTTTTGCGGAGTACCGGGAACTTCAATACAGCGTTGGTGAACTGATCAGGCCTTTGCTCCTGAATCCACCGGACCTGGCCGAGCTGTACCCGTTTCAACGGCAGGGCGCAGACTGGCTCGCCGGGCGGCATGGAGGAATTCTGGCCGACGATATGGGTTTAGGCAAGACGGTTCAGGTAATCACGGCCATGCGCCTATTGTTTCACAGGGCGGAACTGCGCACAGCCTTGGTCATTTGTCCAAGAAGTCTCTTCGCAACTTGGGCGCGGGAGTTTCGCCGCTGGGCCCCTGAACTCTGCGTGATAGCACTTTCCCCACCAGCGCATATTCGCGAGACGGCCTGGAAGACTGTAGCGGGAAGCTGTCATGTCCTGCTGACCAACTACGAACAACTGCGCGATCCTGCGGAGGTTTTGAAGAGAACACCCCCTGATTTGATCGTCGCGGATGAAGCACATCGGCTCCGCAATCGCAGTGCAAGAAGTACGTCTGGAAGCTTTCAACTGGAACCCGTGCGTTTCTGGGCAATTACTGGCACTCCTTTGGAGCGAGATCTTGAAGACTTGGCTACTCTTTTGTCCCTGGTCGCGCCGAAGAGTTTTGCCCCCACCGATGCGAAGCTGCATCCGTCCTCATTGCGCAGTCGGGCGCGTCCATATGTATTGCGGCGCCGCAAGCAGGAGGTTCTGGAAGAATTACCGCCGGTAATAGATACTACTGAGGCTTTGGAGCTATCCGAAGCCCAGGAGCAAGCTTATCGAAGCGCTGTAAGAGAATACCGACTGAAGAGACAAAGTGGAGACGAACTAGCACTTTTGACCCGACTGCAAGGATTGTGCGATATGGAACCGCAAAGCCGGGAGAGTTGCAAGCTAGAACGAATCTTGGATCTGCTGGAATATATTCGTCAACAGCGAGAAAAGGCCGTCGTATTTTCATATCGCCTCCAACCATTACACGAGCTGCAAGTTCGCGCTACGAAGCGCTGGGGCGAAGAAGCGGCTGTTCTTTTAGTCGGATCAATGCACAACGAACAAAGAGACAAGGCGGTGGACTATTTCCGTAGCGATGCACATGCACTCGTTTTGCTTGCTTCGACTCGTGTTGGAGGTGAAGGTTTGACTTTAGTGGAGGCAAATCATGTATTTTTACTCAATCAATGGTGGAACCCTTCAGCCAACGACCAGGCGCGCGATCGAGTACTACGGGTCGGTCAGCGTCGCAAAGTACATGTACACAGGTTCTACTGTCGTGGAACAATGGAGGAGAATTTGCAAGACATCCTCGATTCCAAGCGAGAGATATTCAACGAAGCCGTCGAGCGTTTAGGGCAAGACGAGAATTCTGTATGGAAGCACGTGTTGCACGAGATGGGTATTTCTCGGCTGTTGGCGGATTAGGCCCATTTGCTCTTGTCGATGCGTCGTTCCGTTCCCCACAGCGGGCCATGGCGCATCGCATTCCCGCCAGCCAAAGAGACAGCGGCCATGGAAAACAGGACGCGGACACCGCAGTAAGCCACCATGGTCCAGTTGCTGAGGCCGGACCCCATCAGGGTATCGCCGATTCCCGCGGTGAACGTCGCCGCGGTGCCGCAGCGCAGTCCTCTGCGATACCCCGGAGGGAAGACGTGGCTGATCCCCCATGCCCGGCTCTGGCTCAAGCACGTCAACCCGCGCCCCGCTCTCCTGATCGAGCCGTTCGCCGGTGGCGGAATCGTTTCCCTGACCGCGGTCATGGAAGGGCTGGCGGAGCGGTGCCTCATGGTCGAACGGGACCACGACGTGGCGGCCTTCTGGCATGCGGCGCTGAACCATGGCCCTCGGCTATGCGAGAAGGTCGCGGGCTTCGAGCCCACGCGAGAGGCGGTAGAAGGGCTATCTCGCAGATGTCCGCGCGACGTGATCGAACACGGCTTCCGCACGCTCGTGTTGAACCGCACGCGACGTGGCGGCATCCTTGCGGAGGGCGCGTCCTTGAGCCGTCTGGGAGAGAACGGAAAGGGGGTCGCGTCCCGATGGTATCCGGAGACGCTCACGAAACGCCTGCGAGACATCACCCGGCACGTGGAACGGATCGGTTTTTGCGAGACCGAGGGGATGAAGCTGCTGCAGGCGCTGTTGGGCGTTCGTGGATCGGTCGTTTTCGTGGACCCACCTTATACCGCGGGCGGCAAGCAGGCCGGCAAACGGCTCTATGCCTGCAACGAAATGGACCATTCCCGCCTGTTCGCAATGCTTGCCGACAGCGGCACGGACTTCCTCATGACCTATAACCGGGCGCCAGAGATCGAATCCCTGATCCGAAAACACCGGTTCCATGCCGTCCAGGTCCTGATGAAGAACACGCATCACGACCGCATCCCGGAACTCGTCATCACCCCGCGTCCGGTGTTCGTCGATTGACTGCCCGTAAGCGCGTCCTTCGACTTCGCTACGCTACGCTCAGGACGAACGGGGTGGTGTTCGGAGCTTCCGGGAGCCTCTCGGCATTACGGGAGCCGGTCATCGCGGGAACCGGTTGAACCATGCTCTCCGCAGCGGTCTGAACCCTGGGAGCGCGGACATCCTGCCCGCACGCCGGCGACAGGCTGCGACAGCAGGATGCGGGCAGGAGGCAGGCAGGATGCCCGCGTTCCCAGGGAAATCCTCCCGGGAAAATCCGTTTCCCCAGCCCGCCATCGTCCTGCTCTCCGGGCGTGGGATGGTCGTGGTTTCGGCGGTTTCGGCTACCTTGACAAGGCAAGGGGCGATGATTAACTTCCCTCGACCGTTTCGGGCGAGACGAGGGTATGGCGGAAGAAACCAGGGAAAAATCCAAGGATCCGGAGAAAGAGGCTCGGCAGGACGAGGCTCCGCAGGACGGGGACACCGCGACCCCGCCGAAGGTCCCCGAGACGGAGGCAGAGGCGGAGGAGGGGCAGGCTCCCGCGCCGGAGCCATCGGAGGTCGAGGGGCTGAGGACGGAGCTGGAGGCGGCGAGGGAGGAAGCCCGGCGCAGTCACGACCAGCTCCTGCGGGAAGCAGCGGAGACGGAGAACTACAAGAAGCGCGTCGCCCGCGAGAAGCACGACGCCATACGGTACGCCAACGAAGCGCTGGTGCGCGACCTGCTGCCGGTCATCGACGACTTGGAGCGAGCTGTCCAGCACGGCGAGGGCGACGCGGGGTCGCTGCGGGACGGCGTCGAGCTGGTGCTCAAGGGCTGCCTCGAAGCGCTCCAGAAGCACGGCGTGACCCGGGTCACCGCCAAGGGACAGCCCTTCGACCCGGAGAAGCACGAGGCGTACGCCCATATCGAGACCGACGAGTACGAGGCCAACATGGTCATGGACGAGGTTCGCCGCGGTTACTACCTGGCCGACCGGCTGCTGCGCGCGTCCCTGGTGAGCGTCGCCAAGGCCGCGTCTTTACAGGATAAAGAGAGCGGCCCGGTTGAACCCGACCCGACCGATGATTAGGTTCACACGGAAGACACGAGAAGCAGACAAGGAGACCATGAGATGGCAAAGGTCATAGGCGTCGATCTTGGGACCACCAACTCCTGCGTGGCGATCATGGAGGGCAGCGACCCCAAGGTCCTGACCAACGCCGAAGGAAGCCGCACCACTCCTTCCGTAGTGGCTTTTTCGGAGAGCGGCGAGCGCCTGATGGGGCAGATCGCCAGGCGGCAGGCCATCACCAACCCCCAGAACACGGTCTTCGCGGTCAAGCGCCTGATCGGGCGCGTGTACGACGACTCCATGGTGCAGAAGGCCGTGTCCCTGCTGCCTTACGAGATCGTCCGGTCGGACAAGGGCGACGCCTGGGTGGGAAGCCGCGGCAAGACCTACAGCCCGCCGGAGATCTCGGCCTTCATCCTGCAGAAGATGAAGCAGACCGCGGAGGACTACCTGGGCGAGCCGGTCACCGAGGCGGTCATCACCGTGCCGGCATACTTCAACGACAGCCAGCGCCAGGCCACCAAGGACGCCGGGCGCATCGCCGGACTGGAAGTGCTGCGCATCATCAACGAGCCCACCGCGGCCTCCCTGGCCTACGGGCTGGACAAGCAGAAGGACGAGAAGATCGCCGTCTTCGACCTCGGAGGCGGCACCTTCGACATCTCCATCCTGGAGTTGGGCGATGGCGTGTTCGAGGTCAAGGCCACCAACGGCGACACCTTCCTCGGCGGCGAGGACTTCGACCAGAGGATCATCGACTACCTGGCCGACGAGTTCAGGAAGGACCAGGGCATCGACCTGCGGGGCGACCAGATGGCGCTGCAACGGCTCAAGGAGGCCGCGGAGAAGGCCAAGTGCGAGCTGTCCACCTCGGTGGAGACGGACATCAACCTCCCGTTCATCACCGCGGACCAGGGCGGGCCCAAGCACATGAGCATCAAGCTGACCCGCTCGAAGCTCGAAGCCCTGTGCGCCAACCTGATCGACAGGACCGAGGACCCCTGCCGCCAAGCCCTGGCGGACGCCGGGTTCTCCGCGGGCGAGATCAACGAGGTGATCCTGGTAGGGGGCATGACGCGGATGCCCGCGGTGCAGGAGCGGGTGAAGAAGATCTTCGGCAAGGAACCCCACAAGGGCGTCAACCCCGACGAGGTGGTGGCCATCGGCGCCGCCATCCAGGCCGGGGTGCTCAAGGGCGACGTGAAGGACGTCCTGCTGCTCGACGTGACCCCGCTGTCCCTGGGCATCGAGACCCTCGGGGGCGTGTTCACCAAGTTGATCGAGCGCAACACGACCATACCCACGAAGAAGAACCAGGTCTTCTCCACGGCCGCGGACAACCAGCCTTCGGTGACCATCAGCGTGCACCAGGGCGAGCGGGAGATGGCGCAGTACAACAAGCTGCTCGGCCAGTTCAACCTCGAGGGGATACCGCCGGCCCCGCGCGGCATGCCGCAGATCGACGTGACCTTCGACATCGACGCCAACGGCATCGTGCACGTCTCCGCCAAGGACCTGGGGACGGGCAAGGAGCAGTCCATCAAGATCACGGCCTCCAGCGGCCTCGGCGAGGAAGAGATCCGGCAAATGGTCAAGGACGCCGAGGTCCACGCCGAAGAGGACAAGAGCCGCAAGGAATCGGCCGAGGCCCGGAACCAGCTCGACTCCCTGGTCTATTCCACCGAGAAGTCGCTGAAGGAGTACGGCGACGACCTCGACGCCGACGTCAAGTCCAACATCGAGGGCGCGCTGGAAAAGGCCAGGAAGGCGCTGGAGGGCGACGACGCCGGGGCCATGCGGGCGGCCTCCGAGGAACTGAACCAGGCCTCGCACAAGCTGGCGGAGGCCATGTACGCCAAGGCGTCGCAGCAGCAGGCGCAACAGGACCGGACGGCGCAGCAGCCGCCGGGGGCGGGAAGCAGCCAGCCCAGGGACGACGTGGTGGACGCCGATTTCGAGGAGGTCAAGGACTAGGGACCCGCCATTGGACAAGAGGGACTACTACGAAGTCCTCGGCTTGGGCCGCAACGCCGGCGAGGACGAGATCAAGAAGGCGTACCGCAAGCTGGCGCTGCAGTACCATCCCGACCGGAACCCCGGTGACAAGCAGGCGGAGGAGAAGTTCAAGGAGTTGTCCGAAGCCTACCAGGTGCTCGCCGACCCGGAGAAACGGGCCAAGTACGACCAGTTCGGCCACGCCGCCTTCGGGGAGACCGGCCCCTTCGCCGGGGGGTTCGACTTCTCCCACGGCTTCGAGGACATCTTCGGCGACATATTCGGGGAGTTCTTCGGGGGTTCCCCCCGCCGGGGCAGGGCCCGGGCCCAGCGGGGCGACGACCTGCGTTACAACCTGGAGATCAGTTTCGAGCAGGCCGCCTTCGGCGCCGAGAAGAAGATCAAGATCCCGCGCCACGGAGCCTGCGACGAGTGCGAAGGCGCCGGCGCCGCAAAGGGGACGTCGCCGCAGACCTGCCCCTCCTGCAAGGGGTCGGGACAGACCGCCTTCCAGCAAGGCTTCTTCACCGTGTCCCGGACCTGCAACCAGTGCGGCGGCCAGGGCCGGATCATCACCCACCCCTGCCCGTCGTGCAACGGGGCGGGGCTGTCACGGAAGTTCCACACCATCAACGTCAAGATCCCGGCAGGCGTCGATACCGGTTCCCGGCTGAAGCTGCGGAGCGAGGGCGAGAACGGCGCCCGGGGCGGCCCGCCCGGGGACCTGTACGTGGTCATCATCGTCCAGGACCACGCGATCTTCGCCCGGGACGGCTCGGACGTGATCTGCGAGATGCCCGTCAGCTTCGTCAACGCCACCCTCGGCGCCGAGATCGAGGTGCCCACGCTGGAGGGGAGGGTGAAGATGAAGATCCCCGCGGGCACCCAATCGAACGCGGTCTTCCGGCTGAAGGGCAAGGGGATCAAGGACGTGCACGGGGGACGCAGGGGCGACGAGCACGTGCGGGTGTTGGTGGAAACCCCCACACGGCTCAGCGCGCGCCAGAAGCGGCTGCTCAAGGAGTTCGCCGAAGAAGGCGGCGAGGAAGCCCAGCCTATTGCCAAAGGGTTCTTCGAGAAGGTAAAGGAACTGTTCGATTAGGGTAACGCAAGGGTAACGAATGGACGTATCGGACAAGGACACCGTCGAGCTTGCGGCAGACCAGCCCGTGGGCGAAATCCCCGACGTCATGCCGCTGCTGCCCATCCGGGACATCGTCATCTACCCGTACATGATGCTTCCCCTGTTCGTCGGGCGGGAGGTCTCCATCAACGCGGTGAACGAGGCGCTGGAGCGGGACCGGCACATCTTCCTCGTGGTGCAGAAGGATTCCGCGGAGGACGACCCCAAAGCCTGCGACCTCTACCGCGTGGGCACGGTGGCCACCATCCTGCGAATGCTGAAGCTCGACGACGGGCGCGTGAAGATCCTGGTGCAGGGACTGGCCAAGGGCGCCCTGGAGGGGTTCCTGCAGGAAGCGCCCTACTTCGAGGTGCGCATCCGGAAGGTGGTCGAGCAGCAGGTGATGGACCTGTCCATCGAGGTCGAGGCGCTCATGCGCAGCGTCAAGGAAAAGATCGAGCAGATCCTCAACCTGAAGAACCTTCCGCCGGAAATCGTCATGGTCACGGACAACGTCGTGGACCCCGGCGTGTTGGCGGACCTGGTGGCGTCCAACCTGCGTCTCAAGATCGAGGAGAGCCAGTCCATCCTGGAGATCCACGAACCCGTCGAGCGGCTGCAAAAGGTCAACGAGCTGCTCAGCCGCGAACTCGAACTCGCCACCGTGCAGGCGCGCATCCAGAACCAGGCCAAGGACGAGATGAGCAAGACCCAGCGGGAGTACTTCCTGCGGGAGCAACTGCGGCAGATCCACCAGGAGTTGGGGGACGGCGACGAGAAGACCGAGGAGATCAACGAGCTCAAGGGCCAGATCGACGAGGCCGACATGCCCGCGGACGTCAGGAAGGAGGCCGCCAAGCAGCTCAAGCGGCTGGAGCAGATGCACCCGGAGTCGTCCGAGTCCTCGCTGGTGAGGACCTACCTGGACTGGATGGTGGAGCTTCCCTGGAGCCGGAGGACCGACGACAACCTCGACCTCAAGAAGGCCAAGGAAGTCCTGGACGAGGACCATTTCGACCTGGACAAGATCAAGGAGCGCTTCCTCGAGTACCTGGCGGTGAACAAGCTGCGGAAGAAGATCCGCGGCCCCATCCTCTGCTTCGTCGGCCCGCCGGGCGTGGGCAAGACGTCCCTGGGGAAATCCATCGCCCGGGCCCTCGGGCGCAACTTCGTCCGCATCTCGCTGGGCGGCATCCGGGACGAGGCGGAGATCCGCGGACACCGCAGGACCTACGTGGGGGCGCTTCCCGGCCGTATCATACAGGGGATGAAGCAGGCGGGGTCCAACAACCCGGTGTTCATGCTGGACGAGCTCGACAAGCTCGGCAACGACTTCCGCGGCGACCCGTCCGCAGCCCTGCTCGAGGTGCTCGACCCGGAACAGAACCACGCGTTCAGCGACCACTACCTGAACGTCCCCTTCGACCTGTCGAGCGTGCTGTTCATCTGCACCGCCAACCTCATCGACACGGTCCCGCCCGCGCTCCGGGACCGCATGGAGGTCGTCAACCTCTCCGGCTACACCAACGAGGAGAAACTGGAGATCGCGCGGCGGTTCCTGATCCCCCGGCAACTGCAGGAGGCGGGGATCTCCGACGACCTGCTGGACGTCTCCAACGACGCGGTGCTGCGGATCGTCGAGCAATACACCCGCGAGGCCGGCCTCAGGAACCTGGAGCGGGAGGTGGCGGCCATCTGCCGGAAGGTGGCGCGCAAGGTGGCCGACGGACGGGCCCACCGCACCCGCCTCACCCGGAAGAACCTCCACCTGTTCCTGGGCCCCCCGCGGTTCCTCACCGAGACCCAGGAGCAGAACGAGGTCGGCGTGGCCACCGGCTTGGCGTGGACCAGCGCCGGCGGCGAGGTGTTGCACGTCGAAGCCTCGCTGTCCAAGGGCCGGGGCAACCTCACCCTGACGGGCCAGTTGGGCGACGTCATGAGGGAGTCGGCCCAGGCCGCTGTCAGCTATGCCCGGGCCCACGCCAAGAACCTGGGGCTCAAGGAGAACTTCTACCAGAAGCAGGACATCCACATACACGTGCCGTCGGGCTCCATCCCCAAGGACGGCCCCTCGGCCGGCATCACCATGGGGACCGCCCTGATCTCCGCCCTGACCCGCCGGCCCGTGAGCCGCAACGTGGCCATGACCGGGGAGATCACGCTCCGGGGCCGCGTCCTGCCCGTGGGCGGCCTGAAGGAGAAGTGCCTGGCGGCGTTTCGTTCCGGGGTCGAGACCGTGGCCATCCCGTTCCAGAACCGGAAGGACCTGGAGGATATCCCGCGCCCCTTGCGCAACAAGCTGCAATTCATCCTGGCGCGGAACATGAACGACGTCCTCGCCGCGGCCTTCGGGGACGATCCCGCGGAACGCGATGCCGCGCCGGCGCCCAAGGCCGGAGCCGCGGCAAGGGCCAGGAAGTCCACCCGGCGGAGCCGATCCAAGGACGCAGGGGACAGGCCGGCGCCCGCCAACGCCTGAGCCGCCCGCGCGCCGAGCCGGAGCCGCGGCGCCGGTTCTGATACGCCCATGAAACTTCGGGACCTGGGAGAGTTCGGGCTCATCGACCTGATCCGGAAAAGGACGCCCCCCGGGCCCGGCGTGCGGCTGGGGATCGGCGACGACGCCGCCTGGGTCTCCACCGCGGAGGATTCCCTCCTGTTCACCTCGGACCTCCTCGTCGAAGGGGTCCACTTCAACCCGGAGTGGATCTCGATGCCGGACCTCGGACGCAAGTCCCTGACCGCAAGCCTCAGCGACATCGCCGCCATGGGCGGGCGTCCGGCCTATTTCCTCCTGTCGCTGGCCCTGCCCGACGTGGGCGCCCGGCAGGCGGCCGCGCTGGTCCGCGGCGTCCACGCCCTCGCCGCGGAGCACCGGGTGGCGCTGGTGGGAGGCGACACCTGCGCCGCGGACCGTCTGGTCATCGACGTGTTCCTGGCCGGGTACGCGCCCTATGGCGCCGTCACCCGGGCCGGCGCCGAGGCGGGGGACGACATCTACGTGACCGGCACCCTGGGCGACTCGGCGTTGGGCCTGTCGCTGCTTTCCGAGCCCCGCCCCAAGGTATCGGCAAGGGACCGGAACTACCTGGTCCGGCGGCACCACCGCCCCACGGCGCGGGTGGAAACCGGCATGGAACTGGCCAGGGAAGGCTTGGCCAAGGCCATGATGGACGTGAGCGACGGCCTCGCCCAGGACCTCGGGCGCATCTGCCGGGCCAGCGGCGCCGGCGCGGTGGTGCGGCAGCAGCGCGTGCCCCTGTCCCCCGCTTTCGTCCGCGTTGCGGAGCCCCGGGACGCGGCCTGCGCGCTGGCCGGGGGCGAGGACTACGAACTGCTCTTCACCGCGGCCAGCCACGCGCGCAAGGGAGTGGAGCGCGTGGCCCGGCGCACCGGCGTCCCCATCACCCGCATCGGGGAATGCGTGCCCGGAAAGCGCGGCCTTGCGCTGGTGGACCCGCAGGGCGAACGCGTCCCGCTCACGGCAACGGGCTACGACCACTTCAGGGAAACCCGGAACCATTGCTCCGTTCGTCCCAAGCGTAGCGTAGCGAAGCCACCCGTTCATCCTGAGCGTAGCGAAGCGAAGTCGAAGGACGCGCTTTCCCATACCGACGCCTCCGGCAGGTCGTAATCATGGACGAGGAGAAGCTCGCGCAACTGCTGGAAGAGGTCCGGCGCGGCGAGGCCACGGTGGAGCAGGCCCTGAAGCGGTTGCAGCACCTGCCCTTCGAGGACCTCGGTTTCGCCAAGGTGGATCACCATCGGGCCTTGCGGCAGGGGTTTCCAGAGGTCATCATGGGGGAGGGCAAGGAAGTCTCGGACATCGCCGCCATCGCGCGCGCCATCCGCAAGCGCGGCGTGAGTGTGCTCGTCACCCGGCTGTCCGAAGGGAAGATGGACGCGTTGCAACCGCGGCTCCGCGGGTTCCGCTACCACCGGCAGGCCCGAGCCGCCACGTGGCGGCCCAAGGACGCCCCGCCCACGGGGAAGGGCGCCCTGGCGGTGGTGTGCGCGGGCACCTCCGACATACCGGTGGCGGAGGAAGCCGCGGTGACCGGCGAGGTCATGGGCAACCGGGTGGAACGGATCTACGACGTGGGCGTCGCGGGCCTGCACCGGCTGTTGGACCGCCACCGGCAACTCACCGAAGCCGCGGTCCTCATCGTGGTGGCGGGAATGGAAGGGGCGTTGCCCAGCGTGGTCGCGGGGCTGGTGCGGCGGCCCGTCATCGCCGTGCCCACCAGCGTGGGCTACGGGGCCAGCTTCCACGGCCTGGCGGCGCTGCTCGCCATGCTCAACTCCTGCGCCGCGGGGGTCACCGTGGTGAACATCGACAACGGTTTCGGCGCCGGCTTCGCCGCGTCGCTGATCAACAGGGACTGACACGGGAATCCCCCGCACGGGGGAATCCCGACGGCGGGGACGCCCTCGAGGAATCACCGAAAATGGCCGACGAGGACAAGAAATACAGGCTCTTGAGACGATCCAACGAACTGAGCATCCGGCTCGCCGGCGACTCCCTGCCGCAGGTCCTGGCGGAGGCGGGGTTCGCGCTGTTCGACGTGATGATCGACCCCGCTGCGGTGGAGACCCGCGAGAGCATCGCCCTGGAGGTGGAAGGCGTGGACCACGACGAGTTGATGGTCAACTGGATGCGGGAGCTGCTCTACGCCTACCAGGCCAACGACTACGTGCTGAAGGAGTTCGAAGTACGCGAGGCCGGCGAGTATTTCGTGCGCGCGGAAGCCCGGGGAGAGAAATACGATCCGGACCGCCACGAAGTGCGCGAGACCATCGGGGCGGTGGCCGAACGGCTGAGCCACCTGGGCAAGGTGGGAGACCAGTGGACCGCCCAGGTGGGGTTCGAACTCTGATCGTCCGCGGGGCCTCCCATGCACGCCGAGTACGAGGGCTGTTCCCTCATCGCCGACCCCATCCACCGCTACGTTCCGTTCACCGTCCCCAGGCAACCGGGCGAGGCCACGGAAAAGGACCTGATCGACTCCCCCTGGTTCCAGCGCCTCCGCTACATCTACCAGCTCCAGAGCGCCCGATGGGTGTATCCTTCGGCCGAGCACAGCCGCTTCCAGCACTGCCTGGGCGCCATGCACCTGGCCGGCGCCCTGGCCCGGCGCCTGTATCCCTCGCTCCGCCGGGTGCTGGGCGGCGATTGCCCCTCCCCGGCCTACGTGGAGGAGTACATGCGGGTCACCGGGCTCCTGCACGACATCGGCCACGGCCCCTTCTGCCACTTCTTCGACCACAACTTCCTCAGCCGGTACGGCCTCATCCACGAGGACGTCTCCCAGGTCATCATCCGTGACCGGCTGGGGGACCTCATCCGCCAACTCCGGCGCAGTCCCAACGGAGCGTTCGCCCCGGGAGAAGAGCTGGACCCCGACGAGGTCGCCTTTCCCATCAAGAAGGACGGCGCGGACGACCACTCGCGGCCCCGCTGGCTCCGGTTCCTCCAGCCCCTGACCAACGGCGTCTTCACCTTCGACAACCTGGACTACGTGTCACGGGACTCGTACATGTGCGGCGTGGCGGTGGGACCCATCGACCGGGAACGGCTCATCTACTATACGTTCTTCTCGCCCAAGGGGCTGACTCTCCACCGTTCCGGCGACGGCGCGCTCACGGTCTTCCTGAACGCGCGCAAGTACCTCTACGAGAACGTCTATTTC
Organism: uncultured Binatia bacterium (SeqCode); assembly: GCA_965204235.1. Lineage (GTDB taxonomy): Bacteria > Desulfobacterota > Binatia > UBA9968 > JAJDTQ01 > JAJDTQ01. The sequence goes on from OZ241979.1 coordinate 1,934,690, forward strand.
CATCGCACCACCCGGGCCATCGACCTGCACCTGCAGGACCTCTTTCCCGAGACCATGGCGAAGGTCGCTCCCGGCAACCCGCTGGACCACCTGGACGAGTACCTCTACCTGACGGACTGGTCGCTGTTGCAGGAGGTGTCCCACTGGCGCCGGCAGGGCCTCCCCCTGGGGCGGGAGTGGGGCCGCGTGCTGGACCGGGACCTCAAGTGGCGGCTGGCTTACGGGAAGACCTTGCAGCCCGCGGAGATGCGCGGCGGGCTGGACGCCATCGCCGCCGCGGACTGGGAAGGACGCATCCGGGACTCCTTGCCGGCAGGCAAACGGGGCCTGACGTTCCGGGTGGACATGGCCACCCAGGACTCCCGACCCCAGGACCCACTGGCCATGGGCAAGAAGCAGATCCACACCTACGACCCCTCCGGGGACACCGTCACCAAGGAGTCCCTGGCCGAGCTCTTCGGCTCCATCCCCTCCAAGATCGTCAAGTTCCGCGTCTTCGCCCTCGACCACGCCAACGACAGGCTGCTGGCCCGCCACGCCGAGCAGGCGCTCCGCGAAGCCGGACGCTGACGTCCACGCAGGGAAAGGAAGTCGGCGGCGCATGCGGCGGCCCCGGGCGAGGACCCGTCACCCGCGGCCGAAACCCCTGGCCGTGCGCCGGTCTTCGGAAGCTCTGTACAATTGTCCCCGTTCGTCCTGAGCGTAGCGAAGCGAAGTCGAAGGACGCGCTTTCCCACAGGGAGAGGCGCTTCGAGTCGGAATTGTTCAGAGGTTCCCTTCGCCGCCGGCCTACAGGAGGGTATCGACGAGGTCCGCCCGACGGAAGGTGGCGGACAGCCGTTGCAGCGTCCGTTCCCTGTCGCCGAACAGCGGCTCCAGGGCCGATGCGATCCGTTGCTCGGCCCGGTGCGTGTACTCGTCGGACATTCGCTCCACGAGTCCCCGCGCCTGCTCGAAGTTGCGATGGTCGAGTTGACGGAGCTCGATGTCCATCTCCTCCAGGAGATAGCGGCCCATGAGCATGGCGATGAAACGGGAGCCGTACGCAAGGAAGTCGGGCGCCTCCTGCGGCGGCCGCTTGCGGCGGTTTTCCGTATGCCTGAGCAACAAGGCGGCGATGACCGCCTGGGCGCCGTTCAGGTTCCCGTCGAAGATCGTATCGTACAGCGCCCCGAAATGTTCCCGGCTGCTGAACCTGGCCTGGTGCGGCCGTTTGCGCCAGACGGCCAGCACGGCTTCGGCGACCACCGCGCTGGTAAACTCGTCGGGGGATACCGCCCCCTCCTCGCGTTTGGCGCGGTATGCGTATCCCAGTCCGGCAATCGACCGGATGAGGTCCTTTTGACGCGGCTCGTTGGCTTTCAAGTCCCTCAAAGTGACCGGATTCTGGCTGTTGGTGGCCAGGGTAATGGCCTCGACGGTGTCGTTATCGTCCTGCCGAAGCTCGTAGATCCGCACCAGCACCTCCGCCGGTTCGATGTCCGAGCCGATTTCCTCATGCACCCGCTGAACGGTGCGGACGGTCTGTCCGCCGTTGACCACTTGCAGGTCATTCACATGGAGGGTCCAGTCTCCCCTTTGCAGCGCGTTGTGGCGGAACTGGGAGCAGGTGATCGTGATGCCGTTGTTGTAGAGGTAGAAATTGGACCGCTGGGCCGGATCTCGCAGGGTGTCCGCCACCGCCTCGTTCACGCGGTTGCCGGCGAGACCCAGGTAGCGACGGATGTTCCTTTCGAATAGCTGGTTGTCATGGTCGTTGGCCAGGCGCGCGAGCTCCACGACGGACATGCGTCCTATCAATACCCGCCGAAAGTCGAAGGTCTCGACGGTGGCTTGCCCGGTGAGCTTCAACTCGGTGCTGATGGGACGTCTCGCCTGCAACAGGGCCAAGAGGTCCTCGGCCCCGATATAACGCCATCCGACCTGTCCGTTGAAATCCACCGCGGCGGCGGCGATCCGCTGCTGCGCCTCCGCCGTCCACTTGATCCCGTTGTTGGCGGCAACAGCGGTGACTCGCGGGATCGCGCCTTCCTTGACGAAGGAGCGTATCTCCTCGACCCGTTGCTCCAGTCGCGTATTCAACGTTACCGCTCTCGCCGGGTCGAAGAGCGCGCCAAGGGCGTCGATCATCCTGGCGACGGCGTTTTCGGGGAACGCCGCGTTCCCGCGGAGATCCGTTCCGTATTTCCCCTGTATCAGGATGACCTGGATCTCGCCGTCGCCGGACGACTCGAAGTAGAGGGCATCGACCCGAAGTCGTTGCCACCGTCCACGATGCCGTCGAAAGCCTCCTCGTCGGTGAGGTCGAAAGCCGTTTTCGCCACGAGGAAGAGGAACGCCGCGGAACGCTTCTTCTGCAGGTCGGTTCCCAGCCCAAGCTCGTTGACAAACACATCCGGGTATCTGTCAACGACGCCGGCCACCTGCTGGTCGATGATCTGCACGGCGAGGGACATGGGCCTGTTCCTCAGGGTTCTCTCGGCGACGACCGCGCGTAAAGCCGGATACCGCCTTCTAGGAGTCTGCGCCACAGAAAGTGCATTGCACAACCTCACGCCCCATGCGGATCACTCGAATCTCGTAAACCTCACTCCGCACGCTGCTCCGATGAACCGGATGTGTCGACTTAAACTCGTCTTCTGCCTCGACAGCGAAGCTTGTCCTCCGCACACTTGGCGAAAGACGCTAGCTTCATCGCTCGTTGAGAGCAGCAGCAATTTTTTCCCTTCCACCTGTTATATCGAGAGCTGCATTGTGCGCATGGAAGGCATTTGTCAGTATGAGCGTATAGTCCTCGCTGCCCAGATGGTCCGCTTTCAATAGCGCGTTGAGATTTCCGTTGTGCTTCGCTTTAAAGGGATCCTCGTTGTAAACTGAAAATTGACTGCCGAGCGTCAAATACCCGTCAAGTAGCTTAGTTGCCGCGTTGGTGAGCAAGTCGAGTTGCTCTTTTGTGTCAGGTTCGGCAAGTTTCACCACTGCATCAGTCAAGTCACTTGCAGAAACCGCCGGCCGGCTGATCACATTGCGCAGTATTCTCATAATGATGTAGTAAAACAGAAACCGAGATAGACGTCGACTGGGGTGTTCAGCAGTACGTCCAAAACGATTTTTATCCGCAACGATCTTGAGTTGATATGCCGCATACAAGTCTCGCACCCCAAATGGCTTATCCCTATCTTTCTGGGATACGATGCTTTCGTACACAGATCCGCCCGGCAAGAACGGTGCGTTTTTGCCGAACGCCAAGCCGGGCTTGGCTAGCCACCCTGCTCCATAAATCTTGATCAAGTCAAAAGCGTTGACATAGCCGCTAAACTTAAGCTGATCAGGGTGTTGCTTCTCGTAGGCTTTTCGAGATTCGGTTCCGCCCCGCTGGATTTCGAGGAATACCTTGTACTCTTCCTCCATGGCTGTCGCCCAGTTTCTGAATTCGGTATCCAGTGCAGCGAAATCCTTCTGGCGAACGGCGTTTTGCGAGTTGGTAAACTTGGTGATGTCTGTAGTCTCAGCCTCGTCACTCCGCACTATCTTTGTAACTAAACGACCGCGGGCGACCGTTTCCTTCCAGGCATCGTTGGCTGGATTCACACCAGTGCCCCCTGCGTTGAATCTGCTATCCAGAACTTGCCAGATAGTTTTAGTAGTCTGGCATCCATTGACTATGTAAGGATTAGTTATCACGACAGCATCGGTGACAGCACTGTCATCAGGCTGCTTTCGATATTCCGATACAACAATCGTGATGCCATTGTTGTATAGTCCAAATTTTTCCGGGCTTTCAGTCAAGGTATCGGCGATACCTTTATTGATCTTTTTTCGTCCGCCTAAGAATTGCCGGACGTTCTTATCGTACAACTTATCGAGATTGCCCGTTTGTTTCTGGTATTTCTTTAAGAACTGAAACAGATCACTTAGGCAAACCGTTCCGACCAGCCACCCAGAGGATTGCTCAACGAACTGGCCGATGATCCGAACCGACAGATGTGTCTGTTCACCCCAAATGCTTTGTAGTGATACTTCTTCAACATCGAAGTTAGGCATCACACGTTCTCGCCCAATAGTTTGTATATTGTCAAGAGCTTGACGATCTTGCGGGGCGATAGGGTCGGTGGTCGCGAATACCAGCACAATCCGGTCAGGCTTTGATGGTTCCTGCCGGAACAGGTCTATTTTCTTGATCAATTGCCTACTATCCTCAGACAGATTCCGATTCTGTCCCTGCAATGTGGTGATAACCTTGTTACCCTCTGCCAAGATGGTGGCGGTGCCCGCAAATGCAGTCCCGTATTTACTCTGAAACAAGTACCACGTATCACCTTCCTCCGCGTTTTCTTCACGGCTCCCTGGATCTACGTCCGCCCGCCGCAGGTAGGCTATGTCTATGCCTCCATCGCCTGCCCCGTCACAAACGACAAAATCGTCATCGTCAGTGGTCACGCCCAGCCACTGAGTGATTAGCTTGGTTGCGAATCGGCGACCCTTTTCCAAGGGCGATGGATTACCTTCCTCTATTTCGGTCAGCCATTCCGAACGGAACTGCTCGAGCTGATCTTTTCCGTAGCGCTTGTAGCCGTCATCCTTTGCTCCTCCTTAGTTTATTATGCAAGCCTTCCTCCCGCCCGAGGGCGTGTTGGAACGCCGCTCGCCCGAACCTTTGTCCCGTCCATCGACAACTTCCCGAAACTCGCCAACCCCGTCTAGGCGGGAAGCCGCGCCGGCGGTGTCAGGGGCGCGCTGCGAACGCCGCGTGTTCCGGGGTTCCGAGACCGGCTTGCAGGGCCGACAGCACGCCGGTCACGTCGCCGGCCAGCAGGGCGTCCACCGCCAGGCGGAGGTCGGGGAAGTTGGGGCTGTGGAGCACGCCGTGGGCGTCCGGGACCTGGGGGCGGTACTCGTCGTCGGTGAGCACGAACCAGTCCACGGCCTGGTCGTGAACCCGCCAGACCACGTATTCGAGCACGCCGTTGCGGCGATAGACGCGGAGCTTGTCGTGCAGGTCGTAGGCGGCGCTGCTGGCCGCCACCTCGACGATGAGCTCCGGCGGTCCCTCCACGTAGTCGTCCGCACTCAGGCGCGACTGGCCGCCGGCTTCGGATTCGATGCGCAACAGGACGTCGGGCTGGGGCTCGTTGTCCCGGTCCAGCCGCACGGTGGCGTCAACGAGGACCGAAACGCCCGGCGTGGAAGCGCCGTAGGTTACGAGCCAAGCAGTCATGTCTGCAACCGGTCCGGCGTGCCCTCTGGCGCGAACGGGTGACGACACATGAACCACCCCCTCGATCAACTCGGCCTTCCGGATGTCCGGCCTTGCCGTGTAGCGCCGCTCGAACTCGCACCGGGTCAGCCGGTCGCCGTTCTCCAGCGGCACGAAGCCATCGAGCGGCGGCGCGGCCGCCTCGGGGTCGGACGGTTCGGCTGTTGCTTGACGCGCGGCCATGGGGAAACTCTACAGGGAAACGGCTTTCGAGGGCAAGCCGCACGCCGTCCGGCAAAGGTCTATCATTCCCGCGGACAGCCTACCTCGTCATTCTTGAGGCGCCTCTCCCCACGGGAAAGCGCGTCCTTCGACTTCGCTTCGCTACGCTCAGGATGAACGGAGACCTTCCGCTTCGCTACGCTCAGGACGAACGGGACAGTTGGCTACCATCGCATGCGCCCGCGGAGCATCAGGCCGTGACCGTGGCGGGCGTTCCGGCCCACTTGGCGTTCGCCTTCCAGTTCCCACTCGAACGCAGGGTCCACGCGCCAGCGCGCCCCCAGCCGCATGCCGTGGGTCCCGTCCCCGGACAGACCGACGCCTCCGTAGGGCGTCACCACACCCGCCAACGCCGCCAAGCCGTAGCCCATCTCGGTCTCCAGCCGCGCGACAGGCAACGGGGTGTCCGACCCGGGGGTCCACTGCCGGGAGCCGCGACCGGCCTCCCCATACGAGGGCGCCACCCGCAACCACAGCCCCAGGCCCGAAGCCGGTGCGAGCCGCAGCGCACCGCCCACGCTCCACTCCCGCGACCCGCCGCCGCGGGCCACCAGCACCCGGCCTCCCACCTCCGCCCCCAGGTCCAGCCCCGGATGCGCATATTCCACCCCGCCCCCCAACTCCATCCCCGCGGCCTTCTCCCCGTCGCCTCCGTCGAACCGCATCCCCAACTCCACCGACGGCGTAAGCGACCCCCCGCCCAACGCGAACTCCCGCGCACCCTCCGCCCCCACACGCAGCCGGTGAGTCCTCGCCTTCCCGCCCCCGTCCACCGCCAGACGCGCGGTCCACGCCTCCCCCGACACGTCCACCCGCAGCCGCCCCTCGCTCTCCAACACCCGCACCCGGCCTCCCAACGCTGCGCTGCCCATGGTGCTCGTGCTCTTCCACCGACCCGCCTCGCCATCAGACACCACCACCCTCCCACGACCCACGCCGAACGACGCCCAAGCCTGCCGTCCCTCACCCCAAGCCCATCCCAGGTAGGGATGCGCGCCCGTCATCCGGCTCTCGTACACCCCCTCCACCGCCTCGCCCCGGACCAAGAGGCTGCGGTCGGTGTAGTCGAACCGCCCGGAACTCACCGACAGGGCAAGCCCGGCCACACCCCCGGCCCCGAACCGCCTGTCCACCCCCAGGTGCGCACCGAACAGGTCCCCGTCCCACGACACTGCGTCGCCCCCCGACAGGCTCCGGTACTCTCCCGCTCCCCACACCGTCACGTCCGCACCGCCTGCGGCCTCGTCCCCCGCAAGCCCCAGGGCGAAGGTCCGACCACCGAGTCCCTCCTTCCACTCCCCTGCGGACATAGCCGCCAGCGCCTCGGCCCATGCCGCCGACCCTTCCGAAGCCGCAGACCGGTCCAGCGCCCGCCCGATGCGTCCGGACACTGCCTCCACCGTCCCTGCGACCATGGCCCGGGAGAGTTCCGGCAGTATGGCCTCGTGCACCCCCTCCATGCGCGCCACCAACCGGTCCACCACCTCCAGGGTGAAGCGCAACTCTGCGGTGTCCCCGTCCGCATCCCGCGCCTTCAGCGTGTAACGCACCGGCCCCTGCACCGCCGCAGGCGTGCCCGCTATGGTCCCGCCGGTGGTTCCATCTCCGGGCGGAGTCCAGGCCAGGCCCTCGGGCAGGGCCGGGGAGAGCGTGTAGGCCAGCGGCCGGTTGCCACCGGTCGCCGCTGGCAGCGCGAGCGGCGCCGCCTCCACGCCCTGCACGTAGCGCTGCGCCGGCACCCGGGCCGGGCCGAAGGTGGGCCGCGCGTCCGCCACTACTTCCAGGGTGAACGCCAGCGTGGCGGTGTCCCCGTCCGCATCCGTCACCGTCAGGGTATGGACCGCAGCAGGCGTGGCGACCGCAGGCGTGCCCGCTATGGTCCCGCCGGTGGTTCCATCTCCGGGTGGAGTCCAGACCAGGCCTTCGGGCAGGGCCGGGGAGAGCGCATAGGACAACGGCGGGTCCCCGCTCCGGGCCGCAGGCAGCCTGAGGGGTTCGACCTCCTTGCCCTGCACGTAGCGTTGCGCTGGCGCACGCGCCTCCCCGAAGTCCGGCCGACGGTCAGCGTCCACCGCCGGGGTCTCGTCGCTGGGCGGTGCGGAGGGCGTCACCGGCAGCGTTCCGGTGGTGAGATCGCTGGAACCGGAGTGCGCCGCGGCCAGCACCTTCACCGCCAGCGTGGAGGCGGCGTCGAAGCCGTAGCCGGCGCTGGCGGCCAGCGTGAGGGTGGCGGCGTTGGTTCCCGCGGCGCCGCCGGTGACGCCGCTGATGGAGATGCCGGCGATGGTCGGGCTGGTGACGAGTTCGAAGCTGGTCGCCGAGACGCTGGCGTTGTACGTGACGCCGGCGAGCGTGACGGTGAGGGTCGCGCCGGCGAGGTTGTCTTCGGTGAGCGGCGAGGGGCTGGAGGCGAGGGTCGCGCCGGCGTTCACGGTGGCTGAGAAGGTCAGGCTGGCGCGGTCGCTGTTCATGGTGTTGGAGTCCGCGTCCGTGGCGGTGATGGTGACGGTCTGGGCGGCGACGGCCGTGGTGGGCGTGCCGCATATCTCGCGGGCCTCGGTGCCCGGGCAGCCGTTCATGTCCGTGCCGGTGGCGTCGAAGCGGAGGCCCGCCGGCAGGCCGGAGGCGGCGTAGGTGATGGCGCCGTTGCCGCCGCTGGCGGTGGGCACCGTGAACTCGGTGATGGCGGTGCCGGCGGTGAAGGTCTTGGCGGAGACGGCGCCGGTGCCGAAGGACGGGGCGGAGTCAGTGCCGCGGATGATCACGGTGGCTGAGGAGGGGGCGCCGATGGTGAAGTTCTGGGCGTTACCGCTTTGCGGGGCAACCGAGGTTATGGAGCAAGTGATCGTCTCATCGTTCTCAGTAACTCCATCGTTGTGGATTTTGGTCTGAGAGCCTACGAGGACGCTACTCTGACCTGCTCCAATGCCGGCGCTACCCACACAAGCAAAGCTGACGTTGGAAACCGGATTTCCAAGGGCGTTTCTTATGTCACTGGCTGTCGCGGATCCCGACACTGCGACGGACACTACGACTGTGCCGGTGGTTACCGTTGGGTCCGCGTAAACATAGAACCAAATATCGTCGCCTTCATCCACTTGGAAGCCGGGCCAAACGGTGTCCCTATCTCCGTTTCGGTCGGCAGGGGTGCCGCAGTTGGCCGGGGTGCCGCCGCAGTTGCCACGGGGTGCGATAGTCACGGTCTGCCCCATGGCTGGCGTTGTCGCTGTGGCGACCAAGGCAAGGACGAGGGCGGCAAGCGCGAAGCGGAGACGGGCGGTGTTGCCGCCGAAGATCAGGGAGCGGCGGCTACCTCCGTCACGCCCGATTCTTCGGGGGGGGGGGGGGGGGGGGGGATCATAAACACACGGGCGCTACGCATGGATCAACGCTCCGCCCCGTGCGCGGCTAGCGTGACGGAACCCGCTCCAAGGGCGGGGCCGGCCGGAATGTGCATCGACCGCTTCACGCTGAGGAGAATCCAGCCCTCTACGACGTCCTTCAACTCCCGCCGGCACTCCTCCAAAGTTCGGCCGCATGCCCAGACGCCGGGCAACTCCGGCACCTCACCGTAGTAGGGCGTTTCCCCATCTTCGATCAGTTCGTAGCGGGCGCGCCCCAGCGCTGCGTCAATGTATTCGGTCAGCATGGCGCATCCTCCAAGGCGCACTCTACATCATCTTTATGCCGAGCCCCTCGCCGCCGTTCGTTGTCGCGCATCGCGTCACACCTTCGCCAAGTCGCGCGAGATCACCGCCCAAACCTCCGGGGCCGGTTTCGGCGTATTCCACATCCAAAGCCGTCGAAGGGATTATAGGAAACGCCGGGGTGGGAAGCAACCCAAAGAATGAACCAGGCGCGCTCCCTGTTGTTCCAAACCATCTCCCAAGAGGAGTTCGAAAGGGCATGATGGCAGGCCCGGGAAAGTGGGACCGTGGTTCCGGGCCATGCTTCCGCGGTGGACCCGGTTTCCGCCGGCAGGTGGAATCAGGGGCGCGGAGGAAGCTGGCCGAACGGCTCGTTCCCGTTCCCGCGCACTGACGGCGCACGCGGAAGGCCCGCGGACCGGACCTTCCGCCAGAGCCGTGCGAGCGCGTAGGTGACCGGAATCAGGGCGCACCCCAACGCCACGTCCGTGGGCGCCAAGGGCAAGTCGAGCCGGTAGGACACCACGAATCCCGCCAGGCCGATGAAGACCCCCAGCGACGCGGACCCGACGAAATAGGCCGCCATGTGGGAAACCAGGGGGCGCACCGCCACCGGCGGCAGGACCAGGAGACCGAAGACCAGCAGGGGCCCGGCGACGATCACCCCGGACGCAATGGTCACTCCCGCCGCCAGGTAGAGCAGCACGTCCCAGGCGACGACGCCTCCCTTGAGGAGAAGGGTCAGGTCGCGGTCGAAGGACGACATCAGCAACTCCCGCCGAAAGACGAGCACGCACGACAGCACCAGGGCACAGGAAATGGCAAGGGCGGCGAGCTCGGTCATGGACAGCGCCACGACCTCTCCCTTGACGAGACCGAGGATGGCTACGTCGCCGAAGGGATGCGCCGCCACGAGGAGGACCGTGAGCGACCCCGCCAAGGCGTATGCCACGGCCAAGCGCGTCTCCGTGCGTCCGGCGCCGTTACGGTCCATGTAACCCAGCAGGAGCATCCCCGCGAAGGTGAACGCCAACGAGCCGCCGTAGGCGAGCAGGCGATGGGACCCGTGAGCGAAATGGTCCGTGTGCCCCGAGCCGGGAACCAGCCCGAGATGATGAGCCAACAACGCGGCGGCGACCCCCGCGGCGGCCAGTTGCGGCAGAGCCAGGCCCAGTAACACGCTGCGTCTCAGCACCAGGAACCCGCCCACCACGGGACAGACGAGTCCCAGGACCACGCTTCCCAGGACCGCGGGAAAGAGGAGGAAGGACGGGCTCAGGACCTCCAGGAGCGTGCCCATGCCGTCCTCTTACCGGCTGCCGGGCGCGGGATCCCCGTCCGCGCCGCCATGGACGCGGCCGCCGGCGAGTCGCACCACCCGTCCACATCCCCGGTCCAGGATCTCGCTGTCGTGGCTGGATAGCACCACGGTCACCCGGTCCTGTCGGTTGATGAGGACGAGTCCTTGCAGGACGGCTTCCCTGGAATCTCGGTCCAACCCCGAGAACGGCTCGTCGAGGAGCAACAACGCGGGGTCCTGGTTCAGGGCCCGGGCTACCAGCACCCTTTGCCGTTGCCCACCCGAGAGTTCGAAGAACGCCGCTCGCCCCAGGTGCGCCAACCCCACCCGTTCCAGCGCCGCCTCCACGCGCTTGCGTTCCCCGCCGGGGAACCGCTGCAAGGGATGGAGCCGACCGTAAGCGCCCATGGCCACCACCTCGTCCACGCGCAACGGGAAGCAGGGGTCGAGGGCCGCGCCTTGGGGAACGTAACCGACGCGGGAAGGGGGAACCCCCCTTCCCGCCCGTCCGCCGATGAGCGGCAGGAGGCCCAGCATGGACCGGAGGAGGGTGGTCTTGCCGGACCCGTTGGCTCCCGAGAGCCCCACGAACTCACCCGCGTGGACCTCGAGATCGACTCCCCGGAGCACGGTCTTGCCGTCGTACCCCAGGGACGCTTCTCGAAACGCGATGACGGGAAGTCCGCGGACGTCGTTCGGAGTCATGGCCCCCCGGGGGGCACTGCCTCGGAAAGCTGCGTGACGAGGTGGTCGATCAACCCGACGTAGGTATCCACGCCGGGCCAGCCGCCCACGTACAGAGGCACCCGGACGAGTGCGGCTCCGGTCTCCCGGGCTACCCGTTTCGGCACGCGGTCGGGATGGGCGGCGTACGTCACCAGCGGCACCTTCGCGTCCTTCATCCGCTGGATCAACTGCACCAGGTGGGCCGGCGTCGGCCCGATTCCGGGAGCCGGTTCCAGGGTGCCGAACTGCCGCATGCCGTAGCGCCGGGCGAAGTAACCCAGGTCCTTGTGGTAGCTCACGAACCGGACGCCATGGAGACCCCGGGCCCTGGCCCGCCACCGGGGTATGAGGCGGTCCAGCTCCGCCAAGTAGGCGTCGAGGTTCTCCATGAAGAATGCGCGGTGCACGCCGTGGGCTTTCGACAGGCCCGCGGCGACGTTCCGGGCCATGCGCCGGCCCATGACCGGATCCAGGTTGTAATGGGGATTGCCCATGGGGTGGACGTCGCCTCCCCGGCGCGAGAGTGTCTCCGGGGTCTCGATGATCTCGATGCCGCGGGAGGTGTCGATGTAGCCGATGCCCCCTGGAGAGATGCGCGGGTTGCTGGCCACGTCGAGCAGGGCCGGCAGGAACGAGTGCTCCAGGTAGAGTCCCATCAGCACCACCACGTCCGCACGGTTGAGCTGCGCCACCATGCTCGGCTTGACCTGCACCGCGTGGATGTCGCGGACGCCCCGGGTCAGGCTCGTGACCGACACGCGGTCCCCGCCGATCCGGCGCGTGACGTCGGCCAAGTCCGGAACGGTGGTGACCACCCGGATCTTCTCCGCCAACGCCGATCCCCCGAACGTGAGCAGGAACGACAGCACGACCACCGCCCCCGATCCCCGTTTCGAAAAGCGTTTCATGGATACGACTCCTCCCTTCCGGACGCGGCCGAAAGCCGTTCCGCTCCTCCACGTATTCCGGGACTTCATTGCCGCTGGCGGAAACCGTGGGTGTGGCTGCCCAGGGCCGTGGTCCACTGGAGGAAGATTTGACTGCCATCGTGGCCGGGGGTCTCCCCTACCTTGTCCCAGCCGTGGGTGTACTGCAGGCGCAGCCGATGGAACTCGCTGGGCCACCACGAGACGTAGGGCGACAGGCTCCGGGTCTTGGCCCTGGGGTTCTCCAGGTCCGGCGCCACGTCCAGCAACAGGCCGAGGTTCCAGCGTCCCATGACCTCGGGATTGAAATCGACCTGCGCGTAGGCGTAGCCGCCCCATGCCTTCTTTCGGCCGACGTCATGGAAGCGCTGGTCGTTGCCGAACAGCTCGCCGGCCAGGGTGAACCCCTCATAGATGTCCGCGGTCAGGGGCCGGTGCCGGAACGTGAGGTCCAGGCCGAACCGGGAGCGGTCAGACGTCATCTCTTCGTCGACGTCCATCCGCGGCGTATAGGCCAGGGAGGAGCCCAATTCGACGTTGAGGGTCTCCGTCAAGTCGAAGAAGGTATGCAGCCGCGCCAAGTAGGTGAGTTCGCTCAGGAAACGGGAGCCGCCCCCCTCTCCTCCATGGTCATGCCCCTCCTCCGCGTGGTCGTGGTCTTCACCCTCATCTTCGTCATGGTCTTCGTCGTGCTCGCCTTCGTGATCTTCGTCGTGCCCTTCTCCTTCTTCGTCCTCACCTTCCTCACCTTCGTGCTCGTCTTCATGGGATGGCTCTCCCTCGGCATGACCGTGGGTATGGCCGATGTCGTTATAGACCCCGCCGGTGAGGGAGAGGAAGAACGGCGTCGGCAAGAGCCAAGTCCACTGGGTTCCGGTGGCCAGGGCCTCGCCGCCCACCATGCGGTTGATGGAAAGCGGCGTGTTCACGAACGGGAGCTCGTGCTGGTGGAACTGGGCCAGACGCCCGAAGGCGGCGAAGAACCGGCCCGCCTGACCGGTGAGGTTGTAAGGCAGGGAGGTGGTGGTGACGGCCGCCTCCTCCAGCTCGATACCGTCTTCCGTGCCCACGATGAAGGCGTGGGCACGGGCATAGGGGTCCACCTCCGCGGCGATACCGAGTTCCGCAGACCGCAAATGGAACGACCCTTTGTCCTCGCCTCGACGGGCGAAGCTGGTGTCGATGGCCATGCCGATGGAGGGGTTCAGGATCGACGGACTCTTCTGGATCGCCTTTACCGAGTCTTCGAGCCGCGTCACCCGTTGGGGTTCGGTTTTCTCGTCCTCCAGTCGATGGATGCGCTCCTTCAGTTCATCCATGTTCTCCTGCATCTCCGCCAATTGCCGTTTGAGGGAGTCCACCGACTCGTCCGCGCCCGCAATTCCCGGGGCCGCGCCGGACATCACCCATGCCACGCAACCCAGGATGAATCCGGGCATTGCCAAAGACCTTCTCATAGAGCCTCCTTCGCCGAGAGGGGAATCTTTGCCGCCCTTAATAATAAATAATTATCAACTAGTCAAGCGACTCTGGAAGCTCGCTTGGCCCACGTACCTCAACCTCCTGTATTATCTATGTTAAGCTCATCCACAGGTCTCGGCATGGCAAGGTTTGACGATAGGCGAGTATCGTTTATCATGTGACCTGCGACCCTTCGCGTCGATGGCCGCCGCCTCCTCGGTCCGCTCGCCAAGCCGGGCGCGCGCACGACGCCAATCGGGCTTCCGCAGCGGCCTCGCTTTGCATGTTCGAAGGGCGGTGGTGTATAGTCTCCTCCGTGGCCGGGACAGGGACGGGCAACCGCACGCTGGACTGCCACGGCAGGACCGGAGGACCCGAATGACCGACGGAAAGGCCCATTCCGACGACACGTCTTCCCGGGCTCGCCCCCGCGCCCGGCGCACGCGGCAGCGCAGCGTCATCCAGCGGGTGCTGCTCGAAGCGAACCGGCCGCTGGGCACCCAGGAGATACTCGAAGCCGCACAGGCGAAGGCCCCCGGCCTGGGCATCGCCACCGTCTATCGCACCGTCCACAGGATGCTGGAGGAGGGTCGGCTCGTGGTCGTGGAAATGCCCGGGGAAGCGCCTCGCTACGAGGCGTCGGGAAAGGAACACCACCACCATTTCCGCTGCCGGGAGTGCGACGACGTGTTCGAGCTCCAGGGCTGCCCTCCCGGTCTCGGGAACTTGGCGCCCAAGGGCTTCCGCATCGAAGACCACCAGGTGGTGCTGTACGGCGTGTGCCCTCCCTGCACCGGCATGCCGGGGTAACTCCGCGGCTTTCCAGAGCGCCGGGAGCGGCCCTCGGCAGCGGTCGGCAGTTCACCCACAGGAGGCGGACCATGAGCGGCCTTCGCATCGAACAGGAAGGAAAGCCGCCGCAGGAGCTCGATTTCGGGCAACTCGCGGCGTTGGACGGCCAGATCGACGACGTGGGCGCGTTGATCCCGGGCCGCGTGGGCGGTGCGGTGACGCTCCGGGCCATCGTAGATCGGGTGGACCCGGGCCCGGAGCTCGACCATCTCACCGTGGAGTCCACCGACGGCGGGTTCGCCGCCAGCGTGCCCCTGGAAGCGCTGCGCAGCGCGGTCATCGCCTACCGCATGGGCGACGCGCCCCTGCCCGAGGACAAGGGCGGCCCGCTGCGCTTCCTGATACCCGAAGACGAGGGCTGCGCCACCGGCGGCGCCGATTCCTGCGCCAACGTCAAGTTCGTGGGCACGCTCCGCTTCACCAGGGGCCGCGGCAAGGACACCCGCCCCACCACACCGAGGCAACACGCCAAGCTGCACGAGCGCGAGGGAAGGTAACGGGAGCGGCTCTCGAGCCGGACCGCCTCGCGCCGCCGCGGGCCTGCGCCGGGGGGCGCGGCCCGACGCGCCGTGTTCCGCCCCGGTGATGCAGGCATGTGGTTCGCAGGACAGCTTACGCGGCCCGAGTCCCTGGTGCTGCTGCTCTGGGCGGTCCAGCTCGTCAAGCAGACACGGCCTTCCGACCTCATCGAGCAGGCGGGCGCCGTGGTTGCGATGTTGTACCTGCTGCGCGTGTCCGTCCACCTGCGCCGGCCCACCCTCATCCTCTGCGCCTCCCTCACCGCCCTGGCCGCCCTGCTCATCCTCCTCCACGGGGGACTTCCGTCCGTTCTCGTGGGCTTCCGGTCCGCGCCCATGTTCGCCGGGTTCTTCGGGGCCATCGTCCTCTTGCGGGCAACCGCGGACCAACTCCGGCAGGTCGTCAACGCGCGCGCCCTCTTCGAGCGGCTCGAGCCGGACCACCGGCTGGGCGGCTTCCTGGTGGGCAGCCACCTTCTGGGGGTCGTGCTGGGACCCGGGGCCTACGCCATCACCGCGCCCATCATCGGCGAGAGCAAGGTAAGGGAAGAGTACCTGGCGGCCATACGGGCCTGCCACCGGGGCGGGAGCCTCGGGGGCCTGTGGTCGCCGTTCTGGATCGCCATGGCCCTGGCGTCCCAGTACGTCCCGGGGGTTCCCCTGTGGCGGATCATGGTGCTGGGAATGTCCCTGGGCGCGGGCGCGCTGGCGGCATCCCACCTCATGTACTCGCAGGACGCGGGCATGGCCCGACTCTGGCGTGCGCTCCGCAGCCTCCAGCCCATCGTCCCGCCGGTGGCCCTCTGCGTCATGGTGGTGGCGGTCCTTTCCGGCGTCACCGAGCTGTCCACCCAGGAGGCGTTGGTCCTGAGCGTGCCGACGTTGTGCTTCCTGACCCTGGTGGGGAAGGGATGGCCGGCGCTGCGGACGACCATGGGCAAGACGTATCGGGGCACCGCCCATATCGGCAACGAGGTCGCCATACTCACCGTGTCCCTGGCCCTGGGGGGAGTCATCCGGCACGTCTTCATGGCGACCGGGTTCATCGACTGGAGCCGCGCCTTCGACCTTCCGTCCATCACCGTCATCGGCCTCATGATCGGGGTCACGACGCTGGGAGCCCTGGTGGGCGTCCACCAGATCGTATCGGTGACCTTCCTGCTGACGGTATTCACCGAGCTATCGACGCAGGTGGCGGACGTCGTGCTGATGGAGAGCGTCCTCGTGGCATGGGCCTGCTCGTCGATGATCGGCCTCTCGGCCATCATGGTAGCCACCGCCACCGCGCTGTTCCGCGTCCCCGTGGCTAGCGTCATCCTGGGGCCGAACCTCAGGTTCGCAGCCCTGTTCGCAGTGGCGTCCACGCTGGCGCTCACCGGCGTGAACGCATGGCTGACGTAGGCTTCCCGGCGCCGTCGGCCGGCCCGGCCAGCCGCATTCGCCCTCGTTTGCACGCCGTCCCGGCCGGAAGGGGCGGGATCCCTCCCGGGGACCGTCGGGATGCGGCGTCCCGAGTCGAGGAACCTCTGGTCGATCCTGGCTTGAAGCGCCTCTTCCCATGGGAAAGCGCGTCCTTCGACTTCGCTTCGCTACGCTCAGGACGAACGGGGGCAATCGTTCGGAGTTTCCTCAACACCCACCGGCGGGACCCATCGGTCACTCGACGATCGCGTCCGTCCATAGCCGCTCCAGGAACTGTCGCCACGGCAGGATCCAGATGCCGTCGCCGGTGCGCCGAGGGGCGTTCGCGTTGCACACGACGATGGCGCGCCGGGGTCGATGTTCCTCCATGTAGGAACGCATGGGCCGGAGGTCCCCGGCGGCCAGGTTGGCGCCGCCCTTGACCTCGATGGCTACCGAGCCTTCCCGTCCGAGGACGAAGTCGCATTCCAGTCCCGATTTGGTGCGCCAGAAACGCACCGGGAAATCGTGCTCACGATAAGTCCGGTAGGCGAGCAACTCCATCAGCACGAAGTGCTCGAGGGCGCGGCCGAACTCCGGTCCCGCGGGGCGCTGGATCCGGCGTCCGGTGACGTGGCCGGCAACGCCAACGTCGAAGAGATAGAACTTCGAGGCCCGGTTAATGACGGCGCGCGAGCGGCGGCCGCGGAACGGCTCTACGAAGACGCCCAGCAGGGTGTCCACGAGGATCTGGAAGTACTCGCGCACGGTCTTGGAATCGACGCCGCAATCCCGCGCCACGTTGCTGTGGTTCAACAGTTCGCCGTGGCAGAACGACAACGCGTCGAAGAACCGTGAGAACGCGGGCACGTTGCGCGTCAGACCTTCGTCGAACACCTCCTCCTTCAGGTAGTCGTCCACGTAGCCCGCCAGAGCGCGCCGGGGGTTCGCCGCGTCGTAGTGCTGCGGGATCAAGCCCCGGTTCAGGGCGTGCAACAGGTCGAACTCGGGAACCTCCGGCCACGTCAGGGGATGGAGCCCGAAGCGCCATGCGCGTCCCCCCAACAGGTTCGCGCGCCCGCGCTTCAACTTCCGGGCGCTGGAACCACAGAGCACGAAGCTCAGGTCATCGTCCTCGATCAGGCGGTGGACCTCGTCGAGGATAGCCGGCACCTTCTGCACTTCGTCGATGATGATGGGCCGGGCGCGGCCGGCGGCATCCAGCGCGCGCACCCGCTCCGAGAGCGTCCAGGGCGCCCGCGTGAGCTCCAGCATCAGGTGGGTGTCCAGCAGGTCGAAACGCACGGAACGCGGAAACTGCTGATGCAGCAACGTGGATTTTCCCGTCTTGCGAGGCCCCCACAAAAACGCCGATTGCCCGCGCGGGAGGTCGATGCCGAGCGTGCGAGCGTACATCGCCAATCCGTACCCCGTTCCGATCCGGTTGAGCCAGTTCGGAATATACTCCGAATTGGTTCCGCCGTCCAACGCCGGGATCGGCAGACGTCCAGCTTGGAGTGACCCGGCTGACCGGCCCAGAGAAACTCCGAACAATTGCCCCCGTTCGTCCTGAGCGTAGCGAAGAGCTCCGTTCATCCTGAGCGTAGCGAAGCGAAGTCGAAGGACGCGCTCGTTGCCCCTTGAGCCTGAAGGGAGAAGCCCGATGGCCCCGTCACCCGCGGGCCAGCCCGGCCCGCTCGACGATCAACTCGGCGAGGCGTTTGAAATCGCGGCGTGCATCCTGGACCGCGGCGGCGTGGCTGCCGATGGCGCCGTCCGCGGGGGTGAGGTCGAAAATGGGTTTGCGGTTTTCCTGTCCCATCGGGACCAGGCTGCGGTAGTGCTTGACGGTGGCGAGACGGTGCCCGTCTTCCGGTGGCGAAGCAGGGAACGGCCCCTTCCCGTCGCCCCGGAGGCTCCTGGCGTACTCCTCCGGCATTCGGTTGACCCACTTGTCGTATGCCTTGACCGGCCGGCTCAGCCGCACGCCGTGCTGCTGCACGATGTATCCAAGGGGCTGCATGTTGCTTGCGGGCAGGGGGAAGTCCGGCGATGGCCAGTTGTCCAGTCTCTTTCCCCACTCCGTGCGCCAGTGTCGGAGGGTCGGACCAAGGTTGCGGAGGCCCTGGAGGGAGAACAGGTCCGCGCCAAGGGGAACGACGACGTGGTCGGTGGCGATCAGGGCGGAGCGATTGATGGCCCCGAGGTTGGGGCCGACGTCGGCCAGCGCCACCGTCGCGTCGGTCTCCTCCGCCCCGGTCTGCATCACGGTCCAGAACGACGTGAGTATCCGGAACGGTCGATACAGGTTGCTGGAGCCGAGGGCGTTCGGCCACTCGCCGGACAGCGTATCCTCGAAACCGGACAACGCCAAGTCGCCGGGTATCAGATGCAGTGTCGGGGAGATCTCCTGCAGCGACGGCCGCAGCAAGTCGCCGACCCTCAACAGCGGTTCGACGCATTGGAAGATGGTTCTGCCGGCCTCCCCGACATCTCCTTCCCAGAGTCGTTCCAGCCGTTCTTCGTCCAGGAATGCCGCAGTGAGGTTCGCCTGGGGATCCAGGTCGCAGGCGAGAACCCGATGGCCGGTTCGAGAAAGCATCCAGGCCAAATGGTAAACGAGAGAGGTCTTTCCGACGCCTCCCTTGTTGTTGAAGAAGGTGAGGACGGGAGTGGTCATGGCTCGCGGCCCCGGATGGTTACCTGGACGAACGTGTCTTCAACCGTGAACTCCGGCTCGGGGTTGCCGTTCTCCTCCAGTTCCCTTTTCGCAATGTCGATACCGACGCCGAACCGTTGGACGTAGCCGAGGACCTTCATGGCTTCCGCCAGGTTCGGATTCCTGTAATCGGTCAGTCCGGGATGGCCGAACTTCTCTCGTGTCACCTCCCCGAAGGCGCCGCCCGGGCTATGGACTTCGATGCGATCGTCGAACCAGGTAACCCGCACCGGCGCGTTGGTAGCCTCATAAGTTCGGTGCATCACCGCGTTGCGGGTGATCTGCTGAAGCGCGGCCAGGGGATAGGTCGGTTCACGCCGCTCCCTGTCCGCACCGGTGATGTCCACACCGGTGCGGATATGCGCCTTCATCTTTTCGTCCACGCGCTGCAACATCTCCGGGACGGTTCCATCCATGGCTTCATCGTCAACGATGGTGTCCGACCAGCGGACTCCGTCGATGCGCAGGAACTGGATGTACGAGTTCGAGATGAACTCCCTTGGCTGCTTCCCCAGCGCCAGAAGACCCAAGACAGTGGCGGTCCGCTCCTTCGCGGAGGCGATCATCTTGGTGGCGGCGAGGCGTTGATCGGTGCTGCGCTCGTTCGCTTCCAGCGTGTCGGCGCTGAACGCCCGGGGGAGGTATTCCTCCTCGAATCGACGAACGCTGAGGTCGGAGACGCCAGCGCCGGGCACCGGCTGGATATCGAACGGTATGACGTGGGCGCGCCGCTTCTCGTTGAGGATGCTTTCGTCCTGCTCGGTGGCGATGCCCCTCCGCGGGCCGCTGCGAACGTGGATGGCGCCCTTGTAGCGAACCGGCGGAGAGTCCGACGGCAACACCGTGACCACCGCGACGTCCGCACCTTTCAGGTTCCGTTTTTCCACCAGGATGCTCGGAGGAGGAACGATGTTGCCGTCGGTCTTGATACTGGTAAGTTGAACCAGCGTTCGATCGCTGACGTCGATCCGGCGCGGTTCGCCATCGTTCCCGACACCGACGAATACGACACCGACCTGACCGGAACGCGGCAAATCGTTGGCGAACGCGCAGACCGCCTCCCGGATGCGGGTCGGCGCGTCTCCGTCCAGACTTTCCTTGTACTCGACGCGGAAACCCTCGCCGCGGGCCATCATCCCTTCGAGATCGGCGTCGTCCAGCCTCATCCCGGGCTTCATGCCTTGGCAGGATACGCCGAAAGCCTGCGGTTGCCAAACCACCGAGGGCGTGCAAAGAGACGACCATGAGCCTCGGACAGGCGTTCCGATCGCTGGTGACCAATGCGGTGCTCGTGCGGGAGCGCTGGCGGAGCGGGGTGGCGTACAACCCGTTGTCGGAGCGGATGTTCCAGGACCCCTACCCCGAGTACGCGAAGCTGCGCCAACAGGCCCCGGTGCATCGCAGCCTGCTGACCAACTCGTGGGTGTTCGCGCGCCATGCCGACGTGGCCGCCATCCTGCGCGACTACCGGAACTTCTCCAGCGACCCGCGCATTCTCGAGTTGGCGGCTTGGCAGTCCTGGCAAGGCGCGGTCCTGCCCACCCCGGACGACTTCGGCATGCTGGTGCTGGACCCGCCGGACCACACGCGGCTTCGGGGCTTGGTGAACCAGGCGTTCACCCAACGGGCCGTCAACGCCCTGGAGCCGCACGTGCGCGGATACCTGAACTCGTTGCTGGACGGCGTGGACGACCCCGCGGCGGGGTTCGACCTCATGGACGCGGTGGCCAGACCGTTGCCCGTGATCGTCATTGCCGAGATGCTGGGGATACCGCCGGAGGACCGCGCCCGGTTCCGAACCTGGTCCAACCGGCGCGCCCGCCTGCTGGAACCCCTCATCAGCCCCGCGGACAACGACCTCGCCAAGGACGCCGTCAAGGGCCTGGACGAGTACTTCCGGCCCGTCATCCGGGCCCGCCGCGCCGAGCCGCGGGACGACATCATCAGCGCCCTGGCGCAAGCGGAAGAGCAAGGGGACACCCTCTCCGAGCGCGAGATGCTCACGATGCTGGGTCTGCTCCTGGCGGCCGGCAACGAGACCACCACGAACCTCATCGGCAACGGCGTGCTGGCGCTGCTGCGCCACCCGGACCAACTGGAGCGGCTGCGCTCCGACCCGGGCCTGGTCCCCGCGGCCGTGGAGGAGTTGCTGCGTTTCGACTCGCCGGTGCAGACGGACTTTCGCGGGGCGCGCCGGGACTGCGAGGTGAACGGCTTTCCGGTGCGCCGGGGCCAGAGCCTCACCCTGCTGATGGGCTCGGCCAACCGGGACCCGGAAAAGTTCGAGGACCCGGATCGGCTCGACGTCGGCCGCGAGACCCGCGGCCACCTCTCGTTCGGGCTTGGCGTCCACTACTGTCTCGGGGCGCCTCTCGCGCGGCTGGAAGGCCGGGTCGTGCTCGAAACGCTGCTGGAACGGTTCGCGTCCCTGCGTCTGCTCACCGAGCGCCCCGCGTTCCGCAACAGCATCGTGCTGCGCGGCCTGGAGTCCCTGCCCATCAGCGCCGTCCCGGCCTGACCGCCGTTCCCGCCGTTCCCGCCGTCCTGCCCATCCGCAGGGCTGAAACGACGCGTAAAACTCGTATCAAGAAGTTGCATTTCCCGTGTTAACAGGCGGTATTTCTCGTGTTAAGCTGTGGTATTTCTCGTGTTAAGCTGTGGTAAACCTCGTGCGGACCCTGTAAGAGAAAGCCCATGTACTCCAGAAGGTTGCAACCGCTCGTCGAAGAACTGCTCACCGAATTTCGCGTGCTCTACCTCACGGGTCCGCGACAGGCGGGCAAGACCACGTTGGCGCGCGCCGTGGCCGGCAAGCTGGGTATGGACTACCTGACCCTCGACGACCAGGCGACCCGCGCGGCCGCGGAAAGCGACCCGCACGGCTTCATCCGTTCGCTGGCGTCCCGGCGAGTCGTGCTCGACGAGTTCCAGTACGTCCCCGGCCTGGTGCCCGCCATCAAGGAAACCTCGGACCGGCTCGGACCCGGCGAGAGGGGCAAGTTCCTGTTGACCGGCTCCGCGGACCTGTTTCGTTCCGCACGAGTCCAGGAAGCCCTGCCCGGCCATATGGCGCGGCTGGAGCTGTTTCCCCTGTCCGTCAGCGAGATGACCGGCCAGCCTCTGAACCTCATCGACTATCTGCTGGCGGGGAAGTTCGCGCCGGGACCGGTCCCCTTCACCGGCCGCGAGCATGTCGCCGGCTGGATATTGCGCGGCGGGTACCCGGAAGCGCAGGACAAGGGTCCG
The DNA here is from genome assembly GCA_965204235.1 of uncultured Binatia bacterium (SeqCode). Taxonomy (GTDB): domain Bacteria; phylum Desulfobacterota; class Binatia; order UBA9968; family JAJDTQ01; genus JAJDTQ01. The sequence goes on from OZ241979.1 coordinate 1,956,965, forward strand.
CGGGCAAAACGGGTCTGGTTCAGGTCCTACATGGAGGGACGGCTCTACAAGGACTTCGAGAGCCTGTACGCGGCCCGCGGCGACTACCACTCCAGGTTGCAGGCCCTGGCGCCGTACCTTGCCGGACTGAGCGGCAACCTGCTGAAGTACGCCAACATCGCCAACGACCTCGAACTGAACGACAAGCTGGTCAAGGACTACGTCGAGATCCTCGATCTCCTGTTCATCGTCCGACGATTGCCAGCCTACCTGAAGAACCGCGCCAAACGTCTCGCCGCACGGATGCCCAAGGTCCATTACGTGGACACCGGACTGGCATGTCATCTGCTGGGCCTCCACGACGAAGCGCAGTTGCTCGGGAGCCGCCATTACGGTCCCCTGTTGGAAAACCTGATCTACATGGAGTGTTGCAAGCACGCCGGCTGGGCGCAGGAAGAAGTGGTGACGTATCATTTCAGGGACAACAGGAAGCACGAGGTGGACATGGTCCTGGAACGAAGCGACGGGAGGGTCATCGGCGTCGAGGTCAAGGCGTCCGCGAGCGTGAAGACCGAGGATTTCAAGGGGTTGGCGACCCTGGCGGCCTTCGCGGGCGAGGCGTTCGAGCGAGGGGTGCTGTTCTATACGGGGCAGGAGGCGCTGCCCTTCCGACACGGCGGCATGGCGTTCCACGCGCTTCCGATGGGCTTGTTCCTGGGAGCGAATCCGAGTTCCCCGCAGGTGAACGCCCTCTGACGTGGTTCATCCGCGCCGGCGAGTACGTCCGGCGTGCGCCGCGGGAAAAAACGCCCCGCATCGGCTTCGACGCCGCCGAACGGCAGGGCGCGCTGGCTCTTGTGGCTGGGCGAGGCGCCACCCGACTTCCTGAAGCGTATGCCCGCAATACGCGAGTGTGTCACTGCTGTGCGAAATCTGCGCCGTCAGAGCAAACGAAAATCGACACGAGACTTGGCGGACACACCGACGCTGTTCCAGATCAACCTGATCCCAACTGCTCCGTTCCTGGTCATCCCGGAGGTAAGTTCGGAGCGGCGCGAATACGTCCCCATCGGCTGGCTTGAGCCTCCGGTGGTCCCGAGCAACCTCGTCCGCGTCCTCGAAGGCGCGGCCAAGCCGACCTTCGCCATCCTGACCTCCGCCATGCACATGGCGTGGCTGCGGCACATCGGCGGACGCCTGGAAAGCCGCTATCGCTACTCCATCGGACTCGTCTATAACACCTTCCCGCTCCCGCCCGTTGCGAAAGCGGACCTCGAAGCCCTGACGCCCCACGCCGACGCGGTGCTCGAAGCGCGCGCCAACCACCCCGCCGCCACACCCGCCGACCTCTACGACCCGGACCTGATGCCGCCCGATCTTCGCCACGCCCACCGGCAACTCGACCGCGCCATCGATCGCCTCTACCGCAGAGCCGCGTTCGCGTCCGAACGGGAACGAGTCGAGCACCTCTTCACCCTCTACGAGCGTCTCCAAGCCCCCCTCGTCGCAAAAGCCGCGGAGCGACCCAGGCGCAACCGCCGCCGCACCGGACCATGAGACCCGGCAAACGTTCCCCGACGCCTACGAAACGTCCGGTCCATTCCGGCTTGCGTTCCCTCTCCCCATGGGAAAGCGCGTCCTTCGACTTCGCTTCGCTACGCTCAGGACGAACAGCAGATCTTCGTTACGCGATCCGATTCCCTCCTCCCTTGGAGGAGGGTCAGGGTAGGGGGCCCCGCACCGTACTTTCGCCTTTGTCTCCGTGTGGCGGTTATGGTATTCATCATCGTGGCGCCGGAAGCATATTCGTACTCCTCTCATGCCTTCGGGCGAGCGTGGGTTCCCTACGGCCCACCCGGCGCCACATTCACTTGGTTCACCTGATCCTCTCCATCTCTCGACGTGCACGCCTCAGATTACGACGGGTCGCACGGTGGAGGGTTACCATATACACCTCCGATCCGTCCTCCGTGGCCTTGATGACCGTACGGAACAGTTGGCCATCCTCATCTAACCAGCCTGAGATACGGAGATTGGCTGACAGGTCGTTGTTGCGCGGCGGGTTGCGGAACAACTCTCCTCTGTCAAGGATGCGCTGCACCCAGGCGTAGTCAGGGGGTTCCAGGTCCCCGTGCTTGTCGCGCTGCTTGTCGGCGGTGTCCTTGGAGAGACGCACGGTATGGGAGCGTGAGCCGATGGCGGCCATCAAGGCCCGGTCGAGGATCGCGATGGGCCAGTCTGCATCATGCTCGCCAGACAGGTGGCGCACGAACTCCGGGCTGGACCACAGGTTGCCAATGGCGGCGCGGGCCAAGTCTTCCGGGATGGCGTCGAGCTTCCGTATGTCGTGTGCGGTATCCATGACTAGGGGACAAATATAACGTGTTCAACAGATCAGCCCCAGAAACCGGTCTGGCACCGCCTCGCCGTATCAGGGGAGATCGTCTGCGAACGGGCTTACGGAGAGGAATCCTCGTCCCGGACACGCTGCCAATTCAGGAACGACGCGGTGGACGCCCGCGCTCCCAGGAAGGTTATGCCGTTACAGGGCGGTCAGGGACTTGACACCGTGGGCGGTGAACAGGTCGGCCAAATTTCAATACACGGACCAGGCGGTGGATCCGGGGCGGTCCCTCCCGAACTCCTTTGACCTACCCCGCGCCCTTGCCCGCTTCGCGGATCAACCCCCGGATCCGGTCCGGCGTGAGCGGCAGGTTCCGGACCTGGACCCCCAGGGAGGAGAGGGCGTGGGACACGGCGTTGGCCAACGCCGCGCCGCAGGCGACGATGCCGCCCTCGCCCGCGCCCTTGACGCCCAGGGGGTTCAGGGGCGAGGGCGAGTACTCGGTGACGATGCTTTCCATGGACGGGATCTCCGTGCTGGAAGGCAGCGGGTAGTCGAGCAGGGTGGTGGTCAGGAGTTGGCCGTCCTCGTCGTAGGCCAGCTCCTCCAACAGCGTGCCGCCGATGCCCTGGGCGGCGGCGCCCAGGGCTTGGCCGTGCACCAGCAGCGGGTTGACGCAGCGGCCCACGTCTTCCAGCACCAGGTAGCGCAGGATCTCCACCTGGCCCGTCTCCGGGTCCACGGCCACGTGCGCCAGGTGGCCGCCGTAGGTGTAGGTCAGCCGGTCCGTGTGGAAGTACTCGGTGGCCTCCAGTCCCGGCGCGCCGCCGCCCGAGACCTTGCCGAGCCGGGTCATCTCCAACAGCTCGCCCAGCCCCAGCAAGGCCCGGTCCGTTCCCGCGGCGTGGACCAGGCCGGAGCGCAACTCCAGTCCCCCGGGTTCGGTCTCCAGCCGCCGGGCTGCGAGCTGCAAGAGCTTCCCCTTCAGGGCCGCCGCGGTGAGGTGCACGGCGTTGCCCGCCATCACCGTGCCGCGGCTGGAATAGGTGCCGCCGCCGTAGGGCATCAGGTCGGTGCTGCCGTGGAACACCGTGACCCATTCCATGGGCACTCCCAGGCCGTCCGCGCAGATCTGCGCCATCACGGTTTCGTGTCCCTGCCCCAGGGTGGCGATGCCCAGATAGACCGCCACGCTCTCCGGTCCGGTGACGGCGATGCGCGCGCCCTCGGACGGCCCCAGGCCGGTGTTCTTCACGAACCAGCCGATGCCGACGCCGTGGTAGCGTCCGTCTCGCAGACTGCCCTGGAGCGGTCTCAGCGCGTCGTACCCGAAACGCTCCAGGGCGTGTTCCAGCGCCCGGGGGTAATCGCCGCTGTCGAACACGGTGGAAGCGATCCCCGGACGGGTCGGCCCCAGCTCGTAGGGGATCTCCTCGGGCCGGATGAGGTTCTTCCGGCGCAACTCGATGGGGTCCATGTCCAGGTCCGCGGCCACCATGTCGAGCATCCGCTCGCGGAAATAGCACGACTCGTAGCGGCCCGGGGCCCGGTAGGTCCCCACCCCCATCTTGTTGGTCATCACGCAGCGCACGTGGGCTTCGTAGGCCGGGATCCGGTACGGCCCCGGCAGCACCGCCGCGGTGGATGCGGGAACCAGTCCGCCGTGGGTGCGGATGTACGCGCCCATGTCGCCGTGGATGCGGGCGCGCATGCCCAGCAGCGTGCCGTCCCGCCGCGCGGCGACCTCCAGCTCGCAGCGCACTTCCCGCGAATGGTTGGCCGCCATCAGATGCTCGCGCCGGTCCTCGATCCACTTCACCGGCCGCCCGAGCTTCATGGCGGCGAAGGGGACCAGGAAGTCCTCGGGATAGAACTCGCCGCGGATGCCGAAGCCGCCGCCCACGTCCGGCTCCACGAAGTGGATGCGGTGTTCCGGCAACCCCAGCAGCGAGGACAGCACCCCACGGTTGAAATGGGGAACCTTGGTGGGACCCCACACCGTCAACTCGTTCCTGCCGGGGTCGTGGGACGCCGCCAGCCCCCGGGTCTCCATGGGGTTGCCCGTGTGCCGGTGCACCCGCAGGATTTCCTTCCGGGTGTACTCGGCCTCCCGGAACGCCCTGTCCACGTCGCCGATCTCGATGTCGTGGCCGCCGGCCACGTTGACGCCCTGTTCCTCATGGACGACCACCCGGCCGCGCAAGGCCGCGTCCACGTCCGCCGCGGCCTCCAGGGGCTCGTACTCGACGCGGACGGCGTCCACCGCGTCCTCCGCGGCGTACCGGTCCGCGGCCACCGCCAACGCCACCGGCTCGCCCACGTAGGCGACCTTGTTCCGGGCCAGCGGGTACTGGAGGAAGCGGTCCAGCCCCTCCAGCGCGTACATGCGCAGCGGGATCGGCTTGACGCCCGCCGGCAAATCCGCAAAGGTGAGCACACAGGCGACCCCCGGCAGCTTCAGGGCGTCCGCCGCGTCCACGGCCAGGATGCGCGCGTGCGCATGGGGGCTCCTCAGCACGGCAGCGTGCAGCATCCCGGGCAGCTTCACGTCGTCGATGAACGTGGCCCTGCCGGTGAGGAAGCGAATGTCCTCGGCGCGCCGGACCGGCGCGCCGATGTACGTCCGGGTCATGTCTGCTCCAAAGGCCGAACTCGCGCCGGCAACCGTGCGGACCGTCCGGGGACACGGCCGCGAGGCTCGACGGTAACGATACGGGTTGTTATCATCCATGTATGCGGCATCCCCGCCGCCGTCAACCGGCGCGCGGCTCCACCGGAAACGGGTCCGACCACGGAACCGGAGGCGGTCATGACCAGTTTCGCGAAAGCCACGAGAGCGACCGTCATTCCGACCCTCCGCTACCGGGACGCCGCCGCGGCCGTCGATTGGCTGTGCACGGCCTTCGGCTTCGAGCGCCACCTGGTGGTGACCGGCGAGGGCGGCGCCATCGACCACGCCCAACTCGTCTTCGGCAACGGCATGGTCATGCTCGGCTCCGCCCGGGACGACGAGTTCGGGCAGCTACAGCAGCCCCTGGCCCAAGCCGGCGGACCGGTGTCGCAGAGCCCGTACCTGGTGGTCTCGGACGTGGACGCGCACCACGCCAGGGCCGTGGCCGCGGGCGCGCAGACCGTCATGGCGCCGGAGGACCAGCACTACGGTGGACGGCTGTACTCCTGCCGCGACCCGGAAGGCAACCTCTGGAACTTCGGCAGCTACGACCCGTGGGACGCGGGACCCGCCCGCGGGACGGCAGCGCCCCCGCGCCGGGCAGAAGAGTCGAGGCGGTCCGGCCGCATGCGCGGAGGGAGCGGTTCCGCATTGCCGAAAAGGGCGGCGCTCCCCCTGTTCGTGGCGGCGCTCATGCTGGCGGCCTTCGCCGGCGGGCTGTACGTCGCACGGCACGAGGTCTTTCCCTACGCCCTGCTGTCCGACGCCTACAAGACCTTCGCCGCGGCGGTCGATATCCACTTCCGAGAGGCTCCTTCCTGGCGCCGATGGGAGTTCGCGGACGTCCCGCCCGACCAGGCGGCCGCCCGGCGCTTCGAGTTCATCGGCAGCGATCGCTTGACCGACCCGATACTGGTTCCGGGAGGGCGGGGGCACTTCCGGGAGTACTGCCCGGGTCACGTGGGCTGTCTTGCGGTGGAGTACGCCGGCCGCGGCGAAGTCCGGCATGCCTGGCCGTACCGCCCCGACGAGTTGGAGAAATGGATCGAGAAAGGGGAGTCCGCCGTGGATTTCCCGTACGAGCGCGCGCCCGGATTCTCCCTTCTCGACCATACGTCGGTTATCGGAGTATCGTCATACGCCAATGGGGATCTCATGGTGGTCTTCCGGTTCAGGCATACCCACCCTTACGGCGGCGGGTTGGCGCGTATCGACCGGACCGGCAAGCCGGTGTGGTACCGTCCGGACTTCAGCCACCATCGCGCACACCTGACCGATGGCGAAGTCGTCCTGGTTCCGGGCCAGCGGCTCGGCAAGGCCGTGGATACCGAGCTCGTACCGGGACGGGACGACATCCGACTCAGGATGTCTTGTCCGCAATGGCCGCGCGATCTCGTGAACGTAATCGACAGGGGAGGGGAGAGGCTGAAGGAGGTTTCCGTCTTCGACGCCGTACTCGAGTCCCCCTATGCCCCGCTTTTGCTCCATGTGGTTCCCTGCAACCCGACGCACGTCAATTCCGTCCACCCGCTGGGAGAAGACGCCGCGGGCCCGGGCCTCGAACCCGGAGACCTGGTCGTGTCCATGAGGAACCTGCATGCCTTCGCCGTATTGGACCGCGAAACCCATCGGTTGAAGCGCATGGTGCGCGGCGGGTTCATGAGTCAGCACGCCGTCCTGCATTTCGAAGGGTCCCGGTTCCTCCTGCTGGACAACCAGGGCGGCAGGACCGCGGACGGCGCTCTGGGCGTATCACGGCTGCTGATGGTGGACGCGGCGAGCGGCGAGGAGACCACCATCTTCCCGAACCACCGTACTCCCGGCCATCTACGGGACCTGTACACGAGCGGGAGCGGCGGAGTCGCCATTTCCCCGGACCGCCGCAGGGCGCTGGCGACGTTTACCCAGGAGGGCAAGGCCGTGGAGGTTCGGATCGCCGACGGCGCGGTGCTGGCAGTGTTCCACTCGCTCCACGACATGTCCCATGTAGAGGAGCTTCCGGAGGAACGAGCCACCCGGGCGATGTGGAACCGGCTCAACGAGATCCGCTATGGCGGTGATGGATGATGCGCGGTCTCGTGCCATCAAGCTCGAGCCGCGGGCACGCAGAGTCGAGGCAGTTCGGCCGCAGGCACGGAGGGAGCGGTTCCGCATTGCTGAGAAGGGCGCCGCTCCCACTGTTCGTGGTGGCGCTCATGCTGGCGGCCTTCGCCGGCGGGCTGTACGTCGCGCGGCACAAAGTCTTTCCCCACGCTCTGCTGTCCGACGCCTACAACACCTTCGTGGCGTCGGTCGAAGTCAACCTCCTCCCCCCCCTCCCCATCTGGAGAGACTGGGAGTTCGTGGATGTCCCTCCCGACCAGGCGGCCTCCCGGCGCTTCGAGTTCATCGCCAACGATCACTTGACCGACCCGATACTGGTTCCGGGAGAGCAAGGGCGCTTCCGGGAGTACTGTCCGGATCACGTGGGCTGTCTTGCAGTGGAGTACGCCGGCCGCGGGGAAGTCCGGCAGGTTTGGCCGTACCGCCCCGGTGAGTTGAAGAAATTGATGGAGAAAGAGGAGTCCGCCATGGATTTCCCATACGAGCGCGCGCTCGGTTTCTCCTTTCTCGACCATACGAAGGTTTTGGGAGTATCGTCATACGCCAATGGGGATCTTCTGGTGGTCTTCCGGTTCAGGCATAGCCACCCTTACGGCGGCGGGGCGGCGCGTATCGACCGGACCGGCAAGCCGGTGTGGTACCGTCCGGACTTCAGCCACCATCGCCCACACCTGACCGATGGCGAAGTCGTCCTGGTTCCAGGCCATCGGCTCAGCGGGCCCGTGGATACCGAGCTCGTACCGGGACGGGACGGCCTCCGAATCAGGATGGATTGTCCACGATGGCGTCACGACCTCGTAAACGTAATCGACCCTGCCGGGAGGCTGCTGAGAGAGACCTCCGTGTTCGACGCCATACGCCAGTCCCCCCATGCCTCGCTGTTGCTCCATGTGGATCCTTGTAACCCGACGCACGTCAATTCCGTCCACCCGCTGGGAGACGACGCCGCAGGCGCGGACCTCGAACCCGGAGACCTGGTCGTGTCCATCAGGAACCTGCACGCATTCGCCATATTGGACCGGGACACCCTTCGGTTGAAACGCATGGTGCGCGGCGGGTTCATGATGCAGCACTCGGTCCTGCACTTCGAGGGGTCCCGGTTCCTCATGCTGGACAACCAGGGCGGCAGGACCGCGGACGGCTCTCTGGGCATATCACGGCTGCTGATGGTGGACGCGGCGAGCGGCGAGGAAACCACCATCTTCCCGAACCACCGGACTCCCGGCCACTTGCGAGAACTGTACACTCTCTATAGAGGCGGAGTCGCCATCTCCCCGGATCGCCGCAGGGCGCTGGTGACGTTTACCCAGGAAGGCAAGGCCGTGGAGGTTCGGATCGCCGACGGCGCGGTGCTGGTAGTGTTCGACTCGCTCCACGACGTGTCGCATCTGGATGAGTTTCCGGAGGAACGAGCCACCCGGGCGGTACGAAGCGAGCTCCTGGAGATCCGCTATGGCGTTGATGGATGATGCGCGGTCCCGCGCCATCAAGCCCTCGAACACACCCGCCTTACACCCATGGACCCCGCCCGCCATGGATGAGATGCTGGATTTGGGCCGACGCCCTTGTTTGACTTGTCGCCGGAAAAGCCTGATATAGAGGGGGAACGGACCCGAACTGAACGACGCGGCCGCTTCGGAGCCGAATCAAGCGCAAGGAGAACATCCATTGGCAACCTCCGTCACAGCTCCCATGGTTGGAAAGATACTGAAGATCGAGGCAGGTCCCGGCGCCGCGGTGGAAGAGGACGACGTGGTCATCGTGATGGAGGCCATGAAGATGGAGATCCCCGTGGTCGCGCCCGCGGGCGGGACGGTCAAGACGGTCAAGGTCGAGGTAGGGCAGTCGGTGGAGGCGGGGCAGGAGCTCGCCGAGATCGAGTAGCCCGCGGCGGCAACCCCGGACCCTCGTCGGCATGGACACCTGGGAATTCGGCCTCACGGTAGCGCTGGTGGGCAGCGTCGGCACGCTGCTGGTGCTGTGGCTGCTGAGCCTCCTGATCCTCCTGATGAGGAAGATCTTCCCCTCCTGAGACCCTTGCATGGTCCGCCGCCTCTAGTTTCCCGGTCTCCCGGGAACCACCCCTGAGACTCGAAGCGTATGGAAGCTGCGATCCTCTCCGGAGCCCTGGGGCTGCTCGACGGCGTTTCGCACCTGGGGCTTGGCCAGGCGGTGATGATGGTCATCGCCGGGGGGCTCCTCTACCTGGGCATCCGCAAGGGGTTCGAGCCGCTGCTGCTGGTGCCCATCGGTTTCGGCGCCATACTCGTCAACATCCCCCAGGCCGAGCTCATGGCCGAAGGCGGGACCCTGCGGTTCTTCTACGACTTCGGCATCCGCACGGAGATCTTCCCGGTGCTGATCTTCGTCGGCATCGGCGCCATGACCGACTTCGGGCCGCTGTTCTCCAACCCGAAGATCATCATGCTGGGAGCGGCCGGCCAGTTCGGCATCTTCCTGACCCTGCTGCTGGCCCTGGCCCTGGGCTTCAGCCAACTGGACGCGGTGGCCATCGCCGTCATCGGCGCCTGCGACGGCCCCACCGCCATCTACGTGAGCTCGCGCTACGCGCCCCACCTGCTGGGGGCGGTGTCGGTGGCGGCCTACTCCTACATGTCGCTGGTGCCGCTGATCCAGCCGCCCATCATGCGCGTCCTGACCACCGCCAGGGAGAAGCAGGTCACCATGGGGGTCGTGCAGCAGGCTCCGGTGTCCAGGACCACCCGCATCCTCTTCCCCATCGTGGTCACGGTGGTGGCGTCGTGCATCGCGCCCCTGGGCACTCCGCTGATCGGCATGCTGATGCTGGGCAACCTGCTGCGGGAATGCGGCGTGGTGGAGCGCCTCAAGCTGGCTTCCGAGAACGAGATCGCCAACATCGTCACGCTGCTGCTGGGGCTGTCCATCGGCGGCACCATGGCCGCGGAAAGGTTCCTGCGGGTGGAGACCCTCATGGTCCTCTCCCTGGGGCTGGTGGCCATCGGCCTGGATACGGTGATGGGCGTGCTGTTCGGCAAGCTCATGTGCCTGTTCACCCGAGGCCGGATCAACCCGCTCATCGGCGCGGCCGGCATCTCGGCGTTCCCCATGGCCGCCCGGGTGGTGCAGAACGAGGGTCAGCGCTACAACAGGAAGAACCACCTGCTGATGCACGCCATGAGCGCCAACGCCGGGGGCCAGATCGGCTCGGTGATCGCCGCGGCCATCATGCTCTCGGTGCTGCGGGGCATGGGCGTCATCTGACGGAACCGGCTGCGCGGGGGACGTTCATGGCCGACCGCACGACGACCCCGGAAGGGGACGCTCCCGACAGGAAACTGGCCGAGCTGGAGGCGCGGGTGCTGGAGGGCGACCCCCGGGCCATCGGCAAACAGCACGGCGAGGGCAAGCTCACTGCCCGGGAACGGATCGCCGGGCTGGTGGACGCCGGCAGCTTCGTCGAGGAGTTCATGCTGGCCGAAACCCAGTGCACGGACTTCGGCATGGCCGAGCGGCGGCAGCCCACCGACGGCGTAGTGTGCGGCTTCGGCCGCATCGACGCGCGGCCGGTGTACCTGTTCGCCCAGGACCGCACGGTGCTCGCCGGGGCCGTCGGCAGCGCCCACGCCGAGAAGATCGCCAACGGCATCCGCACCGCCCGCTCCCTGGGGATGCCGTGCATCGGCCTCTACGACTCGGTGGGCGCGCGCATCCAGGAGGGGTTGAGCGTCACCGCGGCCATCGGCGAGATCTTCTTCGAGAACAGCATCGCGTCCGGTGCGGTCCCGCAGATCTCCGCGGTCATGGGGCCGTGCATCGGCGTGGCGTCCTACTCGCCGGCGCTGACGGACTTCGTCCTCATGGTCCGGGGCGCCGGCCAGATGTTCATCACCGGGCCGCCGGTCATCAAGGAGGTGCTGGGGGAAGAGGTGACCATGGAGGAGCTGGGCGGCGCGCGCGTCCATTCCGAGGTGTCCGGGGTCGCGGACCTGGTGAGCCCGGACGACGAAGCCTGCCTCGCCCAGATCCGCACGCTGCTGGGTTTCCTGCCGGCCAACTGCAACGAGCCGCCGCCGCGGAAGGAGACCGGCGACGACCCGGGGCGGCCGCTGGACGGCGTCGAGAAGCTGGTCCCCGACGACAAACGCAAGGCCTACGACATCGCCGCGGTCATCAAGGCCATGGTGGACGACGGCGAGTTCCTGGAGCTCAAGAGCCGGTTCGCGCGCAACCTGGTGATCGGGTTCGGGCGCCTCGACGGCTACCCGGTGGGGTTCGTGGCCAACCAGCCCCTGTTCCTGGCCGGCAGTCTCGACGTGGACGCCTCGGACAAGGCCGCGCGGTTCATCCGTTTCTGCGACGCCTTCGACATCCCGCTGGTCACCCTGATGGACGTGCCCGGGTTCTTTCCGGGCCGGCAACAGGAGGAGAAGGGCATCATCCGCCACGGCGCCAAGATGCTCTACGCCTATGCGGAGGCCACGGTGCCCAAGGTCACCATCGTGCTGCGGAAGGGCTACGGCGGCGCCAAGCAGGCCATGTGCACGCGCGAGATGGGCGCCGACCAACTCTGGCTCTGGCCCGGCGTGGAGCTGGCGGTCATGGGCGGCGGCGGCGCGGTGAACGTGCTCTACCGGCGCGAGATCGCCGCGTCGGACGACCCCGAGCGCACGCGCCGGGAGAAGATGGCCGAGTTCGCCGAACGCTTCCACGGCCCGTTCGAAGCCCTGTCCAAACAGTTCTCCCATGCCGCCATCCGGCCCGCGGAGACGCGAGCCCGCCTGGTCCGCACCCTCGCCCTGCTGCGCGGCAAGAAGGAGACCCGGCCGCGGAAGAAACACGGCCTGATGCCCGTATAGCGAGGGAACGTCCAATCCATTCCGGCTTGAGTTCCCTCTCCCCATGGGAAAGCGCGTCCTTCGACTTCGCTTCGCTACGCTCAGGACGAACGGGGATCGTCGTTCGGAGTTTCCAGAGGCTCTCCAGGCTTCCGGGTCGGCAAGTTTCCACGGCCTCAGGGATGCGGCGGCCGAGGCCAGCGATTTGTGGCTCTCCAGGCTTCCAGGTCGGCGAGTTTCCACGGCGCATGCAGGGTCTCACGGCGTAGCGTCCCCTCCCCCCTTGAGGGGAGGCGACGGCTCCCCGGGTTGGGCCACGATGGCGAGGCGGGTCAGGCCCGCGGTCCTGGCGGCGTCCATCACCGCCACCACCAGGCCGTGGGACACGCTGCGGTCGGCCCGCAGCAACACCTGTGGCCCGCCGCCCTTGGCGGCCGCCTCTGCCAGCGCCGCGCGCAGGGCCGCGAGCGCCACCGGCGCGCCGTCGAGACGGACCTCCCCCTTCCGCGTGATGACCAGGTCCAGGTCGTCGCCCCCGCGGGCGGCCTCCTGCGCGGACGCATCCGGCAGGTCCACCGTGACCCCGTGGTCCACCAGGAAGTTCATGGACAGGGCGAAGAAGATCAACAGGTTGAAGATGGTGTCCACGAACGGCGTCATGTCGAGGAGGCCGCCGGCAGGTCTCGTGGGAGGCCGGAAATTCACTTCAGGAAACCTCTCTGCCAGGCTCGCACCGCTGCGCGGCAGGCGGTCTCGTGGGAGGCCGGAAGTTCATTTTCATGAAACTCCGAACCATTGCCCCGTCCGTCCTGAGCATGGCAAGTCTCCCGTTCGTCCTGAGCGTAGCGAAGCGAAGTCGAAGGACGCGCTTTCCCATGGGGAGAGACGCCTCGAGCCAGAATGGATCAGAGGTTCCTTCACTCGGCCGCGCCGTCTTTCAGCAAGTCCAGGAAGCGGACGGACAGCCGCTCCATCTCCAGCGTGAGGGCGCCGGCCTTGTTCAGCAGGTACCGGTGCATGACGATGGTGGGGACCGCCACGCTCAACCCGGCCAGGGTCGTGACCAGCGCCTCGGAGATCCCGCCCGCAAGCGTGGCCGGGTTGACCGCGCTCCGGGTGGAGACAACCGAGAAGATCTCGATCATGCCCGAAATGGTCCCCAGGAGACCCAGCAGCGTGCTGACCCCGGCGATGGTGCCGAGGGTGTCCACGAACCGCACCAGCTCGGCCGCTTCCCGACGGCCCGCTTCCTCCATGTGCTCCTTCACCACGGCGCGGCGTTGTCCCGCCACCCGGACGCCCGCGGCGAGCACCCTGGCGATGGCCGCAGGGTTCCGGTCCAGCAACGTCCCGGCCGCGCCCAGGTCCTCGCTCTCCACCAGCGCCTCCACCCTCCGCACCAGCTCCGCGGGCGCCACCCGACGTCTTCTCAGGCTGAACAGCCGCTCGACGAATATGCCCACCGCGGTGACCGAGCAGAGCAGTATCGGGACCATGAAGAAGCCGCCCTTGCCGAGGAATTCGAGCATGTCGTCAAGACCAAGTATCGAAAACTCCGAACAACGATCCCCCGTTCGTCCCGAGCGCAGCGAATCAGAGACCCCCATCCCTCCCGAGCGCATCGAATCAGAGATCCCCGTTCCGAGCGTAGCGAATCAGAGATCCCCGTTCGTCCTGAGCGTAGCGAAGCGAAGTCGAAGGACGCGCTTCAGAATGGAGCAGAGGTTCCTATCATTTATTCCCGACCTGAGGTAACCGGAAGGGACTGGATGCTGGAGGACGGGGCTTGGTGGGCCGGATCCATCGCCGGCTCGTGAGGACCCTGTGGGAAACGATCCGGGAAACGCCATGAACGACGTGAACATCCTCGTGGCCTTTGCGGCCGGCGGACTCTCGTTCCTCAGCCCGTGCGTGCTGCCGCTGATCCCGTCGTACCTCTCATTCGTTTCCGGCATATCGCCGCGGGAAATGGGCCAAGGCGCCCCGGGCAACGCCCGGCTCATGGGGAACGCCCTCGCCTTCGTATGCGGCTTCTCCGTGGCCTTCGTTGCCCTGGGAGCCTCCGCCAGCCTCCTGGGAAGCCTGCTGACCGGCTACCGGGACGCGGTGCGCGTGGTCGGGGGGCTGTTCATCCTGCTGGTGGGGATCTACCTGACCGGGCTCTTCAAGGTCGCCGCCCTGGAGCGCTACGCCCAGTTCGACCTGCGCAGCAAGCCGGCCGGCTACCTGGGGTCGGCGCTGGTAGGGCTCACCTTCGCGGTGGCCTGGATCCCCTGCGTGGGGCCGATCCTGGGGGCCATCCTGACCCTGGCCGGCACCGCGGCCGAGGTCCATCGCGGCACGCTGCTGCTCTCGGCCTACGCAGCCGGTCTCGCCCTGCCGTTCCTCCTCAGCGCCCTGGCCATGAACCGCTTCTTCAGGCTCTCCCGCGCCGTCGGCCCCTGGCTGCCGGCCATCCACACCTGCGCCGGCCTGCTCCTGGTCGCCGTCGGCCTCCTGCTGCTCACCGACACCATGACCGCGCTCAACGCCTACGCGCTCCGTCTCACCCCCGACTGGCTGGTGACGTGGCTGTAGCCGCGTGCGGGTGTCCTGCCTCTCGACGAGACACGGCAGCGCTTCCGGCTTTCGTGTGGGTTGTGACACACCCCTCGCACGCGATGAGGTCCGATTCCCACTTTGCTGTCCTCGGTTCGGTATGGTTCGGCATAGCGGAGAACTCCGATCCCCTCCCCCCTTGAGGGGGAGGGTCAGGGTGGGGGGCCTCCGTGCAACCGGACCCATCGCCGCCAGCACCAACCCGCCGTACCCCTCTCCCTGTCCCTCCCCCTCAAGGGGGGAGGGAACTCTACGCCGTGAAACTCTGCCCACACGAAAGCCGGAAGAGCGACAATGGATTTCCGAGGATCGGGCATCCCGCCCGCGGTGCTTGGGGAGCCGGGACCCTACGGGGACACGGCGCCGGCGAAGGCCTTCCTGCCGGCGTAGCGGGCGCGCCGCCCCAGTTCCCGCTCGATGCGCAGGAGCCGGTTGTACTTGGCCGTCCGTTCGCCGCGGCACGGCGCGCCGGTCTTGATCTGGCCGGCGCCGGTGGCCACCGCCAGGTCGGCGATGGTGGAGTCCTCGGTCTCGCCCGAGCGGTGGGAGATGACCGTGGCGTAACCCGCGGCCCGGGCCGCCTCGATGGTCTCCAGGGTCTCGCTCAGGGTCCCGATCTGGTTGGGCTTCACCAGGATGGAGTTGGCGGCGCCGCGCCGTATGCCCTCCTCCAGCCGCCGGCGGTTGGTCACGAAGAGGTCGTCGCCCACCAGTTGCGCCTTGTCCCCCAGGGACGCGGTCAGGATCTCCCATCCTTCCCAATCGTCCTCCCCCAGGGCGTCCTCGATGGAGACGATGGGGTAGTCCCGGACCCATCTCTCGTAGAGGGCCACGAGGTCCGCGCTGCTCATCCGTCCGCCGCCGGACTTCTCGAACGCGTATGCGCCCGACGAGTGGAACTCGCTGGCGGCCACGTCGAGTCCCAGGACCACCTGGGAACCCGTCCGGTAGCCCGCCCGGACCACCGCCTCCAGCAGCAGCTCCACGGCCTCCTCGTTGTCCCGGAGCTTCGGTGCGAACCCGCCTTCGTCGCCAACGCCGGTGGAATAGCCCTTCCGGGCCAACACCTGCCTCAGGACGCCGTAGATCTCCACGCCCGCCCTCAAGGCTTCCGAGAACGAACCGAAGCCCCAGGGGATGACCATGAACTCCTGGACGTCCAGGTTGTTGTCGGCGTGGACGCCGCCGTTCAGCACGTTGAGCATGGGCGCCGGCAGGGTGCGCGCCCCCTCCCCGCCGAGATACCGGTACAGGGGGACCTTGTCGGCCGCGGCCTGGGCCCGGGCCGCGGCCAGGGAGACCCCGAGGATCGCGTTGGCGCCGAGACGCCCCTTGTCCGGGGTGCGGTCCAGGTCGATCATGCACCGGTCCAGCTTGCTCTGGTTCCTGGCGTCCAGCCCGACCACGCGCCGGGCCAAGTTGCGCTTGACGTGGGCCACGGCCCGCAGCACTCCCTTGCCCAGGAAGCGGTCGCCCCCGTCCCGCAGCTCCACCGCCTCGTGCTCGCCGGTGGAAGCGCCGGAAGGCACGGTGACCCTCCCCCGGGCGCCGTTGGTCAAGGCCACCTCCACCTCGACGGTGGGATTGCCCCGTGAATCCAGCACTTCGAGTGCTGCGACCTCCTTGATCTTCATCGCTTCCTCCTGTCTCAACCCTCTTTCGGAACCCCTGGTCCATTCCGGCCCGAGGCGCCTCTCCCCATGGAAAAGCGCGTCCTTCGACTCCGCTTCGCTACGCTCAGGATGAACGGATCTCTTCGCTTCGCTATGCTCGGGACCAACGGAGGCAATTGTTCCGAGGTTCCTTTCGTAGCAGATTTTCTTCCACATGGCGTTTTCTTCCGCACCGCGGCTACCGCCCCTGCGCCCGGCCGTTTGCACTCGAAGCCCGGATCACACATGATAGGGGACGTCCCATGGCCTCGGCGAAACTATCGCAGCGCGCCGTCAACTACGGCCTCGGCATCGTGCTGGTGCTGATGTTGCTCTACCTTGCCTTCGGCGACTGGGGTCTCATGCGCTACTGGCGCCTGTCCGAAGACCACCGCGTGATCGAGGAACGGACCCAGGCCCTGCAAAGGGACAACGAGTTGCTGCGGGACAGGATCTACCGGCTCAGGAAGGACGACCGGTACCTGGAGAAAGTCGCACGGGAGGAGTTCGGTCTGGCCAGGGAGGACGAGATCATCTACCGCTTCCCGCCCGCGGAGGCCGGGAAGCCCGCGGCAGGGAAGCCCGCGCGCCGCGGTTCAGATTGACATCGTGGGCGCGATGGAATATGACCTCACCCAGAGCGGGCGTAATTCAGCGGTAGAATGCCAGCTTCCCAAGCTGGACGTCGCCGGTTCGATCCCGGTCGCCCGCTCCAACCCACGCGCCTTCCATAACCACGGCTGATCCGCGTCACGGATGCACGTCCGGCAACCGCCGCCCGGCGAGACCCAGGAGGATCCGGACGAACGTGATCGAGCCCACCACATTCCCCTCCTCATCCACCACGGGCAGCTCTTCGTTGGGCGCCGCGCTCACCATGGGCAGCGCCTGTTCCAGCGGCAGGTCGGTGGAACAGACCAGCGGCTCTTGCAGGTCGGGGCGTACGGACTCCATGATCGAGCCCACGCGGATGACGCGGCCGCGGTTGATTTTGCGGGTGAAGTCGGCGATGTAGTCGTCGGCCGGTTGCAGGACGATCTCCTGGGAATCGCCGTTCTGCACGATCTCGCCGTCTCGCAGGATGGCGATGCGGTCGCCGATCTCGATGGCTTCTTCGAGGTCGTGGGTGACGAAGACGATGGTCTTCTTCAACTCCTGCTGGAGTTCCAGCAGGAGCCCCTGCATGTCCGCACGGATGAGCGGGTCCAGCGCGCTGAACGCCTCGTCCATCAACAGGATCTGGGCGTCGGTGGCCAAGGCCCGGGCGAGCCCCACGCGCTGTTGCATGCCGCCGGACAGTTGATGCGGATACGACTCCCCGTAACCGGTGAGGCCCACCCGCTCGATCCACCGTTCCGCCCGCGCCTCCCGCGCCTCGCCCGGGACGCCCTGCATGGCCAAGCCGTAGCTCACGTTCTCGAGGATGGTCTTGTGGGGAAAGAGCGCGAAGCGCTGGAAGACCATGCTGACCCGGTGCCGGCGGAGCTGGCGGAGCGTGGCTTCGTCGAAGGCCAGCACGTCCTCGCCCCCGATCCGGACTTCGCCCTCGGTGGGGTCGATCAGGCGGTTGATATGGCGGATGAGGGTCGATTTCCCGGAACCGCTCAGCCCCATGACCACCTGGATGCTCTGGGGCGCGATGCTCAGGTTGATGTCGCGCAGGCCGAGCACGTGCCCGTGGGACTCCAGGAGTTCCTGCTTTCCCACCCCGTCGTGCACGAGCTGCATTGCGGAAGCGGGGTCGTCCCCGAACACCTTGTAGAGGGACTTGATTTCGATGTCGCCGGACGCGGGGTCGGACTCCTCCCCGGGAGGCATGGGCGCCGTGCGGGCGCCGGTATCGGAAACACCGCCTTCCATTACGTCGTCCGCCGTTTTTCCTGGATCCGCCGCCCGTAGCTCTGCGTGATCCGGTCGAACACGATGGCAAGGGTCACCACCGCGGCGCCGTTGAACAGGCCCAGGGCGAAGTACTGGTTGTTGACCGCCCGGAGCACCGGCTCGCCCAGCCCCTTGACCCCGATCATGGAAGCGATCACCACCATGGCCAGGGCCATCATGATGGTCTGGTTGATGCCGGCCATGACGTTGGGAAGGGCCAGCGGCAACTGGACCCCGAACAGCAACTGCCACCGGCCGGCGCCGAAGGCGTGGGCCGCCTCCAGCACTTCCTCGTCCACCAGCCGGATGCCCAGGTTGGTGAGCCGGATCACCGGCGGCACGGCGTAGATCACCACCGCGATGAGGCCGGGTATCTTGCCGAGGCCGAACAGCATCACCACCGGGATCAGATAGACGAAGCTGGGCATGGTCTGCATGACGTCGAGGACCGGGGTGATGATCGCCTGCACCCGGTCCGAGCGCGACATGGCGATGCCCAGGGGAATGCCGATGGCGATGGCGATCAACGTGGAGACGAAGATGATCGCCAGGGTCCGCATGGTGTCTTCCCACATGCCGAGAAAACCGATGACGAAGAAGGCGGCCACGACCCCGACGGTGAGCCGCACGCTCCGGCTTGCCCCGAGGCACAGCCCGGCGACCACGACGATCACCAGCCACCAGGGGGCGTTCAGGAGCAGCCGCTCGAACCACACCAGGAAGTGCAGCAGCGGGTCGAAGCCGCCCTCGATGGCGTCGCCGTAATTCCGCGAGAACACCCGGTACCCCGAGTCGAAGGACTTCTTGAGGGCGCGCAGCGCGCCCTCGTCGAGGGTCGGGAAATCCCAGAGCCAGCTAACCATCGGCGACCGCCTTCCCCGTCATCTCATCGGTTCAGAGCCCTGCCTTCACCTTGGCCGCGACGTCCGCGGTGACCCACGCCGTCCAGACCGCTTCGTGGTTCTTGAGGAAGTACTCCGCGGTCTCCCGTCCGGTGGCCTGGTTGTCGTCCTTCCAGGCCAGCAGCGCGTTCACCAGCTTGTTGGGCCACGAGAAGCTGGAGACGAACCGGAAGGCCTCGGGCGCGCTCTTGGCAAAGCCGGACGTCACCACGGTATAGGCCACCGACTTCGGGTACTGGTTGGGCTTGGGATCCGCACAGTCCTTGTCGGTGACGCATTTCCAGGACTTCGGGTCGTGGGTCATGCCGCCGAGCTTGACCATGGGATACCGGCCCAGCACCGACGTGGGCGCCCAGTAGTAGGCGAAGATGGGCTCCTCGCGTTCGTAGGCCTTGGCGATGGCCGCCGCCAGCCCCTCGCCGGAACCCGGGTCGAACAGGGTGAACTTCTCCTCCAGACCGTAGGCCTTGTAGAGGTTGGCGTTGATGATCTGGCAAGCCCAGCCCGATGGGCAGGTGTAGAAACGGCCCTTGCCGGGTTCCTCCTTGTCGGGGAACAGGTCGGGCCGTTCGAGCACGGCTTGCAGGGTCTTCAACTCCGGGTTCTGCTTCACCACGTAGGCCGGAACGAACCAGCCCTCCTCGCCGCCGTCCGAAAGGATCTCTCCGGCGACCTTGAGGCGGCCCTCGGCCACCGCCTTTTCGATGGGCTCCCGGGCCGAGTTGAGCCAGATCTCCGGCGCGATGTCCGGCTCGCTCTTCTCGGTCATGGAGGTGACCGTCGGCACGGTGTTGCCGGGCACCAGTTCGGACTGGCAACCGTAGCCCTGCCCGAGGATGATGTCCTGGATGTGGGCCGCCACTCCCGCGGACGCCCACGACATCTCCGCAATCGTGACCTTGCCGCAGGCCCCATGGGCCGCGGTCCCCAGGCCAACCGCCATGAGCGCCCCTGCCAACACGCCCGCCATGACTGTCCTCATGTAGTACTCCTCTCTGTTCGAGCCATCGTTACGGCAGGCGCTCCAACCGGGAGCGCCGCCGCGCCACGCTTTCCAAGCCTTCCACGTTTCCTCCCCTCAACCCCGCCGTACCCCCCTCCCTGTCCCTCCCCCTCAAGGGGGGAGGGAACTCTACACCCGTGAAACCCTGCCTCTACACCCGTGAACCCTGCCCACACAAAAAGGCGCCTCTCCAAGCGCGTCCTTCGACTTCGCTTCGCTACGCTCAGGACGAACGGGGGCAATCGTTCAGAGCTTCCTTGGTACAATTCAGGGCTTCCTTAGTACAAATCGGACCCGAAAACCACCCCGGGCACTCGCCAACGCCGGGGAGCCTCCCACCGCAGATCCGGGGGCCGCGCCACCAGCTCCCCGCTCGAAGCCGTGTCGTCCCCTGCGCCGCCGCCCGCGGCTCAGGCATGGGCGTCGGCCCAGGTGTCCCCGGTGTGGACGTCCACCACCAGGCCGCAGCGGAGATCCGCGGCGCCCTCCATGGACGCCTTGACCAGCCGGGCGGCTTCCTCCAGCCGGGAGCGGGGAACCTCGAACACGAGCTCGTCGTGCACCGTGAGCAGCATCCGGGCCACCGGCTGCTCCAGCAACGCCCGGTCCACGTCGATCATGGCCCGTTTCATGATGTCCGCGGCGGTGCCCTGGATGGGCGCGTTCAGCGCCATGCGCTCCCCCACCGCGCGCAGGCGGTAGTTGGAGGACTGGAGCTCCGGCAGGTAACGCCGCCGGCCGAACATGGTGGTGGTGAAACCGTCGATCCTGGCCCGCTCCACCTGCGAGTCCAGAAACGCCTTGACCGCCGGGAACTGGGCGTAATAGGCGTCGATGAAGTCCCTGGCGTCGCCCACCTCGATGCCCAGCCGCTGGGACACGCCGTAGGCCGACATGCCGTAGGCGATGCCGTAGGAGAACTGCTTGACTTGGCTGCGCATGTCCGCGGTCACGTCCCCCGGGGCCACCCCATAGACCTTGGCGGCGATGGTGGCGTGGAAGTCGTGCCCCTGGGCGAAGGCCGCCAGGAAGCTCTCGTCCTCCGACAGGTGGGCCAGGATCCGGAGCTCGATCTGCGAGTAGTCCGCGGACACCAGCACGCTGTCCGCGGGGGCCACGAAGGCGCGCCGGAGCTGGCGCCCCAGATCCGCCCGAATGGGGATGTTCTGGAGGTTGGGCGCGGAGGACGACAGCCGGCCGGTGGCGGCCGCGGCCTGCTCGTAGGTGGTGTGGATGCGGCCCGTGCGGGCGTCGATGAGTCCCAGGAGCGAGTCGGTGAACCCGGTCTTGAGCTTGGCGACCTCGCGGTACTCCAGCAAGGCGTCGATGATCGGATGCTGTCCCGCGAGCTTGCCCAGCTCCGCGGCGTCCGTGGAGTAGCCCGTCTTGATCTTCTTGGTCTTCGGCAGCCCCAGCTTGTCGAAGAGTATCCGCCCGAGCTGCGGATGGGAGTTCACGTTGAAGGTCTCTCCCGCATACTCCTGGACCTTGGCCTGCAAGGCCGTCATCCTTGCGCCCCACTCCTCGTCGAGCCTGCCCAGGTACGCATCGTCCACCAGGATGCCCGCGTGCTCCATCCGGGCCAGCACCTCGGTCAGCGGAAACTCGAGGGTCCGGGCGAGCTCCCAGGAACCGGCTTCCTTGAGGCGCGCCTCCAGGACCGGCGCCGCGGCGCGCACCGCAACCGCCTCCGCGGCCAGCCGGCGCTGCCGGGCGTCGTCGTCCGCGTCCTCCCCCTCCAGGCTGAGCTGCCCCTCCGGGGGCGCGCCGGAGGCCTCCCCGTCCAGCGTCGCGTTGAGGTAGCGGCGCAGGATGTCGTCGAGGGCATAGCCGCCCGTGCTCCCCGGGTCCAGCAGGTACGCGGCGATCTTGAGGTCGCAGCGGACGCCTCTCAGCCGGGCGCCGTTCCGCATCATGGCTCCGTACAGGGGCTTCGCTTCGTACACCACTTTCGGCGGGTCCGCCGCGGCAAGCGCCTCGCGGGGCTCCGCTGCAACCGCGAAAGGCAACAGGCCGACCTCGCCGGGCCGTGCGCAGAACGCCGCCATGCCGTCGTCCCAGGCTACCGCCACCGCGTCGCCCCGCGGAACGTCGCCGCCGGAGCTCCACCGGGAGACGGACGCCGGCCGCACCGCGTCCTCCCCCGGCCAGGCGTCGCCGGGACCCAGCGCCTTGAGCCTTTCGTACAGCGTGTGGAACTCCAGGGAGCTGAACAGCCGGTGGAGCTCCTCCGGGTCCCGCGGCCGGCGGCGGAACAGGTACGCGTCCGTCTCCAGCGGCACATGGTCGAGCAGCCGGCCCAGCTCCCGGTTGAGCTTGACCTGCTCGGCGCACTCCCGGACCCCCTTGCGCACCCTGGGGGTGAGTTCGTCCGCGTGTTCGATGACCCCTTCGATGTCGCCGTACTTCTCCAGGAGTTGCGCCGCGGTCTTGTCGCCCACCCCCGGAACCCCCGGCAGGTTGTCCGCCTGCTCTCCCTTGAGGGCGGCGAAGTCCGTCCAGCGGTCCGGGCCCACGCCGTAGCGCTCCTCCACCGTCGCCGGATCGTAGCGGATCATGTCGGAGACGCCCCGGCGCGTCATCAGCACGGTCACGTGGTCGTTCACCAGTTGGAGGCAGTCCCGGTCCCCGGTCACGATCACCACTTGGCGTCCCTCTTCCTTCGCCCGCCGGGCCAACGTGGCCAGCAGGTCGTCGGCCTCGTAGCCTTCCAGCTCCACCACGGGGATGCGCAACGCCTCCAGCACCTCGCGTATGAGCGGGAACTGCTGCCGCAGGACCTCCGGGGTCTCGCTCCGCCCCCCCTTGTACTCCGGGTACCGGTCGAGGCGGAATTGGGGCGCCCCCTTGTCCATGCACGCGACCACCGCGTCCGGACGTTCCTCGCCCTCCAGCTTGATGAGCATCGAGGTGAAGCCGAAGACCGCGTTGGTGACTTGGCCGGAAGTGGTGGCGAGGCTCTCCGGCAGTGCGTAGAAGGCGCGGAACGCCAGCGAGTAACCATCCAGGAGCACCACCCGGCCCTTCCCGGACCCGGCCTCGGAGCCGCGTTTCCCCGGACTCCCGGACGTGTCTCCCCTCGAAGGCATGGCGGCAGCCTACTATGACCCGCAAAGAGGGGTCAACCGGGAGCCTGCCCGCCTCGGGTCGGGTCCAGCAGGCTCGGGGCGAACTCGTCGGGCGGGGCGTAGCCCATGAGCTCGAGCAGGGTTGCGGCGAGGTTGGCCAAGCCCGCCCCCGCGGGAGGCACCAAGCCGTAGCCGCGGCCGGAGAAGTCCCGGATGAACAGGGGCACCGGGTTGACCGAGTGGGCGGTCCGGAAGACGGGTCTGCCGCAGTGGTAGAGGGGTCGGCCGCCCTCGTCCCGCTCCACCATGTCCTCGGAGTTGCCGTGGTCCGCGGTCACCACCAGGCAGCCCCGGGCGTCGGCCACCGCCGGGACGATGCGGCCGACGGCCAAGTCGATGGCTTCCACCGCCATCACGGTGGCGTCCAGGCGTCCCGTGTGCCCCACCATGTCGCCGCCGGCGAAGTTCGCCCGGATGAACCGGTAACGACCCGCGCCGACCGCGCGGACCACCGCGTCCGCGGTCTCCGCGGAGCGCATCCACGGCCGCTGCTCGAAAGGCGCCCGGTCCGAGCCGATCTCCACGTACTCCTCCAGGGCGTCGTCGAACTTGCCGGACCGGTTGCCGTTCCAGAAGTAGGTGACGTGCCCGAACTTCTGGGTCTCCGCGCACGCGAACTGGGCTACGCCCGCGCCGGCCAGGTATTCGCCCAGGGTGCCGCGGATCTCGGGCGGCGCCACCAGGTAGTGTTCGGGTATGCCCAGGTCCCCGTCGTAGAGCATCATGCCCGCGAACAGCGCCTCCGGCGTCCGGCCCCGGTCGAAGCGGTCGAACCCGGCCCCCGCGGTGAAGGCCCGGGAGATCTCGATGGCGCGGTCGCCGCGGAAGTTGAAGAAGACCACCCCGTCGCCGTCCTCGACGGCGGCCACCGGGGCGCCGTCCGGGCGCCGCACGGTAAAGGCGGGGATCACCTGGTCGCTGAGGCCGGGCTCCTGCCGGCGGAAGCGCTCCACCGCGGCCGCGGCGCTGGGAAACCCCGGGGCCTCCCCGTGGACGTGGGCGCTCCAGCCCCTGGCCACGATGCTCCAGTCGGCCTCGTACCGGTCCATGGTGACCACCATCCGGCCGCCTCCCGACGCGATGCGGTAGTCCCGACCGCCCTTGTCCCGGATGCCGCCAAGCAGGGCCTCCAGACGCTCGATATAGACCGGCGCGGTCCGGTCGGGGACGTCGCGGCCGTCCAGCAGGGCGTGCACGTAAACCCGCGGCAGCCCTTCTTCGTCGGCCCGGCGGACCAGCGCGTGCAGGTGGGCTTCGTGGGAGTGCACGTTGCCGTCCGACAACAACCCCATGAGGTGCAGGGCGCCGCGGCCGGAGCGGACCCCCCGGACGAGGGTCTTCCAGTAGCCGTCCCAGATGGCCCCCGTGCCGATGGCGCGATCGACGCACTTGGCGCCCTGGTCGAAGACCCGGCCCGCGCCCATGATGTTGTGCCCGACCTCGGAGTTGCCGATGTCGGCGTCGGAGGGCAACCCCACCGCGGTCCCGTGAGCCCTGAGGGAGGCCACGAGACCCGACCGGCCCAACCGGTCCAGGTTCGGCGTGCGCGCCAGGGCCACGGCGTCGAACTCGTCCTTGGAGCCGATGCCCACGCCGTCGAGGATGAGGAGGACTACCGGCCCCTCGGGCGCAGGCAGAGTGGGGTGCCGGCGCAGCGCAAGGGGTCCGGGGCCGGAAGTGGTGGAAGGCGCCATGTGCGGTTGAGTTTAGGACTTTTCCGCGTTAGTGGGAAGGTTCGTCGAGGGTTTCCCTGATGGTCGATGCCAACTCCGCCCTGCGCCGGCTCGCCGTGGTCGTCCGGCACGTGGCTTTCGAGGACTTGGGCTCGTTTGCCGCCCCCCTCGCCCGCGCCGGTTACCGGATCGAGTACGTGGAGGCGGGAGCGGACTACCTCGGCGAGGCGGACGCCTCGGACGCCGACCTGCTCGTGGTGCTCGGCGGCCCCATCAGCGCAGCCGACGAACGGCAGTACCCCTTCCTCGCCGACGAACTCCGGCTGCTGGAGCGCCGGCTCGCCCGCGGGCGGCCGTCCCTGGGCATCTGCCTGGGCGCCCAGCTCATGGCCCGGGCCCTGGGCTCCCGGGTGTTCGCCGCCGGGGGCAAGGAGATCGGCTGGAGCCCCCTGTCCCTGACCGCAGCCGGCAGCGCCTCCGCCCTGCGCCACCTGGCGCCGGACCGGACACCGGTGCTCCACTGGCACGGGGACACATTCGACCTGCCCCGGGGCGCGGCCCACCTAGCCTCGACTCCCGCGTGCGAGAACCAGGCGTTCCTCTGGGACGGACACTCGCTGGCCCTACAGTTCCATCCGGAAGCGACCGCCCGCGGACTCGAACGGTGGTTCATCGGCCACGCCCTGGAGATCGAGACCACGCCGGGCGTCTCGGTGGCGCAACTCCGTAGCTCCACCGCGCGGTTCGCGCCCGCGCTGGAGCGTCAAGGAGCGCGGTTCTTCCAGGAGTGGCTCGCCGGGGTCACCGGCTAGCGGCCCGAAGCGTGGTTCATGATCCACCGCATCCGGGAAGCGTGGGACATGGACGGCGGCTCGTCCTTCCGGGGTCCCGTCGAGGTTGATGAGACGTACATGGGCGGCAAGGAGCGCAACAAGCACAACTCGAAGAAGCTCAAGGCTGGACGCGGCGCCGTAGGCAAGGCTGCCGTGGTGGGCATGAAGGACCGCGACAGCAATACGGTGAGCGCGGCAGTCGTGACGAGCACCGACAATCCCGAGTCAACGCCCCGGACGCGCCAGTACCCGGAACTGGAAACGAGGCGTTTTGAACTGCTGCCGCAGGTCGCGCCTTTTCCTACTCGCTTTCTACTTGTGGAGCTGGCGGCGGATGATCGCCCGGGGAGGGAATGGTCAATTGGCCCTTAACTGCGGCCATGACCGCGGTTGTCATTCCGAGAGGTCCTGAGTCCAACTTTCGTTCGATGGCGTCCAGTCGTTCTTTCAGGTGCCCCATTTCTCCCTCTAGACGGACTTGCCCCTTCTCCAGGTCGGACAGGCGGCCATCGAGTTTGTCCATACGGCCATCAATCTTGTCCAGCCGCTTGTCGATGCGGGACTCCAGGTTGGTGAGGACGCGCCATCCCCAACCGAAGAAGGCGAGTCCGGCAACGGTGATCTGGATCCAACCCTGATGAATCTGAATCATACCATCCATGACCGCGGGGCATACGATACCAACGGTCTCATGTCAACCCGCGTCAAATGTCACTATCCGGATCGAGGAACAGATGGCGGCCATCGCCCGCGGTTTCACCGGGAAGCGGCTTCGACACTTGGCGGTTGAACCAGTCACTGCGTTAGTGGTAGTGTGCCCCGATGCCCACGAAGCCCGCAAAGTTGTGTACCCCCCCTCTCAGGGGGGAGGGGATCGGAGTGTACGAGCCGGAAGCGCCGCTTCCTGAAACCGTCCGATCTGGTAAACTTCGCATGGGCTGGAGGCGCAGGGCCGCCAGCATGTCCCCGGAGGCGAAACCATGACGAAGGCATCCCACAACAGGAGCGGTCGAGGGGCCGGGCAAAAGACGCCGGCGCACCCGCGGCCCGTGCTGAACTGGGTGGCGCCGGTCCTTGCCGCGGTCGGCCTGCTGCTCACGGGATACCTTACCGGCGTCACGTGGTCGGGCGAGAAGGCTGCCCTCTGCGAGGCCGGCGCAGATTGCGACATCGTCCTGAACAGCCGCTGGTCGATGCTGCTCGGTCTGCCCACGTCGCTCTGGGGATTCTTCGTCTATGCCGTCTTGGCCGGCGCGTCCTTCGTCGAACGCCGGCACACGCGCTGGAAGCTGCTGGCGGCGGTCTCGCTCTTCGGCGTGGCGTACAGCGTCTATCTCACGGTCGTCTCCGTGGTCCGGTTGGAGGCCGCATGTCCGTATTGCCTCGCGTCCCTGGGCCTGCTGGCCGCCATATTCGTGGTCACCCTCTTCCAGATCCCGCCGGAAAGCCGACGGTTCTCGTGGAAGCCCTGGCTCGGGGCGAGCCTGGGAACGGCCGCGGTCGCGGTGTTGGCCGTCCACCTGGTGTTCTATTCCGGCGCCGCGGTCATGGCGTCCGCCAAGGAAGACCCCTGGATGAAGGCCCTGGCCACCCACCTGGAGAAGACCGGCGTCAAGATGTACGGAGCGTTCTGGTGTCCTGCCTGCGAGAACCAGAAGGAGATGTTCGGAGCGTCCGCGGCCCGGCTGCCCTACGTCGAATGCAGTCCCGCGGGACGCAACGGCCCCACCTCGTCCAAGTGCCTGGCCGCCGGAGTCCGTTCCTATCCCACCTGGACCATCGAGGGCCAGCGCCATGTGGGGGTGCTGTCCCCGTCGGAGCTGGCGGACCGCTCCGGCTTCCCCGGCGTCGAGACGCCGGCAAGGGACGGCGGTTGACCCTCCGTCGGTAGCCGGCCTCATCGGCGCGCAATCGGATCGAGGGCGGCCCGCAGGGGCTGTCTTTCGGGAACGATCCGGCAAACCGGCCAAGGCCCGGGAGAAGGCTGCTTGGGCAAGCTCACCAACCCGTTTACGGCCTGTTTCGACGCCATCAAGAGCCTGGAGGTCTCCGAGGCGACCGAGCATACCTTGCGCGGGCCATTGGAGACGCTGCTCGAGGCGCTGGCCGCGGACGCCGGCCCCGGCCTCCGCGTGATCCACGAGCCCAAGCGGGACGCGGGCGGCCTGGGCGCGCCGGACTTCAAGGTCAAACGGCGCGAGGCCATCCTCGGCTACGTGGAGAACAAGAAGGTCGGCGCCGACCTCGACGCCGTGCTGCAATCGGACCAGATCGCCAAATACAAGAAGCTGTCCGGCAACATCGTCCTGACCGACTACCTGGAATGGATCTGGCTGAAGGACGGCGAGGTCAACCGGCGGGAAACGCTCTGCCCTGCCGGCGCGGTCGGGAACCGGCAGGCCCGGCTCGACCCGGACCGGGCCGACAAGGTCGCCGCGCTGGTCGCCGCGTTCCTGTCCACGCCGCCGGAAAAGCTGGGCAACGCCAAGAAGCTGTCCGAGGCGCTGGCCCTGCGCTGCCACGACCTGCGCGATTTCCTGTTGGCCGAGCTGGAGCGGCAGGACGCCGCACGGCAGCAGGGCCGGCTCTATGGTCTGTACGACGTGTTCCGGCGCGACGTATTCCAGGAACTCGAACTCGGGGAGTTCGCCGACGCCTTCGCCCAAACCCTGGGGTACGGCCTGTTCCTGGCGAAGCGCAACGCCGGGGAGCGCACGCCCGTCACCCTGCACAATGCGAAACGCTACGTGCCCGCCCATTTCGCGTTGATCCGCGAGCTGGTGGACTTCCTGGACGAACTGGAACAGGAGGAATACCGGGGGATCCGATGGCTGGTGGAGGAAATCCTCAGCATCATGAACACGCTGGACCTCGCCGCCGTCCTCGAAGACCTGGCCTTCACCAAGCCGCAAGCGCGGTCGGCGGCTCCCGCGGAAGAAGAGCGGCTGCTGTTCGCCAAAGACCCCTACGTCTATTTCTACGAAGACTTCCTGAAAGCCTACGACCGGGAAACCCGCAAGGCGCGGGGCGTGTACTACACCCCGCCGCCGGTGGTGAACTTCATCGTCCGCGCGGTGAACGACATCCTGAAAGACACCTTCGGCATCGCCGCGGGGCTGGCCGACCGCAAGCGCGTGACCGTGCTGGACTTCGCCACCGGCACGGGCACCTTTCTGCTGGAGGTGCTGCAACAGATATTCGAGACGGCGGCGCCGGGCGTGCGCGACCAGGTCGTGAGGGAACACGTCCTGAAGAACCTGTACGGATTCGAGTACCTGATCGCTCCCTACACCATCGCCCACCTGAAGCTGTCGCAGTTCCTGCACGACCAGGGCTACGCCATGCAGTCCGGCGAGCGGCTCCGCATCTATTTGACGAACGCCCTGGAACCCATCGAGGCCCAGGCCAACTGGCTGCTGCCCGCCCTGTCGCGGGAAGTCGAAGCCGCGCAGCACGTCAAGGAACGGCCCATCCTGGTCATTACCGGCAACCCGCCCTACGCCGGCCACTCCAGGAACACCGGGGCCTGGATTACGGAGAAGATCGAAGCATACAAGACCGTGGACGGCAAGCCGCTGGGCGAAAGGAACCTCAAGTGGCTTCAGGACGATTACGTCAAGTTCATCCGTTTCGCCCAATGGAAGATGGAGCAGGCAGAGGAAGGCGTGGTCGGCATCGTCACCAACCATTCCTTCCTGGACAACCCCACGTTCCGGGGCATGCGGCAGTCGTTGATGGAAACTTTCCACCGGTTGTACGTGCTCGACCTGCACGGCAATACGAAGAAGAAGGAACGGACGCCCGAGGGCGGGAAGGACGAGAACGTGTTCGACATCGAGCAGGGCGTGGCGGTCTCCCTGCTGGTGAAGAAGAAGGGGCTGAAACGGGGCGTGTACCACGCCGACCTGTGGGGTCGGCGGACGGAGAAGTACCGGGCGTTGCTGCAAGCGAGGACGAATACCGTCGAGTGGACGGAACTGAACCCGTCTCCCCCCTTCCGTCTGTTCATTCCGCAGGACGAGGAACTGCGGGATGCGTACGGGCAGGGATGGAAGGTGACGGACATCTTTCCGGTCAATTCCGTGGGGATCACGACCGCGCGGGATCGTCTGAGCATCCACCATACAGAAGACGAGGTATGGAAGACCGTCCAGGATTTTGCCGCCTTGCCGGCGGACGAAGCCCGTGAGAAGTACACGTTGGGAAACGACGCCAGGGATTGGAAGGTGGAGTTCGCCCAGCGTGACTTGCACAGGAGCGGACCGTCACGAGAACGTGTGGTCCCCATTACCTATCGTCCGTTCGACGTGCGCCACACCTACTACACGGGCCATTCGCGCGGGTTCCACTGCAAGCCGCGCGGGGCCGTCATGCGGCATATGCTGGCCGGGGAAAACATCGCTCTCGTTACCACACGGCAGACGAAAGACGATTGGGCCGTGTTTGCGACCGCCCACATCACCGGACACAAAGCGGGCAGCCGTTACGATATAAGCTACATCTTCCCTCTCTACCTCTATCCGCCGCCGGAAGGAGAGGGAAGCAGGGATGCGCTGTTCGGCGCCTCCGAAAACGAGGGGCGAACGGAAAACTTCAGCCCGCGGTTCCGCGCCTTCCTGGACGAGAAATACGAACATGGTTACAGTCCCGAAGACGTCTTCGGCTATATGTACGCAGTGCTGCACAGCCCCGCCTACCGCGAGAAATACCGGGACTTCCTGGCGCGGGACTTTCCACGCGTACCGTTCGTGAACACACGCGAGACCTTCGAGACGTTGGCGGCGCTCGGTCGGGAACTGGCCCGGACACACCTGCTCGAAACCGTCCCGACGTTGTTGAAGGTAGAGTCGCCCCCTGGCGACTACGCAGTCGAGAGGCCCACCTACGAGCCGCGGCGCGAACGCCTCCACATCAACAAGGCGCAGCATTTCTCCCCGGTGCCGCAAGACGTCTGGGACTTCCACATCGACGGCTACCGGGTGCTCGACAAATACCTGAAGTCCCGCAAGGGCCGGACGCTCTCCCTCGACGAAATCGAGACCGTCCAAGCCGTCGTCAACGTCCTGCGCTTCACCATCGACCGGATGCAACACATCGACGCCTGCTGGAGCCCGTGAGGAAGCTCCCGTGTCCAGGATCATCACCCTGACCACCGACTTCGGCTATCGGGACCCTTTCGTGGGTATCATGAAGGGGGTCATCGCCGCCATCGACCCCGCGGCCACGGTCGTGGACTTGACCCACGGCGTCGCTCCCCAGGACGTCACCGGCGGGGCGCTGGCCCTGGCGGCCGCGGTGGACTACTTTCCCGCGGGCACGGTCCACCTGGCGGTGGTGGACCCCGGGGTCGGCAGCGCGCGGCGCGCCATCCTCATCGAAACCGACCGGGCCTTCTACGTGGGGCCTGACAACGGGATCCTGCGGCTGGCCGCGGACCGGCAACGGATGGTCCGCGCCGTCCGCCTCTCGAACCCCGCGTACCACCTGCGGCCTACCAGCTCGACGTTCCATGGCCGGGACGTCTTCGCTCCCGTGGCCGCCCACGTGTCCCTGGGCGCGCCGCCGGAACGGCTCGGGGAGACCGTGGAAGCCTGCGAGGAACTGACCCTTCCGAAGCCGGAGAGGGACGGCGAGGGGCGCATGGTCGGCGAGGTGATCCACATCGACGGCTTCGGCAACCTCACCACCAACCTCCGCCGCCGGGACCTGGAGCCGTTCGGCGCGGACGGCGTCTCGTTCCGGATCGGCGACCGCGTCATCCGGGGACTGTCGGCCAGCTACGCCGCGGCCGGACCCGGCAACTACCTCGCGATCGTCAACAGTTGGGAGCTGCTCGAAATATCCCGGTGCAACGGCAGCGCCGCGGCCGGACTCGGCGCACGGGTCGGCGACCGGGTCGCAGCCCGTCCTTCGACTCCGCTTCGCTACGCTCAGGACGAACGGGGATAGTAACGGTCTGGGAGTAGGCGCCTTTCGACAGGAAGGAAGCCAGGATGAAGGGCCTGTAAACAGCGACGGCTACCGCGCTATCATACGGCCTTGTGGCGGTGGCGGTTGGCGCGGCGCCCGGGACCCGTTCGGAGAGGTCGCCATGGCAGACGACAGACCAAGTTGGGAGCAGTACTTCATGACCATCACCCGGCAGGTGGCGGAACGCTCCACCTGCACCCGGGCCAAGGTCGGCGCGGTGATCGTCCGGGACCGTAGCATCCTCGCCACAGGCTACAACGGCGCCCCCGCGGGCATGCCCCATTGCACCGAGGCGGGCTGTCTCGTTTACGAGTCCAGGACTCCCAACGGGGAGGTCGAGCAGAACTGCTTCCGCACCATACACGCAGAGATCAACGCCATCGCGCAGGCGGCCAAGAACGGCGCCAGCATCAAGGAAGCCTCCATCTACATCACCCACACTCCGTGCATCCACTGCCTCAAGGTCCTGGTCAACACGGGGGTGCGCGAGATCTTCTACGAGAAACCCTACAAGCTCGACACGGTGACCGACATCCTCGAACACACCGGGGTCACGCTGCATCCGGTGGCCATGACCGTGCGGTGAGCTGCGGCCTCCGGCGGCCCTCGTCCTTCGGGTGGTTGCTCCCGGAGAAGGACGGCAGCCCTTCCTGCGCCCCGGTCCGATACCCCGGACAGGAAACTCCGAACAATTGTCCCCGTTCGTCCTGAGCGTAGCGTAGCGAAGTCGAAGGACGTGCTTCGGGGCACGTCGGATCGACGGCACGGCCCCGCAGGGCGGGGCGCGTGCTCGTCGAGGATGGCCGCGCCGGGACGGCGCGGGGCGCAGGAGCGCCTAGACCTTGCCCGCCAGGATGAAGGCGATGATCAAGGCGTAGATGCCCAGCGCTTCGATGAGGGCCAGGGACAGGATCAACGGGGTGAAGATCTTGTCCGCGGAGTTGGGGTTGCGGCCGATGCTTTCCATGGCGGCGCCGCCGACCCGGCCTTGCGCGAGCGCGCAGCCGAACGCTGCGATGGCGATGCCGAGACCGGCGCCCAGCGCGACGATGCCCGGGACCATGCTCGCCCCGCTGCCGCCCGCGGCGTCGGCCGCGGCAGCGACTCCCGACAGGGTCAGCAGGAAGAGTCCCGTGAGAACGTAAGCCGTCAGTTGCTTCATCTGTTCCTCCTTTCCGGCGCTACGGAACGGTTCGCCAACCTCTCCTCATCATCCTCTACGGAACGCCGCAACGCTCAATGATCGTGGCTCAAGGCCAGGGACGCATAGATCATGCTCAACAGGGTGAAGACGAAGGCCTGGATCACCGACACCAGGGCCCCGAGCAGATAGAAGAGCACGGGCACCGCCACGTAGGTAAGCGCGGTGAAGATCTCCACCACCAGGTGGTCGGCGAACATGTTGAAGGCCAACCGCAGGCCCAACGTGAGGGGCCGGAACATGTGGGAGAACACCTCGATCAGGAAGAACAGCGGCGCGATCAACAGGAACGGCCCCATGAACTGCTTGACGTAGCCGCCGCCGTGCTCCCGGATGCCGAAGTAGTGGTAGGCGCCGAAGGAGATCAGGCCCAGGCCCAGGGTGATGTTGAGGTTGCTGGTGGGGGGCGAGAACCCCGGCACCAGGCCGATGAAGTTGGAGATCAGGATGAAGATGAAGAAGGTGCCGTAAAGGGAGAGGTAGCGTCGCCCCTTGGGGCCGATGATGCTGTCGCTCAACGCCGCCACGAACTCGATCAGGAGCTGGAAGACGTTCACCAGGGTGAGGCGGTCGCTGGGGATCACCGCGTCATGGGTGTCCAGCAGGCGGCGCCGGGCGGCCAACGCCAGGACCACCAGCAACGCCATGGTCACCAGCGAGAAGAACAGCGGCATGGACAGGACGCTCTGCAAGGCCGCGGGTATCAGGTCGTACCAGGTGAATGGATGATGTCCCATCGAAGAGTTACCGTCCGGTATCGTAGAGCCGGTCCCACAAGATGGCCGGGAGCAGACAGTTGACCCCCACCGCGAACGAGAGCGCGTCCGGGGCCATGCGGGTCAACAACATCCACGAAGCTCCCAGCAGGAAGCCGAACTTGAGGACCAGCAAGGTTACCCCCGCCCGGACCCTCCCCTTGCTCGCGAACGGCGCGATCACCCACCTGACGCCGATGGCCAGCAACAGGAAGTTCACGCCCATGAACAGCCCGCCCCACAGCAGCCCGCCCGGCTCCACCCAATCCAGCGGGGCGAGGGCGAGCAACGCGACCAGGAGCCCGTGCCACAACGCCACCCGCCACACCGGGAGACCCCGGGACTCCCAGCTCATCGCCGCTCCGCCGAGAAGTGCCGCAACAGCAGCACCAGGCGGTAGAAGGCCACGGCCAGCCCCAGCAGGCCCAACGCCAGCACCATCCAGGGAGAACTGCCGAGGTATTGGTCCGCGTAGTACCCGAGGACCAGGCCGGCTCCCACGGTCGAAGGGAATTCGAAGCCCACCGCCGTGTATTTGGCGGCTCGAAACAGGACGGGGCTTTTCCGGGAAGCCCCGTCCCGGCCCTCCTGCTCACCGCTCACTGGATGGTTCTAGTAACATGCGGGCCTTGGCGGGTCAACGCCGGCGGGCGCGGAGTCCCGGCGCCAAGCCCCCGGCGGGATGCTTTCCCGGGCGCCGGGAAGGGCGGACGGAGCACATGACGTCGGGAAACTCCGAACGATTGCCCTCGTTCGTCCTGAGCGTAGCGTAGCGAAGTCGAAGGACGCGCATTGTGAACGGAGGTTCCGTCACCGGGAGCGTTCCTGCCCGGCCCAGTCGGCGAACGCCGCCACCGTGGCGGCGATGTCGTCCTCGCCGTGGGCCAACGACAGGAACAGCGCCTCGAACGGCGACGGCGGCAGATAGACGCCTCGCTCCAGCATGCCGTGGAAGAAGCGCGCAAAGCGCTCCCGGTCACAGCCTCGGGCGTGGTCGGTCCGGGCCACCCGGTCCGGGCCGAAGAACACCGTCAGCAGGGAGCCCACGCGGTTCACCGTACCCGGAAGGCCCCGGGAAAGCGCCGCCTTCAGCCCTTCCTCCAGCATCCGCCCCTTCTCCTCCAACTCCCGGTAGGCCCCCGGCGCCTCCAGCGCCTTCAGGGTGGCCAGACCCGCGGCCACCGTCACCGGGTTTCCGGAGAGGGTGCCCGCCTGATAGACCGGGCCCGCGGGCGCGAGGCAACCCATGACGTCGCGCCGGCCGCCAAAGGCGCCCACCGGCAGGCCGCCGCCCAGGACCTTGCCCAGGCAGGTGAGGTCCGGCGTCACGCCGTACCGTTCCTGGGCTCCGCCCGGGGCCACGCGAAAGCCGGTGATCACCTCGTCGAAGATCAGCACCGCGCCGCAACCGGACGTCGATTCCCGCAACGACTCGAGGAACCCGGGCTCCGGCGGGATCACGCCCATGTTGCCGCACACGGGCTCGACGATGACCGCGGCCAGGTCTTCGCGGTTCTCCCGGATCAGACGCTGCGCGGAACCCACGTCGTTGAACTCGGCGACGAGCGTCTCGCCGGTGAAGCTCTCCGGGACTCCGGCGCTATCCGGAAGGGAGAGGTTGGCCACCCCCGAGCCCGCCCTGGCCAGCAGCGCGTCCACGTGCCCGTGGTAGCAACCGTCGAACTTCAGGACCTTGGTCCTGCCCGTGTAGCCGCGTGCGACCCGCAGGGCGCTCATGGCGGCTTCGGTGCCCGAGTTGACCAGACGCAGTTGCTCGATCCCCTTCATCCGCGCACCGACGAGTTCCGCCAACTCCAGTTCCCCCCTCGTCGGCGCTCCGAACCCGGTCCCCGCGGACGCGGCGCGGACCACGGCCTCCACCACGGACGGAGGCGCATGGCCCAGGATCAACGGACCCCAGGCGCAGACGTAGTCCAGGTACCCGCGGCCGTCCTCGTCGAAGACCCGGGAACCGGTCGCGCGCGCCATGTACAGGGGCGCGCCGCCCACCGCGCTCCATGCCCGGACCGGGCTGTTGACCCCTCCCGGAACGACCCGCTGCGAGCGCTCGAACAGCCCGGACGAAGCCGAGTCAGCGCGGCCCACGGCGCCTCCCGAATCGGGCCTCCGTCCGCTCCCGCGAGGCTTCCCCACCGCCCCGGCCCTCGCCCCCGGACCCGGCTCCGATGCGGAACCTGCCGAGTTCCTTACGGAAAATCCGGACCCTTCGTTTCCTCTTGCAATGTACGAGAGAAATCACTAAGAGAACTCCCTTCCCGGTACTCCGAGTTGGTTCCGAAAACCCACTTTGGCGACAGGCTTGGGCGGATGAAAACGAGGTCCGGGCCGGGTCAAGGTTGTCCACATCTGTTGACAGGATTGTTGATAACTGCCTCTCCCGCAAGCACATGGCCACGATGAACCCGCTGCCGCACGAGGTCCTGGAAAGGTTGGAGGAAAGGCTCGGCTTACACAATTTCCGCACCTGGATCAAACCGTTGCGACTCACCGGAACCGACAACGGAGAGGTCACCATCGCAGTCCCCAGCACGCTCTTCCGCGACTGGCTCAAGGACAACTACTTGGACTGCATCGAGGAAGAGTTCCGCCGCCTTTCCGACCGGTCCGTGAGCGTCAAGCTGTCGGTCCGCCCGTCGCCGCGCTCCGAAAAGGGCCGGGGAAAGGCGCCGGACCCTGCACGGAGACCGCAGCAGCGCGAACGGACGACCTTGATCCCGCGCTATACCTTCGACAACTTCGTGGTCGGCGCGAGCAACCAGTTCGCCCACGCCGCCTGCGAGGCGGTCGCCAACATCCCCGCGGACCGCTACAACCCGCTCTTCGTCTATGGCGGCGTCGGCCTGGGCAAGACCCACCTGGTGAACGCGGTGGGACACCGGCTACTCCATCGAAACCCGGCCCAGAAGGTCATCTACACCGCGTTCGAGTCGTTCATGAACCAGCTCATCGTCTCCTTGCGCGAGAACCGCATGAACGAGTTCAAGAACCACTTCCGCAACGTGGATGTGTTGATCGTGGACGACATCCAGTTCATCGCCGGCAAGGAACGGACCCAGGAAGAGTTCTTCCATACGTTCAACTCCCTCTACGAGAACCACAAGCAGATCATCGTGACGTCGGACCGTTTCCCCAAGGAGATACCCGACCTGGAGGACCGCCTCCGAAACCGCTTCGAGTGGGGCCTCACCGCGGACATCCAACCGCCGGACATCGAGACCCGACTCGCCATACTGTGCAACAAGGCCGAGGCCGAGGCCATCGGCCTGCCCCATGACGTCGCCAACTTCCTGGCCACCCACATCTGGTCGAACATCCGGGAGCTCGAGGGCGCCCTCACCCGCCTCGGCGCTTTCGCGTCGTTGAACAACGCCGACATCACCATTCCCCTCGCCAAGGAAGTGCTGCGCCATACGCTCCGGGACAACGAGAAGCAGGTCACCGTGCAGAACATCCAGCAGGCCGTCATGGACCATTTCGACGTGAAGCTGAGCGACCTCAAGTCCAAGCGGCGCACGAAGAGCCTTGCCCTTGCCCGTCAGGTGGCCATGTACCTCTGCCGCAAGCTCACCTCGACTTCCTTTCCCGCCATCGGCGCCGAGTTCGGCGGCAGGGACCATTCGACGGT
The DNA here is from genome assembly GCA_965204235.1 of uncultured Binatia bacterium (SeqCode). GTDB lineage: Bacteria > Desulfobacterota > Binatia > UBA9968 > JAJDTQ01 > JAJDTQ01. The sequence continues at coordinate 1,994,121 of OZ241979.1, forward strand.
CATACACGCATCCAGGACCGTCGAGAAGAAGATCCTGACCGACTCCAACCTGAAGGCGACCGTGGACCGGATCGTGCGCCAACTCAAGAACTGAGTGGAAACCGCTGTGGGAAAACCGGGAAGCCTGTGGACATACCGGGAGTTCTACCGGCGGGCCGTCCGGCCCACGTGGAGAACGGGCGTTGCCGCGATTTGTTTTCCACCGAAAAGGTGTTTTAATGCCGGGGGGTTTCGACGACTATCCTGATATCCACAGGCCCTATTACTATCCCTGTCTTCTTTATGGATCTCCATGGAAAGATATAGGGCCGCGTGATCCCGGAGGACAAATGCACATCAAAGCCAGGCGGGAAGATTTGGCGAGCGCTTTGTACTGGACCCAGAGCACGGTGGAGCGGCGCAACACCATGCAGATCCTGTCCAACGTGCTGGTGGAGACCCATGCCAACCGGGTCCGGCTTACCGCAACGGACCTCGAAGTCGGGGTCCGGGCCGCCCTCGACGGGGAGATCGTCACATCGGGCCGCATCACGGTGGACGCCAGGAAGCTCTACGAGATCGTCCGCGAGCTGTCGGACGACGCCATCGAGTTGAAGCGCCTGGAGAACGACCGGGTGGAGATCCAGAGCGGCAAGTCCGTGTTCAGGATGGTCGGGCTCGACGCGCAGGACTTTCCGGCCTTTGCCACGATCCCGCAAGACGGGAGGAAGGAATGTCCGGCCCACGTCCTGAAGGAGATGATCGACAAGACCCTGTTCTCCATCTCCTCGGACGAGACCCGGTCCAACCTGAACGGCGCGCTGTTGCACGACCGAGACCCGGGCCGGGTCCGTATGGTCACCACGGACGGCCACCGGCTGTCGATGGTGGAGAGGGAGATCGGACCGCTGGGCCTCGTCAAGGGAGTCATCATTCCACGAAAGGGTCTGACCGAGGTCAGGAGGCTGCTGGAGGACGCGGGTGAAGACATGGTGTCCATGGGTTTCTCCGACAACATGGCGTTCGTGTGGAGGGGCGACGTGGAGATGTCCATCCGGCTGATCGACGGGGAGTTTCCCGACTACGCAAGGGTCATACCGAGCGACCAGAGCAGTGAGGCCAACGTCTCCCAGCACAGTTTCTTCCGCGCGCTGCGGCGGGTGGCGCTCCTGTCCAGCGACCGGTACCGCGGCGTGCGGGTGGAGTTCAACAGCGGGAACCTGGCGATCTCGGCCAACAACCCGGACTTGGGGGAGGCGTCCGAGGAAATGGACGCGGAGTACGGCGGGGCGCGACTCGCCATCGGCTACAACGCCCAGTACCTGCTGGACGTCCTCGGCGTCCTGGACCAGGAGGACGTGGTGGTGATGGGCCTCAAGAACGACGAGAGTCCGACGCTGGTGAAGCGCAAGGGCGACGACCGCCTCCTGTACGTGGTGATGCCGATGAAGATCTGACCGGGTCTCCGCTCGCGTCGGAACCCGGAAGACGCGCCGGTCAGGAAAGGAAAGACTCGCCCATGGCGGAGACGGCCCACGCCCGGAGAAGCCTGGAGACGGTGTCCTGTTTCGTGGTCACGGTGAGCGACACCCGCGACTGGGACACGGACCGAAGCGGCGCGCTCATCAAGCGGCTGCTGGAAGAGAACGGCCACCGGGTGGCGGGCTACGAGATCGTCAGGGACGAGCCCGAAGAGGTCCGCGCCCTGCTGCGGAAGGCTCTGGCCGCGGAAGCGGTGGACGCGGTGTTGTTGAACGGCGGCACCGGCATCGCGCCCAGGGACGGGACCTACGAGGTGGTAAGCAGCGTGCTGGACAAGCGGATCGACGGGTTCGGCGAGTTGTTCCGCTTCCTGAGCTACCAGGACATCGGCGCCGCGGCCATGCTGAGCCGGGCCGTGGCCGGCGCCGCGGGATCCCGGGTCGTGGTGTCGCTGCCGGGGTCGCGGGGCGCGGTGGATCTGGCCATGACCGGTCTCCTGCTGCCGCAGTTGGGACATATGGTCGCCCAGGCCCGGGGGCTATGAGGGTTCGGGTCAAGCTCTTCGCCATGCTGCGGGAACGGGCCGGGGTCGCGGACGCGGTCCACGACGTCCCCGAAGGCAGCACCGTGGACGACCTCTGGGACCGGCTCCAACGGGACCACGAAAGACTATCCGGCATGGAGTGGAAGCTCCTCTACGCGGTCAACGGCGAATACGTGGAGCGGCGTCATCGGCTCGCGGAGGGCGACGAGGTCGCGTTCATTCCGCCGGTGAGCGGAGGGTAGCGCGGTGTACCGGCTTACGGACGAACCCATCGACCTGCAGGAGTTGCTGGCCTTCGTCGGCGACCCCGGGGCCGGAGCGGTCGCCACGTTCATCGGCGCCACCCGCGACCACAACGAAGGCCGGTCCGTCGTGTCCCTGGACTACGAGGCGTACCCCGGCATGGCGGAGAGTCAGATGGCCCGGCTCGGGGAGGAGGCCGGCGCCAAGTGGCGGATCACGCGGATCGCCATGGTCCATCGCATCGGCAACGTGCCCATCGGCGAAGCGAGCGTGGCCATCGCGGTGTCGGCGCCGCACCGGGACGACGCGTTCCGGGCGTGCCGGTACGCCATCGACGAGTTGAAGAAGCGCGTGCCCATCTGGAAGAAGGAGATCTACCAGGGCGGCGAGGTCTGGATCGGCAGTCAGACCGGCCAGCGCTTCACCCGCGCGGACCACGATTCATAGCTTCTCGCTACGTGGCAGGCGAGGTCGATCCGTGCAGGACGGGTGGGTTGACCGGGGGGACTACCGGCCCGCGCGTATTTGTACTTCCCAGCCGCGGTGTCCTTCCTGGCGGAGGCGTCCTCCCCTGTGGCGGGGTCGGGGGCGGGGTCGCTGCTGTCCCGTCCGGATGACGGGTGGGTTGACCGGGGGGACTACCGGCCCGCGCGTATTTGTACTTCCCAGCCGCGGTGTCCTTCCTGGCGGAGGCGTCCTCCCCTGTGGCGGGGTCGGGGGCGGGGTCGCTGCTGTCCCGTCCGGATGCCGGAGATGGGATAATCGGGGAGGGGAAGGATGGCCATGCACTTCCCCTCGAACAGCACGCCGATGTATTGGAAAAGGGGGATGTCCCTCCTGAAGCCGCGTCGCCTGTCTCGTCCGGTCAGGTCCTTCGGGTCCTCCGGGACCACCTCCATGAAGATCTGGTTTCCCACATCCTCCCGGACGCAGGGCTCCCTGACATGGAACAGCGCGCGGTCACCGAGATAGACGTCGAAGTGGGAGCGCGCCGCAGGCTCTCCGGACACCACCCGCTGGTACGTGGTCCGGTAGAACTCCACCATGTCGTCCGTACCTGCGGAATCATACAGGAACACCCGTTCGTTCCGTGGCGTGAGCAGGGCGTCGCTCTCCACACGGTCACGGGTGAGGAGGAAGTCCGCGGCGCGGGCCGCGGCTTCCATGTCGGGGAAGGGTGTCGAGGCGCTTTCTACGGGATAGTGTGCCCAGAACTCTTCCGTGTGGAGGGGTTTCGCCAGGACGCTTCCGGCGAGATAGTATCTCGATATGTAGTCCGGACGCATGGCCTGCCAGGACCATTCCGGCTCGACGGACCCGAGGACCAGGACCACCTTTCCCCGGATGGTTTCGCGGATGGTCCCGAATTCGGCCATGGTCGCCTGTTGGAGCTCGGCCGCCTGGGCGTCCAGTCCCCCTCGTCGGTCCATCTGGAAGGCGGAGACGACGAAGGCGAGCAGCGCCGCGACTGCAAGGCCGACCACCGGACCACGCCCCCAGCGCTTGTGAAGGTACAGCAGGAGCAGTGAGTAGAACACCAACGGGACGCCCACGTAGAACATGGCCTCGAAGTCGTGGTGGGGGGTTGCAGTATTGTTGTGCATGGGCAGGGTCCAGAAGAACCCCGACAGGGCAAGGGCGGCCAGCAGCATGCGGTGACGCCATGCCAACAGCCGCCTCGCAAGCCGAACCACGGTCGTGGATGCGACCGCCACCATCAGCAACAGCAGGAGGTAACCCGACAACTCCGGCCCCGAAAGGCCCGGCGCCCAAAAGTCAACGGAGGGAAACCACTCCGGCAAACCGGCTCCCCAGTCGGTCAGCACCGATGGAACGGACGCCACGAAGACACGAAAGAATTGCTCTCGCAAGAAGCGCATCCACCACCCGTGGTCGAAGGAGGCGTCCAGGTACTGGGCCAGTCCGGTTCGGCCGAACATGGAGTGGACTGACGGCAGTTCGGTGACCCGCGTCTCGCCTCCGAACGCAGAGTACTCGTTGGCGAAGTTGAAGCCCAGGACGGTCGCGCCGAACAGCAGCGCGAACGCGCCCAGTGCCATGTAGCGGCTGCGCAGCACCGTCCCCGCAGCCGAGCGCACACGCGGCCACAACGCGGTTCCCTCCTTCCACGCCCGAACCGCCTCGCTCGCCGCACCCAGGATGAGGAACGGCAGCAGGAAGGCATACACGCGCCACCCCAGCAGCAGCGCGACGCAGGTCCTGGCCAGCAGTTGCCGGAACCGTCCCTCCTGCACGAACACCACCATGCCATGGAAGACCAGCATCACCGCGAACAGCTCCACGCTCATCTCCACGGAAACCGTGTCGCCGTAGAACAGCATGTAGTGGGAGGAGAAGGCCGCAAGGGTGGCGGCCAATGCGATCCATCGTTGGGAGGTGATCCGTGCGAGGGAGTGGAAGGCCAGGAGAGCGGCGGCGCTGAACAACAGCAGCATGAGCATACGTGCGGCCAGGATCCTGGCGGACAGGTCGTTTCCGAAGGGGAGGATGGCGAGTTTGATCAGCGCGTATCCGCCGACGGGAAAGCGGCTGTACATCTCGTATGCAGGGGAGCCGCCCGATCCCTGGCGTCGCCCCAGGAACAACCGGAAATGGTGGTCGGGCGACAGGTTTTCGGCGATGGCCAGGGTCTTCGAGGAGAACCTGTCATCGAAGCCGGGGCGGTAGAAGCCGGGGGGGTGGAGGTATCCCTTGTCGAAGCTGCACGGGAACAACGTGGACAGGGCGAGCAGCAGCAACAGCAGGGTGAGGCGTTCAGGCCGGAACCGGGAGGGGGCAGGACGGTCTGTCTCCATCTTCTTCCAGAGGTTGACGTTTGCGGCATGGCCTACCACACTGTTACAGGGTACTGGCGGGCCGCGCCGGGGATTCGTCGGTTACCTCACCGGCCGTCCTCGATGCGGAGGACGGCCTCGGCCGGCAAGTTCTCCAGGAGGCAGTCCACGGCGCCGTCGAGGTAGTCCCTGCTCTTGGACTCCACCGTGACCCGCACCTTGTAGTCCGGGTTGTCCAGCACCGGATAGGAGCCCAGCAGGATCTCGGGGAACCGTTCCAGGACGTGGTTGAGGGTCCCGGCGATGACGCCTTCGCCGTCCTTGACGTAGATGTTCCTCAGGTGGAACGGGGCCTCGCGGAAGCGCTCCTTGATGGCGTGGAAGCGGTCTTGCATGATCCGCGGCACGCCGGCGAAGATATAAACGTTCCGGAACCGGATGACCGGAGCGAACAGCGACTCGTCGCCCAGGAGCTCGGCGCCCTCGGGCGCCATGGCCATGCGCAGCCGGGCCGGGTTGATCTCGGCGCCGTACCTCTCGGCCAGCCGCCGGTGTAGTTGCGGGTGGATGACCGCCCGCGCCCCGAACCCCTGGGCGATGCCTTCGATGGTGACGTCGTCGTGGGTCGGACCCACGCCGCCGGTGGTGAAGACCAGGTCCCACTTGCCGGAGAAGCGCGCCGCGGTGCGTCCGATCCGTTCACGCTCGTCCGGTATCACGGTGACCCGTTGCACATCGACGCCGAGGAGCCGCAACTCGCGGCAAAGGAAAGTCGAATTGACGTCCTGGGTCTTCCCCGAGAGGACCTCGTTGCCGATGATGACGATGCCGGCGGTCTTCGACATGGCGAGGACCATACTATGGAACCTCTGCTCGATTCTGGCAAGCGCGTTCTTCGAGCGTCCTTCGACTTCGCTTCGCTACGCTCAGGACGAACGGGGGCAATTCAGGACGAAGGGGGCAATGCAGAGTTTCACTATGTCATGGGGCGCCGAAGGGAAAGGACCCGGCCGGCGAGGCTCCATGGGGAGGGTTCGGACAGATGAGCGGGACGGAGAAGTTCCTGATCGACGTGGCGTATCCGTACTGGGAGACCGAGGCCGAGATCGCCCGGCGGTTCTTCCGGGGCAACCCCACCAGGGAGGAGCACATCTACTGGCTCAAGGCCCAGCTATGGAAGGAGTTGCACCCGGTGGACGGTTACTTCAGCGGCCTTCACCGGGAGCTGGCGAACCTCGTGGACCTGTTCCCGGAAGTCGATCGGTCCGTCGATCGGCATCACTACCACGGGCTCATGGAACAGTTGGTGCAGGAGTTCAACCACTACGTGCTCCAGGCCGACATCCTGGAGTATCTCCTCCGCCGCAAGATCGGGTCGGACGACACCGTCCAGTTGCCGCAGGAGAAGGCCCTCGGCGACCTCCGCCGCCGCTTGGCGTCCGGGTCCGCGGTGGAGAAGGCCGCGGTGCTGGTGACCGAAGGGGGCGGCGCGAGACTCTTCCGCGAGGGCCGCAAGCTCGAGGGCGGCGTGCTCGAACGCAAGATCGCCGCAGCCATGGAGGTCATCTACCAGGACGAGAAGAACCACTACCGGGCCGCGGCCCGGGAGGCCGCGGCCGCGGTGGGCGCCCCGCGCGACCTCCGGGTCATGAAGCGGGCCATCGAGCGGGTCAGCCTCCAGCGGGTCCGCATGAGGAACGAGATGTTCCGGTTCCCGCTGTCGGGAACGGACGTCCGGCGGCGCCTGGAACGGTTTCGCCGGGTCGAAGGGATCGCGCCCGGGTGACGACTGCACCCGGCGCGGGCTAGTGTGCTGTCCCACAGATGAGCGGTGTAATTATGGCTGAAGCTGCGAAAGGAGGTGCTTCAGGATTTCGTGTGGGTTATCACACTCCCTCCCATGCGAGGAAGTCCGATTTCCACCATACTGCCCCCGGTTCGGTATTGCAGGGAACTCCGATCCCCTCACAGCGGAGAATTCCGATCCCCTCCCCCCTTGAGGGGGAGGGTTAGGGAGGGGGGCCTCCGCGCCCCCGGACCCATGGGCGCCAGCCCCAACGCACAGACGGCTGAAACGGGTTGGCCGGTCCGTGTAGAGGACTCCTCCCCGCAACCCCGCCGTACCCCCCTCCCTGTCCCTCCCCCTCAAGGGGGGAGGGTACGCTCACTCGTGACACCCTGCTTGCACGTACACCCGTGCACCCCGCCCACACGAAAGCCTGAAGAGCCCGGAAGGAGTCCAGCCATGCCCCCATTTCGTCCACTGGAGGCCATTTTCTCTTATTTCCGGGACAGCACACTAGTAGGGCCTGCCCGGCGGGTGGGATCGGGGGCCAACGCAGACCCCGCGCCGGGACGAGCGGATGAAGTCCAGCAGCGCCACGAGGTCCCCGGACGAGTCGGAAAGGGTCGCTTCGAGTTCCCTTACCGCGGCGCGCAGGTTCCGCTTCTTGCGGAAGAGGATCTGGAAGGCGTTCTTCAGGGCCCGGATCCGGGCCTCGTCGAAACCGGCTCGGCGCAGGCCCACGACGTTCAGCCCGCGCACGGTGTGCTGCCAGTCGATGATGGAGAACGGAGGCACGTCCCGGCTGGTGGCGCTGGTGCCGCGCATGAGGGCGATCCGTCCGATGCGGACGAACTGGTGCACCGCGCAGCTCGCCGAGATGACGGCGCGGTCGTCCACTTCCACGTAGCCGCCCAACACCGCGTTGTTGGTCAGGATGATGCGGTTGCCCAGACGGCAGTTGTGAGCCACGTGGGAATTGGCCATGAGGAAGTTGTCGTCGCCGATGACCGTGGCCGACTCGGGCGCGGTGCCCCGGTGGACCTGGACGCCTTCGCGAAAGGTGTTGCGGTGGCCGATCCGAAGGTATGACTCGGCGCCCCGGTAGGACAGGTCCTGGGGCGCGTCGCCCAGGACCGCGCCGCTGTGCACCCGGTTCCCTTCGCCCACCTCCGTCCAGCCCACGACGACGGCGTGGGGCATGAGCCGCGTCCCGGCCCCGATCCTGACCGGGCCGTCCACCACCGCATAGGGTCCCAGCTCGGCGTCGGGATGGATTTCGGCCCGTGGGTCCACCACGGCTGTGGGATGTATGGACATGGACGCCTTGCGTCATCGACGGTCGGGGTCGTCCGCGGGCCGGGACTCGGACTCGTCTTCCGGGTCGTCGCCGGCGATGCGGTACTTTCCCTCTGCCCAGGCGCCGAGGTCGAGGTATCGACAACGCTCCGAGCAGAAGGGCCGGTGGGGGTTGTCGGCCCACGGGGCGTCAGCGCGGCAAACGGGGCACTTGACCAGGGTCGGCATTCTGTAACGGGCCGCGGGGGTGGACCGCGTTGCCGCGGCTCCCGGTATCGTGTAGCCTCTCCCCTTTGAGTAACAGTTCGACCACGGTTTTTCAAAACCTTCGCGGCAAGGAAGGGAGGTCGAGAGGGCGGGCCGACGAAGGCACGGAGCAGGAAGGCCATGAGTGACCTGTTGCCGATCATCATCCTGGCCGGCGGCAACGATCAACTGGAGACCATACCCGAGGGACTGACGGGCCGCGACATGCTGCGCGGGTTCAAGGGCGCGGCGCCGCTGCCGTCCGGTCGCTGCATCGCCGGCGAGCTGATCCAGCGGGTATGCGAGAGCGGGCGGTTCACGGAGCCCGTCCTGGTGGGGCCGCGGCGGGTTTACCGCGGTCTGGTGGACTGCGAGATCGCGGACACCAGCGGCGACCTCCTGGCCACCATCACGGCCCTGACCGGGCTGCTGACCAGGCGCTACCCGGAGCGCCCCGTGGCCGTTTCCGCCTGCGACATCCTTCCCACCGCGGAGGAGTTGCGCACGTTGCTGGACCAGTCGTACGCGCCCCATGCCGCCAGCGGGCTGTGGTGGCAAATGGTCGCCGCGGAGCCCGAGGAGATGGGGGTCAGTAGCTGGAAGCCCAGCTATCGCTTGCGGCTCTCCCCCGACGCCCCGTTGCTCAACCTGTATCCCGGCCACCTGCTGATCCTTCGGCCCTGCGCGGTTCGTCTCGACTGGTTCAACCGGTTCCTGATGTTGGCCTACCGTTACCGCAACCGCAGCGTGTACGAGCGCGTGATCCGGATCACGCTCCGGGCCATGGGTCTGTGGTTGGCGGAGGACTTCCGCAGGGTCGCATCGTTCCAATGGCCCGGGCGCACGGTGGCGGCCCCCTACGGCATCTTCCGGACCTACCTCGCGTACTGCCGGCAACGGCTCACGGTCCCCCAGCTCGCCGACGAGTTGGGCCGGCAGGTCATGACGCCCGACCGCCTGCCGGGCGTGGAGCATCCCGTGGCCATGGCGGTCACCCGGATACGCTCCTTCGCCAAGGACATCGACACGCAGCAGGAGTTGGCGGAAATCGCGGGTTGACCCGGAAGCGCCCGGAGCTTCAGGGCCGCGGGTCCCGGCTCGTTCGCACGAAGGAGCGAAGCCTGCCCGCGGCCGAACCCTCGCGGTACCGTCCCTTGGCCGCGTGGCGGATCTGGCACACGCCGGGGATGTCGAGGGCGGTGCCGCCCGTGCCCAGGAGCCAGCGGAACGCCCGGTCCTCGTAACACTTGCGAAACCGCGGCGCGGGCCGCTGGTAGAGGCCGATGGACTCACAGTAGCCGAAGGCTCGGGCCACGTCGCCGTGGGTGATCTGGTAGGCTCCCTTGGCCCGGTCGTGGTTGCCGCCGTAGGGACGGAACTCCTCCCGCGGTATGTCGCGGACCGCGGGCCCGGCGCGGCCTTGCCGCAGCAGCTCGTGGTCTTCGGGCAACAGCGGTGTGCCCAGGGGCGTCCGGGGGTGGACCAGGGCGTCGTCCCTGCCTTGCAACAGGTCCGCCAGCGCGGCGAGGCAACCCTCGTGGAACACGATGTCCGCGTCCGTGAACCAGATCCAGTCGGCGCGGGTGGACCGGGCGGCCAGGTTGCGGCCGATGCTGCGGCGAAAGAGGCTTTCCCTGGGCAGGGCGCGCCAGCGCCACGAGACCCCCGGCACGCGGATCCCCTCGAAGAACCGCAGCACGCGCCGGACCGGTTCGTCCTCCGGCGCGTGATAGACGGTCATGGTGACGTCGAGTTCGTCGGTGCGGTGGTTGACGAGGGAACTGAGCTGGTAGGTCAGCAAGTGCCCGTACCGCCAGCAGTGGCTCACGATCTCCAGAGTAAGCCTTCCGGTGCGTCCGGCCCTGGCCACGCTGCCGGGGTCCACGCTGCGGAACCACGAAGCGGGCAGGGCTCCGCTTGCGGCAAAGCGATAGAACAGGCCTGCGGCCGCGTCCATGAACTCCGACATCGAAGGCTTTCCACTCCACGCCCCCGGCCGGCGGCTACGGGGAACCGGACAGGCAACGAAGCCGGGCAGGGAACGCCGCAGCGGACCCGGGGCCGTGCGGCGGCGTCAGCGGCAGAGCGGCCACACCTGGTACCAGGAGTCGCAACGGAAGCGGGACTCGCATCGAGCGAGCTGGGACCGGTATTGGCCGGCGGTCCGGGCCACGCGCTTGGCGACGCTCCGCACCTGCGGCTTCTTCTTCCACGTGCCGCGGCGATAGCCGCCGCGCCCCTCGTGGTAGGCGAGGTAGAGCTGTTCTGCGTCGCCTCGGGAGATGCCGAGCTCGCGCCAGGTCTTGTGGTTGTACCAGCCGATGAAGTCCAGGGCGTCCTCCATGTCCGAACGGCTGCGAAAGAGACTTCCCCGCTCCGCCTCGTACTCGCTCCACACGGGGTCCTGGGCCTGGGCGTAACCCTTGGCCGACGACGGGCGCCCCAGAGGGATGAACAGGAGCCACCGCATGGGCGGCTTGGCGTGGCTGCGAAAGCTCGACTCGTGGCGCACGAAGGCCATGAGGACATGCACCGGCGTCCCCCACGTGCGCTGGGAGGCGCGGGCATAGTCGTACCAGTCGGGATACTGCTGGAAGACCTGGCAGAGGTCGTGCTGGCGTTGCGGCGGAGGGATGCTGCACGCCGAGCCCAGCAGCAGGAGGGCCGCGGCCAACGCCGCCGCCCACGGCGCGGTGCGCAGTCCGGGGGACGCGCCCGCGGCGCCGTGGGCCTCGTTCCGTTCTCGTTCCACTCTCGCCACCGTCCCGCTTTCGGAACCTCTGATCGATTCCGGCTCCAGGCGTCTCTTCCTATGGGAAAGCGCGTCCTTCGACTTCGCTTCGCTACGCTCAGGACGAACGGGGCAATCGTTCAGGGTTCCCTTTCGACGTGTTCGCGCCAACGGGGCGGACGGACGCGCCGCCTACCCGTGGGCCGACTGCACCAGCACCCAGCCGTTGCCGTCCACGTCCCGGAAAGTGGCCCAGCGGCCCCAGTGCTCGTCCGTGACCGCGGAGACCTCCACCCCGCGGTCCACGAACCGGGCCCGGCTCGACTCGATGTCGTCGGTGCCCAGCACCACGCCGTCCAGGGACCCCGGCGCCATGGACGGCATCCAGGTGACCAGGGAGACGGTCGCATCGCTTGCGGGCGGCTTGAGCTGGATCCACTTGTCGCTCATGTCGGGCATCTCCGCCTCGATGACCAGCTCGAAGCCCAGCTTCTCCACGTAGAACGCCTTGGCGGCCTGCTGGTCCCGGACGGGCATGGACACGTTGGTGACCTTTTCCTGCGGCATGATCGTGGTCCTTTCACGCCGGCGTCGCGCCGGCCTCGTGACTTCCGGCCCTGGTCCTCATCAGGTGCGCCAGGATGGCCGCGACCACCGCGGCGGCGCCGATCCCGAGGCTCAGCGGATACGGAAAGATCATGAGGAAACCGCCCGCCACCAGGAGGATGCGCTCCCAGGAGGCGGTTTCCCGGGAGATCCAGCCCTCGAAGCCCGCGGCCAGGGCGAACAGTGCAAGCGCGGCTACCCCGGTCGAGAACAGGATTTCGAGGAGGCCGCCGTCCATCAGCAGGCCGGAATTGAAAACGAACAGGAACGGCAGCACGAACGCGCCGATGGCCAGACGTATGCCGAGGAGCCCCACCACCATGGGGTTGGCCCCGGCCAGCCCTCCGGCCAGGAACATGGCCGGGCCCGCGGGCGGGGACATGGGCGCGATGACCGCGAAATAGACGGCGAACAGGTGCGCGGCCAGGGGCGGCACCCCCAGTTGCACGGTGACGGGCACGATCATGATCGCGGTGAGGATGTAGGTGGCGGCCACCGACAGCGGCGCCCCCAACACCAGGGAGGCGATCATGGCGATCACCAGGGCCGGGAACAGGTAGCCGCCGGAGAAGAGCATCACCATGGAGCCGAACTTGCCGCCGAGGCCGGTGGCCGAGATGGCGGTGACCATGATGGCGCCCGCGGCGATGGGCAACGCCACGATGATGGAGGTGGTGGCGCCGGTCTCCAGCCCTTTCAGCACGTTCTTGACCAAGTCCTTGCGCCCCTTCTTCCGCAGCGCCGTGACCGCCAGCAACGTCGCCATGGCCACCAGCGCGGCCCGGATGGGCGTATAGCCTTCCAGCAGGACCCAGACGATGACCACCAGCGGCGCGATGAAGTGGCCGTCCTCCTTGAGTACGCTCCACGCCCTGCGCCGGCCCTCGGTGGGAGACGTGATCCCCATCTTCACGCTCTCCATGTGCACCTGCCAGAAGACCGTGAAGAAATAGAGACAGGCGGGTATGAACGCCGCCACGATGATCTCCACGTAGGGGATGCCGCTGATGTCGCTCATCAGGAACACGGTGGAGGCCATCACCGGGGGCATGAACATCCCGCCCATGGAGGCCGACAACTCCACCGCGCCGGCGAACTCGGGCCGGAACCCCACGCGCTTCATCATCGGGATGGTGAAGGAGCCGCTGGTGGCGACGTTGGCGATCTGGCTGCCGGAGATGGTGCCGAAGAGGCCGCTCCCCACCACCGCCACCTTGGCCGGCCCGCCCCGGGCGCGCCCGGCCACGGCGTCGGCCAGGTCCACGAAGAACGCGGCGCCGCCGCAGTGCAGCAGCAACTGGCCGAAGAGCACGAACAGGATGATGTAGGTGGCGGAGATGTTCATCAGCGAGCCCCACATGCCCTGGGGGCTCAGGAACAGCACGTCGATGACCCGGTCGAAGGTCATGCCCGAGTGCCACCAGATCCCGCCGAGGAGGTTGCCGTAGAACATGTACGCAAGGAAGACCACGGTGACCACCACCAGCGGCGTCCGCGACACCCTCCGCACCCCCTCCAGCACCAGCAGGATGAGCAGGCTGCCGAAGACCAGGTCCAGCAGGGGCGGTTCGTCGATGAGGCTCAGCCACAGGGTGATGCGCTCCAGGTTGAGCAGCATGTAGCCCCAGATGGCGATGCACAGGCCGGCCAGGAACCAGTCCCATGCCCCCACCCGCGTCTTCTTGGCTCCCGGCGCATAGACGATGAAGGAAAAGGCCAGCAGCCACAGCAAGTGCGTGGACCGGTGCTGGAACACGTTGAGCTTGCCGACGCCGATGATGAAGACGTAGAGGTGGTAGAGGGAGTACAGGATGGCGAAGCCGGTGACGAGCTTGCCGGCAACGCCGGTGAACTGCCGGCGGCTGCCCTCGGCGTACTCCTCGTACACCCGGCCCAGGGTTGTCAGGAAGGACATGATCCGAAGGAGAACGGGGCCTGCCGGTCACGCTCGGAAGCGCACGCTGCCGCGGCGCGGCCGCCGGACCGGAGCGGCCGCGGGACCGGACGTCCCGCGGCCGCCGCCATGCCCCGCTACTTCATGGCGCCCACTTCGCGGAAATACTTCTTGGTGCCCTCGTGCAGGTCCAACTCGCCCGACGCCTCGTCCAGGGCGATGGTGTTGGCTGCGGTAAGCTCCTTGAAGGACGGGTGCACGTTCACCAGGTAATCGTTGCTGCCGAAGACGGCCTTGGTGATGGTGTACGCCCGGTCCACGGACAGGTCCGAATTGATGGTGATGATGTCGGCCATGCGCACCGTATGCAGGGGCGCCTTGTTGACGAACTTGTAGCCGTACCCGAAGTCCCCCGGGTTGTCGAGCATCACGTACTCGTACCCGAACTCCGCCCCGAGCTTGTCGATGGCGGACTTGTCCAGGCCCACCCAGACCATCTCCCGGGTGTTGGTGAGATCGACGATCCGGGCGCTCGGTTGCCCCCACAGGCCCCCCAGACCCTCGATCTGGCCGTCCTGGAGGAGCTCCAGGGAGGGAGCGGAGTACTGGTAGTGGATCTTCGCGCCCCAGGCTTCCATGTCCTTGAAGCTGGTGCCGTGCACCTTGGCGACGTCCGAGAAGACCTGGTAGGAGCCGCTTCCCGGAGGCCCCACCGAGATGCCGTCCTTGGCCTTGCGGGACACGTAGTCGCCGAACGTCTCGAGGCCGGCCTTGGGAGTAGCCACGAACATGAAGAGGTCCGCGCCCCAGAACGCCAGCAGCTTGAAGTCGTACTTCTTCTTGAACGGCGCCAAGCCCCGCAGGGCGCTCACCGCCATCCGCGCCGACGCGCCCACGGCCACCTCGGCCTTGCCGGTGCCGATGAGCGCCAACCCCGCGCCGGGACTGGACGTGGGGACGCTGACGCTGGAGTTGGGGATGGCCCGGCGCAAGGCTTCCCCGATGCCCTCGGCCTTCACCTGGAGCGTGCCGCCCGCGGGCGACCCCACCACGGAGATGTTCTCCTGGGCGAACGCACCCAGGGCCGGCAGCAAGGCAACCGCCAGCGCCAGACTCGACAACAGGACTTTCCAACAGGACTTTCGGTTCATGCAGGTAACCTCCTCGGTTTGGCGATGGGTCTCATTACCGCATTTGGGAAACAACATCAACAACGATCTTCCCGCCGTACACGGCCTTGCCGGTACGCGGCTCGCGCTGGACATTTGCGCGCCGTTGGGCTATCGGACTACGCGATCGATCATCCCTTGACACAGGAGGAACACGAGATGGGACGGACCTTTTTCGCGGCGCGGTTCGGCTTGGCCGCGGTCGCGGCAGCCACGCTGGCCCTGGGCGCAGCCAACCCCGCCTACTCGGCGGAGAAGCTCATCGACAAGATCCATTTCCTCATTCCCGGCGGCGCCGGCGGCGGCTGGGACGGCACGGCCCGGGGGACGGGCGAGGCCCTGACCAAGTCCGGCATCGTCGGCTCGGCTTCGTACGAGAACATGTCCGGGGGCGGCGGCGGCAAGGCCATCGGCTACCTGGTCGAGAACGCCGCGTCCAACCACGGCACGCTGATGGTCAACTCCACCCCCATCATCATCCGCTCGCTGGTGGGACGCTTCCCCTACAATTTCCGCGACCTGACGATGATCGCCGGCACCATCGGCGACTACGCGGCCATCATCACGGGCAAGGACAGCCCCTACGAGAACTTCGCGGACGTGGTTGCGGCCTACAGGAAGGACCCGCGGAAGGTGTCGGTGGGCGGCGGCTCGGTGCCGGGGGGCATGGACCACCTGGTGGCCGCGTTGGCGTTCCAGGCGGCCGGAGCCGACCCGACCAAGGTCAAGTACATCCCCTACGACGCCGGCGGGAAGCTGAACGCGGCGATCCTGTCGGGGGAGGTCGCCGCGGGTTCCACCGGTTTCTCCGAGGCCGTGGGGCTCGCCAAGGCCGGGGAGATGCGCATCCTCGCCGTGACCTCCGACAAGCGCGTCCCGGCGTTCGAGGACGCGCCGACCCTCAAGGAGCAGAGGTACGACGCGACGTTCGTCAACTGGCGGGGTTTCTTCGGCGCCCCCGGCCTGCCGGAGGAGAAGGCGGCCCTGTACCGCAAGGCCCTGGCCGCCATGTACGCCACGCCCGAATGGAAGGCCGTACGCGACCGCAACGGCTGGGTCGATATCCACAATTCCGGGAAGGACTTCGTCGCCTTCCTGGAGAACCAGGAGAAGGTGATCAAGGCGCTGATGCAGAAGCTCGGCTTCCTGAAGTAGCCGCGTAGCCGCGGAAACGGCCGGGGTGCCCGTTGGGGAGGCGCCCCGGCCTGCCCCCCGCGCGCGGGACGGGCGGGAGCGGACTCGTGACCCTCGAACGAGCCATCGCCGGAATCTTCGTCGTCGTTTGCCTGGTCTATGGGTACACGGCCTTCGTCGTCATGGAGGCCGGTCTCCTTCCGTTCGAGCGCAACATGACCTTCCTCCCCAACGTGCTTCCCAAGTGGCTGAGCGTCATCGGCGTGGTGGTGGGGGTGGCCGTGCTGGTCCAGTCCGGCCCCGGGGCCGACGCGGAAGGCGAGTCCGACGGCATCGACGTCCGCAGGCTGCGGCAGTACAAGCTCGGCCAGGCGGTCCTGCTGCTGGTCCTCATGGTCGCCTATGCGCTCCTGCTTCGCCCCGTCGGGTTCGTGACGACCACGACGCTCTTCCTGGTCCTGGCGTCCGCGGCCCTCGGCGAGCGGCGCTTCGCGGTCCTGGTCCCGGTCTCCGTGCTTGCGGCGTTCCTGATCTGGTACCTGGTGCAGCAGGTGCTCGGCATCTTCCTCCGCCCGTGGCCCTGGTTCGTCTGAGGAGACCGCGCAATGATCGACGGCATCCTCACCGGCCTGGCCACCGCGTTCGGGATCGGGAACCTCCTCATGGTCGTCGCCGGGTGCCTGATCGGCACCTTCATCGGCATGCTGCCGGGCCTCGGCCCCATGTCGATCATCGCCATCATGATCCCGGTGGCCATACAGATCGGCGACCCCGCGGCGGCGCTGATCCTGCTGGCGGGAGTCTATTACGGCGCCATATTCGGCGGTTCCACCTCGTCCATACTCATCAATGCGCCCGGCGTTGCCGGCACCGTCGCCACCGCCTTCGACGGCTATCCCCTGGCGCGTCAAGGACAAGCCGGCAAGGCGCTGACCGTTGCGGCCATCGCGTCCTTCTCGGGAGGCACCATCGGCGCCATCCTGCTCATGGGGTTCGCCCCCGGTCTGGCCACCGTGGCCCTGTTGTTCCACTCCGCGGAATACTTCGCGCTCATGGTCGTGGGCCTCGCGGCCATCGCGGCCTTTGCCGGCTCGGGCCAGGTGGCCAAGGCGCTGATGATGACCGTCCTCGGGGTGATGCTGGCCACCGTGGGCGAAAGCGCGCTGTTCAACGCGCCGCGCTACACCTTCGGGATCCGGGACCTCCAGAGCGGCATCAGCTTCATTACGCTGGCCATGGCGCTGTTCGCATTGCCGGAGGCCCTGTACCTGGTGCTCAACCCGAAGCGGGCGCAACAGGGCGGGAAGGGCGAAGGCAGGATCGCGAACCTGCGCATCACCCGCGGCGAGGCAAGGGAGATCGCCCCGGTGATCGGCCGCCAATCGCTCCAGGGTTTCTTCGTCGGCGTCATGCCCGGCGCGGGCGCGACCATCGCGTCGTTCCTCGGCTACGCGGTCGAACGCAACATCGCCAAGGGGGAGGACCGGGCCAGGTTCGGGAAGGGGTCCCTCAAGGGGCTCGCCGCGCCGGAAACCGCCAACAACGCGGCCTGCACCGGCTCGTTCGTGCCGCTGCTGACGTTGGGGATCCCGGGGTCGGGCACCACCGCGATACTGTTGGGCGCCCTCATCGCCCTGAACGTGGCGCCCGGGCCGCGCCTGATGGTGGACAACCCCTCCGTTTTCTGGGCCGTCATCATCTCCATGTACCTGGGCAACGTGGTGCTGTTGATCCTCAACCTGCCGCTGATCCCCTACATCGCCAAGCTGCTGGAGGTCCCCCGCAACTACCTCATCCCGTTCATCCTGTTCTTCACCATGATGGGCAGCTACATCGGCCAGAACAACGCCACGGAACTGCTGCTGCTGACCGGCATGGGGGTCGTCGCGACCGTCATGCGCATGGCCGGTTTCCCGCTGGCGCCGATGCTGATCGGGTTCATCCTCGGACCGCTGCTGGAGGACAACTTCGCCCGCGCCATGAACCTCACCGACGGCGTCCGCTTCATGTGGGAACGACCGATGACCGCGGTCCTGCTGGTCTTCGCCGTGGTCCTCGTCTTCCTGCCCACCATCCGGGGAGGCCTCGCGCGGCTTGGACGAAGGGGCGCCGCCGGAGGCGGCTGACGCGCTCCGGGAGCGGAACACGGCCCCGGCGCCTTCCGGGAAGGACCGACGAGCCGTCCGGACCTACCGGCCCGGCGCGATGGCGGCCTGCCCGGCCTGGGGCCAGGCCGCGGGCGCGCTCGCCCTGGACAGACGCTCTTCCAGCGGCAGGCTCTCGTCCCAGTGGTAGGCGATGAAGCGCCGACCGTTGACACCGTTGGACGCTTCCGACGCCAACCACACCACCGGCTTCTCCATGACCGGCGGCTGGATCAGTCGAGCCCGGTCGTAGTCGGCGTCCTGCGGTATCAGGTTGGTGTTGGCCGGGCCGCCCGGCACCAGCACGTTGGCGGTGACCCCGGTGCCCTCCAACTCCCGGGCCAGCGTGGCCATGAAGGCTTCGTGGCCGGCCTTGGAGGGGCCGTAGGGCGAGCCGTAAGCCCGGTACATGGTGTCCAGGCTGGTGGTGACGCCGATGATGCGCCCCCACTTCCGGGCGATCATGCCCTCCACCGCGGCGCGCACGGCGTAGAAGGGTCCGCTGCAGTTGACCGCCACCACCCTGTCCCAGGCCTCGGGCGAGACCTCCCAGCACTTCATGCGAAAGTCGGAAGCCAAGCCGACGTTGCGCGGATTGGTGCCGGCGTTGTTGACGAGGATGTCCAGCCCCCCGAGACCGGCGACGGCGGCCTCCACCGCCCGGGCCACGTCGTCCGGGTCGGCCACGCTGGCCGCGATGGGCAGCACGCTGTCTTTCCCGGCTTCGGCCCGCACCTCGTCCGCGGTCCGGTCGAGCCATTCCTCCCTCACGTCCACCATGGCCACGCGCGCCCCCGCGCCCGCCAGGGCGAAGGTCATGCGCCGCCCGAACCCGATGGGGCTGCCGGCCCCGGTCACCAGCGCCACCTTCCCTTCCAGGGGTCTGTCAGCCATGTGCGTGCGCCTCCTCTCGGCGAGCCGTCACGAGTCAACCGTGCGCTCCCACGAATACCCCGAGTATGCGGTCGAAGCAAGGTTTGAGGGACGAGAACCTGAAGCATGAGAATACGACGGTCCAGATGACCGCCATGGCACAGGAGATACCTGATGAATGAGTTGGAGGCGCAAAAAATGATCTTCAGGGTCAAATCGGAGGTTCCTGGAGTATCCGCGCCAGACGTTCGACCAGGTACAGCGGCAGCGACAGCAGCGAATACCGCACCTGCTCGGAACCGCGGCCGCGCCGAACCCTGGTATCGACCGTTTGCAGCGACGGAGGGTTGACGTCGAAACGGACGGCCAGGCGCACGCGCTTCTCGGCCGCGAACTGGTGCAGGGACTTCAAGGCGCCGGCGCGTCCGGCCTTCACCTCGATGGGCACGATATGGCCGCCGAACTCCGCCACGTAGTCCACCTCGGCGTTGTGCGACCGGCCCTCCCGGAGCCAGTAGGCAAGCTCGCGGTTCGGTCGTTCGGCGAGAAGGTATTGCAGGTGCTGGCCGATGAACTGCTCGGCGCCGGAGCCGGCGTTGACCAGGTCTGCGTCGGGCCGGGACGCCATGCTCTCCCATCCGAGACCGCAGACGGCGTTCATCAGGCCGACGTCGAGAAAGATCAGCTTGAAGACGTTGTCCTTGGCGTCGGCCTGGAGCGGCAGACCCGAGCAATGGCTGTGGGTCACCTTGGCGATGACCCGGGCCATGGCCAGGATCTCGACGTCCCGGCGGATGGTGCCGCTCTGCTCGTCGGGTGCGACGTTGCTGTACTTCACCTTGCGACCTGCCTGGCGTGCGGCGAAGTTGAAGACGCGCAGCATTCGGGTGAGGTCCCGGCGGGCGGCGTATTTGGGGAAGTCGTCGCGGTACGTTTCGAGGATGCCGGCGTGGACGGCGTTGACGGCGCGCAGGCTGGCGGACTCGGCATACACGCTGACGGCCTCCGGCATGCCGCCGACGAACTGGTAGAGGCGCAGGGATTCGAGCAGCCGGTGGTGGATCAGGGGATCGATGCCGGGCGCTCCGCGGCCGGACAGCCACTCGAACCCCTCGATCTCGCCGGCGAGACGGTCCTTGCCGGTGGCCTTGAGAAACTCGGTGAACGTCATCGGCCCCATGTTCAGGTACGCCACCCGTCCCACCGGCATGGGGAAGACGTGCTCCGCCAGCGTGAACTCCATCAGGGAACCCGCGGCGACGACGGGACGGTCCGGCATTTCCTCCAGGAAATAGCGGAGCGAAGCAAGGGCGCGGGGCGCGGCCTGTATCTCGTCGATGAACAGTACGCCGCTGGCCGGCAGCGGCGCGTTGGTCACCGCCTCGACCAGGTTGAGCAGCGCGGCCGGAGCCGCGCCGACCCGGCCGAACGCTTCCGCCAAGTCGGGATGCCGTTCCAGGTTGACGGCCACGAGCTCCCTGCCGGCGGCCTTGCAGAACAGCTCCACCAGCGTGGATTTGCCCACCTGCCGCGCGCCGCGAACGACCAGCGGCTTGCGCCGGGGGCTGCGCAGCCAGTCCTGCAAGGTGTGCAGCTGATGGCGGTGCATGACCAGAGAGTAGCCGTTCACACCCGTTAAATCAATATCTGATTATGCTTTTATGGGTATGTTTTCAACTTGTCATCACCAGGAAAACCCTGTCCAGGAAACTCTGAACGATTGCCCCCGTTCGTCCTGAGCGTAGCGAAGCGAAGTCGAAGGACCCGCTTTCCCATACACCCCGGCTCCCTCCCGGAGGGAAAACGGTTTTGCAAGATTACGGTAAAGGAGGTAAGCAACCACTATGAGTAGCGTTGCCGTGACGAGGGTCTGGTCCGACCTGCCCATTCCTCCGGGAGAGGTTCTCCGGGAGGAGATCGAGGCCTTGGGAGTCAACCAGACGCAGTTGGCCGCGGCCCTCGGGCGCCCCGTGCAAGTCGTGAACGAGATCGTCCGGGGCAAGAAGGCCATCACCCAGGAGACGGCGCTGGAACTGGAGCGTGTCCTGGGCATTGGCGCCCACGTGTGGGCGGGCTTGGAGTCCGCCTACCGCACGGTGGCGCCCATGGCCGGTGGGAGCTTCCGCTTCACCGAGAAGGCCAAGGTGTCCGAGGGCGCCCTTGCCGCCTGGCTCCGCAAGGGCGAAATGGCGGCGCAGACGATGGAGACCCATGGCTTCCAAGCCGACAAACTGCACCGAGCGGCGCAAGAAGCGCGGGCGCTGACCTCCACCGACCCCAAGGTCTTCGTGCCGCGCCTGGAGCGTCTGTTCTCCGAGGCAGGCGTAGCTTTCGTCGTCGTGCAGGAGTTGCCGAAGACAGGGGCGAACGGCGTCGCACGCTGGCTCAACCCCGGAAAAGCCCTGATCCAGCTCAACCTGCGCTACCGATGGGCGGACGTCTTCTGGTTCACGCTCTTCCACGAAGTGGCGCATCTTCTCAAGCACAAGCGCAAGCACATCATCCTGGAAGGCAAGGTCGTCCACAAGGACCCGCTCATGGAAGAAGAAGCAGACCGCTGGGCAGCCGACCTTCTCATCCCGCCGAACGCTTGGCAGGAGTTCGTGAACGAAGACGACTTCGACCGGAGCAGCGTCGTTGGTTTCGCCAAGACAACCGGCATCGACCCCGGCATCGTCGTCGGGCGTTTGCACCGGGAACACAAGCTCCCCTACGCCGCCCTGACCGACCTCAAACCCCGGTTTCTGTGGACCGGCTCCACATAGCTCGACCTCCTCGCCCCTGCCTTTCAGGAAATATCCGGCAAACCGGACAAGGGAGAGTGAGGGAGCAGTTCCATGAGCGCCATCAGCTTCATCGCCGACACCAGGGAAGACGCCGCCTTTCGACTGGAAGTGCGAAAGTGGCTCGCGGAGAACCTGCCTCCGGAGCTGCAAGGCTGGTCCACGCGCCCGCCGCCCGAGTTGATCCGGCCCTGGCAGCGCAAGCTGTACGACCGCGGCTGGGTCGCGCCCAACTGGCCGAAGCGATACGGCGGCATGGAGGCCACCCTCAACCAGCAGCTCATCCTCCAGGAGGAGTTCGGCCGGGCGGGAGCGCCGGTGTTGTCCCGGCAGGCGGTGGGACACATCGGCCCGATCCTGATCCGTCACGGCACCGAGGCGCAGAAGGCCGAGCACCTGCCCGGGATGCTCTCGGGCGAGACGCTCTGGTGCCAGGGCTATTCCGAGCCGGGGGCCGGGTCGGACCTGGCCAACCTGCGGACCCGGGGAGAGGTCGACGGCGGCCACGTGGTCATCAACGGCCACAAGATCTGGACCACCTGGGGCCACCACGCCGACTGGATGTACGCACTGGTCCGCACCGACCCGGACGCCCCCAGGAAGCAACTGGGGATCTCCATGGTGCTGATCGACCTCAAGACTCCGGGCATCACCATCCGCCCCATCAGGACCCTGGCCGACGACGAGGAGTTCGCCGAAGAGTTCTTCGACGACGTGCGCGTGCCCCGGGCCAACGTGGTGGGCGAGTGGAACGACGGGTGGCGCGTGGCCAAGGCGCTGCTCGACTCGGAGCGGCTCGGCAACGCCAACCCGCAGTTGGCCATCGACGTGCTGGATCGGGTGCGCAAGGTCGCCCGGGCCACCGGCGTCCTCGACGATCCGGCGTTTCAGGATCGGCTCACCCAGGCCGAGCTCGACGTGCTCGCCCAGTCCGCGGTGTTCGCCCACGCCGTCCAGATGGCCAGGGCCGGCATGGAGGTCGGCGCGGATTCGTCCTTCATCAAGATCGTCTCCACCGACGTCGTGCAACGGATCGCGGACCTGCTGCTGGACGCCGCGGGCGAGCACGGGGCCGAAGCCGGACCGCTGGACACGCCGGACGGTCCGGTGGACGTCTCGGTCCTGTGGCGCGAGGTCCGGCGCATCTCCATATTCGCCGGAACCAGCGAGATCCAGCGCAACGTCACCGCCAAGCGGGTCCTGGGCCTGCCTTGAGGGCGCAGCTCCGGGGCTATCGGAGCCCGGGATCCGGCCGGCGCTTTTCTTCCGCGGCCTTCCAGCCGTCCCGTGCGTACCATTCGACCTGCCGAAACAGACCGCTCAGTATCTTCACGTCGCGCTCCTCCAGGCCGGCGCGGCCGAGGATGCGGCGCAAGGCGAGCAGGATGTGTTCGGGGTTCTGCGGGTCGAGGAACCCCACTTCGAGGAGGGTCTTCCTCATGCGGTCGAACAGGGCCTCGACGGCCTCCGCGGGCGCGCGCGCAAGGGGTTCGGCCGGCCCCGGGTCGAGGGCTGCCACGTAGATCTCGTAGAGGCACACCATGACCGCCTGGGCAAGGTTGAGGGAAGGTTGCTGCGGGTGGCTCGGAATGGTGACGAGCCGCTGGCAATGTCTGAGGTCCAGGTTGCTGAGCCCGTTGTCCTCCGGCCCGAAGACGAGGGCGGCCGGCTTGGCGCCGGCGCCCCGGACGGCGGCCACCAAGTCCCGGGCCGCCTCCCGCGGCGGCCGGGCGTGGTCCCGGTACAGGCCCTTGCGGCACGTGGTCCCCACCACCAGGCCGCAGTCCGCCACCGCTTCGCGTATGGTCTCGAACCGCCGCGCCCGCTCCAGCACGTCCTCCGCGTGAGCGGCCATGGCCCGGGCCATGAAGCTCCGGGTGCGCCCCCCGCCCACCAGCGCCAAGTCGCAGACGCCGGTGTTCTTCATGGCCCGGGCCACGGACCCGATGTTGCCGGACCCCTTGGGCCGCACCAGGACCACACGGACCTTGTCAAGCATCTCCGTCAAGGCAGGACCGGAGCCCGGGAACGCTCCTTACTCGGGCCGGCGCCTGGATCGGGCGATCATCGCCCTGAGGTCGTCCAGTGGGACCGCCCCGCCGACCACCTGGTCGCCGACGATGAGCGCGGGGGTCCCGTCGATGCCCAGGGCTTCGGCGAGCCGGCGGTTCCTGCCGATGGCGTCGAGGATCTCCGGGGCCTGCATGTCCCGGCTCAGGCGGTCGGTGTCCAGACCCACGGACCGGGCCACCGTCAGGATGGTCTGCTCGCTCAAGGGTCCCTCCGCGGCCATCAACGCCTCGTGGAGCGCGTGGTAGCCTCCCTGGGTCCTCGCCGCGAGCGCGGCGCGGGCCGCGGTGAACGACTCCTCGCCGAGGATGGGGAGTTCCTTGTAGATGATCCGAACCTGGGGGTCCTGTTCCGTGATCCGGTCGAGCACCGGCGCGAAACGCCGGCAGTAGCCGCAACGGTAATCGAAGAACTCCACCACGGTCACGTCCCCGCGGGGGTTGCCTCCCACGGGCGAGTCGGGGTCTGCGAAGATCTCCTCGCGGTGCTCCCGGACCGCGGCCCGGCTGCGTTCGGCCTGTTCCTCGCGCGCCCTGGCCCGGTAACGTTCCACCGCGTCCAGGATCACCTTGGGGTCCCTGAGCAGGTACTCGCGGACGATCTTCTCGATCTCCTCCACCGACCGCGGCCCCGCGGCCTGGTCCGCGGCTGCGGCCGCGGTCATGCCCACGAAGAAGACCAGCGCACACCCCGAGAAACGTAGCATCGAGCGCCCCCCTGATGGATGATCGAGTCGATCCTGCACCGATGCGGTCACTCTACGCGAGATTGCCCGGACGCGCCAGCCTTGCCGCACCCCGCACTGCGTTGCCCGCGCTGCTACTCGCGCAGATCCCGCCGCCGCCCATGGTCCCGCCGCGTTGGGAATGGGAAGATCCGGGCAAACCCGCGTCCGGGACGGCTCCCGGCTCGTGGCACGGCGTGAACCCGCTCGCTCAGCCGTCATCCGCCCAGCCACCAGACCAGCAACGCCGCCAGCAACACTGCACCCAGACAGCCCCACGAACCACCCGATTTCTCTTCACGCCGTTCCCGGCGTTCCACCCAAGCCTTCAGCGCAGCATGCTGTGGAGAGTCCGTGAGTTCGAAGTCGAAGCACAACGTTACCTCGCCGGTGGTTGGAAGCCCTCGTCTTTCCAACGCGGCCACGGGTTCGCGCAGCGCTTCCGCTATTTCCCTTAGCATCCCCCGGATTTGGTCGAACTGATAGCGATGCATGTCGGCCAACAGTCCCCGGACGAGCTTGGCTTTCGGATGGTCACGCCAGGGATCGTCACGCCAAGCACGCACCGCGTCGAGGTTCCTTCGCGTGTGGTTGAGGATCACCTCGATCCGACCGACGGACGAGAATACTTCCGCAGCGGCAGCTTCTCCGCCCACGAGATAGTCCAGATGCGTACCCTCGTCACACAGACGCCCGTTAAGGTCATGGTAACGCCCCATGTGATCGTATATGGCGTCCACCAGGTCGGCAGGCGCCGCAACGGAACTGCCGGGAGTCTGCCCTCGTTCGGACCCTTCGGGAAACTTCTTCAGCAGGCGTTCGGCAGCTTCGCAAAGAGCACGAAGCGTAGGCGACAGCGGTGAATCGTCACTCATGGCGCCTCACGCCCTCCGAGCCGGCTCAAGCCTCGACGCGGGCGGCGATGGAGATCCCGACCCGCTTCCAGGGGTCCTGCGACTCGCGGAGGCGCGCGATCCGGGCCGAGAGCCACTCGCCGCGGTCCATCATCTGGGCGACCGCGGTGTTGGCTGCCCGCGGGACGTACCCGAGCTTGGCGCCGCCCCAGTACACCGCGACTGCCTGCCCGTCGTAGGGGTTGCCCGGCTCGCGCAGGAGACGCAGCGAATCGCCCGTGGAAAGACGGGGCCACACGGTCTCTCCGTCGTGGTACTGGAAACCTGCCACCGGGCTCTCCTGGACGAGTAGTTCGCGGACGGTCTCCCTGCCGCGCAGCCCGCCTGCCTGCATGGCTTCCCGTGCGTGGCTCACGAAGGGGAGCGTCACGAACCCGGTGACCAGGGAGTTGAGAAAACGTCTGCGCTTCATGGCGCGGTCCTCCTCCTCGTCGGAATATCGACGTCTTCATCCTAATCCCCCCGGTGCCTCACCACGCGAGCCTGCAAGCGAAAATTTGCGCAGCGCCGAACCCGCCGCCCGCGGCCTCCGCCGGACGAGACGTCCCGGCTCAGCTTCGCTCGTACCGTGCGAGCGCTGCCGCCAGCCTCGTGCGCAGGGCTCGGCGGAGGCTCGCCGGGCGCACCACCTCCACCTCGGGGCCATGCTTGAGGATGTCCATCATCAGTTCCCGGGGGTCGTTGTAGGGGACCCGCAACTCGAAGCAGCCGTCTTCGCGGAACCGGCCCTGCTGGTCCCGGTGCCAGTGCTCCTCGGCCACCCATCGCGCGCGCTCGGGAGAGAACAACAGCACCGCGGTATTGCGGGGGGAACCCGAGAAGATGCCGTAGGCGTCCGCGAAATGCCGGTCCAGTCGCTCGTCGCCGATGTCCACCGCGGTCTCGCCCGTGTCCCGGCCCTTCCGGATCCGGTCCAGCGAGAAGCTCCGCAACCCGCGCCGGGTATGGCACCAGGCGTCCAGATACCAGTTGTCCCGGTAGTGGACCAGGCGTTGGGGGGACACCGTGCGTTGGGTGGCGGCGTCCCGCTCGCGCCCGTGATAGACCATGGACAGCCGCCGCCGCTGCATCAGGGCGCCGGCAACGAGGATGAACGTATCGGGAGAGGCGGCGCGCGAGGCCATGGAAAGGATCCGCACGCGCCGTGTCACGTCGCCCCTGCCCAGACGCTCGTGGGCGAGAAGGTGCTCGATGCGTTCGCGCAACGGAGCAATGAAACCGTCCAGCAGTCCCGGCTCGACGCCGGCCAGGAGCTTCTGGGCGGCAAGCAGGGCGTGGAGCTCGGAGGCGTTGAACCAGAGTCCGGGAAGCTCGTACGCGTGCTCGCCGTCCTTCTCGTCGTAGTAGTAGCCGTTACGCTGGCGGTCGTAGCGGAGCGGCGCCCACAACAAGTCCCGGAGATCCTCGATGGCGCGGTTGACCGTCGCCCGTGAACACTCGAGGTTTTCCTCCAGGGTCTTGCGCGGGACCGGACTGCGGGAACTCCGCAAGATTCGATGAAGCAGGTAGATGCGATCGAAACGGTCCATCTTCCGCGGCCCTTCCGTGTGTATCCCTGTCGTCGTGCGGCGCCCTACGCGCCATAGACCACCCCCGGCAGCCATGTGACCAGTTGCGGCCAGAACCACAGCACCAGCAGCGTCAGGAGCTGGATGAGGATGAAGGGGAACGCGCCCTTGTAGATCTGCATGGTGGTGACCGAGGGCGGGGCCACCCCCCTCAGGTAGAAGAGCGCGAACCCGAAGGGCGGCGTGAGGAACGAGGTTTGCAGGTTGATGGCGATCATGACCCCGAGCCAGACCGGGTCGAGCCCCATCTGGAGCAGGATCGGTCCCACGATGGGCACCACCACGAAGGTGATCTCGAAGAAGTCGAGGAAGAACCCCATGAGGAACATCACCGCCATGACCAGCAGGAACGCGGTCAGCAGACCCCCCGGCAACTGCGTCAGGAAGTCCTGCACCAGTTCGTCGCCCTCGTAGCCCCGGAAGACCAGCGAGAACATGCTCGCCCCCAGGAGGATGACGAACACCATGCAGTTGATCTGCGTGGTGCTCTGCATGACCTCCTTCAGCACGGGGAGCCGCAACTGCTTCTTGATCCCCGCCAGTATCAGCGCCCCCATGCACCCCACGGACGCGGCTTCGGTGGGCGTCGCCACTCCTCCCAGGATCGAGCCGAGCACGCCCACGATGAGGAGGATCGGCGGCACCAGGACCTTGAAAGTGCGCAGGAGGAGCTCCCGCGGGCTCACCAGGGCCCGCTCCGCTTCCGGGATGGCGGGCGCCATGTGCGGCTTCAGGAACGCCAGGACGCCGATGTAGAGGATGTAGAGGGACACCAGGACCAGGCCCGGAAAGATCGCCCCCACGAACAGGTCCCCCACCGACACGGAGCCCGGGGAATAGTTGCCCAGGGCCAGTTGCGCCTGCTGGTGGGCCGAACTCATGACGTCGCCCAGGATGACCAGGATGATGCTGGGGGGAATGATCTGCCCCAGGGTGCCGGACGCGGTGATGATGCCCGTGGCCAGCGAGGGGTCGTAGCGGTAGCGGAGCAGCGCCGGCAGCGAGATGAGCCCCATGGTGACCACGGTGGCGCCGACGATGCCGGTGGAAGCGGCCAACAGGGCGCCGACCACGCAGATGGAGATGCCGAGGCCGCCCTTGAGGCTGCCGAACAGGAGGCCCATGGTGGTGAGCAACTCTTCCGAGATCCGCGACCGCTCCAGCATGACGCCCATGAAGATGAACAGCGGGATGGCGATGAGCGTCTCGTTGCCCATGATGCCGTAGATGCGCTGGGGGAACGCGCTGAGGAAGACGAGGTCGAAATGGCCCGTCCAGGCGCCGATGAGGGCGAAGGCGATGGCCGCGCCCGAGAGGCTGAAGGCCACGGGGTAGCCCATCATCAGGACCGCCACCGTGACGAGGAACATGAGGGTCGGCAGCCAGGTCTCCACGCCGCCCCTCCCGCGCTAGCGGGTCTCCTCGGGAGAAGGCGGCGGGCCGCCGGTCAGCACCAGCAGGCTGCGGGCCGCCTGGGACAGCCCCTGGAGGCCCAGCAGCACCGCGGCGAGCAACAGGACGGACTTCAGCAGGAACACGCCGGGGAGGCCGCCGGCCTCCTTCGAGCCCTCGAACACCTTCCAGGACTCCGCCACGTAGGGGTAGCCGTAGTACAGGATCAGGAAGCAGGTGGGCAGCACCAGCAGCAGGGCGCCCAGCAGGTCCACCGCGGCCTTGTAAGACGCGCCCCCGGGACGGTAGAGGATGTCCACCCTCACGTGGCCCTCCTTGAGCAGCGTGTAGCCCGCGGTCAGCATGAACAGGACGCCGTGCATGAAGACCACCGACTCCTGCATCCAGATCCACCCCGTGTTGAAGCCGTAACGCAACGTCACCACGACGAACGTCACCACCGCCATGGCGAGGGTGAGCCACGACGCGGCGCGCCCCACGCAATCGTTCCATGCGTCGAGCCGGACTACGAGGGTATGCAGCGTCATTTTCATGGCCGGACACTCCGGGCGCCTGTCCGCTCGACGTCCCGGCCCCGAGTGCGCGGGTCCCGGATCCACCACCAAAAAGGGAGAACCTCGTTGGCGCCCGCTTCGTTGCGGGCTAAGATGGAGTTGGAAGAGAAGAGAGCCATCACCAACGAGGTGCAAGTATTATGGGGCAAGGGTTGTTGGGAATCCAGTACCGGGAAGAGAAAAGTGGGAGGGGGACGACGGGGATGGCGGATGAGTCTGTGGGGATGCGAGGGGGAGGGCAGGGTTGGCGAGACAGCGACATTCTGAAAAACAGGTTAGCGCCTATGCCCCCCCCTCCCCGTCCTGAACGCCTCACCCTGTGGTTGCTGCTGCTCGCCCTGTCCACGTTGTTCCTGTGCAGCTTCGACAAGGGATATTTCTACCGTTTCGGCCACCATGACTGGAATACGGCGATGAACTTGGCCGCCGCCGAGAACCTTTCGCCCGACCACGGTTTCCGGTTGTTCCGGGGGCTTCGCCCGGGATCGGGTGACGCCCCGGAATACAAGATGTACAGCCGCTTTCCGGTCGGCGGATACGCGCTCATCAAACTCGCCATCCTCCCCTTCGGAAACGACCTGTCGGCCAAGATCCTGGCAGCCCGCATGCTCATGTTGCTGTTGTTCAGCGCCGCTGTGCTCCTGGCCTTCCTCGCCCTCGCACGGATTACTTCCCACCGCTGGACCGCGCTGGCCGCCACCCTCGCGGCCTTCTCCTCTTTCTACATGCTGTTGTACAGCAACGCGGTTTCCGTGGAGATGAGCGTGGACCTGTTCGCGGTGATGCTGGTCTTCCACGGCATGGTGGTGTTCGTGCAGGAGGGGCGGTTCCGCCAGTTGCTGGCCAGGACCTGCGTCGCGCTGCTGCTGGGGTGGCATGTGTATGCCTTCCTGCTGCCGTTCCTCATCCTGGGTACGGCGAGCGAGGTGGTTCGGGCGTGGAAGGGCGGAACCGCGCTGTGGCCGCGTGTGCGCTCCACCGGGGCGGCGGTGCTGCGCAGCCGCTACATGGCGCTGGGAGTGTTCGCGCTGCTGTTCGGGGCGGTCGTCCTGGGCTTCAACTTCGCCAACGAGTACGCCGCGTTCGGAGGCGAGACTCCGGTGACAGAACTGCCGTCAGTCCGGTCCATGCTCCTGCGGACCGGACTGGACCAGGACGCCCCCTTCGACCCTGTGTGGTGGCTGCGCTTCCTGCGACAGCAGTTCTTCCGTGTCTGCGTCGCGTCCGTTCCCTTCGTCCTCACCGACCGGGGAGTCGATCTGCTGGAGTGGTTTTCCTCCGCTCCTTTTGGGGGGCCAGACATTTCGGGGCTGCCGTTGTGGGTTTCCCTCCTGGCGTTGCTGATGGTGGTGGCCGCATCCATGACCGTGGTGCGCCTTGCGGGGCCGCTGTTGGACGGGCGACGCCGCATGCTGCTGGCCACCCTTGCCCTGTCGGGGTTCTTCTGGGCCCTGCCCATGCGCCACAACGCGGCGCACCACAACTACGAAGCCCTGTTCTACGCGGGCGTCCCGCTGGCACTCTACTCACTGTTCCTGCTGTACCTCCACAAACGCCGGGGGCCTCGTCCCGTGGTCGGCCTTGCAGTCGCAGCGCTGCTCGCCTTCGTCGTCTCCACCTTCCAGATGGATCACCGATCGAGCCCGGACGCCCGGGCGGCCGAGGCCCAACTGGCCACCCTGGCCGAAATCGGGAGCATCCGCGAAACCACGCGGGGAAAGGTGGTCCTGCTCCTTGCATCCGTCAAGCCGGACTGGCCCCGACCGGGCACACCTTCGCGCCACGAACGAATGTACCATTTTTCCCTATCCGAACGAAGGTACTATTTCGCCGGAAGCGTCCCGTTGCAACCCCCCCACATAAAAGACCTGGAAGCCGACGCCCGCGCCGCAGACTTCATCGTCACCCGCGACCGCGTGGAGAGCGGCGCCCTGCTCACGCCCGGGAACGAACAGGTGTTCCTGTATGATTCCGCAGGTACGGACGACCTGGTGGAGTTCTACCGAGCCATTTACCGGCAGGTGGTGTCCGGAGAGCCTGTGGCGCGCTCCCACTTCGACGTCTATCTCGGTGACGGCACGCTGATCCACGTCAGGGAGCCCTGCGTCCGGGAGGATGTGCCCCGCAGGGTCTTCGTGGAGGTGACCCCGAAAGACCCGAAAGACCCGCGCAAAGGGGGCGTGCCCAGACGGCGCAGGGGGTACGGGGACGGCTTCGAGAAGCTTGGCTTCGCCTTACGAGAAATTGGCGTGCTGTTCGAGGGGAAGTGCATGACTATACTTCCATTGCCCGATTATCCCGTCTCCGGCATCCGGACGGGACAGGAGGAAAGAGGAGGCCGAGTACTGTGGGAAGTAGAGATACCGGCCCGGTAGTCCTTGCCGGCCGCGGCCATCGACGCTCCGGGGATACGAAGTGCAGGCATCATGCAGCAGGACTGTCGGGAAGATGGATTTGATCAGGTGGTGGATTTGGGGCTACGGGTGACCTGTCAGGCGTCGGACAGCAGTGGGTTCAGGTTGCGGAAGAACTCGCCGATCTCTCCCTGGTAGAGGTAGTCGGCCAAGGAGTCGATGGGAGTCGAATCACGGTTGACGATGGCCAGCAGCGCGCCGGCCTGTTTGGCCACCACGGGGAACGACGCCGCGGGCTGCACCACCAGCGAGGATCCCACCACCACGAAGACCTCCGCGGCTTCGCTCCACGCCTGCGCGCGCTGCATGGCGTCCCGCGGCATGGGCTGGCCGAAGGAGACCGTGCCGGACTTGAGCAGGCCGTTGCACGCGTCGCAGCGCGGCGAGACGAACTCTTCGCCCAAGGCCTCCAGCACCGCGTCCGGGTCGAAGACCTTGCCGCAGCCGAGGCAGACGACGGTCCGGTCGGAGCCGTGCAGCTCGACGATCCTGTCCTCGGAGACGCCGCCACGCTCGCACCCGGGCCTCTTCGCTGCGCAGGAACTCGTCGAAATAGACCGGCTTCATCCGGGTCCAGGTCCCGCCCGGGCTGCGGAAGTCCGGGATGCCCGACTCGGTGCTGATGCCGGCTCCGGTAAAGAAGACGATGTCCGTGGCGCGCCGGACCCTTGCGGCGAAGTCTTCGAGCGTCATGGCCTGGCCCTCGAAGCGGACGGACGCCCGGAACTCCCGGTCGGCGTCCGCTTGCCCATGGCCGGCAAGTGTCCCGAATGCCGCTCGAGAAGTCAAACCCGGCCGCCACGGGGAGGTCCGTTGACTCGGTTCATGGAGAGGGATATTCATGGTTGCCCGGGAAAGGGAGGCACGAACGTGGGTCGCCGTTCGGAGTTTCCACAAGGGAAACCCTGAACGATTGCCCCGGGTCCTGCCCCGAGCCCTCCCCCACGCGCCCCATGTCCCACTGGTGGATCGTCTTCGCCGGCGCGCTCGCCCACGCCGTGAGCACCGGCTTGGCCTACTTCGGCCTGAGCGCCTACTTCCCGTCCTTCGAGCGGGAGTTCGGCTGGAGCCGGACCGCCATCTCCGGCGCGTTCTCCATGGCCCGGGTGGAATCGGGCCTGCTTGGCCCCGCCGAAGGGTACATGACGGGCCGGCTCGGGCCGAAACGGGTCATGTACGTGGGCATCGTGATCTGCGCCCTGGGCTTCGTGGGCCTGAGCGCGGTGACCTCCCTGCCCATGCTCTACGCCAGCATCGTGCTGGGCATCGTGCTGGGTTCCAGCATCGGGTTCTACATCCCCATCAGCGTGGTGGTGGCCACGCTCTTCCGCGCCCGGCGGAGCCTCGCCTTCGGCATATTCAGGATGGGGCCGGGCCTGTCCGGGGCGCTGGTGCCGGTGGTGGGCTTGATGATCGCCTGGTGGGGCTGGCGCACCGCGGCCCTGGCGTCGGCGTTGCTCATCGTCGCTCTGGGCTGGCCCCTGGCCCGGTCCATCGGGGGAGCGTACGAACGGCATGAACGGGGCGACGAGCCGCCCCATGCCCGAACCGGCGCGGCTTCCCGGAGGTCGCGGGAGCGCGCCCCGGAGCCGGAGTTCTCGCTGACGCTCCGGCAGGCGCTGCGCACCCGGTCGTTCTGGCTGCTCTCCGCGGTCATGGGGTTGCGGCAGATGGTCACGGAGGGGGTCTCGGTCCATTTCGTGATCCTCCTGGTGGACCGGGGCTGGAGCCAGAAGGCGGCCAGCAGCCTGCTCGGCGCCTCCACCCTCATGGGCGCCCCGGCGCGGCTCCTCTTCGGGTGGCTGGGGGACTTCCTGGACAAACGGCGCCTGATGATGGGCCTGCTCCTGGCTCTGGGCGCGGCCGTCCTGGTCATGGGGACCACCGACGCCACCGAGTGGTTCATGGCCGCGGTGGTCGTGTACTCGCTGTGCTACGGCGGTCTCGCGTCGCTCCAGGAACCCATTCGCGCGGACTATTTCGGCATCCGCCACTTCGCCAGCATCCAGGGTTTCAGCCGGCTGTTCGTGACCGCGGGCAGCGTCATGGGCCCCATCAGCGCGGGGTTCTTCCACGACCTGACCGGGAGCTACACGACCACCCTTACGGTCTTCTCCCTGGCGTCTTTCACCTCCACCGCGCTGATGTACTGGACCACCGCACCCGGGAGACCCGGCCCAGAGGAAGCGCAGACGCGCTGAGGCGCAGCGTCCCCGGCAAGCATCCCCGGGAGCGCGGGCATCCTGCCCGCGTTCTGCTGTCAGGAAGCTCTGAACAATTGCCCCTGAACAATTGCCCCCGTTCGTCCTGACAATCACCTCCGTTCGTCCTGAGCGTAGCGTAGCGAAGTCGAAGGACCGCGCTTTTTGGCTGTTCCGGCTTTTGTGTGGGTAAGGCAGGAGCGAAAGGGATCACGCCGTCATTGCTCCGCAGACCCTGCTCCGTCATTCCCGCGAAAGCGGGAATCCAGTTTCATGGCTCTCGTTGTACAAACTTCCGAGCGGGCCAGGGAGCGGGCGGCTTCGGCGGGACCGGGCGGAAGTTGCCACCGGGTCCGCTTCTGGTGTACATCCCACGGATGTGCCGTCGGGCGGACCGCGCCCGGCCGGGTCGGGGACGGCGATGAAGGCGCAAGGGTTCAGCGTTCCGCGAGAGGAGCGGTACTTCGAGGACTACGTGTCCGGCTCGGTGCACGAGTTCGGCCCGGTGACCATGGAGGAGTCCGAGATCATCGAGTTCGGCAAGCGCTTCGTGCCGCAGCCGTACCACACGGATCCGGAACTCGCCAGGAAGACCATCTACGGGGGCATCATCGCCAGCGGCTGGCACACCGCCGCGGCCATGATGCGCGTCTATTCCGACAACTACCTGTCCAGGGTGGCGAACCTGGGCTCCCCCGGCGTGGACGAGCTCCGCTGGAGCAAGCCCGTGCGCGCGGGGGATCGCCTCACCATCCGCGTCACGGTGCTGGAGACCCGGCGGTCCAGGTCCCGGCCCGAACGCGGCATCGTCCAATCGTTCGTCGAGACCTTGAACCAGCACGGGGAAGTGGTCATGAGCATGAAGATGACCAACTTCATGACCGTCCGGCAGGCGCCGGCCTAGCGTTCCTGCCGGGCGCCGCGGCGGCGCGGGGAAGCACGTGATCTACGACATCGAAATCAATTCCGCGGCCCACTACCCGGCAGCGGACGTGGTGGGTCTGGTGGAGCGGGCGGAGCAGGCCGGCTTCGGGGCGTTCTGGAAGGGCGAGTCCAACAGCACGGATCCCATGGTGCTGATCTCGGCCGCGGCCAGCCGCACCAGCGCCATCCGGCTGGGGACCGCCATCTACCACATCTTCGGACGCAGTCCCGTGACCCTGGGCTTGCAGGCGGCGACCCTCCAGGACCTCTCCGGGGGGCGCCTCCTCCTGGGCCTGGGCGTGGCCAACAAGGCCATTGCGGCATGGCACGGCGGCGTCTTCGACCGTCCGCTGCGGCGCGCCCGGGAGTACATGGAGATCGTGCGCAAGGTGGCCGCGGGCGAGCGCGTGGAGTACGAGGGGGAGTCCTACCACACCGGCAGGCGCTTCCAGCTCTCGTGGAAGCCCCGCTATCCGGAGGTGCCCCTCTACCTGGCCGGCCTGGGACCCCAGATGGCCCGGTTGGCGGGAAGGATATCCGACGGCGTCTTCATCAACATGGCGACGCCCGACAAGATCCGCGAGATCGCCGCGGGGGCGCGGGCCGGGGCCGAGGCGGCCGGGCGGGACCCGAGCCGGTTGGAGGTCATCGGCAAGGTCCGGGTCTCCCTCCACCCGGACCGTGACGTGGCCCGCTCGAAGCTGCGCCAAGCCCTGACGTTCTACAACATCGCCGACCATTACGGTGACATGCTGCGCAAGCAGGGCTTCGGCGAGGACGTGGACGCGATCCAGGAGGCGTTCCGGAGCGGCGGCTTCAAGGCGGCCATGGCCCGTCTCACCGACGATTACATGGACCGGCTGCCGGTGATCCCGGCCACTTCGGTGGCGGAGATCAAGGACCGGCTGGCGCCGTTCGTGGAGGCCGGGGTGACGCGGATGGTGGTGCCGTACGTTCCCGTCAGCGAGCCCGCGGCCGACGACGCCGCTCGGTTCATCACCTCCTGGGGCCAAGCGTAAGGAAACGCTGAACAAAGATCCCCCCGTTCGTCCTGAGCGTAGCGAAGCGAAGTCGAAGGACGCGCTTTCCCACAGGGGGAGGGAGTCCAAGCCGGAATCGATCAGAGGTTCATCCGAGGGCGAGACGAAGGCGCGCCGCCGGCGCGCGGGAAAAACAACGGAAAGGCGAGGAGACCATGTGTGACTTTGCGGCGGACGCGGAAGCGGCGGGCATCCTGGTGGGGCGCACCCTGACCCTGGAGCGGGTGCGGCAGCTCAACGCCAAGGACTACTTCTACCAGATGCTCAAGGACAACCCCGAGATGCTCAAGATCTACCCGGGCATCGAGGACTCGCTGCTGGACGGCGCCATCGACTGCCACATCCACGCCTACCCGGACTTCGTGCACCGTTCCCAGGACATGATCCAGATCGCGGTGGAGGCGTCCCGTGCGGGCATGAGGGCGCTGGCCTTCAAGGACCATTGGAACGTGAGCGCCAACGCCTGCTACCTGGCCCAGCGCCACGTGGACCACCTGGTCGAGACGGGGGAGTTGGAGCACCGGGTGGAGGTGTACGGCGGCGCCGGCACCTGCCACGGCATGAACCCCGAGTACATTCGCATCGCCTTGCAGTACCCCAACGCCAGGATGATCTGGTTCCCCACGTTCACCTCCCTGGGCTTCTGGCGCAGCGCCGGCCATCCCGAGAAGGGCGGGGTGCGTCTGGTGAGCGAAGAGGGGGAGGTGCTCCCGGAAGTGGTGGAGGTCATGAAGATGGCGGTGGACAAGAAGGTGGGCATCGGCTTCGGCCACACCGACTTCCAGGAGTTGCTTCCCCTGGCCAGGAAGGCCCGGGAACTCGGTGTGCGCGCCACTCTGGACCACCCGCTGCTGGAGCTCAACAAGCTGCTGCTGGACGAGATGAAGGAGTTGGCGGACCTGGGCGTCTTCGTGGGCACCTACTGCCAACCCATGATACCGAGCCTCTACCAGCCCGTGGCCGACCCCATGGAGACCGTCCGCACCATCGCCGAGATCGGCCCCGAACGCTGCATCATCGGCAGCGACTTCGGCCAGGTGCTGCACCTGAACGCCATCGACGGCATGCGCGTCTTCATCCGCGCCCTGCTGGGCTTCGGCATCACCGAGGACCAGATCGCCGTCATGCTCAAGGACAACCCCGCCAGGCTCATGTGGCTGGACGACTGAGGAGGGCGGGGAAGGCAGCGGTTGTGGTCCGCGGCCAGGCCGTTCCTGCCGTGAGGACACCGACCGGCAGCGAGGGACTGCGGGGTTTCGGGGTTGATGGGGTTGGCCGGCTCCCGTATACTGGAAGGCATAGCGATGGGTCAGAAACCGGCGGTGAACACATGAAGGTCCTTCGGGTTCGTAATCACCACGCGGCGATCAACGTCAGCTTCAGGCTGAGTCGGTTTATTGCAGATTGGCCTTCGGTGCAGTCCGGGTTCATCAGCGGAATCGCCGACGAGTTTCGTGACTGGCTTCCGATCGGCCCGCGAAATTTCAGCGTGACTCCGGCCTTCGCACTGGAAGACGTGCGGTGTAGATGCCAGCTCTTTGGTGGCGCGTGCAGCATTGTTCTGACGCCGGACACGTTGCATCTCGATTTCGAGAACGTGAAACAGGGAAGCGGATCCGTCGTTCTGGAAACGGTTCGCAGAGCATCGGAATGGTTCGCCGGCGCTCTTGGAGATCACGGCCGGGATCGATTGTCGTTCCAGGCGCTTGCACACATGGAGGCGCTGGAGGCTGACGCGGTGGATGCGTACCTCGGCCAGTTCGTACCGGCGGAAGCCGACGAGTTGATGAAATCCGAACCGAACGCGAAGTGGCTGCCGTCCACTCGGACCGTCTTGTCGGGAGAGGGGGAAGGATGGGTATTGTGGCGTGTGGTCGAGAGATCGATGTCGATCGAGAACGCCGTGCTCGTGGATACACAAGTTCATATTCAGTCGCCGGATCGCATGGGATTCGACGATCAAAAGCAGATGATTGCCCGCGTCGACAAGCTGGCGGATAGGGCGGTCGGACTAGATTACGAGGACATGTGAATGGCTGCGATACAGGTCGGAAACGTCTCGGCATACGACGTCTATGATTGTCCGCGGATTGCGCCGAAAGACATTGCGTCGTTTCTGGCGGAAAGCCGCACTGGTCACGAAATACCCGGCGCTGAACCACGCCTCCGGGCGCCATGGATCGATCTAAATGCGCCATCAAGGGGAGGAGACGCAGGCGAAGCGTATCAGCCATTCGTCGTGCCGGAATCACGTTGGCGTGCGGATGCCCTGGAGGCGCTGACAGAAGTCGACAACGAAATCGCGGAGGAGAACCTTCCGGAAATCGATGACGCCACGAAAACGGAAGCGGGAAGGCTCATCAATGCTCTGGCGTGGCACCCGTGGGGTCCCACCGTATATCCTACGCAGGATGCCGAGATCGCCATACATTTCAAGTCACCTGACCTGCCGGATTCCGTCGTCCTTCTGCTGAACAATAGCGGACAGGCTGACTGCTATGCCTATACGGGTGGAAGGAGTCGGCGTTCCCATTACGAAACTTCTTCGGACCTTCCTGACGCATTCGTCCTGGATCAATTGCGCCGCTTGATGCTTGACCGGACCAACGTTTCGGCATGGAACGTGGGAGGGCTCCTGTTCACGATGACATTTCCGCCAACGAGCCTGCCACCGACGTGGTGAACCCAAGGTTGCAGCGCCATGGAGCCACAGGCGGAGTGCGATGCGGATGAAGACTTGGGCCGAGCCGTGTTCTCTGAACGGAGGCGTGACCGTGCACGTAAAGGCAATATGGACACGGACATCTTTCTGGAGCGCGAACAGGCCGAGTCGATCTCTGTGGATCGGATGGACCATGCGCCGATGGATGAATTGGCCGAATGGTCCCGGGAACGGGCGCGCAACAGGGCGACTTCCCGGCAATTCTATGGATGGGCCGTTCTGAAGGTCTGGGACGCCGCGAGAAATGGGAGGACCGTCGCGCCGACGCCGACGCTTCAGAACAGATGCCACGCGGACATCTATCTGAACGTCACCGGAGAGGAAAGAAGGCGCCAGCAGAAGCAGCATGCCCTTGAATTGGCGTCACACTCCCGGTGGTTGGAGGTCCCCATAAATTCGGATCCTGGATAGGAAGCAATGCTGCGTCTCTACGACAACCACCTGTCCGGCAACGGCTACAAGCCGCGGCTGTTGCTCGCCCACCTCAGCCAGACTTACGAGCGGGTCGAGGTCGATGTCCTGAAGGGGGAGACGCGGAGCCCCGCGTTCCTCACCATGAACCCCAACGGGCGCATTCCCCTGCTCGCACTCGAAGACGGCGCGTTCCTCGCCGAGTCCGACGCCATACTGTACTACCTTGCCGAGGGGTCTCGCTTCTGGCCCGACGACCGGGTGGCGCGTGCGTTCACTTTGCAGTGGATGTTCTTCGAGCAGTACAGCCACGAACCCAACGTCGCGGTTGCCCGCCACTGGCTCCGGCACGTTGCAATGACCGAGGCGCAACGCGCCCAGCTCCCTGCCCGGCAGGAGGGGGGGCGCGCCGCGCTCGCGGTCATGGAGCGCCACCTCGCCCGCTCACCCTGGTTCGTCGGGGAAGCAATGACCATCGCAGACATCGCGCTCTACGCCTACACCCACGTCGCGGAGGAAGGAGGCTTCGAGCTGGCCGACTATCCGGCCGTCTCGGCGTGGCTTGCGCGGGTGGCCGCGGAGCCCGGCCATATCCCCATGAATCCGGCGCCGGAGGGCATCGTCGCCTCGGCGCCGAGGGCGGGTTGAAAACCATGGCTCTTCAGGATTTCGTACGGCTGACCAACTCGCCGCCGCAATTGGGACAGGCGGCATCCATCGAAGCCGTGCAGTTCGGGCAGAAGGTGCACTCGCAGGAACAGATGAAGGCCTCCGATACGTGCGTCAGCGGCGCATGGCGTCTCTCGCACTCGGTTCTCATTTCCAGCGCCATGTGGCAATTCCCCGTGCCGGAATCTTTGCGCCAAGTTCAAGCAACACCCCTGCGATACGTGGAGCGGCAGAGCCTGCACGTCACCGGGACCCCGGCCCGGGAAACGGTTTCCCCGTCTCCCGCTACGATGCGCTGACTCGGCCAATCCCGGCCGACGATGCTTGGCGTCGGCAGGCGGAGGCCCTATATTGAGGCCGTGTTTCGGGGGCGCCGCGGAGACGCCGCGTTCGGGCCGCAGCAACGGCAGCAGGAGGAGCAACCATGGAACTCAGGGTGGTAGGGCATCCGGTAGGGCGCGTGGAGGGGCCGGACAAGGTCTCGGGCAGGACGGTCTATACCGCGGACGTGGGAGTGCCCGACGCCCTCTGGGGCAAGTGCCTGCGCAGCACGCTGGCGCACGCCCGGCTGGTGCGGGTGGACGCCTCCCGGGCGCGGCAGGTTCCGGGGGTCCACGCGGTGCTGACGGGCGCGGACGTGCCGGACGTGCGGGTGGGGGTCAGCGTCCGGGACCTGCCCGTGCTGGCCCGGGACAAGGTGCGGTTCATCGGGGACAAGGTCGCGGCCGTGGCAGCGGAGACGACGGAGGCCGCGGAGGAGGCCCTGTCGCTGATCGAGGTGGAGTACGAGGAGTTGCCCGCGGTGGCCGACGTCTCCGCGGCCCTGGCGGACGGCGCCCCGGTGGTCCACGAAGACCTCGCGCGCTATGCGGGCGTACCCGAGCGGCCGGAGCACCGGCCCAACGTCCTGTCGCTCGAGGAACACGCGGCCGGCGACGCGGCCCGGGGCTTCGCCCAAGCGGACGTGGTGGTCGAGCACACCTTCCGTACGCCGCAGGTCCACCAGGTTTACCTCGAACCCCACGCCGCGGTGGTGGCGGTGGACCGTGAGGGCCGCATCGACGTGTGGGCTTCGTGCAAGGCCCCGTTCCGGCTCAAGAAGATGCTGGCCGGTCAACTCGGACTCGACGAAGGAAGCATCCGCGTCCACAGCGTGGCCCTGGGCGGAGACTTCGGCGGCAAGGGGTCACAGATGGACGTGCCGCTCTGCTACTTTCTCTCCCGGGCCGCCGGACGTCCCGTCAAGATGGTGATGAACTACACCGAAGAGCTCATGGCTGGCGACCCCCGGCACCCCGCGGTGATGCGGCTCAAGCTGGGAGCCCGAAGGGACGGCGCGCTGGTGGCCCTGGAAAGCGACATCCATTTCGACACCGGCGCCTATTCCGGGTTCAAGCCGTCGGAGATCGACGGCACGTTCATCACCAACGCCTACCGCATCCCCAACTACGTCATCCGCACCTCCAACGTCTATACCAACGGCGTTCCCGGCGGTTACATGAAATCGCCGGGCCAGCCGCAGACGGTCTTCGCCATCGAGTCGCTGCTGGACATGCTGGCCCGCAAGCTCGACCTGGACCCGGTGACCCTGCGGCTCGGGAACCTGCTGCAGGACGGCGACGTGCTGCCCAACAAGCGGGCCATGGCGAAGGTCCGGTGCCGCGAGACCATCGACGCCGCGCTGGAGGCCGCGGGGTGGGACGGGAAGGAGGCCGGTGACGGCATCGGCCGGGGCATGGCCCTGTCCTTCCGGCACACCGGGGGGAGCGGCGCCGTGAACCTGGAGGTCTCGTGCGACGCCGACGGCGAGGTCACGGTGCTCACCGCGGTTCCCGACATCGGCACGGGCACCCACACGCTGCTGCGCCAGATCAGCGCGGAACTGCTGACCCTGCCGGCGGACCGGATCAAGGTCGCCCGCGGCGACACCGACACCTTCGACACCGACGCCGAGCCCGGCGGCAGCAAGATCACCGCCATGGTGGGGCGCGGCCTGATGGAGGCGCTGGAGGAGCTGCGCGGCAAGATGACCGAGGCGGCGGCGCGCCTCCTCGGTTGCACGGCGGCCGCGGTGGCCCTGGCCCGCGGCCGCTTCACCGCCAACGGCGCAGAGGCGGCCTTCGCGGAGGTGGCCCGGAAGCTCGTCGAGGAAGAGGGGACCCTGTCGGTGCGCAAGTCCTACCGACCGCAGCGCTCTCCGGTCCCCGGGTTCTTCGTCCAGGTGGCGGAGGTCCGGGTGGACCGGGAGACCGGCGTCGTGGACGTCGAGAAGGTGGTCACGGCCCACGACGTGGGCACGGTCATCAACCCGGTGATGCACCAGGGGCAGATCGACGGCGGCTTCGTGCAAGGCCTGGGCTATGCGGTCATGGAAGAGATGGTCAAGGACGGGACCCGGGTCGCCACCCTCAACCTCGGCGACTACTGCGTCCCGTGCGTCAAGGACCTTCCGCGCCTGGAGACCGTGCTGGTGGAGGACAAGACGGGACCCGGGCCGTTTGCCGCCAAGTCCATCGGGGAGAACAGCATCGTGCCCACGGCCCCGGCCATCGCCAACGCCGTGGAGGCGGCCGTCGGCGTCCGCATCGTCGATCTGCCCATTACCGCGGAGAAGGTTTACAACGCCCTGCAGGATGCGTAAGCGCGCAGGCGCGCGTAGCCGGATGGAATCCTTTGCGGCCCTGTGGTAGTTCTCGAAAACGGCATGGTCAGGATCGTAGGGATCGTCGCGAAGTACGGGGAGGAAAAGGCCGAAGAGATCATGCGGGCGACCATACCCTGGCTCGAGGGCCGGGGAATGGAGGTGCTGGTGGAAGCGGAATTCGGCGCCGCCGGGGGCCGGGTGACGGGCAAGGAGGAGATGGCGGGACGGGCCGACCTCATGGTCGTCCTGGGGGGGGACGGCACGCTGCTCAGCATCGCCCGCCTCGTGGAGCGCCCCGAAGTGCCCATCGTGGGGGTGAACCTCGGCGGCCTCGGCTTCATCACCGAAATCGCGGTGGACGAGCTCGAGGAGGTGCTGCACAGCACGATCTCGGAGAACTACTCCGTCGAGAAGCG
The DNA here is from genome assembly GCA_965204235.1 of uncultured Binatia bacterium (SeqCode). Taxonomy (GTDB): domain Bacteria; phylum Desulfobacterota; class Binatia; order UBA9968; family JAJDTQ01; genus JAJDTQ01. Next base: position 2,036,510 of record OZ241979.1, read on the forward strand.
CATGACCCTGAACGTGAGGATCTCGGGCCAGCGCGAGGCGAGGGACTTGCGGATCCTCAACGACGCGGTGATCACCAAGGGGGCACGGTCCAAGATCATCGACCTGGAAACCTACGTCGGCAGCGACTACCTGTGCACCTACAGGGCCGACGGCCTCATCATCTCCACGCCCACGGGATCGACGGCCTACTCGCTTGCCGCGGGGGGTCCGATCCTCCACCCCGCCATGGGAGCGATCATCCTCTGCCCCATCTGCCCTCACACCCTCACCACCAACCGACCCATCGTCATCGCCAGCGACGCCAGGATCCGTTCGACCCTGAGGTCGGCCGGGGATACGGTGATCCTGATCCCGGACGGCCAGGAGGGCATACTGTTGCACAACGGCGACCGGGTGGAGGTGCGCCGCCACCAGTCGCCGGTATCGCTGGTGCGGATACCGACCCGGTCCTACTTCGACGTGCTTCGCAACAAGCTCAAATGGGGAGAGCGCTAGGAACCCGTCCGGGTCGGCGCATGGCGGCGAGAGGCAGGGAAGCCGGATCCCCTCTTGCCCGGACGGGACGGTAGTCGGCATCGATGCTCCAACACCTGCGAATCGACAGCATGGCGGTGATCGACCACGCCGAGCTGGAGTTGGGTCCCGGGCTGAACGTCCTCACGGGAGAGACCGGCGCGGGGAAGACCGTCGTGCTCACCGCCTTGGGCCTGCTCCTGGGAGCCCGGGGATCCTCCGACCTGGTCCGCCAGGGCGCCGGCGAGGCGATCGTGGAGGCGTTGTTCTCGGACCTGCCCGCGGCCACCCGTGACGCCCTGGCGTCGGCCGGCTGCGAGGCTGAAGACGAGTTGGTGCTGAAGAGGGTGGTGAGCCGGGGCGGTCGCAACCGGATCTACCTGAACGGCGGGCTGGGTCCGCTCTCCCTCCTGTCCCGCGTCGGCGGCGGCCTCGTCCACATCTACGGGCAGCACGAGCATCACACCCTGCTCCGTACCGAGACCCACCTGGAACTGCTGGACGCCCACGGCGGCCTCGAAGACCGGACCGCGGCCATGAAGGAGCGCTTCGAGGCCTTCGCCGGAGCGTGGAAGCGGTTGTGCGAACTCAAGGAAAAGCTGGCGGAAAAGGCCCGTGAAGAATCCTTTCTCCGGGCCCAGTTGGAGGAGATACGGAACGCGCGGCTCGAACCCGGCGAAGAGGAGGCGCTGCAACGGAAACGACGGCTCTTCGCCCATTCCGAAAAGCTCTACCAGACCTGCAAGGAAGGCGAATTGTTCCTCTACGACGGCGACAACGCGGTGGTGGTCGAGTTGCGCCGCTACCTGCCGCGACTGCGGGACATGGCGGAGATCGACGACGCGCTGGGCGAGGCGTTGGCGCTGCTGGAAGGGTCGGCGGCGCAACTGGACGAGGCCGCGGCCTTGATCCGCCGGTATTCCGACCGGCTGCGTTTCGACCCCGGGGAGTTGGAGCGCATCGAGGACCGCCTCGCCGAGATCAACCGGTTGAAGCGCAAGTACAGGGCCTCGGTGGAAGGGATCTTCGCCCTCGGCGAACAGGCCGAAGCGGAGCTCGCGGCGCTCGAGAGCGGCGAAGAAGAGGCCGCCGCCCAGGCTCGGCGTTTCGAGGCCGCGCGGGACTCGGCATGGGCAACGGCCGAGGAACTGTCCCGGGCGCGGAAGCGCGCCGCCAGGAGCCTGGAGAGGCGGATGGAGCAGGAGGTGGGCGGCATGGGGCTCGCCCGGACCAGGTTCGAGGTGCGCTTCCGCCAACGGGACGAGACCCGGGAGGACCCGCCGTTCGTCGTGGGCGGGGCCAGGATCGGCAACGAAGGCATCGACGACCCGGAGTTCTGCTTCTCTCCGAACCCCGGCGAGCCCGTGAGACCCCTGGCCCGGATCGCGTCCGGGGGGGAGCTGTCGCGCCTGATGCTCGCACTCAAGTCACTGGTGCTGACGCAGGGCGAGATCCCGACGCTGTTGTTCGACGAGGTGGACGCCGGCATCGGCGGAAGCGTGGCCGAGATGGTGGGCAAGAAGCTCGCCGCGGTGGCCGAGTCCCACCAGGTGATCTGCGTCACCCACCTGCCGCCCATCGCCGCCCTCGCGGAGTCCCACTACGTGGTGGAGAAGACCGTGGCCGAGGGCAGGACCTTCACCACGGTCAGGAAGCTCGACGAAGCCGAACGGGTGCGGGAACTGGCGCGCATGTTGGGAGGGATCGAGGTCACGGCCCAGGCCGAACGCCACGCAGCCGAGATGCTGAAGGCGCACGGTTCCGGCCGCCGGACCTAGCGGCCTTCCCCCGGCCCGGTCGTGCGCTTGCCTCCCAGCCGTCCGATCCGGTATGCTGGTGACTGGCTGGACGGGTCGGGACGTTTTCACCGGTCCGTTCGGACTCCCGAGTGTGGGGCCGTAGCTCAGATGGGAGAGCGCTTGAATGGCATTCAAGAGGTCGCCGGTTCGATCCCGGTCGGCTCCACCACCCTTTCCGGTGACCCGTAACGACGGGTTCGCTCTTCCGGGTCCCGATCCCCATCGCCGTTTCCCGTCGTAGCGCGCGAGCGCGAAGACGTCCCGAATTACGGCGTTGTTGCGCTTGGGCGGCAACCTGTAGTATAGGATCCTTCCGTGGACGGGCAGCCCTGCCGTTCACGGCATGTGGGACGCATGTCGAAACCGGGCAAGGAAACAAACCGACACAAGGAGAGAAAGCCATGAAGAAGCTGGTTCTCGAGAGCACTGCGCCGTTTCAGGGTCTGTGCGAGTTGGTGGCCGACGCCGAAGGCCTGTTCGCCAAGGAGGGTCTGGAGATCGAGTGGGCCGACCGCGGATCGGGCGACAAGCAGACCCACACCGACGTCACCGATCCCAAGGACGCCAACCCGCACGCGAGCCACGGCATGCTGTTCGAGCAGGGCCGGGCGGACATGTACAACGCCTGCGAATGGGGCAACTACTGCCGGGTGCAGGATTCCGACGTGGACACCGGCCGGCAGATCGGCAGGCGCTCCATCATCGCCTACGCCGGTCTCGTGGTGCGGCCCGACTCGTCCGTTTACACCGCCCAGCAACTCGCCCACCGCCTGGTAGGCGTGCCGTTCTTCTTCGGCACCCACTACCTGACCCTGCACATGCTCGAAGGCTTCCTCACCCGTGACGAGATCAGGCTCTGCCAAGCCCCGCGCGGCTCCCGCTACAGACTGGAATCGGTCATGAAGGGGGAGATCGAGTCCACGCCGCTGACCGAGCCCTACCTCACGCTGGCGGAGAAGAAAGGTTGCCGCATCGTGGTTTCGGCCTCCCTCCACGGCACCGAGGTCGCGTCCGACAAGGTGGACGCGGAGACCTACGAGAAGTTCAACCGCGCGGTGCGCGAGGCCGTGCGCCGCATCAACGCCGACAAGAAGAAGTACATGCAGTACTTCATCGACTACCACAAGGACGATCCGGAGATCGCCGCGATCAGGGCCGACGAGCTGCGCGACAGCCGCATCGTGGTGGTGGACCCGGCGCCGATCCCCGCGGACGAGTTGGAGCGCACCGCCGCCTGGATCAAGAGCTGGGGGATGCTGGCCGAGACCGAACGGCCGGTGGACCTGGTCAACCTGGACGTCCAGTCGACCGCTCACTAGCCACACCCGCCAGGGGACGGTCCGGGTCCGAACGGACCGCTTCCCCGAGCACTCCGACGAGGACCCCTTCGCCGCGTCGAACGCGCGCGAAAGGGTCCTCGTCGTTCTTCCGCCTTTGGCATGGCCGCGGCTTCCGACTCCACCCGGACCCGGAAGCCGGTCCGGGACGCCGGCCGCGGCCGGCGCGCTTGCGGACGGCCCTCGCGCCGCGTCTCGCAATCGCCGCCAGCCTGACCCTCTGGGTCGGCGCGAGCCACGGTCCGGCGCACGGCGACCGCCTTGCGCCCGGGCGGGAAGTCGTGGGCGCGGACACCGGCGCCATGGCCGGGACGGTGCGGTTCCGCGGCGAGCCTCCGCCCCGGAACGCCCTGCGGGTTTACAAGGAACGGGCTTTCTGCGGCTCCGCGGTCCCCGACGAGAGCCTTCTCGTGGCCGCGGACAGCGGCTTGCGGAACGTGGTGGTCACCTTGCACGGCGCCGGCCTCCGCGGACCCGCGGTCCAGTCCGGGGCCATCGCGCTGGACAACGTCGGCTGCCGGTTCGCGCCCCACGTCCAGGCGGCGCCGGTGGGCAGCGCCGTGCTCCTGCTGAACAGCGACCCCATACTCCACGACGCCCATGCCCGCATGGGCCCCGAGACCCTGTTCAACGAAGGGTTGCCGCGATGGCGCCGGGTGACGAGGACGCTCCGCCGTCCCGGGGTGGTGAAGGTGATCTGCGAGCTCCACCGCGCGTGGATGAGCGCGTACATCGTGGTGACGCCCAACCGGTTCTTCGCGGTGACCGACGCCACCGGCGGCTTCGTGGTGCGCGGGATCCCTCCGGGAGACTACGAGGCGCGCTTCTGGCACGAGACACTGGGGGAAACGTCGCGGCGGGTGACGGTCACGCCGGGAAGGAGCCGCCGCGTGGAGTTGACCTTCCCCGACCCGTGAGCCTGACCGCGGCCGCGTGCGGGCGGAGGTCAGGTCTGGATTCCCGCTTTCGCGGGAATGACGGGGCGCGGCCGCACGTGCGGGCGGGGGTCGGTAGGGCTCCCCGGACAGGCGCTTCTCGCCTTCGGCGCGGCCGCATGGGCGGGCGGAGGTCCGCTGAGCCGGCCCGTGACCGTGCCCATGCCGAGGCGCGGCCGCGCGCGGGGCGGAGGTCAACCCGGTTCGCCGTCGATGCTGGCCCGCAGCCGGCGGACCCCCTGGGCGGCGCCCCCCGGCGCGTGGTACACCGACGACCCCGCCACCAGCAGCGTGGCGCCTGCGGCTGCCACCCGGGCCGCGTTGCCGGGGCCGATGCCGCCGTCGATCTCGATGGCGGCGTCCAGTCCGCGCTCCTCCAGCATCCGCTTGAGCCGGCGAACCTTCTCCACGCTGGCCTCGATGAAGCTCTGGCCGCCGAAGCCGGGGTTCACGCTCATGATGAGCACCTGGTCGAGCTCCGGGAGGATCTCTTCCAGGGTCGTCAGCGGAGTGGCCGGGTTGAGCACGACCCCCGCCCGCTTTCCCAGCGACTTGATCTGGTGGACCGCGCCGTGCAGGTGCGGGCAGGCCTCCTGGTGGACCAGGATGACGTCGGCGCCGGCCTTGGCGAAGTCCGCGAGGTAGCGCTCCGGCTCGACGATCATCAGGTGCACGTCCAGCGGCAGCCGGGTGCTGCGCCGGGCGGCTTCGACCACCGGCGGGCCGATGGTGATGTTCGGCACGAAACGACCGTCCATCACGTCCACGTGGATGCGGTCGGCGCCGGCCTCTTCCACTTCGGCGATCTGCCGTCCGAGAACGCAGAAGTCCGCGGAGAGGATGGACGGGAGGATCTCGACGGGGGCGGGACTCACGCCGAGGGTCCCGTGTCCGCGGCCTTGCGGCACTCCTCCTCGATGGTCGCCAGGAGCTTGTCGAACGCCTCGGAAAAGAGCCGGACCCCGTCCTCCAATAGCTGGTCCGTCACCTCCTGCATGGACACCCCCGCCCGTTCCAGGGCGGCCATGGTCTCGGACGCGCCTTCCACGTCCTCATCCAGGCTCTTGCGGACCTTGCCGTGGTCGCGGAACGCGTCCAGCGTCGCCGGCGGAACGGTGTTCACCGTATCCTCGCCGACGAGCTCCTCCACGTAGAGCACGTCCCGGTAGCCCGGGTTCTTGGTGCTGGTGCTGGCCCACAACAGCCGCTGGGGCCGGGCGCCCCTGCCGGCCAACGCCTGCCAGCCCTCGCCCTGCATGATCTCCTTGTAGCGCTTGTAGGTGAGCTTGGCGTTGGCAATGGCGACCTTGCCCATCAGCGCGCGCAGGCGCTCCTTGCCGGTTTCGTCCGCGGCATCGAGCCTCGCCTCGATCATCTGGTCCGCCAGCGTGTCGATGCGGGAGATGAAGAAGCTCGCCACGCTGGCGATCCGCCCCAGGTCCAGTCCGTCCGCGGCCGCTTTCGCCAGCCCGCGCAGGTAGGCCTGGGCCACTTGCTCGTAGGCTTCCCGGGCGAACAGCAGGGTCACGTTCACGCTGATGCCCTCCCCGATCAACCGCTCGATGGCCGGGACCCCCTCCGGCGTGCCCGGCACCTTGATGAGGAGGTTGTCCCGGGACACGCTGTTCCACAACCGCCGCGCCTCGGCCACGGTCCCCTCCGTGTCGTGGGCCAGGTGCGGCGACACCTCCAGGCTGACGTAGCCGTCGCGCCGCCCGGTCTCCCGGTAAACGGACTGCAACACGTCCGCCGCCTCCCGGATGTCGCGCATGGCGATGGCCTCGTACACCGCCTTGGGGTCCGCGGACCCCTCCCGGCCCATCCGTGCGGTCACGTCGTCGTAGTCGTCGCTGTCCGCGACGGCCTTCTCGAAGATGGCGGGGTTCGAGGTGACCCCGGTGACCCCGTCCTCCTCCACCAAGCGCTCGAGCTCGCCGGTGGCGAGGAGCTTCCTCTGTATGTAGTCCAGCCAGACGGACTGTCCGCTCTCGCTCAACGATCGCAACGGGTTCATGGTTCCCTCCGGGCCGGCGCCGTTTCCCTGCGGCAGGCGCCGCAGCCGACCGGGACGCCTCCGGGGCCGCGTTCCCCGCGGCCCGAGCCTCGAAGCCGGCTCACCGTGCGCGGGCCAACTGCGCACGGGCCGCGGCGACCACGTCGTCCGCGGTAAAGCCGAACTTCTCTTGCAGGTCCTTGAGGGGCGCCGACGCGCCGAAGGACCGCATTCCGATCTGGTGTCCGGCGATGCCTGTGTACTTGGTCCATCCGAACACCGATGCCTGCTCCACCGAGACCCGGGCCGTCACCTCGGGCGGGATCACGCCGTTCCGATAGCTCTCGTCCTGGTCGTCGAACAGCTCCCAGCAAGGCATGCTGACCACACGGGCCTTGACCCCTTCCGCGGCCAGGGTCTCGTATGCCTCCACGCAGACCGGGACCTCGCTGCCCGTGGCCAGCAACAGCACCTCGGGCTTTCCGTCCGGAGCGTCGGCGAGCACGTAGGCGCCGCGCGCCACGCCGTCGGCCGCGGCGTAGCGGCTGCGGTCCAGGGTGGGCAGCGCCTGGCGCGTCAACACCAGCACCGCGGGCTCGTGATGCCGCTCCATGACGACCTTCCAGGCGGCGGTCACCTCGTTGGCGTCCGCGGGCCGGAGCACCATCAACCCGGGCACGGCCCGAAGGGACGCCAGGTGCTCCACCGGCTGGTGCGTGGGCCCGTCCTCCCCCACGCCGATGGAGTCGTGGGTGAACACGTGGACCACCGGAAGCTCCATCAGCGCGCTCAGCCGGATGGCGCCCCGGGCGTAGTCGCTGAAGATCAGGAACCCCGACCCGAAGGCGCGCACCTTGACCAGCGCCATCCCGTTCATGACCGACGCCATGGCGTGCTCGCGCACCCCGAAGTGCAGGTTGCGCCCGCCGTAGTCCTCGGCCGAGAAATCTCCCGCGCCCTTGAAGACCAGGCGCGTCTTGGTGGACGGGGACAGGTCCGCGGCGCCTCCCATGAGCCACGGCACGTTCCGGGCCAGCGCGTTCAGCACCTTGCCGGACGCTTCCCGGCCCGCCACCCCCTTGGCGTCCGGGGGAAAGTCCGGCAGGTCCCGGTTCCACCCGTCGGGAAGCTGGCGGTGCTGCATCCGGTAGAGCTCCTCCGCGAGCTCCGGATACCGGCCCCGATAGTCCCGGATGCGGTCGAACCACGCGTCCCGCAGGGACTTGCCGCGTCGTCCCATGCCCTCGCGGAAATGCTCCCGCACGCCGTCGGGAACGTGGAACGCGGCGTCCTCGGGCCAACCGTAGCGCTTCTTCGTGAGCTTGACTTCCTCCGCGCCCAGGGGCTCGCCGTGGGCGCCGCTGGTGTCCTGCTTGTTGGGCGAGCCGTACCCGATGTGGCTGTCCACCATCAGCAGGGTGGGCCGGTCGGCGGTGTCCCGGAACGTGCGGAACGCCCGGTGGAGCATCTCCAGGTCGTTGGCGTCGCCCACCCGGACGACGTTCCATCCGAGACCCAGGAAACGGGTGGCCACGTCGTCGGAGAAGGCGAGCGCGGTGTGGCCCTCGATGGTGATCCGGTTGTTGTCGTAGATCCAGCACAGCCGGGACAGCTTGAGGTGCCCGGCCAGCGACGCCGCCTCGTGGCTCACGCCCTCCATCATGCAGCCGTCGCCGCACAGGGCGTACACGTCGAAGTCGATGAGGTCCTCGAAGCCGGGCCGGTTGAAGCGGCTGGCCATCCACCGTCCGGCGATGGCCATGCCCACGCTGGTGGCGACGCCCTGTCCCAGGGGGCCGGTGGTGGTCTCCACTCCCGAGGTCCAGCGGTACTCCGGATGGCCGGGGCAGCGGCTGTCGAGCTGGCGGAACCGCTTCAGCGCCTCCAGCGGAACGGAGAGCGAGCCCAGGGCCTCGTAGTCCTTGCTCACGGCCTTGACCCCGGCCAGGTGGAGCAGCGAGTACAACAGCATGGAGGCGTGGCCCGCGGACAGCACGAACCGGTCCCGGTTGGGCCAGATGGGATCGTCCGGGTCGAAACGCAGGAAACGCTGCCACAGGCAATAGGCCACCGGAGCCATGGCCATGGGAGTGCCCGGGTGGCCGGAGTTGGCCTGCTGGACCCCGTCGATGGAGAGGGTGCGGATGGTGTTGATGCACAGCTCGTCCAGGTTTGCGCCGCTCATAAGCCGTGTGCTCCTTGGGAAGTGACCTTCTCGGACAGAGTTTGCCAGATGATCGCGCCCGTATCCAGCAGGAGGACCGTCCCATGCCATGCGAACCTGCCCGCGCCCCCGGGAGCCGGTCCGGGCAAGGGAAACTCTGAACAATTGCCTCCGTTCGTCCTGAGCGTAGCGTAGCGAAGTCGAAGGACGCGCTTTCCCATAGGGAGAGGCGCCTCAAGCCGGAATTGGTTCCCGAGAGGGCCCGGATCCGGAGGCCGGGTTTGTCCCGTCGAACCGTCCTCTGGTAATAACACAGGTTCCGTAGCCGGCCGCCCAGGCCGTTCCATCTCCATGGATGACTTCACCCCCGCGGAACGCGAGCGGCTCGCCCCGTTCTTCAGCAACGTGGACCGGCCGGTCTTCGGCTTGCAACTGCCGCAGGAGGTAGCCGGGGCGCTCTTCTCCCGCTACAGCCGATCGGCCAAGGACCTGCGGCGCATGTTCCTGGACGAGTTCCTGGGCGACGCCGACCTCTCCCCGGTGCTCGGCGCCCCCGCACCGGCGAACCGGGACGACCCCGCGGTGCGCCGGGCGCGAGCCTTCTATGAAAGGGTGCTCATCGGGTACGGCGACGACTCGGTGGCGCAACTGGGGGGCGCCCACGTGGCCTGCGAAGGGATCTCCAACGTCGCGGCCAAGCACCTGGAGGACGCGCGCATCGGCATCGCTCCGCTGGAGAAGTCCACCCGTTACGTTCGCTTCGACCGCAAGGACGCCGCGGGCCGATACCTCTTCTTCGTGGAGCCGACCATCGCCGGATCGAGGCACGCGCAGGACTACCATGATCTCATGGAGCGCCTGTTCGACGCCTATTCGCGGCAGATGGAGCCGATGATCGCGCACGTGCGCAAGTCGCTTCCGCTGGAGGAAACGGAACTGCGCAACCCCCGGACCGGCGGCCCTGTCACCTATGCCGAGGCCCTGCGGGACAAGGACCTCGCCCGGTGGGCGGAGACCGCCTACCGCGCCACCGTCCGGGCCCACGCCTGCGACGTCCTGCGCGGCTACCTGCCCGCGGCGACCCGGACCAACGTGGGCCTGTTCGGAGTGGGACAGGCGTTCGAGCACCTGCTGTCGAAGCTCTACTCCAGCGACCTCGAAGAGCTGCGGAACCTGGGGTCCGCCATCCGCGGGGAGCTCGATACGCTGATCCCGTCGTTCGTGAAACGCGCCAAGCCGAGCCCCTACCTCTCCGACACCTTCCGCGAGACCCGCTCGCTGGCCGAGGAACTGGTTACCGGACCGGTCCGGCAAGTCGCAGGCATGGAGGTCGTCGACGGGATGGCCGAGACTCCGGTGGGAGACACGGACCGGCAAGCCCCGGCCGTCACGCTGGTGGACCATGACGACCGGGCGGAAGAGAGGGTCATCGCCGCCATCCTGTATCCCCACACCGGGCGTCCACTGTCACAGCTACGGGAGTTGGCGGCGCAAATGCCGGAAGCGCGGAAGCAGGCCGTTCTCGACGCCTACATGAAGTCCCGCGGGCACCGGCGCGAGAAGCCGGGCCGGGCTCTGGAACAGGTCTATTACACCTTCGACATCATCGGCAACCTGGGAGCCTACCGGGACCTTCAGAGGCACCGCCTGTTGAGCCAGGAACGCCAGGACTTCACCACCGCCCACGGATACGACACGCCCATCGAGATCGACGAGGCCGGCTTCGGAGACGATTTCCGACGCTGCATGGACCGCGCGGCCGAAGTCCATGACAGTATCCGGGCGGACTACCCGCGGGAGGCCCAGTACGTGGTGCCCTTCGCCTATCGCACGCGATGGTACATGAAGATGAACCTGCGGGAGGCGGTGCACATCGGCGAGCTCAGGACCCTGCCCCAGGGGCATCCCGACTACCGCCGGATCGTCCAGGACATGTGGCGCCAGATCGCCGCGGCGCACCCGAGGTTGGCGGAGTACGCCAAGTTCATCGACTGGAATACCTACCGCCTGGGGCGGCTGGCCGCGGAGATCCGTACCGAGTTCAAGAGGTCGGAGCGATAAAGCGCGTCCTTCGACTTCGCTTCGCTACGCTCAGGACGAACGGGGGAATTGTTCAGGTTCGCTCAAGACGAACTGAGGCAATCGTTCAGGGTTTCCATGGATCGGTTCGACAATGAGTCGCTGCCCGCCGCGGAGACGGGCAGCCGTGGATAGCCGGCCCCCGGACCGGGATCAGGCCGCTTCGGCCGCGGCGTCGGCCCGGGCCTTGGCTTTTCGTCTCTTCCACTCCAGAAGGCCCCGACGCAGGTAGCTGGGCTCGATTCCCAGCACCGCACAGATGGACTCGAAGCCGAGGAAGCGCTCGTCGTCCCTGGCGAAGATCCATGCTTCGGCTTCCCGGAAGGTCGCCTGCTTCCTGGCGTTCCGGGCGTAAACGTTCTTCCGATAGCAGGTGAGCGCGTCCTCGAGTATGGCGAGCAGCAGGTGCTTTTCAGGCTCCAGGGGAGTCTTCCGCCGGACCGTGTCCGAATACTGGACCACGTCCACGCCATCGGCGTCGAACAACGCCACGGCATCGAAGGCATCGGCCATCCCGCGGTCCCTGGACAGGCCGGCGTCGCCCGTCCCTCCGGCCCTGGACGCGAAATGCGTGACTTTCGTGTGTTCCCTCATCGCTGGTACCGTCCGTTCCATTAGACTGAAACCGGTTCCCGTACCGCCTTTCCCATCGATCTTTTCGTCAGGGACGAATCTAAGGTCCCAACCCCGGCCTGTCAAGCGTGCGTTCCTCGAGGCGTGCGAAGAGACAGGCCTGCGCCGCAGGGGGTCCACCCTGCTTGGCGTGTTCAGCCAGTTCCTGGACAAGACAGGCCCGCGCCGCAGAGGTCCACATCGGCGAATCCCGCGCCGGCCGTGCGGTTCCGGCAGGGGTCGTCGTCGGGGGCAACCGCGCCGCGTTGCGCCGTCCCGGTTGCCATTCCCGCGGCGCGCCAGTAAACCGACTCGATACCGTGGCCCGAAAGATCTTCTACGGCTGGTACATCGTCGGCGTCGGCTTCCTCTGTTACCTGGGCTCGTCGTTCGCGTTGTCCAGCACCCTCAGCGTCTTCCTGAAACCCCTGACCGCGGAGTTCGGCATCTCCCGCGGGGTCTTCTCGTTCATCCGAAGCGGCGAGGTCATGCTGTCCTCGGTGGTGGCCGCGGTGGTGGGACCCCTCATCGACCGATACGGCGCCCGCTGGCTCATCATCAGCGGGGCCCTGGTCGGAGGCGCGGGGTTCATCCTGTTGAGCCAAGCCCAGGAGTTCTGGCAGTTCATGGTGGTCCGATGGCTCCCCGTCACCATTGGCGACACCCTCATCGGTTACATGGTGGTCAACGTGATGGTCTCGCGCTGGTTCATCCGCAAACGGGGCCGGGCCATCTCCATCGCCAACACCGGAACCGGCATCGCCAAGGTCGGCATGCCGCTGTTGGCCACATGGCTCTTCGCACTGGTGGGATGGCGCAACACCTGGGCGGTGTTCGGCCTGCTGACCTTCGCCATGGTGGTGGCGCCGGCCTTCCTGCTGGTGCGACGCAGCCCGGAGGACATGGGCCTTCAGCCGGACGGCGCGCTCACCTCTCCTCAACCCTCCCCCGGGGCATCCGGCAACCGCACAGGCGATCCGACCCCCGCGGCCGACGTTCCGTGGACACGGCGGGAAGCCGTCCGGACCGGCGCCTTCTGGCTACTGGTGGTGGCCTTCGGCATCGTCAGCGTGGGCATCATCGGCTTGAACCTGCACATCTACCCCTACATCACCGACATCGGCTATTCGCGCGATACCGCGGCCGGGGTCATGGGGATGATCGCTCTGACCCAGATGGCGGCCACGCTCTTCTGGGGCGTTGCCGCAGACCGCATCGACGTGCGCAAGGCGGCCATGGCCCAGTTCCTCTTGCAGGCCGGCGGCCTGACCCTCGCCCTGGCCCCTGCCGGCGTGACCTCGCTGTACCTGGGGTTCCTCATCTACGGGTTCGGCCTCGGAGGGAGCCTGGTGATCCGCGAACTCCTCTGGGCCAACTGTTTCGGCCGCACGTCCCTGGGCCGCGTCCGCGGGATGGGGTTCCTGATCACCCGGGTGTTCACCACCGCCGGCCCACCCTTCTTCGGCTTCTTCCACGACTACACCGGCAGCTACTTCCTGTCGTTCGGATTCTTCGTCGGCGCCCTCCTGGCGTCGGCCTTCCTGATCCTGTTGCTCCGACACCCGCGGAAGGCGTAGAGGAATCGACGGGGCGGGTCCGGGCCTCCTCCGGCAACGGCTTCAGGCCCTCCCGGTCGGTCATCGGCAGGGAGCAGGTGAAGTTCCGGCACACATGGACCGGCATGGCCTCGATCACCGGCCGGGGGTGAAATACTGCCCCGCGCCGCGTGACGACTCCTGGGCCGAGCGGGACAGCAGTTCTTCGTAGATCGTGCCCTTCACGTCCACCGGCAGCGACAGCCAGTCCACCCGGTCGAGCAGGTTGACGATGAGTTGCTTGAGCAGCGCGGGGTTGTGGATCTCGCAGCGCGCCCCCTTGAAGACCGCGCCGAGCATCCCCGGCTCGGAGGCGAGCCTTTCCAGGCTCCTGCGGTACTGGTCTTCCAACGCGGCGCCGTCCAGCTTCAGCAGCGCTTGCCAGCCGAGCTCCGCCGGCACGAGCGGCGCACGTTCGTAGGGCGGCGCCGTCAACTGGTCCGCCATCTTGAGGAACAGCAGCAGGGTCAGTTGTTCGACGTACTCGAAGCAGGACAGCCCCGCGTCCTGCAAGACGCCGGCATAGCTCCATGCCCGTTTGCCGATCTGCGAGGCGTCCATGCTATTCGTCATCGTCGAGACCCAGCACTTGACGGCTGAACGCCGGATTCTCGAAGTCCGCCTTCCATGCCGCCACTTCTTCCGGCGAGGCGTCCTCGATCCCGAGACGTCGGCGTGTCGCCTCCAACCTGTTGAAGTCGATCCCGCTGCGCTTACGATAGCGGACGATCTCAACATCCGGTTCGCCATCCTGAGTGATAACCACTCGTTCGCCTCTCCGGGCGGTGCTGACGAGTTCGGACAGGCGTGCTTTCGCTTCGCTCAGGGCAAGTTCCATGACCAATCCTCCCGATTCACGGTCGGTCTCCCTACCATGCTCCCTATCGTGTCCGCTGGCAAGACTGCGTATCGACGGCCAAACCCAATCCTGGCGTTATCCCCGCCTGCAATGAACCCGACCCGTCCCTTGTCCTGGAAGCGCGCGTCGGGTACGCTCTTGATCGTGGAGTTTCGGTCGTCCGGGACGGTCGCGCCCTCACCCTCTGGCGGTCGTGGACCCGGACTGCAAGGAGACCCGTCATGCCCAACGCCTTCGATTATGCTTCCCTTTCCCTCGGCATCCTCATCCTGGGCTTCCTCTGGAAGTTCCAGAGAGACGTCCATCGGGACATCACTGGGGTTCACCGGGACATCGCCGGGGTTCACCGGGACATCGCCGACCTTCGGGAAAGGATGGCCCGTCTCGAAGGACTGTTCGAAGGGTTCACAAAGGCAACCCCTCCACAGTCCCAATCCTCTTGACCATAGCTTACCCCGCACGCCCGTTCCTTGTCCTGGAAGCGTCTGTCCGGTAGGCTCATGCTCGTGAGTTCTCGGTCGTCCGGGACGGTCGCACCCTCACCCTCTGGCGGTCGTGGACCCGGACTGCAAGGAGGCCCGTCATGCCCAATGCCTTCGACTATGCGTCCCTTTCCCTCGGCATCCTCATTCTGGGCTTCCTCTGGAAGTTCCAGAGAGACGTCCATCGGGACTTTGCCGGGGTTCATCGGGACATCGCCGACCTCCGGGAAAGGATGGCTCGCCTCGAAGGACTGTTCGAAGGGTTCACAAAGGCAACCCCTCCACAGTCCCAATCCTCTTGACCATAGCCTACCCCGCACGCCCGTTCCTTGTCCTGGAAGCGTCTGTCCGGTAGGCTCATGCTCGTGAGTTCTCGGTCATCCGGGACGGTCGCGCCCTCACCCTCTGGCGGTTGTGGACCCGGACTTCAAGGAGACCCGTCATGCCTAACGCCTTCGACTATGCGTCCCTTTCCCTCGGCATCCTCATCCTGGGCTTCCTCTGGAAGTTCCAGAGAGACGTCCACCGGGACATCGCCGACCTTCGGGAAAGGATGGCTCGTCTCGAAGGACTGTTCGAAGGGTTCACAAGATCAACTCCTCAGCAGTCCCAATCCTCCTGACTCGCGAAACGCCGTCTTCCACGCCCGCCATCCCGTCCGAACCGGAGCAGCCTGAGATATGTCCGAAGTGGCGGCGCCCCGAAGCCGCGGAGCACGGGCCGCCTGTTCACTTCCGGCTGCGGCGTGAGGCGAGGCGCCTTCGCTTTGCGGCTGCGGCTTCCTGTACACGCGCCTTCCGCTCCGCGGCGATACGCTGCAACAGTTCCGACGCCGGCTCGTCGTCCGGGTCCTGGGGCACGAGCTTGCCGGTGAAGGCGTGCTTCAGGATGGATTGGCGGAGGGCTTGGGCGGATTGCAGTTTGGCGTCGATGTCGGCTTCCAGTTGTTCGACGACGGAAAGTTGAGCTTGGATGGCTGCGACGATGGCTTCCTGCTCGGCAGACGGAGGAAGGGGAACAGGGTAAGAAGCGAGTGATTCGCCAGTCAAATGGTTGATGCCTGTACCCGTGAACGACTTTTGCAAGCGTCCACTATGTGTGCCCTCTGCCAGAACAAACGATAGATATTGGCTGGACACTCCGCGGCTCGGCCGGACTCGATGCAAGGCTTTCTGGATAGCAATGGTCTCATTTTTGCGGTCCCACACGGCGCAACGCCCCGGCTCGCCTCCTTCACAGACAACCAAATCACCGAAGCGTACCGAAACATCCGGGAATTCTTCGTCCCCTATGCGCATTTCAGCCAAGTCATCCAGGTCGAAGCTGAACCATCGAGTATTGAGGTTCCGCAAATATGGTCTGAGAGGTCCAACATTCTTCGATTTATCGAGCATCTTGCCGAGTCTCTGACTCGCAAGAGAGGCGAAAGTCGCCCAACACCACCTCGCCGGCAAGGGCGGCAGACTTGTCGTATCCGGCGCGACCGGCTCCTTGTACTTTGCTTTCCAGTTCTTGGGCAGCGTTTTGCCCTTTTCCTCGAACTTGCGGAGTTGGTCTTCTTCCCAACGGCGGCGGCGTTCGACGAGGATACGCTTAAGCAGTTCACCGGCCGGCTCGGCGTCCGGGTGTGACTCGCGCCAGTCGGCGGTAAGCGCGCCTTCCACTGCCGCCTTCAGCACCGCGGCGCGGTAGAGTTTCAGCTTGTCGCGTGCCTGCTCCAGCGCGGCGACGCCGTCGTTCAGGTCGGAGAACAGTTCATCGAGGGTGTCTGCGATGCGGGCTTGCTCTATTCTAGGCGCGAGCTGAAATCTGAAGTCTCGGAATGTCTCGGCTCTAACTCGCATAAGAGAGCCACCAACACCAGAAGCATTTCCAGCAGCGAAGTCACGAACTGCATTTTGCCGCAAAAAGTAAGCCAAATAACGTGGCTCGATCTGTGAAAACGGAAAGAATGAAATCCATTCGGTTGATGCGATTTTGGTATTAGGGGAATGATCTCCCGTCACCCATACACGGTTAATGCGAGGATTGATCTTACAGAACAGGACTGTACCTGGTTCCACACTTCGCTTGTTTGATCCAATTCCCTTGCCGTCCATGATCTCCGGCACTCCGAGTTCATGACTCGGGACGCTGTATAGCTCGAACACCGCGTTCGGAGTCCGCGCAGGATTCACACCCGTAGCAAGGTCTAGGTGCATGGCCCCAAGAGTCGTCTCTACCCAACCGCACGGCGGTTCGCTGTCAATACGATCTCTCACGCCCTCAGCCTTCATTCCTTCCACGGGTTCAACAACTCGACCCCCGTGGCTCTGAAGTCGGCCTCGTTGCGGGTGACAAGAGCGAGGCGGTGACGGAGGGCGGTGGCGGCGATGAGGCCGTCGATAACAGGCAGGTTTCTGTGCCGGACCATGAGCCGGCCCCACTCGTCCGCGACGCCCCGGTCCACCGGCAGGATTCGATCCTCGAACCAGGCCGGCAGTTCCATTTCGAGCCATGCGGCAATACGGACGCGGCGTCGGCCGGCTCCGAGCTTCTCGACTCCCTTGCGGACTTCGCCCACGGTCAAGGCGCTGAGGAACAGGGCTTCCGGGGCCGCGGCGTCGAACCATGCGGAAACCCGAGGCGACGGTTTCGGCTTGACCAGCTCCGACAGCGCGCAGGTGTCGATCAGGTAGTTCACAGATCGACGTCCCGCGGCAGCGACCGGTCGCGTTCCAGGTCCAACGCGACCCCTGCCAGCGGAGACGACCGAAGGAACTCCCCCAGCGAGGGTTTCGGGCGCCTCAGACGGTCGTAGGCGTCCGCGGACAGGATGACGGCCTCCCTGCGCCCGCGAACAGTGATGGCCTGCGGACCCTCCTGCACGGCGTCCCGCACCAACTCGCTGAAACGCGCCTTGGCTCTCTGTAGTTGCCAGCTTTGCATGACAGACTCCTCCTCAGGCTCTTTCTGACCACTCTGACCAGACAGGATACCCTATCCCGCAGAGAATGCAACAGTACACCCGAGCATTGACCATATTATCCAACCTATGCCGCCAGCCTCTCGTTCAACTCCGCCATCAACGGCCGGAGCGCGTCGCCGAACAGTGCGTGCGCTCGCCCCAGGCTCCCCTGCTGGCCGAACCAGCTGGTCTCGAAGTCCGCGGGTTCTATGGCGAGGCTGGAGGCGATGTGGGCGGCCATGCGGTCCAGCCACTCGCGCTGTTCGGGCGTGAAGGTGTTGTCCGCGTCCCGTTCGGCAAGCCATGCGCGGTAGCGTTCCCGCGACTCGTCGCGGTAGGGCATGAGGGTAAAGCTCGGCAGCATCGCGCCGCGCATGAGGTTCACCAGGTCGGGGAGCGGCTCCCCGCCGGCACCCTTCACCTTGGCCGGTTCCGCGGCCTCGAAGGCGCGCCATAGCTGGACCGGCGTGGCCGAAAGCGGCGGGCGGGCCAGCGCGTCCCGCAAACGGCGCAGGTCCGTGAGGGACAACCTGAGCGGTCGGCTGCCGGCGTAGATCGCCTGGAGCGCGGTCAGTTCGTCCCGGTGCTCGTCGATCCAGGCGCGGAAGTCCTGCACCTTGCCCCTTGCCTTCTCCACCGCGGCGGCGTCGAAGCCGGAATAGAGCGCTTCGTCGATGGTGCGGCGGTCGATGGTCTGCTCGTTCTGCCGGCGGATCTCCAGGATACGGCGGCGGAGGGCCGGTTTCAGGAACGGGGTCACGGCCTCGCGGATCAGGGTCTTGGGAACCTCGCCGCGGCCAGAGAACGCCGCCGGCAGCACCTTGTCCCGGAACTGACGCAGCACGGTGCGGATCTGGCTCTCGGAGACCACGTCCCGGTCCAGGTCGTTGGCGGTGTAGGTGAGGTCGTCCTCCAGCCGCTTCAACCGCTCGGCGCGGGTCAGCTTGTTGCGCACGTCTACGAAGACGTCGTCTCCCGCGGCCTCGATGGTCGCGCCTTCCTCAGTGACCCGGGTGCGGATGCGATATACGTCGAAGTCCACGTTGACGCCGTCCGCCACCGCCTCCCAGTGGCCGTACTGCATGAGCAGGTTCTGGTTGAAGAAGCCCACGGTCTTGCCCGCGGGAGTCGCGGTGAGGCCGATCAGGAAGGCGTCGAAGTAGAGCAGCACCTGGCTCCACAGGTCGTAGATGGAGCGGTGGCACTCGTCCACGACGACGAAGTCGAAGAACTCCGGCGGGAGGGCGGCGTTGTACTCCACCCGGGGCGGCTCGCCCGCCCACGGCCCGGCCGAATCGAAGGCGGATCCTTCCTCGTTGCCTGCGTCGTACTCGACTTCTCCCCGGAGCATCGAATAGAGCCGCTGGACGGTGGTGACCACCACCTTGGCCGCGGGGTTGACGGCGTTGGCGGTGAGCCGCTGGACCGTGTAGAGCTCCGGGAACTTGCGGGCGTCGTCCGGCGGCTGGAATCCGCGAAGCCGAACCCGGACCGCAAGGGGAACTCGCGCACCGCGACGCCGCGGCCCGCGGTCAGGTCCATCTCCCCGCGATCCTGCACGCGCCAGCCCGCGGCCTCCAGCCGGGCGTCGATCTCCCGCCGTGCGAGCCTTTCGGGCGTATCCGTCATCCCGGAGCTTCCGGGACCGCGGGGCGGGTCCGGTCCTCCTCCAGCAGCGGCTTCAGGCCCTCCCTGTCGGTCACCGGCAGGGAGCAGGTAAAGTTCCGGCACACATAGACCGTCGGCTTGCCGCCGACCTGCGATTTCCCTGCGAGCAACGGGGAGACCTCCTCCAGGCGGGCGTCCGGGCTCACCCATTGCAGGGTCTTGTTGGGCAGGTAGCTGTCCTGGACCTGCTGCGCGAGCCGGCGCGCGTCCGGGTCGTCCTTCTCCGCCACCAGGACGATCTCGTGGGGCTTCGACAGGTGGAAGTCCAGCGCCCCGAGCATGGTGGCCAGGCCGAAGGGCTGCTGCGCCATGCCGTCGTAGTGGAGGCGCAGGGTCTTCTCCGCGCGCTCCAGCAGTCCCGGTTGCCCGGTGTAGTGGTAGAGCCGCAACAGGACCAGGGCCGCCACCGAATTGCCCGACGGTATGGAGCTGTCGAACCCGGGCTTGGTGCGGCTGATGAGCTGCTCGTGGGACTTGCCCGTATAGAAGAACCCGCCGTTCTCCTCGTCCCAGAACTCTTCCACCATGGTCCGGGCCAGGGCCGCGGACCGATCCAGCATGCGGGCTTCGGACGTGGCCTCGAACAGGTCCAGCATGCCCGCGATGAGGAACGCGTAGTCGTCCAGGTAGCCGAGCAGCTTGGCTTGGCCGTCCTTCCAGGTGTGGAGCAGCAGGCCGTTGTCGAACATGCGCGTGAAGATGAACTCCACGGTCCGCTCGCCCGCCTCGCGGATGCGGGCGTCCCCGGTGACGGCGTAGGCCGCGGCTGCCCCCGACAGCATCAGGCCGTTCCAGGACACGATGACCTTCTCGTCGCGAAAGGGCTTGACCCGCTTCTCCCGCTCGGCGAAGAGCCGCGCCCGCGACTCGGCCAGGACCGCTTCGACCTCCTCCCGTTCCCTGCCGAAGTACCGGGCAGCCTGTTCGGTGTCCAGGACGGGATGCAGTATGCTCCTGCCCTCGAAGTTGCCGAGGTCGGTGACGCCATAGACCCGGCAGAAGATCTCGGCGCGCTCCTTGCCGAGGACCTCCACGACTTCCTCCGGCGTCCACACGAAGAACTTTCCCTCGTCCCCTTCGCTGTCCGCGTCCTGGGCGGAGTAGAACCCGCCCTCCGGCTGGTGCATCTCGCGGAGCACGTACTCCAGGGTCTCCTCCACGATGCGCTTGAAGAACGGGTCCCTGGTGATCCGATAGGCATCGGCATAGACCTGCGCCAACTGGCCGTTGTCGTAGAGCATCTTCTCGAAGTGGGGCACGAGCCACTTGTCGTCCACGGAATAGCGGTGGAACCCGCCGCCGAGTTGGTCGTACATGCCCCCCTGCGCCATCTTCCGAAGCGTCTCGGTGATCATCTCCAGGTGCCGCGGGTTCCCCGACAGCCGGTAGGAGCGCAGGAACAGGTTATAGACCCCGGCGTTGGGGAACTTGGGCGCCTTGCCGAAGCCGCCGTGGGTTGCATCGTAGGCCGGCGCCAGTCCTTCGGCCCCGCGGGTGACGACGCCGACGTCCATGGACCCGGCCGTTTCCCTGAGCACGCTCATGCGGTCCAGCGCGCCCACGATCTGGTCCACGTTCCTGGCCACGTCCCGGGGCTTGGTCCGGTAGGCTTCCACCACCGCCTTCAGCACCCGCGGGAAGCCGGGCATGCCGTGGCGGTCCTCGGGCGGGTAGTAGGTGCCGCCGAAGAAAGGCTTTCCCTCGGGGGTCAGGAACACGGTCATGGGCCAGCCGCCCCGCTTGGTCAGCATCTGCACCGCGTTCATGTAGATCTCGTCCAGGTCCGGGCGTTCCTCCCGATCGACCTTGATGCTGACGAAGTTCTCGTTCATCAACGCGGCGATGGCCTCGTTCTCGAAAGACTCGGTCTCCATCACGTGGCACCAGTGACAGGCCGAGTAGCCGATGCTGAGGAGGATCGGCTTGTCCTCCTGCCGGGCCCTGGCGAAGGCCTCCTCGCCCCAGGGATACCAGTCCACCGGGTTGTGGGCGTGTTGCAGCAGGTAGGGGCTGGTCTCCCCGGATAAGCGGTTCATGGGCATGGCTCCGAATTGCGGCCCCGGTCCGGCGGCGGGTTCCCGACGGGGCGTCCGTATTTGCGGATGACCGCGACCACCACGCCGCGGACTTCCACCTCCCCTTCCTCGCACGCGACGGGGGCGAGCCGCCCGCCAGCGGACCGGAGCGCCACCTTCCCGGCCTCGCGATGGAACCGCTTGACCATGACCTCGTCCCGCACCAGCGCCACCACAGTGTCCCCTTCCCGCGCCTCCGCGGTGGCCTGGACCAGGATGAGGTCGCCGTCGCAAACGTGCTCCTCCGCCAGGGCGCCGCCCCTGACACGGAACGCGAACGTGTCCGGTCGCCGCGCCAAGTCCCCGGGGACGCCCGGGGCGTCACCGGCCTCCACCGGCTCCAGGGGCGCACCCGCGGACGCCACCCCCGGCAACGGCGACTCGACGGTGTCCGGCCCGGTCATGGGACCATACTACCAGCCCGCCGAACCGATGCCACCTCTGGGAAACCCTGAAGGCTCTTCAGGATTTCGTGTGGGTTGTCCCACTCCGCTCCTCTCACAGCGGAGAACTCCGATCCGATCCCCTCCCCCCTTGAGGGGGAGGGTTAGGGAGGGGGGCCTCCGTGTCACCGAACCCATCGGCGCCAGCGCCAACGGACAGACGGCTGAAACGAGTTGGGCCACCCCTTGTCCCTCCTCCTCAAGGGGGGAGGAACGTTACGCCGTGACACCCTGCTTGCTCCCATGGGAGGCCGCGTCGGCGTCACCGGGTCCGCAGCGCGCTCTACCCGCTAACCCGCGGGCGCCGCGAACCTCCGCACGAACACCTCGCACAGGAACAGCAGCGCCGCGGCCATCATCGTATATGCGCGCAGCGGCTCCGTCGAGACCACGCGCCTGCCCGCGGGCGCCCGGGCCAGGCCTTCCGGGTTGACCTCGCCTCCGGTGGCGTCGGCCAGGGACGCCAGGAGCTCCCGGTTGAAACGCCCCCTGGGCGCCTCCGTGCCCGGGGCGTACGCAAGCGTGTAGCCCAGGGGAGGATAGCGGACGGACGCGCCGGTCCGCTTCTCGGTGACCTCGATCCGGTACGCCCCCGGCGCCGTTGCGGGGAACTCCGCACGGTGGTGGCCGGGAGCCAGGCGCCGCATGACGCCGGAGCCCTCCGTCGCCGGTCCCTCGAAAGCGAACATCAAAGCGCCGTCCCGGACCTCATGCCAGGCATAGAAGTCCACCACGATGCCGCGGCCGGAGGGATTGATCCGTACCTCGTGGGCCGGCGCCGGGTCCGGCCTCGGGGCGAGCCAGTCGAGCATCCGGGACCAGAAGTCGTCCACCCCGTCCCAATCGAGCCACGACCGGGTCCAGCCGCCGTGGAAGTCCGCCATGAACGCCGCGGCCCTTCCCTTGCCGTAGCGCCAGGAGGCCACCAGCGGAAGTTCGCCGCCCGGACCGCCGCGGACGGAGACGTCGGTCACCGCGCCGGGCCTGGTCCGCGCGCTTACCCATCCGGTGAGCCTCGGGAACGAGCGCTCCGGGAAGTCCTCGAAGATCCGCGTCTGCGCGGTCAGCACCGGCTGGCCGCCCGGCTCGTCGGGTCTGGATGGGGCCGCCTTCTCCTGCAACTCGCTCAGCACGATCCGCGGCAGCGACGACGCGTCGTAGGTATGATGGAACGCGCCTCCGCCGCGCCGGGCCACGCGCCGGAGCAGGGCGACGTTGGCCTTGTCCCCGATGGCCACCGCGGAGACCGTGGCCTCGAGGTCCCTTCTCATGGCCGCCACCGCTTCGAGGGTGTCCGCGTCGCTGCCGCCGGTCTCGCCGTCGCTCAGGACGACGACGTGCCTGCGGTTGGCCGCGCTGCGTCCGAGCGCCTCTCCGGCCATGAGCAGCGCCGGGTGGAGACGGGTCTTGCCGCCCGGCTTGAGCTTGTCCACCCGGGCCGCGAGCGTCGGCCCCAGGGTCTCCACGCGCTGCAACGGCGACACCTCGAAGGGCGACGCGTCGAACCCCACCACCCCCAATTCGTCCTGTGGGTGCAGGGCCTTCTCCACCGCCTTCGCCGCTTTCCTGGCATGGACCAGCCGGTGGTCCAGGCGCATGCTGCCGGACTTGTCGATGACGAGCACGACGGCCCGGGTCTCCCGCGGTTTCCTCGCCGGCTCCCGGAGCTCCACCGGGAGGACCTCCGCCACCGCGGAGCCGCGGTAGCCGCCGGGTGCAAAGCTGCCGTCCGCGCCCAGCATGACGAACCCGCCTCCACCCGCGGCATGGCGGCGGACCGATTCCGGGTAGCCCTCCGGCAGGCGCTCGCGGGGGACGTCGTTGAAGACGACCGCGGCGAAGTCCCGGGGCGCCGGCAACGGTTCGCCCGGATCCACCGAGGCCAAGTCGAACCCCTGCCGCTCGATCACCGCTTCCAGGTAGCGCCCCTGTTCCTTCCGGCCGTTCACCACGAGCACCTGCGCCCCGGACTCGACGCCGACCCAGGCCACCGCCCGGTTGTCGTGGTCGAAACGGTCCATCTCCGGCGTCTCCGGCGCGAACTCCACCGCGAAAGGCGTGATCTCATCCCGGACCAGTGACGCCTCCAGGTCGTGGAGCCGGTAACCGGGCGCCGCGGTCACCTCCACGTGGCGCAGGCGCCGCCCCCCTCGGCTCAAGGAGAGCCGGCCCTCCACCGGCCTGTCGTTCCCGTTGTGGAGCATGACCCGGAGCCGGACCGTCTCGCCCTTCCGGCCGGCGCGGGGGGCGAGGACCCTCTCCACCGCGACGTTGGCCGCCGCGGCCCCGTCCGCGGGGATCATGGGGTGGACCGTCAGTCCCGACGCCGCCAGCCGTCCGCGCTGCCCTTCCACGCGCCCCCGGGTCTCCCACCCGTCGGTGAAGAGATGGACCGGCCCGGCCACGGACGGGTCCGCGAGCAACGCGGCGAACAACTGCGACAGGTCGGTCTCGCCGGTCTCGATGCCGTCCGTCGGCTCTTCCCCCCGCAACCACCCGGACCAGTCCTCGACCTCCCTGGCGGCGCCGGCGAAGACGAAGAACCGGTCCTTTCCCGAACCGGTGAGCCGGTCCCGGGCCGTTCGCTCCATCCAGGCGCGTACGGACGGTTGCACGCTGTCCGAGAGGTCGAAAGCGAGCACGACGCCCTCCGGCTCGCCCTCCCGGTAACCCTCGGCGACTCTCTGCGGCTGGGCGAGACTGGCGGCGAGCAGGACCACCACCAGGGTCCGCAGCGTGACCGCGGCGCGGGAGCCCCGACGCCAGCGCCGCCAGAAGAACGGCGACACCGCCATCAACCACAACCATCCGGGCGCCGCGAACCCGACCCCGGCAAAGAGCGGCGCCGCTTGACTCCAAAGGCTCATGGCCGGTTTCGGGCCATGCCCGCGGCGCCGAACGGCCGGGCGTCCCCCGGGCCGCCTTCACCCGGACCTCGGCGCGAGGGCGTCCCGGCGTCCGGGCGCCGCCGGCGCCCCGGACCATCGAGCAGCCCCTCCAGCAGCAGCAACAGGAAAACCGCCAGCGCCCCGTAGCGCCAGAGCCGCCGGTAACCTTCCCCCTCGTCGGAAGCCCTCTCGTCGGAAGCCGCCGCCTCCGTCCCTTCGAGCGCCAGGGGCCGCGGATGCCGCAGGTCCGCCTCCTCGCGCCCCTTGAAGTTCACGCCCACGAGCCGCCGCCGGCTCCCCTGCCCGGTTGCGTACACGCCCTGGAACCGCACGGGCGCGGGAGCGTCCGAGGCTCCCCCGGGCGGGGAGCCGCGCTTCGGAGCGGGGCCGCCGTCCCTTGCCGGCGCGTGCAGCGGCCCCGAGGCCAAGTCCAGGACGTCGCCGGTGGAGCGGTTCATGCCGGTGTTTCCCTCCCGCAGCCAGCCCAGGATGTTCAACGTCAGGATGGACATGGGCAGGTTCCGCCGCCCCATGAACGGGAGCGGGTCGAAGCCGAGCACCGCGTAGCGGAACCCGTCCCGCTCGAACGCCGCAGCCAGGGTCCCCGCGGGACTCTCGATGACCGGCGCGCCGACTCCGGGTCCCAGGGGCCGCCCGTACCGCGGCCGCAGGAGCGCGAGGTTGACGTACCGGGTCCAGGCGTGGGGATCCTTCCAACCGGACACGGACGGGGCCGCCACCGGCGCTCGAAGGGACGCAAGGGGATTGCGCTCCGGCGGCAGGATGAAGAGGGCGTGGGCCGCGGGCAGGGCCGCGGGCGCAGAGAGATGGAATATCTCGACCGCCGCGGGCGCGCCGCGCCTGCCTTCGTAGGCGTCCGGCCCGACCACCTCCAGGTCCAGCCCGGGAACCCGCCGCAGGGTCGTCATCGCACGGGGCCGCGGCGACACCCCCAGGACCCGGATCCGTCCGGGTTCCGGCGGAACCGCGAACCGGCGGTCGTCCAGGGCCAGGGCGTCGCCGCCCCGGTCCCGGTCCATGTCGAGCCGGGCTTCGTAATACGGGACCTTCCGCACCTTCTCGAACACCGCCGCGGCCTTCCCGCCCGCGGGCGCGCGCACCTCCTTTCGGGCGAGCGGACGGGAACCGTCCGTCAACACCACGGCGACGGTGCGCGGGCGCGCGCCGTAATTGGTTATCTCGACCCGGGCCGAGAGGTCGTCGGACCCCAGGGAACGCCGGGACAGGTCGAGGGACGTGACCCCGAGGTTGTCCGCGGGCCGGCCCACGGAAACGGCGTGGATGACGCGGTGGGTTCCCCGTATGGGCCAGTCCGTGAGGAAGTACACCCGCGGGTAACCCCCGGCGGCTGCGAGTTGCCGGAGTCTCGGGACCTGGTCCCGCCCCCCGTCCCCCAGGTCGTAAGGGACCACCTCTTCCAGGCGCTCCCGCGCCTCGTCCGCAGAGAGGTCCCGCCCCGCGGCGCGGCCCCAGGGGACCGTGGCGTAGAGGTCCACCCGGACGCCCTCGGGCAGCCCCGCCAGGACCCTTCGGGCTTCCGCCCGGGCGAGGGCGAAACGGCTCCGCCCCTGCTCGACCGCCTGCATGCTCGCCGAGTTGTCCAGCACCACGGCCACGGGGCCGCCCGGCGGCGCGGGAACCGCGGGGTCGCCCGACGAAGCGGCCAGCAACGCGAGCAGGCATGCCTGGAGCAGGAACACGAGGGTCGTCCTCAGCCTGCGCCGGGAAACCCTCTCCGGAGCGTCCGCGCACGCACGCAGGACCAAGAGGCTCGAGAACACCTGGCGTCTCGGTCTGCGCCCCAGGAGGTACGGGACCGCAAGCAGCGGCACGAGGCCCAATGCGTACAGGGCCGCGGGGTTCAGGAACTCCATGCTACTCGAAGACGCCCATGGCCGTCAGGACCCCGATGACGTCGTCGTCGGTGTTCCTTTCGGCCACGTAGAGCGCGGTGCGGACGCCCCGACCGCGGCATGCGTCCGCCAGCTCCCGGATCCGCTCGTCCAACGCTTCCCTATACCGGCGGCGCGCCTCCCCGTTCCACCGGAGGGGCATCTCGGCCCCCGTTTCGCTGTCCTGCACCATGAGCGCGCCCTCGGCAAAGGGCGGGTCCAGCTCCGCGGCGCTCAGGACCTGGAGCGCGGTGACGTCGAACCCGGCCGCCTGGAGCGCCCGGAAACCCTGTCGGCAGTCCTCCGCTTCCATCAGGAAGTCGGAGACCACCACCGCCTTGCCGGGACGGTGGATGCCCCGAAGATGGCGGCCGATGGCCGCGGGCAGGCGCAACGCGCCCTCGGGAGCGGACCCGTCCACGAAGGCGTGCGCCTCCATGATGCTGCGGCGCCCGCGGAACAAGGGCGACGCGAGCCCCGGGGCGGAGTCCTGCAGGATATGGAAGCGGACGCCGTCGCCGTTGGCCAGGACCGCGTAGGCCAGGGCCAGGGCCACGCGGCAGGCCGGGGTGAACTTCTCCGCCTGCGAGGGGAACCGCATGGAGGCGCTGGCGTCCAGGAAGATGTGTACGGAGAGGTCCGCCTCTTCCCGGAACACTTTGACGTAGAGGCGGTCGGTCCGGGCCAGCAGGCTCCAGTCGAGATACCGGAGGTCGTCGCCCGGAGCGTACTTCCGGTAATCGGCGAACTCCAGGCCCGCGCCCGGGCGCGCCCCGGTATGCCGACCCGGACCATGACCCGGCGCCTGCTTGCGCGCCGCCCGCAGCCTCATGCCTTCGAGACGGGCGAGCAACTCGGGAGTGAAAGGGGCCGGCAGCATCTCAACCACACGGGGTATCGAAGGTCCGAAGGCGGAGGGTCAGCCGCGTGCGCGAAGGCGCGTCCCCGGTCCCGCGGGATGCTCGTTCCCGTCCCGCGGGACCTTCTTCACCAGGGCCGCCAGCACGTCGTCCGCGGTCACCTTCTCGGCTTCGGCCTGGAAGTTGAGGATCAGACGGTGCCGGAGCGCAGGGTACAGGACCGCGTCCACGTCCCGGTAGCCCACGTGGACTTGGCCCTGGGCCAGGGCATGGCCCTTGGCGCCCAGGATGAGCGCCTGGGCCCCCCGCGGGCTCGCCCCGAACCGGACGTATTCCGCCACTTCCGGGACTGCCGGGCCGTCCGGCCGCTTCCCGGCCGGATGCGTCGCATGCACCAGCCGCACCACGTAGTCCTCCACCGCGGGGGCCATGAGGACCTGCCGCAAGAGCTGCCGCGCGTCCCGCGCCCACGCCGCGTCGGGCAGGACCGCGGCGGCCACCGGCGCGTCGGCGCCGGTGGTGCGAGCGAGGATCTCGCGCAACTCCTCGGGCGCGGGCGGCGTCACCGTGGACTTGAAGAAGAACCGGTCCAGTTGCGCTTCCGGTAGCGGATAGACGCCTTCCAGTTCGATGGGGTTCTGGGTCGCCAGCACCATGAACGGCGGCTCCAGCGCGTGGGTCTCGCCGAACACCGTGACTTGCCGCTCTTCCATGGCCTCCAACACCGCGGACTGCGTCTTGGGGGTCGCCCGGTTGATCTCGTCGGCCAGCACCAGGTTGGCGAAGATGGGTCCCCGCTTGAACCGGAAGTCACGCGCGCCGTTGCTCTCGGTGAGCACCTGGGCGCCGACGACGTCCGACGGCATGAGGTCGGGAGTGAACTGCACCCGCTTGAAGGAGAGGCCCAGGACCCGGCTCATGGTCCTGGCCAGCAAGGTCTTGCCCAGACCGGGGACCCCTTCCAGGAGCACGTGGCCCCCGGCGAAGAAGGCGATCAACGTCTGGGCGATGACGTCCTCGTGGCCGACGATGACGCGCTCGACCTCGCCTCGAAGCCGCGAATAGACGTGGTGGAAACGTTCGGCGTCCATGCGTCACTCGATCAGTCGTCCGTATTCCAACGGCAGCCGCTGCTTCTCTGCCGCCAGCTCGGGAGGCCGCCGCCGCGGCAGCGGCGCGTTGGCGAACGGGACCGCGGCGGCAACGTCCGAACCCGGGGCAGATCCCCGTGGGGCGCCGACGGCCGGCGCTCTCGGCAGCATGACCGTGACGAAACGCGCTCCTTCCGGCCCGTCCGCGCCGCCCTTGCCGGGCGGATGGAACCGGTCTGCCTCCCTTCCCGGCGCGCTGCCGCGGCCCCGGGGAGCGCCGCCCCTCCGGCCGCTCGATCCCTTGCCACTTGAAAGGTCCCTTGGCCAACTCGACGCGGGGACGCCGTCCCTTCGGCCGCTCGCTCCCTTCGCAAGCGGGTCCTGTCCCCGCGAGGTTCGCTCCTTCCCCGCCGCCCAACCCGCGCCGCGCCTGCCGGCAACCCGCGGACCCGGCGAACCTCCCCCGCCTCCGTGTCCATGTACCCGTTCGCCGCCCTTTCCGTGCGTCCGAGCCACCGCGTCCGAGCCGCCTGCCGGTACGGGCGTTCGCGCCATCGCGCCTGGGCTGTCCGCCGGTTTGGGCATTCGCGCCATCATGTCCGGGCTGTCTGCCGGTCCTGGCTCCACTGTCGCGGCGTTCCCCACTCCCGCGGGAACCTGCCCTTGCGCCCCCCGGCCGTCCCCGCCATCCCCGCGCGCCGGACCACTCGCCTGTTCGTCGTCCGTAACCGCGGCGAACCCGCCCTCCACCCGACGCCACAGGCCGACCGCGCCGGCCTTCACGTTCCGGGCGATCCCCTGCAACCGGGACTGCGCCGAACGCCCCGCCGCGGCGACGCTGGAGCCGGGCGTGGACGGCGGCGGGCCTCCCAGCGACAGGTGGACCAGCACCGCCAATGCGCCGCAAGTCAACAACGAACCCAGGACGCCCCGCCCCATCCGGTAGGGAAAGTCCCTGCCCGGATCGAGGCTGCCGCTCAGGGCCGAAACCTGCTCCCCCAACCGGGCGACGAACGCGGGATGCGACCGGGCCCGGTCGAGGGTCATCCAGGTGAGGAAACGTTCGTCCGCCCCCGTGTGCTCGTCGAGCAGGCTGGCGACCTCATGGGACGACGGCTGCCCGAGACCGGGGCGGGACAACGCCGCCAGAGCTGCGCCGCCGGCCGCTGCGAGGACGAACACCACCGATGCAGGCCCGGCCAGTTCATGGGCAACGAGCGCGGCGCACAGGTAGGCAACGACGCCGAGGGGCGGAAGCACCGCCAGAAGGCGACCCCAGACCCTGTGACGGCGCAGCCGCCGACGCAGCCGCCGGACCGTCCGTTCGGGTGACGCCGCGTCCCGTGGAGGGAGCCTGCCCATGGTCTATAGGAACCTCCGATCCATTCTGGCTTGAGGCGCCTCTCCCTATGGGAAAGCGCGTCCTTCGACTTCGCTTCGCTACGCTCAGGACGAACGGAGATCTTCGACGCTACGCTTCCTTCGACTCCGCTATGTGACGCTTCCTTCGACTTTGCTACGCTCAGGACGAACGGGGCAATTGTTCAGGGTTTTCTATAACAGCAGGCGTGCGGCGCCAGGAAGCACGCGGCGCGCCGGCCGATGGCTCATGGCTTCGCCGACGCCCGCGCGCGGCGGTTCCGCTGGTACTTGGCGACGGCCCGGTTGTGCTCCCGGAGACTGTGGGAGAAATGGTGGCTGCCGTCGTTCCTGGAGACGAAATACAGGTACTCGACGTCGGCCGGGAAGAGCGCTGCGGTCATGGCGGCCCGACCGGGGTTGGCGATGGGACCGGGGGGCAGGCCCCGGATCCGGTAGGTGTTGTAGGGGTCGGGGCGACGGAGGTGGCGGCGCGTGAGGTTGCCGTCGAAGTCCTCCAGGCCGTATATGACCGTCGGGTCGCTCTGAAGGCGCATGCCCCGCTTCAAGCGGTTGTGGAAGACCGCGGAGACCAGTGGGAACTCGTCAACCGGGCCGCCTTCCTTCTCGATGATGGACGCCAGGGTGACCGCCTCGTGCCGGGTCATGCCCAGCTCCCGCGCCCGCGCTTCCATTTCCGGAGTGAACGTGTCCTCGAACTCCGTGAACATGGTCTTGACCATCTCTTCTTCCGTGGCGAGCACGCGGAAATGGTAGGTGGAGGGGAACAGGTAGCCCTCCAGGCTCCCGGTCCGGAGGGAGGCCAGGAGGGCCGGCTCGCTCACCGCCGCGGCGAACCTCTCCGGCGCTGCCAGTCCCCTGCGCGCCAGGAGCCGTCCGACCTGCCGGACGGTGAAGCCTTCGGGGACCGTGACCTTGTGGAAGACGGTCCGGCCGCGCACGAGCCCGTCGAGCACCGCCGCGGGCGACACCGCCCCCTCGAAGCGGTAGATGCCGCGGTGCACCCTGGTGTCGAGTCCGCGAAGCCGGGCCCACAACGCGAACATCCGCGGCTGCGAGACAAGGCCCTCCCGGTGGAGCTCGCGGGCCACCGCGGTGAACGTGTCGCCGCGCCGCACTTCGATTTCCACCACCTTCGAGTGGCCTTGACGGGGGGTCAGGAGGAACCCGGACACGTATGCGACCGGCAGCAGCGCCGCGGCAAGGAGCAGACCTCCGACAAGGAGAACGTTCCGACTGGTCCGTGACATGCGGTCAGGGGCAGACGCACATGCGACGTCGGCAGGGTGCGGCGACGAGGCTGTCATGGGCGGGAGCGAACGAACCATTTCCCATTGGTAATCACGGATCCTCGATTCCTTCTCCTTGCAGCCGTCAGTTGTCGGTCACGTTCACCCTCATCCACCCTTCGATCTGCTTGAGGAAACCGGAGAACGGGTCCGTTCCCGGCGAGTCCACGAAATAGGCCTTGTGCATGTAATCGAGCGCACCGGAGAAGTACTCGAACTTCTCGGAGAGCTCCTGGAACAGCAGGAAGCCGGTGCGGTAGAGGGAGAGATCGACTTCGGACACCTTCCAGTAGGAACGGCTGCCCTCCTTCAGGTAGTAGTCCAGGTAGCCGCCGCGCTCGACGTACGAACGAAAGATCCCGCTCATGAACAGGGTATAGTCTCCCAGGTACTTGCGCAGCCGCCTTTCCTGCATCAGGGGGTTCCCGCCCGAGGCCGTCTCCTCGTCCGCGGCCAACATCTCCACCACGCTGTCCAGCTTGTGGTTCCTGCGGGAGCGCACTCGGTACAGGCGGTCGCTCCGGGCGAACTCGGTCAACACTTCGGCCACGTAGCCGGTCACTTCGGAGTCGCGGATGCCCAGCTCCCCGAAGCATCGCCGGGTCATGTCGAGAAAGAAACTCTGCATCCGGTCCTTCGAAAGGATCTTCGGCATGGTCCCACCCCGTCGGAGAGTATGCCACCAGCAAACGGGGAGATGTCAACCCTGCCGCCGCAAAGTCAATGTATCCGGCTCTGAACAACTACCTCCGTTCGTCCTGAGCACATCGCAGTGAAGTCATCTCCGTTCGTCCTGAGCGTAGCGAAGCGAAGTCGAAGGACGCGCTCTCCCACAGGGAGAGGGAACTCCGGCTTCGTGTCAGGAGGCGGAAGGGGGCAACGGGTTGACCATACATCCCGCGGCCCGTAACCTGCGGAGGCTCGGGGGCACTTCCGTGACGATCTACAAGGCGCTTACCATCGCGGGCTCCGATTCGGGCGCCGGGGCCGGCCTCCAGGCGGACCTGAAGACCTTTGCGGCCCTGGGAGTGTACGGCGCCTCGGTGGTGACCGCGGTCACCGCCCAGAACACCACCGGCGTGGCCCGGGTCCTGGAGACCCCGGCGTCGCTGGTGGCCGCCCAGATCGACGCCGTCATGGACGACATCGGCGCCCACGCGGTCAAGACCGGCATGCTCGCCAACGCCCGCATCATCCGCACGGTGGCCGACAGGGTCGAGCGGCACGGAGTCGAGCGTCTGGTGGTGGACCCGGTCATGGTGGCCAAGGGGGGGCGCGCGCTCCTGCGGCCCGAGGCGGTGGAGACGTTGCGGACCCGCCTGTTGCCGCTGGCCGCGGTGGTCACTCCCAACCTCCCCGAGGCGCAAGCGCTGACGGGCGTGGAGGGAACCGGCCCGCGCGCCGTCAGGGAGATGGCCAGGCGCATGGTCGATATGGGCGCGAGAAGCGCGGTGGTCAAGGGGGGCCACCGACGAGGCCCCGCAACCGACGTCCTCTACGACGGCTCGGCGTTCCACGAGTTCCCCGCCCCGCGCATACGCACCCCCCACACCCACGGCACCGGCTGCACCTATTCTGCGGCCCTCGCCTGCGGCCTGGCCCGGAACAAGCCCCTGGAGACCGCGGTCGCCGACGCCAAGGAGTTCGTTACCCGGGCCATCCGCCAAGCCTTCGCCATCGGCGCCGGGCACAGCCCGGTTCACCACTTCCACGGCTACTGGACCGGGGACCGCGGCCGTTGACCGTCGAACCGTTCCTCTCGGCCGTCACTGGTAGTCGGCCAGCGCCTCGGGGAATTCGGCGTCGTGGAAGATCAGGCGGAAGGCGCCCTTCGCCGGTCCGTCGTGGATCTGCATCCGGCCCACGTGGAACGCCCGCTCCAGCGTTTCCAGCACCTTGCGCTTATAGACGGTGTCCGGATTGTCGCGCAGGTGCTCGCCCTTGGTCTCGAACACCAGCAGGTGCGGCTTGCCCGCGCTCCTGCCGGCCATGGCGATGAAGTCGGGATAGATGCGCTCCCGCCGCCAGCCGCGCAGGTGGTACTCGCCCTGCTGGCGGACGGCCACCCTGTGCCACCAGCGCAGCGCCTTCTGTTCGTCGAGGTAGCAAGCGAAACGGCGCTCCCCTGCTCCGGTACAACGCCAGCCAGCGAAACACCGTGCGCAGGTTCACTCCCATGGCCGCCGCCACTTCGGTCGGCTCCGACCCCGCTTCCAGGCTCACAATCCCTCACCGTCGCAATTCCGTCAACGTCCGATGATCCAGTTTTCGTCCGTCCGTGTTCATGGCCCGCTACCATACCACCCTCTTCGTTCGATGGCAACTACAATCGGAACTTTAATATGTCCAGGTTGTATTCGTTGAGCCGCATGACGGAGGTCGTCACTTCTGGCGAGAAGCCGGCGGATGCCAGAACGATACGGACTTTCTGTCCAACCTCGTTTTCACGAGGTTCATCCCGTTCAAGAAACTCCAGGAGTGCTGTTTTTGCATCTTTCTTCTGGGAATGATTCTTATTGAGATAGTTCGATCTTGTGTTTGAGAAGGTTCTGCCCCTCCCGCTCCTTCAAATCCTGTTGGTCAAAAGTCGTTTTTTCAACTCTACTGATTTTGTCGTCGTGGATGTGGTCTATCGGCATGGGGACTCCTCCTGGTTGCGCGTTTCTCAACCACTTTCCTTGCCGTACCCATCCTTGTGCGCAAGAGGTAGCGATGTAGGATGGTCGGACCTTCCGGATGGAGGCTTGCAATATGCGGCCAACATTGCTTTATACGGTGTGGGTCTAGTGGGCGTTCCCTTGTCACGACGGGGTCGAGACACCCAGGGGGCGCACACTCCACGCACGCGGAGAAGATCCCTCGCTCCGCGGCCGCAGGCAGGAGACGACGTACATGGCGGAACCACTGAATCGACGCAGCCGGGTCATTACCCAGGGGCCGGACCGGGCGCCGTCCCGGGCCATGCTCAAGGCGGTGGGGTTGACGGACGAGGACCTGGATCGGCCGCTGGTGGGGGTGGCCAACACGTGGATCGAGGTGATGCCGTGCAACTTCCACCTGCGCCGGTTGTCGGCGCGGGTCAAGGAGGGCATACGCGCGGCCGGGGGCACGCCCATCGAGTTCAACACGGTGGCGGTCTCCGACGGCGTCTCCATGGGCACCGAAGGGATGAAGGCGTCCCTCATCAGCCGCGAGGTCATCGCCGACTCCATCGAGCTGGTGACCCGCGGACACCTGTTCGACGCGGTGGTCGCCCTTTCCGGCTGCGACAAGACCATACCGGGCACGGTGATGGCGCTGGCGCGGCTGGACCTGCCGTCGCTGATGCTCTACGGCGGGTCCATCATGCCGGGGCGGTTCCAGGGCCGCGACGTGACCATCCAGGACGTGTTCGAGGGCGTGGGCGCCCACGCGGCCAGGAAGATGACCGACGCGGAGCTCCTCGACCTCGAGAGCCATGCCTGCCCGGGTCCGGGGGCCTGCGGCGGACAGTTCACCGCCAACACCATGGCCACCGCCTTCGAGGTCCTGGGGATCTCCCCCATCGGCACGGCGAGCGTGCCGGCCATGGACGACCGGAAGGACGACGCAGCCTTCCGCGCCGGGGAAATGGTCATGGAGCTCCTGAAGAAGGGCTTGACCGCGCGGCAGGTCATCACCCGGCCCGCGCTGGAGAACGCCGTTGCCGCGGTGGCGGCCACCGGCGGCTCCACCAACGGCGTGCTGCACCTGCTCGGGGTGGCGCGCGAGGCGGAGGTGGAGTTGCGCATCGACGACTTCGACCGCATCAGCTCCCGGACCCCGTTGATCGCGGACCTGAAGCCCGGCGGCCGGTTCGTGGCCAACGACCTCTACCACGCCGGCGGCGTTCCCCTGGTGGCGCGCCGGCTGCTGGACGCGGGCCGGCTGGACGGCGACTGCATGACGGTCACCGGGCGCACCCTCGGGGAGGAAGTCCGGGACGTGGAAGAGACCCCCGGACAGGAGGTGGTGCGGCCGGTGTCGGCGCCGCTGAAGCCCACGGGCGGACTCGTGATCCTCAGGGGCAACCTGGCCCCGGAAGGGTGCGTGGTGAAGGTGGCGGGCCACGAGCGCAAGCTGCACCGGGGTCCCGCGCGGGTGTTCGACCGGGAGGAAGACTCCTTCCGGGCGGTGCAGAACGGCGAGATCCGGGAGGGCGACGTGGTGGTGATCCGTTACGAGGGCCCCGTGGGCGGCCCGGGCATGCGCGAGATGCTGGGGGTGACCGCAGCCCTGGTGGGGGCCGGGCTGGGCGAGTCCGTGGCGCTCCTCACCGACGGCCGGTTCTCGGGCGCCACCCACGGGCTCATGGCCGGCCACGTGGCGCCGGAGGCCGCCAGGGGCGGTCCCATCGCGGTGGTCCGGGACGGGGACGCCATCGTCTTCGACGTGGACGCCCGACGCCTGGACGTGGATGTCTCCGAGCAGGAGATGGACGCGCGCCTGCGCCGGTGGAGCGCGCCGGAGCCCCGCTACGCCAGCGGCGTCATGGCCAAGTATGCCCGTCTCGTGTCTTCGGCTTCCGAAGGCGCAGTGACGCGTTGACTCGAAACCCATTCCACGGAGGTTGTCATGGCCAAGTACAACAAGCTCTCCATGCCCATCAAGGACGTGAAGGACAAGGAGTTCCTGGCGCGCCGCCTGAAGTGCGAAGGGGTGGGCTTCGGGATCGTTCGCATCAAGCCGGGCAAGGGCGCGGAATACGTGCACCAGCACCGCGTGCAGGAGGAGGTGTTCATCACCCTCAAGGGTGACGGAACCATCATCCTGGACGGCCGCAGGATCCCCATGCCCGAGGGAACCATCGTCCGGGTCAGCCCGGAAGTCAACCGGGCCATCGGCAACGACTCGAAGCGGGACGTGGTGTTCCTCATCATGGGCGGCGTCCCGCCCAAGGACTTCCCGCTGGGCAGCCGCACGCTCTTCGGCGACGGCATCCCCCATCGGGACAAGGTCCCGCGCTGGAATCCGGCCAAGTAGGCGCGCGCCGGAGTCTTCGGGAGACCCACCTCATGAGCGAGTACGAGCAAGGCCCGGACCGCGACGTCGTCGTCGAAACCGAGAAGAAGATCGAGCGGCCGTCCCTGTTCAAGGTGTTGCTGCACAACGACGACTACACCACCAAGGAGTTCGTGGTCCAGATACTGGAGTACGTATTCCACAAGGACAACACGGAGGCCGTGCAGATCATGCTGCACGTGCACCGGACCGGTATCGGCGTAGCCGGGGTGTACACCTACGAGGTGGCGGAGACCAAGGTCAAGACCGTGGAAGGCCTGGCGCGCCAGTACGAGTTTCCGCTCAAGTGCAGCATCGAAGAGGAGTGACGTGATCACCAGGAACCTGGAAGCGGTGCTGAAGGCGGCGTTCGACAACGCCAAGGAGCGCCGGCACGAGTTCGTCTGCGTCGAGCACCTGCTGTGGGTGCTGCTCGAGGACAAGAGCGCCCGGGACGCCATCGTCCACTGCGGCGGCGACCTGGGCCGGTTGCAGCGCGAGCTGGAGGAGTTCTTCGGCGCGCACATGGAGACGCTCCCGGACGGCATGGACAAGGACCCGGAACAGACCCTGGGCTTCCACCGCATCATCCAGCGCGCCTTCATCCACGCCCAGTCCGCGGAGAAGGAGGAGATCCAGGGGTGCGACCTGCTGGTGGCCATGTTCCGAGAGCAGCAGTGCTATGCGCGGTACCTGCTGGAGAAGCAGGACATCAGCCGTTTCGACCTCATCAACTACATCTCCCACGGGGTCTCCAAGCTGCCGGAGGAAGAGACGCCGCCAGCGCCCGGAGCGGAGGACGACGAGGAGACCGGACAGAGGAGGGAGCGCGACCCGTTGAAGGCGTTCACGGTCGAGCTGGTGGAGAAGGCCGCCAACAGGCAGGTGGATCCGCTGATCGGCCGCAACAACGAGATCGCCCGCACCATCCACGTCCTGTGCCGACGGCGCAAGAACAACCCCATCTACGTGGGCGACCCGGGCGTGGGCAAGACCGCCATCGCCGAAGGACTGGCCCTGCGGATCCACGAGGGGACGGTCCCGGAAGCGCTGCGGGAGACCCGGATCTACGCCCTGGACATGGGCGCGGTGCTCGCGGGCACCAAGTTCCGCGGCGAGTTCGAGGCCCGGCTGAAGGGCATCATCACCGCCCTCAAGGGACGGTCGGACGCGGTCCTGTTCATCGACGAGATCCACACGGTGGTGGGCGCCGGCGCCACCAGCGGCGGCTCCCTGGACGCCTCCAACATCCTGAAGCCCGTGCTCGCCTCCGGCGAGCTCCGGTGCATCGGCTCCACCACCTACCACGACTACCGGAGCTACTTCGAGCGGGACCGCGCCCTGTCGCGCCGGTTCCAGCGCATCGAGGTCCCCGAGCCGAGCGTGGACGAGACCTGCAAGATCTTGCAGGGGCTGAAGCCCCACTACGAGAAGCACCACGGGGTGTCCTACACCCAGGCGGCGTTGCGGGCCGCGGCCAAGCTCTCGGCCAAGCACATCAACGACCGCTTCCTGCCGGACAAGGCCATCGACGTCATCGACGAGGTGGGCGCCTCGGTGAAGGTCCTGCCTGCCGAGAAGCGGAAGAAGACCATCAGCCCCAGGGACGTGGAGCACATTGTCGCGACCATGGCGAAGATCCCGCCGCGCAGCGTCTCCACCTCCGACAGGGAGCAGTTGGCCAACCTGGACCGGGACCTGAAGCTCGTGGTCTTCGGTCAGGACGAGGCCATCGACGCCCTGGCGAGCACCATCAAGCTCTCGCGTTCCGGGCTCGGGCAACCCGAGAAGCCCACCGGCTGCTTCCTGTTCTCCGGACCCACCGGCGTGGGCAAGACCGAGGCGGCCAAGCAGTTGGCCCAGATCATGGGCATCGAGTTCCTCCGCTTCGACATGAGCGAGTACATGGAGAAGCACACGGTCTCACGGCTGTTGGGGGCGCCTCCGGGCTACGTGGGGTTCGACCAGGGGGGGCTGCTGACCGACGCCGTCCGAAAGACGCCTTACGCGGTCCTGCTGCTGGACGAGATCGAGAAGGCCCACCCGGACCTGTTCAACGTGCTGTTGCAGGTCATGGACCACGCCACCCTCACCGACAACAACGGCAAGAAGGCCGACTTCCGCAACATCATACTCATCATGACCACGAACGCCGGCGGCCGGGAGATGAACAGCGCCGCCCTGGGGTTCGCCCACGACTCCAACCTCCACAAGGGCAAGGAAGCCATCGAGAAGATGTTCAGCCCGGAGTTCCGCAACCGGCTGGACGCCACGGTCTTCTTCCACTCCCTGAGCCCCGCGGTCATCGAGAAGATCGTGGACAAGTTCATCACGCAGCTCGACGCCCAGTTGAACGAGAGGAAAGTCACCGTCCAACTCGCCTCCGCGGCCCGGAGCTGGCTCGCCGAGCGGGGCTACGACCCCCAGTTCGGCGCCCGGCCCATGGCCCGGCTCATCGACAACGAGATCAAGAAACCGCTGGCCGAGGAGATACTGTTCGGCCAACTCCAGAACGGCGGCCACGTGCGCATCGACGCCAGGGACGGCAAGCTGGTCTTCGAGTACGCGGTATAGGGATCGTTCCTCCCTTGTCGGTCCTCGAACCCTGTCGCCCCTTTCCCTCCTACCCTACCCACACGAAAGCCGTAAGAGCCACTCTGAACGATTGTCTCCGTTCGTCCTGAGCGTAGCGAAGCGAAGAAGTTCCGACCGGTCAGGGTTTCCTCAAAGGAACGGGTTGACCACCGTCAAGCCTGCGATGCGCCGGCCGGCCTGCAGGTCTTCCGTCAGCAGAATGTCGCATCCGGCTTCGAGCGCCGAGGCGACGATCAGCGAGTCATGGAAGCTGAAGCCGTTGGATCGGGCAAGGGAGACAGCGTCGGTGTGGGTCGAGACGTCGATGGGACGAACGGGGTCCAACGCGGTCCGCACGTCGGCGACGGCCTCCGCGATCACGTCCCAATCCAGACGGAACTTTCGGTGAAGGACCGCGGTGAACTCGTTGAGGACCTGCACGCTGATGACGCCTCCCGCGAGGATCAACCGTCGCGCAACCTCGCCTTTGGCTCCGGGGCCTTGGGCATAGACCAGCACGTTGGTGTCGAGGAACGCGCTCATCGGACGTTGGCTTCATCCCGGTTGAACACGTAGCCTTCGGGCATTGGCCAAGCCCGCTCCCGCATCCGCTCCACCGCCAACCTCCGACGCTCGTCCTTTGCCACGACGACCCGCTTCGACGTGGCGGACACCAACTCCAACTCGTCGCCGGGCTTCAGGCCGAGATCCTCAGCCAATGCCTTGGGCAGTCGGATGGCCAAGCTGTTCCCCCATTTCGAGACTCGCATAATATACTCTATGAGCAAGATATACTCCACCATATCCCACAAAATTTGAAATGGCAAGGGTACCCCAGGCCTGCTAAACTCTTGGCCTCCTGGCGCCGGATGGCAGGTCAGGACACAATCCGGTCCCGATAGATACGGAGCATATCGACCTTTTGCCGTAGGAAACTCCGATCAAATGGTTGTCCCAGGTTTACACTCGGAAATCGCAAGAACTCCATTTTGGTCATTTCATATTGAATAAGTTTACTCATTTGGTATTATCTGAATCCAGTGGCCGCTTCCGACCCCCGCTTTGCACCTCACAACCTTCATCTCGAAGATGCGGAGCTGTTTCGCACCATGGATCCGCAGCTTCGGGAGTTGCGTCGTCTGCCCGTCGCGTACCGCTATCCCATCCTCGCCCATCTGCCGGCGGATCAGCCGGGGATCTACTCGATTACCGGCGGCCGGAGGGTCGGCAAATCGACGGTGCTCAAGCAGTGGATGTGTGATTTGCTGGACCGGGGCGTGGACCCGCAACGCATCCTCTACCTGACCGGAGAGCTGATCGATGACCATCACGCCCTCGTTGCGTTGATCACCAGGACCGTTCCGGACCGCTCCCCCGAACAACCGGCCTACCTGCTCGTGGACGAAGTGACCTACATTCGCGGCTGGGACCGCGGCGTCAAGTTCCTGGCCGATGCGGGTCTGTTGGAAGAAGTAATCCTGGTCCTCACCGGCTCCGACTCGGTGGTCATCGGCGAAGCCCGCAGGTTCCTTCCGGGCCGCCGAGGCCGCGCGCCGCGCGTGGACTTCCATCTCTACCCGCTGTCTTTCGCGGAGTACCTCGATGTGGCGGGAATCGCCGGCCACGCCTCGGGACGCCCGCTTT
The DNA here is from genome assembly GCA_965204235.1 of uncultured Binatia bacterium (SeqCode). Taxonomy (GTDB): domain Bacteria; phylum Desulfobacterota; class Binatia; order UBA9968; family JAJDTQ01; genus JAJDTQ01. The sequence continues at coordinate 2,076,670 of OZ241979.1, forward strand.
CTTCCGAGGCCGCCGCTATCCTGACCGACGCCCTCCAGCGTTACCTGATGCACGGCGGATACCTGACCGCCATCAACGACATGGCGGCGCACGGACGCATCGAACCCGCCACCTTTGCGGTGTATTGCGACTGGATCCGCGGCGACATGGCGAAACGCGGCAAACAGGAGCATTTCCTCAACGAGATCCTTGGCAGTGTGGTCCGGCGTCATGGCAGCCAAGTGACCTGGAACAGCTTGGCGCGGGATCTTTCCATCGACCATCCGGCGACGGTGGCTGACTATATCGCGCTCCTTTCCCGGATGGACGTGCTCATCGTGCAGCACGCGCTGCGGGAAGACCGTCTCGCCGCGGCGCCGAAGAAGGCGCGCAAGGTGGCCTTTACCGATCCCTTCATCTTCCACGCGGTGCGGAGTTGGCTCGATCCGGTGGAGGACCCCTTCGACACCCAGGTCACGGCGGCGATGGCGGACCCCGAGTGGACAGGAAAGCTGGCCGAGGCCTGTGCCGTAGCGCATCACCATCGCCTGCATCCCACGTTCTACATCAAGGGCGACGGCGAAGTGGACATCGCCTACGTCACCCGCGGCGGGTTTCAGCCCGTGGAGGTAAAGTGGACCGGTCAGGTTCGCTCGACGGACCTGAAACAGGCCCGGAAGTATCCCAACAGCATCATCTGCTCGAAGGCGGCCCTGGCGGACCGCATCCACGGCCTGCCGAACGAGTTGCTGCCCTTGCACTTGCTGCGTTTGGGCCAGTCGCCCTGCCACGTGACCTGGTAGCCGGATGCGAGGGACGGCAGCCTTCCGGGAACGCCGCCATCCCGCCCGCAAGTGGAAAACGTAACGTCGTAGCGAGAAACGGACTCCAAGCCGAGACGCAACCGGGTTCCGACTGGTCGGAGTTCCCTCAGATGAACGGATTGACCACCGTCAAGCTTCAGCCAGAAGGACTGAGGGAAGCCCTGGACAATTCAGCCGGAAGAAGAAACCCCTGAACAACGATCCCGACGGAAACCCTGAACAACCATCCCCGTTCGTCCCGAGCGTAGCGAAGCGAAGAACTCCGTTCATCCTGAGCGTAGCGAAGCGAAGTCGAAGGACGCGTTCCGGTGCTGCGCTTCGATGCGGGGGCGGCGCGGGGACGCCATGTCGGTCAACAGGACGCGAGAAACATCCCCAAGGGCAGGTTCACCGCAATACGTCCGAAATTGACGTACCTGCGTGATACCCTCCCTCCCTGACCACAACCTACGACCAGGGAGGGAGCCATGCTGACCGCTTATGAACGACGTCTGATCCTCCAGTATCTCGCCAACGCCGCCTCGCGCCTCCACCACCGTGACCCGGAAGCCAGGGAGATGGTCGGATGGATCACCGAGAACGACCGCCGCACGGCGTCCGGGCGCCGAAGGGGGACGTTGGGGGCGCTTGGCGGGAAGAAGGAGTGGTCCCGCGCCCTCCCGGCCTCGGCCCGCCTCGATCGCAAGCGCCTGGACCTCGATGACTTCCTGGGTCCCGAGGAACTCAGGGAACTCGCGGACTGCATGGACGGGCCTACCGGGAAGCAATGGAGCCGCCTCGTGGAGGCGTTGCGGGACATGGGCTCGGCGGCGCGTTCCGCGCGAAGCGACGGGACGGCGCAACGGCTCCGGTGTCTCGGAAAGACCATGGGCCTCTCTCGAACCGACCTCGCCATCCTGGAACTCATGCTGCGCTATCATACCCAGCCGATCATCGAGTCCATGATCGACGGCGTCTTCAAGCACTCTTTCGTCAGGAGGACCCCGTTCAACCTCAAGGGGCACGCGCTGTCCGCTCTCCTTGGGGTATCGGCCAACACGGTCCTTGCCCGCCTCCGGGCCGACGCGCCCCTCGTCCGGTCGGGGCTGGTGTGCATCGATGGCGACGACGGCGAGCTCACGCTCGTCAACCGGCTGCACCGGCTGGCCACCCTTCCCGGCGGACCCGGGTTCGACGTGAACCGCCTGCTGCTGGGAAAGGCGTCCCCGGGCGAGCTCGAATGGTCGGACTTCGACCACTTGGCGCAGGACCGGGACCACGTGGAGAGGTTGCTCGGAGGCGCCCTGGAGACCGGCGCGGCGGGCGTGAACGTGCTCCTGTACGGTCCTCCGGGGACCGGCAAGACCGAGTTGTGCAAGGTGCTGGCCGAGCGGCTCGGGGTGGACCTCCACAGCGTCGGGGAATCGGACGAAGACGGCGGAGAGCCTACCCGCAACGAGAGGCTGCAAGAGCTCCGGCTCGCCCAGCGCCTGACCGCCCGGGGCCGCGGGTCGCTCCTGCTCTTCGACGAGATGGACGACCTGCTTTCGGACCAGCCCGCGGGTCTGGGGATCTTCGGAGGGTTGTTCCCTTCCGGGTCCCGCGGGGTTCGGGCCGGCGGCGGGTCCAAGGTGTTCCTGAACCGGCTGCTGGAGGATGCGCCGGCGCCCACCTTGTGGACCATCAACCATGCCCGGGCGGTCACCCCCGCGGTCCTGCGCCGGATGATGTTCGCCCTGGAGCTGCGCCTGCCGCCGCCCGGGGTCCGGGCGCGGGTCTGGACGCGGCAGCTTGCGCGCCACGGCATCGAGGCGGGGCCGGACGACGCCCTCGCGCTGGCCCGGGAGTTCGAGACCACCCCCGGGGTGGCGGCCGGAGCCACCGCGGCCGCGCGCCTCGGCGGCGGCGACCTGGCCGCGGTGCGCCGCGGGGTGCGCAGCCTGTCCCGGGTCCTGTCGTGCGAGAAGCCGCCCCAGGGGACGCCGGCCCGGTACGACCTCGCGCTCATCCAGTCCGACGTCGATCCGGTCGAACTCGCGGACCGTCTCGCGCGCAGCGGCGAGCGGCGCTTCTCCCTCTGCCTGCAAGGCCCGCCGGGCACGGGAAAGAGCGCCTACGTGCGCTACCTTGCCGAACGCCTGGACCTGGAGGTCATGCAGAAGCGGGCGTCGGACCTGATGTCGCCGTACGTCGGGGAGAGCGAGCAACGGATCGCCGCGGCGTTCGCGGAGGCGTGCGACACCGGCGCCTTCCTGGTCTTCGACGAGGCCGACTCGCTGCTCTCCGACCGTCGCTTCGCGGTGAGGAACTGGGAGGTCATCCAGGTGAACGAGATGCTGACCTGGATGGAGAGCCATCCCCTGCCCTTCGCCTGCACCACCAACTTCGGCGAGCGTCTCGACCGGGCGACGCTGCGGCGTTTCGTGTTCAAGGTGAAACTCGGTTACCTTGCACCCGACCAGGTGGGGGCGGCGTTCCGGGGCTATTTCGGACTCACTCCCCCCGCGGAGGCCGCGGCCCTCGGCGTCCTGACCCCCGGCGACTTCGCGGTGGTGCGCCGGAAGGCCGAGGTCTTGGACTGCCTGCGGGAGCCGGAGACCCTCGCCGCCATGCTGCGCGCCGAGTGCGACGCCAAGCCGGACCGCCCCCGGACCATCGGCTTGCGGCCTTAGCGGCAAGCGCCTCCGGGGCGGGACGGCGTCCGCAGGCCGGAACCGCGGGGGACGAAGGAGGACCGCGGGATGCGCTACGAACGCCTGAAGGACATCCTGGACTTGGCCGTTCGTCTCCAGGGGGCGCTGGGCGGGTTGACCCTCGACGACATCCAGGCCGAGTTTTCCATCAGCCGGCGCACGGCCGAGCGCCGGCGCGACGCGGTGGAGGCGGCCTTCGGGCCGCTGGAGACCGTGGACAGGGACGAGAGGAAGCTGTACTGGCGGTTGCGCTCGGACGCCTTGCGCCGCCTCGTCTCCGTCTCGGCCAAGGAGTTGGCGGAGGTCGAGACTGCGGCCGCGGCCCTGGACCGGACCGGCTTCGAGGAACGTGCGGCCCTGCTCCGGGACTTGGCCGCGAAGCTGCGGGCCACGTTGCGCGAAGAAACGAAGGCGCGGGTGGAGTCCGACCTCGAAATGCTCATGCAGGCCGAGGGCTTGGCCATGCGCCCCGGTCCGAGGCAGCGCCTCGACAGGGACCTGCTCACCCTCATGCGCGAAGCCATCGCCGCCTGCCGGGTGGTCGAGTTCCGCTATCTCTCCCAATCGACGAGGCGGCGGAGCTGGCGGCAGGTTCGCCCCGGCGGCCTGCTCTACGGGAACCGCGCGTTCCTGGTGGGGTGGACCGACCAGTCCCGGGAGCCGCGGCTGTGGCGCCTCGCGAACGTGAGCGAGGCCCGTATCACCGGCGAGGCGTTCGAGCGGGACCCGGCCTTCGATTTGCAGCGCTACGCCGAGCGTTCGTTCGGCACGTTCCAGGAGAGGCCGGTCAAGGTGGTGCTGCGCTTCGATGCGAGGGCGGCGCGGGACGCCTCGGCGTTCCTCTTCCATCCGGACCAGACCGTCAAGGAAAAGGAAGACGGTTCGCTGACGGTGCGCTTCGAGGCGGGCGGCCTCGACGAAATGTGCTGGCACCTGTTCACCTGGGGGAAGAGCGTCACGGTGGAGAAGCCCGCCCGTCTCCGCCGGCGTCTGGCTAGGCTGTGCGCGGCGCTCGCGGCGCATCATGCGGACGCAGCGCGGGAGGGCGGGAGGAGCCGCAAGGGCGGAGTAGGCCGCAGGCAGGGATGATTGGGGCGCGATGCCGGTGGGAAACCGGCCCGATTGGGGGAGAGCATGGGGCTGCGGTTCCGTATCGAGGCTCTTCCGGCTTTCGTGTGGGCAAGGCAGGGAAACTCTCAACAATTGCCCCCGTTCGTCCTGAGCGTAGCATAGCGAAGTCGAAGGACGCGCTTTTGATCAGAGGTTCCGTAGGAGGGAGATGGATTCATGTCCACCAGCAAGAACGATCCGTTACGCATCGCCGAGGTTCGGCCACGGCCCGACTGCGGCCGGATTGGCATCACCCTGTGTCCCGGCAAGCAGCAAGAGGACGCGATAACCGGCCCCACCTGCCGCAACTTGGCCGTCGATCTCGACGTAGTCCGGGACTGGGGCGCCGTCGTGGTGGTCAGCCTGATTACGGACGACGAACTCAACTTCCTCTCGGTGGGTGATCTCGGCGAAGAGGTCAAGGCGCGCCATATGACGTGGCTGCATCTGCCGATTCGGGACGGCCATCCGCCGGGAAACACCTTCGAAAGCGCCTGGAAACGCCATGGCCCCTACGTTCGATCCCTGTTGCGGTCACGCTTCGACGTGCTCGTCCATTGCAAGGGGGGTCTCGGCCGCGCCGGCACCGTGGCCGCCCGCCTACTGGTCGAACTCGGCGCTCGTCCGGAAGACGCGATCCGCGAGGTACGCCGCGTCCGCGGCTGCGGAGCGATCGAAACGGCCGAGCAGGAGCGGCACGTCAAGGGTTGCAGACCGCTGGACGAAGGGGGCCTTCCTTGAACGTAGAGAGCATCCGGGATCGTGCGTCGGGCGCTTTCATCGGCCTAGCCGTGGGCGACGCGGTGGGAACGACGCTCGAGTTCGAGCGCCGCGATGCGCGTCCACTGCTTACGGACATGGTGGGCGGCGGTCCCTTCGACTTGAAACCCGGACAATGGACCGACGATACGTCCATGGCCCTCGCCATGGCAGAAAGCCTGGTTTTCGCATCGTCCGAATCCCTCGACGCCAGAGACCTGATGGACCGCTTCATCGCTTGGCGAAACGAAAAGGACTATTGCTGCACGGGAAGCCTCTTCGACATCGGAAACACCGTCAGGGCGGCGCTCGTTCGTTATCTGAAGGACAACGACCCGTTCGCCGGCAGCACCGATCCAGAGACGGCAGGCAACGGCTCGCTGATGCGCCTCGCCCCGGTCGCGCTTCGTTTCTGGAACGACCGCTTGGCACTGGACCGGGCGGCCGCGGAACAGTCCCGCACAACCCACGCCGCGGAGGAAGCGGTGGACGCCTGCCGCGCGTTTGCGGAGATGCTCGCGGACGCCATCGGGGGCCAGCCGCGCGACCGAGTTCTCCGACCGGGACGATGTTTCAAAGGCGCTGACAGTATCGCCGACATCCTCGCCGGTAGCTGGCGCGGAAAACGCCGGGACGACGTCCAGTCGAGCGGCTACGTCGTCCACACCCTCGAAGCGGCGATCTGGTCGGTCGCACGAACGCGCAACTTCCGCGACGCCGTGTTGCTCGCGGCCAATCTCGCCGACGACGCCGATACCACCGCGGCCGTCACCGGACAACTCGCAGGCGCGCTCTACGGCTTGAGCGGCATTCCCCGTGAGTGGGTCAACCGTCTCGCGTGGCGGGAAAGGCTTCTGAGAGCAGCGGAACGACTTCTGGCCAAGAACCGTTTGACAGGGCGCGGTCAGCCATGAAAAGCCCTGGTTACACACTCTCAACCGGGGATTATTTCATAGCTATCTGGCATCGTAAGGAGAAGCGAAATGTCGGCTAACCTGTCCCTTGAGTATCTACCTTGGACTGTTTGGATAATAGCTGGTTCGTTAACCTTGATAGGCTTATTCGCTGCTATACGAACCTTTCGAGGTAAGGTTTCCTGGGGCAGAGCACGGTACATGGGAATAACCGCTTTCTTATTTTCCTGGATGAACGTTATTCATGGTCTCGTACTCTTCGAAGCTGCATATGGAGTTGTAAGTTTCTTCCTTGATCTTCCGCTCTGGAGCGATATTTCATTGATTCTCCTAATCCTCATGCTTTTGATGATCGTGTATCGCGAGCTGAAACGTAGAGAAAAGTTCAAGCCTGATAGGTTTAGACTCCTCTTTCTCATTCCGCTTGGATTCAAGCCTTTTAGGTTTAGGTACCTCCTTCTCATTCCGCTTGGTATCCACGGACCTGTTGCGGTCGGAAAGATGATGCTACCGACAGAGTATCCCGTCAAGAAGCTCATACAAAGATCCTTCAAGGAGACTCCCACCGAGACCTCCAGCCGCAAGGCACCCCGTTACCCGTTACAGAACCTTGTGGGAGATTCGGGTTATGAGATCGTATTTCCAGATCCTCATTCAAAAGGCAGATTTGGCGACTCCCTGACAGCTAGGCGGCTGACTGCTCAGGGCTACAAAAAAGAACCATCGAAATTAGACACGATACACGGTATAGATGGAGTGTATGTACGGTATTACGACAATGGCAGTCCTCGAGAGATCCTCATTGTGGAGAGCAAAGTTGACAGTGGAAAACTTGGAACGAAACAGATGACGGACGAGAGAATCGCCGAGTTGGTCGAGAAGATGCTTGTCCATGCAGACCCTGAAGTAGGCCGCACAGGAAAGCTAATCCAAGAGAATCCCGACTTGGTGCGCAAGGAATTATGGCATCATTATTTGGCTAGCGGAAAGACAACGGTCAGCCGTCTGAACGCCGAAGCGATAGAAACGTCAATTAAAACTCTCAATTACATTGAATCAGCAACCCGGAAAAGATGTGAATCGTCAAATCCAGGTATCGTCTGTATTCCAGCCACCCAGTGAGTGAGCAGAGCCTTGCCTCAGTTCTCCACATCCCAGTCGGACCAGCGCCCCTGCCTGCGTATCCCTGTTCGTCCTGAGCGTAGCGAAGTCGAAGGACGCGCTCTGGTGCTGTGCTTTGATGCAGAGACGGCACGGGACGCCTTGGCGTTCCTCTTCCATTCGGACCAAGCCGTCGAGGAACCGAGGATGGGTCGCTGACGGTGCGCTTCAAGGGGACGGCATCGGCGAGATGTGCTGGTGCCTGTTCACGTGAGGGAAGGGGTCACGGTGGAGAAGCCTGCCCGTCTCCACCGGCGTCTGGCTGGTATGTGCGCGGCGCATCATTCCGTGGCGGGCGTGATGAGGGGCGGGTGGTTGCGGAGACAGGGGTATTCGCGGTACGGTATGGTGAATGGCGGTGCACGGGCGGAGCGGTAGGAGAGGGCAGAGAAGAAGGCGTCCACGCGATTCCACCCCAACTCGGCAAGGAAGGGAGACGTAAACATGAAGGTCGGCATAGCCAGCTCCTACACCTTTTTCTTCTGGATTGCATGGATCCTTGTTTCAGCGGCCATCGCTGCGGTGACTGCCGGACTGGGTCTCATACTCCTGCTTCCGCTGTTCTGGTACAAAAGGGCTGTCGTCAACCGCAACAGGATCCTTTTTGAAACCGGCTCCAATAGTATCACATGTGAACATGGACGCTGGTTCGTAAAAGACGATGACCTCGTGCCGATCTCCGCGATCGACAACGTGAAACTGGACCGATCCTTGTTGGGCAAGATATTCGGCTGGTGCGTAATAACGATTGAAACCCGCTCCGAGTCTTATTCGCTCTCCCACGTTTCCACGAATGAGGCTGAAGCGTTCCGAAAGGTGCTCCTGTCCGCTAAATGACCGGAGGTAAGGATGCGCTTCGTGATGGTACGCGAATGGTGGGATAAAGGTTGGATCACGTGGGGCCTGCTGGCGATCCTGAGTGTCAGCATTTTGATGCTGATACTCTCGCTCGCCCGTAAACCCTTCAGCGTACCCTGGGTAGAGCGGGAACCCGAGAGGATCACGCTGCGGCTCGATCAGATGATCGCGGCAGAGGTCGATCAAGCCTGGACCGATGCCCGGCTGGAGGCTGCTTTGGCGGAAGATCCGCGCGACTGGTTCAAAATTGATCTGATTCTGGAGGTTGCGGCGGCAGAGCAGGTATCTCCCGATCCGGCGTTGAAAGCGCAGATGGAATCGGCTCGAAAGTCGGATGAAGCCATGCTACGCCGTGTAGACCGTTGTGCTCAGTGTGCCTCCGACACCGCCAAATGCCTCGATCTTCACACCCTGGCAATCTGTAACACTCTATCGGAAATGGGCCGGATCGGAGATGTCAAGACACTCGTCCGAAATGCGAAAGCACAGATGGCAGGGGAGCAAGTTGATTATCATGAGGTGGGCATTGCTTTCTTAGGGCTTGGGTATGGAGTCTTGAGGATTGCTGGGCCGATGGTTGGCATCCCGCCTCCTGCAGTGAAGATGGTGAAGAGGGGAGTCAAGTTACTACGGAGGAGAGTAAAGGTAGCACGGAGCGTTCAGCGCAGGGCTGTTTTTCTGACGGAGAGCTTCGAGAAGGAAATTTACCGATACGTTCGCGCACTCGATTTGCAATGGAGCAAAATACCGGCTTGGGTTGCTCGGGGTGGAGGCGATGTTGCCCAGGTGCTGAACCCCGTTACGTTATCCCGACTCAGAGGGACCGTAGCTGATCTTGGCCGCATCTATCATGCAGCGCCTTCGCTTGACGGAACGTGGCGATTGCTGCGCCACGTTGATAATTCGGCCGATGCCACCCGACTGGCGCGTCTTGCCGAGACAGTCGGTGCCTCTCGTACCCACCAAGCCTTCCATGTGCTTGGCAAACCCCGCGTGTTCCGTGCCATGGTGCGCCTGAGCGACGCCGTTATCACCACGATCATCTGGATAATCGCAACAGTTGTACTGGCGGCAGGGCTGGTCGCCTCGGTCCTGCTGAATCAAAACCTGCGCCTATCCTTACAGCGCTTTGTCTGGCACACTGTCCTGAAGCAATCGAACAAGCCCGAGTAGTACATGGAACATGTGATATTATAGTCTTAGAGTAACGGCCACTGAAGGTCGTAAATTGGATGTGAGTCGTCCGTGTTTACGGCCCTTCATTCCGGTCCGGCAAGCAGACAGCCAAGCGTCGCGGACGCCCCCCTCGTCATTCCCGCGAAAGCGGGAATCCAGCCATTCTTGTGAAAGCTCCCGGTGTTTCCATCCTTCCGACTAAACCCTATGGCACCCTGCATGTCGGTGTCACGTCGAAGCCTGTTCCGCGGACCATCGGATAGAAGAATGGAATCAGGTGTGAAGATTGAGGGATCGAGAAAAGGAATCCGACCCGGAGAGGTTTGTACATCGAGAGCGATGAGGCTGGATTCCCGCTTTCGCGGGAATGACGGAGCGTGGGCGTCTGCGGGAATGACGCCCTGACCCCTGTCGCTCATCTTTTCTTCTTGATTACCCACACGAAAGCCGGAAGAGTCGCGTAAGTCAACCAAATACCGACACGCGAATGGTGTGCGGCTCCCGCATCAAGGCAAGGAAAAGTTGTTGTAGGTTCAGGTCGACAGGGCACTGGCTAGGAGACTGACTCCGATCGCCACAAAATTTATCACGACCGAAACTCCTGAAAATTTGGTTGTCTTCATATTGCTCACCTCCTTCAAGTTATCACCTACGCCTCGTTGTGATCGGAAAATAGACCACCAGCGAAAATGCACCCAAAAGAATGTGGCGATGAAGCCAATTACCAAACCGTGCCCAGCGGCCCCTGTCGGCCTGAGCCTACAACCTCATCGTATAGACGATACCATACGCGTCCCAGTGACATCAATACCCAGGTTAGAGGGTTCCCTTTTCTTTATCGTGGTGCAGGTATCCCCATAACTCTGGCCACGTATTTCCCCCTACCGACCAAGGTAACCCGGAATCCGAAAACTTCTCAACTCCCCCTTGCCTCCCCCCCTCAGTACTCCGCATCCCAATCCGACCACCGCCCCCGCCCCGCATACGGGTTGGGGTGGGTCAGGACGAAGAGTTCGGTGGCCTTGGGGAGCATCCTGCGGGTGAGGATGAGGCGGGAGTCGGGTTTCCAGCGGACCGGGTAGCGGTCGTCGAGGAAGGCGGCGAAGTACTGCGCCTGGTGCGGGTCGTCGTAGTGCATGGGGATCACGATGGGCGGATTGACCTGGTCGATGACCTTCACCAGGTCCTCGAAGTCGAGGTTGTTCCGGGCGTCGATGGGGATCATCATGATGTCCACCCGGCGCAGCAGCTTCCGTTGCTGGTCGGTGAGCAGGTGTCCGATGTTGCCCATGTGGGCGATGCAGAGGCTGCCCAGCTCATAGACGAAGATCGAGTTGGCGATGCGGCTGAAGTCGTAGTTGCGCTTGCTGGGAAGGTTGACCACCAGGATGTCCTTCACCTTCTTCCGCACCGGGTTCCAGCGCTGGTCCAGGGTAATGCCCCTGAGGACCAGCGGACTGCCCTGGACCACCTCGACGTTGTTGTGGGTGTAGTGGTTGTTGCTCACGGTCACCGCGTCCGCGGTGATCCCCGGGGTCACGTCGAAGTTGGGGTCGGCGACCACCCGGGTGCCGGTGCCGGAAAGGATGGCGAAGCTCGAATGGCCGAACCAGCGCAGGCGGTACTCTCCGAGCCTGGCGTCCTCCTGGACCCGGACCAGGTCGGGACCCAGGTCGAGGGACCGGACCAGGTTGGGGTTGCAGATGGCGTCCGCCGCCCGGACACTCAGCAGGACGGCCAGACCGAGCACGATACTCGTGACGCTCCGTCTTGTCATAACCCCCTCCCGGGTCACGCGCGACCCATGCCTCAGGGCATCATGAACAGACCTCGCAAGTCCCGTAAAGGGAAAGCCGGTGGCCGGTCACCATGAACCCCGTGTCGGGCAAGATCGGGGTCTCGGATCCTTCCCGGGCCTCCAAGGCCACATCATAGACCCTTCCACAGCTTTCGCAAATGAAATGCGGATGTTCGGTCAGGATCGGGTCGAAGTGCTGCGTGCGCTCGATGTGGAGGACTTGCAGCTTGCCGTCGTCGGCGAGCTTCTGGAGGTTGCGATAGACCGTGCCGAGACTGATGTTCGGGATGTCCTTGCGCACCCGGTCGTAGATCTGGCCCGCGGTGGGGTGGGAGGCATCGTCCTTCAGCGCCTCCCAGATCACTTCGAGCTGTCGGGTGCGTCTCGTGGGCATGGGCGTTCCCGGAACCGTGCCCCCGGGCGGGTCCGGTGGGTCATCCCGCGGCGAGGTCGCGGAGCAGCTCCGCCCTGGCGGCGTCCGTCAGCAAGGCCTCCGCGCGGTAGTTCTCATGGTCCACCACCACCCTGGCGTCCCGGTCCCGCAGGGCTTCGGCCTCCTCGGGGGTGAGACGAAAGGCGATGTACTGCACCGCGCTGATCTTGTCTTCCTTGCTGCGGCCTTCCTCGAACCTGGCGCGGACCGCGTGGTCGGCGCCGATCATCAGGAAGACCCGTTCGTCGATCCCCAGGAACTTCAGCAACTCCCGGCGCAGGTCGGTCTGGTCCTCGATCTCCAGGAACAGGGTCGCCCTGAGCTCTCCGGGGTCCGGGACGAGTTCGTTATAGACCTCGATCTCCTCGCGGATCTTGTCGAGGTCGCGGATCCTCTCGGCCCGCAGCATCTCCTGTATCTGGAAGATCACCGTGGCCCGGTTCTCGAACACCAGCGAGACCTTGTCCCCCACCGCCACCCGCCGATGCTTCTTGAGCTCGATGATCTCGCGCCGGAAGGACTCGCGCTTCTCCTCGTAGGCGCCGGCCCCGACGATGTCGTTCAGGCTGACCTTGTCCATGTTGGCGTCGGCTGCGGGTTTTTGGCGTTGCCCCAACGGTCTCCCCGGCCCGGCCCCGCACGAGACGCATCGTGCGGGGCCGGGCGCGAAGACCGCCTTCGGACCGGCGGATCAGCCCGCGGCGTCCGCGGGATCCTTGCCCGATATGGCCTGGAGCCCCTTGTTGAAGCGGCCCGCGTGGGACTTCTCCGCCTTGGCCAGGGTCTCGAACCATTCGGCCAACTCCGCCAGACCCTCGTCGCGCGCGGTCTTGGCGAAGCCGGGATACATCTCGGTGTACTCGTAGGTCTCGCCCTCCACCGCGGACTTGAGGTTCTTCTCGGTGGTGCCGATGGGAACGCCGGTGCAGGGGTCGCCGACCTCCTTGAGGAAGTCGAGATGGCCGAACGCATGGCCCGTCTCCGCCTCCGACGTGTCACGGAAGAGCCCGCCCATGTCGGGGTAGCCCTCGATGTCGGCCTGCCGCGCAAAGTAGAGGTAGCGCCGGTTGGCCTGCGACTCGCCCGCAAAGGCGTTCTTGAGGTTGTCGTGGCTCCTGGTTCCATTGATGCCTGCCATAAGGGTAGCCTCCTTATCAGTAATTGTTATGATTAGTAGCCGATGACCTCCGGCAAGTCAAGCTCCGTGCCAAGGGCCATGCGGGACCCTGGGGTTCGCTGGCTCGGCGCGTGAGGTTCTGTTATCCTGCCACGAGTTGACGAGTCTCCGCGCCGGCCGGGACCCACCGCGGGAACCCATGCGAGAGGCCCGGAAAGACTTCGTCTCCACCCCGGTGGCCGAACATCCTTCGAGCGAATCCGCACGGACCTCCTGTCGGGTGGACCTTTCCGCCCTGTGCGCGAACCTCGACGCCATCCGCGGCCAGTTGGCGCCGACCGTAGAGGTCCTCGCCATAGTGAAGGACGACGCTTACGGCCACGGCTCGGTGGAGACCGCCCGGGCCCTGGCCGCCCACGGGGTCCGGCGCTTCGGCGTGGCCAACGTCGCGGAAGGCGCGCGCCTGAGGCGGTCGGGCCTCGCCGCGGACGTGGTGGTCCTCGGCAGCATCTACCCGGACGACGCGGCCGCGCTCTTCGAACATTCCCTGACCCCCGTCATCTCGAACCTGGCCGTCCTGCGGAGCCTGGAAGCCTTCGGCGCCGCACGCGGGCGGCGCATCGCGTGCCACCTCAAGGTGGATACCGGCATGGGGCGCCTGGGACTCCTGGCGGACGACGTGGAGGAATGGCTGCCCGAGCTCCGCGGGCTCGGGGCGGTGGAGTTGCACGGGGTCATGTCCCACTTCGCCGAGGCCGAGGAGCCGGACGCGCCGTCGTGCCGCGGACAACTGGCGGCCTTCCGTCGCACCCTCGCGCGGCTCCGGGCCGAGGGCCACGCGCCCGCCGTCGTCCACATGGCCAACAGCGCCGCGGTGGTCGGACTGCCGGAAGCGCACTTCGACATGGTCCGCCCGGGGGGCATGCTCTACGGCATATTCTCCCACCCGCCTCTGGCGAGGCGCATCCGCCTCACGCCCGTGCTCACCTGGAAGACCAGCGTGCTGCAACTCAAGAAAGTGCCCTCGAACTTCCGGGTGAGCTACGGCGGCGCCTTCGTGACCCGGCGCGAGAGCCTCATCGCGACCCTGCCCGTGGGCTATGCGTCCGGCTACAAACGGTCGCTCTCCAACAAGGCCGCGGTGCTGGTGCGGGGGCGGCGGGCGCCGGTGATGGGCCGCGTCACCATGGATTTGACAATGGTGGACGTTACCGATATAGGCGGTGTCCAACCGGGGGACGAGGTCGTCCTGCTGGGGGCGCAGGGCGGCGAGGCCATCTCCGCGGAAGAGATGGCCGGCTGGGCGGACACGATCTCCTACGAGATCCTCACATCCATCAGTCCGGGCATTCCACGCACCTACATCCGGGAGAAGGAGGGACGAGGCACCCTTGGGCAAGGTTGAAAGGGCGTTGCTGAGCGTGTCCGACAAGGAGGGCCTGGTCGATTTCGCCCGCAAGCTCGCGGGGTTGGGCGTCGAGATCCTGTCCACCGGGGGCACCGCGGCGCTGCTGCGGGACAACCGGGTGGAAGTCACCGAGGTCGCGGACGCCACCGGGTTCCCGGAGATCATGGACGGCCGGGTCAAGACGCTCCACCCCAAGATCCACGGCGGCATCCTGGCCCTTCGGGACAGGCCCGAGCACCGGGCCGCGATGGAAGAGCTGGGCATCGGCGCCATCGATATGGTGGTGGCGAACCTGTATCCGTTCGAGGCCACCGCGGCGAGCGGGGCGCCCTTCCACGAGGTCATCGAGCAGATCGACATCGGCGGCCCCGCGATGATCCGCGCCGCGGCCAAGAACCACCCCCACGTGGCGGTGGTGGTGGACCCGTCGGACTACGACGCGGTGGCCGAAGAGCTCGCCGCGGGCCGCGGCGCGTTGTCGAGCGAGACCCGGTTCCGCCTGGCGCGCCAAGCCTTCCATTACACCGCGCGTTACGACGGCGCCATCTCCAACTACCTGGGCCGGCTCGACCACGAGAAGAAGGCGGGGCCGTGGGGCGAAAAGTGGAACCTCCAGCTCACCAGGCTCCAGGAACTGCGCTACGGGGAGAACCCGCACCAGAGCGCGGCGTTCTACGCATCCTCCGACGCCCCGGGACCTTCGGTGGCCCGTGCCAAGCAGGTCCAGGGCAAGCAGCTCTCGTTCAACAACATCCTCGACGCGGACGCTGCCCTCGGCGCGGTGCTGGACTTCCCGGAGACCGCGGCGGTGGCCGTCAAGCACACCAACCCCTGCGGCTTGGCCACCTCCGACGTCTCCCTGACCGACGCCTTCCGCAAGGCCCGGGCCGGGGACCCGGTGTCCATCTTCGGCGGCGTCATCGCGCTGAACCGCCCGGTGGACGCGGAAACGGCCCGGGAGTTGAAGGAGGTCTTCCTGGAGATCGTCATCGCCCCCTCGTTCACCCCGGAAGCCCGGGAGGTCCTGTCGTCCGCCAAGCGGCTCCTGAACGTCCGCCTGCTGGAGATCGACATGACGCCGGCCGAGGACGGCGGCCGCGACCTGCGCCGGGTGCGCGGCGGGGTGCTGGTCCAGGACCGGGACCGCCGGCCCATCGAGGTCAGGGAGTGCAAGGTGGTCACCGAGCGGCGGCCCACCGAGGACGAGTACGAGGCGTTGGGTTTCGCCTGGCGGGCGTGCCGCCACGTGAAGTCCAACGCTATCGTGTTCGCGTCGAGCGACAGGTTGCTCGGGGTCGGGGCCGGCCAGATGAGCCGGGTGGATTCCGCCAACCTCGCGGTCACCCGGGCCAGGACCCACGGACTGGACCTGGCGGGGTCCGTGGTGGCCTCCGACGCCTTCTATCCCTTCCGCGACGGGGTGGACGCGGCCGCGGCCGCAGGCGCGCGCGCGGTCATACAACCGGGGGGCTCCATCCGCGACCCGGAGGTCATCGCCGCGGCCGACGAGCACGGCCTCGCCATGGTCTTCACGGGAATCCGCCATTTCCGGCATTAGGAAACCCTGGATTCCCGCTTTCGCGGGAATGACGGAACCATGAAGATCCTCGTGGTCGGCAGCGGGGGGCGGGAACATGCGCTGGCGTGGAAGCTCCGCCGGAGCCCGCTGGTGGACCAGGTGTACTGCGCTCCGGGCAACGCCGGCATCCACCGGGAGGCGACCCCCGTGGACATCGGCGCCGACGAGGTCGAGAAGCTGGCGGACTTCGCCGCCCGGGAAGCCATCGACCTCACCGTGGTGGGGCCTGAGTTGCCGCTGATCCTGGGCATCGGCGACCTGTTCGAGCGCAGGGGCCTCAAGGTGTTCGGACCCAACCGCGAGGCCGCCCGGCTGGAGGGCAGCAAGGCGTTCGCCAAGGAACTGATGCTGGAGAACGGCATCCCCACCGCGGCCTGCGCGGTCTTCACGGACCTGGACGAGGCCAGGAGGTACGTGGACCGGGACCGGCCCTGCGTGGTCAAGGCGGATGGCTTGGCCGCGGGCAAGGGGGTGGCGGTGTGCTCCGGCAAGGCGGAGGCCCAGGCCGCCCTCGACCGCATCATGGGGCGAAGGGTCTTCGGCGCCGCCGGCGACCGGGTGGTCATCGAGGAGATGCTCGTGGGCGAGGAGGCCTCCTTCACCGCGCTGATGGACGGCGACGCGTTCCTCCCGCTGGCGTCGGCCCAGGACCACAAGCGCGTGTTCGACGACGACCAGGGTCCCAACACCGGCGGCATGGGCGCGTGTTCCCCGGCCCCGGCAGTGGACGCCGCGGTGCACGACGCGGTGATCGAACGGGTGCTGAAGCCCCTCGCGGCCGGGCTCGCGCGCCGCGGCCTGGTCTATCGGGGGGTCCTCTACGCCGGGCTCATGATTACCGAGGACGGACCCAGGGTGCTGGAGTTCAACGTCCGGTTCGGCGACCCCGAGTGCCAGCCCCTGATGATGCGCCTCAAGACGGACTTGGTCCCGCTGCTCATGGCCACGGCCGAGGGCAGGCTCCGGGAGGCGGAAGTCGAGTGGCTGGACTCGGCCGCGGTCTGCGTCGTGCTCGCCTCCGGGGGCTATCCGGGGGAGTACCGCACCGGCGCGGAGATCACTGGACTCGACCGGCTCGCTTCCTGGCCCCGGGGAGTCGCGTTCCATGCCGGGACCGCCCGGGAGGGCGACCGCTGGTTCACCCGCGGCGGCCGCGTCCTGGGCGTCACCGCGGTGGGCGACACCATTGCCGCAGCCGCCCGGGAGGCCTACGACGGCGTGGGCAAGCTCGGCTGGGACGGCATGCACTACCGCCGGGACATCGCCCGGCGCGCCGCGGAGCACGGCGGCCGAACGAACTGAAGGAAACTCTGAACAATTGCCCCGTTCGTCCTGAGGGTAGCGAAGCGAATTCGAAGGACGCGTTCATGCCTCCCTGTCCCGATTGTTCAGAGGGCTCTTCCGGCTTTTGTGTGGGCAGGGTCTCACGGCATAGAGTCCCCTCCCCCCTTGAGGGGGAGGGACAGGGAGGGGGGTACGGCGGGGTTGAGGGGAGGAGTCCTCTACACGGACCGACCCAACCCGTTTCAGCCATCTGTCCGTTGGTGCTGGCGCCGGTCGGTCCGGTTGCACGGAGGCCCCCCTCCCTAACCCTCCCCCTCAAGGGGGGAGGGGATCGGAGTGTACAAGCCGGACATGGTTTACAAAACAAACCGGGGACATGGTTTACACGTGATCACCCCCGTTGATGCCAATGAGGGGCGGGGGAGGGAATCGGAGTTCTCCGCAATGCCGAACCCAGGACAGCAGGGTGGGAACCGGACCTCATAGCATGGGAGGGGAGTGTCACAACCCACACGAAATCCTGAAACGCCGTTCAGAGGTTCCTGAAGAACGAACCGAAACACGAAGGAGGGAGCACACCGTGCCGCAGCAGACACCGAAAGTAGCGATCCTCATGGGCAGCGATTCCGACGTCCCGGTCATGAAGGAGGCCGCGGCGCGGCTCGAATCCTTCGGCATCCCCTACGAGATGCACATATCGTCGGCGCACCGTTCTCCCGCCCGGACCCACGATTACGCCAGGGGAGCGGCCGACCGGGGCATCGAGGCGTTCATCGTCGGCGCCGGCGCCGCGGCCCACCTGGCGGGGGTGGTGGCGGGCGTGACCACGCTCCCGGTCATCGGCGTGCCCCTGAACGCTTCCGCCCTCGACGGCATGGACGCGCTGCTGGCCACCGTGCAGATGCCCGCGGGGGTCCCGGTGGCCACCATGGCCATCGGCAAGGGCGGGGCCGCCAACGCGGGCATCTTCGCGGCCCAGATCATCGCCGGAAAGGACCCGGAGGTGGCGGAAAAGCTCGTCCGTTTCAAGGAGGATATGGCCGCGGGCGTCGAAGCCAAGGACCGGCAGCTCCAGGACAGCCTGAGGGCCTGAACCCGCGCGCGTCGGGGAGGGGCTTGCACCAGTGGCCGGGGTAGCCGGCTCACGACCCTGAACCGGCGCGCATCGGAGAGGGGCGCACATGGCCAGGATCTTTCCCTTCCGGGGCCTTGCCTACGACCCCCGGAAGATCCGCGATTTCTCCGGGGTGGTGGCGCCGCCCTACGACGTCATCTCCCCGGAGCAGCAGGGGGAGCTCTACGACCGCTCGCCGCACAACGTGGTGCGCCTGGACTTCTGCCGCGACGCCGACCCTTACGAGGCCGTGCCCCGGCGGTTCCGGGAGTGGCAGGACCACGGCGTCCTCGTGCCGGAAGAGGCCCCGGCCATCTACTACCTGAGCCAGGAGTACCGGCTGGAGGACGGGGTTCCGAGGGAACGGCGGGGCTTCATCGCGCTGGCCGCCATCGACGACTTCGGCAGCCGCGGGATCCACGGCCACGAGGCCACCCTGGCCGAGCCCCGGGAAGACCGCCTGAAGCTGATGCTCGCCTGCGACGCCCAGTTCAGCTCCATCCTGTGCGTCTATAAGGACGAGAAGCCCACGCTGACCCGGGCGCTGAGCGAGCACGCAGCCGCCCGCAAACCCAAGGCGGAAGCCAGGCTGGACGGGTACGGCGTATCCAGGCTGTGGGCGGTCACCGACCCCGGCCTCATCGCCATGGCGCAGGACGCCATGAGCGAGCGGGCGGTCTTCATCGCCGACGGACACCACCGCTACGAAGCCGCCTCCGGTTACCGGGACCGACGCCTGGCGGAGGGCCGCGGCGGTTCCGGGGACGAGCGTGGGTTCGACCGAGTGATGATGTACTTCGCCAACGTCGAGGAAGAAGGCGTGGTCATACTGCCGACCCACCGGCTGGTCCGGGAAATGCCCCGGCTGCCGTTCCGGGAACTGGAGGAACGCTTGCAGCGGTACTTCCACGTGGATCCCTTCCCCGGGAACCGGGACGGACGCCGGCAGTTCCTGGCCACGCTGCGCAGTCCGAAGCGCGGCCAACGCCTCCTCGGCGCGTCCTTCCAGGGAGATCCGCGCTACCTCGCCCTGCGGCTCAGGAACCGGAAGACCCTGCAACGGCTGGCGCCCGGCATGAGTCCCGAACTGCGCGGCCTGGACGTCACCACCCTGCACGTGCTGCTCATGGAGCAGGTCCTCGGCGTGTCCACCCGGGACGCGGTCAATACCGACGCGGTGGCGTACACCCACGACGCGGAAGAGGCCCTGGACCGGGTGGAGGGCGGCGGCTGCCGGGCCGCCTTCCTGCTGAACCCGCCCAGCGCCCGCGAGATGATGGACGTCTCCCTCAAGGGGGACAAGATGCCCCAGAAGTCCACCTACTTCTTCCCCAAGCTCCTCACGGGGCTGGTGATCCACAAGGTGGAGGGTTAGCAGGCGCGCGCGTCGAACGGGCGGGGCCGCGGCTTGCCCGCGTCCGCCCGGCCCGCGCGCAAGCAAGGAGCGTTGCCATGGCAAAGCTGCATCTGACGTTGGCGTGCGGCGACTACGACCGCACCAAGACGCTGCAGGACGGCTCGCTGGAGCCGGACGGCGTCTCCCTCAACTACCTGCCCATGCAGGCCGAGGAGATCTTCTGGCGCATGGGAAACCATCGGGAGTTCCACGCCTCCGAGATGTCCCTCTCGAACTACATTACGTGGACCTCCCGGGGCGTCAGCCCGTTCACCGCCATCCCCATCTTCCCGTCGCGCTACTTCCGCCACTCCTGCGTGTTCATCAACACCCGACGGGGTCTGGACAGGCCCGAGGACCTGCGCGGCAAGCGCGTGGGCCTGCCGGAGTACTCCATCACCGCGGCGGTTTGGATACGCGGTTTCCTGGGCGACGACCACGGAGTCACCGCCAGGGACGTGGACTGGTTCGTGGGCGGCCAGGAAGTGCCGGGACGGAAGGAGCGCATCGAGCTCAGGCTGCCGCCGGAGATCAAGGTCCAACCCATCCCCCAGGACCGAACCCTGAACTCCATGCTGGAGGAGGGGGAGATCGACGCCCTGGTCACCGCCCGCATCCCCTCGTGCTTCACCGCGGGGGCGCCGCACGTCCGCCGCCTGTTCCCGGACTTCAAGGCCGTGGAGATCGACTACTACCGCCGCACCCGGATCTTCCCCATCATGCACACCATCGTCATCCGCAACGACGTATATGAGGCCAACCCGTGGGTCGCCCGGAGCCTGTACACCGCGTTTCGCCAGTCCAAGGCCGACGCCATCGCGCGCATGGACATCGACAACACCATGGCCAGCACCCTGCCCTGGCTCCAGGCCGAGGTCGCGCTCCTTCGGGACGTGTTCGGCGAAGACTGGTGGCCTTACGGCATCGAGGCCAACCGCCACGTCATCGAGGCGCTGATCCGCTACATGGGAGAGCAGGGCCTTCTGGGAGACCGGACCCCCGCGGTGGAAGAACTGTTCGCGCCTACACTGGTGGACGAGTACAAGCTCTGACGTCCGGCCCGGGGACGAAGGGAACGTTCGGTTGCACGGAGGCCCCCCTCCCTGACCCTCCCCCTCAAGGGGGGAGGGGATCGGAGTTCTCCGCTATGCCGAACCGAGGCAGCAAGGTGGGATCGGACCTCATCGCGGGGAACGGGTGTGTCACAACCCACTCGAAAGCCGGAAGCGCGCGTCGAGAGTTTCCGAAACCGGATGCGGCGACTTGTTCGGGAGGTGCATCGGTGACCCGCAAGGAGGCTGCGTTCGTGCGCCGGGCCCGGGTGGGTCACCTGGCGACGGTGGACGAGGAGGGGCAGCCGCTGAACCTGCCCTTCTGCTTTGCCTTCGACGGGGAGTCGCTGTACTCGCCCATCGACGAGAAGCCCAAGTCGGCCGCACCCCGGGACCTCAAGAGGGTCCGCAACATCCTCACAAACCCGCGGGTCTCGGTGGCGGTGCACCGCTACGACGACGAGGACTGGTCCCGGTTGGCCCACGTGGTCATCCAGGGCCGGGCCCGGGTCCTCATGCGCGGCGAGACCCACCGGAAGGCGGTCCGGCTGCTGCGCCGGAAGTACCCGCAGTACCGGGAGATGGCCCTGGACCGGAGGCCGGTGATCCAGATCCGGGCGCTCCGGTGCATCGCCTGGGGCAGGATCTGAGGGCCGCGGGCGCGCACGGCCCCGCGACTTGCGCTCCTACGCCGCCACGTCCTTGATGGACGCCACCCCCGTGGCCTTCAGCATCCGGGCCATGAAGGCATGGACATTGGCGTACTTCGGGGCGATCTCCCGGTCCATGACGGTGTAGAGGAAGTGGAGCTGCGCGAATATGGAGATGTCCGCCAGCGTCATCCTGCCGAACACGTAGTCCTTGCCGGCGTACAGGAGGTCCAGGTTGCCGAGATGGACATCCAGGTCCGCTTCGGCCCGCTTCACGTCCTCGTCCTTCTCGGACCGGCGGATGCGCATGACGGCCCCGTTCAGGTCCTCGTCGGCCCAGTCCTCCAGCATCAGGCACAGCCCCCTGTCCGACGGGTTGTCCGGGTAGATGCTCGGCTCGGGATACAGTTCCTCCAGGTGCCTGGCCAAGTCCGTGGAGTCCTGGATGCAGCGGCCGTCGAAGTCCATGGTCGGGACCTTCCTCTGCCGGGAGAACTCGATCAACGACTTCCGGTCGTCCGCCTTGACGTCCACCTCGTCATAGGGGACCTTCTTCATCGCCAGCACGATGCGGATCTTCTCGCAGAACATGGAGAACTTCGAGTTGAAGAGTCGGGTTGCCATGTCGTCGCCTCCTTGTGTCGTTTCGTTCAGGAACCTCGGATCGATTCCGGCTTGAAATCCCTTTCCCCGTGGGAAAGCGTGTCTCTCGACTTCGCTTCGCTACGTATCCTTCGACTCCGCTCCGCTCAGGACGAACGGGGACGATCGTCCAGGGTTTCGTTTACCGATCGTTTACAGATAGCCGTGCTGCGCGAGAAACTCGCTGACGTAGCCGTCGAAGGTCGCCGGGTCCTCGAGGCAGCATGCGTGGCCTGTGCCCGGCGCCACCCGGTGGACCGCGCCGGCGATCCTGCGGGCCATCTCCTCGCTGCCCCTGCGGGAGTTGTCGAACTCGCCGTTCACCACCAGCACGGGCATGCGCAACTCGCCCAGCCGCGGGGTCTGGTCGCGATCCTGCAGTGCCTTGAAGATCTGCACGATGGCGGCGCCGCTGAGCCTGGAGTCCCAGTCGGTGAAACGGTCGAGCAGGTAGCCGCCGAGCCTGCTCGCGGCGAACCCCGGGGCCACCAGGGCCTCCAGGTGCTCCCGGTGGAACCCGGCGACTCCTCGCGTATATCCGTCGATCCTGTGTTGGTACACGCCCGAAGGCCGACTGCCGCAACCCACCAGGATGAGCGCCTTGCACATCTCGGGGTGGTCGAGTCCCAATTGGAGCGCCATCACGCCGCCGACGCTGATGCCCGCGACGATGGCTTCGCGGACCCCCTCCCGGCGGCACACTGCGGCCACCTCCTCGCTCATCTCTTCCACGGAAGTCCCGGTCTCCGGCTTGTCGGAGTGACCGTAGCCCCGGATGTCCACGTTGACCACCCTGAACCAGGTGGAGAAGTGCGCCGCCTGGTACATCCACAGCCGCCGGTCGAACGGGTTGGCGTGGACCAGCACCAGGGGCAGGCCCTCTCCCGACACGTCGTAATGGATGCGGACCCCGTTGACCGCGCAGTAGGGCATGAGGTCTCCATAGAACTTCCCCGTCCGGGCGTCAACCGCACCGGCGGCCTCCCCGTGTTTCCCGGACGCGATGCGCCGGACGCCCCACCCCGTCATTCCCGCGAAAGCATGTCCTCGCGGAAGCGGGGGCGGGAATCCATCAGGGCCGGTTTCCTTTGCTCGATAGCGGATTGTAGCGGATTGCCCGCACGAGGATCGGATCGTCGTCTGCGGGTCCAAGTGCGTCGAGGTCAAGTCCCCCGCGGCGGTTGATTCCCGCGGTCCGTTGTTCCACAATCCCTTTCATGCAGCCTCACGCGGTGGTCCTGGTATCCGGCGGACTGGACAGCGCCACGACCCTCGCCATGGCCAGGGCCGAGGGGTTCGTCTGTCACGGCGTCACCTTCGATTACGGCCAGCGGCACCGGGTGGAGATCGAGGCGGCGAAGCGCGTGGCCGCGTCCATGGGGGCGGCGTCCCACAGGGTCTGCAACATCGACTTGCGCGCCATCGGCGGCTCCTCGCTGACGGACGGGACCGACGTGCCCAAGGACCGCCCGCCGGAGGCCATTTCGGAGGGCGTGCCCGTCACCTACGTGCCCGCGCGCAACACGATCTTCCTGTCCTTTGCCCTGGCGGTGGCGGAGGTCAGCCGCAGCCGTGACATCTTCATCGGGGTGAACGCCATCGACTATTCCGGATACCCGGACTGCCGGCCGGAGTTCGTGCAGGCGTTCGAGGCCATGGCCAACCTCGCCACCAGGGCGGGCGTGGAAGGACATGGCTTCCGCGTCCGCACGCCGCTGGTCCATTGGAGCAAGGCGCGCATCATCGAGGAAGGGCGGCGGCTGGGGGTGGACTACGGTGAGACGGTCTCCTGCTACGACCCGGCGCCGGAGCCGCGCGCGCCCTACGGGGCAGCGGCCTGCCGTCGGTGCGACGCGTGCCTGTTGCGCGCCAGGGCCTTCGCGGAGCTCGGTATCGAGGACCCCGCGGAGGCCGGGCGGGGATAGGGAGGAGGGTTGCCGCGCGGGACCCCATGCGCGCAGGACCGACGCCGCGGGTATCACCGCGCGCACGGCGCTCACGTCCAGGACCCGTCACACGCCCCGGAGCAGGAATGATGCAGTATCGGACGCTCGGCAGCACCGGCCTCAGGGTCTCGGAAATCGGCTTCGGGTGCGGCAACGTCGGCGGCTTGATGGTGGACGGGATCCCCGGGGAACAACTCGACGCCGTGCGCCATGCAACGTCCCTGGGCGTCAACTATTTCGACACGGCCCGCGCTTACGGGGAGGGCAAGTCGGAGACGAACCTCGGGCGCGTGCTGGACGAGGTCGGGGATGATGTGGTCGTTTCCACCAAGATCCGCTTGGAGGCGGACGCGCTGCCGGACATCGCCGCGGCGGCCGCGGCCCACGTGGAGCAGGGGCTTGCGCGGCTCGGGCGGGACTCGGTGCACTTGATCCAGCTCCACACCCGTCTTGCCGCGAGCCGGGAGTCCGGGCGCTTCGGCATGACCGCGGACGAGGTGCTCGGGCCGGGCGGCGTCGTCGAAGCGTTCCGGCGGCTGCGGGACCGGGGCCGTGTGCAGTTCTTCGGGTTCACCGGCCTGGGCGACGTAGACGTCATCGAGGCGCTGGTCGATAGCGGCGAGTTCCATTCCTTCCAGGCCTACTACAACCTGCTCAACCCCAGCGCCGGGCAGACCGTGCCCCCGGACTTCAGCGCCCTCGACTACCGCGGGATCATCGACCGGGCCGCGGCCCGGGGCATGGGAGTGGTGGTCATCCGGGTGCTGGCCGCAGGCGTGCTCAGCGCCGCCCCGGAATCGGGCGGCGGCACGGGCCGCGAACCGCTTTCCGCAGGGTCCGACTACGAACGGGACGTGTTCCGGGCGCGGCAACTGGGTTTCCTCAAGGACCACGGTCCGGCGTCACTGTCCCAGGCCGCCATCCGCTTCGCCCTCATGAAGCCCCAGGTGAGCACCGTACTGGTGGGCTTTTCCAACCGCCGGCAGATCGACGAGGCCGCCGCCTGCTCCGGCGCCGGCCCCTTGCCCGCCCCGGCCATGGCGCGTCTCCGCGAGCTCTGGGACCGGGACTTCGGAGTCCGGTAGAAGCGGCGAGAAGCGCGTCCTTCGACTTCGCTTCGCTACGCTCAGGACGAACAGGGGTTCTTTGCTACGCTACGCTCAGGACGAACGGGGCAATTGTTCAGAGGTTCCCCGGATCAGGTTGACAATGGATTTGCCCGTGGTAGGGACAGTAGAAGGCATCGCCTGTCTGTAGGGAGGTTGCAACATGTCGCGAAAGGATACTTGCGAATACCGTCTGTCGGAAGTCACTCAGGGCGCTGAACCCAACAAAACCGGCAGTCCAGGAGAAAGACTCGAAACACCGGCGTTCCGGGTTGTCCCGAATCGCAGCGCCCTCGTTCCTGGCATCGACCCCACGAGGCTGAAACAGATCAACGACCAACTCCAGACCGAAGACTTCATTGAATCGGCTAACAAGTGATCATCCCTGACCTCAACCTGTTGATCTATGCCTACAACGAGGGTGCACGCTTGCACGCCCCGGCCAAGCGCTGGTGGGAAGACCTGCTCAACGGCGCAGATTGCGTGGATCGAGAAGGATCATCCGAGATGGAGATGTTTGTACAACGAGAGCGATGAAACTGGATTCCCGCTTTCGCGGGAATGACGGGGCAGGGTCTGCGGAGCAGGGGCGGCATGATCCCTTTCCCTCCTACCTTACCCACACAAAAGCCGGAAGAGCCCATAACCCCATGCCCGGGGCATGGTCAAAGCAGGAGGCAGGAGCCGTTGGTCAGGAATGAGCGGCGAGCGACCGGGGACGGGGGTCAGGAGGCCCGCTCCACGTCGAAGGCGGCGATGTTGCGGGCTGCCTTGCTGAACTCCACCCCGATCAGATGGACGGGCTGGCCCGGGCTGCGGTACTTGTCCGCGTAGCCCCTGGCCTTCAACTGCGCCATGGCCTCGCCGGTGGGTTCCTCCTCCACGGTCTTGAACCCGAACACGTAGATGGCGCCGTCGAAGCGCACGGTCATGTCCGTGGGCCTGACGAGGGGGCTGTCCTCCGCCATGAGTTCGAAGCCCTGGGCGGCGAAGCAGGAGTAGATGACGCTGGCGTAGTAGCCCTTGTACTCATCCTCGTACTCCTGGATGGCGTTCTTGACGTGCCACTGGTAGGGGATGCCGGCGAAGATGTCCCGGAACAACGTCTCCAGGCCGGTGAAGTCGTTGGCGGCCAGCAGTTTGCGAAGGGAACTGTCCAGGAACGTCTGCATCGAGTCGTGGGGCAGCAGGGCCATGAGCATGTGCTCGTTCAGGTTCTGGCGCACTTCCTGGTTGGGGTAGCCCAGCCGGTAGCGGGTGAAGCCGTTCCGGTTCTTTTCGTCGAGGATCGTGAGGTAGCCGGTCTGGAACAGCAGCGTCTCGATGGCCATCTCCCCCACGTCGAAGGACGAGAGCAGGCTTTCGTCGCCGACCATGCAGTCCAGGTCCAGGGACGAGAGGCCGCGTCGTATCAGGTTGTCGATGAGGAACTTGGGGGACCCGGTCTCGGACCAGTGGTCCCTGAACTCGCGGGTGTCGAACAACGGCAGTATGTCGAAGGGGTTATAGAGCTTCTCGCCGCTCCGCCAGGAGTAGCCGTAGTACCAGCGGCGTATCTCGTCCCGGTCGAGCCCGGGCAGTTCCGGCGCGAACACGCTGTCCAGGTCCGTTTCCGTGAAGCCGCAGATGGCGGAATAGCGCGGGTCCAGGCTGATGTTGATGAGGTTGTTGAGGCCGGAGAAGATGCCCGCGGTGGAGAACCTGGTGACGCCGGTGAGAAGCGTGAACTGGATGTGGGCGTCGCAGGACTTGACGGTGGAGTACAGGCCGCTCAGGAAGCTCTGGTTGGCCTTGGCTGCCTCGGGCTTGTCCAGCACGTCGAGTATGGGCTTGTCGTACTCGTCCACCAACACCGCCACCCGTTGCCCGCTGCGCTCGTGCAGGGTCTGCAGCAGGTGATCGAAGCGGGCCGACGCCGTGTCGTAGCGGCCTTCGATCCCTGTCTCCCTTTCGATGGTGTACAACTGGTCCATCGCGTCCTCGGCCGCCAATCCCGGATCGTCGAAGGGTCCCGCGCCGAAGCTGAGCCGCACTACCGGCCGGCGCACGTTCCAGTCCCATTGGTCGTGGATGGCGAGTCCCCGGAACAGTTCCTCGCTGCCCTTGAACAGCTCCTTGATGGTGTCCAGCAGCAGGCTCTTGCCGAAGCGCCGTGGGCGGGCGAGGACGTAGTACTTGCCCTCGTCCACCAGCCGCCCGATCCAGGGGGTCTTGTCCACGTAGTAGTAGCCCTCTTCACGGATTTCGCGGAAGGTCTGGACGCCGATGGGCAGCTTGTGCTTGGCGGCGCTGTGGTCGGGAAGGCTCATGGGGACACCATACCCTCTTGCCAAAGCGGGGTCAAAGCCGGCAGGATGAGCATCTCCACGCCGCCTTCCACAGGCCCCGCGGCCATCCACCCACATGGGCCGGACGGCCAGGATCCACGCGCCGGTTACTCCCTTGTCCATATCGTCGAGGAACGCATCGACTGTGGCGCTTGACACTATTAGTGTCACATACTATCATGCCTTGTGATCCAGAGTTACCGGGACTCCGACACCGAAGCGGTCGCCAAGCGGGAGCGATGCGGGAAGTTCCCTGCGGACATCCAGCGTCGCGCACAGGCCAAGCTGATGATCCTGAACAACGCCGAGGACTTGAATGACTTGCGCGTCCCGCCGGGGAATCGCCTGGAGGCGCTATCGGGAAATCGAAAGGGCCAGCACAGCATCCGCATCAACGATCGGTGGAGGCTCTGCTTCGTCTGGAAGCAGGGGAACCCCCATCAGGTCGAAATCGTCGATTACCCCTGAGGTCGGCAGTTTCCGACGGAACGAAAGGAAGCAAACCACATGGCCGCACGGACCGCACGCGGGTCGAAGAAACTGCCTCCCATCCACCCCGGCAGGATTCTCGACGAGGAGTTCCTCCGTCCCATGAACGTCACCCAGTACCGGCTGGCCAAGGCCATCGGCGTCGATCCCCGGCGGATCCACGCGATTGTCCGAGGCGAGCGCGCCATCACCGCGGAGACGGCCCTGCTGTTCTCGCGCTTTTTCGGCAACTCCGCCAAGTTCTGGATGGGCCTCCAGAACCAGTACGACCTGGAGCGGGAGCAGGAACGTCTGGCGGATCGGATCGAACATATCCCCGAGTACATTCCCCGGAAGACGCCTGACCGCTCCTCCGCCGCCCCTGGATTCCCGCTTTCGCGGGAATGACCGGGAAGATGCGAGGGAAAGACAGCATGGCTGGAACGCATCCTGAAACCTGCGACGGCGCGCCCTCGCACGACCCGGCCAAGCGCTGGTGGAAGACCTTCGGACGCCCCGCCCCAAGGCCGCCGGGGATGTCGAAACCGGAGAACTCGCAGGTCAGTTCGCCTGGTCCTGGAAGCGGGAGAGCAGCCCCTCGGTCGCCGGGGTCTTCAGTTCTTCGATGATGAGTTGGCAGATGCGGATGCCGGGGGCGAGCCGACAGACGAAGGGGCCGACGTTGGATATTTCCAGGCGGATGGCGCCGCGGAAGTCGGCGTGGACGGTAGGAGCGGTTTGGTGAACTGATAGGCCGAATCTGGCCAGGGAACTCCTGCCTTCGACCCGTGCCGCAAGGTGCAAGGGCATTTCGATTCGCTCCACGGTGCTGGACAACACGAAACCCCCAGGATTCAGGTCCAGGTATTCGCCGGCCGCGAGTTCCTTTTCGGTTCCGTAGCGTTCCACGATCTCTTCCGGGTCGGCCTCGTCCACCACGACCAAGATGCTGGCCCCTGGGGTTGGTTTGCTGAAAACCGAGAAGCGGTTTGCCAACCGCAAGTCCACTGCGGAGGTGGAAAACATCTCGACTTCAGGGTTCGGATCAATGAGCAGGTCACCGGATTCCAGGGCATTCACGATGTCCGGCTTCCCGTAGATCGACATCACCACCACCCGTCCACGACGACTGTATTCTGGTCAGCTTTCGGGACCCGCAGGTACTCCGTGGACTGGAAGGTTTCGTGGGGGATCAGGACGTACCAGTCTCCGTTGGCGAAGTCCCCGACGATAAAGGCCTTGAGCCATTTCTCATCGACGTTGACGGCGTAGTCGGGCATCCAGCCGTGGAACTTCTTCTCGCCCAGAGCAAAGGAGACCGTGGCTTCGTCGTGGAACATGGTGCTGGGTTTGGCCTTGTCCAGCTTGATCTTGACCGGAGCGGCCTCGGGCCGGTCGTCGGGCCAGTCCCAACCGTTTGCCTGGTGTGCCATGGGATATCTCCTCTCCTGAAAATACCGTACTCCTTTGCCAAAGCGGGTTCAAGGCCGATCTACGGTCCGGCCCCGTCACCGGTTCTGCGCAATCCGCTGCACGTGCTCCCTTACCACTTCGGGCGGGCAGAGTTTGACGAACCCCTTGAGTCCCAGGAAGAGCAGCAACAGGTCGTCGACGTGTCCCAGGGCCGGGATCAGGTCAGGCATCAGGTCGGTGGGCAGGATCAGGTAGGCGAACACGCTCAACGCCAGCAGCTTGGCCTTGACTCCGACCCGCGGGTCCTTGAACAGGCGCCAGAACAACCGCGCGAAATTGGGCAGGTGCTGCGCCAGCCCCAGCAGCCGCCGGGGACCCATGCGCAAGAGGTAGGCGAGGGAGCCGAGCCGGATCATGGCGTGACCGCGGGAGAGGATAACCGCGGGGCGGTTCGGTGTCAACGGCCAGAACCTTCCGATGCAGGGCCACGTGGAGGAAGGGCAGGCTTTCGTACAGGAAACTGGCCAGTCCTGACCAAAAACGCGAGGTCAGGAGCCACATGAAGGAGGAGGCTTTCCGTACAGGAAACCCTGGACAACCGTCCCCGTTCGTCCTGAGCGTAGCGAAGCGAAGTCGAAGGACGCGCTTCTGACGCCCGGGGCGGCCGTGTCCCTCGGCGGGCCGTTTTTGACAACTCTCGGGGTTCGCGCTACTTGTAGCCCTCTGTTTGTCTCTGTTTGTGC
The DNA here is from genome assembly GCA_965204235.1 of uncultured Binatia bacterium (SeqCode). Taxonomy (GTDB): domain Bacteria; phylum Desulfobacterota; class Binatia; order UBA9968; family JAJDTQ01; genus JAJDTQ01. Next base: position 2,106,599 of record OZ241979.1, read on the forward strand.
TTTCGAGGAGAACGCGGATGGAACCTCGCAACGGCGTGCAGGCTTCGGTGCGTATCAGCGAAGACGAGGGCGCTCGGAGGGCGGACAGCTCGTTCCGCGCCAACGACCCCTTGACCATGGTGATCTTCGGGGCCTCGGGCGACCTGAGCAAGCGCAAGCTGATCCCCGCGTTGTACCAGCTCGAGCGGGAGGGCTGCCTGCCGGAGCGTTACGCGGTGGTGGGCTTCTCGCGCACCGAGATGACCGACGAGGCGTACCGCGAGCGGATGATCGGCGAGATGCGCCTGGACCTGCCGGAGGTGGACGCCGGGAGCCCCCTGTTCGAGGCGCTCCACTACCAGCCGGGCGACAACACCGACGCCGAGTCCTTCCGGAAGCTCAAGGCAAGACTGGACGAATTGGACGCCGAGCGGGAACTCCCCGGCAACCGGCTCTTCTACCTCTCGGTGTCCCCCGAGTTCTTCGCGCCCATCATTCGGAACCTCGACGCCGCGGGACTGGTCCGCAGCCCGGACGAGGAGCAGTGGTCCCACGTCATCATCGAGAAGCCGTTCGGGCACGACCTGCGGAGCGCCCGGGAGATGAACGAAGAGGTCACCGGCATACTCGACGAGAGCCAGATCTACCGCATCGACCATTACCTGGGGAAGGAGACGGTCCAGAACATCCTGAGCTTCCGTTTCGGCAACGCCATATTCGAGCCGCTGTTCAACCAGAAGTACGTGGAGAACGTCCAGATCACCGTGGCCGAGACCCTGGGGATGGAGGGGCGGAGAGGGGCGTTCTACGACAAGGCCGGCGCCCTGCGGGACATCGTGCAGAACCACATGCTGCAACTGTTGTGCCTGATCGCCATGGAGCCGCCCGCGGCGGTGGAGCCCGTGTCCATCCGCGACGAGAAGGTCAAGTTGCTGCGGGCGCTGGTGCCCTACGGCGCGCCGGAGGAGGTGGCCGCGGCAACGGTGCGCGGACAGTACGGGTTCGGCGAGCTCCGGGGGGAGGTGGTGAAGGGCTTCCGCCAGGAAGATGGCGTGGACGAGATGTCCGCCACCGAGAGCTACGTGGCGCTGCGGGCCAAGATCGACAACTGGCGCTGGGCCGGGATCCCCTTCCTGCTGCGCACCGGCAAGCGCCTGCGCAACCGGGTGTCCGAGATCGCGGTGCAGTTCCGCCACCCGCCGCTGCGCCTGTTCCGCAATCCGTCGAGGTCGGACAGGCTGGCCATGGCCGCGGCCAGCGCCAACGTGCTGATCCTCGGTATCCAGCCCCGGGAGGGCATCAGCCTCTCCTTTGCCTGCAAGCGTCCGGGAATGCAGATCGACTTGGCGGAAGTGCGCATGGACTTCGTTTACGAAGCCTTCGAGCAGCGTTCGCCGGAAGCCTACGAGCGGCTGCTGCTGGACGCCATGCGCGGGGACGCGTCGTTGTTCACGCGCTCGGACGAGGTGGAGTACGCGTGGCGCTTTACCGACTCGATCCTCGCCGGGTGGGACAAGCTGCCGACTCCCCGTTTCCCCAACTACTATCCGTTCACCGACGGTCCCGACGAGGCGGACCGCCTGCTCGAGGACAGCAGCGCCGGCTGGCGCAAACTCAGCCAGATGGGGGTGGCGGAGGTCGGCCGGTAAGGGTTCGGCCCGACGGTCGGCCACGTCCGCGCGAGGGGTGATGGAGCTGCCGCCGCGGTTTCGTGAGGGGACCTTCGAGGTGGAGGGTTCCCGGGTCCACTACATCGAGAGCGGGGACCGGGACCGGGAGACCTTCGTCTTCGTCCACGGCAACCGGGACCACTGCCGCAGTTGGGACTTCCTGCTGGAGTCCTTCCACAAGGCCGGGTTCGAGTTGCCCCACGTGGTGGCCATCGACCTGCGGGGCCACGGCGACAGCGGCTGGGTCGGCCCGGAGCGGGGCTACCGGCACGAGGACTTCGTATTGGACCTGGTGGGCCTGCTGCGCCACCTGGGGAAAGACGCGGTCACGCTCGTGGCCCACTCCCTCGGGGGCAGCATGGCGGTGGTGTTCGCCGGGGCCTTGCCGGAGATGGTCAGGCGGCTGGTGCTCATCGAGGCGGTGGGTCCCTACGGCCGAAGCGAGCAGGAGGCGCCGGAGCTCTTCGGCCGCTGGACCCGGGACGACGGCTCGGACACGATCCTCACCTACTACGCCACCGTGGGACAGGCCGCGGAGGCCATCTGCAAGCGTTTCCCGCTCGTCCCCAACCGGGCCGCCATGCACACGGCGCGCCACGGAACCCGGCCCACGCCCTACGGCCTGGTCTGGAAATACGACCCCCGTTCCCGCAACCCTTCGTACTCGTCGTTTTCCGAGACCCAGGTCAGGGCGTTCATCGACCGCATCGACTGTCCGACGCTGCTCGTCTTCGGGGCGGAGTCGGGCTACAAGGAGTCGCCCCGCTACCGCCGGGTGGAGCACTTCAGGAACAGGACGCTGGCGGAGATTCCCGGGACCGGACACCACGTGCAGCAGGAAAGCCCCGACGAGCTGGCCGCGGTGATGATCCCGTTCCTGGGCAACCACGGCTGAGTCCGGCCGGCGGCGCCGTCGAGGAGGATCGAAACATGGACTTCGCATTGCCCGAGGAATTGCAGTTGCTTCAGGACACGGTCCGGAAGTTCGTCGATCAGGAGCTCATCCCCGTGGAGATGGAGTGCCGGGACGGAGTGACCCTCAAGCCCGAGTACCGGGAACGGTTCGAGGCCAAGACCCGGGAGATGGGGCTGTGGATGCTCGACGTGCCCGAGGAGTTCGGCGGCGCCGGACTGAGCCTGCTGGGACAGGTGGTGGTCTGGGCCGAGGTGGCCCGCTCGGTGGCCGTCCCGTCCCGGGGCCGCAGCATATTCGGCCCGGAAGTGCGGCCCGTGCTCTACGCCATGGACGACGAGCAGAAAGACCGCTACCTGTACCCCCTGCTCAAGGGCGAGAAGCGCGCCTGCTTCGCCCAGACCGAGCCCGACGCCGGTTCGGACCCGGGCTCCATGCGCACCCGGGCCGTGCGCGACGGCGACGAATACGTCATCAACGGCGTCAAGCGCTTCATCACCGAGGCGGACGAGGCCGACTTCGCCCAGGTGATGGTGGCCACCGACCCCGGCAAGGGCTCCCACGGGGGCATCTCGTGCATACTGGTGGACATGGACAACCCCGGCGTGAAGATCACCGCCAAGTACAAGACCATGATGGGCTACGAGCCGTGCGAGATCGTCTTCGACGACTGCCGGGTGCCCGCGGCGAACCGGATCGGCGCGGAAGGCGAGGGCTTCCGGCTCGGACAGAAATGGCTCGGCATCGGCCGGCTCAAGCACGGAGGGCGCGCCATCGGCGTGGCGCGGCGGGCCATCGAGATGGGCGCGCAGTACGCCAAGCAGAGGGTCACCTTCGGCAAGCCGCTGGCGGAACGGCAGGCCATCCAGTTCAAGCTGGCGGACTCCTACACCGAACTCCACGCGGCCACCCTGATGGTCTATCACGCGGCCTGGAAATACGACCGGGGCGAGGACATGCGCAACGAGGGCTACATGGTCAAGGTCTTCGCCGACGAGATGTCGTTCCGGGTGGTGGACCGGGTGCTCCAGATCCACGGGGGCGTGGGCCTCACCACGGACCTCCCCATCGAGCTGTGGTTCCGCGACCAGCGGAGCCGGCTCATCACCGAGGGCGCGTCGGAAGTCATGCGCATGGTCATCGCGCGCCACGTGCTGCGGCAGTACGGCTGAGGGGAGGCGCCCCGTCCGCGCCCCGTCCGCGAGCCTCCGGGTTTGGAGAAGGGCCGGTTCCGTGCTATGAAACGGTGGGTCGGGTCAACGACGGAAGCCGCCAATGAAAGCCGAGATTCATCCTGAATACAAGCTCGTGAACGTGGTCTGCGCCTGCGGCCATTCCTTCGAGGTGCGCTCCACCGCCAAGGCGATCCATACCGAGATCTGCGCCAACTGCCATCCGTTCTATACCGGCAAGCAGAAGCTCCTGGACACCGCGGGCCGGGTCGAGAAGTTCAAGAGGAGATACGGCATCAAGGACTGAGGGGACCGATCCTGACAAGCTCTTACCGGCAAAGGGGCAAAGGGTGGCGTGAATTCCCTTTGCCCCTTTGCTTTGGGGCGGAACCGTGGGCATGCTCGAAAAGATGGCCGAGGTGGAGGGCCGCTACGAGGAGTTGGAAGATCTCCTGGCGGACCCCGCGCTGCTCGAGGACCGCAGGGAATACTCCAGGGTCGCCAAGGAGCACGCGGACCTGTCGGAAGTGGTGGCTTGCTACCGCGAGTGGCGGAAGCTCGCGCAGGAGGTCCGGGACAACCGCGAGTTGCTGCAGGAAGGAGACCCGGAGATCCAGGACCTTGCCGCGGAGGAGCTGGACGCCCTCAAGTCGAGGCAGGACGCCCTGGAGCGGCAACTCAGGGTACTGCTCCTGCCCAGGGACCCCAACGACGACAGGAACGTGCTGCTGGAGATCCGCGCCGGCACGGGCGGGGAGGAGGCGTCGCTGTTCAGCGCGGACCTGTTCCGCATGTACAGCCGCTACGCCGAGACCCGGGGCTGGAAGGTGGAGGTCCTGAACTCGAACCCCACCGGGTTGGGCGGGTTCAAGGAGGTCGTCGCCCTGATCGAAGGGCAGGGGGCCTACAGCCAGCTCAAGTTCGAAGGGGGAGTCCACCGGGTGCAGCGGGTCCCGGTCACCGAGACCTCGGGCCGGATCCACACCTCCGCGGTAACCGTGGCGGTGCTGCCGGAAGCCGACGAGGTGGACGTGGAGATCGACCCTCGGGACCTGCGCATCGACGTGTTCCGCTCCTCGGGTCCCGGCGGCCAGAGCGTGAACACCACGGACTCCGCGGTGCGCATGACCCACGCGCCCACGGGCATCGTGGTCTCGTGCCAGGACGAGAAGTCGCAGCACAAGAACAAGGCCAAGGCGCTCAAGATCCTGCGCGCCCGGCTGCTGGAGAAGACCCAGGAGGCGCAACGCTCGGAGATCGCCGCGTCCAGGAAGCTCATGGTGGGCAGCGGTGACCGCAGCGAGCGGATCCGCACCTACAACTTCCCCCAGGGACGGGTGACGGACCACCGCATCAACCTGACTCTGTACAAGCTGGACCAGGTCATGGACGGCGGCGTCAAGGACCTGATCGACGGCCTGATCACTTCCCACCAGGCGGAAGCGCTCCAGGCCACGGCCTGACGGGCCGGACCATGACGCGCCGCGGAGTCGGACCGTCGTTCCCGCCGCAGCCGGAACCCGGTGAGGGAGGAGCGGCGCGCAGCCCCGCCGGACAGAGGGCGCTGCCGACGCGGCGCAGAGGATGTCCGGGCATGAAGGCGCGCGGCCCCGGTGGACAGGCGGCGGGGCCGCCGCCCGCCTGCCGGACTCTCCATGCGGCGGCCCGCGGCCCGCGGGTCGCGGACGTCCTGCGGCGCGCCGCGGCCGGACTTTCCGACGCGGGCATCGACACCGCCCGGCTCGACGCCGAAGTGCTGCTGATGGAGGTGTTGGGCTGGTCGAGGGAAGACCTGTACAGGAACCCCGAGGCCGAGTTGCAGGACTTCCAGGCGGCCCGGTTCCATGGGCTGGCGGCCCGCCGCAGGCGCGGAGAGCCCACCGCCTACCTCACGGGGTCGCGGGAGTTCTGGTCGCTGGACTTCCGGGTGACGCCGGACGTGCTCATCCCCCGGCCGGAGACCGAGCACCTGGTGCAGACGGTCTTGAGCGTCCTGGCGGCCCGCCCCGGGCCGCGCCGCGTCCTGGATCTCGGGACCGGCAGCGGCGCGGTCGCGGTGGCCCTGGCCGCGGAACGCGCCGACCTGGAGGTCTGGGCCACCGACGTCTCCGCCGCGGCGTTGCGCGTGGCCCGGGCCAACGCGCAACGGCACGGCGTGGCCGGGCGGGTCCACCTGGGCGAGGGCGACCTGTTCGCTCCGGTGCGCGGCCGGGAAGGGTTCTTCGACGTGCTGGCGTCGAACCCGCCCTACGTTCCCCGCGGCGCCATGGCCCGCCTGCCGCGCGGGGTGCGGGACTGGGAGCCCGCGGCGGCGTTGGACGGCGGGGCGGACGGCATGGACTGCTACCGGAGGATCGCCCGGGAGGGCGCCCGCTATCTTCGCCCGGGCGGGACCATGGCGCTGGAGGTGGGAGCGGGGCTGGCCCCCGGGGTCCGCGGCCTGTTCCGGGACGGCGCAGGCTTCGGGGAGATGCGGACCGTCCGCGACTACGCCGGACGCGACCGGGTGGTGGCCGCAGAACGCGCGTGACGGGGGTCGGGGTCGTTGGACAGCATCATCATCGAGGGAGGGGCGGCGCTGGAAGGCGCGGTGGCCCTGGGCGGGTCGAAGAACGCGGCCCTGCCCATCATCATCTCGTCGCTCCTGTCCGCGGACAAGTGCTCCTATGCGAGGGTGCCCACCCTCCGCGACGTGGACACCACCCTGCGGTTGCTGTCGCGCCTGGGGGTGACCATCGAGAAGCAGTTGATGGCCGACGGGCGCCTGGAGCTCACCGCGGACAAGGTCCGCGAGACCGAGGCGCCGTATGACCTGGTGAAGACCATGCGCGCCTCGTTCCTGGTGCTGGGACCGCTGCTCGCCCGCTTCGGCCATGCACGGGTATCGACCCCCGGAGGCTGCGCCATCGGTTCCCGGCCGGTGGACCTGCACGTGCGGGGACTGGAGAGCATGGGCGCGTGCATCCGCCGGGAGCACGGCTACGTGGACGCCCGGGCCGGGGAGCTCAGGGGGGCCGACATCCGTCTCGATTTCCCTTCCGTGGGCGCCACCGAGAACCTCATGATGGCCGCGACCCTGGCCCGCGGGACCACGGTGATCCACAACGCGGCCCGGGAGCCGGAGGTCGCGGAGTTCGCCGGCGTGCTGGCCAAGATGGGCGCCAGGGTGGCGGGAGCCGGCGCCGGGGTCATACGCATCGAAGGCGTGCGCGAGCTGCACGGCATGTCCCACGAGATGAGCCCGGACCGCATCGAGACCGGCACGTTCATGGTCGGGGCCGTCCTGACCCGCGGCGACGTGCTGGTGGAGGACGCCCGGGCCGGCGACCTCGACGCCTTCCTGCACAAGCTGCGGGAGACCGGCGCCCGGGTGTCGGTGGAGTCCGGGGGCGTGCGGGTGACGGGGAACGGACGGACCCGCGGCGCGGACGTGGCCACGGGGCCGTACCCGGGCTTTCCCACCGACCTCCAGGCGCAGATGATGGTGTTGATGGCGGTCTCGGACGGGGCCAGCGTCGTTGCCGAGAACGTCTTCGAGAACCGGTTCATGCACGTGCAGGAGTTGAACCGCATGGGCGCGCGCATCGCCCTGGACGGCAACCGGGCCGCGGTTCGGGGAGTGGCGGAGTTGTCCGGCGCGCCGGTGATGGCCACGGACCTGCGGGCGAGCGCGTCGCTGGTGCTGGCCGGCCTGGTGGCCAGGGGCGCCACCGAGGTCGCCCGTGTCTATCACCTGGACCGGGGCTACGAGAACATCGAGGGGAAGCTCGCCGGTCTCGGCGCGGACATACGAAGGGTGGACCGTGGCGGTTGACATCGTGAAGACCACGGACCCCGGTTTCCGGAAGACCCTGGACCGGATCCTCAAGCGGCGCGGCGAGGCCGAGCAGGGCGTCGAGGCGCGGGTGGCGGAGATCATCGAGGAGGTGCGGCGGCGCGGCGACCGGGCGTTGGTGCGCTACGCCAAGGCCTTCGACGGAGTCGCGTTGGCGCGGTCCCGCATCGAGGTGTCCGCGGACGAGATGGACCGGGCCTTGGCCGCGGCCTCCCGGCAGGACCTGCGGTGGCTGCGGCTGGCCGCGGCGCGGATCAAGCGGTTCCACGGCCGTCAACGAGAGAAGAGCTGGCGCTACCGGGACCCCCTGGGGTTGGACCTGGGCCAGCGCGTCCGTCCCGTGGACCGGGCCGGCGCCTACGTGCCCGGGGGCAAGGCCGCGTATCCCTCCACCGTGCTGATGACGGTGATTCCGGCGGTGGCCGCCGGGGTGAGGGAGGTGGTGGTGGCCACCCCGATGGGGCAGGAGGCCGGGCCGACCTCGACTCGCGGGGCGGGCAACAGGCGGGCGGCGGCCGCCCCGGTCCGGCAGGAGGCCGGGCTGGTGCTGGCCGCGGCCCGCATCGCCGGCGCCCACAGGGTGTTCCGCATCGGCGGCGCCCAGGCGGTGGCGGCCCTGGCCTTCGGCACCGAGACCGTGCCGCGGGTGGACAAGATCGTGGGTCCCGGCAACGTCTATGTGGCCGCGGCCAAGCGGCTGGTCTTCGGCCAGGTGGACATCGACTCCATCGCCGGTCCGAGCGAGGTGCTCCTGCTCGTGGACGGGTCCGCGGACCCGCACTACGTGGCCGCGGACATGCTTGCCCAGGCCGAGCACGACGAGAATGCCGCGGCCGTGTGCGTCACCCCTTCCATGGCCGCGGCCAGGAAGGTGCAGGCGGCCGTCGCCGAGCGGCTCAGGGACACCAGGCGGCGGGAGATCACGCTGAACGCGCTGCGGCGCTACGGCGCCATCATGGTCACTCGTTCCCTGAAGGAAGCGGTGGACATCGCCAACGACATCGCCCCCGAGCACGTGCAGGTCATGGTGCGCGAGCCGGAGAAGTGCGTCGAGGCGGTGCGCAACGCCGGGGCCATCTTCGTGGGACCCTACGCCACGCCGCCCCTCGGCGACTACGTGGCCGGCCCCAACCACGTGCTTCCCACGGGCGGCAGCGCGCGCTTCTTCTCGCCCCTGGGGGTCCATGACTTCGTCAAGCGGACGAGCATCGTCCGCGCCGGTCCCGAGGGGTTCGCCGCCCTGGCCCCGGCAGTGATCCATCTGGCGCGCAGGGAGGGCCTGGACGAGCACGCCCGGGCCATGGAGGCGCGCCTGCCCGCGGCCGGTGACCCGCGCGATCCCCCCACCGGCTCGACTGCGGGCTGACGCCCTCGTCTCGCCGACTCCCCCTCGAGGGGGGAGTGATCGGAGGGCGCCGGGGGAACGGGACCGAGACGGCGGCATCGAGACGGGACCGGACGAGCGCATCGCCCCCCTTCCGACTCCCTCCCCTTGAGGGGGGATTGGTCGGGAGGCGCCGGGAAGACGAGACTGGACGAACACGCCGCCCTCCGATTCCCTCCCCCCTTGAGGGGGAGGGTCAGGGAGGGGGGGTACGGCGGGGCGGCGGGGGCCGCCAACAGCCGCACTTTCGCAGGGAGACTCCAATGGGAAGAACGGCAACGGTTCATCGCAAGACCAGGGAGACGGACGTCACCGCGGTCCTCGACATCGACGGCAAGGGGGAGGCGCACGTGGACACCGGCATCCCCTTCTTCGACCACATGCTGGAGATCTTCACGCGCCACGGGCTCTTCGACGTGACGGTGCAGGCCAAGGGCGACATCGAGGTGGACTACCACCATACGGTGGAGGACGTGGGCCTGACCCTGGGACAGGCGTTCAAGGACGCCCTGGGCGACAAGCACGGCATCCGCAGGTTCGGCGAGGCCGCGGCGCCACTGGACGAGGCATTGGCCCGGGTGGTGGTGGACCTGAGCGGCCGGCCCTACCTGGCCTACCGGGTCAAGGTCCGCGGCGGCCGGGTGGGCGCCTTCGATACCGACCTGCCCCACGAGTTCTACCAGGCGTTCGTCAACCAGTTGGGCATGAACCTGCACATGGACGTCCAGCACGGCGAGAACCCGCACCACGTCATCGAAGCGTGCTTCAAGGGGTTCGCCCGGGCCATGGACCGGGCCACGGGGTTGGACGAGAGGATCGAAGGCGTGCTTTCCACCAAGGGGAGCCTTTAGCCTTCGGGAAGCAGGGCTTCCTTGTGGAAACTCTGGACGATCGTCCGCGTTCATCCCGAGCGTAGCAAAGCGAAGAACCCCGTTCGTCCCGAGCGTAGCGGAGCGAAGTCGAAGGACGCATTTTCCCGTGGGGAGAGGCGTCTCGAGCCGGGATGAACAGAGGTTCCTTTCGGCTCGGAAACAGGAGGGTCGCCGGTGATCGCCGTCGTCGATTATGGAATGGGCAACCTGAGGAGCGTTCAGAAGGGAATCGAGCGGGTGGGCTTCCGGGCCGAGGTGACCCGGGACCCCGCGCGCATCGCCGAGGCCCGGGGCGTGGTGCTGCCCGGAGTGGGCGCGTTCCACGCCTGCATGGGGAACCTCCGCCGGTTCGGGCTGGTGGAGGTCATCCGGGACGTGGTGCGCCGGAAACGGCCGTTCCTCGGGATCTGCCTGGGGCTTCAGCTCCTCTTCGAGGAAAGCGAGGAGTTCGGCAGCCCGGAGGGGTTGGGCCTGCTGCCGGGGACCGTCCGCGGCTTCGTTGCCGGGGACGGTCTCAAGGTGCCGCACATGGGCTGGAACGCCGTCGAACTCCGCAAGCCCACGCGCTTCCTGGAGGGCGTCCACGACGCCGACCAGGTCTATTTCGTGCACTCGTTCCACGCCGTGCCCGCGGACGACTCGGTGGTGGCCACCGTGACCTCCCACGGCGCCCCCTTCGTTTCGAGCATCGCCACGGATCGCCTGTTCGCCTGCCAGTTCCACCCCGAGAAGAGCCAGGCCGTGGGTCTCCGCATCCTCGGCAACTTCGGCAAGTTCGCCGAGGCCGGGGCTTCGGCCTGAGGAGGGGCGGTCCGGGGAAGTGCTGGTCATACCCGCCATCGACATCAAGGACGGCCGTTGCGTCCGCCTGTACCAGGGCGACATGGACCGGGAGACGGTCTATTACGACCGGCCGCTGGACGCGGCGCGGCGCCTGGTGGACGAGGGCGCGCAGATGATCCACGTGGTGGATCTGAACGGCGCGGTGGCCGGGCGTCCCGTGCACTTGGCGGAGTTGGCCGCCATCTGCGCCGAGTCCGGCGTTCCGGTGGAGGCGGGCGGGGGGCTGCGGACCCTGGAGGACATCGGGGAGGCCGTGGCCGCGGGCGCGGCGAGGGTGGTGCTGGGGACCCGGGCCTACGAGAGCCGGGACTTCGTGCGCCAAGCGTGCGAGCGCTTTCCGGGCCGGGTCGCGGCAGGCATCGACGCCCGCGCCGGGCGCGTGGCGGTAAGGGGCTGGCGCGAGGACACGGCCATGGACGCAGTGGAACTCGCCCGCCGGTGCGTGGAAGACGGCGCCCACCGCATCATCTACACCGACATCAGCCGCGACGGCACCGGTTCCGGCGTGAACGCGGAGCAGACCGTACGGGTGGCCCGGGCCGTGGAGGTCCCGGTGGTCGCCTCGGGCGGGGTCGGCTCGGTGGAAGACATCCGCGCGCTGGCCCGCCTGGAAGGCGAAGGCGTCGAGGGGGTGATCGTGGGCCGCGCCCTCTACCGCGGCGCCTTCTCGTTGGCGGAAGCCATGGAGGCCGCGGGAGGCCCGCGTGCTCACTAGGCGCATCATCCCCTGTCTCGACGTGGACGCCGGCCGGGTGGTGAAGGGCACCCGGTTCGTGGACCTGCGCGACGCCGGGGACCCGGTGGAAGTCGCCCGGGCCTATGACGCCGCGGGCGCCGACGAGCTCTGCTTCCTGGACATCACCGCGTCCCACGAGAAGCGCGGGATCATCCTGGACGTGGTGGGGCGGACCGCGGACGAGGTCTTCATGCCCCTGACCGTGGGCGGGGGGGTTCGGGAGAACGCCGACATCCGCAGCCTGCTCAGGGCGGGCGCCGACAAGGTCTCCGTCAACACCGCGGCGGTGGCGCGTCCGGAGTTCGTCCGGGAAGCCGCTGAGACCTTCGGGAGCCAGTGCATCGTGGTGGCCATCGACGCCAAGCGGGTGGGGGACCATTGGGAGGTCTTCACCCACGGGGGCCGGAACCCCACCGGCATCGACGCGTGCGCGTGGGCCGAGCGCATGGCCCGGTACGGGGCCGGGGAGATCCTGCTCACCAGCATGGACCGGGACGGCACCAAGGAAGGCTACGACCTGCCCCTCACCCGGGCCATCGCGGACCGGGTCCCGGTCCCTCTCATCGCCTCGGGGGGCGTGGGCCGTCCGGAGCACCTCCGCGAGGGCTTCGTGGAAGGGCGCGCGAGCGCGGCCCTGGCCGCGTCCATCTTCCACTACGGGGAGTTCAGCATTGGGGAGTGCAAGCGCTACCTCCGGGAACGGGGTGTTCCGGTGCGCCTTCCCCAAGCGTGACGCCGGGTCAGCCGCTGCCGTCCAGATGGGTGAGGTAGCGCTCGGCGTCGATGGCGGCCATGCAGCCGCTGCCCGCGGCGGTGACCGCCTGGCGGTAGATGCGGTCCTGGACGTCGCCGCAGGCGAAGACCCCGTCCACCGTGGTCTTCGTGCCGTCGCGGGTCTCGATGTAGCCGAGCTCGTCCATTTCCAGGACCCCTTCGAAGATCCGCGAATTGGGTTGGTGGCCGATGGCGATGAACACGCCGTCGCAGGCGAACTCCTCCGCCTTGCCGGTCTTGCGGTTCCGCAGCGTCACGCCGGTGACGCCCCCGGCCAGCGGGTCCCCGTGGATGTCTTCCACGGTGGTGTCCCAGAGGAAGCCGATCTTCGGGTTCGCCCGGGCCCGGTCCTGCATGATCTTCGAGGCCCGGAGCTCGTCACGGCGGTGCACCACGGTGACCTTGCTGGCGAACTTGGTGAGGAACGCGGCTTCCTCCATGGCGGTGTCGCCGCCCCCCACCACGACGAGCTCCTTGTCCTTGAAGAAGAAGCCGTCGCAGGTGGCGCACGCGGAGACCCCGTGTCCCATGAGCCTGGCCTCGGAGTCGATCCCCAGCAACTTGGCGGTGGCGCCGGTGGCGATGATCAGCGCGTCGCAGGCGTAGCGGTCCTTGCCCGCGTGGACCTCCATCGGGCGGTTCCCCATGTCCACCTCGGTCACGTCGCCGAACACGATCCTCGTGCCGAAGCGCTCCGCCTGCTTGCGGAACTGCTCCATCATGTCCGGCCCGAGTATGCCGTCGGGAAAACCGGGGTAGTTCTCCACGTCGGTGGTGATGGTCAACTGCCCGCCGGGCTGGGACCCCTCCACCACCAGCGGCCCCAGGTTCGCCCGGGCGGCATACAGGGCCGCGGTGAGGCCGGCCGCGCCCGAGCCGAGTATGATCACGCGGTAATGGTTCTGGTCTGCCATGCCTCCGTTCATACCACACGGGCGGGCCGTGGGACAGTTGCGGCCCGCGTTGCCGAGGATGCCCGTCCTTCAGGAATTCGTGTAGGTATTGGGGAGAACTCCGGTTCCCTCTTTCCTTGAGGGGAGGGAACGCTACGCCCGTGAAATCCTGCCATACAAGGGCCGGCAGGCAGCAAGCCGGGGGGCGGGCGTCACAGATAGCAAGGTCTGCGGAGCCTGCCTTGGAAAGAAGCCCTTGGCGCTGGCATTCGTGGGCCGCGGATGCTATACTTCACTCCGAGGTCGCGAGTTCCTTTCCTCTCACTTTTCGTCAATCCACAAAAGGCCGAAGGACAGCATAGTTCAACCATTATGATAACTTCTTCCCAGTCCGACTACAAAGCCGACAAGATCAAGGTTCTGGAGGGGCTGGAAGCGGTACGGAAACGCCCCGGCATGTACATCGGAGACACGTCCGAGCGGGGTCTCCACCACTTGGTCTATGAGATCGTCGATAACTCCATCGACGAGTCGCTGGCCGGCCAGTGCGACCGCATCCACATCGTCATCCACATCGACAACAGCGTCACGGTGGTGGACAACGGCCGCGGCATCCCGGTGGACATCCATGCCACCGAGAAGCTGCCGGCCGCGGAGGTGGTGCTCACCAAGCTGCACGCGGGCGGCAAGTTCGACAAGGGCGCCTACAAGGTCTCCGGCGGCCTGCACGGGGTGGGGCTGTCGGTGGTCAACGCCCTGGCCGAGAGCCTGGAGGTCGAGATCAAGCGCGACGGCCGGGTGTATCAGCAGGCCTACCGGCGGGGCGTGCCCGAGGCGCCGCTCAAGGAGATGGGCGCCACCGGGGAACGGGGGACCCGGATCACGTTCAAGCCGGACTCCACCGTGTTCGAGACGGTGGACCTCAGCTTCGACGTGCTGTCCCAGCGGCTCCGGGAGCTGGCGTTCCTGAACCGGGGCCTGCGCATCATCATCGAGGACGAACGCCACGAAAAGGAGCACGAGTTCTTCTACGAGGGCGGCATCGTCTCGTTCGTCGAGCACCTGAACCGGGTGAAGACCGCGGTCCATTCCAGGGTCATCTACGTCCAGGGCGAGAAGGACGGCATCGACGTGGAGATCGCCTTGCAGTGGAACGACGGCTACTCCGAGACCGTCTATTCCTTCGCCAACAACATCAACACCACCGAAGGGGGCACCCACCTGAGCGGGTTCAAGGCGGCGTTGACCCGCACCATCAACAACTACGCCGCCAACTCCAACCTGCTCAAGAAGGGCGAGGACAACCTCCAGGGAGACGACGTCCGCGAGGGGTTGACCGGGGTCATCAGCGTCAAGGTGCCGGAGCCCCAGTTCGAGGGACAGACCAAGACCCGGCTGGGGAACAGCGACGTCAAGGGGGTCGTGGAGACGCTCATCAACGACAGGCTCGCCACCTATTTCGCCGAGCACCCGGGGGACGCCAAGAAGATCGTCTCCAAGGGCATCGAGGCCGCGCGGGTGCGTGAGGCGACCCGCAAGGCCAAGGATCTCGCCCGGCGCAAGGGCGTCCTGGACTCGGCTTCGTTGCCGGGCAAGCTGGCGGACTGCCAGGAGCGCGACCCCGCGTTGAGCGAGATCTTCCTGGTGGAGGGCGATTCCGCGGGGGGCTCGGCCAAGCAGGGGCGGGACCGGCGCAACCAGGCCATCCTCCCGCTCAAGGGCAAGATCCTGAACGTGGAGAAGGCGCGCTTCGACAAGATGCTGTCTTCCCAGGAGATCCGCCTGATGCTGACGGCTCTGGGAGCCGGCGTCAAGGACGACTACAACTGGGAGAAGCTCCGCTACCACAAGGTCATCATCATGACGGACGCGGACGTGGACGGCTCCCACATACGGACGCTGTTGCTCACGTTCTTCTACCGCCAGATCCCCGACCTGGTGGAGAAAGGCTACCTGTACATCGCCCAGCCGCCGCTGTACAAGGTGAAACGCGGCAAGCAGGAGCGCTACCTGAAGGACGAGAACAGCCTGGAGGACTACCTCATCGAGAAGGGCACCGAGAACCTCCGGGTCCGCTCAGCGGAGCACGGCGGGAACGGCGGCGGGCGCGCCGGCGAAGTCAGGGGGGCGGCGCTCCAGGCCTTCGTCAAGAAGGTCGTGCGCGTGGACAAGCTGCTCCAGTTGATGGCCAGGAAGCACAAGGAGCGCTCGCTGGTGGAGGCGTTGCTGCATTCCGACTTCAGCGAGGGGCGCCTGGAGGACCGGGCGGAGTTGGAGGCCCTGGGCGTCGAGCTCGCCTCCCACGTCAACCTGCTGGCGCCGGAGCTCGCGCCGTTCTCCGGCGAGGTGGAGCCGGACTCCGAGCACAACTGCTGGAGGCTCGTGTGCTCCACCCGGTCCAACGGCAGCGGCATCCGCACGGTCATCGACCGGGAGTTCCTGACCAGCCCCGAGTACCGGGAGCTCAAGCGGCTCCACTCCGAGTTGTTGGGCGCCGGGCACTCGCCGTTCGTGGTGGAGGACGGCGACCGCGCCAGCGGGCTGCGTTCCCACAAGGACCTCCTGGAGTTCGTCATGGACCGGGGCAAGAAGGGGCAGTACATCCAGAGGTACAAGGGCCTGGGGGAGATGAACCCGGAACAGCTCTGGGAGACCACCATGGACCCCGAGTCCCGGGTGTTGCTGCAGGTGCGCATCGAGGACGGCGTCCAGGCCGACGACATCTTCTCCACGCTCATGGGAGACCACGTGGAGCCCCGCCGGAAGTTCATCGAGGACAAGGCCCTGACGGTGCGCAACCTCGACGTCTAGACCTTCGCCCGTGTCGCCCTCTCCAACCTGTCGGTCCGCCGCCGCCGCGTCTCCGCCGCCATCGCCGAGCCTCTGACCATGGAAGCCGGAATAAGACAACAGATCATCCCCGTCGATATCGAGACAGAGATGGGGCAGTCCTACGTGGACTACGCCATGAGCGTCATCGTGGGGCGGGCGTTGCCGGACGTGCGCGACGGGCTGAAGCCGGTGCATCGGCGGGTGTTGTACGCCATGCACGACATGGGCAACACCTGGAACAACGCCTACCGGAAGTCGGCCCGGGTCGTGGGCGACGTCATCGGCAAGTACCATCCCCACGGCGACGCCGCGGCCTACGACGCCATCGTCCGCCTCGCCCAGGACTTCTCCATGCGCTACTGCCTGGTGGACGGGCAGGGGAACTTCGGCTCCGTGGACGGCGACCCGCCGGCCGCCATGCGTTACACGGAAATCCGCATGGCGCGCATCGCCCAGGAGCTGCTGTCGGACATCGACAAGGAGACCGTCGATTTCCTGCCCAACTACGACGACTCCCTGGAGGAGCCGTCGGTGCTGCCGTCGCGGCTTCCCAACCTGCTCATCAACGGCGCGTCGGGCATCGCCGTGGGCATGGCCACCAACATCCCCCCCCACAACCTGGGCGAGGTGATCGACGGCCTCATCGCGCTGGTGGAGCGGCCCGAGCTCACCATCGACCAGTTGATGGAGCACATCCCCGGTCCCGACTTCCCCACCGGCGGCTTCATCCAGGGCCGCGAGGGGATCGTCCAGGGCTACAAGACCGGCCGGGGCAGCGTGCCCATCCGCGCCAGGGTCTCCACCGAGACCGTCAAGCGCACGGGCAGGGAGCAGGTCATCGTCTCGGAAATCCCGTACATGGTGAACAAGACCCGCCTGCTCGAACAGATCGCGCACCTGGTCAATGACAAGAAGGTCGAGGGCATCTCCGACCTGCGGGACGAGTCGGACCGCGACGGCATGCGCATCGTGGTGGAGCTCAAGCGCGACGCCATGGCCGAGATCACCATCAACGCCCTGTACAAGCACACGAGCCTCCAGGAGTCCTTCGGCGTCAACATGCTCGCCATCATCGAGGGGCGCCCCAAGCTGCTGAACCTGAAGGAGATCCTGCTTGCGTTCCTGGGGCACCGCCGGGAGACGATCCTCCGGCGCACCGCCTACGACCTGCGGAAGGCCGAGGAGCGGCTGCACATCCTCGAAGGGCTGAAGATCGCCCTGGACCACCTGGACGCGGTCATCGCCCTGATCCGCGAGTCGCGGGACCCAAGGTCCGCGCGGGAAGGCCTCATGAGCGGCTTCGGCCTGTCGGAAGCCCAGGCCCAGGCCATCCTGGAGATGCGTCTCCAGCGGCTCACCGGACTCGAGCGCGACAAGATCATCGAAGAGCGCCGGGCCACCCTGGCCGCCATCGCCGAGTTGCGGGCGATCCTGGCCGACGCAAAGAAGGTGGACGCCATCGTGGTGGAGGAGCTCCGGGAGATCAAGGACGCGTACGGAGACGGGCGGCGCACCGCCATACTCGACAAGGCCGACGAGATCTCCATCGAGGACCTCATCGTGGACGAGGACATGGTGGTCACCGTGTCCCACGAGGGGTACATCAAGCGCAACCCGGTCACCCTCTACCGCGCCCAGCACCGGGGCGGCAAGGGCAAGGTGGGAACCACCACCAAGGAAGAGGACTTCGTGGAGTACGTGTTCGTGGCCTCCACGCACTCCCACATCCTCTTCTTCACCACCATCGGCAAGGTCTATCGCATCAAGGTCCACGAACTGCCCCAGGCCAGTCGCTCCGCAAAGGGCCGGCCCGTGGTGAACCTGCTGCAGCTCCAGGACAACGAGAAGGTGTCGGCGTTCCTGCCGGTGCGGGAGTTCCAGGAAGGCCGCTACGTGGTGTTCGCCACCCAGAACGGCCTGGTGAAGAAGACCGCCCTCATGGCCTACTCCAGCCCCCGGGCCAGCGGCATCCGCGCCATCGCCCTGGAGGAGAACGACTCGCTCATCGGCGTCCGGCTCACCGACGGCGACCAGGAGATCCTGCTGTCCACCGTGGACGGGCAGGCCATCCGCTTCAAGGAGGAGCAGGTGCGCGCCACCGGCCGGGGGACCATGGGGGTCATCGGCATCCGGCTGGAGCAGGACGACCAGGTGGTGAGCATGGAGGTGCTGCGTCCGGGCGCCTCGGTGCTGACGGTGTCGGACAACGGCATGGGCAAGCGCACCGCCACCGACGAGTACCGGCTCCAGGGCCGCGGGGGCCGGGGGACCATCACCATGAAGACCACGGAGCGGACCGGGCGCGTGGTGGGCGTGCAGCAGGTGGTGGACGAGGAACAGTTGATGCTGATCACGGACGGCGGCAAGATCATCCGGCTCAGGGTCGCCGACATCCGCGTCATCGGCAGGAACACCCAGGGCGTTCGCCTCATCGACCTCGACAACGGCGAGCGGGTGGTCTCCCTTACCCGGTTGGCGGAAGAAGACGGTTGAAGAGGCGGCGGACGACGGACCCCTGGCGAAACGTAGTCCGACGTTCCGCGTGAAAGCGTAACCGGTCCCTGCCGACTCCCGGTCCGTTCGCTGGAACCCCGGCATGTCCATCGGCGTCATCGGCGCAGGGGGGTGGGGCACGGCCCTGGCGGTGCTGCTGTGCAGGAAGCACGCGGACGTCTCCCTGTGGTGCAACTCCGAGGAAACGTTCGCGCGCATACGCGAGACCGGCGAGAACGCGACCTACCTGCCCGACGTCAAACTGCCCGCGCACCTTCGGATCACTCGTTCGCTGGAGACAGCGGCTTCCGGTCGGGAGCTGCTCGTCTGCGTGACGCCGTCGCACTTCCTGCGCGGGGTGATGAGCGGGGCGGCGCCGTTCGTCGCACCGGAGACCGTCGTGGCGTGCGGCTCCAAGGGCCTGGAGGAGGCGACCCTGAAGACCATGGGCGAGGTCCTGGCGGAGGTCCTGGGCCGCGGCCGGCGGTACGCGTTCCTGTCCGGGCCGACCTTCGCCCTGGAGGTGGCCAAGGGGCTGCCCGCGGCCCTGACCGCGGCCAGCGCCGACCTCGACGTGGCGCGGAGCGTGCAACGGAGCGTCGGCTGCCCGGAGTTGCGGGTCTATACCTCCACGGACGTGCTGGGAGTCCAGATGGGCGGCGTGATCAAGAACGTCATCGCCATCGCCGCGGGCGTCAGCGACGGCCTGGAACTCGGCCACAACGCCCGGGCCGCCCTGGTTACGCGAGGGCTGACCGAAATGACCCGGCTCGCCGCGAAGATGGGCGCCGACCCGGTCACCCTGTCCGGCCTCCCGGGCCTGGGCGACCTGGTGTTGACCTGCACCGGCCGCCTGAGCCGCAACCGCCAGGTCGGTTTCGAGCTCGGGCGGGGACGCCGTCTCTCGGACGTGGTGGCCGGGACCCGGATGGTGGCCGAAGGCGTCCGCAACACGCGCACGGTCCATGGCCTCGCCCGGCGTTTCGGAGTCGAGATGCCCATCGTGGAGCAGATGTACCGGGTGCTGTACGAGGACAAGGACCCCATGCAGGCGGTGCGCGACCTCATGGGCCGAACCCAGAGGGCCGAGGCGGACGACTGACGGAGGCGGGGATTGGGATTCGGCGAGTGAACCGATCCTTTCCGGAACCCGTGCGACTCGGAACGCGGCGCCGACCGTTCGCCTGCTCGGAGAGGCTCCCGGGCGGCCGCGGCGCGCCATGCCTCTCCGGAGGGGGCCCGGCGCCGCGGCAACGATTGACTCTACCGCGTCGATCTCATAGGTTCCGTTGCATCCCGTTCCGCTGCCGGAGGACGAAGCATGAGCCGACTGCCCGTCATCGACGCCGACTCCCACGTGGAGGAGTGCGAGGCCACCTGGTCGTACCTGGATCCCCGGTTCCGGGAGCGACGGCCCATCCACCTGAACCTAGCCGGTACCCCCGGCCTGCCGCGGAACGACAGCTACTGGCTCATCGACGGCCGCATCCACGCCCGTCCGGGAATGCCCGGCAGCACCCAGAGCGGCAGCCCGGTGTCGTCCACCCTGGCCAGGGAGAAGGACTTCTCCGCGGGCAGCCAGACCCTCGACGACGTCCCCGAGCGGCTGCGCGACATGGACAAGCTGGGCATCGACGTCTCGGTGCTCTTTCCCACCGCGGTCCTCACCCACCTGACCCCGGATCCGGACTTCGAGGCCGCGCTGATGCGCAGCTACAACACCTGGGTCGCCGAGCGGTGCGCGGAGGCCCCCGACCGTCTGAAATGGGGCGCCCTGATCCCCATGCGCCACGTTCCCGAGGCCGTAGCCGAGATACGCCGGGCCAAGGAGCTGGGGGCCCGGTGCGTGTTCAGCCTCGGCACCGCGGGCGACAAGCTGCTCCACCACCCGAGCCACGACCCCGTGTACGCCGCCCTGGTGGAGCATGACCTGCCCTTCTGCATCCACGTGGGATGGAGCCACCCGGGCCTGATGGAAAGCTGCAACGACGTGTACGAGTCCTTCATGCTCAGCTTCACCCTGCCGGTCATGATGGGTTTCTTCAGCATGACCGGGGGCGGCGTGCTGGACCGGTTCCCGAGCCTGAAGGCGGCGTTCCTGGAAGCCGGCGGCGACTGGGTTCCCTACGTGACCGACCGCATGCGCCGCTACTACGACGTCGCCATCGTCAACGGTCGGCCGGTGCCCGAGCGGCACGCCGCGGACTACCTCGCGGAAGGCAACCTCTACCTCACCGCGGAGGGGGACGAACGGCTGCTGACCACCGTCATCGAGGTCATGGGCGAGGACCAGGTGTGCGTCTCCGCGGACGTGCCGCATCCCGAAGCACGGGAGAACTGCATGGCCGAAATCGCCGAGCGCACCGACGTCCCGGACTCGGTGAAGGAGAAGATCCTCACCCATAACCCCGCGCGTCTCTTCGACATCGACCTGGCGGGTTACCGGCAACGCCCCGCGCGCGCCACCGCCTGACGCACCGCCTTGGCTCGCGATGTCACAGGCGCCGGGGGAAGGCCCCGTCCGTTCTACGGCTGGTACATCGTAGGTACCGGCTTCCTGGCCAACATCTCCTGCGCGTTCTTCCTCTCCAGCACCCTCAGCGTCTTCCTCAAGTCGGTCACCGCGGACCTGGGGGTGTCCAGGGGGGTCTTCTCGTTGATGCGCTCCGGCGAGCACTTCCTGTACGCGCTCATGACCCCGTGGGTGGGGTCCCGGCTGGACCGTTACGGACCCCGCTGGATGATGGTAACGGGATCCGTCCTCTCCACCGCGGGTTTCCTCCTCCTCGGACACGTGCAGAGCTTCTGGCAGTTCGCCTCGGTGCGGATGACCTTCGCGGCCGTGGGACACGCGCTGGTCTGCTACTTCGTGGTCAACGTCACGGTCTCCCGCTGGTTCGTCAGGAAGAGAGGGCGCGCCCTGGCCATGGCCCACATGGGGCACGGACTGGCCAAGGTAATCATTTCGATGGTGGTGGCCTGGCTGCTGCTGCTCATCGGATGGCGCCGGATATGGACCCTGTTCGGGGTGCTGGCGTTCGTGCTCGCGGTCATCCCGGTGGCGGTCTTCATGCGCCGGAGCCCCGAGGACATGGGGCTTCATCCCGACGGCGCCGCGGGACCCGCGACGCCGGACGGGGGTCCGCGGACCCTGAAGGCCGCGGAAGGGGCGGGACCCGACATCCGCTGGACGCGCAGGGAGGTGATGCGCACCTCCACCTTCTGGCTCATCGTCTTCATATTCGGCATGGTGGACGTGGGCATCACCGGCCTCAACCTCCACGCGGTCTCATACGTGTCGGACCTGGGGTACCCCACGTTCCTGGCGGCCTCGGTGATGACCGTGATCGCGGGCACCCAACTGGCCTCGAGCCTGCTCTGGGGCTTCGTCAGCGAGCGCGTGAGCGTCAGGAAGGTCACCTCGATGCTGTTCCTGATCGAGGCCGCGGGGCTGGCGGTGGCCGTCACCGCGGGAAACCTGTGGTTCATCTACCTGGGGTTCTTCCTCTACGGCGCGGGGCTGGGGGGCGTGCAGATCCTGGAGGAGGTCCTGTGGGCCAACTACTTCGGCCGGGTCTCCCTCGGCACCGTCCGCGGCGCCAGCTTGCAGATCGTGCTGCTGTTCGGACTGTGCGGTCCTCCCTTCTTCGGCTTCCTCTTCGACTACACGGGCACCTACCGGATCTCCTTCCTGCTGTTCATGGCGGCGCTGCTGGCGTCGGCCACCCTGACCCTGATGATACGGAGGCCCCGCGCGCCTGCGAGGAGCGGCGCGTGACCGCGGCGCCGCGGAGCGACCCACACGGAACATGCCTACGACCCGCGTCTCGGAGAGGCCGGCCTTCTTCTACGGCTGGTACATCGTGGCAACCGGCTTCCTGGTGCAGCTCGCGTGCCCCTTCTACCTTTCCAGCACCCTCGGCGTGTTGCTCAAGTCCATCACCGCGGACCTGGGCGTGTCCAGGGGCGTATTTTCGCTGATGCGCTCCCTGGAGCTCGTGGCCTACGCCGGCGTGGCGCCGTGGGTGGGCTCCCTGCTGGACCGTTACGGCGCCCGCAGGCTCATGGTCATCGGAGCGGTGGTCTCGGTGGCGGGCTTCCTCCTGCTGGGATACGCCCGCAACTTCTGGGAGTTCACCGCCATACGGGTAGGGCTGGTGTCCATCGGCCATGCGCTGGTGTGCTACTTCGTGGTCAACGTCACCGTCTCCCGCTGGTTCGTGAAGAAGCGCGGCCGCGCCGTGGCCATCGCCCACGTGGGACAGGGGTTGTCCAAGACCACCATATCCGTGGTGGTGGCCTACCTCCTCACCGCCATCGGCTGGCGCCGGGTCTGGACGTTGTTCGGCGGGTTGGTGGTCTTCCTGGTCATGATCCCGGCGGCGGTGTGGATGCGCCGAAGCCCCGAGGACATGGGCCTCCATCCCGACGGCGGTCCCGGACCCTCCGCAACCGGACCCGGCCCGCGCCCCAACCCGTCCGCTGCCGGACCCGCGGCCGCCGACGCCACCTGGACCCGCCGGGAGGCGGCGCGCACGTCCACCTTCTGGCTCATCACGCTCATATTCAGCACCGTCGATCTCGGCATCGCCGGCTTCAACCTGCACGTGTTCTCGTTCATCTCCGACATGGGCTACTCCACGCATCAGGCGGGGGTCGTGGTCATGGTCATCGCCGGGACCCAACTCGGCTCGGGCCTGCTGCTGGGCTTCCTCAGCGAACGGGTGAGCGTGCGCAAGGCGACGGCGCTGACGTTCGTGGTCCAGGCCGCGGGACTCGCCGCCGCCATGCAGACCGCGGACCTCAAGTGGCTGTACGCGGCCTTCTTCCTCTACGGCGCCGGTCTCGGCGGCGCGCAGGTGCTCCAGGAAGTGATGTGGGCCAACTACTTCGGCAGGCTGTCCCTCGGCACGGTCCGGGGTCTTAGCCTGCCCATACTGCTGCTCTTCGCGGCCGCGGGCGCGCCCTTCTTCGGCTACCTCTACGACTATACAGGCAGCTACGACCTGTCCCTGACCCTCTTCGTCGCGGTGCAGGTCCTGTGCGCCGGACTGACGCTGCTCATACGGCGGCCGGTGAAGCAGGGCGGCCGCGGGGCCGGACGGGCCGTCGGACGGTCTCAGGTGTAACGACTCAGGGAAACTCTGAACACTTGCCCCGTTCGTCCTGAGCGTAGCGAAGTCGAAGGACGCGTTTTCCCATAGGGAGAGGCGCCTCGAACCGGAATTGACCAGAGGTTCATCAGGTGTAACGGTAGGGGCGGCCCGCCTTTTCCATGGCGGCGTTGTAGTCGCGCAGGATCTTCACCACCCGGGCGTTGCGCGGACTCTCCGCGGCCACCTCGTCCCAGAAGTCGCGCGCCTCGGCTTCCACCCTCGCCCACTCCCGGTCCGGGATGGAGGTGAGCTCCAGCTTCGTCCCCTCCACCCGCAGCCTGGCCTCGCCGCCCCAGTACCAGTGCTGGCGGTAGTAGTGCGAGCTGTCCATGCAGAGCCGGAACAACTCCTTGAGGTGCTCGGGCAGGGCAGCCCACTTCTCGGCGTTGGCGAAGTACGAACCGCACCACGCGCCCGAGATGTTGTTGGTGAGGAAATAGCGGGTGACGTCCGCCCAGCCCATGGTGTAGTCCTCGGTGATGCCGGACCAGGCGAGACCGTCGAGCTTCCCGGCCTCGACCGCGGCCCTGACCTCCTCCACGGGCAGGGTCACCGGCGCCACTCCGAAGCGGGACAGGAAGCGTCCCGCGGTGGGGAACGTGAACACGCGCAGCCCCTTGAGGTCGTCGAGGCTGCGGATGGGGTTGACGGTGTTGAAGTGGCAGGGGTCCCAGGCCCCGGCGCTCAGCCAGGTGACGCCTTCGACCTCGCCGTAGGCTTCCGCCCAGACCTCGTCGAGCCCCCATTGGTGGAACAGCACCGGCACGTCCAGGCTGTAGCGGCAGGCGAACGGGAAGTAACCGCCGAACACGGAGACGTCCACCGGCGCGGCGATGGAGTCGTCGTCCGACTGCACCGCATCGACTGCGCCGCGCTGCATGGCGCGGAACAGCTCGTGGTGGGGCGCGAGCTGGTCCGCGAAGTACAGCTCGACCTCCATCTCGCCGTTGGCCGCCTTGTTGAACGACTCGATGGAGGGCTTGATCACGTGCTCGGCGAGCGAAGGACCCGCGTAGGTCTGGAGCCGCCACCGGATCTTCGTCTTCGACTGCGTATGGACCGCGGGCACAGCCACCGCGGCCGCACCCGCGGCGCCCACCACCGCCGCCTTCTTGAGAAAACCGCGTCTGCTCGTCATCTTTCCCCCTCTCCCACGGAGAGATTACTCCCCTTGGCTTAGCGGACTCTCTCCAGTTCGACGACCCTGCTTGCGAAGTTCACCACCAAACGATGATCCCGCAACAAACGCGTCCCGACGAGGATGTGGTTGCCAGAGACGAAAGTGGCCTCCACCTGAACGCTTCTCCCATGGAACGGGAAGTCCATCAGGAAGACTTCCTCTTCGACCACTTGACCTCCGGCCAAGGCTGAAGTGACTTGGCCGACGTACCGCGGATGCAACGGTGTCCACAGAGCATCCGGCAACTCCAGATCTCCATTGAAGCCTGTATCGACGATAGCCACCCAATCCTTGCCCGCGACCGAAAGTCGGATCGTCGGTGTGCCGTCGAGGGACACCGTTCCCTGAATCACCCTCGGCATCCCTTTTGGAAATAGGTTTCCGAACCCACGCGCACGAAGAACAGGGGAGTGTTGACTCCTTCCTCATCCCTTTGCGAGACCACGTCGCGTATGGAGTCGCCGAACCAGATCCTGCCTTGCCCAGGGTCGATCCCCGCGGTCTGCCCGGTACGGTTGGAGACGTCGTGTTGCTGCCGATACCGAGCCCAGAACTGCTTCGCCTCCAAAGTGTCGTCTTTGGTCCAGTTGAACTGTTCCATACTCGATGTCTCCCAGGCCAACGCAGGCAGTAACCGGAATCGTAGCGTCCAGGTATGCAGCGGCAAGCCTGATCTATTGTCTGGCAATGCGTTGATCGGACCAAGCTGGCGAGTCTGGTCCTGGCCACTCGTCCGCAATGAGCTCCGTCATACGCTTGCTACGGTCACGAATTGCATTTTCATCCCACCCACGGTTCTTTGATTCGTCGAGCAGAACCCGATTCAAGCGAAGGGTACTGTGAGATTCAAGCGTGTTACGCTTATGCTCCCACCGAGCATTGGATGCCGCAGCGTTGAGCCTCTTGGTCACGAGTGTGAGGTTACCGATCGTATGTAAAAGCCGGTTGCGCTGATCTCTTGCTTCCGACTCATCCCCATTCTTAGGCAATGGCCAATGGGCTTCCCAGCTTTGAGGAAGCACATGCTCTATACTCAGATTCCTTGGACATTCGGATTTTTCCGCAAAAGAGGAAGAGGCCTTGAGGTGTTGCCGCTCAATGCCTTCGAGAACCAGTCTCAGTCGTCCCCGTGTCAGCAATGAGTAAAGGGGAAGCTCACTCAACCAGCGTCCGAGGACTGCGTCAGTCGGCCATGCCCTCGAGTCGAGCTTCTGTCTATGACCTCGCGCCGCTCAATCTCCTTAGTCGCCGTACTCACTTGCTGAAGCACCACCGTGCTGAGGAAATGACGCGGCAACTTCTCTTCAACGATTGCGCTGTTTTCATTTGCTTTCCCAAGCTCCTCCAAGTAGGTATCCGCGATGTTGCTTACGTTTTCCCACAGTGGTCCCCACTGGTCCTCCTCTGTCCAGACGTAACGTCGCTGAAACTCGGGAATCGTGTACCTGATGTCCTTGTTGAACAAGGCCTTGACCGTCATGATATTCGTATCCATGGTTGTTTCCTCCCAAATGATGAAGAAAGCCCCAAGGGATCGGCTATGCTCAGGATCGCGAGGAGCATAACGTACTGTCAAGGGGCGAGTTGCGGTTACAATACGGACCGGCGGGCCAAATGTCAACCGACGGTGCAGGGCACGGTTATCCATGGAAGACGAGGCTACGGCGAGTAGGTCTTGCCCTTGCGGTCGGTGACGAACAACTCGGAGGGAAGCTCGGTGCCGACGCCCTTCTTGCGCGCCGCTTCGTACAGGACCCTTGCGGTGGCAGCGAACTGGATGCCCATGCCCGTGTTGTTCTTGAACACGATGATCTCCCGGTCGTTCTCCCGGCCGGGGCATTGACCGGTCAGGAGTTCGCCCAACTCGTGCAGGTCCTCTTCCCGGATGAGTCCGCGTTGTATCCGGGGGTAGATCTCCGCCTGGCGGTCGAGGAAGACCTGCTGCCGGAAACCCACCACGATGCGGTCCGCACGCTCGATCACGGCGTCGTCCAGCTCGTGGCGCGCTAGGTAGCTGTCCCCGCCCACGATGCTGTTGACGAAGGCGCCCTCCTCCAGCCACTCGCCCTCGATGACCGGGTCCACCGTGTTGGTGGCCGCGGTGACCATGTCGCTGCCGCGCACCGCCTCCTCCGCGGAACGCACCGGGACGATCTCCACGCCGGCCTGCTCGGTCATCTCCTCGGCGAACCGCTCCCGGTTGGCCCGGGTGGGGCTGAACACCTTGACCTTGTGGAGTTGGCGCACCGCGCACGCCGCAAGCAACTGCGTCCTGGCCTGCTCCCCGCTGCCCACCAGTCCCATCACCCGGGCGTCCCCGCGGGCCAGATGCCTGGCCGCCACGCCGCTGGTGGCGCCGACGCGGAAGACCGAGACGTAGTGGTCGTCCATGATGGACAGCAGCGAGCAGTCCTCCATGTCGAACAGGAAGACGAGGCCCACGTAGTCTCCGGGGTAGATCCTCCTCTTGGCGCCTGCGACTTCCTCTTCGTCCGAGAAGGTCGAGTCGATGCGGAGGCCCATGGACTTCATCCCCGGCACCAGCCCCATGATGTTGTTGAAGTAGTACTGGAAGCCCGGCCTCTTGCCCGGGGCCTGCACCCGGATCCGGGCCCGGGGGGAGTTGACCGCGCTGCCCTCGCCCATCTCCCGATACGCCTGCTCGATGGCGTCGATCTCGTCCGCCATGGGCACCAGCCCCTCCAACTGTTCGTTCTTGAGCACCAGGACCATTGCCGTTCCTCCTAAGGAAACCCTGGACGATTGCCCCCGTTCGTCTTGGGCGTAGCGAAGCGAAGAACTCCGTTCGTCCTGAGCGTAGCGCAGCGAAGTCGAAGGACGCGCTTCTTCATGGGGAAAGGCCCATCGAGCCGGCATGGAACCGAGGTTCCCTAACCTTCCGCCGGGCGCACCCGGCACAGGGACGACCGGTGCGGCAGCGAACCGCTGATGGGGTCCCTGTGCTCCGCGTCCACCAGTCCGTTGGGGTTGGCGCCGGCCTCGGAGTAGGGGTCGTGCCCCGGCAGGTCGAGCTCCGGGCACGGCTGCCACCAGCCGTGCTGCACGCACACCACGCCGGGCAGTATGTGCCCGGTGAGGCGGCTGCGGACCCTGACGGCGCCCTTCGGGCTCTCCACCCACATCCAGCGCCCCTGCTCGATGCCGTGCTCCCGGGCCGTGTCCGGATGGAGTTCGGCGGTGGGCTCCGGCGCGGCCTTGCGAAGACCGGGCAGGGCGCGCTGCTGACTGTGGATGAAGGTCGTGAACTTGGCGTTGGTCAGGACCAACGGGTAGGCCGCGGCCACGTCCGGCCGGCGCAACGGGCTCAGGCTCGGCTCCTCGTACTCCGGCAGGGGCGGGAACCCGTGCCGGGCGAGCCGGTGCGAATAGATCTCCACCCTGCCGGAGGGGTTGGCGAAGCCCCTCGGTCGGCCCCGCGGGTCGGACTCCGCGTACTTCCGATGGCGTGGGTCCGCGGCGAGGGTCACGCCGCCGGGCGTGGCCTTGACCTCATCCAGGGTCATGCCCGTGGGCTCCAGTTGATGGGAGTAGGCCGCGGCCACGTCACCGTCCCAGAAGTCGCTCCCCATGCCCATGCGCCTGGCCAGCTCGAACACCACCCGGGTGTCCGAACGCCGCTCCGCCAGGGGCTCCACCACCCGCGGCCGGTACTGGAGGTGGGACCGGGCGTCCACCCGATGGCGGAAGCCGCCCACCAGGTGCTCCATCTCGAGGAAGCTGGCCGCGGGCAGCACGTAGTCGCACAGTTGGGCGGTGGGCGTCATGAAGAGCTCGGTGGCCACCGCCAAGTCCAGTGCGCAGAGGGCCTCGCGCCCGCGCCGGGTGTCGCCGTTGGACAGCACCGTGTTGGATCCCAGGTTGAGGAGGGCGCGGACCGGATACGGCCGCCCGTCGAGTATGGCCGTGTAGATGTCGTGGGCCGCGCACGCTCCGGGGCTCGCGGGCGGCCCCAGCGGCTTCTCGGCCAAGCCGATGCGCTTGGCGGCCGCGTCCGCGGGAAGGAACTCCTTGCCCTCCACGCCCCGGAGGGGGACCATGGGCAGGATCCGGTTGCCTCCGGGCGCGTCGATGTCGCCCAGCAGGGCGTACAGGACGGAGATGGCGCGGCTCGTCTGGGTGGCGTTGGTGTGCTGGCCCACGCCGTTCCACATGAACATGCTCACCGGTCGGTTGCGGCCGAGGACCCGCGCGGCTTCACGGACTTGGGCCGCGGGCGCCCGGGTGACAGACTCCGAGCGTTCCGGCGCGTGGGACGCGGCGAGCCGCGCCAGGGCGGTCAACGCGGTCTCGCACCGGACCGCGGCGCCGTCGGCAAGGGTCACGCCCACGGTCTCCCGGAGGGCGGGCCGGACCCCGCCGCGTTCGCACGCCCGGGTCTCGGGATCATAGGAAGCGGGCCGGTCCGAGCCCTCGTCCCAGACCACGTACCGGTGGGGGCTGCCCCCGGACGCGAGGTCGGCCTCGGTGAGCGCCTCCCCGGTGTCCGTGCGCAGGAGGAACGGGCCGTTGGTCCAGTCGCGCACGAAGGCTTCGTCGTAGAGCCCCTCCACCATCAGGACGTGGATCAGGGCCAGGGCCAGGGCGCCGTCGCTGCCCGGGCGCACCTGGAGCAGGACGTCGGCCTGACCGCCGACGCCGACCTTTCGCGGGTCCACCGCCACCAGCTTCATGCCCCGTTTGCGGGCGGCGACGATGTC
Organism: uncultured Binatia bacterium (SeqCode); assembly: GCA_965204235.1. Taxonomy (GTDB): domain Bacteria; phylum Desulfobacterota; class Binatia; order UBA9968; family JAJDTQ01; genus JAJDTQ01. The sequence continues at coordinate 2,136,049 of OZ241979.1, forward strand.
CTGGGCCAGCAGGAGCGAGGTGGAGCTCGGGTTGTGGCCCCACAGCAGGAAGGCGCCGCTGCGGGCCACGTCGGGCGCGGGTTGAGGCACGCCGAAGGTGTAGCCGAACACGGTGTCCCGATGCCAGTTGCACACGTGGGTGGTGGAGACCGAGTTGGGGCTCCCGATGAGGTTGAGCAGGCGCGTGGACCACTGGTTCACGTCGTCCACGGAGGTGCCGCTGGCGGTCCCCCGGGCCATGGCGATGGCTTCGGGGCCGTGGCGGCGCTTGATGTCGAGCAGGCGGGCCGCGATGTCGTCCAGGGCGTCGTCCCAGCCCACCCGCTGCCAGCCCGGATCGTCCGCTCCCTTGGGCCGGGTGCGTCGCAACGGATAGTCCAGGCGTTGGTGGTTGTACACCAACTCCGGGGCGGCCTTGCCCTTGACGCAGATGGCGCCGCCGTTGGGATGGTCGTGGTCGGCGTCGAGCCGGGTCACCCGTCCGTCCTCTACCGTGGCGACCGTGGCGCAGTGCGCGGTGCACAGCACGCAATAGCCGCGGACCTTCTCGACGTGTGGATGCTTCGTCATCTGCGGAAACCCCCGGCTGAAGGCGGGCGGACCGCGTCCCCCGCAAGGCCCGGCGACGGGTTCGAGCGTCACTCCTCGCGGTTCGGCCTGCCCGCGAAGCCGTCGCCGCAACCCGCTTCCCGGGCCGCCCAGCCACCGGCCACGCGGCCGCTGAAGATGGACGGCCCCAGCATGGTCCCTTCGAGACCCGCTTGGCCGTTGATGTGGCCGCCGGCCATGCCGGCCACCTCGCCGGCCGCGTAGAGGCCCGGGACGGGCTCGAAGTGCTTGTCCAGGACACGGCAGCGCATGTCGGTCTTGACGCCGCCGAAGTTCTTGCGCGCCAGGGGAAAGATCTGGATGGCGTAATAGGGCGGGGTGTCGAACTTCCTGGAGAGCTTGAGCGGCTTGCCGAACTCCGGCTCCTTCTCCAGACCCTGCTCGCACGCCTTGTTGTAGCGTTCCATCGTGTCGAGGAAGGCCGGCACGTCCACCTCCATGCGTCGGCCCAACTCCTCCAGGGAGCCGGCCTTCCGGATGTACGGCGACTGGTCCAGCAGTTCCTGGACCTTGTCCCGGGCCACCTTGTCCCCGGCCCGGTAGTAGGGGTCGGCGATCTCCAGTTTGGCGGTCATGGGCGTGTCCACCACGGCCCAGGCGTGGCGCGGACTCTGGGCCATGAGCGCCGGCGTGGCCGAGTTGCCGCCCGACAGGGCCTCGTTGTGGAACCGCCGTCCCTGCTGGTTGATCCAGACGTAGCCCGGCGCTTGGCGAAAGACCAGGCCCCGGCGCTGGTCCGGGTCCCGGTAGTCCGGGGTGGCGTAAACGTAGAACCAGATGTGGTCCACGTGGGTGAGGTAGCCGCCCACTTGGCGCACCAGCCGGTGCCCCGACCCGGTGGACCCCCGGCCGGAGCCCTCCATGACCCGTTCGCCCTTGAGCTCGGGCCTGGCCTCCAGCACCATGTCGAGGTTGGAGTTGAACCCGCCGGTGGCCACCACCACCGTCCTGCTTTCCACCTCCACGGCGTCGCCGGTGCCGGCGTCCCTGCCCACGAACCCGGCCACGCGGCCGTCCTCCTCCCTGAGCGCGGTGACCTCGGTGTTGGGCACGACCTCGCCGCCGCGCTCGCGAAAGGAGTCGATGAGGCGCGTCATGAGGCCGAGACCGTTGTTCCGGGCCCGGGTCCAGCGCACGACCGTGTTGCCTTCCTGCTGCTTCATGTCCACCCATTGCACCCCGAGCCCCTCGGCCCAGAAGTAGAGGTCGTGGAGCGAATGCTCGATGTAATAACGGGCCCAGACCTCGTCCACCGAAGGTCCGCCCCACTTGATCCAGTCATGGAACGCCAGGTCCGGCGTGTCGTGGATCCCGTTGGCCTGCTGCAACGGCGACCCCACGATGAGGCAACCGCCGCCGGAGATGATGGCCGCGCCTCCCGGGTCCGGCGCCTTCTCGAAGGCGATGGCCCGGGCGCCGGCGTCCCGGGCCTCGATGCCCGCGGCGATGCCGGCTCCGCCGGAGCCGATGATTGCGATATCCGTGGTGAACTTCCTGACCTGGGACATGCTTTCGAACCCCCCGGAAGACCTTGACCCTCGCGCGCCGCCGCCTGCCCGCGCACGCTCGCAGGCGCCGTCCCGCCCCGCGGACCCTGCCGACGGGGCCCTCCGAAAAGGGCTCCGTCATTCCGATACAGTACGATGTTGATACAGTATCTCGCAGGCGATTTCCAAGGGGGCCTCACAGGAGGCCTTCGCGGTTGAAGCTGAAGAACTGGTCGTGCCCCACCACCACGTGGTCGTGCACGCGCACGCCCATGACCTCGCCCACCTGCGAGAGGCGGTGCGTGATCTCCATGTCCTCCCGGCTCGGCGAAGGGTCGCCGCTCGGATGGTTGTGGACCAGGATGACGCCGGCCGCGGACTCCCGGATGACCGGGTTGAAGACCTCCCGGGGATGCACGACGGATGCGGTGAGGGAACCTTCGGAGATCTTCACGTCGCGGATCTTGCGGTTCCGGTTGTTGAGCAGGACCACGTAGAAGGACTCGCGTTTGGCGTTGACGCACCGGGGGCGGAAGTGGTGGAAGACCTCCTCCGGCGAGCTCATCGTCTGGCCGGCCTCGCACCGGAGTTCCTCCCGGCGGCGCCCGAGCTCCATGCACGCCTTGATGCGGGCCGCCTTGGCCTGCCCCAGGCCCTTGAGGCCCGTCAACTCCGCCACGGACGCGTCGTCGAGGCCTTTCAGGCCGCCGAACTGCACCAACAGCGCGCGGGCGTGGTCCATCGCGTTCTGGTGCTCTCCCACCCCGCCCGTCCCCAGCAGGATGGCGAGCAGCTCGGTCTCCGTCAGCTCCTCCGCCCCCCTTTCCAGGAGTTTCTCCCGCGGACGGTCTTCCATCGGCCATTGGCTGATTCGCGTCATGATGAGTTGTCGGAGGCGCGCGGCGGGTCGGTCATGCCGTACGCGGCGCGGAGGTCCGTGTGGACGCCGGAGCCTATGAGGCTACTTCGGCATTTTCCCGGAAGACTTTAGGAAAACCCTGAACGACCGGGACAGGGAGGACACGAGGGCGTCCGTCTCCGGTCAGGTCCGGTCGAACGCGCCGCTCTTGCCGCCGCTCTTGTGGACCAGCCGGATCTCGCCGATGGTCATCTCCCGGTCCACCGCCTTGCACATGTCGTAGATGGTGAGGCCCGCCACCGAGACCGCGGTCAGCGCTTCCATCTCCACGCCGGTCCTGCCGGATATGCGGACGGTGGCCTCGATCTCCACCGACGGAGGACTCCGCCTCGGTGCGATCTCGACCTCCACCCCGCTGACGTCGAGCGGATGGCACATGGGAACGAGGTCAGGCGTCTTCTTGGCGGCCATGATCCCGGCCACCCGCGCCACCGCGAGCACGTCCCCCTTGGAGATCTGCCCTTCGGTGATGGCGTCCAGGGTCTCCGCCCGCATGGCCACCGCGCCCCTGGCCACCGCGACCCGCCGGGTCACGTCCTTCCCCGTCACGTCCACCATCCGCGCCCGCCCCCGTTCGTCGATGTGGGACAACGTAGTCATGGATTTCTTCCTTTCCGCGGTCCGGGGTCCAGTCTATCGCCCACGGCCGCGAAAGCCAACGGAGGGAACGATTGACGGACTTTACGGACGCCCACCTCGTCATTCCCGCGAAAGCATGTCCTCGCGGAAGCGGCGGCGGGAATCCACTTTGCCAGATCCGCGGAACGGGATTCGAAGTGACACCGGCATACATGGCATCATGGGGTTTGCTTGCGAGGATGGAAAGACAGGGGGTTTTCATGGGAATCTCTGGATTCCCGCTTTCGCGGGAATGACGAGGTGGGGCTTTCGCGGGGATGACGGGGTAGGCGTCTGCGGGAATTTATGTATAATCTATCTGTACATTTATGGTATGCTTCGACATGGAGGGCTGAAGATGGCGGCAAGACATGTCTCGGCGACGGAGTTCAAGGCCAAGTGCCTGCGCATCATCAAGGAGATGAACGGGGACGGACGGCCGGTGACCGTCACCAATCGCGGGCGGGCGGTGGCGGTCTTGTCGCCGGTACCGGCATCGGATGAGCCGCCACCGCCGTTCATCGGGATGATGCGGGGTACGGTGTTGCGGTACGAGGATCCCTTCGAACCCGCGGCCTCGCCGTCCGACTGGTCCGCCCTTCGGTGATCCTGCTCGACACCCATGTACTGGTATGGTCCGTGGAAGGCCACCCACGGCTTGGCTTGGCCGCGGGATCCCGGATCGAGGAAACGAGACGGACGGACCGGGTCGGGGTGTCGGCCATGACTCCGTGGGAAATCGCCCTCCTGGTGGAGAAGGGCCGCCTGCGCCTCGCAATGGAGGTCGCAGTGTGGATGGAGACCGTCCTCGGGGCGCAAGGCATCGACCTGCTGCCCATCGAACCGGCGATAGCGCTGGACAGCGTGCGTCTGCCGGGTGACTTCCCCGCCGACCCCGCCGACCGCCTGATCGTCGCCACTGCCCGCCACTGGGGCGTTCCGCTCCTCACTGCCGACCAGACGATCCTGGCCTATGCCGCGGACGGCCATGTCCAGGCAATCGACGCTTCGCGGTAAACGAGATGGACGTGTCGAGATCGGTCCGTCCCTGACCCCGGCCCGCGGGGGCCGTCGCGGCCGGAGGCTTGTGGCAGGGACAGGATGGCGGCCACGAGGACGACGAGTTCGGGCAGCATGAGCCTCTACCTATGAAGCACTATCTGGATTAGAATGGTTGCTTGGCCGCTCATGTACATGGTCCATCAGGGACGCGACATGCGAGCGAGCCATCGAGCACGTCGAAAAAGAGGTTCTTCCGGCTTTCGTGTGGGCAGAGTTTCACGGGAGTAGCGTCCCCTCCCCCCTTGAGGGGGAGGGACAGGGAGGGGGTACGGCGGGGTTGAGGGGAGGAGTCCTCTACACGGGCTGGCCCAACCCGTTTCAGCCGTCTGTTCGTTGGTGCTGGCGCCGATAGGTCTGTAGGTCTGGTGGCATGGAGGCCCCCCTCCCTAACCCTCCCCCTCAAGGGGGGAGGGGATCGGAGTGCTCCGCTATGGGGGGATCGGGGTTCTCCGCAATGCTGAACCGAGGCAGCAAGGTGGGGTCGGACCTCATCGCGTGGAACGCGATGTGTCACAACCCACACCAAAGCCGGAAGACCCGAAAAAGAAAGAGCGTATGACGTTCGCCTTGCAGTATTCGGACTCGACCTCACCGATCCCTCGACCGCGCCGGTTCATGGAGGGAACTGAGGCGGCCCGTTTTAGACGATGAGCGGGTCGGTCGCCGCGGACCGCTCGGGTCGGGTCGAGGACGGACGACGATGGCGTAGCCAAGTGTGACAGGAGCGACGCAACCGATGCCAGCCAGGAAGAAGAAGACGGGCCGGGTCGAACGGGGACGGAGCGCCGGCAGCTATGCGCACCCCGAGGCAAGGGCGCTGCTGCGGCCCGATGTCGGCACGCAGGCGCAGTTCCGCAAGGAGAAGCCGCCGGCCGCCTACCGTTACGATCCATCGCTTTCCCCGGCGCTCGACTGGGCCGGGAAGGCCGAGCGGGTCTCCTTCGACGTGCCGACCCTGCCCCTGTTCGTGCACGAGCGGCTGTCCACCGCCGCGATCCTCGAAACCCTGAAGGGGCATACCCGCGACCGCCAGGTGGACATGTTCGATCTCTTCGGGGAGAGCGACCTCCCCATCCGCGATCGGCTGCTCAAGGCATACGAGCACCGCAACGGGTGGGTGAACCGGCTGATCCTCGGCGATTCCCTAGTGGTGATGAACTCCCTCGCCGGATACGAGGGCCTCGGCGGCCAGGTGCAGACCATCTACATGGATCCGCCCTACGCGGTGAAGTTCGGCTCGAACTTCCAGCCCTTCGTGCGCAAGCGCGACGTGGCCCACGGCGACGACGAACACATGGTGCGCGAGCCGGAGATGGTGCAGGCGTACCGCGACACCTGGGAGCTGGGCATCCATTCCTTCCTCACCTACCTGCGGGACCGGCTGCTGCTCGCACGGGAGCTGCTCCACCCTTCGGGAAGCATCTTCGTGCAGATGTCCGACACCAACCTGCACCACGTGCGCGAGGTGATGGACGAAGTGTTCGGGCCGGAGTGCTTCGTCTCGCAGATCAGCTTTCAGACTACTTCGGGCTTCCCGACCAAGACACTCGCCACTTTGGGCGACTTCCTGCTGTGGTACGCCAAGGACCCGGAGCGGCTGAAGGTACACAAGCTGTTCGAGGAACAGCCGACAATCCCCGGCGAGGGCAACGCGAGATGGGTGCTGCTCCCGGACGGCAGTTACCGGGGGGTAAGCGCCACGGAGAAACGCGGGGAAGCACCGCTCCCCGAGGACGCCCGGCTCTACAAGCCCGGCGACTTGCAATCTCAAGGCGCAGCCCGTGAGCCACAGCCCTTCGAGTTCGAGGACAGGGTTTACGAGCCGGGCGCTAATTCCCACTGGAAGGCCAACTACCCCATCGGACTCGAGCGTCTCGCCGCGGCCGGGCGGATTCAAGCAACGCGTAACAGCCTTCAATATCGGCGTTTCACTTCGGACTTCCCGTACAAGGAGCGGGGCAATCTCTGGACCGATACTACGACCGGTGGCTTCACCGACGAGAAGATATACGTCGTCCAGACCAACACCAAGGTCGTCGAGCGCTGCCTCCTGATGACCACCGATCCGGGCGACCTGGTGTTCGACCCCACCTGCGGCTCCGGCACCACGGCCTGGTGCGCGGAGAAGTGGGGGCGGCGGTGGATCACCTGCGATACGTCCCGGGTGCCGCTCGCGCTCGCCCGGCAGCGGCTGCTGACGAGCACCTTCGACTTCTACCGGCTCGTGGAGCCGGAGCGGGGTCCGGCCGGCGGCTTCGAGTATCGGCGCCGGCAGAACCGGAGGGGCGAGGAGATCGGCGGCATCGTGCCCCACGTCACCCTGGAATCCATCGCCAACGACGAGCCGGCGAAGGAGGAAGTGCTGGTGGACCGCCCGGAGACGGACGGGAACGTCACGCGGGTGAGCGGCCCCTTCTGCGTGGAGGCGACCCTTCCGGCCCCGGTGGAGTGGGAGGGGGACGGCGGGGGGGATTCCGGTGACGTTGGCAGCGTCATCACTGGCGCCACCGACGCTGCCAGCGCCGTCGGTGACGCCGGCGTCGTCGGGTACGCGGGCGATGCTTCCGGCGCGGCCGCCCACGCCCGCCACGTCGATCGCATGATCGAGTTGCTGCGGCGCTCGCCGGTGCTGCGTCTCGGCGGCGGCCGTTCGGTCAGCCTCGCCAAGGTGCGCCGTCCTGCCCGGACGCTGAGCTTGTCAGCGGAAGCGGTGACCGAGGGCGAAGGAGGGCAGAGCGCCGGACAGACCGCGGCCATCGTCTTCGGCCCCGAGAACGGCGCGGTCTCGGAGGCCCTGGTGTTCGAGGCGGCGCGCGAGGCCTACGCCAAGGGTTACGGCCATCTCTACGTGGTCGGCTTCGCCATCCAGCCCAACGCCAGACGCCTGATCGAAGACTGCGAACAGGCGGTGGGGGCGCCCGCTACCTACGTGCAGGCGAGCATGGACCTGGTGATGGGAGACCTGCTCAAGAACCTGCGGTCGAGCCAGATCTTCTCGGTGTGCGGGCTGCCGGACGTGCGGATCCGGCGGGCGGAGGCGAAGGGGACCGCGGCATCGTCGGCGCAGAGCTACCAGGTCGAGCTGCTCGGCCTCGACGTGTTCGACCCGGTGGCCATGGACTCCGACCACCGGGAAGGGAGCGACGTACCGGCGTGGTTCCTCGACACGGACTACAACGGGCTCTGCTTCCACGTCTGCCAGGCGTTCTTCCCGCGGACCTCGGCTTGGGAGGGCCTCAAGCGATCCCTCCGGGGCGAGTTCGAGGACAGCGTGTGGGCGCACCTTTCGGGAACGCTCAGCGCGCCCTTCCAGGCGGGCGAGCGCGGGCAGGTCGCTGTGAAGGTCGTCGATGACCGGGGAAACGAACTGCTGGTGGTCAAGCCCCTCTCGGAGGCGGAAGCAGAGGCGGCCCCGAACAGGGTATCGGATTCGTGAAGCAGTCCGACCGCTTCCCGCAGGCCGAAGCGAAAGCATGATTCGCACAGTCCGCATCCGCGGCTTCAAGCGCTTCGACGAGGTGGAGTTCCGCCTGCCGGGCCACGTGGTGCTGGCCGGTCCCAACAACACCGGCAAGACGACGCTGCTCCAAGCCATCGCTTCCTGGTCGCTGGCGCTGCGGCGGTGGCGGGAACTCAACGACTTCCGGCTGCGACGGGGCTTGGCCTATGGCCGTGCGCCGATCGCCCGGCAGGCGTTTTCGGCGGTTCCGTTGCGGAGCTTCGACTTCCTCTGGACGAACCGAAAGTATCAAGGGCAGATCGAAATCGAGTTCCGGCACGATGCGGGCTGGTCGGTAACGATGGAGTTCACAGCCGACAGCACCGAACAGATTTATGTCCGTCCCAAGGCGGAGACGATTGCCATACCGATAGCGGGTACGGTTTCTCGACCCACGACAAAAGAGTTGGCCAAAGAAAAAACCAACCTGCTGCGGGAACTCGATCTTCGGTCGGTGTACGTGCCTCCGATGACCGGATTGGAGACCAACGAACGTCTGTTGCAACCCGCGGCGGTAGAGCAACTTCTTGGCCTCGGCCGTCCCGGCGAAGTCATGCGCAATCTGCTTGCGGAGGCCAACCGGGACGAGCGTGCATGGGGTGCGCTCAAGGCATCCATCAGTAAGTTGTTCGACTACCAACTACTGCCCCCCGACACCAGCGGCGCCCATATCCTCGCAGAATATACCATGGCCAAGGGCGGGCCGCGGCTGGATATCGCGAGTGCCGGCAGCGGGTTTCAACAGATATTGATGTTGCTCGCATTCCTCCACACGCGGCAGGGCGCAGTGCTGCTCCTGGACGAGCCGGATGCGCATCTGCACGTCATTCTCCAGGACGCCATCTATCACGAGTTGCGGAGCGTAGCCGCCCGGCAGCGCTCGCAGCTCATCGTCGCAACTCACTCGGAAGTGGTCATCAACGCCGTCGAGCCTCGCGAGTTGTGCGTCATGCTCGATGAGCCCCGGATGGTCGCCGACAACGAGGATCGCGGCCGGCTCATTACCTCGCTTCGCGTACTGAGCAACGCAGACGTCATGCAGGCAATGGGGGTGCGCGGCGTGCTCTACGTCGAAGACTACACGGATATCAACATCCTGCGGACCTGGGCGGCGACCCTTGAACACCGGGCCGCGGGGCTGCTCAACACCGAACTGATGTGGAAGCCGTTGGTTTTCCAGGCTCAGGAGGACCGTCGAGGGACCAAGGCGGGCGGGCGAGGGATCGTCGCGCGCGATCATTTCGAGGCGTTGCAGCTCGTGCGCGAGGGACTTCCCGGCCTGGAGCTTCGCGACGGGGACGCACGACCGTCCGTCCCGGACACGGAGATTACCGGCGCCGGCTTGCAGCGGCTCCGCTGGCGGCGCTACGAGATCGAGAGCTATCTCGTACACCCGGATGCGCTCGCCCGCTTCGTCGAGTCGGCGGTGGGAGCCGATTCCGCCGCGGCGCACGTCGAGGACATGCTTCGCTATTGGCGCGACGAGTTTCCCCCGGCGGTGGTGAGGGACCCGCTCGGCGAACACGTCATCCTGAACAGGACCAAGGCGCGTCGGGAAATCCTCCCCCCGCTGCTGGACGCGGCCGGACTCTACGGCCTGCCCTACACCCGCTACCACGAGATCGCCGCGTTGATGCGCCCCGAGGAGATCCACCCCGAGGTCGTGGAAAAACTCGACGGCATCTGCCGCGCCTTCGGAGTCGAGCCGTGAACGCGCACGAAGTCCCCGAACCCATCCTCAACTCGCCGTTCGAGGAGCCGAAGGCGCACTGGTGGATCACGGAGCACGGTCCGCCGGAACGGCGGGCGGGCCGGCGCCCGGCCATGTACTTCTATCGGCCACCGGGACGCGAAGCTTCGCAGGAACGCCAGGACGCCGGGACGGCCATCGAACTGAAGCTGGTCAACCGCATCCGCGCCAAGCTCGCCGAATGGCGGCCCCTTGCGTTGCGCGGCGAAGGCGGGGTGACCCGCACCACCACGGACCTGCTGCGCTATTGGCGGCGGGAGGGGCGAAGGCATCCGCTGTTCTTCGCCCAGGTCGAGGCGGCCGAGACCGTCATCTTCCTGACCGAGGCCCGCGCTGACTTGCTGCAAGGTGTGGTCGTCCCCCTCGACGAGCCGGGAGAGGAGGCCAGGGCCGACGGCATCCGGGCGTTCCGCCGCCACGCATGCAAGATGGCCACGGGCACGGGGAAGACGACGGTGATGGGCATGCTTGCCGCCTGGAGCATCCTCAACAAGGTGGCGGCCCGGGGCGACACGCGCTTCTCGGACGTGGTGCTGGTGGTCTGCCCCAACGTGACCATCCGCAACCGGCTCGAAGAGCTCAAGCCGCAGGGCGGCGAGGCCAGCCTGTACCGCACTCGCGACCTCGTGCCGTCACACCTCATGCCGCAGTTGGCGCGCGGACACGTCCTGGTCACCAACTGGCACGTGTTCGAGCCCAGGACCGTCCAGGCCGCGGGCGAGACGGCAAAGGTCCTTCGCACCGGGCGCCAAGTCCGGACCCGGGAGACCATCCGCATCGGCGCACGGACGACCACGGCGCGCGGAACCCGCTACCTGACCCTGAAGGATCTCGAACGGCAGGCGGCCACCGGCCTGATCCGGGTCCTCGACGAACGGCGGGACGGCCAGGGGAACCTCAAGTCGGTCTCCGTGGAGTCGCTGCGCTACGTGGAGAGCGACAGGAAGCTCATCGAGCGCGTGCTCGGGCGCGAGGTGGGAGCCAAGCGGAACATCCTGGTCATGAACGACGAGGCCCATCACGCCTACCGCATCCGGCGCGCGGAGCCGGACGAGGGCGAGGAGGACCTGTTCGGCGAAACGGACGACGGCGAGGCGTTCTACCGGGAGGCGACGGTGTGGGTTGACGGCCTCGACCGGATACACAAGCATCGCGGCGTCAACCTTTGCATCGACCTCTCCGCCACGCCCTACTACCTGGGGCGGGTCGGGCAGAACGCCAACCGGCCCTTTCCATGGGTGGTGAGCGACTTCGGGCTCATCGACGCCATCGAGTCCGGCCTGGTCAAGATCCCGCAGCTTGCGGTCCGGGACACGAGCGGCGCCCCCATCCCGGGCTACTTCAACATCTGGCGCTGGATCCTCCCGAAGCTGACGCCGGCGGAGCGCGGCGGCCGGCGGGGAAGCGTGAAACCGGAGGCGGTGCTCAAGTATGCGCACGTGCCCATGGCCATGCTCGGCGGGCTGTGGGAGACCCTACGCCAGGAATGGGGGCGGCGCGAAGACGAAGGCCGTCCGCCGGTGTTCATCATCGTGTGCAAGGACACCGCCCTCGCCAGGGTCGTGTATCGGTGGCTCGCCGAGGACAAGGCGCCGGTGGGAATCCCGCCCGCGCGCCTCGACGAGTTGCGCAACGTGGATGGGGCCGTGCGCACCATCCGGGTGGACACCAAAGTCGTGCGCGAATCCGACAGCGGGAAGGCGAAGTCCGACGAGGACCGGTGGATGCGCGTGACCCTGGATACGGTCGGCAAGACCGACTGGCCCCGGGACGGGCAGGGACGGCCCATCTACCCGGAAGGTTTCGAAGCGCTGGCCGGGAAGCTCCAACGGCCTCTGCATCCGCCGGGCCGGGACGTGCGGTGCATCGTCAGCGTGGGGATGCTGACCGAGGGCTGGGACTGCAACACCGTCACCCATATCATAGGGCTGCGCCCGTTCATGTCGCAGTTGCTCTGCGAGCAGGTGGTCGGACGCGGCCTGAGACGGTCCAGCTACGCGGTGGAGGAAGACGGGAAGCTCGGCGAGGAGGTCGCGAAGATCTTCGGCGTCCCGTTCGAGGTCGTCCCGCTGAAGGAGAATCCTTCCGGCGCCGGTCCGAATCCGCCCCCGAAGACCTGGCGGGTGCGGGCGGTTCCCGGGAAGGCCCACATGGAGATCCGGTTTCCCCGCGTCGAGGGTTACGCCCGGGAGATCCGCCACCGGGTGAAGGTCGATTGGGAGAGCATCGCGCCCCTCCGTCTCGACCCGCTGCACATCCCCCCGGAAGTGGAGATGAAGGCGGGGCTTCCGGGCAATACCGGCCGCCCCTCGCTCGTGGGTCCGGGGCGGCTGGAGCGGGTGGACCTGAACCCCTACCGCAAGGGCCGACGCCTCCAGCGGCTGGTGTTCGAGATGGCGCGGGACCTGACGCGGGACTACCGGCAGCAACCCGGCTGCGACGCCCCTGCCCACGTCCTGTTCGTCCAGCTTGCCGCCATCGTCCATCGGTACCTCGGGGAGAAGGTCCAACCCGTGGAGCCGGCGCGGGACGTGGATGCGTTCCTCTCTCCCTGGTACGGCTGGCTGGTGGAACGGCTCATGGCCGCGGTCGGACCGGACCACGAGGCCGGCGAGGACGCCGAACTGCCGCGTTACGAAAGCGGACGCGGCCCCGGCTCCACCGCGGAGGTCGATTTCGAGACGCGGCGGGAGCCGTACCCGGTGGTCAAGAGCCACGTCAACGCGGTCGTTCCCGACACCGCCAAGTGGGAGCAGTCCGCCGCCTACCGGCTGGACACGCACGAGCGTGTGCACTCCTTCGTCAAGAACGCCGCCCTCGGTTTCGCCATCCCCTACCTGCACAACGGCCAGCACCATGAGTACCTGCCCGACTTCATCGTGCGCCTGACCGGAGACGCCGAACGCTACCTGATCCTGGAAACCAAGGGCTACGACCCCCTCGAGGAAGTGAAGTCACAGGCGGCCCAACGGTGGGTGCGGGCCGTGAACGCGAACGGCGGGTTCGGAACCTGGGACTATGCCATGGTTTCGGACATGGGCAAGGTTGGCGAGGCGGTCAGCCGCACAGCGGAGTCGGCGAGTGGTGGCGCGACGGAGGATGCCCGAGGCTGAACCGCGGCGGCACGGCTCTGCTGCATCGTCATGAACACGGGAACATGGGGAGAAGATCACGATGAAACAGCGCAGGAAAGAAACAGACGGCATGGCCGAGGTCGGGAAGGGCGTACAGGAAGTTGCCAAGACCGCAGATCATGCATTACAGGGCACAGAAAGATTCGGCGACTTCATATCCAGGATCATCGGAGGGTCATTGGAGCAAGCCGCGGGTATATTCGAGGATAAACTCAAATATCATAGATGGGAAAGACAGGTCAGATTCATGGACCGTGTGAATGAGGTACTTGCGGATCGGAGGCGTCCTTTCTCATCAAGACCTGTTCCTCTCAATGTAGCGATTCCAATTTTCGAAGCAGCATCCTTGGAAGAAAACGACGATCTCCAGGATCTCTGGGCCCGGTTGCTTGCCAATGCAGCCAATGCTGATTCAGGTAGCGAGGTGAGGCGAGGATTCGTGACCATCCTGCAAGATTTCGGTCACATGGAAGCACGGCTATTGCAGGCGATACACGATGCTCCACCATTGGGAAACGGTGTTCCGACGAAGGGGTTGCCCGATGAATATCTCCAACCTGGAGAAAAAGAGGAACCGGGTTTGCCGCCGGAACCGGTCCAGATCGGTTTGTGGAACCTGATGAGACTCGGTTGCATCGATTCCGCGGGGACTTGGGACAGCCTAACCGGAATCAGGCGAGTCCAGCTCACCGCGCTGGGCAAAGCACTCTTCAATGCCTGCTCGGCGTCACCGGGATTCGAGCGTCAGATGGCGGTCGCCGAAGAAATCATGCGTGACGACCGCGAAGTATTGCGGGCGCTGGCGAAGTGAGTGCCGGCGGCCCCGGTTCGTGGCGTTGGGTCGGATTGGACGTCGTCCTGGCGATCCCGTGGCCAGACGCTTGTAGGCGTGGACCGCCTCCGTGGCGTCCAGGGTTTGGGAGTCCACGGAGGTGCGAAATCACCCGGCCCAACCGTTCTCCGATCTTGTCGAGTTGGCGTTAGGTGGCCTGGAGCAGGTCCTCGCGCTTGCGCGCAAAGCGGGTGCGCAGCTTGGCAATCTGATCGGACAAGGTCCTGGGGTCTGCGGTGTTGCCCGCATAGATCTCCACTGCCACCGGACAGCCCTCGGCATTGCACAACAGGCCGTAGACGATCTGCAAGGTTCCCTTCCGACCGTCCCGGGAGTAGCCCGGACGCGCCAGTTCTCTCGCCCAGGGTGGAGGTGGCGGTTTCGGGATGGAGAGCGCGGGCAGTGGCCAGCTTGGAGCCGGCAGCGAGCAGGCGGGAGACGATCAGGGCCGTGCACCGGTCCCGCTCCGGGCTCCGGCGTGCGCTCATCAAGCGAGGGAGACCGAGCTTCTCCATGGCTCCGAGCACTGCGGCCACGTGGCCGTGGGGACGGGAGCGCAAAATGGCCAGGTATTCTTTGCCGAAAGGGGTACGCCCCGTGAAACTCTGCCCACACGAAAGCCGGAAGAGCCGGGGTGCATATGACGGCAGTGCAGGGGAGCCTTGGCCTGCCGGACGCGCGGTTGACGCACGAATCGGATTCTTGTTAAGAGGATATCCGCGATCCGGGGCGTTGCGTCCTCATGTCAGCCTGGGTCCCAACGCGCACAGGAAGAGAGGGTTACGCCATTGACCGAGGATGAAGTACTCCAGATACTGGACTTGGTGGAGAAATCGAACTTCGATTATCTCGACCTCGAAGTAGGCGACCTGAAGCTCACGGTCAGCAAGTCGGGCGTCCCGCTCGCCGCCGCGGCTGTGCCCGCGCCCGCAACCGTCAGCGTCACCCAAGCCGAACCCGCTGCGCCAGCCGCCCCGGCGCCGGCCCCTCCGGCTCCGGCCGCCGCGCCCCCCGCGCCCGAGAGCGCGCCCGCGTCCCGGCCGGTGACCGTCAAGGAAGGCGCCGTTCCCATCACCGCGCCCATGGTGGGCACCTTCTACGCCACGCCCGAACCCGGCGCGCCGCCGTTCGTCAAGCTCGGAGACCACGTGGACGCCGAGGCCACGGTGGGCCTCGTGGAGGTCATGAAGGTCTTCAACGCGGTGAGCTCCGGCGTCGCCGGCACCATCGACGAGGTCTGCGTGGAAAGCGGCCAGTTCGTCGAGCACGGCCAGACCCTCTTCCTGGTGCGCCCGGACGAAAACGAGGCGTGCTGCCAGGATGACGGTACCGAATGCCCCGTTCCCGGTGCGTCCTGATGGACGGTAGCGCCGGAACCCTCGCCCATGGCCGTTAGCCGTCTCCTGGTCGCCAACCGGGGCGAGATCGCGGTCCGCATCATCAAAGCCTGTCGTTCCCTGGGCGTCGAGTCGGTGGCGGTGGTCTCCGAGGCCGACCGGGACAGTATGCCGGCCCGCCTCGCGGACCGCGCCGTGTGCATCGGCCCGGCCCGTTCCGCGGAGAGCTACCTCAAGGTCGAAGCCCTGGTGGCCACGGCCCTGGGCACCGGTTGCGACGCCCTCCACCCGGGCTACGGATTCCTTGCCGAGAAGTCCGAGCTGGCCGAGACCTGCGCCAGGCACGGCATCACCTTCGTGGGCCCCCGCGCCGACAGCATCCGCCAGATGGGCAACAAGCTGCTGGCCCGGGCCACGGTGGGGGCCTTCGGCGTCCCGCTGGTGCCCGGGTCCGACAACGTGCGCGGTTTTCGGGACGCAGCGGAGGTGGCCGCGGAGGTGGGTTACCCCGTGCTGTTGAAGGCGGCCGCGGGAGGGGGCGGCAAGGGCATCAAGATCGTCACCGGGGACGGCGAGCTGCAGACCGCGTTCGAGACCGCGTCCGCGGAGGCCCGGGCCGCCTTCGGCGACCCCACCCTGTACATGGAGCGCTACATCCCCAACGCCCGGCACATCGAGGTCCAGGTCATGGGCGACCGGTTCGGCAACGTGGTGCACGTGGGCGAGCGGGACTGCTCGCTGCAGCGGCGCTACCAGAAGGTGGTGGAGGAAGCGCCCGCGGCCTGCATCCCGGAGGAGCTTCGGGAGCGCATCCGCGAGGCCGGACACAAGGTCGCCCGGGAGATCAAGTACGAGAACGCCGGCACCGTGGAGTTCATCTACGACGAGGACCGGCGGGACTTCTTCTTCCTGGAGATGAACACCCGCATCCAGGTGGAGCACCCGGTCACCGAGATGGTCACGGGGCTGGACCTGGTGCAGGAGCAGATCCGCGTCGCCGGCGGCGAGAGGCTCTCGTTCTCGCAGGAGGACGTCCGCTTCGACGGGCACGCCATCGAGTGCCGCATCACCGCGGAAGCGCCGTGGCAGGGGTTCCGGCCGTGCCCCGGAACCCTCACCGACTGGCGGCCGCCCCAGGGACCGGGGATCCGGGTGGACACCCAATGCTTTCCGGGCTACCGGGTCCCGCCGTTCTATGACTCGCTGCTGGCCAAGCTCATCGTCCACGGCGCCGACCGCGGACAGGCGGTGGCGCGCATGAAGCAGGCCCTCGCGCAGTTCGCCGCGGCCGGCATCGACACCACGGTCCCGTTCCTGGCCGCGGTGATGGAAGAGCCGGACTACGTCGGCGGCAGGGTCAGCACCCGCTGGCTCGAAGGACGCCTCGACGAACTCGCAGCCCGCCGCGGGCAGTGAGCCGGACGACCTTCGGAAACCCTGAACCATTGCCCCGTTCGTCCTGAGCGTAGCGAAGCGGAGTCGAAGGACGCGCTTTTCCATGGGGAGAAGCGCGTCGAGCCGGAATGCATCAGAGGTTCCCTTCCACGAAGGCGCCCGCGAGGCGCGCCGCCGCCCCGCGTCCCGCTCACCCTCCGATGAAGTCCCGGATCGCCCGGTGCGCTGCCTCCGGGTTCGAGAAGAAGTAGCTGTGCCGCTCTCCCGGCAGCACCACGAGCCGGGCGTCGGGAATGCCCTCGGCGAGCATCTCCGCTCCCTTTCGGTGGGACATGTCGCTCACCACCGTGTGGTCGTCCTCCCCCACCAGCACCAGCGTGGGCACGGTAATGTCCTTGAGCCGATGGCGGGTGTCGTGCTCCTGCCGCGCGATCACGTGCCTGAAATAGCACTCCACCGAGGCCGGGTTGGCCATGCGCACCTCGAGGAACCTCTCGATCTCGGCCGGGTGGTCCTTCGCGTAGGACTCGGTCCAGCCCACCTCGACGGTGTGGTCCCGCACGTATTTCTCGTAGCCCATCTCCACCATCTCGGTGGCGATCCTGAGCGGTATGCCGCGGGCGCCGGGGTGGGCCGCCCCGGACGAGGCGAGTATGAGCCGACTCACCCGCCCGGGGTGCTCCAGGGCCAGCAACTGCGCCACCCTTCCGCCCATGGAATGGCCGCATACGATGGCCCCGGCGGCGTCCAGGTGGTCCATGACCGCGGCCACGTCGTCGGCGAACATGCGCGTGGTGTAGCGCATGGGGGTCCGGGTGGATCTTCCGGTGCCCCGGAAATCCGTGACGATGGTGCGGTGGTCCCGCGAGAACTCCGGCACCTGGAACAGGTTCCACACGTCCCCGTCGCACGCGGTCTCCGCGATGAAGACGAAAGGCCGTCCATCCCCGTGGACCTCGTAGTGGATGTCGGCGTCGCCGACGTTCAGCGTTGGCATGAAGTCCTCCGAATCCTTCCTTGGAAAACCCTTCCGGCGCTTCCGGAATTCATGTGGGTTGGAACACTCCCCACGCACCCGATGAGGTCCGCTTCCCTCCCATTCCGACCATGCCGTCCTCGGTTTGGCGGCGCGGACGCCTCACCCCGTCATTCCCGCGAAAGCGGGAATCCATCCAATTCATGGTTCCGACCCGTCCGCCGCCGCCCTCAGCCCGGCCCTCCCTCTTCCACGGAAGGGGAGGGAGGGGCGTGACGGTGGATGACGTCGATGAAGTCGTTGCCGTAACGGTGCAGCTTGGTCTCCCCCACCCCGGAGATGCGCGCGAAGTCCTCCAGGGTGCGCGGTCGATGCTCCACCATCTCGCGCAGGGCCGCGTCGTGGAAGATGACGTAGGGCGGTACGCCCTGGGACTGGGCCAGTTCGCGCCGGCGCTGGCGCAGGGCGTCCCACAGGCCATGGTCCCAGGACGCCGACCCGTCCGGCGGCGCGGGTCCGGTCCCGCCGCGGCGCCGCTCGCGCCGGGGCGGCCGCGCCTCCCGGCGCATGTGCAGCGAGGTCTCGCCGCGTAGCACCGGTCGGCTCGACTCGGTCAGCCGGAGCGAGCCGTAGCCGTCGTAGTCCACGCTCAGGAGGCCGCGCACCACGAGCTGGCGGAACACCGAACGCCACTCCCGGGCGTCCAGGTCCGCGCCCACGCCGTGGGTGGATAGCCGATGGTGGCCGAACCGCCGGATGCGCTCGTTGTCCTTGCCCGTGAGCACGTCGATGACGTAGGCCACGCCGAAGCGCTGCTCCGTGCGATAGACGCAGGACAGGGCCTTTTGCGCCGCCTCGGTGGCGTCCCAGGTCTCCACCGGCGCCAGGCAGTTGTCGCAGTTGCCGCACGGCCCGTCCCGGGATTCCCCGAAATAGGCCAGCAGGGCCCGGCGCCGGCACGTGGTGAGTTCGCAGTAGCCCAGCATGGCGTCGAGCTTGCGGAGCTCCAGGCGCTTGCGGTCGGGGCCGGCCTCCGAGCCTTCCACCATCTGCCGCAGGGTGACCACGTCCTGGATGCCGTAGGCCATCCACGCGTCGGCCGGCATTCCGTCCCGGCCGGCGCGCCCGGTCTCCTGGTAATAGGCTTCGATGCTCTTGGGCAGGTCCAGGTGCGCCACGAAACGCACGTCCGACTTGTCGATGCCCATGCCGAAGGCGATGGTGGCTACCATCACCACGCCTTCCCGGCGCACGAAACGGTCCTGGTTGCGGCGGCGCTCGTCCGCTTCCAGACCCGCGTGGTAGGAGAGCGCGTCCACCCCCTGGTCCTGCAGCCACTCCGCGGTCTGCTCCACCTTGCGGCGGGACAGGCAATAGACGATGCCGGCGTCGCCCCGGTGGCGCTCCTCGAGGAAGCGGCGGAGCTGCTCCCGGGCGCTGGCCTTGGGGACCACCGCGTAGCGGATGTTCGGGCGGTCGAAGCCGCTCACGAAGACCCGGGCCTCTTCCAGCCCCAGGCGCTGGATGATCTCCCGGCGGGTGGGCTCGTCCGCGGTGGCGGTGAGGGCGATGCGCGGCACTTCGGGAAAGCGCCGGGGCAACACCGAGAGCTGCAAGTACTCGGGGCGGAAGTCGTGCCCCCACTGCGACACGCAGTGGGCCTCGTCGATGGCGAACAGGGCGATGCGGAGGCGGGAGAGCCGGTCCAGGGTGCGCTCGCCCAGCAGCCGTTCGGGCGCCACGTACAGGAGGTCGAGCCGGCCGGCGTCCAGCGCCGCCTCCACCTCCCGCGCCTCCCGGAAGGACAGGCTGGAGTTGAGGCACGCGGCCCGCACCCCGGCCTGGCGCAGCGCCTCCACCTGGTCGCGCATGAGCGCGATGAGCGGCGACACCACCACGCCCACACCCTCCCGGAGCAGCGCGGGTATCTGGTAGCACAGGGACTTGCCGCCGCCGGTGGGCATCAGCACCAGGCTGTCGCCGCCGTCCGCGGTGTGCTCCACCACCGCCTCCTGCTGGCCGCGGAACCCGGAATAGCCGAACGTGCGCCGGAGCACCTCCCGCAGGTCTTCCCGCATGGCCCTCATAGCCCCCTTCAGCCCTCGTCCCGGGCCCGGCGCACCTCCTCCGCCAGGATCGCCAGACCGCGCTCGGTGCGGCCCCAGTCGTCGGCGTAGGAGATGCGGATGCACTCCCGCTTGTGCGGCCAGTCGTCGTGCTCCAGTCCCGGGAAGAAGTAGTGGCCGGACACGACGATGACCCCCCGGGCCTTGAGCCGCCGGTAGAGCTCCACGTTGTCGATGGACAGGCCCGGCATCCACAGCCACAGGAAGAACGCCCCCTCCGGTCGGTGGATGCGCACGTCGCAGTCTTCGAGCCCGCGCCGCAAGAGGTCCACCACCCGCTCCGCCCGCCCGGCGTAGTGGGGGCGGACCACGTCACGGCCCAGGGCGAGGGCCTCGCCGCTGTCCACGAGCTCGGTGGCCAGGGCCGGGCCCAGGCTCCCCGGGGCCAGGCAGAATATGGCGTTGGCGGCCTCCAGGGCCGCGATGACCTCCTCGTGGGCGACCACGATGCCGGTGCGGACCCCGGGCAGTCCGAGCTTGGACAAGCTCATGCACAGGACCATCCGCGGGTTCCAGGCCAGGGCGGGTTCCCCGAAGACGATGCCGGGGAAGGGCTGCCCGTAGGCCACGTCCACGATGAACGGCGCGTCCCGGGTCCGGGCCAGGGCGTCCAGCCGCTCCATCTCCGCGTCGGTGACCACGTTGCCGGTGGGGTTGGTGGGGCGCGACAGGCAGATGGCGCCCACGTCCTCCACCGCCTCCACCGCGTCGAAGTCCACGCCGTACTTGAACAGCCCGTCCCCGAGGTCGGTGACCACCGAGCGGCGCGACGCCAGCAGGCCGGGAGTGAGGCCCACGTCGGCGTAGCCGATGTATTCGGGCGAGAGCGGCAGCAGGACCCGCCGAAAGCCGCCTTCGCCGTCGGGTCCCGCCAGCAGGTTGAACAACGCGAGGAACGCCGCCTGGCTGCCGTTGGTGACGGCGACGTTGCCCTCGCTCACGTCCCATCCCTGCTCGCGCCGCAACAGCCGCGCCACCGCCCGGGCGAAACCCCGGTCCCCGGACGGCCCGTCGTAGTCCCCCACCGCCCGCTCGAACGCGTCGCCCCGCAGCAGCAGCGCCTGCATGTGCCGGCGGAAGACCTCCTGCGCGGCCGGGATGGGACTGGGATTGCCGCCGCCGAGGTTCATGATCTCCCCGCCCGCGGTCACGAACTCGCCCAGGTCCTCCATGAGCGAGCGCGTGCCCGACTCGCCCATCAGCCGCCTGCCCAGCGCCGACAGCTTCATCCCTCGGACCCTCCTTCCCCCGTGCGCCCGGTCCCGCGGCCCGGCGCCCCGGAACCCCGTTCCGGGTATCCCTCGTCCGGGCCGTGCGCTCGGCCCACGGTGACGGCGATGCGGCAGTGGTCGCTGGGGCCCCATTCGTCCACGCCGTTCATGGCGTGCACCCGGATCGTTCCATGCAGGCTTGCGGACGCGAACACGAAGTCCAGTTGGCGCGTGGCGGTGGCGGGGGTCTGTCTGTTGTGGTGGTAGGTCGGAACGTTGCGGCTGTCCCGCGGCAACTCGTCGGGCCAAGGCTCGGCTTGGCGCCCGTTGGGGGACTGCGGCCCTGCAAACGGCAGCCCCAGCGCCGTCATCCGGGCGAAGACCGTTTCGTAGCGCGCCGCGGCGTAACCGTCGCCGTGCTCCCCGTGGCCGTACAGGACGTTGAGGTCGCCCGCGGCGATGATGCGGTGCCGACTCTCGTGGCCGATGAGCCGCGACAGGTCCGAGATGATGCGGTGCGCCGACCCGTCCGCGTATATCCACCTGCTGCCGGTGGAGGCATGCATGTTTTCCCACGGGCTGTACATGGAGGCCACGGTCAGCGGCTCGCCGTCGGGGGGCGTCACCCACGCCGCGGCGAGCGTGCCCGGGCGACTGACTGCGAACTCGTCCCACTCGGCTTCGGTTACGGACTTCGCTTCGATCCATTCCATTCGCACGCGGTCCGACAGCTTCACGACGGCCGCCTTCCACGGCCGATCGAGTCCCGCCCCGGCCGTGCGCCAAGGCGACGGGTCGATCTCCATGCGGCTGTCCAACGCCTCCGGCGGCGGTTTGGCCTCCTGCAGCAAGGCGATGTCGGCGTCCATGGCCGCCAGCTTCGACCAGGGCGCCTTGCGGCCCCCGATGTTCCAGCTTATGATCCGGATCACGGCTTCGTCTCTTCGGTCACCCGTCGCCGCCGATGGCTGCCCGGCGCCTCCCGAACCATAGCACAGAAACGGGGACCTTCGGGATCCTGCGCAGGCAGGGACGGATCGGGAACCGGCGGCCGCCGCGGGGCGCCGGACGGTTTGCAACGGGACGGATTATCCGCTTTAATCTCCCGGCTGTACGGAAGCGGGGCGTTCTATTCTGACATTGCGAAAGGAGTCCAGACCATGAGAAAGACAACATTGGCGGTCGCTCTTGCGGCGGCCTTCGGCCTGTCCGCGGGCGGCGTTGCGGTCGCCGACGACAACTTCTTCGAGGGCAAGACCATCCGGGTCATCGTGGGCTACTCGCCGGGCGGCGGCTACGACACGTACACCCGGCAGGTGGTGCGCCACATGGGCAAGCACATTCCCGGGAACCCGGGCTTCGTGGTGCAGAACATGACCGGCGCCGGCAGCCTGGTGGCGGCCAACTACATCCAGAAGAGGGCCAAGCGCGACGGCACGGTCCTGGGGGTGTGGAACAGCGGCCTCGTGACCATGCAGGGCCTCGGCGATACCAAGGTGCGGATCAAGGGGGAGGAGTTGAGCTGGATCGGCGCCCCGGTCAAGGGCATACCGGCCTGCGCGTTCATGGGCTGGTCCGGGGTGACCGGGATCGAGCACATCACGGACCCCGACAAGCCGGTCAAGGTGGGCGGCACCCGGACGGGGTCCACCGGGATCGACCTGCCCAAGATCCTCAACCGCACCATCGGCACGAAGTTCGACGTGGTGGCGGGCTATGCCGGAACCGCCAAGTCGCGGCTCGCCATGCAGGCCAAGGAGGTCGCGGGCGCGTGCTGGGGTTGGGAGTCCATGCGGGTCACGGCCCGGTCCATGCTCGACGCCAAGGGGCCGGACAAGATGATCCCCGTGCTCACGCACCGGAAGATCCCCGACCCGGAGCTCGCGAACGCGCTCGTCATACCGGACCTGATCGCCAAGCGGGGCGGCAAGAAACACGCCGCCACCTACACAGCGTGGGTGAACCAGTACGAGTTCCAGCGTCCGTTCGTGGCCCCTCCCGGCGTCCCCGCCAAGCAGCTCGGGCAGCTACGGCAAGGGTTCGCCAAGACGCTGGAGGACCCGGAGTTCCTCAAGGAGGCCGAGGACGCCAAGCTCATCATCGAGTACGTGTCCGGCAAGGAGATCGAAGGGTACGTGGACCAGATCCTCGGCATGTCCCCGGAGTCGAAGGAAGCGTTGGACTTCCTCGTGCGGAAGCGCAGTTAGGGGTTCCTCCGCTCCAACGTCGGAGGAGTCTCGGGGAGGGGGCGTTCGCCCTCTCCCTGATTGCTGTGCCTTGATGCGGGTCTGACTAACAGAGGAGGATCCCATGCAGATGTTGATGGCCTTGGCAGTCGCGGGCGCATTGATGCTGGCAGGGTGCGGCGGCGGATCGAAGGGCGCGTCTGTTGCCGGTATGCCTTCTGGCGGTAGGACTCCGACTCCGACACCTACGCCCCCCCCCCCCCCCCCCCCGAACCTGTAAAGGGGCTGCCGGAGAATCATACGCTGGAAACAGGAACGATCCCCGCAGGAGAGATCCGGACGATCCTTGAGGCTGACGGTATGAGGACTATGGTTTCATGCCCAGCCGGCGGCGCCGCCTGCATGATCACCGTCGCCTCCGATGGCACGGCCACATTTACAGGTGGCAGCCCCGCCGTTGCAACCGCACCCATCCCCGAACCCGCACCCATCCCCGAACCAGAGCCTTTCGATCCGGTTTCTTCCGCGCCCTGGATACAGGAACCTCCTGAAGGTTGGGCACACTCCTACCCAACCGATACTGCCAGCAACGCTCGGGAGTTCCGGGAGACCCCCAGAGAGTACGAGATCTATAGTTGGTGGCGGGAGCTTCGGAGTACGGATCTTCTCGGATACTACGGCTTACAGTCCCGCCCCGCCGGATTTATGCAACCATGGTTTGAAGGACACGCAGATACCGTTCGGCCGGAAGTAAGAGCCACATGGAGAGGGAACTTCCTTGGGTACGCCTTTCGCCGGCAATTCGACTATACCGACGAGGGGTGGACGGCGGCCAACGACGTGGAAGCTAGATTTGCGGATACCGGAACGCTGGCCGATGTGGGAGGCACCGAAAGACCGTATGCCACCAAGATTATCGGGGAGGTGCAAATGGCCACAAGACTTACTCCCGACGGTAGTACAACCGTCAATTGGGCGTTGTTCAACTCTCAAACTCCTACGGGAGATCCGTTCGGCGTAATGGGAACCGTATCGGCTTCTAACATGAACCGTAACTACTCGCGCTTCCCTGTCCAGCCATACGGTACATTTATCTCTACCAGCACCTTTCCCTTCACAACCCGGGCTGGAGCTCTAGCTAGGGGTCAGGCTGGGGCCCAAGCCTTCGAGCTTTCCGGAGCGTTCGTCGGCACGGAAGGGCAGGGAGTCCTTGGAACAATCAACGCTCATGGGATCTGGGCCTTCCAAGTTCCGGGATCGTCGCCGGCGGCCTACGTGATCCAAACCAACGGTTTGAGAGGTGCCTTCGGCGCAAAGCTGCTCCCTGACACTCCCTAGTACCCTGTAACAGTGACTTTACCACCGAGACTTGATATAGCACCATGTACGGTAAACAGCAGTAATTGGCGATAGGGCACTTTTTGCTTCCTATCCCCACTAATGAATTCACTGTTACAGGGTACTAGTACCCTGTAACACTGGCTTTGCCATCGAGACTTGATATAGCCCCATGTACGGTAAGCAGCAATAATTGGCATAGGACAGTTTTTGCTTCCTATCCCTACTAATGAATTCACTGTTACAGGGTACTAGAACCCAACTGAATCCGTCCAAGGTCGTGAACAGTGGATGTGAGGATGGGCTAGCAGCGTCGATCCGTGTGAAGTCGTGTTTCTTCCCCGCTTTGTCCATCTGAGCAAGGATGCGGTTAAAGCGTCGCCTGTCCACGTCCTTGACATCGCTGAAACCAACTCAAACATCTCGGCACATTGCCTAGCTGCCGCTGCGAGTTGACCAGCCTTCATCCGCTGGATGATAAGCTTCCGGTACGCCTTCGCGATCACGTCTCCGACCTTGCCCAACAGCTTCGACAGGAACCTAAGCACAATCTACTTCTTTGACGAAACCGCGCACTTCGGTTGAGAGTGGTTGAAAAGACTTGGTACTTGGCCACGATGATTCGTAGCCCACGGATTCCCACCCCTGCGGGCGTTTGCTTGTCACGCCAGCCGCACCGCGTGGTCCTTGCGGGCGGTGACGTAGCCGACCATGGCCGCGGCGGGGACGCCGCGGTCCGCCAGCGCCCGGACGAGGTCCTCGCCGTCCTTTTCGGCAACGGCGATGAGCAGGCCGCCGGAGGTCTGGGGGTCCAGGGCGACTTCGGCCAGGGCGTCGGAGACGCCGGCGTCGATGACGGTCTTGTCGTCCAGGTACTCGCGGTTGCGCTTGCAGCCGCCGGTGAGGTTGCCGGTCTCGGCCAGCGCCGCCGCGTCCGGGATGAGGGGCAGGCGGGCGGCCTCGAAGACGATGCTGATGTTGCCGCCGCTCGTCATCTCCAAGCCGTGCCCCAGCAGGCCGTAGCCGGTGACGTCGGAGCAGGCATGCACGTCGTAACCCTGCATCACCGCGGCGGCGTACTTGTTGAGGGCGGCCATGGAGGCCACGGCCTGCTCGATGCTCGCCTCCGAAGCGTTGCCGCGCTTGAGGGCGGTGGTGGCGATGCCTGTCCCCAGGGGCTTGGTGAGGACCAGCACGTCGCCCTCCCGGGCCCCGACGTTGCGGAGTATGCGGTCGGGGTGGACCACGCCGGTCACCGCCAGCCCGTACTTGATCTCTTCGTCGATGATCGAATGGCCGCCCGCGACGACCGCGCCGGACTCCCTGACCTTGTCCGCGCCGCCCCGCAGCACCTCGCCCAGGACCCGGATGTCCATCTTCCCCCTGGGGAAGCAGACGATGTTGAGGGCGGTGGCCGGCTCGCCGCCCATGGCGTACACGTCGCTCAGGGAGTTGGCGGCCGCGATCTGGCCGAACGTGTACGGGTCGTCCACGATGGGCGTGAAGAAGTCCACGGTGTTGACGATGGCCAGGTCGGGGCGCAACCGATAGACGCCGGCGTCGTCCGCGGTCTCGGTGCCCACGAGCAGCTCCGGGGATGTGAACTTGGGTATCTGGCGCAAGACTTGCGCCAAGTCGGCAGGGCCGAGCTTGGCCGCTCAGCCCGCGGCCTTGACTTCCTGGGTCAGTCGGATGGGTTCCATGACGGCTCCTTGGGCCTCCGCAGCTTCAACTCTCCGCGGTTTCAACTCCTCCCCGTCTTGAGCTTCCTCACGTCGCCCACGCGCATGGTGACGCCGGTGCGGTCGAAGTACTCCAGGACGGGGATGGTGTATTTGCGGCTCGACTGCAGGATGTCCCTGAACGTGGCCGCGCTCATCTCCGGGTGGCTCTCGAAGTAGTCATATAAACTGGCCCTGATCCTGTCAATGGAATCCTTCAGGTAGTAGAGCTCGGTGGTCACCCGGACGATCTCCCCCTGCCGTTCCATGACGCGGACCACCTCGTTGAGCCGGGGGCGCTCGACGCCCAGGGCCTTTTCGACCTCCTTCAGGTAGGGCGGGCTCAGGGGCGTCCTGGCCAAGGCCGCGGTGATCTTGCCGGACAGGGACCGCTCCTGCGCGCCGAGTTCCACCCGGTGCTCCGGCAGGCGGAGGTGGTTGCCGTCCCGTACGCAGGCCCCTTCGGCCGCAAGCAGGTCCGCCAGATCCCGGAACAGCCGCACCGACACGTTGGCGGCGAGCCTCCCCCGCGCCTCTTCCAGGTCCATCCCCGGCGCCAGGGGATGGCTTCGGTGGAACGCCTCCAGGGTCGCGCGGAGCCGCCGCCCGAAGCCGTTCCACTTGTCTCCCGTGGTATAGACGCGCTCCCTTTCGGAATCGAAGGAACGCAGGCCGCGGGTCCGTTCCAGCCAGCCGCGGGCCTCTTCCCGCTTCAGGTCGAGGAACTGGCAGATGGAGTCGATGCCCGTGGCCAAGCCCGCGTCGCCGTCGAGAAAGCTCCGGATGACCTGCGGCGTGTCCCCCCTGTGCAGCGTGCGCAACCGCTCCTCCGCGTCCCTTTCCCTGCGCCGGCGCCGCGGCGCCCGGGGGTCGATCACCTCGCCTCCGCCCAGGGTCTTTTGCGCGGTCTCGTCCCGTACGATGAAGTGGTCGCCCCGCATGACCAGGAGCGGATCCGCCAGCAGCACTTGGCAATAGGCCGTCTCCTTGGGCTCCACCTTCTCCGCGCCGCCCAGGAAGACGAGCTTGCCCATGCGCTCCGCGGTCCCCAGGTGGATGCGCACCCGCTGGTGGTTGCGGAGACCCTTGGCGGCCGCGGGCCTCGCTTCCAGGTGCGCGTCGAACCGGCTCGACGCCAGGGAGAGGTCCTCGTGGCAGATCATGTGGCCGCGCTCCAGGGCGCCGCGGTCCTGGCCGGTCAGGTTCAGGGCCACGCGCTGGCCCCAGCCCGCGGCCTCCACCGACTGGCCGTGGACCTGGATGCTGCGCACGCGGAACTTCCGACCGCCGGGAACGGCGTGGACGTGGTCGCCGGTGCGCACCTGGCCGGCCAGGGCCGTGCCGGTCACGATCACCCCGTGCCCCTGGAGCACGAACACCCGGTCCACGGGCAGGCGGAAGAAGCCGCTGGGCGCGGGCCGGTGGATGCCTTCCAGGAGCTCGAAGACCCGCGTCCGAACCTGCTCCAGCCCCGCGCCCGAGACCGCGGAGAAGCGGACCGCCGGGGAGCCTTCCAGCGCGGTGCCGAAGGTCAGGATCTCGATCTCCTCCTCCACGTCCCGGACCCGCGCCTCGGGCGCGAGATCCACCTTGGTGACGACGAACAGGGCCGACCGGACGCCCAGCAGGTGTACGATGTCGAGGTGCTCCTCGGTCTGCGGCATGACGCCGTCGTCCGCGGCCACGGTGAACAGCACCAGGTCGATGGCGTGGGCCCCGGCCAGCATGTTGCGGATGAAGCGCTCGTGTCCGGGCACGTCCACGATGCCCGCCTCGGAGCCGTCCGGCAACTCCAGGTGCGCGAACCCCAGGTCGATGGAGATGCCGCGCTCCTTCTCCTCCTTGAGGCGGTCCGTGTCCGTTCCGGTGAGGGCCTTGATGAGGCTCGTCTTCCCGTGGTCGATGTGTCCCGCGGTTCCGATGACGTAGGGCATGGCGTTCCCGGCAAGGCGCGCGTCAGAGCGGAGGCCGGCCGCGGTCCTGCCCGTCCCGGAGGTTGGGCGCCAGGGACTCGGGGGCGTCCACGCTCCTGAGGTCGAGGAGGAAGCGGTCGTCGTGGATGCGGCCGACGATGGGCGGGTCGGCCTGGCGGAAGACCCGCGCCACCTGCTCGGCGCTCATGCCGCGGTTTCGGACCGCGATGGCCCGGCTGGGGATCTCCTCGGTGGGAAGGGCGCCGCTGCCGATCTGGCAGGTGGAGTCCACCAGGTCCAGCGTGTATTCCGGCCCCAGCCGTTCCCGCAGCAACGGCAGCAGCTTCCGGCCGCGTTCCTCCAGTGCCTCCGGGGACAGGCGGAAGGCCCGCAGCGTGGGGATCTCGTCCCACGGGTCGGGGGACTGGAGGTAGCTCCTGAGCGTCGCCTCCAGGGCCGCCAGGGTGAGCTTGTCGCAGCGCAAGGCGCGCTTGAGGGGGTTCCGGTTCATGCGGTCGATCCATGCCTTCCGGCCCACCACCAGGCCCGCCTGGGGTCCGCCGAGGACCTTGTCGCCGCTGAAGGTCACCACGTCCGCGCCCAGGGCCACGCGTTCCGCCGCCAGCGGCTCCCGCGGCAGCCCGAGCCCTGCGAGGTCCACCAGCGCGCCGCTGCCCAGGTCCTCCATCACCGGCACGCCGTGCTCCCGGCCGATGGCCGCGAGCTCCCCGAGCTCGACCTCCGCGGCGAAGCCCACCACTCGGTAGTTGCTGGTATGGACCTTGAGGAGCACGCCGGCGCCTTCGTCGATGGCCTCGGCGTAGTCCCGCGGGTGGGTGCGGTTGGTGGTCCCCACCTCCTTGAGGACCGCGCCGCTCTTGGCCATGATCTCGGGGATGCGGAAGGAGCCGCCGATCTCGATGAGTTCGCCGCGGGAGACGATGGCCTGCTTGCCGTCGGCCAGGGTATTGAGCCCCAGCAGCACCGCTGCGGCGTTGTTGTTCACCACCGCCGCGGCCTCGGCCCCGGTCAACGCGGTGAGCAGCGATTCGACTTCGGCCTCCCGCTGGCCCCGCCTGCCCCGGGCCAGGTCGAACTCCAGGTTGACGGGATGGCGGGCGGCCCGCTCCACCGCCGCGGCCGCGGCCTCGGAAAGCAGCGCCCGCCCCAGGTTCGTGTGGAGGATGGTCCCCGAAGCGTTCACGACCCGCACCGTCCCGGACCGGGAGTCCCGGACGAGCTTCTTTTCCAGGTCCTCTATGATAGATTCGTCGTCCAGCCTGCGAGGCGGGAGACCGTCGCCTGTCTTGATGGCCTGCCGGAGATCCTCGATGAGGCCCCGCAGGCCCTCCGTGACGAAGGACCGGCTGAACCGCGTCAGCAGCGGCGCGGCCGCAGGGTGGACCAGGATACGGTCCACCGAAGGCAGCTCGCGCAGCAGGTTCGTCGCCGGTTTCATGGGTGCGGCCGGTTCCGGGATGCTCGAAGCCGCGGGCCGGCGCCGGCGGGCCGGCCGCGGCCAACGGGACCAAGGCCGGAGCCTTTTCGAGACGCCGTTCGAGCCCTGCGCCAACCTAGCCTGTCCGCGGGGGAGACGCAAACCTCGCCGCCCGCGGACGGACCGGCCCGGGGCGCCCGGCAGCCTGCACATTTTGCGGAACCTCCGACCGATCCCGGCTCGAGCGCCTCTCCCTTCGAGAAAGCGCGTCCTTCGACTTCGCTTCGCTACGCTCAGGATGAACGGAGATCTTCGCTTCGCTACGCTCAGGACGAACGGGGGCAATCGTTCCGGGTTTCCTTGCCGTGAAGAACGTGGCCACGACCTCGGAAACGCCGTCCCGGCGTTGGTTCTACCTGTGCATCGCCACGTTGGCGCAGACGGCGCTGTCCGTCATCCACCTCGGCGTGCCGACCCTGGTTCCCCTGATCCAGGCGGAGCTCGGCCTGAACCTCACCGAGGTCGGCGTCCTCGTCTCCATGAGCAACGTGGGCGTGGTGGCCTCGGTCTTGGCGGCGGGCAGGGCCGCGGACCGTTTCGGCGAACGGCTCGTCATCGGCTATGGCGCGGTGGCGGGCGGAGTCCTGGCCATGACGGTCCCCTTCGCCGGGAGCTTCGCCGCGCTGCTGGCGGTGTTCCTGCTGCTGGGGGCGCCGGTGGCCACGGGCACCCCGGCCGGCAGCAAGGCGGTGGCCGGCTGGTTCCCGGACCGGGAGCGGGGAACCGCCATGGGCATCCGGCAGACAGGGATCCCCCTGGGCGGCGCCCTTGCGGCCCTCACGCTGCCGTCCCTGGGTCTGGCCTTCGGCTGGCGCTGGGCGCTGTTCGCCGCGGGGGCGGTCACCGTGTGCACGGGAGCGGTGGTGCTCCTCTGCTACCGGGAGCCGGAGGAACGCCGGGCCGGCGCCGCGGCGCCCGCGGGCGGGCTCGGGGACATCGTACGACGCAAGGACATCTGGGCCGTGACCTTCTACGCCGCAGTCCTTGCCGGTTGCCAGTGGTGCTACTTGAGCTACATCGAGCTCTACCTCACCGAAGACATCCTCTTTTCCCTCGTCTTTGCCGCGGCCCTGCTGGCGGTGGGCCAGGTCTGCGGCGGGGCCGGCAGGATCGGGTTCGGCGTGGTGAGCGACCGGCTCTTCTTCGGGCGGCGCAAGCCGGTCATGGTGATGCTGGGCCTTCTCGCCATCGGCATGGGCCTGGCGACCGCGTTCCTGTCCGCGGCTACGCCCGCATGGCTGGTGACCGTGGTCGTGTCGCTGCTCGGTCTCGGCGTCATGAGCTGGCAGGGGCTGTACCTCGCCCTGGTCTCCAGGATCGTGGGGACCCGGGTGGCTGGCGTCGCCATCGGCCTGACCAACACCGTGGCGTTCCTCGGCGTCGTCGTGCTGCCGCCGGTCTTCGGCTTCATCGCCGACTGGTCCGAGTCCTACGAGACCGCATGGATGACCCTGTCCGCGGCCATCGCCCTGCCGCTATTGTTCCTGTCCGGAGTGAAGGAGTCCCGCCCGTGAGGCCGGACCGCGACCGCCTTGCCTCCGACGACACCGGCGAATCAGGGCGCAGACCGCGGTGGCCCGGCGTGAGGCCGGACCGCGCCCTCCTGCCTCCGACGACCCTGTAAGGAAAACCCGGAACCATTGCCCCGTTGAAACTCGGAACAATCACCCCCGTTGATCCTGAGCGTAACGAAGCGGAGAGCTCCGTTCATCCCGAGCGTAGCGAAGCGGAGACCTCCGTTCATCCTGAGCGTAGCGTAGTGAAGATTCCCATTCATCCTGAGCGTAGCGAAGCGAAGTCGAAGGGCGCGCTTGCCAGTCGCCCCGAAAAGTGGAAAGATCCCTGTCCGGTTTCGGGAGAAATCGGTCAGGATTCCAACCGGATCTGCGCCATGCTCGAGTCACTGAAGGAAATCATCCTGGACTTCCAGGAAGCCGACCTGGCGACCGGAGTACCGCGGCGCACCGAGGTGAGGGTGACGCCGGGAAAGGCGACCGTGTGCATCGGCCCCCGGCGCAGCGGCAAATCCACCTTGCTGTTCCAGATCATCCGGCGGCTGCTGGACAGCGGCGTGCGGCGTGACGACATCCTCTACCTGAACTTCTTCGACGACCGCCTGCGCTTCCTCCAACGCGATGGGCTCTCGGTAGTGCCGGAAGCCTACTTCTCCCTCTATCCGGAGAAGAAGAACGCACGCACGGTTTACTGCTTCTTCGACGAAATCCAGGTCGTGCCCGGCTGGGAGTCCTTCGTGGACCGGGTGATGCGCACCGAGAAGTGCGAGGTCTATATCACCGGCTCATCCGCGCGGATGCTGTCTCGGGAGGTCGCGACGCAGATGCGCGGCCGGGCGCTCTCCTGGGAACTGTTCCCCTTCTCGTTCAGGGAATTCCTCGACTTCGAGGGCATCGACGCTGACGGTTCCCTGTCCGCTCGGCGGCGCCTGCTCATCCAGGGGGCGTTCGACAGGTTCTGGGACACCGGCGGTTTCCCCGAGGTCGTGGGACTCGACCGACCGCTGCGGATCAAGACCCATCAGGAGTATTGGAGCGCCATGCTGTTCCGGGACCTCGTCGAGCGCCATGACGTCTCCCATCCCCGGGCGGTCTCGGACCTGGCCTACCGACTGGTGGACAACACCGCGTCCCTGTACTCCGTCAACCGGCTGACGGGCTACCTGAAATCCCTTGGCCACCGTGTGCCGAAAGCCGCGGTCTCCGACTACCTGGACTGGTTCGAGGACGCCTTCTTCCTGTTCACGGTGCGCGTCTTCGACGCCTCCGCGGCGCGCGCCAACGCGAACCCGAAGAAGATCTACTGCGTCGATCACGCGCTCGTCAGGTCGGTCTCATCCGGCATCCTGGTCAACAGCGGCCATCTGCTCGAAAACCTGACGTTCACCGCGCTCCGCCGCGTCACCCCCGAGATCTGCTACTACAAGTCCAGGACCGGCCGCGAAGTCGATTTCGTGGCCCGGCGGCGCGACGGCTCGCGCCTGCTGGTCCAGGTATGCGAGTCCCTGGCGGACCCGCGCACCCGCCAACGGGAAGTGGCCGCCCTCCGCGACGCCATGGCGGAACTGAACCTGCGGTCGAGCGTAATGGTGACGTGGGACGGCCCCGGCAGGCAGGGCGAGGACAGCCGGATCGCGGTGGACTCGGGCGCCGTCGAGGTGGTCGCCGCCTGGCGTTTCCTTCTCGACCTGTGCAGGGAGCCTGCGCCGGACGCTCTTGAGTGATTGGCCGCCGTGCTACGCTTGACCCAGATTTACCCTGCCGGATGGGAACAAGACGTGAAGACCGAGCGAACCGGATAAGGGGAAACCAATGGATAAAGAGCAGGCATTGGCATTCCTGCGAGATCACAAGGCAATCCTGAAACAACGTTTCGGGGTTGCCGATATCGCGCTTTTCGGGTCAACTGCCCACGGGGAGGCGACAGCCCACAGCGACATGGATATTTTGGTCCGTTTCGACGGGCCGGCTACGTCCAAGCGTTACTTCGGCTTGCAGTTTTACCTGGAAGACCTGACGGGGGTCTCCATTGATCTGGTCACTGACTTCAGAATGACATTCCGGCGTTGCTGTTGACCCTGAGACGGATACCGGGGATAACGGAGGAAACGGACTGATGTACAAATACGAAGTGATCCTCTATTGGAGCCACGTCGATGGCGCTTTCGTGGCCGAAGCGCCGGAGCTTCCCGGCTGTATGGCGCATGGCGATACGCCAAAAGCCGCCCTCGAACACATCCACCGGGCGATGGACCTCTGGATCGATACTGCGCGAGAGTTCGGCGACTCTGTACCGGAACCCAAGGGCGAACGTTTGATGCTGGCATAGGTCGGTCAGGGATGAAACTCCACTTCGAACCCGACCTCGACTTCCAGCTTCAGGCCATCGAAGCCGTGTGTGACCTGTTCCGGGGCCAGGAGATTTGTCGCGACGAGTTCACGGTCACGCCGCGGCGGACGACAGCCGGGCGTAGCGTCGGCGGTGGTGGGCGGCGTTGCCGTATTGGGCCGAGAGGACCATGGCGCGGCGGAGGTAGAGGCTGGCGTCGTACTCGTCGGTGAAACCGATGGCGCCGTGCATCTGCACCATGGACTTGGTGACCGAGAGCGCCGCGTCCGACGCCCGGGCCTTGACCGCGGCGGCCATGGCGCGGTTGCCGCGCCCCTGGTCCATGGCGGCGCACACCTGGTAGAGCAGGGAGCGGGTAAGTTCGATGTCCACGTGGTCGTTGACCGCCCGGTGTTGCAGCGCCTGGAAGGAACCGATGGGGCGGCCGAACTGCTCGCGCGTTCCCAGGTAGTCCACGGCCAGGGCCAAGCCCTTCTCCATGACCCCCAGCATTTCGGCCGAGGTCCCCAGCAGGAGCCGGTCCAGGGTTGCGGCGGCGAGCGCGGCCCCCTGGGCGCCGCCCGCGATCACCTGGTCCGCGGCCACCGCGACCTCCGCCAGGGCCAGGGCCGCCTGCTCCGTCCCGTCCACTCGACTCCGTTGCCGGACCTCCAGCCCCGGTGCGGGGCGCGGAACCAGACAGACGAGGACGTCCCGGTCGGTCCGGGCCGCTGACGCGGCCGCGGGATCCGCCGCCCCCGGTGGAACCGCACGGACCGCCGCGTCCCGGTCGATCCGGGCCTCGACCACGAACCCCGCTGCCGCGGACGCCCCGGGGACGGGGTCCGTGCGGCCGGTGAGCCGGAAACCGCTTCCGTCCGGTACGGCGCGGACTCGTGTGCCTTCCGGGTTCGCCAGCACCGAATCGTGCAACGCCGGCAGGATGATGGACCGGCCCTCCATCAACTCGTCCAGCGCCGTGCGCATGGTCCCAGGCCCGGACGCGATGGCCTGGGCGGCCGCCATCATCGCCGCGATGGGCTCGGTCAGAAGACCCCGGCCGGCCGCTTCCAGCACCAGCGCCGCCTCGGTGGCCCCCAGACCCAGGCCGTTGCGCTCTTCAGGAGCCAGCAGGGAGAGCCAACCCGTCTCGGCCGCCGCCTCGATGCGCGCCGGGTCGAAACCGTGCTCCCGGGTGCGCACGGCCCGATGCCGGTCCGGTCCGGCGTGTCGGCTGACGAATTTCTCCGCGCTCTCCCGAAGGATCGTCTGCGCCTCATCGAGGACGAGTTCCATGTGGTCACCTCTTCTCGGAGATCAGGAAACGCGCATGGGGAACGGGAGGGAAGAAGGCATGACCGTCAATGTTCCGCCCCGGCCGCCGCCACCGCCAGCGCGTCCAGGGCGAGCCCTCCCTCTCCCCGCGGGAGCGCCAGGAAGGGATTGATGTCCAAGCTCTCGATCACGTCCCCGGCCGCGGCCGCCAACCGGCCCAGCGCCACCAGGGCGTCCGCCACCGCGTCGCGGTCGTAGGGGCCGCTCCCGCGATACCCGTCCAGCAACCGCCCGACCCGGGTCGAGTCGATGAGCCGCACGGCTTGCTCGCGGCGGATCCCCGGCGGCCCGAAGGCCACGTCGTTCAGGAGTTCCAGCCACACCCCGCCCGCGCCGAACATCACCACCAGACCCATCTCGGGGTCGCGCTGCACGCCCAGCGCCAGTTCCAGTCCGACCGGGGCCATCCTGGCCACCAGCCAGCCCTCCAGGCGGATGTCCGGGTCGTGGGCGGCGACGTTGCGCGCGATGTCCCGACATGCCCGTTGCACGGCTCCGGCCTCTCCGACCCCCAAGCGGACCGCGCCGGCGTCGCTCTTGTGAGTCAGCGCGGACGCCGCCCCCTTGACCACCACCGGATAGCCCATGCGCTCGGCCAGGGCCAGCGCTTCGCCCTCGGTGCGCGCGAGCCCCTCCTCGGGCACGGGAACGCCGAAGGCCCGGATCAACTCCTTGGACTCGGGCTCGCTCAGGGGAACGGCCCGCGTCACGCCGTCCACCCGCCGCCGCAGCGCTTCGATGCGCTCCGTGCAGGAGGACGAGAGGGGCGGCTCCGGGTCCCCCTGGTGGGCGTCCCGGGAGCGGGTCCGGTAGTCCAGCGCC
Source organism: uncultured Binatia bacterium (SeqCode) (assembly GCA_965204235.1). Taxonomy (GTDB): domain Bacteria; phylum Desulfobacterota; class Binatia; order UBA9968; family JAJDTQ01; genus JAJDTQ01. The sequence goes on from OZ241979.1 coordinate 2,171,660, forward strand.
GCGCGGATGGCGCGGAACGCCCGCTCGGGCTCGTTGAGGCAGGGGACGTGCGGAAAGCGCCGCCGGGCCGCCCGGCTGAACTCCGTGAGGTCATAGGAGGTGGGGGAGACCAGGGCGAACGGCTTGCGGCCGGGTCCGAGGAGCTTGGCGTCCAGCGCCTCCAGGGTGTCCAGCACGCGCGCGGTGCGCCGGCGGTTGGCGTCGTTCAGGCCCTCGTGGGGCGGCAGGTCCTCCTGGAACACCATCAGGTCCACCCCGGGGTCGTCACGGATGACCTGCACCAACTCCAGCACCGTTTCCAGGGGACGGTTGAGGAAGCCGGCCGCGTCCAGGGGGTTGCTGACGGGCTGTCCGTCCCCCAGGATCTCGCGGATCCGGGCGTCCGTCTCCGGCGCGAACCCGGGGAGGGGCACGCGGTGGCGGTGGGCTGCATCCTCCACCAGGCCGCGGACCCCGCCGGAATAGACCAGTGCGCCGACCCGCTCCCCTTGCGGAACGCCCGCGTGCAGCAGCCACTCGACGACGTCCACCGCGCGGTCGGCGCTCTCCACCCGGAGGACGCCGGCAGGGCCGGTGACCGCGTCGAAGGCTTCCACCCGGCCGGCGAGGGATCCGGTGTGGGACAGGGCGGCATGGCGCCCGCCCTCGGACGTTCCCATCTTGAGCGCCACCACGGGCTTGCCGGCGTCCCGGGCCCTGCGGCAGGCGGCGAGGAAGTCGTCCGCCCGGCGCACCGCCTCGATGAGACAGAAGACGAGCCGGACTTCCGGGTCGGTGACGAAGTAGTCGATGTAGTCCGCGGCGATGAGACCGGTCTCGTTGCCGCTGGTCACCACGTAGCTCACGTCGATGCCCCGGTCCAGGAGGGCCCGGGCGATGTTCGGAGTCGTGGTGCCGCTCTGTCCCACCATGGCCACGGGACCCGGCGCGAGGTCCCGCACCCGGTCGTCCGGCAGGGTCAGGAGGCGCGCCCGCGCCGAGAGGTTGCCGAGGCAGTTGGGGCCGGAGACCGCGAGGCCGGTCTCCTCGATGGCGGCGCGCAGCGCCGCTTCGAGCCGCCGGCCCTCCGGGTTGGCGCTCTCGGAGAACCCCGCGGCGTAGAGGGTGGCGCTGCGGGCGCCCAGGGCCGCGGCCTCCCGGAGGATGGCCGGGACGCTCGACGCGGCGCGCATGACCACCAGATGGTCGGGGACCGTGGGGAGGGCATGCAGGTCCGGGAAGCACTCCACGTCCCATATGCGCGCGTGGTTCGGGTTCACCGGATAGACGGGGCCGGCGAAGCCGAAGCGGACCAGGTTGGCGAAGATGCGCGCCGTCCAGCCCGACGGGTTCTCCCGTGCGCCGAGGATGGCGATGCTCGCGGGATGGAGCAGCGCCGCTACCTTGTCCGTGTTCATGGGACCGGCGGGAGTATATTCCACGGTTCCCGGACATGGCAACTTTCGGCGCCGTCCGACTCGCGTAGGGAGAGGCGCCTCGAACCGGAATTCTCGGGCGCCCCGCTTCCCTCGACTCCCCCGGTACGCGGGCCGCTACTGCGGCGCTTCCAGCCGCGCCTGCGTGAAGGCGGGGGGCGCCGCGGGTCCCGTCCGCAGGGGGCGCGATCCGGCCCGGTCCAGGAGGCCGCGGAGGAAGGCGTTCTGGCGCAGTCTCGCCTGCCACAAGGGCACGCCGCGGCTCATGACCGCGAAGAACGCTCGGCCGTACTTCCGGGTATGGGCGACTCCGGCCAGGGTCGATATGCGCAGCACCCGCACCGTGCCGCTCTTGCCGACCACGGCGCCGCGATAGCGACGCGCCGCCAACCGGTCCTCCAACGTTCCGGGGTCCACGCCGGCCACGGGGAGCACGTCGGGGAACGACAGGCCGCGGCCGTCGAGGGTCCTTCCCAGGGCTTGCATCATGGCCGCCGCGGCCCGTGGGCTCATCCGGTTGGTGCGGCCGTCGCCCGCGGCGTTGTCGATGACCATGGACGACGGAGGCACGCCGCGGACCCTCGACCGAAGGATGCGCTGGACCGTTTCGGGGCCGCCGATGTGGTGCGAGAACTCATGGAAGATGTCGTTGGAGTAGCTGTTGAAGTCCTTGAGGTGACGGACCAGCGGCGGCGAAGCGTGCACCATCAGCAAACGCCGGGCGCGGTCGTTCCGCGCTCCGACGCGCGTGAACCGGAGCACGTGATCCTCCAGCGGCATGTGCGCGCCGGGGAAGAGGGCCTCGGTCACCGCGGGCCAGCGCGCCGCGCCTTCGCGGCCCGTCCATGCGCGTCTGAGCCTTCGCCCCTCGGGGTCGGGAGTCCAGTCGAGGAAGAAGGAGCCTTCGACCCGGACCGCGCCGTCCACCCGCAGGACTCCCGTGGACCGCAGCCGCAACAGGACCAGGAACGCGTTCTCGAACAGGAAGTACGGGTCCCCCTGTCCCTGGACGACGAGGTCCCCGCGCAGGCGCCCGGCGGCCGTCGGACCGGCGGCAAGCACCTTCGTCCGAAATCGGTGGTCGGGGCGAAGCGTGGCCAGGAAGGCCAGCGTGGTGGCGACCTTCGTGACCGAGGCGGGATGGTACGGACGCTCCGCGTTCAGCGACGCCAGGACCGTGCCGTCCTCCGCCTGCACGAAGACTCCGTGGCCGCCGCCGACCTCGGTCCGGGCCAGCGATTGCAACGGAGGCTCGGTCGCGGCCGCAGGCGCGGCCGAGAGGTGGAACGACGCGAGCGCCAGGACGGCGCACATCCCGGCCCATGGTTCGAGGAAGGGTCGTGGGAACCGCATGGCGACGTCCCGGAGGATAATGCCGTAGCTCCGTCGTCACAAGGGCCTGACCCCTACTCTCCTTCAGCGGCGTTCCCGGATTGGAATATGCCGGGCCGCGGCCTCCGCGGCAGCGCCTTGCAGTCACGGGCCGGCAGTAGTATTCAGGGGCCGTGCGGACAACGGCAGGCCGCGGCGCGCGGGATGGACCGGGACCCGGCAGGAGTCCATGAAGGGAAACCCTGAACCCCCCCGTTCGTCCTGAGCGTAGCGAAGCGAAGTCGAAGGACGCGCTTGGATTCGCCGCGGCGGCGGTTCGACGGGCCGCACGCGGATCTACGACGCGGAGAACCGCGAAGACCGGAGAAGGAGTTGCGACCATGAGCGAGCGCGTATGGGACCGTTTTCTGACGGAGCAGGACAAGGCGCACGCGGCCATGAAGCCGCCCAGGCCCATCGGGTTCGGCAAGAAGCCCGCCCTGGTCCTCATCGACCTGTACAGGTGGGTCTTCGGCGACCGGCCGGAGCCCGTGCTGGAGGCCATCAGGGAGTGGCCGGGGAGCTGCGGCATGGCCGGCTGGAACGCCATCCCCCACATCCAGAGGCTGCTGCAGGCGGCGCGCGAGGCAGGGATCCCGGTCATCCACATATCGGGCCTGCCCGGGGCCGGGGTGGACGAATGGTCGTTCCGGCGGGACGGCAACGCGGGGAACCTGTCCCCCGAGGCGGTGGAAAGACGCCGGCACAAGTTCGACATCATCGACGAGGTGCAGCCGCTTCCCGGCGAGGCGGTGTTGCGCAAGCTCTCGCCCAGCGCCTTCTGGGGCACGCCCCTGGTGGCCCACCTGAACCAGCACGGCATCGACACCGTCATCGCCTGCGGCGAGAGCACCAGCGGCTGCGTCCGGGCGAGCGTGGTGGACGGCTGCACCTATCGGTTCCGCATGGTGGTGGCCGAGGAGTGCGTGTTCGACCGGCACGAAGCGTGCCACGCCATCAACCTGTTCGACATGAACCAGAAGTACGCCGACGTGCTGCCGCTGGACGAGATCGTGCAGTACCTGCACGCATGGCGGGCCGAACGCCCGGCCGAGGCGTGACCGGGGACGAACGGGGCAATCGTTCAGAGTTTCCGATAGTCCGAATAGTCCGGTCCGTCCGGCGCCATGTTCCGCTTCTCCCCCAACCCTAACAGCGCCCATCGAATCCACTGGACCGACTGGGGCGCGGACGCTTTCGAGCGCGCCCGCAACGAGCGGAAACCGGTGATGCTCTACCTGGGCGCCTTCTGGTGCGGCGTCTGCCAGCGCATGGACGAGACCACCTTCTCCGACACCGAGGTCACCGCGCTCCTGAACGCCTACTTCGTGCCCGTGCGAGTGGAAGACGCCCAGCGGCCGGACCTCGACGTGCGTTACAACCGCAACGGCTGGCCCACCATCGTGTTCCTGCGTGCGGACGGGGACTACGTGGCCAGCGTCAACTACCTGTCGCCGCGTGACTTCGGCGACGTGCTGGTGCGGGTCCACGTGGGCTGCCGGGAGCCCGCAGCCGCGCCGGGGCCGGCTCCGTACCCGCGGGTGGCCCCGGACGGGTGCAGCCGGCCCGGTCCGCGGGCGGACGCGGCCGACGCGGTCGCGGCGGTGGTCCGGGGACTCGCCGACCCCGTGTACGGCGGTTACGAAACGGACCGCAAGTTCCCCCACTGCGACGCCAACGAGTTCCTGTTGCGGTGTTACGACGCCACCGGCGACGCGCGCTGCCTCGACCACGTGCGGCGGACCCTCTACGCCATGCGCCGGAGCCGCACCCACGACCCGGAGGGCGGGTTCTTCCGCTACTCGTCGAAACGGGACTGGAGCGAACCCCATCACGAGAAGCTGTTGTCCGACCATGCCGGGCTGTTGGGCAACGCCCTCCACGTGTTCGAACTGACCCGGGAACCCTTCTTCCGAGAGCTCGCCGAGGAGGTGGTCGAATACATGGTCCGTGGGTTCCGGGACCCCGTCCGGCCGTTCTTCCACGGCTGCCGCGACTACATCCGCGTCTTCCCCGGCCGGGAGACCCCGCAAGGTGCGACCCTCCACCCCGAGAGGGCCATGTTCTCCGTCACCGACCCGTGGATGTACACCGACGCCAACGCCCGGGCCGTGTCCGCCTGCCTGAAGGCGGCCGCGGTCCTGGGACGAAAGGACTGCGAGCAACGCGCCCTGGAGACCCTGGAGTTCCTACTGGAACGCTGTTGGGACCCGTCCCGGGGCATGGCCCACTACTTCGACCGCGCGCCTCGACTGTGGGGCCTGCTCACGGACCAGACGCTCATGGGACGCGCCCTGGCGGACGGTTTCGAGGCGACGGGCGAGCCGCTCTTCCTGGAGCGCGCTCTGGCGCTGGCGGGTTTCGTCCGGACCCGCCTGCGGAACCCGGCAGGGGGTTTCTTCGACATCGCCGAGAAGGGACCCGCCTACCTTCGCTTTCCGCTCACCCTCATCACGGAGAACGGCGCCGCGGCGCTCTTCTTCCTGAAGCTGCACCGCCTGACCGCAAGGCCGGAATACCGGGACGCCGCCCGGTGGGCCCTCGGTTGCTTCGATGGCGACTTCACGGACTACGGAGTCCACGCCGCGGAGTACGGCTCGGCCGCGTCCGCCTACGCCGGGACAGCGCGCGCCGGCGCATGAGGGGCGGCGCTGGCCGCGCCGCCCGCGGCGTCCCTCGTTGTGTTCGCTATCGGTCTCCCGGTCCACGCGGCCGGGTTCGCCTGGGACAGGCTGCCGTACCGGGCGGCGACCCAGCCTGTGGCGACCCGGCGGCCCAAGCGCTTGGGCCGGCCGTCAACCCACGCGGTGCTGCAAGAGCGCGGTCGCGGCTTTGCCATTGCCGCGGGAATGTGGAATCCTGAGATCCTGTCCGAGCAGGCGCACGGAACCACCCGCAGGCAAGCCGACCCCACCGGCCACCGGCGCCGAACCCGGAACCTGGAGGTCACCGCGTGAACCTGACGCTGGCGCGCCACCCGGTGCGAGCCCTTCGCTTCGGCGCTTCGACCCGACTCGACGGAACCACCCTCGAGATCGACCCGGACGAGCTTCGCGGGATCCTGCTCGACGACGACGCGCTGGACGGCGTCGCCTTCGAGCACGCGGCTCCGGGCGAGCCGTGCCGGGCGGGGCCGGTCTTCGACATCATCGAACCCAGGGCCAAGGCCTCCGACTCCGGCCCTGACTTCCCGGGTATCCTGGGGCCGCCCCTGACCGCGGGCATGGGCACGACCCACGTGCTGGAGGGGATGGCGGTGACGGTCCTCGACGAGCACGCCGGCGGGGGGTCGAGAGGCTCCGTCGGCCGGGTCCTGGAGATGACGGGAGCCGCTGCCGAGGGCTCGTGCTACTCGAAACTGCATCACATGGTGGTCGTCCCTCGCACGGCGCCGGGCAAGGAGGCCCACGCGGCCCGGAAGGCCAAGCGCGTGGCCGGACTCAAGACCGCGGTCCATCTGGCCCGGGCCGCGGTCCCGCACGCGCCCGCGGAAAGCTGCGCCTTCGAGACCGTCGGTCCCGGCCCGCCCGGTCGCCCGGGCCTGCCCCGGGTGGCGTACGTGGGGCAGATCTTCTCCCGCCAACGTCGGGCGGAGTTGGACGAGCCGGTGCTCTACGGGCTGAACACCACCGGCATGCTGCCGGTCCTGCTGCACCCGGACGAGTGGCTCGACGGCGCGGTGGTGACCTCGTACTACACATCCATGGGCGGCGCCGAGACCTACGGCTACCAGAACCATCCCGTCGTCACCGAGCTCTACCGCAGGCATCGGGCGGGGGAGCTGGATTTCGTCGGCACGGTGGCGACCATTGCCGGGTCGGACAACGCCGACCGGGACCGGAACTGCCGCGCCGCGGCCAGCATGGTCAAGTGGGCGTTGCGCGCGGACGCCGCGGTGCTCACCAAGTACGGCGGGGGAGTGCCCCACGCGGACCTGGCGGAGACCGCCCGGCTGCTGGAGACCGATGGCGTCCGCACCGCGGTCATGGTCTCGGACGTGTCCCGGGACCGCCGGGTGGAGTCCGCGCTGCTGTTCAACTTCCCCGAGGTGAACGCCATCGTCTATGGCGGCGGCAACGACACCCGCTGGCGAACCGCGCCGGCCCCGCGGGTGATCGCCGCCACACCCGCCATGGGCGAACTCCTCGCGGGTGTGGAGGAACTGAGCGCCATGAACGTGGCGGGCGTCGCCAACCAGCAGGGCGCGTCGCGGCTGCGGGCGGTGGTCTATTAGCCCGAAGTTCTTGGGGTCAAGCGGGGTCGAATCCTCCCTAACCCATTGATAATGCTAAGGAAACGGCTTGCGGGGCGTCGATTCCGGCGTCAAATTGTAGTCACTAAAAATGAATAATGCCTATTGACATTCCCTCTGGCATCGTTGTATCATGCAGCATGCCTCGTCGTAACCAGGTCGTTCACGTCGTTACCACACGGAGACGCTACAAGGACCGCACCTACGAGACCCACCTGCTCCGCCGCTCCTACCGGGAAGACGGCAAGGTCAAGAACGAGACCCTCGGCAACATCTCCCATCTGCCCCCACATCTCATCGACATCATCCGCCGCACCCTGCGGGGCGATACCTTCGTCTCCGCCAGGGACAACCCGGCCATTTTGCGCTCCCGTCCCCACGGCCACGTGGCCGCAGTGCTCGGAGCCATGGAGAAGCTCGGTCTCCCTCGCTTGATGAGCGCACGCCGGAGTCCGGAGCGGGACCGGTGCACGGCCCTGATCGTCTCCCGCCTGCTCGCTGCCGGCTCCAAGCTGGCCACTGCCCGCACCCTCCATCCCGAAACCGCCACCTCCACCCTGGGCGAGAGACTGGCTTTGGATGACGTGAGTGCAGAGGACTTCTACTCGGCCATGGACTGGCTGCTCCCCCGCCAGGAGACCATGGAGAAGGCCCTGGCGCAACGCCACCTGCATGACGGCACCCTGGTGCTCTACGACGTGAGTTCCAGCTATCTCGAAGGAAGGCACTGTGAACTGGCGCGTCCGGGCTACTCCCGGGACGGTCGGAAGGGGACCTTGCAGATCGTCTATGGGCTGTTGTGCAATGCCGAGGGCTGTCCGGTGGCAGTGGAGGTCTATGCGGGCAACACCGCAGACCCCGGGACCTTGTCCGATCAGATTGCCAAGCTGCGCACCCGCTTTGCGCTCAAGCGCGTGGTGTTCGTGGCTGACCGGGGCTTGCTCACCAGTGCGCGCATCGACTCCGAACTGCGCCCGGTGCAAGGGCTGGATTGGGTGAGCGCGCTGCGCAGCCAGGAAGTGCGCCAACTGGTGGACCGGGACGGGCCGCTGCAACTGTCCCTGTTCGACCAGCGGGACCTGGCCGAGATACGCCATCCCGACTTCCCGGGGGAGCGGCTCGTGGCCTGCATGAACCCCCTGTTGCGAGTCGAGCGGGCACGCAAGCGCGAGGACCTGCTCCAGGCCACCGAACGCCAACTCGACAAGATCGTTGCCGCAGTCTCCCGACCGCAGCGCCCTCTGCGAGGCGCCCACAAGATCGGAGAACGGCTGGGCCGGGTGATCCACCAGTACAAGATGGCCAAGCACTTCGAGACCGAGGTCACCGATACTTCGTTCCGCTACCGGCGCAAGACCGACCGCATCGAGGCCGAAGCCCGTCTGGACGGCATCTACGTGATTCGTACCTCCGTGGACTCCCAAACCCTGGACGCCACGGAGGCGGTCCACGCCTACAAGCGTCTGGCCACGGTCGAACGCGCCTTCCGCTGCCTCAAGACCATCGACCTGCACGTGCGTCCCATCTACCACCGACTCGGCCATCGCGTGCGAGCCCACGTGTTCCTGTGCATGCTTGCTTATCATGTGGAGTGGCATATGCGCCGCTGGCTCGCTCCCCTCCTGTTCGCGGATGACCACCCCTACGCTTCTCCCACGCCACGCCCCTCCCCCGTACAGGCCCCGGAACGCTCCCGGAGCGCCCAACACAAGGCCAGCACCCGACGCACCACCGACTGCGAGTTCCCGGTGCATCACTTCCGGGGCTTGCTCGATCATCTCGCCACCCTCACCCAAAACACCATGCGGATGCACGGCTCCACAGACACCTTCGAGTTGCTCACCGTGCCCACACCCATCCAGAGAAAGGCCTTCGATCTCATCGGCGTCCCACTCTCCATGTAGTCAGAAACTCATCCTCTCTCCAGCGTAAAACCTAATGAAAACAACCCCTTGCCTTGTCACCACGCCAGAACTTCGGATTAGCCGTTCAGGAAACTCTGAAAAATTGCCCCGTTCGTCCTGAACGTAGCGAAGCGAAGTCGAAGGACGCGCTCAAGTTGCCATAGACGTTCGCCATGCTATGGTTGGCGAAATGCACGGATCCGTTTCGGCATTGCTGAGAAGGGCGCCGGTATTCTTGTTCGCGATGGCGCTCTTGCTGGCTGGCTTCGCTGGCGGGCTGTACGTCGCACGGCACAAAGTCTTTCCCCACGCTCTGCTGTCCGCCGCATACAAGACCTTCGTGGCGGCGGTCGAGGTCAACTTCCGTGCCCCCCCCCCCCCCGTCTGGGATGGCTGGAATTTCGTGGACCTCCCTCCCGACCAGGCGACCGCCCGGCGCTTCGAGTTCATCGGCAACGACCGCTTGACTGACCCGATACTGGTTCAGGGAGGGCCGGGGCGCTTCCGGGAGTACTGTCCGGATCACGCAGGCTGTCTTGCGGTGGAGTACGCCGGCCGCGGGGAAGTCCGGCAGGCCTGGCCGTACCGTCCCGACGAGTTGGAGAAGTGGATGGAGAAGGAGGAGTTCGCCGCGGATTTCCCGTACGAGAGCGCGCCCGGGTTCTCCTTTCCCGACCATGCGTGGATCTTTGGAGTATCGTCATACGCCAATGGGGATCTTCTGGCGGTCTTCCACTTCAGGCATACCCACCCTTACGGCGGCGGGGTGGCGCGTATCGACCGGACCGGCAAGCCGGTGTGGTACCGTCCGGACTACAGCCACCATCGGCCACAACTGACCGATGGGGAAGTCGCCCTGGTTCCGGGCCGGCGGCCCGGCAGGCCCATCAATTCCAGGCTTGTACCGGGACGGGATGCCCCCCAAATCAAGATGTCTTGTCCACGATGGAATCACGATCTCGTGAAAGTAATCGACCCTGCAGGGAGGCTGCTGAGAGAGACCTCCGTGTTCGACGCCATACTCCGGTCCCCCTATGCCTCGCTTTTGATCCATATGAATCGTTGTGACCCGACGCACGTCAATTCCGTTCACCTGCTGGGGGAAGACGCCGCAGGCGCGGGCCTCGAACCCGGAGACCTCGTCGTGTCCATCAGGAACCTGCGCGCATTCGCCCTGTTGGACCGCGAAACCCATCGGTTGAAGCACATGGTGCGCGGCGGGTTCATGAGTCAGCACGCCGTCCTGCATTTCGAGGGATCCCGGTTCCTCCTGCTGGACAACCAGGGCGGCAGGACCGCGGACGGCTCTCTGGGCGTATCACGGCTGCTGATGGTGGACGCGGCCAGCGGCGAGGAGACCACCATCTTCCCGAACCACAGGACTCCCGGCCATTTACGGGAACTGTACACCAGCGGAAGCGGCGGAGTCGCCATTTCCCCGGACCGAAGCAGGGCGCTGGTGACCTTTACCCGGGATGGCAAGGCCGTGGAGGTTCGGATCGCCGACGGCGCGGTGCTGGTCGTGTTCGACTCGCTCCACGACGTGTCGCATCTGGAGCGGTTCCCGGAGGAACGAACCACCCGGGCGGTGCGAAGCGATCTCACCGAGATCCGCTATGGCGGTGATGGATGACGCGCGCTCCCGCGTCATCAAGCCCAACTCCACATGCGTCACCCCTCTCCGAAATGCTCTTCCCGGTTCCTTGCATCCCATACCCTGGGTTCGGTATGAGTGCAGGAGAAGTCTATAGCCTTGTTCCCCCTTGAAAGGGGTCGGAAGCCATGAGGATCGTTCACTACCTCAACCAGTTCTTCGGCGGGATGGGCGGTGAGGAGCAGGCGGGGATCCCGCTTCGGGAGACCGGCAACGCCTTGGGTCCCGGCCGCCTGCTCGAGCAGACCCTCGGGAACGGGGCCGCGGTGGTCAAGACCCTGGTCTGCGGTGACAACTACGCGGTGGAGCGCCAGGAGGAACTCGTCGCCGCGGTCTTGGAGCACGTCCGGAACGCCCGGGCAGACCTGTTCGTGGCCGGCCCCTGCTTCGACGCCGGACGCTACGGCATGGCCGCGGGGGCCTTGTGCAGCGCTGTGCAGACGCAGCTCGGAATACCCGCGCTCACGGCCATGCACGAGGAGAACCCGGGGGTGGACCTCTACCGGGAGGGCCTCTACATCGTCGATTCCGGCCGGAACGCGGCCGGCATGAAGGATGTCGTGCAGCGCATGGCCCGGCTGGCGCGAAAGCTCGTGGCCGGGGAGACTGTCGGAGCGCCGCGGGAAGAGGGCTACCTGACCCGTGGGTTGATACGGGACGAGTTCGTGGACAAGTCGTCGGCCGAGCGGCTGGTGGACATGGTCCTGGCCAAGGTTCAGGGACGGCCCTTCGACTCCGAGATGCCCGTTACCTCTTTCGAGCCCGTGGCCAAGCCCAGAGGCGTGGACGACCTTTCCAGGGCCACGGTGATGCTCATCACCGACGGGGGACTCGTCCCCAGGGGCAACCCGGACGCCATCGAGGGGATGGCGGCCACCCGATGGGGCGCCTACGACATCGCCGACGCGGACGACCTGCGAGGCGAGGACTACGAGATCTCCCACGGCGGCTACGACCCGCGCTTCGTGCAGGCCGACCCGGACCGGCTGGTGCCCCTGGACGCCCTGAGGGAACTGGAGCAGGAAGGCGCGGTGGGCAAGGTCCACGGGGAGTTCCTCTCCACCTCCGGCCTCTCCAACCCCCTTTCCAACACCCGCCGCCTGGGCCGGGAGATGGCCGAGAAGGTGAAGCGCGAGGGGGTGGACGCGGTGATCCTCACCTCCACGTGAGGCACCAGCACTCGCAGCGGCGCTGCGATCACGACCGAACTCGAAAAAGCCGGCGTCCCGGTCGTGCAGATGACCTCCGCCCTCCCCATCGCCAAGATGGTAGGCTCCAACCGCGTCGTCCTGGGCCACGGAATCGTCCACGTGGCCGGCGACGCCAGCCTTCCCCCGGACGAGGAAAAGGCGCTGCGGCGCAAGCTCGTCCAGGAAGCGCTGGACGCGCTGAAAGCGGAGGGAGAGGCAGATCCGCGCCCGGAACCTGCGAATGCCAAGGACCTCGATGCGAACCGAAGGAAGGAGAACAACCGATGTTGAACCATCTCGAAGTCACCAACTTCAAGGCGTGGCGCAAGCTGGATATACGCTTCGGAAAGAAGATCACCGGACTTTTTGGCAACAACAGTTCTGGCAAGAGCAGCGTGCTTCAGTTCCTGCTCCTGCTCAAGCAGACGAAGAACGCCACGGATCGGGGGCTCGTGCTGGACTTTGGTGGACCGAACAAGCTGGTCAACCTGGGCACCTACCCGGAGGTCGTGCACCAAGGCGAAAACCGTATCGACTGGACGTTGGATTGGGATCTCAAGGAGCCTCTCGAAGTGGAAGACCCAAATCACAAGAAGTCCCTTACGGGAAGCAGTCTGCAAGAGAGCTCCCGGGTCGAATTGATGGATGGAACTCTTTCGACACGCCATATGAAGTACCGGTTTGCGAACAAGAACTTCGTCATAGAGCCACTGGACGAGAACCCGAATTCCTTTCAACTTCAGTGCGACCCGGGACGCTTCAGACAGAATCGACCAGGGCGCCCCCCGCGTTTGCCTCGGCCTATCAAGACCCACCTTTTCCCCGATCAGGCCCGTAGCGAATATCGGAAAACGACTTGTTTGAGCGACTTTGAAGCCGCGTACGAAGCCTTGATGGACAGGATATTCTACCTCGGCCCTCTTCGAGATTATCCGCAGCGTCAGTACATCTCGTCCGGAGCCAGACCTGACGACGTCGGACCACGAGGGGAACGCACCATCGATGCTATTTTAGCGGCTACCGCGGGAGGTGATGATCTTAACCCTGGTCGACGCCAGACAACTCGCGGGCGACGCAGGAAGAACACGAATGGATTCCAGGAAGTCATCGCCCAATGGCTAAACGAACTGAAACTGGTCGATTCGTTCCAGATCAAGGAAATCGGGTTCAAGACAAACATCTACCAAGCATGCGTTCGTATGTACCCAAAGGGCCCCGAAACAATGTTGACGGACGTCGGCTTTGGCGTCTCTCAAGTACTGCCTGTCCTTGTGCTCTTGTATTACGTACCGGAAAACTCCATCGTGATGATGGAACAACCTGAGATTCATCTACATCCGTCCATACAAAGTGGGTTGGCGGAAGTGATGCTCCATGCAGCAGAGACGCGCAAGATACAGATCATCGTGGAGAGCCATAGCGAACATCTTTTGCGACGCTTTCAGCGCCGTGTGGCCGAAGAAAAAGTAGTGTCTGAGGATTTGAAGCTCTACTTTGTTGGATCGAGCAACGGTGCTGCCCAACTGAACGACCTCAAGCTGAATGAGTGGGGTGAAATAGAGAACTGGCCGGACGATTTCTTCGGAGACGAGACAGGCGAGATCTTCGCCATCAGCGAGGCGTCCATGGAGAGACGGATGAGAGCCTCGCAATGAAGTCCTGGGTGGTGGACACCAACGTTGCCATAGCGGCAAACGGACGGGACACACACGCAGACGCCGAGTGCCAACGTGCATGTGTCAAGGAACTGGCGGCCGCTCGTCGTGATGTTATCGTCGTTGACGACAAGGACCTCATATTCAAGGAGTACCTCGATAACCTGAGACCGAAAGACCAACAAAGGAAGACAAGAAAAGAGGATCCTGGGTTCCTGTTCTTCAGGCATATTCGTGACTATCAGTGGGGCGGGGAGCGCGTGCGCCGCGTTCCGATTACGCCATGCAGCGATCACCGCCGAGGCTTCGAGGAACTGCCGGTAAACGATCTGGACCCAAGCGATCGCAAGTTCCTCGCAACGGCCGTGGTCGGGGAAGCCGACATCCTCAACGCGACGGACAGCGACTGGGGTCAGCAGGAAGAGTTGACGAAGGGTCTGGGCGTGGAGGTACGACAGATTTGCCCACAGCATGCTTCGAAACCGTTGAAACCTGGATGATCGTCGTTGCAACCTCCGGTCCCATGCTCAAATACCCGAAAACCCCCTACTGGCCCTACTCGCCGACGGTGAGCGAGAGGGACGAGCTCGTTGCGGAGCCGGAGCGTTTCGTGGGGGCGCCGGTGGTGGTCACCGAGAAGCTCGACGGGGGCAACACGCTCATACACGGGGGTGAGGTCTATGGGCGCAGCGTCTCCGCGCCGTCGGCCGGCAAGTGGATGGCGATGGTTCGGAAGCACCATGCGTGGAAGGTGACGGACCCGGACGTGTTCCTCTACGGGGAGGACATCTACGGCGTGCACAGCATCGAATACGATCCGGTGGCCGAGGACGAGACGTTCCATGCCTTTGCGCTCCGCTACGCGGACGGCTCGTTCGCATCGTTCCGGACGCTGGTGGATTACGCGCGGGAGCGCCGTATGTCAGTGGTCCCCGTCCTGTTCGAGGGGTCGTTCCGTTCGGTTGACGCAATCCGGGACTTCGTGAGCCGGGCGCACGCGGCGCCGTCGGCCCTGGGCGGTGCGCGGGAAGGCGTGGTGATACGGCTGGCGCACGGATTTCCGGCCGCGGAGTTCGGACGCAACGTCTGCAAGAGCGTGCGGCAAGGGCACGTGCAGTCCGACGAGCACTGGACCAGGCATTGGAAGCCGTGCCGCATCGCCCAGGCGGCCGAGGACTCGTCGAAGGCGAAGGCGGCCACATGAACACGGCGGTTCCGCTCGACGTGCGGAACGTCTCGTACGCGGCGGCGCGCCACACGATCCTCGATTCCGTCAACTGGGTGGTGGATCAGGGAGAGCACTGGGTGGTCCTGGGACCCAACGGCTCGGGGAAGACGACCCTGCTGAAACTGGCCTGCGGCTACCTGTGGCCGAACCGGGGCGGGGTCATCTACCGCAACGGGAAGCCGCGGGTGGACCTCCGGGAGTTGCGCAAGGGCATCGGCTGGGTCACTGTGTCGCTGACCTCGCAGATACCCGTGCGCGAAAAGTCGCTGCGGACGGTGGTTTCGGGAAAGTTCGCGCAGGTCGGGCTGTTGGAGATGTCCACGGTCCATCCCGGGGAGGAAGACTACGCCCAGGCCGAAGCCGTCATGGAGCGGATGGGGTGCAGCGGCCTGAAGGACCGGGCGTTCGGCGCGCTTTCCCAGGGCGAGCAACAGAAGGTCCTCATCAGCAGGGCGCTGATGACCCGTCCCTACCTGATGTTCCTCGACGAGCCTTGCGCAGGGCTGGACCCGGGGGCGCGGGAAAGCCTGCTCTCGGCGCTCCAGGAGCTTGGCCGCACGAGCCGGTCGACCGCCCTGGTTTACGTCACCCACCACACCGAGGAAATCCTGCCCGCCTTCGAGAAGACGCTCGTCCTCAAGGACGGCCGGGTCTTCCGGTCGGGCAAGACGGTGGAAGTGGTCACCGAAGGCCTGCTGCGGGACCTCTACGAGACGCCCCTCGCCCTGAGGCGAAGCGACGGGCGCTATTGGACGGTGGGCGCCGAGCCGGAAGCGCGGACGTAGCGCATGGCAAGCAGCGGCCAAGCCCCGGTCCTCGCGCGGTTCCTACCCCTGCCCCCGCGCCATTGCCCACGAGAAGGACGGGCGCGAACGAGGCGCCGACCCGGGAGGAGAGTTTGAAAGTCGTCACATGGAACCTGAACTCGGTGCGCGCGCGCGAGGAGCGCCTGTTGCGCTGGCTGTCGCGGGAAAGCCCGGACGTGGTGTGCCTCCAGGAGACCAAGGTCACCGACGACCGGTTTCCCCACGACGCGGTGAAGGAGCGGGGTTACCACGCCGTGGTGCACGGCCAGAAGACCTACAACGGCGTGGCGATCCTGTCACGGGAGCCCATCGAGGACGTGCGCACGGGGTTCGACGACCGGGTGGACGACCCCCAGGCGCGCTGCATCAGCGGGATGGTCCGGGGCATACGGTTCATCTCGGTGTACGTTCCCAACGGGGACAAGGTGGAGTCCGACAAGTACGCATACAAGCGGGAATGGCTGGAGCGGCTGCTCGTCTATCTGGACGGGACCCGCGTCCCGGACACGCCGTTGTTGATCTCCGGGGACTTCAACATCGCGCCGGACGAGGCGGACACGTCGGACCCGGAGTTCTGGCAGGGCACGGTGCTGTTCAACCCCGAAATGACCGGGGTCATGACGCGGCTGCTGGACTGGGGCCTCCGGGACGTGGTGCGCATGCACAACCCGGAGCCGGGGCTCTACTCGTGGTGGGACTACCGGCATCTCGCGTTCGCGAGGAACCAGGGGTTGCGCATCGACCACATACTCGCCACCCCGGAACTGGCGTCGCGCTCCACGTCCGCGGGCGTGGACAGGGACGAGAGGAAAGGCTCCAAGCCTTCGGACCACGCTCCGGTGACGGCGGAACTGGACTGGCCATGAAGGCGAGGGCGGGTCGGGGGTCCGCGAGGGCGCGCCGGACCCCCGAGTCACGAGACTACCAAGGGGCTACTTCTTCCGCGGCACCGCGGCCCACGCTTCGATCTCGATGAGCATGTCCGGCAAGTCGATGCCCACGCCCCGCAGCAACGTGGCGGGACGAGGATGGGCGCGCAGGTCGGGCTCGTGCTCCTCGAAGAACTTGTACATCTCGTCGCGCATGTCGAACACGTCCTCCCTCCGGGTGAGGAAGTAGCGCAGCATGACGATGTGCTTGAGCTCGCCGCCCATCATCTCCAGGTTGTCCTTGATGTCCTGCCACGCCTGGCGCGTCTGCTCCTTGATGCCGCCCACCACCTTGCCGCGCCCCTCCCGCTCCTCCGCGGGGTTCCGGTTGGGCGCGTCCTCGAACGGGTCCCGTCCGGTGGAGCCCGAAAGGAACAGGATATCTACGTCGCCGCGGGTGCGGAACCCGGTGGCCCAGTTCATCCTCTCCTTGTGGTAGTGCGGCCAGAGCGTGCCCCAGTCGTACTCGGTCTTCTCCGCTTCCTGCCGTTTCAACGCTTCCGGGTTGGTTGCCATGCTGACCTCCTTCTGGTTCGAGTCGATAAAATAACCTCTGTTCCATTCCGGCTCGAGGCGCCTCTCCCTATGAAAAAAGCGCGTCCTTCGACTTCGCTTCGCTACGCTCAGGACGAACGGAGCAATCGTCAGAGTTTCCCGGCTCTTCAGGCTTTCGTGTAGGTTGTGACGCTTCCTCCCACGCGAAGAACTCCGATTCCCTCCCCCTTGAGGGGGAGGGTCAGGGAGGGGGGCCTCCGTGCCACCGGACCCATCGGCGCCGGCGCCAACGGGCAGACGGCTGAAACGGGTTGGACCGGTCCGTGTAGAGGACTCCTCCCCGCAACCCCGCCGTACCCCCCTCCCTGTCCCTCCCCCTCAAGGGGGGAGGGGACGCTACACCGTGAGACCCTGCCCACACGAATCCCTGAAGAGCCGGTTTCCTGAAATCGGAATCCACGGAACGGGTCTCCGGTGCCCGGCTCCTGTTCCGGCCTATCCCAGGCCGATGAAGGGAATGGTCTTGCCCTCGGTGCGTTCGAGATAGCGCACGAACCGGTACTTGTTCTCCGCCAGGTCGGTGTCGGGACGCGGGATCCGGCGGTGCACGAGGCTCTCTTCCACCTTGCACACCACGTAGTGGAGCCCCTCCCCGGTCACTCCCGGCAGGCCGTGCCGCCGGAACCCGTCGAGGTCGCGCACGGTCACCGCGGACTCGACGCCGCACGCCCGGGCCATGGCCGCCAAGTCGCTGTTGCCCCAGGTCGCGGTGGGCTCGCTGATGGCGCTGCCGCTATAGACGCCGTTGTCGAACACGAACACCGTCAGGTTGGAGAGGCCCAGGTTGCCGAGGGTGGGGAGGTTGAACAGCGACAGCAGCACGCTGCCGTCCGACTCCAGCACGATGACGCGGCGGTGGGGCAGGGCCAGGGCCAGCCCCATGCCCACGCCCGTGGCGCATCCCATCATCCCCACCAGGAGGTTGCCTTCGTGTCGGGACAGGTGGAACCACTCGATGCGTTGACCGCTCTGGGACGTGAGCACCAGTTGATCGGTCATCAGGGGCGCCATGAGCTCCATGCAGTCGCGGCGGATCATCGGGCGAACTCCCCCGAGAAGACCAGGGCCACCGGGGCGCGCATGGAGTCGCTGACCCGCTGGGCGTCCCGGATGTGCCGCTCGAGGTGCTCTCCGTCCTCGACCACGCGGTATTCGAGGCCCAGCCCCTCCAGGGTCGGGAGCATCCGCATGCCGATGGTCACGTAGAGGAAGCTGTTGCGTTGGTCTGCGAAGCTGCCCAGAAAGCCCACGAGCAGCAGTATCGGCACGCCCATCTGCTTTCCCACTGTGAGCAGCGAGTAGGCGGAGACGTAGGGGCCGGTGCTCTCCATGTAGCAGGCTGCCCGCTTGCCTCCCAGGGCCGCGCCCGCGGCGATGGTGACCGCCTCCTGCTCGCTGGCGGTGGGCACCAACCGGACCGTGCCGTCCTCGCGCAACAGCGGCAGGATCTGGCTCAGACGGCTTTCGGGCAGGTACGTCATGAAATCGATGCCCGCGGCCTTCAGGCCGTGGACGATCTTCTCAGCCAGTGCCGGTTCCATTTCTTCTCCGGGAAGGGGCGTCGTTCGGCGGCGAGGCCGTTACCGGCTCCAGAAAACTCGGAACGATTACCCCCGTTCGTCCTGAGTGTAGCGTAGCGAAGAACTCCGTTCATCCCATCCTGAGCGTAGCGTAGCGAGTCCTCCGTGCATCCTGAGCGTAGCGAGGCGAAGAACTCCGTTCGTCCTGAGCGTAGCGTAGCGAAGTCGAAGGACGCGCTTTCCCACAGGGGGAGGGAGTTCGAGCCGGAATCGATCAGGGGTTCCTCCAGTTGCAGATGGTCGCCGCGGACAGTGCGTAGATCTTCGACGCCCGCACGATCTCGTCGATGTCGATCTGCTCCGAGCGCGTGGTCCAGCGCCCGCCGCCGAGCCCGAACTTGCAGGCGGGGATGCCCATCTCGTTGTAGATGTTGGTGTCGGTCCAGATGCTGGAGCGCGCGGTGGTGGCGGGCGTCGTCTTCTCGCCGAACAGTTCCTGGTGGGTCGCCTCGATGACTTCCACCACCGGCTCGATGCCTTTGGCCTCGTATCCCATCTTCGACGTGTACATCTCGATGTCGTACTCGTAGCCCGTGGCGTCCATGACCGCACGCAGCTCGCGCTGGACTTCGATGGGTCGAAGCTCGGGCGGGATGCGCACGTCCACGTACAGGGAGCAGATGCCAGGGTAGTAGTTGGGCCGGTAGGGCGCGCCTCCCTGCACCGAGCCGATGTTGACCTTCGGGATGATGGGGCCGTTGGCGGACTGATAGACGCGGTTGGCCTCGAACTCCTCCGCCCATGCGTCCACCGCCTGCACCACCTTGGCCATCTTCAGCACCGCGCTCTGCTCCTCGGGCGGCTCCTGCCGCCGGGTGACGCCCCAGGCCGCGTGCGGGTTCCCGAAGGTGTCGATGCGGAACTGGGCCACGCCGGTCTGGGCCCAGATGATGGACAACGCCGACCGGTCGGCCACGATGGCGTAGTCGGACTGGACCCCGTAGGTCAGCAGGTGGCGGGTGCCGGTGCCCTCGCCGCGGTAGGCCCCGGACTGGTAAGGACCGATGGGGGTGCGGGAGATCTCGCCGGACACGGCCGCGAGGATCAGGTCGCCCTCGAGCGGCGCGCCGCTCTGCTTGAGCGCCTTGCCCGCCACCATGAACGCCGCCAGCCCCGACTTCATGTTGGACGCGGCCAAGCCGTACACCTTGCCGTCCCGGATGGCGCCCCGGAGTTCGCTCCGGGGTTCCAGTTCCCGGCACAGCACGAGGTCGTCCTCCCGCCCGGTGAAACTCGTGTCCATGTGGCCGTTGATCATCAACGACGCCCCACCGCCGGCGCCCTGCAGCACGCCCACCGCGTTCACCCGGTCGGGGTCGATCTCCTGGCGGATGGGCTTGAGACCGTTCCGCCCATACCAGTCGAGGATGAACTCGCCGATCTCCCTCTCGGCCCCGGTAGGGCTCGGGATGTCCACGAGGTCCCTGGTCAGCTCGGCCAGTTCCCGGCCGTCGATGTGCCGGAGGATCCGTTCCCTCGTCGCCTCGTCCATGCGGTGCGGGTCCCCTTCAGTCCCCGGGCTTCCTGTCGAACCTCATCATGGGCATGACGCCGGTGACGTCCACCTCGTCGAGTTCCTTCAGCAGCTGACGGGTTTCCTCCGCCTGCTTCGCAATGGACTCGATCTCGTCCTCGGTGAGTTGGAAGCCGTACTCCTCGTCGATCTGTCGAATCCGCTCCTTCACGTCATCCCTCCGATCCCGACCCTGCTCCCGGATGCCGCCCAACCCGAACCCCTACGGCAAGTAACACGCTGGCCCAAGGCTGTCAAAGCGCGCCGCAGGCGTGTTGCGTCAACCCCCGGCAGCGGCGTAACCGGCCCGCAACACCTCCCCGAGCCGTCGTTTGCGCTACCACGGCAAAGGCAAGTATGACAACGCCCCATTCCTGGCGCCGGGCGCGTCAGGGTTTCGCCGACGACTCCACGGCCTCGGAGGCCGCACTGACGGCCGCGGAACGGTCCCTGCGGCAGGAGACCGGGGACGACCGGGAGACGCAGCAGCGCGAGGCCACCGCGGCCACCGTGGTGGGCGCGTGGCTGAAGAACTTCACGGACGACGTGCAGAGCGAAATCACAGGCATCCAGCGCGCCCTGGACGCCCTCGGCTTCGTCCTCGACGGCGCGCCCGTCACCCACCAGACGCCCGGGGCCGATACCCGTTTCGACGCCCTCACCGCTTTGATCGAACGCCTTCGGGCGTTGGCGAACGCGGCGAGTTCGTCGGCAAGGTCATCCCGGGCGGGGGCGGACACGCGCCGGCCTCGGAAGCGCGCTTCCTTCAGTTCAAGCTCGCTGTCCTCGCCGAGGCGCACCGCCTCCCAGAGAAGCTCGACGTCGGTCCTCATCGCCGTCTCCGAAACCTCAAGGATACGCCTTGGCCGACCGTTCCTACCCCGGTACTTCGCACCCGCGCCGGCAACGGAATTGCCGGAAGGTCCGGATGCAGCTGACGTAGCCGATCACTACCTGCGCGGCCAGTCGGCACATGCATGGAGCAACTGGGATCGAACCTCCGAGGTTGGAGCCGCCAAATCGACCGTGGCGAACCTGATACGGTGTCCCTGGATAGTGACTGTCTCGTCAACGCTCTCCCCCACCGACGGATGCAGGAGCAGACCTTCGGCACGGTCCGCAAAGGGATCGTCTTCGCGACCGGCCTGGGATCTCAGGTAAGCGTAGATCTGGTACAGGTAGCCGCTACGCAGCGTCCTGTTTCGACGCCAGCCCTTCGTCAGTATGGCGTTGAACTTCGTGTCAACCACGATCCTGCGGCAGGATGAGGGGCAATCGAGCATGATGTCGGTTTGCATGTTCGGCAGGATGCTGGCGACCCCCGCCGTGCTCCATTCGACCTGCCAATTCAACATCCGACCAGTCCTCACACGCCATCCCCTGGACGACAGGACGACTTTGTAAAAGCCGCCCACCGCGTGCTCGAAGAGCCAGCGCACCCACCGCTCTTCACGATCGGGCAGCGGGAGCACATTGGCGCCGGCTCCCTCCGTAGGCAATGCGAGATCGAACGCCAGCTTTGCGGCGGCTACCATGTAGCGATCATCTGCATCATGACGCCCGAAACGGTCGGTGCTCATTTGGCGCCGTGTCGGCGGAACTCCCGAGACTCCCATCGCTTTCATGTCGTTCGCCAACTTTCGGCAGCGATGGGCAAGTTCATGCCTTCGTACCAGTGGGGATACCGCTTCCAAAGCGGCCCGAACGAAGCGGTTCCGTGGCGTGTCAATCGTCAGCACACCGAACCGGCAGGCCACGAGACCCCGAGAAAGAAGTTGGCGGCGCTCCGTGGCAAGTATGTCGATCCTTCCGCGAACCCGGTTAAGCGCGGCTTCCCACCTTCGGTAGCCGAGACTCAATTGCCGGCGCTGCCGCTCTGCGACGGCATGCGCCAGAATCTCGGCAATGAGATCCGGAAGATCGTCAGGGTTCTCCTCCAGTCCTGCATTGTCCTTGCCGTGCAAGCGAAAAAAATCTGACGCGTAAAGCATGAAAAGCCAGAGGTTCCGGACCGGAATGCGCCCGACATATCTCCGACCCGGATCGGACTCATTTTCCGGCACAGAGGTGGCGGCTTCCATCACCATCCTTCGAGGAGCCGGTTGATGGCATCCCTTGCCGTCTTGGGGTCATCGAACCAGTATTCTTCCAGTTGCGGCCCGATCCTGCTCTTTACCACCTGTTCGAACCAATTTTTCGTCCTCCCGTCCTCAAGGCGACGCACGGGCGTCACGAAACTGTGTCCGATCCGGAACTGACTACCGAGGCGGCTATCCTCGACAATACGCTGATTGAGGTCCGTGACGCGAGCCGCAACATCGTGAGCCAATTCGGCATCCACACCACGTTCCTCGACCACCCATTCGCGCCACCTGTCACCGAGCTTCGGTTCAAGGTCAGCGAAAGCGAAGCGCCGGCGGAACGCCAGATCGATGAGAGCAAGGGAGCGGTCCGCCGTGTTCATCGTTCCGACGACGTAGAGGTTTTCGGGGACGTGGACTGGCCGTCGCTTCCCGTCCTTATCCGGATAAGAGAGTTCAAGGGCTTCTTCCCGCGCCCTCTTGTCGGGTTCAAGGAGCGTGAGTAGTTCGCCGAAAATCTGCGCTGGATTTCCCCGATTGATTTCTTCGATCACTGCGACGAATCTGGAGGACGAATTCCTGTATGCTGCATGAACGGCCTTCATGAACGCACCGTCTTCGATAACAAACCTGCCTTTTCCATCGTCGGACGGCGATGGCCGCCACCCTCTGACGAAATCCTCATAGGACATGTTTGGATGGAACTGGACCGCGAGAAGCTTGTTGCTGTCCTTCTCCCCCATCAGGGCGAACGCCAAGCGCTTGGCAATCCAGGACTTCCCCGTACCGGGCGGCCCTTGGAGAATGAGGTTCTTCTCGATCTCAAGCAGACGGAGCAGGCGTTCGATTTCCTCCTGCTCCAAAAAACAACCATCCTTGATGATGTCGTTCACCGAATAGTTTTCGAGAGGACGACTGTTCTGAACGGCCTTCGGCTCCTGATCGTCGTCCGTGACGTCCAAGCTGTGAACCGGAGAGTTTTCATGATACAGGTGGCCTCGTGTGCCCGTCCCGGATACTAGCGATAGCTCGGGAAAGCTGTGAACCGGACAGCTTTCCTCGGCAAAACGATCCTTCAGATCGTCGATCAATTTGACATAGACCTCGCCACTGTTATCCGGCACATCCATGCCAAGATGTTTCTTTATGTAAGTCCGTGACGGATTGTCGAGGGTAGGGAAATCCCACGGATAAGCCCAGTAGAGACCAATCGACAGATTCCATTTTACTCCGTGGATTTTTATTGCAGTCTCGTATGCCTTGGTGAATTTCTCTCGATACGCTGACTGATCAGAGCCTGCAAATTGTCCGGCCGCAACGAACACATCCCAAAGAGCGTCCATGTCTCCATCTCCACGGTCGAACGAATACCCGAAGAAGCATGATCGTTGGTTATTGGCTCGCGGAACGCCCTCCAGTGATCTCGGAACATCAACATCGACGCCAAGAAGATTTGCGATCTCTGCGGCGATCTTTCTCCTGTTTGAATCCGTAATGGATCGGTTGAAAGTACCCATTGTCGTGAACGGATCAATGTCTTTTAGTGGATACGGGTCACCACCTCGAGAATCTCTATCATTAAGATATGAGAGAAAATCCATACGAGACGCAATTTCATGGATGCCTTCAATCAAGGAGGTCCGATCGCTCTGGTAGTCCAGAATTTTCTCAGCGACTGCCTCGTAGAATCGAGTCCAGAGAAAGCGTTGTTCGTTGGGATGGTCCCCGAACCGCTCGCGCCGGAACGAATCATTACGAAAGCGAGTAATATCGTCCATGAAAGATGGTCCGTTCGTGCTTCGCAACGAAGGCGCGCCCCGCCGCCGAGCACAGGCCGGCTCGTACCGACGATCCCTCAACAACCCGCCCGAGCCCCTGGCGCCTCGCTTCCCGATGCCCCAATTCTCCGGCCCCGTTCACCGTGTCTCGCGGCGGATTCGTTGAGACGGACGGCTGGCCTTCTCCGGGGAAGTTGGCAGATCGAACGCGGTCGCCTACAAACTTTCCCCATGCGTCGGCGACCCTGCCCGCGGCCAAGTCCTGCCGGCCCGTCCGCCACAGATCTTCGTCCACGAGGGCCGCCTGTCCATGGACGGACAGGCCCGCGACCAGGACCGCGGCCGCGGCGGCGGAGAACCGGAGACCTCGTCGCCTACTCCCACATGCGGTCGGGGATTTCGTTCTCTCGCCCCTCATCGAGCAGCCTGTCGTTCCTGAGGGCCTGCCGCAGGGCGACCCAGGTAAAGAACAGGACGAGGATCAGCATGCCCACGATGGGAATGTTGTCGGGTTTGGTGACGATCTCCATGAAATAGTACAGGCCGGACTCTTCTTTCATGCGACTCCACCGCCTTGGTTGGTTTACGGTCGGGCCATTGTAGATCATCCGGCGACGGAGTACCATACCGGAGGGCAGGGTTCCCGCCCGCCGCTTCTGTTGCAATACCCGGAATTGTTGTAACATTGCAAGGATTGCCTGCCCGTCCCACGACATCCCGGGGCAGGGGCAAAGCCATGCGAGGACTCGGCGTCATCATACTGGCTGCGGGCAAGGGCAAGCGAATGAGGTCGTCCACCCCGAAGGTGCTGCATCTCCTGGGCGGCAGACCCATGCTGTCCTACCCGCTCCGGGCCAGCGCGGGACTCGGACCGGAAAAGGTATGCGTGGTGGTGGGCCACCGCGGCGACCGGGTCCGGGACGCCTTTCCCGAAACCGACGAGCCCCCCCGGGTCCTGCAGGCCGCCCCGCCGGGCGCCCCTTGCCGGGAGCCCGAGCCTCCTGCCCGGGTCCGCGTGGACTGGGTCGTGCAGCGGGAACAACTGGGTACCGGCCATGCGGTCCTGTGCGCGCGGCAAGCCCTCCGCGGCTTCCGGGGGGACCTGCTCGTCCTCAGCGGCGACGTGCCCCTTCTCTCCCGGGGCCGCCTGTCCGAGATGGTGCAGGCGCACCGCTCCAGCGCCCGCGGCCTCACCATCGCAACGGCGACGCTGGCCGACCCGTCCGGGTACGGCAGGGTCCTGCGGGACCCCGGCGGCGCGGTCGCCGGGGTGGTCGAGGAGCGCGACGCCACCGAGGCGGAAAGGGAGATCCGCGAGGTCAACGTGGGTCTCTACGCAGCGTCCGCGGACTTCCTCTTCGACGCCCTCGAACAGGTCGGCAACCACAACAGCCAGGGGGAGCATTACCTGCCGGACATCGTCGGGATCGCCGCCCGCGGAAAGGCCGGGGTCGGCAGCGTCGCCATGGACGACCCGCGCGAATTCCGCGGGGTGAACAACAGGGAGGAACTGGCCTGGATGGAAAAGGCATTGCAGAAGGACGTCAACCGGAAATGGATGGAGCGGGGGGTAACCCTCAAGGACCCCGAGAGCACCTGGATCGACGCAGAGGCCGTCATCGGGGAGGACACCGTCATCGGCCCCAACACCCACCTGCTGGGCCGCACGGTGGTGGGGTCCCGTTGCCGCATCGACGGCAGCGCCTACCTCACCAACGTGCGCCTGGCCGACGAAGTCCATCTGCGCTTCTCTGTGGTGCTCGACGACTGCGAGGTCGAGGACCGGGTCAGCGTCGGCCCCTTCGCCCACCTGCGTCCCGGCGCCGTGCTGAAGCGCGACGTGCGCATCGGCAACTTCGTGGAGGTCAAGAACTCATCGGTGGGAGAGTCCACCAAGGCCAGCCACCTGAGCTACATCGGCGACACCGAGGTCGGCCGGGACTCCAACATCGGCGCGGGCGTCATCACCTGCAACTACGACGGTTTCGTCAAGAACCGGACCACCATCGGCGACCGGGTCCAGGTGGGCAGCGACACCCAGCTCGTGGCGCCGGTGACGGTCGGCGACGACGCCTATATCGGGGCCGGGTCCACCATCACCCACGACGTGCCCGCGGGCGCCCTCGCCCTGAGCCGGACGCCGCAACAAGAGCGTAAGGGCTGGGTGGCCGAGTTCCGGGCGAGAAAGAGCCGGTAGCGGCAGAGCCGCGGCCGGACGGGAGTCGTCCATGTGCGGAATCGTGGGATACATCGGCGGCCGTGACGCCGGGCGGGTGCTCCTCGACAGCCTGAGGAAGCTCGAGTACCGGGGCTACGACTCGGCCGGCATCGCCGTCCTCGACCGCGGGCGGATCGCGCTGCGGCGCGCCGAGGGCAAGCTCGCCAGGCTCGAGAGCCTGCTCGCCGACGCGCCGGTCCGGGGACGCGCAGGCATCGGCCACACGCGCTGGGCCACCCACGGCCGTCCTTCCGAGACCAACGCCCACCCCCACCGGGCGGACGACACCGTGGTGGTGCACAACGGCATCATCGAGAACTACCGCGAGATCGAGGAAGCCCTGCTGGCCCGTGGCGCCGAACTGGCCTCGGACACCGACACCGAACTCGTGGCCCACCTGGCCCAGGAGAAGGTCGGGCAGGGAATGGACCTGCTGGAGGCGGTGCGCGAGACCATCCGCGAGATCCGGGGCTCCTACGCCATGATCTTCATGAGCCGGCGCGAACCCCATCGGCTCGTCGTGGCCAAGAGCGCCTCGCCCATCGTCATCGGGCAGGCCCGGGGAGAGACCTTCATCGCATCGGACGTTCCCGCGCTGCTGGAGTACACCCGGGACGTGGTCTTCCTGGAGGACGGGGAGTTGGCCGACGTGCGGGCGGACGGTTTCCGCATACTCGACTCCGAATCGAGACCCCTGGGGCGGGGCACCCGGAGGATCACCTGGGACGCCATCGCGGCGCAGAAGGGCGGCTACCGCCATTTCATGCTGAAGGAGATCCACGAGCAGCCCCAGGCGGTGACCGACACCCTGCGGGGACGGACCTCCCTCGACCCCGGCGCCCTGGACTTCGCCGGTCCCGACCTCACCCAGGACCGGCTGGCCCGGACGAGGAAGGTCCACTTGGTGGGTTGCGGCACCGCGTGGCACGCGGCGCTGGTGGGCAAGTTCCTGCTGGAGGAACTGGCCGGGATCCCCGTCGAAGTGGATTACGGCTCGGAGTTCCGGCACCGGACGCCGCTCATGGAGCCGGATTCGCTCGTCCTGCTCGTCAGCCAGTCGGGAGAGACCGCGGACACCCTGGCCGCGGTGGAGATGGGCCGGGAGCGGGGCGCCGGGAGCCTTTCCATCTGCAACGTGGTGGATTCGTCGCTGGCCCGGAAGTCCGACGGCGTCTTCTACACCCACGCAGGACCGGAGATCAGCGTGGCCAGCACCAAGGCGTTCACCACGCAACTCGCCGCCCTCTACGTGCTCGCGGTCCGACTGGGGCAGCTCGGCGGGCGCCTCCGGTCCGCGGAGGCCGCCCGGCTGCTGGAAGACGCCGCCCGCCTGCCCGGATGGATCGAGACCGCCCTCAAGCTCGAGGAACCCGTGGCCGAGCTCGCCCACGGACTAAGCCACGCCGGCCACGTGCTCTACCTGGGGCGGGGCATCCACTACCCCATCGCCCTGGAAGGCGCCCTCAAGCTGAAAGAGATCTCCTACATCCACGCCGAAGGCTACCCCGCCGGCGAGTTGAAGCACGGCCCCATCGCCCTGGTGGACGAGGACATGCCGGTGGTGTTGCTCCTGCCCCGGGACCGCTACTACCCCAAGACCCTCGGCAACCTGAAGGAAGTCGAGTCCCGCGGCGGGAACGTGTTGGTGGTCACCGACGACCCCGACGAAGGCGCCGCGTCGAAGCCCACCCTCGTGGTCCCCAAGGTCCCCTACCACCTGGCGCCGGTGGTGTTGACCATCCCCTTGCAACTACTGGCCTACCACATCGCAGTCCACCGGGGCACCGACGTGGACCAGCCCCGCAACCTGGCCAAGAGCGTGACCGTGGAGTAGGGGAAAAGCGCGTCCTTCGACTTCGCTTCGCTACGCTCAGGACGAACGGAGCTTTTCGCTACGCTACGCTCAGGATGAACGGGTGCAATTGTACGCTCAGGACGAACAAGGGCAATCGTTCAGGCTTTCCCGAGGTTCGAGGAACCAGTGGCTGTCCCGGAAACAAGGGAAAACGGCCTCCATTGGACGACATCGGGGCATGGATGGACTCCTTTCGCAGCATCAGCCATGAACAACTTACCTGCGACTTACCTGCGGGACGACACGCTAGCCTCCGCCCTTCCGGAAACCCTGGGCCGCCACGTAGATCTCCGACGACCCTTTGCGCGTGGCGGCGGAGCGGACCCGCCGCACCACGGGGAAGCTCGACGACAGTTCCTCCAGCAGGGGGGGCAGGCCGGTGCCGGTGAAGGCCTTGAAGAGGAAGGCGCCGCGGGGCTTCAGGACGGCGCGGGCGACCTCCCACGCCTTTCGGGCCAGTTCCAGGGCGCGTCCTTCGTCCGCGTCGCGGATGCCCGACAGGCGCGGGGCCATGTCGGAGAGGACGCAGTCCGCAGCGCCTCCCAGGATCGCGCCGATGCGCTCCGCGGCGTCCTCCGCGGTCACGTCCATCTCGAACGCCGTCACGTTCCCGCCCGGCAGGGGCCGTATGGGCTGTAGGTCGAAGCCCACCACCCTCCCCCGGGAGCCGACCAGCTCGGAGGCCGCCTGGAGCCACCCCCCCGGCGCCGCGCCCAGGTCCACCACCGCGCTGCCGGCCCGGATCAGGCGAAGCCGCCGGTTGACCTCCAGCAGCTTGTAGGCCGCCCGCGAACGATAACCCTCGCGCTTGGCCTTGCGAAAGAACCCGTCCTGCGGTCGATACGCCATGCTTCACGTATGGTATAGGAAACTCTGAACGATTGCCCCGTTCGTCCTGAGCGTAGCGAAGCGAAGTCGAAGGACGCGCTTTTCCATAGGGAGAGCGCGCCCCAAGCCGGAATTGATCAGAGGTTCCTTCCTATAGGATAGGAAGCTCTGGGATAGGAAACCCTGGCGCTTCAGGACATTGCAGGGAACTCCGATCCCCTCGCCCTCAAGGGGGGAGGGGACGCCAAGCTGCAAGATCTTGCCACTCTTGCCACACGAAAGCCTGGAGGGCAGGGAATCCGGGCAGCGGACCCGATACTTGACTTCATCGAACCTTAGATGATATTTGCGACCCATGCTATTCCAGAATTTCCGCAGCAAGATTCAGGGCAAGCTTTTCCTCCTGCTGGTTCCGGCGCTTGCCGTGGGGTCTTTCCCCTGGGGCGGCGAGGCAGAGGCGCTGGAGTTCGGCTCCGGCGAGGTCGAGGCGAGCCTCGACACCACCGTCTCCTACGGCGCGACCTTCCGGGTGGCGGACCGCGATCCGGAGTTGGCCGCGGACGTCAACGGCAACGACGGCGACCTCAACTACAAGACCGGCATCGTCAGCAACGCCTTCAAGTTCACCAGCGAGTTCGACCTCGGCTACGGCGACTTCGGGTTGTTCGTCCGCGGCAGCGGGTTCTTCGACTTCGAGAACGAGAGCGGCACGCGGGAACGCACGCCCCTGTCCGCCAAGGCCAAGCGCATGGTCGGGAAGGACATCGAACTGCTCGACGCCTACGCCACCGGGACCTTCGACCTCGGCGAGGTCACCGCGGATCTGCGGGCCGGCAAGCACGTGCTCAACTGGGGCGAGAGCACGTTCATCCAGGGCGGCGTCAACGCCATCAACCCGTTCGACGTGAGCAAGCTCCGGGTGCCCGGGGCGGAGTTGCGCGAGGCGCTGGTGGCGGTCCCCCTCGTATCGACGGTGCTGGAGTTCCCCGTGGGCCTTTCGATGGAGGGCTTCTACCAGCTCGCCTGGGACAAGACCGAGATCGACCCGGTGGGCAGCTACTTTTCGGTGACTGACTACGTGGGTCCGGGCGCAAGCAGGGCGGTGGTCCCTCTCCCCGGCAGCAACATCAGCGACGAGGGGTTCGGGTTCGGTGATCCGCTCACCCGGGTCATCAACGCGGACCTTACCCGTGTCGGAGTATGCCGGCAGGATCGTGTCGGATGCCAGCCGGCTTTCGACGCCAATTTCGTGAACGTGTTTCGCGGCGCCGACCGCAACCCCGCGGACTCGGGACAGTTCGGGGTCGCCTTGCGCTACCTTGCCGAGCAGTTGAACGAGACCGAGTTCGGTTTCTACTTCGTCAACTACCATAGCCGCCTGCCCACCGTCAGCGCCATCACCGGCACCGGGGCCGGAGTCCAGGCTGGTCTCGCTGCGGCCGGTGCCGTGGGCTCGCCAACCTCCAACACCACCCAGGCGGTGGCCCCGGCAGTGACCCAGGCGGTCACCCCGGCGGTCACCGCGAAGGTCACAGCGGAGGTCCAAGCGGAGGTCCAAGCCGGAAGCATCTCTCCCGCGGACGCCCCGACGAGGATCGCGAACAAGGTACGAGCAGAGGTTGGAGAACATGTCAGTGCCGAGGTCGGCCGCATCGCCGGCGCCCTCTCGGTGGATAGGTACGGGAAGACCGCGAGCTACTTCATCGAATACCCCGAGGACATCCAGTTGTTCGGCTTGAGCTTCAACACCGGGCTCGGGACCACGGGGTGGGCCTTGCAGGGCGAGTACTCCTTCCGCAAGGACCAACCGCTGCAGCGGGCCGAGCGCGCCCTGTTCGCGGAAGGTCTCGCTCCGGTACTTAGGCTCTTGGACGACGAGCGGACGGATTACATTCCCGCCGCCGGCGTCCCCGCTTACCTTGCGGCCTACCAACCCGCGAAGGTGCAGGGCTACATCAAGCGCAACGTAAGCCAGACCCAGGCCACGGCTACCCGGGTCTTCGGCCCGACGCTGGGGGCGGACAGCCTCATATTCCTTACGGAAGTGGCGGTGATGCACGTGCATGACATGCCCAAGCAGGCCGACACTCCCATCGAAAGCCCCGCGGCCGGCAGCGACGCGGACGCCACTTCCTGGGGTTACCGGATCGCGTCGCGTCTCGACTACAACAACGCCATCGGCGCCGTGAACCTGTTCCCGTACTTGCAGTTCCAGCACGACGTGAGCGGCGACAGCCCCTCGCCCAGCGGCTCGTTCGTGCAGGGACGGACCGCGCTGACCGTCGGGGTGCGCGCCAGCTACCTCACGAGTTGGGAGGCCAACCTCGGCTACACCAGCTTCTCGGGCCGGAGGAACGAGTTGCGCGACCGGGATTTCGTCGCCGCCACCGTCAAGTACTCCTTCTAGCACCGCAACCATGAGCACCAGAACACCGATGATTCGATTCGCCGCGGCGTTGGCCTTGGCGTGCGCACTCGCACATCCTGCCGCGGCCGAGATTTCGGCCGACGAGGTCGCGCGCCTCGGACGCGACCTGACCCCCCTGGGGGGAGAACGGGCGGGCAACGCCGAAGGGACCATCCCGGAGTGGACCGGCGGCATCACCCAACCGCCGGCCGGCTACGAGGTCGGCCAGCACCACCCCGACCCCTATGCCGCGGACCGGCCGCTGTTCGTCATCGACGCCGCCAACCTCGACCGGCACCGCGACAAGCTCTCGGTGGGCCACCAGCGCATGCTGGAGACCTACCCGACGTTCAGGCTTCCTGTCTATCCCACCCGGCGCAGCGCCTCCGTTCCCCAGCGCATCTACGACGCCACCCGCAGGGTCGCCGCCACCGCAAAGCTGGTGGACGACGGCAACGGCGTCGGCGGCGCGGTGGCCGGCATCCCGTTCCCGATCCCCAAGAACGGCCTGGAGGTCATCTGGAACCACCTGCTGCGCTACCGGGGCGAGACGGTCACTTGCACCCTCGGCCAGGCCGCGGTCACCCGCGGC
The DNA here is from genome assembly GCA_965204235.1 of uncultured Binatia bacterium (SeqCode). Classification (GTDB taxonomy): domain Bacteria; phylum Desulfobacterota; class Binatia; order UBA9968; family JAJDTQ01; genus JAJDTQ01. The sequence continues at coordinate 2,203,471 of OZ241979.1, forward strand.
GGGGCCTACACCATGGTCAAGTACGCCATCGACATCAACCTGCGCTACTCCCTCCCGGACATGACCCCGGAACGGCTCGGCAACACCATGGTCCTGTTCAAACAGAGGGTGGTGGCGCCGGCGCGGCTGGCGGGCGACCTCCTGCTGGTGCACGAAACCATGAACCAGGCCCGGGAGCCTCGTCACGCGTGGACCTACAACCCCGGCCAACGGCGGGTGCGCCGGGCGCCGAACGTGGCCTACGACAACCCCGGCACCACCTCCGACGGACTGCGCACCGCGGACCAGTTCGACATGTTCAACGGGGCGGTGGACCGCTACGACTGGCGGCTCGTGGGCAAGCGCGAGATGTACGTCCCCTACAACGCCTACAAGCTGCACAGCGACCGGCTCGCCTTCACCGACATCCTCAAGCCGCTGCACGTCAACCCGGAGCACCTGCGCTACGAGCTGCACCGGGTGTGGGTGGTGGAAGCGGCCCTCAAGGAAGGCGCGCGCCACATCTACAAGCGGCGCACCCTGTACGTGGACGAAGACTCCTGGCAGATCCTGCTCGCGGACATCTACGACAACCGCGACCAGCTCTGGCGCGTGTCGGAAGGCCACGTCATCAATTTCTACGAGAAGCCGCTCGTATGGCCGACGCTGGAAGTGCATTCGGACCTGCAGGCGGGACGCTACCTCGCCCTCGGGCTCGACAACGAGTTCCCCATATGCACCTTCGACGTCGAGTACTCGTCCAGGGACTTCACCCCGGCGTCCCTGCGCCGAGCGGGCAGACGCTGACCCCGCCGGCCGGCGGAAACCCCGGACGCTCCCCGAAGCCGGAGCTCCGCCGGCCGGCGCCGACCGGCGACAGCCGGCGGAGCCAGAGGCTCTCCGAAGCCGTTTCGGGTCCCATGTTGCGTTACGTTTCAGGTTCCAGGCCGCCTTGCGTATCGGGGCTCTTCCGGCTTTTGTGTGGGCAGAGTTTCACAGGAGTAGGGTTCCCTCCCCCCTTGAGGGGGAGGGACAGGGAGGGGGGTATGGCGGGGTTGAGGGGAGGAGTCTTCTACACGGATCGGCCCAACACGGTTCAGCCGTCTGTCCGTTGGCGCTGACGCTGATCGGTCCGGGTGCACTGAGGCCCCCACCCTAACCCTCCCCCTCAAGGGGGGAGGGGATCGGAGTTCTCCGCAATGCCGAACCGTGCCGAACCGAGGACAGCAAGGTGGGAATCGGACCTCATCGCGGGGGACGGGTGTCTCACGACCCACTCGAAATCCTGAAACGCCAGTATCGGTAACCCATGCAGGCGATACCCTGCCTTGACAGCGCCTTGCCGAGGCGCGCCCGCGCCCTGGCCGGTCTGTTGCTTGCGCTCGTCCCGGGACTCCCGGGGCCGGCCCATGCCGACGCCAGACCGGCCATCCATGCGCCCCTCGCCGCGGAGTCGCTGCTGCTCGACGGGTCCGCGGCGGGCTCGCGGGTGGTGGTGGTGGGCGAACGCGGCCACATCCTGGTCTCCACCGACCACGGCGCAAGCTGGAAGCAGGCGCAGGCGCCCACCCGGGCCCTGCTGACCGCGGTGCACATGCACGACAAGCGCATCGGCTGGGCGGTTGGGCACGACGCGGTGATCCTCCGCACCGACGACGGCGGCGACACGTGGCGGCTGTTGCACCGCGCGCCGGAAGAGGAGCGTCCCCTGCTGGACGTGTGGTTCCGGGACCAGGAGACGGGCTTCGCGGTGGGCGCCTACGGTTATTTCCTGGCCACCCGGGACGGCGGCGACACCTGGACGTCCCGGGCCGTCAGCAAGGACGACTTCCACCTCAACGCCATCGCGCCAGCGGGGGCCCGGCGGTTGTTCCTGGCCGCGGAGTCCGGGGTCGTGTATCGCTCCGAAGACGGCGGCGACACGTGGCGGGAGCTGCCCTCGCCCTACGCCGGCTCGTGGTTCGGCGTCCTCCCCCTGGACGAGGACCGGGTCCTGCTGCTGGGGCTCCGGGGCCACCTGTTCCGCTCCGAGGACGCGGGCGAGAGCTGGACCCAGGTGGCGACCGCCACCACCGCGACCCTCACCAGCGCGGTCCGGCTGCCGCGCGGCGGGGTGCTGGTCACGGGCCTCGGAGGGACCCTGCTCCGCAGCCGGGACGACGGCCGCACCGTGTCCACCACCCGGCTGCCGCTACGTCAGGGCATCTCCTCGGCGCTGGCGCTGGCCGACGGCAGCGTGCTGCTGACCGGGGAGTTCGGCGTCCGCCGCCTGCCCCGCCCCGAATGACGCCCCATGCCTGACGCACCCGACGTCTCCCCGCCGAACCCCCTCGCCGCCCGCATGGAGCGCTTCCTGTTCGGCCGCCGCGCCATCGTCATCGCGGCCTTCGCGCTGGTCACCCTGGTCATGGGGTGGTTCGCGACGCAGTTGCGGGTGGACGCCGGTTTCCTCAAGCTGGTGCCCCTCCAACATCCCTACATGCAGACTTTCCTCCAACACCGGGAGGAGTTCGGCGACGCGAACCGGGTGGTGGTCGCGATCATGGCGCGCGAGGGCGACATCTTCACCCCCGAGTTCTTCGGCGTGCTGCGCCAAGTCACCGACGCGGTGTTCTTCCTGCCCGGAGTCGATCGTACCCAGGTCTATTCCATCCTCACCCCCAACGTGCGCTACATCGAGGTGCTGGAGGACGGCGTGGGCGCCGACAACGTGCTGCCCGCGGACTTCCGCCCCACCGAGGACGGCCTTGCCCGCGTGCGCGACAACGCCATCAAGGCCGGCGTGGTCGGCAGGCTGGTGGCCAACGACTTCACCGGGGCCATCGTCAGCGCCAAGCTCCAGGAGTTCCACCCGAACACCGGCGAGCGGCTCGACTACGTGGAGGTGGCGCGCCAGCTCGAGGAGATCCGCAGCCGGGCGGAGGCGCGCGCCCGCGTGGACGTGCACGTCATCGGGTTCGCCAAGCTGGTGGGGGACATCGCCGAGGGGGCCGTGCGGGTCGCCGCGTTCTTCGGCATCGCGTTCCTGGTCACCGCCCTGTTCGTCTATCTCTACACCCGGTCGGTGCGTCTGACCGTCCCGCCGCTGGCGTGCTCGCTGACCGCGCTGGTGTGGCAACTCGGCGCGGTGACGGCCCTGGGGTTCGGCATCGACCCCCTGTCCATCCTGGTGCCGTTCCTGGTGTTCGCGGTGGGGGTGAGCCACGGCGTGCAGATGGTCAACTCGGTGCGCTCCGAGGTGGTGGCCGGGGCCGCGGGCCTGGACGCCGCCCGGACCAGTTTCCGGCGCCTGCTCCTGCCCGGCGCCGTGGCCCTCGCCTCCGATTCGGTGGGCTTCGTCACCATTTCCCTCATCGAAGTGCAGGTCATCCGCGAAACCGCCATCACCGCCAGCATCGGCATCGTCGCCATCATCCTCACCAACCTGGCGCTGCTGCCGGTGCTGCTCTCGTACTTCCGCATGAGCGATGCGGAGCGTCGAGCCGCGGCCGGGCGCGACGGCCTCTTGCAGCCGCTGTGGTCACGGGTGGCGCGGCTGGCGCGCCGGGGTCCGGCCGCGGCCACCATGGCCCTGTCGGCGCTGCTCGTGGCGGTGGGCGCCCACTACGCGCTCCAGGTCCGTGTGGGCGACGACCACCAGGGGGTCCCGGAACTGCGCGCGCAGTCCGTTTACAACCGTGACGTCGCCGCCATCACCGAGCGTTTCAAGATCGGCGTGGACGTGCTCACGGTGTATGCGGAAACGGCGCCGGACGGCTGCATCGACTACGAGGTGCTCAGCACCCTGGACGAGTTCGAATGGCGCATGCGCAACGTGGAGGGGGTCCAGTCGGTGCTCGGGCTTGCGGGCGTGGCCCGCAACATCAACGCGGGCTGGCACGAGGGCAGCCTCAAGTGGCGCACCCTGCCGCGCAACCGCTATACGCTGGTGCAGTCGGTCTCGCCCGTGTCCACCAGCAGCGGTCTCATCAACACCGATTGCAGCGTGTTGCCGGTCCTGATCTACACCGCGGACCACAAGGCCGACACCATCCAGCGCATCGTGGACGCGGTGAACGACTTCCAGCGCGCCAATACCCTGGACCGCCTCACCCTTCGGCTGGCCGGCGGCAACGTCGGCGTCATGGCGGCCACCAACGAGGAAGTGGCCGCATCCCAGTTCCCGATCCTCGACTACGTGTTCGCCGCGGTGGTCCTGCTGTGCCTGGTCTCGTTCCGCTCGGTGGCCGCCACGGTGTGCATCATCGTGCCGCTGGCCGCGGTGTCCCTGCTGGCTTACGGGCTCATGGCGATCCTCGAGATCGGACTCAAGATCTCGACCCTGCCGGTGGTGGCCCTGGGGGTGGGGATCGGGGTGGACTACGCCATCTACATCTACGGCCGGCTCCGCACCCACCTCGACCAGGGGTTCGACTTCGCCGAGGCCTACGAACGGACCCTCAACGTCACGGGGGCCAGCGTGGCGCTTACCGGCCTGACCCTGGCCGCGGGAGTGGCCACCTGGATCGCGGCCCCGCTCAAGTTCCAGGCCGACATGGGCACCGTGCTGATGTTCATGTTCCTGGTCAACATGGTCGCGGCAGTGGTGCTGCTGCCCGCCCTGGGCGCCTGGCTGGTGCGGCCCAAGGGAGCGAAGAAACCGGGCGTACCCCGAGAGGCAGGACGTTAGGCGGCGAACGAAGCCTGCACTTCCTTCTCGTAGGCCAACAGCTTCCGGACGCTCGCCCTCGTCTGCATGCGCTCGAAATGCGTCCTTCGACTTCGCTTCGCTCAGGACGAACGGGGCAATGGTTCGGAGTTTCCTTCCGTCGAAAACCGGAAGGACAGGCGCGCCTGGTGCCGGAGGGGGGACTCGAACCCCCACAGGGTTGCCCCTACTGGATTTTGAGTCCAGCGCGTCTACCATTTCCACCACTCCGGCACGGAAGCGAAGGCCGCCGGGACCCGTCTCGCTCGTGAGGCGGGAGCGTAGCCCATGGACGAATGGAGGTCAAGGTTGCGGCGGCCCGGAGCCGTGCTCGTCCGCAAGCCCCTCCAGCGGAATCGCCGCTTCGACGAGCAGGACCGGAACGCCCCTGCGGATCGCGTAGAGATACCGCCGGTCCCGGCGCACCAGCCCGCCGTCAATGGGTTCGGTGACCTTCTTGCCGCCCCGGTCCACCAGCCTCCCGGCCTCGATCTCCCGGTTGATCCGGTCCACCAGCGTCCGGTCGGCGGGCGACACGCCTTCCCGGGTCTCCGGACATGCCAGGATATCGAGCAAACCCTCGTCCATGTCTGCCGTCACACCCTCACAGCCCCCCGGCTTCGACGACGAAGCGGACCACGTGGTCGAGGCCGGTGCGGTCCTTGAGGTTGGTGAAGACGAAGGGGTGGGCGCCGCGCATTCGGCGGGCGTCCCGGTCCATGACTTCCAGGCTCGCGCCGACCAGGGGGGCCAGGTCGATCTTGTTGATGATGAGCAGGTCGGAGCGGGTGATGCCCGGGCCGCCCTTGCGGGGGATCTTGTCGCCTGCGGCCACGTCGATGACGTACAGGGTCAGGTCCGCCAGGTCGGGGCTGAAGGTGGCGGCCAAGTTGTCGCCGCCGGACTCGATGAGGACCAGGTCCAGTCGGTCGAACGCCTCGGCCAGGCCCCGGACCGCGGCGAGGTTGAGGGAGGCGTCTTCCCGGATGGCGGTGTGCGGACAGCCGCCGGTCTCGACCCCGACGATGCGCTCGGGCGGCAGGGCGCCCGCCCGGGTGAGGAACTCGGCGTCCTCCCGGGTGTAGATGTCGTTGGTCACCGCGGCGATCTCGTACCGGCCCCTCATGGCCTTGCACAGGCCCTCCATGAGCGCGGTCTTGCCGGACCCCACGGGGCCGCCGATGCCCACCCGCAAGGGGCCGTGAGCGGAGACGTTCATGAGCGGAACAACCTCGTGTGCTGGGTCTCGTGTTTCATGGACGTCCAGTCCACCATGGGAGTCATGGCGCCCATCTCATCCAGAGGCGTCTCCCGGGAGCGCTCCACCGCCTCCCGGACCGCGGCTTCCAGCGCGGCCGCGGCCTGCTGCCCGTCGTTCTGCCCCAGGGGCACGAGCCGGATTCCGGCGGACACCAGGTTGGCGGCCAGGGCCTGCAGGTAGCTCCACAGCCCCGGTTCCAGGGGGATCCCTTGGGCCCCGAACACCGCGCCCACCGCGACGCAGTAGGAAACGGGAACCGCGGGCTCCGTCAGGGGTTCGGGAACCCGCACGTTCCACGCCTGGCCCACGGTGAGCAGGAACGCCTCCCCCTGCGCGCGGCTCTCCAGGGCCAGCTCCCCGGCGCCGCGAAACGCCGCGGCCGCCTCCGCCAACTCCCGCAGCCGGGCCGCTTCCTCCAGCCGCCCCGCCTGCCACGCATGGCGGAACCACACCGCGTCCACCTGCCCGCTGCCGTGCAGCAGTATGCTCCGGACCCATTCCTCCAGCCCCGGCCGGTCCCGCACCAACCCCTCCTCCACCGCGTATTCCAGCCCGTGGCTGTAGGCATAGGCGCCCACCGGGAAGGCGGGGGACAGCCAACTCATGAGCCGGTACAGGTGGGCGCTCGTCACGGCGTCCCCGTTCGGCTTCGCCGCGTTCCCCCTCGCGGGTCGAAGGGAGTGCGCGCAACCCTCTCCGTCGAACGTCCCTTCGCACTCGGGATCCCGGCCATGGCCTCTCCGTTCAGAACAGGAAGTAGCGTTGCGCGAGGGGCAGGGTCCGGGCCGGCTCGCACGTCAGGAGCACCCCGTCCGCCCGCACTTCGTAGGTCTCCGGGTCCACTTCCATGCGGGGCGTCGCCGTGTTGTGGACCAGGTTCGCCTTGGTGAGGCCGCGGACGCCGGCCACCGCCACCAGTCGGCGTTGCAGCCCCAGGGCCTCCGCCAGGCCGGACCGGAGCGCGGCCCCGCTCACGAAGGTGACGGCGCTTTCCGCGGGCGCGCGGCCGAAGGCGCCGAACATGGGCCGGTAGTGCACCGGCTGGGGCGTGGGGATGGAGGCGTTGGGGTCTCCCATGGGCGCGGCCACGATGGTCCCGGACTTGAGGATCAGGTCGGGCTTGACGCCGAAGAACGCCGGCGACCACAGCACCAGGTCGGCCAGCTTGCCCACCTCCACCGATCCCACGTGGTCGGCGACGCCGTGGGTGATGGCCGGGTTGACCGTGTACTTGGCCAGGTACCGCTTCACCCGGAGGTTGTCGTTGCCGCCCTTTTCGCCCTCCAGCGGGCCGCGCTGGCGCTTCATCTTGTCCGCGGTCTGCCAAGTGCGCAGGATGACTTCGCCCACGCGCCCCATGGCCTGGCTGTCCGACGCCATCATGCTGAACGCCCCCAGGTCGTGCAGCACGTCCTCCGCGGCCATGGTCTCCTTGCGGATGCGGCTTTCCGCGAAGGCCACGTCTTCGGTGATGGCGGGGTCCAGGTGGTGGCAGCACATGAGCATGTCCAGGTGCTCGTCCACCGTGTTGACCGTGAACGGCCGCGTGGGGTTGGTGGAGGACGGCAGCACGTGGGGCACGCCGCAGAGCTTGATGATGTCCGGGGCGTGGCCGCCCCCGGCGCCCTCGGTGTGGAACGCGTGGATGGTCCGGCCCCGGAAGGCCCGCAGCGTATCCTCCACGAAGCCCGACTCGTTGAGGGTGTCGGTGTGGATGAGCACCTGGACGTCGTGCGCGTCGCCCACCGACAGGCAGGTGTCGATGGCCGCGGGCGTGGTCCCCCAGTCCTCGTGCAGCTTCAGGCCGCAGGCCCCGGCCGCCACCTGTTCCTCCAGTGCGTCGGGCCGGCTGGCGTTGCCCTTGCCGAAGAAGCCCACGTTCACCGGGAACGACTCGGCCGCCTGGAGCATGCGCGCCAGATGCCACGGCCCCGGGGTGCAGGTGGTGGCCGCGGTGCCCGCGGCCGGTCCGGTGCCGCCTCCCATCAGGGTGGTGACGCCGCTGTACAGCGCTTCCTCCACCTGTTGCGGACAGATGAAGTGGATATGCACGTCCAGTCCGCCCGCGGTCAGGATACGGCCTTCGCCGGCGATGACCTCGGTGCCGGGTCCGATGACCACGTCCACCCCGGGCTGCGTGTCCGGGTTGCCCGCCTTGCCGATACCGTCGATCCGTCCGTCCCGCAGACCCACGTCCGCCTTCACCACGCCCCAGTGGTCCAGCACCACGGCGTTGGTAACCACGGTGTCCACCGCCCCCTCGGCCCGGGTCGCCTGGCCCTGTCCCATGCCGTCGCGGATGGTCTTGCCGCCGCCGAACTTCACCTCCTCGCCGGGGACCGTCCGGTCCTCCTCCACCTCGATGAACAGCTCCGTGTCCGCCAGCCGTACCCGGTCGCCCACCGTCGGCCCGAACATCATCGCGTAGGACTCTCGGTCCATCTCTCTCGGCATGGGTCACCTCGGGAAGCCGCAGGTCTCCGGCGCGCCGTCAGTCCAGGGGTCCGTTGACCCTGCCGCGGAAACCGGCCACCCGGCGGCGGCCGGCGTAGGCCACCAGGGTGACGGTGCGGGTCTGTCCCGGCTCGAACCGCACGGCCGTGCCGGACGGGATGTCGAGCCGGAAGCCCCGGGCCCGGGCGCGCTCGAAGACCAGCGCCGGGTTGGTCTCGTGGAAGTGGTAATGGGAACCCACCTGGATGGGACGGTCGCCGCTGTTGGCCACCTCCAGGGTCACGGTCTCGCGTCCCGCGTTGAGGACCACGGGCGCAGCCCCGGCCACGATCTCTCCCGGTATCATCTCATCCCTCCCTGCTACGTGCGAATCGGCGCTCCGTTCCCGGCCCCGCTCCCGGGCGATCCTTCCGGGCTATCGTATCGGACGATGGACGCTCACCAGCTTGGTGCCGTCGGGGAACGTGGCTTCGACCTGGACCAGGTCGATCATCTCGGCGACGCCCTCCATCACCTGGTCGCGGGTGACCACCGCGGCGCCGTCGCGCATCAGTTCCGCAACGCTCCTGCCGTCCCGCGCCCCCTCCACCACGAAGTCGGTGATGAGCGCCACCGCCTCCGGGTGGTTGAGCTTGACCCCGCGCTCCAGCCGGCGCCGCGCCACCACCGCGGCCATGGCCGCCAGGAGCTTGTCCTTCTCTCTCGGCGTCAGGTTCATGGTCTCCTCCGGCCGCCGCGTACCGTGCCGCCGGCTCCTTCGCGCCTCCCGCGCTCCGCCCGGCCGCCGGCCTTCAGCACTGCCACACCCCCGGCACCCGGGCCGGCAGTCCCCGCACCCGGCGGCGGAACGATCCCCAGAAGCCGCGGTACTCGGCGCGCAGCGTCTGCGGGTCCCGCGCCAGGAACCGGACCACGAGGACGCCGTTGACGCAGGTGACTCCCCACCGGCACCGGCACCGGCGCAGCAGCCGCCGGGCGGGTTCCACCTGGGCGCCGGCGTCGGCCGCGGCGTAGAGGGCGGTGGCCAGCGAGCGGGCGCCGTCCATGCCCGCGGCGTGGTCGAGCAGGATGCCCTCACGGGCGCCGTAGCGCAAGGCGTCCATCCACACCGGCGCGCCATCCCGCTCCACCCGCCAGGCGTCCCGCAGCGCGCCGCGGCGGAACACCTCGCCCCGGGCCAGGCGGCCGAACACCAGGATCTCCCCGGCCATGACCCGGGCGTCCCCCGCGGCGCGGACGCAGGTGGCGCGGCGGAGACGGGCGCCGTCGAAGAGGATGGTTTCCTGGGGTATCCACTCCAGCCACGCGCCGCTCTCCACGGTCACCCGCACGTCCACGGTGCACGGCTCCCCCGCGGAGCGGTAGATCTTCTCCGCGGCCTGGGTGGTGGCCACGGCCGCGGCCCCGGGCTCCACCACTACGTCCAGTCCCACCCGGTCGCCGCCGGTGAGTCCCCCGGAGGTGGTCAACACCACCGCGGTGGCGAGCTCGTCCCGGCCCACGCGGGGAAAGAGCACCCGGCACGGCGTCCGCTGGTAGAGGTGTCGGAGCCGGGTGCTCCCGCCCGCCGCGCTCCAGGCGATCTCCGCCCGCCCGTCGCCCCGGGGCAGCCGCGGTTCCGCGCCCGCGGCCTTGAACCTCGCCTTCACCTTGGACCCGGTTCCTTTGCCTCGCTCCCGACGCCTGTGACGGGGCCGTCGCACACCTTGCCGCGCTGCGGCGTTCCCCGCACGGGAAGCGCCGTCGGCACTCATCAACCCCTCGACCCGCTCACTGCCTTGCGGCGCACACCATGATCTCCACCAGGGTGCCCGGGGTGAGGGTCGCGCCCACCGCCGCCCGCGCCGGCGGGTTCTCCCGGTCCATCCAGGCCATCCACGCCTCGTTCATCTCGTCCTTCATGGCCACGTCCGCCAAGTACACCGTGGCCGTCAGGATGCGCGACTTGTCGGTCCCCGCCGCGGCCAGGGCGTCGTCGATCCTGGCCAGCACCTGCTGCGTCTGCCCCTTCATGGACAGCGACTTGTCGTCGGCCACCATGCCGGACAGGAACACCAGGCCGCCGTGCACTACCGCGCGGCTGTTCCACGCCCCCGGTCGGATGCGTTCGATGCTCATGGAATCCCCCCTCCCTCGTGACGGACTCGTGAAAACACGGACAGGCTACGTTTAGGCCCGCGCGCGCCAAGTGTCAATTTGTCGGCTCTTCCGGCTTTTGTATGGGCAAGATCTCACGGCGTAGCGTCCCCTCCCCCGAAACCCTGCCCACACATAAGCCGGGAGAGCCATCAGAGTTGAACAGAGGTTCCCTTGGCTCACGGGGAGCTTCGAGAGGGCGCGCCGGGCCCGGGCCGTGATACAGGCTGGACTCTCGAATGGAGACGTACTATCCTGCCTGCCCATCGGCGTCCGACGCCCGCAGCGCGACGCCGCAACGAACTCCAGGAGGGAAGTCATGGGAGAGATGATCACGTTCAAGAGGCCCGACGGCAAGGACGCATCGGGTTACTGCGCTTCGGTCGGCGGCAACGCGCCGGGGATGGTGGTGATCCAGGAATGGTGGGGGGTGAACGACCAGATCAAGGGCGTGGCCGACCGGCTGGCGGGTCTGGGCTACAACTCCCTGGTGCCGGACCTCTACAGGGGCAAGGTCACGGTGGAAGCGGAGGAAGCCAGCCACATGATGCAGAACCTCGATTTCGCGGACGCGACCACGGACGTGCGGGGAGCGGTGGAGCACCTGAAGCAGACCTGTCCCAAGGTGGGAGTCATCGGCTTCTGCATGGGCGGGGCGCTCACGGTGCTGGCCGCGGTGTACGCCAAGGCCGCGGACGCGGCCGTGTGCTGGTACGGCGTTCCCCCCGAGCAGGCGGCCGACACGCGCACCATCTCGATGCCGTTCCAGGGCCACTTCGCCCTGGAGGACGCGGCCTTCCCGCCGGACCAGGTGGACGCCCTGGAAGCGCGGCTCAAGGAAGGCAACGTCGCCCACGAGTTCTACCGCTACCAGGCGCAGCACGCCTTCGGCAACGAGACCGGGCCCCACTACAACGCCGACGCCGCCAACCTGGCGTGGGAGCGCAGCACGGCTTTCCTGGCGAGGCACCTCAAGTAGCCGTGGCCGGCTCTTTCCCGGTGGACGGGGACCCGATCCGTTCGTGCACGCCACGCCCCGTCCCTTCGTACTGACCGCGGCGCCGCGGGACCGGAGACGCGCAATGACCCCGAGAACCATCGATTCGGACGCCCACGTGATCGAGACGCCCTTCACCTGGGAGTTCATGGCCGAGGCCGAACGCAAGCACGCCCCGTTCTCGGTCACCCGGGAGGACGGCCCCGAATACTGGGTGGTGGACAACCGGCTGCACCCCAAGAACAACAACGTCGGCGCCAACACCTCGGCCGACCAGCGCGAGATGCGCGACCTCGACGCCAGGCTCAAGCACATGGACGAGCTGGAAGTGGACGTGCAGGTGCTCTACCCCACGTTGATGCTGCGCCCCTACACCCACAGCCGGCCCACCGAGTTGGCCATGTGCAAGAGCTACAACCGGTGGCTGGCGGAGGTATGGAAGAAGGGCCGGGGCCGGCTGCGATGGGTGGCCATGCCGCCGCTGCTCTCCCCGGACGCGCTGCGCGGCGAACTGCGGTTCGCCAGGGACAACGGCGCCTGCGGCGTCTTCATGCGCGGCGTGGAGTACGAGAAGCGCCTGAGCGACCCCGACCTGTTCCCGCTCTACGACCTGGCCTCGGAGCTGGACCTCGCCGTCTGCGTCCACGCCGGCACCAACAGCAGCGCCATACACGACCTCTACGAAGGGGAGACCGGCTTCTCCCGGTTCAAGCTGCCGGTGGTGGGAACGTTCCATTCCCTGCTCATGGAAGGGACGCCGGCCCTCTTTCCCAAGCTGCGATGGGGCTTCGTCGAGGTCAGCGCCCAGTGGGTCCCCTACGCGCTCAACGACCTCCGACTCCGCTTCCGCAAGCTCGGGAGGCCGATCCCGGGGAACGTCATGGCCGAGAACCGCATGTACGTGGCCTGCCAGACCACCGACGACCTTCCGGTGGTCCTCCGGGACACCGGCGAGGACAACCTGGTCATCGGCACCGACTACGGCCACAACGATACGTCGAGCCAGATCGAGGCGCTCCGCCTGCTGCGGAGCGAGGGATCGGTTCCGGCCCGGGTCATCGACAAGATCCTCGGCGACAACGCGCGCGCCCTGTACGGGCTGTGAGGTCCCGTGGAGGTCAGGGAGATGCACGCCTGGGACCTCTCAAGGGAATGGATTGACCACTTTTCGTTGATTCCGTTCTTTTTCCGGTCCATGATGTTTCTTAGTGGTCGTCGAAGACAACCGCCATGCTACTCGAAACCGCCATTGTAATCGCCGCCGGCGCCGCTCAAACCGGCCTGATCTGGTATGGAGTCCGTCAGACGCTCCGGTCGCGGATCAGAGAGAAGCGCGAAGACCGGCGCCCCGTCGAAACTGCGCCCGCAGCAGGTTCGTCCGCAGAACCTTCAGAGGATCCTTCGAGAAAGGCCAATCTGGACGGGCATGAATGCGAAGCTATGTCCGACCGTTGTGGCGGGACCTACGGCCAGACCAATGATCTCGAAGTACCCTCCGATCAAACGCCTCCCGCTGACGGCGAACCGGTTGAAACCGTTAACGCTGCGGACAGCCTTGACCTCGGGGAAACCGACCCGGGTATCCCGAGTAGTGATGCGACAGAATATACGAGTTCAATCTCCGGAGACACGTTCCAGAATTCAGAGTCGCTTTCCACAGACACCGTGCAAGTCAACACGTCCAGAGCAGCAACTCCGGAACCAAAGCCGATTCATCGTCAGAAGTTGACCAATGTGGAGCAGCCTGGAGATACTGAACCGAAAAGACCACGCAGTATTGGCGGGAGGCGAGATCAGGAATCACGAAACTCCATCTCTCGCAAACGAGGACCGTCCGGCAATGGAAGTGACTCCACGACTCGACCGATATTGGTCTGCCGCAGATCCCATGATGTATGGCAGTGGGAAATGCTTCTGTCTGCGGTGGAAGGGTGCAAGATCGCTATGGTGCAGCACGATGGAGAACCTTTGGACATGGTGAATGGCGAGTGCCGTCTGTCGTCCTTCTCCGGTCGGTTGTCTGTTGCCTTCAAGGATCGAGAAGCAGTTGAGCTTTTGCTCTTCGATGGAAAGCCGCTGATCTTCAAAGTACAAAACGACTGGACCGGCGACGGCCGCAACATCAGCGGTATTACGAATGGTCACTTTGTCGTCATCGCGCCGAAAGAGTGGAGGCGCAAAGGTCGAGCTCCGGTTGAGCCGGAGAGATGCACGGATCCTGAATTTGTTGCTCACTATTTCTTGCTGAACGGAGCCATGAGAGAAGCAGATCAGTACGGCTTTGAAGAATGCACGATCTCGTTGTTCAGATCCGGCTTTGAATTGAAGGGTCAATGTGTCTTCGATAATTCAAAAGAAGGGAGGCTGTTCGTTGGCGCTGGTCCAGAGTTGTATCCCTCACAAGACGTCGTATGGGTGCGGGTCGGTGAAGAAAAGGAAAGTGGCTGGAGAGGCGAAAACTTCAAGCCAGCCGAGCAAACTATTGCGGATGTCCTGAATGGCCGGCAGGGACGCTTCTTCATTCGTGTTTACGATGACAAATTGCTGGACAGTGGCGAATTTCGATACCTGCGCGATCTCCGAGAGATTCGTGTTAATGGCGAGCTATACACCGAAACCACTCTGCTGGCTCCACCATCTGCTGGCCATTCTCCGACGGAGGTGCAATTCGTAGGTACAGATGGAGACATGCTGCCTCTCAAAATTGAAGACGCAGGAACCGAAGGAACGTACTCGAAAGTACTTCCAAACGGAAGTATCATTGCTGACCCGCATCCAGATGGTCCAGATGGTGATTATTTGAGTTGCCTTTTGGAGACGGATGCTGGCCACGTTCCTTTAATGGTCAAACTGCCTCGCATTTGGTGGCGGATGGAACCAAGTGATAGTGAAACCGGAAAATGGCGCGATACTCCGTTGACGATGACACGACAAGAGTTTCGGAGGCAGGCCGATGCGAGCAGGACGATTCGATTGTTTTTACCTCCTTGCATCGATTCAATCAAAGCAGGATTCGACGGAGAATTGGATCGCAACTACAGCTCTCGAGAACAGGAAGATGTCGTCAAGATTCCGCTGTCCGATTTCGTGGACTATTCGCAGCTCGACCCACGGTCAAACGAGGATACCTCGTTCAACGTTCAGTGCAATGAATCGGTGCTGACGCTCATTTCAATTACAGCCTCCTCGGAACCAGCCATTGATCCGGTTGGGATAGGAAAGACTGATCTGCTACCAGACGTGGTGATAGAGTACAGCATCGGTGTTATCAAGGCAAAGATACGGACGTTGAGAGAAAAGAAGGCAGAAGTGCAGGAAGACAACAGGAAAGAGATTCTACGACAGAAGATCCGGCGTCTGAAGCGGCTAACGCGCAAGCTTTCACGAAAGGCCAAGCTGCAAGCGCCGACAGCCGACATGGAGATCACCGGGAGATTGGACGATGCTTGACTCCAGTGACATACAAGGTTGGTCTGAAAAGGTTCGTCAACGCTACGAGAGCTATCTGAGGACTTCCTTTTTCTTCAGGGAACCGGCACTGCGGGCTTCATTCCAAGCCGCTCTGCAGGAAGAAGGTTCTCTATTGAAGGAGGTG
Source organism: uncultured Binatia bacterium (SeqCode) (assembly GCA_965204235.1). GTDB lineage: Bacteria > Desulfobacterota > Binatia > UBA9968 > JAJDTQ01 > JAJDTQ01. The sequence goes on from OZ241979.1 coordinate 2,218,580, forward strand.
ATACCTGAGCCAACTCGGAATTTTGAGCACGGATTGGATGCCCGAGAGTTGGTGCAAGAGTGTTTTCCACATAAGGGCGAGGATCTTCTTCCGGCGATGCTTGAAGGTTCGTTGTATGTACATCAGGAACGCGCTGTCCGCGCTACGCATATCGACGCCCGGAACGTCGTCGTCGCCACCGGCACTGCCAGTGGCAAGACGGAGAGTTTTCTCTACCCGATCCTGTTTGAATTGTATCGCCAGCACCTGACGGGAGACCTCAAGGAGCCAGGAGTGCGGGCTATGATTCTGTACCCGATGAACGCGCTCGCTAACGATCAACGCGAACGTCTTGGCAGGATTTGCCGCAAGTTGCGCGAGGCGGGATCGGAGTTCCTGCCGACATTCGGGCAGTACATCGGACAAACGCCAGAAGATGACAGAGACAGGTGGCGTACCGCCAGTGTCCGGGAGGAGGGAGAACTCGTGTTCCGCACAGAGATGCGGAACACGCCTCCCCATCTCTTGTTAACCAATTACTCGATGCTGGAATATCTGCTCATCCGTCCCGACGACAGCCCTCTGTTCGATCATGGTAGGCGTTGGCAGTTCATCGTGCTCGACGAGGCGCACCAGTACCGGGGCGCCAAGGGCATGGAAATGGGCATGCTGCTCCGGCGGCTCAAGCAGCGGCTACGTGATGGCGGGCGGCAAGATCCGTTCCGCTGCATCGCCACCAGCGCGACTATTTCCTCCGGCGAAAGCGAGGAAGACAAGCAAGTGGTTGCCGAGTTTGCAGAGGAACTTTTTGGAGAGCCCTTTTCAGCACCCACCGTCATTTTCGGCGAATCACAGCCGACAGCCGCCGATGGGCATCCACGACGTTATCATGCTTTTCTGCGAGCGCTAGAAGGAGCGTTTCTCGTCCATAAGGATGGCGCGGATGTCGTTGTGCTCAACCGCAGACGTGAAAGCGGAAGCGGGTCGAGCGCAGAGCCATTGGAAATCGCCCTGTGCCGCGAGTGCGGGCAGCATTACTACGTCGGCCGAGAGCAGGCCGGACGGCTGAAGGAGGCCGTCCGGGATCCCAGCCAGCCGTACTTTGGCGTGGACTACTACTTACCTGCGGACTATGGGGACGAGTTGCTATGTAGGCTCTGCGGTTCCCTTTCCAAGGCCACGCCGACATGCGACTGCAGAGCAGCTATTCGCGTGAAAAAGTGCGAATCCCATAGGCTTCATGCAGATCAACTGAAGGAATGCGGAGCTTGCGGCTATCAGCCCGGTGGCATTGGTGACCCGGTACAGGAAATTGTGCACGGCTCAGACGGACCCAACACCGTGATCGCCACCGCCCTACACGAATTGCTCCCCGAAGACCGACGCAAGGTGCTGGCCTTCGCCGACAGCCGACAGGAGGCGGCGTTTTTTGCCTGGTATGCGGAGGATTCCTATCAGAAACTGCGTGGTCGCAATCTCATGTTGCGGGCTATGAAGGCGGAACCGATCGCCGACGAGGGCCTATCTATCGACGATCTTAGGACCCGATTACTAAAGCAATGGGAGCAGGCCAAACTGTTCACTAGGGCGAATACCAAGGCAGAAAAGGATCGACGGGTACTGACGGCGACGCTGCGCGAGCTGCTGACGGACGAGAAAAGGTTGTCCTTGAGCGGAGTCGGCCTAGTCAAGTGGTTCGTCGAGATTCCTCACGACTTGTGCTTGCCCGAATCCATGCGACAACCCCCATGGAATTTTACCGATGACGAAGCGCGTCGCCTGATCGGGTACCTTTTGGACGAGTTACGTCAACGCTTCGCCATGAATCTGCCGAAAGGTGATGGAACGCTGACGTGGGACGATGTATCGCCTGGGCGAACGCAGCGGGCTTTTATCATCGGGGCACCAGGTAAGAAAAGGGGCGTATCCCAATGGGGCAGCCCTCAATCGGCGGTCGTAAAACATTTCCTTCACCGACTGCTTCTGGACGGCGGCTCGCCCGATAAGGAGACGCAAGCGGCATCAACAAAGCTCATGGAGGATGTATGGCGCGCGTTGAGGAACCATGACGATCGGAATCCTGACGATCCGCCTATCCTGTCTCGCGGGGCATCGAACGGGACGTTCCGGCTTGATTCAAACTGGCTGCGGGTTAAGCTTGCCAGACTTGACGAGATCTGGGAATGTAACCGTTGCGCGACCTTGAGCACACACAACATTCGTGGGGTCTGCCCCAGAAATCGTTGCCCTGGGATCCTGTTGCGGAGTGACCAGAAGCGCCTGGAGGAGAACCACTATCGGATCCTGTACGAGAGCGCCGCCCTGCCTCCGGCGCTCAGAGCAGAAGAGCATACCGCGCAGATTACTAGCGATGAGGCACGCAAAAGGCAGGACAAGTTCAAGAATGGCGGTATCCATCTTCTTAGTTCCTCCACCACGTTTGAGGTCGGCGTCGACTTGGGCGATCTGGATGTAGTGTTTCTCCGAAATGTGCCGCCGGAGCCCTTCAACTACACTCAGCGCGTCGGGCGGGCCGGACGAGGAGATATTCCTGGCTTGGCGTTGACCTATTGTCGCCGCAATCCGCACGATCTGTATCACTATCAAGATCCGCTCCATCGAGTGGTCGATGGCAAGGTACATCCGCCACGTCTGCGTATGACGAACGATAAAATCATCCTACGACACATGGTTGCCACTGCCTTGTCGGCGTTCTTTCGAAGAAATGCAGAACGCTTCAGCAAAGTGGAAGACTTCATTGGGAGCTGGTCGAGCCCTCGCGCGACTTCCGACCTGAAGGAATTTTGTAAGAGTAATAATGAATTGATGAACGCGCTATGCCGAATCGTGCCGAAGAACATGCATCGCCCGGTAGGACTTGAGGATGATACCTGGATTGACAACATCGCCGGATCACAGAGTCGCTTCGACTATGTAGAAGCCGAAGTGTGTGCAGACTACATTGACATGGAAAAAGCGAAAAAACATCTGAAGGAAAAAGAACCTTCTGGTTGGACGTCTAAGGTTGATCAATTGGAGCGTCGCATGACGACCATTGCCACTGAACCTGCCCTGAACTTCCTGTCTCGCAAAGCCGTCATCCCGAAATACGGATTTCCCGTGGACGTCGTCGAGCTCGATACTCGTTCTGGCAACGGTCGTCCGACTGACGTTGCGCTTCAGAGAGACTTATCCCAGGCCATTGCCGAATACGCACCAGGGGGCAAGGTGATAGCTAACAAACAGGAGTGGGAATCCTGCGGAGTGAAGATAGTGGCTGGCAAGGAGTGGCCTATCCGGCATTACGAGTACGACGACGCCCGCAATTTCAAACAATGGAATGAAGGTGACATGTCGCTCAGTGGACATGGACGGAAATACCTTATTCCCAATTTCGGTTTCGTAACATCGCTATTCGAGCCTCCCAAAGAACCACAGGGAAGGACACGGCGTCTGTATACGACACGACCGTTTTTTCACGGTTTCAAGGAGGGCGCGCAGCCTGAAACGAAGACTGTTCTCGGCGTGCACGTCACCAAAGCCTTACCTGGAACTCTGGTTATTCTTTGCGAGGGCATGAACAGGAAAGGTTTCTATATCTGCTGTTCCTGCGGTGCTCATACGTCACAACCAAGAGGAGAACACAGGTCACCCTCGGGAGCCGAATGCCTCGGTACGCTGGGAAGGTTCTCGCTTGGTCACGAACTGGTCACGGATGTGGTGCGCTTGCAGTTTCCCCAACTGGGCGGCGAGTGGGGTGCCTATTCCGTCGCCTATGCTATTTTGCTAGGCGCAGCGGAGGCGCTGGATGTCCCGGATACGGATTTGAACGTCACAATCACTGGCGGTGACAATACGGGCAACGCCGCTATCGTGCTTTATGATAACGTTCCGGGTGGTGCCGGATTAGTTGTGCAACTGGAGCGAGAGAGTGTCTTCAATGAGGTGCTCTGCAACGCGAAAATGAGGGTTCAGGGCGATTGTGAATGCGATTCGAGTTGCTACGGCTGCTTGCGCAGCTATCGCAATCAGTTCGCGCATCCGCATCTGGACCGAAAGCAAGCGCTGGAGATTTTGAAGGCTCTTCCGCTTTTGTATGGATAAGATAGGAAAGGAAGGGGTGAAACAGCGTTCAGGAACGGCAAGCGACGACGTTGTTGAAATCTGCCACTCAGCATCATCCCGGGACAGGACGCCATTGACGCCTATATGTGGACCTATTGGCAAACAGTCGTCGAGACACCCGAATATCTTGCAGCAGCCAAGGGAGTACTGTCCGACGCCGAACGGATCAGGGTCGTCGATATGGTAGCTTCGAACCCCAGGTCGGGCGTCTCGCTCGGCGGCGGCATACGCAAGATGCGGAGCGCCCGTCAGGGACATGGCAAAAGCGGAGGGGCTCGTGTGGTATTCTTGTTCGCCGGCGAGGACCTTCCGGTGTTTTTGCTCACCGTCTTCGCCAAGAACGAGAAAGCGGATCTCAGCCCCAGGGAGCGAGCCGCATTGATCGCCGCTGCGAAGCGAATGGTCGAAGAATACAGGAGGCTCACATGAGCAAGGCTTTCAAGAAGGTCATGGCCGGGCTGGATGATGCACGCGCGTACCTGGACGGCCAACGGGACGGTTTTGTCGTGCATGAAGTCGCGGCGTCCGAGTTACCGGAACCCGACGTCGCCACGATACGCGGGAAGACGGGCCTCTCGCAGCCCAACTTTGCCAAGAGTATCGGGGTATCCCTCGGCACGCTCAAGAATTGGGAACAGGGCCGCCGCCGTCCGGAAGGACCGGCACGGGTCCTGCTGGCTCTGCTGGCCAAGCGACCCTCCATCGTGCAGGAAGAACTCGTCCATTCAGGATCTCCGCGCGCTGACATATGAAGGTGTGCTGCTCTCCTGGGAAGGCTTGGGTCACGTCTCCTTCCAGCTTGACCGCCTCCGCGCCGCCCTCCTGAACCAGCGAGCGACGCATGGATGCGTCGATAGAGGAGCAAAGGTCGGAAATACGACAGGGGAAGATGGGAGACATGAGCGTCATCACCGAAGAACTTCGACAATCCTGGACACAGGTCAGTCCTTTGCTCGAAATTCGCAACGAGCATGACTATGATGCAGCGATTGAACGTCTCAACTTCCTCATCGACGAAGTGGGCGCTGATGAGGGCCATCCCCTCTACTCCCTGCTGGACACCCTAGGGACCGTCATCCACGCGTGGGAGGACCAGCACCATCCCATACCCGCGGTCAATGGTGCAGACCTACTGCGATTCTTGATGGACGAGCATGACCTGACCTTGTCGGATCTCCCGGAGATCGGCGCCCCTGACGCCGTGACGGAGATTCTGAAAGGCGCCCGGGAACTGGACGCCGGGCAGATACGCGCTCTGGCCAAGCGTTTCGGCATCTCGCCATCGGCGTTTCTGTAGGCCGGTGGCCGGGTTGCCGTCCGTTCCCGGTTGTCACGCTGGCGGAGTCTGTCCTTGGTCCGTTACCGCTCGGTCCCCACTGTCCCTACGCGATCCACCAGCCGAAGCTGATGGACCGTCTATTGGACTATTGCCGTTCGGCAACATAGGCCCCGACGAACCTTGCCGTGTCGGTACTCTGGTAGGTCCCTGCCAAGGTGCCGCCGATCAGTTGCGCGTCTTTCGAGAACTGTCCGCCGAAGGAACCGATAGCCCTTCCGTTGAGCCCCAGATTAGCAGCCTCCGAGAAGAACCCCTCGGAATGCGCCGTCGGAGCGATCACAACCCGAATGGGACTAACAGGCGGTTGCCATTGACCGCCGACTTGAAACGTTCCACCCGAAGCGAAGGTTACCAGCGCCTTCACCCTGTCCACGGACCCGGAGCCGGACACTTCGCTACCCGTCACCGTCAAGTCAACCGCTCCCTGCCAAGCACCAACCTGCCAGGAGCCACGCAACCCCGGCGGGGTCAACAGACCTCCGTTCAGGTTGGCGGCGTAACCCCCCGCCGCCGGACCTCGATACCGACCGGTAACGGAAACTGACGGCGGGGAATCGAACCGCGTACCCCCGTCGAAGAACGCTCCGATGTCGAGACGACCGGAGGGAGCCAAGTGCGCGTAGTAGCCCCCGATGAGAGTACCATCACCGGAGTTTGCCCAAGCGCCGTAAACGTCCGCTATGTATCGTTCTTGCACACTGCCAGTCGTGAACCCCTTCAGTCGATACCCTGTGGGCACCGAACCGTAATCCGCCGGTCCCTCGAGAGTATCCGTTACAGTATTGATCCTCCACGTGCGCCCGTCCCTGCCGTCCATCCTGATCCGCAACTGACCGTTGTTATCGCTCTCAAGTGTGGGCGCATAGGACTGCCCTTGCAGGGAATGGACAACACTTCCCTTTACAGGCTGCGTAGTTACTTGCCGAGAAGTCGAAGCCCGGAAGCCTGCTCCAAGGGACTCCACGACTTGCACCGAAGTCGGTCGCGGGGTCGGCGTGGGCATCGATGCACTCGGTGGTGCTACGACAGAACCACCCTTCGAACCACCGCCGCATCCCGCGACCAAGGCCACCACCAACGCGGCCGACAATGTCGCCGTCAGCACCCTACCACTCGCCTTCAAGTCAACCGAACTTCTCATATCCCTTCTCCCTTCGTCACTCGGAGGGTAGGCTGACCCGCCTACTCCTGGACAGTAATCGGCTCAACCCGGCAGGATTGCCGGGCCTTTGCGATCATCGCCACGAAGGTAGAGATGGTTCCGTGTATTTACCCAGGCTCAGGGAGCTACCCTTTGCCAGAAATCGGGCTCTTGTATTCGACGGAAGGCCCGACACGCGGACCTTCGCGGGATGATCGCGAGGTAAACTTAGGCAATTTGCTCAAGGCTTGTCAAGGGGCAAAATTTTCCGGCTCTTCCGGCTTTTGTGTGGGTAAGGTAGGAGGGAAAGATGAGCGAAAGGGGAGGGAAAGGGATCACGCCGTCATTGCTCCGCAGACGCTTGCCCCGTCATTCCCGCGAAAGCATGTCCTCGCGGAAGCGGGGGCAGGAATCCAGTTTCATCGCTCTCATGCAGGGCGCCATGGGGTTGGGTCGGAAGGATGGAAACACGGGGAGTTTTCACAAGGATGGATGGATTCCCGCTTTCGCGGGAATGACGGGGTGGGGCGTCTGTGACGCCAAACCGAGGGATTCCTGAAGCGGCAATATACCGAACTTCGGGCTATTCCGAAAGTTCGGATGCTTCGAGCATCACCCCATTATTGCGCTGCTTGGCTCACTCCCACGGCGGCGGGTTGCCCCATTCCTCGTAGTAGGTGGTCTCCGAAGCGGGCTGGCGCGCCGTCGCGCCGAACCGGCCTTCCGGGTAGCCCAGCGGGATGCAGCAGTGGACCTCGGCTTCCCGCGGGATGCGGAACAACTCGTGCACCCGCTCGGTGACCCGCGGGTGCAGGGTGGTCAGCACCGACCCGATGCCCAGGGCGCGGGCGGCGAGCATCAGGTTCTGCACCGCGGGAAGCACGGAGCTTGCGTGTCCCGGGACCCTGGACACGGCCAACACCACCACCGGCGCGTCCTTCATGGCCTCCGCCAACCGCATGGGCGCCAAGTGCCGATCCCCCGGGGGAGCGCCTTCGGGCCTCCAGTCCGCGGGCTGCTTGGCCCACCACGCCTCCCTGTACAGCTCCCCGAACCTGCGCACCCGGTCCCGGTCCCGCACCACCAGGAACCGCGCGTTCTGCTCGTTGCGCGAGTTGGGCGCCTTGGACGCCGCGTCCATCAACAGTTTGAGGTCTTCGTCGCTCACCGGGTCGGGCCTGAGCCTGCGGATGGCCCTCTGGGTAAACATGACTTCCCCCAGGCTCATGGCGAGCCTCTCCGGCGGGTCCAACCTCACGGTGCTCATGGTTCCGGCCCCCTTCCCCTTGGCGTGAATCCCGTTGGCGTGGCGCGTCAGCCGCGCCCGGTGAGCTCCCGCGCCCGGTGCAGCAGCGCGAAGGAACGCGGCGCGCTCGGCATGAGGAAGCGGTAGCCCGCGGCCACCAGCCGTTCCAGGTTGTCCGCGCTCGGATGCGGATGGCCGCAGGGCACGCCGTGTTCCTTGCAGACGTCGAGTATCCGGTTGATGTGGTCGGCCACCACCGGGTGGTCGTAGTCCCGGGGATGGCCCAGTTCCTGGCTGAGATCCCCTTCACCGATGAGCACCACCCCGATGCCCGGAACCTCCCTGAGCATGGCCGGCAGGTTCTCGATGGCGCGGACCTCCTCGCATTGGATCACCACCAGGACCTCGCCGTCGGGGGCCAGCGGCCACACGTCCGCGCGTTGGTAGTATTCCTGCTGCCGGAGCCCCCAGTAACGGGCCGCCCGGGTGGGGGCGTCGCCGCGGATGCCCGGAGGGTCGTGGCGCGGGGCGGACGGCAGACGCGGGTAACGGCAGGCGGCCACCGCGTTGCGCGCTTCCTCCACCGAGCTCACGTGGGGGAAGATGATGCCGAACACGCCCAGGTCCAGGGCCTGCTTGGCCAGCCATTGGTTCATCTCGTTGCCGTTGGGCGGGATGCGCACCAGGGGCGTCACCGCGGGGGCGAGGGCGCCCCGGTCCACGATCTGTCTCCGGTCCAGCATGTACTGCAACGCGTGCCGCAGCCCCGGCATGTCCAGGGGCGCGTGCTCCATCTCGAAGGCCACGCCGTCGAGCCGGGATCCCGCCATGGCGACGGCGCTCTCCACGTCGATGGGGGTGAAGCTCACGAACGCGGTCTCGCCTTCCTCCAGCGCCTTGATGACGCCGTTGAGACGTGGGATCTCCGCCATGAGTCGCTCCTTGGCCGGGGTTGGGGTCCTGAGAAGACAGGGCGCCGGGGTCCGATCCAGGGCTATAGCCTGTCCTTCCGGGCTTTGCTAGACTACGCGCACACTCGCCGGGGGGTTGCACCGTGGTCATCGACGCTCACGCACACTACACGACGGCGCCCGCAAAGCTCCAGTCCTTTCGCGCGCGGCAGATCATCAACCAGGCGCGGCCCGCGCCCGCGAAGCTCAACGTCAGCGACGAGGAGCTCGAGCAGTCCATGCGGCCGCAGTTCCAGAGGATGGCCGACACCGGCATCGACCGGCTGCTGTTCTCGCCCCAGGCATCGGCCATGGGCCATCATTTCGGGTCGGAGCTCGTCAGCCGTTACTGGAGCGAGGCGTGCAACGACCTCATCGCCCGCATCGCCCGGCTGTGGCCGGACAAGGTCTCGCCCGTGTGCCAGCTCCCCCAATCGCCGGGGGTCGGCCCCGGGAGTTGGGTGGAGGAGTTGGAGCGTTGCGTCAGGGAGCAGGGCTTCATCGCTTGCAACATCAACCCGGACCTGTGCGGCGGCCGGGAGCCGTGGACGCCGTCCCTCGCCCACGAGTGGTGGTACCCGCTGTGGGAGAAGATGGTGGAACTGGACGTACCGGGGACCATCCACGCCAGCGCGTCCCTGAACCCGGCCATGCACCTGACCAGCTCTTACTACATCGCGCACCACCACAACGCCGCGGTGGAGTTGCTGAGTTCGCGGGTGTTCCGGGACTTCCCCAAGCTCAAGATCGTCATCCCCCACGGCGGCGGCGCGGTGCCGTACCAGTGGAACCGCCACCGGGGCATGCACGTGAAGGAGGGGCTGGAGCCCTTCGAGGAGGCGGCCCGACGGGTCTATTGGGACATGGCCATCTACGACGCCGAGGGCATGGAGTTGCTCATCAAGCGGGTGGGGTCCGACCGGGTGCTGTTCGCCACCGAGATGTTCGGCGCGGTGAACGCCACGGACCCGCAGACCGGGCGCAACTTCGAGGAGGTGGTGCCGATCTTCGAGTCCGTCGAAGGTCTCAGCGCCGAGGACCGTTACAACATCACCGAGGGCAACGCCAAGCGGCTCTACTCGCTGCCGTAGGCGCCGGAGGGGTTCCATGATCGACTTCCTCTTTCCCGCCGAAGTCATGGGCGGCCAGACGCTTCGGCTCGTGGCCGAAGCCCAGCAGGGAGGCGGCGACCTGTTCGACGTCGCGCGCCTGTGCCGCGGCCTCGACCCCGGCGACAAGGGCGCGTGGCAGGATGCGTGGCTCGGTCTGGCCCGCGAGACCGAGGCCCGGGCGAAGGACGCGCTGGCCGCGGGCCACGAGCGCACGGCCCGGCAGTTCTTCTTCCACGCCAACCAGTACTTCCGCATGTCGGACGTGTTCCTGACCATCGCGGAGAACGACGTCAAGGCGCAACGGTTCCGGAAGTCGCAGGAATGCTTCCGGGCGGCCGCGGCGCTCCACGATCCTCCCATCGAGGTCGTGAGCGTCCGTTGCGGCGACGAGGAGTACGACGGCTACTTCTGCCACCCCAGGAACCCGGCGCCGGGCAAATGGCCTGCGGTCTTCCTCATGGGGGGCGCCGACGCCTTCGCCGAGGAGATCTTCTTCAGCGGCCGGCAGGTGCTGGAGTACGGCTGGGCGCTGCTGCTGGTGGACACGCCGGGACGGGGCTCGTCCATGTACCTCAAGGGGATCCCCACCCGGCCGGACTACGAGGTCCCCGCCCGGGCCTGCATCGACTACCTGGCGTCGCGGCCGGAAGTGGACCCCGAGCGCATGGCGCTCATGGGCATCAGCATGGCCGGCTACTACGCGCCCCGGGCCGCGGCCTTCGACCCGCGCATCAAGGCGCTGGTGGGTTGGAGCGGCTGCTTCAGCATACTGGACGACCTCTACCTCTTCTGCGAGCACCTCCGGCCAGTGGTGCAACGGCTCCTGGGAGGAGTGAGCGACGAAGTGGCCCGGGAGCGGCTCAAGGACTTCACCATGGAAGGAGCCGCCGGGAACATCACCTGCCCCACGTTGATCACCCACGGCGCCAACGACCGCCTGATGGACGTGAACGGCGCCAGACGCCTGTTCGACGAGATCGGCAGCAAGGACAAGACCCTCAAGATCTACGACGACGCGGCCACCGGCGGCGCCATCCATTGCAGCCACGACTACTGGGCCCACAACGTGCCCTACATGCTCGACTGGCTCGAGGACCGGTTGTAGCGGCTTGAGTTTCAAGAAGTCATACTGTTTGTGCTGCCGAAGCTAGCGCAGGATACGATGGAGAAGGATGGGTTGAATGGCTAATCCGAAGCTAAGGTTTACGGAACCTGAAATTCAGGCCCTATTCGGTCACGAAGCTGCGGAGGACGAAGATCCGGAACGCCTTCGTGATTATTATTTCAAAACATCCACTTATGACCAAGTCGCAACCGAATTAGCCCTACGGATATTAGTCGGTCACAAAGGCATTGGTAAGTCGGCCCTCTTTCAAGTTGCAATTTCAGAGGATCGAAAAGCAAACAAGATCGCGATATTAGTCAAGCCTGACGACATCGCCGAGCTTGGAACCGACTCATCAGACTTTCTGCAGACGGTCCGTTCATGGAAGCTAGGACTTGTTGAAATAATAGCAGGAAAGGTCCTCACACACCTTGGTGCGAACAGTGACGACTTCAAGGTAAAATTGAAAGGATATGGTGGGCGTATCCTAGATTTCCTGAAGACGACTCTCAAGGCGGACCAGCGGGATGGTATCAGTTTGACTAGTGTGAATCAATTGCTTATCAAGAATTTCCTCAAAGATGGAGTGATAACAGTATATATCGATGATCTGGATCGAGGATGGCGGGGCAGCCCAGAAGACGTGAGCCGCATTTCAGCTCTGCTGAACGCCGTCCGGGACATCGCCAATGAAAACAACGGCATCCGCTTTAGAATCAGCTTGCGTTCCGACGTGTATTATCTCGTCCGTACGTCTGATGAATCAACAGACAAAATCGAAGGCTCGGTCATCTGGCAGACTTGGACCAATCACGAAATCTTCGTCATGCTTGTCAAACGCTTTGAAACTTTCTTTGGTCGCTCGGTCAACGAAAAGAGACTCATCTATACTAGACAACCAGAGCTGGCAAGTTACCTGAATCCCGTTATCGAACCACGATTTAATGGGGCAGGTAAGTGGAATAATGCACCAATGTATAGAATTCTTATGTCGTTGATTCGAAAGCGTCCGCGCGACCTTGTAAAACTCTGCACTTTAGCGGCTCGTAAAGCCCAGGGGACAGGTCGTATCCGGATCAACACCGCAGATTTTCAGGCAATATTCGAAGAGTACTCACAAGGGAGAATTCAAGATACAATAAATGAGTTTCGATCAGAGCTTCCAGAGATCGAACGTCTGATCTTTAGTATGAAACCGAACAGACGAGAACGGCAAGCACGCTACGGCTACGTTTATACTACCAGCGATCTTCTCAACAAATTGACGAATGCGTCACAATCCGGGGAATATCGTTTTGCTAGAGGACAAGGACACTTTTCGGCTTCGTCTAAGGAACTTGCGGCCTTTCTGTACAAAATCAACTTCCTTACCGCTCGTAAGGAAACCGATGAGGGTACAGATCGTCGGTATTTCGAAGAAAATAGATACCTATACCACCAGTTTGCAGACTTTGGCTACGATTGGGAGGTTCATCCGGCATATCGCTGGGCGCTGCAACCAGATAATATTCGAGACATTTTTGATTCTATAGACCTTAACGCCGAATGAGTGTGCTTAGGAAGGATCAACGTAGGACTGGTCCCAATATCGAGGTAGCAGCTTCGCTGTCATTACTGGTAAAGCGGTGGGGATGTGAAGTTGGGAAACCACGCAGTCCTCATTGAGCGTTGGATTTGAAAGGACTCAAGATGACAAGGGTAATCATGGCGATGATAATGGCGCTAATGTTGTCGGGATGTGCAGTTTCCCAACAACCGGCAGTCATCTACGACCTTGAATCGGACAAGGTTCAAGTCCAAGCTTACGTGAACCCCTTCCGACCTGAAGCGAACACGCCGATGGAGGAGGTCATTCGTGAGGCAGAGAAAGCTTGTACGATTCACGAACGAAAGCCAGTGGGGCCTTTGAGCAGTAGAAAAGTTTGTATAGATCAATACTGCCACAGGTTCAACCTGATTCATTTATTCGCGTGTAAGTAGCAAGGAGGATTTGTGCGGAGATGGTCAACAGTAGGAAAGGAGCAACAGTGACAACAAAGGGGACAAAGAAGATGGACAAGAAGCGCACGGCGAAGAACATCCGCGTACAACAAAGGGACGCCATGCTAGAAGCCGCGCTGGCGCGTCCGGGCGTGCGGGAGTTCATGGAAGTTTACCAGGATTGGCAAAAAGCCGACCGCGGACTGGACGCTTATCGTTCGGCAACAAAGGAACCACTGATTACGACGACTACCGACCGTACAAGCGCGCGATAGGCCCAATCCAGGGGGGCGACACCATGCCCATATGGAGCGAGATCCTTGCCGAATTGCACGAAACCGCCAAAGACAGGCCTCCAGACTTCGATGGCGTCCGACGCAAATATCTCCATAAACTCTATAAGCACACCAAGCGAGATACCATTCTGTACGCTTCGGGATGGTTACAGAGGCAGCAGGTAGGTCCCGAGCTCACTTCAATTGGTGATGAAGACATTCAGGCGCTTATGCAAGTCACTTCGGGTTTGCAAGGACCATCTCTTGATCTCATCTTGCATAGTCCCGGTGGTTCATCAGAGGCTGCAGAAGCTATCGTTTCCTATTTACGGTCCCGGTTTTCCGATATTCGGGTGATCGTGCCGCAACTCGCCATGTCGGCAGCAACGATGATTTCGTGTGCAGCCGATAGAATCGTGATGGGCAAACACTCTTTCCTTGGCCCTACCGATCCGCAGTTCGTGCTCTTGACTCCGTTGGGTATTCGCAGGGTTCCTGCTCAAGCGGTTCTAGACCAGTTCGACAAGGCCCAAGGTGAGTGTGCCGATCCTGCGAAACTCTCGGCATGGTTGCCGATGTTGAGCCAATTCGGTCCGGATTTGCTTGTAAACTGTGAAACGGCGTTGGAAATGTCCAAGGAACTCGTGCAGCGGTGGTTGGAAACTTACATGTTCAAGGACCGATCAGATCGTCGGAAGCAAGCCACATCCGTAGCTGACTGGCTTGCGGGCCACAAGAATTTCAAGAGTCACAGTCGCCATCTGTCTCGATCGGATTTGACTGCACAGGGACTTGTGATTGATGAACTGGAAAAGGATCAACAACTCCAGGATTGTAGTCTGTCCGTGTTTCACGCAACGACTCACACGTTCACAGGCACGACTGCGGTGAAGATCGTCGAGAACCATACTGGCCGCGCTTTCATTAAACATCAGCAACCCCAGGCGGTGCAGATCGGTATAGGTAATGAGTCGTTGCAGCCAACATGAGCCTAACCATAGGAGAGACCATGGCCAAGGGATCAGTTGTGTCGATACAGGTCGCGCCGGACGCCAAGGGCGCCATGCAGAACCTTCCGGAAGTCCGCGCGGTGGAGGGCAGGGGCCTCGAAGGAGACCGCTACTGCAACGAGGTGGGCAGCTACTCGCACAACCCGGGGCCGGACCGGGAGGTGACGCTCATCGAGGCCGAGGCGATGGAGGCCATGGAGCGCGACTACGGTACGGTGCTGGACTCGAAGGACAGCCGCCGCAACGTGACCACTCGCGGGGTTCCCCTGAACCACTTGGTGCAGCGGGAGTTCACGGTGGGCGGAGTGAAGCTGCGGGGACTGCGGTTGTGCGAGCCGTGCGCCAACCTCGCCAGGCTGACGGGCAAGAACGTGCTGCAGGGGCTGGTCCACCGGGGCGGCCTGCGGGCGCAGGTGCTCACCGGCGGCATGATCCGCGTGGGCGACGCGGTGGAATGGGACGAAGATAAACCGTAGGGCGCCGCGCCACCGGCGCACGTTTCCGGGAAGTCTTACCGGGACACGGGCATCCTGGCCGCATTGTTCTGTTGCAATCCGTTGCAGACCTTTGCGGGCGTGCGGGCGGGACGCCCGCGCTCCCAGGGGTACGGCCTTCGCCTCATCCCGGCTCCTGCACGTCGTTCGCTTTCCCCGGTAACACGAACAGGTCGGCCGTCCGATAGCGCTCCGGCGTCAGGCCCTGCTCCCAGGCGTAGTCGAGGAACGCCTCCACCGTCCTGCCGTCCTCGTCCAGGGAGTAGCTCCAGGGGTCCCCGGTGCGTCCCGGGCCGCCGCACAGGGTGTCCGTCTGCTCCGATGTGAGCGACCGCCACCAATCTTCCTCTTCCAGCGCCAGGACGTAGCGCGCCCGGGGTTCGCCGGCGCGGTTGCCCGCGGCTTTGGCGCGAAGGAAGGCGTCGTACAGGGCTTGGCACAGGTGCTCGTACTGCGCGGCCACGTCCTGCCACAGGGCGATGGTGTGCATGATGGGGAAGTAGCCGGAGCGGGCGTAGTAGTCCGACTCGGCTTGGCGCGTGTCCTCGCCCAGCAGCCGGCGCACGCCGGCCGCCTTTCGCGCCGACGCGCTCAGGGTGGAGGCCTCGATCATGGCGTCGATGTCGCCCCGGACGAGCAACTCCTCCAGACCCTCGCCGGGAGGCGCCGCCTCCAGCTTCAGGCGGTTGCGGACCTCGTCGCGTAGCGGCACGTCCACCGTCACCACCCAGGTGACCTCGTCTAGGTCCACGCCGTAGTCGTGCTGCAGCAACGCCCTCGCCCACACCCCCGCGCTCAGGTTGAGGCGCCGCACGCCCACGCGCCGACCGGGCAAGTCCGCGGGACTCTCGATGCCCGAACCGCCGCGGCAGAAGATATAGGGGTGCCGGAAACGGCGGTAGTGGAAGACCGGGATGGCCGCCAGCGGAACGCCTTGCGAGCGCGCCGTCACGTAAGGCGCCATGCCCATCTCGCAGACGTCGAATGCCTTGTGGTCCAGCATCCGCAGCGTTCGCGGATACTGGTAGTCACCGAGGACGCCGGTGGACGGGAACGGGTCCGGCACGACTTCGAGGTCGTAGCCCGCCACGGTGACGCGCCCGTCCAGCAACGGGCGCGTCCGCCGGTATTCGCCACACGATAGGGTCAGCCGCGGCTGCATGGTCATCGGGCCGGATGCGCGAAGGATGCGCTGCGCTTGCGGACGATCCCCGCGACGTGTACCAGAACGGGCCGCGCAGTGCGAGGAGTCGGTCATCAGGCTTGCGGAAGGGCGGCTTACGGTGTACAGGATTTCCTTGCCTGTGCCGAGGTAGTCAGATTCAAGGTTGACTTCGATGGCGAATAGGAAATTCGTCGCGGTATGTTCCGAACTGTCTTTTCCAAGGAGGCTCGTCGTCGGCTGGAGAGAATGCCCGCCAACACCGCCAGAACCATAAAGGCCAAGATCGATGCGCTGGCGGTGGACCCATTCGCGCCTGACAACAACGCTGCGCAACTGCAAGGCGGCGGTTACCGGCTGCGTGTTGGCGACTGGCGGATACTGTACCGACTTGACGCCAAGACCGAGACCCTCATGGTTGGTCTGATAGAGCCTCGTGGGAGCGCATACCGATGACCGCCAAACCAAAGACCATCACCATCGCCGACGAGGAATACGCCGTCATCCCGCTTGTCGAGTATGACACGTTGCGCGCCATCGAGGATGCGGCGGACTCCGCTGCGCTTCAGCGGGTGTTCGACGAGCCCGACCAGGAGTTCGTGCCGGGTGAAGTCGTGGACAGGCTCATCAATGGCGAAAATCGGGTTCGGGTCTGGCGGGAGTACCGTGGTATGGGGGTCGGCGAGTTGGCCGACGCCGCGGGTGTCTCCGCCGCTTGCCTATCGGACATCGAGAACGGAAAGAAACCGTCACGCCAAGCGCTCGAACGCATTGCCGAACTGCTGAGGCTCAATGTCGATGACTTGATCGGTTAACCACACGGGGAGGGGCGTTGCCATGGCCAAGACATTGAGGAAGGGCGATTCCTGGGACCCGCCGAGGATCTATCCGGATGAAGACGCTCACGTGGAACGTCAACCGGGCCGGAGACTTGCGTTCAGGTCTTTGGAGGACTTTGGATCGCGAAGATGCGGACATCGCCATGCTTCAGGAAGTGGGCAGGATACCTGACTGGATACGGACGAGGTACCATTGCTATACGGAAGGCCAGACCGTAGTCCTCTCCAAATGGGAGATCGTCGAAAGGCCATACTTGACCTCCGAGTTCGAGTGGGTCAACAGAATCCACTCCGAGCGCGTTGGAAGGACCCTCGAATGTGAAGTCATCGATGGCGAAGGAGTGCGGTATCGTGTGGTCTCGGTTTGCCTGCCGCACTTTCCCGTTCCAGAGGAAGCCCTGACAGGCGTCGATGTATCGAGCCTCAAGCTGAAGAACAACCCCCGTGTCTGGTTCACGGAAATCCTGTGGTCCCTGCTGCGGAACGCAGGCATCGCCGATGATGCCAACTGGATCGTCAGCGGCGACTTCAACAGCTCGGTCAAGTTCGATTCCCCGAAGGACAGAGGGAACCGGGAAGTCGTGGAGAGGATGCACGCCACAGGCCTGACGGATTGCCTCAGTCACTTCCATGGGGAACCCGTGCCGACGTTTCGGCACCCGCGCGGGTTCATCGAACACCAGATCGACTAATGCTACGTGAATGCGCCCATGCTCGACCGCCTGACGGAGTCGCGGGTTCTGGGCCGTGAGGTTGTGTTCGGCCCGACTCCGAAGCTGAGCGACCACCTCCCGATCCTGTGCGAGTTCTGCTGAAGGGAACGTTGCCGCCCTCCACCGGCTTGACAAACGATGGGGCCAAGCCTATCCTTTCGTCATAAACACCCATCAAGCGGCTCCCTCGCAAGAGAGGAATCGGGCGGCTTGATCCATAACACCCCAGGGACGCCCGAAGGGCGTCCCTGCATTCCCCTCTTTCCAGGGGGAGGGGCGTTGCGATGGCCAAGATCTCGCCGGGCCGCGCCATCTCCTGCTTCAGGCCGGTGCAGACCTCGTCGCGCAACGGCACGTCCATCGTCGCCGCCACGTGACTTCCTGAAGAGCCAAAACGGATAGGTGCCAACGGAACTCAGCATACGGTCACATGCCGCGGGCCGCAGAGAAACGGAAGCGGGTGGGGATGTCAAAGGGCAGTCGCAACCCGTCGGACGACGACTAGGTAAACGTCTTTACCGCCTCTCGCAACACACTTTCGGCTTTGCGCAGGTTCTCCACTGTCCTGTCAAGGTCTATCTTGCCGTTTTCGTCGAAAGAAAGCCACTTGTTTTTCCAAACAGCTACGGTCATGGTACGGCCTGGACGCAACTTCCTTGGCAGGACAGACTCGTTGCCGACCTTGCAGATTTCCTCTCTCCACTCCCGCGCCAAGTCGATCGGCACCTTGCCGGCCTCAACTCCTATCTTGAAGCAGAGGTCGCGTTTCCCGTCTTCGGTGCGGGGATCGACCTCAAGCTGCAAGTAAACCTTAGCGTCGCCCCCAGGCAACCGCAACTTACTCCGACCCCACGAGAAGCAGAGAAATCCGCCCTTCGGGTTGGGGACATAACGCCATTCAGCATCCCCGCCCAGAACGTCTTCGAGGTATCGGTAGAACCCTTCCCAGGGACGCCATGACCGCCGCGCATCGCTGTCATGCCAGTTGCGGTAGCTCTCCGTGTCGTTCTCCCAGCATTGGAGGTGGTCTCGATAGTCCACGAGTATCGCGTTCGCGCCGCGGTACCCCTTGAGCGCGTCCAGGAAGTCGCGCCGGTCGAAGACTTTGTAGCCACGAGGGCTTGGATCGACCGCCTTCTCGACCTTCTGGCGTTCCGCTCGTGAGTAGTTGCCGGTCTTCACGTAGATCGGATAGATGTCGTTGCGGGCGACTCGGTCGAAGCCCGTTTTGCCGTCGCACACACAGTCGTAGTACCGTCGCAGTTTGTCTTTGGCGTCACCGTCGCTAGCGCCCGTCTTGTCCTCGATCAAGAGGATATGTTGGCCGTTAAGGCGGGCGAGCACGTCGATTTTGCAGTCTTGCTGCCGTACTTCCACGGTATCGACGCCTATAGCTGCTTTACCGTGTTTCCCAAGCAGCGCTTCGACGAAGCGCGTTGCGCATGCGTGCAACGCGGGGTCCACTGCTTTGTATTTGCGGTCAGCCCACGACAACAGCCAGCATACCATCGCGTCTTGCGACCGTTCCTCCGTAGCGTAGCAAAAAAGGTTTGGCCGCTTGCACTTTCGTTCGTCCATAAGGGTGCTCCTCGTTTGGTGTTCGCCAGGATGACAGGGGGTCTCCCCAGAGGTTTCCGGCGCTTCAGGAAGTCACGTGGGTCGAGACACTCCCCCCGCACGCGATGAGGTCCACTTCCCTCCCATTCCGACCTCGGTTTGGCGTCGCGGAGCCCACCCCGTCATTCCCGTGAAAACATGTCCTCGCGGAAGCGGGGGACTGTAAACCATGTTACAGGTCTGTACCTGTTTGTACAACGAGAGTGATGAAACTGGATTCCCGCTTTCGCGGGAATGACGGGGCAGGGTCTGCGGAGCAATGACAGGGCAATCGTCTGCGGAGCAATGACGGCGTGATCCCTCGCTCCTCCTTTCCCTCCTACCTTACCCACACAAAAGCCGGAAGCGCCGCCATTTTCATGTTCACGACTCCTATGGCCCGCTGACCCCAAGGCATGGTAGAGTCCACGGACCAACCACACGGGAGGGGCGTTGCCATGGCCAAGACATTGAGGAAGGGCGATTCCTGGGAGCCGCCGGCCAGTCTGTCGAAGGACGAGCTGGTGAAGATCTCGGACGGGATACTTGCGGAACCCGACATTCCCTTCAGCGAGACCGAGGACGTGTTCCGCATTCGCGCCAACGGCATGGATTGGGACATCGGCTGCATGGTCTATGAGCCCAAGGACCCGGCCAGGGCCGCGGTCGGGCCGGACGGCAACAAGCTCGGCATCTTCATGACCCACGGGGGGGCGAGCGACTGGCGCTCCATCGAGCGGTTGGCGCAGACCTTTGCCGGAAAGCGCGGCTACAAGGTGTGCAGCATGACCTACCCCGGCCGCCTTTACCTCCCGGACCCGAGCCGCGATTGGCCCGGCGACACGTTCCACGAAGACGGCGGCGTGCGAACGCCTATCTGGCTGGACGGCGAGACCATCTCCCGGGACGAGTACGACGTGGTCCCGGACGACTCGTTCCGGGAGATCTACGGCTCCCGGACGTACGCCAGGGCCAAGAGGGGCAGCAACTTCTACTACCGGATGGCGGCTTGGCCGGTGGCCTTCGAGGAAGGCATGCTGGACGTCTGCCGCCGGCGCCTGCCGGTAGGCGAATACTCGGTCTTCACCCACGGCCATTCCACGGGCGGCCCCTTCAGCCACTACCTGCTGCAGCGCATCGAGAACGCCAAGGGGCTCATCGGCATCGAGAACTCGCCCTTCGCGTTCATCTTCCGCAAGATGAGCGGCCACGACTGGCCCACCACCTTCGACCACGTGCTCATCCGGACCTGGCGTGAGCTCGCCCGCTACAAGGGCGCGGAGGCGGCCATGCAGGAAGGGGAGAAACCCCTCTTCCGGTTGGCGTGGCTGATGGAAGAGATCTTCGACATGTGGCGACAGGCCAAGCGCTTCCCCCAGTTCAAGGCCGAGAACTGGCTGCACAGCGACAGCCACCCGTGCCTCACCGAGGCGGCCAAGGTTACGGCCGAGCGCCTGAAGATGAACGCCGAGGAGACCCAAGCCTTGATCGACCGCTACCTGGGTTACGGTCGGCCCCGCCGGGGACCGGAAGCCAGGCCGGTGCCGCCGCTCCTCTACGGCATCAACCGGTTCAGCCGGGACCACACGCCCGAGAAGTACAACCGGATCGTCAAGGCCGAATACGCGGCCATGGACCCGGCTCCGAAGGTCAGGGTCGTCGAGATCGGCGCCGGCATCCATTCCTACTGGAAGACGGAGGACGGACTGCCCCTGGGCGTCTGCCCGGTGATCGCCAAGGTCTGGCACGACGCGGTGATGAACGGGTATTACGAGGTCTGAGGCCGCGCCGGGCCCGCACGTTCCTACGCGCTAATACCCTACGGGCAGGGCATCGAGTCCGATTGGCCAAGCCCCCTTCCGATAGAGAGGCTAATACTCCACGGGCAGGGCGTCGAGGCTGCGCCAGAGATACCACGAGGCCACCGACCGCCACGGCCGCCAGGGCTCTGCGATGGCGCACATCTCGTCGGGGGTCGGCCGCACGCCGCGGTTGAAGTGGATGCCCATGGCCCGCTGGATTCCCAGGTCCGCCACGGGCAGCACGTCGGGCCGCAACAGGTGGAAGATCAGGAACATCTCCGCGGTCCAGCGGCCGATCCCCTTTACCTGGACGAGGCTTCGGATCACCGCCTCGTCGTCCATCCGGTGCCACGACTCCGGGTCGAGGTCGCCGTTGCCGAAGCGCTCCGCCAGGCTCAGGAGATAGCGCGCCTTGGGCCGGGACAGGCCGCATCCCCGCAAGTCGTCCTCGGTCTCGCGGGCCACGGCGCCGGGAGTCACGGCGCCTACGTGCGCCGTCAGCTTCCGCCACACCGCTTCCGCGGCGTGGACCGAGATCTGCTGGGCCACGATGGACCGGGCGAGGGAGAAGAAGGGGTCGTGACGAGGCTGCAGGACGGCTCCTCCGGCAGCCCGGATCAGCTTGCGGAGCACCGGGTCGGCCCGCTCCAGGGCCCGGCGAGCCTTGGCCCAATGGGGCGCCCCCTCCGGGTTCTTTCCGCTCATGCGTCTGGAAGCCATGGCCACCGGGCCGCGCCGCGGCCGAGAGCACGCCGGCGGCCAGTCTTCATACCACCCCGCCTTCCGATGCGACAAGACGCCGTGTGCGCCGCCCTCATCCCTCCGTGCCCCCCACTCGGAGCCTGACGCCCGTGTCCGCGGACCGGGCGATGGCGTGGATGACGCGCTCGAACCGCAGCGCCGCGGCGAAATCGGGATAGGCCGGCGCGCCGGCCGCAATCGCCTTCAGGAAGTTGGCCAGCTCGATGGTCTTCAGGTCGTTGAAGCCCAGTCCGTGCCCGGGCGCCGGACAGAAGCTGCCGAACGGCTCGTGCTCCGGTCCCATGAGTATGGTCCTGAAACCGCGGTCGCTCTCGGTTCCGTCGTTGCGGTAGAGCCGGAGCTCGTTCATGCGCTCCTGGTCCTGGACCAGCATACCGGCGTCCCCGTGGAGCTCCCATGCCAAGTGGTTCTTCCGCCCCCACGCCGCGCGCGACGACGAGACCACCCCGGTCACGCCGCTCTCGAAGGAGACCAGCGCGGACGCCGCGTCCTCGTTCTCCACCGCCCGGCGTCCTCCGTCGTCCCCGGTCGAACGGGTGGCGTAGTAGGTCCGGCGGTCGGCGAGGACGGTGTCGATGGGTCCCAGCAGGCCGTCCGCCATGCTGACCAGGTGGCACATCAGGTCTCCGAGGGTCCCGAGGCCGGCCTCGTCCCTGGCCGACCGCCACGTCCACGGAAGATCCGGGTCGGCCTGGTAGTCCTCGTCGTACACGCCGCGAAAGAACAGCGGTCGTCCGATGGCCCCGGACCGGGCCAGCGTCCGCGCGTGCTGGAACAGGGGGTTGCACAGGTAGCCGTAGCCGACGATGGTCCTGCCCCCGGCCCTGGCCGCGGCCGCGGCCATGCGCTCGGCCTCGTCCAGCGTCAGGGCTAGCGGCTTCTCGCAATAGACGTGCTTCCCCGCCTCCAGCGCGGCCAGCGCCATCTCGCAGTGGAGCCGGTTCGGCGTGGTGACGGAGACCACGTGGACGTCGGGATCGTCCACCACCGCGCGCCAGTCGTCGGTGGCCCTCTCGAAACCGCATTGCGCGGCATGGCGCTCGGCCGCGTCCGCCCGGCGGTCGCAGACGAGGACCAGGCGCGGTGTCATCGGGGTGTCGAACACCGCGCCGACCGCGCGGTAGGCCAGGGTGTGGCACTTGCCCATGAAGCCCGTGCCGATCAGGCCGACACCGATAGTCCGCATGGTTCCCCTCCGGCGCACGGATGATTCCCCCATCCTACTGTTTTCTGTTTCCAATTCCGACGGCAGCATCTATAATTCGTCCGTCATTCGTCCGTCACCGAGGCGTTCGGGACCTCGGTTTCGAGCCGCCCGCGGGGATCGCCCGCGGGTACGCGCGCATGGCGCGAGAAGGGAGGAGGAACATGAAATCGAAGTCTCTTGTGGTGCTGGCAGCCGCGGCGTTCATGGCAACGGGCATGGCTGCGGCTCCGGGCGCTGCGGTCGCCGCGGGCGAAAAGTTCGTCCTCGTCAGCCACGCGCCGGACAGCGACAGTTGGTGGAACACCATCAAGAACGCCATCGAGGTGGCGGGCGAACAGATGGACGTGAAGGTCGATTACCGCAACCCGCCCACCGGCGACCTGGCCGACATGGCCCGCATCGTCGAGCAGGCTTCCGCGGCCGACCCGAACGGCATCATCGTCACCATCGCCGACTTCGACGTGCTCGAGGGACCGATCACCGACGCGGTGGACAAGGGCATCCCGGTCATCACCATCAATTCGGGCACCAAGAAGCAGTCCGAGCAACTCGGCGCCCTGATGCACGTGGGGCAACCGGAATACGACGCCGGCTTCGGCGCCGGCAAGAAGGCCAAGGCCGCGAGGGTCGAGCAGTTCCTTTGCGTCAACCACTACATTACCAATCCGGCGTCGGTGGAGCGCTGCCAGGGTTACGCCGACGCCCTCGGCGTGAAGCTCGGCGCCCAGATGATCGACAGCGGCCAGGACCCGGCCGAGATCAAGAACAAGGTGATGGCGTACCTGAACGGCAACCCCAAGGCCAACGGCATCCTGACCCTGGGTCCGACTTCGGCCCACCCGACCCTGGCCGCGCTGAAAGAGCTCGGGCTCGAGGGCGAGGTCCATTTCGCCACGTTCGACATCTCCGACGAGATCGCCGGGGCCGTCAAGGACGGCGTCATCGCGTTCGCCATCGACCAGCAGCCCTACCTGCAAGGGTACATGCCGGTGGTGATCCTCACCAACCTCGCCCGTTACGGGGTGCTGCCCTCGGGGCACATGAACTCCGGTCCGGGGTTCGTCACCAAGGCCAACATCGCCCTGGTCGAGAAGTACGCCGGCGAATACCGCTGACCGGGCGCTTTCCGACCGCAGCAGGCTCCGCCGCGTCCCCGCGCCGCGGCGGAGCCGCCGAATCGTCCATCGGTTCATGCGACAGGAGGGGTCATGGCAGATGAACGTTTGAAGGAGATGTCAACGTTCCGCCGTGCGATGATCCGCCCCGAGCTGGGCGCCATCTGCGGCACGGTCCTGGTCTTCGTCTTCTTTCTGCTGGTGGCCGCGGACACCGGCATGTTCAGCCCGGAAGGGGCCATGAACTGGGGCGTGGTCTCGGCCCAGTTCGCCATCATCGCGGTGGGCGCGTGCCTGCTGATGATCGCGGGGGAGTTCGACCTGTCCGTGGGCTCCATGATCGGGTTCGCGGGCATCGTCATCGCCATCGTCTCGGTCCAGTGGGGCTATCCCGTCTGGTTCGGGATCAGCTTGGCGTTCGCCATCGCCGTCGCCCTGGGGGCGCTGAACGGTTGGCTGGTCATCAAGACCGGCCTGCCGAGTTTCATCGTCACCCTGGCGTTCCTCTACATCCTCCGCGGCCTTACCATCTTCCTGTCCATCGCGACCACCCGCAAGACCATCATCGGCGGCGTGAAGGACGCGGCGGAGGGGGACTGGCTGGCGCCGCTGTTCGGCGGCAAGATCTTCAACGGCCTGTTCGTCTGGCTCGCCGACCTGGGGATGATCGAGACCTTCACCCGCGGCCGCCGGGCCGGCGAGCCCATCGTCGATGGCGTCCCCATGCTGATGGTGTGGGCCGTCGTGCTGGTCATCGCCGGACACTGGGTGCTGACCCGCACCCGCTTCGGCAACTGGATCTACGCCTCCGGCGGCGACGCCCAGGCCGCGCGCTACACCGGCGTCCCGGTGAACCGCGTCAAAATCCTGATGTTCATGCTCACGGCGTTCTGCGCCGCGGTGTTCGCCACCTGCCAGGTGATGGAGTTCGGCTCCGCCGCGGCGGACCGGGGCCTGCTGAAGGAGTTCGAGGCCATCATCTGCGTGGTCATCGGCGGCGCCCTGCTGACCGGCGGTTACGGTTCGGTGGTGGGCGCGGCCCTCGGCGCCCTGATCTTCGGCGTGGTCCAACAGGGCCTCTTCTTCACGGGCGTGGAAAGCAGCCTGTTCCGCGTCTTCCTGGGCCTCATCCTCTTGTTGGCGGTGATCCTGAACACCTACATCCGCCGCATGATCACGGGAGAACGATGATGAGCGAACCCCTTGTCGAAATGCGCGACGTGCATACCGGCGACGACTCGCTGATCGAGTTGTCCGACATCGAGAAGCACTTCGGCGCGGTGATCGCCCTGGCGGGCGTCTCGGTGGCGGTGTACCCGGGGGAATGCCACTGCCTGCTGGGGGACAACGGCGCCGGCAAATCCACCTTCATCAAGACCATGTCCGGGGTCCACAAGCCCACCAGCGGCCGGATCCTCATGGGCGGCCGGCCGGTGACGTTCGAGAGCCCCCGGGACGCCATGCTGGCGGGCATCGCCACCGTATATCAGGACTTGGCGATGATCCCGCTGATGTCGGTGACCCGCAACTTCTGGATGGGCCGCGAGCCCACCCGGGGGTTCGGGCCGTTCCGGTACATCGACTTCAGGAAGGCCAACGAGGTCACCATGTCGCGCATGGCCGAGATGGGCATCCGTCTGCGCGAGCCGACCCAGGCGGTGGGGACGCTGTCCGGCGGCGAGCGCCAGACCGTCGCCATCGCCCGCGCCGTCTATTTCGGCGCGAAGATCCTGATCCTGGACGAGCCGACGTCGGCGTTGGGCGTGCGGCAGACCTCGAACGTCCTGGCCACCATCGACCGGGTCCGCAAGACGGGCATCGGCGTGGTCTTCATCACTCACAACGTCCGCCACGCCATGGCGGTGGGCGACCGCTACACGGTGCTGAACCGGGGCGCCACCCTCGGCACCGCCAAGCGGGGGGAGATCCAGGCCGACGAGCTCCAGGACATGATGGCGGGCGGACAGGAACTGGCGGAACTCGAAGGCTCCCTCGGCGGCACCGTTTGATGCGGCCGCTGGACGTGATCTCCATCGGGCGCTCCTCGGTGGACCTCTACGGCGGCCAGGTGGGCGGCCGCCTGGAAGACATGCGGACCTTCCGCAAGTACGTCGGAGGCTCGCCCGCCAACGCCGCCGCGGGCGCCGCGCGGCTGGGCCTCAAGTCCGCGGTCATCACGCGCGTGGGCGACGAGCACATGGGCCGCTTCGTCCGCGAGCAGTTGCAGGCCGAAGGAGTGGACGTGCGCGGCGTCGTCACCGACCCGCATCGGCTGACCGCGCTGGTGCTGCTCGGCATCCGCGACCGGGAGCGGTTCCCGTTGATCTTCTACCGCGAGAACTGCGCCGACATGGCGCTGTCGCCGGACGACATCGACCCGGACTTCATCGCCGAGACCCGGTGCGTCCTCGCCTCCGGCACCCACCTGTCGCACCCTCGGACCGAGGCCGCCACCCTGCGCGCCCTCGACCTGGCGCGCCGTTCGGGCGCGAAGACGGTCCTCGACCTCGACTACCGGCCGAACCTGTGGGGCCTCTCCGGGCACGGGGACGGCGAGAACCGCTTCATCGAGTCCGCGGCCGTGACGGCCCGGCTGCAACGGGTGCTGCCGCGGTTCGACTTGGTGGTGGGCACCGAAGAGGAGTTCCACGTGGCGGGCGGCGCGTCCGACACCATGGAGGCCCTGGCCGGGGTGCGCAAGGTGTCGGGGGCCACGCTGGTGTGCAAACGCGGAGCCGCGGGCGCCGCGGCGTTCGAGGG
Organism: uncultured Binatia bacterium (SeqCode); assembly: GCA_965204235.1. Lineage (GTDB taxonomy): Bacteria > Desulfobacterota > Binatia > UBA9968 > JAJDTQ01 > JAJDTQ01. The sequence goes on from OZ241979.1 coordinate 2,245,292, forward strand.
GCCGATCCCCGCAAGCCTCGACCAGGGCGTCAGCGGAGAGGCGTTCGAGGTGGAAGTCTTCAACGTCCTGGGAGCCGGCGACGGCTTCATGGCCGGACTCCTCAAGGGCTGGCTTTCGGGAGAGGACTGGGCCGAGACCCTGCGCATGGCCAACGCCTGCGGCGCGCTCGCGGTCTCGCGCCACGGCTGCACGCCGTCGTATCCCAGCGCCGTCGAACTGCGCGACTTCCTGGAGAACGGGACGTCCACGCCCGCCGTGCGGCAGGACCGGCGGCTGGAGCAGCTCCATTGGGCCACCAACCGGCACCGGGAGTGGCCGGCCCTGCGCGTGTTCGCCTTCGACCACCGGGCGCAGTTCGAGGCCATGGAAGGCGCCGCGGCGGACCGCATCGGCGCGTTCAAGGGCCTGTGCCTGGAGGCGGCCCTCGGCGTGGCCGACGGCCGCGACGGCTACGGCGTCCTGTGCGACCACCGCCTGGGCCGGGACGCGCTCCATGCCGCGGCGGGAACGGGCCTGTGGATCGGCCGTCCGGTGGAGGCCCCCGGCGCCCGGCCGCTGCGGCTGGAGATCGGCGACGACTTCGGCTCGGCGCTGGCGGAATGGCCCTCCGAACACGTGGTCAAGGTCCTTTGCCACTATCGCCCGGACGATCCGGAGGACCTTCGCATCCACCAGGAGGCCACGGTCAAGCGGCTGGCCGAGGCCGCCCGGGCCAACGACCTGGACTTGCTGCTGGAGGTGGTCCCGTCGAAGTTCGGACCGGTGGACGAGGCCACCACCGCGGCCGCGGTCGAGCGGTTCTACGCCGTCGGCGTCTTTCCCGACTGGTGGAAACTGGAGCCCGCGGCCTCGGACGAGGCCTGGCGCCGGACCTGCGGCGTCATCGACGCCCACGACCCCCACTGCCGGGGCGTCGTGGTCCTGGGGCTGGACGCGCCCCCGGACGACCTGCGGGCGAGTTTCCGGGTCGCGGCCCGGCATCACCGGGTCAAGGGGTTCGCGGTGGGGCGCACGATTTTCTCGGAGGCCGCACGCGACTGGATGGCCGGCCGCATGTCCGACCGCGAGGCGGTGGCGCGCATGTCCGGGAACTTCTCGCGGCTCTGCGAGGCCTGGGACGAGGCCCGGGCGGACTGACGATCCATGAGCACGGTCCGACTCACCGCGGCCCAGGCCCTGGTCCGCTATCTCGGCGCGCAGGCCAACGAGGACGGCGAACGCCTGGTGGCGGGGGTGTGGGCGATCTTCGGGCACGGAAACGTGGCCGGCCTCGGCGAGGCGCTGCACCACGCCGGCGACGCGCTCCCCACCTGGCGGGGCCACAACGAGCAGGGCATGGCCCACGCGGCCATCGCCTACGCCAAGGCCCGCAAACGCAAACGGGTCATGGCGGTGACGTCCTCCATCGGCCCCGGGGCCACGAACATGGTCACCGCCGCGGCGCTGGCCCACGTCAACCGTCTGCCGGTGCTGCTGTTGCCCGGGGACGTCTTTGCCAACCGGGTTCCCGACCCGGTGCTGCAACAGGTGGAGGACTTCGGGGACGGCACCGTCAGCGTCAACGACTGCTTCCGCCCGGTGAGCCGGTACTTCGACCGCATCACCCGTCCCGAGCAACTGCTGACGGCGTTGCCGCGCGCCCTGGCGACCCTCGTGGACCCGGCCGAGTGCGGTCCCGCCACCCTCGCCCTCTGCCAGGACGTGCAGGCCGAGGCATGGGACTATCCCGAGGCGTTCTTCCGGCCTCGGACCTGGACCATGCGGCGGCAACGGCCCGACCCGCGGGAGCTGGGCCGCGCGGTGGAGGCGCTGCGCGCGGCCCAGGCGCCCCTCCTCATCGCCGGGGGCGGGGTCCACTACTCGGACGCCTGCGACACGCTCGCCGCCTTCGCCGAGCGCCGCGGCCTTCCCGTGGCCGAGACCCAGGCCGGGAAGTCGGCGTTGCCGTGGAAGCACCCGTGCAACGTGGGCGCCGTGGGCGTGACCGGGGCCGAAAGCGCCAACGCCCTCGCCCGGGCCGCGGACCTGGTGGTGGCGGTGGGGACCCGCTTGCAGGACTTCACCACCGGGTCAAGGACGCTCTTCCGGAACCCGGCCGTCCGGCTGCTGACCGTCAACGCCGCGGCGTTCGATGCGGGGAAGCACGACGCCATCGCCGTGGTCGGCGACGCGCGCACCACCCTGGAGGAGCTGGACGCCGCCCTGGGCGACCACGTGTTCACCCTCCCGGACGAGGGCCTGAAGGACGAGTGGGACCGGGCCGCGGACGCCGCCACCCGCGCACCGGGCGGCGGCGCGCTGCCGTCGGACGCCCAGGTGATCGGCGCGGTCCAACGGACCATCGCTGGCAACGGGATCGTCGTCTGCGCGGCCGGCGGCCTGCCCGGGGAGTTGCACAAGCTGTGGCGCTCGCCCCGCCGCGGCGACTACCACCTGGAATACGGCTATTCGTGCATGGGCTACGAGATCGCGGGCGGGCTGGGCGTCAAGATGGCGCGCCCCGAGGCCGACGTGGTGGTGGTGGTGGGCGACGGCTCCTACATGATGATGAACTCGGAGATCGCCACCAGCGTGATGCTCGGCCTGAAACTGACCGTGGTGGTCCTCGACAACCGGGGCTTCGGGTGCATCGACCGGCTGCAACGAGCCACCGGGGGCGCCAGCTTCAACAACCTGCTGGACACGGCCCGGCACCGGCAGCCTTCGGCCATCGACTTCGCCGCCCATGCCGCGTCCATGGGGGCCGCGGCCACGCACGTGGAGGGCATCGCGGGCCTGGAAGCCGCCATGGTCGAAGCCCGGTCCAACCGGCGCTCCACCGTCATCGTCATCGATACCGACCCCGCGGTCGGCGCCGAGGCCGGAGGCCACTGGTGGGACGTGGCGGTGCCCGAGGTCTCGCCCCGGGCCGAGGTGGCCGCGGCGCGCGAGGCCTACGACCGGGCGCGAAGGAAGCGCCCGTGATCCGGTACGGGACGAACCCGGTCGCGTGGTCCAACGACGACGACCGCACCCTCGGGGGCGACGTCCCGCTGGAGCGGTGTCTGAGGGACGCCAGCCGCATCGGTTTCGAGGGCATCGAAAAGGGTCACAAGTTCCCTTCCGGCGCCGCGGCCCTGGCCGCGGCCCTGGAGCCCTACGGCCTCGCCTACGTGTCCGGGTGGCACTCGCTGCAGTTGCTGGAACGACCGGTGGAGGACGAAAGGGCGGCTCTCCGGCCCCACCTGGACGTGCTGACGGAGTTGGGTTGCCCGGTCTGCATCGTCTGCGAGACCACGGGCGCGGTACATGGCCGGGCGGACGCGCCCCTGGCCGGGCGGCCGAAGCTCACGGCGTCCGACTGGCGCGGGTTCTGCGCCCGCGTGGAAGCCGTCGCCGCCCACTGTGCGGACGCGGGCGTCCAACTGGCCTATCATCACCACATGGGCACGGTGGTGGAGACCATGGAGGACATCGAGGCGTTCATGGAGCACGCAGGGCCGCACACGAAGCTGCTCCTGGACACCGGGCACGCGGCGTTCGCGGGAGCGGACCCCGCGGTCCTGGCGGAACGGTACATGGACCGGGTGGTCCACATCCATGCCAAGAACGTGCGCCCCGGGGTCCGCCGGAGGGCCCTCGACGAGGGGCTGTCGTTCCTCCGGGCGGTCAGGCTCGGGGTGTTCACGGTCCCGGGCGACCGCGAGGGCGGCGTGGATTTCCCCGCGGTGCTGCGCATGGCGGCCCGGGGCGGGTACTCGGGTTGGCTCATATCGGAGGCCGAGCAGGACCCCGCGGAACGGGACCCGGTGTTCTACCAGACGTTGGCTTTGCGGACGCTTCGCGCCATGGCGCGGGAGGCCGGCCTGGACCCCGCGCCAACGACCGGTGAGAAGGACGGGAACGAGGAGGACGTGGATTGACCAGTCTGTTGCGAAGGCCGTCGGGGAAGGCGGGCAAGGTCGTCGAGGTCACGCCCGAGAACGCCGGATGGCGGTACGTGGGGTTCGCCATCCATGCGCTGGAGGCCGGCGAGTCGGTGGGCGAGGCCACGGGCGCGCGCGAAGTCATCCTGGTCATGGTGGAGGGCAAGGCCCGCCTGTCCACGCCCCGGGTGGATTTCGGCGTCCGGGGCGCGCGCATGAGCGTGTTCGAACGAACGAAACCCCACGCCGTGTACGTTCCCAACGGGACCTCCTGGTCGGCGCGCGCGGCAACGGACTGCGTCATCGCGGTGTGCTCCGCGCCCGGGTTCGGCGGCCACCCGGCCGCGGCCATCGACCCGGACCGCATACCGCTGGTGGAACGGGGCAAGGGCGCCAACACGCGCTACGTACACCCCATCGCCATGGACGACGCCGACGTCGCCGACAGCCTGCTCGTCACCGAGGTGTTCACGCCCCAGGGCAACTGGTCGAGCTATCCGCCCCACCGACACGACGGCGACGAGGGCGGGGACATGACCCGCCTGGAAGAGATCTACTACCACCGGATCCACCCGCCCCAGGGGTTCGCCTTCCAGCGGGTGTTCACCGAAGACGGCGAGTTGGACGAGACCATGGCCGTTTCCGACGGCGACACCGTCCTCGTGCCCCGGGGCCACCATCCGTGCGGCGCGCCCTACGGGTACGACCTCTACTACCTGAACGTCATGGCGGGTCCGAAGCGCCGGTGGCGCTTCCGGAACCATCCGGACCACGACTGGATCTACCGGCGGGACGCCAAGCCATGAACGGCCCCGTCCGGTTGGGGCTGTTGGGGGCCGGCCGGATCGGGCACACCCATGCGCGGTCCATCGTGGGCGTCGAGGATGCGCAGCTAGTGGCGGTGGCCGATCCCGACGAGGCGGCCGCGGCCTCCGTCGTTCGGATGACCGGGGCCCGCGCCGCGTCCGCGGAGGAGGTGCTGCGCGCCCCCGCGGTCGAAGGCGTCCTCATCGCAACGCCCACCCACCTGCACGCCGTCCAGGTCGAAAGGGCGGCCGAGTCGGGCAAGGCGATATTCTGCGAGAAACCCCTCGACCTCGATCTGTCCCGGGCGCAACGGGGCGTCGCCGCAGCAGCCCGGTGCGGGGTTCCGCTGATGGTGGGGTTCAACCGCCGGTTCGACCCGTCGTTCCGGCGGCTGCGCGACGAGATCGACCGCGGCCGCATCGGAACCGTGGAGCTCGTGCAGATCACCTCCCGCGACCCGGCGCCGCCTCCCATGGAGTACCTCCAACGGTCCGGCGGCCTGTTCCGGGACATGATGATCCACGACTTCGACATGGCCCGGTTCCTGGTGGGCGAACCGGTGGTCGAGGTCATGGCCGCGGGGTCGGCCCTCATGGACGCGGCCGCGGCCGGCGACGTGGACACCGCGGCGGTGGTGATGCGTTCGGCCAGCGGACGCCTGTGCCTGATCTCGAACTCGCGCCGCGCAACCTACGGCTACGACCAGCGGATCGAGGTCCACGGATCCCAGGGCATGGTGTCCGCCGGCAACCCCGCGGCCACCACCGTCACCCGGGCGGACCGGTCGGGGTTCGCCGCCGACCCCCTCGACGCCTCCTTCACCGACCGTTACGCCGCGGCCTACCGGCAGGAGATCGTGACCTTCTGCGCGGTGGTCCGGGGCGGCAGCCCGGCGTACCCGGACGGCGCGGACGGTCTCGCGGCCCTCGCCTTGGCCGAAGCCGCCTCGGAGTCCCTGGCTACCGGTCGTGCGGTCAGGGTTCAGGACGCGAGCATCGCTTCGTGACAGTTGCGCTCGCGGTGCCTCCAAATCCCGCAGAGGCCGAAAGCCATCCTTCCGGTCCGATCCCGGGAGCCTGTCCAAGTAGGCGAATCGCACTGTGAGACACGGACAGACGCCCGCGTTCTCAAGGTATTCGTCTCTGTCTCACGGTGGAGTGGATCCCTTCGGTTTTCCGAAGATCTTCCGATATGGACAATAGGCGCCGGCAACCTCAGCAGATCCGGATTCCGTCCACGCCTGGCTGTTGCAAATAACCCATTTCAGGTTAAAATGGATGGTGCGCGTCGCAAGACGTACTTCGGGAGATCGGCATGACCACTTCGAAAACAGCAGCCGGACGCCCTACGCCAACGAGCACCGTGGGGCGTGGTCGATCTGTAAAACCCGTCGCCATCTCGACAGTGAGCGACAAGTGGTCCGATGAGTTCGTCTGCGTTCAATTGGGAGAGTGGCTCTTGCGGGAATGGAACCGCACCGGCCTGCCCCTCCACAAGGCCAACAACGCTTGCGGTGTCGCCGACGCAGCGGTGCGCAAGTACCTGGATCAGGGCCACCTGTGGTACTTCCCGCCGCCCGAGATGTTCACGCGACTGCAGGAATATGCAAATCGCCATGGCGATCCGGAAGGGCGCCCCTATTTCTGCATCGACAACGAACAACCGGGAACAACCCGGCAGTGGGCGGCCATGCGTTCGAAGTTCGACTGTCCGCACGGCTATACCAACGTGTGGGATCGGCCGGCACTCCGGGGACGGGAGCGCTACAAGCTCAACGGAAGTTCGGGCAAGGCCATTCACCTCAACCAGAAACCCCTCGATTTGATGAGCATGATCATCTACGCCTCGTCCGATGAAGGCGACGTGGTGTGGGAGCCCTTTGGGGGATTGTTCACCGGCTGTGCTGCCGCTCGCCTTGGCCGAAGACGCGGTTTCGGCGGAGAAATCGACCCTACATACTTCCATTATGGAGTCGAACGGCTCATCGAGGAAACTCTTCAGTCTTCCCTCCTCTGATCGCGAACAAGATCTCCGAGCGCCTGCCGCCTCATCTCGTCGGAACCTTTGTAGAGCAGGCGGCTCCATTCCCTGACGCTGTGACCGTTTATCTCTCGCGCCAGAACCCGTCCCTTGAACGCCTCGATGTCAGCGTGCATGATGCGGTCGATCTTGGCGAAGTTCGTGTCAAGTCGGTAAGGAAAAACGGCGAGTAGTTCCCGCATGTGAGCCTGATATTCCGAGGTGACCTGGTAACCGCGTTTTCGCAGGTCCCATCTCTCGATGAGTTTCCGGGCCTGGGTCGATTGCTCCGACGTCCCTTGGAACTTGTACCCGTTCGTGTTGGTCTGCTGAAGTGAGGCTTTCGAGGTGAGCGGACGCGGACGCCAGTACTTCCTGTGTATTCAAGCGAAAGTATCCTCGCGTGAATCCGTTCCCCCGAACAGAAGAGCCTCCATCTCTCGAACGATGCTGCAAGCATCCACGTGCAGGATGCGGCAAATCATGACGAATTCGAGGATGTCCAGACGACGTTCCCGACACTCGTACTTGGAAACAAAGGACTGCGGCTTCTCAAGACGCCCGGCCAACTCCTTTTGTGTCATCCCGGCCATCTTCCGTGCGGAGGTCAGCCGCATCGGGAACACGTCGTATTCGCTTGTGAAAATCGATTTCAAACCGGTTCCATCAACCTCCCTTTCGCTTCCGAATACTAAAATGGGTTTTGGGATAACCCAAAACAGGTTGTCCGCCCAGCATCTCCGTGGCTGTCACTTCGATTACCCAGACGGTTCCTGGCGACTTCCTCCGATCGGGCGCGGCGCGGCCCCGTCCCTGCGGGGCTCGGTCACGAAATATGCGAGGTTTACGGCTCCCAGCGCCAGGACGCCGGCCAGCGCCCGCCACGCCGCGGCGTAGGAGCCGGTGACGTCCACCACGTAGCCGAACAGGGGCGTTCCCACCACCGTGCACAGGGCGTTGACGGTGATCATCAGCCCCAGGGCCGTCCCGGCCCTGGACTCTCCGGCGATCTCGCCGATGAGCGAATAGGACACGCCCTGGTAACCGATCATGGCGAACCCCCCGAGAAAGGTCAGCGGCGCCAGGACCCAGAGCGAGACCCCGCGGTCGAGGACGCTCAGCACGGCGCACAGGAGCACCGAGACGACGCCGATGAGCACCAGCACCGCCTTGCGCCGGCCGCGGTACAGCCGGTCGCTGACCGTGCCCCAGCTCACGCGCCCGAGGACGGCCCCGCCCTGGACGATGGAGAGCCATTGGCTCGCGTGGACCGTGGAAAACGCGAGCCTCTCCTTGAGGAACAACGGCAGGTAGGTGAGCAGCGACATCTGCCCGATGAGCAGCAAGCCGGTGCCGCCGCTCACCGCCAACACGCCCCTGATGGGGAGCCGCCGGCGTCCCGCGCCGCCGGAAGGCCTTTTGTCGGTCGAGGACGGCTCGTCGGGCTCGCGCCAGAGGAGGCAGAACACCAGGCCGAACAGCACGTTGATCGCTCCCACGCCCGCCAGGGTCGCGCGCCAGCCCAGGACCGCGGCAAGCGGCGCCAGCAGCGCGGTCAGCACCCCGCCCGCGGGCACCCCGGTCTGCTTGACCCCCATGGCGGTGGCGCGCAGGCGCCGGTGGAACCACATCAGCACCCCCTTGGTGGAAGCGGGGTTGAGGAAGCTGTAGCCGATGCCGGTCAGGAGGAACCAGGCGAAGGCCCAACCGAAGGACTGGGCGGAAGAAGCGAAGATGACCGCGATCCCCGCAAACACGTGGCCGATCAAGGTGGTCCGCCTCACTCCCAGGGAGTCGCCCAGCCATCCCGCGGCGAACGAGAAACCGGCCATGCCGATGTAGAAGGCGGTGAAGAACAGCCCCACCTGGGCGCGGGTGAGTCCCAGCTCGTGCTGGTAGAAGGGCGCGAAGGTGTTGATGCCGTACTGCGCCGCGGCCCCGATGACGTGGGTCATGCTGACCAGGGCCAGGATGCCGAGGAGTAGGGCCATGACTTTGGGGGCGCCCATGCCGCGGCGCGCCTCTCGCGCAACGCCGGCAGCCTGTTCGGCCTATCCCTTCGCGGCCCCCAACTCGGCTGCGGCCCGCAGCGCCAGCAGGTAGCTCTGAGGGCCGAACCCCGCTATCTGCCCCACGGCAACGTCCGAGATCAGGGAGGTTCTCCGGAACTCCTCGCGCCTGTGGACGTTGGAGAGGTGGACCTCGACGACCGGCAGCCCGCTTGCGGTCAGGGCGTCCCGCAGCGCCACGCTCGTGTGGGTGTAGGCGCCGGCGTTGACGACCACGGCGCGGAACCCGCGGGGGCCGGCTTCCTGGACCCAGGTCACCAACTCCCCCTCGTGGTTGGACTGGCGCGCCTCGACCTCGACCCCCAGCTCTTCGGCGAGGGCGCGCAGGCGGGCGTCGATGTCCGCGAGGGTGCCGCGGCCATAGATCTCGGGCTCCCGGGAGCCGAGCAGGTTCAGGTTCGGTCCGTGCAGGACCAGTATCCGGGTATCGGGCATGGTCACGAGTCCTGGAGGGATCCCCGGGTCCGTCCGGGAAGGGCTTCCCTCCCGCTACGTTCGCTTACTCGGAGAGGCTTCCGTCGTCAAGGGCGACACGCCAGGCTCTGCACGATCTCGGCGGCCGAGAACCATTGGAAGCGGGTGTTGCCGATGCCTTCGCACAGCACGAACCGGATCTTGCCGGCCTGCGATTTCTTGTCCAGGGCCATGCCCGAGACCAGGTCCTCCAGGGCCACGTCGTCCGGCAGCCGCCACGGCAGGCCGGCCCTGCGCACCAGATTCTCGATACGCTCCAGGTCCGCGGCGCTGCACAGGCCCCGGCTGGCCGAAAGGGCGGCCGCCTGGACCATGCCGATGGCCACCGCCTCGCCGTGGAGGAAGCGCTCGTAGCCGGTGAAGGACTCCAGCGCGTGCCCGATGGTGTGGCCGAAGTTGAGGACGGCGCGGCGGTCGTCCTCCCGCTCGTCCTGCTCCACCACCGCGGCCTTGATCCGGCACGACGCGGCCACTGCGGTCTCCACCGCGGCCGAGTCCAAGCGCAGCAGCGAGTCCATCTCCTCTTCCAGGAAGCCGAAGAACGCGGCGTCCTCGATGACGCCGTGCTTGATGACCTCCGCCATCCCCGCGGCGAACTCGCGCCGGGGCAGGGTGCGCAGGGTCTTCAGGTCGATGACCACGAGCCGCGGCTGATGGAACGCGCCGATCAGGTTCTTGCCCTGACGGTGGTTCACCGCGGTCTTGCCCCCCACGCTGGCGTCCACCTGGGCCAGCAGGGTGGTGGGGACCTGCACGTAGCCGATGCCGCGGAGGAACGTGGCCGCGGCGAACCCGGCCACGTCGCCGACGACCCCTCCGCCCAGGGCCACCAGCGCCGCGCTCCGGTCGAAGCGCCGCTCCACCAGCGCGTCGTAGATCCGCCCCAGGGACTCGGTGTCCTTGTGCAGCTCGCCTTCCGGGATCAACACCGGCGCGGTCTCGTAACCGGCCCCGCGGAGGGAGTCTTGCACCTCTTCCAGGTAGAGGTCGGCCACTTGCGGGTTCGACACGATACCGACGCGGCCCGCCATTCCCCGGGACTTCATGGCCTCGCCCACGCCGGAGAGGAGCCCTTCGCCGATCCGGATCGGATACGAGCGCTGCCCCAGGTTGACGGTTACGGTCTGCATGGGAACCTCTGACCAATTCCGGCTCGAGGCGCCTCTCCCTATGGGAAAGCGCGTCCTTCGACTCCGCTTCGCTACGCTCAGGACGAACGGGGGCAATCGTTCCGAGTTTCCCGTAGTCGCTGCCGGATGCGCCGGACCACCTGTTCCACGGTCAGGTCGTCCGTGTCCACCGAGAGGTCGGCTTCAGCGTAGATCCTCTCCCGCTGCGCCGAAAGCTCCTCGATGCGCCCGAGCCTGTCCGCGCCCTGGAGCAACGGCCGGTTGTCCGCGGACCCCGTCCGGAGCAGAACGGTGCGGGGCGAGACCTTCAACCAGATCAACAGGCTGCGCTCCTTGAGCAGCCCGAGGTTGTCGGGGTCCACCACCGCCCCCCCGCCCAGAGCGATGACCTGCCCGGCATCGTCCAGGACCTGCCCGAGGGCCGCCTTCTCGCGTTCCCGGAAGTAATCTTCCCCGCGTCGGTCGAAGATCTCCCGGACCGCGAGTCCTTCGCGCTCCTCGACGACCGCGTCCAGGTCCACGAACGACCAGTCCAACTCCCGGGCGAGCCTTCGGCCGACCGAGGTCTTGCCCGCGGCCATGAAGCCCGTCAGCGCAATGTTTCGGAAACCCGGAACACCGATTAAAGGTCTTGGAGTAGGCGCCATTCGACGGGAAGGAGCCAAGATCAAGGGCCTGTAAACAGGGACGCTACCGCGCCATCATACGACCTCGTGGTGGCGGCTACTCCAAGATCTTCAATATCCCGTTCGTCCTGAGCGTAGCCGAAGGAAGCGTAGCGTAGCGAAGATCTCCGTTCATCCTGAGCGTAGCGTAGCGAAGTCGAAGGACGCGCTTTTTCCCATGGGAGGAGGGAAATCGAGCCGGAATCGTCGAGACGTTCCTTTCCATGATCCGACAAGGGGTCAGAGGCTCTTGATCTGGTCGAGGTAACCGTCGTAGTTGCGGCTGACCTCGGCCAACGAGTCCCCGCCGAACTTCTCCAGGAACGCCCGCGCGAGCTCGAAGGAGACGATGGCCTCCCCGATGACCGCGGCCGCGGGGGCCGAGCAGACGTCGGACCGCTCCACCGATGCGTCCTCCGGCTCCTTGGTGTCGAGGTTGACCGACCGGAGCGGACTCATGAGCGTGGATATGGGCTTCATCGCCACCCGGACGACCAACGGCGCGCCGGTGGTCATGCCGCCTTCCAGTCCGCCCGCGTTGTTGCTGCCGCGAAAGAAGTCAGTGGGCTGCATACGCGGCTTGCTGTCGGTGATCATATGCCGCGGGTCGTAGAAGATCTCGTCGTGCACCTCGGAGCCCCGCCGCCGGGCCATGTCGAACCCGCGGCCGACCTCCACCCCCTTCATGGCCTGGATGCTCATGAGGCTTTGGGCCAGCCTGCCATCGAGCTTCCGGTCCCAGTGCACGTGGCTCCCCAGGCCCGGCGGGACGCCGGTGGCCACCACCTCGAAGACCCCGCCCAGGGTGTCCCCCTGCTTCTTGCACTCGTCGATGATCGCGATGGCCTCCTTCTCGGCTTCCGGGTCCGCCATGCGCACGGGCGAGTCCTCGGCCAACTCGAATATCTCGTCGTAGCTCTTGCCGTCCACGTCCGACTCGACCCCCCCGAGGGAGCGCAGGTAACCCCTCACCTTCACCGAGAACGGCGCCATCAACTGCTTGCAGAACGAGCCCACCGCCACGCGTGACACGGTCTCCCGGGCGCTGGCCCGCTCCAGCACGTTGCGGATGTCCGAATGGCCGTACTTGAAGACGCCGGTGAGGTCCGCGTGGCCCGGACGCGGCTTCTTGACCGCGATGGCCTGCCCCGCGTCCTCCGCGTAGGGCGACATCTTCTTCGTCCAGTTCTTCCAGTCGCGGTTGTCGATGCCGAAGGTCACCGGCGAGCCCAGGGTCTTGCCCCAGCGGAGACCGGACCGCACCTGCACCTCGTCCTTCTCGATGAGCATCCGGCCGCCCCGTCCGTAGCCCTGCTGGCGCCGCCACAGGTCGTGGTTGACCTTCTCCACGTCGATGTCGAACCCCGCGGGCACCCCTTCGATGATGGTGGTGAGGCACGGGCCATGGGACTCGCCTGCGGTGAAATAGCGCAACATCGTTCCAAATCCGGCGCTTCAGGATTTCGCGCGGGTCGTCACACCCCCCGCCCACACGATGAGACCCGACTCTCCCCTTGCTATCCCCGGTTTGGCGCCGCGAAGAACTCCGATTCCCTCCCCCCTTGAGGGGGAGGGTTAGGGTGGGGGGTCCTCAGTGCCACCGGATCGACCGGCGCCAGCACCAACGGACAGACAGCTAAAGCAGGTTGGGCCAGTCCGTGTAAAGGACTGCCCCCCCTCAGCCCCGCCGAACCCCCCACCCTGTCCCTCCCCCTCAAGGGGGGAGGGGACGCTAGGCCGTGAAAGCCTGCCATACGAAAGCCTGAAGAGCCGATTTTCGAGACCTGTAGCAGAGACCACCGCCGATTGTCGCAACGGCAACGGGCCGGTCAGCGCCGGCCTGCGGTATCGAGTCTCACGACCGCCCTTTGCAGGGCGGCTCTGGCCGCGGCCAGTGCGTCTTCGTCCACTCCGTCGCTCGCATCGAGGGTGCGCTCGGCCCTGGCGCGGGCCTCTTCGGCCCTGGCGGTGTCGATCTCGTGGGGGAACTCCGCGGCGTTGGCCAGCACGGTCACCACGTTGTCGAGCACCTCGGCGTACCCTCCGGCCACGGTGACCACCGCGTTCGCGCCGGACTTCCGGTAGCTGAGCTGGCCGGTCTCCAGGGTGGTCATCAGCGCGGCGTGGTCGGGCAGGATGCCGAGCTGGCCGAGGGGCCCGGGCGCAGTCAACTCGTCCACCTGCTCTTCGAGCACGAGGCGGACCGGCGTCACCACCTTCAGTGATATGCTGTCGGCCATGACCTACTCGGCGGCGAGCCTTCGTCCCTTCTCGACCGCGCTCTCCATGGTGCCGACCATGTAGAAAGCCTGCTCGGGCAGGTCGTCGTGCCTGCCGTCCACGATGGCCTTGAAGCCTTCGATGGTGTCCTTGAGCTCCACATAGACCCCCGGCGAGCCGGTGAACACTTCCGCCACGTGGAACGGCTGCGAGAGGAAGCGCTGCACCTTCCGCGCCCGGGCCACCGTCAGCTTGTCCTCCTCGGAGAGCTCGTCCATGCCCAGGATGGCGATGATGTCCTGCAGGTCCTTGTAGCGCTGGAGGATCGCCTGCACCCGGCGCGCCACCTCGTAGTGCTCGTCCCCCACCACCCGCGGGTCCAGGATCCGCGACGTGGAGTCGAGGGGGTCCACCGCCGGATAGATGCCCAGCTCGGCGATCTGCCGGGACAGGACCGTGGTGGCGTCCAGGTGCGAGAACGTGGTGGCCGGGGCCGGGTCGGTCAGGTCGTCCGCGGGCACGTAGATGGCCTGCACCGAGGTGATGGAGCCCTTGCGGGTGGAGGTGATCCGCTCCTGCAGTTCGCCCAGGTCGGTGGCCAGCGTGGGCTGGTAACCCACCGCGGAGGGCATGCGGCCCAGCAGCGTCGAGACTTCCGAGTTGGCCTGGGTGAAGCGGAAGATGTTGTCGATGAAGAGCAGGACGTCCCGCCCCTCCTCGTCCCGGAAGTACTCGGCCATGGTCAACGCCGACAGCGCGACCCGGGCGCGGGCGCCCGGCGGCTCGTTCATCTGCCCGTACACCAGCGTGGTCTTGTCGATGACGCCCGACTCCTTCATCTCCAGCCAGAGGTCGTTCCCTTCGCGGGTGCGTTCGCCCACGCCGCCGAACACCGAGTAGCCGCCGTGCTTCATGGCGAGGTTGTTGATGAGCTCCATGAGGATGACGGTCTTGCCCACGCCGGCGCCGCCGAACAGGCCGATCTTTCCGCCCCGGGCGTAGGGCGCCAGCAGATCCACCACTTTGATTCCGGTCTCGAACGCCTGCACCTGGGTCGCCTGATCGACGAAGGGCGGCGCCTCGCGGTGGATGGGGAAGTGCTGCTCGGCTTCGATGGGCGCGCCTTCGTCCACCGGCTCGCCCACCACGTTCAGGATGCGCCCCAGCGTCTTCTCGCCCACCGGCACGCTGATGCCGGCCCCAGTGTCCATGGCGTCCATGCCGCGGACCAGCCCCTCGGTGGAGTCCATGGCGATGCAGCGCACGGTGTTCTCGCCCAGGTGCTGCGCCACCTCCACCACCAGGTTCCATTCCCGGTCGTCGATAGCCTTGTTGCTGACCTTGATGGCGTTGTAGATCGGCGGCAGGTAGCCGTCGGGAAACTCCACGTCGATGACGGCCCCCAGGACCTGCGTAATTTTGCCCGTTCTCATGGTGTCTTCGTCCTCCGTTCCCTGGTGCGGGACATGCGTCAACTGAGCGCTTCCCCGGTGGAGATCACCTCCAGCAGCTCCTTGGTGATGGCCGCCTGCCGCGCCCGGTTCATCTGGAGGGTGAGGTCGCTGATGAGGTCGGAAGCGTTGTTGGTGGCGGACTCCATGGCGGTCATGCGCGCGCCGTGCTCCCCGGCTGCGGCTTCCAGCAACCCCTGATAGACCTGGACCTCCACGCTCTTGGGCAGCAGGACCGAGAGCAGGTCGCCGATGCCCGGTTCCAGCAGGTACTCGGTCAGACGCTGCTCCTCGTCCGCTTCCGAAGGCGCCACGGGAATGATCCGGGCGGCCGTGGGAACCTGTGTCAGGGCCGAGCGGAACCGGCTGTAGATCATGTAGGCGGCGTCGGATTCACCGCCCAGGAAACGCGCCATGAGGCGGTCCGCGGTCACCGCCGCGGTCTCGTCCGCGGACTTGCCCCACGTCACCGGGCCGTCGTCCATGGCGGCCGCGCCGCGCCGGCGGAAATACTCCGCGCCCTTGCGTCCCACGAACCGGAACGAGGCTTCCTTCTCCCGATGGTCCGCGAGGAAGCCCTCGGCCATGCGGACCACGTTGCTGTTGTAGGCACCGCACAGGCCCCGGTCCGTGGTGACCAGGAGCACGTCGATGCGCTTCTCCTCCCGCTCGACCAGCAGCGGATGGCTTTCCTCCGAGACCCTCGCGGACAGGTTCGACAAGAGCTCGCGCATCTTCTCGGCGTACGGCCGCGCCCGTATCACCGCGTCGTGGGCCCGCCGCAGCTTGGCCGCGGCCACCATCTTCATGGCCTTGGTGATCTGCTGCGTGTTGCGAACAGACCCGATGCGCTTCCTTATGTCCTTGAGGGAGGGCACTTACGCCTGGAACCGCCGGTTGAATTCCTGCAGCGCCTTCTCCGCCCTGCCCTTGACGTCGTCGTCGATCTGGCGCTTCTCCACGATGGCCGGGAACAGGTCGGGGTGTTGCGACTCGACGAACTCGAACAGCTCGTCCTCGTACCGGACCAGCTCTTCGGGGGCCACGCCGTCCACGAAACCGTTGGTGCCCGCGTAGATGATGAGGACCTGCCGCTCCACCGCCATGGGCCGATACTGTCCCTGCTTGAGGATCTCCACGAGCCGGCTGCCGCGGGCGATCTGCCGCTGGGTGGCCGTGTCGAGGTCGGACCCGAACTGGGCGAAGGCGGCCATCTCGCGGTATTGCGCGAGGTCCAGCCGAAGCCCGCCCGCGACCTGCTTCATGGCCCGGATCTGGGCGTTGCCGCCGACCCGGGAAACCGACAGGCCGACGTTGATGGCCGGGCGCACCCCCGAATAGAAGAGGTCGGTCTCGAGGTAGATCTGGCCGTCGGTGATGGAGATGACGTTGGTGGGGACGTAGGCGGAGACGTCGCCCGCCTGGGTCTCGATGATCGGCAAGGCGGTCAGCGAGCCGCCGCCCTGGTCGTCGCTCATCTTGGCCGCCCGTTCCAGCAGCCGGGAATGCAGGTAGAAGACGTCGCCCGGAAAGGCCTCGCGGCCCGGCGGGCGGCGCAGCAGCAGGGAGAGCTGCCGGTAGGCCACGGCGTGCTTGGAGAGGTCGTCGTAGATGGCCAGCGCGTGGCCGCCGTTGTCGCGGATGTGCTCGCCCATGGTGCAGCCGCTGTAGGGAGCGATGTACTGGAGCGGGGCCGATTCCGAGGCCGCGGCCACCACGACGATGGTGTAGTCCATGGCGCCGTGCTGCCGGAGTTGATCGACCACCTGGGCCACGGTGGAGCGTTTCTGGCCCACCGCCACGTAGATGCAGGTGACGTCGCCGCCCTTCTGGTTGATGATCGTGTCGATGCAGACCGCGGTCTTCCCGGTCTGCCGGTCCCCGATGATGAGCTCCCGCTGGCCTCGTCCGATGGGGATCATGGAGTCGATGGCCTTGAGTCCCGTCTGCAACGGCTCGGTCACGGGTTGGCGCGCGACGATGCCCGGGGCCTTGAGCTCGATCCTGCGCCGCTCCGCGGCTTCGATGGGGCCCCGGCCGTCGATGGGCTCTCCGAGCGGGGACACCACCCGGCCCCTCAGCGCGTCGCCCACCGGGACCTCGACGATGCGGCCGGTGCGGTTGACGCGGTCCCCTTCCTTGATGAGGTGCGAATCGCCGAACAGCGCGGCGCCGACGTTGTCCTGCTCGAGGTTCAGCGCCATGCCGAACACGTTGTCGGGAAACTCCAGGAGCTCTCCGGCCGCGGCGTTGTCCAGACCGTAGATGCGGGCGATGCCGTCGCCGGTGGACAGGACGGTCCCGACCTCTTCGACCTTCACGGCCTTGTCGTAGTCTTCGATCTGCTTCTTGATGATGCTGGTTATCTCGGCCGTCCCGATCTCCATTGCTCGCTCCTTGAACGTCGCGCCCGGTTAGTAGGACCGTTCGATGCTCTGCCTGAGGCTCTGGAGCTGGGTGCGCACGCTCCCGTCATAGACCTTGCCGCCGACCTCGACGATGACGCCGCCGATGATGGCGGGGTCCACCACTTCCGTGAGCATGGCGGTCTTGCCGCTCATCCGGCTGACCACCGCGGCAAGGCTTTCGCGCCGCTCCTCGCCCAAGGGTTCGGACACCACCACCTTCGCGTTGACCCGGCCCCGGGCGTCGTCCAGCAGTCTGTGGTAGTGGCGCGCCATGGAGGAAAGCCCGTCCAGCCGGTCCCGGGTCACCAGCAGCGAAAGGAAGTTCCTGGTGAGGTCCGAAAGCTCCAGGCGCGCCGCCAACTCGGCGACGATGCTCTGGCGGCGGTCCTGGCTGAAGGCCGGGTTCCCCAACACGCTCTTGAGGTCGGGATGCCGATAGACTTCGAGACAGCGGTCGATTTCCGCACCGACGGCCTCCTCGCGGCCCGCGGCCAACTCGAAGACGGCTTTTGCGTAACGGCGGCTCAGTGTTCCTTCGATCATGGGTGGTCAACCGCTCTCTCGCCATCGCGCGGGTCAGAGGTCCCGTATCCGCCGCGAGAAGTCCTCGACCATGCGGTCCTGGTCCGCGGCCGCCAAGTGTTGCCGGATCACTCGCGCCGCGGCCTCCTGGGCCAACGACGCGATCTCCCCGCGGATCTGCTGGCGCGCCATCTTGACTTCCTGTTCGGCCAGGAAGTCGGCGTCGGCTTTCAGCTTGGCCGCCGATTCTTCCGCCTCGGCCACGATCCGGGCTCGTTCGCGTTCGCCCTCGGCCCGCAGCCCCTCGCGTATCCGGGCGCGTTCCTCGTCGAGGACGTCCAGCAGTTCCCGGTACTTCCGCACGCGCCCAGCAGCGTCCTCCCGGGCCTGCTGCGCGGTCGCCACCGCCTCCACGAGCGTCTGGCGACGCTGCTTGAGGTGCTGTCTGAGCAGCGGAAGACCGAAACGTTTGACCAGGTAGGCGAAGATGAGGAAGTTGATCAGCGGGAACAGCAGGTCCGCGACGGAGGGCGCATAGGCTCCGTCTCCGGCAGCGGCCCACGCGGTGGACACCGTCATGCAGGCCAACGCGCTCATGTCAGCTTCCGGCCCAGGACCTTCTCCGCCATCTGGTGGGCGAGCGTCTCCGCGTTCTGCGCGGCTGCGCCGCGGGCGGCCTCCAGTTCCCTCCGGACTTCTTCGCGCATCTCCTGGAGCTTTCGGGCCGCGGCCTCACGGCCCTGGGAGAGGACCGCGTTGCGGGCCTTGAGCGCTTCCTCCCGGATCTCGCTCTTGATCGCCTCCCCTTCGGCGCGCGCGTCAGCGATGGCGGCGTCGTATTGCGCTTGCAGTTCCCTGCCTTCCTCCGTCATGGAACGGGCTTCGGCATGGGTCCCCTCGGTCCTGCGCTCGCGTTCCGCCATCAACCGCCCAACGGGGCCGAAGAGGACCCGGTGCAAGATGCTCCAGAGGACCAGGAACAGGGCGATTTGGGCCACCAGGGAAAAGTCTATGCTGAACATGGATGGCTACGTGTTCGGTGCTTGCGACGCCGGGCTCGAACCGAATGCCCGCGTCAGTGGAATTCGGAGATGGCGTGAACCGCGGCCACCTGTATAACATCGGACCCGACCCCTTGTCAAAAGAGTGGGCGCGGGAGGGTCCATGGCGTCGGTCCGGCGCTGCTAACCGTTCCCCATCATCACGTTCGTGATGCGCTCCAGGTCGTCCTGGGAATAGTATTCGATCTCCAGCTTGCCCTTGTCGATGCCGGCCCGGTGCGCGAGCCTGACGCGGGTGCCGAGGCGGCGTTGCAACGTCTCGACCAGGCTCGACAGGTCCGGGTCCAGCCGGTCTTCGTTCCTGGTTCGCTTGCGCCTCTTGATCCGTTTGACCAGAGCCTCGGTCTCCCGGGTCGAGAGTCCCTTGCCCATGACCTCGCGCGCGGCCGCGGCCAACGCCGAGGGGTCTTCGATTCCCAGGAGGGCCCGGGCCTGGCCCGCGGCCAACTCACCGCGGCTGACGTGCCCCTTGATGTCGTCAGGCAAGGACAGGAGCCGCAGCGAGTTGGCCACCGCGGACCGGCTCCTTCCGACCTTCTCGGACACCTGCTCCTGGGTCAGGTCGAACCGTTCCTGTAGCCGTGCGAACGCCTCCGCTTCTTCCACGGGGTTCAGGTCCTCGCGCTGGAGGTTCTCGACCAGGGCCAGCAGCAACGAGTTCGGGTCGGCCGTCTCGTGGATGACGATGGGCACTTCCGAGAGACCCAACCTACGAGCCGCCCGCAGACGGCGTTCGCCTGCGATCAGCTCGTAGCCACCGGATCTGATGCGGACCACCAGGGGTTGCAGCATGCCGCTGGCCTCGATAGAGTCGGCCAGCTCGTTGATCTTGCGGTCGTCGAAGACCCGCCGCGGCTGGTTCGGATTGGGAACGATCGACGAAGGATGGACTGTCGTAGGCGGAGCGTCCGGCCCGGGGTCCTGAACCACCGGCTCGCCTTTGGGAAGCAGGGCGTCAAGACCCCGCCCCAGTCTATTCTTCTGCATGCCTGGGCTCCTTTCGACTCATCACTTCGGCAGCGAGACTCAGGTAACTCTGTGCTCCGGCGGAACGGGCGTCGTAGAGCAGCACCGGCTTTCCGTGGCTGGGACTTTCGCTCAGGCGAACGTTCCGGGGGATGACGGTCTCGAAGACGTGGTCGGGAAAATGGCTGCGAACGTCCTGGGCCACCTGGGCGGACAGGTTGCTGCGTCCATCATACATGCACAGGACCACGCCTTCGAGCTTCAGGCTCCGGTTGTAGGTGTCCTGAACGCGCTTCATGGTGTCCAGTACGGTGCTGAGGCCTTCGAGGGCGTAATACTCGCACTGGACGGGAACCAGCAACGAATCCGCAGCCACCAGAGCGTTGAGCGTGAGCAGCCCCACCGAAGGCGGACAATCCAGCAGGATGTAGTCGAACCGGTATCGGACCGTCTCCAGGGCGTGGCTGAGACGTTCGGTGCGGTCCTCCATGTCTATCATCCGGATCTCGGCGCCGACCAGGTCACGGGTGGCCGGCAGCATGAAGAGCCGCGCCATCCCGGTCGCGCAGAGCGCCTCGGTGACGAAACAGTCGTCGAGCATCACGTCGTAGATGCTCTTGTTGAGGAACTCCCGATCAACGCCGAACCCCGTGGTGCTGTTGCCCTGCGGGTCCATGTCCACGACCAGGGTCCTCTTCTCGGCAACGGCCAGGGACGCGCCGAGGTTCACCGCAGTGGTGGTCTTCCCGACCCCTCCCTTCTGGTTGGCTATGGCGATGATTTTTGCCAAAAATCGTGATATTTCAATTGGTTACGTATCTATCACCGTTTGTTTTTAGCACGCGCCGCCCAGGAAGGGAAGCTCCGTGTTTCACGTGAAACCAACTATCCCCGTTCGTCCTGAGCGTAGCGAAGCGAAGTCGAAGGACGCGCTTTTGAAGTATCGTGTGAATCATGCTTTTCTGCAAATCTGGATTCCCGCTTTCGCGGGAATGACGGAGTGGGATGTCCGCGGGAATGGCAGACCTTTGATTTCTGGAACCATCTCGCACCCCGTCATTCCCGCGAAAGCGGGAATCCACGTCATGCCTCCCTTCGGGCCTGCTTCATCTTCCGGAAAGTCAGCAACGTCCTGCGCTCGCGTCCGAAAGGAAGTTCGAGGTCGATCTTTCTTCCCTCGGAAAGCCCATACCCCGGGAGACACGCTCGGAGGTCGTCCAACACCGCGGTCCCCTTGGGGCCGTGCATGACGATGGACGTCCCTTCCGGCGCCAGGATCTTTTCGCTGACCTCCAGAAACCCGGGAATATCGGAGAACCCGCGGGTGATGGTCTCCTGCATGGCCGGCAACGATGCCGCAGGCAAGCACTCCATCCGACCCTCGACTACATGGACGTTGGCCAGACCGAGTTCCCGAACGACGTGCCTCAGGAAGGTGGCGCGCTTTCGACGCGGCTCCAGCAGATACACGGGCTTATCGAGCAACATCAGGGTGATGGGGATTCCCGGGAATCCCGCACCGCTGCCGACGTCCAGAAGGCTGCCTTCACGACTCAGCAAAGGGACAACGGAAAGGGAGTCGATGAAGTGCAGGCGTACGACGAGGTCCCGGTCGTGGATGGCGGTGAGGTTCAGGCGCACGCTCCAGAACGAAAGCATCGACAGGTAGTGGGAGAACGCGCGGGTCTGACGGGGAGACAGTTCGAGACCGAAGGACTTGGCGCCCGCTACCAGGAGTTGCTCGTTCTTGTCGGAGTCCGTATCAGACACGAGTGATGGCGCTCTTTGGGTGCGCTGTTGCGCTACGAGAGTATCCACCCGATGGCGGTCCGTCCGGATCAGCTAGCCCGAAGTTCTTGGGGTCAAGCGGGGTCGAATCCTCCCTAACCCATTGATAATGCTAAGGAAACGGCTTGCGGGGCGTCGATTCCGGCGTCAAATTGTAGTCACTAAAAATGAATAATGCCTATTGACATTCCCTCTGGCATCGTTGTATCATGCAGCATGCCTCGTCGTAACCAGGTCGTTCACGTCGTTACCACACGGAGACGCTACAAGGACCGCACCTACGAGACCCACCTGCTCCGCCGCTCCTACCGGGAAGACGGCAAGGTCAAGAACGAGACCCTCGGCAACATCTCCCATCTGCCCCCACATCTCATCGACATCATCCGCCGCACCCTGCGGGGCGATACCTTCGTCTCCGCCAGGGACAACCCGGCCATTTTGCGCTCCCGTCCCCACGGCCACGTGGCCGCAGTGCTCGGGGCCATGGAGAAGCTCGGTCTCCCTCGCTTGATGAGTGCCCGTCGAAGCCCGGAACGGGACCGGTGCACGGCCCTGATCGTCTCCCGCCTGCTCGCTGCCGGCTCCAAGCTGGCCACTGCCCGCACCCTCCATCCCGAAACCGCCACCTCCACCCTGGGCGAGAGACTGGCTTTGGATGACGTGAGTGCAGAGGACTTCTACTCGGCCATGGACTGGCTGCTCCCCCGCCAGGAGACCATGGAGAAGGCCCTGGCGCAACGCCACCTGCATGACGGCACCCTGGTGCTCTACGACGTGAGTTCCAGCTATCTCGAAGGAAGGCACTGTGAACTGGCGCGTCCGGGCTACTCCCGGGACGGTCGGAAGGGGACCTTGCAGATCGTCTATGGGCTGTTGTGCAATGCCGAGGGCTGTCCGGTGGCAGTGGAGGTCTATGCGGGCAACACCGCAGACCCCGGGACCTTGTCCGATCAGATTGCCAAGCTGCGCACCCGCTTTGCGCTCAAGCGCGTGGTGTTCGTGGCTGACCGGGGCTTGCTCACCAGTGCGCGCATCGACTCCGAACTGCGCCCGGTGCAAGGGCTGGATTGGGTGAGCGCGCTGCGCAGCCAGGAAGTGCGCCAACTGGTGGACCGGGACGGGCCGCTGCAACTGTCCCTGTTCGACCAGCGGGACCTGGCCGAGATACGCCATCCCGACTTCCCGGGGGAGCGGCTCGTGGCCTGCATGAACCCCCTGTTGCGAGTCGAGCGGGCACGCAAGCGCGAGGACCTGCTCCAGGCCACCGAACGCCAACTCGACAAGATCGTTGCCGCAGTCTCCCGACCGCAGCGCCCTCTGCGAGGCGCCCACAAGATCGGAGAACGGCTGGGCCGGGTGATCCACCAGTACAAGATGGCCAAGCACTTCGAGACCGAGGTCACCGATACTTCGTTCCGCTACCGGCGCAAGACCGACCGCATCGAGGCCGAAGCCCGTCTGGACGGCATCTACGTGATTCGTACCTCCGTGGACTCCCAAACCCTGGACGCCACGGAGGCGGTCCACGCCTACAAGCGTCTGGCCACGGTCGAACGCGCCTTCCGCTGCCTCAAGACCATCGACCTGCACGTGCGTCCCATCTACCACCGACTCGGCCATCGCGTGCGAGCCCACGTGTTCCTGTGCATGCTTGCTTATCATGTGGAGTGGCATATGCGCCGCTGGCTCGCTCCCCTCCTGTTCGCGGATGACCACCCCTACGCTTCTCCCACGCCACGCCCCTCCCCCGTACAGGCCCCGGAACGCTCCCGGAGCGCCCAACACAAGGCCAGCACCCGACGCACCACCGACTGCGAGTTCCCGGTGCATCACTTCCGGGGCTTGCTCGATCATCTCGCCACCCTCACCCAAAACACCATGCGGATGCACGGCTCCACAGACACCTTCGAGTTGCTCACCGTGCCCACACCCATCCAGAGAAAGGCCTTCGATCTCATCGGCGTCCCACTCTCCATGTAGTCAGAAACTCATCCTCTCTCCAGCGTAAAACCTAATGAAAACAACCCCTTGCCTTGTCACCACGCCAGAACTTCGGGCTAGCCTTGGTCTTGTAGAGGTACAGCGAAAGCACCGAGATGGCCGCAGGAGTGACGCCCGAAATCCTGTAAGCCTGCCCGAGGGAGCGCGGCCGCACGCGGGTCAGCTTCTCCCTGATTTCGCGTGAGAGCCCGTTGATCTTGCGGTAATCGAGGTCTTCGGGAAGCACCACGTTCTCCATCTTCTGGAAACGCTTGAGACCCTGGGCCTGTCGGTCCACGTAACCGCTGTACTTGATCGAGACCTCCGCCTGCAGGGCCACGTCGGACGGAACCTCGGCCAGCTCGGGGCAGAAAGTCGCCAAGTCCCGGAACACGACCTCAGGACGGCGAAGCAATTGCGCCAACGAAGAGATGTTCCGTATGGGCGCCGTTCCCATGTCGTTGAGCTGGGTCTGCACCGATTGTGAAGGGTGGATGCGGGTGGCCTCGAGCTTTTCGCCCACTTCGGCAATGAGAGCCTGCTTCCTGGCGGTCCGCGCGCGCGCCTGCGGCGTGGCAAGGCCGATTCGGCCGCCCAACTCCGTCAGACGCAGGTCGGCGTTGTCCTCCCTGAGCAGCAATCGGTACTCGGCGCGGGAGGTAAACATCCGGTATGGCTCACCGTCGGTTCCCTTGGTAACGAGGTCGTCGATGAGGACTCCGATGTATGCCTGGTCACGGGAAAGGATCAGCGGATCTTCCCCTCTGAGGCTGAGAACCGCGTTGATGGCCGCCATGAGGCCCTGACTCGCGGCCTCTTCGTATCCTGTCGTGCCGTTTATCTGGCCTGCCAGGTAAAGGCTGCCGATGGCCTTCGTTTCCAGGGTCGGCTTCAGTTGGGTGGGCTCCACGTAGTCGTACTCGATGGCGTAACCGGGCCTCATGATCTCGGCGTCTTCCAGGCCCTCGATGCTGTGGACCATTTCCGCCTGCACATCGAGCGGCAGGCTGGTGGAGATGCCGTTCGGATACACTTCCACCGTGTCGTAGCCCTCGGGTTCGAGGAAGATCTGGTGCCTTTGCTTGTCGGCAAAGCGTACCACCTTGTCCTCGATGGAAGGGCAATAACGCGGCCCGCGGCTCTTGATGACCCCGGAGTACATGGGTGAACGGTGGATCGCGGCTCGGATGATGTCGTGGGTCGCAGCGTTGGTGTAAGTGATGTGGCAAGGGATCTGTTCCTGCTCGATCCTCTCCGTGCCGAAAGAGAACGGGACGGGCGTCTCATCCCCGTACTGGACCGTGAGCTTCGAGTAGTCGATGGTGTGGGCGTTGAGACGTGGACAGGTACCGGTCTTGAGCCGGCCGAGCCGCAGCCCCAGGGCACTCAACGACCCGCTCAGGCCTTGAGCAGCGAAATCCCCTGCCCGGCCCGCGGAATAATTGCGGTCGCCCACGTGGATGACGCCCTGAAGGAAAGTCCCGGTGGTCAAAATGGTCTTCCTTGCCTTGAATACTTCTCCTATCTGGGATTCCACTCCCATGACGTGGCCGTCACGACACAGGAGTGCCTCCACGCTGGCCTGCTTGAGGGTCAGTCCCTCGCAGTTCTCCAGCACACGCTTCATTCGCTGGCGGTAGAGGGCCTTGTCGGCCTGGGCCCTGGACGCCCTGACCGCAGGCCCTTTCTTGGTGTTCAACACGCGGAACTGGATGCCGGTCTCGTCGATACCCCGGGCCATCTCGCCGCCAAGTGCGTCGATTTCCTTGACGAGATGTCCCTTGCCGATTCCGCCAATGGCGGGATTGCATGACATCTGTCCGATATGGTCGAGGTTCAAGGTCAACATCAGCGTATCGAAACCCATCCGGGCGGCAGCCAGCGAAGCTTCGATACCCGCGTGCCCAGCCCCGACCACGATGACGTCGTAGATCTTGTCCTGTCCCTTGGCTGAGTGTTTCACGTGAAACATCCTTGACGGCTCCGTGAACGGGGTGGATTCCCGCCCCCGCTTCCGCGGGGACATGCTTTCGCGGGAATGACGGGGCAGGGCGTCCGTGAAGCTTGGCCGCTGGCTTACTGCCCGCCGGGCAGGCTCCCCAGAAGCGGAGGAACGACGGCCTGACCCCTGTCGCTCTCCTTTACCTCCACCTTACCCCACAAAAGCCGCAAGATCCCGGAAATCAAAGGTCTGTCATTCCCGCGGACACCCCATTCCGGAAACTCTGAACAATCCCGGAGAGAGAGCGCGCGCCCTTCGACTCCGCTTCGCTACGCTCAGGACGAACGGGGATGGGAAGGTCACGTGAGGGAATACCCCCAATCCACAGCTCGATTGTTCAGAGGTTCCTCCCGTCATTCCGCAGACGTTCACCCTCGTCATTCCCGCGAAAGCGGGAATCCATCCATTCTTGTGAAAACTCTCCGTGTTTCCATCCTTCCGACCCAACCCTATGGTGCCCTGCATGAGAGCGATGAAACTGGATTCCCGCCCCCACTTCCGCGAGGACATGCTTTCGCGGGAATGACGGGGCAGGCTCCGCGGAGCAATGACGGTGTGATCCCTTTCCCTCTTACCTTACTCACATAAAAGCCGGAAGATCCCCCTTATGGAAACTCTGAACAATTGCCTCGTTCGTCCTGAGCGTAGCGAAGCGAAGTCGAAGGACGCGCTTTTCCATAGGGAGAACGCGCCTCAAGCCGGAATTGATCAGAGGTCCCTTATGTCGGTGTCACGTCGAATCCCGTTCCACAGATCTGGCAAAGTGGATTCCCGCTTTCGCGGGAATGACGAGGTGGGCGCGGGAATGACGGGGTGGGCGTCCGTGAAGCTCCGTTGCTGGCTGTCCGTGAAGCTTGGCTGCTGGCTTGCTACCCCCCGGCTTACTGCCTGCCAAGCAGGCTTCGCGGAAGCGGAGAAATGACGGCCTGACCCTTGTCGCCCCCTTTCCTTCCTGACTTACCCACACGAAAGCCAGAAGAGCCAGTGTTTCACGTGAAACATCCTTGCCGGCTCCGTGAACGGAAGCGCGAACGTGACACATTCTGCAGAAAAGCATGATTTTCACGGTACTTCAAGACTGCTGGCGGCACTCGCCGGCCCGTTGCAGATTGCCTGATGCTCCTTGAGATATTCGAGCAGAGCCTCTGCGGCCCACCGATGGCCGGTAACGCTCCAGTGGGCGTCGTGACTCCAGCGCGCATCTTCGAGCTCGGCGCCCTTGCGGACGATGTAGTCGGCCTGGTCGATGACGGGAATGCCGAGCGCCGCGGCTATCTTGCTCATCCGCCCGAATACGCGGGTCCCGAACGCCTTTGCCTTCATCCTGTATGTAGCCATGATGACCAGCTTGGCGCCGTCACGGTCGGCGCGTTCCTTGAACTGCTCCAGCGCAAACTCGGTATATTCCAGGGCGTCCGCGAAAACGGGCGGCAGGTCCCTTCGAGTGAAGACTCGAAGCATGTCGCGCCGGTTGGTGGGCCGCCATCCTTCGAGCAGCGCGGCATAGCCGGGGCGTCCCCTCAGAGCCTCCACTTGCCTGATGAAGCCCTGGTTGCGTGGAAACAACTTCCTGTTGATACGCTCCCACACCGTACGCAACCAGAGCGCGAACCAGGAAGTCCCGGTCGCTTCCTCTCCGGAGCGGACGACCCGGGATGCCCGGGGCGGCAGGAATTCCATCTTCCCGTCCGGGCGCCTCTTCACACTGACTTCCGGAAAGTTTCCCAACTCCCACGAGCGCCCCAATCCCAATCCTCGCAGAACCGGAGAGTTATCGATGAAGTCATTGGGAACGAAGACCAGCACCAGCAGTTGGGGATGCAGCAGCCGGGCGTATGCGTCGTAGAACGGCACTTGCTGGATCTGGCCGGTGTTTCCGCGCCCAAAGGCCGAAGTCGTGACGTTCAGGTGGGGCGCGGCGAGTTCTTCGAGTCGAACGTGGAACTTGTCGTCGATGGGAACTTCCCTCGCCTCCACGAAGGAGTCGCCGATCATCGAGATATGGCAGGTTGCGGCAGCACGCTCGGGACTCGGTGGCTCCCGGTCGAGGAAACCCAGGCTGTTGGTGCGGGAGACGTTCCAGTAGTCGCGTCCGTTGGTAAACCGTAACTCCGTGTTCGGAGGCCTGAGAACACCTACGTTCGGGACGAATTCCCGGAGGTCGCTCGACGCCATGAACGGCACGGTCAGCCGGAAGTAGGCTTCACCGGCCATTGCGACCAGGGCCACCCCCAGGACGAACAGAAACGCATTCCAGCCGATCAGGCGCAGCGCACGTCGGATACGCGGGCGGCGGGAACAAAGACTTGGCATGCATTCCTGGCTCTCGACGCTATTTCCCGATGCAAAACTGCGAGAAGATGCGTTCGAGAATGTCGTCGTTGGTTACGGTGCCGATGATCTCCTCCAGATCGTCACGCGCCTCCTGCAGGTCCACCGCCACGATGTCGGGGGGCATACCCTGCTCCATTGCGCGTTGGACTTCGGACAGGCTCGACCTTGCCCGTTCCAGAGCCGCCTTATGGCGGACGTTGGTCACAACGATCTCGGACTCTTTCGAGGAATCGAGGAAGCAGCCGCGCAAAGCCGTCCTCAACTCGTCCAGCCCCTGGCGGGTCAACGCAGACACCCTCACCTGTTCCAGTCGAGGCAACGTTTCGGATACGTCCTCGGACGCAAGCCTCTGTCCCAGATCCGACTTGTTGACGACCACGAGCCCCTGTTTGTCCCTTACCCTTTGCATCACCTCCACGTCTTCATCGGTAAGCGGAGCCGACCCGTCCAGCACCAGCAGGCAGCCTTCGCTCTCCTCGAGCCTCTCGAGGGTCACGTCGATGCCGACCTGCTCCACGCCCTCCGTCCCTCCCCTGATGCCCGCAGTGTCCCACAGGACCACGGGCAGCCCGTCGAGGTTCACGGCTTCCTCGATGAAGTCCCGGGTGGTGCCGGGCGTCGCAGTGACAATGGCGCGCTCCACCCCCAACAACGCGTTCATCAGGCTCGACTTGCCGACGTTCGGACGCCCTACGATGCACACGCGAACCCCTTCGCGAATCAGCCGCCCCCACTCGTAACTGTCGATGAGGACCGATATCCTGTCCACCACCCCCGCGACTTTCCCGGCCAACGCCGCCTGCCGGAGGAGCTCGATTTCCTCTTCCGGAAAGTCTATGGCGGCTTCCACTTGCACGAGCGTATCGACCAGTTGTTCCCGCAGCGTGCGCACCTCTTGCGACAACCCGCCTTCCATCTGGCCCAACGCCACCCCCGCGGCCTTGTCCGTGCGCGACCGGATCAGGTCCAAAACCGCCTCGGCCTGGGTCAGATCCAGGCGCCCGTTCAGGAACGCTCTCTTGGTGAACTCTCCCGGCTCTGCGTGCCGCGCCCCGCGAGCCAGCACCAGACCCAGTACCTGCCGAACCACGTAGGGGCCTCCGTGGCAATGGATCTCGACGGTATCCTCACCCGTGTAGCTCTTCGGCTGCCGCAGGAACGCGAACATCACTTCGTCCACCACCACGCCTCTGGCCGGGTCCCTCACCCTCCCGTAGTACAATCGGTGGGACTCCCAACTCATGTCCTTGCGAACGAGGACCTCCCGTCCGATACGCTCGGCGTCCGGACCGCTCAAGCGCACCAGGGCGACCCCGCCCTCCCCCGGAGGCGTGGCCACCGCCGCTATGGTGTCCGCACGGTACACGACGGGTTCTCCGGCTGCCCCGCGCATGTCTCACGCACCTCATCTCGCGTGGAGTACATGGAGCCGCGCCTTCGTTCGCCTCTTCCGAAAAACTGTGTTAGACATTGAAGTTGAACCGCCATGAACCGAACCACAGACGACCTCAGAATCGAAGATCCGCGTCCCTTGGTCCCAGCGATGATTCTGGTGGACGAAGAACTGCCGATTACGGAACAGGCCACCGAAACGGTCACCAGCGCCCGGCGCGAGATCGACGACATCATCAGCGGCCGTGACCAACGGCTCCTGGTCATCGCCGGCCCCTGTTCCATACACGATTCGAAGGCGGCCCTCGAGTACGCCAGCCGCCTGAAGCGCGAAGCCGACCGCCTTGCCGACGACCTCCTCGTCATCATGCGCGTCTATTTCGAGAAGCCGCGCACCACCGTGGGATGGAAGGGCCTCATCAACGACCCGAACCTCGACGGCAGCTTCAACATCAACAAGGGGTTGAGGCTCGCCCGGGGCCTGTTGCTCGACTTGGCGAACATGGGGTTGGCCGCGGGGTCGGAGTTCCTGGATACCATCACCCCCCAGTTCACCGCCGACTTGGTGTCCTGGGGCGCCATTGGCGCGCGCACCACGGAGAGCCAAGTGCACAGGGAACTGGCCTCCGGGCTGTCCATGCCGGTCGGGTTCAAGAACGGCACCGGGGGTTCCATCCAGATCGCCATCGACGGGGTGCGCGCCGCACGGCATCCCCACCACTTCCTCGGGGTCACCAAGCAGGGAATCGCGGCGATCATCTCCACGTCGGGGAACGAGAGCTGCCACGTGATCCTGCGAGGCTCCGTCAAGGGTCCAAACTACCACCGAACCATCGTCGATGAAACCGCGCAGACCCTGCGCGGCGCCAACCTGCCGCACCGAGTGCTGGTGGATTGCAGCCACGGGAACAGCCAGAAGGACTACCGGCGCCAGCCGGAAGTGGCCCGGGACGTGTGTGCGCAGGTCGCCGACGGCTCCGGCAACATCTGCGGCGTCATGATGGAGAGCCACCTCGTGGCCGGCCGCCAGGACATCACGCCCGACGCTCCCTTGACCTACGGCCAGAGCGTCACCGACGCCTGCATCGACTGGGACGCCACCGTTCCCACCCTGCAAGAACTCGCCCGGGCCTCGCGCCAGAGAAGCGGTTCCTGAAGGCCGGTCGGCCGTCCCCAAGGCCGCGGCGTCCGTCAGAGGTCGTCCAGGATGCGGCTCGCGGCCACCGCACGGATTCGCTGCCCGAGGGGAAAGGTCTCGCTTCCGGCATGGACCACGTCCACACGATCGAGCGAAAGGTCTTCCAGGGCGCTGTGCATGGAGCGCGTGACTCGGGGCGCAACGGTCCTCTTCACTTCGAAGCCGTGCAGCCTGCCCCCGACCTGCACGATCAGGTCTATCTCCGCGCCCTGGTGCGTTGCCCAGAAGAAACATTCCCGGCCGTCCACCCCCAGCAGGTGGATGAGGTTCTCGACCACGAAGCCTTCCCAGGAAGCGCCCACCTTGGGATGGCGCTCCAGTTCCTCGAAGGTGGCGATGTTCAACAAACGGTGGAGCAGGCCCGAATCGCGAACGTAGATCTTCGGGCTCTTGACCTGCCGCTTCTTGAGGTTCACACTCCACGGTTGCAGGCTTCGAACCATGAAGGTTGCTTCGAGGGCGTCCAGGTAACGGCGCACCGCATGGTGCGAGACGCCGAAGGCGCGGCCAAGTTCCGCGCCGTTCCAGACCTGCGCATGGTAGTGGGCCAGCATCGACCAGAACCGATCCAGGGTCGCGCTCGGCACGCCGACTCCCAGTTGCGGCACGTCGCGCTCCAGGAAGGTGCGCACGAAATCCACCCGCCACCGATAGCTGTCCGCGTGGCTGCGCATGGTGAAGGAACGAGGAAAACCGCCCCGCAGCCAAAGCCGCGGCATCTGCCCGGCGGGGACTTCGCCAACGGAGAAACCGGGCAGTTCGTAGTAGGCGATGCGGCCCGCCAGCGTCTCCGCACTCTGCCGAAGCAAGTCCGGTCCGGCGCTGCCGAGAACGAGGAAACGCGCCGGCCGCCGAGGGCGGTCCGCCAACACCCGCAGCGTGGGAAAGACCTCCGGCAAACGCTGGATCTCGTCCAACACCACCAGACCGCGCAGCGGCGACAGGGCGAGCAACGGATCGGCCAGCCGCGCCCGGTCGGCGTTCGACTCCAGGTCGAAGAAGTGCATCGGCCCGGAGCGGCGGCCCGCGACCACCCTGGCCAGAGTGGTCTTGCCGACCTGACGGGCGCCCACGAGGCCCACTACCGGATGGTTGGCGATCAACCGTTCCAGCGCGGCGTGGTGTCTTTCGCGCGGTATGGCCACGGCTTGACTCTACCATGAAATTCAGACGTAGTCCATCCAGATTTCATGGTAGGTCATGGTAGGGACGGATTGGGGAAGAAGAAGATGGAGACAGACCATCCTGCGCCCCCTCGGTTCCGGCCTGAACGCATCACCCTGCTGTTGCTGCTGCTCGCCCTGTCCACTTTGTTCTTGTGCAGCTTCGACAAGGGATACCTTTACCGTACCGGCCACCCTGACTATAAGAACCTGGCCATCGCCGAGAACCTGTCGCTCCATCACCATTTCCGGTTGTTCGTGGGACGGATCCAGGGACCGGGCGGCGCCCCCGCATACGAGATGTACAGCCGCTTTCCCGTCGGCGGATACGCACTGATCAAACTGGCCATCCTCCCCTTCGGAAACGACCTGTCGGCCAAGCTCCTGGCCGCCCGCATGCTCATGCTGCTGTTGTTCAGCGCCGCCGCGCTCCTGGCCTTCCACTCCCTCGCACGGATCACCTCCCACCGCTGGACCGCACTGGCAGCCACCCTCTCGGCGTTCTCATCCTACTACATGCTGTTCCACGGCGACGCGGTTTACGTCGAGGGCAGCGTGGACCTGTTCGCGGTGATGCTGGTCTTCCACGGCATGGTGGTGTTCGTGCAGGAGGGACGGTTCCGGCAGTTGCTGGCCAGGACCTGCGTCGCGCTGCTGCTGGGGTGGCACGTGTATGCCTTCCTGCTGCCGTTCCTCATCCTGGGTACGGCGAGCGAGGCGGTTCGAGCGTGGAGGGAGGGAACCGCGCTGTGGCCGCGGTTGCGCTCCACCGGGGCGGCGGTGCTGCGCAGTCGCTACATGGCGCTGGGGGTGTTCGCGCTGCTGTTCGGGGCGGCCGTCCTGGGCTTCAACTTCGCCAACGAGTACGCCGCGTTCGGAGGCGAGACCGCGGTGACCGAACTGCCTTCAGTCCAAGCCATGCTCATGCGGACCGGACTGGACCAGGACCCGGACGCCCCCTTCGACCACCGGTGGTGGCTGGGCTTCCTGCGACAGCAGTTCTCTCGTGTCCGCGTGGCGTCCGTTCCCTTCGTGCTGACCGACCGGGGAGCCGAGTTGCGGGGGTGGTTTCCCTCGGTTCCCTTTTCGGCGTCTCGCCTTTCGGGGCCGGAGTTGTCGCTTTACCTACTGGCGTTGTTGATGGTGGCGGCCGCATCCGCAGTCGTGGTTTGCCTTGCGAGACGGCTGTTGGACCGGCGTCACCGCATGCTGCTGGCCGCCCTTGCCCTGTCGGGGTTCTTCTGGGCCCTGCCCATGCGCCACAATGTTGCAGGACACGAACACGACCACGAGGCCCTGTACTACGTGGGCGTCCCGCTGGTGTTCTACTCACTGCTCCTGCTGTACGTCCACAAGCGCTGGGGGCGTGGTCCGGTGGTCGGCCTTGCAGTCGCGGCGCTGCTCGCTTTCGTCGTCTCCGCCTTCCAGATGGACCGCCGATGGCGCCCTGACGCCCGGGTGGCGGAGGTCCAACAGGCGACCCTGGCCGAACTCGGGACCATACGCGAAACCACGCGGGGAAAGGTGGTCCTGGTCCTTGCATCCGTCGAGCCGGAATGGTCCTGGCAGGTCCTACATCGGCATGAATGGAGATACCATCTCGCCGGAA
This sequence comes from uncultured Binatia bacterium (SeqCode), assembly GCA_965204235.1. GTDB lineage: Bacteria > Desulfobacterota > Binatia > UBA9968 > JAJDTQ01 > JAJDTQ01. The sequence continues at coordinate 2,278,456 of OZ241979.1, forward strand.
GCGTCCTGTCGCACTCCCTCTACACGAGAAAGGCCAGGAGATACTATCCTGTCGGAAGCGCCTTGGCGCACTTTCCGGACATGGAAGCCGCGGCCCGCGCCGCAGACTTCCTCGTCACCCGTGACCGTGTGGAGAGCGACGCCCTGCTCACACCCGGGAACGAACGGGTATTCCTGTATGATTCGGACGGTATGGACGATCTGGTGGAGTTCTACCGGGCCACGTACCAACGGGTGGTGTCCGGAGAGCCTGCGGCGCGCTCCCACTTCGACGTCTATCTCGGTGACCGCGCGCTGTTCCAAGTCAGGGAGCCCTGCGTCCGGGAAGACACGGGATACCGGGTCTTCGTGGAAGTGGTCCCGGAAGACCCGAAGGACCTGCCCGGACAAGACAGGCGATACGGCTTCGAGAAAGCTCGCCTCTTCTTCCAACGCAGTGGCGTGTTGTTCGAGGGGAAGTGTATGGCTATCGTTTCACTCCCCGATTATCCCATCTCCGTCATCCGGACGGGACAGCGGCCATACCTGCATCTCCGCCGGGAAGGACACCGTAGCTGGGAAGTAGAGATACCGGTGAGATACCGGCGAACCGGCAGCCGCACCGTGAATTGACAAGCCATTCCTCGTATGCTTGAAAGAAGGCCCTGAAGGATGTACTGAAGGATGGGGGGGCGGGAATGAAGCGGACGTATCAACCGAGCAACCTGAAGCGAAAGAGAACCCACGGCTTCTTTGCGCGAATGGAAACCCCCGGCGGACGCAACGTGCTCAAACGCCGGAGGGCCAAGGGAAGAAAGCGCCTGACCGTCGTCATCCCGCCGAAGGGACCTCGTTCCTAGGACGAGCCGTTGTCCTGTGTCCGCGAGAGTTTCCCCAGGGAAGCCCGCCTGACCAGACGTTCCGAGTTCCTGCTCCTGTCCCGCAGGGGCAGGAAGTCCTACACGCCGCACTTCGTCATCATCCGTAAAGACAACGACCGGCTGGGCAAGCGGCTGGGAGTCACGGTCAGCGCCAAGGTGGGAAAGGCGGTGGTCCGCAACCGCGTGAAGCGCAGGCTGCGAGAGTTCTTCCGCCGCGGGCGCGAGGGGTTCCGCCCCGACCAGGACACGGTGGTCATCGCGCGAAGAGGATCGGGAGAGTTGAGTTACGCCGCCATGACCGCGGAGCTCCGCAAGGTCATCGGGCCTGTCCCGAAGTCCCGGTGACCCCATGAGCACCCTCGCCCGCACCGCCGTGAGAACCTGCATCAGGGGCTACCAGCGGTTCCTCTCGCCGCTGTTGCCTCGTTCCTGCCGGTTCTTCCCCACGTGCTCCGCCTATGCGCTGCAGGCGGTGGACCGCCACGGCGCGGCCAAGGGGCTCATGCTGGGGGTGTCGAGGATCCTGCGCTGCCACCCGCTCCACGACGGAGGGTATGACCCCGTTCCGTGAGATCCCATGGAAAAGCGAGCCTTCATAGCGGTCATCCTCTCGATCCTGATCATCATCCTCTACCAGGAGTACATGAGGCGGTTCCATCCGCCGGCGCAGCCTCCGGCGCAAGAGACCGCGGGGCAGGCGGCCAGGGAGGAGGGTCCCGCGCCGCAAGCGCCGCCGGCGCCGCAGCCCCCGCGGCCGCTGACGGCGCCGACCGAAGCCGCCCGCAACGCGCCGGTCCGGGAAGTGACGGTGGAGACCCCCGACTACATCGCGCGCTTCACCAGTCAGGGGGGCCGGCTCGCGAGCTTCCGCCTGAAGCGCTACCGCGCCGGGGTGGAGGCCGACAGTCCGTTGATCGACATGGTCTCCGCCGGCGCCGGCGTGGAGCTTCCCCTCGGGTTGCGCCTGCAGGAGACGCCCACCGGCTCCGACCGGGGGATCGTCTATGAGGTGCGCGGCGTGGACCTGAACCTGGAGGCCGGCGCCGCCGGGAGCCTCGCCTTCGTCGGAGCGACGCCGTCGGGACGACGCATCGTCAAGCAGTTCACCTTCAGCGGCTCCAGCTACGCGGTGGAAGTGGCGGTGTCCATCGACGGCGCGCCGCAAGGAGCCGGGCTGCTCTTCACCACCCGCGGCGAGAACAAGGGCGTCAAGGGCGACGCGCTCTTCGAGGGGGTCATCGCGCTGCGGGACGGAGACATCGTCCGCGAATGGCCGGACGACATCGAAGACCGCATGAAGATCGGCGAGCCGCTCTCATGGATCGGTTTCGGCCACACCTATTTCGTTGCCGCCCTCATCCCCGCGGACGGAGTCGAGGCCGAAGCGACGGTGACGCGCCGGGACCGGGGGTTCGTCATGGAGGTCCGGGGCCGGGCCGCCGCTCCCGGGGACGGCGCCGTCCGCTACCGCCTCTTCATGGGACCGAAGGTCCTCAGCCTGCTGGAGTCCTTCGACCGGGGCCTCGAGCAGTCCATCGACTTCGGCTATTTCGCCTTCATCGCCGTGCCCATGCTGCACGCGTTGAACTTCTTCCACACGTACACGCGCAATTACGGTCTGGACATCATCCTGCTCACGGTCCTCATCAAGCTGCTGTTGTGGCCGCTGACCCAGAAGAGTTTCGTCTCCATGAAGCGCATGCAGAAGCTGCAACCGCAGATGCAGCGCCTCAAGGACAAGTTCGGCGACGACAAGACTCGGCTCAACAAGGAGATGATGGACCTCTACAAGCGGAACCACGTGAACCCGCTGGGCGGCTGTCTGCCCATGCTCCTCCAGTTCCCCTTCTTCATCGGCTTCTACAACGCCCTGCTGACGCCCATCGAGTTGCGTCATGCGAGCTTCCTGTGGATCACGGACCTTTCCCGTCCGGACTGGGAATCGCTCCCCCTCAGCGTGTTCGGCTATGAAGTCGGCATTCCGGTGCTCGTACTGCTCATGGGAGCGAGCATGTTCATCCAGCAGTGGATGTCTCCGGCCATCGGCGACCCGAACCAGCGGCGCATGATGATGCTCATGCCGCTCGTGTTTACCGTCATATTCGTGAGCTTTCCCGCGGGACTTACGATCTACTGGTTCGTCAACAACCTCCTGAGCATCGTTCAGCAATACATGATCAACCGCAAAGAGCGTTGACGGCGTGGCAGTCCCCGAGGCTGTTGACCTCCGAGAGGAGCGGCTCGTGATGAAACAAGTGGAGACGGAAGGAGAAACCCTGGATGCAGCCATCGACAAGGCCCTGAGCCTGCTCGGGGTCGAGCGCGACAAGGTATCGCTGGACGTCTTGGCCGAGGAGAAAGTGGGACTGCTCGGCTTCGGGCGCCAGAACGCGCGGGTTCGCGCCACGGTCCGGCAGGCCGTCACCGGCGCCCCGGGCGAGGACGCCGAGGCGGGCCCGCCCGCGGCAGCGGCGGAGGAATCGCCCGAAGCGGAGCCATCGGAGCCGCGGACCGCCCCGGAGGGGCCGAGGGCGGCGGAGCATGCGGACACCGAAGAGCGCGTCGGTCTGGTGCGGAAGACCAGCGTCGAGGTGGTCACGCGGATACTCGACCTCATGGGAATGACCGCGGAGGTGGCGGTCGAACGGGGCAGCGACCCCTCGGAGTTGCGGCTGGACATCCGCGGCAAGAGCGGCGCCCTGTTGATCGGCCGAAGGGGTCAGACCCTGGAGGCCCTCCAGCACGTGGTGGGCCGCATCGTGGCCGACCGGGTGGGGCCGGAGCCTCCCCAGCCCGTGGTGGACGTGGAAGGCTACCGCGAGAGGCGCGTGAGGACCCTGGAGGACATGGCCCTGCGCCTGGGCGAGAAGGCCAAACGCAGCCGCAAGACCCAGGAGATCGACACCCTCAACGCCGCGGACAGACGCATCGTCCACATGGCCCTGAAAGACGACCCTTGGCTCACCACCCAAAGCCTCGGCCAGGGTACCCACCGCCGGCTGTTGATCATCCCCGACGGAGACCGCAAGGCGCCGGAGGCCGGACCCGCCGCCGACCATGAATGACGCCTTGGCCCAAATCCACCACCGAATCGTGGCAGGCGGGGTTTGGCGAGGTCGATCCGTGTAGAACGGGTGCGTTGACCGCGGAGACTACCGGCTCACCGGTATCTCTACTTCCCAGCCGCGGTGTCCTTCCCAGCGTCTTTCCCCGCGGGGGTGCCGGTATGGCCGCTGTCCCGTCCGGATACGGGAGATGGGATAATCGGGGAGCGGAAGGACAGCCATGCACTTCCCCTCGAACAGCACGCCACTGCTTCGGAAGAGGATATAAAGCTTCTCGAAGCCGTACCGCCTGCGCCGTCCGGGCAGGTCCTTCGGGTCTTCCGGGACCACCTCCACGAAGACCCGGTATCCCACATCCTCCCGGACGCAGGGCTCCCTGACCTGGAACAGCGCGCGGTCACCGAGATAGACGTCGAAGTGGGAGCGCGCCGCAGGCTCTCCGGACACCACCTGTTGGCGCGTGGCCCGGTAGAACTCCACCAGATCGTCCATACCGTCCGAATCATACAGGAACACCCGTTCGTTCCCGGGTGTGAGCAGGGCGCCGCTCTCCACGCGGTCGCGGGTGATGATGAAGTCTGAGGAGCGGGCGGCGGCTTCCATGTCGGGGAAGTGTGGCAACACGCTTCCGACGGGATAGTATTCCACGACCCTTTCCGTGTGGAGGGATTGCGCCAGGACGCTTCCGGCGAGATAGTATCTCCATACGTAGTGCGGATGTACGACCTGCCAGGACCATTCCGGCTCGACGGATGCAAGGATCAGGACCACCTTTCCCCGCGTGGTTTCGCGGATCGTCTCGAATTCGACCAAGGCAGCCTGTTGGATCTCGGCCGCACGGGCGTCCGGGCGCCATCGTCGATCCATCTGGAAGGCGGAGACGATGAAAGCGAGCAGGACCGCAACCGCAAGGCCGACCACCGGACGATGCCCCCAGCGCTTGTGAACGTACAGCAGGAGCAGCGAGTAGAACACCAGCGGGACGCCCACGTAGAACAGGGCCTCATGGTCGTGTCTGGGATATGCAGTATTGTGGCGCATGGGCAGGGCCCAGAAGAACCCCGACAGGGCAAGGGTGGCCAGCAGCATTCGGTGGCGCCGGTCCAACAGCCGCCTCGCAAGGCAAACGACGGCTGTGGATGCGGCCATGACCATCAGCAACGCCAGGAGGTATAACGACAACTCCGGCCCCGAAAGGCCGGACGCCGAATAGGGAACCGGGGGAAACCACCCCCGCAACTCGGCCCCCCAGTCGGTCAGCACCGATGGAACGGACGCCACGCGGACACGATGGAACTGCTCTCGCAAGAAGCGCAGCCACCACTCGAGGGAGGGGTCCTCCAGATCCTGTTCCAGTCCGGTCCGCCTGAGCATGGACTGGACCGACGGCAGTTCGGTCACCGCGGTCTCGCCTCCGAACGCGGCGTACTCGTTGGCGAAGTTGAAGCCCAGGACGGCCGCCCCGAACAACAGCGCGAACACCCCCAGCGCCATGTAGCGGCTGCGCAGCACCGCAGCCGCAGCCGAGCGCACACGCGGCCACGGCGCGGTCCCGTCCTTCCACGCCCCTATCGCCTCGGTCGCCAAGCCCAGGATGAGGAACGGCAGCAGGAAGGCATACACGCGCCACCCCAGCAACAGCGCAACGCAGGTCCTGGCCAGCAACTGCCGGAACCGACCCTCCTGGACGAACACCACCATGCCGTGGAACACCAGCATCACCGCGAACAACTCCACGCTCTGCTCGACCGAAACCGCGTCGCCGTAGAACAGCATGTACCAGGAGGAGAACGCCGCGAGGGTGGCTGCCAGTGCGACCCATCGGTGGGAGGTGATCCGGACGAGGGAGTGGAAGGCCAGGAGCGCAGCGGCGCTGAACAACAGCAACATGAGCATGCGGGCGGCCAGGATCTTGGCCGCCAGGTCGTTTCCGAAGGGAAGGATGGCCAGTTTGATCAGTGCGTATCCGCCGACGGGAAAGCGGCTGTACATCTCGTATGCGGGGGCGCCGCCCGATCCCTGGATCCGTCCCACGAACAACCGGAAATGGTGATGGAGCGACAGGTTCTCGGCGATGGCCAGGTTCCTCGAGGAATTATCGCTACGGACATCGTAGAAGTATCCCCTGTCGGCGCTGCACAGGAACAACGTGGACAGGGCGAGCAGCAGCAGGGGGAGGCGTTCAGGCCGGAGAACCGGGTGGGGGAGCTTCACGGGTGGTCTGTCTCCATTTTCCAGAGATCGACGTTTGCGGCATGGCCTGCCATTCCGTCCGTGCGGCTCCGTCTCCGTGCGCTTGGCCGGGCCCGGTTGACGCACTCAGCGGACTACCGTCATGCAGCGCAGGTGAAACAGGTGGAATACTTGGGCAGGTAGAATACTTAGAATACGCCGCCGGGGCGGTCAATCCAAATCGGCTCTTCCGGCTTGCAACACTACCCTGGCCCGCTCCCTCGCAGGCTCCAACGAGGCGCTTCCTCATTGGGCGGTGGATACGGTTTGCCCCGTTGACTTGCCCCGGTTCTGGTTATAGCTTCATGTGGAATGGTTGACCCGTCCCGGGCAGCCGCGGCGCCGAGCGCCGGCTTCCGGCCGGCCTCGTCCCGGAGTGGGTCGAGGGCTTGGCCAGAGCAGGACCTCGACCCCGGAAAGGTGACGAAGTCCTTGCGCCGACGGTCAGGGGGAGCGTGGCATGAAGATCCGTATCGCCGTGTCCATACTGCTCATCCTGTTGCTGAGCGCGGTCACCGCGGTGGGCGTCTGGGTCGTCAAGGACGTCGATGAGACGCCCCCGGTCCAACCCGAACCCGTGCCGGTGCCGGTGGAGGCGGCAGCCGTGGTCGCCGCGGATTTCGTGCACCGGATCGACGCCCTGGGCACCATCTCCGCGGTGCGGGAAGGTCCCGTCAGCGCGGAGATCAGCGGCCGGATCGCCCGCATCTACCCCAACAGCGACATCGGCAGCGTGGTCCGGGCGGGAGACCTGCTCGCGCAAGTCGATGCCAGGGACTTCGAGATCTCGGTGAGGAAGGCCGAGGCCCGGGTGGCGAGCGCCAAGGCCAAGGTGACCAAGGCCGCGGTGGACATCCAGAGGCAGCGCAAGCTGGTGCAGCTCAACCGGGAACAGTTGCGGTTGGCGCGCTCGGAACACCGGAGGCTCGCGCAACTCCTGGAGAAGGAGCTGGTTTCCAGCCAGGAGGCCGAGCGGCAGGAGTTGGCTTGGCGGCGGATCGAGGAAGAGCTGGAGTTCGCCCGCAGCGGACAGCGGGAGACGGAAGCCCTCCACGCCATCGCCAAGGCGGACCTGGAGCTGGCCCGGGTGCAACGGGAGCAGGCGCAGGAAACCTTGAAGGACACCGAGATCCGCGCCCCCTTCGCGGGCGTCATCACGCGCAAGAGCGTGACCCTGGGGGAGCGCATCACGCCGGGACACGTGCTCTTTCGACTGGCCGACATCGAAACGGTGAAGCTCGAAGTGCGTATCCCTGCCGAGGACATCCATCGGCTCGACGCTCGCGTCGTGGCCAAGGTCCGGGTGCGCGGGCTGGGGGAGGAATTTGCCGGTCGGGTGACCAACATCGGTCCCCGGGCCGACCTGGAAACCCGCTCGTTCCCCGTCGAGATCTTCGTGGCGAACCCTCCCGGCCGCAAACTGCTTCCGGGGATGTTCGCAAGTGCCGCCATCCCCGTGGGGGAGTATCCCGACGCCGTCCTGATCCCGCGGGAGAGCGTCATCTTCGAGGACGGCGAGCCCACCGTCTTCGTGGCCGACCCTCGACGCAACCTGGCGGCGCGCCGCGGGGTGACCATCTCCCGGAGGTTCGGGCCGCGCTACATGATCGCGGCAGGGCTCCGGCCCGGGGAGCTCCTCGTGACCGCGGGACAGCGTCTGCTGGTGGACGGCGCCCGCATCCGCATCGTCACGCGCCGTAGATTGTCCACATGAAGAAGCTGGTCGAGTTCTCCATCGAGAACCCCGTCGTGGTGAACCTGCTGGTGCTGCTGCTCGTGGTCTCCGGCTTGGTCTGCTACTTCCGCCTCCACCGGGAACTGTTTCCCGATTTCTCCCGGCGGGCGGTACAGATCGCGACGACCTACCCGGGCGCCTCGCCGGAGGAAGTGGAGGAGCTGGTCACCGCCAGGATCGAGGAGCAGGTCCACGGCGTGGACGGCGTCTCCGAGATGCTTTCCACTTCCCGCGAGGGCCAGTCCGAGATCCGCCTCCGCATGGGGTCCGGCGCCGACATGAGCCGGGCCCTGAGCGACGTGCGCGCGGCCCTCGACCGGGTCGCCGGCCTGCCCGGCGAAGCCGAGGATCCCTATGTGACCGAGGTCCTCTCCACCTTCCCGGTGATCACCGTCTCGCTGGGCGGCGACATACCGGAGCACGAGCTGCGGGAGATCGCCAAGGACCTGCGGGACCGGCTCCGGCGCATCGACGAGGTGGCGACCGTACACGTCTTGGGGATCCGCCAGGAGCAGATCCTGGTGGAGATCGACCCGGAAAGGCTCGACCAGTACCGGCTGAGTCTCGACGACGTGCGCGCGGCCATCGACAACCGGAACCGGAACGTGCCCGGGGGCGCGCTCAAGACCGCCCGGGGCGAGATCCTGGTGCGGACCCTGGGGGCGGCCCGGGGCGTTGCCGACGTGGAGCGCATGATCCTCCGTTCCACCGATACCGGACACGCCCTGACCGTGGGCGACGTCGCCGACGTGCGCGAGTCCTTCGAGGACGCCACGGTCCTGGGCCGCTTCGCCGGCAAGCCCTCCGTCAACCTCGTGGTCATCAAGGAGCGGGACGGCGACGTCATCAGCGTGGCCCGGCGGGTCCGGGAGGCGGTGGCGGAAGTCCGCAAGACCCTGCCGGAGACCGTCGTCGTCGGCCTGTTCAACGACTTCTCGGTGTTCATCCGAAACCGGCTGAACACCCTCGCCCAGAGCGGACTCATCGGCCTCACCATCATGCTCGCGACGCTCTGCATCTTCGTCCGGGGCAGGATCGCCCTGCTCACTTCCCTGGGCATCCCGTTCTCCATGCTGGGCTGCCTGGTCTTCATGTCCTTTTCCGGGATCAGCCTGAACATGATCTCCGTCTTCAGCCTCATCCTGGTGCTGGGCCTGCTCGTGGACGACGCGGTGATCGTCACCGAGAACGTCTATCGCTACGTCCAGGCGGGCATGGACGCCAAGAGCGCCGCGGTCCGGGGCACCTGCGAGGTGGCCTGGCCGGTGGTCACCACCGTGCTCACCACCATCGCCGCCTTCGCGCCGTTCCTGCTGCTGCCGGGAACCATGGGGGTCTTCCTGAACCCCCTTCCCATCGTGGTGTCCTTCGCCCTGCTCCTCTCGCTCCTGGAGGTGCTGTTCATCCTGCCTTCGCACCTCTCCGAAGTCATCACCCCCGCGTATGCGCAGAGGGTGCGGAGCGGCGAGACCGCGTGGCTCGCCCGGTTGCGCCGCGCCTACGAAGGGACCCTCCGGGTCTCGGTCCGCTGGCGTTACGTGGCGGTGACGGTGATCCTGGCGGCGAGCGTGCTGCTGGCGGCCGCCGCCCATTACCGGCTGCCCTTCGTGCTCTTCCGCGAGTTCGAGTCGGCCCAGTTCTTCGTCAATTTCGAGACCTCCGCCAACGCGAAACTGGAGGACACGGCCGCGGTGGCGATGCAGGCCGAGGACGTCGTGCTCGCCCTCCCACCGGGAGAGGTCAAGTCCCTGACCACCACCGTCGGCGCGGTCTTCCTGGACGTGGACCGGAGCGTGCGAGGCCCCAACGTCGCCCAGCTCACGCTGGAGCTCGAAGAAGGCCGCAGCCGCACGTCCGCGGAGATCGTCCGCGGCTTGCGCGCGGAGATGGAGCGGATACCGGGCATCACCAAGCTCCAGTTCCTGAACCTCCAGGCGGGACCGGGCGGACCGGACATCGAAGCCCGGGTCACCGGCGACGACCTTGCGCAGTTGCGGCGGCTGGCGAACGAGGTAAAGGCGTTCCTGGCCACACTGCCCGGAGTTCGGGACATCCGCGACGACCTCATCGCGGGCAAGGAGGAGCTCCGCATCAGCCTCAAGCCGGAAAGCCACACCCTGGGTCTCGACTTGAGGACCATCGCGCGCCAAGTCCAGCAGGGGTTCCAGGGGGTGGAGGCTTCGAGCATCCAGCGGGGAGACGAGGACGTGCCCATCGTCGTCCGGTTTCCCGGGGAGAAGCGCAACGACGTCGATACCGTGTCGCGGATGAAGCTCACGCTGCCTTCCGGCGAGCGCGTCTTCCTGCGCGACGTGGCGGACATCCGCACCGGCGTCGGCGCGAGCCAGATCAACCGCGACGACCGCAAGAGGGCCCTGAGCATCTTCGCCGAAGTGGAGCCCGGGAAGACCACCGTGGTGGAGGCGACCAACGCCCTGCAGCAGCGGTTCGGCAACATCGGCGACCGGTATCCCGGCCAGCGGGTCGTCGTCAAGGGCGAACGGCAGGAGATGGAGGAGTCCCTGGCCGCCTTGCCGCAGATTTCGCTGATCGCCCTGTTCGTGATCTACTTCCTGCTGGGCTCCCTGTTCCGGTCCTTCATACAACCCTTCATCGTGATGGCCGCCATCCCGTTCGCCCTGGACGGCGTGGTCATCGGCCATTTCCTCATGGGCGAGAACATGAGCTTCCTTTCCGTCATGGGCTTCATCACCCTGGCCGGAGTCGTGGTCAACGACTCCCTCATCGTCGTGGACTTCATCAACCGGAGCCGCAAGCAGGGCATGTCCCGGTACGAGTCCATCATCGAGGCCGGGGTCCTGCGTCTGAGGCCGGTCCTGCTTACCACCATCACCACCGTGGGCGGCCTGGTCCCGCTGGCGTTCTTCTCCACGGGCCAGGCGAAGTTCCTCTCGCCCATGGCCATCTCCGTGGTCTGGGGGCTGTCCTTCGCGACCATCCTCACGCTGATCCTCACCCCCTGCCTGTACGCCATACTGGACGACCTCAAGGGGCTTGCGAGAAGGGTGCTTGGCTTCGGGGCAACGGCGCCGGGAGGAGTCGCGCCGGGGCATCCATGATCGACGGGCGTCCGGCCTCGCGAGCAGCCCGGAAGTCCGCGCGGAGAATGACCGCATGCGTTGGCGAACCACGTTCATACCCACCCTCAAGGAAGTGCCGTCGGACGCGGAGGTGGCGAGCCATCGTCTGCTGGTCCGCGCCGGCATGATCCGGCAGGTCAGCCGCGGCGTGTACGACTTCCTGCCGTTGGCGCTCCGCACCCTGCGGAAGATCGAGGCCATCGTGCGGGAGGAAATGGACCGGGCGGGAGCGCAGGAGTTGCTGATGCCGGTCACGTCGCCGGCCGAGCTGTGGCGGGACAGCGGCCGCTGGGACGTGTACGGCAAGGAGCTGCTCCGTTTCCGGGACCGCCACGACCGGGACTTCTGCCTCGCTCCCACCCACGAGGAGGTGGTCACCGACCTGGTGCGGCGCGAGGTCCGCTCCTACCGGGAGCTCCCCATGAACCTCTACCAGATCCAGACCAAGTTCCGCGACGAGGTGCGCCCGCGCTTCGGCCTGATGCGGGGGCGCGAGTTCATCATGAAGGACGCCTACAGCTTCCACCTGGACAAGGCCGACTGCGAACGCGAGTACCAGAACATGTACGACGCCTACCGGCGGGTCTTCACCCGCTGCGGCCTCCGCTTCCGGGCGGTGGAAGCCGACTCCGGGGCCATCGGCGGCAGCCTGTCGCACGAGTTCCAGGTGCTGGCCGAGTCCGGGGAGGACGCGCTCGCCGCGTGCAACGCCTGTGACTACGCGGCCAACGCGCAGAAGGCGGAGTCGCGCGGGCCCGCGGCCGGGAACGGGAACGACGGCGGCGGAGCGGACCACGCGCCCGTCGAGGTCGTGGCCACCCCGGGCCTCAAGACCGTCCCGGAGGTCGCGGAGTTCCTCGGGCTTCCGCCGGATCGGTTCATCAAGACCATGATCTATCGGAGGCCGTCGGGGCGGCCGCTGGCGGTCCTGGTGCGCGGCGACCACGAGGTCAACGAGACCAAGCTGGCGAACCTCCTGGACGCCATCGAGGTGGAGTTGGCGGACGAGGACGAGGCGCAAGAGGCGGCGGGCGCGCCGGCCGGCTTCCTGGGGCCCATGGGCCTGCCCCTGGAGGTGTGGGCGGACCACGCCGTCCGGGGCATGTCGGACGCGGTCACCGGCGCCAACCGGCGCGACGCCCACGCCGTTCACGTGAACCAGCCCCGGGACTTCACCCCCGACCGCTTTGCCGACCTGCGCCTGGTCAAGGCCGGGGACCCGTGTCCGCGTTGCGAGGACGGCGTCATGGAGGAGCACCGCGGCATCGAGGTGGGGCACGTGTTCTACCTGGGGCGCAAGTACAGCGAAGCCATGGGCGCCACCGTGCTCGACTCCCAGGGCCGCGAGCAGGTCATGGAGATGGGCTGTTACGGCATCGGGGTCACGCGGCTCATGGCGGCCGCCATCGAGCAGAACCACGACGCCAACGGCATCGTCTGGCCCCGGTCCATCGCGCCGTTTCCGGTGTTGCTGCTGCCCCTGGGCTACGGGGAGGGCGCCGTCCGGGAGGTCGCCGAGCGCATCTACGACGGCCTGCGCGAGGCCGGCTGCGAGGCGCTGCTGGACGACCGCGACGAACGGCCGGGGGTCAAGTTCAAGGACGCCGACCTGGTGGGCATCCCGCTGCGGGTGACCGTCGGCGCCAAGGGGTTGGCCCGGGGTTGCGTGGAGCTGCGGCGGCGCAGCGACGGGACCACCGTCGAGGTCCCGGTGGAGGAGGCGGTGGAGCGCATCGCCGCAACCATCGGGGAACCGGAGGCCGCGGCGTGACTGCGGCGTGCTTTTCCGTAATTTTTCCGCTTGACATGCGGATCTCAACCCGATACCTTGCGTAAAATCCCTCTTGGCCTTTTTGCAACCGTTATCCGGGGGTTCTCTCTATGCAAGGAAGCCGTCGTCTCCCGCACCTCACGGGGCAAGATCGTCTTATTGTAGCCCTTGACGTGCCAACGCACGACGAAGCGTTCCGATTGGTCGATCACCTGCCCAACGTCTCCTTTTTCAAGGTTGGCCTCCAGCTTTTCCTGTCCGGCGATCTCCTCGGTTTCCTGGACAAGCTCCAGCAGCGCCGCAACAGCGGCGTGTTCGTGGACCTGAAGTTGTCCGGGGACATCGGGAACACGATTACCGAACTCGTGAAGGCTTGCATGGACCTCAACGTCAAGTTCATCACACTGGTCAAATCGGATCCCGAGTCGATCACCATCAGGACTCTCCAAGCAGCCCGGGCTGCCCGCGGCAACGGCAGCCATCCGCGCTTGCTCATGGTGCCGTTGTTGTCGAGCCTCAACGCCGACGATTTGCGCGATCTGGGCATCCAGGACGACCCGGATGCGTTCATCATACGGAACGGCGGGAAACTGCTGGATCACGGATGTGACGGGCTCATCGTCTCCGGAAAGGCAATCGAGAGTTGCCGGGAAAAGTTTCCCGATATCGACATCGTGAGTCCCGGTATAAGGCCGGCGGGAGCCGGCGCAGACGACCACAAGAGGCACACGACGCCGCGGGAGGCCATCCGTCTCGGTGCGGATTATCTCGTGGTAGGTCGTCCCGTTACGAAATCCTCCGACCCCAAGGACGCTGCACGACGGATCATCGACGAGATGGACCAAGCCCTGGAAGACCGGGGAACCGAAAGCGGTTCCCTCCAGGGGCGTCCACATGGGCCGAGCGCTCATCCTGCCGCGCCGACCTCGACATGAGTGTCCGAAAGCCGGAGTTTGCCCTCCGGCTTTCGTTATTCTCGTGTCAGATCCCGTTTGCCCACTTAGGCCTCCATGCCCGTAGCCACCATCGAAGAAGCCCTTGAAGAGATCCGGCAGGGCAGGATGGTCATCCTGATGGACGACCAGAACCGGGAGAACGAGGGCGACCTGACCATGGCCGCGGAGAAGGTCACGCCCGAGGCCGTCAACTTCATGGCCACGTGGGGACGCGGGTTGATCTGCCTGCCGCTCACCGAGGAGAAGGTCGCCCAGCTCGGCCTCAGCATGATGGTCCGGGACAACACGGCTCCTTTCGGCACCGCGTTCACCGTCTCCATCGACGGCGTGGCCAACGTCACCACCGGCATATCGGCTTCCGACCGGGCCGAAACGATACTGGCGGCCATCGCGGACGACGCCGGTCCCAAGGACCTCTGCACCCCGGGCCACATCTTCCCGCTGCGGGCACGGAACGGGGGCGTGCTGGTGCGCACGGGCCAGACCGAGGGGTCGGTGGACCTTTGCCGGTTGGCGGGGCTCAGGCCCGCTGGGGTGATCTGCGAGATCATGAAGGACGACGGGACCATGGCGCGGCTCCCGGACCTGGAGGAGTTCGGCGAGAAGTACGGCCTGAAGATCGTCACCATCGCGGACCTCGTCCAGTACCGGCTGAAGCACGACTCGCTGATCCACCGGGTGGCGTCCACCCGGCTGCCCACGCGCTACGGCGGCGAGTTCCGCGCGGTGGTCTATAACACCCACGTGGACTCCTCCGAGCACCTGGCGCTCATCAAGGGGGAGATCTCCGAGGACAGCGAGACCCTGGTGCGAGTCTGCGCCAAGTTCCTCCCCGGCGACGTGTTCGGCTTCGAGTTCTTCGACACCGGGTCGGTCATCAAGCAGTCCATGGAGATGATCGCCAGAGAGGGCGCGGGCATCGTGCTCTACCTCCAGCCGGAGGGGAAGGGCCTGCGCACCGCGGAAGCGGGCGCCGAGAGGAGCTTCCGCGACTTCGGCATCGGCGCCCAGATCCTGCGCGACCTGGGCGTTCGCAAGCTCAGGCTCGTCACCAACAACCCGAGGAACCTCGTGGGCCTGTCGGGCTACGGGCTGGAGATCACCAGCTCGGTCCCCTTCGACGTGCCGCCCGGCACCATCCGGCGTTCGACCGCAGGGTGAGGCGCGTCCTTCGACTTCGCTTCGCTACGCTCAGGATGAACGGAGGACTCGTTTTGCTACGCTCAGGACGACGGGAAAATCGTTCAGAGTTTCCCGAGGATGCAGCGCGCAGCCTACCCCGGATGTATGTGCGTCCGACAGACCGTGAGATGAAGGGCGTCCTGTTCCGGAGATGCGGCGCGCAGGCTACCCCGAATGTCGGTGCGTCTCCGCCGGGTTCTTGCGCAGGTACCGATGGACCGAATGGCGGAGGCGTCTGAGGGCGTCTTCGACCGAACGGAACAACTGTTCCTCGACCAGTTCGCCCTCCACCCAGTAGTCCAGTGACGGCGCCTCGGTGAAGTTGACGTCCAGCACCTTCTCGCCCGGAGGGTTGCCGGTGACCAGGACGCGCACCGAGTAGCCGGCGTCGATGGCCAAGGCGCGGGCGTAGCGCGGGATCCTCAGGGAGTCCTTGATGTGGTTGAGGCGCTTGAGGGGGAACTGGCCCACGCCCAGGGAGAGATCGACCCACTTCCCCTCGTGGGCGCCCAACTCGCGCAGGGCTTGGCCGTTGATATCGACGATGTTCCGGAGCGCCTGCTCCTGGCGGTAGTCCTTCAGCAACTCGAAGGCCCAGCGCTCGATCACCCCCTTCTGGACTCGTTCACCCGCTTCGTGTGGCTGCTTGGCGCCGGTGTCGATCCACCATTTCGCCTCCTGGACCGCGGCGTCGGGGCCGCGGCCGGTATCGGTCCCGTCCCCGGCAAGGCTCCCGGCAGCGCGGGCGTCCTGCGCGTCTTCTTCCGCCGCGGCGCCGGGGCCGCCGGCAGTCCCCGCGGCAAGGGCTTCGGTGTCCGGTCTGTCGGGGTCCGACACGGCGTCCTCGGAGAGTCCTGCGCCGCTTCGCGGGACGCAGGCTGCTAGACCTTGAACTCGTTCAGCGTGCTGGGAGCGAACAGGCTGTCCACTTCCGGCCGGTTCTTGATGAGGCCCTGCTCGTGGGCGTAGTCCACCAGGGTTTCGAGCACGCGGCGGTTGGCCTCCACGCCGTAGGGCCAGGGGTCCTCCCCCATGAGCTCCCGCTCCCGCTCCATCTCGGCGATGGACCAGGCCAGCATGTACTTGAGGGCGGAGAACTCGTACACGGACTCCGCGCACATCCGCTTGGACTCGCAGAATGCCTTGTACAGGTTCTGGGCCACCCAGGGATGGCGCTCGAACACGTCTTCCCGAAAGACCACCGTGTGCATGATGGGGAAGACCCGCGTCTTCCGGTAGTAGGTTTCCTCCACCGCGGGGAAGTCCGGGAACAGGCGCGCCACCCTGGGGGAGCGACGCACGAAGGGCGACGGCATGTGGGCCGAGACCAGGGCGTCGATGTCGCCGTTCTCCAGCATGGAGGACAGGGTCTGCTCCGGGCCGATGGGGCGGATGACGATGCTCCCGGGCAGGTCCGGGGCGATCTTCTCCTCCCGGCCCGGCTGCTCC
The DNA here is from genome assembly GCA_965204235.1 of uncultured Binatia bacterium (SeqCode). Lineage (GTDB taxonomy): Bacteria > Desulfobacterota > Binatia > UBA9968 > JAJDTQ01 > JAJDTQ01. Next base: position 2,294,806 of record OZ241979.1, read on the forward strand.
TCCCCGCCGGTGAACCAGGTCACCGCTTCCGGTTTGACTCCGTATTCGTGCTCCAGGATGCCCCGTATCCAGATGGCCGCGGTCATCTGGTATTCCGGCACACCCACCCGCTTGCCCGCCAAGTCCGCGGGCTCCCGGATGCCGGCCCCGGTGTGGACGTAGATGCCGGAGTGGCGGAAGGCGCGCGACGGGAACACCGGGATGGCCACGAACCGCGGCGTCCCCTTGTCCCGTGACATCAGGTACGACCCCATGGACATCTCCGCGGCGTCGAAGTCCTGGTACCGCAACATGCGCCAGAAGGTCTCCTCCACCCGAAGCGGAAGGTAGGTGAGTTCCACCCCCTCCACGGGCACGCGGCCCTCCTGCAGCGGCCGCGTCCGGTCGTAGTCCCAACAGGCCACCGTGATGTTCACCTTTGCCATGTGTCGTCGTCTCCCCGGCGCCGCAAAGATTCCCCCAATGCCGGCGCCGACTCGATCCCGGGCCGGCGAAGCCTCTGCGAGTCCACCGAAACGTTTCACGAAAATGTAACAGGGATGGGGCGGCAGTGTAAGCGCGGCCCCGGCAAACAGCCTCGCAGCGGTTTCTACGAGCGTCGAAAGTCTGGTACTTTGATGGATGAATCCCTTTCGGACGTGTTCCCCGTCCACCAGGGGCCAATAGAGGGCAAGATACATCGGTAGTGAACGAGGAACCATGCGGACCCTGTTTGGTGATGGCATACCCGTTCCCCATGTGCCCGGCAACGGCCTGACCGAGGCCCGGGCGGACTTGCACCGGCGGTTTGCCCGACGGGTGCAGGTCAACCCCGATTTTACCCGGAAGCTCGTGTCCTATCAGGGCAACAAGGGGACGGTGGGCTTCCGGTGGATGAAGTACAAGGAGGGGTTCTCCACCGCCTTGGCCCGACGGCTCATCGAATCCGGTAAGGGCGCCGAGGTCCTGGACCCGTTTTCGGGGGCGGGCACGACGGCGCTGACGGCCATGAGTCTGGGAGTGCAAGGCACCGGCATCGAGATACTACCCTTGACGACGACGTGGAACGGCGTTTGCATCAGGGCATCCGCCACCGGGACGCGGACGCCCTGCGACGGGAAATCGAGGCCGCGGACATGGAGGCGGCCCGGAAGCAGGCCACCGCGGAGGAGCTGGATGAGACCCGGGAGCGGCAGGACGACTTGGCGCAACAGGTCGAGCGTTGCCGGAACCTCCTCCATCGATCCCGGACGTGGGTGGGGTTCGAGCCGGAGCCGTTTCGCGAGGCCCTCTCCTGCTCTTTGGAGATACTGGGCGCCCCGGGCTTGGCCGAGGCGCAAGACGGCCGGGGCCGCACGGTCTGGAGTTTCCCTCGGCTGGACCGCCGTGCGGCCACGGACCCGAGCTGGACCGCCACCCTGGATTCCCTCCGCACCCCGCGCAAGCTCGGCGAACGTCTGGCCGACTGGCGCCGGGACGCGCCGATTCGTCCGGTGGTCTTCAAAAGCGTTGGCAGCGGACGCCGTCCGCCGCTTGGCCGAGCGCGGCCAGGACGAGGGCCAAGCCTTGCGCGGCACGCTGCAGCGCCAGCGCCAGCGGGTGGTGGAGGAACTGGCGCGGCACGAAGCGGGTTACGAGCAGCTCACCCTCAAGTTCGACCCGGAAGAGACGCGACAACTGGAAGCCGACATGCGCCACTGGCGCCGCCGCCTCGCCCGGTTCGACCGGGACCTGGAACGCGAGCCGGCCCGCATCCGGGAGTTCTACGAGGTCCGCGCCCAACGGATGGAGCCGGTAGGCTTGGTCTATCTGTGGCCTGAGACGGGCTGACTACCTCGAACGGGAGGCGGTCATCCGGTTTCGTCAGGTGGAGAAGGAGGGCGCCTCGATTGGCGTTGATCGACCCAGTCCCTTACCTGACGAAGAATGGCGGCGACTGTTCCCACAAGTCCCAATGACAAGGCTATTTCCGTGCGACCCAACCACGTTGCAATGCCGGCGACGACGATGAGGCTCATTCCCAACAACGTCGCCCGGTTGAGGATCAACCGGTTGTTGGCCAGTATCCAAGCTTGTCCATCCGCACGGATCTGCTGTTCCTTCTCCGCCATGTTCAGGATGCGGTCAGCCGCACCCGGCAGGATCTCGTTGTATTTCTCGAAATCCTCCGGACGCGGCAAGGGTCCCGAGAAAGCCGAGAATTTAGTTTCGATGCGGACTTCCAGTAAATTGAGGATCTGCTCGATTCTCTTGTCGTCCGATAACAACGTTACAAGACGAGCAGGGTCTTGGTCGGTGTCGGATGCCTGTTGCGCCTCGGATTGAGCATCCTTGGGTGGACCGGGTTTACGTTCCGTCGTCATGACGGTTCACGGATGCCGTGGAGGAGCGTTCAAGACCAAGACGCGCCTCGGCCTTGCGGAAGTCTTCGCCGATGCGACGGAGGTCCCGGAGTCGCGCCATGTACCCATAATCCAGTTGCGCCATCTTCAGGCTCTCCGGTGGCGTGAACACATCGGTGAAAGCGTCCCAGAGAGTCATGCCCTCCAACTCTTGCCGGCCGCCATAAATCCTGAAATTGCTCATTACCGCTTCCTTTGTTACTCGGATTCTGCAAGAGTGTCCTTGAGAGGGTCGTTGAGGAGCACCCTTCTCCAACTGGGAACGCAATAAGCGTGCCTAGCCGCCTCTCTGTTTGAAATCCATCCCGCTTGCTTTATGAAACCCTTTCTGTTCCTTTTTCGTCTTTTTCTTGCCGCGTGTCAACACATACCTGATGGTTAGTGGCCAATCCCGACCCACACATTGCCGCCCATCTCGAATGGCTGGGGTTCGTCCGGCCCACGGGGCTCGTGGTCTCGGCGCCGGCGCTGGTCAGGGCCGGGGCGATACTGGACCGGCGGGACGCCGAGGGGCAGCGGTTGTTGCGGGAGTGCACGGAGGAGCGCAGTTTCCGCTCCGGGGACGAGCCCCGGCCGTGTTGCCGGACTTCCGCGCCTTTGCCAAGTCCGTGCTCGGTTGGAGCTTCTCTCCCCGGGGCTACGCCGGTACGGACGAGGCGCCCATCCCGCCGGAACTCGAAGCGGCGTTGGGGGATTCCGGCGAGGTCCTGCGTCCCGATTTCGCGGTTCGCGCGGAGCCGTTGCAGAACGTTCCCGCGGCAGGGGCCGGGTTCGAAGTGCGGGAAAGCGCGCCGGCGTACCGGCCATCTCCGACGCCCGCATCCGATACGCCTTCCGATATACCTTCCTCTTGGCAGCTCCTCGTCTCGGTCTGTGAGCCGGCCGAGGACTTCGACCGCGTGGCGCGCAGGGGCGGCCTCGAAGCCTCGCCCCACGGGCGCATGGAACGCCTGTTGCACCACACCGGCGCGCCCGCGGGCCTGCTCTTCAACGGCGTCTCGCTCCGGCTGATCTCCGCACCACGCGGGGAAAGCTCCGGTTGGCTCGATTTCCGGGTGTCGGAGATGGTCCAGGCCGCGGGTCGGCCCATCTCCACCGCCATGCGCCTGCTGCTGGGCCAGACGCGGTGGACGTCGAGGCGCTGCTGCGGGAAACGCCGGCCAGGCGCGCCAAGTGGCTCCAGGACCGCACCGACCGCAAGCTCACGGACCGGGTAAAGCGGGCCGTGCAGGAAGCGGACCACGTGGAGACCCTGCACGCCGCCCTCGATCCCGTCATCGACAGGAACGCGACTCCGGACTTGGCGCCTCCGCACGCCATGATCCTGCAACCGAACGAAGAGAGGCGTCGTTCCGGCTCGCACTACACGCCCCGCGAGTTGACCGAACCCATCGTGCGCCACACGCTGGAACCGGTCCTGGCCCGTTTGCGCGCGGAAGCAGGCAAGGCGCCCCGGCCCGAACGGATACTCGACATTGCGATGGATCTGACAACACGGCGGCAAAATCTACCGGGCGCGCCGACGGGTCAAATAGCCAGGCTTGGCCGCGGTGGTGGTGGGCGTCCTGCACGTCTTCAAGGGCCGCTTGTATGCAATCGATCTCAATTACACGACGCTGACGTCCCACTCCGAATGGAGTTTCGTGGTGGCCGGACCGGGCGCGCTGGACGGGTTGTCGAAATGCTTCGAATCACTTTGGAGAATATTCACCGGAAGATGCGATCCTGTGGCTGTCCGATCTCCAGGAAGAAGAGTTCCACCGTAACGACCTGCGTTTTGACGGCCTATGTTGCGGCGGCAGGGCCGGTGCCCGAACGGTTCTTCCCGCCGAAGTGGGAATTGAACGAGCGGATCGAATCGTCTTCGGGACCGGACCGGCCAGTGTGGACATGGCCATGACTTCGGTTTCCGTCTCCATGGTGGCGACAGCCCCAGTGCTGGCGGCGGGTATCAAGCTGCTGCTGTCTCCCTTCCGTGGCGGCGCCGGCCGTTATTGGCGCGGCGCGGTCCGTTCGATGAGGACTTCGAGGGCGCGCGTTGCTTCGCGGTGGCGGGCGTCTTCGCGCTTCTCGCGTTGGTCTCCGGCCCGGCGCATCTGCTGCACGCCTTCGCGGACAAGCCAGACTACAAAGCCCCCGACCACAAGCTGACCCGCGGACATGGCGAGCGTGGCAATCGCGAACGGCGTCATGGTGGTTCTCCCTTCCAGGGTTTTCAAGGGAGGTTCCCGTAGTCGGCAAGCCCCTCGTCTTCCGTGGCGAAGACCGGGAACACGTTGTGCTTCATCGGCGTCCACACCCTGTCATGGAGTCTATGGAGTGAGCCGCGGTCGGTCAAGAGCGTCTGCGGCGCGCTACATGCTCGCGAGCCGGGACGCCAGTTCTCGGACCCCGACGGCATCCACGTCTTCCGCCACCGGGTAGCGTTCGTCCCCGGCGTACAAGCGTCCCGGACCCGGTTGCCGCGGTGGCCCACCACCACGCACGCCTTTTCCGGTCCGAGTCCCGCGCTGGCCCGGAGCGGGTAGGACAGCATGGGTCTGCCGCCCAGGAGATGCAGCACCTTCGGGGTGGACGACCTCATTCGCTTGCCCTTGCCCGCAGCCAGTATGATGACGCCGAGTCCTCGCATGGCTTTGCCCCTGCCCCCGGATGTCGTGGGACGGGCAGGCAATCCTTGCAATGTTACAACAATTCCGGGTATTGCAACAGAAGCGGCGGGTGGGAACCCTGCCCTCCGGTATGGTACTCCGTCGCCGGATGATCTACAATGGCCCGACCGTAAACCAACCAAGGCGGTGGAGTCGTATGAAAGAAGAGTCCGGCCTGTACTATTTCATGGAGATCGTCACCAAACCCGACAACATTCCCATCGTGGGCATGCTGATCCTCGTCCTGTTCTTTACCTGGGTCGGCCTGCGGCAGGCCCTCAGGAACGACAGGCTGCTCGATGAGGGGCGAGAGAACGAAATCCCCGACCGCATGTGGGAGTAGGCGGCGAGGTCTCCGGTTCTCCGCCGTCGCGGCCGCGGTCCGATTGCCCCTCATCCTGCCGCAGGATCGTGGTTGACACGAAGTTCAACGCCATACTGACGAAGGGCTGGCGTCGAAACAGGACGCTGCGTAGCGGCTACCTGTACCAGATCTACGCTTACCTGAGATCCCAGGCCGGTCGCGAAGACGATCCCTTTGCGGACCGTGCCGAAGGTCTGCTCCTGCATCCGTCGGTGGGGGAGAGCGTTGACGAGACAGTCACTATCCAGGGACACCGTATCAGGTTCGCCACGGTCGATTTGGCGGCTCCAACCTCGGAGGTTCGATCCCAGTTGCTCCATGCATGTGCCGACTGGCCGCGCAGGTAGTGATCGGCTACGTCAGCTGCATCCGGACCTTCCGGCAATTCCGTTGCCGGCGCGGGTGCGAAGTACCGGGGTAGGAACGGTCGGCCAAGGCGTATCCTTGAGGTTTCGGAGACGGCGATGAGGACCGACGTCGAGCTTCTCTGGGAGGCGGTGCGCCTCGGCGAGGACAGCGAGCTTGAACTGAAGGAAGCGCGCTTCCGAGGCCGGCGCGTGTCCGCCCCCGCCCGGGATGACCTTGCCGACGAACTCGCCGCGTTCGCCAACGCCCGGGGCGGCCGCCTCCTGCTCGGCGTGAGGGATGATCGAACGCCGCAGTCCCTTGATCCTGCCCGGCTTGATGCGCTGATGGACTTGGTCAAGGAGGTCTGCGAGAACAGCATCGAGCCGAGGCTGGACTTCGACGCCGTTCGCGTTCCCGTTCCCTCCCCCGGCGCCGGCGGCGCCCTCATGGTGGAGATCCCCGCGGGAGACTCTGTTCACCGCTCGCCCGGCGGCTACTACCGCCGCCGCGGCGACGCCAAGCGGCAGATGCAGCCGGACGACATCCGCCGCCTGCTGCAGGCCAGAGGCCAGTCCGTTGCCGCCGCGGATACGCAGACGGTCGCCGACACCAGCTTCAACACCTTGCGCCCGGAACTGTGGCGGCGCTACGCGAGTTCGCGCACCAGCGAGCGCGCCGAAATCGCCCTCTCCAAGTTGAAGTTCGTCAAGGCGGACCGGCAAGGAGCGCTCCGCGCCACGGTTGGCGGCGTATTGCTCGGCTGCGAGGAGCCTCGCGAGTGGCTGCCGAACGCCTACATCCAGGCCGTCTGCTACGACAGCGTTCGAATGGACGGCAACTGGCAACTTGACGCCCAGGACATCAGCGGGCCGCTCGACGGGCAAATACGGGACGCCATGCGTTTCGTGATGCGCAACCGCCGAGTGGCCGCGCACAAGGCGCCGGGGCGCAGCGACGTGCCGCAATACAGCGAACGGGCGGTGTTCGAAGCGGTGGTGAACGCGGTGGTGCATCGGGACTACGCGGTTGCCGGCTCCCACATCCGCCTGTTCCTGTTCGAAGACCGTCTGGAGCTCTATTCCCCCGGCGGCCTGTGCAATTCCATGACCACGGACGACCTCCGCATCAGCCAGTTCACCCGCAACGAACTGCTGGCGTCCCGGCTTGGCCAATGCCCCGTGGGCGACGTTCCCGGCGCCGGCGGCAGGGACTACTTCATCGAGCGGCGCGGCGAGGGCGTCGCCGTAATCGAGGACGAGACTTTCGCGCTCGCCGGCAGGAAGCCCGTATTCGAGATGATCGGGGAACGGGAGCTGAAGCTGACGCTGCCGGCGGCCAGCCCGCCGTTGCCGGGCGGCGTCGCCGTGCGCGTTCTGGTGCGCGATGACCGCAGCGGTGAACCGCTGCGGGACGCTCATGTGCTGATGCTCTATCCCAACAAGAGCTGCCGCGAGGGGCGCACCGACGCCTTCGGCCGTGCGGATTTCACGCTGCACTCCCGGCTGCCGATGACCGTGCTGTGCGCCGCACCGGGGTTCGCTGCGCAGGTCGCGAGGGACTGCCTTCCGAACGGGCCGCTGGAACTGCGCATGGCGCCGCTGCCGGACGGGGGGTCTTTGATAATCGCCAGTCGAACGGGGCGCCTGCCGGGCATCGAAGGGCGGCTCAACCCCATCCTCGACAACCACGACAGAACCTACCTGTACGCCAACAACGTGGCCATCAACGATGGCCTGCAGCAGCCGGTCCATTTCGCCTTGAACGAGCCCGTCCGCTTGACGGACTCGCTGGGCGTCCACGCAACCTTGTGGTTCCGGGAGGTGTTGGGAGCATCCTGCGTGTTCGACTACCGTTTCGAGGAAACTCCGAACGATTGCCCCCGTTCGTCCTGAGCGTAGCGTAGCGAAGTCGAGGAACTCGTTTGGCGTTGACCGAAGCCGATACCTGCCGCAAGTTCGTCGTCCCGAGGTTGCAGAGGGCCGGATGGGACGACCCTCCCCACGCCATCAACGAGCAGTGGACGTTCACGGACGGACGGGTGGTCTTCGTCCGGGGCGAGGCCCGGCGCGGCAGGCAGAAGCGCGCCGACTACCTCTTGCGCTACCGCCCGGACTTCCCGATTGCGGTGGTCGAGGCCAAGGCCCGCTACAGGGGGGCGAGCGACGGACTCCAGCAGGCCAGGGACTATGCCGAGACCCTGGGCTTGAAGTTCGCCTACGCGACCAACGGGGCCGAGGTCATCGAGTTCGATTATACGACGGGTGTGGAGCGCAGCGTCGCCGGGTTCCCCGGACCCGAGGAACTGTGGCGCCGCCTGCGGGAGGCGGACGCCATCACCGACGACCGCGTGGCCGACACCCTGCTCACGCCGGGCCATCCCGACCGGACCCGGCCCCTCCGCTACTACCAGGAACTCTCCGTCAACCGCGCCGTGCAGGCCCTCCTGCAGGGACGCCGGCGCGTCCTCCTGACCCTGTGCACCGGCGCGGGCAAGACCGCGGTGGCCTTCCAGATCTGCTGGAAGCTGTGGAAGGCCGGCTGGAACGCCGGAGGCGGGGGCCGCAAACCGAAGATCCTGTTCCTGGCCGACCGCAACGTCCTGGTGGATGATCCCATGGCAAAGGACTTCCGCCCGTTCGGCGACGCCCGGCAGAAGATCGGCGGCGGCGTGGCAGTCAAGAGCCGGGAAATGTACTTTGCCATCTACCAGGCCATTGCCCGGGACGAGAACCGCCCGGGGCTGTACCGCGACTATCCGAGGGACTTCTTCGACCTCGTGGTGGTGGACGAATGCCATCGCGGCAGCGCGCGCGACGACAGCAATTGGCGGGAGATACTGGAATGGTTCGAGCCGGCCTATCAACTCGGCATGACGGCCACGCCGCGCCGGCAGGACAACGCCGACACCTACGCCTACTTCGGCGGCCCGCTCTACGAATACAGTCTCGCCCAGGGGATCAACGACGGTTTCCTCGCTCCCTACCGCGTCCACCGGGTCATCACCGACTACGACGCCGCGGGTTGGCGTCCGACGAAGCACGAGATCGACCGCTACGGACGGGAGGTTCCGGACGCCCTGTACGGCACCAGGGACTTCGAGCGGGTGGTGGCGCTCCGCGCCCGTACCCGCGCCATCGCCCGGCATCTCACCGGCTTCCTCCGGCAGACCGACCGCTTCGCCAAGACCATCGTCTTCTGCGTGGACCAGGAACACGCCTCGGAGATGCGCCAAGCACTCGCTTCCCTCAACGCCGACCTGGTGAAGGAGCACCCGGACTACGTCTGCCGGGTGACCGCGGACGAGGGCGACATCGGCAGCGCCCACCGAGCCAGGTTCCAGGACGTGGAGACCCGGACGCCGGTCATCCTGACCACCTCGCACCTGCTTACCACCGGCGTGGACGCACCCACCTGCAAGAACGTCGTCCTGGCCCGCGTCGTCGGCTCCATGCCCGAGTTCAAGCAGATCATCGGCCGCGGCACACGGCTGCGCCCCGACTACGGCAAGCTGGCCTTCCACATCATCGACTACACCGGCAGCGCCACCGAGAAGTTCGCGGACCCGGCCTTCGACGGCGAACCCATGGGCGGGCGGGAAGCGGTGGTCGATGCCGAAGGAGAGGTGACCGAGGAACACGAGGCGCCCGAGTGCGTGTTCCCCGCGGGCGACCTCGACGATACCCCGGAGATACACGAGCCGCCAAGCGCCGAACCGCGCAAGTTCTATGTGGACGGCGGTGTGGTCGAGGTCCTCCGGCACCTGGTCTATGAGTTGGACCCCGACGGGAAACGGCTATCGACCCGTCAGTTGACCGATTACACGGGCGACAGGGTTCGCACGCTCTATCCCGACGCCCTGGCGTTGCGCAAGGACTGGCTCGATTCCGACCGTCGGGCGCAGGTGGTCGAGGAACTGGAACGGAAGGGGGTCGTCCTGGAGACCCTGGCCGAGGCCGTCGGCAAGCCGGAAGCCGACCCCTTCGACCTCCTGTGCCACCTCGCCTACAACGCGCCGCTGCGCACGCGCCGGGAGCGGGCCGACCGGCTGCGGCGCGACCAGAGGGCGTTCTTCGAGACGTTCGGTCCGCAGGCGCGCGAGGTGCTGGACGCCTTGATCGAAAAATACGCCGAGCACGGCAGCGCACAGTTCAAGCTGCCCGAGGTCCTCGAAGTGGCGCCGTTCAACGGCTGGGGCAACGTGGTCGAAATCGCCGACCGCTTCGGCGGCAGCAGGCAGCTTCGCAGCGCGGTCAGCGACCTCCAACGCCTGCTCTACGCCGCATGATTCGATTCTCCTTCCCCATGGAGGAAGATTCGGGTCGGAAGGCGTCCACCGCCGGCTTCCGGACCCGGGGATTTTCGCAATGGGCGCTACCGGCAAGAAACGGAGCACCGTGAACGAGAACGTCCGCAGGAAGGCCGCGGCCAAACCCCTGACCACCGTTCAACGGCTCGACGGCATCATCAAGTCGGCGCGCAAGGTCATGCGCAAGGACAAGGGGCTGAACGGCGACCTGGACCGGCTGCCCATGCTCACCTGGATACTGTTCCTCAAGTTCCTGGACGACATGGAACGGATCGAGCAGGGGCGGGCGGAGTTGGCGGGACAGGAGTACCGTCCGATCATCGAGGAGCCCTACCGTTGGCGGGACTGGGCGGCTCCGGCCGACGGCGTCAGCGGGCCGGACCTGTTGGCTTTCCTGACCGCGGAGCGGACCGCGCGGGCCGACGGCGGCGCCGGTCCCGGACTGTTCGCCTATCTCCAGGGTCTGCGCGGGGACGACGGCCGGCGCGAGCGGCGCGACGTCATCGCCACCGTGTTCCAGCGGTTGAGCAACCGCATGGAGAGCGGCTATCTGCTGCGGGACGTGATCAACCTGGTGGACGGCATCCACTTCGACTCGTCCGACGAGATCCACACCCTGGGACGCCTGTACGAGAGCCTGCTCCGGGAGATGCGCGACGCGGCCGGCGATTCCGGGGAGTTCTACACCCCGCGCCCGGTGGTCCGCTTCATGGTGGAGGTCACGGACCCGCGGCTTGGCGAGACCGTCCTCGACCCGGCCTGCGGCACCGGCGGTTTCCTCACCGAGGCGTTCCGGCACCTGGAGCCCCAGGCCGATACGGTGGAGCAACGCGCCGTCCTGCAAGACCGGAGCATCTACGGCGGCGAGTCCAAGTCGCTGCCCTTCCTGCTGGCCCAGATGAACCTGCTGCTCCACGGGCTGCACGCCCCGCGCATCGACCCGGGCAACTCGCTCCGTTTCCGGCTGGCGGAGATCGGCGAGGAACAGCGGGTGAACGTCGTCCTGACCAACCCGCCGTTCGGCGGCGAGGAGGAGGCCGGCATCCTCAACAACTTCCCGGAGGACCGGCGCACCACCGAAACCGCGCTGCTGTTCCTGCAGCTCATCATGCGGCGCCTGAAGCGCGGCGCCCGCGGGCGCGCCGCGGTGGTAGTGCCCAACGGAACGCTCTTCGGCGACGGCCTGTCGGCGCGCATCAAGGCCGACCTGCTGGAGCGCTTCAACCTGCACACCGTCGTCCGCCTGCCCGAAGGCGTGTTCGCTCCCTACACCGACATCCCCACCAACCTGGTCTTCTTCGACACCAACGGCCCCACCGGGACCATCTGGTACTACGAGCAACCCCGGCCGGAGGGCCGCCGGAAGTACTCCAAGACCGCGCCCCTGCTGTACGAAGAACTGGCCGACTGCCTGGCCTGGTGGAACGACCGGAAGGAGCACGAACGCGCCTGGAAGGTGGACGCCAAGGGACTGGTCCGGCGCGACGAGCAGGGCCGGGTGCTGGCCTGCAACCTGGACGTCAAGAACCCCCATTCGGGCGAGACCGTGGACCACCGCGCCCCGGCCGAGATCGTGGACGGCATCATCGAAAAAGAGCGCCGCATCCTCGCCATCATGGACGAGATCAAGGCGACGCTGGGGGAGGGGGAGTGATGGGGTGGGCGATTGTTCCACTGGGTGATGTTGCAAAACGGATTCAAAGGGCTGAAACGCCTCAACCCGGAACAGCGTACAGACAGATCGGCGTGCGCTTGTGGGGTCAGGGTGCTTATCAACGTGAGACTGTTGACGGTTCCGAAACAAAATACTCATCATTTTACCGTGTCCAAAGAGATGACATCATTGTCAATAAGATATGGGCGCGAAATGGCAGCGTGGCTGTTGTGACTTCTGCCCTTGACGGTTCGTTCGGTTCATCGGAATTCCCGACGTATGAGGCCGACAGAGAGTCTCTCTTACCCGACTGGTTCGCTTGGTTCACTAGGACGCCTGACCTCTGGGAGCAATGCGCAAACCTTTCGAGGGGGACAAGCGGCAAGAATCGCCTTCGGCCGGAACGTTTTCTTGAGGTTCGCTTGCCCCTCCCGCCCCTTGACGAGCAACGCCGGATCGTCACCAAGCTGGACAAGGTAGCGGGGCTGGTGGAGGAACGAAGAAGGGTCCTTGAGACAGCCGGACGCGACGCACAAGCCATACTGTCCAATGCCTTCCGGGAGGTTATCGGCGGTGCGCCGTACCGTCCTATGGCCGAGGTTGCGCCGCTTGTCCGCCGGCCGGTGGAAATTGAGCCGGCCCGGCAATATACCGAAATTGGTGTGAAGAGCTTCTATAACGGTATTTTTCACCGGCGCACGATGAACGGGGCTGGTTACAGTTGGCAGAAACTTTTCTGGATAAAGGAAGGCGATCTTGTTTTCAGTAACCTTATGGCTTGGGAGCAGGGGATTGCCGTAGCGGAATTCGAGGATAACGGTTGCGTCGGAAATCATCGGATGCTGACGTGCCAAGTGGATCGTACCCTGGCGACTCCGACTTTTCTGCTTGCCTACTTCAAGACGGAAGAAGGATTCATGCAGGTAGCGGGACACTCCCCCGGAAGCATCGCCCGCAACAAAACCCTATCCTCAAGAAGGCTGCCAACGATCACCGTTCCCATTCCGTCCCTTGAACGGCAACGCTGGTTCGACCGCTTGCAGAGAGAAGTTCACCGGATGGAGGCAACCCGGAAAAGCGCGGACCGGGACATGGACAGTCTGCTGCCCGCGCTGCTGCAAAGGGTATTCAACGATGAAGATAGATCTGTTCCCGGTTCAGGTCGCTTGATATAGCAATAGCCACAAAGTCTAAGGACGGTTCGTAGGTTCGCAGAATTGTGATAAAAGGTTGAAAAGAAGAGTAAATGAGGTAATTAATATGTACGTATTTGGCGAGTAGCTATCCGGTATCATTCGCTCGTCCGCAATATCGGTGATCGTGGTATTTGTGCGCTGACCACGCCCGTGCATGGGCTGTGATCTCGGAGAAGAGGAACATGAAGCAAGATCTACAAGACTCAACGACGAAGAAAGGAAGTTTCCCGAATGGACATGCTGTCGTAATCGGAATCGCGAACTACCCGGGCGTGCTTCTGTTACCTCAAAGTGTGTTGAACGACGCACGTGATGTCGCGGCTATCCTGACCTCCGATGCCTATTGCGGATACGATCATCGTAACGTGTGCTTGCTGCTTGACGGTGACGCCACCCTGACACGAGTACGAGAGGCATTGCGGTCTGTAGCCAGGTCCAGCAGCCCGGACGATACTGTAGTGATTTTCTTCTCCGGGCACGGAGCTTCTCTTGGCGATTCGAATGATTCGGTCAGCACACTTATACCTATCGATTACGATGAGCGAATGCGCGATTCCACCAGCTTGCCTGAGGCAGAGTTTTCGACAGCACTTAGACAGATTCCCGCACGGCGTCTGGTCGTGTTGCTCGACGCCTGTTATTCAGGGGGAGCGGGGAGCTTCAAAGCACAGGGACCGACGAGGCCGCAGGCGTTTCCCTTCAGTCAAAAATCCCTTGTCCGCCTGGCTCAGGGCACGGGTCGCGTTCTGATGGCGTCCTCGCGAGACAGCGAAAAGTCGCACGTACTTCCAGACGCGCGCAACAGCGTGTTTACTCAACATCTCCTCGAAATCCTGCGTGGTCAGGGGCGTACAAGCGGGGACGGCGTAATCCGGGTCTTCGATATCTTCAACCATGTCGCAGAGAGGGTTAAACGCACGATGTCGGGCCGCCAGCACCCGATCTTCAAGGCGAGCGATCTTGAGGACAATTTCCCTGTAGCGCTCGACCGCGGCGGAATGAAGTCGGCTGTTTCATCAAACACGTCGGAATCGACCCTCGATATTTGGGAACGGCTGGGGAAGATTATGCCGGATCTTTATCCGATGGGACCACCCGATCAGGAAATCTGGACGCGGGCGGGCGGCGATTTATCTCGGCTGCGCTTGAGCGGGACAGGACGAGCAAACTGGTTCGCCGCCTTGCGCACACTTCGCCAAGGGGGTGGTGGAATCGGAATACGGAGAGAGAATCTGGTTAGAGCCGCACTTGAAGACTACCCCCATCATCGGGAATTAACTGTCCTTCTGCAGCATTGATAAGATCAACTATCTGTCGGAGTACCGAATACATGCTTGTCGATGAAATAGCGAATATCTTCGTTACCAGGATAATCCTCCAGCATTCTGTCCAGTAGAACAGTGGGATGCGGTCCCTTCCCATGTCGGATTTTTCGCAGTGCTTGGCGCCATCGCTCGCGTCCACTTCCCTGATGCTTCAGGTCGGCATTTTTTCCACCTGCACGTTGCCACAGTTCTTCATTGTCAGGACCGTCCTGGTAGAGTTCAGTGGCCAGATCCTCGAACACCTTCCATTTCTCCTTCTCCGACAAGGGCGTCAATCCCAGACGGATCTGTGTCCATATGTCAAACAAGGAACGACAGGCATGGAGTGCTGGCTCGAGATCACGCCGACCGGATCTATAACGGGCTAACAGATCACCGGCTACCATGTCCCATTGACGTTCCGATACTAAGCGGCCTATTTCCTCAGTATCGCGAAGCGGCAGCGAACGGCTGCCTGAAATCACGCTTTGAAGCAGATACGAGAATCTGTGCTCGTCATATTGGTCAAGCGCAGCTACGACCTGAACGGTGGCGCCAATGCGACCGGAGATCAGTGCATCCAACGTCGGTCCGAGCGTGTCCGTCGCAAGTATGGCGGATTGCAGTTCTTGATCAGGTTTGAAGGGAATGCTACTACCCTCCGCACACCTTAACCATCCTTCGGCAGTTGCGGCGAGGGTGTTGTCGTGCGCGATGTCGCTGACGCGAGACCATACCGCTGACCGACGAGGATAACTCCCGAGGTCGGCGATGGGTGAGTTTGAGAGATGGTCAATCAAGGATGAATCCACACTTCGACCATCCAACAGATCATCGAGTATCGCGTGAAACACGCCCTTCGGATCGGCCGGTCCCTGCCAAGCACCAGGATCGATGACGAGGGCTTCGCGCCAGACCGCTTGCGCATTCATTCCTGTGAGGTCAATGTTGGACAGCAACTCCGGCTCCTTTGCAATGACTTCACCCGCAAGCAACGTAACGCGCGAGTCATCGATTTTCAAGGCACACTCTACCACTTCCATCGGCTTCGCCTGCTGAAGAGCTAGCCGCAGACCATCTATGAACGATGGATCAGCGTCAACTTCAATTTGCCTGCGAACGGCATCCAAGGGACCGTATGCGGCCGACAACGTTGCGCCGTGTACACGAAGCCATCCGCGAGACAGCGCGAGTTTGATAAGGGTTTTAGCAGAGACTTCTTCGAGTTCATGCGGAGGTGTCTTCGCCAGTCGGTTCTCTACGTCGCTTTCAGTCGGGATGTGCGAAAACACGGCAGCAACGATGTCCGGACCTACCTGAATCCAGCGCCAGAAGGCTTCGGCGAAGCTGGACTTACGCGAGCGCGCCGCGGTCGTCAGGCCTTTGAGGATTGCGGTCTGCCATTCCATTACGGCAACGTTGAGGTTGGGAGTGGTGGCATCCTTGAGTATGGAGAGCATTTGAGAGTCCTGCTCCTCGGGAAAGACATTCTCCGCTATCCATGCTTCAAGCGCCTTCCACACACGGGCAGGCGACGGAAAGGAAGATAGCCGGAGGTTGCGCAATGGGAGAATCTGTTCAGCCTTTGCGGTAGGCAGAAACCTGCATAAGTGTCGAACAAAATCGTCCTTCCGATCCCTCCCCGAATCAGAGTCTGGCGACAGTTTTTCGACCAGTCTCATGACCCTGACTGCTTGATCTAGCGTCGGCTCATCGACACTGAATTGGTAGGCTTTTTCAATCACCCCCAATTCTTCGAATCCGGTGGGTTCCACGGCAATCTCGTGCATGAACTCAAGGATCGGGGTTGCAGTCTCGTGGCCGCTCAGAACAGCGGCTGCGAGCGAGGTCGGCCCACGAAGTGGAGCTGAACCGACCATACTATAGCCGGACCAGCGGGCGGCTATCCCTTGAGGTGTGGATACCAGCGCCGGTGTGGGTGTCTCCACAAGGTCGCGTGGACCGAAGCTGAGGCGGAAAGAGAAGTTCCGCCGGATTCCTCGTCCTAATCGTGCCCATAAGGCAACGACGAGATCGTCAAAACCGTCAAGGCCAATCCGTATAACCGGCAACTTTCCCGGCGATGTCAGGACCTCGGCCAGATTCATCAGCTCGTTAGAGTCGGGAAACCGTGATTCGGCGTGAACGAAATCAAGAGTCGTAGCATCAGGGCGTTCTCGTTCTGATGTCGCCAAGCATTGAAGAAGAGGTCGTAAATCTGGCCACTCTGCCATATCATCCAGCGGTGCAATCAGGGCGTGCGAGAACACCATGCCTCCCCTTGGCGCGCCGGCATCGAGGAAGGTCCGTGCAAACACGTATCGGTTCTGGTATGGAAAGCCGCGGAGAAATGGTGACCACTCGACGCCCGGAGGGGCAGTGTCGGGGAGGTCGAGGCGCTGGGCGATCTTAGCCGCCATTTCGCGATCTCCGCTCGTCGTCAACAAGGAATGACCGCCTCGATCTTCACCGTACAGAGCCTGCTCGATTCGCATAGTCTGCGCGCCTGTCTCGGTTGTTACGAGAAATCAGCGATAAGTTTTCGGATCGGCAGCGTGAGGTCAGGGGAGCAAGTTCCGTCTTCCATGACCACGTAACCGAATTGTTCCGAGCCCCGTGTGACATAGTCCATATCACATTTGTCTTTGTCGAGCCGTCGCCCCAGCGCGGAGAGTCCAAAGATGAGGAAGTCTTTCCAGTTACTGTCAATGAAGTCGCAGAGCATGGGAAGATAGCGGCGCAACACCTCCACCGGACGTTTTTGTGGCTCGATCTCCATCTCGTCCCAACACGTCAAGAGAACAAGGAGACGAGGCCCTCCACCCTTATGTTCATTGTGTGCCGAGCGGACGTGGACCAGCATTTGCAACAATTCGATCAAGCGGGCTTGATCCGACAACGGTGTTTCCCGATTTTCCGCCTGATTTTTCATCAGATGTGGGAGTGGACGAGAAAAGATGTCATCGTTCGTGTGGACTTGCTGAAGGCGAAGCAACAGAAGCCATGCAGGAGACTGGATGATACGCGTCCGCCAAGCATTCGGAAGACGCTTGGTGTCGATGATGTGTTTGACTTGCTCGCCACCGTAATCCGGCCAAATCAGATGTGCTTTCCGCCCCTTATCGTCAACGATCGGCCAGACGCTTTCCTCATAGGTCGCCATGGCAGTATGGTCGGCGGACACACCTGCATTCAGTCTATCCATTACCGCCTGAAAGGGTTCGAGATTGGAAGCCGCACCGTCCATGCGAATCCGGCCATCGGCTTTCATCAACCGTTTCAATAGCTGACCGCCGTAGTGGGACTTTCCGACGTCGGATTCGCCAATCAGCAGGATTGATTTGTCGGGTGCCTGCATCGCCTACCTTGTGCTGAACATGAAGAAGGGATCGAGGTTACCAGTAGCAGATTCCTGGAATTTGACGGTGTTTCGCTGGACATTCACAGACCAGCGGAGGAGATCCAGCAGCCGCCGTCCAGTATCGTTGCTTCCGTCAGGTGCGGGTATGACGCTGATGGGAAATTCCCCTGCATCCGGCATCTCATTCTGCACAGCGTGTCTAATCGTCCCTTCCATTTCTTCCGTAATCTGGACATCCGTCTTGGTCCAGACGAGAGCCACGGGTCTGCCACGTCTCTCGTCTGCCAAGCGACGCGAAAGTATCTGAATGGCGTTGCGAGCCGACCCCATCTCAGGCCCCGACAGCGCCTCGCAGTCCGCAATCAACAGGAAGGCATCAGCATGTTCCGCTGCCCACCGGGCGCCTTCAGCCTCTTGGGCGTTCCGGTTCATCGCCCATTTGGAGAACCACTCGCCGGGAGCATCGGTCATTACGTAGTCCTGGCGACGATCGTTGTTCCGCCTAAAGGCAATATGGAGCAGCCCCGGTATCCGTCCACTACTGGATGTGTGTGGCGGAAAAGTCGGTTGAACTCCTCCCGGCGCCCACCGCAGGAAACTTGCAACAGTCTCCCATCCGGCAAGCGAATAGGAGCCGGAGAACCGCAACCCATCGTCAAGGCAGGCGCCACGTCCGAGAAGCAGATACCAAGCAGCCAGCAAAGTGGTCTTACCTGAATTCTGCGGTCCTATGATCGCCAGTACAATCGGTTTGTTGCAACCCACGACGAACCCAAGATCAGCAAGCCCCATAGCGCGTCCGGACCATGGCATCGCCACTGCATCAGAGGGCAATTGGGCATGGTGTTTCGTAGTGGATTCAGCTTTCCATGCCTTGCATTGCTGCGGAGGCACCAAATGGCCTAGATCGCATGTGACCTTCGGCCAGAAGCATGTTTTTCGAGCACACCCCATGGCATCTATTTCCTTGGAACCTTCTTCCTTGAAGTTCGGCGCTTGGGAGCGGCTGTTTCCGTCGCGGCTCGGGCCGCCTGAAGCTCGAGAAATATCCAGACAGACCAATCCGGTAAGGTCAGAGCCGTATCCGGCTTGACGCCGACGAGGTCACGGAACTTCCGGTCATCGATCTGCGGCAGAACATCCCCATGGCCGATCAGGGCAAGCAATGGTCCACGACCTGATGGTGCGACGGTCAAGTTGCCCGCCTCCTTCCTCAGATCGGCCAAGACGTCAGCGTCACGGGTTTCCTTGACCAATGCACGGATCGCTGTTTTCTGTGTGCTATCGATGGTGGGGAGAGCGATGACCGCCTCCCTCAAGAAGGCAGCGACACTCGCAGGAGAGAGAGTAGGGACCTGACGGTGCATATCGAACGCCATCAGCGTCGCTGCGATGGAGCTTGGAATGCTGCGATAACTTGTCCGGATGCTCGGGGAAAACATCGCTTCCTTCCACCATAGCAGGTTCGTGCGTCGTTGAAGGCCGGCTGTGGCAGAACTGACGGCCTGCACGGTCTCCGTCAAGTGCCGGGATATCGTCGCCAACAGGCTTTCGGTCATCCCGCGCGGGTCACCCCCTTTGACGGTCGTCTCTTCCATCGTCCGAGTGATCGCTTCCCCTACGGCGGAAGCCGCTCTTTGTCCGAATTCGAAGACCCAGGGATCATTGTGATGAGGCCAGTATTGATTGCCTTGAGTTGAAACTGTCCCTCGCTGCGGATCCTGGGCCTGCGGTCCCGCAGCGGCTTGGAACTTCTTGCTCAACCTGTCCGTCTCTACTTTCAGGCCCGAAATATACATTCTAACCGGAGGCGGTGGATCGATCTTGATCTGTGGTAATGTGATCGAGGCTGGTGTCGCCCACTCGTCTTCAGCACGCTCTTCCATTTTCCCCTCGACCTCCCCTACGACATCGGACCAAATCTCCCGTTCCTCGCCAACGTCCATGAGCGGCAGCGTGTTTCGTGCGGATGCGACGAACGCAACTGCTACTGCGTCGTTTTCGAGCGCCGTCTTGGTCAGTGCATCTAACAGCATCGCCCGAAATATGGTGATGGGAGTTTCGGCGAACGTATTGACATAAGTTTCCCATCGTTTTTGTAGCACACCGGCTGCTTCTGCAATGACAGGATCCTCTTTCTGGACATTGGGATCAAAGGCCACAAGGGCAAACGCGGTGGCCTTTCTCGGTGCCTTTTTGAGAATACTGGACAGGTCGTTCGCAGTCTGCCTCAGACTCGCAAGCTTGGTGTCGTCCCCACCCACATCGATCAGGTTCTTGCCTAGGAATCGCAGCAATATGTCGTCGTTCACGAAAGCTCCTCCTCCAGTTTTCCTCGCCACAAGGCAAACTATGTTTCCAGTATCCTTGCCGGTGAGGGTGCCGGCGGCGTAGCAGGTAAGGGTGGTGTTCCGCTCAATCCTGCCAACGGGTTCTTTGACCATGCCTGATGCGGATCGTTCACGTACTCCCATAGGTTACGCGGCAGCCAGCCCTGTACGGAGTGAGGATTCAGTTCTGTTACCATGAACCAGACGCCGGGGATCCGGTCCCGGAGCACGGCAGCGAGGTCGTTGACGTTGAGCCTGGATATGAGGATTGCTGCGTAAGGAAACGGCGTCACCCATGTTTCCACCGTCGGGGTATCGTTGAGCAGTTGATGCACGTTTGTCGGCGTGCATGCCTGACTATAGGCCAAGAGATATGCCTTCATGACTCTCGCATTCCGGCGACGATCATCGGTCGCGCCGCATGTCTTCGAGCGACCCTTCCCAGCGCAGCCCGCGGAGCCGCCTTTGCGCTTTCGTCTGTACGAGCAGGCGCAGACCTTCCTCCACCGCGTCCTTCGACTTCGCTTCGCTACGCTCAGGACGAACGGGCATCGTTGTTCAGGGTTTCCTGAGGGGTTCGTCTTCGGGACCGGACCGGCCAGTGTGGACACGGCCATGACTCCGGTTTCCGTCTCCATGGTGCCGACAGCCCCAGCGCTGGCCGCGGGTATCAAGCTGCTGGTGTCTCCCTTCCCTGGCGGCGCCGGCCGTTACTGGCGCGGCGCGGTCCGTTCGATGAGGACTTCGAGGGCGCGCATTGCTTCGCGGTGGCGGGCGTCTTCGCGCTTCTCGCGCTGGTCTCCGGCCCGGCGCATCTGCTGCACGCCTTCGCGGACAAGCCAGACTCCAAAGCCCCCGACTACAAGTTGACCCGCGGATATGGCGAGCGTGGCAATCTCGAACGGCGTCATGGTGGTTCTCCCTTCCAGGATTTTCAAGGGAGGTTCCCGTAGTCGGCAAGCCCCTTGTCTTCCCTGGCGGCGCCGGCCGTTACTGGCGCGGCCCGGTTCGTTCGATGATGGTCTCCATGCCTTTGACGACGGCGCGCAAGGTTTCGGCCTGCTGGTCGAGGGCGGTCATTGCTTCACGGTGCCTGGCGTCGAGGGCGGTCATTGCTTCACGGTGCCTGGCGTCGAGGGCGGTCATTGCTTCGCGGTGGCGGGCGTCTTCGCGCTTCTCGCGCTGGTCTCCGGCCCGGCGCATCTGCTGAAGGCCAAGCCATACGAGACCAACGCCAAGCATCCCGGTAAGCATCTGCCCAAGGGCTATCCATTCGGTTGTTTCCATGCCGCTCTCTTCCTTCCGTCAAAGGTTTCCAAGGATACGACGCCGGTTCTCGGACCCCGACGGCCTCCACGTCTTCCGCCACCGGGTAGCGTTCGTCCCCGGCGCACAAGCGTCCCGGACCCGGTCGCCGCGGTGGCCCACCACCACGCACACCTTTTCCGGTCCGAGCCCCGCGCTGGCCCGGAGCGGGTAGGACAGCATGGGTTTGCCCCCCAGGAGATGCAGCACCTTCGGGGTGGACGACCTCATTCGCTTGCCCCTGCCCGCGGCCAGTATGATGACGCCGAGTCCTCGCATGGCTTTGCCCCTGCCCCCGGATGTCATGGGACGGGCAGGCAATCCTTGCAATGTTACAACAATTCCGGGTATTGCAACAGAAGCGCGGGTGGGAACCCTGCCCTCCGGTATGGTACTCCGTCGCCGGATGATCTACAATGGCCCGACCGTAAACCAACCAAGGCGGTGGAGTCGTATGAAAGAAGAGTCCGGCCTGTACTATTTCATGGAGATCGTCACCAAACCCGACAACATTCCCATCGTGGGCATGCTGATCCTCGTCCTGTTCTTTACCTGGGTCGCCCTGCGGCAGGCCCTCAGGAACGACAGGCTGATCGATGAGGGGCGAGAGAACGAAATCCCCGACCGCATGTGGGAGTAGGCGGCGAGGTCTCCGGTTCTCTGCCGTCGCGGCCGCGGTCCTGGTCGCGGGCCTGTGCGTCCATGGACAGGCGGCCCTCGTGGACGAAGAGCTGTGGCGGACGGGCCGGCAGGACTTGGCCGCGGGCAGGGTGGCCGACGCATGGGAAAAGTTCGAGAAGCTGCGGGAGAGGTATCCGGAAGAGTCCCAACTCCTGCTCGTGCTCGGCTTGGCCGCGTTCAAGAAGGGGGATCGGGAGGCCGCGGTGGCGCACGTGAAGGAGTCCGTGGCCCTGGCGCCGGAGGACACGGAGGCGCTGACCTTCCTGGGTTGGCTCGACCTGGAGGTCACCGGCGACGTGGCCGCGGCGGTGGCTTCGTACCGGAGGGTGGTGGAGCTCAGGCCCGGGCTGGCCGAAGCCCACAACAACCTGGGGGTGGCGGTCAAGCGAGAGGGCGACCTGGAGCAGGCCGTCGAAAGTTTCTCACGGGCGCTGGAGGCCGATCCGGACTTCGCCCAGGCTGCGAGCAACCGCGGTTGGACCTACGTCGAGCAGGGCGACTGGCAGGCGGCCAGGGACGATTTCGAGAGGTCCCTCGGCATCGACCCCGACGACGAGGGGGCGCTGCACGGCTTGGCCAGGGTCCGCAGGGAGTTGCGGGACTACTCGGGGGCCCAGGACGCCCTGGCCCGGCTCGGCCACCGGTCCCCGAACTTCATCTACTGGCTCGAATGGGCCAGAGTCGGCCTGATCCGCTATTACTGGGTGTTCCTGTTGTTGGCTTTGGGCCTGTTCTTCTATTTCCGGTACAAGGCAAGGGCAAGGGTGAGTCTCGATGGCTGAAGCTGCGAAGAAGCGAAAGGGCACGGCGCTCCTGGCCGTGATGAACGAGAACTGCACGAGTTGCGCCGGGTCGCCCCTGTGCGAGGTGCACTGTCCGGTGGACGACTGCATCAACCTGCTGTACGAGGAAGTGCCCGGGGGGGGCCTCAAGCCCTACCGGGTGTGGGTGGACAACGAGAAGTGCATCGGTTGCCAGATGTGCTACAGCGACGACCTGACCAAGGTCCACGAGCACAAGACCACCGGAGAGGTCTTCTTCGAGTACGGCAACCGTTTCTACGACAGCGGCAAGAAGCCCCTGGAGAAGGAGCAGGAGCCCAGGAAGAGCGACCTCCAGCTCATCGGCACCGACTCCGAGGACCGCCTCGACAAGAAGATCTGCCCCTGGGACGCCATCCGGATGGTGGAGTACGATGACGGGATCCAGGCGTCCAGGCTGTTCTATGACCCGGAACTGATCTCCTCCGAAGACGGCGTCCACTTCATCGACGACGAGGGCAAGCAGGAGCTGGAAAACCGTCAGATGGAGGGTTTGTAGGCGACCGCTCTTGGAGTAGCTGCCACCACAAGGACGTATGATAGCGCGGTAGCCGTCCCTGGGAAGATGGAAGGTGGACGACAGGGAAGCGGGTTGCCATATACGTTCGCATGCTACGTTTGGCCACATGCACGGAGCGTTTTCGACATGGATGCGAAGGGCGCCGGCGTTCCTGTTCGTGGGGGCGCTCATACTGGCGGCCTTCGCCGGCGGGCTGTGCGTCGCGCGGTACCGGGTCTTCCCTTACGCTCTCTTGTCTTCCGCCGGGAAAACCTTCGTCTCGCTGGTCGAGGTCAACCTGCGTGCCCCTCCCCCCCCCCACAACCAGAGTTTCGTGGACGTCCCTTTCGACCAGGCGGCGGCCCGGCGCTTCGAGTTCATCGGCAGCGATCACCTGACCGACTCGATCCTGGTTCCGGGAGGGCGGCATCGTTTCCGGGAGTACTGTCCGGGCCACGTAGGCTGTCTTGCGGTGGAGTACGCCGGCCGCGGCGAAGTCCGGCAGGCGTGGCCGTACCGCCCCGACGAGTTGGAGAAATGGCTGGAGAACGACGAATTCACCGCGGATTTCCCGTACGAGCACGCGCCCGGGTTCTCCTTTATCGAGCATGTACGTGTAGAGAGAATATCGCAATACGCCAATGGGGACCTTCTGGCGGTCTTCCATTTGAAGCATAGCCACCCTTACGGCGGCGGGACAGCGCGTATCGACCGAGCCGGCAAACCGGTGTGGTACCGTCCGAACTATAGCCACCATCGACCACAACTGACCGATGGCGAAGTGGCCCTGGTTCCGGGCCTGCGGCGCGGCAGGCCCATCGACACCGGGCTCGTACCGGGACGGGACGACCTGCGAATCAGGATGGATTGTCCACGATGGTATTATGACCTCGTAAACGTAATCGACCCTGCCGGGAGGCTGCTGGGAGAGACCTCCGTGTTCGACGCCATACTCCAGTCCCACTATGCCTCGCTGTTGCTCCATGCAGACCCTTGTAACCCGACGCATGTCAATTCCGTCCACCCGCTGGGAGACGACGCCGCAGGCGCGGGCTTCGAACCCGGAGACCTGGTCGTGTCCATGAGGAACCTGCACGCATTCGCCATATTGGACCGGGACACCCATCGGTTGAAGCACATGGTGCGCGGCGGGTTCATGATGCAGCACTCGGTCCTGCATTTCGAGGGGTCCCGGTTCCTCATGCTGGACAACCAGGGCGGCAGGACCGCGGACGGCTCTCTGGGCATATCACGGCTGCTGATGGTGGACGCGGCGAGCGGCGAGGAGACCACCATCTTCCCGAACCACCGGACTCCCGACCATTTGCGGGAACTGTACACTTCCCAGTACGGCGGAGTCGCCATTTCCCCGGACCGCAGCAGAGCCCTGGTGACGTTTAGCCAACAGGGCAAGGCAGTGGAGGTTCGGATCGCCGACGGTGCGGTGCTGGTCGTGTTCGAATCGCTCCACGACGTGTCGAATGTGGAGAAGTTCCCGGAGGAACGAGCCACCCGGGCGCTTCGGGTTACGTTCAAGGAGGTCCGCTATGGCGCTGAACGATGACGCCCGAAGGTGCGTTGACCGCGGGGACTACCGGGCCGGTATCCATGCTGCCCACAGTGCTCGGCCTCCTCTGTCCTCCTGTCCCGTCCGGATGCCGGAGACGGGATAATCGGGAAATGGAAGGATCGCCATGCACTTCCCCTCGAACAGCATGCCACTTCGTCGGAAGGCGATGAAAAGCTTCTCGACGGACCAGTTGCGCCATCTGGGCAGGTGCCGTCTGGGCAGGTCTTTCGGGTCTTCCGGGGACGCCTCCACGAAGACCCTGCCGGGCACATCCTCCCGGACGCAGGGCTCCCTGACGTGGATCAGCGTGCCGCCACCGAGATAGACGTCGAAGTGGGAGCGCGCCACAGGCTCTCCGGACACCGCCCGTTGGTACGTGGTCCGGTACAACTCCATCAGATCGTCCATACCTGCCGAATCATACAGGAACACCTGTTCGTTCCCGGGCGTGAGCAGGGCGTCGCTCTCCACCCGGTCGCGGGTGACGATGAAGTCCGCAGCGCGGGCAGCGGCTTCCTTGTCAAGGGAGAATGTCAAGAGGCTTCCGGCGAGATAGTATTGCCATACTTTGCGTATCTGTGTGACCTGCCAGGACCATTCCGGCTCGACGGACCCAATGACCAGTACCTTTCTTCCCCGTGTGGTTTCGCGGATGTTACCGAGTTCGGCCAGGGCGGCCAGTTGAGGCTCGGCCGCCGGGGTTTCCGGGCGCCATCGTCGATCCATCTGGAAGGCGGAGACGACGAAGGCGAGCAGCGCCGCAACGGCAAAGCCGACCACCGGACCACGCCCCCAGCGCTTGCGGAGGTACAGCAGGAGCAGCGAGTAGAATACCAGCGGGACGCCCACGTAGAACATGGCCTCGTGGTCGTGCTGGGGCTGTGCAGTATTGTGGCGCATGGGCAGGGCCCAGAAGAACCCCGACAGGGCAAGGGTGGCCACGAGCATGCGGTGTCGCCATGCCAACAGCCGCCTCGCAAGGCAAACCGCGGTCGTGGATGCGACCGCCGCCATCAACAACAACACGAGGGAAAGCCACAACTCCGGCCCCGAAAGGCTGGACCACGAAAAGGGAATCGGGGGCAACCACCCACGCAACGCGTACCACACCCGCAACTGGCCTCTCTCGCCGGTCAGCGCCAATGGAACGGACGCCACGCAGACACGGTAGAGCTGCTGTCGCAAGAAGCGCGGCCACCCCAGCCACCCCTGCCCCAGACCCCTGAAGGAGGAGTCCCACTCCGGGCCCAGTCCGGTCCGCCTGAACATGGACTGGAAGGACGGCAGTTCGGTCACCGGCGTCTGGCCTCCGAACGCGGTGTACTCGTTGGCGAAGTTGAAGCCCAGGACGGCCGCGCCGAACAGCAGCGCGAACACGCCCAGCGCCATGTAGCGGCTGCGCAGCACCGCCGCCCCGGTGGAGCGCACACGCGGCCACAGCGCGGTCCCGTCCTTCCACGCCCGAACCGCCTCATGCGCCAGGCCGAGGATGAGGAACGGCAGCAGGAAGGCATACACGCGCCACCCCAGCAGCAGCGCGACGCAGGTCCTGGCCAGCAGTTGCCGGAACCGTCCCTCCTGCACGAACACCACCATGCCGTGGAAGACCAGCATCACCGCGAACAGCTCCATGCTGAACTCGTTGGAGACCGCGTTGCTGTAGAACAGCATGTAGTGGGACGAGAACGCCGCGAGGGTGGCGGCCAGTGCGATCCAGCGGTGGGAGGTGATCCGGGAGATGGCGAGGAAGGCCAGGAGCGCGGCAGCGCTGAACAACAGCAGCATGAGCATGCGGGCGGCCAGGATCTGGGCCGACAGGTCGTTTCCGAAGGGGAGGGTGGCGAGCTTGATGAGTGCGGATCCGCCGACGGGAAAGCGGCTGTACATCTCGTATGTGGGGGCGTCGCCCGGTCCCGGGCGCAAGCCCAGGAACAACCGGAAATGGTGATGGGGCGACAGGTTCTCGGCCATCGCCAAGTTCTTCGCGGATCCCTTGTGATCGGCGCCGGGGCGGTAGAAGTATCCCTTGTCGAAGCTGTACAGGAACAAAATGGACAGGGAGAGCAGCAGCAACAGCAGGGTGAGGCGTTCAGGTCGGAACCCGGGTTGGGGGGAGGGCAGGATGATCTGTTTCGAATCGGTCATGGGCTTCCGACTCTTCGATAATGATGGCCGCGGTCGGCGGGGACTACCGGGCCGGTATCCTTGCTTCCCAGAGCACTCGGCCTGCTTTCGTCTGCCCCGTCCGGATGCCGGAGACGGGATAATCGGGAAATGGAAGGATCGCCATGCACTTCCCCTCGAACAGCACGCCAATTCGTCGGAAGGTGATGAAAAACCCCTTGAGGCTGTTCCTCCTGCGCCATCTGGGCAGGCGCCGCCCGGGCAGGTCTTTCAGGTCTTCCGGGGTCACCTCCACGAAGACCCCGCGGGGCACGTCCTCCCGGACGCAGGGTTCCCTGACGTGGATCAGCGCGCCGTCAACGAGATAGACGTCGAAGTGGGAGCGCGCCGCAGGCTCTCCGGACACCACCCGTTGGTACGTGCTCCGGTACAACTCCATCAGGTCGTCCATACCCGCGGAATCATACAGGAACACCCGTTCGTTCCCGGGCGTGAGCAGGGCGCCGCTCTCCACCCGGTCGCGGGTGAGGAGGAAGTCCGCAGCCCGGGCCGCGGCTTCCTTGTCAAGGGGTTGCGTCAAGACGCTTCCGGCGAGTTGGTAGCTTCGTTCGTGGCGCAAAGGTTCGAACCGTCGGGACCAGTCCGGCTTGACGGATTCGAGGAGCAGGACCACCTTTCCCCGCGTGGTTTCGCGGATGCTCCCGAGTTCGGCCAGGGTGGCCAGTTGGATCTCGGCCGCCGGGGCGTCCGGGCGCCATCGGTGGTTCATCTGGAAGGTGGATACGACGAAGGCGAGCAGCCCCGCAACGGCAAGGCCCACCACCGGACCATGCCCCCAGCGCTTGTGGAGGTACAGCAGGAGCAGTGAGTAGAACACCAGCGGGACGCCCACGTAGTACAGGGCTCCGTGGGGGTTTCCTGCAGCATTGTGGCGCATGAGCAGGGCCCAGAAGAACCCGGACAGGGCAAGGGCGGCCAGCAGCATGGAGTGCCGCCATGCCAACAGCCGCCTCGCAAGCCGAACCACGACCGTGGATGCGGCCATGACCATCAGCAACAACACGAGGGAAACCCACAACGCCGGCCCCGAAAAGACGGACGTCGAAAAGGGAGCGGAGGAAAACCACTCCAACAGATCGACTCCCCAGTCGGTCAGCACGAATGGAACGGAGGCCACGCAGACACGAAAGAGCTGCTGTTGCAGGAAGCGCAGCCAACCCACACGGTCGAAGACGGTGTTCAACTCCTGGTCCAGTCCGGTCCGCCTGAGCATGGACTGGACCGACGGCAGTTCGCTCACCGCGGTCTGGCCTCCGAACGCGGCGTACTCGTTGGCGAAGTTGAAGCCCAGGACGGCCGCGCCGAAGATCAGCGCGAACAGGCCCAGCGCCATGTGGCGGCTGCGCAGCACCGCCGCCCCGGTAGAGCGCAGACGCGGCCACAGCGCGGTCCCGTCCTTCCACGTCCGGACCGCCTCGCTCGCCGTACCCAGGATGAGGAACGGCAGCAGGAACGCATACACGCGCCACCCCAGCAGCAGCGCGACACAGGTCCTGGCGAGCAGTTGCCGGAACCGTCCCTCCTGCACGAACACCACCATGCCGTGGAACACCAGCATCACCGCGAACAGGTCCACGCTGTACTCGACGCCAACCGCGTCGCCGTAGAACAGCATGTAATAGGAGGAGAAGGCTGCGAGAGTGGCGGCCAGTGCGATCCAGCGGTGGGAGGTGATCCGTGCGAGGGAGTGGAAGGCCAGGAGAGCGGCGGCGCTGAACAACAACAGCATGAGCATGCGTGCGGCCAGGATCCTGGCCGACAGGTCGGTTCCGAAGGGGAGCATGGCGAGTTTGATGAGCGCGTATCCGCCGACCGGAAAGCGGCTGAACATGTCGTATGCGGGGGCGCCGCCCGATCCCTGGCGAAGCCTCCGGAACGACCGGAAACCGTGGTCGGGGGACAGGTTCTCGGCGACGGACAGGTTCAGTGCCGTATTCCAGTCATGGGGGCCGGGGCGGTAGAGGTACCCCTTGTCGAAACTGCACAGGAACAACGTGGACAGGGCGAGCAGCAACAACCACAGGGGGAGGCGTTCAGGCCGGAACCCGGGGGGGTCAGGACGGGCTGTCTCCATTATCATCTTCCAGAGCAGTATATTTCAATCCGGGGGATTGTCCAATGCAGGATGCCGCTGAAGGAGAGGGGGTCCCAAATCCATGGTGGGCAGGGCTTGTTGTATTTTCACGAGTCGTCAGGTAAGAGGTAGCCCTTCGAACTTCTTCGAGAAGATCCTGAGGAGATTTGGAGGAGCCAATGGCCAAGCCCGCGGTACAGACAGAGAACACCATGGACAACATCCCCTTCTTCTACAAGTGGCAGAAGGGCGAAGGAGTGCCCATCGTCGATACCTTCTTCATCGAGGACCTCAAGGAAGTGCCCCTCGAGTGGTGGGACCGCATGGGCGGCGACGGCGTCATCATCAACATGGAAGGGGCGGGTGAGGCCACCGGCGCCTACATCGTCGAGATCCCGGCCGGCAAGAGCCTGAACCCCATGCGCCACATCTACGAGGAGTTGGTCCTGGTGGTGCAGGGCCGAGGCGCCACCACCATCTGGAACGACAAGGGCGCCAGGCAGACCTTCGAGTGGCAGGAAGGGAGCCTCATGTCGATCCCGCTGAACGTGTGGCACCAGCACTTCAACGGCCAGGGCGACCAGCCGGCGAGGCTCTTCTCGGTCAACAACATGCCCATCGTCTTCAGCCTCTTCCACAACGAGGACTTCATCTTCAACGCCCCCTACGACTTCGTGGACCGCTTCGACGGCCGGCCCGACTACTTCTCGAGCAAGGGCGTCCAGCATCCGGGCCGCATCTGGGAGACCAACTTCATCGCGGATACGCGGACCTTCAACCTCCAGGAATGGAAGGAGCGGGGCGCGGGCGGCAAGAACGTCTTCCTGGAGATGTGCGACGGCGTCATGGCGGCGCACATCTCCGAGTTCCCGGTGGGGACCTACAAGAAGGCGCACCGCCACGGCCCGGGCTTCAACGTCATCATCATCAAGGGGCAGGGTTTCTCGCTGTTCTGGCGGGAGGGCGAAGAACCCAAGCGCTACGACTGGCATGACGGCAGCGTCTTCGTGCCTCCCGAGATGATGTTCCACCAGCACTTCAACACCGGGGCCACGGGCGCGCGCTATCTGCCGCTTCGCTTCGGCGGCATCAAGCACAGCATGGGCGAGGGTTTCGGGGACGTCTCCAAGGTCGATAAGGACGTGAAGTCCGGCGGCAACCAGATCGAGTACTACGACCAGGAGCCGTACATACGGAAGATGTTCGAGGACGACCTCGCCAAGTCCGGGACCACGTCGAAGATGGACCCGGGCGTTTACCAGAAGCCCGCGGCCTGAGGAAACGTTCGTGCCGCACGGGGAGGAGGCGCATACGGCTTCCTCCCTTTTTTTGTCCTGAAGAGGAACGGTTCCGGCCCTCCGGGACCCGTCCGCCAGCGTGATGGCGCCCGTCGTCCTGACCATACTCTCCTACCTCCTGGGGTCGATTCCCGCGGGTTTCCTGGTGGGGTCGTCCGAGGGGGTGGACGTCCGCAGCGCCGGCAGCGGCAACATCGGGGCCACCAACGTGGCGCGCACGCTGGGCTGGAAGAAGGGCTTGGTCACCCTTCTCGCCGACGCGGCCAAGGGCTTCCTGCCGGTGTTGGCGGCCCACCTGCTCGACCTCGGGGGACTCGCGGCCGCGGCCGCGGGGCTGGCCGCGTTCGCGGGCCATCTCTACCCCGTGTTCCTGGGGTTCAGGGGCGGCAAGGGCGTGGCCACCGCGGCAGGCGTGTACCTCGCCGCCATGCCCCTGGCGGCGCCGGTCCTCGTGGGGGTCTTCCTCCTGCTCATGGTCGCCGACCGCCGGGTCTCCCTGGCCTCCATGAGCGCGGCAGTGCTGGCGCCGTCCGCGGCGTGGCTGCTTTCCTACCCCGAGGAAGTGGTCTGGCTGAGCCTCGTCATGGGCGTCCTGGTGCTGGTCCGCCACAGGGAGAACATCCGCCGTCTGGCAGCCGGGGAGGAGCCCCGGTTCGAGCTGCGCCGGCCCCGCTCCGGGGAGTAGGCCGATCCGTCCCGGGCAGCGTTCCGCCGGGAGTTCCCGGCCCCCCGGCGGAATGCGAACTCATGGCGCAGCCGTTCCCGCGCCCGCCAACGAACCCGTTGACAATTCGAAGCCACCGGCGTACTGACAGGCTCGGGGCCGGGTTCCCGGGCGTTCGTGACCAGGGGGGCAAACCACCATGAGGGAGGCAATCGTCATGAGATCACTGCTGCGCGCGGCTGCGCTCGGGTTGGCGCTGGCCATGGCGGCGACCACCGCGTTCGCCGATACCAGACTCTACGAGGCGGCGAAGAAGGAAGGCGAGCTGGTCTGGTACACGACGCTGATCGTGAAGCAGGCGGTGCGGCCCATCGTCGCCGCGTTCCAGAAGAAGTATCCCGGCATCGAGGTGCGCTACTCGCGGGCGAACTCGTCCGACACGGCCATCAAGATCCTCAGCGAAGGAAAGGCGAACCGCATCCTGGGCGACGTGTTCGACGGGACCTCCAACGCGGAAGCCCTCAAGGACGCCAACCTCGTGGAGAAGTGGATGCCGAAGAACGCGGCCATGTACCCGGCCGAGTTCCGCGACCCGGAAGGGTACTGGTCTGCGACGCACCTGTACTTCCTGACCCCGGGCTACAACACCGACCTGGTCTCCAGGGCCGAGGCGCCGAAGACCTACGAGGACCTCCTCGATCCCAAGTGGCGGGGCAAGATGGCATGGAGCCCCAGGTCCACCACCTCCGGCGCGGCCGGCTTCATCGGCAACGTCCTCATCACCATGGGCGAAGAGAAGGGCATGACCTACCTGCGGAAGCTCGCCGGGCAGGAGATCATCCCGGTCAGCGCCAGCGCGCGCAAGGTGCTCGACCAGGCCATTGCCGGCGAGTACCCCATCGCGTTGCAGATCTTCAACCACCACACGGTGATCAGCGGCAACAAGGGCGCGCCGGTGGACTGGATCAAGATGGAGCCGGTGACCAGCAACATCGCCGCCATCGGCATCATCGAGGGAGCGCCCCACCCCAACGCAGGCAAGCTCCTGATCGAGTTCCTGCTGTCACTGGAAGGCCAGAAGGTGCTGCAACAGGCCAACTACCTGCCGGCCCACCCGGACGTGCCGGCGCTCGTGCCCACCCTCAAGCCCAGGGAAGGCGGCTTCGAGGCCAACACCATGCCGCTCAAGATGGTGCATCGCGAGCTCGCCAAGTGGAAGAAGATCCACGCCGACCTGTTCCGCTGACCGGAGAGGGGCGCCGCGGCCAAGTCGCTGACGGCGCCCTTCCTTTCCCGTCCTTCCGCGGCGATCCCGCACCTCTCCGGCGCGCCCGCGCGCGGCGGAGAGGCGGAGGCTGGCCAGATGCCGGGGTGGTTCCGATTGCGACAGACCGAATACGCGGTTCCGGGCTTCCTGCTGGCGGTGGTCATCGCCCTGCTCGTGCTGCCGCCCATCTGGTTCCTGGTGCAGGGCAGCGTGTACACCACCAACGCCGATTTCAGCCGCGGCGAGTTGACTCTCCGGTACTACCACCGGCTGGTCCGGGAGCCCGCGCTGTTCACCAGCAGCCTGAACTCGACGGTGTTCGCGGTGGGCAGCTCCGCGGTGGCGCTCCTGTTCGGGGCCATGCTGGCCTGGGTGGTGGAGCGCACCAACGCCGCCTTCAAATGGCTGGCCTACCTGACGACGATCATCTCCCTGGGGACCCCGTTCATCCTCTACGTGAGCGCGTGGCTCTTCCTGCTCGGCAAGGCAGGGCCCGTCAACGACCTCTACCGCCTGGTCACCGGCAGCGACGGGGTGTTGATCAACGTCTATTCCATGAGCGGCATGATCCTGGTGGAGGGGTTCCTCTGGTCGCCGCTGGTGTTCCTGTTGCTCTCGGCCACGTTCCGCACCAGCAACCCGGAATACGAAGAGGCGGCGCGCATCTGCGGGGCGAGCGTGTGGGACACCATACGGCGCGTGACCCTCAAGCTGGCGATGCCCTCGGTCCTGGCCCTGGCCCTGCTGGTCTTCATCCGCGCCATCGAGGCGTTCGAGGTCCCGGCCCTGGTGGGGTTGCCGGGAAAGATCCACGTGCTCACCACCGACATCTACCTCGACCTGTCGGACGTGGTGCCCCCGGACTTCGGACACGCCAGCTCGTTCTCGGTCTTCCTGCTGGTGGTGGTGGGCATTTTGCTGGCCTTCTACAACCGGCTGTCCAAGAGCGCCGACCGCTACCACACGGTGACCGGCAAGGGGTACCGCGCCCGCATGTTCGACCTGGGCCGGGGCCGGCACGCGGCCACCGCCATCGTGCTGGTCAACTTCTTCGTGATCCTGGTGCTGCCGCTGCTGGCGCTGCTGTGGGCTTCGTTCCTGCCGTTCTTCCAGCCGGTGCGGTTGCGGGGCTTCTCCCTCTTCACGCTGGAGAACTACCGGGCGGTGCTGGACGCGGACTACTACCTGGGGTTGCTGTGGAACACGTTGTTCGTGGCCGCGGTCTCGGCCACCGCGGCCATGGCCATCACCCTGGTGGCCGGATGGTTCGCCGCCCGCCGCAAGGCCGGCGCCTGGGTCCTCGACCAGCTTGCCACCATGCCGCTGATCTTCCCCGGCATCGTATTGGGGGTGGCGGTGATGCAGATCTACCTCCAGGTGCCCATCCCCATCTACGGCACCGTGTGGATCCTGGTCATCGCCTTCGTGATCCGCTACCTGCCCTACGGCATGCGGTACTCCTACGCCGGCATGTTGCAGATCCACCATGAGCTGGAAGAGGCCGCGGGCGTCTGCGGCGCATCCCCCATGACCACGCTGCGCCGCATCATCGCGCCGCTGCTGGCCCCGGCGATGCTCTCCGGCTGGCTGTTCATCTTCCTGTTGGCCGCCCGGGTGCTGTCGCTGCCGATCCTGCTGTCGGGGCCGGACTCGCAGATGGTGGCGGTGGAGATGTTCGACCTCTGGACCAACGGGCAGGGGACCGAGCTGGCCGCCCTGGGGCTGGTGTGGACCGCGGTCATGACCGTGATCGCGAGCCTGTTCTACTACACGGCGCGCCAGACCGGCGCCACCGCCTACGGCAACTGACCTATCGAGGCGCCGCCCATGAGTCCGTCAAGACCGCCGAGACCCCGACCTTCGCCGCCGGCGGCGACCCCGCGCCCCGACGTGGAGGCGCTGCTCAATCCGCGCAACGTGGTCATCGTCGGGGCCACCGACAAACCCGGCAACTGGCCCCAGCGCTGCTGGCGCAACCTCGGACGCTACGGCTACCGCGGTGCGGTCTATCCGCTCAACCCGGGACGCGAGGAGGTCTGGGGCGTGCGGTGCTACCGGAGCTACGCCGAGCTGCCGGAGCCGCCGGACCATCTCGCGGTGTTCGTGCCGGCGCCGTCCGTGGAGGCGACCCTGCGCCAGGGGGCGGCCGCGGGGGCGCGCAGCGCCACGGTGGTGTCCGCGGGTTTCGACGAATCGCCCGACCCCGCGGCCGCGGAGCGCGGCCGGCGTCTCTCCGCGGCCGTTGCGGAGTTGGGGATCGCGGTCTCCGGGCCCAACTGTCTCGGCAACTTCAACGGCCGCGCCCGGTTGGTCACCATGACCGACAACCGGCCGCAGTCCACCGAGGCCGGCCCCGTGGCCATCGTCGGCCAGTCCGGCGGGTTGGTGATGGCGCTCAAGCGCACCCTCGAAGAGCGCGGCATGGCGGTGGGCTACGTGGTCACCAGCGGCAACGAGGCCGGGCTCAAGACCGCGGACTACATCGAGT
Source organism: uncultured Binatia bacterium (SeqCode) (assembly GCA_965204235.1). Taxonomy (GTDB): domain Bacteria; phylum Desulfobacterota; class Binatia; order UBA9968; family JAJDTQ01; genus JAJDTQ01. The sequence goes on from OZ241979.1 coordinate 2,329,552, forward strand.
ACTTCACCGCCGACCCCCAGACCCGGGTCATCGTCTCCTACCTGGAGTCGGTGCGCGAGCCGGAGCGGTTCCTGTCCGCCTGCGCCGCGGCAAGGGAGGCCGGCAAGCCGGTGATCGTGGTCAAGCTCGGGACCTCGGACGACGGCCGGGCGGCCGCCCTGGCCCATACGGGCGCCCTCGCCGGCTCCATCGCCGCGTTCGACGCCGTTGCCGGCGGCGCCGGCGCGATCCGCGTGGCGACCCTCGACGACGTGGTGGAGATGGCCGAGTACCTGCTGCACGCCCGGCTGCCCAAGGGCGGCGGGCTGGGCGCCATGACCTTCTCCGGCGGCCTTCGCGGCGTGCTGCTGGACCATGCCGAGGCCAACGGCCTGTCGTTCCCGCCCCTCGCCCCCAGGACCCGCAAGCGCCTGGAGAAGCTGCTCGGCGTCGGCGCGGTCATCGGCAACCCCCTGGACTCGGGCTTCGGCGCGCTGACCAGCCGCGAGACCTACATCCGCTGCGTGGAGACCATGCTCGACGACCCCGGGGTGGACACTCTGCTGTTGCAGGAGGAGTTGCTGCGGAGCCCCGAGGCCGGGGACAAGGAGCAGAACATGCGCGCGGTCAACGAACTGGCGGCCCGGGCGCGCAAGCCCATCGCCTTCGTCACCATGATCTCGCACGGCCTGAACGACTACGCCCGCAACCTGCGCGACGACCTGCGCCGGGTGGCGTTCCTGCAGGAAGCGGACAAGTCGCTGCGCACGGTCCGGTCCGTCATCTCCTACGCCATGCGGTCGTCGAGGAAGGCCGCGGGGAAACGGCGCCGCGGGTGGACGGCGCCGCCGGCCGTGCGGAGGCGGCTGGAGAGGACCGGCGGCGGGCCGGGGCCGACGCCGCTGTCGGAGGTCGATTCCAAGGCGTTGCTCCGGGCCTACGGGGTTCGGACCCCCAAGGAGCGGCTGGCCGGGAGCGCCGCGGAGGCGGCGCGGATCGCCCAGGGCCTGGGGTTCCCGGTGGTGTTGAAGGCCGCGGGCGCAGAGTTGACCCACAAGTCGGACGCGGGCGGCGTGCTGCTGGGCGTCCGCACCGCGGCCGCGGTGCGCCAAGGCTATGGCGCCATCCTGCGCAACGTGGCGCGCAAGGCCGAGGGGGTGGCCATCGACGGCGTGTTGGTGGCCGAGCAGGCGGCCGGGGACCTGGAGCTGGTCATCGGCGCGTCGCGCGACCCGGAGATGGGACCCGTGGTCATGTTCGGGTCGGGCGGCGTGGCCTTGGAACTCTACCGCGACGTGGCCTTTGCCGCGCCGACGCTCGACGAGGCCGACGCCGAGGCGTTGATCGCGCGCACCCGGGCCGCACGGCTCATGGACGGGTACCGGGGGGCGCCGGCCCTGGACCGGAAGGCCGTGGTCAGGGCGCTGGTGGCGGTGTCGCGGCTCGCCTGCGACCTGGGCCGCCGGCTCGAGTCCATCGACGTGAACCCCTTCGTGCTGCGCCCGCGGGGCGGCGTGGCCCTCGACGCCCTGGTGGTGCTCGCCGGCGAGGGCCGTGACGGCCCGGCCCGCTAGACCGGGGACCATGCCATGCTGGAGATCGAGCGTCTGACCAAGATTTTCGCCAACACCACGGACGCCATCGCGGGGGGCATCCGCAACGCTTCGTTCTCGCTGGAGAACGGCGCGTTCTTCACCCTGCTGGGACCCTCGGGTTGCGGCAAGACCACCACGCTGCGTTGCCTGGCCGGGCTGGAGACCCCGGACCAGGGCCGGGTGGCGGTGGAGGGCGACGTGCTGTTCGACTCCGCCGCCGGCGTCAACGTGCCCATGAACCGGCGAGAGGTGGGCATGGTGTTCCAGTCCTACGCCATCTGGCCGCACATGACCGTGGCCGAGAACGTGGCCTTCCCGCTGACCGTGGCGAAGGACCGCCGGTATTCCCGGAGCGAGGTCGAGGCCGCGGTGGACCGGGCGTTGCAGACCGTCGATCTGGCCGGCTTCGAGTCGCGCCCGGCCACCCGGCTGTCGGGAGGCCAGCAGCAGCGGGTCGCCCTGGCCCGCTCCATCGTCAAGACGCCGCGCCTGCTGCTCCTGGACGAGCCGCTGTCCAACCTCGACGCCCAGTTGCGCGAGGAGATGCGGGTCGAGCTCAAGCGCCTGCAACGGCAGATCGGCATCACCACCGTGTACGTCACCCACGATCAGGCCGAGGCCCTGACCCTGTCGGACCGGATCGCGGTCATCGACCAGGCCAACGTCATCCAGACCGGCACGCCCAGGGAGATCTATTTCCGCCCCGCCAACGACTTCGTGGCCAAGTTCGTGGGCAGCACCAACCTGCTGGACGGCAAGGTCCTGCGCATGGACGGAGACAGCGTGGACGTGGAGGTCGCCCAGGGCCGCACGCTGGCCTGCCTCAAGACCGGCGCCATGCGGAACGGCGACCGGGTGGCCGTCTCCATCCGGCCCGAAGCCATCCGGCTGTCAACCCCGGAGTCGGGAGCGGGCGGCAACCGTCTTTCCGGCAGCGTCCGCAACGTGGCCTTCCTGGGCGACGCATGCCGCGTGGACGTCCTGGTGGGCGAGAGCCTCCTCCAGGCAAAGGCGGCCCCGGACTTCGCCGTACCCGACGACGTGGAGGTCGATCTGGTGTTCGAGGCCAACCACACGCTGGCGGTGCCGAAGGCCGTCCAGGGTTAGGAGAGGCGCTTCCGCCATACTCCTGCGCGCTTCGCGGACTTCTGCTATGTTCCCGTCATGTGGACGGGTGGAACCGATGGACGGCGGCGGGGAGGCAGTTAAATTTCCCCGGGTTCTGGTCGAACATAAGGGGTAGGCGTTCCGTTCCGTGGGCCGCCTCGGAGACCAGGATGAAGGAGGGACCGGCATGACGGAGTTCGAAACCGCAACGCTGGCCTATCAGCAGGCCATGCTTGCGTACCAACAGACCATGCTTGCGTACCAACAGACGTCCCTCGATTACCAGTACGTCGGCATGTGGGCCGCCATTGCAGGGCCCGTCGTGGCGTTGGTCGTCGGGGCAGGGCAATGCGGGCTTCTCTGGTACGGGATCCGTCAAATGACGCAGATAAACACGGATCGCGCCAAGCGGGAGGCGGTGATTCTGGAGAGCCTCGATGCCCAGAACAAGAGGCTCAACGCTCAGACGGAGGCGCTCGTAGCCCAGAATCAGAGGTTCGATGCCCAGACGGAAGCGTTTGCAGCCCAGAACCAGAAGTTCGATGCCCAGACGGAGGCGCTTGTAGCTCAAACGCAGAGGTTCAATGCCCATACGGAGACGATTGCGGCTCAGAACCAGAGGTTTGACGCTCAGACGGAGGCGCTTGCGGCTCAAACGCAGAGGTTCAATGCCCATACGGAGACGATTGCGGCTCAGAACCAGAGATTCGATGCCCAGACAGAGGCGCTTGCGGCCCAAACGCAGAGGTTCAATGCTCAGACGGAGACGATTGCGGCTCAGAACCAGAGGTTTGACGCTCAGACGGAGGCGCTCGTAGCCTTGACCCGGAAGTTCGATGCCCAGACGGACGCGCTCGTAGCCCTGACCCGGAAGTTCGATAGCCAGACGGACACGCTTGCGGCCCAGCTCGCAGCCCAAAATCGGACGCTCAACGCCCAAAATCAGACGCTCGACGCCCAGAGCGAGGCCCTCAAGGCTTTGGTGCGGAGTTTGCCCCAGAGTGAAGACGCAGGGCGGGTCGAACGTTGAACGATGAAGGCGCCTTTGGCAGACCATAGGGGGTTTCGGGCTGCCGTTGCCGGGTGCGGACGAGGGATTTGACCATGCCGGTGCTGAAGGCCTGACCGGGGCCTCCGGGGTGCTGCCGCGCACTCCGCATCTTGACATCCATTCCCGTGTGTATCAGGATGCTTTCATGCGGACCACACTGACGATTGATCCCGACCTCGCGTAGCTCCTGCAACAGGAGATGCGGCGTACCGACAGGAACATGAAGACGGTCGTGAACGATGCCTTGCGGGGCAGCCTCGGCGCTCAGGGCAAGCCGCCGCGCGTGCCCCCTTTCAAGGTCGAATCCCACGCCTTCGTCTTCAAGACGGGTGTGGACGCCGACCGGCTCAATCAACTCGCGGACGAGTTGGAGGCCGCGGAATCCTCTCGGAAAGTGGACAGTGTGTAAGATGCGACAGCAGCACGAAACCGAAGACGACGTGGTTCTGTCACTGGATGCCTTCGTGAGATCGATCGGTATAAACCGGACCGTTCCGTTACCCGTCTTTGTCGGTGCCGGAGCCTCGGTCAGTTCAGGTCTGCCGTCGGCGCAGACTTGTATATGGGAGGAAAACCGAGGTTCAACGTGGATGCCGAATACACCGACATACCGAAGATCTTGCGTGGGTACTACAAGGACGTAAACGGGAAGAGGACGGAGAACCTGGAAAGAAGCCGCTCCGACACCATCCGGGCGGGGGACGTCTGGGTGGACATCCAGCAGGTATTCTACCGCATGGAAGAAAACGTCTCGGGCTGTTATGCGCAAAAGCCCATGAAGTGCATTGAGCGCATCGTCCGCGCAAGCTCGGACCCTGATGACTTGGTGATCGATTTCTTTGCTCATTCCGGGACGACCTTGCTGGTTTCGGAAATGCTCGGCCGGAGATGTTTCACGATGGACCTGGATCCGATCTACGCCGAAATTTCCATTCGACGACTGGAACGATTCCGCACGACGGGTCGAACCGGCTGGCAGAATGGACACCCGTTCGAGGCTGAGGTTACGGACATACTGCTTGACCGCGTCTCCGAATCTGAAGCTGCCACACAGAAGACATTGTTCCAGGCCCATGGAACGTCTTCAGGAAGAACTCGATTCGCCGTTGGCGCAACTGCCGGAAGAACCCGAGATCCGGGACAGGCTCAATACCCTGGTGTCGGTTTACCCATTCAACGAGTACGAGTACATCATCGCAACCATGCTGGCCAGGGACGTACTTAGCCTGGACGACTATCATGAACTCCGGGACAGCTATATCCACAGAAACCCCTTCCTCTACGTCTTCGAGATTAGCGCACCACGTTCATTCGGGGAAGCCTGGGCGCAAGGCCACCTGAAGGAACTCGTCCCCGACCTGACAAAACCGTCCAGGAGAGTGGACCCGGACTACTCCGGTCAATACGACTTTTGCCTTGCCGGAGTCCGAATCGAAGTCAAGGCGTCTCGAGCCGTGGACGCGAACATGGACGCTCCGCTGTACGTCAAGGCGTTTGCTTCCGATTCGCGGAAGGAATTCTGGATGAACTTTCAGCAAGTCAAGCCGAGTTGCTGTGACGTGTTCGTCTGGATTGCAGTATGGCGTGACGTCATTCGGTATTGGGTCCTTTCTTCACGAGAAGTGGAAACCAATCAGTACTATTCCCACGGCCAGCACCGCGGTAACGTCGGCGAAGGCCAACTTCATGTCCGGCATGACAACATCCAGGATTTTGCCAGCTACGCAGTGAAGGCGAGGGAGCTTGAGGAAGCCATACGTGCAGCAGCCAACCGGCAAGCCATGATGGTTCGCCGGTGACATGGAGGGTGTTCGCAGCCGAGGCTTCCGATAGCCCCCACGGCCTCGTCACAACAGTTGCGACAGCAACGTCCTGGCCGGCGCCGCCAGGGGACGGCCCGGCGCGGCGAAGCAGTCCGCGTGGACGTAATCGGCGTCCACCGCCGCCTGGAACGCGAACGGGGCGTTGAGTTGCTCCTGGTAGAACCTCAGCGCAGGGTTCAACGACTCCTCGCGGTGTTTCACTTCGACGAGGAACCACGGCTTTCCGTCGCGGGCCACCACGAAATCGACCTCGCGCTTTGCCGGTTCTGGGCAAGGTGTTCCGCCAGCAAGGCGTCGTAGATGCGGGCCTTGGGTTCCATGCCCGACCATTATCTACAATGTCGTATTCCAGTCAAGACTATTCGACGATGTATCGTATTTTGGTCGGAACCGCACAGGCGGGCGCCAAGGCGTCTCTCTCAGCCGCCTCCGTATTCGTTCGTCGGGTTCCGGTAGATGGAGTGGTAGTGGCCTTCGGTGGCGCCGAGCGAGCCCTGGATGGAGAATTCGAGGATCAGCGTCGGGCCTTGTATCCGGTAGTAGATGGGACCGGACCCGTCCGTCGGGCCGTACCAGGCGAAACGGAGCCGGGATCGTTCCCCTTCGACCTCCGCCATCCTCCGCTCCGCCGCGGCCTGCGGCATGACCCGCACCCACAGGCCGATCAGGTCCATGAGTTGCCGTTGCCGGACCTCCGGCCAGTCGCCGACGCGGCCTCCTTCCAAAGGCGGGATGAATCCGTCCCGGCCGGCCCCCGCGTGCAGTTCCCGGGGGCGGCTGCCGACCGCGGCGGCTTGCCGCTGGCGCTCGGGCAACGCTTTCACGAGGGCCGCGCCGCGGGCCACGTGGTCGGCGAGCGGCGCCCACTCCGTTCCGTCCAGCTCGAAGGTCGCCGGTTCGATGCCGATGAACGACGGGGACATGCTCATGACGCCGTCCCTGACCGCAACGTTGACGGCAAGGTGGTGTCCGCCGAACTGCCAGTTCCAGTCCTGCCCTGCCCCGGGCGCGCCGAAGAAGGCCAGCCAGTAGTTGCCGGGGCTCCAGCCGCGCAGAGACGCCCACCAGGAAGCGGCCAGGACCCTCTCGGCCTCCACCACTCCCCGGACCAGCCTGTGGCCGCGGCGGCTCAACGTCTTCGAGAGAAAGTCGGACAGCGCCGCTCGCTGCCCGGCGCTCAAGTCGCCCACGCGCACGCCGTTGCGCTCGAACATGGTCGCCGGCAGGTTCGACCAGTTGCCGATGAGCGGACTCCCCGGCGGCAGGACCGCCTTTCCGGCTTGGCCCTCGTCGAGTGTTTTCAGGAACCGTTGGGCCGCGGCGGCCGCGGCCCGGATTTCCTCCGGTGCGGACGCCTCGGCCTTGGCGTCGTGTCCGATCCACGGAACGACGCACGCGAGGAAAACCAACGTGACCGCACGGACGGCGTGTGACATGAGTCCCCCCTTGCGAAAACTCCGATCCAATGTCGTTGGCCGACGATCCCGACCTCGCGGCCGCCATCCGGTCGGGTCTCGACGCGAGCCTGAAGCGGCTCGGCATCCACTACGTGGACATCTACCATCTCCACGGCGTGAGCGCCGCACGCTACGACTTTGCGGCGAGCGTCCTGGCGCCTTCCCTCACGCGCTTCGGACGGGGCGCCGGGATCGCATCCTTCGACTTCGCTACGCTCAGGACGAACGGAGAGAGGCTCTTCTCTTTGCTCGCTGCATAGGGCAACTTCCCGGCTTCGCGTTTCGAGTCACCCTGCCGGTGGGTGGAGACTTCCCGACGGATGACCTGACACAGCCCGTCAGCCGAAGCGCCCGGTGATGTAGTCCTCGGTGAGGGGGTGGATGGGGTTGGTGAAGATCCGGTCGGTGGGGCCGGCCTCCAGCAGGTCTCCCAAGTGGAAGTAGGCGGTGCGCTGCGAGACCCGGGCGGCCTGCTGCATGGAGTGGGTGACGATGGCGATGGCGTAGTCGCGTCCCAGCTCGTTGATGAGGTCTTCCACCCGGGCGGTGGCGATGGGGTCCAGGGACGAGCAGGGCTCGTCCATGAGGATGACCTCGGGGCTCACCGCGATGGTCCGGGCGATGCACAGCCGCTGCTGCTGGCCGCCGGAAAGGCCGGTGCCGGGCTGGTCGAGCCGGTCGTGCACCTCTTCCCACAGGCCCACCCGCTTCAGGCTGCTCTCGACGATCCCGTCCAGCTCGGACCTGGACCCGGCCAACCCGTGGATGCGCACGCCGTAGGCGATGTTGTCGAAGATCGACTTGGGGAAGGGGTTGGGTTTCTGGAACACCATCCCCACCTCCGCCCGGAGCGGCACCACGTCCATGTCCTTGTCGTAGATGTCCAGGCCGTCGAGCCTGATCTCGCCGCTCACGCGGCAGCCGTCGATGGTGTCGTTCATCCGGTTGAGGGTACGCAGGAAGGTGGACTTGCCGCACCCGGACGGCCCGATCATGGCCAGCACCTGCTTCCGCCCGATGTCCAGGCTCACGTTCCGGATGGCCTGCTTGTCGCCGTAATGGACGTTGACGCCGCGGCAGGTCATGCGCGGGTCGTCGATGAACGGCGCGCCCACGGTCTCACGGCTCTCCCGGCGCTCGTCGGCCTCGCTCGTCCCGGTCTCCCCGAACTCCGGCGTGTCCGCCTGCATGACTGCCGCACTCGATTGGTTGGCCATCGTCGGCGTCTCCCGGACCGTGTATCCCGCGGCGTGCGGGCAACCTCTTCGTGGAACGGCTGAACGACGCCGGCTCTCCCCTGGGAAAGCGCGTCCTTCGACTCCGCTTCGCTCGGGACCAACGGAGACGGTCGTTCAGGGTTCCTCCCTTGTGCCAGTTTTACCAGCGTCTTTCAAAGCGTCCCCGCAGCACCACGGCCAGGGCGTTCATGGCGAGGAGGAACGCCAGCAGCACCATGATGGCCGCGGAAGTGCGCTCCACGAAGGCGCGCTCGGGGCTGTCCGCCCAGAGGAAGATCTGCACCGGAAGCGCGGTGGCCGCGTCCGTGACTCCCTGGGGGATGTCCACCACGAAGGCCACCATGCCGATCATCAGCAGCGGCGCAGTCTCGCCCAGGGCCCGGGCCATGCCGATGATGGCTCCGGTCAACATGCCCGGCATGGCCAGGGGCAGCACATGGTGCACGATCATCTGCATCTTCGACGCGCCCACCCCCAACGCCGCGTCCCGGATGGAGGGGGGCACCGACTTGAGCGCGGCGCGGCCGGCGATGATGACGGTGGGGAGGGTCATGAGGGTGAGCACCAACCCTCCCACCAGCGGCGCGGAGCGCGGCAGGCCGAAGAAGTTGATGAACACCGCCAATCCCAACAGGCCGAACACGATGGAGGGCACCGCAGCCAGGTTGTTGGTGTTCACCTCGATCAGGTCGGTCAGGCGGTTCCGGGGAGCGAACTCCTCCAGATAGACCGCGGTGGCCGCCCCCAGCGGGAACGACAACAGCAGGGTGACCGTGAGGGTGAAGAACGACCCCATGACCGCGCCCCGGATGCCCGCCAGCTCGGGCTCCCGGGAGTCCCCCGCGGTGAAGAAGGTCTCGTTGAACCGCGACTCCACCCGCCCGGCCGCGGCGAGCCGGTCGAACCACCCGATCTGCCTGTCGGACAGCCGCCGGTCGCTCTCCGGCAGGCTCCGATCGACGTTCCCCTTGTGGAGCATGTCGTAGTCGTCGTTGGCGGGCGCCCATACCTCGGCTCGGGCGCCTATCAGCGAGGGGTCTTCGAGGGTCATGCGGCGTAACTGGAAGACGGCGCCCGGACTGACGAGCTTGCCCAGCTCGCGGCGGTCCCTCCTCCCTTTCACCTCGGGGAAGAGCGAGCGCACGGACGCCTTGACCAGGGCACCGTAGTCGGCCGCCCCGACGAGCTCCTCGCCGCCCGCGCCCCCGGGGTCGATGACCTGCGGGTCGAAGAAGACCGGCAGCTTCACCCAGGTCTGCCGGAAGGCGGGATAACCCTTGGCGACGATGCTGACGAACATCAGCGCCAGGAAGGCGAGACCCACCAGCACCGCCAGGCGTCCGAGGTTCCGGAAGCGGCGTTCGGCCCGGCGCCTGCGGGGAAGGGTGCCGCGCACGCTCTCCATGGTGTTCCCGGGGCGCGGTCCCATGAGCTACTCGTACTGCTCCCGGTACTTGCGCACCACGTGCAGCGCCACCACGTTCAGGCCCAGGGTCATGACGAAGAGCACCAGGCCCAGGGCGAACGCGGCCAGCGTCTTGGGGCTGTCGAACTCCTGGTCGCCCGTCAGCAGGGTGACGATCTGCACCGTCACCGTGGTGACGGCCTGCAGCGGGTTGGCCGTCAGGTTGGCGGCGAGCCCCGCGGCCATGACCACGATCATGGTCTCCCCGATGGCCCGCGAGATGGCCAGCAGGACGCCGCCGACGATGCCGGGGAGCGCCGCGGGGATGACCACCCGCTTGATGGTCTCGGATTGGGTGGAGCCCAGGGCGTAGGCGCCGTCGCGCATGGCCTGGGGCACGGCGTTGATGACGTCGTCGGACAGCGAGGAGACGAACGGGATGATCATCATCCCCATGACCAGCCCCGCGGCCAGGGCGCTCTCGGACGCCACGTCGAGGCCCATGGCCCCTCCCCATCCACGGATGAACGGCGCCACCGTCAGGGCCGCGAAGAACCCATAGACCACGGTGGGGATGCCGGCCAGCACTTCGAGCAGGGGCTTGACCACCGCGCGCGTCCGGGGCCGGGCGTACTCGGTGAGGTAGATGGCCGACATCAGGCCCACGGGCACGGCCACCAGCATGGCGATGAAGGAGATGAGCAGGGTGCCGGCGAACAGCGGGACGGCGCCGAAGGCCCCGGACGCGCCCACCTGGTCGGCTCGGATGGCGGTCTGGGGGCTCCACTCGACGCCGAAGAGGAACTCGCGCAACGGCACCGTCTGGAAGAAGCGGAGCGATTCGAACAACACCGACAGCACGATCCCCACGGTGGTGAGGATGGCGAGGGTGGAGCTGGCCATCAGGAAGCCGAGTATGATCCGCTCCACCGCGTTGCGCGCGCGCTTGCCGGGCTTGATGGTGCGCCAGGACATGGCGCCGCAGACCGTGGCCAGCGCGAGCACCGCCACGGTGAGGGCGATGGCGCCGTAGCCCTGCAAGCGCACGTACCGGTCCGCCGCGGCGATCATGGCGGGGCTCTTGCGGGAGGCGATGTTGCCCGCCGCCAGGTTCCGGATGTCGTTGACCACCAGGTTGAGCCGCTCGGGCGGCAGGTCCCGGACCTCTTGGGGCAGGTCGGCCACCACGATCCGGGTGATGACGGGGCCCTGGAGGGTCACTCCGACGGCCAGCAGCAGCAGGGCCGGGACCGCGGCCCACAGGGCGGTGTAGAGGCCGTGGTAGCCGGGAAGGGAGTGCAGGTTGCGGACGGTCCCCCGGGCCAGGGAGATGGACCGTCTCCAGCCCAGGTAATAGCTTACCGAGCTCAAGCCCAGTAACGCGAGGATCAAACTTGGAGAGCCCATTTCGGGGAGCCCGTTGCGTCGGCAGTGTCCGTCCTCGCCGTGAGGGGTCGTGGGTCGAGAGTCCGGCTGCGGCGGGTCGCTCCCGTCGCAGCCGGACTCGGGCCGGGGGCCGGGTTACAGAGCCAGGTTCTTGAGGTTCTCCACGTCCGTGGAGAACTGCTCCCGCTCCTTCCGGGGCATGGGGATCAGCCCCTTGTCGGACAGGTAGCCGTCGTCGCCCCACGCCTTCTCGCTGGTGTATTCGGCGAGGAACTCCCTCATGCCGGCGATCACGTCCAGATGGGCCTTCTTGATATAGACGTAGAGCGGACGCGAGACCGGGTAGCTGCCGTCGGCGATGGTCTCGAACTCGGGCTCCACGCCGTTGATGGACGCGCCCCGGAGCTTGTCCGTGTTCTGGTCGAGGAAGCTGAAGCCGAAGATCCCGAACGCGTCGGGGTTGGCGTCGAGCTTCTGCACGATGAGGTTGTCGTTCTCGCCCGCCTCGACGAAGGCGCCGTCCTCGCGCATGGTGCGGCAGGCCGTCCTTTGGGGCTTCTTGGAGAGCTTCCCGATGCCGGCGAAGGTCTTGCAGCCGGCGTCCATCACCAACTCCACGAACGCGTCCCGGGTGCCGGACGTGGGCGGGGGACCCAGCACCTCGATCTTCTTGTCCGGGAGCTTGGCGTCCACGTCCTTCCACGTCTTGTTGGGGTTCGCCTTCCGCTTGGACCCGTCCGCGTTGGCCGGCACGTCCTTGGCCAGGGCGAGGTAGAGGTCCCGGGGGGTGAGGCTCAGGGCCGCGCCCTTCTTCGAGTTGGCCACCGCGATGCCGTCGTAGCCCACCTTGAGCTCGATGACCTCAGCCACGCCGTTCCTGGCGCAACGCTCGACCTCGCTCTTCTTGATCCGCCGCGACGAGTTGGTCATGTCCGGGTGCTCCACGCCCACGCCGGCACAGAAGAGCTTCAGGCCGCCGCCCGAGCCGGTGGACTCGACCTTGGGGGTCCTGAACTTGGTGGTCTTGCCGAACTGCTCGGCCACCACCGTGGTAAACGGATAGACCGTGGACGACCCCACGATCTGGATGTAGTCCCGCTGTTGCGCCGCCGCCGGGGCCGCCAGACCCGTCGCGGCCAACACCGCTACCGCGGCTGCCGGGGCTTTCCGCACACCTTTCCCATACATGGTCCGATCCTCCTTCGATGACGCCTTTGTCGCCGGGCCCGCGGCGAGCCGCAAGACCCTACCGTTTCCGGCGGGAACCTAACCGATGGGAATGAACCGTTTATTACTTCTATTACGCTCTCGTTACCCTTGCATCACACGCGGATGAACCGACGGTTACAATCGTGTTACGCGCCCCCCGACTTCCCTTGCCGCCCGATGTCCTCCAGGCGCCATTGCAGCGTCAGCCGGTCGAGGGAGGCCAAGGGAAGGTTGACGAAGATCGAGATCCGGTTGTGCAGCATAGGGTGGTTTGCGGACTCGTTACGGAAACCCTGGACAATTGCCCCGTTCGTCCTGAGCGTAGCGAAGCGAAGTCGAAGGACACGCTTTCCCATGAGGAGAGGAACTCAAGCGAGAATGGACCAGAGGTTCCTTACCGCGCCGCGGGCGGCGCCAGCCAGCGGAACAACAGGGTGGCCGCGCCGGCGCCGACGAGCTGCACGACGATGAACGCGGGCGCGTGCATGGGGTGGATGCCGGTGAACGTGTCCGACAGCGTCCGGGCCGCGGTCACCGCGGGGTTGGCGAACGACGAGGATGAGGTGAACCAGCAGGCCGCGGTGATGTAACCGCCGACGGCGAACGGTATTGCGGACTTCCGGTAACGGGAGCAGCCATGGATCACCGACAACAGTCCGAAGGTGGCGACGAGCTCGCCCAGCCATTGCCCCGCTCCGGTGCGACGGTTCTGCGAGAAGAACACCGCGGGCTCGTCGAACATGAGGTTGGCGGCCACGACCCCGGCGACGGCTCCCGCCACCTGCGCGCCCACGTAGCCCGGGACCTCGCGCCAGGGCAGTCCGCCCCGGGCCGCCTCCGCCGCGGTCACCGCGGGGTTGAAGTGCGCGCCGGATATGGGGCCGAAGGCCAGGATCAGGACGGTGAGCGCGGCTCCGGTGGACACCGTGTTGGCCAGCAGCGCCACCGCGGCGTCGCCGCCCGCCAGCCGCTCCCCCATGATGCCCGAGCCCACCACCGCGGCCAGCAGGAACGCCGTGCCCACGGCTTCCGCGGTCAGGCGACGAGGGAGGTCTTGCAGGTTCGTTTCGGTCCGTCCCATGGGTCCGGGGCCGAGATGTCGAGCCGCGTCTCCCGGGCGAGGGCGCCCGGGACGCCGGCCGCGGACCTTGGTTCCATAAGTCCAGTATTATGGAAACACGGCGGCGAAATCAAGCGCGGCGTCTGGCGTCAGGGACAGTCCCTGTACTTGACGCGATTCGACAAGTTTCTCTACTATGACCCGTCCGTCCCGACCGGAAGGCCGACGGCCGCTCTGCCGGCCGGACGCCGCCCCGGGTCGGGGAGGCGACAACTAAAAGCAACGCAAGGAGGGAAGGAAATGAAACGACGCAAGTTCATCAGGACGTTGGGAACCGCGGGCTTGGCCACGGGAGCGCTGGTTTCCGGCGCCCCTGCGGTGCACGCCCAGAAGACCTACCGATGGAAGATGGTCACCACTTGGCCGAAGAACTTTCCGGGCCTGGGGACCGGCGCCAACTACTTGGCCGACATCGTGGGCAGGATGTCCGGCGGACGCCTGACGGTCAAGGTCTATGGCGGCGGCGAGTTGGTCCCTCCCTTCGAGTCCTTCGACGCGGTGTCCCAGGGGACCGCGGAGATGGGGCACGCCGCGGCCTACTACTGGAAGGGCAAGAGCCCCGCGGCGCAGTTCTTCGCCGCGGTCCCGTTCGGACTCAACGCCGACGAGATGGCCGGCTGGATCCACTACGGCGGCGGACAGAAGCTGTGGGACGACCTGTACGCCGACTTCAACCTCAAGCCCTTCGCCACCGGCAACACCGGCGTGCAGATGGGAGGGTGGTTCAACAAGGAGATCCGGTCGGTGGACGACTACAAGGGCCTCAAGATGCGCATGCCGGGTCTTGGCGGGGAGGTCATCAAGCGGGCCGGAGCCACGGTGGTGAACCTGCCCGGCGGCGAGATCTTCCCGTCGCTGCAATCCGGCGCCATCGACGCCACCGAGTGGGTGGGTCCCTACAACGACCTGGCCTTCGGCTTCTACAAGGCCGCCAGTTACTACTACTGGCCCGGCTGGCACGAGCCCGGCACGGTGCTGGAAGCCTTCGTCAACCGGAAGGCCTACGAGGAGCTGCCCGGGGACTTGCAGGCGGTGGTGGAGCAGGCCACCAAGGCGGCGTACAACGACATGTTCTCGGAGTTCACCGCGCGCAACAACGCGGCGCTGGTGGAGCTGGTGCAGAAGCACAAGGTCAAGCTGCGGAAGTTCCCCGAGGCCGTGCTCGGGAAGATGGCGGACCTGAGCCTCGAGGTGGTGGCCGAAGCCGCCAAGGCGGACCCCGCTTCCAGGGCCGTGTTCGAGTCCTTCGACAAGTTCCGCGCCCAGTCCTCCAACTGGAACCGTATCGGGGAAGCCGGTTTCAGCGCCGCGAGAAGCCTGGCCGTCAAGGGCTGAAGACCCCCCAAATCCACCACCAAATCCGTGGTGAGCGTGGCAGGGAGGGTCAAGTCCCTCCCCTCCGCGCAGTACCGCAGCAACTCCCGCTGATACCCCGCGCATGGAGTCCGGGACCCGGACCGAAGGAGCTGGACGATGACCGTTTCGCTGGACGCGCTCAGGGCGGAGGTCCGGGAACTGACCGCGCAGGTGGAGCGCCACGCCTATCGCTACCACGTGCTCGACGCCCCGGTCATCGCCGATTCCGAATACGACGAACTGTTCCGGCGCCTGTGCGAGCTGGAACGGGAACATCCGGACCTCGCCCTGCCCAATTCGCCCACCACCCGGGTGGGCGGTCCGCCGCTGGACAAGTTCGCCGCGGTGCGCCACACGCTGCCCATGCTGTCCCTGGACAACGTCACCGACCGGGAGGAGTTGGCGGATTTCGAGCAGCGGATCCAGCGCTTCCTGAAGTCCGGGGACCCGCTGGAGTACGTGGTGGAGCCCAAGATCGACGGCGTCGGCGTGGAGTTGGTGTACGAGGACGGCGACCTCAAGGTGGCCTCGACCCGGGGCGACGGCGTCCAGGGCGAGGACATCACCCGGAACGTCCGCACCATCCGCTCCGTCTCCCTGTCCCTGCGCCGGGAGGGGCCGTCCGCGCCGCGGCTGCTGGCCGTGCGCGGCGAGGTGTTCTACCCCACAGAGGGCTTTCGACGCCTCAACCGGCAACGGGAGGAAGCCGGCGAGCCCGTGTTCGCCAACCCCCGCAACGCCGCGGCCGGCGCCCTCAAGCAACTGGACTCGAAGGTCACCGCGAGCCGGCCCCTGGACCTGTTCTGCCACGGCATGGGCGCGGTGGAGCCTGCCTCCTTCGCCAGCCACGCGGACTTCCTTGCGGCGCTGCGGGAATGGGGGCTCAAACCGGCGCCGCTCACCCGCATCTGCCGCAGCGTGGATGAGGTCGCCTGCTACCAGGAGGAGATGGAGGGCAGGCG
Organism: uncultured Binatia bacterium (SeqCode); assembly: GCA_965204235.1. Classification (GTDB taxonomy): domain Bacteria; phylum Desulfobacterota; class Binatia; order UBA9968; family JAJDTQ01; genus JAJDTQ01. The sequence continues at coordinate 2,345,240 of OZ241979.1, forward strand.
GGACGGGCTGCCTTACGAGATCGACGGCGTGGTGGTCAAGGTCAACAGCCTCGAGTTGCAGCGGCGCCTGGGGCAGATCGCCCGCTCCCCGCGCTGGGCCGTGGCCTACAAGTTCAAGCCGCGCCAATCCACCACCCGTGTCCTCGACATCCAGCCCCAGGTGGGCCGCACCGGCGCCCTCACACCGGTGGCGAGCCTCGAACCGGTGCAGTTGGCCGGGGTCACGGTCCGGAACGCGTCCCTCCACAACATGGACGAGGTCCGGCGCAAGGACGTGCGCATCGGCGACGCCATCGTCATCGAGCGCGCCGGCGACGTGATCCCCTACGTGGTGCGGGTCCTCGCCGAGCGGCGGGACGGCAGCGAACGGCGTTTCGAGATGCCGGCCCTGTGCCCCATGTGCCGGTCCCGGGTCTATCGCGAGGAGGGAGAGGCCGCCTACCGCTGCGTGGGGCTCGCGTGTCCGGCCAAGCTGAAGGAGAGCCTCAGGTTCTTCGGCTCCCGGAACGCCCTGGACATCGAGGGGCTGGGGGAGAAGCTCATCGACCAGTTGGTGGAGAGAAAGCTGGTGGCGGACAGCGCAGACCTCTACGGGCTCCGGGAGGAGGCGTTGGCCTCCCTGGAGCGCATGGGCGCCAAGTCGGCCCGGAACCTGGTCCGGGAGCTGGAGCGCAGCCGGGACACCACCCTTGCCCGTTTCGTGACCGCCCTGGGCATCCGGCACGTGGGAGAAGCCACCGCCAAGGTGCTGGCCGACCATTTCGAGAGCCTCGACCGCATCATGAACGCGGACGAGGAGAGCCTGACGGACGTCCGGGACATCGGCCCGGAAGTGGCCAGGAGCATCGTCGGCTTCTTCGCCGAACCGGCCAACCGCGGAGTCATCGAGAAGCTGTTGGCCGCGGGCTTCCGGCTCCGGGCGGAGCCCCGGGCCGAAGGCGGCCTCGCCGGTTTGAGCTTCGTGCTCACCGGCAGTCTGGCCACCCTGTCGCGCGGCGAGGCGCAGAAGTCCATCGCCGCCCTGGGAGGACGGGTGGCCGGCAGCGTCAGCAGCAAGACCGATTACGTGGTCGTGGGCGCGGACCCGGGCGCCAAGGCCGACAAGGCGCGGGAACTCGGCGTCCGCATCCTGGACGAGGACGGGCTGCGCGCCTTGCTGGGCGGCTAGGGGCCGCGGCGCCATGCGACGCCGGCGGCAGACCCGGCCGGCAGGGAGACGGGACTCCGGTTCGGCAAATGCTCTACGTGGTAGCCACGCCCATCGGCAACCTGGAGGACATCACCTTGCGCGCCTTGCGCGTGCTGCGGGAGGTGGACGTGATCGCCGCGGAAGACACCCGGCGCACTCGCAAGCTGCTGGCCCGCTACGAGATCCACACGCCCCTCACCAGTTACCACGAGGGCAACGAGCGCGCCAAGGCCGAGACCCTGGTGCAGCGGCTGGAGGCGGGCGAGAGCGTGGCGCTGGTGTCGGACGCGGGCACCCCGACCATCTCGGACCCCGGTTACCGTCTGGTCCGCGCCGCGGCCGGCAGGGGGTTGCCGGTAACGCCGGCGCCCGGGGCCTCCGCAGCCGTGGCCGCGTTGAGCGTGTGCGGGCTGGCCACGGACCGGTTCGTGTTCCAGGGGTTCCTGCCGTCCAGGCGGGGACGACGGAGGGAGAAGCTGCAAGAGCTCCGGGACGACGACAGGACCGCGGTGTACTACGAGGCGCCGCGCCGGATCAGGGATACGCTGTCGGACATGCGCGAAATCCTGGGAGACCGGGCCGCGCTGGTGGGGCGGGAACTCACCAAGGTCCACGAGGAACTGCTGCGCGGGACGCTTTCCGAACTGGCGGAAAGACTGGACCACGACGCCCCGCGCGGGGAGTTCGTCATCGTGGTCGCGGGACGCGGCGAGACGCCGGAGGTCGATGAAGAGCTGCTGCGGGCGGAGGCCGCCAAGCTCCTCCGGACCGGGCGCAAGGCCAACGACGTGGCCAAGCTCATGGCGCAGACCTTTCCGTTGGCGAAACGCGACGCTTACGAGCTGGTGCTGGAAATCGCCAAACGTCGGTGAGAACCGACTTTCGCCCCCTATCCCTTCCCCTTCAGCGCCGCGAACACCTTTTCGGAGGTGATGGGCAGGGACGTGATGCGGACGCCCACCGCGTCGGCCACGGCGTTGGCGATGGCGCCGGCGGTGGGGATGTTGGCGGTCTCGCCGATGGCCATGCTGTTATAGGGGCCGGGGCCGCGCCTGGTTTCGGACAACAGGGTCTTCAGTTCCGGGACGTCCCGGATGGTGGGGATCTTGTAGTCGCCGAAGTTGGCGGTGGTGACCTTGCCGTCGTCCACCATCAGGTGCTCCATCAGGCCGTAGCCGATGCCGGTCATGCTGGCGCCCTCGATCTGGCCCTGGTGCATCAGCGGGTTCAATATCGTACCCGTGCTGTGGCTGGTGACCAGCCGCTTGAGATCGACGTTGCCGGTCTCCGGATCCACTTCGACCTCGGCGATCTGCGCGCACATGGCCGCGTCCGGCACCTTGGAGGTGTCGTCGTAGAGCCCGACGGTCTCGATGGCCGAGCCCTTGGCCTTGACCACGTCGGCGTAGCTGATGCCCCGGTCCGCGCTCTTGTGCACCACCCGTCCGTCGGCAAGGGCCAGGTCGTCCCTGGGGGCGTCCATGGCGTTGGCCGCGTGCTCCAGCAACTCTTCCCGCGTCTTGATGATGCCGTCGTAGCCCGCGTTGCCATAGACCCGGGTGCCGCGGCTGCCCCCCAGCCCCGAGTCCTTGATGCCGGCGCTGGTGTCGAAGTGCTCGAACTTGATGCATTCGGCCGGGATCCGGAGCTCCTGCTCCGCCATCTGTTCCAGCAGCGTGAAGGTGCCGACCCCCTGGTCGAGCATGGCGGACGACACCGTCAGCGTGCCGGTTTCGTCCAGCCGGAACTTGACCAGCCCCTTGCCGCCGTTCACCGACCATTGCACGAGACCGATGCCCCGACCCACGTTCCTGGGCCTGGCCTCGTAGTACTTCACCTCGTCCAGGGCGCGGTCGAAGATCTCGTGGGAGCCCACGTAATCGACCTTCTCGCCCACGGGGGAGTCGGCGACCCCCTCCAGCAGGTTCTTCTTGCGCAGGTCGGCCGGGTTCATGTCCAGGGCCTGGGCCAGCAGGTCCAACTGGCTCTCGTTGGCAAAGAACCCCTGCGGGTCGCCCGGAGAGCGCATGTGCCCGCACGGCACCTGGTTCGTATAGACCATGTGCTCTTCGACCAGGGTGTTGGGCATGTTGTAGGGGCCGGGGGACTTCTGAGGTCCGCCGAGTATGCCGTTGGGCTTGAACGCGCAGTAGGCGCCGGTGTCGAACACGAAGTCCATGTGGTGGGCCACGATGGTCCCGTCCTTCTTCGCGCCGGTCCTGACCTTGATGACGGACGCATGGCGCGGGTTGCCGGCCGTGAACTCTTCGTCGTAGTCCATGACGATCTTCACCGGGCGCCCGTTGCTCTTCTTCGAAAGGGAGTAGCACAGGGCGATGTCCATGAAGTCGCCCTTGCCGCCGAAGTCGCCGCCGATGTAGCAGGGATGGACGACGATCTTCTCGGGATCCACCCGGACCGCGTTGGCGACCTGGTCGCGGATGCCGTAGGGCACCTTGCTGCACGCCCAGACCTCGGCCGCTCCGGTGGCGGGATCGGTCTTCACCACGCAGGAGTGCGGCTCGATATATGCCTGGTGGACCTTGGGCGTGGTGAAGGTGTTCTCGACGATGACGTCCGCCTCCCCGAACCCCTTGTCCACGTCGCCCTTCTCCCACTTGACGTAGATGACCCGGTTGGTGGGGCCGGTGAGCTTCTGCGGCAGGCCCTTGTAGGTGTGGACCTCGGGGTGGAGCAGCGGCGCCTCGGGCTTCATGGCTTCCAGCGGGTCGAGCACGGGGTCCATCTCCTCGTACTCCACCTCGATGAGCGCCGCGGCTTCTTCGGCCGCGTCCTCCGTTTCCGCGGACACCGCGGCCACCTTCTCGCCGATGAACCGGACGACGCCGTCGGCCACGATGGGCATATCGACTACCCGCCGACCGATGCGCAGCCCGGCGACGTCCGCGCCGGCAAGGATGCCGACCACGCCCGGGACCTGCATGGCCTTGCCCGTGTCCATGCGCTTGATCCGGCCGTGGGAGATGGGGCTCCGCAGGATCTTGCCCCACAGCATGTCGGGGAAAGTGACGTCCACGGCGTACTTCGCCTTGCCGCTTACCTTGTACTCGCCGTCGATGCGGGGCGTGGGGACGCCCACGTTGTGTGTTTCCGCCATTGGCTCACCTCTGGAAGTGGAATGGGACTGTTCCGGGAACGGGACTGTTCTGCGGTCGATCCTTCGGTATCCGGCGAGGCTCCTAGACCAGGCGGCTCTCCGGGAACATGAACGAGCGGATGGTCACCGGAATGACCTCGGTCACGCCCATGGCGTTGCCCACGTCGATGAAGTCCAGGTCGCCCACGTCGATGCCGTCCACCGCGATGACCTCCGGCGCGACCTGCAACTCCTCCTTGAGGATGCCCCCCAGGGACTTGGCCACGTCCATGTCCAGGATCAGGAAGACGTTCAGGTCGGGGTCTTCCGACTCGTTCACCACCGCGGCGACGCCTTCGGCCACCCGCCGGATGAACTTGTAGTTGGGCACCCCTTGCAGCCCCAGGGCCAGGGCGAGACCCGGCTGGAACCTCTCCAGGTCGAACTTGGCCAGCGCCGTCCGCAGCGCGCCCTGCACGTCGGAACCCTCGTGGATGAGGGCCTTGACCACCTGCAGGCCGTACACCGGGAGCGGCGCCTCGCTGGACAGGTAGCTGGTGTTGCCGCTGGCCTGGATGGTGTACTCGCCGGCTCCGATGACCGTGGCGCGGATGCCCTCCACGGGCTCCTTGACCAGGTCCCCCCGGTTGAGCTCGGCGATGCGGGCGCGGATCTCGTTGCCGAGGTAGGGACCCACGTCGCCGTAGGACGGCGTCTCGCGGTCGTAGATGTGCTCCGACACCCCGCCGGAGAAGACGATGTGGTCGATGCTCTCCAGGCCGTCGTAGTCGGGCAGCCGGTCGGTCACCAGCAGGTGCGTTTCCAGGTCGGAGAGGGGCTTGGCCTGGATGACGTTGAACAGGTAGGTCCCCATGTAGGCGGCGAACCCTCGCTTGACGTCGTCGGTAATGACTTGGCCCACCTCCACCGGGGTCCCCAGTTCCCGGGTGATGAACCTGGCGGGAAGCTCCACCCGGGTCACCACGTCGTTTTCGTCGAAGGCGATGAGACGTGCTCCCACGCTGATGGCCGCGGTCCGGGTCACCGTCCCGTCCCGGATCAGGGACAGCTTGGTGGTGCCCCCGCCCATGTCGATGTTCAGCACCGCGGCGCCGGCCGACTTGGACAGGTCCACCGCGCCGCAGCCGTAGGCCGCCAGCAACGCCTCGTGGTTGGGTCCCGCGGAAGCGCAGATGAACTTGCCGGAGTCCTTGGCGAAGTACTCCAGGATCGGGCGGGAGTTCTCCTTGTTGAGGGCCTCGCCCGTGATCACCACCGCGCCGGTGTCGATGTCGTCGTGGGTGTAGCCGGCCACTCGGTAGGACTCGTGGATGAAGTCCTGCACCCTGGTCGTGTCGATGAGGGTCCCCGAGCTGTACGGCGTCAGCATGATGGGCGAGCGGTACAGCACCTCCCTGTCGGTGACCTTGAACCGGGCCGAGAGCCCGGCGCCCTCGCGCCGGAGCGTCAGGTGGGAGAACACCAGGTGCGAGGTGGACGAGCCGATGTCGATGCCCACGCTGGTGAGCGAGAACATCTCGACCCCTTCGATGTCCTCCACGATGGCGTCGGCGCCCGGATGGAAATGTTCTGGGTGTTCGTGGTCGTCGTGCATGGCTTACTGTTTTCCCATCCCCTTCGACCACTCGTAGTCGTAGTTGGTGTAGGCTTCTTCGTGCATCAGGCTGGTGGTGCCCCGCTTGGCCAGCTCCTCCTCGAACTTCTGGCGGACGAAGGGGTCCTCGTCCGGGTACTCGATCTGGTCCTTGGCCCGGTCCTCGACCTTCTCCGCGTAGCCGTGGAACTGCATGGGCGGATGGAAGGCCAGGTACCGCGCGGGCGTGGCGCCGGCGTTGAAGTGCTGGTGGAACCACTTGTTGGGCGGCACGAACACGCTGGCCTCGCGCCACGGCACCACGATCTTCTCCTTCCCCTCCTCCCAGAGGATCGAGTAGCCTTCCCCCGCGGGGATGACGATGACCCGCCCGGGGCCGTGCCGGTGCGCCTTCTTGTAGGTGCGCGCCGCGAACACGGACATGTGGCAGGAGAGCTCCGAGTTGGGGAACTCGATGAACACGCTGTGGCCCCCGGCCCCGCGCCTCTTGTTCTCGTCCAGCTTGTCCCAGGCCCGCATGTCCGGGAAGAAGTTCCCGTACCAATAGACGCGCCGGTTCCACACGTTCCACTTGCCCGAATCCGTGACCATCTTGGCCTCGGAATAGAACTCGCCGTCCTCGGAAGCGATCACGTCCTGCCCGGCGAAGGGGTTGTCGAAGAAGAAGTCCGGGTCTCCCACCGCGGACATGGCCAGGGGCAGGTAGTTGTAGTGCAGCAGGCGGACCACCTTGTCCCCCTGCATGTTGTTGATGGTGTAATGGTAGTTGCGGGGCACGATGAACATGCTGTTGTTCTGCCACTCGAAGGTCTTCCTGGCGCCGTCGTCGTCCCGCCATACCGTGGTGGTGCCCCGGCCCTCCACCACATAGACCACCTCGTCGAGGGCGAACCTCACCGGCGGCGTGGACTCCCCGGGGGCCACCTCCTGGATCCATGCCCCGGTGACGCCCTCCTGCCCCATGAGCTGCATGAAGGCCGCCTTGCACTTGCGCTCCTCCCACCATTCGAGGTCGCAGGTGCGCAGGTCGCCGATGAAGTACCCCGTGTGGATCGGGATCCCCAGGGACTCCATCCAGTGGTCATAGGTGAACTTGGTCTTCTCCGCTACGGCGCCGCTGATGTCTTCTCCCATGAAACCGCTCCTTGGATTGGAATGGACGTGGTTGGAGTTGCCCGTGACGCAGGCTCCCGAGGTCCGGGCAACGAAAACGGGCCGGCTTGCGCCCAGCCCGGGAACAGGGACCCTGTATAGCGTCCCGCGGCGCCGCGGGTCAAGACCGGGGGTTCCCTTCCCGGGTCCGCGGCCAGGGGCGCTTTCCACGGAAAACCCGGATGACCTGCATTTCGAGGGTTGGAGATCACCCGCGCCCTCTTGACTTGCCAAGCGTAATCAGCCCTATTGTATGGTTGCATTGGAAAGAAGGCGTCGGAAGAACCCATCATGTCCATCCTGAAGACCATCGACTCCCCGGCTGACCTCAAGAAGCTGTCCCCGGAGCAGTTCCCGCAGCTTTGCGAGGAGATCCGCGACCGGATCATCACGGTCCTGTCCGACGTGGGCGGACACCTCGCCTCCAACCTCGGCGTGGTCGAGTTGACGGTGGCCCTCCACTACCTGCTGGACACGCCCAGGGACCTGATCGTCTGGGACACCAGCAACCAGGCGTACGCCCACAAGCTGTTGACCGGGCGTCAGGAGCAGTTCCACACCCTCCGGCGGTTCGGCGGGTTGAGCGGGTTCTGCAAACGCGAAGAGAGCGAGTACGACACCTTCGATGCGGGCCACGCCGGCACCGGCGTTTCGGCCGCGGTGGGGTTCGTGGAGGCCCGGGAGAACCGTGGGCAGACCCACAAGGTCGTCTGCGTCGTGGGCGATGGCGCGTTGACCTCCGGCTTGACCATGGAGGGCCTCCAGCAGGCGGGGAGCCTGAAGAAGGACCTGCTGGTCCTGCTGAACGACAACCAGATGTCGATCTCCCCGAACGTGGGAGCCGTCTCGGCCTACCTGAACCGGATCATCACCGGCAAGCTCTTCGATCGGATGACCGGGGAGACCAGGTGGGCCCTGGGCAAGATGCCCCGCATCGGCGGCCAGATACAGCGGATGGCCAGCCGGGCCCGGACCTTGGCCAAGGGGACCGTGCTGCCCGGGTTGCTGTTCGAGGAACTGGGGTTCCGGTACTTCGGCCCCATCGACGGTCACAACTTCGACCATCTGTTGCCGACCCTGGAGAACGTGCTCGAGCTGGACGGTCCGACCCTGTTGCACGTGGTGACGAAGAAGGGGTTCGGCTACGGCCCCGCCATGGCCGATCCCGTATGGTTCCACGCCAGCTCCCCCTTCGAACGCGACACCGGGCGCCCCAAGCGAAGGTCCCCCCGGGCTTCGTACAGCAGCGTCGCCGTCAACACCCTCGTGCAACTGGCCGGGGAAGACCCGCGCATCGTGGCCATCACCGCGGCCATGTCGGAGGGGACGGGGTTGGCCGCCTTCGAGAAGGCCTTTCCGAAGCGGTTCTACGACGTGGGCATCGCCGAGCAGCACGCGGTGACCTTCGCCGCGGGCATGGCCGCACAGGGCATGAGGCCGGTGATCCCCATCTACTCCACGTTCCTGCAACGGGCCTACGACCAGGTAGTCCACGACGTGGCCACCCAGAACCTCCCGGTGACTTTCTGCATCGACCGCGGCGGACTCGTTGCCGAGGACGGGACCACGCACCACGGAGCGTTCGATTTCGCCTACCTCCGGCACGTGCCCAACATGGTGGTCATGGCTCCCAAGGACGAGAACGAGCTACAGCACATGGTCAAGTCGTGCGTCAGTTGCGATCTGCCCGCCGCGGTCCGCTATCCTCGGGGGTCGAGCCTCGGGGTGGACATGGACCAGACGCCGCAAACGCTGCCGCTGGGCAAGGGCGAGTTGTTGCGGGACGGCGTGGACATCGCCCTGGTGGCCATCGGCGTCACCGTCCACCCGGCAGTGGCCGCGGCCGAGCGGTTGGAGCAGGAGGGGGTTTCCGCCGCGGTGGTCAACGCAAGGTTCGTCAAGCCCCTGGACGCCGACCTGATCGGCGCGGTGGCGCGGCGGGTGAAATGCCTGCTCACCGTAGAGGAATCCTCGGCCATGGGCGGGTTCGGGTCCGCGGTCCTGGAGTTGCTGGCCAGGGAAGGAGTCGTGAACCTGCCCGTCCGGTGCATGGGGCTGCCCGACCGGTTCATCGAACAGGGCCCTCAGGATCTCCTGCGCAAGAACTACGGCCTGACCGCGGACGGGATCTGTCAACAGGCCGTGCGGTTGCTGGCCTGCCGCTCCGGCGACGAATCGTTGCCCGGAGAACGGGTGGGCCTTGGCCCGGCTTGAGGAACCCCGGAACGACGACCCCCGTTCCAACGATCCTTGCCGCGTCTCATACGGCCGGTTCTTCGGCGTCGTAGAGCTCCTGCGGCAACTTGAAGGCGACGTTCTCTTCGACGCCGTCGAGGACCGTCAAGGCAACGTCGAACGTGTCACCGAGCCGGTCCACCAGCCCCTGGACCAACTCTTCGGGCGCTGATGCGCCCGCGGTGACCCCCACCGTCCGCGCGCCCTCCAGCCAAGCCCACTCCAGGCTCCCGGCATCGGGGATGAGGTAAGTGTCGGTTCCGGTCTCTTCGCCGATCTCCCGGAGCCGGTTCGAGTTCGAGCTGTAGTCGGCGCCGATGACCAGGATCACGTCGGACCGGGCCGCCAGCAGCCGCACCGCGGTCTGTCGGTTCTGCGTCGCGTAGCAGATGTCCTTCACGTCCGGGCCGCGGACCTCCGGGAAACGGGCTCGGAGCGCGGCGATGATCTCGCGGGTGTCGTCAACGCTGAGGGTCGTCTGGGTCACGTAGGACAGCCTCGCCGGGTCGGCCGGTTCCAGCGCCGCCACGTCGGCGACCTCGGAAACCAGGTGGACCGTGCCCGACACCTGCCCCATGGTCCCCTCGACTTCCGGGTGTCCGGCGTGTCCGATGAGGATGATCTCGCAACCCTGCCGGGCGTAGCGCTGCGCCTCCACGTGGACCTTGGTCACCAACGGACACGTCGCGTCGATGACGCGCAGGCCGCGGCCGCCGGCGGCGTCCTCCACCTTCCGGGAGACGCCGTGGGCGCTGAACACCGTCACCGCGCCTTCGGGGATGTCCGAGACCTTTTCCACGAAGCGCGCGCCCTTGTGGCGCAGGGCGTCCACCACGTGCTTGTTGTGGACGATCTCGTGCCGCACATAGACCGGCGCGCCGTACACCCGGAGCGCGCGCTCGACGATGTCCACCGCCCGGACGACGCCGGCGCAGAAACCCCTGGGCTGGGCGAGTATGACCTCCAAGCTTCGTTTCGCCAATGAATCCCTCCGGTCCCCTCCTGGCGGAGAACTCCGATCCCCTCCCCCCTTGAGGGGGAGGGTCAGGGTGGGGGGTTGGTCGGTGCAACCGGACCGATGGGCGTCAGCACCAACGCACAGACGGCTGAAACGGGTTGGGCCGATCCGTGCAGAGGACTCCACCCCTCAACCCCGCCGTACCCCCCTCTGTACAAGCCGAACATGGTTTACAAAACAAACCGGGCACATGGTTTACACTTGATCACCCCCGTTGATGCCAGTGAGGGGGGAGGGGATCGGAGTTCGCTGCAATGCCGAACCGACGACGGCAAGGTGGAAATCGGACTTTATCGCGTGGGATCAGAGTTTGTAGAAGTTCCGCGCGTTGTCCCCGAGGATCGCCTGCTTCTGCGCGTCCGTGAGCTCCTCCCGGTCGCGGATCTCGTCGATCTCTTCCATGCAGTTGTCCATGGTGATCTCGTGCGGGAAATCAGAGCAGAACATGAAGACCTCGTGCCCGACCCGGTTGACGCAGTAGGTCAGGACGTCCTCGTTGCCCTCGCACCCGATGAACACCCGCCCGCTGCGGAAGTAGTCGATGGGCGCGCGCTCCAGACGCAGGCCGCCGTACTCCACTTCGCGGTTCAGCCGGTCCAGCACCAGCGGGATCCACGCGGTGCCGCCTTCGAGAAAGCCCACCCGCAGGTCCGGGAAGCGGTCGAACACGCCTTCCGACATCATCCCGGTCATGTGGATGGCCAGGGGAAACGGCATGCCCAGGGCGCGCGTGGCCGGGAAAACCTTGAACGAGTTGAAGCCCAGGTCGCCGTAGCAGCCGCCGTGGACCGCAAGGGCGCAATCGAGCTTCTCCGCCTCTTCGTAGAGGGGCCAGAACTGCTCGGAGCCGAAGTGCCGGTCCAGGCCGTTGGACGGCAGCATGGCGGCCACCATGCCCAGGTCCCTGACCGCCCGGCGGAGCTCCGCCACCGACGCCGGCACGTCCTGGAGCGGGATCAGCGCGACCCCCTTGAAACGGTCGCTGAACTTCATGTACCTGTCTGCCAGCCAGTCGTTGTAGGCGCGCGCGTACGCCGCCGCCCACTCGGGAAAGTGCACCTGGCCGTAGGAAAGGCCGGCCGTGGGATAGAGCACCGAGCACTCGATCCCGGTCTTCTCCAGGAACTCCAGCCATCGCTCGGGTCCCACGCCCGCGTCGAAGGTCCCCTGCTGCTCGACGGTGCGAGTCCTCGGAGTGTGGAACCGGTCCAGGCTCGGCAGCATCTGGCGGAAGCTCAGCCGGCCCCGGCCCAGGAACGCGTCGTCCACGAACTCGTTGAGCTCGCTCTCGGGCTCCATGATGTGCCCGTCGGCATCCACGTATGCCTGGTGGCCCATGATCCTTTCCCCCTTTCCGTTCTCTCCCATCCGATGTCCACTACCGCTATCCCTTCGGCGCCGTCCGTTCGATGACGGTCTCCATGCCCTTGACGACGGCCCGCAACGATTCTCCCTGCTGCTCCAACCCACTCTCCAACCAACTGCCCCCGTTCGTCCTGAGCGTAGCGTAGCGAAGTCGAAGGACGCGCTTTCCCATGGGGAGAGGCGCCTCGAGCCGGAATCGACCAAGGGTTCCCCTGCATCGATGGCGCTACATTAGTCGTTCGGGGACTCCCGTGTCAACGGGATTCGAGGGTCCGTTTGCGCCCCGCGTTGACGCCCGCTCCCGGGGTGCGTACACTTCCGGGTCCATGTCTCCGTGGCCGCTCCTCGCCGCAGCGTTCATCGCCCTCCCTTTCCTGTGGCCGGTGCTCTTCCCGCTGACCTGGTTCGCGCCGGTCCCCTTCCTGGCCGCGGTGGAGGGAGCCCGGGACTGGCGGCAGGCGCTCCGGGCGGGCGCCCTCACCGGGCTGGGCGCCATCGTCCTGGGGTTCCACTGGCTGGTCTATACCATCCACGTGTTCGGCGGAGTGAACTATGCCCTGGCGGCAACGGCGTTCGTCCTCTTCACCGTTTACTCGGCCCTGCCTTTCGTCGCGTTGGCGGGCCTGGTGCGTCTGTGCGGGCTGGGTCCCCTGGGGCTCTTCCCGCCGACGTTCTGGGTGGCGCTGGAGTTCTGGTTCCCCAACCTCTTCCCCTGGTACCTCGCCACCAGCCAGACCCTGTTCACCTCGCTCAACCAGTCCGCGGACCTCGTGGGCCACTACGGGACCACGTTCGTGTTGCTGTGGTGCGGCGCCGCCCTCTACAAACTCCTGCGCGCCTGCCGGGGGGAGGGCGGCCTCCGGTCCGCGGTCCGAGCCGTGGCCGCGGCCTGCGCGCTCCTGGCCGCGGCCACGGCCTACGGCCATGTGCGGCTCCAACAGGTCACCGCGGCCGCAAGGGCCGCGGAAAAGCTCGACGTCGCGGTGGTGCAGGGAAACATCGACATCCGGCGAAAGGGCAAGGCCGCGTTCCTCAAGACCAACCTCCAGACCTACCGGGACCTCTCGGCCGGGAACCGCAACGCGGACCTGGTCATCTGGCCCGAGTCCGCGGTGGAGCAATGGGTGCCGGAGAACACCGGAAAGATCCCGCGGGGGATCCTGCCGGCGCGCCATCCCCACATGATCGTGGGCGCCGTCAGCTACCGGAAGGGGCCGGGGGACCGCACCCGCACTTACAACAGCGCCTTCGCGGTGGACCCGGACGGGGTCGTGCTGGGCCGCTACCACAAGCGGGTGCTGCTGGCTTTCGGCGAGTACATCCCCCTGGCGTGGCTCATCGGCGACCTGCCGGGCATGCCGCCCATCGGCGAGGGCTTCACCCCGGGCGCACTCGAGAGCGCCTTCGCGCTGCCGGGAGGCGCACGCGTGGCGCCCCTCATCTGCTACGAGGACCTGATGCCGGCGTTGTCGCGCCGCTTCGTCGGGAACGAGCGGGCGAACCTGCTCGTCAACCTGACCAACGATGCCTGGTACGGCCGCAGCGCCGCGCCGTGGCAGCACGCGCGGCTGGCGCGATGGCGCGCCCTGGAGACCCGCCGGGCCCTGGTCCGTTCCACCAACACCGGCGTCACCACGGTCATCGACCCCGCCGGCCGCATGTCCGAGCCGCTGCCGCTCTTCTCGGAAGGAGTGCTGACCGCCACCGTGCCCCTGATGGAGACGGAGACCCTGTACGTGCGCTACGGCGACTGGTTCGCCTGGCTGATGACGCTGGCGGCCGCGGCCGCGGCCGCGCGCAGGGGCTTCGCCCGGACCCGGCGGTGAGCCTTTCGACACATTCGGTTTCAAGGAAACTCGGAACGATTGCCCCCGTTCATCCTGAGCGTAGCGTAGAACTCCGTTCATCCTGAGCGTAGCGTAGCGAAGTCGAAGGACGCGCTTCTTCATGGGGAGAGGCGCTTCGAGCCAGAATGGATCAGAGGTTCCTCAAGGGGGTTAATGGCGCACGGAGGGTTCGCCCGGACCCGGCGGTGAGCCTTGGCGGCGGGCGCGTCAAGGCCGCGGGAACCGGTAGAGCGCGTCCACCAAGGCGTCCGCGCGGTCGGCGACGATGAGTTTGTCGCGGTGCTTCCGCTTGAGGAACCCCTGCTCCACCGCGTGGTCGAGGAAGCGGAGCAGGTGGCCGTAGTAGTCCCTGACGTTCAGCACGCCGCAGGGTTTGGAGTGGAGGCCGAGTTGCAGCCACGTGACCATCTCCGCCAGCTCCTCCAGCGTGCCGTAGCCCCCCGGAAGGGCGATGAAACCGTCCGACAGCCGTTCCATCATGGCCTTGCGCCGGTGCATGGAGTCCACCACCCGGAGCTCGGTCAGGCCCGAGTGCGCCACGCCGTCCACCGCCATGGCCTCGGGGATGACGCCGATGACTTCCCCGCCCCGGTCGAGGGACGCGTCGGCCAGGCATCCCATCAGGCCCACGGCGCCGCCGCCATAGACCACCCCGATGCCTCGCCGGGCGAGCTCGCGCCCCAGCGCCGCGGCGGTCTGCGAATAGTCGTCCAGGACGCCCTTGCGGGACCCCGAAAAGACACAGATGCGCTTCATCTCGCTCCTTCGGTCCGCGCCGCTGCGGGTGCGTCGGCCAAGCCCGGTTGCGACTGCTTCAGGAGCGTCCGCTCCATTCCGGCTCGAGGCGCCCCTCCCTTGGGAGAGCGCGTCCTTCGACTTCGCTTCGCTACGCTCAGGACGAACGGGGGCGATTGTTCCGAGTTTCCTTTACAGGGCTTTTCATGATTTCGTGTGGGTTGTCCCACTCCCCTCCCACGCGCCGAGGTCCGATTCCCACCTTGCCGTCCTCGGTTCGGCATTGCGGAGAACTCCGATCCCCTAATGGCGGAGAACTCCGATTCCCTCCCCTCTTGAGGGGGAGGGACAGGGAGCATAGGCGCTAACTTGTTTTTGGTTAGAGAGAGAAGTAGCGAGCCAACCGAGGGATGCGGCGTTTTGGGGGTTCGGCGAGGGAGTGGGAGAGGTGGTTCCATTCCGAGAAAGGGTTTCGGGCTGGGGACGCTTGCCGGTTTTCGCGGCTGCCTTGCGCAAGCGCTTCTGCGCCATCCGGGTGGCTTCCTGTGTCTTTCGCACTGCGCAGACCCGTCCGGCCACCGTCTCCCGCAACGAGTGCCCACATCCCACATGCAGCAGAAGCGTCCGCAGCAGCTTCTCCACCGATTTGTCCTTGCGCAATCCCTTCAACGCTCCCGTCTCCTCCGCCAACTCCTCCCAATCCCCTAGCAGCAACCCCGTCAACAACTCCCAGTCCTCTCGTAACTTGCCCCCCCTCCCTCACTCTTGCTAATCTCCCCTCTTCATACACTATCCGTCCTGAAAAACAGGTTAGCGCCTATGGGGTTAGGGAGGGGGCCTCCGCGCCACCAGACCCATCGGCGCCAGCACCAACGGACAGACGGCTGAAACGGCTTGGCTGGTCCGGGCAGAGGACTCCTCCCTGCAACCCCGCCGTACCCCCCCTAACCCGCCCCCTCAAGGGGGGAGGGGACGTTAACCCGTGAAACTCTGCCCACACCAAAGTCGGAAGATCTCTGCATAAAAGCCGAAAGAGATCTGCATGACATACTATGCAGCAGCGACCCCGCGAGCGTCAACGACCGACCCCGGCGCCATGAGCTGCAAACCTCCCGACCCTCGGCTCCTTGGCTCGCTCCTGCTGTCCCGGGAACGCAGGCGTCCCGCCCGCGGCAGGTCGAAGGTCCGTATCCCGAAGACCCGCGGGGGTCCCCGCAGGGTGTTGTAATTCGTGAAGAAGGTGGTAGGTGAGTCTCAACCGGGAACGATCGGAGGAGCAGTCCATGAGCGAGACCACGAAATCCGCGGCCAACGGCGCAGGCAAGAGGTACATGACGGACGACCGGGGAAACCCGTCGTCCATGCGGCTGATGTCCATGCTGGCGTTGGGGGTAGCCGCGGTCCTGGCGTTGGTGGAAGCGTTCGGCCTGGGGTCCGGCGAAAGCAAGACGGAACTGGTCCTGTACTTCCTGGTCGCGGCCTTCGCGCCCAAGGCGGTGCAGAAGTTCGCGGAGAAGGACCGCCCGTGAGGACCAGGCTCCGACTTCGGGGAGAGGGACTTGGCTGAGAAGCGGGCGAGCGCGGCGCCCCGTCGGCTCGCTCTCGATTTCGCCAGCAACGACTACCCGTTCTTCGGCGCCGTCATGAGCGGGCGCCACGCGGCCCACGGTCTCGACATCCGTTGGCGCCGTGTGGACCCGCCCGACAAGCTCTTCCGGCAGGTGCTCCGGTCGCCGCGGTACGACGTCACCGAGTTGTCCCTGTCGAGCTACACGATGATGCGGGAACGGGGCTGGCGCGCCTACCGGGCCCTTCCGATCTTCCCCTCCCGCCGCTTCCGCCATTCCTCGGTGTTCGTGAAAGCCGACAGCCGTCTGGTGAGCGGCGAGCAGCTCGAAGGGCGGCGGGTCGGGGTGCCGGACTTCCACATGACCGCGGCCGTGTGGGTCCGCGGTCTTCTCCGGGAGGACTTCGGCGTGAGGCCCGAGGCCGTCCGCTGGTTCACGGGCCGGGCCGAACGAGTCAGGTTGCCGCGGGAGGTGGCCGACCAGGTGGAGTACGTGGGCAAGGAGGCGAGGCTCTTCGACTGGTTGCTCGAAGGCAGGCTCGACGCGGTGATCTACGCCCACCTGACCCACCCGCCCGTGCCGGCCGGCAGCGTGCGGCGCCTCTTTCCCGACGCCGCGGAACGGGAAAGGGAGTACTACCGCAAGCACGGGGTCATCCCGATCATGCACCTCATCGCCCTCAAGGAGGAGCACTTGGCGAATGGTCCCGGCGTCGCGCGCAGGCTGGAGAGGGTGCTGAGGAAGGAGAAGGAGTCCTTCTACCGGCGGCTCGACCAGGTGCGGTCGTCCGGGGTCCTCCCCTGGTTCTCCGAATACGTGGAGAGCGCCGCGGCGACCCTCGGCGCGGACCCCTGGCCCCACGGCATCGAAGCCAACCGCAAGGCCATCGACAAGTTCCTGGACTACTCCCTGTCCCAGGGCCTGATCGCCCGAAGACCCGACCTGCGCGAGCTCTTCATCGACGTGTGAGGGTCCTGCCGAAGTCCTCCATGACTTCGCCGCCCACGCCCCCACACGGACTTCTCGATGTTACCCCTGTTGCGTTCCGTCAAATACCCGTCAAATAAACAGGATCCTTGTAACTATTTGAATTCAAAAGGCTTTCCCGATTTCCCCGAGACACGGACTGCCTGATTGGCGGAATCCTGTCAAATAAAAATCGGACAGTTGCAGGTCCGCGTCAGCGCGGACGAGAGGGAACGTATCCGGCGGCGCGCGGAAGACGCTGGCATGACCGTTTCCGAATGGGTGCTCAGATGGCTGTTGCCGCCCGTCGAGGACGAGTTCCAGGAGCTTTGCCGTGAGCTTGCGCAGCGGCCCGAGTTCCGCACCCACGCCCTGGCGCACATCCATGACCTCTTCCAGCGTCTGGGCGAGCGGGAGTTTTCCCTGGCCGTGCGGTTCCCGCCGCAGGTGGAGTTGGCGCCGTTCGAGGTGAACTACATGGCCGCGATGGTGGAGTACGCCGCGGTCCTCAAGGCCGCGCCCATGCTGGACTGGACCCGGGGCGTGCCTCCCCTGGAGACGCCCTCGTTCGCCGCCCCGGAGCGGAGCTTGCGGCTGCATCTGCTTACGCAGTCGCCGCCGCCGTTCCGCCGGCGCAACCTGTTCGTGGACGCCAGCGTCGGGAGCCGGACATGACGCCGCTGGCCCGGGACGCTATCCTCCGCCTGCTGGAACGGCTGAACGACGAGTTGGCGCGCGACGGCGTGTGCGGGGAACTGTGCCTGGTGGGCGGCGCGGTGTTGTGCCTCGCGTTCGACGCGCGCCGTTCCGTCCCGTGGCGTCCTTCGACTTCGCTACGCTACGCTCAGGACGAACGGAGTTCTTCGCTCGCTACGCTCAGGATGAACGGGTTGCTCCGCTTCGCTACGCCAGGACGAACGGAGGCAATGGTTCAGGGTTTCCGGGAGACGGAAACCCGTGACCACGGGTTTGCCTGACGGTCGAAGGGCGTGATAGGGCTTGGGACGAATCCACACGGGGAGAAGACCTATGCGCGGCGTCATGTTCAACGGCAACAGGCAGGCCGAGATCCGGAAGTTTCCGGACCCCCATGCGGGGCCGGGCGAAGCGGTGGTGAAGGTCCGGGCCTCGGGCATGTGCGGCACGGACTTGCATCGGTATCGCGGACCCGCGGCCATCGACGCCATCACCGGCCATGAGCCCTGCGGCGTGGTCGCGGAACTCGGCGCCGGCGCGCCGGACGGGCTGGCGGTCGGCGACCGGGTGGTGGTGCACCACTACGCGGGGTGCGGCCTCTGCGAGATCTGCGCCCTGGGCTACGAGCAGGCGTGTCCCCACGGCCACGTGACCTTCGGCGGCGTGGACGCCCACGGGGCCAACGCCGACTACATCCTGGTGCCGTTGCGCCTCCTCTGCCGCCTCCCCGACGAGTTGTCGTTCGAGGCCGGCGCGGCCATCTCCTGCGGCACCGGCACGGCCTGGAACGGTCTCAGGAAGATGAACGTGGCCGGCGGCGACATGGTGTCCATCTTCGGACAGGGGCCGGTGGGCCTCAGCGGCACCATGTGCGCCAAGGCCATGGGGGCGCGGGTGGTCGCCATCGACGTGCTGCCGGAACGGTTGGAACTGGCGCGCCGGTACGGCGCCGACCACGTGGTCAACGCCCGGGACGCCGACCCGGTGGAGGCGGTCAAGGATCTCACCGGCGGGCTGGGGACTTCCGCGGCGCTGGAAACCTCCGGCAACCCGGAGGCCCGCGGACAGATCCTCAAGGCCCTGCGCACCTTCGGACGCTGCTGTTACGTGGGCATGGGCGAGCCGTCCACCATCGACTTCAGGAACGACGTGATCTTCAAGGTGGCCACCCTCTTCGGCTCGTGGACCTTCAGCAAGTCCGAGCTCATGGAGATCTGCCGCTTCATGGTGGAAGAGAAGGTGCCCCTGGACGACCTCATCACCCACCGCTTCAGCCTCGACCAGGCCGTCGAAGCCTTCCGCACCTTCGACGGCGCCGCCACCGGAAAGTGCGTGTTCGTCATGGACTGACCGAACCGGGGAAACCCCGAACCACGCCCCCCGTTCGTCCTGAGCGTAGCGAAGCGAAGTCGAAGGACGCGCTCTCCCGCAGGGAGAGGGAACGCAAGCCGGAATGGATCGGATGTTCCATAACATGTTCATCGAGCGCGTGGTCGCCGGATTGCGGCAGGAAGGAGTGCGGTTCGCCATTGCCGGAGGTTATGCCGTGGCGTTGCATGGAGCGGTGCGCGCCACCGCGGACGTGGATCTGGTCCTGGCGCTGTCCGAGGAGAACCTCGTAGCCGCGGAATCGGCGCTCAACCGCCTGGGGCTGCGTTCCCGTCTGCCGGTGAAGGCCGACGAGGTCTTTCGGTTCCGACAGGAATACATCCGCAATCGCAACCTCATCGCCTGGAGCTTCGTCAACCACGCGAACCCCGTTGAGATCGTGGACATCATCCTCACCGAGGACCTCCAGACCATGAAGCTCGATGCCGTCGTCATCGGACGGCTCGAATTGCCGGTGGTTTCCAGGGCGGACTTGATCCGCATGAAGGAGAAGAGCGCCCGGCCCCAGGACCTGGAGGACGTCAAGGCTTTGAGGAGCATCGGCCCATGAGACCCGTGCAGTTCTTTTCGGAAGAGTACCTGGAACGCTGCAAGCGCATGACGCCGGAGCAGATCCTGCGGTTCCTGGACGAGTTCCGCCGGCTCCAGGCGCCGGCGCGGGCCGCCGGAACCCGTCTGGTCCCCGTCGAGGTGCCCGAGGACCTGTTGCAGGCTTTCCAGGACAAGGCCCGGGAGCACGGCGTTCCCTTTCAGACGCAACTCGAACGGCTGATGAGGCAGTGGATCGACCGCGAGCCGTGAAGCGCGGCCGGGGACGGAGGGAAGCACGGATGCCCGTATGGAACGAGTCGAGTTGGCCGCGCATCCGGGAATGCGCCGAGCAGGGCTTGGCGGTGGTGGTCCCCATCGGCGTCATCGAGCAGCACGGCCATCACCTGCCCCTGGACACCGACGCCTTCATCGCCCAGGAGATCGCCCGTGAGGCCGCGCGGCGGGACCCCGGGATCCTGGTGGGTCCCACGGTCCCCTTCGGCTTCACGCCCAGCAACAAGAACTTCCCCGGCAGCATCAGCCTCACCGCGGCCACCTGGACTGCGTTGATCCGTGAGATCGTCCGTTCGGTGGCGCGTCACGGCTTCACCCGCATCGCGCTGTTCAACGGCCACGGCGGACAGGTGGCCCTGTCACGGGCGACGGTCTCCGCCCTTCAGGACGAGGAGGGGATCCGCGTGGCGGCGCTGAACTGGTTCGGCCTGGTGGCCGAGGACATGGGACGGCTGTTCGCGGACGAGAAGATGCCCGGCGGCCGGGTGGGCCATGCCGGCGCGGTGGAGACCTCCATGAACCTGCACCTGCGCCCGGAACTGTCCGCCCAGGGCAGCCTCGTAACCCATCTCGGCCCGCAGATGCCCGAGTTCGTGCGCAAGGTCGGCGGCTACGTCCAGACCCCGCGCGAGGAGCTGTCGCCGTCGGGAGTCATGGGAGACCCGAACCTCGCCAGCGCCGAGAAGGGCGCCGAGCTGTTCGAGTTGGCGGTGGAACGGCTGTGCGAGTTCGTCAGGGAGTACCGCCTGTCCGAGTGACCCGCAGACCCGCGTGCGGAACGCATCCTCGTCCCCACCCGCGGACGGCCCGAGGCCCGGCAGGCTCCACCCGCCCGCTCGCCGCACTGCCCGCATGGTCCGCTGCCTGCCGGCGGCGCCGCGCGTTCCCGGTCCACGGACCCTCTCTTGCGGACCTCACCGGAGCAGCGACTTGACGGCCTCCACGATGCGTTCGGCGAAAGGCGTCAGGTAGTCCTCCAGGGAGACGGCGAAGGGTACCGGCACGGGCGGGATGGTGACTCGCCGGATGGGGGCGCGCAGGCCGTCGAAGGCAAGGTCCGCCATCAACGCGGCCAGTCCCGCGGCCACGCCGCAGTTGTCGTGGCTCTCGTCGGTGACCACCAGGCGGCCGGTCTTCCTGACCGAGGCCACGAGGCTCCCGGTGTCCAGCGGCTCCAGCGTGCGCGGGTCCACCACCTCCACCGACACGCCATCCCCGGCCAGCGCGTCCGCGGCGGCGAGGGCCCGGGGCACCTGGACGCCGGTGGCGATGACCGTGACGTCCGTCCCCTCGCGGGCCACCGCGGCCTGGCCGAAGGCGGTCTCGTGGGGTCCGTCCGGAACCGGTCCGCACTCGTCCATGAGCCGCTCGTGGACCAGGAAGACGGTGGGGTCCCGGCTTCTCAGGAGCGCCGTGCGCAGCAGTCCCCGGGCGTCGGCCGGAGTGGCCGGCATGGCCACCTGGAGACCCGGGGTGTTCCAGTACCACGGCTGTGGGCTGCCCGAGTGCTGCACGCCCCCGCCGCCCCGGATGCCGTAGCGCATGCAGTAAGTCACCGGCGCGCTGGTCTGGCCGCCCGAGTTGGAGTAGGCGATGGCCGCTTCGTTGACGATCTGCGGGATGGCCTCGTACGAGAAGGTGGCGGTGCCGATGTCCACCAGGGGACGCAGCCCGGCCATGGCCGCGCCCGCGGCGATGCCGCAATAGCCCAGCTCGGCGATGGGCGGCGACAGTATGCGCTCGGCGTGCCGCTTGCGCACCGCGGCGAACCGGGCTTGGCCGGGCCCCGAGCTCGCCAAGCCGCCGCCCAGGAGGATCACGCGCCGGTCTTCCTCCAGAGCCTCGGCCAGCGCGTCCACGAGCGCTTCCCCCAGGGTCATCTCTCGCGGCATGGGTCAACCACTCCTTCCCGCATACGCGTAGGCGAGGGCCGCCTCGGGGTCGGGAAGCGGGCTCGTCAACGCGAACTGCGCGGCCGTGTCGGCTTCCCGCCGCACCTCTTCGTCCAGGCGCACGACCGCGCCCCGGTTGCATCCCTCGGTGTCCGCCAACTCCCGCGCAAAGACCAGGATACCGTCCCCTTCGGCGTACCAGGAGCGCACTGCTTCGGGCACCGGGCCGGGGTCCCAGGCCCAGCCGATGTCGGTGGCTCCGGCCACGAAATGGGGGTGCGCGCCGTCGTTTCCGGGCCAGGGGTGCGTGCGCGCCTCCACGAAGAACGGTCCCTCGCCCGCACGGGTGCGCCGCACCATCTCCGACACGGTCCCGTGGACGAGGCCGGCGTCGGCCCCGTCCACCACCGCGGTCTCCACGTTGAGCGCCCGCGGCACGTTGGCCAAGTCTCCGGCTGCGTGGACCGGGTTGACCCTTCCGGCCCTCCGGTAGTTGTTCTCCATCAGGAAGATCAGCGGCAGCCGCCACAGCTTGGCCATGTTCAGGGTCTCGTAGAAGACCCCTTCCTCCATGGCGCCGTCGCCGAAGAAGACCACGGTGACCGCGCCGGTCTCCCGCATGCGGGCCGCCAACGCCGCGCCCGCGGCCAGGGCCACGCAATCGCCAACGATGGCCGAGGTGTGGACCATGTTCAGGTCCGGCGCAGCCACGTGGAAGGTCCCCGCCCGGCCGCGGCAGTAGCCGGTGGCGCGCCCGATGACCTCGGCCAGGACCTTGCCGGGGTCGCCCCCCTTGGCGATGACGTGGCCGTGGTTCCGGTGGGTGCTGAAAACGTAGTCCTCCGGCGCCAACGCGGCGCAGGCGGCGACGCCGGTGGCCTCCTGGCCGATGTAGAGGTGGAAATGGCCCCGGACGAGTCCTTCGTGCTCTTCGTGGAACCGGATGACGTGCTCTTCCGCACGCCGGATCATGAGCATCTTGCGCAGCATCTCCATGCGCTGTTCGGGTGACGTGTCGGGCAGCATCTTTCCCTCCGATTCAGGACCTTCCGGGTTGGTTGAGCCGCTTTCGTACTGCTTCCGCGAACTCCTTGGAGACCGCTCTCCATCGCTGCCCATCATGGACCGCATGTCGAGTCTTTCGCAAAGACGGCGACTTCGTTGCACGAGTCACACGTCTCCCCGCGCAAAGACGCTACTGATAAACCGACGTCCGGCCTATCGAAAGAGCGATGGTTGAATGGCGTTGGATCCCCATGGTTCCCGTCGCAGCCTTTCCAGGGCCGCGCCGTGAAAAGTCTCCACGGCCTCGAACCCGATGTACCTTCTCCCGAGGCTGGCCGCTGCCACCGCGGTTGTGCCGCTTCCCATGAAGGGGTCCAGGACGGTCTGTCCCTCCCTCGTGGTGAGCCTGATCAGAAAGCCGATCAGGTCCAATGGCTTCTGCGCATCGTGAATCCTCTCCTCGTCCTTGCGGAAGCCGAACTCCAGCACGTTGGCCGGGCTTGCGCCCCGAATCTTGCAGGCATCGAGGTTCATGGCCCCAACCCCGTGTTCGAGGATGTTGTCGGCGATCGTCCCGCCGATGCAGTAGGGCTTGATGAACCAGGCAACGGGCTCGTACATGGGCGCCAGGTTGCCCAGCCGCCACCCCTTCCACTTCTCCGCTTCATCCTTGAGGCCGCGCCGTTCGAAAACGACGCTCACCCGCTGAGCGCGATGATGGGCGGAATCCTTCCTCCAGGCGAGGACGTCCTTCAGGAGAAATCCGCCGTCCTCGAAGGCGTTGATGACTCGGTGGATCGTCCGCCTTGCGCCGAAGATCAGCGCGGATGCGCCGCTCTTGAGCTTGGGGAAGGCCATCTCTGCCCACAAGCTGCACCAGTCCTGGTACTCCCGACCGATGTTCCTGTCCGCCTGCGACCAGCCATTGATGGGCTTTCCCCGGCGCTTGAATGCCGTTTTGCCGATTTGGGCGGGAGACTGTCCCAGGAGTGCGGCATTCCTGTTGCCATGCAAGACATCCCGGTCGTCGAGGCTGATTCCGTAAGGGATGTCGGAAAGAAGGAGCTCGATGCTGCTGTTTTGCAGAAGCGGAAGGTGTTCCCGGCAGTCACCGAGCGTGATCTTGTCCAGGTACGCGCCGTTCATCTTGCATCCCCATGATCCAGCAGACCATTGCTCTGCACGGATCCGACCGTCCGCACTCGGCCTTCCATCCTTCGCCATTGGAGGATTTCCCGAATGGCGTCTCGACGCGACAGCTTCAGGATCCTTTCGCGCTCCTCCGCCAAGTAGGCCAATGCCTCCGCCCGCGCAATCTCCATGGCCTCCACGGATGCGGTCTTTTCCTCCCGCCAGAAGCGGGAGACGCCGCCTTCGGCCTGACCGCTACGGCCAATCGAACCACTCGGCGATGGCGCGTCCCAGGATCCACTCCTTCTCGGTCGCGGTGAGGTCGCGCAGTTCCTCGGTGAACAGCGTCAGCGCCTGCCGGTAGGGGCAGGGCAGGTGGGACAGGTCGCTGCCCCAGAACACGCGCTGCGGCCCGAAGGCGTCGATGACCCGGCGGATCTGCGGATGCAGCGACGGATAGGGGTAGCTCTCGGTGGAATAGCAGGGGAGGGCCGACGCCTTCACCGCCACGTTCCCCAGCGGCGCCAGTTCGATCAGGCCGTCGATGATGGGTCCCAGCGGCTTGCCCACCAGGCTGGCGTTGAGGCCCATGTGGTCGATGGCCAGACGCAGCCCCGGGTGGCGCGCGGCCGCCTCGCCCAACCGGGGCAGCGAGTGGGGCGCCAGCGCCATGACCGGGACGTCGTACCGTTCGGCGGCTTGCCAGAACCAGTCCGCGGTGCCGTCCTCGAGCCACGTGCGGTAACGGCCGCGATGGAAGGTGAGGCGGATCCCCAACATGCCGGGCTGGTCCTTCCACGCGGCCATCCGTTCCCGGCTGGCGGGCGCGTCCAGGGGCAGCCGGCCCATGACCGCGAAGCGGTCCGGGTACAGGCGCGCGGCCTCCAGGGAAGTGTCGTTCCGGTCCGCCTCCCAGGTGGGCGGCACCAGCACCGCGCGGTCAACCCCGGCGTCGTCCATCTCGCGCAGCAACTCTTCGTGCCCGAGGGGTTCCGGGCGGTGGGGCTTGGCCGCGTCCACCCTGTCCCAGGGCTTGTCCGGGGTCTCCGGCGCCCAGATGTGGACCTGTGAGTCGATGACCTTCATGCGAAGCGATGGGTCGGCTTGGGAAACTCCGAACAACTCCCCGTTCGTCCTGAGCGTAGCGAAGCGAAGTCGAAGGACGCGCGTTCCGGTTCTAAGGCGGCGGAGGAGCCGCGTCCCGGTAGCTCCACAGGAAATCGCGGTCGCGATAGACCTCGTCGGGCATGAGGCTCGTCAGTTCCCTCTTGTCGAGCTCTGTCTCGAAGCGTTCGCGGATCCACGGGTCCTCGTCCACGTATTCGATCTGGTCCCTGACCCGGTCCTCGATCTTCTCCGCGTGGCCCCGGAACTGCCTCGGCGGGTGCAGCGCCAGGTACCGCGCGGGCGTTCCTCCGGCGTTGAAGTGCTGGTGGAACCACTTGCCGGGGGGGACGAACATGCTCGCCTCGCGCCACGGCGCCACCACCTTCTCCTTCCCTTCCTCCCACAGGACGGAGTAGCCCTCCCCCGCGGGAATGACGATGACCCGGCCCGGGCCGTGGCGGTGGGCCTTCTTGTAGGTGCGGGAGGGAAACACCGACATGTGGCACGACATCTCGGAATTGGGAAAGGTCATCAGCACGCTGTGTCCGCCTGCGCCTCTGCGGCTGCTGCGGTTGAGCTTGTCCCAGGATCCCATGTCGGGAAAGAAGTTGCCGTACCAGAAGATGCCGCTCCGGCCGCCCCAGGTCCGGGCGGGGTCGCCGTCGCGGACGAGCTTCGCCTCGGAGTAGAGTTCGCCGCCCCCGGACAGGTAGTCCTCGCCCTCGTACCGGTTGTCGAAGAAGAACGCCGGGTCGGTGTTCAGGGACATGGCCAGGGGCAGGTAGCTGTAGCGCAGGATCCGCACCGGCCGGTCGCCGCGCATGTTGCTCATGGTGTGGTGGTAGTTGTGCGGGATCTGGAACAGGCTCCGGGGCTGCCACTCGAAGCTGTTCTTCGGACCGTTCGGGCCCAGCCACACCGTGGTCACGCCCTGGCCCTGGAGCACATAGACCAGCTCGTCCAGGGCGAACTTTACCCGCGGCAGGGTCTGTCCGGGCGGGATCTCCTGCACCATGGCCGAGGTCACCCCCTCCTGCCCCAGGAGCTGGATGAAGGCGCTTTCGCAGCCGCGTTCCTCCCACCAGCCCAGCTCCACCGTGCGCAGGTCCTCGATGAAGTAACCCCGGTGGACCGGCACGCCGACCGACGCCATCCAGTCGTCGTAGGCGTACTCCTTGACCTCCAGGTCGGGAGCGATGGAATCGTCGGGATTCGTCCGGGCGTCGTCCTGCGCCATGGGATGTTCCTCCTGTGGGTGGAGTCTCAGGAACCGGCCACTTCGTCGAAGGAAGGTTCGGGCATGCCGTCCTTCCACGTGGGGTCGCGGAGCTCCAGCCGGTTGCCGCTGGGATCCGTGAAATAGAGTTCCCGCCCCGGGAAGTATCCGCCCTTGCGGTAGTAGAGCTCCACCACCGGGACGTTCCTGGCCTTGAACAGCCTGCACGCCTCGTCCAGGGTATCGGGACTCACCGTAAAGGAGTGGTGGACCCGGTCGTCCTCCGGCTGGGCGGGGACCTCCCTGCGCTCGCACAGGAGGATGTTGTGGTCGCCCACGTTGAAGCACGCCATGACGTCGTTGGCGAGGCGTCCCAGGGACTTGAGCCCCAGCAGGCCGCCGTAGAACTCCTCCGACTCGCCCAAATCGTTCACCGGAATCGACCAGTGAGTGACCCCCTCGATCTTGAGCATTGCCTCGTCTCCTTTCCGGGTGGTGGTCGAGCGCCGCGGTCCGGGGCGGGACCGGCGCTGCAAGGGTATTCTTACGACAGGGGACGGGGGATAGGCAATGGCCGCCCCCGTACCGGACACGGGAGCGTCACGGCCTCGGGTAACCCAGCCGCGCCAGGTCCTCCCGGATCTCGTCCAAGATGGCCGGGTCGTCGATGGTGGCCGGGGGTTTGTAGGGGGCGCCGTCCGCCATGCTTCGGACCGTGCCGCGCAGGATCTTGCCGGAACGGGTCTTGGGCAGGCGCTTGACCACCAGGACCTGCTTGAAGTCGGCCACCGGACCGATCTTCCGACGCACGAGGCCCACCAGCTCGGGCGCCAACGCCTCCTCGGTGGTCTCGACCCCCGCCTTGACCACCACCAGCCCCAGCGGCAGTTGCCCCTTCAGAGCGTCCGCCACTCCGAGCACCGCGCATTCGGCCACCGCGGGATGGGAGGCGAGGACCTCCTCCATGGCGCCGGTGGACAGCCGGTGTCCGGCCACGTTGATGACGTCGTCCATGCGTCCCATGATCCACAGGTAGCCGTCCTCGTCGCGGTAGCCTGCGTCCGCGGTGACGTAGTAGCCCGGATGCTGCTCCAGGTAGGCCTTGCGGTAGCCTTCCTCGTTGCCCCACAGGGTGGGGAGGCAGCCGGGCGGCAGCGGCAGCTTCACGGTGATGCTGCCCATGCCGCCGGCCGGCATCTCCCGGCCCCGGTCGTCGAGGACGCGCACGTCGTAGCCCGGCACGGCCCGGGTGGGCGACCCGGGCTTCACCGGCAGCGGCTCGATGCCCATGCAGTTGGCCGCGATGGCCCACCCGGTCTCCGTCTGCCACCAGTGGTCGATGACCGGCGTCCCCAGGAGGTCCCGGGCCCACAGCAACGTGTCCGGGTCGCAGCGCTCGCCGGCGAGGAACAGGGTCCGGAAGCGGCTCAGGTCGTGCTTCCTCACGTAGTCCCCCTGTGGGTCTTCCTTCTTGATGGCGCGGAACGCGGTGGGGGCGGTGAACAGCACGCTCACCCGGTGCTGGCTGATGACGCGCCAGAAGGCGCCGGGGTCCGGCGTGCCCACGGGCTTGCCCTCGTAGAGGACGGTGGCGCAACCCTTCAGCAACGGCCCATAGACGATGTAGGAATGCCCCACCACCCAGCCCACGTCGGAGGCGGCCCAGAACACCTCGGCCGCGTCCACGCCGTAAACGTTCCCCATGCTCCACTTGAGGGCCACGGCGTGGCCGCCGTTGTCGCGCACGATGCCCTTGGGCCGGCCGGTGGTGCCGGAAGTGTAGAGGATGTACAGGGGGTCGGTGGCGGCCACCGGGACGCACGGGACCGGGTCGGCCGCGGCCACCGCCTCGTTCCAGTCCACGTCGCGTCCGCTCACCAGGGAGGCGCGCGCCTGGGGGCGCTGCAGCACCACGCAGTGGGCCGGCGCGTGCCGCGCCAACCCCACGGCCTCGTCCAGCAGCGGCTTGTACTCGATCACGCGGTTGCCCTCGATGCCGCAGCTCGCGCTCACGACCACCTTGGGCTTGGCGTCGTCGATGCGCGCGGCGAGCTCGTTGGCGGCGAAGCCGCCGAACACCACCGAGTGGACCGCGCCGAGACGGGCGCACGCGAGCATGGTCACCACCGCCTCGGGGATCATGGGCATATAGACGATCACGCGGTCGCCCACGCCCACGCCGTGGTCCCGGAGCGCGCCGGCGAAGGCCGCTGCCGCGTCCCGGAGCTCCCGGTAGGTGAAGGTCCTGACGCTGTCCGTCACCGGGCTGTCGTGGATCAACGCGGGCCGGTCGCCGTCTCCCCGGTCCACGTGCAGGTCCAGCGCGTTGTAGCAGGTGTTGAGCGCGCCGCCGGTGAACCACCGGTAGAAGGGCGGCCGGGAGTCGTCCAGCACCCGGTCCCAGCGCCTGTCCCAGTGGACGTCCTCCGCGGCTTCGGCCCAGAAACCCTCGGGGTCCTTCATCGCGCGTTCGTAAACCTCGGTGTAACGGCTGCGGCTCATGGGCGCCTCCCCTATGAAAAAGCGCGTCCTTCGACTTCGCTTCGCTACGCTCAGGATGAACGGAGGACTCGCTTCGCTATGCTCAGGACGCTTCGCTATGCTCAGGACGAACGGGGTACTTCGTTTCGCTACGCCCAGGACGAACGTGGGCGATTGTTCAGAGTTTTCTCAGGTCGTCCACAGGTCTCCTTAGACCTTGTGGACCTCGGTGCGCAAGCGGCGACGGTCCGCGGTACGGAACGCCGAGGCGGTTCCGGCGTTCCACGGCCGCCGACCGGCTTTGACACCGGCCCTCGCTTGGTCTAGGTAACTCGGAACGATGATCCCCGTTCTCGGAACGACGAACTCCGTTCATCCTGAGCGTAGCGTAGCGAGTCCTCCGTTCATCCTGAGCGTAGCGAAGCGAAGTCGAAGGACGCGCTTTCCCATATAACGGATCGACCATGAGCCATCGGACCATCCATCACCGGGCGGACGTCCTGGTCGTCGGCGGCGGCGCGGCCGGGGCCATGGCGGCCATCCGCGCCCGCCAGGCGGGGGCGGACGTGCTGTTGGTGGACAAGTCCGTGTTCGGGCGGAGCGGCTGCGCGGCGCTCGCTTCGGGCGCGTACATCACCTACATGCCGGGCGACGACATCATGGTCCACCTGGGCGGCCGCGGCGTGCTCGTCAACCAGACCCGGGCCATCGAGGCCATCCACGCCACCCACGAGGTGCTCGGCATCCTGGACGGCTGGGGCGTGAAGTTCGTCAAGGAGCGGGGCGAGATCTGGCGCGGCAAGGGCGGGTCCGGCGCCGCGGCCAGCGGCGGTCTGGCCGCGGGCCTGGTGGGCGGCGGCACCGCCATGATGAAGGTGGTGCGCGGCGTGGCCCTGCGCGAAGGCGTCCGAGCGCTCAACCGGGTCTCGGTCACCGACCTCCTGACCTCCGACGGCAGGCTTCCCACCCGCGGCCGCGTGGTGGGCGCCCTGGGCGTCTCCGGCCGGGAGCACGAGGTCCACGTGTGCGAGGCCAAGTCCGTGGTCATGTGCGCCGGCGGCTTCAACTTCGGCTACAAGCAGCCGGGCCAGTGGTTCGCCGGCATGCCCCTCAACATCACCAGCGACGGCGTGGCCATGCAGCTCCGGGCGGGCGCGGTGATGGGCAACATGGCGGTGGGCAGCAAGTACCTCCAGACCATGGAGTTCCTGTGCGCGCCGGGCATCGAGCACTTCACCACCATGGGGACCGGCTACTACAACCGCCTGGGCGAAGACGTGATGCAGCGGTTCGGGGAATCGGAAGCCGAACTCACCCGGCGGCTCTCCCTGGGGCACGCGGTGGCGCTGGAGATGCTGGAAGGCAAGGGTCCCGTCTATCTGGACTGCACCGGGCTCCCGCCGGAGAAGATCCGGCTGCTGCACGAGATCATCCCCATCATCATGAGCACCTTCGACGCCGCGGGGTATGACGTGAGCAGGGAGCGCATCCCCTACCTGCCGGTCCTGGCCGCCACCTACGGCTCCAGCCACGGCGGCGGCGCGGTGGTGGACCGCCGGTGCATGACGTCCCTGCCGGGCCTGTTCGCCGCGGGCGCCAGCAGCGACGGCATGAACATCTCGCCGAACCTCAACCTGTCCTGGTGCATGGTGCTGGGCTGGTGGGCCGGCCGGCACGCCGCGGACTACGCCCGGAAGTCGGACCTCGCGGGCGCCGCGGCCCGTCAGGTGGAATCGCTTTCCGGGGAGGCCACCCGGTATCTCAAACCCCGGGGGACCGCCTTCGCCGAGGTCCACGGCAGGGCCGCGGACCTGCTCCACGAGTTGGGGGTGGTCCTCAGCGACGAGAAGATCGCCCGGGTGCGGCGGGGGCTCGCGGAGATACTGGAGACCTACGACCGCGTCATGGCCCGGGACCCCCACGAGCTGGTCAAGGTCCTGGGGCTGCGCAACTCCATGGAGGCCCTGACCGCGGTGCTCGACTACCTGCTGCACCGGCAGGAGAGCCGCGGCTCGGTGGTCAACCGCGACCATCCCGAGACCGACAACGACCGGTGGCTGGTGTTGAGCAAGTCGGTGAGGGAGGACGGCGCGTTGAGGATATGGGACGAACCCATCCCCCGCGGCGAGTTCTACGTGCGCTACCGGCCCCGGCCCGGGAAGTCGCTGCACCCGTTCTTCAAGGTCGCCGGTCGGGCAGTGGAGGCAGGCGCATAGCCATGGATCCGGCGCAACGCCTGCCGAAGGTCGAGATCTGCAAGGAAGCCTGCATCTCGTGCACGGCCTGCGACGACGCCTGCCCCACGGACGTGATCCGCATGGGCAAGGACGGCTATCCGTTCGCCATGTACGAGGAGGACTGCCAGGGCTGCTTCATCTGCGAGTGGGACTGTCCCGTCGGCGCCATCAGGATACGCGTCGCGCGCTGGTACGAGGCGAAGCCCTAGTCCGAAGTTCTACAACGGGCGTGCGGGAGCGCCAAGCGGAATCGAGGATCGGAAACCCTCCCCTCTTCGAGGCGGAGGGTCAAGCGCGTCCGTCAACGGCCGCCGTTCGTGGTTGGCTCGCGTCGTTGACGTCAAGGGGCCGGTTCGAGCAGGGTGACGGCGCCGGTCGGCCCGTCGCAGATAGCCGGATGCTCCTCGAGGTATTCGAGCAGGGCCTCTGCGGCCCAGCGATGGCCGGCGGGGTTCCAGTGGAAGTCGTGGGGCCAACGCGCATCTCCGAGTCTGGCGCCTTGGCGGAGGATGTAGTCGGCCTGGTCGATGACGGGGACGTCGAGGGTTGCAGCCATTTGGCTCATTCGCTCGAACATGAGGGTTCCGTGGACCTTCAACGTGTGCGTCGCCAGGATGACCAGCTTGGCGCCGTCCCGGTCGGCGCGTTGCTGGAACTGCTCCAGTGCGAAGGCGGTGTATTGCAGGGCGTCCTCGAAAAGGGGTGGCAGGTCCCTTCGAGCGAAGACCAGACGCACGTCCTCCCACGTGGTGGGCCGCCATCCTTCGAGCAGCGCGGCATAGCCGGGCTGTCGCCTCAGAGCCTCCACCTCCCGGATGAACCTGGATGGCCGGGCAGGAGGAGGAGGAAACAAGGCCCTTTTCTTGGCGTGCAACCAGAAGGCAAGGCGCGAACGGTCGGCCGTTTTCTTCTCCATGGCGCGGGCGGCGGCCCACGATGTCCGTATCCGGGAACTCGATGGAAGCGGGTCTTGGGGGAGAGACAATTCCAACTTCCCGTCCGGGCGCCTTCGCACCACGGGCTCCGAACGGAGTTTCCATTTCCGCCCCTCCCCCCTTAACGTCAAGGTTCTCAGGACCGGCGGGTTGTCCATGAAATCGTTGGAAACGAAGACGAGCACGAGCAGTTTGGGATGCAGCAGCCGGGCATATTCGTCGTAGAACGGCAGTTGCTGGACTTGGCCGGTGTTTTCGATCCCGAAGGCCGAAGTGGTGATGTTCAGGTGGGGCAATTCATCGGCGGCGAGTTCTTCGAGTCGGACGTGGAACTTGTCGTGGACGGGGACTTCCTTCGCCTCCACGAAGGAGTCTCCGATCATCGAGATATGGCAGGTTGCGGCCGCACGCTCGGGACTGGGGGGTTCGCGGTCGAGGAAACCCAAGCTGTTGGTGCGGGAGACCTGCCAGAAGTGGTGTCGGTTGGTAGAGCGAAACTCCGTGTTCGGCGGCCGGAGATGGCCTACGTTCGGGACGAACTTCCAGGGTGCGTTCGATACCATGAACGGCCTGGTCAGCCGGAGGTAGGCTTCCCCGGCCATTGCGGCCAGCACGGCGCCCACGAGCAATAGAAGCGCGTTCCAGCCAAGCAGGCGCAGCACCCAACGGATCCGGGGGGGGGGGGGGGGGGGGGCATCAAGGACCTTCCGTTTCACGAGTCCGGGCATGGTACCACAGGCGGCCTTCCGTGCAAAAGCTCCGTGGATCTGCTATCCGTCCCCCATGCGCTCGGCCTTGGTACGGTACCACGAGATCGCCCTCAAGCGCGGCAACCGCGGCTATTTCGTGGAGCACCCCAAGAAGAACCTGGGCCTGGTGCCCCGCCGCGGACGAACCCCGGGCCGGATGTCCGGGACCCGTCGGCAAGGCGCGCCCCGAATGAGCGTCATCTTCGCTCTGACGGCGGCGCTGGGATTCGCCGTGTCCCACATCCTGATCCGCCGGGGGCTGGCCGAGTCCAACCCGCTGGCCGGGTTCTTCCTCTCCATCGTCATCTCGTCGGCGACCCTCTGGCCCCTGGTGGGGGCCTACCTGCCCCTGGACGCTTTCCGGACCCACGCCATCTGGTATTTCGCGGTGGGCGGCCTCTTTGCGTCCGGCCTGGGACGCTGGCTGGTGTACGTCTCCATCGACCGCCTGGGGGTGGCGCGCTCCATCCCGGTGGTCAGCGCCACGCCCATGTTCGCCTCCATACTCGCGGTCCTCATCGTCGGCGAGCACTGGACCCTGGGAGCCTTCTTCGGCACCACCCTGATCATCTCCGGCGTGGTCGTCATCTCGTGGACCCACGAACAGAAGTCCGAGTGGCGCCGCCGGGACTTCGTCTTCCCGATCTTGGCCGCGCTGTCGTTCGCCCTTGCCGCCAGCGTGCGCAAGCTCGGCTTCTTCATCGACAACCTGCCGCTCATGGCGTCGTGCGTGAACGCCACCACCGGACTCGCCCTGGCCGTCGCCATGGTCTATGGCCGGGGCGGTCCGCGCAAGGTGCTGCGCATGTCCCGCAGGGTGCTGGCGTGGTTCGTGGCCGCGGGGATCTGCAACACCGCGGGGATGCTGGCCAACTTCTACGCCCTCTCCGCCGGCGACATCGTCATCGTGGAGCCGCTCATCAGCACCAACCCGGTGCTGACCGTGCTCCTCACCGCGGTCTTCCTGCGCGACGTGGAGACCGTGAACCTGCGGGTGTGCATCGGCGTCGCGTTCACCTTCGTCGGCACCCTGCTGCTGGTCTTCGCCAGGGCGGGCGCGGGTTGACGCGGCGTGGGCCACGGCGCAACCGGATCGACCGGCGTCAGCACCAACGGACGGCTGAAACGGGTCAAGGGAATACTGAACGATTGCCCCGTTCGTCCTGAGCGAAGCGTAGCGAAGGAGCGTAGCGAAGCGAAGATCTCCGTTCATCCTGAGCGTAGCGTAGCGAAGTCGAAGGACGCGCTTTCCCATGGGGAGAGACGCCTCGAACCCCCCTCAGAACTTCTCGGTCCAGGGCCGCAGCTCCACGTGCGAGGTCCAGGCGCTGCGGTGCTGGCGGTGGAGGTGCAGGTAGGTCTCCGCAATGGCGTCGGGACTGAGCCACGCGTCGTCGCCGCGGCCGGGGTCGCGCCGGGGCGAAGCGATGCCGCCGTCGATGACCACCTGCGCCACATGGACGTTCTGCGGCTGGAGCTCCCGGGCCATGCTCTGGGTCAGGCCGCTGAGGCCGAACTTGCCCATGGCGAAGGACGCGGAGTTGGCGTAGCCCTTGACGCTGGCCGACGCCCCGGTGAACAGGATGGTCCCCCCGCCGGTCCGGAGCATGGCGGCCGCGGCCGCCCGTCCCACCAGGAAACCGCCGTAGCAGGTCACCAGGACGGCGTCCCGGACCGCATCCGGCGGCTGCTCGGTGAGGGGGCCGCGCACGCGCGCGCTGGCGTTGTACACCACCACCGCGGGGTCCCCGAGGTCCCGGGCCACCCGGGCGAACAGGTCGTCCACTTCCCCGGGGACCACCGCGTCACAGCGGTACACGCGGCAACCGGTGTCCTCCGACAGTCCCGCCAGCTTGTCCGGGTTGCGGGCGGCGATGGCCGCCTTCATGCCTTCCCGGGTGAACAGCCGCACGAGCGAAGCGCTGAGCCCCGGCCCTCCCCCTACCACCACTGCTACTTCCTGGTCCGCCATGATCTTCTCCTTCCTCCGTAATCCAATTATCCAGCGCCCGCGCGTATCCGGCCGCGGGGACGCCTTCCTCGATGATCGGAACGTCTGGACGATTCCGGCTTGGGTTCCCTGGCGCTGCAGGAATTCGAGTGGGTTGAGACACTCCCCACGCACGCGATGAGGTCCGCTTCCCTCCCATTCCGACCATGCCGTCCTCGGTTTGGCGGCGCAGACGCCCCACCCAGTCATTCCCGCGAAAGCGGGAATCCATCCATGAGCGCGTCCTTCGACTTCGCTTCGCTACGCTCAGGACGAACGGGGACCGTTGTCCCGAGTTTCCGATCCATGGATCCGGCCTTGCCAACGGTCCTTCCGTTCCTCAGTCGTACAGCAGGGCCTTGCCGCGCCCGGCGTCGTACAGATCCGTGCCGCCGGTGGCGGCGCGCACCACGTCCTCCAGGGCTGCGCCCCGGTCGATGGCCTGCCTGACCGCGGCGCGCCCGGTCAGGAGGTCGATGGCCGGGACGTCCGCACGGAACTCGTAGGGTTCCGTGCGCCAGGCGAACGATTCGGGCCAGAGCTTCCGCACGGCCACGAGCACCGCCAAGCCCGTGCGGTACGGCTCGAAGGCGTTCCGGTCGCTGACGTGCAACTGGAGCGCGCCGCAGCGCTGCCCCCGGAACTTGTGGAACGCCGGCTCGATGACACAGGGGCGGAAGACGACCCCGGGCAGGTCGTGGCGGCGCAACTCCCGGGCCAGCCCGGGGCCGTCGATGAACGGCGCTCCGAAGAGCTCGAAGGGGCGCGTGGTGCCCCGGCCCTCGGACAGGTTGGATCCTTCGAGCAGGCACATGCCGGGATAGACCAGCGCCGTGTCCGGGGTCGGCATGTTGGGCGACGGCATCACCCAGGGCAGGCCGCACTGGTCGTAATAGGCGTTCCGGGACCATCCCTCGCACGCCGCCACGTCCAGTTCGCACCCGATCCCGAAGGTCTCGTTGTAGAGCCGGGCGAGCTCCCCCAGGGTCATGCCGTGGCGTTGCGGCGCCGGGTAGAGGCCGCAGAAGCTCTCGAGACCCGCGTCCAGGCCGCCGCCCTCCACCGCGGCGCCGCCGATGGGGTTGGGCCGGTCCAGGACCACCACCCTGACCCCGGAAGCCGCGGCCGCGCGCATGCACAGGGCCAGGGTGGCCCCGTATGTGTAGTACCGCGCGCCCACGTCCTGGACGTCGAACAGGAGGATGTCCAGCCGGGCGAGCTGTTCCGGGGTGGGGGACAGGGAAGCGAGGGTGTCGCCGTAGAGGCTCGCCACCGGCAGACCGGTGGTCGAGTCCGTGTGGTCCGCCACCGCCGCCATGTCCTGGGCGGACCCGCGAAGCCCGTGCTCCGGGCCGAACAGGCAGCGCAGGTCCACCTCGGGACGCCTGTGCAGCAGGTCCGCGGCGTGGTCGAGCCCGCGGTTCACCGCGGTGGGGTTGGCCACCAGTCCCACGCGCGCGCTCCCGAGCCACGCCCGCGGGTCGTCGAGGAGCCTTTCCAGTCCGGTCCGCACCACGCCGTTATTCTACAGGAGCGCGCCCGGAAAACCCAAGGATGCGCCCCTCGTCCTTTCCGGTCGGGCAACGGCTACGGGAACCTCTGGTCGATTCCGGCTCGATGCGTCTCTCCCTGTGGGAAAGCGCGTCCTTCGACTCCGCTACGCTACGCTCAGGACGAACGGAGTTCCCCGCTTGGCTACGCTCAGGAGGAACAGGGTTCTTCGTTACGTTACGCTCAGGAGGAACAGGGTTCTTCGCTACGCTCGGATGAACGGAGGTCTTCGCGTCCTTCGACTCCGTTTCGCTACGCTCGGGACGAACGAGGCGATTGTTCAGGGTTTCCTATGGTTTTCGCGGCGTCCGCCGATGTTACCTGGATGGAGTGGAAAGGAAACGTCCAGGGGTGAAGCCGCGGCGGCGAGGGGTCCTTCCCGGAGGCCGGGAGGGGGTCGTCCTGCCGTCGGTGCTCATGCTGGTCGCGGTCCTGGCCGTGGTGGGCGCCACGAGCATGACCGCGACCCTCATCGACCTCAAGATCACGAGCGCCTACTACCGGAGCGTGGCCGCGTTCCACATCGCCGAGGCCGGACTCGTCCACGGCCGGCATGAACTGTCGGACGAGGACGGCGACCGCGATTTCCCTGCCATCCTGACGCCGACGACGCTCTTCAGCGGCGAGGGTTTCCACGGCGGCAGCTACACCGTCGTCGCCGCCCCGGTGGGCGGCGCCTCGCCGCCGCGGCTCCGCCTGGAGTCCTCCGCCTGCTATCCGGCCGGCGACCCGTGTCCGCAGGAGAACGCCAAGGCAGTGGTGGAGGCCCTGCTGGAGCACCACCCCGCAGGCGTCAGCCCCCGAGACCGCGTCCGTTTGGCGGCTTGGCGGTCCCTCGACTAGCGCCGGGCTCCGTCCGCTCCACCGTCCGCCTCGGTCCGCCCTTCTCCCTCGAAGGAAGATGGAGCAGGTCCGGTTTCTCAAGCCCGGTTGGAGGAATCTCTCGAGAGTCTTCCGGCTTTCGTGTGGGTTGTGACACTCCCTGCCCCTGCGATGAGATCCGACTCCCACTTTGCTGTTCCCGGTTCGGCATAGCGGAGAACTCCGATCCCCTCCCCCCTTGAGGGGGAGGGTTAGGGTGGGGGGATTCCGTGCAACCAGACCGACCGTGCCAGCACCAACGGACAGACAGTTAGAACGGGTTGGGTTGATCCGGGTGGAGGGCTTCTCCCCTCAACCCCGTCGTACCCCCCTCCCTGTCCCTCCCCCTCAAGGGGGGAGGGGACGCCATGCCGTGAAACTCTGCCCACTCAAAAGCCGGAAGAGCCTCTCTTGAAACGTGTGGAGATGCCGCATATGAAATCTGTGCAATTCTTCGTCACCCGAAACTATGAGCGAGCCGTGCCCAAGCTTATGCCCGACAACGCGCGGGTGGAAATGGAAGCGGCGGTCGTCACCGATCCCGAGAACGCGACGACCTGACCTCAGCGGACAAGAAGAGGCTGTCGCGACTGGTGGCCGCGATAAAGACGGAAGGGAAAGTCGAATGAGCACGGAACGAAGCCGGGTGGGGCGCGAGGTCGAAGCGGCTCTCGAAGAGGTCCTGGCCCACGTGCGCGGCGAGGCCGCGCTTCCGTGCCGTATCATCGAGGATCCGTCGGCCGAGCGGATCCTTTCGCTCCGCAAGCGCCTCGGACTAAGCCGACGGAAGTTCGCGGAGCGTTTCGACCTCGATGCACGCACGGTGCAGGACTGGGAACAGGGCCGGCGCGCCCCGGACCGGGCCGCCTGCGTCCTGCTGACCGTCATCGACCGGGATCCCGACGCGGTCGCGCGCGCACTCGGCAAGCAGGGAGACTCTGAACAATTGCCCCGTTCGTCCTGAGCGTAGCGGAGCGGAGTCGAAGGACGCGCTTTCCCATGGGGAGAGACACCTCGAGCCAGAATGGATCAGAGGTTCCGTAGGCGATTACGGACCGGCGTCCGGGTGCGCCGGGCTTGCGGGGTCGCCGCACCGCGGGATCTTGAGACGGGTCTCTCGGGGCTGCGGGTCGTTGCGGTCGGCTTCCAGGACGACTTCGCACGAGGTGATGGCCTTGACCCGGTAGCCGAGCCTGTCCAACCGCCCCCCCGGTTCGACCACGTGCCCGAACCCGTCGGCGTCCTTTACCAGCGCCACCGCGGCGCGGGGCTCCCAGACGATGCCCACGGCATGGAATTGCGGCTCGGGAGCAGGCGCCGGCGGGTCCTCCGGCGGCGTGGTGGGTTCCGGCGGTTCCTCCGGGTCGTGCGGGGCAGGAGGAGGCTCGTAAGGTTGGAACGGGTCCCGTAGCGAGGTTTCGGCTTCCACCGGGGCCGGCGTGGGCGTTGGGACCGGGGCGTGCGCGCCCGCGGCGGTGTCCGGCACCGCGCCATCCGCTACCGCGACGGCTTGGCCTTCCGTGGACGACCGGGAAGGGATAGTCCGACTGCCACCCGTCAACAGGTGCGCTGCCGTTGCGGCCTCGTCTCCCGTGGGCAACCGCAGCGCCGCCATCTCCAGCACGATGCGGAGCGCGGTGGGTCCGTCGTCTGCGGCGTGGGCGTCGATGGCCAGGTCCCTCGCGTTCAGCCGGTGGTCCGACCCCGCGGAGAGCTCGAAGAACCGCAGGAGTTGGTGGAAGGTCCCTCCCAGCTCCACCGCCATGGGGACCTCGCTGAAGTGTTCTCCGACGTCCGCGGCCCCGGGATGGAAGCGGACCACTTCGAGTCCGGCCGCGGCCGCTCGCGCCGCGATGGTCTCCAGGGGCGTCGCCGCCCCGCTCCCCGGGGGAAGCGTCGAGGACAGTTCGACCCGGAGCGCGGCGAGCTCCGCGCGCAGCCCCGGCAGGCGGCCCAGCTCCGCGCGCAGCCGGGTCTCGTCCAGGCGGACGAGCGCGAGATCCTCCGCGGACCGGGCGATGCCCGCGGCCTGATGACGATATACCAAGGCGTAGTCCAGGGCGGCCAGGGACAGCGCCGCGGCCGCCATCAACAGGACCTGCTGGGCGAACGAGCGTTCGAGCAGGACGTCACTCCACATGGCCGGCTCGCCCGTCCTTCCGCCGCTATTCCCCGGCCGGAGCGGTATCCGGCGGCTCGTCCACGGCGCGGATGACGAAGCGCCGGAAGCCATGCTCCCCCTCGGCTTTGCCCACCTCCATCAGCTCCCGTGTCTGGAAGGCGGCGGAGAGGTTGCGCAGGAACCGGGCGATGGACTCGTCGTCGGTAGCCCGACCTTCCAGGGAGGCGGCGCCTCGGGACTCTGCGTAGCGGGTCAACCACAGCCGGTCCGGGGCCGCGGCCGAGAGGCCGCGCAGGATGCGCGAGTGCTGCGCCCGACGTTCCAGCCACTCCCGAACCGCCCGGTTCTTCTCCCGTTGCCGCCGGATCCCCTCTTCCAACTCATCGACCTCCCCGGTACGGAGCCGCAGTTCCTCGGCCACTCGCCGGCCCTCGGCGAGCTCGGCCTCCAACGCCGAACCGCGGCGCAGTTGCGAGACGTTGACCGCTGCCAGCACGCCCACGACCACGCAGAGCGCGGCGCTGCCGACGACGATCGTCCGGCGCCGCCGTTGCAGCGCCCGGATCTCCCGGGTGGGCAGAAGGTTGATGCGGACCATGACGGTATCCTCCCATGGCGCCTTCCGGAAACCCCGAGCGATTGCCCCCGTTCATCCCAAGCGAAGCGAGTCGGGTGCTTCAGGAAATCGTGTGGGTTGTCACACTCCCCACCCACACGATGAAGCCCGATTCCCCCCTTGCTATCCTCCATTCGGCATAGCGGAGGACTCCGATTCCCTCCCCCCTTGAGGGGAAGGGTCAGGGAGGGGGGTTCTCCGTGCAACCGGACCCATCGGCGTCAGCACTGACGGACGGATGGCTGACACGGTTGGGTCGGTTCGTGGAGAGGACCCATCCCCTCAACCCCGCCGTACCCCCCACCCTGTCCCTCCCCCTCAAGGGGGGAGGGGACGCTTGGCCGTGGGACCCCGCCAGAGTGACGCAGTTCGCACCCGGCCACGAGCTCCCTCAGAAGGGGACGCCAGGCCGTGGGACCCCGCCCACACAAAAGCCGGAACAGCCCGAAGTCGAAGGACGCGCTTCGGACCGCCCGGGCGCGCCGGTTCGCCGCGCCGTCCCGCGGCGACTCGCCTACTCGAACGGACTCCGGGTCACCAGGCCCGCGACCACCGCGAAGGCGGGTCCGGTGTGGACGTCCTCCGGCGGCAGGCTGTCGCGAAAGAAGGGGCCGCAGACCCGGACCTCCGCGTCCAGGGCCCGGGTCAGGCTCGGACCCAGGCCGGGCAGCAGGGCGCTGCCGCCGCTCAGGGAAACCCGGCGCGTCTCCGCTCGGTCGCCCAGTGCGCCGAAGAGGTTGAGGCTGCGCGCCACCTCCGCGGCGAACCGCTCGCACGGGGAGTCCAGCAGGCGGGCGACGGCTCGCGAGCGGTCGCCGCACTTGACCGCCTCGGCTTCGTCACGGGAAACGCCGAGGTCCTCGGCCAGGCTCTCGGTCAACTGCTCCCCGCCCACGGGCAGGTCCGCTGTATAGCCGGGCAAGTGGTCCGTGGGGACGTGGACCGTGGTGGAACGCGCGCCCACGTGGACGAGCACCTCCGCACGGTGGTCCGGCAGTCCGCGGCTGCCGGACCGGAGGGCGAAGTGGTCCACGTCCACGACGGC
The DNA here is from genome assembly GCA_965204235.1 of uncultured Binatia bacterium (SeqCode). Lineage (GTDB taxonomy): Bacteria > Desulfobacterota > Binatia > UBA9968 > JAJDTQ01 > JAJDTQ01. Next base: position 2,385,875 of record OZ241979.1, read on the forward strand.
CGGGACCAGCCCCGCGGCCTCCAGGAGCTCCACGTAGTTCTCGACCAGGTCCTTCCTGGCGGCCACCAGGAGTATCTCCAGTCCGTTGCCGTCGTCCGAGGGCCCGATGACGTGGTAGTCGAGGTTCACGTTGTCCAGGTCCTCCGGCACCGCGTCCATGGCTTCGAACTCGATGGCCCGGTCGAGCCCGTCCGGGCCCTGGTCGGGGAGGCGCAGCCGCTTGATCATGACCCCTCGCCCCGGGATCGACACCACCGCCCGGCGCGGCCTTCCGCGGGCGGCCCCGGCGAACTCCCGGATGGCGTCTCCGAGGACGCGGGTATGGCGCACGAACCCGTTCTCCACCGCTCCCGCGGGCGCCGGGAGCACCGCGGTGCGCAGCACCCGGGCGCCGTCGCGGCCGTCAACCGCCTCGGCGAGCTTGACGGAGCTGGAGCCCACGTCGATGGCGAACCAGGCGCGCGCCCGCCGGAACGAGGAGAGGCGGCTCATGGGCCACGTGAGACGCAAATCAGGGGCCAACTCCCCGGGCGCGGCAACGGGGACGTCCGGAGACCGGCGAACCGCGTCGTCTCCCCGTCGGAGAGGGGGCCGGGAAGCCTCTCTTCCGGGAAAGGGAAACCCTGAACGATTGCCTCCGTTCGTCCTGAGCGTAGCGAAGCGAAGTCGAAGGACGCTCTTTCCCATAGGGAGAGGCGCTTCGAGCCGGAATCGTTCGGAGGTTTCAAAGAACGGAAGGCGGCGCCTCGACGGCGTTGGAACGGCGTCAATGACGTGGCATTCTGTCGCATTCTCATCAATAATCCGGGAGGATGGACGCTCGGAGGAAGTTCGCTCTGGTGGCGGTGCCGGCGCCGCTCCGGGAGCCCTTGACCTATGCCGTGCCCGAGGCGCTCGGGTGCCGCATCGAGGTGGGCATGCGGGTGCTGGTGCCGCTGGGCCGGCGGCGGGTGACCGGCGTGGTGACGGGGTTCCAAGCGCGGTCGCCGGTGGCCGGGGTCAGGGAGGTCGCCGAGTGCCTGGACGACGAGGCGCTGCTCGACGAGGCGTTCCTGAAGGTGTGCCGGTGGGCCGCGGACTATTACGTGGCGCCCCTGGGAGAGGTGCTGGCCGCGGCCCTGCCGCCGCTGCTGCGCACCGAGAGCCGGGTGGCCGCGGCGTTCGTGCGATACCCGGAGGACCTTCACGGAGAGATCGACAGGGAGGTCCTCGACGCCCTCCGCCGCGGTCCCATGACGCCCGCGGCCCTGAGCCGTCTGTTCCCGCGCCGGGGGGTCAAGGCGGCCCTGGACCGGCTGGCCGAGGCCGGCGCAGTGACCGTGGAGGACCGGCTCCGGGGGCACGTGCGCGAGGCGCGGCGCAAGAGGCAACCCTTGCCGGAGGGGACCGCGGGCGCGGCGCCGGCGAGCCGCGCTCCCGCGCTCACCCGGGAGCAGCGGCGCGCCCTCGGGTCCATGGACGAGCGCCTGGGGGAGGGCGGGTTCGAGACCGTGCTGCTGCACGGCGTCACCGGCAGCGGCAAGACCGAGGTCTATCTCCAGGCCATGGAGCGGGTGCGCCGCCAAGGCCGGCAATGCCTGATCCTGGTGCCGGAGATCGCCTTGACCCCGCAGTTGCTGGACCGGCTCGAAGCGCGCTTCCCGGGCGACGTGGCGGTGCTCCACAGCGGCCTCGCCGCAGTCGAACGGTGGCGCCAGTGGTGGCGCATCGTCCACGGCGCGGTGAACGTGGTGGCGGGCGCCCGCTCCGCGGTCTTCGCCCCGGCGCGGAACCTCGGCCTCATCGTGGTGGACGAAGAGCACGACCACAGCTACAAGCAGGAGGAGGGCGTCCGCTACCACGCACGCGACCTTGCCGTGGTCCGGGGCCGCATCGTCGGCTGTCCGGTAGTCCTGGGCTCGGCCACGCCCTCGGTGGAGAGCTACCACAACGCCCGAAGCGGCCGTTACCGCATGGTCGAGCTCACCGAGCGCGTGGAGTCCAGGCCCATGCCCGAGGTGGAGGTCGTGGACCTGAAGACCGGCCCTGCCCGGCCGGCCCGGGACGGGATCGGGATCTTTTCCGCGCCGCTCCTGCGGGCGTTGCAGGAGAACCACGCCCTGGGCCGGCAGAGCCTGGTCTTCCTCAACCGGCGGGGGTTCGCTTCGTTCCTCCAGTGCCAGGCCTGCGGTTTCGTGGTCCGATGTCCACATTGCAGCATCAGCCTCACCTACCATCTCGGGCGCAACCGCGCCTTCTGCCACCACTGCGGCTTCCGGCGGCGCAAGGCGGACGCCTGCCCCGGCTGCGGCAACCTGTCCCTGGGCGAGGTGGGCTTCGGCACGGAGCGGGTGGAGCACGAGCTCCGGCGCCTGTTGCCCAAGGCCCGGATCGGGCGCATGGACCGGGACACCACCGGCGCCCGGGGCGCCCAAGAGCGGATCTTCCGGTCCTGGGAGAAGGGCGACCTCGATATCCTCGTCGGCACCCAGATGGTCGCCAAGGGGCATGACGTGGGCGGCGTCACCCTGGTGGGGGTGGTCCTGGCCGACTCGTCGCTCAACCTCCCCGACTTCCGGGCCGCGGAGAAGACCTTCCAGATCATCAGCCAGGTGGCGGGCCGCGCCGGGCGCGCCCGGGAGCCGGGCCGGGTCATCGTGCAGACGCTGGCCCCCGGACACTACTGCTTCGACCACGCCCGGGTCCACGACTACCGGGGGTTCTTCGCCACCGAGACCGAGTTCCGCCGGGAGCTCGGTTACCCGCCGTTCCGGCGCCTCGTGCACCTGCGCCTGGACGGCCTCCACGAGGACCGGGTGGCCCGCGGCGCCCGGGACTTGGCCCGGGCGCTGCGCCGGGACTCGGCCGGGGCCGCGGTGGAGATACTCGGACCCGCGCCCGCGCCCATCTCCAGGCTGCGCAACCGTTACCGTTGGCAGATCCTGCTCAAGGGGGAGAGCCGTCCGACGCTGCTGGCCATGGCCCGACGCGCCGCGGACCTCATGCCCAAGGGCAAGACCGTCCGCGTCCACGTTGATGTGGACCCGTACCACATGCTATAGAAGGAACCCCTGAACAATTACCTCCGTTCGTCCTGAGCGTAGCGAAGCGAAGTCGAAGGACGCGCTTTCACATGGGGAGAGGCGCTTCGAGCCGGAATTGTCCAGAGGTTCCAGAACTGGCTCTTCCGGCTTTCGTGTGGGCGGGGCCCCACGCCTTGGCGTCCCCTCCCCCCTTGAGGGGGAGGGTCAGGGTGGGGGGTGCGGCGGGGTGGAGGGGATGGGTCTTCTCCACGGATCGCCCCAACCGTGTCAGCCATCCGTCCGTCGGTGCTGACGCCGAGTTGGTGGTTGCGTTGATTGACCCCCCTCCCTGACCCTCCCCCTCAAGGGGGGAGGGAATCGGAGTTCTCCGCCATTAGGGGATCGGAGTTCTCCGCTATATCGGAACGTCCTCCAATGGTCCTGAACGTCCTCAAGTTTCCCGATCCGATCCTGCGCCGGCCGGCCCGGCCGGTGGAAGCCGTCACCGGCGAGACCGCCGAACTCATGCAGGACATGCTGGAGACCATGTACGCCGCGCCGGGCATCGGACTGGCTGCGCCGCAGGTGGGCGTGTCCCTGCGCGTCATCGTACTGGACGTGGACCACGAGAACCGGGGCGCCAACGTCATCAAGCTGGCCAACCCGGTGATCCGGGCGGCCGAGGGCGAAGTGGTGGTGGAGGAAGGCTGCCTCAGCGTCGTCGATTTCACCGCGGAGGTGACACGGGCCGAGCGGGTGCTGGCCTCGGGGTATGACGAGAACGCCCAGGAGGTGGAGGTGGCCGCGGACGGCCTCCTGGCCGTGGCCATCCAGCACGAGATCGACCATCTCGACGGCAAGCTCTTCATCGACCGCATCAGCCGCCTCAAGCGCGACATCTACCTGCGCAAGCTCAAGAAGTCCGTTCGCACCGGCAAGGAACCCCAAGAGAGCCGCGGCGTCGTCATCTGACCTGCGCTCCCCGGAAAACCGGCCGCGTTGACCGCCACTCGCGGGAAACGGCGGCGCCGCGGGGCCGCCCCGGCCGGACGCGCGCCTTGCGCGCACACTTCATGCGTATCGTGTTCATGGGAACCCCGGCGTCGGCCGCGGCCTCGCTGGAAGCGCTGGCGGGCAGCGCCCACGAGGTGGTGGGCGCGGTGACCCGTCCCGACCGCCCTTCGGGCCGGGGCCAGGCCCTCGCTCCCGCGCCGGTGCGGCTGGCCGCAGCCCGGCACGGCATACCGGTCTCGACGCCCGAGCGGGTGAAGGACCCCGGCCTGTTGGAGCAACTGCGAGTCTGGCGCCCGGACCTCGTGGCGGTGGTGGCCTACGGGCGCATCCTTCCGCAGGCGATCCTGGACGCGGCCTCCCTCGGCTGCGTCAACGTCCACTATTCGCTGCTGCCCAGGTACCGGGGGGCCGCGCCCATGCAATGGGCGATCCTCCGGGGAGAGGCGGTGACCGGCGTGACCACCATGCGGCTCGTGGCCGAAATGGACGCGGGGCCGGTCCTGCTCGCCGAGGAGGTGGCCATGGAGCCGGGGGAGACCGCGGCCTCCCTGGAGGCGAAGCTCGTTCCCGTGGGCGCGCGGCTGCTCGTGCAGACCGTCGCGGGGCTCGGACGGGGGACGCTCGCGCCGCGCCCCCAGGACCCGGCCGCGGCCACCTTCGCTCCGATGCTCAGGAAGGAGCACGGGGTCATCGACTGGAGCCGGCCGGCCAGCGAGATCGAACGCCGGGTGCGGGCCTTCAACCCCTGGCCGTCGGCGTTCAGCTACTGGCGGGGCAGGCGCATCAAGGTCCACGGCGCCAGGCTCGGAGCCGCAGGGGAGGGAGCGGCGGCGGCGCCGGGAACGGTGGTGGGGGCGGGCGCGGACGGCGTCCGGGTGAGCACCGGCGCCGGTGTGCTGGTGCTCACGGAACTGCAACTGGAAGGCCGTAAACGGATGTCCGCGGACGCCTTCCTCCGCGGCGTGGGTCTCCGGGAGGGCATGCGGTTTGAGCCACCCCCTTTCCAGGAACCCGCGTGAGATCGCCCTCGCCATCCTCCACCGCGTCGAGCGGCGGCAGGCCTACGCCGATGCCCTGCTGGACGCGCGCCTCCGGGAGGCGGCCCTGCGGCAGGCCGACGGCGCGCTGCTGACCCGCATGGTTTACGGCGCCCTTCGGTGGCGCGGGCGCATCGACTGGGTCCTCCGCGGTCTGCTCCGGGAACCCCTGGACGAGTTGGACCCCGTGGTCCGGAACCTGCTCCGGCTGGGCGGCTACGAGTTGCTCTTCCTGGACAGGGTCCCCTCCTACGCCACCGTCAACGAGATGGTGGCGCTGGCCAGGAAGCGCGCCGGCCCGGGCAAGGCGCGGCTGGTCAACGCCGTCCTGCGGCAGGTCGCGCGCCGGGAGCGGGGCGCATGGTCGCCGCCGACGTCCGGCAAGGACCGGGACGTGGCCGCGCTGGTTTCGCACCCGTCCTGGCTGGTGGACCTGTGGCGGGAGCAGTGGGGCGCGGTGGAGAGCCGGCGCCTCATGGATGCCAACAACCGCGAAGCCCCCCTGGTGCTGCGGGTCAACGGCATGAGGACCGATCGGGACGCGCTGGTGCGGCGCCTGCGTTCCCGCGGCCTCGACGCCCGGCCCGGCGCCTGGTCGCCCCTCGCCGTGCGCCTGCGCGGGTCGGCGTCCCCCGCGGACCTTGCCGAGTTCCGCGACGGCCTGTGCCAAGTGCAGGGGGAAGCCTCCCAGATGGTCGGGTTCCTGGTCGGTCCCAAGCCCGGCATGCGCGTGCTCGACGCCTGCGCCGCGCCCGGCGGAAAGACCACGCACCTGGCGGAGCTGATGCAGGACCGGGGCCAAGTCGCGGCCTGCGACGTCTCGGACCGCGGTCTGGCGAAGATCGGGGACAACGCCCGCCGACTGGGACTCGGCTGCATCCGCGCCCACGCGTGCGACTCGGCCCGCGAGTTGCCCGGCGAGCCCGCTGCCTTCGATCGCGTGCTGGTGGACGCGCCGTGCTCGGGCCTGGGGAGTCTGCGTTCGCACCCGGAGATCAAGTGGCGCCGCACAGAAGCGGACTTGCATCGGCTTGCGGCGCTTCAGGCCCGGCTCCTGGAACGGGCCGCGGGACGAGTGGTCCCCGGCGGGGTCCTGGTCTATGCCACCTGCACGCTCTCGCGGGTCGAGAACGAGCAGGTGGTGGAGTCCTTCGTCGAGCGCCGCCCCGACTTCGCGCTGGACGCCGCCGCCGCCTGCCTCCCGGCCGCGGCCCGCGCCATGACCGCCCGCGGGTATCTTCTCGCGCTGCCCCACCGCCACGACACGGAGGGTTTCTTCGCCGCCCGGTTGCGCCGGCTCCCCGCACCGTCGTGACCGGCCCGCGTCCCGCAGACGGAAGCGGCGGACCCGGTCCTTGACTTCAGGGGGACGTTGGGGGATCATCAATAGCGTGGGCCAAGGTTCCTGTCCCGGAGTGGAATCATGAGACTCGAAATCATAGCCGTCGTAACCATCATGGTAACCATCATCGGCGCGGCCATAGCCTTGGCGGCCGTCATCGTTCCCGGCCAACGGGCCATGCGCCAGGAGATCGGGGACGTGCGCCAGGAAATGGGCGAGATGCGTCGGGACATCGGCGACCTTCGGGAACGAATGGCCCGCATCGAAGGCCTGTTCGAGGGGTTCACGAGATCTGCGCCATCTACGCCAAGTCCTCAGCCTCAGCAATAGACCGGAGGTTCTCCACTCGGGAACTGGAAGCGTCGCTTGGTGTCGCGGCAACAGGTACTCCGACCGGTTGGTATGACAAGGAACGAGAGGCGATGAAGGTTTTTCTCAGCCACTCCCACGCAGACGCGCCGTTGGCGGCTCGGGTCTCCGAGGCGCTCCAACGAAGCGGGTTCGAAGTGTGGGACTCTGACTTTAATCTCCTCCCTGGCGACAACTGGGCCGCGGAGGTGGGGCGTGCGCTGGAAGAATCCGAGGCGATGGTGGTTTTGTTGACGCCCGCCGCGGCCGACTCTCCTTATGTGAAGCGCGACATCGAGTACGCGCTTGGCGCAAAGAATTACAGCAACCGTCTGATCCCCGTCGTGGTCGGCGACCCTGGACGAATCCCTGCCAAGGAGATTCCATGGATCGTCCGGCGAATGCCTTGGGTGGGCTTGGAAGACTACGGAAGCGGTGACCCTGAAGTGCAACCGATTGCCGACGCTATCCGCAGCCACCCTTGATCGCGCGCCGCCTCTGATCTCACGTGCCGAACGAAATTTTCCTATCCCACTCCAGCCAGGATCGACCCTTCGTGAGAAAGCTGGCCGGTGTCCTGCGCCGCCACGGAATTCCGGTCTGGTACAGCGAAATCAATGTTCAGGGAGCGCAGCAGTGGCACGACGAGATCGGCGCAGCGCTCCGGCGTTGCGACTGGTTTGTCCTCGTCCTCTCTCCCCACGCCGTTGAATCGAAATGGGTCAAGAGGGAACTCCTTGTGCCGACATCCTGGAGCGCCCCCTTCCACCCTTCCCGACACGTTTTCGTACCTCCCTGGGCGGCCTGCATGATTTACCTCGTACCGCTCATGTGCTAGATATTTCCAAACCAAGCCAAGGTCCAGTCGGACCGAGAGTCGGGGCGTGGCTCAGCCTGGTAGAGCGCACGGTTCGGGTCCGTGAAGTCGCTGGTTCAAATCCAGTCGCCCCGACCACTCCTTCTGTCCGGACTCGTCCATCGTACCGAAGCGGGGTCTCCGGGTTGCATCGCTGCAAGAGGGGCTGTCCGAACGTCATTCCGGCAAGGGAAAGGTTCCTGCTGTGGACGAGGGTTCCGTAGAGACGCAAGGTTCCGGTTCTCCGGGACCCGCGCCGTCCCGCGGCGAATACACCTGTCCGATGCATCCCGAAGTCCGCCGGCCGGAGGCGGGGCCCTGTCCCCTGTGCGGCATGGCGCTGGAACGGCTGCCGGGGGCGGCCGGGGACTCCGCCTACCGCTGTCCCATGCACCCGGAGGCGGTCGCGGACCAGCCCGGCCCGTGCCCGCTCTGCGGCATGGCGCTCGAAGCCCAGAACGTGTCCGTGGACGAGGAGGCCAACCCGGAGCTCGCGGACATGAGCCGCAGGTTCTGGGGTTGCGCGGTGGTTTCGTTGCCGGTCATGCTGCTGGCCATGATGGAGATGATGCCGAACCACCCGTGGTCGATGTACATGACGCGGACCTTGTGCGTGTGGCTTCAGTTCCTGCTGACCACCCCGGTGGTGTTCTGGGGCGGTTGGCCCTTCTTCCAGCGCGGCTGGGCCTCCGTCGTCAACCGCAGCACGAACATGTTCACGCTGATTTCGGTGGGGGTGGGGGCGGCCTACCTCTTCAGCGTGGCGGCGCTGTGGTTCCCTCGACTGTTCCCCCCGTCGTATCGTGCGGCGGACGGCTACGTGCCGGTGTTCTTCGAGTCCGCTGCGGTGATCGTCACCCTCGTGCTCCTGGGCCAGGTGCTCGAGTTGCGCGCCCGGGCCCGTACCGGCGACGCCATCCGGTCGTTGCTCGCCCTGGCGCCCGACACGGCTCGGCTGCTGCGGGACGACGGCTCGGTGGAGGACGTGCCGCTGCAACGGGTCGCTCCGGGAGACCGGCTGCGGGTTCGGCCCGGGGAGAAGGTGCCGGTGGACGGATCGGTCCTCTCGGGCGCCACTACGGTGGAAGAGTCGATGGTCACCGGCGAGCCGTTGCCGGTGGCGAAGACCGAGGGCGACACCGTGACCGGGGGCACCATGAACGGCGCCGGCAGCTTCGTGATGCGCGCCGAGCGGGTCGGGCGGGACACGCTGGTGGCCCGGATCGTGCAGATGGTGAGCGAGGCCCAGCGCAGCCGGGCGCCCATACAGCGGACCGCGGACCGGGTCGCCGCCTACTTCGTCCCCGCGGTGATGCTCGTGGCCGCGGCCGCTTTCGTCGTCTGGAGCCTCGCGGGTCCGGCGCCCGCCCTGGTCCACGGTGTGGTCAACGCCGTGGCCGTGCTCATCATCGCCTGTCCCTGCGCCCTGGGACTGGCCACGCCCATGGCGGTCATGGTGGGCGTCGGCCGCGGCGCCGTGGCCGGCGTGCTGGTCAGGGACGCCGCCGCCCTGGAGTTGCTGGCCAAGGTCGACGTCCTGGTGGTGGACAAGACCGGCACCGTCACCGAGGGCAAGCCGCGCCTGGTGTCGGTGGGGCCGCTGCCGGGACACGAGGAAGACGACATCCTGGGTCTCGCCGCAAGCCTGGGGCAGCAGAGCGAGCATCCCTTGTCCGTGCCGTTCGTCAACGCGGCCCGGGACCGGAACCTGAAGTTGTCCGAGGCCAGGGGGTTCCGTTCGGTCACCGGCAAGGGGATGGTTGGGGAGGTGGACGGACGACGGGTGGTGTTGGGCAGCCGGTTGCTGTTGGAAGAGCACGACATCGACGGCAGCGACCTCTACCACCGCGCGGAACCGCAGCGCCGGGACGGTTGCACCGTGGCCTTCATGGGCATCGACGGCCGGCCGGCCGGCATGATCGGCGTGGCCGACCCCATCAAGCCGTCCGCGTTTGCCGCCATGGAGGAGTTGCGCAAGAAGGGCGTCCGGGTCGTCATGCTGACGGGCGACAACCGCACCACCGCCTGGGCCGTGGCGCACCATCTCGGCATCCGCGACGTGGAGGCCGACGTATCGCCCGAGCAGAAGAGCGTCGTGGTCAAACGCCTCCAGGACGGCGGCGCGGTCGTGGCCATGGCCGGGGACGGCATCAACGACGCTCCGGCCCTGGCCCAGGCGCACGTGGGCATCGCCATGAGCACCGGCGCGGACGTGGCGGTGGAAAGCGCGGGCGTCACCCTGCTCAACGGCGATATCCGCGGCTTGGCGCGAGCCTGGCGGCTGAGCACCGAGACCATGGCCAACATCCGCCAGAACCTCTGGTTGGCCTTCGTCTATAACGTCCTGGGAGTCCCCGTCGCGGCCGGCGCGCTCTACCCCTTCTTCGGGTTGCTGCTGAACCCGATGGTGGCCAGCGGCGCCATGACCCTCAGCTCCCTGTCCGTCATCGGCAACTCCCTGCGCGTGCGCGCGAGGGCAGTGTAGGCGCCGCACCTCTCGGCAGGAAACGCTCGGTCCGCTCGAAGGAACCTCTGATCCATTCCGGCTCGATGGGCCGCTCCCCATGGGAAAGCGCGTCCTTCGACTTCGCTTCGCTACGCTCAGGACGAACGGGGCAATTGTCCAGAGCTTCCTCGATGCGCATCTCCCTTCCGGTTCGGACTCAGGCCACGGGGGAGCCGTTGGCGACCGGGGACGTCGGCTGGAGCAGCACCACGCCGTCCGCTTCGCCCACCGCGCCGAGCACCAGGACCTCGGACTTGACCCCCGCCACCCGCTTGGGCGGGAAGTTCAGCACGGCCGCGACCTGCCGGCCCACCAACTGCTCCGGGGTGTAGTTCCGGGTGACCTGGGCGGAACTGGTGCGCATCCCCAGCGGCCCGAAGTCGATGCGCAGCACGTAGGCCGGCGCCCGCGCCTTGGGATTGGGCGCGGCCTCCACGATGGTGCCGACATGGATCCGTATCCGCCGGAACTCATCGAAGGTCACCTGTTCGTTCGCGTCCGTCATGTCGCTACGGTCCCGGATGGGCTGGTGAGTTCCAATGATCGACCTGCGGGAACCCTGAACGGCGCTTCACGACCCACTCCGTCATTCCCGCGAAAGCGGGAATCCATCCATGAAGGACGTGCTTTCCCATGAGGAGAGGGAACTCGAGCCGGAATGGATCGGAAGTTCCCTACGCGGCCTGCTCCACCTCGAAGGCGGCGAGGTTGCGATCCTGCCTGCTGAACTCCACGCCGATCAGGTGGACGGGGTGGCCCGGGCTGCGGTACTTGTCGGCGTAGCCCCTGGCCTTCAACTGCGCCATGGCCTCGCCGGTGGGTTCGTTGTCCACGGTCTTGAACTCGAACAGGTAGAGGTTGCCGTCGAAGCGTACGGTCATGTCCGCACGCCCCACGCTCGAACTGTCTTCGGGGACCAGGTCGAAGCCCTGAGCGGCGAAGCAGGAATAGACCACGCTGGCGTAGTAGCCTTCGTACTGCCGGATTTCGTTCCTCATGTGCCAATGGTAGGGGATGCCGGCGAATACGGACCGGAAGAACGCCTCCAGGCCGGCGAAATCGTTGGCAGCCAGCAGTTCCCGCAAGGGGCCGTCGTCCGCCAGTTGCCTCGAGGCCTTCGGCAGCAAGGCCGTGAGAAGACGTTTGTTCAGGCTCTCGCGCACTTCCTGGTTGGGGTATCCCAGGCGGTAGCGGATGCGGCCGTTCCGGTCCTCCGAGTTCACGATGGTGAGGTAGCCGGTCTGGAACAGCAACGCCTCCATGGCCATCTCGTCCACGTCGAAGGCCGACAGCATCTCTTCGTCGCCGACCATGCGGTCGAGGTCCATGGGCGAGACGCTGCGGCGCATCAGGGCGTTGATGAGGAACCTGGGGGAGCCGGTCTCGAACCAGTGGGCCTTGAACTCGCGGGTGTCGAACAGCAGCAGGACGTCGAAGGGGTTGTAAACCTTCTCGTCTCCCCGCCAGGAATAGCCGTTGTACCAGCGGCGTATCCGGTCCCGGTCCAGTCCGGGCAGTTCGGGGGCGAACACGGTGTCCAGGTCGGCTTCCGTGTAGCCGCAGACGGCGGAGTAGCGCGGGTCCAGGGTGATGTCCTTCAGGTTGTTGAGGCCGGAGAAGAGGCTCACCTTGGTGAACTTGCTGACGCCGGTGAGCAACGTGAACCGGATGTGCGCGTCGCAGTCCTTGATGACGGAGTACAGGCCGCGCAGTCGGTCCCGGTTGGCCTTGGCCACTTCCGGCTTCTCCAACGCATCGAGTATCGGCTTGTCGTATTCGTCCACCAGCACCGCCACCCGTCGTCCGGCGCGTTCGTGCAACTCGGCGACCAGCCGGCGGAAGCGGGCGGGGGCACTGCCGTCGCTGGCGGCGAGGCCGGCGCGCTTCTCGATGGCCTCGAACTGCGCCGCCATGTCCTCGCGCAACCAGTCAGGGTCCCCGAAGTCGCCGCTGCCGAAGCTCAGCCGCACCACGGGGGATGGCGTCCAGTCCCATCGGTCGTGGATGGTGAGCCCCCGGAACAGTTCCTCGCTGCCCTCGAACAGTTCCTTGATGGTGTCCAGCAGCAGGCTCTTGCCGAAGCGCCGGGGGCGGGACAGGAAGTATTGGTCTCCCTCGTCCACCAGCCGTCCGATCCAGGGGGTCTTGTCCACGTAGTAGCAGCCCTCTTCGCGGAGCTTGCGGAAGGTCTGGACGCCGATGGGCAGCTTGCGCCGGGCGGGGCCTGGGGCGGGAAGGCTCATGGAGACACCATAACCCCTTGCCGCGGACGGGTCAAAGTGCAAGGTCAAGGGTGTGGTGGCGCAGGACCGTTCTTGACGCGAGCGAGTTGCCAATCTACGGTGGGGAACCGGTTCCCTTGCAGGAGTCCCAAGTCATGGCCCTGACCAGAGTACAACTGAAACGCTTTACGGCGTTCTCGGATTTCAGTCTCGACATCTCTCCCGGCATCAACGTCCTCGTGGGCGCCAACGGCACGGGCAAGACCCATTTGATGAAGGTCTGCTATGCGGCGTGCGAGGCGTCCAGGCCTGACGTACATTTCGTGGAGAAGATGATCCGGGTGTTCCAGCCGTCAGGCCGGCGGCCGGGTCGGCTGGTGAAGCGCCAGCAGGGTCGCGCGAGCGCAGTCGTGGAAGTGCATCGCGATCATCCCGACCATCCCGTCCATCGCAGATTGGCCGCCTCGTTCTCTACACTGGTCACGAAGGCGACTTCCGACAAGGTCCGCGTCAACGGCGTTTCGGACTGGACTCGAGATCCCGTCGAGAGCGTGTACATTCCGGTGAAGGAAATGCTTTCCAACGCCCCGGGTTTCCGGTCACTCTACGAGAGGCGTGAAATCCACTTCGAGGAAGTCTATGCGGACCTCCTGCGCCGCGCCTACCTTCCGGTACTACGCGGTCCCGCGGACCAACAACGCAAGAATCTGCTCGGCAACCTCGAGGAGACCATGGATGGCACGGTCACCGTCCGCAACGAGGAGTTCTTCCTGCACAACTCACAGGGTAACCTTGAGTTCATGTTGCTCGCGGAAGGGATACGCAAGCTCGCGCTGTTATGGTTGTTGGTGCAGAACGGATCCCTCCGGGCCGGCTCCGTACTGTTCTGGGACGAACCCGAGACCAACCTGAACCCGAAACTGTTCGGCCCACTGATGGCTATCCTGTTGGAACTCCAGCGCAACGGCGTCCAGGTGTTCCTTGCGACGCACGATTACGTCATCCTGGAGGAACTCGACCTCCGAAAGGAGAAGAAGGACAAAGTGGCCTTTCACTCCCTGTACCGCGAGGGAGAGGACAAGGACGTAGTAACGTGCAACACCGCGGACGGTTACCTTGAAATCACCCCCAATGCGATTGCAGAAACGTTCGACAGCCTCTACGACCGAGAGGTCGAACGCAGCCTGAGGGGGGCCTTGAAGTGAGTACCTTCATCGAAGGCGACCTGCAAATCACATTTGATGACATCGTGCCTGTGCGAAAGTTCGACGACGGACGCAGCCATTGCATGAAGGCCGTGGATTTCATCGTGGAGCTTTCCGACCGTTACCTGTTCATCGAATTCAAGGATCCTCAAGACCCAGCCGTGCCCGATCCAGAGGGCGGCGCATACCTTCAGCGATTCAAGCGTGGCCAACTCGACAAGAGCCTCCAGTACAAGTATCGGGACTCCTTTCTCTATGAATGGGCGGCAGGACGAGCCGACAAGCCTGTCTATTACCTGGTGTTGGTGGCCTTGGACACCCTGGCGTCGCCACTTCTGACGCAGCGACAAAAGGCGCTGGAGCAAAAGTTGCCCTTGCGGGATCCCCAAGGCCAATCGTGGGCGCGCCCGATCGTCAACGGCTGTGCGGTGTTCAACATCAAGTCGTGGAACAGTAAGTTTCGGGAATACCCGATCTCTCGGCGGTCCAGCCTACGCGAAGCAGTACCCTAAGCCCATCGCGTCACCCCTATCTCTCCCCGCAAGAGCCTTCGGAAGGCGAGGCGCTTCTTCACTGCCCGCCGTGCGCCGGCAACCGCACGCCGCCAGAGGATCGCGGCCGGCGCGTCGGTCGCGTCTCGTTCGGCCCGCGCCGTAACTCTGTGGTCGTCGATCTCGGAATCGTGCGCGCCGCCGTGGTGGACCACCGGCGGGTCCACGTAGAACGTGTTGAGTCCGCTGACCCAGAAGCGCAGCAGGGCGTGGTCCAGGCCGAGGACCATCCTGGGCGTTGTCTCCAGAAAATGCCGGGCCGCGGGTCGAGTGATGACGTATCCCACGGAGCCGCTGTCCGAGTACCGCACCCGGCCCGCGGAGTGGCCGCCGGTCACCGAGACGCACGGGACGAAGGGCCGCCGGGGATGTCCCCGGTAGAGGGACACGAGGTCGAAGGGAAAGGGCCTGGTTCCCAGCACCTTGAGAACTTCGGGGAGCTCGGGCGTGAACCGGGCATCGTCCTCGAACACCGCCATCATGTCGGGTCCGTTCGCTGCGAGGTCGCGCATGACCTCGCGATGCGTCAGCCAACAGGCAATGGAGCCGTTGTCGTGGGGACGGAGGCCGAGACGCCGCCGCCCTTCCCAATCGACCTGGGCGAGATGGTCCGGCGAAAGGCGGCGTCCGTCGATGGCCGACTTGATCTCGTACCGCAAGCCGACGGCCTCGAACTCGCGAGCCATTTCCGCCCGCCGGTGCGCCGCCCGCTCCAGGTTGATCAGGACGATACGCATCAGGTTCGACCGGAACGCCGGACTACGGATGCGACCAGCTCCTCGTATGCAGCCACGGCCCGATCCGCGGAGAAGTACGCTGCCCGCTGCTGCAACAGGCGTCGGTCGGGTGGGGCGTCGAGGACTCGTTCCATGGCTTCCGCCAAAGCTGCGTCGTCGCCGACGGGCACGAGGACTCCGAATTCCCCGTCCTGGAAGATCTCCGCTGGCCCGGAAGGACAGTCCGTGCTCACGCAGGGACAGCCGCAGGCCATGGCCTCCACGAGAACAGTGGGCAAGCCTTCGTATATCGACGAGAGCACGAACAGGGAGGCGCGGGACATGAAGGCGAAAGGATTTTCTACCCATCCCGGTAATGAGACTTGGTTGGTCAGATCGAGTTTCTTGACCAGTCCTTCGACCTCCGTCCTCTGGCTTCCTTCGCCAATGATGACCAGACGGCACGGACGCCGAGCCGCGAGCCGGGCGAAAGCCCTGATGAGAGTCGGGTAGTCCTTTTGTTTTTCCAGGCGTCCCACGGCGAGGAGCACTGGCGCGCCGTCGTCCCGAAACCACGGATGGTCCGGCTGCTCTGCGGCTTTGGCATGAAGGTCTGGAGTGACTACCGGATTGTAGATGGTCGCGATCTTTTCGTCCGGAACATCGAGGACCTCCGCTAGACCGCGGGAAACGCCTTGGGACACGCCGACGAAATGTGTCGCATCGGAGAACAGGTACCGGACTCTCAGCCTGAAGCGGTAGCTTTCTGTTGAGAAGAGATTATGGGCGTCTAGATGAATCACGGGTATGATGGGCGGGCATTCGCCTGCCATGCGGCATCCCAGGAACGTTGCATCCATGGAATGGTGGAGATTCGGCACCACGCAGTTGGGCCTCTCGACCCCCAGGTACGAGGCCAACGCGCGCGCTTGGTGGAGCAGGCGCCTGCTGGGCGTAACACGAGGATTCCAGTGAAAGGCGTTTGCCGCCTGCGCCCACTCGAAGGCTCGGTGCGCCCATTCGAGGGTTCGAGAAGGCGGACGAAGCCGGATGGCTCGCGCAAGCACACGTGCGGACCGTTCTTCCGTGAGCCGGTCCGGCGTCCCTCCTGGCAAGAACACCCGGACGTTTTGGGGAAGGTCACGATGGATGATCGTCTGGAGCGGAATGACGTCCACCTTGTGACCGCGCTCGCTCAGACCGTAAACCAACCGATACACGACCTGCTCGGCACCGTAGCCTCCGAGGTGATCGATCACGATGGCGATGTGCATAACGAAATACGTTTCATCGAGCTTCCCGACGTTGAATCCACGTGACCAGATCGGATCCCAATCAACTCACAAGTTCCGAGAGTAGCTTTTCGTAAGCGGCAACCGCCCGGTCCGCGGAAAAGTCCGTCGCCCGTCGTTGCAGCGCCTGACGGTCCGGCGGCCGATCCAGCACCCGCTCCATTGCCTTCGCCAAGGCTGAGTCGTTGCCGACGGGCACGAGCGGTCCGAGGTCTCCATTCAGGAGTATCTCCGCCGGGCCGGAAGGGCAGTCCGTGCTGACGCAGGGACATCCGCAGGCCAGCGCCTCCACCAGGACCGTCGGCAAACCTTCCCATCGGGAAGACAGCACGAACAGCGAGGCCCGTGCCATGAAAGCGAAGGGATTCTCCACCCATCCCGGCAATGAAACCCGGTCGGTCAGCTTGAATTCTTGGATCAATCCTTCGATCTCCGTCCTCTGGCTTCCTTCGCCAAGGATGACGAGACGGCACGGACGGCGAACCGAGACACGGGCGAAAGCCCTGATGAGAGTAGGGTAGTCTTTTTGCTTCTCCAGTCGTCCCGCTGCAAGGATTATCGGCTCACCGTGGTCCAGCAACCACGGATGGTTCGGCTGTTCCGCGGCCCTTTTGGCGATGTCTGGCGTGACCACCGGATTGTAGATTGTGGTAATCTTCTCCAACGGGACGCCGATGGCGTCCGCCAAGCTCTCGGAAACGCCCTGGGACACCGCGACACAGTGCGCGGCGTTTGCGAACAGATACCGAGATCTGCGTCTGCGACGACGGCGCCACCGAACGACATTGTGAACGATCGGTATGGTCGGGGGAGGCTCGGTCACGAAATGGTGCGCCAACAGAGTTGCGATTTTCGGACCGGGGAGATTGGGCAAAATGCAATCCGGTTTCTCGAGCGCCATGTATGAAGCAATTGCGCGAGCCTGACCGACCATGCGACTGGTGGGCAGACAAAGCGGGTCCCACTTGATGGCGTTCGCGGCACGTGCCCAATCCAACGACCTCGAAGGCGCGTGGACCCTGACCAGGCTCGTCAGAACCACTTTGGTGGACTCTTCCGTGCTTTTGTCCAATCCACCGTTCGTGATGAACAGCCTCGTGCCTTGGGGGATATCCTCCGGGTAATGGACTATCGCTTGGAACATAACGATGTCCACTCTGTGGCTCCGGTCGATCAACCCTCTGGCCAACCTGAGCACCACTCGTTCGGCGCCACCGCCGCCGAGGCTGTTGATCACGAAGGCAATGTGCATGAAACGTTTTCCTCGGCTTCCCGCGGTTGAATCCACGTGACCAGATTGGACGCCAATCAACGAACGAGATCCGAGAGCAGTTTCTCGTAAGCGGCAACCGCCCGGTCCGCGGAAAAGTCCGCCGCTCGTCGTTGCAGCGCCTGACGGTCCGGCGGCCGATCCAGCACCCGCTCCATGGCCTTCGCCAAGGCTGCGTCGTCCCCGACGGGCACGAGCGGCCCGATCTCTCCGTTCAGGAGTATCTCCGCCGGGCCGGAAGGACAGTCCGTGCTGACGCAGGGACAGCCGCAGGCCAGCGCCTCCACAAGGACCGTCGGCAACCCTTCCCGTCGGGAAGACAGCACGAACACGGAGGCGCGGGCCATGAAGGCGAGGGGATTCTCCACCCATCCCGGCAACGAGACCCGGTCGGTCAGCTTGAGTTCTTCCACCAGTCCTTCGGTCTCCGTCCTCTTGTTCCCTTCGCCAAGGATGATGAGACGGCACGGACGCCGAGCCGCGAGCCGGGCGAAAGCCCGGATGAGGGTCGGGTAGTCCTTCTCCCTCGCCAATCTCCCCGCGGCCAGAACCACCGGCGCGCCGTCGTTCCGAAGCCACGGATGGTCAGGCGTCTCCGCAGCCCTGGCATGAAGGTCCGGGGTGACCGCAGGATTGTAGATGGTCGAGATCCTCTCGTCCGGAACCTTGATGACCTCCGCGAGACTGCGGGAAACGTCTTGGGACACGCCCACGAAGTGTGTTGCGTCAGCGAACAGGCGCCGGTACCTGCCTCTGGTCCGGAAGTTCTGGCCGGCTTCCAGGGAGGAATGGTTGATGGGAATGACGGGAGGATGGTCACCTGACAAACGGCGGGCCAGGAGAGTGCTCACGATCGAACGATGCATCGACGGCAGGATACAGTCCGGCCGTTCACGGGCCGCGTAGTATGCAATGCCGCGAGCCATATGGGTCCTGCGTCTGCTCGGAAGACAGAATGGATCCCAGTGGAAAGCGGCTGCCGCCCGCATCCAGTCTGAAACGCCTGAAGTGACGGAGAGCCGCGCGACTCCCGCCAGCGTCCGGCCGAATCGTTCCGCCGTGATCTCGTCCGGCGTGTCCCTTATGGCGAACAGCCGCACTCCGTCCGGAACCGGGTTGCGGATGATCGGATCGAACAGCACGAGGTCCACCGTGTGACCAAGGTCGGCCAACCCTCCCGCCATACCCAGCACCACCCGTTGAGCGCCGCCGCGAAGAAGATTCTCGATCACGAAGGCAACGTGCATTGGCTCTCTGTTCCTCATCGCGGCGTGACTGCTACTCGATACCTTCCAGGCGATTGAGCCATTCTCCGAAATGCTCACATTTCGAGCGCAGGACAGTCAGCCCTATGTGTCCTGCAACGAGAGGACCTGCCGATGCCTTTTGGCCGTAGTACTCCGGTATTGTGTCCCTGATCCGTTTGGACGGCGCAGTATCCCGTCCATCGTCGATCAGTTCCGGCGACCTGAAATGGGACGCCATTTCCACGAGCCTCCTTATCCCGTCGTCACTACCGGGAAATTGCAGTTCCAGCTTTTGTGGATCGGCCAGCAACAGAGCCTCGAATTCGTGGAGTTGAATGTAGGGGATGAATCGCCAATCATCGATGTCGTCCCTCAGGGCAGATTCGAGATCTCCGACCCGTTGACGCGGATCGGTCACTTGACTGGCGGCTTCGTAGCCGGGAAAGTTCCGCGGCAGTGCATACAGGTCGAACATGGTGGTGAAGCGTGCGTCCGGGTTCTGATCCTCTTTCAGCCAGCGGGTAATGTCGTTCTTCGCAAGCCTGTAGCTTCTGCCGCCCCCACGATACTTTCTGCCATGGTTGCGACTCGTCTCGACACACCGCACGTATGCCCAGATACGCCGGTCTGCCAAGTGCGGACGCATCACCTGGTTGACGAACGTCTCTTCGGTCTGTCCTTCGACGACGAAATTCAGCCTTGCGTCCATCAGGGTCGTCCGCCGAGCACGTTCTTCTCCCATAACTCGGACAGTGAGTATTCCTCGAGCCAGTCCGCCAGGGCCTCGGAATCCAGCCGGCGGAATACGGACATGCGATCGTCACGCTGCACGACGACCACGTGCTCGGGCTCGAAGCGATCCACGAGGGCCGTGGACTGGGTGGCGGCAATGACCTGGACCTTCGTGGACACGGCGCGCATCAGTCCGCCTATCACGTTGATGGCGTGGGGGTGAAGTCCAAGCTCCGGTTCGTCCAGGATCAGAACGTCGGGCAGGCCTTCTTCCGGTTGAAGCAGGAGTGTGACGAGGGCCATGATTCGCAGCATCCCGTCCGACGCCTGTGACGCATCGAACACCCGGTCGCTGCCCCGTTCACGCCAGGCGAGCAGTAGGTGTCCGTATTCGGGAACCAGTTCGAAATCGGAGAAGAAGGGCAGGATCAGGCGAATGGTGTCCACGATCCGCTGGTAGTACGGAGGTTCGTACTGTTGCAGACGATGCAGCACCGGCGCGATGTTGGCCGCGTCTTCCTTGAGATAACGGCTGTCGTGCACGGGCCATTTGTTGCGCATGCGGGCGCTCGCGGAGGTGTCGTGAAACTGGTGCACGATGATCTTCCGCAGGAGGTTCCGAATGACGAGCGCCGTCTGGTCGGTCTCGGCTTGCCGGAGAAGCCTTGGCGTGCGGTGACCGGCCTCGTCTTCACCCCGCCAAGGGGCAGGGTCGTCGTGGCTTTTTCTGGAGAAACGGTAGCGTTCGACGGCGAATATCAGTGTGTCTCCGCCCGCATGGACCAGCCGGAAGCCGTACTGGTTCTCGCCGCTGACGGTCTGGATCGTCACTTGTGCTTCGATCTCGCGGCTGCGGCCGGGGCCGTCGTGCAGGAGCCTGCTTGCGCCTCCTTGCCGCGCCACGTACTCCGGGAAGCCGCTCTCGTCTCCCAGCGCCCAGCTCATCATGCGGAAGAACGAGATGAAGTTGGACTTGCCCACTCCGTTGGGGCCAATGAGCACCGTCAACGGACCGGGCTCGAAGCCATCCAGGGCCTGGATGGTCTTGAAGCCCTTGAGGCTTATGGAATCGAGCCGGTTCCTCATCATTGGCCCCTTCCCTGCGGGGATGGCATCGGCGCCGTTCCCGCGATCTCGATGGAGGGCCGGAATGGAACAAGCCGTTTCATGGTGACGTCCTGTCCAGCAGCGTGCGGACAAGCCGCTCCGCGTGCGGTGATGCCCCTGTTACCTTGGCAGGGTCCAGTTCAGTCCTGCCTTGGTGAAAAGTTTGTCCAGCACCAGACCGAGGTTGTTTCCGTTCTCGCGCAGGAAGTCGTTGGGCAGCCTCGCATCCTGCGGCATACGCGGCGGCGTCTGCCGTCCGAAGGACCAATCCCGGTAGAGCCGCATACGGTCGAACTCCCGGCCAAGCCAGGTCAACTCCGGGTAATGGTCCGGGTCCTTGCGCTGGGCAAGGATGGACTGCTCGGGATGGAACTCCTCGGGTTGCAACTGCCGTTCTCCTCCATCCTTGTCCTTGTAGTTCAGCACCGCACTCCAACTCCTCCGTGTCCGGTCCGAAGGAGAGCAGGTTGGTCAGCCTGATTCGCTTGATGAGCATGTTTCGATCTCCCGATATGGGTCGCCAGGGCTTCGGCCCGCATCCCTCGGATGCCTGTGGGAACAGGACATGACGGCGCCGGCCCTGCCGCCGACCTACGCCGCCCGCTCCACCTCGAAGGCGGCGACGTTGCGGTCCTCCTTGCTGAACTCCACCCCGATCAGGTGGACCGGCTGGCCCAGGCCGTGGTATTTGTCGGCGTAGCCCTTCTCCCTGAGCTGCCTCATGGCTTCCCCCGTGGCCTCCTTCGGCACGGTCTTGAGCTCGAACACGTAAACGGCGCCGTTGAAGCGTACCGTCATGTCCGCGCGCCCGGCGCTGGAACTGTCCTCGACGACCAGGTCCAATCCGTGGGCGGCAAAGTACGAATAGACCACGCTGGCGTAGTAGCCCTCGTACTCCTGGATGTTGTTCCTGGTATGCCACTGATAGGGGATGCCGGCGAAGATGTCCCGGAACAGGGCCTCCATGCCGGCGAAGTCGTTGGCGGCCAGCAGTTCCCGCAAGGGGCCGTCGTCCGCCCGCTGCCTTGAGTCATCCGGCAGCAGGACCATGAGCAAACGCTCGTTCAGGCTCTGGCGCACTTCCCGGTTGGGGTAACCCAGGCGGTAGCGGATGCGGCCGTTGCGGTCCTCCTCGTCCAGAACCGTGAGGTAGCCGGTCTGGAACAGCAGCGCCTCGATGGCCATCTCGTCCACGTCGAAGGTCGACAGCAGCGCCTCATTCCCCACCATGCCGTCCAGATCGATGGATGGCACGCGGCGCCGCATCAGGGTATCGACCAGGAACTTGGGCGAACCGGTCTCGAACCAGTGGGCCTTGAACTCCCGCGACCGGAACAACAGCAGGACGTCGAAGGGATTATAGACCTTCTCGTCACCCCGCCAGCAATAGCCGTTGTACCAGCGGCGTATCTCGTCCCGGTCCAGGCCGGACAGTTCGGGCGCGAACACGGTGTCCAAGTCCGCGTCCGTGTAGCCGCAGATGGCGGAACAGGCAGGATCCAGGGTGAGGTCGATGAGGTTGTTGAGCCCGGAGAAGATGCTTACCTTGGAGAACTTGCTGACGCCCGTGAGCAAGGTGAACTTGACGTGTGCGTCGCAATCCTTGATGACCGAGTAGATGCTGCGCAGGAAGTCCCGGTTCGCCCACGCCACGTCCGGCACTGCCAAGGCGTCCAGGATGGGCTTGTCGTACTCGTCCACCAGCACCGCCACACGCTGCCCCGAGCGCCGGTGCAACGCTCTGATGAGCCGGCGGAAGCGTAGGGGCGCATTTGCCTCACCGGGGCCGACGCCTGCTTGTTCCTCGATGTCTTCCAACTGCGCAGCCATGTCTTCCCGCAGGTAACCGGGTTCCGCAAAGTCGCCGCTGCCGAAGCTGATCCGCACCACCGGGCGAGGCGTCCAGTCCCATTGGTCATGGATGGAGAGCCCCCGGAACAGTTCCTCGCTGCCCTCGAACAGTTCCTTGATGGTGTCGAGGAGCAGGCTCTTGCCGAAGCGCCGTGGGCGGGAGAGGAAGTAGTGCTTGCCCTCGTCCACCAGCCGCAGGACCCAGGCGGTCTTGTCCACGTAGTAGCAGCCCTCTTCGCGGATTTCGCGGAAGGTCTGGATGCCGATGGGCAGCTTGCGCCGGGCGGCGTCGACGTCGGGACGGCTCATGGGAACACCATAACCCCTTGCCAAAGCGGGGCCGCTGGCCCGGCCCGGGTCGTCAGGGCTTCAGGCCGCAGGTCTCGAAGGCGGCCTTCGTCCGTTCCCTTTCCTCTTCGGTGAGCGGAAGCAGGGGCGGTCGGGCCGGGCCGCCGACTTGGCCCAGCAACTCCTGCCAGTACTTCTGGTGCGCCTGGGGCTTGCCGCCGGGGCGGGTGGTCTCCAGGGCCTTGCGGACGGGGTCCAGGCTGTCACGGACCCGGCGGGCCTCATCGACCTCGCCCCGGAACGCGAGCTGCGTGTACTCGTGCATGCGCCGGTCGTTGCGGGTCTGGAGCAGGTAGGGGGGCGAGGAGCAGAGGTAGAGGCGCCAGCCCAACTCCACGATGTTGTCGAACCATTCCGCTTCCGACGCGGTGCTGACGATCAGCCGGTCGCCGGCGATCCGGGTAAGCTCCGAGTACATGGGCCGCGGCGCCGAGTACTTGATGGCCACGACGTTGGGCAGTTCCGCCACCCGCGCGCACAGTTCCGGGCTCATCAGGTAGCCGGAATCCGGGTGGCTCCACATGGCGATGCCGATGCTCACCCGGTCGCAGATCTCCTTGTAGTAATTGTAAACGGTGTCGTCCCGGTCGGTGATGAAGTGCAGCATGGGCGCGTGCGCGACGATGTAGTCGGCGCCCACGGCCTCGGCGTGGCGCGCGAGCGCCACCACGGTGTCGAAGTTCTGGTCCGAGCAGGACAGGATGGCGCCGGCCCTGCCACACGTCTCCTCCATCGCGATCTCGAAGTTGCGCTTCCGCTCCTCCAGCGACATGGAGAAGAACTCCCCCTGCTTGCCGGCGATGAAGAGCCCCGCAATGGCCAGGTCGTCGATCCAGTGCCGGATGTTTCGGCGCAGCCCCTCCTCGTCGAACGAAAAGTCCTCGTGGAAAGGGTTCAT
Organism: uncultured Binatia bacterium (SeqCode); assembly: GCA_965204235.1. Classification (GTDB taxonomy): domain Bacteria; phylum Desulfobacterota; class Binatia; order UBA9968; family JAJDTQ01; genus JAJDTQ01. The sequence continues at coordinate 2,409,419 of OZ241979.1, forward strand.
GGCCGCGGCCCAGACACCCTTCATGTTCTCCCGGGCGTAGTCCTTGGCGTCGAGCTTCGAGTAGCGCATCACGTTTCGACTTCCGAAACCTCTGATCCATTCTGGCTTGAGGCGCCTCTCCCTATGGAAAAGCGCGTCCTTCGACTCCGCTTCGCTACGCTCAGGACGAACGGGACGATTGTTCAGAGTTTCCTTCCGTAAACCGCGGAAGACGCCCCTACTGCAATTGCGGCAAGTATTTGCGGGCGCAGTCGAGGTCGATCTCAAGTTGGGTCACGATACCCCTTGCCTGCCCGATCTTGATCTCATAGTCGTTGCCGGCTCCGTGGGGACCCTGCGGAGTCCTGGCGCATTTTCCCTGGTAGCGGATCCACCGCAGATGGGTCTTGTCTTGTCTTCCACGGTATGACCCGGAGCGCATTTCTTCAGCATCTTCAGGACTTTCTTGAAGGCCACCGAGCCGCGGGTGGGCATTTCAGGCGGCTCGGGCGAGGCCGTCGAGCGCGTTGAAACCCGGTTCGGGCGGCTTGGCCGGCGAATCGAGCCCGTCCTCCGCGCCAACGGCAATCCGAACCACTTCAACGTTTCGGGGAGAATCAGCCGGCTGCTTGCCCAGCCAACCGGACGCCACGTCGCCCTGCCGTACTGCGGCAACCGCCATCGTCCAGGTCTTGGCAAGCACGCGGTCCTGGTCCTCGAAAAAGCACTGGACTTCACGGCGAAAGCCATCGAAGTCAGAGGCTTCGGCCGCCATGTCGTAGAGCGCGGCCCGGTACACGGAGCGGAACTCCGCGACGGCCTCTTTGTGGCTGTCGCCGTCGGCGCAGATGCCGCCCGGCTGAATGCCATACATGCAGGACCCCTCACCATCCTCCCGGATGAGGGCGCGTCCGGCAATGGCAACGCCGGCCAGGAAGCCATTGCCGGCAATCAGGTCCTTGTACTCGAACAGGAGCGGATAGTGTGTGATGGTGTTCATCTCGTCGTCCTTCGGAACCTCTGGTCCATTCGGGGCCGGGAGGTCCATGAACGGTTTGCTCGTCGAAGCGCCGCCGCTCATTTCCGTTCCAGGAGTTTCGGCCAGTTGGCGTCCGCCTTGGCGATGTTGCCGGGGGCGTCCTGCGACCACTGGGACCGGACGCCCAGGCTGTAGTTGAGGTACAGGGCGCCGTCCACGATGCTCCACGCGTCCGGGTCGATGGAGGCCGTATAGCCTCGGCTCACCGCCCAGGCGCAGTAGCCGCCGTACCGGGGCGCGTACTTCTCCGGGTCCGCCTCGAACCGCTTCCGGTTCTCCGCGCTGGCAAAGGACCACGTAGCGCCCATCCACTCGGCGCGATGGGCCTTCCTGCCCTTCACCGGCCGTCCCTCGGTGAAGTAGGCCACCGGGTCGTATCCCCGGATGGCGCCCCCGAGGTAGGTGGAAAAGACCGGGTCCACCGCCAGGGCGACGCCCGCGGCTCCCGCCAGCGCCGCGACCACCGTCACGACCGCCGCGATGCGCCGGATCGTCTGCAGGAAACTCTGAACAATTGCCCCGTTCGTCCTGAGCGTAGCGAAGCGAAGTCGAAGGACGCGCTTTTCCATAGGGAGAACGCGCCTCAAGCCGGAATTGATCAGAGGTTCCTGTACGAAATTCATCGGTTCCTCCCCGTCGGTGGGAGCCGTGGCGACGGCCTGCTACTGAGGTTGGGGGCTTGGCGCGGCCTGAGGTTGAGGACCCGGCACGGTCTTCGTGAACCCCTCGAACAGCCCTTCGAGCCGCGCCATCCGTTCCCGCAGGTCGCCGATGTCCTGTTGCACCTTGCCGATTTCGTGGTGCACTTCCTGTCGCAGGGCGCCGATGTCCTGTCGCAGGTCACCGACGTCCTGTTGTACCTTGCCGATTTCCTGTCGCATTTCCTGTCGCAGGGCGCCGACTTCCTGGTGCACTTCCTGTCGCACCTTGCCGATTTCCTGATGCATTTCCTGTCGCAGGGCGCTGATTTCCTGTTGCAGATCCTGTCGCAGGGAGCTGATTTCCTGGTGCAGATCCTGTCGCAGGGAGCTGATTTCCTGGTGCACTTCCTGTCGGACTTTGCCGATTTCCTGTTGCATGTTACCCATTTCCTGTCGCATGTCGCCGATTTCCCGTCGCATGGCCCGTTGGCTGGAAAGGATGACCGCGGCCAGGGCGATGGCGGCGCCGATGACGGCCATGAATTCGGGAGACATGGCTACAAGTTACTCCGACCCCGCGACCCTGTCAAGAAACGCGGACCGGAGACAGATCGGAGATCGAGACTCCGGGAAAGCGCGTCCGTCCTTCGACTTCGCTTCGCTACGCTCAGGATGAACGGGGGACTCGCTACGCTACGCTCAGGACGAACGGGGATGGTTGTTCCGGGAACAGGGATGGCTGTTCCGGGACGGGGATGGTCGTTCCGGGTTTCCTGTTGCTGACATTCCCGTTGCTGGCATCCGACGCCGATGGCGTGTAGCATCGGTGGTTTTGGGGAACCTCCGGGCAATTCCGGCTCGAGGCGCCTCTCCCTATGGAAAGGCGCGTCCTTGACTTCGCTACGCCCAGGACGAACGGGGGCAATTGTTCAGAGTTTCCTTGGAGCAGGCCGAGCGGCGTCCCCATCCACGGAGACAGACCCCCTCGGCCTGCGGAGCCGCACGGAGCCCACATGCCAACCGACCGCCGCCTCAGCAATCTCAGCAACCCGTCCGAGGTGCGCGGGGAGCCGCACGGAGTCCACATGCCAACCGACCGCCGCGCCGTCGTCGCCTGGTGCTTCTACGATTTCGCCAACTCCGCCTTCACGACCCTCGTGGTCACCTTCATCTACGCCGCGTTCTTCACCAAGGTCATCGCTCCCGACGAGGTCACGGGCACGTGGCTGTGGTCCCGGAGCGTCAGCCTGACCGCGGCCGCGGTGGCGTTGCTGTCGCCGCTCCTGGGCGCCCTGGCCGACCGGGTGGGCCACCGCAAACGCTTCCTCGGTTCCTTCACCGCGGCGGCCGTGGTCGGCGCGGCCTTTCTCTACACCGCCATGCCCGGCCAGGTGGCCAAGGCGCTGCTCTGGTTCACGTTGGCCAACGTCGCCTTCGAGATGGGCGGGGTGTTCTACAACGCTTTCCTGCCCGACGTGGCGCCCCCGGACCGCATCGGCCGGGTCTCGGGCTACGGCTGGGCCCTGGGCTACGTCGGCGGCCTGGCCGCCCTGGGTCTCGCCCTGGTGGGCTTCGTGAACGCGGAGACCCCTTGGTTCGGCTTCGCCAGGGAAGGCTACCAGCACATCCGCGCCACCAACCTGCTGGTGGCCGTCTGGTTCGCCCTGTTCAGCCTGCCGTTCTTCCTGTGGGTCCGGGAACGCCCCGCGTCCGCCCGCGCCTTGCGGGCGCCCCTGTCCGACTCCTTCCGGCAGTTGGCCGCCACTTTCCGCCAGATCCGCCGGTACCCCGACATCTTCCGGCTGTTGCTGGCCCGCCTCTTTTACGCCGACGCGCTGAGCACCGTCTTCGCCTTCGGCGGCATCTACGCGGCCGGCGTCTTCGGCTTCACCTTCGAGGAGCTGCTGGTCTTCGGCCTGGTCCTCAACGTGGCCGCGGGCGCCGGCGCTTTCGTCTTCGGGTTCGTGGACGACCGGCTGGGCGGCAAGCGCACCATCCAGATCAGCCTGGCGGGCTTCATCGTGGCCTCCCTGACCGCTCTCCTGGCCGTCCGGCGCACGCTCTTCTGGGGCGCCGGCCTCCTCATCGGCCTGTGCGCCGGTCCCAACCAAGCCGCCAGCCGCTCCCTCATGGGGCGCTTCGCGCCGCCCGACAAGAAGAACGAGCTCTACGGCCTCTTCGCCTTCTCGGGCAAGGCCGCCGCCTTCGTGGGCCCGTTCCTGCTGGGCGAGCTGACGCGCCTGTTCGCCTCCCAGCGCGCGGGCATGGCCGTGGTGGTGGTGTTCTTCGTCGTCGGTTTGGCGCTGGTGCAACGGGTGGACGAGGAGCGCGGCAAATCGAGAGCCGGGGAGCAGCTAAGCAATCAGGGAAGCGAAGCATGATGGACGAGGACCGGGGAAATCGAGGACCGGGGCATAGAGACGCGGCAAATCGAGAGCCGTGGACCAGGGAAATCAGGGATCGGGGAAAGCCTGACAGCAGGGATCGAGGAGACTCTGACCGCCCCCCGTTGTCCTGAAAAGTCTGACCGCCCCCCTCCCCGTTCGTCCTGAAAAGTCTGAGCAACGCCCCTCCCCGTTCGTCCTGAGCGTAGCGAAGCGAAGTCGAAGGACGCCCAAGGACGCCTTCTCGAAGGACGCCCTCGATCCTTCAGTTCCGCCTGAGGAAGGCGAGCGCCGCCTTGACCCGGTTGTTCACGTCGAGCTTGGCGAAGATGTTGGCCAGGTGGGCCTTGACGGTGCGTTCGCTGACGAAGGTGTTGGCGGCGATCTCCCTGTTGGAGAGCCCCTCGGCCACCATCCGCAGCACCTCCATCTCCCGCCGGCTCAGGGTGTCCATGCCGTCGGGGTCCTTCCTCGACGTCTCCGTCCTGGTCCGCCGCGAGGCGATGGCCGAGAACTCCCCGGCCTGGCGCAGCCCCGGGTCGATCCAGACGCCGCCCTCGTGGACGGTCCGTATGGCCTGGAAGAGGGTGGTCGGCGACACCCCCTTGAGCACGTAGCCCCGGGCCCCGGCCTTGGCCGTGTCGAGTATGCTGTCCTCGTGGTCGAACGCGGTGAGGATCAGCGTCCGGGTCCGGGGGTGCCGCTCGTCCAGGTCCAGCAGCGTCTGCACCGCTTCGCCGCCCGGCATCTTGAGGTCCAGCAGCAGCACGTCGGCCTTGCCCCTGGCCACCGCCGGCTCCGCGTCCTCGGCCCGCTCCGCCTCCCCGGTCACCAGCAGGTCCTTCTCCCGCGTCAGCAACCGTTTCAAACCCGCGCGAAACAGTGTATGGTCGTCGGCGATCACGATCCTTATGGACTCCATGGCTGGAACCTCCCGAGTTTTCCACAGGTTCGACGACACTCTACCCATTTTTGTCGATGTTTACAACTTTCGGCCTATTCGCCCGGACCGTTTAAGGGCGCTTTGAGAGGAAAGCGTACTTTCGTTCAATTGCAAGCGAACCGTAGAATTAGTAGATACCTTCAAGCAGCATTTTTGTCTGATGCAAGCCGCCACCCCAGTGTCGGCATACTCTCGGTCAGGAGGAGGAAATCATGGAAAAACACTTGAGGCGGGCGCTTGGCATCGCGAGTGCCCTGTTTTTGGTTGGGGCAGTGACGCTTGCGGCATCTCCCGTACAGGCCGACGTCGACGCCAGGATCGCCGCCCTGGAGCGTGAGCTGGCCCTGTTGAAGCAGAATCAGGAGACCGCGGACGAAGAGCGCGCCCTCGCCGCCGAGGCGAAGATGCCCAACTTCAAGTACGGTGCGGGCAAGGGCCTGACCATCTCTGCCGCGGACAACAACTGGAGCATCAACTTCACCCAGCGGCTGCAACTCTTCTCGACTTTCTACATAACCGAAGACAACGACGAGGCAGGCTACCAGCAGGGCCAGATCCGCATTCGGCGGTTCCGTCCGTCCATCAACGTGACCTCGCAGCAGGGCTTCTACGAGGTGAAGTGGACCTTCAGCGGAAACACTTCCGTGGCCTTCGACGGCGACGGCTACCTCCACTTCGAGAAGGCGAACCCCTACCTTCCCACGGTGGGATTCGGATACAACCCCAGCATCAAGGGCTTGGCGGAAGGGGCCTACCGGGTTGAAGACTCCATCCTCGCTGACAACCTGGGTTTCGCCGGGGGTCAGGATCGAAGCCTCGTGCTCGCCTGGAACAAGCTCCCCAACATGGGACTCGCGAAGATCGCTTTCCTGAACTTCGCCATCGGCCACGACGAATTGGACGAGTATGGCAAGCATCCGGACGTCAGCGACAACTCCCGCTCGATGCTCGTCACCCTCGGACTGAAGCCCTTGGGCGGCGCCAAGGCGATGGGCGGCATCGACATGAGCAGCTTCGAGTACGACTTCGCCTACGAGAGCCTGAGGAACGGTTACAGCGAAGGCGCCGGCACACTCAAGACCACCAACTCCACCAAGCAGGTCACTTTGGCCACTCTCGGAACGGCTGTGGGCGACCACACCTTCGTCGGGCACGGCTTGCAGTGGAGTCCCCTCAAGCCGTTTTCGCTGGCCGCTCACTACATCGACTGGAAGGCCGACGCCGACAGTGGCGTGACGGCTGACCTGCACGCCACCGAGTGGAGGGTTGCGGTCAACGTCTGGCTGTGGGGTCCCAAGAGCGGCATGTTCGGCGGAAGCAAGGGCGAAGGCGGTTTCTCCACCTCTCCGATGTACTCCGTGATCGACGTCAAGGACGCAGGCGCCAATGACGAAGGCGCTACCAAAGCCATCGGCGAAGTGAAGAACCTTGGGTGGGCCATCGTGTACCACGTCCCCGGCGGCTGGATGCAGATCCACGGTATCTGGGACAGGTACGAATGCGAGGAAGATAGCGCAGGCTTTTGTCACGGAGACATAGATCTGGTGTCCGACAACGGCAAGTCCTTCAACACCTTCACCCTGGTCGCAGAGTACAGGTTCTAGGGACATCGTTTCGGCTTGAAACAAAAGGGGCCGTCCTTCCGGGGACGGCCCCTTTTTCGTCTGGCCGCTCGCGTCCGCCCTGTCCCGGCTATTCACTTCTCGGGATCTATCTTCCGTGGATCAGCGGGCAAAGTTGGTGCTTCCGGCTTATTCCCTTTCCGCCCGGAACCCCGTTCCGAGTCGTTGACACGCGGCGGGCGAAGAGGGTAATCACCGTTATCAAGCGCTACGGGCTCTTCCGGAATTCGTGTGGGCAGAGTTTCACAGGTGTATGTGCAAGCAGGGTGTCACGGCGTAGCGTACCCTCCCCCTGCAAGCAGGGTGTCACGGGTTAGCGTCCCCTCCCCCCTTGAGGGGGAGGGACAGGGAGGGGGGTACGGCGGGGTTGAGGGGAGGAGTCCTCTACCCGGACCGACCCAACCCGTTTCAGCCATCTGTCCGTTGGTGCTGGCGCCGATGGGTTGGTGGCACGGAGGCCCCCCTCCCTAACCCTCCCCCTCAAGGGGGGAGGGGACCGGAGTGCTCTGCTACGAGGGGATCGGAGTTCTCCGCTATGCCGAACCGAGGCGGCAAGGTGGGATCGGACCTCATCGCGTGGAACGGGTGTGTCACAACCCACACGAAAGCCGGAAGACCCGCGCTACGGAACCAACCGGGAAGGAAGGGACGCACCACCATGACGGAGTTCGAAGCCGCAACCGTCGCCTACCAGCAGGCCACGCTTTCCTACCAGCAGGGCGCACTTGCCTTGCAGCAGGGCGCGCTTGCCTTGCAGCAACAGCAGCTTTGGGCCGCCGTCGCCATCCCGCTCGTGGCCTTCGTTGTCGGGGTCGGTCAGATCCTCGTGGTGCTCAAGGGTATCCGGGTCATGGACAGGGGCAACCAGGACCGCGTCCGCCAGGTCACAGGCCAGATGGAAGCGCAACGGGCCGAAGCGGAACAGAGAGAGAAGCGCGCCGACCAGCGCCACGCCGAAGCAATGGAAGCGCTACGGCAGCAGGGAGAGACCTTGCGCACCCTCGTCAAGGGCATGGAGACCGTGATCGAGAGAACCGCTCCGCCAAGGAATACGCTATGACGCGCATGAAAGACCGTCTGGACCGCGGCCTTGCCCACATGAGTGACGACGCGAAGATCGTCCTCTCAACCGTCCTCGCCGGGTTCATGGCGCTGTCGATGGGTCTGACCGCGGGGTTCCTGATTCTGGCCATCCTGGGCTTCCTGGTTGACGTGCCACAGGGCTTCCGGTGGTGGCCGCTCGCCGTCCCCGGGGGCCCGGTCAGTCTGGCTGCAACCATTGCTCTCTGGAAGCTCAGCTTCTACGTAACCCGGGATGTGCCTACGGCAGGTGATTGGTGGTGGTAGCCAGCCACGAAAGGGAGACACACCATGACGGAGTTCGAAGCCGCAACCGTCGCCTACCAGCAGGCCATGCTTTCCTACCAGCAGGGCGCGCTTGCCTTGCAGCAGAGCCAGTTTTGGGCCGCTGTCGCCATCCCGCTCGTGGCCTTCGTTGTCGGGGCCGGTCAGGTTATCGTGGTCGCCATCGGCATCCGGGTCATGCGGAGCACCGCGGACCAGCGCGAGAAGCGCGAAGACCATCGCCATGCCGAAGCGATGGAAGCGCTACGCCAGCAGGCCGACGCCCTTCGGGTTCTCATCGAGAGAACTGCGCCGCCACGGAAGGGAGACGCACAGTGACACTGTTCGAGACCGTCACGCTCGCCATATCCGCCGGTCAACTTCTGGTCGCAGGCATCGGGGTCTGGCTTGTCCGCCAAGGCCTTCAGCAGATGCGCCGGGCCGGAGACCAACGCGAGAAGCGCGAAGACGCCCGCCACCGGGAAGCAATGGCCGCCATCGACTCCAGGCACCGCGAAGCCATGGCTGCCATCGACTCCAGGCACCGGGAAGCCATGCACGCCCTCGATGGGCAGGTCGAAGCCCTTCGGTCCCAGGGCGAAGCCCTTCGGTCTCAGGGCGAAGCCTTGCGGTCGCTCGTCAAGGGCATGGATCAGCAGGGCGAAGCCTTGCACTCGCAGGGCGAAACTTTGGGGTCGCTCGTCAAGGGCCTGGACCGGCAAGGCGAAGCGCTCAAGGTCGTGATCGAGAGGACCGCGCCGCGCCAGTGACGGCCGGCGCCGCCACGGAAGGGAGACACGATGACCATCGCCGAATGGATAGCCTTCGGGCAGATGCTTACCGGGATGCTTGGCGTTGGTCTCGTAGGGTTTGGTCTTCAGCAGATGCGCCGGGCCGGAGACCAACGCGAGAAGCGCGAAGACGCCCGCCACCGGGAAGCAATGGCCGCCATCGACGCCAGGCACCAGGAATCGATGCGCGCCCTCGAAGCCCTCATCAAGGGCCTGGACCGGCAGGGCGAAGCCTTGCTCTCGCAGGCCGAAACCTTGCGCTCGCAGGGTGAAACCTTGCGCTCGCAGGGCGAAGCCTTGCGCTCGCAGGGCGAAACCTCGCAGTCGCTCGTCAAGGGCCTGGACCGGCAGACCGAAGCGCTCAAGGTCGTGATCGAGAGAACCGCGCCGCCGCCAAGGGAGACGCCGTGACACGCCTGATTCGCCGAGAACGCGGTTTCCCCTGTCGTAGGCCCGCTCCCCGCGCCCGTGGTGGGGCTTCCGAAAAAAGGGGCCGTCCCCGGAAGGACGGCCCCTTTTCGTTGGCGATATACGGACAGGAGACTGAGCAATTATTCCCGTTCGTCCTGAGCGAAGCGAAGCGAAGTCGAAGGACGCTCTCAATCTCCGACTACGCCACAGACCTCGCGTAGCAGCAAGTCCCCTTCCGAGTCGTTGACGTGCAGCAAGCCCTCCCTTGCCTGTTCCTCGCCTATCGCTCTTACTCCCTTTCCTACCTTATCCACACGCAAGCCGGAAGCGCCCGTTTTGGCGCATGTCGTCCACCTCCTTATCCGTCTCCCGATTGTGTCTTCGAAGACTTCCGTTCCCTGAAACTGTGCCCGACCATTCCCAACGCCTGTTTCATCAGGTTTCGCGGTGTACGCTCGAACTCCAGTTCTTCAGGCGACAGCGCCCGTATCAACTGATCGAGTTCGTCGATGGTGGCGGGATGAGGCAAAGCCTTCGAATCACACAGCAGGATCGCGTCGCCGCGAGCATAGTAGAATCCTGAGAGCCGCAGGTAGTACTTGGTCAACAGGATCAGGTATCGAACCGTGAACATGACGATGAGTATGGATCCGATCGGCCAGAACAAGCCCCTATAGTAGAGGGAGGTGTGAAAAACGTCGGTATAATCCAGATTCGAGAGTTCTTGCGGTCCGGGATCTTTCTCCATGGCGGTTTCGGAAACAGTGGTAAACGTCGTTACGACAACTTCTGGTCGTCGGTTCTTGCCGATGGACGACAACTGCAAAAGCGTCGCATCGCGCCCCACCGCGGTCGCCCATTTGCCGTTGCTGCTGAGTGCGACCGAGTACAATCTCTTTGCCGTTCGATTGCCTGGAGATGTCCAGGTACGACCCTGGTCCGTGGAGACCACTATGGTGCCGTCTCTGCCGGCCGCGACGGCGATGGTTCCGTCATGACTCAGTGAGATTGCCTCGAGGCGGTCTCCGACGTTGCTTTCTTTAGAATCCCACGTTTGGCCAGAGTCCTTGAAAACCCAGATGCGTCCACGCGATCCCACCGCCATGGCGATGCCGCCGTCACCGCTGAAGGCAATCGCTTTGAAGTTGTCGCTCCGCTTCTCCTTGCCGAGACTGTTCCACTTCTTCCACTTCTTTTCAAGGTCCGTAGAAGACCAGATGAGGCCGTCGTCGCCAACAGCAACGACGGTTTCGCCTCTTTCTCCTCCTAACGCCAGCGCCTCGAAATCCTTTTTGGGTTCATCGACCTTGATACGGATCCACGTTTCAGTCTTTTCGGCTTGGTCTGTTGCGGCGACCCGGATGGTTCCGTCGTCCCCGGCAACGACGACGGTCTTGCCATCCCTGCTCAGGACGACGCCGTTGAGATTTTTTGCCGCTACGTTGCCCGGGTCGATCCAACTATTGCCGCGGTCACGTGAGATCCGTATGAGACCTCTCCTGCCCACGGCGGCGGCGATGCGGCCGTTGCTACTCAGGGCGACGTCATAGAAAGCCTTGTTCGTGTACGTATCGCCTTCCGGTCTCTGCCAACTCTGTCCGTCATCGGTGGAGAGGAGAACGACGCCGCCATTGCCGCCGACCAACGCTGTGTCACCGTCCGTGCTGAAGGCAACGACGTTGAGATCGTCCCGAGTGCCGCTATCGACATGGGTCCAACTCTTGCCCTGGTTATCAGTTCTCAAGATCACGCCATCGTTTCCGACCGCAACGGAGGTTTCCGTGACGGCGTTGATGGCGACGTCGTTGATGTCCTGCGGTCCCGGTGGATGATTGATTGACTGAGCCTTTTTTACGTCCTCAAAGAACTGTTTGAAGAATTTGTCTGATACGTTCAGGAGGTCCGGTATGAATACAACGCTGCCCGCGAAGCCTGCTATAGTAAGGAGAAGTATGCACGTCACAGACATGAAGCCATATGCAACCCAACGAAGTCTCTTTGCTCGTGACATGTAATGTCGATACAATACTCGGAGCTCCATCGACATCTCGACCATGGGATCATCCGCTCTGTGCCCGTTGCGCTCTCGAATACCAAAGGGAAGCCACTTCATGTGTTCCTCCGTTGTCCGCGTCGGGACAGCCGATTCGAGGCACCCTTACGCTCATGCCTTGTAATGTCCTTCAGTGATCCATCACACTACTGTGGTCCGAATGAACGAGGACACCGGATTTCAGACTGTGGGTTCTTCGGACGGGGCTTCTCCCATGGACGGACGGAAGACGGGGACCGTGGGTGGCGATTTCGTGGGTCACGGACGGAGACAGCGCCATGTCAAGGGGGGGCTGTCCCCGAAAGGACGGCCCCCCTGAGTTTCAAGCCGAAACGATGTCCCTAGAACCTGTACTCTGCGACCAGAGTGAAGGTGTTGAAGGACTTGCCGTTGTCGGACACCAGCGCCACGTCGTCGTGACACACGGTATCGTCGCATTCGTACCTGTCCCAGATGCCGTGGATCTGCATCCAGCCGCCGGGGACGTAGTACACGATCGCCCACCCGAGGTTCTTCACTTCGCCGACACCCGTGACAGTGCCTCTGTCCTTGAGGTCAACCACGGAGTACATCGGAGAAGTGGAGATACCGCCTTCGGTGTTGCTTCCGCCCATCATGCCGCTCTTGGGACCCCACAGCCACACGTTGACCGCAACCCTCCACTCGGTAGCGCGCAGGTCAGCCGCCACGCCACTGTCGGCGTCGGCCTTCCAGTCGATGTAGTGAGTGGCCAACGAAACCGGCTTGAAGGGACTCCACTGGAGGCCGTGCCCGACGAAGGTGTGGTCACCCACAGCGCTTCCGAGGCTAGCCAGTCTGACCGGCTTGGTGGCGTTGTTGGTCCAGAGGCCGCCTGCGAAGCCGCCTTCGTTGTAACCGTTCCTCAGGCTCTCGTAGGCGAAATCGTACTGGAAACTGCTCATGTCGATGCCGCCCATGCTCTTGGCGCCGCCAAGGGGCCTCAGTCCGAGGGTGAGGAGCATCGAACGAGAGTTGTCGGTGACAGCGGGGTGCCTCGCGTACTCGTCCGTACCCGCCGAGGGCCCCGTGACGGTGACGGCTTCGCCCGAGGCCGTCGTACCGTTGTAGAGATCCCTGAGGCTGCGAGGCTTCTCGTCGTGGCCAATGGCGAAGTTCAGGTAAGCGATCTGCGCGAGTCCCATGTTGGGAAGCTTGTTCCAGGCGAGCACGAGGCTCCGATCCTGGCCCCCGGCGAACGCCAAGGTATCAGCGAGGATGGAGTCCTCAACCCGAAAGGCGCTTTCGTTCAAGCCCGTGATACTGGGATTGTATCCGAATCCCACCGTGGGGAGGTAAGGGTTCGCCTTCTCGAAATGGAGGTAACCGTCGCCGTCGAAGGCCGCGGAGTTTCCGTTGAAGGTCCACTTCACCTCGTAGAAGCCCTGCTGCGAGGTCACGTTGATGGACGGACGGAAACGCCGAATGCGGATCTGGCCCTGCTGATAGCCGTTCTCGTCATTGTCCTTGGTTATGTAGATAACCGAGGACAATGACGCCGGTAAGTGAAAATTGAGGACTTTCAGGGTCTCGTGTGGGTTGTGACGCTTCCCACCCACGCGATTCCTGAATCCATGGAAAGCGCTATCCGGAGGGAAAAGGCGGTCAGGAAGTGGATTCCCGCTTTCGCGGGAATGACGAAGCGGGCGTCTGCGGTAATGGCCGGGCAGGCTTTCGTGGGAATGACGGGGCGGGGGTCCGCGGGAATGACGGCAGGCGCGGTGGATTCGGGTTGCCCTCTTGACTGGAAGCGGGTAACATTCATCTTGGCGGTTGGGTTGGGCTGTGGGTGTCACGGTTAGCTGGGGCCAAGTGCTCCTCCCGGCCGCTTCTCACTACAGCGCCGGGGTCAGGGCGGAACGTGGGGCGTTGCCAAGTACTTCCAGGCGAGGAAGGGGAGAGCCAATGACCGCTCACGACCTCGAAGTCGCAAGGCTCGCGTTGCAGGCCGTATCCACTCTCGCCGTGGTGGGGTCTCTGTACGCCATTCTCCGGGGCCTCCGGCAGATGGAACACGCCACCACGGAACGGGCCAGGCGGGAAGACGCCAGGCACGCCGAAGCGATGGAAGCTCTACGTCAGCAGGGCGAGACCTTGAGTCAGCAGGGCGAGAGCTTGCGTCAGCAGGGCGAGACCTTGCGCGCCGTCAGCAAAAGCCTGGAGGCCGCCGTCAGGGGCATGGAGACCGTTATCGAACGGACGGCGCCGGGGCGGACCGGAACAAGCGCCGATGTAACGTAACGGATTTGGAACTCGGCATAGGCTACCACCAATCCCAGGCGTAGAGAACGTCCCGGCCCACGTAATTGGCCAACCGCCAGAGGACGATGGCCGCGGCAAGACAGAGACCGACGCCTCCTCTGCTGCAATGAAGCCACTCACCCTCTGCCATCATGCTAGCGGTTGGGTTGGGCTGTGGGTGCCACGGTCCGCTGGGGCCAAGTGCTCCTCCCAGCCGCTTTTTCGTTTGTCCAGACACATCCATAGGGGCCTCCCCATGTGTACCTGCTCTACCTGGACGCCTCCGACTCTGTGAAGAACCCGAATGAGCGCCATTGAGCGGTTGCGTTATCGACAGGGAACAACGTGGAGGGAATAACGTGGCTGAACCGAATTGGCAGAATCGGACGCTGTTTCACGGGGACAACCTTGGGTTTTTGCGGGAGATGAACAGTGATTCGGTTCATTTGATTGCGACGGATCCTCCGTTCAACAAGAATCGGGACTTCCATGCAACGCCGGACAGCTTGGCTTCGGGGGCGTCGTTCCAGGACCGGTGGTCTTGGGAGCGGGACGTTCATCAAGACTGGGTGGACCAGCTCACGGACGATTATCCGAAGTTGATGGAGGCGATAGAGAGCGCCCGGTATGCCCATTCCGACGGGATGGGCGCCTACATGTGCTTCATGTCAGTCCGGCTGTTGGAGATGCGGCGGATTTTGAGAGAGGACGGGAGCGTCTATCTGCACTGCGATCCGACGGCCTCTCATTACTTGAAAGCAGTCATGGACGCAATCTTCGGATGGAAGAATTTTCGGAACGAGGTTGTCTGGTGTTATACAAGCGGCGGGGTCAGCAAGTCCTATTTTGCCAGGAAACACGATTTGATCCTTTTCTATTCCAAGTCGCGGAAATATGTATTCAATACTCAATATCGGGCCTATTCCGAAGGAACCTTGCAACGTGGCTTGACACAATACAAGAAGAACCTCAACGAAAAGTATGCCTTGAGCAGGAAGGGCGCGGTACAAAATGACTGGTGGGCAGACATACAGCCTGTATTGAGTCCAACCTCCAGGGAGCGGTTGGGTTATCCTACTCAAAAACCTGTTACGTTGTACGAGCGAATCATCAAGGCGTCGTCGAACGAAGGGGATGTTGTGCTGGACCCGTTCTGCGGGTGCGCGACCACGTTGGTAGCGGCCGAAAGGTTGGGGAGGGATTGGGTAGGAATCGACATATGGGACAAGGCGCACGAGACGATGATCGAGAGGCTGAAAGGTGAGCGGTTGTCCGGGCCGGATGGCGATACAGGCGGGAATCTGCTCGTAGCCGGTCGGATTACTTACTCCAGGGAGACCCCGGAACGGACGGATGACGGTGACGAGGCGGTTCCGTTTCTGCCGACCGTTACCAGAAGACGAAAGTTGCTCTATCGTTGGGAGCGGTTGTCCCGGCAGGAGATAGTGGAACATTTGCTGGAGGCGCAGCGGATGAGGGAGGGGCTGATTGGTTGTGCGGGCTGCGGGAGGGAGTTGGAGGCGGAGTTCATGGAGTTGGACCATATCAGGCCGAGGACGGCCGGAGGTCCTAACGATATAACCAATCGGATTTTGCTATGTCGTCCCTGCAATGGGCGAAAGCGAGCGAGGTTGACGTTGCGCGGGCTCGTCGACGAGAACCGGAAGTCCGGTTGGATGAGGGATGGGGAGAAGGCCGTGTTCGTGCAAAGGAAAGCGACGGACAAGGCGGAACAGATCAGGATCGAACTTCATTGAGCCGCTTTTGGGAATCGCGGGATGGCGCTTCGGCAACCCTGGTGACGATGCAATGAGCCGAACGACTTTGCAGCCCCATGAACCACCGCGCGTCCAGCGGTTGAAAGTCCGTAACTTCCGCGCCTTGCGAGAGGTCGAGATCAGGAACCTGACGCCGATGACGGTGCTGCTCGGTCCCAACGGCAGCGGCAAATCCACCGTGTTCGACGTGTTCGCGTTCCTCTCGGAGTGCTTCGCATCCGGACTTCGGCGCGCCTGGGACCGTCGCGGCCGGGCCGGAGGGATCAGGACCCGCGACGCCGAAGGGCCGATGACCATCGAGCTTCAATATCGCGAGCGGCCGAAACTGCCGCTCATCACCTACCACCTGGAAGTGGACGAGCGCCGGGGCGCTCCGGTAGTCGTCCACGAATGGCTGCGATGGAAGCGGGGCAGAGCAGGGAAACCGTTCCATTTCCTCGATTACCGGAACGGCCTGGGCAGAGCGATCAGAGGTGAGGCGCCCGATGCGGAAGACGAGACGCGGGAGATCCCGCTCAAATCGCCTGATCTGCTCGCGGTCAACGCGCTCGGGCAGTTCCAGGAACACCCGCGCGTGGCGGCGCTTCGCGGCTTCATCACGGGCTGGCACGTTTCGTACCTCTCCGCAGACAGTGCGCGCGGCCAACCCGAAGCGGGGCCGCAGGAACGGTTGACCACCACCGGCGACAACCTCCCCAACGTCGTACAATACCTGAGTGAGCAACATCCGTCGCGGCTCGACGCCATCTTCGAGACGCTGCGCGAACGGGTGCCCCGTATCGAGGGCGTGCAGGCCGAGCCCATGCCGGACGGCCGGCTGTTGCTGCAAATCAAGGACGCCCCGTTCAGCCACCCGGTTCTGTCGCGCTTCGCCTCCGACGGTACACTGAAGATGCTGGCCTACCTGGTGCTGCTGCACGACCCGGAACCGCCGCCGTTCATCGGTATCGAGGAGCCGGAAAACTTCCTGCACCCGCGGTTGCTTCCCGAGTTGGCGGAGGAGTGCCGCGCGGCCTGCGAACGCACGCAGTTGATGGCCACTACCCACTCGCCGTTCTTCCTGAACGCCCTGAGACCCGAGGAAGTCCGCGTCCTGTGGCGCGACGAAGCGGGCCATACGCAGGTGCAGCGGGTCGCCGACCTCGACCGTGTCCGCGCTTTCGTGGATGAAGGCGCACTGCTCGGCGATCTGTGGATGGAAGGCCAGTTCGGCGTGGACGATCCGTTGGCCCGGCATGGAGCTCCGGCGCGCGACAGCGGAGATCGTCGATGACGGCCGCGCGGTACCTGTGATTATCGTCTTCGTCCGCCGCATGTCAACGACTCGAATCCGAGGAGGACCTCCGTTCCCGTTCCCGGCTTCAGGCCGCGGCGGCAAGGTTTGACCGCGGGCGGTTTCTCGATTATACGGTTACGAGCAGCCGCACACGGTGCACGTGCACGATGGCGGAGTTCGAGAGTTTCGGAGCATGGACGAATGCGCAAGATGACGGGAGCGAAGAGGGCGGGGACCGCGGCGTTGTGGGCCGCGGCCGCGTTGTTGGCCTTGAACCTGGGTACGGCAGGGTGCTGGAGGCCGCCGGGTTTCGGCGTCGGCGGCAAGTACAACGACGCCATCGACGAGTTGCGCAAGAGCCGGAAGGGCGGGAACTCGCGCAAGGCCATCGCGGACCTCCAGTACGTGGTCCGCAGGGACCCCAGGTACCGTGACAGCCTGACCCAGCTCGGGCGGGCCTACTATTACGCGGGCAGGTACCGGGCCGCGTCCGACGTGCTCACGCGGGCGCTGGTGCTGAACCGGGAGGACGAGATCGGCTGGCTGGTCATGGGGCTGACCCAGTTGCGGCAGGGCGACGACGAAGAGGGGCTCAAGAGTTACAAGGGCGGGTTGTCCCTGTTGGCCAAGGCGACCCAGGACGGCTACAGGGACTTCACGCCGGAGTTCTGGGACACGAGGGGCGTGGTCCGGCGGTCACTGCGGCGCAACATCTCCCTGGCGCGGAAGGGCGTCTCGGAAAAGCGCAGGCTCATCGTGGCCGGGGAGGACCTGCTGCACCGCATCGACAAGGAACTCTACGACGCCGAAGCTTACAAGGACCAGAGCGAGTACTTGGACAACAAGAGGGACCGGAGGTAACCAGCCCGGTGGGCGGCGGCCCGGAATCCCGCCGCCTTACAGGTCACCCTACAGGAAATGCGGCTTCCAGTCTCCGCTCCGCAGTCTCCGTTCCGCGGTCGCCAGCCGCTCGGGCGTTCCCAGGTCCTGCCATGCGCCGTCGAAGCGAAAACCCAACAGCCTCTCCGCCGCTTTCAGCATCCGCGGGTACGTGCGCCGGGTGATGCTGAAGGGCGCTTCGTCCGCGTCCATGTAACCGAAGACGGTGGGCTCCAGCACCTGGACCCCGGTGAACATGTACTGCTCCGGCTTCCCCCGCGGCGCCCGGGGCGCTTCGTGGTGCAGGAACCGGCAGACGTTTCCCTGCGCGTCGGTGCAGATGGCCCCGTAGTCGTCGGCCGCAGCGTCCTTTCGCAGCACCAGGGTGGCCGCGGCCCCTCGCTGCCGGTGGAACCGCATCACCTCGTCCAGCCGCAGGTCGATCAGCACGTCCCCGTTCACCATCACGAAGGCGCCCCGGTCCAGCAGGCTCCGGACCCTCAGGAGGCCGCCGCCGGTGTCGAGCAGCGTCTCTTCCCGTGAATAGACGATGTGGACGCCGAAACGGGCGCCGTCGCCCAGGTATTCCTCCACCTGGTCCGCGAAGTGGTGGACGTTGACCACGATGTCGCGCACGCCGTAGCGGCGCAGCAGCAACAGCGGGTAGTCGATCATGGGTCGGTCGTGCAGCCGCACGAGGCACTTGGGCGTGGTGTCGGTGAGGGGCCGGAGGCGGGCGCCCAGGCCGGCCGCGAGCAGCATCGCCTTCACGCGACCTCCTCGAAATGGGCCGCGAGGACCGCGGCCAGGCGCTCCGTTCCCGGCATCCGCCGGAGGTTCCTCCCGATGCGCTCCAGGGTCCGCGGGACGTAACGCCGGTAGCCGGGCTTGTGCTTGGCCAGGTCCAGGTAGCGGAACCGGCCCACCACCTTGAGGTCCCGCTGCAACGCCGAGAGCAGGTAGGTTTCCCGGAACTCGTCGCGGTCCGTCCGGGGCTCGCCCAGGGCCTCCGTGCGTTCGAGATGGTAGCGGACCAGGGCTTCCTCCATCCCGGGGGTGACCACCCGGTCGGTCTCCCGGTCGTTCAGGAGCGAGGCCAGGTCGTAGGTCCGCGGGGCCAGCAGCGCGTCCTGGAAGTCGATGACCGCCACCGCGCCGTCGTGGACCATGAGGTTCCAACTATGGTAGTCCCGGTGGCTCAGCACCCGCGGCAGGCCGTCCAGACGTTCCGCCATGTCCCGGAACGCCTGGTCCAGCACCTGCCGCTCCGCCCGCGGCAGGCTCCCCGGGCGTCCCTGCTCCAGGCCGTACTCGATGAAATGGTCGAGTTCCCAGAGGTAGAGCCGCCGGTCGAAGGCCTGTCCGAAGGCCATGCAGTCGTCGTCCCGCGCCCGGGTGCCGGCCACTTGCAGCACCAGCATCTCGTCGATGGCCTTCCGGTACCATCGGAGCGCCTCCGCTTCCGGCGCCTCCCGCACCCTGTCCCACAGGCTGACGTCGCCCAGGTCCTCCAGCAGCATCAACCCTTCCTCCACCCAGTGGCCGTGGACCGCGGGCACCCTCACCCCGACCCCCTTGAGGAACCGGTGCACGTTCAGGAACGGCAGCTCCTCCGGCGGCTCGTCGAACACTGCCAGCTCGTCCGACGACATGGGCAGCCCCGGGTCGCTCCACGCCATCACGATGACCGAGTCCGGTCCCCCGGGGGCTTCGACCCCCGCCCGGAAATAGCGGCGGGAAGACGCATCTCCCGCCAGCGGCTCCACCCCGGTGACCCGGGCGCCGCTTCCGAACGCCTCCGCGGCCTTCGCCGCCATTTGCTCCCGAAGCCGCTCCACGGGGTTCCATGTAACCGATACCTCCCCCGAATGGAATCCCTGCCGAATCCCCTCCCTCCCGCCCGTCCGTGTCCCCTTGGCCCTCCGTCCGCCGCTTCCTCCTCCCGCGGAAATGTGGTAGCCCCCCTTCCATGTCGTTCCGAGTCGGCATGGCGCAGCTCAACCCGAAGCTGGGCGACGTGGCCGCGAACCTCGCCCTCTACGAGGCGGGGGTGCGGGACGCCCGGGACCGGGACGTGGACGTGGTGGTGTTCCCCGAGTTGAGCCTCACCGGCTACTTCCTGCGCGACATGGTGCCGGACGTCGCAATGACGCTGTCGAGCCCGGAGATGGAACGGCTCAAGGCGTTGAGCCGGGAGGTGTCGCTGGTGGCAGGGCTGGTGCTGGAGGGTCCGGACCACCGGTTCTTCAACGCCGCGGTCTATCTGGAGGACGGCGGCGTCCGCCACGTCCACCGGAAGGTGTATCTCCCCACCTACGGCATGTTCGACGAGCAGCGTTACTTTGCCCGGGGCGGCCGGCTGCGGGCCTTCGACACCCGGCACGGCCGGTTCGCCCTGCTGGTCTGCGAGGACCTCTGGCATCCTTCCACGGTTTACCTGGCGGCGCTGGACGGCGCGCTGACGGTCCTCTGCCCCTCTGCGAGCCCCCTGCGCGGCGTCGCCGACGGCGCCGCCCAGGACGACAACGCGCGTTACTGGGAGCTGGTCACCCGGAGCTACGCCGAGACCTACGGGGTCTTCGTGGTCCACGCCAACCGGGTGGGCTTCGAGGACGGGGTGGGCTTCTGGGGCGGCTCCGGCATCCTCGACCCCTTTGGCCGGACCGTGTGCAAGGGGGACTACTACGAGGAGGACTTCGCGGCCGGCGAGGTGTCGCACGCGGTGGTCCGGCGCAAGCGCACCCGGGCGCCGCTGATGCGCGACGAGGACGTGGACCTCACCATCCGGGAGCTGGAGCGCATCCGCGGGGGATAGACAGGCGCATGGTCCCCACCAACGTGTCGCTGATGCGCCGGGTCCTGGTGGCGTTCATCCGCAACGAGGTGCGCAAGGTCGGCCTGGAGCGGGTGGTGGTGGGCCTTTCCGGCGGCGTGGACTCGAGCCTGAGCGCCATGCTGGCGGCCGAGGCCCTGGGTCCCGGACAGGTGCTGGGCATCATGATGCCCTACCGGGACTCCAGCGCGGAGAGCGTGGAGCACGCCCGCCTGGTGGTGGAGAAGAGCGGCATCCGGTCCGACACGGTGGAGATCACGCCGCAGATCGACGCCTACTTCGCGGCGTTCCCGGACGCGGACCCCAAACGCCGGGGCAACAAGATGGCCCGGGAACGGATGACCATCCTCTACGACCACTCCGCCCGGTGGGACGCGCTGGTGGCGGGCACGAGCAACAAGACCGAGTTGCTCCTGGGTTACGGCACCCTGCACGGGGACATGGCGTCCGCCCTCAACCCTCTGGGGGACCTGTACAAGACCCAGGTGTGGGCCTTGAGCGAGGCCGTCGGCGTCCCCGAAGCGGTCGTACGCAAGGAACCTTCCGCGGACCTGTGGGCCGGCCAGACCGACGAGGCCGAGTTGGGGTTCAGCTACCGCCGCGTGGACGAGTTGCTCTACCTGATGGTGGACCAACGCTATGGCCGGGCCGAGCTCGTGGAGGCCGGGTTCGCGCCCGAGTTCATCGACGACGTCGCCCGGCGGATCATGACTTCCCAGTTCAAGCGCCGCCTTCCCGTAATCGCCAAGGTGTCCCACCGGACCATCGACCGGGACTTCCGGTACTCCCGGGACTGGGGCAGGTGACGCCGTCGTTGAGGTCGCTACGGACCGTAATGCCGGATTACGCTCGACCGATCCTGCGTTGTGTCCGAACCCTGTTTGTAGCCCCAGGCCCGGGCCGTCTGCAGGGGCTGGCGCCCTGCCCATTCCGCGAATATCGCTATCGGCCGACCAGTTGGCGCATGATTTCGCAGACGCTTTCCTCGGGCCTCACGACGTCGAAGGGAAAGCAGAACAGATCCAGCCTCTGACCGGCCACCTTGTCGTTGAACTCGTACCGCAGGGGCGAATCGAACGCGGGTGTCCGCGGGTATATCAATGCCACCGTGGCGCAGCCGAACTTCCTGCCGTAGCTGTATAGCTGGTAAACGTCGGCTTGGCTGATGTCGTGTTTCGGGTCCTTGCCGTCGCCGTTGATTTCCTTCCACTTGGCGTCGAGCACGAACCGTACCTCGTCGGATCGAACGAGGGCGATGTCCGGTTTCATGTGGAAGGCGCCCGCTCCGTCGATGCGGGTGAACGCTTTCTGCGGCCCCTGTGTCCTGACGTCGTAGGTACGCTGGTAGCGCCTGAAGCCGTCCGCCACGTAGTCCTCGAAGACCTCCTCCATGGGGAACAGCAGCGCCTGGTTCACGTGCTTGCCGGAGAACGTCGCCAAGCCGTGGTCGAACAGGAACAGACCCACCCAAGCCATCACCGCGTCGTAATGGCGCATGGACCGGTCGATCCAATGGCGTTCCCAGTCCACCTTCGGGCGCTCCGATCGGGGCACCTCGGAAAAGCAGATGCGGAGCTGATGGAGTAGTTGCTGGTTGTCGGGGTGGGTGACCGGCCGGAGCTTGTGGAGGGCGCTGTGGATCAGCCGGTTCACGGGTCGGTCTGCCGTGAACTCGTCGAAGGCGACGTAGAAGCGGGCGCGATTCGCCACGTTCCGGCGAATGTGCTGCGGGAAACGGATGCGCCCCCGAAGCCGGGGAAGATTGTCCTCGACGTTCTTGTAGTGGCGAGCGAGCCCGCGTTGCGTGAGCAGCACCAGATTGGTCAGGAACAGCCTTACGAACACGTCGAGCATGTTGAAATGGCGGAGCGCGGAGATGCCGGTGTCGTGGAATTGCGCAGCGCGGAGGCCCCGGTAGGTCCGCAGCATCTTGAGAAACACCTGCCGGGTGCGCTCCTCGTCGCCATCGACGAAATCCACCTTCGGCAGGATCTCGATCACCGTGCCGCGCCGGGTCTCGATGACGCCCACGTAGTTCCGGGTGTGGAGCCACCCCTTCTTGAGCGCAAGCACGGGACGGGATTTGCCCTGTTGATCGGTCTGGTTGGCCAAGGCGAAGTCCTTGAGGTCAGCGTACTCCGCCGCGTCGAGACCAGTGAGCCGTTCGTGTTCCCTGAAAACCGGCATGTCAAGTGGAGGCTTCGACTTGTCCGCTGGCGTAGATTTGCCGGTAACTTTCGGCGTCTGTCCATTTGTCGTCGTCTTGCGGGAGCAACTCGAACACGGGCCGCTCCGGGTCAACATTCTCAATCGAGGTTCCGATCTTGCGCTCGTGTATGAACGGATTTTCGTTCAACACCAGCCGGATCTTCGCCCAATCGTCGTAGAAGTACTCTTGCAGCAGCGGCACGATAGAGCGTTGGAAGACCTCTGCGAGACGGTCGATGGTCCTTACGCCGATGAGGTAGGTATGCCCGATCTGGTGCTCGCGATCCAAGCACACTGTGATCCGCTCGTTCATGGCCTTCAGCATGGATTGGCCGTCAACACCCTCGATGTCCGCTTCGACGTGGCGCACGTCCGGCATCTTCTCGACGAAGTCGAAACGCCGCCGCAGGGCCGTATCCAGGAGCGCGATGCCCCTGTCCGCGGTGTTCATGGTCCCGACGAGGTACAGGTTGCCCGGAACGCTGAATGGCTCCTGGGAATAGGGGAGCGTCACCTCCGCCTCATCTTCGCCGCCTGACCGTTTGGACGGCTCGATCAGGGTGATGAGCTCCCCGAAGATCTTGGCGATGTTGCCGCGGTTGATCTCGTCGATGATGAGGACGTGCCGTTTGCCCGGATGTTCGTGGGCGCGCGAGGCGATCCGCTTGAAGACGCCGTTGCGGATTTCGTAACGGAGGTCGTTTCGGTCCAGGACCGGCCCGATTCCCTCGATGAAGTCCTCGTAAGCGTAGTTCTGGTGGAACGTGACGAACTCGACTCGCTCTTCCTCCCCGAGTTCCGCGAAACGCGCCTTGACGTTCTTCCTGGCTTCCGTTTGGGCAAGTTCCTCGGGAGCCTTGCCGTCCATGATCGCCACGGCATGGGAAACCGCCTCCCACGTCTTGCCGGTGCCCGGAGGACCGAACAGGATGGTGTTCAGGGGGAACGACATGCCGGATCCCTCGGCCTGTAGGTCGAAATCCTCGGACGGAGGCTTGGGGTCGGGCCGTGGTGCTGCGCCGCTGTTGTCTCTCCACCGATCGATCAACTCGAAGGAGACCTTGTAGTCATCAGCGTTGCGGAATGCCGAGATCGTTGACTCTCCGGCCCTGGTGAATGCGGTTCGTACTCCCTCCATATCGACCGGAGCGGTTGTCTTGTTGATCCAATGGACGTAGATGACTGCTTCTTTGGTCCAACCACGGGGAGCGTATTGGTTTTCTTCCACCACGCCTATGGCTCGCCCTTTCTGCATTCCGGTACGAACCAGAATGATGTCGCCCCGTTTGGGCTCAGTCAGAGGAAATTTCATTAGAACTCCGGCACCGCTTGTGTACACGCAGTTGTTCTCTTTGAAGGTTCGGGCTTCTTCCGGCAACTCATCGGTCCGTTCCCAGTAGTCGTAGCCATCGGTATTGTATGCGTAGGTGCCGATCTGGAAGAACTTGCTGTTCTTGGTGATGAGGATCTCGGTTTTCTGAACGTAGAGGAAGCGATGGATTTCATACGACTCACAACCCGGGAACTGGCGTTTGATGCTATCCATCATGGCAACGTAGCTTTCGTAGTCCGTCACTTTGCCATGGCGCTCCCATTGAGGCAGGGCGGAGCTAATGTAAACAGGAAGAAAATGCCTCGGGTTTACCAGAAACAACGTCTCTGTCAGTTTATTAAGGCCAACTTGACGAAGCTTCAAAGCACCATCGAAGTCAGCAGCCTGGATGACGGGTCTCTCACGGATCGGCGCCGCATCCCTGAACAGACGCCAGAGCAAATCCGGGTCGAACGACTTCCTGTCGTGGAACAACGCCGCGGCGTTCCCTATTGGCGTGGGGATGATTGGCTGATCTTTCTGGAGCTCCGAAGAGATGTCGAACACATCGTGGACGCTTCCGAAGATCCTCGTGTACTGGCCCGTGGTGTTTCTTTGCGCCAGGAAGTAGAGGAACGACATCGGATCGATGTTCTCGTCCCCGTAGTTCAGGAGAGCAACGTCGCCTTTGTCCCTTCCCCAGTCCACGGCTTTTGCCTTATCGGCCAAGTCGCTTTCGTCATTCTCGGCGATCCTGGTGGCCAATTCCTGGAACCACGCCACCCAAGTGTAGTCGATCATCGGAACCTCTGTTCAATTCTGACTTGAGGCGCCTCTCCCCATGGGAAAGCGCGTCCTTCGACTTCGCTTCGCTACGCTCAGGACGAACGGGGGGAATCGTTCAGGGTTTCCCATCGTCGATCCTCTGTGGGGATAGGCCCTTTTGTGGGGTTGGTAAACGGTCGAGCGGCGGGCCGCATGGGTCACGGCCTGCCACTCCGTTCGTCAGTGCAGCGACCGGGGTTCGCCGAGGACGAACTCGGCGATCTGGGCGTCGAAGCGGTCGCCGCCCTGGGTGACCATCTGGTAGGTGCCGTGCATGGAGCCGTAGGGGGTCGAGAGGGGGCAGCCGGAGGTGTACTCGAAGGACTCTCCTTCCTCGAGCACCGGGGTCTCGCCGACCACGCCCGGTCCCTTGACCTCTTCCACGTGGCCCGTGGCGTCGGTAATGATCCAGTGGCGGCTCACGAGCTGCACGGTCTCCGAGCCTTCGTTGCGGATCTCCACGGTGTAGAGATAGAACCACCGGTTCTGCTGGGGCATCGAGCGCGTCGGGTCGTATTCGGTGGTGACCTCGACCCGCACGCCTCGCGTTACCGTATTCGAGCTACCCAAGACAACCTCCGGGACACGTCACGTTGATTCGCCGCACACCGACAGTATGGTGAGCGCGTACACCTGGGTTGCGGCAACCAGGTCCGCGACCTTCATGGCGCGGTTGCGCGCCTGGCTGATGGTTTCCTTCTGCCGGGGCGGTCCGTAGCAGACAGCGGGGATCCCCACTTCGTTGAACACGTTCATGTCCCGCCACATGCTCATCTCCGCGGCGGGGGGCGCCGGGGGCTCGGCGCCCGTGACGTCCCGGTGCGCACGGTCGATGGAGTCGATGAGCACGTCGGCGTTCCGCGCCACGTGCCCCCGCGAATACTGATAGACGGAGACCTCGAAGTCGAAGTCCAGGGCCGCCATCACCGCCTCGATCTCGCGCCGGATGGCCTGGGGGTCCGTCTTGGGCACGATGCGCACGTCATAGTAGATGTCGCAGTAGCCGGGGCCGCCGCGAACCCCCGCCACCTGGGCCTTGGGGATCATCGCGCCGCCGGGGAACTCGAAGCGCGCCCGGTCCTCGTAGGCAATGGCCCACTCTTCCAGCGCCGTCACCGCGCGGGCCATCTTGACGTAGGGGTTGGGATGCTCCCGCAGCGACCCGCCCCGTTCCAGCCGCGGCGTGTACAGTTCACGCCCCTTGCACCGGATCTTGAGCCAGACCGCGCCGCATTCCCCTGTGATGATGCCGAACCCGGAGGTTTCCCCCACCAGGCAGTAGTCCGCGGTGACTCCCCGGTCGATCAACCATTTCGCGCCGAAACCCTCGCCGGGAAAGTTCACCCCCTGGGTGTGGTCCACCGACGGCTCCCCTGTCTCGAAGGCGACTCCGGTGACGTACAGGTCGCCGCCAAGCGCCGCCCCCGCCTTCCTGAGCGCCCGGGCCGCGATCATGAACGCGCAGAGTTGGGCCTTGTCGTTGATGAGGCCCTTGCCGAACAACAGGTCTCCGTCCACCCATGCCCCTTCCATGCGAACGTCCGCCTCGGAGGCGTCCGCGGGAAGCTCCGGGCCGGTGTCCATATGGGCGTTGAGGATGAGGCTCGACCCGCTGCCCGCGCCCCGGATCACGCCTACCGCGTTGACGCTCTCGTCGGTGATCCACTGGAGCCAGGACTCGATGCCGTTCTGTCCGAGCCACCGCACCACCGCTTCGCCAACGGCCTTTTCCCTGGCGTGGGGAGACGGGACGTTGCCGAGTTCCAGGCAAAGCCGGATCAGCTCCTGCCGGTCGTCGTCGATGATCTCCTTCAGCCGTTGCGGGGTATCGCTCACGTCCCTATTCATACTTGAGCGGCGCGCCCGCCGCAAGGAACGGCCGAGCCCGCTGACCATCGAACGCATCGGGGAAGGGGGCGCGTGCGGGACGTCCGCCTAGTGTGCTGTCCCACAGATGAGCGGTGTAATTATGGCTGAAGCTGCGAAAGGAGGTGCTTCAGGATTTCGTGTGGGTTATCACACTCCCTCCCATGCGAGGAAGTCCGATTTGCACCATACTGCCCCCGGTTCGGTATTGCAGGGAACTCCGATCCCCTCACAGCGGAGAATTCCGATCCCCTCCCCCCTTGAGGGGGAGGGTTAGGGAGGGGGGTCTCCGCGCCACCGGACCCATGGGCGCCAGCCCCAACGCACAGACGGCTGAAACGGGTTGGCCGGTCCGTGTAGAGGACTCCTCCCCGCAACCCCGCCGTACCCCCCTCCCTGTCCCTCCCCCTCAAGGGGGGAGGGTACGCTCACCCGTGACACCCTGCTTGCACGTACACCCGTGCACCCCGCCCACACGAAAGCCTGAAGAGCCCGGAAGGAGTCCAGCCATGCCCCCATTTCGTCCACTGGAGGTCATTTTCTCTTATTTCCGGGACAGCACACTACTCCCGGGCCACGGTCAACGTCATGCGGTGGCCGCGGACGACCTTCACTTGGCTGCCCGCGGGTATCGCCGCGGCGCCGGATTCGGTGCGGGCGCGCCACAACTCGCCGCGCACGTACACGTAACCGATGGGGTCGAGCGGGTCCCGCGCCACGCCGCGCAGGCCCGCGAGTTGGGCCGCGCCCGAGGCTTCCAGGCGATATGCCTTGCGCAGGAACGGGTAGCAGACCACGTCCTTCGCCACCACCACACCGAGGACCGTGAACGCCAACCATGACGGCAGGCCCAGCCATGAATGGAGGACCGCCAGCAACGCCGCGGTCAGGATCCAGCCGGGTATCTGGAAGAGGTAGTAGCGGGCGAGGGTCCGCACCGGCGGCGGTTACGTGGCCTGGGCAAACAGCCGCAGGGTCTCCCCGCGGTCGGCGCCGCCCACGTCGTAGGGGATGATGGCCACCTGCTGCACCGCGCTCCGCTCGAGCTCCTCGACCTTGGCGCGGCACTCGTCCGGGGAGCCGGCGATGGCGAACTTGTCCACCAGCCAATCCGGGATCACGCGCGCCTGGCTGGCCCGCTGGTCCATGTGCTGGTAGTAGTTGTAGGCCTGCCGGATGTCGTCCAGGACCTTTTGCTCGCGGTCGTCCAGGGAGAACGGCAGCGGGTGGGCGAGGACCCGGGCCACATGGGCCTTGACTGCGTCCTTGGCTCCGGGCTGCTCGGAGACCGCGCACGGGACCCACAGCACCAGGTGGACGTCCGAGAGCTTGCGGCCCGCGGACTCGGCCCCGGCCGCGACCCGGGCCACGGCCTTTTCCAGCGCGCCGGAATCCACGCCCACGAGGATGATCACGCCGTCCGCCACCCGCCCGGAAAGCTCCAGCATCTTCGGTCCGCTGGCCGCCGCGTAGAACGGGATCTTGCGGCTCCGGGAGAAGTTGAGGCGGATGTTGCCGCTCTCCAGCGCGGCCTCGCCTCCCTCGATGACTGCCCGCATCTGCGCCACGGCCTCCTCGAAGTCCGCCAACCGCGCCTGTTTCCGGCCCATGGTCTCCAGCGAGCTGTCACCGAGACCGATGCCCACCGCGAACCGCCCCGGCGCCATCTCGTCCAGTGTCGCGTACGCGCTGGCCAACACCGAAGGGTGCCGCGTCACCGGGTTGGTCACGCCGGTGCCGATGACGACACGGGACGTGTTCAGGGCCACCGCGGCCATGTTCACGAACGCCTCGCGCCAGATGAGGTGCGAGTCGCCGATCCAGACGTGCGTGAACCCCAACTCCTCCGCCTGCTTGCCCAGTTGGACGATCCGCGGGACGGGTTCCGTCGGGAAGATGCCGACTCCGTACTGTAGTGAACTCACCTTTCCTCCTCGTCCCGGTCAGGGCGGCGCCCCGGTTCGCGGGGCCGTGTCAACGAGACCGCCCGCCCTCTCGGAGCAGCGGCTCGGCCCTCAGCCGCCATCGCTTGTGTTCACAGCGATCGGGCGTCCGCTCCGGGCATCTCCACGCTACGTGCGAGCCGCTCCGGCGGGGTCGGGGCGAGCGTCCGCGCCATTTCCGTGTTCCGGGAACCCGGCTACGGGTCCATCACCCGCGGATCGCCACACCCCGCTCCGGCGGCGGCGTCTGCTGGCTCCTGCCCGGCACCGTCAGTTCGCCGTCGATCATCACCACCGAGACGCCCGGCAGGTCGCCCTTCGCGAAGGAGTCCAGGGCGTCCCCGGACACGGACCCGGTGATGCGGTCCATGATGACGAGGTCCGCGGGCCTTCCCTCGGCGATGACGCCCAGGTCCAGTCCGTGGGCGCGGCCGGTGTTGCCGGTGGCCATGGCCACGGCCTGTTCCGGCGGGATCTCCCCCAGGGAGGCGAGGAAGCAGATCTCCCGCAGGATGCCGCGCGGGACCACTCCGGTCCCCCCGGGCGTGTCCGTCCCCACCAGGACCCGATGCCGGGCGTTGCAGGCGTTGACGGCCTCGGTCAGCTTGAGCCCCATGCGCAGGTTGCCGGAAGTGCAGATCTCGACCGCGTAGTCGGTCTCGGCCACGATCCGCCGCAGGTCCTCTTCCGGCATGGGGATGGGGCCGCCGGTGCTGTGGCCGATGATGTCGGGGTCGATGGCCTTCACGATGTCCACCCCGGCCACCTGGCTGACCCCCGACCGGGACACCCCGCCCGAGTGGATCTTGACCTTGATGCCGCGGGCCCGGGACCACTCCACGTAACGCTCGGCCTCGCCGTTGGGCAACAGGCCGTAGTCGTAGAAGATGAACTTGACGAGACCGATGCCCGCCGCGGCGATGGTGTCGAAGTCCTTCTCCTCCAGGCCCGGCACCAGCAGCAGCGTGCCTCCGTGCACCTTGACCCCCGAGGGCCGGAGGTTGTCCCAGCAGCGCTTGGCCACCACCGCCAGCGACACCGCGCACAACGGGTCCGGCGGCAGCGGCAGCCCGGGAACGTGGAGTTCCCCCGCGGATATGATGGAAGTCACCCCGCCGTGCATGTAATGGGTGATCCACCCCAGGGAGTTCTGCGCCGGAGTGAAATCGCCGAAGGTCGGGTGCGAATGGGAGTCGATGAGCCCGGGGACCACCGTGGTCCCGTTGGCGTCGATGGTGCGGTCCGCGCGGGCGCCCAGCCCCTTGCCGATCTCCTGGAAGACCCCGTCCGCCACCAGGACCGAGTCCGCGTCACGGAGAGGGTCGTCGAGTATCCCGGTTACCAGGGTCCCTATGTTCTCGATCAGCGTCGTGCCCATGCTCCCGGCTCCCTTGCGGCGTCGAGGCTCCAACCGGCGGTCGGTTCGACGAGCGTGGGGAACCTAACACAGAAACGGGGGAAATTCAGGGGCCGGGCTGCCGGGGACCCGCTGGCAAGAGCCTACCCCTTCCTTCAGCGTCGGTCTGCATGAAGGGCAAGAGGGAGACAGGCGCCTGATCAGGTGCGGCGGCGACCCAGGAGTCTGGACAGTTCCGTCATGGCCGGATGTCGGGCGGACGCGGCGGACGGCATTTTTTCGTACCGTTCCAGGAGTTCCGATTCCGACGACTGTTGCGGCCAGTCCAGGTTGACGGCGACTCGGTTGGCAGCGCTGTCGTAGGTGATGGCGGACAGGTCCAACAGCCCGATCAGATCACGCACCAGCGCGCGGGCAGGAAACTTGAGACCTTGATAGTGGACGAAGGCTCGATTCCCCATGTCATCCAGGCCCATCGAGCCGCCGCCGTCCAGCAGGAACTCCAGGATCTTCAGTTGCCGTTCCGCCAGGACTCGCCGGCGGGGACTGCGCAGTTGTCCGAACAACGAGGCAGCGAATTCGCGGAACAGGGTCCGCCGGTTGTTGGCGACGATGGCCGCGGCGACGGCGTTGCACCTCCGGGTCACCGCGGACAGGGCGAACCGGAGGAACGGCGTAAGGTCGTGTCCGTTCCGCCGGGACTCGTACAGCGCCGCCATGTACTCGTCCTTGCGTTCGTAGTAGTCGTTGGACAGGCTGATCATGACCACGTCGTTGACGCCGGCCTGCCGCAGCATGAACGCTTCCAGCGCGCGGGCGGTGCGGCCGTTGCCGTCGCCGAAGGGGTGCATGGCGCCCATGTGGTAGTGGACGGCCACGGCCTGGATGATGCGGTCGTGTTGCCGGAACTCTCCGGCCACGGCCGCGCAGAGGGCCTCGAAGGCCGCCCGGCAGGCGTCGCCGCCCTGGACCCCGCGGCAACGCGGCGTGCCGAAGGTCACGTTCCAGTCCGCGGGCCGCAGCGCGCCGGGCTCGCAATGGTCGTCGTCACACCCGGTTACCATGCGCCGGTGGACGTCGAGGACAAACTCGGCGGTGACCGGGCGGTCTGACGGCTGGTCGCGCAGCCAGCGGTAGGCAGCGTCCGCGGACCGCAACTGCCGCTGGGAACGGGTCAGGTCGGTACGTGCGGAAGCACCGGGAGCCAGGGCTTCATCCTCTTCCGGCCGGGTGAACTCGGCGCCTTCGATGCGTGAGGTGCCCGCCGCCTCCAAACGCAGTTGCTCTTCGTGGACCTGCTCGATCCACCGATGCAGGTACGGCAACCGGTTCAGCACGCCCCCGGCTGTCCGAGCCTCTACCAACAGGCCGAAGATGGCCGCGGCATCGTAGCGTATCCACTGCCGCGGAGAAGTATAGTGGTTGACGTTTCCATGTTCCATTTTCGGCTCATTTCCTGCTCATTTCATCTTTATTTCGTAATTTCTCTTTGTTTTTCGAAAAGTTTATACACCCAGTCGAGATTCATTTCCATCTTGTTTTAAGACCTTTTTTGCTTTGGTTCCTGGAGGATGGTGTACTGGAGTCCGAAATGGGCGGTGCCGCGGGAAAGGGAAGAGAGATTTTCCGCCTAATCTCGTCAGCCTATGAGACCTTTGCCGCTATCTAGTGTGCTGTCCCACAGATGAGCGGTATAATCATGGCTGAAGCTGCGAAAGGAGGTGCTTCAGGATTTCGTGTGGGTTATCACACTCCCTCCCATGCGAGGAAGTCCGATTTGCACCATACTGCCCCCGGTTCGGTATTGCAGGGAACTCCGATCCCCTCACAGCGGAGAATTCCGATCCCCTCCCCCCTTGAGGGGGAGGGTTAGGGAGGGGGGTCTCCGCGCCACCGGACCCATGGGCGCCAGCCCCAACGCACAGACGGCTGAAACGGGTTGGCCGGTCCGTGTAGAGGACTCCTCCCCGCAACCCCGCCGTACCCCCCTCCCTGTCCCTCCCCCTCAAGGGGGGAGGGTACGCTCACTCGTGACACCCTGCTTGCACGTACACCCGTGCACCCCGCCCACACGAAAGCCTGAAGAGCCCGGAAAGAGTCCAGCCATGCCCCCATTTCATCCACTGGAGGCCATTTTCTCTTATTTCCGGGACAGCACACTAGCTTAACCTACAAGATTGTCGGCTTTCACCTGATTCGGAGGATCGAAACGCGCAGGTTGTGACCACCGAAGACTCCCTGCCATCAGAGGCTCCTTTTGTGGATCAGGGGCTGATGGCGCCGTCGATGCGGGCCATGCTCCGATCGAAGGTCCCGACCGGCAGATGGCCAGCCTTGCGGGAGACCGCTACGACGAGGCAATCGACGAAGCCGACGTCCGGCTGCCGCTTGAACTCGACGAGGGCGGATCTGACTACGTCGGCATCCTGCACCACAAGGCGTTCGTGCTCCAACAGCATTTCGATCACGAGGGCGATTCGGGGCGCTGTCAACTCGTAAACCGATCCAAGCACCCATACGGCCTCGGCGAGCACGAGATGCGGGACCCACGCGCCCTGTACGATGAACGCTTCGGCACGATCCACCTGTTGCGCGTCATCGCGCACGATCAACCGGACCAGAAGGTTCGTGTCAAGGGCGCGCATGCTTGCGCCGCAATCGAGATCGGATGCCGTCGTCCATTCCGGCAACGCTGGCCGGGTTCGGGGGCGCGGCGAACACCGCGTCGTGGATGTCCTGTGACGAATGCTTCGAAGCACGCCGGACCACCACCTCGTCACCCCGCTCGCGCCACTCGACCACCGATCCCGGAGTCAGGCCCAGCTTGCGGCGGATGCGGGCGGGAACGGATGTCTGGCCTTGGGAGGTAATCCTCGATTCCATGGAGGACATGGGGATATCCTAGCGTGCATTACCAGGGTAATGCAACCTTGTCGTGATTGGTGTCAGCATCGACGGCCGCATGCACCCGGGCAACAGCCGGTCCCATCGATCCGGAATGGCCCACCGCCTCCGGCGCAGGGATACGGCCGGGAGAGCGCCGCTCAGGCAAGGGGGAACTCAGCCAAGCGGGATCATGACGTGCTCCCTATAGGGCGGACGCTCCCGGAGCCGTCCGTACCACGCCTCGACGTTGGGCAGGGACGGCCTGTCGATGGACATGGCGAACCAGCGGTAGGCCCAGATGCCCAGGGGGATGTCGCCGATGCCGAAGGAGTCGCCCGTGAGGTAGTCGCGGCCTTCGAGATGCCGTTCGACGATCTCCCACTTGGCCCCCGCTTCCTTGAGGGCCTTCCCGATGGCGGCCATGTCGCGTCGTTCCTCGGGCGTCCGCACCATGCCGAAGAAGACCGGCACCATGGCCGCGTTCATGGTGGTGAGCTGCCAGTCCATCCAGCGGTTGGCGTCGCCCCGCGCTTCGGGAGTCCGCGGGACCAGCTTGCCGCCCTCGTACTTGTTGACCAGGTACCGGACGATGCTGTTGGATTCCCACAGGACGAAGCCGCCGTCCTCGATGGTGGGTACCACGCCGTTGGGGTTCAGGTCCAGGTACGGCCGTTCCCGGTTCTTGCCGAACTCCCCGCCGATGTCGATGCGCTCGAACGGGACTCCCAGCTCCCCGCAGCACCACAGGACCTTCTGTACGTTGGATGAGGTCTTCCTTCCCCAGATCTTCAACACCTTCCTGCCTCCGTGAGGGATTTGGCCCCGGGCGGGCCGCGCAAGCCGCTGTCCGCGTCGGAGCCGCAGGGGACTCTACTACGAAATTTTCCACCCGTCACCCTCTTGACTACAAGGAAATCGTGGTTAGATTCGCGCCCGAACCCAATCATCCAACTCTCAAGGGAGGTTTCTATGCCGGCAAAAGTAAGGCCTTTGCACGACAGGATCATCGTCAAGAGGCTGGACGAGGAAGAGAAGACCGCGGGCGGCATCATCATCCCTGACACGGCCAAGGAAAAGCCTCAGGAGGGCAAGGTGGTGGCCGTTGGCTCAGGCAAGCGCGAGGACGGCAAGGTGGTCGCTCTCGACGTCAAGGAAGGGGACAAGGTGCTGTTCGGGAAGTATTCCGGCACCGAGATCCAGTTGGACGGCGACGAGCATCTCATCATGAGGGAAGACGACATCCTCGGGATCGTCGAGTAAGGAGGAAGAACGGAAATGGCTGCAAAGGACGTAAGATTCAGTGAGGAGGCAAGGGCCAAGGTCCTGAAGGGGGTCAAGGTCCTCGCAGATACGGTAACCTGCACCCTGGGTCCCAAGGGCCGCAACGTGGTGCTCGAAAAGTCCTGGGGCGCGCCCAACGTCACCAAGGACGGCGTGACCGTCGCCAAGGAGATCGAGCTGGAGGACAAGTTCGAGAACATGGGCGCCCAGATGGTCAAGGAGGTCGCCAGCAAGACTTCCGACGTGGCGGGAGACGGCACCACCACGGCCACGGTCCTTTCCCGGGCCATCTTCAGCGAGGGTCTCAAGATCGTCGCCGCCGGCCATGACCCCATGGCGGTGAAGCGGGGCATCGACAAGGCGGTGGAGAAGGTCGTGTCCGATCTCCAGGGCCAGTCCAAATCCACCCGGGACCGGTCGGAGATCGCCCAGGTCGGCAGCATCTCCGCCAACAACGACAAGACCATCGGCGACATCCTCGCCGACGCCATGGACAAGGTGGGCAAGGAAGGCGTCATCACCGTCGAGGAGGCCAAGGGGCTGGAGACCACCCTGGAGCTGGTGGAGGGCATGCGCTTCGACCGGGGCTACCTGTCGCCCTACTTCGTCAGCGACCCGGAACGCATGGAAGCGGTCCTGGAAGACCCGTACATCCTGATCCACGAGAAGAAGATCTCCAGCATGAAGGACCTCCTGCCGGTGCTGGAGAACATCGCCAAGAGCGGCAAGCCCCTCCTGATCATCGCCGAGGACGTGGAAGGCGAAGCCCTGGCGACCCTGGTGGTCAACAAGATCCGCGGCACCTTCAAGTGCGTCGCGGTCAAGGCCCCCGGCTTCGGCGACCGGCGCAAGGCCATGCTGGAAGACATCGCCATCCTCACCAAGGGGCGCATGATCGCGGAGGAGCTCGGCATCAAGCTCGAGAACGTGACCCTGAACGACCTGGGCCGGTGCAAGAAGATCATCGTCGACAAGGAGAACACCACGGTCGTGGAGGGCGCCGGCGAGAAGGCCGACATCGAGGGCCGCATCAAGCAGATCCGCGCCCAGATCGAGGAGACCACTTCGGACTACGACCGCGAGAAGCTGCAAGAGCGGCTTGCCAAGCTCGCCGGCGGGGTCGCCGTGGTCCAGGTGGGAGCGGCCACCGAGATCGAGATGAAGGAGAAGAAGGCGCGAGTCGAGGACGCGCTGCACTCCACCCGCGCCGCGGTGGAGGAAGGCATCGTGCCGGGGGGCGGAGTCGCCTTGATCCGGGCCGCGGCCGCGCTGAAGGACTTGGAGGTGAACGAGAACGAGTCGTTCGGCGTGCGGATCGTGCAGCGCGCCGCGGAGGAGCCCGCCCGCTGGATCGCCTCCAACGCCGGAGCCGATGCTTCCGTCGTGGTGGATGCCATCAAGAAGGGCAAAGGGGCCCACGGCTACAACGCGGCCAAGGGAGAGTTCGAGGACCTCATCAAGGCGGGGATCCTGGACCCCACCAAGGTGGTGCGCTCGGCGCTCCAGAACGCCGCGTCCGTGGCCGGCCTCCTCATCACCACCGAGGCCATGATCACCGACAAGCCGGAGAAGAAGAAGGACGCTCCCCCGGCCATGCCCGAAGACTACTAGTCCGAGCCGGAACCCAAGCCCGGCCATGAAAGGGGGGAGGACCCGCGTCCTCCCCCCTTTCTCGTCCTGTCATCCGTAACCGGCCTCTTCCGGCTTTCGAGTGGCAGGATCTCACGACATAGCGTTCCCTCCCCCCTTGAGGGGGAGGGACAGGGAGGGGGGTACGGTGGGGTTGAGGGGATCGGAGTTCTCCGCAATGCCGAACCGAGGACGGCAAGGTGAGAAGCGGACCTCATCGCGTGGGAGGGGAGTATCACAGCCCACACGAAATCCTGAATCATCCGTAACCGAACGGCTCCAGGGCCGCGAACATCACCGTCGTGTCCGCGTCGCGGCCGAACCACGACCGAAAGGACGCGGCGCCCTGGTGCACGAGCATGCCGATTCCCTCGACGGTCCGGCATCCCTTCCGCTTCGCCTCCCTGAGCAGCACCGTCTCACGGGGTCGATAGACGATGTCGTGGACCACGTGGCGCGGCTCCAGGAGCCCGGGGTCGATGGGACATCCCCCGGCGTCCGGGGCCATGCCCGCGGAAGTGCAGTTGATGACGAGGTCGGCGTCCCTTCCGCACTCGGCGAACTCCGCCAGCAGGCCGGACCGGACCGCGGTGGCCGAAGCGCTTCCCGCGGCCGCCTCCTGCGCCAGCCTGTCGCTCTTGCCCCGGTCCCGGCCCAGCAGCGTGAGTTCGGTCAGTCGGAACGCAGCCTCGCCGCGGCCAGCGCCCGGGCCTGCGCCGCCATCAGCACCCGTGCCCGCATCGCGGCCAGCGCCCGCACCCGCATCGCCGCGTTCGTCGTCGTCTCCTTTCTTCATCGCTTCCGTCTGTCCCGCGCCGCGGCCAGCGCTCGCACCTGCGCCTGCGCCGCCCCGGGCCAACGCGAAGACCAGCGCCCGGGCCGCGCCCCCGGTCCCCAGCACCGTGACGCGCCGGCCGTCGAGCTCGATGCCGGCCTGACGGAGGTTCGAGACCGCGCCCGCGGCGTCGGTGGTGGTCCCCATCAGGCGCTCGCCCTGCCAGTAGAGCGTGTTGACGCTGCCCGTGAAGCGGGATTCGTCGGTCAGCCCGTCGAGATGCTCGATGATGGCCTGCTTGTGCGGGATGGTCACGTTGGCGCCCGCGAACCCCAGGGCGCGCAGCCCGGCCACGGCCCGGCCGAGGTTCCCGGGGGGGCACGGAAGGGGAACGTAGCAAGCGTTGATCCCCGCGGCCCGGATGGCGGCGTTCTGCATGACCGGCGACAGGGAATGCTCCACCGGCCATCCCATCACCCCCAGGAGCTTCGTGGTCCCGTCGATCATGGACACATCCCCCGGGACGCCCCGGCCCGCCGCCCCCCGGCCCCTGTGCCGGCTCCGTCCCTCACTTGGGCTGCCCGGAACCTCTGAACAACCGAGTCGTCCGGGACGGACTCCCTCACTCTGACCATCCCATCCCCGTTCGTCCTGAGCGTAGCGAAGCGAAGAACTCCGTTCATCCTGAGCGTAGCGAAGCGAAGAACTCCGTTCATCCTGAGCGTAGCGAAGCGAAGTCGAAGGACGCGCTCATGCCCCCTGTCCCGACCGTTCCGAGGTTCCCTATGCCGACCCGGCCCACCCCGGAGCGGCCGCGCCGGTTTCCGGCGCCGGCTCCCCTGACGGCAAACCGAACAGCGTCCGGGCGTTGCGGCTGGTGGCGTCGGCGACCTCTTCGACGCTCACCCCCCTCACCCGGGCCAGGGTCTCGGCCACGAAACGGACGTGGGCCGGCTCGTTGCGCCCTCCCCGCTTGGGAACGGGCGCCAGGAACGGCGCGTCGGTCTCGATCAGCAGACGGTCGAGGGGGACCCAGCGGGCCACGTCCCGCAGCGCGTCGGCATTCCTGAAAGTGAGGATGCCCGAGAACGACAGGTAGAAGCCGAGGTCGAGGAAGCTCCGCGCCGCGTCCGCGCCGCTGGTGAAGCAGTGGATGACCCCCGCGAGCTTTCCCTTGCCGCGGCCCCGGAGCGTTTCCGCGGTCTCCCGGTCCGACTCCCGGTTGTGCACCACCAGGGGCAACCGGGTCTCCATCGCCAGCGCGACGAAACGCTCGAACATGTCCATCTGCGCCTGCCGGGGCGAGTGCTCGTAGTGGAAGTCGAGGCCGGTCTCCCCGATGGCCACCACCCTGGGATGCCCGGCCAGGCTGCGCAGCCGGTCCATGGCGTCCGGCCCCGCGTCCTTGACGTCGTGCGGGTGCATGCCCACGGTGGCGAACAGGCCGTCGTGCCGTTCCGCGAGGCTCACCGCCTTGTCGTTGGCGGAGAGGTCGCCCGCTCCTCCCACCACCACCAGGGTCTCGACGCCCGCGCCGCGGGCCCGGTCCAGCACCGCCTCACGGTCTGCGTCGAACTCTTCGGTCTGGATGTGGCAGTGGGTGTCGATGAGGGTGGCCGGTCCCGGGTCCACGCGATTCATCCCTCCGACCCGTTCCCCTGGCAGGCGTCCTTCATGGGGGTCATCCCTTCGGAGCGGCCTCTTGGCCGGCGCTCTCCGTCTCCTCGATCCTGGGGAACAGGATCCCGGGCGGTTGGACCCGGTGGCCTTCGGGGAAGGAGCCGCCCCACTCGGTGCGGAGCGGGCCCCGGGCGGGCAGTCCCAGGAGGTTGCGCACCGCGGCGCCCGTCTCCGGCAGGAAGGGTTCCAGCAGCTCGCCGGTGAGGCGCACGCTCTCCAGCAGGTGATGGAGGATCTCGCCCACCCGCGCCTTCTGCCCGGGGTCCTTGACCAGGGTGAACGGCGCCGTCTGCACGATGTACTGGTTGGTCCGGTCCAGCGCCGCGAACACCGACTCCAGCGCCCGGTGGAAGGCCAGTTCCTCCATGTGCCGGTCCACGTTGGCGGCCGCGGCCAGGAAGGCTTCCTGCAACTCCCGGTCTTCGTCCCGTAGCGCATGGCCCATGGGCTGCACCACGCCGCCGAAGTAGCGCTTCTGCATGGCGAGGACCCGGCTCACCAGGTTGCCCAGGTTGTTGGCCAAGTCGGCGTTGACCCGGTTCACGAACGCTTCCAGCGAGAACGCGGCGTCCTGGCCGAACGCCATCTCGCGCAACAGGTAGTAGCGGAACGCATCCATGCCGTAGCGTTCCTTCATGTCCAGGGGGCGCACGACGTTGCCCAGGCTCTTGGACATCTTGCCGCTGTCCATGACCCAGTAGCCGTGCACGTGCAGTTCGTCGTAGAGCGGCAGGCCCGCGGCCATGAGCATGGTGGGCCAGAACACGGCGTGGGGCTTGAGGATGTCCTTGGCGATGATGTGGTTGGCCCGGGGCCAGTAGGCGTCGAAGAAGTCCGCCCCCTTGACCTCCAGCGCGCTCACGTAGTTGATGAGCGCGTCGAACCACACGTAGGTCACGTAGTCCGGGTCGAAGGTCAACGGGAT
The DNA here is from genome assembly GCA_965204235.1 of uncultured Binatia bacterium (SeqCode). Lineage (GTDB taxonomy): Bacteria > Desulfobacterota > Binatia > UBA9968 > JAJDTQ01 > JAJDTQ01. The sequence goes on from OZ241979.1 coordinate 2,448,338, forward strand.
GCCCCACTGCAACCGGCTCCTGGGCCGGGAGATGCACAGGTCCTCCAGGGGCTCGCGCAGGAACGACAGGACCTCGGTGCGGTACCGCTGAGGGGTGATGAACCCCGGGTTGCGGTGGATGTGGTCCGTGAGCCGGTCCTGGTACTTGCTCATGCGGAAGAAGTAGTTCTTCTCCTCGATGTACGCGGCCGGCGTCCGGTGGTCGGGACAGTTGCCGTCCTGCAATTCCTTCTCGGTGTAGAAGCGCTCGCAGCCGTAGCAGTAGTGGCCGCCGTACTCTCCGAAGTAGATGTCGCCGGCGTCGTGGATCCGTTGCAGGATGCGGCTGACCGTGGCCTTGTGGTAGTCGTCGGTGGTGCGGATGAAGTGGTCGTAGTCGATGCCGCAAGCGTCCCAGGTGTCGCGGAACAGCCGGCTGATCCGGTCCGCGTACTCCTTGGGCCCGGTGTGGTCCGCGGCCGCGGCCTGGGCGATCTTGTCCCCGTGCTCGTCCGTGCCGGTGAGCAGATATACCTCCCTGTCCCGCATGCGGTGGTAGCGCTTGAGGGTGTCGGCGATGATGGTGGTGTAGGTGTGCCCCAGGTGTGGCTGGGCGTTCACGTAGTACAGCGGCGTGGTGAAGTATATGCGATCCATGTCGTTCCGCCCGCTCCTTCCGCTCGACTTCGGGAACCTCTGACCCATTCCGGCTCGAGGCGCCTCTCCCTGTGGGAAAGCGCGTCCTTCGACTCCGCTTCGCTACGCTCAGGATGAACGGAGGTCTTCGCTTCGCTACGCTCAGGACGAATGAGGCAATGGTTCAGGGTTCCCTTCCACTCAAGAGCCTGCCGAGGAACCCTTCCAGCACCATGCGTCGGTTGAGGTTCCTGCGGACGGCCCGGGCTGCGTCGTCCACGTCCGCCAGCGCGGCCGCGGAGTCTTGCGCCCGCCGTTTCGCGGCCAGGGGCCGGAGCCGTTCCAGCAGGTCCCGGTTGTAGAGGGTGGCGGTGGAGTCCGTGGCCTGGAGCACCATGACGTCGCGCCACCATCCCTTGACCCAGTCCAGGAACTCCATGCACTTTTCCTGCTCGCCGCCCATCTCTTCGGCCAGCGCGGTGATGCCCCGGACGTCGTCGGACGAAAGCGCCGCCAGCCGCTCGAAACAGGCCCGTCTCCGCGCCAGCCGGTCCGCGTCGTCTTCGGCCAGGGCCTTGCCCAGGCTGCCGCGGCCGAGGGCGGCCCGCACCAGCGCGTCGTCCTCGGGGATCCCCAGGCGCCGGGCCACCGCCGCGGCCGCCTGCTCGATGGCCAGGGGCGAGAACCGGAGCCGGAGGCAACGGGACAGCACCGTGGGCAGGAGGCCGCCCGTGCTGCCGGCGATGAGGAGCAACAGGGAACTCTCGGGGGGCTCCTCCAGGGTCTTGAGCAGCGCGTTCTGGGCGTGGAGGTTCATGGACGTCGCGGGGTCGATGACCGCGACCTTGCGGGCGCCGGTCAGGCGGCGCAGCACGAGCTGCCTCTGCAACTCCCTCACCTGCTCGATGGCGATGTCCCGCTTGCCCTTGCGCTGCTCCAGCCAGTGCACGTCCGGGTGGTTGCCGCGGCTGATGCTCAGGCAGCTCGGGCACGCGCCGCAGGAATCTCCCTGGCCCTCGGCGCATTGGACGGCCGCGGTCAACGCCGTGGCCACGGTCCTCTTGCCGGTTCCTTCCGGCCCCACGAAGAGGTAGGCGTGGTGGAGCCGGTCCCGGTCCAGGGCGCGCCGCAGCACCTCGACCTGGCTTTCGTGGCCGACGATGTCCTGGAATCGCAACGTCACGTGAGCCGCTCTTCGATGACCCGCTCCACCTGGGCGCGGACGACCTCCACCGACGCGTCGGCGTCGATCACCCGGCAACGGTCGGGGTCGGCTTCGGCCAGCGCGCGGAACCCGTCCCGCACCCGCTGGTGGAACTCGGCGCCTTCGGCCTCGAAACGGTCTGCCGGCGCCGAGCGGCCCGACCTCCGGCCCAGCCGCGCCCGCGCCACCTCCACCGGGCAGTCGAGGATGATGGTCAACTCCGGCGCGGCGCCCCCGGTGGCCAAGCGGTTGGCCTCTCGCAACAGGTCCAGGTCCATGCCCCGGCCGTACCCCTGGTAAGCCAGGGTCGAGTCCGTGAAACGGTCGCACAGCACGAACCGGCCGGCTTCGAGCGCGGGCCGGATGACCTCGTGGACGTGCTGCGCCCGGTCCGCCAGGATCAGGAACAACTCGGCGCCGGCCGCCAGGGAGGTTTCGCCGCGCTCCATGAGGATGCGCCGCACCGTCCGCCCCACCCCGGTATCTCCGGGTTCCCGCGTCACCAGCCGGGAGACGCCGCGAGCGCCCAGGTAGTCGCCCAGCAGCCGGACCTGCGTGGTCTTCCCCGCGCCGTCGCCTCCCTCGATGGTCACGAAACGCCGCATCCGGTCCGGCCTTCCCGCCGCGTCTCCACGGCCCAAGGATAACACTTATCCTCACGGAGACATAGCCGGGGGTCCGTCCGCCGCGGCCGTTGCAAGGCGGGAGTCGTCCGTGATAGCCCTGTTTCCGGCGATGAGGACCTCTGGGCAATTCCGGCTTGGGGTGCCTCTCCCTATGGGAAAGTGTGTCCTTCGACTCCGCTTCGCTACGCTCAGGACGAACGGGGCAATTATTCAGAGTTTCCCGTAAAGGAGCCCGGGTCAGCCACCCGTCGGGAGGAACATGCAATGACGAAAGAATACCGGTTGCGTCTTCAGATCAGGCGGCTGGACACGGGCGAGTACTTGGCGACCTCGGAAGACCTGCCCGGTCTCGTGGCCCAGGGGAGAACGCTGGCCGAAGCGATTGAGATTTCTCAAGACGTTGCGAAGAAGCTCATCGAATCCTATCGAGAACATGGCGACCCACTGCCCGATAGTCTGCGTCCCATGGATGATGCTGCGCTCGAGTTCTGAACGACCAACCCCGTTCGTCCTGAGCGTAGCGAAGCGAAGTCGAAGGACGCGCTTTTACGCGCTTTCCCATCGGACGTTCCCTGGGGGGTTCCCCTCAATTCCCCAGGTTCGCAGGCGTCACGAACGATCGCAGCGTGTGCGTGCGGCGCCCGCCGTTGTGCGGGTAGCGCGGGTCGTGCTTGGCGGTCCTCGTGGTTACGGTGATCCTGAGCCTCCGTATGGCGCTGCTGGCGGTCGTCGGGTTACCCGCGGCGTCCAGGTATTCCACGCTGAACGCCTGGACGTTCTCGGCGACGGGTTGGCCGGCGACCCCGGTCCTGCGCCTCAGGATCCGTCGGCCGGGGTCGTGGAAGTACGTCACTCGTTCGTTGGCGTCGAGGACGTCGCCGTCGCCGTTGCGGTCCGCGGTGATGCGCAAGCGGGTGGGGTCGGCGTCGTACGGCACGCCCACGATACCCGTCCCGGCGGGGTCGTACCCTGCAAGCCGGGCCTCCCGGATCACCATGGTCATGGCCGCGCGCGCGGTCTGCTGCATCTCGTTGAGCTGCTCCTGCAAGTCGTAGGCGGTGAGCTGGCCGGTGAAGCTGGTGACCACCGCGGCCAGGACCACGCCCTGGATGGCCAGCACCACGAGGAGCTCGATCAGGGTGAAACCCCGGCCACCGCGGGGAAGGCGCCGCCCCGTCATTTCCGCCACTCCGTCATTCCCGCGACTCCGTCATTCCCGCGAAAGCGGGAATCCATGTGAAACCGAAGCGGGGCACGGTGCAGGTGGATGGCGGCGAGTACGCCGTCATTCCCGCGAAAGCGGGAATCCACGTGAAACCCAGGCGACCGCAGAGGAGCCGCCAATGGCTGGATTCCCGCTTTCGCGGGAATGACGTGAAGCCGCGTGGGAGCGGCGGCGGCACCGCGGGCCGCACGATGGCGCATGGCTTTCCCGTGGAGCTCCGGCGGCTCCCGCGGGGCCTGCTCGGACGGGCCGTCATCGGCTCACGATGGTCTTGAGGGCCGCGGACCTCGCGTCCCCGTCCCAATAGACGGTGACGGTGACCGTGCTCAAGCCGACTTGGGGCGTGTCCCGCTGGACCTCCGTGACCCGTTTGTACTGGAGGAACCCGGGTATGGTCCCGTACGGTTCCGTGGCAGGGTTCGCGTTTCCCCCGCCGGGACCCTTGAGACCCTCGATGCGGTCCTGGGTCAGGAGCGTGGCGACGCTGTGGTTCCGGCTGTCGAGGTTCCCCTGGATCACCCCCACGGTGAGACGGCCCATGCCCAGCAGGCCGGTGGACAGCACCAGCATGGCCACCAGCAACTCGATCATGGAGAAGCCGTTGCTGCGCGGGGTCGATGGTCCCATGGCGCAGCCGTCACCGGACCCGGACGCGGCCGGCGATGCTGATGGTGATGCGCTTCGAGCCTGCGTCATTGGCGAGGGTGATGGTGGCGAGACTGCTGGCGGTCCCCCTGGGACTGAAGATCGGGCTGTTGTTGGCGCTTATCACCACGTCTCGATACTCGGTCGAAAGGTCCCTGGTGACGGTCCACTCCCCGGCATCGACATCGTTGTCGTTGTCCGTGTCGTCGAGGATCCGGTACTCGTGGTCGCTCAGGAAGAAGACCCGGAACCGGTTGTTCCTTTGCACCGCCTTCATGCGCGCCCACATGAGGTCCCCCACGACTTGGCGCGCGGCGCCGTTGAGACGATGCCTGGGCAGGAGGTCCAGGTAGGACGGCGCCGCCATCCCCACCATGATGGCGGCCAGAGCCAGGGTCATCAGCAGACCCGTCAGCGAGAACCCCGCGGTCTCCCCGATTTTCCCTGTCATGGGCGTGGCCGCTCCTTCAGAGCACCCGGCACAGCGCCCCTGCGCACAGGAACGGGGCGAACGGCAACGGCGTGGTCAGGGACACGTCCTTCCGGAGGGCCATGAGTCCGACCCCCCACAGGGATCCCGTGAGGGTGCTGACCAGGAGGACGACGGGGACGCCGTTCCAGCCGACGAAGGCTCCGATCATCGCCAACAGCTTCACGTCCCCGCCGCCCATGCCGTCCCTGCCGGTGGCGGCGCGGTAGCACCGGGCCGCGGCCCACAACACGCCTCCGCCGAGCAGCGCACCCAGGAGGGAGCCGAGCGGAGAGGGAAAGCCGTGGATCGAGAGCACCGGGGCGCACCACGACAGCACCAACCCCGCGGCCGCGCCCCCCACGCTGATGGCGTCGGGGATGATCCCGGTCTCGAAGTCGATGACCGCGGCCGCCAGCAGCGCGCCGGCGAACGGGAAGTAGGCGCAGAACAGCCTGCCCAACCCGAACCGGCGGCGCAGCGCCAGCGCCAGGACCCCGGTGGCCATCTCCACCAGGAAGTAGCGGGGGGAGATGGACGCGCGGCAATGCGCGCACCGGGCGCGCAGCAGGGCGTAGCCCACCAACGGGACGTTGGCCCAGCCGGGAACTCGCGCCTTGCAGGCGCGGCACCGGGACGCGGGGAAGACGACGGACTCACCCGCGGGCAGTCGGGTGATGCAGACGTTCAGGAAGCTCCCGAAGCAGGTTCCGAGAACGAAGAGCGGAAGCCCCCATGCCTGTTCCAGTGCGCTCATCGCGGCTGACCACCCCAATGGAGGAACCTCTGTCCGGTTCCGGCTCGATCTCCTTCTCTTTCGGGATAGCGCGTCCTTCGACTTCGCTTCGCTACGCTCAGGACGAACGGAGGTCTCCGTTGGGATCAGGACGAACGGGACCTCACTGCCCTGCGCTCGGGACGAAGGGGGATCGTCGCCAGGTTCAGGATGAACGGGGTCACCGTTCAGGGTCTCTTGAAGGAATGGTCGGCCGCAGAGCGCCGGTCTTTAGGAAACCCGGAAGAGCCCTTTTTCACCGGGAGAGGCGCCTCGAGCCGGAATGGATCAGAGGTTCCTCAACGGATGGCGGTGATGAGCACGACTCCGGCGACGATGAGGACGGCCGCGGCCGCGCGTCGGAGGGTGATGACCTCGACCTCGCGCAGGAACAACGCGGAAAGCGCCAAGCTGTAGAGCGGGCTGAGGCTCGCCAGCGGCGCCACGATGACCACGTCCGACAGGTACAGGGACATATAGACGCTGGCGACGCCCAGGGTCACCGCGCAACCGGCCAGGACGAAGTAGCCCAGGGATGCGCGGTTGAACTGGACCATGGACCATTTCCGCGAGACCAGCAAGGACAGCGTCACCGCGACCAAAGACGTTCCGGTGGTCACTGCGGCGCCCAGGATCGGCAGGGCGATCCGGGCCAAGCCGATCTTGCGGATGACCTGGGTGGAGCCGGCCACGAACGCGCTCAGCAGCGGCAGGGCGATGAGGACGTTGCGCCATGCGCCGGTCTTGTCCTCCTTCATGCTGAGCAGGGCGACGCCGCATACCACCAGGGCCGTGCCTGCGGCCACGGCCGGAGTGAGCTGCTCGCCCAGGACCGCGATGGCCAGCAGGGAAGAGAACAGGGGGGTGGTGGCCCGCAGCGGCGCGGTGACCGCCACGCCCACCTTCTCGACGCTGACGTAGGCAAGGAAACGGGTGCCGCCGGGTTGGATGAGGCCCACCAGCACGAAGAGCAACAACTCGGGGCGCAGGATCTCGTCCACCGGGAGCGCCAGGAAGACGAAGCTCCAGAAGGTCAGCACGTTGATGGCCAGGGAGACGACGATGGCGGTGACGGGGTTGCCGTGGGCCATCCCCTTCTTGAGCAGGATCAGGTTGATGGCGGTGAAGAGCCCGCAGGCGAGCGCGAAGGCTTCGGCTGGGATCACGGGAGAGGCGCGGGGTCCGGCAGGGGCGCGGGGTCAGAACCGGATGACGGAAGCGCCCCAGGCGAAGCCGGCGCCGAAGGCGTTGAGGAGGACGATGTCGCCGGGAGCGATGCGGCCCTCCCGGCGGACCTCGTCCAGCGCCACGGGCACGGACGCCGCGGAGGTGTTGCCGTACCGGTGCACGTTGACGATGACCTTCTCCATGGGGATGCCGAGCCGCGCGGCCAGGGCGGTGATGATCCTCCGGTTGGCCTGGTGGGGGACCACCAGGGACACGTCGTCCACGCAGAGCCGGGCTTCGTCGAGGACCCGGCGGCTGATCTCTTCCATGGACCGGACCGCCACCTTGAAGACTTCCTTGCCGTTCATGTAGATGGAATGCTCGCGGTTCTCCACGGTCTCCATGGTGGCCGGCCGCTTGGCGCCCCCGGCCCGTATGTAGAGCGTCTCGGCGTAGGACCCGTCGGTCTGCAGCCGGGTGCTGAGGATGCCGCGGTCGTCGTCCGCGGCGCCCAGCACCGCGGCTCCGGCCGCGTCGCCGAAGAGGATGCAGGTGCTGCGGTCCTGCCAGTCCAGGAAGCGGCTCAGGACGTCGCTGCCCACCACCAGCGTGTTGCGGACCCGGCCGGACCGGATGAACATGTCCCCCACCGAAAGGGCGTTCAGGAACCCCGAGCAGGCGGCGTTCACGTCGAACGAGAACACCTCCCTGGCTCCCAGCTTGGCTTCGAGGACGCATGCCAGACTGGGGAACATGTAGTCCGGCGTGCAGGTGCCGACGATGATGGCGTCGAGGTCCTCGGCCCGGAGGCCGGCGTCTTCCAGCGCCAACTCCGAAGCGCGTTGCGCAAGGTCCGAGCCGGTCCGGTCCTGCTCCAGCACGCGCCGTTCCTTGATGCCCGTGCGGGTGGTGATCCACTCGTCGCTGGTATCGACGATCCTGGCGATTTCGTCGTTGGTGACCACCGTGGAGGGAACGGCGGAACCCGTGCCCAGTATGACGCTTCGCGGTGCCGTTGGTGTCATGATGCCTTCCCGAGCAGGATGCACGCGTTGGTGCCGCCGAATCCGAAGGAGTTGGAAAGGGCCACCCGGATGGCCGCGTCGCGGGGCTCGTTGGGTACGTAGTCGAGGTCGCATTCGGGGTCCGGCGTGTGGTAGTTGATGGTGGGCGGCAGCACCCCGTGGTACAGCGCGAGCACGCTGTAGATGGCCTCCACCGCGCCGGCCGCGCCCAGGAGATGGCCGGTCATGGACTTGGTGGAGCTCACCGCGAGGTCCCGGGCGTGGTCGCCGAAGACCTGCTTGATGGCCGTGGTCTCGTTGGCGTCGTTGTAGGGCGTCGAGGTGCCGTGGGCGTTGATGTAGTCCACGTCGGCCGGGGCGACGCCCGCGTCTTCCAGGGTCAGCGCCATGCAGCGGGCGGCCCCTTCCCCCTCCGGGGAGGGGGCGGTGATGTGGTAGGCGTCCCCGTTGGTGCCGTAGCCGATCATCTCCGCGTAGACCCGGGCGCCCCGGCGCATGGCGCGTTCCCGCTCTTCCAGCACCAGGATGCCCGCGCCTTCCGCGATGACGAAGCCGTCACGGTCCCGGTCGAAGGGCCGGCTGGCCCGTTCCGGTTCGTCGTTGCGCGTGGACAGCGCCTTCATGGCGCTGAACCCCCCCACTCCCAGGGGGGTCGTGGCGGCCTCGGCGCCGCCGGCGATGACGGCGTCCTGCCGTCCCTCCCGGATCAGCCGGAACGCCTCTCCCAGGGCGTTGTTGCCCGACGCGCACGCGGAAGTCGGCGTCCAGTTGACCCCCTTGAGGCCGTGGCGGATGGCGATCTGGCCCGGGGCCAGGTTCGAGATGACCTTGGGGATGAAGAAGGGGGAGATCTTGCGCGGACCCTGCTTCAGGTACAGTTCGTAGTAGTGCTCGATGGTGGAGATGCCGCAGAACCCCACGCCCACGATGGCCCCGGAGCGGTACGCGTCATGGCCGCTGACCGAGAAGCCGCTGTCCTCGACCGCGAGTTGGGCCGCGGCCATGGCGTACTGCATGAACAGGTCCATCTTCTTGACTTCTTTCGCATCGATGAAGTCCTGGGGTTGGAAGTCGTCGATCTGGCCGGCGATCCGGCTCGAGAACGACTCGACGCCGCCGAACCGCGTGATGGGGCCGATGCCCGAACGGCCTGCCCGAACGGCTTCCCAGTTGGCTTCCACGCCGATGCCCAGGGGAGTCAACATCCCCATGCCGGTAACGACCACCCTGCGTCCGTTGTGGTTTCCCATGTCGTGTGTCTTGGGGCCGCCCGTCTCCGGGGCGCGCCCTGCCCGCGCCCCCTACCCGTACCTTTCCCGGACCCGGAGCACCTCCCGGATGCGCGCGTCGATGCGTCCTCCGTCAGCGTCCCGGGCGTCCACCGCGGAGGCCCCGTCCGACTTCATGCGTTCCATCACCGCGGCCACGGAGTTGCGCAGCGCGGGGAGGTCGTAGCCGCCCTCCAGCAGGAACGCGGCCCTGCCGCCGGCGTGTTTCCGGGCGAGGTCCAGCAGCGCGTCGGCCATGACGCCGAAGCCCTGCTCGGTGACGTTCATGGCCCCGAGGGGGTCGGCCCGGTGGGAATCGAAACCCGCGGACACCAGCAGCCAATCCGGGGCGTAGCGTTCGACCACCGGGACCACCACCTCCCGGAACACCGCCAGGTACTCGTCGTCGCCGCACCCCGCGGGAAGGGGCACGTTCACCGTGTAACCTTCCCCCGCGCCGCTGCCCACTTCGTCCACCGCTCCGGTCCCGGGATAGTAGGGGTATTGGTGCGTGGACAGGAACAGCACCGAGGGGTCGTCGTAGAAGGCGTCCTGGGAGCCGTTGCCGTGGTGCACGTCCCAGTCCACCACCGCCACCCGCTTGGCGCCGTGGGTTTTCTGCAAGTACCGGGCGCCGATGGCCGCGGTGTTGAACAGGCAGAACCCCATGCCCCGGTCCCGCAGCGCGTGGTGGCCGGGAGGCCGGACCAGGGTGAACCCGTTGCGGTACTCGCCCGCGGCCAGGGCGTCGAGCATCTGGAGGAACCCTCCCACCGCCATGAGCGCCACGCCGAACGAGTCCCGGCAGGTGACGGTGTCCCCGTCCAGCGCGAACCGGTTGTGCTCGGAGGTGGAGCGGACCAGGTCGATGTAGCCGGTGCCGTGGCACAACTCGACCTCTTCCTGCACCGCCGCCCGAAGCGGCAGCAACTCGAAGTCCGCGCTCCCCTCCACCACCTCGCGGGCGAGTTCAAGCAGGGTCCTGAGACGTTGCGGGTTCTCGGGATGGTGCGGGCCGGGTTCGTGCTTCAGGAACACCGGGTCGGCCACGATGGCGAAACGAGGCATGTTCCGCCTACTCTACCACCATGCGGCACGCGGGGTCAAAGACCGGCGGCGGACGCGGGCGGGTGCGACCGGGACGGTGCGCCTGGGACGAGGTAACCGAAGCAGGTTGTCCCGTGAACGCTTTGGGCATTTCTTCAACCCATGCGTCCACCGGCTCAGACTCAAGGAAACTCTGGACAATTGCCCCCGTTCGTCCTGAGCGTAGCGAAGCGAAGTCGAAGGACGCGCTTTCCCGGAGAGAGGCGCCTCAAGCCGGAATTGACCAGGGGTTCCCCAAGGCCAAGATTGTGGTGCGTTCAACCTTCTGGACCCAAGCACAAAATAAGCGGGGTACGAAGTTGCCTGCTCTGGACTTGGGGAAAACTTGCCGGTACACTGCATCCACGGGCCCAGGCAATGGAGGATTTCCGCGATGCAACGGGCATTCAAGATAAGCAGCAAGCTAAAGGACTTGATCGGCCAGGACCTTATTACCAACGACTTCGTTGCCGTATTCGAGCTGGTCAAGAATTCCTTTGATGCACACGCGACTTTCGTCCGCATCTTTTTTTATACGGACAAGATTATCATTAGTGACAATGGCAAAGGCATGTCTGAAGCAGACATCCTCGACAAGTGGCTCTTCGTCGCCTATTCCGCCAAACGGGACGGGACGGAGGATGTTGACTACCGGGAAGATATTTCGCACCGCAACCGTGCATATGCCGGCGCCAAGGGCGTAGGCAGGTTTTCCTGTGACCGGCTTGGGAGCCGGCTTCTGTTGAGTTCCCGATCCCAGGGCGGTAGCGTCCAAGTATTGGAAATCGACTGGACTCGTTATGAGCAAGATGACAAAGAGGAATTTGGCCATATCAAAGTCAAGCTATTCCAAGCCTCCCAATTCCCCGACCCTGAGTTGGAGGTTGAACCAGGAAACGGAACCGTCCTCTCCATAAGCAGGTTACGTTCGGTTTGGGACCGTGAGAAGCTCCAGCAGTTGAAGCAGGAACTCATGAAACTCATCAATCCTTTTGATGAGGAATCTCCTGGGTTCCAGATTGAGATTGTTGCTCCCGGGCAACAAGAAGAAGATGAAAAGGACGCATATTACAACAAGAACCTTCCTGACGGGAAGGAGCCCAGACTAATAGTGAATAGCAGAATCGAGAATCCTATTCTCCAGATCCTAAGCGGCAGGACGACCGCCGTACATGTGGCGCTTACCGACGCTGGGAAGGTGATCGATTCCCGGCTCGAAGATCGTGGAGACCTGATCTACCATATCAGGGAAGAAAACACTTATCTTCGCCTGGAACATTCCGAGTTCTCGGCTTCCATCTATTTCTTGAACCATAGCGCTAAAACGGTCTTCGCCCGCCGGATGGGAGTACGTAGTGTGCGTTTCGGATCCATATTCCTTTTCCGAAACGGCTTTCGCGTCTTCCCTGTCGGCCAAGAAGATGACGATTTCTTTGGTTTGAATCGCCGCAAGCAACAAGGAATGCGAAGGTACCTTGGCAGCCGTGATGTGATTGGCCGGGTCTCCATTGCAGGTGGAAAAGGGTTTAACGAGACAACCAGCCGCGACCAGGGGCTCATCCGTACTCCCCAGGTTGACGAACTGGTTGCCTGCCTGAGCGACAAATGTATTCGCCGTCTTGAGCGTTACGTCGTGGACATTACATGGAAGGACCAGGAAGACAAGTTCCTCGAAGACACTTCGCGCATGAAGCTTGATGAAAGCAGTGCCCTCATTACCCAGCTTGTTTCCCGGTTGTCCGATACACCCGGTGTGCACGTCGTCCGCTACAACCCGGATCTGGTCAGGATCGTCGATGAGAAGTCAAATTCCTTTGAATCTTCCCTTGCCGCCCTTAAACTCCTTGCCGAGAAGACCGGGAACAAGGATCTCCAGTCTCGTGTTGCAGAGGCAGAGGGTCGCATCAAGGAGTTGCAGGCATCTGAGAAGCAGGCTTGGGTAGCTGAACGTCGTGCCGAATCCCGGGCGGTACTCGCCGAATCCAAATATGAACAAGAAAAGGAACGCAACCAGTTCCTGGTAGCTACTTCATCCCTGGATCAAGACACTATCTTGAACCTTCACCACCAGATAGTAATGCACGCATCCGATGTGCATCTGGGAATCAAGCGCATGATGCGCAAGGTGCGCAAACGCGCCACCATACCACAGGAGCAATGGGTCGATTTTCTGGAACACGTTTCCTTCCGCAATAGCCAGATTCTTACTGCTTCCCGGTTTGCCACGAAACGGGGATACAAGCAACAATCGGCTGAAATCGAAGAGGACCTGTCTGTTTATATCCGCGACTATATTAAAACAGTCTCTACGCTGTGGGCCCCGAGCAGGCTGTCTATCAAGGTCCAGACTGATGGACGTAGACTTCAGCGGGCCTTCCGCCCCATTGAAGTTGGCATCGTCGTCGACAACCTTGTCACCAATGCGGAGAAAGCCCATGCCCAGAAGATCATATTTGTCCATCAGGTCGGCAAGGGGCCAAAACCAACCCTTTCGATCACGGTCGCGGATGACGGGTTGGGATGGCCCACATCCCTTGCCTCCCTCGAACGGGCTATCGAGAAAGGGGTCACCACCACCGATGGTTCCGGCCTTGGCCTCTACCATGTCAAGCAGGTGGTTGAAGACCGGTTGGGCGGCACCGTGAAGCTCTTGCACGAACCATACTCTGCCGAATATCCTGGCGCACAATTGCTTTTGAAGGTGCCGACATGAAACTTGCCTTCCAACTCCTTGTAGTTGACGACCAGCCTGATGACCTAAGGAGCGCCGTCAGCATTCTTCAAGAACATCTCGATGACAAGGGTTTTGATCTTTGCCAAGTTAATCTTCCGGTGCTTTCTGGGCCGGATTGGGATGCCATTCGCAATAAGGGCCGGTCCTACGATTTGGTCATGGTGGACTATAACCTTTCACAGTCCGAAATGGGCGATGTCGCGGCAAAGCGGCTGAGGGTTGTTCTGCCTTATACCGATATTATCTTCTATTCGGCAGAACCCCGAACCGAATTGCTCCAGCTTCTCGCTCGACAAGAAGTTGAAGGCGTCTTTGTTGCCCACCGCCAACAACTTGACGACCCTCTGGTTGGCCTTGCCGATGCCGTCATTGGCAAGGCTGTCGATCTGAACCATATGCGTGGCATTGCCATGGCAGAGGTTGCGGAAATGGACATATTGATACAAGAGTTGTTAATCTCTGTTTTCCAAGTTGACCACCCGGACGTGGATGCTATCGCCGAGAAGACTGCAAACCAACTGAAAGGGAGCATGGAGCGCGATTCCAAGAAACTTTGCCAGAGTCTTGAAAAAGGAGGTCTATCCATTATTGCCGCTGATAGCCGAGTTTTTTCCCTTCACCACAAATACATCGCGCTCCAAAGGTTGGCAAAATTACTTCCTGATGCTCACCTTGCTCCCAAGTTGAAGGTGTTGAAGTCATTCCGGAAAGAGATTATCCATAACCGGAATCTTCTAGCTCACATCAAGGAGGAATCAGACGAGAACAGGAATGTTGTCCTCCGATCAATCAGATCCGATGGCGATCCGCTCGTCATTGACGACCAGTGGATGGCCACTTTCCGACGGAACCTTCGGGAACATAGGGAAACCCTCGAAACCCTTTGCTCTGCCCTGCGCCGGCATTTCGGCCTCGCTGAATCCTCCGACGATCCTGACAAGGACCAGTCCTAGCTGTTCTGCCAGCAATGGCGGGACTGCATTTGCCACTTGGGTGAATCGTAGCACTTCGTTGCGGCGGCGGTTCCCCCAGTGGTGTAGTTCCCTCTGAACCTGAACCAATCTGGAAACGATTGAAGCCGCGCGTTCTCCCGTACTGTCAGGGTCCGTGGTTCCGAGTAATGCAGAAGATCATCAGGAAGACTTGTTATCGTCGGGGCAGAGTCAATCAGCTCGCTCCACCTTCGGCTGTCCACGATGTCGATCACACACAACCCTCCAAGTCAAGTTTCCTTCTTGTGCTGTGCGCCTTTAACCCTTCCCTTGGCCTGCTCAAGGGATCTTTCCCTCTTGTACCCGGAACACCTTCATCACCTCGTCGCCCAGGTGGTTGATGACCTTGACGGCGATGCGGCCGGATGTCGGTTTGTCGAAGGGGCGAGACAGGTCGCTGTGGAGCGTGGCCCAGGCGTCGGGGTCGATCTCGGCCTTGAGCGTGGTCTTGAGGGCCTTGTAAGGGTCGTTGGCGCCCAGGAAGTAGGCGTGCCGGACGAAGAAGCTCTCCTCGTTGTAGTCGGTGTCGATGAACCAGCAGGCGATGCCATCGGGTCCGTCGCTCCGCACCTCGCCGGTATTGGGATGGAACACGTCCACGCCGTTGATCCTGACCCGGATACGGCCCTCGTCGTCTCCCTCTGCCGGGAGGACGTCGATGTCCGGTTCGCCGAAGATGACGAAGAGGTTGCCCTTGCCGGTGTTCTTCAGGTCCTCCGCCATGTGCAGGTCAGCGTTCATCCGGGCCTTGAGCACCGGGATGCGGCCGAGCTTGTCGAACTCCGACGAATGTGCGTCGTAGTTGAACGCGCAGGTGATGAGCACGTCGAAATCGGCGTCGGCCGCCTCCCGGGCCGCGGTCACCAGGTCGGGCCTGGAGACGGTGCCGAACTCGGGGCCGACGAAGACGCCGGCGCGTTGCTCCCTGCCCTCGCCGTCCTGCACGTACCGCCCCTCGCCACAGATCATCCGGCCGGGCCACGGCGCCAGCGCGTTGAAGGTGATCCGGTCGTCCTTGTGGGCCTGCTGTACGCCGGCGACCTTCAGTTGCTCCAGGATCACGGAGGCGAAATCCCCGGCTTCGCCGTAGGGGGCGTGGGGTTCGGCGGCGCGTTCGATCAACTCGTCGTCTTCATCCACCGCCAGCACCCGATGCGGGGACAGGCTATCGACGGTGAACGGCCCGGCCACGCGCACGACGTTCCTGTCTTCGCAAGGCCTGTCGTAGAGGTACTCGTAGTCGGCCTTGGCTGCGATGGAGGCGTCGATCTCCCGCTGTCGCGCAATGCGTTGCTCCCACCATTGGGCGTGCAGGGCAGTCGGGGCCTCCGGCCAGGAGTCCGCGGGACGGGCCGGAAGCGTGTCGAGCGTGTAGCTGCGCTTGAGGTTCGCGTTGAGGTCGCGCAGAAGCTGCTGCGCCCGCGGGACATCGTGCGTCGGTCCGTCGCCGATCTCGAAGGTGGAGGGAGGGCGCCGCTGCGCGTGCGAGGTGTCGGGCCGTCCTTGTTCGAGTTCCGCCCGAAGTCTGGAAAAGAGCGCTTGCGCCGCCGGATTCCACGGGTCTTCGGCATGGCGGGGGACCTCCCATTCCTCCCAACCTTGTTTCATGGCCTCGTTGAGCTTCCGGCGCAGGGGCTCCAGCTTCTGCTGGTGCTTCTCCCAGATCACGTCGATCTCGGCGTTGTTGGCGATGGACTTGAGGGTGATGTGAGGAACCCGCTCATAGACGAAGCCGTGGCGGACGTTGCCGTGGGCAGGCGCTTCGGACGGCGCTTTGCCGGCGAGTGAGGCTTCCTTCCGCTGCCCTTCCGGGCTGTCGGCAAGGAGGTAGTAAGGATAGCGTGCGCCCATGACGCGGGCGCGAGCCAGCGCAAGGGCAACGCGGGAGGTGTCGATGGTGATCCAGCGGCGGCCCCACTGCTCGGCGACGTAGGCGGTGGTGCCGGAGCCGCAGGTAGGGTCGAGAACGAGGTCGCCGGGGTCGGTGGTCATTAGGATGCAGCGTTCGATTACACGCGCCCCCGTTTGAACAACGTAAACCTTTTCATCTCCAAAACCAGACTGGCGTGTATCGTCCCATATGTCATTGAATACTTGATAAGGGTAATCCTCGAAGGGCCTTACGAACCCCAACGTCTGCCCAGAAAACGTGAGTCGGTTCGCTTTGGTAAGACGCTTCATGCCTACGATGTTCGTTTTCCATCCGCCTTTGCCGGGCCGAAATTTTCGACCGCAATAGTCAAACTCAAACAGCGTTGTTGTGCTTGCCGATTGCGAAGTAATCGGATTCATCCTTGCGATGCGATATGGTTGATTCGACACCGGCGCTAAGAGGCCAGATTCCTCGAAGTCAAAGCGAAAATTGTGATCTGCCTCCACTTGTCTCCTGAAAAATAATTTTCTAAATTTAGCCAAGTCCTTGTTTTTGGAAAACCAAATCACAACATCGTAGGTGTTATCTAACGACACACCTGCTTTGCCTGTAGTTTTACGAAAAATAACACTCGACACATGATTTTCATCTCCGAACACCTCATCCATCAGCGCCCGCACCCGATGCACGTTCTCATCTCCAATCTGCACGAACACTGATCCGCTCTCCGTCAACAGGTCCCGCGCCACCATCAGCCGGTCCCGCAGGTACGTCAGGTACGAGTGGATACCGTCCCGCCACGTGTCCCGGAACGCCTTGACCTGCTCCGGTTCGCGGGTGATGTGGTCGGCCTTGCCGTCCTTCACGTCCCGGCTGGTGGTGGACCACTGGAAGTTGGAGTTGAACTTGATGCCGTAGGGCGGGTCGATGTAGATGCACTGCACCTTGCCGCGCAGCCCTTCCCGTTCCGCCAAGGACGCCATCACTTGCAGGCTGTCCCCCAGGATCATGCGGTTCGACCAGTTGGCGTCGTGCTGATAGAACTCCGTCCTGGCGTTGTCGTTCGGCAAGCCGTTGAAATCGGCGAAGAGGTCGGGCTGTTCGCTGCCCGTCTGCCTGTCGGCCTGGCTGCGCCGCATCAGGTCGTCGATCAGCGCCTTCGGATGGACCTTCTCCTGGATGAAGAGCGGCGGCGCCTGCACCACCAGATCCGACCAGTCCTGCACGTCCTTGCCGCTCCAAACGAGCTGCGGGTCAAGGTCCCGGTTGCGGCGCTGGTAGGCAACCTCGATGGGGTTCTGGTCGTCCTTCGCCATCATCGGCTGGTACTCGGCGGTGGGGATGTTCTTCCGCGAAGCCTCCCCGTGGGTAAGGGTCTCGACCTGCCTGGCTTTCCTGGTTCTTTGCGCCATGAGTCTGCTCGGCTTCCCGGTTTTCGTCCAGTTGCGACCCGTCAGCCCGCCCTGTACGACCGTACAGGCAGCGCCTCCGTTTCCAGTGTGGCAAGATCGAGACGCTTGGAGGCGTGGTCGATGTCAAAACCTACCACGTCCCCGTTGGCGTCGAGATCGACGTTGAGTCCCTCGCTCACTTCGCGGGTTTCGGCGCCAGGTCCTGCCTTGAGCTCCACGTACAGGCTGTCCGTGTCCGGATAGTAGTGCAGTTTCATGGCTTACCCTTTCCAACACCTCGGTCGATCAACCCACGCGCCTCCGGGGACGCACCCGCGGCCAGGGCCTCCACCCTCGCTGCGAACTCCTGCTGCATTGCATAGGCGTCCGTGAACTCGGCGAAGGTCCAGCGGCCGCAGGATCGGAGGCGGTTGACGCCCGGAATCCAGAAGGTCTCCATGGCCGCCTTCTTCTCCTTGGCGTCTTCGCGCCGGTAGCCCTTGATCTCCACCACCAGATGGAGCGGGTCTTCGCCGCCCCGGCCGTCGTCCACCAGTACGATGAAGTCGGGCCGGTAGCGCCGGGCCTCCGGTCCGAAGTGGTAGGGGACCTCGAACCCCAGGCTGTGGTTCTTCACGTAGGCGCGCACGCGCGGATGCGACTCGACCACGCGGCAGAACTCCGCTTCCCAGTCGCTGTCGCAGACCACCCAGTCGACGTGGCAGCTACGGGCGTCGGTCTGCCACCGGGTCTTCCTGGAGGTCGTGAAGTTCACATGAACCGTCGAGCCGACGGGGTTGTAGGGGTCGAGCACCGCCGTGATGGGCCGTTCGCCTGTCCGGGTCGCGACGATGCCGCGGGTGATGCGCTCGCAGGCCACGTCGGCCAGTTGCCGGTACATGAGCTGTGCGGGATACGTGTCGCCCTTGCAGACGAGGCAGGCGTCGAGCCACTCCCGGGTCACCCGCTTGAGCTGCCCGAAGAGGTGGAGCTTCGGACTCTCTCCCGCATCGCGCCAGCGGGTTTCGAGCAGGCGCTTGGTCAGGTGGAACAGAATCGTCGAGCGCCGCAGGGCGCGCGTATGGCCCAGGTCCAGATCGACCCCTTCGCCGATGATGGCCTCGTTGCGCGTGTCGGACGCTCCCACGAGTTCGGGGGTCAGCTCCAGGATGGAGTCGTCGTCGAAGGTTGCGGACAGTCGGTCCTTCGGCAGCTCCACACGATAGCCCTCGACCCGGGGGAAGCGGATCTCGCAAGCGTCGCGCTCCGGCGTGACCGCCTTCACCCGTACCGTCTCGCCCGGCGGATGGGGCGAGACCACCACCGGCCTGGCCGTGAAGTCGAAGGGGATGCCCAGCACGTCGGCGTACTCGGCGTCGAACCGTCCGTCTTCGTTCAGGTCGTAGGACTGCCGGCGGAGCGCGCGCCCGATCACCTGCTCGCAGAGTAGCTGCGTGCCAAAGGCGCGCACCCCGAGGACGTGGGTCACGGTGTTCGCGTCCCATCCCTCGCTCAGCATCGACACCGAGACGACGCATCGGACCGAGCCGCCGAGCTGGTCCGCCTTCCCCACGGTGTTCATCACCTCCCGGAGCAGTTTCTCATCGGTGAGGCCCTCGGCCTGCCGCCGGTCGCCCGTGCGCTCGACCACCTCGCGGCGGAAGCGCTCGATCTCGTCCCTGGCCGCCTTGCGGAAGTTGGGGTCGAGCAGCTCACCGGATTCGAGCTGCTCGCTGTCGATGAGCAGGGTGTTGGGGCGCGGGAGCGGGGCGCCGGCTTCGTCGAAGTTCCGGAAGAGCGGCAACCGGCCCTGCTCCACCGTCACCGAGCCGTCTTGGTTCTCGCGGCGGAACCCCGAAACGTAGTCATACACGAGTTTGGACGTGGAGGTGTTGTTGCAGACGACGATGAAGCAAGGCGGGACCTGGATGCCGGCGGCCCGCCAGAGACCGAAGGTCTTCTCGTAGTGCCCGTAGAGCGCCTGGAGCGCGGCCTGGAGATCCAGCGGGAGGTTGAGGGGGTCGAGGGCCTCCGCCTTCCCGCGCCCCTGCCTCGGCATCTTCCGCCGGATGTGCTCCCACAGGTTGCGGAACCTGGGCATGTCCCCGCCCGGGACGTTGTCGGCCACCGGAACCCGCGGCAGCTTCACGATGCCGCACTCGATGGCGTCCATGAGCGAGAAGTCGCACAGGGTCCAGGGAAACAGCGTCCCTTCAGCATAGCCCGAACCGCGCAGGAAGAAGGGGGTCGCGGAGAGGTCCACCACCCGGTTGAGGCCGAGCTTCCTGCCCACCGCTTCCAGCCCGGAGACCCACAACCGGGCGGCTTCCCGGTTCTTTTCGGCCTCCTGCTTCTCCTCCCCCGTGAGCGGGACCTCCTGCTTCTCGCCCGGCTTTTCCCGATAGCAGTGGTGGGCCTCGTCGTTGAGGACCATGACGTCCTTCAGGCCCATGAGCTCGGGCATGACCCGTTGCAGCATCTGCCCCTCGGTCTCCAGGGTTGTCAGCGGTTCGCCCCGTCCCCGGAGCAGGGAGCGCCCTGCCCTGGAAAGCTCCATGCGGTCGCGCCGCTTGAAGGCGTGGTAGTTGGTGACGACGATCCTAGCCTTTTCCAGGTCCGGGAGCATGTCGCCGGGGACCAGCTCCCGGTTCCGGTAGTAGCTGTACGGGTCGTTGGTTTGCAGCACCCGCAGGCGGTCCTTGATGGTGAGGCCGGGGGCCACCACCAGGAACCCGCGGGTGAACCGGCTGCTCCGGGGTCGGCGGACCGCGTTGAGGGTCTGCCACGCGATCAGCATCGCCATGACCGTGGTCTTGCCGGCGCCCGTGGCCAGCTTGAGCGCCAACCGGGGAAGGTTGGGATTGGCGTCGTGGTTGGCGTTGGCCAGATGGTCGAGGAGCCTGCGTCCGACCCGGCCCGCGCGCGGCGCCGCCTCGGTGAGCCAGATGACGGTCTCCACCGCTTCGATCTGGCAGAAGAAGGGGCGGACGCCGCTGAACCGGTGGCCTCGCCAGTGCCGGAGCAGGCGGGCGGTCTCCGGCGTCACCTGCCATTGATCCGGGCTCGGGAGACTCCGCCACCTCTCGACCTGCCGGCGAACCTCGTCGATGATCGCCGTGTGCTCGTACTGCTGCTCCGCAGTGGACAGGCCCTTCCCCTCGTCGAACACCAGGGCAACCTGTTCCGCGGCGGATCCCCTTCGTTTCTTCGGTTTCGGGATCGGTGTGAAGAACCTGACCGGCCGGCGGCCTTCGATGACCTTCCGGGTGGGCTGCCCGGCCTCGTCCAGCTCCCAATGCCGGCTCGGGCACTCGTAGGGCGAGTTGAGAACCGGCTGTTCGAAGAATGGCTCGGTCAAGACGATCCTTCCGCTGAACCGGGCGCACCCGCGAGTATCCCAACGGGCTCCGTCAACGAGTTCGGCATGGTTTGTTTCCTGCTTCCAGCTTACAGGGGGGCGTGTCGTCGATCAAATCCTGGACTTACGGGCAGACGGCAGGCTCAGGCTTCAGATCCGTCAAGTCCCGTGGCTTGGGAACTGACGAACTCGATGATCTGCGGCAGCGACATCGCGCCGAGTCGCCGAGTCTCACGAAGCAGGAGCAGCGCGGCGACAGTCGCCTCGGCGCTCGCCGCAACCTGTTGCAGCTTCTCCCGGACGATCCGGGGCAAGGCGTCGCCAATGGCCGCCAGAAGGTCGGCTTCGATCCGCTGTTCGAGGACGCGCTCGCGTTCGTTCTCGTCGGCCTGGGAGAGCGCCTCGCGCCACTTGTCGAGATGCATCTTGCGGAGATCCATCAGGTTGAGGCCCGGATTGCCCAACCGAGCTGCGCACTTCTCGACGAGCGGATCGAAGCGAGACGCCTCCCAATCGACTTCCAGGCGTCCACTGAGGTCGGCAACGAGCCTTGGGCCATCCTCCGGGTCATCGAGCAGGTCGCAGGCCGCAATCGCGCCGTCGAGCAACTCCTGAAGGCTGCCGGCGAGGCGGTCGCAGCAAGCGACGTAATGGGCGGCACCCTCGGGACTGCCGTGCCCGCACGCCTCCCTGAACCAACGATGAACGAAGGCGTGAGTCCTCTGATCCCGCGCCTTGCTGAGACCCAGGTTGTGGGTCAGGTAGGTTCGTAATCGTCTCGTTTCATCGCGGAACGAACGGTTGGCCTTGAGCGGCGGCAAACCCGCGAGAAAGGCAAGCGGGACTCTCGCCGCTTCGTTGACAAGGGCGTATCCCCAGATGACCAGACGATAGAACGCCAACTCACCGCCAAAATCGGATGGCAACCGCAGGGAGATTTCGACGCAACCGTCCGGGCAGTAGATGGAAACGCGGGTGCGAAGCGTCTGGTAGAGGTTGCTGAGGTCGCTCGGCGTCATCGTGAGTGTGAGACCGGATGGGCAATGGGACCTGTGTAGTTGAAGGCGATGCCAAACTCCCGCAGTTCTCGACCATGCGCCAGTTCGTCGTTCGGAAAATCCTGTCTTCGTAACAGGATCGGCCTCCCGATACCCTCCGCTCGAACTCGCCAGTTGTCCTCGCCTGTCAGTTCGACCCGTCCTCGAAATCGACGCGGAAAGCCGCTGGCGTCCGTCTGCACGAGCCACCGTCTTACCCGTGACCGATCTTCATAATCGGTGTCATGCGACAGCGACCGCCACAACTCGAACGCGCGTTTCGTATCGTCGAGTAGCCAGCACAACACCGCTTCGAGAAACCGTTCCCGGTTGCGTGCATCGGCGCCGGCCCGACCGTTGAGGTCACTCACGACCTTGAGCAACTCGGTGAGTTGACCCGGGTCCACGGGAGTACGGCCACGATGGTCGAACATCAGGCGCTCTCCGGTTGCCTGCGCCCATCGCAACCGGAGCCAGAGACGGAGGCAACGGTCGTCCAGCGGGATTCCATCGTCGTTTCGACCGGACAGGTAGTCGGCCGCCTTCGCCGCAATGCTGCGGGTCTTCGCGTCGAAGGGCGGCTCGCTCCTATCGACCAGCTCGGCCCGCCGCCTTGCGATGAGGAAGGTTGCCGCCTCTGGTGCGGCTTCCTCCAACGCGGCCAGCGTTTCGTCGTTCATGTTCGAGTCGCCCAGTGCGTATGCAACACGGCTGCGACGCTCCAGATACTTCGTTTGATCCGGGGCGATCAAACCCTCGTCCGGATCGCTGTTTTCCTGCAAGCCGTCTGGGGCGTTCGCTCCCCGTGCATTCGCCTTGAACACATCCTTCACCCTGAATACACAGTCTGCATAGTCGATGGTTGCATACAGGTCAGCCAATACCTCGGCTCGTTGCGCATTCGACAGTTCGCCCTTCTTCCATGTGAACACGTCGCTCGCCGTCCAGAGGGCGATGTCGATGGGGTAGACGTCCCGGCCAAGCCCGATGGCCTTCTCGCTCGCAACCCTGGCGGCGCGATAGTCCGACCAGAAGTCCCCTCCGGCGCCGGACTGCATATGTTGCACAGCGAGGTATCCGTATATCGCCGAACGTTCCGCAACGAGGCTTTGCTTCGTCTTTCTGGATACCCGAAACTTCCTGTCGTCGATCGCACGCAGGGTCGTTTCGATGGTATCGCGAGCCTCATCCAGGATGGCCAAGCGTTCATCTTCAGTTCCACCTGAATCAGGGCCGCCTTGTGATTGGAATATGGCGCGGCGTCGAAGCACGCATTCACGCAGGACGATGTCCGCATCGAATACCCCGTTGTGTTCCCGCAATTCCTTGAGCGCATCGGCAAACCGCAGGTAACCGGAGCGGTATGCCTCTTTTCGCGGTCCGTTCCGATCGAGTTTGAACAACAGGTCGAGCAGGAACGACCGCTCCATGCGTCGATCCACTCCCAGTCTCACGTTGCGAATCAATTCGATCAGCCGTTCGATCTCCTGTTCCGGCGTCAGCCTTCGTCTGCATATGAGCTCGGCCTCCAATTGTATGCGTGGAGCGATCAGGAAGTCCGACCCTTCTTCATCCTGTCTCCATCGGAACAGATCGAGATCGGCCAGAAGATAGCGGATTTGATCCAGATCCAGTCCGCCGGTGTGACCAAGCACCCGGAAAATCAAATTGACGGGCACTGCGCTGTTCAGCCGCCCGGCCGCCATGACGCAATCGATCAACCGTCCCGCCTCGTCCGAGCCCAAGGCCGCGAGCTTTTCGTCGTCCTCGAACCAGGGCGCAGTCTCACTGGCGATGCGCAGTTTGATCAACTGCTGTGCGATAGGAGGAAGGTTGGCGGCGGGCCGCGGCGCATGCCTCGCCCGCTCCCGCACCACACCTTCGGCCGCCCGCGCTTCCGACGATACGCCTGCCGCCAGCCGCTGGCGCGATACGGACAATCGGCGATAGACCAGAGCAAAGATCGAGTCCGTGTTGGGGCCGGGGATATAAGAGGGCAGGAGACCCTGGCCGAACCTGTTCGACAGTTTCGTGAACTCCGCCCTCTCGGCCTCCGAGACGTGGGCCGGCGCCTCCACCAGTCGATTCGAACGATCCTGGTCAGGGATTCGATAGCACGTGCCGATGATGAGCAACCGCCGTCCACGACTTCGCAAGGCCGACGCCAGATCCTCATAGCGTTGTGGAGGCTGGCCAGAGTCACAGATGAGGACCGTCGTCGCCTCCAGGCGCTCGGATTCCTGACAAAATGCTTCGACGTCCTGGTGATGGGGTATCCGGTTCGTCGCCGCAAGAACAGGCAGGTGCAGTTCGCGACGCACCTTTCGGGTCAACCGCGCGAGCGCGATGCTCTTGCCGGCGCCCGACTGCCCATGCAGGACGACCACGTCGTCGGAGTCGGGTTGCCGAAGTTGGGCCAGTTTTTCCTCCATCGTCTTCCAAAGGGTCTGCTCGAACTCGCGTTCTATTGCGAACCCGCGCGCCACCCCTTCCACCAGCGACCTGAAGTTGCCAAGGGCGCCGTGGAATCGGCGAAAGGCGTCGTCCAATTCGGATCCCGTCAGTCGCTCAGGCTCTTCCGTCCATGCGTCATCGACGATGGACGCCGAAGCCTCCACTCGGAGTCGCAAGGCGGGCGTGACGTCCAGCACCGCTCCCTTGGCGAGGGACACCATGCCCGGCTCGTCCGGGGCAGCCGACCCTGCGACATCGAGCACGCCGCGGAGTTCGAGCCGTGCGATTGCGCTCGTCAAGGTCTCCGGCGTCACCACGAGCGACCCCGACCGCAGCATCTCGTCAGCCAGGTCCGAGTCGGGTTCGTCTTCACGGCCGAACCACAGGACCTTGGGGCCGGCCTGGTCGGACAAGGGCGCCAAAAGGGAGTCCATCGGCAGCCAATCCCCAATCGGGTCGTAGCCCGCCATGACCACCAAGCCGCCTGCGGTCGCAGTCTCCGCAATGCGGTTGACCAAGGCGGTCGCGTGCAGGCTGAGGCGGCGCGTCAGACTGCCTTGACTTCCGGGCGCCCGCGCCTCCTCAACGGTTTCGTCGGCTTTACCGAAGAGATAGTGGATCGGCGGCCTCGAACGGCTGCGCGGAACCCTCGGGTAGGTATCTTTGGACAGCACCGACTCGGGCTGCCGCCCGCGGGTCTCGAAACGCCGCGCAAACCGGGGGTCGATGGACGAGGTGAACACCGCGCTCCAGGCGACGTCGAAGATGCGGGAGGCGGGGTCGGAGGGCACGCTTCGGTCGAACCGTTCGGAAAGCCACTCCATGTCGGATGCACTCATGCCCTGCTCGATGGCTGCCCGCCATCCTATGCCACGCTCCGCACAGCCAAGGCAGGCAAGGAGCATTCCAAGTATGGCGTCGCTGGCGGTATCGAGACTCTGGCCGGCGAACAGCACCAGCGGGCGCTTGTCTTCAAGCATGTCCGCGAATACTTCAATGGGCTCCGTCAACGACTTCGGCATGGTCCGTCTCCTGCTTCCAGCTTACAAGGCGTCGTGTTGTCAATCAAATCCCTCGCAGGGCCGCTTCCCCGCAGGGCGGCTCTTTGACTCACCCCCGCAAATGTCCTAGCCTAGTGGCCCGTAACGGACAGACGGTGGAGCGTCTGCCGACGCCGCGCCGCCTGGGCCCCTGCTCGTGGCGACGCCTTGCAGACAAGTCTTGCGCATGGCCGTCGGTCCGTTGCACGCGCCCCCGGGAGCCGCAATGTTTGGTATCGGAATGCCGGAACTGCTCTTGATCCTGGCGGTGGCCCTGATCGTCCTGGGGCCCAAGAAGCTGCCGGAGATCGCACGCTCCCTGGGGCGGGGCCTCGCCGAGTTTCGCCGCACCACGGACGACGTGAAGCGGGAGATGCAGGCCGCCGCGGACGAGTTGGAGGCCCCGCCGGAAACCGGCGACGCCGGCGACGCGGACGCCAAGCCGACCGGAGAAGCGGCCGGGGAAGGCGTGGAAGCCGATACCGTACCCCCGTCTCCCGCGGGCGACCCTGCCCAGAAGGAATGAGCGCGCGTCCTTCCCGGCTCCGGCCCATGCTTCCCGACCACCCCGGACTCGTTGCACATGGCTGATCCGTCGGACGACGCCAGCATGCCGCTGACGGCGCACCTGGAGGAACTGCGCTCTCGACTCATCCGGTGCTCCGCGGCCGTGCTGGCGGCGTTCCTCCTGTGCTACGCCGCGGCCGACCGGCTCATCGCCTTCATGACCGCGCCGCTGCTCCGGCTCGAAGCCGCCGGCCTCACCGTCATCGGCACCGGCGTCGCGGAGGCGTTCTTCGCGAAGCTCAAGGTGGCGTTCGTGGCCGCGTTGTTCGTGTCGCTGCCCGTGCTGCTGTGGCACGCCTGGAAGTTCGTGGCGCCCGGCCTCTACGGCCACGAGCGGCGTTACGCCAAGGGCTTCGTGGGTTTCGGCACGGTGTGCTTCCTGCTCGGAGCCGGCTTCTGCTACGTGGTCATATTCGACGTGGGGTACCGGTTCTTCCTGGAGCAGTACCGGCAACTCGACGTCCGCCCGGCCATCCGCGTGAGCGAGTACCTGTCCTTCTCGGCCAGGCTCATGCTGGCCTTCGGGGTGGTGTTCGAGTTGCCGGTGGCGGGGGTCTTCCTGGCCCGGGTCGGGCTCATCGACCACCGCATGATGATGCGCCGGTTCCCCTACGCGTTCCTGGGCATCGTGGTGCTGGGCGCCGTGCTCACGCCGCCCGACGTGGTCTCGCAGGTGCTGCTGGCGTTGCCGTTGACGGCGCTCTACGGCCTGACCATCGTGCTGGTGTACTTCGTGGGACGGAGAACGGAGGAGGAGGGAGGGAAGAAGGAATAGGGAGAAGGAACGGCCCTGCGGGAACCGTCCATTCGGAACCTCTGTTCAATTCCGGCTCGAGGCGCCTCTCCCTATGAAAAAGCGCGTCCTTCGACTTCGCTACGCTACGCTCAGGACGAACGGGGTAATCGTTCAGAGTTTCCTATAACGGGGTCATTGTTCAGGGTTTCCTATTCCACCACCGCCAGCACCTGTCCGGCTTCCACGGACTCCCCGGCCTTGACGCGGATCTCCCTGACCTCGCCGTTGCCGGGCGCCCGTATCTCGTTCTCCATCTTCATGGCTTCGACGATCACCAGGCCCTGCCCCTTGGCCACCGTGTCCCCCTCGTTCACCAGCACCGCCACCACCTTGCCGGGCATGGGGATACGGACCTCCTGCCGGCCGGACGCCTCCACGCCGGACTGCCGGTCGCCCACCCGGACTTGGCGCTCGTCGGACATGCGGATGCGGTAGGTCCTGCCGTCGAGCAGCACTCGGTATTCGTCCTCCGTCGTGTCCACGTCCACCTCGAAGGAACGGTTGTCGATCAACAGCGAGTAGTTGTTCCGGCCCGTCCTCCTCCCGTCCACCATGAACTCGTGCCCGTCCACCACCACCCGGTAGAGGGACTTTTGGGTTTCGGTGATCCGCACCACCGAAGTCCTGCCGCCGAGCTTTGCGATGAACGCCACGGGTCACCACCCCCGCCCCGGGCTCGACCCGACGGAGCCGATCCGCAGCGCCTCCCTCCGTCCGGCCTCGCGCCACTCGGACTTCTCCGCCGCCCCCTTCTCCACCAGCCGGAGCGCTCGTTCCTGGTCCCGGTGCAGGGCGACGATGGCCGCGGACGCCAGCGCCACGTGCCGGTTCGGATATACCTCCTCCATGACCATGAAAGGCCGCTGCTCGTCCACGAAGCCGGTATGGAACTCGCCTTCGATGAACTGGGGATGGCGCAGCATCCACTGGTGGAAGGGGATGTTGGTCTTGACGCCCCGGACCTGGTACTCGCGCAGGGCCCGTTTCAGCCGCCGGATGGCCTCCTCCCGGTCCTCGCCCCAGACGATGAGCTTGGCGATCATGGGGTCGTAGTGGATGGGGATCTCGGCGCCCTCATAGACGCCGCAGTCGTTGCGGACGCCGAACCCCTCGGGCAACCGCAACCCTTCGATTTTTCCCGGACAGGGCATGAAGTCGGTCTCCGGGTCCTCGGCGTAGATGCGGCACTCGATGGCGTGGCCCGTGGCCCGGACCTGGCGTTGCGACCAGGGCAGGCGCTCCCCCGCGGCCACGTTGACCTGCGCTTTCACCAGGTCGATGCCCACCACCCGTTCGGTGATGGCGTGCTCCACCTGCAAGCGGGTGTTCATCTCCAGGAAGTAGAAGTTCCGGTTCCGGTCCACCAGGAACTCCATGGTGCCCACGCCCGTGTAGTGCAGCGCCTTGGCCCCCTGGGCCGCGGTCTTGCCCATGGCCTTCTGGATGCGCGCGTCGATGCCCGGGGCGGGACACTCCTCGATGATCTTCTGGTGGCGCCGCTGGATGGAGCATTCCCGGTTGAACAGGTGCAGCACCTTGCCGTGGGTGTCGGCCAGGAGCTGGACCTCCACGTGGCGGCACCGCTCGAGGTATTTCTCAACGTAGAGCCGGGAGTCGCCGAAGGACGCCGCGGCCTCGGAGCGCACCGCGCGGAAGGCCGAGCGCACCTCCCCGCTCGACTCCACCAGACGCAGCCCCTTGCCGCCGCCGCCGGCCACGGCCTTGAGCACGCAGGGGTAGCCGATGGCCTCCGCGGTCTCCAGCACCTCGTCCTCGGAGTGGAGTATGTCGTCCGAGCCCGGGATCACCGGCACCCCCGCCTTCTTCATGAGCGCGCGGGCGTGGACCTTGTCGCCCATCTGCTTGATGACGTCGGGGGACGGACCGAGGAAGACGATGCCGGCCTCCTCGCAGGCCCGGGCGAAGGCCGGGTTCTCGGCGAGGAAACCGTAGCCCGGGTGGATGGCTTCCGCCCGGCTCTTCCGGGCCGCGTCGATGATCCGGTCGATGCGGAGGTAGCTTTCCGCGGACGGGGCGGGGCCCACCGGATAGGAGTAGTCCGCGTACTTGACGTGGAGCGCCTCCCGGTCGGCCTCGGAGTAGATCGCCACGCTCTGGATGTCCAGTTCGCGGCACGCTCGGATGATGCGGACGGCGATCTCGCCGCGGTTGGCCACCAGTATCCGTTTGAACATGTTCGGGAACCTCTGCTCAACCCCGGCTCGAGGGGCCTCTCCCCATGGGAAAGCGCGTCCTTCGACTTCGCTTCGCTACGCTCAGGATGAACGGGAGGACTCGCTTCGCTACGCTCAGGACGAACGGGGGCAATTGTTCCGGGTTTCCTTCGGACGGTCCGGCCGTCATCCCGCGGTCAGAGGGGGATGTTGCCGTGTTTTCTGGGGAGGTTGTTCTCGCGCTTCTTCTTCAGGATCTCCAGCGAACGGATGAGCGTCGGGCGGGTGTCCTCGGGCACGATGATGGCGTCCAGGTTGCCGAGCTCCGCGGAACGGAACGGGTTGGCGAACATCCTGCGGTAGTCGTCCACCAGCCGCTGTCGGGCCTTCTTCTCGTCCTTGGCGTCCTTGAGCTCGCTGCGAAAGACGATGTTGATGGCCCCTTCCGGCCCCATCACCGCGATCTCCGAGGCCGGGTACGCGAGGTTGATGTCGCCCCGGAGGAACTTGCTCGCCATGACGATGTAGCCGCCGCCGTAGGCCTTGCGGGTGATGACGGTGATCTTCGGCACCGTGGCCTCCGCGTACGCGAAGAGGAGCTTGGCGCCGTGCCGGATGATGCCGTCGTACTCCTGGTTGGCGCCGGGGAGGAAGCCGGGTACGTCCACGAAGGTGACCACCGGGATGTGGAAACAGTCGCAGAACCGCACGAACCGGGCCGCCTTCACCGAGGCGTCGATGTCCAGGCATCCCGCCAGGTGGGCCGGCTGGTTGGCGACGATCCCCACCGTCCGTCCCCCCAACCGCGCGAACGCCACCACGATGTTGGGGGCGAACTCCCGGTGGACCTCGAAGAAGTACCCCTCGTCCACCACCGCGCCGATCAGGTCCCTCATGTCGTAGGGCAGGTTGGGGTTCTCCGGCACCACGTGCCGCAGGCGCTGGTCGCGCCGGTTGGGGTCGTCCTCGGTGGGATGGAACGGCGGCTCCTCCAGGTTGTTGTTGGGCAGGAAGCTCATGAGCTCGCGCATCATGAGCAGGCACTCCTTGTCGTCATCCGCGGAGAAATGGGCCACGCCGCTCTTGCTGGTGTGGGTCCCCGCCCCGCCCAACTGCTCCTTCGTGACTTCCTCGTGGGTGACGGTCCTGATGACGTCGGGTCCCGTAATGAACATGTACCCGGTGGCGCGGGTCATGAAGATGAAGTCGGTGATGGCCGGGGAATAGACGGCGCCCCCGGCGCAGGGTCCCATGATGGCGGAGATCTGCGGCACCACCCCCGAGGCCATGACGTTGTTGGCGAAGATGCGGGCATAGCCGTCCAGGCTCACCACGCCCTCCTGGATGCGCGCCCCGCCGGAATCGTTGATGCCCAGGACCGGAGAGCCGTTCTTCATGGCCAGCTCCTGGACCTTGCAGATCTTGTCCGCCACCACGCCGCTCAGGCTCCCCCCGAACACGGTGAAGTCCTGGGCATAGACGAACACGTTCCGGCCGTCGATGGCGCCGGCGCCGGTGACCACCGCGTCGCCCGGGATCTTGTGGTCCTGCATGTCGAAGTCGGTGCATTCGTGGGTCCGCAGGCGGTCCATCTCGACGAAGCTGCCCGGGTCCAGGAGGATCTCGATGCGTTCGCGGGCGAGCAGCTTCCCCTCGTTGTGCTGCCGGCGAATGCGCAACTCGCCGCCGCCGAGCTGCGCACGGCGGTCGAGCTCTTTCAGTCGGAGAAGCCGGTCCTCTACAGCCATCGACGCCCCTCGCCTGCCGCGTTCCCGTGGTTCACGGCCGCTCCCTGCCTCGCCGCCGCCGCGCGGGCTAGCCGCGCCCCCCCGCACCACGCTGATGACGTGGGAGTCGCCGCCGCCGCGGCGCACGGGCTGGCCCCCGTCATTCCCGCGAAAGCGGGAATCCAGGGAGAAGGCGCCGCGGCGTGCGGACCGGACGCTTCCATCTCTTGACCGGGAAAGGTCGGCACGGTTATCAATGCCAATGGTCTCCGAACCACGAGAGCAGAAGAAACGAGCGCATGAATCATAGGCGCAGCAGAGCAAAATTTCAAGGAACGCCCCGGACCGGCTCCTTCCCGGTGCGCCCATGACGGGACCGCCGCCCCATCCGTTCTTCTCCGGCCCGCGGCCCCGGATCGGCGGGCATCGCGGGGCCGCGGGCACGATGCCGGAAAATACCCTGGCCTCCTTCGCCCGTGCGCTGGAGGAGGGGGCGACGTTCGTCGAGTTGGACGTCCACGAGACCCGCGACGGCGAGGTCGTCGTCATCCACGACGAGACCGTGCAACGGACCACCGACGGCGCCGGGGCCGTCCGGGAGATGCGGTTGTCCGAGTTGCAGCGTCTCGACGCCGGGTTCCGGTTCACTCGGGACCGCGGCTCGACCCACCCGTTGCGCGGCCAGGGGATCCGCATCCCCACCCTTCGGGAGTTCTTCTCCGACTTTCCCCAGGCCGGGGCCACGATCGAGATCAAGGCGTTGTCGCCGCCGGCCGTGGAGACCCTGATCGACCTCGTGGAGGAGTTCCGGAGAGCGCCGCGGGTGGTGGTGGCGGCCCAGGACGACTCCGTGATGCGCGCCGTTCGCAGGGTCGCCCGCGACCGCGGGCTGTCCATCGCCACGGGGTTTGCCATGGGCGAGATCCGGGCTTTCATGGCCGCCCTGTGGACGGGGCGGGAACCGCCGGCGGAGGCCGCGGGCCAGGCGATGCAGATACCGCCGCGGTACGAGGGAAGGGACTTGGTCACCCCGGCGTCCGTGGCGGCCGCGCACGAGCGGGGCGTGGAGGTCCACGTGTGGACCGTCAACGACGTGGACGAGATGAAGGATCTCCTGGCGATGGGCGTTGACGGCATCGTCACCGATTATCCCGCCCGGTTGCGGGACGTGGTGCGGCAGGCGCGGTAGCGCAGCCGCCCTCCCGGCCATGCAGGACAGGATGCGGGACCCGCCCGTGGGGCCTTTGCTCGATGCGTTGCAGGAGAACGACAAGGCCGCGGTTCGCCGCGCGGTGGAAGGACTGGAGGCCCTGGCCGCGGAGTTCCCGGAGGTGGCCGAGGCCCTCGACCAAAGGCTGCGCGCCGGGCCCCGGTGGTCCATCGCCTATGCCCTCGGACGGATCGCCCGCCCGTCCGCGCTCTGCCTCGAAGTGCTCGCCGGCGGCCTCGGGAGCGGCGACCAGGACCTTCGATGGGCCACCCAGCTCCTTCTCACCGACCTGGGCAAGCGCTATCCCGAAGTCCGGGAGCGTCTGCAAGGGCTGCTGCGCCGCGGCTCGGCGACCCAGCGGCGCATGGCGGTGTACTGCCTGCGGGACGTGGGCGCGGCCGGGACCGGACTTGCGGACGCGCTGCTCGCCGCCGTCCGGGACCCGGAGCCGCTGGTGCGGGTTGCCGCGGCGACCACCCTGGCGAAGGCCCCGGAGGTCGGCCCCGCAGCCCTGGAGGCGCTTCGGAGCGCGGCCGCGGGCGACCCCGACGCCCGGGTGCGGAACGCCGCGGCTTTCGCGTTGACGCGGCGCGAGGAGGTAGCATATTCCAATCCGGGAACGCCACTGAAGGAGAGGTAGGGGCCAGGCCCTTTTGAACTCCCGTTCAGTGTCATCCTGCATCGGACAATCCTGATAATTCCCTAAAGATCCCCACCGTCGCGCCGATTCCCCATACCAATGGGTGGGGTCATGGCGCACAGTTTCTCCTTGTTCTCGAAGCGGCTTTCCGTTCGGTCCGCGGCGTTTCTGCTGGCAGTGTTCCTTTCCGGTTCCCTGAGCCATTTCTCGTACCGGCTCTGGAGCGGGGCGCCGCCGTGCGACAGCTTTCCGTCCGGCGTCTCGGCTCTCGAACCCACTGTCGCGGGCGACCTGCCGGTGGTGGACGTGGTGGAGGTGGAGAGGCTCCAGGAGCTTGCCGGGACGCGGGCGCGGGTCCGAGGCCGGGTCTTTCGAGTGGGGCACTCGTCCAGGAGCAACACCTACTTCCTGGACTTCGGGCCGTCCAGATCCGCCTTCACCGCGGTCATATTCTCGTCCGCGGTGGACTCCTTCCTGCGAGAGGACGCCCATCCGGACCGGTTCCAGGGGCAGGAGGTGGAACTCACGGGCAGGATCCGGGACGATCCCAGGTACGGGCTGCAAATGATCCTGGAGGGTCCGCGCCAGATCGAGCCGCTGCCCTGACCCGTCCCTGCGGGTTGCTTCCCAAGCGCGTCCTTCGACTTCGCTTCGCTACGCTCAGGATGAACGGAGATCTCCGCTTCGCTGCGCGCAGGACCGACCAACGGGGGCGTCGTCAGGGGTTCCCTTCGTTGCATCGCTTTCGTTGGATCATGCCGTGTTTTCGGTTAAACTCCATCCCATGGAAAAGGAGAAGCAGCCACAGGAACGTTGCATGGTGTGCGCCAAGGTCGCCCCGCTGAACGGCGGCATCTGCCAGACGTGCGGCGAGAAGATCCGCGCCCAGGCCCGGGGAGCGCAGCAGGACGTCCGGGACCGCTCGGACCGGGCGCTGCAAAAGCACGGGGTCAAGCCGGAGAAGTAGTCCGGCCCGGCCGCGGCGGGCGGCTTGGGGCCGGTCGCCGGTATGACGGGCGACCCGCGACACTTCGAGTCCATCGGCAACCGGCTCGGGTTCCGCGCGGAACCCGCGGGCGCGGACGAGATCCGCCTGGTCTGGCGCGGCGGACGCTTCCCCGCGGCCCTGTGCTTCGGCATCGCGGTCCTGCTGCTGTTGCTCTCGGCGCCGGTCTTCCAGGCCATCCGCGCCCAGGGTCTCCACAGCCCGGCGGGGAACCTTTGGTACTTCCCGGCCATGAACGCCGTCCTGTTCGGGGTCGCCCTGTTCCTGCTCACTCTCAAGCGCGCCATACGCATCGACCGGCGTGCGCGCAAGGTCCATATGACCCGCGCCAGCCTGCTGGGGCGGCGCCGGTTGACCCTGGACTTCGACGAGGTCCGGGGACTGAGGCTCGCAGACGACCAGGTTTACAGCGGCTACGCGGTGGCCGGCTCCACCGCGGGGCGCAAGTCCTTTCCGGCCCGCTCGCTCCGCCTGCTCCTGTCCGACTCGCGTTCGGTGCTGCTGGACAGGGGCGGCGGCAAACGGCTGGCCGACCTCGCGGAGCGCATCGGCCGGTTCATGGACAAGCCGGTGGAAAGCTCCTGAACCGCCCGTTCCGCAACCTTCGGGGGCACGGGGGTCCCGCCCTCGTCCGTGGTCCGGCCACGGTCTTCCCGCCTCCCGCGGCGGCACGCCTGCGCTCCGGGGACGACGGAACGAAGCGGGGAACCGGGCCCCGGAGCCTTGCTTGCACTTTGCCTTGATTCTTCCTATAACGGAGCGGCTTTTCGGGTATCGCCGGACCCTCCGAGCAACAAACCTCACGATCGGAGACGGATTTCCATGGACAAGAAGATCAAGTTTCGCGTCAACGGGACGGAGCACGAGTTGGACGTGCCCACCAACCGGTTGCTGGTGGACGTGCTCCGGTACGACCTGGGCCTCACGGGGACCAAGGAAGGGTGCAGCGTCGGCGTGTGCGGCGCCTGCACGGTGCTCATGGACGGCGAGATGGTGAGTTCGTGCCTGGCCCTGGCGGTCTTCGCCGACGGACACGACGTGACCACGGTGGAGGGGTTGGCCCGGGACGGCGAGCTCCATCCGGTGCAGCAGAGCTTCATCCGCTACGGCGGCTTCCAGTGCGGCATCTGCACCCCCGGCCAGGTGGTGGCGGCCAAGGCGTTGCTGGACCGCAACCCCAGGCCCAACGAGGAAGAGATCAAGGACTGGATGATGGGCAACCTGTGCCGTTGCACCGGCTACTACAAGATCATCGAATCCATCGAGAAGGCGCACGAGTTCGCCAAGTAAGGGGTTGAGGAATGATCGCTTTCGAATACCGTACTCCGGGAAGCCTCGAAGAGGCTCACGCGGACCTGAAGGAGCTGGGACCCGACGGCAAGCTGATCGCCGGCGGCACCGCCCTGGTCATCATGATGAAGCAGCAGCTCGTGCAGCCCGCCTGCGTCGTCAGCCTCCGCAACGTGTCGGGCCTGGGCGGCGTGTCGGAGGACGATGGCAGCGTGCATATCGGCGGCCTCGTGACCCACGCGGCCCTGGACGCCTCCCCGGTGGTGCAGGAGAAGCTTCCCCTGCTGGCCGAGACCTACCACCACGTGGCCACCCAGCGGGTGCGCACCATGGCCACGGTGGGGGGCGGTCTGGCCCACGCGGACCCGAACCAGGACCCGCCGCCGTCGCTCATCGCCCTGAGCGCCGCCTTCGAGTTGAGTTCCTCCCGCGGCAGCCGGACGGTGGCGGCCGAAGACTTCTTCAGCGACTACTACGAGACGGTGATGGAGCCGGACGAGGTGCTGAGCGGCGTCAACGTGCCGTTGATGCCGGCCCACAGCGGCGGGGCCTACCTCAAGTTCCTGCCGCGTTCCGCGGACGACTACGCCACGGTCAGCGCGGCCGCGGTGGTCACCCTGGACCCGGGCAAGACCACGGTCCGGGACGTGCGCATCGCCATGGGCAGCGTCAACACCACGCCGGTGCGCGCCGCGGACGCCGAGGCCGTGCTCCGAGGCCAGCCGGTGAAGCCCGATGGTCTTCGGGAAGCCGGGGAGAAGGCCAGGGAAGCCACCGACCCGGTCAGCGACTTCCGGGGCTCGGCGTCCTACAAGACCCAGATGGCCGCAGTGTTCGTCAGGCGCGCGTTGGAGCGCGCCATCGCCAACGCCTGATCGTCGGAGGGGAGGACCCAGGTGAAATTCAGCCAGAGCGCAACGGTGCCGGCAGGACGGGAGCCCCTGTGGCGGCTCCTCATGGACATCCCCAGGGTCGCCGGCTGCCTGCCCGGAGTCCAGGACGTGGAGCAGGTGGACGGGGACACCTACCAGGGGACCCTGAAGGTGCGGGTGGGACCCATCGCGTTGAGCCTGCAAGGCAGGATCGTCCTGGAGGAGAAGGACCAGGACGCTTGGCGCGCGGCGCTGCGGGCCGAGGCGGAGGACCGCCGGGTGGCCGGGGCCATGCGCGGGAAATCCACCATGTCGCTCAAGGAGTTGAGCGCCGGGGAGACCGAGTTGACGGTGGAGACCGACGTCAACATCCTCGGCAAGATCGGCGAGTTCGGCCAGCCCATCATCCGCAAGAAGGCCGACCAGATGCTCAACGTGTTCATCGACAACATCAAGAAGGAGCTCGCCGGGAACTGACGGCACCGTGCCATTTGTTCTATGCAACCCAAAGCATCAGATCGGCGAGCACACGCGGTTACATAAACCGCTAAAGTGCAATGACGACAGTCTCTGGGCCGTATGTTTAGGGGCAAGCGAATGAGCGGAATAGTTCATTGTCCACCATACAGCACGCCCGACAGCGCACGCAAAGATCCTCCTTATCGAAAGATTTGTTACGTCCCGAAACTCGTTGTTTCGAAACGATTGCGTGAGACACCTCTTCAGCACGACCCGACAAAAGAGTACCAGCTTCGCTATCTCGACAAGCACCATTCCGATCTGCCACACGTCGTCAAGTTTTCTGGTGGCCGATCCAGCGGCATGCTGCTTTTTACACTTTTGGAAAATCATATCCTGAGTGCAGAGCGGGGCGACGTGATCGTGTTTAACAACACGTCTTGTGAGCATCCTTACACATACGATTTCGTTCGAGACTGCAGGAAGGCATCAATGTCATACGGCATTCCCTTCTTCATGGTAGAGTTTCAGACCTACGAAGATGCCCGAAACGGGGAATGGACGAGACTGCCGGCCTATCGCCTCGTAAACGATGTCCCTTGGGCGGTTGACAATCCAGATGGCTTCCATTGGAAAGGCGAAGTCTTCGAAGAATTGATGTCTTGGTCAGGATTCGTTCCCAACCGATTCCGGCGAATATGTACAGCCAGCATGAAACTGGAAACTACGCGGTTCTTTCTCCGCGACTGGTTTGCTTGTAAGGAGACGATCCCTCGTCTTGGTCACTTTGGCCCTTCCTCCCGTATCAACGGCAAGGCCATGTATGCCCGCCATGTTCGCAACAGAGGCAAAGTACCCGAAGAAATCTATATGGAGAAGAAACGGTACGCTTGGGGAAGACCACATGTCCGTCCTGAGCAGAGATTTGCACTATTTTCAGAGGCGTGGCGACCGATCACAAACAGGGTACTTGAAGGGAAGGCCCTTGGCGAAAAGGCGGTTTTTGGGAACGAAGGTGTCGAGTATGTCGCGTTCGTAGGGTTGAGGGCTGACGAGCCACTCAGGGTTGCGCGGGTCAAGGAACGAAACAGCGGACCTGAAGCGTCGGGTTACGAAGGCGAGCACGTTTACATGCCTCTTGTAGAGATGCAGGTCGCCAAAGGCGACGTCAACACCTTTTGGGACCAACAAGGATGGGACCTTGCACTGCCCCAGGAAAGCTGCCTCTCCAACTGCGTTTTTTGCTTTTTGAAAGGTGTTTCCAACCTGCGAAGTGCCTACAGACATACGGAGACCGAGAAAACCGGAAGCGGGCCACCCGGATATGGGCCGTTGCGCAACACACCTTGTGACGTGGAATGGTGGAAACGAATGGAAAAGACCTACGGCCGGGATCTGGTTGCAGAAGGAAGGGAAATCCGGGCCGAGCTTGCGCACGATTTTCTTGGATTTTTCGGCACGAATGGCGAGTTTTCTTACGAAGTGCTTACCACAGCGGACGACTCGACTCTCGAAAAATTCTCCGACAAGTTGCTGCCGTGCGAGTGCACCGAATAGCCATGCACGACTCTCCAGTATACCTAGATTATCAAGCAACGACGCCGTTGGACCCGCGGGTGCTAAGGACAATGACGGAATCCTCGGAAATCTTTGGCAATCCTCACGGCAGACAACATGTCTATGGTCGAGATGCTGCAGATGCCATCGAGAAGGCTCGTGCAATGGTCGCATACCTCATCGGCACTTATCCTCAGCGAATCATCTTCACTTCTGGTGCCACCGAATCATGCAATCTTGCATTGCGAGGCGTGGCTCGTACCGCTTCCACAGCACGACGACGCATCGTAACGGTAGCGACGGAGCATCCGGCTGTTTTGGAAACTGTCCGGGATCTTGGTCGATCTGGTTTCGAGACGGTTATTCTTCCGGTAGCGTCCGACGGCCTTCTCGATCTTGATCGAATTCAGGATGCACTAGACGACACCACACTGATTCTTTCCGTAATGGCAGTAAACAATGAGATCGGCGTCATTCAACCGTTAAGCGATATTGCTACAATCTGTCACGAACGAGGAGTGTTGTTTCACACCGATGCAACGCAGGCCCCTGGTCGTATTGAAGTTGACGTCGACGCGTGGGGCGTGGATATACTTACCATGTCATCGCACAAACTCTACGGTCCGAAGGGAGTCGGCGCACTGTACTTGGCTGATGATAAGATGTTGTCTCCGGTTGTCGCTGGTGGAGGTCAGGAACGAGGGCTGCGGTCGGGAACTGTCCCAACGCCACTTGTGTGCGGATTCGGTGAAGCCGCGAACATTGCTACCGATGAGTGGAACACAGACGCGGAGCGGATGCAACTGCTTTCGACACGACTGCGTGAAGGCCTGAATCTGTTGTCCTCAGATATTCGCCATTTCGGGTCGCTTGAGCATCGAGTTTCCGGCAACCTCAGCTTCGGGTTTCCGAGTCTGTCCGGTGACAAAGTTGTTACCATCGTTGCATCTGAAATCGCCATTTCAACTGGCTCAGCGTGCGCTTCCCATAGCACAGATGTTTCTCACGTTCTCACCGCATTGGGATGCTCTCATGCCGAGGCGTCGACCGGAGTACGGGTCAGCCTAGGTCGCTTCACCAGCGATGCTGACATTGACACCGCCTTGGATGCTTTCGAGCGCGTTGTCTCTTGAACGGTCAACTCAGATACGTCTATGAAAGCTAATGCTGATCTTCATTTTGGCCCGGACGTCTCCGGGTCCGGCTTCACACCGGCTGGGATAGCCGGGTTTTCCGATCTCCGGCCGTCAGCGGTGGTTCGTGAACTGATCCAGAACTCTCTTGACGCGGCATTGATCGAGGCGAGTGAGCCCTTCGCTAGAGTCCGGTTTCGGCGGTATAAGTGCAACTTGAAGGAGATTCCCGGTATCAAGAGCTACAAATCTGCGTTTAGGAGGGCGGTCGAGGCACAAACCCGATTAGGAAGACAAATGCCGACCCAAGCTCAGCTCGTCGTGGACAGGATAAGCAATGCCTTGAGCCGGAGATCACAACAAGTCCTCTCGATTACCGACAACGGCGTTGGTCTTAACGAACAGCGAATGTCAGCCCTCCTCAGTGACGGTGTTAGCGCCAAGAGTGACAAATCAACGGGAACCTTCGGCAATGGTCATAGCGTCGCCATACCGGCATCGAATCTCCGCTACTTACTCTACGGGGGGATCAGTGACGACGGGCAAACTTTGGGCGCGGGCCATGCCGTACTCGCTTCGCACAGCGTCCCCAAGGAAACCTATGCTCGATCAGCACATGGCTTGTATGTCAAAGCCTTCAAGTCAAGTAAAGATAGGCTTCCATATACCTTTGCAGCAGGGGTTGACCTACCAGATATGATTGCATCGGAAGTTAGGCGCGTCAAAGAAGCCCATGGTCACGGAACCACAGTCCTTATACCTGCTTTCAATAACTTTGAAGATGACAGATCGTTGTGGGACATGGTCTCGAGTGCCGCTGCCTGTAACTTTTTTCCAGCGATATACGACGGGCTGCTGATTGTCGAGGTTGAAGATCTCGAGGAATCCTCACCACATGAAGTGACTAGCCACGAAGTCCAGGTGTTGAATGCCAAGACGCTGCCGGCGATTCTGAACAACTACAAGGATCAACAACGAATTGGTCGCCGTGGCGCCTTCGTTTCAGGTCGTAAGGCCAACGATGCGTTTCAGGCGGTGGTCGATGGAGATGTGTGTTCTGTTGCGACATCGCAAGGCGACGTTGTGGTGAAGTTGCTGGTTCAAGACACTGGGAAACAAGAAGTTTGTCTTTGCAGAAACGGCATGTGGATCACCGACAGCTTACCGAGGTTTCAAACCGACTTCAGCGATCGTCAACCCTTTCAGGCACTCATCCTACTTGACCCTAACCGCAGAAACAACTTCTACAAATTGATACAGGAAGCGGAAACGCCCTTACATGATCGGCTCGCTCTGAAACAGATGCCAAGAGAGCGTCAGCGCGAACTGAGGGAAGCGTTGGGCGAAATACGCGACTGGATCCGCACACGGGTTCCGGAAGCTAAGACTGAATCCTATAGCCCAGAGGATGTGTTGGCTTTCCAATTCAGCGGTCCCGAAGCGCGAGGACCAGGCGGCCGTCGGGCGTCTTTCTGGGGAACTCCCGTAACATCCAGAGGACCGCGACCGATTCAACCCCCGGCAAAGGATGATTCCGGGGATGACCCGAAAATGAACAAAGAGGGCCATTCCGATAAACAAAGACGACGAACGAAGAACCCTAAGGAACGAAAAGTGGCAATGCCGTTCTTTCGGATCGTGTCGGTGCCAGATGGTCCAGGCAAACAGACGATCCACGTTGAATGCGAGCGAGAATGTGACGATGCGGAGTTACGTGTGTTCATCGACGAAAACATTGATGCAACCTGTGATCGCCAAGCTCCGGCCCAGGTCGCGCCGCTATTGCTGTCGGATGTTTCTATAGATGGAAAGATTTTATCGGATAATGCTATCATCCACAGTGATCAGGGGTTAACTGGCGTGCGTCTCGGAAGGTTGACTGCTGATTCAGCAACTGTCGTGACGATTGGATATACGGTTCCCAACGACTTTGTGCGTCTGTTACCTGGACAAAATCCGACATTGCGAGTCGAGATTGGCAATCGTACAATATCGACACAAACCACGGAACCTGAGAACGACAAAGTTAAGGATCATTCCGATGCCTGAGATTGTCAAGATTGTAACAGAGGCCCAGACTTCGACCGGTACAGCTCGCGCCCATGAATTTCCAGCACTTGAGGCCGGAAACATCGCCTTTCCGAAAGGCCGGTATATCGTCGATTTTGAGCCACGACAGAATCAAGTTTCTTTCGGGATTTCTCATAAGATCGAGGGAGCACCGCTGATAAGCGACCTCATTACGGGCGGGTTTGTGAATTTTGTATGCGCGGTTGCTTCGCCCGTGTCGTCCTATCGTAAGACTCACTATTCGGAATCGCCTTCGCATGTCGTGACCTGGGACGAAGGAGACCTTGGGGAGCCGCCGTTGTTCACGCCTATGGTGGTGACGGTCAGTTCCTTTCGCCGGACATTGGATCAGGCTCGCGATGGTGTCCACGCGCTATGGCATGGGCGGAACGTGCAGTTCACGACCGGAATGCGTCTTGTTGTAGGTACCGTCGTACAACTCCGTTCATCAGTTCTTCATATGCTGTCGTTTCATCAAGACCCGTCCTTGAACGCGGGAGAATTTCGAGTTAAAGCTGAAACTCAGGAAGGCTTTCGATTTCGCGTCGAACTCGCGACCGAACTTCATACATTTCTGCGAGTCGCTACGGAAGATCCAGCCCGTGCCCATATACTCACTCATATCGTGAGTGCGTGCTTTGCTCTCCTTAAGTCCGACTTCGCCGACGACGACGATGACGACGGCGGTTGGCGCTCATACAGGAGCCTGAGAGCCTTATCGGACCACCTCAATTCAATGAACCTTCCTCATTGGTCCGACGGGAAGGAGTTTATTCCCGAGTTGACCGCCACAAGGCTCTACCCATACCGCTTGAGTTCAGTACTTGATTAGGATACCGAACTATGAGAGTCGTGGATTACGTCGAATTTGACGACAGCGCATATTCAAATCTTCGTCGATCTTTGATCGGCAAATCAACAAGAAGCAGGGACGCACAACGTGGCTTTTTGGAAAAGGTATTGGTAACGACGGATTTCGTCGATTACATGAACACGGCTGTTCCTCTAACAGGAAGCCAGAAGTTGGATCCTCTAGCAGAGCAGATGTCGGAAGCAGAGTTCAAAGATCCGCCTGGGGACACTGAACAAAGTTTCTTCCAATCGTGGGCCGAACTCACTCCCCGAATCGCATGTCGAACAACATTCTGGGCGCTTGTGACTTGCCGACACATTGAGAACGGACGCATTGAGTCGTCCTTTTTAGCCGGGAACGGCGGCGCGCAGTCCTGCGGCGCCGAGCGAATCGAAGCGGCGTTAAGGTCTTCCGACTCTAACGCTCCGGGATTGCTTGACAATTGTGTGCGGACAGTGCTGAGAAGGCTAGGTGGGCTGCCGGAAGCACGAGGTAATCGAACAGTGTACGTAAATTGTCCGCTCGCCCGTGGTTGGTGGCGGGAACGTCTTGTTGCAGAAGTGGCAGATGGACAAAGCGAACTGGAAGCAGTGGTTCGAGAGGTAGTCCGGGTTAGCCAGCAGTATTGGGAGGAGCTTGTTACCTTTGTCGTTTCACGGAACTCCGTGTTTGGCTCACCAGAGGTGCGAAACGTGTTTATCCGTACGCTGGGAGCCAAGCTATCCGCAGACTCGAACTCAGCCATGCGCAACGCGAGTGAGCTTCGTCGGGCGGCTAGAACATTGAGCACCATACAGGCATCTCGTGAACTCAGCCTCGTGGGGCTACAAGAACTTGAAGAAATCGTCAAGGAAGTGGTCGAGATGCACGCAGCCGAAGCTCGCCGCCGTAAGATCAGAAAAGACGGCGCTCTGTAGTTGAACCTAGGAATAATATGAGAGAGAAAATGAGCAAGGACGAAGTACGTTATGAGCGTAGAACTGTCCGCGAGTGGGTCAGAAAGGCACAGTGCGGGGAGATCGCGATTACCGATTTTCAACGCAGCTTCGTTTGGGGAAACGACAAGACTGCAAACTACGTCAAGGCTATATTCGACGGAAAACCGGTTGGACTGTATTTGATACTTGAGAAGGGAAACCCGCCTCAATTTCAACCGCGGTCGTTCTACAAGATGGACGACATACCGATCGAAAACGTCGAAGAACTTCTGTTGGACGGACAGCAGCGACTCACATCATTGTTGCAAGTCCTGTACATGAGGCACGAGCGCAGATTTTTCATTAAGGTACGAGACCTGAACGCAGATGAACTGAAAGTCGATGATATTGTAGCTATAGATGTGGGGACAGCAAGAGGCAAGAATCTCAACACCGAGCGCGTTGCTTTCGCTGACAACCATATCCCGATGGACGTACTCACAGACGAAACCGATGCGGATGGACTGACGGCTCTTGCGAGGTGGTGTAGCGGTGTAGGAAAAAGCGTCGGAGCGGTCAAGTCACGTGTCTTGGAGAGCAATATCGAAAAATTTGTTAGGCGTGC
Source organism: uncultured Binatia bacterium (SeqCode) (assembly GCA_965204235.1). GTDB lineage: Bacteria > Desulfobacterota > Binatia > UBA9968 > JAJDTQ01 > JAJDTQ01. Next base: position 2,491,218 of record OZ241979.1, read on the forward strand.
ATTTTTTGACAGGGACATTTGGTATTGTTGGTTGCCAGCATCCATTGACCGATCAACGGCTACACAAATATTTGTAGAAACTAACACATCCTCAGTAAAGATTAAGAGGTTTGACATAGAAGTGGCTAGCGCTCGCGGGGAATACGATGAGGATCTCCGCAATACCATTCGTGGAGCATATGAACGTCCAGAGAGTGTTCTACGGCATTACTTCAAGGAGGACCCAGAAGAATGGATTCCAGACATCGGCGAATGGCTCTTTAGGGTCGCGTGCCTCCGGACTGATAAGGCACCCCGAGAGACGAACTACGACGAAGCGCTCAATTACTTGTTAACTGAAGGAACGAATGGCAACTTCCCTTATCTGGATGAAATCTTTGACGACCTTGAGTGGGTCCTGAAGCGTGTTGCAGGTTTAGGTGCGGCAACTAGGCGTATGGTGCCAAGTTGGCCACCTATACATGTACTTGCGGCGCTGAGGCAATCCTCTGAACGCATCAAAGATCCAGTGAAGATCGATACCGTGCGGAGATTGCTTGACGCATACTATTGGCGCTGTTTGTTTTCGAATCGCCATGATGTTCAGGCGAATGATCGTCTGTATGACGACTTTCGATCGCTTCGTAGCGCTTTGAAGGAAATCGAAGAACAAGGGAACTGGACTAGTCCACAGCCAGCCTTTGAAGAGAAGGAGCACCCCCTTTACACAGACGATGGCTTACTTCGTCATGCGAGTTGGATAGGCGCGACTGCGCGGCTGGGTAGAGCACTAGCGTCGGCGGTGATGTCTTTGGTTCCGAGGGATTGGGTGACTGGTGAGAAACTAACTATAGGACGCATCCGTGAACTCGAGAGGGACGGGAAGCTAGACCGTCATCACATCTTTCCCCGAGATCTCCTAAAGAAAGAAGGAGTGTCACAGGAGAAAATTCAAAATGGACTGAATGGCGTTATTCTGGATGCAAGGACGAATCGTCGGTTTGCCAGACGCCCTCCCGATCAATATCTAGGAGATGTGGTCCAGGATTCCAACATTACCTTAACCGAGCTTCGACAGCGGGTTGAAGAACACCGTGTTCCCTATGAAGAGATGGCGAAACAGGGGCCGATTCGGGGACGATACGACGCGTTTCTTAAGAAGCGAGCTGAGTTATTTGCCGCAGAGATTCGACGCCGTGGGACGTTGCCTAGCGACGGCTAGGATCTGCCAAGATCCCACAATTACTGCGTCACTCTTCTCCTTTCGTTGCTCGACGGCCGATTCGGTAGATTTTGGTGAAAGCCGTGGACCCGGCCGGGCGGAGCCGGATGGACGAGACTGCGAAAGCCCGACATGGAACCAACCGGGCACAGGCTGTCGGACAGGATACGGGAGGCCATCCGCCGGGAGTGCTCCCGACCCGGCCCGGCCGGCATCGTCAGGGTGGAGACCGCGGCGCCGCGCACCGACCCCCTGGCGTGGCTGCGAGCACAGGACGCCTGCGCGGTCAAGACGTACTGGGCCGACCGGGACGGTGGTGAGGAGGCGGCCGGGGTCGGCGCCGCGGATCTGGTGGAGTGCGCCGGATCGGACGGCGTCCATGGGCTGTTCGAGGGGTTGCGCCGGCGCCTGGGGTCCGGGGATGGCGGGGCGCGGTATTTCGGAGGTATGCGTTTCGACCGCGGGAGGGCCTGCGCTCCGGCTTGGCGCGCCTTCGGCGGCTGCCGCTTCGTGTTGCCGCGGTTCGAGTTGCGCCAAAGGGGCGCGGACAGCGTGCTCGCATGCCAGTGGCTGCGTTCGGAGACCGACGCGGACGCCCTCCTGGAGGAGGTGGACACGTTGGCGTTCCGCCCTGCGGCTTCGAGCGGCGTCCGTGCGGCCGCGGGGGAGCGCCGGGACCTGCCGGACCGGAGCGGCTGGGACGATGCGGTGGCCGGGACCCTCGCCCTCCTGTCCGAGGGGGGCCTGGAGAAGCTCGTCCTCGCCCGGAAATCGACCTTCGGGTTCACCGGGGAACTGGACCCCCTGGCCTGTCTCGAAGCCCTGTCCCCGGGGGCGGCCCGCTGCTACCGCTTCTGCTTCGTTCCGTCCGAGGGGCGCGCCTTCCTCGGGGTCTCGCCCGAGCGGCTCTACCGCCGGGACGGGCGGCGCATCCTGTGCGAGGCCATTGCGGGCACGCGCGTGCGCGGCGACGGCGCGTCCCTGGACCGGCAACTGGAACGGGACCTCATGGCCAGCGAGAAGGAGCGGCGGGAGCAGGACTACGTGGCTCGGGGCGTCCGGGAGGGCATGGCGCGCCTGTGCAGTTCGCTGACCGACGGCGCCGGTCCGTCGGTGGTGAAGCTGCGCCAATGCCAGCACATCATGAGCGCGTTCCGGGGCGTGCTTCGGGACGGCGTGGGCGACGCCGACGTGGTGGACGCGCTGCACCCCACGCCGGCCGTCGGAGGTTACCCCGCGGACTTGGCGGTCCGGCGGCTCGGCGAGACCGAGCCCTTCGACCGGGGCTGGTACGCCGGGCCCGTGGGCTGGGTGGGGCGCGACCGGGTGGAGTTGGCGGTGGCGATCCGCTCCGGGCTGGTGGAAGGCTCGACGCTCTCGGTCTTCGCCGGCGCGGGCATCGTCGCCGGGTCCGCGCCCGAAGACGAATGGCGGGAGCTCGACTACAAGATCAGCCACTTCACCCGCGCCCTGAACCTTCCGCAATGACCGGGGCCGCCAACCTGAACCATCTGTGGGCGGGGCTGCTCATCGAAGAGCTCGTCCGCAACGGCATCGACGCCTTTTGCGTGGCCCCGGGGTCCCGCAGTGCGCCGCTGGCGGTGGCGGTGGCGCGCCACCCTCAGGCCCGGGGCATCGTCCACTACGACGAGCGCGGCGCGGCCTTCCACGCCCTGGGATACGCACGGGCCGCGGGGACGCCGGCCGCGGTCATCACCACCTCGGGCAGCGCCCTGGCCAACGTGTGGCCGGCCGTAGTGGAAGCGTCGCTGGAGCGCGTGCCGCTGCTGGTCCTGAGCGGCGACCGTCCGCCGGAGCTCCAGGACGCCGGGGCCAACCAGGCCATGGACCAGGTCCGGTTCTTCCGCGGCTATGCGGAGTGGTCCGGGACCCTGCCGTGTCCTTCCGCGGACATCGACCCTGCGGTGGTACTGACCACCGTGGACCAGGCGGTGAGCCGCTGCCGCGGCCCGGCCGGCGGGGCCGTCCACCTGAACTGCATGTTCCGGGAGCCCCTGGCGCCCACGGACCAGGGCGAGGACTTCGGGCCTTACCTTGCGCCGCTGGACGCGTGGCGCGCCGGGGAGCGCCCCTACACCCGTTACGAAAGCGCGCCGGGCCGGCCCGGACGGGAGGTCCTGAACCGGCTGGCGGCGCTGGCCGCACGCCGGCCCCGCGGCATCGTGGCGGCCGGCCGCCTCGCAGACCCCGCGGCGCGCCGGGCCGCGGCCGACCTCGCCGTGTCGCTGGGCTGGCCGCTCCTTCCCGACGTGACCTCGGGTCTCCGTCTGGACGGCAGGCCCGGGAACTCCGTGCCCTACCACGACACCCTGCTCGCCTCCGAGACGTTCGTGCAGAGACACCGTATCGAGGCGGTGATACACCTGGGCGGCCGGCTGACTTCGAGACGGCTCATGGACCGCCTGGAGGCGGCCCCGCCCGGGGACTACGTGGTGGTGGACGACCACCCCCACCGGCAGGACCCGATCCACCGGGCCACGCAGCGGCTCCGGCTGCCGGTGGCTGAGTTCTGCAAGGCATTGGAGGAGCGCGTCGGAGAGGCCGGCGGGCAGGCCCCGGGCGACGCCGACTGGCTGGCGAGTTGGCGGCAGGCGTCCGAGCGCGTCGGACGCGCCTTTGCCGCGTGTTTCTCCCGGGACCGGGGCTTGAGCGAACCCAAGGCCGCGTGGCTCGTGTCGCGCCGCATGGGCGCGGGCGAAGGGCTGTTCCTGGCGTCGAGCATGCCCGTCCGCGACATGGATGCGTTCGGTTGTCCGAGGCCCGAGCCCGTAGCGGTGGCCGCCAACCGGGGCGCCAGCGGCGTGGACGGCGCCATCGCCGCGGCCGCGGGGTTCGCCCGGGGCCTGGGCAGGCCCACCACGCTCCTGGTGGGCGACGTGGCGTTCCTGCACGACCTCAACTCCCTGAGCCTCGCCCGGGACCTCGATACGCCGCTGGTCATCGTGGTCCTGAACAACGACGGCGGGGGGATCTTCTCGTTCCTTCCCATCGCCGGGTTCCCCGACGTGTTCGAGAGCTACTTCGCGGCCCCCCACGGCATGACCTTCGAGCACGCCGCGGCGTTGTTCGACCTCGCCTACGCCCGACCGGCGACGACCGACGAGTTCGCCGCCGCCTACGACGAAGCCCGCCACCGAACCGCACCCACCCTCATCGAGGTGCGCACCCGACGCCGGGAGAACCGCGACCTCCACCTGAGCCTGCGGCAAGCGGCGCTGGAAGGGATCTAGCGTGGCCGACCCCTACCGACTGCACTACGAGGTCCGCGGAGGCGGCGGCAACCCGGATACGCCGCTGCTGTTCCTCCACGGCTTCCTGGGGTCGGGCCGGGACTGGGCGGAGACCGCGGAGGCGTTCCCGGACTACCCGTGCGTCCTGGTGGACCTTCCGGGACACGGGCTGAGCGCCGGATGCCCGACGCGCCTCCATCCCATGCCGCTGGCGGCCCTTGCGTTGCTGACGGTGCTGGACCGGCTGGACATAGAGCAGTGCGTGCCGGTGGGATACTCCATGGGCGGGCGGCTGGCCCTCTGGCTCGCCCTGAGCCACCCCCGCCGTTGCCGCGGACTGGTGTTGGAGTCGGCGTCCCCCGGCATCGATTCGGAGCGCGAACGCAAGCGCCGGCGGAAGTGGGACGAGTCCAAGGCGCTCCGGTTGGAACGGCAGGGGCTCCATGACTTCCTGGAGGAATGGTACCGGCAGCCCTTGTTCCATTCCATCCGCAGGAACGGGACGCGCTTCGCCGCGATGATGGAGCGGCGGCGGCGCGGGGACCCGGCCGCCCTGGCCCGGTCCCTTCGCCGCATGGGCACGGGCTCCCAGGTCTCCCTGTGGCCGCGGCTCGCGGAACTCCCGCGGCCGTGGCTGGCGGTGGCGGGCGAGCTCGACCCGGCCTACGGAAAAACCATGCGGGATATGGTAAGCCTTTCGGACAAGGGCAGGCTCGCGACCATCCCGGACGCGGGCCACAACGCGCATTTCGAGAACCCCGAGGCGTACTCCCGCAGCGTACGCGACTACTTGTCGTCCCTTCGAGGACGCCGGGGCGCTGCGGCTGACGGGTCCACAGCCTGAACCGGGCGCCGGAGCGGCCCGGGGTCGTCACATCGAGGTCTGGAGCATGGCAACCATCCAATGGAGCGAGGCGGGGCAGTACACCGATATCCTGTACCACAAGGCCGAAGGCATCGCGAAGGTCACCATCAACCGCCCGGAGGTGCGGAACGCCTTTCGGCCGCTGACCGTGGAGGAGATGATCCGGGCCCTGGACGACGCGCGCAACGACCCGGCCGTCGGGGTGGTCATCCTCACCGGCGCGGGCAAGGAGGCTTTCTGCTCCGGCGGCGACCAGAAGGTGCGGGGGGACTCGGGGTACAAGGACGCCGCGGGCGTGCACCGGCTGAACGTGCTGGACTTCCAGCGCCAGATGCGCAGTTGCCCCATGCCGGTGGTGGCAATGGTGGCGGGCTACGCCGTGGGCGGGGGCCACGTGCTGCACGTCATGTGCGACCTCACCATCGCCGCGGACAACGCTGTCTTCGGGCAGACCGGCCCCCGGGTGGGCTCCTTCGACGGCGGCTACGGCGCCGCCTACCTGGCCCGCATCGTGGGACAGAAGAAGGCCCGGGAGATCTGGTACCTGTGCCGCCAGTACAGCGCCGCCCAGGCCTTGGACATGGGCCTGGTGAACGCGGTAGTCCCGTACGAGCGGCTGGAGGAAGAGACGGTCCAATGGTGCCGCGAGATCTTGGCCAACTCGCCCATCGCCATCCGCTGCCTCAAGGCCGGGTTCAACGCGGACTGCGACGGCCAGGCCGGCTTGCAGGAGCTCGCGGGCAACGCCACCATGCTCTTCTACATGACCGAGGAGGGGCAGGAGGGAAGGAACGCTTTCGTGGAGAAGCGCAAGCCGGACTTCTCCAAGTTCCCCCGGCGTCCCTGAGGGAACTCCGAACGACTGCCCCGTTCGTCCTGGACGTAGCGAAGGTCTCCGTTCGTCCTGGCGTAGCGGAAAACCTCGTTCATCCTGAGCGTAACGTAGCGGAAAACCTCGTTCATCCTGAGCGTAACGTAGCGGAAAACTCCGTTCATCCTGAGCGTAGCGTAGCGAAGTCGAAGGATGCGCTTGACCACGAGCGAAAGCCACGGGGAAACCTTGAGCACCCGCGCCCAGTCGCCGGGCCCAGCCGCGGTCTGGTTCCTGGCGGCGAGACCCAAGACCCTCTGGGCTTCCGTGGCTCCGGTGGTGGTGGGCACAGCCATGGCCGTGGACGACGGCGGGTTCCACGCGCCTTCGGCGCTGGCGGCGCTGGCGTGCGCGGTGCTGATCCAGGTGGCCACCAACTTCGCCAACGACCTCTTCGACTTCGAGAAGGGCGCGGACACCGAGTCCCGCCAAGGCCCGCTGCGGGTCACCCAGGCCGGGCTCGCGACCCCCGGCATGATGAAGCGCGGCATCGCCGCGGTGCTGACCCTCACCTTGCTGGGCGGCCTCTACCTGGTGTGGCGCGGCGGATGGCCCGCGGCGCTCATCGGCATCTTCTCCGTGGCCGCGGGGCTGCTCTACACCGGCGGACCCCGACCCTTGGGCTACATGGGGCTCGGCGACCTCTTCGTGCTGGTGTTCTTCGGACCGGTGGCGGTGGCGGGCGCGTATTACGTGCAAGCCCTCAGCGTCAACGCGACGGTAATCGCCGCCGGGTTGGCGCCGGGGCTCCTGTCCGTGGCCATCCTTGCGGTCAACAACCTCCGCGACGCGGACGAGGACCGGCGCACCGGCAAGAGGACCCTGGCCGTGCGTTTCGGATGCGGCTTCGCACGCAGGGAATACGTGGCCGCAGTGGTCGCCGCCTGCCTGACGCCCCTGGCGCTCTACCTCGCTTCGGGCCAGCGCCCCTGGTCGGTGGCCGCGACCGCGGTGGCGGCCGCGGCCCTGCCGGCCTTCCGCAGGATATTCGTCTTCGAGGGGCCTTCGTTGAACCCGGTGCTCGCTGACACGGCCAAGCTGCTCTTGTTGTACAGTGCGGTCTTTTCCGTCGGTTGGGTCCTGTGAGGATCGAAGGCTGCCGCGTCTTTCGCTACCGCCTGCCGCTGGCGAGCCCGCTGCCGCTCGCGGGCGGCGTGATGCGCGAGCGCACGGGCGCGCTGGTGCGGGTCCGGGCGGATTCCGGGGCGTGGGGTTGGGGCGACGCAGCGCCGCTGCCCGGGTTCAGCCGCGAGAGCGCGGATGACGCCGCGGCCGAACTGACGGCCCTGGCCCGGCGCTTGCGGGGCGCGGGGTTCGACCCTGACGGCGGCGACCTCGAATCGTGGCTGGGCCGCGAGCCGCCCGAAGCGGCGTTGCCGTCGGTGCGGTTCGGCCTGGAGACCGCGCTGGCGAGTCTGTCGAGGCGGGTCCGCAAAGACACGACCGGGGAATTGGCCTGCTTCGACGGCGCAGTCCCGGTCAACGGTCTGCTCGTCGGCTCCTTCGAGGAAGTGTTGGAGCACGCCGCGCGGCTTCGGGATGCGGGTTGCCGCGCGGTCAAGCTCAAGGTGGGAAGCCGAGCGGTGGCGGAAGACGCGGAGTTGACGCGGGCGGTGGGGGCCGCGGTCGGGGAGGGGGTGAGCCTCAGGTTGGACGCGAACCGGAGCTGGAGCCTGGAGCAGGCGGTGGCCTTCGGCAAGGCGGTGGGGGCCGCGGGCGTCGAGTACCTGGAGGAGCCCCTGTGCGAGCCGGCGCGCCTGGGAGAGTTCTTCGACGCCACCGGCATCCCGGTGGGGTTGGACGAAAGTCTGCCGGAGCTTCGACCGGACGACCTGGAAGGACGCCGGGAGGTGGGCGCGGTGGTGTTGAAGCCCACTCTCCTGGGCGGCGTGGCAAGGGCGCGGGAATGGGTCGCCAGGGCGCTCGCCCTGGACGTGCGCCCGGTGGCGAGCGGCTGCTTCGAGTCCGGCGTCGGGTTGCTGGCGGTGGCCGGGTTCGCCTGGGAATCCACGGGCGCGGCAGTCCCCGCAGGTCTCGACACCTACCGCTGGCTCGCCGCCGACGTGGTGCGACCGCGCATCCGGTTCCGACCGGACGCCCTGCGGTGGAACGAGCACTTGGCCCGTGACCACCGTATCGACCGTGCGCTGTTGCGCGAGGCACGGCATGACTGAGGTCCGCTGCCCCCTCGAAGAAGCGGCCGAGCGTTCCGGCTCGCGCCCCGCCGTCATCCGCGGCGACCGGGAGATCTCCTACGCCGGACTCCGACGCCGCGTGGCAACGGCCGCCGCGGCCTTGCGACAGGCCGGCTGCGCCCCGGGCGAGCGCGTGGCCATACTGGCGCCCAACAGCCCGGACTACCTCGTGTGGCTGTTGGCGCTGCTGCGGCTGGGCGCGGTGTGCTGTCCCATGAACACCCGTCTGCCGAACCGCACGGTGGCCGACCTGCTGCGGCGCATCGACTGCCGGAAGCTGGTGGTCCAGGCCCCGGACGAAGAGGGGCTGGGGGACCATGTGACGCTGATCCGGGGCCGGAACATTGCCGCGGCCCCGGCGCCTCTTCCGGAAAGCGGCGGGGACTTGGCCGCGGCCGCCGACAGGCCCCCGCCGGGCCGTGCTCCCTTGCCGGGGAGGGCGGAAGATTCGGCCATGCCCCTCGACCGCGCCGCCACCATCGTCTTTACCTCAGGCAGCGCCGGCGCCCCCAAGGCGGTGCTCCACTCCTACGGCAACCACTACTACAACGCCCTGGGATCCAACCGGAACCTGCCTCTGACCGCGGGGGACCGCTGGCTGCTGGACCTGCCGCTCTACCACGTGGGCGGGCTCGGCATCCTCTTCCGATGCCTGCTGGCGGGGGCCGCGGTGGTGATGCCGGACGGGGACGAGACCCTCGACACGGTGCTGGGGCGGTGCCGGATCACCCACCTCTCGGTGGTGGTGACCCAACTGCACCGGCTGTTGCAGCAGCCCGAGTCCGTGCGTTACCCTGCCCTCCGGTACGTGGTCCTGGGCGGCAGCCCGGTCCCGCGGAAGCTCCTGGGCCGGGCCGGCCGCCGGGGCCTGCCGGTGTTCGCCAGCTATGGCTGCACCGAGATGGCCTCGCAGGTCACCACCACGGGCGTGGACTCCACCCAGGCCCAGCGGCTCACCTCCGGGAAGCTCCTGCCGTACCGCGGCCTGCGGATCGGCGACGAGGGGGAGATCCTGCTCGCCGGAGAGACCCTGTTCATGGGCTACGTGGAGGGAGCGAGGGTGAGCCGCCCGGTCAACGGCGACGGATGGTTCGCCACCGGAGACCTCGGGCGCGTGGACGACGATGGCTACCTGACGGTGGTCGGCCGGCGCGACAACCGGTTCTTCTCCGGTGGCGAGACCATCCATCCCGAGGAGATCGAGCGCGCCCTGACCGACCACGACGGCGTGGATCGGGCGGTGGTGGCGCCCATCCCCGACGAGGAGTTCGGCCAGCGGTGCGTGGCGTTCGTGCAGACCCGGGGGGAGCGCCCCGACGCCGCGGCGCTGGCCGCCTGGCTCGGGCGGACCCTGCCGCGCTACAAGGTCCCGGACGCTTTCTACCAGTGGCCGGAGACCGACGCCCACGACTTCAAGGTCGATCGGGCGCGTTTTCGACGGCTGGCCCTGGACGGACCCAAGGCGCTTCCGGCCGACCCGCGGAACCGCGGCAGGGAGTAGCAGGAAAGGGATCTTCCGGCATTTGAAACCCTGGAGCGCCGTTATTTCTCCTTCCAGGAAGGAGAAGATTCTGCTATTTTCTCCTTCTCGTAAGGAGAAAAGTGGATCTTGGAAGCAATCCCGACAACCTTCCGGCAAGTGCTGGCCGAACAGATCGCCGGATCCTTGCAGGCGCCGCCTCCCTCCCATACCCCCCGCCGCGTGCACGGGCTTACGCGGTTCCCGGGCAAGGCGACCGCGGTGGTCGGTATGCGCCGGGCCGGCAAGACCACCTTCCTGCACCAGTTGCGGCAGGAGTTCGTGGCAACGGGCGCGGACCCGTCCCGGGCGCCCTACGTTTCGTTCGAGGACGAACGGCTCACCGGACTGGAGGGCCGCCACTTGGACCTGCTCCTCGACGAACATCAACGCCTTTCGACCACGGGACCGGGCGCTTCACCGATCATGTGGTGTTTCGACGAGATCCAGTTGGCGCCCGGCTGGGAGCGTTTCGTGCGTCGGTTGCTGGATACCGAAGCCGTGCAGGTGTTCGTCACCGGTTCCTCCGCGGCGCTGCTGTCCCGCGAGATCGCCACGGCGTTGCGCGGCCGGGCATGGCAGGTGCTCATGCATCCGTTCGGCTTCGATGAGGCGCTCCGCCATCGCAACGTGGAAATCCCGGAACGGACGGATGTCCTGCTCCGCAAGGAGCGCGTGCGCCTCGAACGGGAGTTCGCGGCGTGGCTGGTTGCCGGCGGGTTTCCGGAAGCCCAGGGGCTGGACGCCGCGCCCCGGCATCGATTGCTGCGCGATTACGTCGACGTGGCCGTGCTTCGCGACGTGGTGGAACGCCACGAAGTCGGCAACGTCACCGGCCTCCGGTGGCTCGTGCGCCAGTTGCTCGGGAACGCGGGCGGGTCGTTCAGCGTCGAGAAGTTCCACGCAGCGCTCAGGTCCCAGGGCATTGCCATCGCAAGGGACACGGTGCACCAACTCCTCGGCTACCTCGAAGACTGCTTTCTCGTGCGCGTGGTCTGGATGGAGTCGCACTCCGAGCGCCAGCGCATGGTCAACCCGCGCAAGGCGTATCCGGTGGATGCGGGTCTGATCCCCGTGTTCGACCGCACGGGCCGCGCCAACATCGGGCACGCGCTGGAAACCGCGGTGCTCATCGAGTTGGAGCGGCGGCGGCTCGACGTCAACTACGTGCGCACCGGGCAGGGATACGAGGTGGACTTCCTGGCTCGCCAAGCGGACGGGCGGCGGGAGTTGATCCAGGTCTGCGCCGACGCGTCGGACCGGGGAGCCGCGGAACGCGAGGTCCGCGCCCTGACAGCGGCCGGGGAACAGTTCCCTGACGCCGGAATGCGCCTGCTCACCCTCACCCGTGACGGCATTCCCGACACGTTGCCGGACGGCGTCGTGGCGCAGCCGGCCTGGGTGTGGATGCTCGGAACCGGCGACCGGGGTTGACCTGCGCTCTCGACGGTGCAGCCCTCTCAACGGTGCAGCCACCTGGGCTTGCGCTTCTCCACGAAGGCGCGGACGCCCTCTTCCACGTCTTCCGTCCCCAGCAACTCCTCGAGGTAGATCTCTTCGGAACGCGCCAACGCCGCGGAGAGATCCTTGAGGCCGACCTCCCGCAGACCCTTGAGGGTGATGCGCAGCACCGCCCGGCTCTTGTCCAGGAGGTCGTCCCGGAGCTCCGCCAGCGCCTGGGGAAGCCGGTCCCGCGGCGCCACCCGGTTCACCAGCCCCATGGACGCGGCTTCGTGAGCCGACAGGCGACGGCCCGTGAGTATCATCTCCGCGGCCCGGTGATACCCGATCTGGGACGAGAACCGGGCCAGCGCCACCGGCGGGAAGCAGCCGACGGTGATCTCGGGCGTGGCGAACACGCTTTCCTCGCTGGCGAGGACCAGGTCACAGGACGAAGCCAGTTCGCAGCCTCCGCCCAGGCAGAGGCCGTCCACCACCGCAACCGTGGGCTGGGGGAGACTCGAGAGCTTCCGTATGACGCCGTGCACCAGGTCGAGCATTTCGGGGACCTGGGCGCGGGTGTGGTCCTTTACGTCCACGCCGGCCGAGAACGCGCGTGCGCCCGCGCCCCTCAGGGTCACGAGGTCCACGCCCTCGTCCCGCTCCAACCCGTCCAGGGCCTGCCGCAGCTCCCGCAGCAACGCTAGGTCGAGCACGTTCAGGGGCGGACGGTCGATGACCAGGGAGGCCGCGCGGCCCGTCTTTTCCAGAAGGATTCCCATGGGCTTCCCTCTCGCCGGCGGCCTGCCAGGGGCCGCTAGAACTGGAACACCAGGGACTTGATGGTGACCGGGACGGCGCCCGAAGGCTCCAGCACCCTGCCCAGGTCGATGAAGTCGAAGTCCCGGAGGGTGACGCCGTCCAGGGCCAGGACGGGGGCCTGGAGACCGAAATCCTGCTCCAGCACGGCGCCCACGAGGCCGGCCATGTCGTGGTCGAACACCAGGTAGAGGGGGCGTCTCCGCTCCACCGTGGCCGGCAGGCCCTCCAGCAGGCCGCGGCAGAACGCTGCCAGGCGGGCGGCTGCGGGCGGTCCCTGCCACGCGAAGACCAGCGCCACTTCGGCCGCGCCCTCCACCAGGTCGAAGGCGCGAAAGTGGTCCCGGACGGTCCGGCCCAGGGCTACGGGGTCGATGTCGCCTTCCAGGTCCACCCGCGGACGCAGGACCTGGAGGTTCTTGCGCGGCAACAGCGAGTCGTCCGAGCGGTGGATGGTGTTGCCGGACACCTGCACGGTGTGCTGGGCCGCTCCCATGACCGTGGCCCGGATGCACTCGCGGGCGGCGACCAGGCTTCCGGGCAGCGCGCCATCGTCGATGCGCTGCCGCAAGGCCTCGCCCAGGGGCGCCCCGAGGTCGCCGTAGGACTCGCGCTCCCGGCCGTACACGTACTCGCCCACCCCGCCGGAGAAGACCACCGCGTCGCATTCGCCGCAGCCGTTCAGGGGAGGGCTCAGCCAGAGTCGCTCCAGGTCGGGCGCGGCGCGGCCGCCGCGGGCGAGTGTCAGGACTGCGTCCGCCATGTGGCCGGCCAGCCGCTGGACGTCGTCGGGGTCGGCCCGGTCGCCCACGTTCCAGTCCAGCCCCACGCTCCGGGCCAAGGTCCTGCCCCCCGGCTCCAGCACGGTGATGGTCCCGTCCCCGTCGGTGGCGAGCAGCCGGCCGCCCACGTGGAAGGCCGCGGTGCCGAGCACCCGCCCGGCCTCGGCTACGGCCAGCTTGGTGGTGCCGCCGCCGATGTCGATGTTGAGGACGCGGCATCCCCGTTCCGCGGAACAGGCCACGGCGCCGGACCCGTGGGCGGCCAGCAACGCCTCGAAGTTGTGGCCCGCGGTGGCGCACACGAAGTCTCCCCGCTGCTCGGCGAAGAGGTCGGCAATGGCCCGGGCGTTGTCCCGGCGGATGGCTTCGCCCGTGAGGATGACGGCTCCGGTGTCCACGTGGTCCGGCGTGAGTCCCGCGTCCCTGTAGGCGGCGTCCACGAGACGGCCCAGGGCCGCGTCGTCGATGCGCTCACGGTCCGGGGTGTAGGGGGTGAAGCGTATGGGGGAGAGGTAGAGGGTCTCCCGGTGGGTGACCACGAAGCGGCTGGACAGCTCCCGCCCCATCCGCCGCAGCACCAGACGCGAGAACAGGATCTGGGAGGTGGCCGTGCCCACGTCGATGCCGACGCTGGTGAGGGTGATGGTGTCGAGCTTCCACAGGGGGTGCCCTTCCTCGTCCTCGGGGGGAGAGCCGTCGTGGTCGTGTTCGTCTGCGATGTCGTGCATGGCCGGTCCGTCAGTCCACGAAGCTCCCCTCCTCGTCCGGGAGGTTGCCATGCTCGCCCGGCAGGTTCCCGTGCTCGTCCGGGAAGAAGACCTTGACCGCCTCCGCCCCGGACTCGCCCGTGCACCATGGCACCATGTTCTTCATCTTGCAGGTGAGCCCGCGCTGCCGCAGCTCTTCCTCGAAGATCCGGTGGACCTCCGGGTCCTCGTCCTCGTACTCCACTTGGTAGCCGCCCTTCTTGCCGCTCACCTCGCCGGTGCGGAGCACCGTCGATTCCTGGGCCTGCCAGCGGTTCACCGCGTACTTGCGCGACAGGCCCTGGTTCATGACCAGGTAGGTGGCCGGGGTCGCGCCCACGTTGAAGTGCTGGTGCAGCCACAGGCCCTGGCCCGCGCCGGAGAGGTAGAGGCTCCCCTCCTTCCAGTCGCAACGGATGCGCGGCTCGTCGCCCCGCTGGGCGAGCACGTAGCCTTCGCCTTCGATGATGTAGAGGTGCGCTCCGGGGCCGTGGCGATGGGACTTCTTGTAGTAGCCCGATTCGAAGCGGGACACGTGCGACTCCATCATCCCGGCGCCCATCACCATGAACGCGTTGGCGCCGCCGCCTCCCCGGCTCTTCCACTCGTAGAGGGGCAGCTTGCGGATGTCCGGGATGAAGTTGGTCTCCCACACCCGGCCGCGGTAGAGCTTGGCCTCGGCGCTGAAGTAGTCCGGCTCGCCCCGGTAGCGGTCGCGGAAGTCATGGGGGTTGTGGAAGATGAAGTCCTCGCTGGCCCACTGGCGCAGGAGCTGGGGCAGGTCGGTGACCGAGAACCACCGCGCGGGCTGCGACAGGCTGGCGTTGAAGAACTGGTGCCAGGCGTTGGTGGGCGGCACGAAGTAGCTTCCCGGACCCCACTCGAAGGTCTGCTTCTCCCCGCCCTCGCGCCACACCGAGCACGAGCCGCGGCCCGACACCACGTAGATGGCCTCGGTGTACATGTGCCGCAACGGCGCGGTATAGCCCCCCGGCGCCAACTCGACGATATGCTCGTCGCCGCCGTTGTCGCCGTCCAGGTAGCACAGCGCGCCCTTGACCCCGTCGCCCTTGCGCGGCCACGGCCCCACCTCCACCGCTTTCATGTCCTCGATGTAGATCCCGCCCACCAGCGGAACCCCCTCGCGGTTGCGCCACTCCGCGTAGGAGTCCACGCGCACCAGCGCAGGCTGCTTCTCCGGGTCCAGGGGTGTGGATCGCTTTTCCGCATCCAGGGGAGTGTCGGGTGTGGTCACGGCGGCGCCTTTCGTTGGTTTGCTCGTCGGTTTGGCGGTTGGCGTTCGACGTCAACTTTTCGCGACAAAGGTAGGCGATGAGGCCGCGGCGTGTCAATCCCCGGGATATTCCTTGTCAGGAAGATGTAACCCCTGGAAATTCCTGAAGCGCCTGGAAAAGCGCGTCCTTCGACTTCGCTTCGCTACGCTCAGGACGAACGGGGGGCTCGGACGAACGGGGGCAATCGTCCAGAGTTTCCTCGGTTCGGGAACGCCCCGACGGGTGTTGCAAATCCCTGCCTGACGGGCCACATTGCGGCCGCGAAGGAGGATGCCATGAAGCAGGTATTGCGCGAACGCGTACCCTACAACAGCGGCTGGGTCGGGGACCTCGGGAAGGGACAGGTCATCCGCATCATCGGGACCACCACGGTGGACTTCCTGGCGCTGGACCGGCACAACCTGCGGGAGAGGTTCGACCAGGCCCGCACCAAGGTCTATAACGGCAAGATCTTCCTGAGCACCGGCGACAAGCTCATGTCCCGGGACAACCGGCACTTCATGACCATACTGGCGGACACCTTCGAGGAAGGGACCCACGACCTGCAGAAGGGCATGTGCAGCGGGCGCCGCTTCCGCCTCGCCAGGGAGGAGGGCCGGCTGCGGGAGTACTACCACCGGGACTACGACGACAACGAGATCCCGGACCACGGCTGCTGGGAGAACCTGTCCGGGGTGCTTGCGCCTTACGGCATCGCTCCGGAGGACGTCCCGAGCCCGTTCAACATCTTCCAGCACATGATCATCGACGGCAAGACCGGGATCATGCAACACACGAGCATCCGGCCCAAGACCCCGGCCCACGTGGACATGCGCGCGGAGAGGGACCTGCTGGCGGCCTTCAGCGCGTGTCCGGACATGCCCGTGGGGGGCAAGCCGGTGGACGTGGAGATCTTCGAAGAGGACTGAGGCGGGGGGTAGGGGCCTACTCGAACCCCATGCGGCGCCCCCAGTTGGCGGGGTCCTGGAGGAAATCGACGATGTGGCCCCTGCCCTCTTCCGAGAAGAACTGCGTCTCCTCGCCCGCGCGCAGCACGTCGTCCCAGTTGGAGAGGGTGTGGAGGCCGATCTCGTGGTCGGCGAGGTTCTTCTTCCCCTCGTGCAGGTCCAGCTCATCGGAGCTGTACTCGAAGACGCAGAGGCAATGGGTGATCCGCGCCTTCTGCGCGCGGACGCCGATGTTGAACCGGAGCTTGCTGAACCCGTCGGTCACCAGGTCTTCCACCAGCGTCACCCGCTGGCCCTCGTCGAGGATCCCTTCGATCTGGTTGGTCTGCCCGTAGCCCTTGGGGTTCTTGCGGATATAGATCATGGGCTTCCGCAGGTAGTGGGACACGAAGGCGGCATACGGAATCCCCGCGGTCTCCCCGCCGGCCACCACGTCCATGTTGTCGAGGCCGATGTCACGGCGCGCGATCTGGGCCAACGCCTCCAGGATCTCGTCCCGGGCCTCGGGAAAGGACAGCAGCCGCCGGCAGTCGATATAGACCGGCGACACCCTGCCCGAGACGAACACGAACGGCCTGTCCCGATATACCTGGATGGACTGCGTGCTCAGCAGCAACTGGGCGATTCTCTTTCCGGTCTCCGACATGGTCGCGGCTCGAACGGCACGGATACGGTTGCGGAACCTCTGAACAATTCCGGATCGAGGCGCCTCTCCCCATGGGAAAGCGCGTCCTTCGACTTCGCTACGCTCAGGACGAACGGGGGCAACTGTTCAGAGTTTCCTTGCAAGGCTCTGTCCCCTAAGGGTCTGTCCCAGACTGCCGATGGGCTTATAGCACGGCCTCCGGCCCGTTGCCAGCCGTTGTTTCCCTCCGCTCTCTTTTGTTACCATGCGAGGCGCTCCGGACCTTTCGAGTCGATGGATGGAAGCCCCCGAGATCAACAAGGACAGACTGCTCCGGGACCTCAACGCGGTGTCGCGCATCGGGTTGGGCGATGGCGGCTCGGTGACGCGCCTGGCGTTCTCGGCCCATGAACTGCGAGCCCGGCAACTGCTGGTCCACCTGATGCACCGGGCCGGACTGGACGTCCGGGTCGATGCGGTGGGCAACGTCTTCGGACGCCTGCCCGGGACCCGGGAAGGACCCGCGGTGCTGGCCGGGTCACACCTCGATTCCGTGGTCCAGGGGGGGAAGTTCGACGGCCCGGTGGGAGTCATCGGCGCCCTCGAAGCGGTCAGGACCCTCAAGGAAAGCGGCATGCGGCTGCCGGCGCCGCTGGAGAGCGTCTGTTTCGTGGGAGAGGAATCCAGCCGTTTCGGGTTCGCGACCCTGGGCAGCAGCCTGGTGGCGGGCGCGGTCACCGTGGACGACTTCGCCAACGCGGTGGACGCCGGCGGGACCCGCCTGGAGGACGTGCTTTCCGGTCTGGGCGTCCGCGGGGAGAACCTGGCTTCCCTGAAACGCGACCCGAAGACCGTCAAGGCCTACGTCGAACTCCACATCGAGCAGGGTCCCGTCCTCGAATCCCGGCGGAAGAAGGTCGGAGTGGTCACCGCCATCGCTGCGCCGAGCCGGTTCCGGGTAATCATCTACGGCCATGCGGACCACAGCGGCGCCACTCCCATGGAGATGCGCAAGGACGCCCTGGTGGCCGCGGCGCACGTCATCACCTGCGTGGACGAGGTGTGCCGGGAGCGCACGGCCGGGGACCGGGGCGGGGTGGTGGGCACCGTGGGCGCCGTCGAGGTGGCGCCGGGGGTCATCAACGCCATACCCGGAAAGGTGGAACTCCTGGTGGACGTGCGCAGCGTCACCGCCGCCTCCAAGCGGAAGGCGGCAGGGCGGATCAAGAGCCGGGCGCGGCGGATCGCCCGGGAGCGGGGCATGAAGGTCGAGATCCGGACCATCCGGGACGAGGACCCCGCGGCGCTGCATCCCCGGTTGATCTCGCTCATCCGCTCCGCCTGCGAGGCAAGGGGCGTTCCCTTCGAGGTCATGCCGTCCGGCGCGGGCCACGACGCCATGCAGATGGCCAAGGTCACGCCCACCGGCATGATCTTCATACCCAGCGTGGACGGGGTGAGCCACAACCCCGCGGAATGGACCGACCCCGAGGACGTCTGCCTCGGAACCCAGCTCCTGGCGGACACCCTCGTGCGAGCCGCTCATGCCGCGGTCTGAAACGGCGAGGAGGACCCTCGGCGGGGCCGGGATCAAGAGGGTCCTCGCGGGTCTTGCCGCGCGCATCCACGAGGAGCACGGGGACGCCGCCGGCTCGTTGGCCTTCGTCGGCGTGCTGACCCGAGGCCCGACCCTGGCCCGGCGGGTGGCCGGCATCCTGGAGGAAAGACGCCGCCTCGCGGTTCCCGTGGGCGAACTCGACGTCACGCTGTACCGCGACGACCTGAACACGCTGCTGCCCAGGGGACGCATCGACGCCACGAAGATCCCTTTCGACGTTACCGGCAAGACCCTGGTCCTGTTCGACGACGTGCTCCATACCGGGCGTACCGTCCGCGCCGCCCTGGACCACGTCATGGCGCTGGGGCGGCCCAGGGCCGTCTCCCTCGCGGTCCTCGTGGACCGCGGCGGACGGGAGCTTCCCATCGAGGCGCGCTTCGCGGGCAAGAAGGTCGAGTTGCCCGCGGGAGGAGACGTGCGGGTGAGGCTCGTGGAGACCGACCGGGTGGACGAAATCGTCGTGTCCTCACGGCCCCGCTGACCTCGGCAATACCGCTTGACATATGGCCGCAATACTCGTAGAAGGCACGGTTTGATCGTTTTCGGTCCTCTTTCCCGCGCCCATCGGAGCCCATGAGCAACGCACCAGACGTACCCGTAGGAGGCGCCCAGGAGCCGTCGTTTACGGCCTCCCTGAAGGGCGTTTACGAACGCCACCGCATCGGGCTCAACTTCTGCGTTTCCCTGGCTCTGGCGCTGGCGCTGTGGGAGCTGGTGGACTACTTCTTCAACGACCCGGACTTCTTTACCGGACCCGTCGCGGTGGTCATCGAGTACGGGGTCCTGGTCCAGGAGCCGCGCTTCTGGGAGCACATCCGATACAGCGGCACGGAGTTGATCTACGGCTTCAGCCTGGCCGTGGGTCTGGGAGTCCTCATCGGCGCGGCGGTGGCCTTCAGCCGGACCCTGGACGAGATGTTCTCGCCCATACTCGTGGGTCTCTACGCGACCCCGCGCTCGGTGGCGGCGCCGCTGTTCATCATCTGGCTGGGGCTCGGCATCGCCTCCAAGGTCGGGGTCATCACCCTGGCCTCGGTCTTTCCCGTAATCATCAATACCCAGGCCGGCATCAAGAACGTCCAGGGCGAGTTCCGCATGCTGGGACGGGCCTTCAACGTCTCCTTCTGGTCCATGCTGGTCAAGATCATCGTGCCGGGGTCGCTGCCGTTCCTGATCGCCGGCCTGAGGCTCGGCTACTCGCGGTCCGTGGTCACCATCATGGTGGCGGAGCTCTTCGGGGCCGAGGCGGGGATCGGCTACATGATCGACCACGCCACCCAGACCTTCCACGTGGCGGAGATGATGGTGGGCATCTCGCTCCTGACCATCATGGGCATCGCGGGCAACGAGATCCTGAAGTTCATCGAACGGTGGGCCACTCCCTACCGGAAGACCCTCGTCTGAGTCGAAGGCGGACGGATGGAAGCCTTGAAAAGCATATACGAAACGCAGCGCAAGTGGATCAACGCCGTACTCGGCCTCGCCATCGTCACGGCCTTCTGGGCGTTCGCCAACTGGCAGGTGAACAGCGAGCTGTTCTTCGTGGGGCCGTGGCGGGTGACCACCTACACCTACGGGCTCTTCGCCAGCGGCGAGATCCTCGACGACCTGCGCATCAGCGGCATCGAGTTCTTCTGGGGCTACGGCGTGGCCGCGGCCGCGGGCATCGGCTTCGGTATGGTCTTCGGCATCAGCCGGATATTCCGGGAGTTCTTCGACCCCTGGCTCAGCGCTCTCTACGCCACCCCGTCGGTGGCCCTGGCGCCGCTCATCATCATCTGGTTCGGCGTGGACCTGACGGCCAAGATCGTCATCGTCCTCATCACCGCGGTGGTACCCATCGTCCTGAACACCTACACCGGGGTGATGAGCGTGGGCAAGGAGTTCCAGACCCTGGCCAACTCGTTCTGCATCCCCAGGAACCAGATCCTCTACAAGATCCTCATCCCCGGCTCCCTCCCCTACATCGTGACCGGGCTCCGTCTCGGCATCTCCCGGGGGATCGTGGGAGTCGTGGTGGGAGAGTACTTCGGCGCCCACGCCGGGCTGGGCTACCAATTGTTCAAGGGGCTGGACACCTACAACATGCCCCTCATGATGTCGTGCGCCGCCATGCTCGCCGGCACCGGCGTGTTGTTCAACCAGGTCATCCTCGTGGTGGAGCGGTGGATGGCGCCATGGCGTGACACCCAGTTACAGGAGTAGTCCGTGTCGTCATCGATTCAGATAGAGCAGATACACAAGACCTTCGTCAAACCCACCGGAGAGACGGTCCATGCGGTGGGCGGCATCGACATGGATCTCCGACCCGGGACGTTCTACTCGTTCGTGGGACCCAGCGGCTGCGGCAAGACCACGCTGCTGCACATGATCCACGGCCTGCTGCCTCCCACCATCGGCCGCGTGCTCCTCGACGGGGAAGAGGTCACCGGTCCGACGCCCAACAAGGCGGTAGTGTTCCAGCAGGCCCTGTTGCTGCCGTGGCGCAACGTCACCGACAACATCAAGTTCGGCATCGAGAACGACCGCGGCAAGTCCGCTGCGGAGAAGCGGGAGATCTGCGACAAATACACGCAGATCGTCGGGCTCCGGGGCTTCGAGAGCCACTACCCCCACGAGCTTTCGGGCGGGATGCAGCAGCGCGTGAACCTCGCGCGGGCGCTGGCCGTGGACCCGGAAATCCTCCTGATGGACGAACCCTTCGCCTCGCTGGACGCACAGACCCGCCTGCTCATGCAGGAGGAGCTCCAGCGCATGGTGGACTGGAAGAACTCCGGCAAGATCGTGGTCTTCGTCACCCACGACATCGAGGAAGCGGTGTTCCTGTCGGACGTGGTGTTCTGCTTCAGCTTCCGGCCGGGGCGGATCATGAAGGAGATCAAGGTGCCCTTCCCCACGCCGCGGACCCTGCGGGTCAAGGAAGAGCCCGAGTTCCTGCAGATCAAGCACGACATCTGGGAGCTGCTGGCGGACGAGGCCCGGAAGGCCATGGAGGAATGAACGGGCGCACGCCGGAGGCGCTGCGCCGCGGCCCCGCAGGATACCCGGTTGCAAGGGCGAGGAGGAAGCAGTAGGGACGGCGAACGGTATGGCTGCCAACGTCATTCGGAGCAGCCTCTAACCAAGGAGGAGAACGATGGAGTCCAAGCGTATCGCAAGGGGAGTCGCCGCCGCCTTCGCAGGCGCGGCGCTATTGTGGGGCGGTCCGGCCCTCGCGCTGGAGAAGCTCCGCATCCCGGTGGCGCAGACCAACTCCACCACCGCGCTGGTGGAACAGGTGGCCATCCACAAGGGCTGGTTCAAGGAGATCGGCTACGACGCCAAGGTCTATTCGGTATCGGGCGGCGAGAACGCCGCGGTCCTGGCCCTGGAAAGGGGTCAACTCCCGTTCT
The DNA here is from genome assembly GCA_965204235.1 of uncultured Binatia bacterium (SeqCode). Lineage (GTDB taxonomy): Bacteria > Desulfobacterota > Binatia > UBA9968 > JAJDTQ01 > JAJDTQ01. The sequence continues at coordinate 2,512,784 of OZ241979.1, forward strand.
TCGGCTCGGACGACAACATCCCGCTGGCCATTCGCCCGGGCAGCAACATCCGCATCATCGGCACCGAGGTCAACACCCTGCCGTACTGGCTCGTGGGCGGCAAGCACGTCAAGTCCTACAAGGACCTGCCGCGGCCCGTGAAGGTCGGCATCAGCTCGCCCACTTCCTCCAACGTCTATGTGTCCCTCAAGCTGCTGCAGGCGGCCGGCATCCCGGAGAAGGACATCCGTCTGGTCAAGGTCGGCGGGTCGTCGGCGCGTCTGGCGGGAGTCAAGGCCGGCAAGATCGACGTGGGCTCGCTGACGTTCGGCAAGAGGCTGGTGGCCCAGGAAGCGGGGTTGACCGTCCTCGGCGGGGCGGAACAGTTCACCAAGGAGTACGCCTTCCTGCAGCTCGCCATGAACAAGAACTACATCAAGGACGAGCCGGAAAAGGCCACCGCCATCTTCGGCACGCTCATCCGCGGCTGCGCCTACATCAACGACCCCAAGAACGGGGAAGAGATCGTGGACATCTATACCAACGTGATGCGCAACAAGCCGCACATCTCCAAGAAGATGTACGAGATCGAGGTCTTGGAGCAGGGGAGCATACCGGACCGGTGCCAGGCCACCGCGAAGGGGATCCAGGCGTACATCGACTCGGCCTTCTGGACCAAGTCCATCCCGGCCGACACCAAGGTCCCGCCCATCGACCAGATCATGATGCAGGACTTCTACAACAAGGCTCTGGCCTGGTACGACAACAAGGGGTGGATGAAGAACTAAGCCGGACGGTCCGCATCTTCTTCGGCACGCCCGAGACGGGGAAAGGGCTCCTCCCGGCGCCGCAAGGCATCGGGAGGAGCCCTTTCTCTTTGTGGCGCGCCTCTCCGGACGGGCTTACGCCAGCATCCGGAGCGCGGCCGCGGCATAGACCCTCGCCGCCCGACGCAACTGTTCCAGAGGCACCACCTCGCTGTCGGTGTGGGCGAACGCCAAGTCCCCGGGACCGAACATGACGGTCTCGATGCCCTTCTCGTTCAGGTAGCCGGCGTCCAGGGCCGCGGGGAAGTAGATGGGCGGTCCGGTCTCCCCGGCCATCTCCCGCGCCGCACTGAGCGCTGCCGCCACCGGGCTGTCCGCGGGGACCTCCGCGGGATACATGAAGTCCCCCTGCGCCGCCTCCGCCCGCCACGGCTGCACGTTCGCCAACGCCCGCGATATGGCGGCCAACGCCTCCCCGGGGTCCTCGCCCGGAAGCAGACGCCGGTCCAGCGTGATGCGGCAACGGTCCTGGATGGTGTGCAGGATGTCGGGACCGCTCTCGATGCGGGTGGCCACCAGGGTGGCCTTGCCCAGGGCCGGGTGCTCGACGCCGTCCACCAGGCCGTCGAGGCGGTCCAGCACCGCGCGAGCGCCGTCCACCGCGTTGACCCCGGCCCAGGGCGTGCTGCTGTGGCACGACTTGCCGTGCACCGCCACCTCCACGTCGATCCTCCCCTTGTTGCCCAGACAGACCTGGTTGCCGGTGCCCAGGCCGACGATCCCGTGGCGCGCCGCAAGGCCTTCTTCCTCGACCATGTGCCGGGCCGCAAGGTGCCGTCCCGTCTCTCCGGCAACGCTCACCGCCAGCAGCAGCGGCCGCGCCAGACGACGCCCGGACCGCCGCACCGCGGCCGCGGCCGCCATCATGGCCGCCAGGGCCGCCTTCTGCTCGCAGCCTCCCCTTCCCCAGACGCACGGCCCCTGAAGTCCGTAGGGCTCTCCCGGGACCACCTTCCCCGAGAAGGGGTCCGGCATGGAGCCGGCCGGAAAGGTCATGGCGTAGCCCATGAAGAGCAGCCCTTCCGCGGCGTCCTCCGGGGCTCCGTCCAGCCGCCAGAGCAGGTTGCCCATGCCGTCGGCGCGGGGCGCCACCCCGGTGAGCGCTTCGAGCCTCGGAGCCGCCACTCGGGCCACGAAGTCCTTGACGGCGGGGTCGGACTCCATGCGTTCCGTGTGCACCGACGGGACCCGCAGCAATTCGGTGAACAGCGCGTCCACCTCCGCGTCCGCGACGTTCTCGTGGGCCAGGCGAAAGGCTTGTCTTGCGTCCATGCTCATCCGTCCCGCGGCTCGAAGATCTCCACCTTGCCGTCCCCGGTTCGGCATTGCAGAGAATTCTGTACAAGCCGGAAGATCCGGGTTTCGGCAGTCCCTTCCGAGTTCGGTTGCTATTGACCGAAGCATCTGATACTCCAATGTGGCACGGTCGTCAAAAGGAGAAGCACATGTTTACCGACAAGGTCGAGCTCAAGGACTTCGAGAAGATGGACCCGGAGTACCAGGACCTGCTGAAGCGGGTGCTGGCGATCCAGTGCGACTGCGAGATCGGCGGACCGCACCTCTACCTGGAGGACATGCTCCCCAAGGCGCCATCGAAGCTGGACCAGCTCGTGGTGGCGCGGACCGCGGCCGAGGAGGTGGACCACTACCGGAAGATGGCCCGTCTGGCCGGGGACGTCGGCGAGGACGTGTCTTACGTGCTGAGTTGGCCCAACCAGAAACGCTACGTGGAAGCCTTCCGCGGCAGGATCACCACATGGGAGGACTTCGCCGTGTTCGGGTTCCTGATCGACCGGGTGGGACGTTATCAACTGGAGGAGTTCGAGGACTGCAGCTACGTGCCCCTGGCCACCATCCTTCCCACCATGGAACAGGAGGAAGTCGGACACATCGACTTCGGCACGAACCTGACCCGGGAGATGGCGGGCAAGGGGGACGAGTCCAGGGAGCGCGTCCAGAAGGCGATCGATTACTGGTACGTCAAGGGACTGGACATGTTCGGCCGGAACGAGTCGAGACGCTCGGAACGGTATCGTTACTGGGGTCTCAAGAGGCGCACCAACGCCGAGCAGCGGCAACAGTACACCGACGAGGTCAACGCCCTGATCGAGGACATGGGCCTGACCATACCGGACCCCAACGAGGGCCGTCTGTACGCTTGAGGCGGCATCCGGGATGACACAGGCGCCCAATACGGTCGAACTGGACGAGCACCTGAAGGATTGCATCACCGCGGTCCACCGGGCCGTCGGCCAAGCCATCTCCAACATCGAGGACGAGAAGGTCGTGGACCAGGCCCTCCAGGACTGCCGGGAAGTCCTGGACATGGTGATGGAAGGGAAAGTGTCCGACTGGCTTTCCTGAAGCCGCCGGACTTCCCACGTTCCCCCGGCGCCGCCTTCGACCCCGCGCCACGGCCGACGCGGCCGGTTTCCCCTGCGCTTGACCGGACTGGAGGTTCACACGCCTTGGACATCGTGGTCTGCGGCAAGATCATCCCCGCCAGCACCGTCACCATCGAGATCGATCCGGCCACGAAACGGATGATCCGCAAGGGCGTCGCCCACGAGTTGGACCCGGCCGCGGCCAGCGCGGTGGAGGAGGGCCTGCGGCTCATGGAGAAGGCGGGCGGCACGGTCACGCTGGTCACCATGGGGTTCAACGAGATCACCATCGGCATCCGCACCGCCCTGGCCATGGGCGCCACCTCCGCGGTGCACATCTTCGACGACGCGCTCGCCGGGTCGGACGCCCTGGCCACGGCCAAGGCCCTGGCCGCGGCCATCCGCAAGAAGCCCTTCGACCTGATCATCTGCGGCGCCGAGAGCAGCGACAGCTATTCCGGCATCGTGCCCGGCCAACTCGCGCGGCTGCTGGGCGTCCCGCCGGTGACCTTCGCCAACGAGATGGCGGTGGAGGGAACGACCCTCGCCGTCAAGCGCCAGAGCGAGACCGGCTACGACGCGGTGGAGGCCGACCTTCCCGCCCTGGTCACGGTGACCAGCGGCATCAACGAGCCGCGCTACCCCCAGCTCAAGGGAATCATGGCGGCCAAGAAGAAGGAGATCCTGCAATACTCCGTGGAGGACCTCGGGCTCGCGCCGGCCGACGTGGGGGAGCAGGGTGCCCGCGAGAAAGTGCTGGAGGTCGGCAGGCCGCCCCGGCGCGAAGCCGGCGAGGTGGTGGAGGACGACGGCGAGGGAGGCAAGCGGATCGCCGATTTCCTGGCCGAGGTCAAGGTCCTGTAGATGTCCGATGCCGTTTGGGTGTACGGCGAGGTGGTGGACGACGCGGTCACCGCCACGACGCTGGAGATGGTGACCAAGGCCGCGGAGGCGGGCGACGCCGAGGTGGTCCTGCTCGGTCCCGCTCCCGGTGACGCGGTGGAGTTGCTGGGCCGCCACGGTGCGAGCAAGGTCTATCGTTCCACCGACCCGGTCTTCCGCGACTACCTGACGTTGCCGGCCGCGGCCGCGGTGGAGTCCCTGATCCGCCAACATCGGCCGGCAGTGGTCCTGTTCGCGTCGAGCTACGGCGGCCGTGACGTGGCCGCGGCCGTCAGCGCCGGCCTCGACTGCGGCGCCATCACCGACGTGGCCGACTTCACCCTCACCGACGGCCGGGTGGAAGCGAAGATCCCCGCCCTCGGGGCCAGCTATTGGAACACCTCCACGCTGACCCACGACCAGGTCCGGATCCTCCTGGTGCGGCCCAAGGCGTTCGAGCCCGCGCCGAACCCCAGGACTCCGGTGGTGGTGGAGGTCACCGCCCCGGACGACGCGGAGCTGCGCAAGGTCCGCGTCAAGGAGAAGGTCACCGCCAGGGCCGAAGGCCCCCAACTGGACGGCGCCAGCGTCATCGTCGCCGGCGGCCGCGGTCTGACCAACGCCGAGAACTTCGACATGCTGCGGGAGTTGGCGGAGCTGCTGGGCGGCGCGGTGGGGGCCACCCGGGCCGTGGTGGACTCCGGTTGGGTCCCCTACTCCCTCCAGATCGGCCAGACCGGCAAGACCGTCAAGCCCGACCTCTACATCGCCTGCGGCATCTCCGGCGCGGTCCAGCACTTGGCCGGCATGAAGGACTCCAAGCTCATCGTCGCCGTCAACAAGGACCCCGACGCCCCCATCTTCCAGATCTGCGACCTGGGCATCGTCGGCGACGTCTTCAAGGTCGTCCCCCAACTCATCGAAGCGATCAAAGAGCGCAGGTGAAGCCGCCTGCGGCGCGTCGAGAAGACCACCCTCCTTCGGATCCGGCGCACGCGCGTCCCGGCCAAGCGCACGCCTTGCAGGACTCCGCCACCGTTCCGAGCGGGCGCGAACCTGACCGGACTTCCATACGGAGATCCCGCGGTCTGCCGAGGGAGACGACGCCAAGCCTTCGACGACAGCGTCACGGATCGACGATAGCGTCGAGGGTTCGGCGCGCCTGAACCCGAGAATCTCCCGCAAAACCGCGTCCCCGGCGCGCCTCCCTACCTGGCACGTTGTTTGCTGTTCTACGAGACAGGCGGCCCAGGATCCAGGCCACACCTTTGAGGCGTGCGAGCATTACTGTGTGGCAGCCACCTACTACACAGCGGCCCAATGGGAAATTACGGGCGGCCCAAGGTTTCGAGCACGGGCATGGAACGGGAGACCACTCATGACACGATCAACCAATGGCCTCACACTCCTCGACGTGGTGAACACCGTCGGTCAATATGCAGAGACCGACGACGAACTGACGGCCGTCGTCACCTACCTCGTCAACAGCGGCAGGGTCAGACTCTGCGGCAGCCTCGCCGGCTCGACCGTGGACTTGCCCCGCCCCCCGGCGTCGGTCTCCCGGCTCGAACCCGCCGCGGCCCGGTCCCGCAGGGTCTGGCCGCAGCCGGCATTGAACTCGTCCATCCTGGATAGGGCCAACGCTTCTGACCACGTGTGACGTTCCGGATGGCATACCGTGTCGGCCATTGCAAAGAAAATTGACGTTCCCTCAAGGAACCTCTGATTTATTCCCCTCCGCAGGAGGATAATGGTAGCCAAAAGAGAAGGTAAGGAGTAGAATAGGAGGATATCAGGGAGAGGGAGGCTACGGGAATGCAGCAGCGGACGTTCGGGGCGGTGAATTTCGAGAAGTACGGCAGGCAGACGCGGAAGGCGAAGTTTCTGGAGGAGATGAACGGGGTGATCCCGTGGGAGGAGTTGGTGGAGGCGGTGGAGCCGTACTATCCGCAGCCTTCGGGAGCGGGATGGCGACCGGTGGGGATCGAGCGGATGTTGCGGATTCACTTCTTGCAGCACTGGTTCAGGCTGTCGGACCCCGGGGTGGAGGAAGCGCTGTATGATTCGCGAGCCATGCGGGAGTTCGTGGGGGTGGATTTGAGGGAGGAGCGTGTGCCGGATGAGACGACCATCTGCAAGTTTCGGCACTTGTTGGAGCGCCATGAGTTGGGGAAGGAAGTGTTTCGCAAGGTGAATGGGCATCTGGAGGAGAAGGGGCTGAAGGTATCGACGGGAACGATTGTGGATGCGACGATCCTGCAGGCGGCAGCCTCGACGAAGAACAAGGGGAGGCAGCGGGATCCGGAGATGCATTCGACGCGGAAGGGGGATCAGTGGTACTTCGGGATGAAGGCGCACGTGGGGGTGGACAGTCGGACGAAGCAGATCCATTCGGTGGTGGCGACGGCGGCGAATGTGCATGATTCGTAGAAGCTGGGGGGAGTTGTTGCATGGGCGGGAGACGCGGGTGTGGGGAGACTCGGCCTATGGGGGACAGGGCAAGGTGATCCGGGAGCGAGCGCCGAGGGCTCAAGACTTTACCCACTGGAAGGGGCAACGGAATCGACCTTTGACGGAAGAGGAGCGTAGGCGGAACCGGAGCAAGTCGCGTGTGCGAGCGAAGGTGGAGCATGTGTTCGGGGTGATGAAGGGGCGATTCGGGTTCACCCGGCTCAGGTACAAGGGGCTGTGGAAGAATGAGCATTACCTGCTCATCACTTGTGCTTTGGTCAACATGCTGATGGCGAAGAGGGAATTATTGCGTGCGACTGCGTAGAATGCAGGGAAAGCACCCCTGGAACATGCTTCCAGAGGTGTTCAAACCCCCGACGCCTGGATCCTCGTTTCTACGCCGCCCTTCGACCCCAAATGATACTCATGACATTCTCATCAACTGCATCTGGAATGTCTCCATCTCAATTCCTGAATTGTTCAGAGGTTCATATACTTGGACACAAGCTGTCCGACTGTTGAACGGAGACCGTCAACATGAAGCTCAATGAGGAACTGGCCAACTGGCTGGCGGACTTGAGAGAACAGTGGTCGGGCAAAGTCGAAATGGCGGACTTGAGAGAACAGTGGTCGGGCAAAGTCGAAAAGCCTCTTGAAGATTACACGACATTCCTATGCTATTTTCTGGGAACGTCCACGACCTTCTGCTCCCTCGCCTTCTTCCTCGTCTATGTGCCGAAACAGGGGACCATCGCCACCAACATCCCTGACAAGTTAACGTCAGACTGGCCTATCCTCTTCGCCGTTTCACTGGCCCTCGCCGCCATGATCGCTCTGCTTCTTTCATGGCCGAGGCGGTCGTACACGCCCGCAAGGATGTATCTTGGCGGACTGGCCTTCACCGCATTGGTTTGCCTGATCGTAACGAACGTTGCAGGGCAACTTGCCAAGCAACTTTTACTGTAGCGCCAAATCAATGAACAGCGTTCCGTACAGCATTTGCTTCGCAACCATCGCTCTGTGGGCAACCATGTCGATACCGGCTCTTGCTCAGGAACCGGTTGGCGGTTCGCAAGGAACCCCACAGGGCAGCATGGAACTGACTACAAGCGGGCAGATACTGAATCTGCATAAGGTTACCCTGCAGACAAAGATAAAGTGGAGCGCGCAATTGTTGTTCTATCCGAAAGCGCTCAAATTCATAATAGCACTCCATGCATACAAACTGGACGATGATTTTTGCCGTCTCCCAAAGGACTTGGTCAAACAGGATTTGGGGTTTGCGGTCGCCTCCTTTCCCCAAAAGAAGAAGCGACAGGTTGTCGGCTATAGTCTTATCCGGAGTCACGATGATAACCCGCCCACGCTGGCAAAGGCGTGCGATTTGTTGAGAGGATTCCAGGCTGGAACGAAACCCCCTTCGGCGTCCACTATCCATAAAAGCTGGACAGGAGAAACATGGACCATCCGTGGACTCCGGGATGGAGAAACAGGACCCCACCTTCTGCTTCCGTTCGCCATAGAAAACGAGATTCCACACGACCTGTATTGGACGACCAATCTGTCCAATGAGATGTACTATCAACGAATGAAGGAAAGGTAGTGCCGGGACGCGCCGGATCCTTGATGCCGGGCACGGTTCCATCCATACAAACCATAGGACTCGACAAGACGAGTCAAAACCGGAAGCAAGACCCATATGCCTTGGCCGAGTGACGCCTGAGAGCCCATCCGGGCAAGCGAACCGCGGCGACAGACCAGCGCTCAGGCCACCGGCCGGTCCAGGCTGCGGTACTGGATGGCTTCGGCGATGTGCGGCGGCAGGATCTCGTTGGCGCCCGCGAGGTCGGCGATGGTGCGGCCGACCTTCAGGATACGCACGTAGGCCCGGGCGCTCAGGCCGAGCCTCCTGATGGCGTTCTCCAGCAACCGCTCTCCCGCGGCGTCCACCCGGCAGTACCGATGGACGTCGCGGACGCTCATGCGCGCGTTTGCGTGGAGCCCGGTCTCCTCGAAGCGCGCGACCTGGACCTTCCGGGCCTGATCGACCCGCTCGCGGATGGCCTCGGAGGGCTCGCCCGGCGACCGGGACGCCAACGCCTGGTACTCCACCGCCGGGACTTCCACATGGATGTCGATGCGGTCGAGCAGCGGGCCCGAGACCCGGGAACGGTACCGGGCCACCTGCATGGGAGTGCATCGGCACTCCCTTTGGGGGTCTGCGTAGAACCCGCAGGGACAGGGGTTCATGGCCGCCACCAGCATGAAGCTGGCCGGGTAGTCGATGGACCCTGCGGCCCGGGCAACGGTGATGCGACCGTCCTCCAGGGGCTGCCGCAGGACCTCCAGGACGTTGCGGCGGAACTCCGGCGCTTCGTCCAGGAACAGTACGCCGTTGTGCGCCAACGACGCCTCTCCGGGCTTCGGCGCCGCGCCGCCGCCCACGAGGCCGGCATCGGAAATGGTGTGGTGCGGCGCCCGGAACGGCCGCACCGCCACCAGCGCCCTGCCGTTCAGCAAACCCGTCACGCTGTGGATCTTGGTGGTCTCCAGGGCTTCCGTCAGGGTGAGGGCCGGGAGTATTGTGGGAAGCCGCTTCGCCAGCATGGTCTTCCCGGCGCCCGGAGGACCCATCAGCAAGACGTTGTGGCCGCCCGCGGCGGCCACCTCCAGGGCGCGCTTGACGTGCGGCTGTCCCCGGACGTCGCTGAAGTCGGCGTCCTGGACCGCGCTCCGGCTGAAGAGCCGGGCGACGTCGACCCGGGTCGGCTCCAGTTCCCGGTCCCCGTTCAGGAAGTCCACCACTTGCGCCAGGTTCTCGACGCCGAAGACGTCGATGCCCTGGACCAGCGCGGCCTCGGCGCTGTTGGCCATGGGCAGGATCAGGCCCTTCAACCCCTGCCTTCTCACCGCCGCGGCGATGGGCAATGCCCCGCGCACGGGCTTGACGCCGCCGTCCAGGGACAACTCCCCCACCAGCAGGTAGTCACCGAGGCGGGAAGCGCTCACCGCCCCCTGGGCGGCGACGATCCCCATGGCCATGGGCAGGTCGTAGCCGGACCCTTCCTTCTTCACGTCCGCGGGGGCCAGGTTGACGGTGATCTTCTGCGGCGGAAACGGATAGCCGCAGTTCCGCAACGCCGCCCGTATGCGCACCTTGCTCTCGCGCACCGCGCCCTCGGGCAGTCCCACCGTGGCCAGCTCGGGAAGCCCGGAAGCGATGTCCACCTCCACCGCCACCTCGAGAGCCTCGATGCCGTGGAGCGACGCGCAATAAGTCCTGGCAAGCATCCTCTATGGATCCCATCGGCAAGTTGGGCCGGACCTTTAGCCCGTCCCCCTTTGAGGCAGATCCGAACTTGTCACCACCGGGAAATCCTGCTAGGAGGGATCATGGACATGATGGAGCCGTGAAGCCATAAACGACCGGGGAGCCCAGGCCAGCGTCTGGGCTTTTTTTGTACTTGCCGCTCCGAGGTGGAGGATGCTCGAACAGGAAGTACTGCCCATTGGGCTCACCTTCGACGACGTGCTGTTGATGCCCGCGGAATCGTCGGTGCTGCCGCGTGACGCGGACGTCTCCACGCGGTTGACGGAGCGCATCCGGCTCAACGTCCCGCTCCTGAGCGCGGCCATGGACACGGTCACCGAGGCCCGCACCGCCATCGCCATGGCCCAGGAGGGCGGCATGGGCTTCATCCACCGCAACATGCCGGTGGAGGCCCAGGCCAAGGAAGTGGAGAAGGTCAAGAAGTTCGAGAGCGGCATGATCTCGGACCCGGTGACGGTGGACCCCCACCAGAAGATCGCCGAGGCGCGGGAACTGATGGACCGGCACGGCATATCGGGACTGCCGGTGACCCGGCAGGGCCGGCTGGTGGGGATACTCACCAACCGGGACCTCCGCTTCGAGAAGAACCCGGACCGCTACGTGGACGAGTTGATGACCAAGGACGACCTGGTCACCGTGCGGGACGGCGTGGACCTCGACGAGGCCCAGGAGATCCTCCACCGGCACCGGATCGAGAAACTGCTGGTGGTGGACGACCACTACCGACTCAAGGGCCTGTTCACGGTCAAGGACATCGAGAAGAAGACCCGCCATCCGCTGGCGTGCAAGGACGACCGGGGCCGCCTGCGGGTGGGCGCCGCGGTGGGGGTGGGGCCGGACTGCGAGGAGCGGGTGGAGGCCCTGGTGCGGTCCGAAGTGGACGCGGTGGCGGTGGACACCGCCCACGGCCATGCCGCCAAGGTGCTGGAGACGGTGGCGCGCCTCCGCCGGGACTACCCGGAACTGGACCTCATCGGCGGCAACGTGGCCACGGCCCAGGGCGCCCAGGCCCTCATCGACGCGGGCGTCAACTGCGTGAAGGTGGGCGTGGGACCGGGCTCCATCTGCACCACCCGGGTGGTCTCCGGCGTCGGCGTCCCGCAACTCAGCGCCATTGCCGACTGCGCCCGGGTGGGGGCGCGCACCGGCGTGCCGCTGGTGTCGGACGGCGGCATCAAGTACTCCGGCGACATTACCAAGGCCCTGGCGGCCGGCGCCAGTTCCGTGATGATCGGTACGCTGTTCGGGGGTTGCGAGGAGAGCCCGGGCGAGACCGTGCTCTACCAGGGGAGGACCTACAAGGTCTATCGGGGCATGGGCTCCATCGGCGCCATGCGCGGCGGCAGCAGGGACCGCTACGCCCAGGACGACGTCGAAGATGACGTGAAGCTCGTGCCGGAAGGGGTGGAAGGCCAAGTGCCCTACCGCGGCACCCTGGCGTCGAACATCTACCAGCTCATCGGCGGCGTCCGGGCCGGCATGGGGTACGTGGGCTGCGCCAACATCCACGAGCTCCAGACCAGGGCCCGGTTCATGCAGGTCACCGCGGCCGGCCTGACCGAAGGGCACGTCCACGACGTCTTCATCACCAACGAAGCGCCCAACTATCGAAGAGAATGATCGTCGTCCTCGACTTCGGGTCCCAGTACACCCAGCTCATCGCCCGCCGCGTCCGGGAAGCGCACGTCTATTGCGAGATCCGCCCCTTCGACACCCCGGTCGAAGAGCTGCGCCGCCTGGAGCCCGCGGGCGTCATCCTGTCCGGCGGACCGGCCAGCGTCTATGCCAACGGAGCGCCCCGGGTGAGCCCGGAGCTGTTCCGGTTGCCGGCCCCCTTCCTGGGCATCTGCTACGGCATGGGCATCCTCAACCAGGCCATGGGCGGCGGCGTGGCGGAAGCGGCCCGCCGCGAGTACGGCCTGGCCGACCTGCGGGTGGACGACGCCGAGGACCTGTTCGCCGGCTTCGAGCTTGGCCGCGGCCACCCCGTGTGGATGAGCCACGGCGACCGGATGACGTCGCTGCCGGAGCGCTGGTCGGTGGTCGCGCATACGGGGAACTCGCCCATCGCCGCGTTCGCCGACCACCGGCGCCGCATCTTCGGCCTCCAGTTCCACCCCGAAGTCGTCCATACCGAGGGGGGCCGCACCATACTGGAGAACTTCCTGTTTCGCATCTGCGGGTGCGCAGCCGACTGGGACATGGAGCACTTCGCCACCGCCGCGGTGGAGAAGGTGCGCCGACAGGTGGGCGAAGCGCGGGTGCTGTGCGGCCTGAGCGGCGGCGTGGACTCGTCGGTGGCCGCCACCCTGGTGCACCGGGCCATCGGCGACCGGCTCGTCTGCCTGTTCGTCAACAACGGGCTCCTGAGGCAGGACGAGCCGGAAACCGTCTCACGGGTCATGGGAGAACGCTTCGGCGCGAACTTCCGCTGCGTGGACGCCTCCCGGCGCTTTCTCGACGTCCTCCGAGGGGTGGAGGACCCCGAAGAGAAGCGCAAGCGCATCGGCCGACTCTTCGTCCGCGTGTTCGAGGAGGAGACCCGCAAGCTCGGCCACTTCCCGTTCCTGTGCCAAGGGACCCTCTATCCCGACGTCATCGAGTCGGTCCCCCACGCCGGGCCGGCCGCCCTCATCAAGAGCCACCACAACGTCGGAGGGTTGCCGGAGAGCATGGAGTTCGAGTTGGTGGAGCCGCTGCGGGAGCTCTTCAAGGACGAGGTCCGCGCCCTGGGCCGGGAGCTCGGACTGCCGGACCGCTGGATCCACCGGCAACCCTTCCCGGGTCCGGGCCTGGCCATCCGCATACTCGGCGACGTGACCGAGGAACGGCTCCGGATCCTGCGGGCCGCGGACGCCGTGGTGGTGGAGGAGGTCCGCAACGCCGGTCTGTACGAACGCATCTGGCAGGCATTCGCCGTCCTCCTGCCCGTCCGCACCGTAGGGGTCATGGGCGACGAACGGACCTACGAGAACGTGGCCGCGGTGCGGGCCGTGGAAAGCCGGGACGGCATGACCGCGGACTGGGTCCCGCTGCCCCCGGAACTCCTGGGCCGCATCTCGAACCGCATCATCAACGAAGTGCGCGGCATCAACCGGGTGGTCTATGACGTGTCGTCGAAACCCCCCGCCACCATCGAATGGGAGTAGTTTCGAGAAACGAAAACGGACTTCTGCACCACTCGCCGAAGGAACACGAGAAATACCCGTTGGTGCAGATACGGATACGGAGTTGGACGCTGAAACCCCATGATGTGAAGATATGTGGATACAGGGCTGGACACTGAGAGGCCATGACAAGGCCATCCCTCCGTTCGTCCTGAGCGTAGCGAAGCGAAGTCGAAGGGCGAACGGCAAACATCATGAGTTTCTGGGTTTACATGTTGCGCTGCGGAGACGGATCGTACTATACCGGCCACACGGATGACCTCGACCACCGTCTTCAGCAACATCACATCGATGTTTCCGACGGATACACCGCGTCCCGCAAGCCCTTGTCTCTGGTCTTTTCTTGCGAGTTTCCGTCAAGGGCGGAGGCGCTTGCAGCAGAACGGCAGATCAAGGGTTGGAGTCGAAAGAAGAAGGAAGCCATGCTGCGTGGAGATTGGACGGCGGTCAATCGATTGTCTCGTGGAAGGCACAAGCATCAACGTTCACCATAGAAAAGTTTGAGCACACATGGGGTTGTTGCGCGTAGGTTGTCTCAACCGGCTTTGCCGAGTCTCTTCGGAGGATAGGGGGAGAAAATCATGGAAGGTATTTACCATATCAGCTTTATTGGACAATATGGGTATGGATATGGTGTTTTGGAAGTCAAGAGAGATGGGGAGATTCGTGGAGGAGATGTCGCCGGAGTCAAATATGAGGGTAAATGGTACTATCTTGATGACGGAGCGCATATCGACTTTTCAATGTGGATGACGGTTCCTCCTGGAGTGCCCCTTGTGACGGGGGTGCCTCCTGAAGGACGGGAAACCGAAGCTTTGATGCTTCATAAGAAGTTACCGAAAAATTTCGGTAACGGAAGTTCTGTGTATATTGAGACGCCAAGTGGAACTGTTCAAGTTGTCTTCCATAAAATCCTGGATACTAATGCTGGAGAATAAGCCTATATTATAGTTTCCATCGAACCAAAGAGATAGTATAGTAACGGGCCATGAACACAGACGGACGGAAACTGGATCATCGGACGTTGACGGAATTGCGACAGCGAGGGATTTAACTGCATGAGTGCGCCCTTCGACTTCGCTTCGCTACGCTCAGGGCGAACGGGAGTGGAAACATGTACGAGAATGTGAAGAGGGGAGATTCGATGCAGGTCAAGAAAAGAATAGCTCGGCCGGCTCGGGCAGGGTCTCGACACCTTCATGGAGGCACCGTAATGCGAAAATGGCTCCTATCGCTGATGTTGCTAATGCTGATACAGGCAGTTTCCATGGTTCACGTTGACGCGTCTGTCGAGATTATCGCGAAGTGCGGTGAACTTTCGGGCTATATTTATGAGCATGCCAGGGCAAGGTGGGAGCAGGATAAGATCGGGGGCGGCTCCACGTTCATCACGGAAGAAGATGGTCAATACGATATCGTCTTCCGAGATGCGACAGGCAACCTCCAGAGCGCTAAAAAGGGCGGAGCAAGAATAGTGCCTGCCAATGGGAGGGAGAACACGATGCATATTATAGCCATATACCCGGGCATAGTGACGGAGGTCTATTCATTTGACAAAGACCTGTCCCTGCTGACGCTTCACGCGGGGAGGTTGTTTCCCTACAAAACATCGAAAACCATGACTGCTGAATGCTCATAGTCTGCCGGTTGCATGTCTTGTCAGGCCGTCGATCGTCGAGAGACAACACGGAGTATTGCAGTCCGAGGACGTAGTCCCATGAGCGAGAACAGCTTCGTACACCTTCACTGCCATACCCAGTACAGCCTGCTGGACGGGGCCAACAAGATCGAGCCGCTGATCGAGCGGGCCAGGAGCCTGGGGCAGACGGCCATCGCCATGACCGACCACGGCAACATGTTCGGCGCGGTGGAGTTCTACCGGACGGCGGCGGCCGCGGGGGTCAAGCCGATCCTCGGGTGCGAGGTCTATGTGGCGCCGGGCAGCCGCTTCGACCGCCAGGGAGGGGTGGACCGGGGCAACAGGGAGTACAACCACCACCTGATCCTGCTGGCCATGACCAACGAGGGTTACCGGAACCTGTGCCGGCTGGTGACGCTGGGCTTCCGGGAGGGATTCTACTACAAGCCGCGCATCGACAAGGATCTGTTGCGGGAGCACAACGCCGGCATCATCGCCCTGAGCGGTTGCCTGAGCAGCGAGATGGCCAAGGCCCTGACCCAGGGGTCCATGGACCAGGCCCGGCAGGTGGCGGAAGCCTACCGGGCCATCTTCGACGACCGCTACTACCTGGAGGTCCAGGACAACAAGCTGCCGCTGCAGCAGAAGGTCAACGACGGCATCCTCGAGCTCGGCAGGGAGCTGTCCCTGCCCATCGTGGCCACCAACGACTGCCACTACCTGGAGCCCGAGGACGCCCAGGCCCACGACATCCTCCTGTGCATCCAGACCGGCAAGGGCCACGACGACCCCAACCGCATGAAGATGGACACCGAGGAGCTCTTCCTCAAGTCCACCGCGGAGATGACCGCGGGGTTCGAGCGCCTGCCGGAAGCCGTCGCCGAGAGCGCGGCCATCGCCGAGCGCTGTAACGTGGAGATCGAGTTCGGCAAGTACCACTTCCCGCACTACGAGGCGCCGGACTCCCAAAGCCTCGACGACTACCTGGACGCCCGCGCCCGCAAGGGGCTCGAGGACCGGCTCGCGGACGAGGACGAAGTCGATCGCGCCGCCTACCAGACCCGGCTCGAATACGAGCTCGACGTCATCAAGAGCATGCAGTTCCCGGGTTACTTCCTCATCGTCGCGGACTTCATCAACTACGCCAAGGACGAAGGCATCCCGGTTGGTCCGGGGCGCGGCTCCGCGGCCGGCAGCCTGGTGGCCTACGCCCTGCGCATCACCGACCTCGACCCCATACGGCACAACCTGCTGTTCGAGCGTTTCCTGAACCCGGAGCGGCGCTCCATGCCGGACATCGACGTGGACTTCTGCATCCGCGGGCGGGACCGGGTGATCCAGTACGTGAAGGACAAGTACGGCGACGACAAGGTGGCCCAGATCACCACCTTCGGAACCCTCAAGGCCAAGGCCGCCATCCGGGACGTGGGACGCGCCCTGGGACTCTCGTTCGCGGAGACCGACGCCATCGCCAAGCTGGTGCCGGCGCCCAAGCAGGGGTTCGACTGCCCGCTCTCCGAGGCCCTGAAGCAGGAGCCGCGCCTGAACCGGTTGGCCGACGAAGACCCCCGGGTCGCCCGCCTCGTCAACCACGCCCTGCGACTGGAGGGCCTCACCCGCCATTCTTCGACCCACGCCGCGGGGGTGGTGATCTCCAACCGCCCCCTGGTGGACTACCTGCCCCTGTACGTGGACCGGGACGGCGGCATCGTCACCCAGTACGACATGTCGAGCGTGGAGAAGATCGGCCTCGTCAAGTTCGACTTCCTGGGACTCAAGACGCTGACCCTCATCCACGACTGCCTGGACCTGGTGCGGGAGAGCCGCGGCCGCGCCCCGGACCTGAAGACCCTGCCGCTGGACGACGAAGAGACCTACCGACTCCTGGGCAGCGGCGACACCACCGGGATCTTCCAGTTGGAGAGCACGGGCATCCGCGAGATGAGCGTGCGGATCAAGCCCAACTGCTTCGAGGACGTGGTGGCCATACTCGCCCTCTACCGCCCGGGCCCGCTGGATAGCGGCATGGCGGAGGAATACATCAAGCGGAAGAGCGGCAAGGAGAAGACCACCTACCTGCACCCGGCCCTGGGACCCATCCTGAAGGACACCTACGGCGTCATCGTCTATCAGGAGCAGGTCATGCAGATCGCCCAGACCATGGCCAAGTACGGCCTCGGGGAGGCCGACATCCTGCGCCGGGCCATGGGCAAGAAGGACCCCGAGGAGATGGCCAGCCAGAGGGAGCGGTTCATCCGGGGGGCCCGGGACAACGGCATCCGGGAGGACCACGCCACCGCCATCTTCGACCAGATGGAGACCTTCGCGCGCTACGGCTTCAACAAGTCCCATTCCGCGGCCTACGCCCTGGTCTCCTACCAGACGGCCTACCTGAAGGCCCACTACCCGGTGGAGTTCATGGCCGCCCTGATGAGCTCGGAGATCGGCGACATCGACAAGGTGATCAAGAACCTCGCCGACTGCCGCAAGCAGGGCATCGAAGTGCTGCCCCCGGACGTGAACGAGGGCGGCCCCCGTTTCACGGTGGTGGGCGACCGCATCCGCTTCGGCCTCTCCGCGGTCAAGAACGTGGGCGAAAAGGCCGTGGAGAGCATCCGGGAGACCCGCGAGCGGACCGGGCCGTTCGAGTCCCTGTTCGACTTCTGCCGGCGGGTGGACCTCAACGTGACCAACCGGCGGGTGTTGGAGAGCCTCATCAAGTGCGGCGCCTTCGATTCCACCGGCGTCTTCCGGGCGCGTCTCATGGCCTCGCTGGACGACGCCCTCAAGACCGGCCAGTCGTCCCGGCGGGACCGGGACAGCGCCCAGATCGGCATGTTCGACATGCTCGAAGCGCCGGAGGCCAGGGACCCCATGGACGCCTACCGGTCGGTGGACGAGTGGAGCGGCGGCCAGCTCCTCGCCTTCGAGAAGGAGGCCCTGGGCTTCTACATCACCGGTCATCCCCTGGACCGGTTCGAGGAGTCCCTGAAACGCCTCCACGCGCTGCCGGCCAACCGGGTGCGGGAGCACAACGGCGAGGTCACCATGGTCGGAGTGGTGACCGCGTTGAAGCTCAAGAACACCCGGAAGGGGGACCGGTACGCGAATTTCAACCTGGAGGACAAGACCGGGTTCGTGGACACCATCGCGTGGCCCGACACCTACCGGCAGACGGCCGATTCCATCGGCGGCGACGACCCCATCCGGGTCAACGGCCGGCTCGACGTGGGAGAGGAACGGGTCACGTTGATCGCCAACGAGATCCTCCCCCTGGACCAGGCCTGCGCCCAGGTCATGGCCGCCCCTGCCGCGGCCCCTGCCGCAGAGGTCCACTTCTACCTGAAGGAGGTGACGCGGCGGGAGCTGCAGGCGTTCCACGACCTCATCGCGCAGGAGCAGGGGCAGGCCTCGGTCTTCCTGCACATGACCACCGACGCTCGTGAAACGAAGGTCATCGGACCCGCCAACTTCCGCATCAACCCGTCGAGGACGCTCCTGGACACGGTGCACCGGAAGTTCGGCGCCCGCATTACCGCCAGAAGGGGCCGGTAGCCTGGACCGGGAACCGGACCCTTCGGCCGAGCGGACGGAGCGCGCGGTCCTGGTGGGAGTGGAAACGCCGTCCTCCGCGGGGGACGTGGCCCTGGAGGACAGCCTGGAGGAGCTCCGGGGACTCGCCGCCAGCGCGGGCGCCGAGGTCGTCGGCGTGTTCGGCCAGCGTTCCGCCAGGGTCCATGCGGCCATGCTCGCCGGCGCCGGCAAGGTGGCGGCGGTTCGGGCGTTCGCAGAGGAGCACCGCCCGGACCTGGTCATCTTCGACAACGACCTCACGCCGGCGCAACAGCGGAACCTGGAATCGGAGTTGCACGTGCGGGTCATCGACCGCACCCAACTCATCCTCGACATCTTCGCCCAGCGGGCCCGGAGCCGGGAAGGCAAGCTCCAGGTGGAGCTGGCCCAGCTCCAATACCTGCTCCCCCGACTCACCCGGCTCTGGTCCCACCTGTCCCGGCTCGGCGGCGGCATCGGCGCCCGCGGACCGGGCGAGACCCAACTGGAGGTGGACCGCAGGCGCATCCGCGAGCGCATCGGCCGGCTCGAACGGCGGCTGGACGGCGTCGCCAGGACCCGGCGGCTCCAACGCAAGGAACGGGAGGCGTTCCCGTACCCCACCGTGGCCCTGGTGGGCTATACCAACTCGGGCAAGTCCACCCTCATGAACCGCCTTACCCGGGCGGGCGCGCTGGTGGAGGACAAGCTCTTCGCCACACTGGACCCGCGCACCCGGGCCCTGCGGCTGCCCAACGGGGACCGGGTGATGCTGGTGGACACGGTGGGCTTCATCAACAAGATCCCCCATGCCCTCATGGACGCTTTCAAGGCCACCCTGGAAGAGATCGGCCAGGCCGACCTGCTGCTGTGCGTGATGGACCTGACGAGCCCGCTGGCGGAACGGCAGCACGCGGTGGTGGAATCGGTGCTCGACGAGATCGGCGCGGCCGACATCCCCCGGCTGGTGGCGCCCAACAAGATCGACGCGGCCCCGCATCTGCCCGCCTACCCGTCCACCGGCCACGAAGGCCTGTACCCCATCTCGGCCCGCACCGGCGCCGGCATCGATGGCCTCCTGGAGGCCATCGGAAACGTGCTGGACCGCGGCAAACAGAAGATCCGCCTGACCCTGCAGCAATCCGAGGCCGTGATCCTGCCGTTCCTGAGAGCCCGCGGGCGGGTGCTCGCCGAGGAATACGGCGAGCACGACGTGCGGGTCACCGCGCTGGTGACCGCAAAGGTATCGGGGCAACTCAGGAAGCTGGCCGCGCACGGCCAGACCGATGGAGGGCGGACGGAAGCGCCGCCGGCGACCGCCGCGGGATTGACAGAAGACCCGTGGAACTGTTAGTAGAATCGGACCTTTGCGAAGGCGCATCGAGGCACGTAGCTCAGTGGGAGAGCGCTTCCTTGACGCGGAAGAGGTCGGCGGTTCAATCCCGCCCGTGCCTACCATTCCCCGTAGCCGCCCGCTTCCGCAAACGTTCCATCTCGAGCAACCGACACCCGCGATAGCATGGAGAAGATTCGCGTAACCTTGCCCGGAGGGGAGACCCTCGAGACCGCTCCGGGCGTCCGGGCCGGCGACGTGGCGCCAATGCCGTCCGACCGGCGCGTCGTTGCGGCCAGCATCGACGGGTCCCCGGTGGACCTCTCGCGGCCGGTGGCGGAGGACTGCGCCGTCCGGTGGATCGCCCTCGACAGCCCGGAGGGGATCGATATCCTCCGCCACTCCACCGCGCATCTCATGGCCCAGGCGGTCCAGAGCCTCTTCCCGGGGACCCAGGTGACCATCGGCCCCACCACCCGGGACGGCTTCTACTACGACTTCCAGCGCGCCGCGCCGTTCACGCCCGACGAGATCGAGAAGGTCGAGGCGCGGATGCGCGATCTCGCCCAGGAGGACCTCCCCATCGCGCGCGAGGAATGGCCCAGGGACGAAGCCGTGGAGCTCTTCCGCGGCATGGGCGAGGACTACAAGGTGGAGATCCTGGCGGGGATCCCCGACGAGACCGTCTCGCTCTATCGCCAGGGGGACTGGGTGGACCTGTGCCGCGGCCCGCACCTGCCCGGCACCGGACTCATCCAGGCGTTCAAGCTCACGTCGGTGGCGGGCGCCTACTGGCGCGGCGACGAGAAGAACGAGATGCTCCAGCGCATCTATGGCACGGCGTTCCCGTCCCGGAAGCAGTTGAAGGAACACCTTGCGCTGCTGGAGGCCGCGCGCAAGCGGGACCATCGCAGGCTCGGCAAGGAGATGGACCTCTTCAGCTTCCACCCCGCGGCCCCGTCGAGCCCGTTCTTCCATCCCAAGGGGACCACGCTCTACAACACCCTGGTGGACTACATGAGGGGCCTGTACCTGCGCTACGGCTACGAAGAGGTGATCACGCCGCAGATCTTCGAAGCCGGCCTGTGGCGCCGGTCGGGTCATTACGACCACTACAAGGACCACATGTACTTCACCCAGGTGGACGAGCGCGAGTTCGGCGTCAAGCCCATGAACTGTCCGGGCCACACGTTCCTCTACGCGTCGAAGAAGCGCTCCTACCGGGACCTGCCGGTGCGGCTGGCGGACTTCGGACGGCTGCACCGCTACGAGAAGTCCGGCGTCACCGCGGGGCTCACGAGGGTGCGCAGCTTCTCCCAGGACGACGCCCACATCTTCTGCGCCGCCGGCCAGATCGAAGATGAGATCGCCCGGCTGCTTGACATGCTCCGCGAGGTGTATCATAGGTTCCGATTCGAAGATCTGGAGGTCTTCCTCTCCACCAGACCGGACCGGTACCTGGGCGCGCTGGAGACTTGGGAACGGGCCGAAGCCGCGCTGGCCGCATCGCTGGAGAAACGGAACGTAGCCTATGAGATCAACGAAGGCGACGGCGCCTTCTACGGCCCCAAGATCGATTTCGTCGTCAAGGACGCGATGAAACGAGGTTGGCAGCTCGGCACGGTTCAACTCGACTTCTCCATGCCCGAACGGTTCGGACTGGCCTACGTCTCCTCGTCGGGAGCGGAGGAGCGCCCGGTGATGATCCACCGGGCCATCCTGGGCTCCATCGAACGTTTCATGGCCCTGTTGATCGAGCATACCGGAGGGGCCTTCCCCTTGTGGCTGGCCCCGGTGCAGTCGCGGGTGGTGACGGTCACCGACCCGCAGAAGCCTTACGCCGCCGCGGTTCGCGACCGGCTGCGGGAAGCCGGATGGCGCGTGGAGCTGGACGACCGGAACGAGAAGCTGGGCTTCAAGATCCGCGAAGCGCAAATGGCCAGGATACCCTACGCGGTGGTCATCGGCGACAAGGAAGTGCAGGACGGGACCCTGTCGGCGCGGAAACGCGGGGGGGAGAACCTGCCGCCCATGTCGGTAGAGGCGTTCGTGGAGAAGCTCGGGGAAGACGTCCGCCAGGAGACCGAGCCGGTTCGATGAGCGTACGTATCTCCACAGGAGGTGCTTTATAGCGCGGCCCACGAGAATCAACCAGCAGATCCGGGCGCGCGAGGTTCGCGTCATCGGCGCAGACAGCGAGCAGCTCGGAGTCATGCTGTTGCATGAAGCCCTGAGCATCGCCGAACAGCGGGAGCTCGACTTGGTGGAAGTGGCCCCGGAGGCGCAGCCGCCGGTGTGCCGCTTGCTGGACTACGGCAAGTTTCGCTACCTGCAGAAGAAGAAGACGCAGGAGGCCAAACGCAACGCCACCTTCGTCGCGGTCAAGGAAGTCAAGATGGGAGCCCGGACCAACCAGCACGACCTGCTGTTCAAGGTGCGCAACATCCGGCGCTTCCTGGAGCGGGGACAGAGGGTCAAGGTGTCGGTGTTCTTCCGGGGCCGCGAGATCACCCACCCCGAGCTCGGCAGGGCCATGCTGAACGGCGTCTTCGACGAGGTCCAGGACTTGGCGAAGCTCGACGTGTCGCCGAAGCTCGAGGGGCGGAACATGGCCATGCTGCTGACGCCGAAGACCAACGCCTAGCGGCCGGCGCACGCGGGTTCGGCGAAGGACGAGGAAACGAGGAAGGTTCAGGATGCCCAAGATCAAGACGAACAGGGGGGCGGCAAAGAGGTTCAAGGTCAGCAAGAGCGGCAAGGTCATGCGGCGGCGGGGCTTCAAGAGCCATATCCTGTCCACCAAGAGCCGCAAGCGGAAACGCCGGTTGCGGCAGCCCGACACCGTATCGGGCCACGAATCGAAGAACATGCGGCGTCTCGTCCCCTACCTGTAGGGAAAGGGCCGAACGCCGGGATCCACCGCCGCCGCTGCCCGGCGCCCGGACGAGCCTGTCCGGCAGCGCCCCCGTCGCACATCTGTCCGAGGAGTACACGCCATGCCAAGAGTCAAGGGCGGACCGGCTTCCCGCCGGCGCCGCAGAAAGATCATGAAGTTGGCCAAAGGGTACGTGGGAGGCCGACGGAGACTGTACCGCGCCGCCCGGGAAACCGTCGAGCGCGGACTCGCGTACGCCTACCGCGACCGGCGGGTGCGCAAACGGACGTTCCGGGGCTTGTGGAACGTGCGCATCAGCGCCGGAGCGCGGCTCAACGGTCTGTCCTACAGCCGGCTGATCCACGGCCTGAAGAAGGCCGGGGTGGAGTTGGACCGCAAGATCCTCGCCGACATCGCCGCGTCGGACGCGCCCGTGTTCGACCAGATCGCCAAGTGCGCCAGGGACCACCTCGACGCCTGACGCCCGCATGATCGAAGCCCTGGAGAAGCTCCGCGAGGAAGCGGCCGGACGCCTGGAGCGGTGCGCCTCGGAACGGGAGGTCGAGCAGGTCCGCATCGACTACCTGGGCCGGAAGGGCGGCAAGCTCACGGCGCTGCTGCGCGGGCTCAAGGAGTTGCCGGCCGAGCAGCGGCCGAGCGCCGGCCAGGAGCTCAACCGGCGGCGGGGAGAGCTGGAGGCGCTGCTCGAAGCGAGATCGAGAAGCCTCCGGGAAGGTCGGGCGGACCGGTCGGACCGGGGTCCGCGGCTCGACGTGACGTTGCCGGGCAACCGGCCGGAGCGGGGCCGGACGCATCCGATTACCCGGGTCATGGACGAGATCATCGACGTGTTCACGGGCATGGGCTTCGAGATCGCCCGGGGACCCGACGTGGAGGACGACTACCACAACTTCGAGGCGCTGAACATTCCCAGGGACCATCCGGCCCGGGACATGCAGGACACCTTCTTCGTATCGGACGGCCGCGTGCTCCGCACCCACACCTCTCCGGTGCAGATCCGCGTCATGGAGCAGCGCCGGCCGCCGCTCCAGGTCATCGCCCCCGGCGCCGTCTATCGCCACGACGACGACGCCACCCACTCGCCCGTGTTCCACCAGGTCGAAGGCTTCATGGTGGACCGGGACATCACCTTCGGGGACCTGAAGGGGGTGCTGACGCACTTCCTCCGGCAGATCTTCCGGGACCAGGTGCGGGTCCGCTTCCGCCCGAGCTTCTTCCCGTTCACCGAACCCAGCGCCGAGGTGGACATCGGCTGCATCCTGTGCCGCGGCGCCGAAGACGCGGGGGGCTGCCGCGTGTGCAGGGGGTCGGGATGGCTGGAGATCCTCGGGTCGGGGATGATCGACCCCAACGTCTTCGGCTTCGTCGGCTACGACGCCGAGGCGTTCTCGGGCTTCGCGTTCGGCATGGGCGTGGAGCGTATCGCCATGCTCAAGTACGGCATGGACGACATCCGGATGTTCTTCCAGAACGACGACCGCTTCCTGCGGCAGTTCCCTCCCTGATCGGCCGGACCATGAAACTGACCTTCCACTGGCTGATGGAGATGGTGGAACTCCCTGCCGACGTTGCGGGCGCTTTCGGCCCCGGCGAGCTGGCCGAGGGCCTTACCCGGGCGGGGCTCGAGGTCGAGTCGGCGCGGCCCCTGGGCGCGGACGCCGGCGCGGTGGTCGTCCAAGTGAAGGACGTCCGGCCGCATCCCAACGCCGACCGGCTGTCCGTGTGCGAGGTCCACGACGACGGCGCGCCGCTCGGGATCGTGTGCGGCGCTCCCAATGTCCGCAAGGGCATGAAGACGGCGCTCTTGCGGGCGGGCTCGGTGCTGCCGTCCGGGCAGGCCATCGGGCGCCGGTCCATCCGCGGCGTCCCCTCCGAAGGGATGCTCTGCTCGGAGCAGGAGCTGGGGATCTCCGACGACCACCGCGGCATCATCGAACTGCCCGACGATGCGCCCGAAGGCGAGTCCCTGCACCGGTACCTGGCCCTGGACGACTGGGTGCTGGAGGTGAGCGTCACTCCCAACCGGGGCGACTGCCTGAGCGTCCTGGGCCTGGCCCGGGAGACCGCGGCCCTCACCGGAGGCAGGCTCCGGCCCCTCGCGGTCCCGGAGCATCTCCGGCGCCACCCCCTGACCATGCCGGTATCCGTGGAGATCGCGGACCCGGCCCTGTGTCCGCGCTATTCGGCCCGACTCGTCCACGGGCTCCGGCCGACGCCGTCCCCGCGGTGGCTCCGCTACCGGCTCGAAGCCTGCGGCGTCCGCTCCATCAACCTGATCGTGGACGTGACCAACTACGTCATGCTGGAGACCGGCCAGCCGCTGCACGCGTTCGATGCGCGGCGCATTGCCACCGGGCGCATCGTGGTGCGCGCCGCGGGCGAGTCGAGCTCGTTGACGACCCTCGACGGATCGGAACGGGCGCTCCATCCCGAGGACCTGCTGATCTGCGACGGCGATACGCCCGCGGCCCTGGCCGGGGTCATGGGAGGCGCCGGCTCGGAGGTCACCGAAGAGACCGAATCGGTGCTGCTGGAGAGCGCCCACTTCGACCCCCTGGCCATCCGGCGCACGGCCAAACGCATGGGCATGCATACCGAGGCGTCCCATCGGTTCGAGCGGGGCGTGGACCCGGAAGGCACGCGCTACGCCATGGACCGGGCCGCGGCCCTGTGGGAGGCGACGAGCGGCGCGGAGGTGGTCCCGGGGGTCGCCGACGTCTATCCCCGCCCGCGCAAGCCCGCGGACGTCACCCTCCGCTACGCCAGCGTCAAGCGTGCGTTGGGGGTGGAACTGCCGCGGGAACGGATCCGCAGCATCATCGAGTCCCTGGGCATCGGCATCGGGGGTTCGTCGGAAGCGGGCCTGGAGGTCTCGCCGCCTTCGTTCCGCTTCGACCTGGACCGGGAGGCCGACGTGGTCGAGGAGCTGGCCCGGCTCCACGGTTACGACAACATCCCGGCGACGCTGCCCGCGGTCCGGATGGGCGGCGGACAGGCGGACCCGCTGCTGCGCTGGATGCGGAAGACGCGCTCGCTCCTGGCCGCGGAAGGGTTGTGCGAGTTGGTGACCCTGCCCTTCTGCTCCGCGGGCATGAACCGGACCTTTCCCGGACTCTGGGGCGAGGACGCGAGACCCGTACGCATCGCCAACCCCCTGCGCCGGGAAACGGACGAGATGCGCCTCAGCCTCATGCCGGGGCTGACCGAGAACCTGCGCTGCCATGCCGAGCGGCGGAGCGGGAGCTCGATGGTCTTCGAGCTCGACAAGGTCTTCTCGCTCGACCGCGACCGCGGATCCGTCGAACGGCTGAACGTGGCGGGACTCATCCGCGGCCATCGGCCCCGGCGGGGCCTCGAGGCGGAGGTCCGCGAGTTCACGTTCGCCGACGTCAAGGGGGTCGTCGAGAGCCTGCTCGAGAGCGCCGGCTGCGCGGACTCCGGGTGGAGCGCGGAAGCCCCCCCCTCCATGCTGCACCCGGAAAGGTTCGCCAGAGTCTCCGCCCGGGGCGCCGGGCTGGGCCACGTGGGGGAGATAAGTCCGCGAGTTCGTGAGGAATTGGACCTGCCCCGATTCTTCCTGTTCGAGCTTGACTTCGACGCGGTGGTTCACTATGCTCGGGCGGATTTCAAGGTGCAGCCCATTCCCCGTTTCCCGTCGGTGGAGCGGGACATTGCCATCGTGGTTGCGGAAGAGCTTCCGAGCCGGACAGTCATCGACTGGGTCGAGAGACTGGAGCAGCCCCTCATCGAAAGGGTCGATATCTTCGACGAATATACCGGCGCCCCCATCAGCGAAGGCAGGAAGAGCCTGGCTTACAAGGTCTTCTACCGATCGACCGAGAGGACCCTCACGGACCACGAGGTCAATGCCGTGCACGAAGACCTCATCCGAAGGCTCTGCGCCGCGTTCGACGCGACGTTGCGGTAACGGCTCCTGACCGGCGGGCCGGCTCGGGAGGGCAGCGATGACCAAGGCTGACATCGTAAATCGGATCTACGAGAGGGTGGGCTTCTCCAAGAAAGAGGCCACCGACGTGGTGGAGGCCACCTTCGAGATCATCAAGTTCCGACTCGAGCAGGGCGACAAGGTCAAGATCTCCGGATTCGGAAACTTCGTCGTCCACGGCAAGCAGCCCCGCAAGGGACGGAACCCCCGGACCGGCGAGGAGATCACCATCGCCAGCCGCAAGGTGCTGACCTTCAAGCCGAGCCAGACGCTCAAGAAGAACATGAACTCCGACTCCCTCGGACTCCTGGGCACGGACGTCTTCCCCGTTCCATGACGCGGCAGGATCCATGGCGGTGGTCATCCCCGACAAGCTCTATTTCAAGATCGGCGAGGTCAGCGACCTCCTGGACGTGAAGCCGTACGTCCTGCGCTACTGGGAAAGCGAGTTCGACATCCTGAACCCCGGCAAGGCGCCGTCGCGCCACCGCCTCTACAAGCGCAAGGACGTGGAGCTGCTGCTCCAGATCAAGCGGCTACTGTACGGCGAAGGATACACCATCGAAGGGGCGAGGAAGAAGCTCAAGCAGCGCGACGCCGCGGAGGACGGAGCGCCGCCGGGCCCGTGGCCGCGTCCCGAGTACGCGGAAGTCCTCCGCGAGATCAGGAACGACCTGACCACGCTCCGGGACCTGATCTCCTGAGGTCCCGTCTTCACGCGCCGCGTCCCGGCGTCCCTCGGCAAAGCCAAGATTGACCCGTTGCCGGTAGAGTGTTAATACTCTTCCAACGGTGTCGGGGCGTAGCGCAGCCTGGTAGCGCACACGCTTGGGGTGCGTGTGGTCGCTGGTTCAAATCCAGTCGCCCCGACCATCTTACCCAGATCATGTTACCCAGACCATGGCAGCCTCTCACGGGCCGCCGCTGCCTCGATCGATGGCCGAGGGTTCCAGCTACCGCAGCGTATCCGGTTTCGAGGGCGCCAGGGAACGAATGGTCCAGACCCAGTTGCTGGACCGGGGCATCCACGACCCTCGGGTGATCCACGCCATGCGCAAGGTGCCGCGGCACCTGTTCGTGGAGCCCGCCCTGGTGGACCGCGCCTACGCCGACGACCCGCTGCCCATCGGCGGGCAACAGACCATCTCCCAGCCCTACATCATCGGGTACATGCTGCAAGCCCTCAAGTTGACGGGGCCCGAACGGGTCCTCGAGGTCGGGACCGGGTCCGCCTACCAGACGGCGCTGCTCGCGGAGTTGTGCGGCAACGTCTTCTCGGTGGAGAAGCTCCGGGGCCTCGCGGTGCAGGCCCGGACGGTCCTCGACCGGTTGCGGTACTACAACGTGGCGGTCCACGTGGGAGACGGGTCCCTGGGATGGTCGGAGCACGCCCCCTACGACGCCATCGTCGTGGCCGCGGGAGCCCCGAAGATCCCGGAGCCCCTCACCCGGCAACTCGCGCCGGGCGGGCGGCTCATCATCCCCATCGGCGATGACCGGTCCCAGACCCTGCAACTCTCCTGCCGCACCCCCACCGGGATCGAAGAAACGAGCCTCGGAGGATGTCGGTTCGTGAAACTTCTGGGGAGGTACGGTTGGCCCAGCTAGCCTTTCGCAACCTCGGGCTGATCCACATTCTCGTCGTCCTTGCCCTGGCGGGTTGCAGTTACGTCGATAACCGTCCCCCCAGGCGGGACCCCGGCCGGACGACCGGCATCCACCATGTGGTCAAGAAGGGGGAGAACCTTTTCCGCATCGGCAAGGCCTACGGCGTCGGTCACGTGACGCTCGCCCGCGTCAACCGCATCCCGAACGCCCACGACATCAAGGTCGGGCGCCGGATCTTCGTTCCCGGGGCCACCCGCCGACTGCCGGTCCAGATCATCACCCCCATCAAGGCGCCCGCGGAAAGACCCCGCCGCACCGCCAGGTCCCGCACCTCCAGGGCCGCTCCCGGCAAGGGGACCCGCGCCAAGGCGCCTCCGGCCGGTGCCGGCAAAGCCAAATCCCGTACCCGGCGCCGGCCGTCCGGGCCGCCCGCGCGGCAGGGGTTCACCTGGCCCGTCAAGGGCAAGGTCACCGCCAAGTTCAACCCGCGGCACGAGAGCCTGAACGACGGCATCAACATCGCCGCGCCCTCGGGGACCCCGGTGCGCGCGACCCTGGGCGGGCAGGTGATCTACAGCGACAAGCTGCGGGGCTACGGCAACCTCATCATCCTGCGCCACCGCGGCGGCTTTGCCTCGGTGTACGCCCACAACCGCCGGAACCTCGTGCGGCAAGGCCAGGAGGTGGACCGCAGGCAGGTCATCGCCGAGGTCGGCGCCACCGGACGGGCCGCCACGCCGCACCTCCACTTCGAGATCCGCAGGCATAACGTGGCCCGGGACCCGCTTTCCTATTTGCCCTGAGTGTGTTAGCCCAAGCGCCATGACGCCAGGCACGCCAGAGACCGCCCCCGTGGACGACATCCGGGCCATCATCCGCGACATCCCCGACTTCCCCAAACCCGGGATCGTGTTCAAGGACATCACCCCGCTCCTGAGCGACGGACCGCTGTTCCGGCGGACCATCGACCTCTTCGCCGAGCGGTACGCCGCGGCGCAGGTGGACACGGTGGCAGGCGTCGAATCGCGCGGGTTCATCATCGGCGCGGCCCTGGCCTATCGGTTGGGCAAGGGGTTGTGCGTGATCCGGAAGCCCGGGAAGCTCCCCTACCAGACCCTGCAAGCGGCCTACGAGCTGGAATACGGCGCCGACGCCCTGGAAGTGCACAGCGACGCCCTCGCCCCCGGGGCGAGCGTGTTGCTGGTGGACGACCTCGTGGCCACCGGGGGGACTGCGGCGGCAGCCGCCGACCTGGTGGAACGGCTCGGCGGCGCGGTCTTCGAGCACGCCTGCATCATCGAGCTCGGCTTCCTCCATCCACGGGAAAAGCTCCGGCAGGAGTTGTTCTCGCTCGTCCGCTACGATTCGGAATAGTCTGCCAGGATCGCCGCCGACCGGCCGAAAGCGGGCGCCATTTCAACTTGCGCTCCGCCCCGGCGTTTTCTATAATTCCTGCGACGGTCTTGGATGTGGAATACGCCGAAACCGGGGCCGGAGGTTTGGTCGGTGATCTCGCGTGACTTGATCGAAGCCGCCCGCAGCATGACGGAATCCGGCCGCGGGCGCCCCTCCCAGGCGAACCTCCGCCGCGCCGTGAGCACCGCCTACTACGCCATGTTCCACTGCCTGGCGGGGTGCGCGGCCAATCTGATCATCGGCCGCGCCCGCAAGCCGGCATGGCGCCAGACGTACCGTGCGCTGGAGCACGGCAAGGCAAGGAACGCATGCGAGGACAAGAGGCCGATGGCGGCGTTTCTGCAAGAGGTGCGCCACTTCGCGAAGACGTTCGTCATCCTGCAGAAGGCGCGGCAGCAGGCGGACTACGCGCTTGACGGTCGGTACAGCAAGTTGGACGTGCTGGCGGCGATCGACAGGGCCGAGCGTTCCATCGCCCGGTTCGAGCAGGCCGATGCACAACACCGTCGCGCCTTCGTCGCCCATGTGCTGTTCAAGCGGCGGTCAGGCGACGATCACGGGACGATCATGACGAGGAGTGCGAGATGAACGAACAGCAGATACGCGAGATTGCCGAGACGGCGTTCAAGCGCCAGTTCCCGGACGTCGAACTCGCCCGGGTGAACGTCTGGCCGGGCGTTGGCTTCGAGGACGACTCGCCGGTGGTCGATGTACACATCATCTACGACGGCAAGTACGAACAATTGAACGCCGACGGGCTCCTGGACGCGCAAGGCGAGGTCGTCGATAAGGCGTATTTACGATGTGGAGGACGACCTCGGCTTCCCCTGCGTCCACTTCTTCGCCAAGTCCGAGCTCGGGCGGCGCGACTTGACGACGGTGTGACGCCATGCGCAGCGCCCGTGTGTTTGTGACCCCCCCCCCCCCCCCCCGAGAATCGGCGCGGCGGAGGTAGCCGCCGCTCCCTGACCTCCGGCGGCACCGCCGCCCGCCTTCGCTCCGCGCTTGCCGCCCTCGTCTTCGCCTTGGCCGCGTTGGCGTCCGCGCCGGCCGCGGCGCAGACCCTCACCATTACCGCCAGCGGCGACTGCGGCGGCACCCCGGCCAACTGCGGCACCGCCAGTAATCGCAATGGCGATCGGGACACCACTTGGCCCGGTCTGCAGGTGGACGAGGGAGACACCGTGACCTTCAGAATGGAGGTAAGTCCCGCCAGTGGCAGCCCCCGTTTCCTATTCAGCTTGATTGGCACCGGCGCCACTTCGGCGGACTTGGGTCAAATACGGAGCACTGGTGCTAACGTGGGTAACCTAAGCGGCATACCAAATCGAAGCGCCTTCAACTTGAGCGTGGCTGGCGGATACATCCAGAACATCATGGTTCCCGTCAGCACTGACAGCGCTACGGAGCTGGACGAGTCGCTGACCGGCCAAATAGACTCATTCGCCGATGGGGTAACGCTGCAGACATATCCCCTTCCCTCGCCCTCCTCGGTCACCGTCATCATCCGCGGCACCGACGCCGCCCCGTCCTTCGGTATGGGCTCCGTCTCCGCCAAGACCTTCACCGCCGGCGCCGCCATCACCGAGTTCACTGTGCCGGCCGCCACCGGCGGCAACGGAACCATCACATACGCCGCCTCCACCCTGCCGGCGGGCCTCCGCTTCGACGCCACCGGCACGGACATGGACGGCTGCCCGGGCACCGAGGCCCGCGAGGTCTGCGGCACCCCCACCACGGCCGCCGCCGCCCAGACGGTCACCATCACCGCCACCGACGCGGACTCCAACACCATGAACAGCGACCGCGCCACCCTCACCTTCTCCGTCACGGTGAACGCCGGCGCAACCCTCGCCTCCAACCCGACGCCGCTCACCGAGGACAACCTCGACGGCGCGACCCTCACCGTCACGCTCGCCGGTGTCACCTACACCGCCGGTGTCTCGGCGACCAGCTTCGAGCTCGTCACCAGCCCGGCCATCGCCGGACTTTCAATCAGCACCATCACCGGCGGCGCAACCGGAACCACCGCTGCCACCCTGACGCTGGCCGCCGGCGCCGGCTACGGCTTCGACGCCGCCTCCACCCTGGCGGTGAAGGTGCTGGCCGCGGCGCACTCCGGTTCCAGCGACCTCACCACCGGCGCGCTGCCGGTGGCGCCCTCCGCACCGCCCAGCGACGAGACCCCGGCGGTGACCGACACGCAGCCCACCTTCGGGGAGGCGCGTGCACCGGCGCAGCGCTACGTGCAGGGCAAGGAGATCGAACCTCTCCGGCTGCCTGCGGCCCGGGGCGGGGACCCGCCGTTGACCTATGCGCTCTCCCCAGCCCTGCCCGAAGGCCTGGTCTGGACTCCACCCGGGGATGGAACCACCGGCGGGACCATAGCGGGCACGCCTGCGGTCGCCACGCCTGCTGCGGTCCATACCCTGACGGTGACGGATGCGGACGGGGACACCGCCACGCTGGCGTTCACCCTGGAAGTGGCGGCGGACGCACGGCCCACCTTCGGCCCGGCCCGGGTGTCGGCGCAGCGCTACGTGCAGGGGGTGGAGGCACCGCCGCTTGTGCTGCCTGCGGCGACCGGGGGCAACCTGCCGCTGGCCTACACGCTCTCCCCGGCCCTGCCCGAGGGTTTGGTCTGGACTCCGCCCGAGGAGGAAACCACCGGGGGGACGGTGGCGGGCACGCCTGCGGTGGTGCAGGGGCCGGTGCGTTACACGCTGAAGGCGTGGGATGCGGACGGGGACACTGCGGAGTTGCGCTTCACCCTGGAGGTGGTGGACCGGTTGGTGGCGCGCATGGAGGGGGTGCACGAGGCCATACTGCCGGAACTCTCCCGGGCCATGGTCGCAGGGACGGTGGAGGCAGTGTCCGGACGCATCGGGCGGGCGCTGGACGGGTCTGCGCCTTCGGAGGGATCGGCGGCGTGGGCCGAGGCGCTGGCGGCCATGGACGCGGTGGGGTGGAAGGAGGGGCTCGGGGGTCGGAGCTTCGCCCTGGGGCTTGCGGGGGACGAGGCCGCAGTGGGGACGGAGGTGACCGTGTGGGGAGCGGGAGAGTACCGGAGCCTGTCGGGGGGTGACGCAGTGAAGTGGGACGGAGACCTGTTCGGGGCGCACCTGGGGGTGGACAGGCGGTTCGGGATCGGAGGTGTGGCCGGGCTTGCCCTGTCGGTGAGTTCCGGACGGTTCGACTACACAGACCGCAGCCTCCTGGTCCGTGGCGGGGCGGTGGAGGGAGTGTACGAGAGCCGGATGACGGGAGCGCATCCCTACCTGGGGTGGGCCTGGGGAGAGGGACGGCATGCCTGGGCGTCGTTGGGTGTGGGTCGTGGGAGGGTGGTGGTGTCCGACGGGGAGGCGGGTCGGGTGAAGAGCGCGAGCACCATGGGCAGCGCAGCGGTGGGTGGCCGGTTGCGGGTGTGGGAGAGCGAGGGGCGGCTGCGGGTGGACGTGTCGGGGGAGGCGTGGACAGCGCGTCTGGCAGTGGCCGGGGACGGGGCCGGGAAGGCGAGTACGCACCGGCTGCGTGTGGGGGCGGAGGGTGCGCGGGAGTTTTCGTTGGGCGGGGGGTCGCTTACGCCGTCGGTGGAGTTGGGGATGCGTTTCGACGGAGGCGACGGGGAGAAGGCCGCAGGGTTGGAGTTGGGTGGCGGGGTGGAATATGCGCATCCGGGGCTGGACTTGGGGGCGGAGTTGGGGGGCCGGGTGCTGGTGGCCCGCGGTGGCGGGCCGCGGGAGTGGAGCGTGGGCGGGGCGCTGCGGCTCGCACCGGCTTCGGGCTTGGGACTGTGGTTGCGGGTAGCGCCCTCGTATGGGGAGGCGGGCAGCGGGTCCCGGCAGTGGACCCCCGGATCGGACCGCCCGTTGCCGGGTCCGCGGCTGGAGACCGAGATGGGCTACGGCTTGGTGGCGTGGGCGGGGGTGGTGACGCCCTACGGGGGCGTCGGGCTGTCCGGGGACGGGATCCACGGCGTGCGGCTGGGGGTGCGCTGGCGCGTGGACCCTGCGTTCGAGTGGGAACTGGAAGGCGAACGCCAAGTGGGCCGGAACACCCGCCACGGTCACGGCCTGATGCTCCGCGGGCGCATGCGCTGGTAGCCTTCGGCCCGCGAGGTCGACGGAGACTTCGGCGGTTTCCGGTACTTCCATCGCCCTCCGCTACCTTGACGCCGGGAGTCCGAATACGATAGAAGTGAAGGCCGCAACGCGGCAGGCCGCCTCTGTGCGGAAAGGGGTTTGCGCCAGCCAAGCAGGACTCCGGGAGGCCCGGAAGGAGGCGAGTCATGCCCAAGGACAAGGTCAACGAGAACGCCGTAATCACCACGGACCCGTTCCCGGCCTCCAGGAAGGTCCACGTCTCCGGGGCCGGACCCCACCGCGTCAAGGTCGCCATGCGCGAGATCCGCCACGGCGGCGCGCCTGCCAACGGCAACGGCGCCAACGGCCATGCCGGCGAACGCCCTCGACTGCGCGTGTACGACACCTCGGGACCCTACACGGACCCGGCGGCCCGGCCCGATGTGCGGAAGGGGCTCGACCCCCTGCGTCTCCAATGGATCACCGCCCGGGGCGACACGGTGGAGACCGAGGCGCATTACCGGCCCAACGGCCGGGACCGGGACGCGGACCGTTTTCCCGACATGGCCCGGAGGAGCGTGTTGCGGGCCAGGCCCGGCGGCAACGTCACCCAGATGCACTATGCCCGCCGGGGCATGGTCACGCCCGAGATGGAGTACGTCGCCGTGCGGGAGAACCTCGGCCGCGAGGCCGCGCTCAACGGCGACGGCCATCATGCGGGCAACCGTTTCGGAGCGTCGATCCCGCCGTTGGTCACGCCGGAGTTCGTGCGCGACGAAGTGGCCCGGGGGCGGGCCATCATACCCGCCAACGTCAACCACCCGGAAACCGAGCCCATGATCATCGGGCGGAACTTCCTGGTCAAGATCAACGCCAACATCGGCAACTCCGCGGTCACGTCCTCCATCGAGGAGGAGGTGGAGAAGATGATCTGGGCCACCCGCTGGGGCGCGGACACGGTCATGGACCTTTCCACCGGCGCCAACATCCACGAGACCCGGGAGTGGATCCTGCGGAACTCGCCGACGCCCATCGGCACCGTGCCCATCTACCAGGCGCTGGAGAAGGTCAACGGCAAGGCGGAAGAACTCACATGGGAGATCTATCGGGACACGCTGGTCGAGCAGGCCGAACAGGGCGTGGACTACTTCACCATCCATGCCGGGGTGCTGCTGCGCTACGTGCCGCTGACCGCCCGGCGCAGGACCGGCATCGTCTCCCGGGGCGGATCCATACTCGCCAAGTGGTGCCTGGCCCACCACCGGGAGAACTTCCTCTACACCCGCTTCGCGGACATCTGCGAGATCATGAAGGCATATGACGTGGCCTTCTCGCTGGGGGACGGGCTCCGTCCGGGCAGCATCGCCGATGCCAACGACGAAGCCCAGATGGGGGAGCTGGCCACCCTGGGAGAACTCACCAGGACCGCATGGGAGCACGACGTGCAGGTCATGATCGAGGGCCCGGGCCACGTCCCCATGCACCTGATCCAGGAGAACATGAAGCAGCAGCTCGAGCTGTGCCACGAGGCGCCCTTCTATACCCTGGGCCCGTTGACCACTGACGTTGCGCCGGGTTACGACCACATCACCAGCGCCATCGGCGCCGCCATGATCGGGTGGTACGGCACCGCCATGCTTTGCTACGTCACCCCCAAGGAACACCTGGGGCTGCCCAACAGGAAGGACGTGAAGGACGGGGTCATCACCTACAAGATCGCCGCCCACGCCGCGGACTTGGCCAAAGGGCACCCCGGCGCCCAGCTCCGGGACGACGCGCTGAGCGACGCCCGTTTCGAGTTCCGCTGGGAAGACCAGTTCAACCTGGGCCTCGACCCCGAGACCGCCCAGGAGTTCCACGACGAGACGCTGCCGGCCCAGGGCGCCAAGGTCGCCCACTTCTGTTCCATGTGCGGACCCCACTTCTGCTCCATGAAGATCACCCAGGACGTGCGCGACTACGCCGCGGGCAAGGGCCTCGCCGCGGAGCAGGCCCTTGCCGCAGGCATGCGGGAGAAGGCCGAGGAGTTCAAGAAGGCCGGCAGCGAGATCTACCGGGCGGTGGAGACGGACGACAAGCCGGCGCCGTAGGGAGCGGGAGACCGGTCACCCCACGTACTTGCCCACGTCCACGCGCTTCATGGCTTCCGGGGGCACCCGGTTGCGGATGGGGAACTCGCCCTCCAGCGGCTTGGTGGCGTCCACCACCGCCACGCTGTCGCCGAGCCAGCCGCGGAAGTTCTGGACCTCCCGGATCACGTCCAGGTCCCGGTCCCAGTGGGTCCGGGTGCCCACCGCCCACAGGACCTCGCGTTCGTTGAAGACGTCCACGTCGTCGTCCACCACCACGCACAGCTTGAGGTTCGGCATGTCGGTGAACGCCTGCATGGCCGCCTTCTTCGGCTCGTTGGGGAACTCCTTCCGGAGGGCGATGTAGCAGATCACCCGGCCGCAGCCCGAGGGGGGCAGGTGGATGGCCGTGATGCCGGGGATGTTGCGCTTGATGGAGTTGTAAACGCTGCCCTCCTTGGTGACCCCGCCCAGGTTCCAGTGGTCCTTCTGGCCGGCCCATATGTCCTGCATGACGGCATGCTTCCGGTGGGTGACCGCGGTCACCTCGATGACGGGCACGTCCATGGTCACCTGGTAGTAGCCCAAGACCTCGCCGAACGGGTTCTGGGACCGCCGCACGTGGGGCGGGACCTCGCCTTCGACGATCATCTCCGCGTCCGCGGGCACCAGGAAGTCCTCTCCCCAGGTCACCGACGGGGTCAGCCGCAGCGGCTCGCGCAGGAAGGCGGCCGCGCTCCGGTAGTCGTCGTTGCCGTAGGGCGTCATGCAGCACGACGAGAAGTAGAAGGCGGGGTGATGGCCCATCACGATGATCACCGGCGCCCGCCGGTCCCTGGCCTCGTTCTCGGTGACGATGGCTTCGAGGTGGTGGTGCTTGTGGGCGGAGAAGCTCATGGTCCTGCCGTCGTAATACAGGTTCTTGGTGAACGTGATGTCGTAGAACGGCGCCGACTCCCCTTTCATGACGCAGGCCATGGTCCAGTAGGGGCCCACGTCCAGGTCGTGGTGCATGGGGATGGGGAACCGGGCCAGATCCACCTCGGACCCCTTCAGCACCACCTCCCGGCAGGGAGCGGCGTCGGGCGGGACCAACTCCGTGTCCCCCTCCTGCCGCTCCAGACGCGAGACCTCCAGGCTCAGGTCCATGCTGGACCGGAGGTCGCCCATGCCGATGCCGTCCGCACAGAACTGCCGGCTCACCCAGGGGTTGTAGAAGAGCGGGAACGGCGACCGCTTCCCTTCCAGGGTGGTCACGTTCTCGAAGAGCACCATCTTCTCCAGCCCCCGGTCGTCCAGGTGCTTGAGGAAGGCGATGGTCTCGCACTTGTTCGGGTCGATGGGGTCCGTCACCCGGATCAAGGCGCCCGGGCGCCGGCTCTCCTCCTGTGCGATGAATTCCTGAAGGTCTCTCATGTTCGGCGCTCCCCGATCCGGCTCTTGCGGCTGCGGCTCTCCGCCCTCTCGTTCCGAACGACGTTCCTAGACGATGGCGCGGTCCGGCGCAAGGTTCCCCGCGTCGGGGACGCGGCCTGCGTGCGCCGCCGCGGGCTAACCCTCGGACAGGCAGGCTTCCATCCACCCCAGGTAGCCGTCGCTGCCGTTCGTGACGGGAAGGGCGATGACCTCCGGCACGTCGTAGCCGTGGAGCGCCTCGACCCGCGCCTTGAGCCGGTCGAAGAGGTCGGCCCGGGTCTTGACGATGAGCAGGTCTTCCGCGTCGCGTCCGATCCGGCCCTCCCAGGCATAGGTGGACTCGACGCCGGGAATGCGGTTCACACAGGCCGCCAGCTTCTCGCGCACCAGCGCCTGGGCCAGGCGCTGCGCTTCCTCTCCCGGCGCCGCGGTGATGAAGACGACGAGGAATTCACTCATGGGGCCGCTCCTGGTTTCCTGGGAGTCACGCCGCGCGGGTCCGGTTGCGCGCCTACCCTTTGTATGTTTTATTTCGTGCTTTGCATAGTGCAACTTGGTGGCCCGAGTCCTGCGTATTCCACGGCCCATCCGCATGGCGCGGGCCGCCACTGGCCGGACCCACAGCCTGTCGGGCTCCTGGCGCATTCCCATCGACAGCCGTGAGAAAGAGGTAGGACCCGGATGGAGACAATCGATTTCGGCAAGGGCGGAGGGATCGTGCCGGTGGTGGTGCAGGACCACGAGACCCTGGACGTGCTCATGCTGGCCTACATGAACGAGGAAGCCTGGGACGCCACCCGAACCACCGGCAAGGCCCACTACTACAGCCGTTCCCGGGACAAGCTGTGGCTCAAGGGCGAGGAGTCCGGCCACGTCCAGGAGGTCAGGGAGGCCCTGGTGGACTGCGACAACGACACGCTGATCCTCAAGGTCGTGCAGCACGGCGGCGGCGCCTGCCACATGGGTTACCGGACCTGCTTCTACCGCCGCCACACCGCCGGCGCCGACTGGGAGGTCTGCGCCGAGAAGGCCTTCGACCCCGGGGAGGTTTACAACAAGTGAAGCAACTCAAGCTGGGGCTTCCGAAGGGGAGCCTGGAGAAGGCCACCATCGAGCTGTTCCGGAAGTCGGGATGGAAGATAACCGGCATGGACCGGAGCTATTTCCCGTCCGTGGACGACGACTCCCTGCACTGTAGCGTCGTGCGCGCCCAGGAGATGTCCCGGTACGTGGAGTCCGGCACCCTGGACGCCGGCATCACCGGCAAGGACTGGATCCAGGAGAACGACTCGCAGGTGGAGTTCGTCACCGAGCTGGTGTACGCCAAGGCGAGCTTCCGGCCCACACGCTGGGTGCTGGCCGTGCCCCACGACTCGCCGGTTCGGAAGATCGAAGACCTGAAGGGCAAGAAGGTCGCCACCGAGATGGTCCACTTCACCCGGCGGCTGTTCGAGGCGCACCACACACCGGTGGAGGTGGAGTTCTCCTGGGGCGCCACCGAGGCCAAGGCCGCCGAGGGCCTGGTGGATGCCATCGTCGAGGTGACCGAGACGGGAAGCACCATACGGGCCCACGGCCTGCGGATCGTGGCGGACCTGCTGGAGTCCGCGCCGCAGCTCATCGCCAACGAGTCCGCATGGCGGGAGCCGTGGAAGCGTTCCAAGATCGAGCAGATCAGCATGCTGCTCCAGGGAGCGTTGGCCGCGGAACACAAGGTCGGCATCAAGATGAACGTCATGGAGTCGGACCTGGAGAAGGTCATCGACCTGATCCCCAGCCTGACCGCGCCCACGGTGGCGACCCTCTACCAGACCCCGGCCCTGGGCGGCAAGAAATGGTTTTCGCTGGAAAGCGTCATCGCCGAGGACGTGGTCCGCGAGCTCATCCCCGAGTTGACCCGCAACGGCGCCGTGGGCGTCATCGAGTATCCGCTGAACAAGGTCATCTGACCCCGGACGCTCATCAGCGCCTCGAAATCTTCCGGGGTTTCGGTAGCTGTTTCTCGAACCGTTCGCTCTGTTGGACTGGCCGGGCCGTCTGCCCGATCAGTCGTCGATCAGGTCCAGCATGTCGTCGTGGATCTGGGGCCACGGTTGCGCAAGGTCGATTCCTCGCGCTCGTATGGAAAAGCCTTCCAGGCAGACATCCGCCCGTACAGGTTCGGTGACCACCGGATAGAGCAAGATTCCTTCATGCTGGGGTCCGGGGTCGGCGGTCGCCTCACGGTTTCGCAGGTAAGCAAGAAGCTGGTACAGGTGAGCTGACCAGAGCTTCTTTCCACCGTAGCGGCCGCTCAAGGCCTTCGTATACCATTTGGTATCCAGCACGATCCGCCTAGCGGGTGACTCAAGGAGTACATCGCACTCCATCTGCGGGATCATCGAGCGTTGGTCTTCCCGAGTCCCTTGGCAGTTCCAGAGAATTTTACGCTTTTGATTCACACGAAAGTCGCGCCGCTCGCGACGATAGAATTCAGTAACGAAATCCTCGAACAAGGACCACATGCGCTTGCGTCTTCTTGGAAGGTCCAGGAACTTTGTTTCGCCCGTCCTTTCGTTAACGAGCAGGCTATCGTGAATCAACTCGCATACCGACATCAGGAAGCGATAGACGTGGCGATTACGGTCGAGTTGCACTTGCTGAAAAAGACGGTGATTCAGGCGCAAGAGACGGATGCCTTCGAGCTTGTCGTACACCGTCCTGATTTCCGATCTCACCTCGGTGTCCATGTTCGGGAGTTTCAGAAGGGCGCCGAGTGTAGAGCGCAGGATACGGTTGTGAAGCACGTCTCGGGAAAGTTCCTCGAATTCGCAGGTCGTCCGGCCCCGTGTCCGCAACGCGCGTTTGGCCATCTCACCTATCATCAGCTTGCCGCGAACCCCGGCGAGGTCTTCCCGGACGTCCTGGTACCCTTGGTCGATGCCGGCACGGATCAGGCGAGCCGTCCCTTGGGCGAGGACCTTGCCAAGCAGGTGATGTGTCTCTTGCAGTCCCTCGATCTCTTCCAACCGGACCACGCCCAGCTCCTCGACGTGCCGCCAGGCGTAGCACAGGAGGTAATAGATGTTGGCGACGGGAATGGTCATCACCTCAGCGCTTTCAGCAATTCGTCAACGTGTGCGGGTCGGTCGAACCAGTACTCGCGCAGGAGTGGCTCGATCTGTGTATCGATGATCGTGTGGAACCAGACTTCGTCCGTTGTGTCCGTTGTGTCATCGGGGACAAAATAGCTGTGACCGATCTGGAAGCCTGGTCCGAGATCCTTGTCGTCCCGGATGCGTCGGTTGATCTCGGACATCTCTTTCACGATCCGATCGATGAGCAGGGAATCGACGCCCGCATCCGTCAGGTATTTCTTGAACTTCTCCAACTTCTCCGTATGGTACGCAGGTTCCAGGGTCTCGAACGCAAACCGGCGCCGCAGTGCATAGTCCACCATCGCGAGGGATCGGTCCGCGGTGTTCATCAAACCGAGGATATGCACGTTATCCGGCACGAAGAAGCGCTCGCTTCCGTGGGTGTAGGTCAACTGGAGGGCAAAATCAGGTTTTCGCTTGTCCGCTTCGATGAGCATGAGCAGCTCCCCGAAGATTCTGGAGAGGTTTCCCCGGTTGATCTCGTCGATGATGAAGACGAACGGCGTGTCCGGATCCTTCTCGGCCCGTTTGCAAAACTCGAAGAAGACACCGTTCTTGATGGTAAAGCCGCCGTTCTCCGTCGGTCTCCAGCCTTGGACGAAGTCTTCGTAAGCGTATGATTGATGAAACTGCACCATCTCCACGGGACGCGAGTCCTTGCGTCCGATCAGACACCACGCGATCCGATGGGCAATGAAGGTCTTGCCGACACCCGGGGATCCTTGCAGGATCAGGTTCTTGCGATTCGCAAGCGAGTCCAGGATACGTTTGAACTGGCGGTCATCGACGAAGACGTCTTCGAGTGCTGAGTCGATGCCGTAAATAATTTCAGACTCGTTCCGACCGTCGATCTTTCCCTCGATAAGTCCGAACACGAACCGAAGCCAACGCTTGTAAGGAGAAAAACGAGTCAGTGTTTTGATGGCGAAACGCCAGTCGTCAGGAAGGTCGATCGGCTGCTGACATCGATACCAGTTCACTTTTCGGATGTTTCGAAATTCCGGCCGGTCTGGGTCGTGTAGGTAATCTCCGGTTACCTTTCCCCACCCGAGTATGGTGTTCTTACCCTTCTTCGCGATGAGGATGTCACCAATTTGAACCTCGTGTGTAAATTCCCATAGAGCGAGAGACGTCTGGAATGGTTTGTCCCCGAACCCGTGCTTGGTCAACGCTTTCTCGAGGTCTTCTCTGCAGGCGTATTCTTTGAGGTCTCCGATTTCGTCCCATCCCATTGCGGCGAGGCTTTCTTCCACGAAATCGTTCCAATATCGTCCGCCTGCACCCGCAGCCATCAACCAGACGTTCGCCTTGCCGAAACGTTCTTGAAACCAGGCTTCGGCCTGTTCGTCTTTCAACCAGATACCCTGAGGCTGTAGTCCGGCAACAAATGGCTGTAGTCCGGCAACAAACTTGTCCACTTCTTCCGGATTCCGGAAGTGGCAACGGTATCCTATCCAGTTTTCTTGTTCTTCTGGCGTTGCTTGATGCCATTCAGACGCAGCTATCTGGCTTCGAGTTTCTGGTAGAATAGCATCTAATTGTTCGGTACTCAGACCCAGCGTATTCATCAGCCGGATGCCGTTCAATCTAAACTCCAAGCCTTTCTCACGGCTACTTAAACCAATGTGGAGGACAATTATGGTTTGTCCCCCAATTCGGAAGCCCCAGTTATTTCCTATAGGAACACCAGACAGAATACGACGGGCTGCGCTCAACCGCTGGAATTGTTCAGCTACTCCAAATGTATTGGCCATTTCTTTCATTTCTTCGGCATTTGGCATTTCTCGCGTCCTCCCTCCCTTGTCTGTTCCCGGACCCTGTTGCTCCCTCTCCTACCTTACCCACACAAAAGCCGGAAGAGCCTCAAATGACACCTACTCCAAGACCCTTCATACGTCAGAGCGCGGGGATCCTGAAGGGACGAGTTCTTCCTGCACGATGGAGGGTCGCCTGGCCAGCAGAGCCAGCAGGACCCGTGCCGGTCCTTCCGGACGGCGGCGGCCCTGTTCCCAATTCTTGAGCGTGCCGAGGGATACCCCGATACTCTTGGCAAAGTTGGGCTGCGAAAGGCCCGTCTTCCCGCGTATCGTGGCGACGTCGGGTTCCGGTAACTCGGGCGCCGTGACTTCATGCACGACAAAACCGTCCCGTTGGCCGTCCAGATACGCGCGTGCATCATCCAGCCCGGCCATGATCTTCTTGAAAGCCTTGCTCATGTGAGCCTCCTGTATTCTTCGACCATTCGCTTCGCAGCGGTGATCAATGCGGCTCGCTCCCTGGGGTT
Source organism: uncultured Binatia bacterium (SeqCode) (assembly GCA_965204235.1). GTDB lineage: Bacteria > Desulfobacterota > Binatia > UBA9968 > JAJDTQ01 > JAJDTQ01. Next base: position 2,555,183 of record OZ241979.1, read on the forward strand.
GAGATCCGCTTTTTCGTTCTTGGCGAGGACGGTGAGCAAAAACACCGGAAGGTTCTCGCCGGCGAACTATTCGGGTGTCTCGACGACTGTTTGCCAGTGGGTCCACATATAGGCGTCAATGGCGTCTGTCCCGGGATGATGCTTCCCGTTCGCCGACCTCCACTCATCTACCCGCCCATCCATGCGTCGCTCGCGTGCAGTTGCGTCCAGGGGATCAGTTTTCCGTCGGAGCGGGACTGCGTCTGGTCGCCGCCGTAGGCCACGACCAACTCGCAGTGGCCTGCGGTTCCGGCCAGGTGCCGCTTGACCCGCTTGCCGCCGTCGAACAGGTGGGCGGACGCGGTGGCGCCGGACTTGGCTTCCACCAGGGTGACGCCGGTGGGGTGCTCGATCAGGAGGTCGGACTCTGCGCCGTCGTGGTTGCGGTAGAACGAGCAGCCGCGGGGTTCGCCCCGGTTCAAGCGGTGCTTGACGATCTCGGACACGACCCAGGTCTCGAAGATGGCGCCGCGCAGTGGGTGCGAGCGCAACTGCTCCGGTGTGCGGATGCCCAGGAGCCAGCAGACGAGGCCGGTGTCGTAGAAGTGGAGCTTGGGCATTCGCACCAGGCGTCGGCGGAGGTTGGCGTGGAACGGCGGCAGGCGGAACGCCAGATAGCCGGTCTCCAGGATGCTGAGCCACTTCTTGGCGGTGGGTTGCGAGACGGCGCAGTCGTCCGCCAGCGACGAGTAGTTCAGCAACTGTGCGGTGCGGCCGGCGCACAGCTCCACGAAGCGCTGGAACGTGGTCAGGTCGCCCACGTTGGCAATGGCGCGCACGTCGCGCTCCACGTAGGTGGTCGCGTATGCGCCGAGCCAGTCCGCGGGGTCGAGGCCGTGGTCGAGTATGCGCGGGTAGCCTCCGGTGAGCAGCGTCTCCTCCAGGGTCTCGGGGTGCTCGGGGAAGCGCACTACCTCGCTCCATGCCAGGGGCAGCAGGTGGTGCACAGCGGTCCGGCCTGCGAGGGACTGGCTGACGGACGCGAGCAGGGCAAGGTTCTGCGAACCCGTCAGGATCCAGCGCCCGGGCGCCGGGTCGTTGTCGATGACGCCTTGCAGGTAGGAGAGCAGGTCCGGCGCGCGGTGCACCTCGTCGATGACGGCGCCGTCGGGGAGTTCGGCAAGGAAGGCGCGGGGGTCCTCTCGGGCGAACCGGCGCACGTCCAGTGCCTCGAGGGAGAGGTAGCGGCGCCGCGGGAACAGCGTGCGGCAGAGGGTGGACTTCCCGCTCTGCCGCGGTCCGGTGACGGTGACGGCCGGGAAGCTCTGCGCCGCCCTCCTGATTCGTGGGGCCAAGTCGCGCTCGACGGTCATACCGGAAACCTACCTGATTTTCGGGTAATTGAAAATCTGTTTTTGATTTACCCGATGCGTATCACTTGTCCGCATCGGTATGCGCCGCCTCCGCCGGCCCCACCTTGAACTGCTTGCCGGCCGTGCCATAATGGTTCGATGCACGCGGGTTCCGACTCCATGCGCGGGGAGGGGGCGGCGTCCGGTCCGGGGGAGTTCCGTTCCGGTTTCGTGGCCATACTGGGGCGGCCCAACGTGGGTAAGTCCACCCTGCTGAACCGGATCCTGGGGGAGAAGGTCGCCATCGTCTCGCCCAAGCCGCAGACCACCCGGAACCGGATCATGGGTATCAAGACCCTGGCGGGCGGGCAGATGATGTTGCTGGACACGCCGGGGATCCATCGGGCCCGGTCGCTGCTCAACCGGCGCATGGTGGATGTGGCCAAGCGGTCGGTGAGCGACGTGGACGCGGTGGTGTGGGTGGTGGACGCCCGCGGCGGCGTGCGCGCGGACGACGAGGACATCGCCGGCATCGTCGCCGGCAGCCGCCGGCCCGCCCTGGTGGCGCTGAACAAGATCGACGCGGTGGCCAAGGGACGGCTGTTGCCGGTCATGGCGCGTTGCGCCGAGTTGCTGCCGGACCGGGAGATCGTTCCCGTCAGCGCCCGCACCGGCGAGAACGTCCCCCTGCTGGCGGAGCAGGTCCTCGGTCGGCTCCCGCCCGGCCCGCGCTGCTTCCCGGAGGACGAGTTGACCGACCGGACGGAACGGTTCATCGCCGGGGAAGTGGTCCGGGAGAAGGTGTTCCTGCTGACCCGCGAGGAGATCCCCTACGGGACCGCGGTGACGGTCGAGAGCTTCGAGGAAAAGAGCGGCGGCGGCATGGTGGTCATCGGCGCGACCATCCATACCGAGCGGGAATCCCACAAGCCGATCCTCATCGGCAAACGCGGCGCAACGCTCAAGGAGATCGGCAGCGCGGCCCGGGAGGAGTTGGAGCGCCTGCTCGGCTGCCGGGTCTATCTGGACCTCGCCGTCAAGGCCGCGCCCGGCTGGAGCCGGGACCCCCGGAGCTTGGCGGCGTTCGGGTTGTGATGGGCGCCTCCGGTCACCTGCCGGTGTTGGCCATCGTGGGCCGTCCCAACGTGGGCAAGTCCACGTTCTTCAACCGGCTGAGCCGCGCCCGGCGCGCCATCGTGGGCGACCGGCCGGGGGTGACCCGCGACCGGAACTACAACGAGGCGGCGTGGCGCGGTCGCCGGTTCATGCTGGTGGACACCGGCGGGCTGGAGCCGGACGAGCGACAGGGGTTCAAGGGGCGGGTCCTGCAGCAGACCCTGACCGCGGTGGCGGAGGCCGACGTGGTCCTGTTCCTGCTGGACGGACGCGCCGGCCCCGCCCCGTTGGACGCGGACGCGGTGGAGTTGCTGCGGCGGGCGCCCAAGCGGGTGTTCTACGCGGTGAACAAGATCGACACCGGCGCCCGGGAAAGCGACCTCTACGAGTTCTACCACCTGGGGGTCGAGCGGCTGTTCCCGCTGTCGGCCGAACATGGGCTGGGGGTCGCGGATCTCATGCGGGAGGTCGTCGAAGCCCTGCCCCCCGACCCCGAGGCCGTCCGGCTGCCCCTCGCCCCTGACGCGACCGGAACGCCCCCGTCCCGGGGCCGTGAGGCTGCCCGGGACCGCGTCGCAGATCCAAGCGCCCGGGGTCGGGGCCGTCTCCGACCCCCGTCCCGGGGCCATGGGGCCGCCCCGGCCGGCGTCGAGCCCCTGGCCCTGGCGGTGGTGGGCCGGCCCAACGTGGGCAAGTCCACGCTGGTGAACCGCCTGCTCGGTTACGACCGGTCGCTGGTGGATTCGCAGCCCGGCACCACCCGGGACGCGCTCCAGGCCGCCTTCGACTGGCGCGGGACCCCCTGCCGCCTCACCGACACGGCCGGCATCCGGCGCAAGTCCCGGGTGGTGGACCCGGTGGAGCGCTACAGCGTGAGCCGCGCGCTGCGCTCGGTGGACCGGGGCGACGTGGTCATCCACCTGCTGGACAGTTCCGAAGGGGTGACGGACCAGGACGCCCAGGTGATGTCCTATGCCTTCCAGCGGGGCAAGGCCATGGTCCTGGGCCTCAACAAGTGGGACCTGCTGGACACGGACCGCCTGAGCCTGGCGGAGTACGGGAATTTTCTGCGTCGGCGGCTACCGTTTGCCGAACATGTGCCGATCGTTTCCTTGTCCGCCATGGAAGGGTCGGGCATGGCGAAGCTGATGGATACCGCGGTCCGGGTGCACCGGGCCCAGCGCACCTGGGTCAGGACGCCGGTGCTCAACCGCACCTTGCGCCGCCTCACCGAGGGGCACGCGGCGCCCCAGTTCCGCGGCCGCGCAGTGAAGTTCTACTACGCGGCCCAGACGGACGTGCAGCCGCCGACGTTCACGCTGTTCGTCAACCGCCCGGAGGGCTTGGGCGCGGGCTACCGGCGCTACCTCGTCAAGGGCCTGCGCGCGGAGTTGGGCCTCGAGCACGCGCCGGTGCGCTTGGCGCTGCGGCCCCGGACCGGCAAGGGAGACGGCCGGTGAAAGGATGCTCGTGTGCCGGATGAGAGCCGGAGGGATCTCTGCTGGCTCGCCTTTGCCCGTGTCCCGGGTCTCGGGTGCACGGGCTTCCGGCGCATCGCGGAGGTCTTCGCCGACCCCACCGAGGTCTTCTTCCGCGGCCCCGGCGCGTTGCGCCAAGTGCCCGGCCTGACCCGGGAAGCCGCGGCCGGGATCGCGGCCTTCCGCGAGTGGGACGGCTTGGCGGAAGAGGTGCGCCGGGTGCGGGATGCCGGGGTCCGGCTCGTGCGGTACGCCGACGAGAGCTACCCCGAGCGTTTGCGCGCCATGCCGGACCCGCCCCCGGTGCTGTACCTCAGGGGGTCGCCCGAAGCGGCCGGGCGTCCGGCGGTGGGCGTGGTGGGCACGCGGGCGCCGAGCGAGTACGGCCTGGAGATGACCCGCCTGCTGTGCCGGGGGTTGGCCGCGGCAGGGGTCGGCGTGGTCAGCGGCATGGCCCGGGGCATCGACGGCGAGGCGCACGAGACCACGCTGGCCCGAGGCGGTCTTACGGTGGCGGTGCTGGGCTCGGGGGTGGACGTGGCCTATCCGCCGGAGCACCGCGACCTCTGCCGCCGGATCGAAGGGAGCGGCGCGGTGCTCTCGGAGTACTCCATGGGCACGCGTCCCCTGCCGCACCATTTCCCGGCCCGCAACCGCATCCTCAGCGGGCTTTCGCTGGGCGTGGTGGTGGTGGAAGCCACCGAACGGAGCGGCTCGTTGATCACCGCCCGGTGGGCGCTGGAGCAGGGCCGGGAGGTCTTCGCGGTCCCGGGCAAGGCCGGCGCCAGCCGCAGCCGGGGACCCCATCGGCTGATCCGCCAGGGGGCCAAGCTGGTGGAGGACGTGGTGGACATCATCGAGGAGATCGCGCCGCAGCTTGCGGCCGCGGCCGGGCCGCCGCCGGACGCGGGCGCCAGCGAAGGCCCGCCGTGGGAGTCCCTGCCGGAAGGCCCGGCGCGCGCGGTCCTTCGAGACCTCCAGGCCGGCCCCCTGCACGTGGACGACCTCATCCACCGACTGGGCCTTTCGGCCCCCCAGGTCTGCGAGGTGCTGCTGGACCTGGAGTTGCAAGGCCTGCTGAGGCAGTTGCCGGGAAAGAGATATGCGGTAAACTCCGCGGGCAGCCGGTAACGGACGGGTAACGCCGACAGGCAGCGGACCAATCAATTGCCCCGTTCGTCCTGAGCGTAGCGTAGCGAAGATCTCCGTTCATCCTGAGCGTAGCGAAGCGAAGTCGAAGGACGCGCTTTTCCATAGGGAGAGGCGCCTCGAGCCGGAATGGATCCGATGTTCCACAGGATGAGGCATCCACATGAGCGAAGCCTTTGAGCGCGTCAACGTCGTGGGCGGCGGGTTGGCCGGGTGCGAGGCGGCTTGGCAACTCGCCAGGCGGGGGGCGCGGGTGGACCTGTACGAGATGAGGCCCGCCACCCGGACCGAGGCCCACGTCACCGGCCATCTGGCCGAGCTGGTGTGCAGCAACTCGTTCCGCTCGCGCTCCTTGACCACCGGCGCGGGGCTGCTGAAGGAAGAGATGCGGCGCATGGGCTCGTTGACCATCGAGCTGGGGGAGGCGCACCAGGTGCCCGCGGGGGCGGCCCTGGCCGTGGACCGCACGCGGTTCGCGCAGGCCGTCTCGGAACGGTTGGCGTCGCTGCCGGGCCTGCGGCTGATCCGGCGGGAGCTGGAGGCCGTCCCCGCGGGGCTCACCATCGTCGCCACCGGACCGCTTACGGCGCAGCCCCTTTCCGAGCGCCTCCGGGATCTCCTGGGGGCCGAGCACCTCTATTATTACGACGCCATCTCGCCGGTGGTCACCGCGGAGTCGGTGGACCCGTCCGTGGCCTTCCGGGCGTCCCGTTACGACGAGAAGCCCGGCGACTACCTGAACCTGCCGTTGACCCAAGCCGAGTACTACCGGCTGGTGGACGCGGTGACGGCCGCGGAGAAGGTGCCTGTGCGCAGCTTCGAGCGGTTCTTCGAGGGATGCCTCCCGGTCGAGGAGATGGCGCGGCGAGGGCGGGAGACCCTCGCCTTCGGCCCCATGAAGCCCACGGGCCTGGTGGACCCGGCCACCGGCCGGAGGCCCTACGCGGTGGTGCAGTTGCGGCAGGAAGACCGCGAGGGCAGGTTGTACAACCTCGTGGGTTTCCAGACCAAGATGACGTATCCCGAGCAGAAGCGGGTGTTCTCGCTGATACCGGGGTTGGCCCGGGCGGAGTTCGTTCGTTACGGCAGCCTGCACCGCAACACCTACCTCAACGCGCCCCGGCACCTCTTGCCCACTTTGCAGTGGCGCGGGGCGCCCCGGCTCTTCTTCGCCGGCCAGATCACCGGCGTCGAGGGATACGTGGAATCGGCCGCGTCGGGGTTGCTCGCGGGCGTCAACGCCGCCCGTCTGGCCGCGGGCGCGGCGCCGGTGACGCCGCCCGCCACCACCGCCCTCGGCGCGCTGCTGCGTTACGTCACCGACGCCGACCGGAAAGACTTCCAGCCCATGAACGCCAACTTCGGCCTGTTCCCGGAACTCCCCTTCAAGGCCAGGGGGCGGCGCAAGAAGGAACTCATGGCCGAACGGTCCCTGCGGGACCTGGAGCGCTGGTGGCTCGACAGCGGCGAAGGCGCGTCCGCGGAAGCGGTCCGAGAGGCGTGAGGCGGTCGGTGTCCGCGGCGCGCGCTCGCAAGGCGGTCCCGGAGAGGGCCTGACGGGGTTGCGGCGGCTCACCGAAGGGATCGAGGAAAGGATCACGGAAGGCAATGCCCGGCGCCGATCTCATCACCGTCGAAGACGTCTCGAAGACGTACGCGCGGAACAGCCCCCCGGCGGTCTCCCGCCTGAGCTTCACGCTGCGGCGGCGCGAGATCCTCGCCCTCCTGGGTCCCAGCGGCTCCGGCAAGACCACCACCCTGCGCCTGATCGCCGGTTTCGACCGGCCGGACGCCGGCAGGATACTGCTGGACGGCCGGCCGGTGTCGGGGGACGGCGCCTGGGTGGAGCCCGAAGACCGCCGCATGGGCATGGTCTTCCAGGACTATGCCCTGTTCCCGCACCTGACGCTGCTGGACAACGTGGCGTTCGGACTCCGGAACGAGTCCCGGAAGTCCCGGAGCGAGACCGCCCGGTCGGTGCTCGGCGTGGTCGGGATGGCGGACCTCGCCCAACGGTACCCCCACGAGATCTCCGGCGGCCAGCAGCAGCGGGTGGCCTTGGCCCGGGCGCTGGCGCCGGACCCTCTGCTGCTGCTGCTGGACGAGCCTTTCAGCAACCTCGACTCCGACATGCGCGCGGAGATGCGCGAGGAGTTGCTGCGGATACTGCAAGGCTCGGAGACCAGCGCCGTCGTGGTGACCCATGACCAGGAAGAGGCCTTCGCCCTCGCGGACCGGATCGGCGTCCTCAACCGGGGCGGCCTGGAGCAGATCGCCCGGCCGGAGGCGCTGTACGGCGAGCCTCGGACCCGCTTCGTCGCCGACTTCGTCGGCCAGTCGGACTTCGTTCCGGGGGTGGTCCGGGGCGTCATCGAGACCGAGGTGGGAAACTTCCCCAACGCCCCCGGGCTGCCGGACGGCGCCCGGGTCGAGCTGTTGGCGCGGCCCAACGAGGTGGAGGTGGAAGCGTCCGAGGACGGCGACGGCGTGGTGGCCCGGCGGCGGTTCCGCGGCGCCGAGACCCTGTACCACCTGACGCTGCCCTCGGGCACGCAGATCCGCAGCAGCCAGCCGTCCGCTTGCGCCCTGTCAGCGGGCGCCCGGGTGAAGGTGGTCTTCCGTCCGGCCAACGTGGTCGTCTTCCCCTGCGCCGAGCCTCCGGACCGGGCCGCCTGCCGCAAGGCGCCCTCCGCGGGCCGCGAGCCCCTCCGAGGCGCCTCCGCCGCGGCCGTCGCGGAGGGAGGGAGCGCCCCGGACGATTGACATTCCATATGGAATCTGAAAGGAACGAAAGCTCTCGGATTGCGCCAGCCAAGCGGTTCATGACGGGGTTTCAAGGTCTGTGGGCGGCCACCATGGCCTCGGCGTGGTGGCCTTTTCGTCGTTTCGACCGGTGAGCGAGCGTGGTCGGAGCGGTGCGCGGCGCGGGGAGTGTCCATGTCTCTGAAGAGCGAGAAGATCTGGGTTGACGGGGAACTGGTGGATTGGGACGACGCCCGGGTCCACGTCATGAGTCATGGGCTCCATTACGGCACCGCGTATTTCGAAGGCATCCGTTGCTACCGGCTGGAGGACGAGAGGTCCGCGGTCTTCCGGCTGGACGAGCACGTGAGACGGTTTCGGGATTCGGGACACATCCTCGGGTCGCCCCTGCCGTACAGCGTCGAACGCATGGCGGAGGCGGTGCTGGAGGTGGTCCGGGCCAACCGGCTGAAGGAGTGTTACGTCCGGCCCCTGGCGTTCCTGGGCGACGGGGACCGGGGGCTGTACGCGGTCCACAACCCCGTGCGGGTGATCGTGGCGGCGTGGACCTGGGGGGCCTACCTGGGCGACGAGGGCGTCGAGTCGGGCATCCGGGCCAAGGTGTCCTCCTATACCCGGCACCACGTCAACGTGATGATGACCAGCAGCAAGATATCCGGCAACTACGTGAACTCGGTGATGGCCAAGGGCGAGGCCAAGCGCGCCGGGTACGACGAAGCCATCATGCTCGACAACGAGGGGTGCGTCGCGGAGGCGAGCGGCGAGAACCTCTTCATCGTCAGGGACGGAGAGTTGAAGACCCCGCCCGTGACCGCCATACTCCCCGGCATCACCCGGGCCGGCGTCATCGAGCTGGCCCGGCGGAAGGGGTACCGCGTGTCCGAGGAGCGGTTCGCCCGGGACGATCTCTACGTGGCCGACGAGGCGTTCCTGACCGGCACCGCGGCCGAGGTGACGCCCATCCGGGAAGTGGATGACCGGGTCATCGGTGCGGGGAAGCCGGGACCGGTGACCCTCGACTTGCAGCAAGCCTTCTTCGACATCGTCCGGGGGCGGGACGAGGGGTACAGCCACTGGTTGACCCTCGTGTGACCGGCGTCCGCGGACCGGACCCTAACACCTCTCGGTCCAGGTCCGGAGCGAGTACTTTCGTTCCACCAGCGACTCGATGGCGTCTGCCGGGACCTCGGCCCCGTCCGGCGCGGCGTTCCAGGAACGCCGCAGCAGGCTCTTGACCAGCGGCGCGGGACGGTTGAGGTTCGTGAGGAAGGCGCGGTGGGGGCGTCGGCCGCGGTAGCGCGGCGTCCTGGGCGGGTGGGGGAGGATCTCTTCCATCAGCCGGATGGGGAAATCCAGCAGGAACGTGCCGTGGAACAGCAGGAAGCGCCGGCGGCGGCGTTGCGCGTTGCCGGAGAACTTCCGTTGGCGGACGGTCAGGTCGGTGACGCCCCGGCGCAGGACCGGCAGGCCGGTGGCGTCCGCCAGCAGGCGCCGGTGGCGCTCCATGACGAAGGCGTTGGTGGAGTCGATGCGCTCCAGGGGGCCGTTCTCCGCGATGCGCAGGACCAGCGCGTAGCTCAGGCAGCCCGGCCCCTGGACCACCGCGCCGCCGCCGCTGCACCTCCGCAGTATGGGGATCCCCCGGGCCTCGCAGGCGGCGACGTCGGCTTCCCGGCGGCGCCGGCTGCCGATGCCGAGCACCACGAAGGGCTCGGGGGACTCCCAGAACCTGAGGACTCCCCGGTCCCGCTCCTCCTCGCAGTGGTCGAGCAGCGCCTCGTCGCAGGCAAGGTTTGCCTCGGGCGTCGGCAATGTTACGTCGAGGTAGAGCATCAGGGAGCGGAGTGCGGAGCGGGTGGGCGCCCGTTCGGATGGCGCGGGCCGCCGGTCGGTCCGGGAGCGCTTGACAAGCGGGCGTCGGCGGTGGTGAATATCTTGCCCGGCGCAGGTTGCTTGCGCAAGCGGTTTTGTAATAGGAAACCCCGGTCGAGCTCAGAGGGAGGGCGCGTCCTTCGACTCCGCTTCGCTACGCTCAGGACGAACGGGGACGGGAGGGTCGCGTGAGGGAATCCCTCCGTCCCTGGCTCGACTGACAAGGGTTTCCGATATCCCCACAGGTCGATGAGCGCCAGAGATTCGATACCCTCGGCCCATGCGCCGACGCCCGCGGACTTCGACCCCGGGTCCGGTTCGGCGGAAGGCGCGCCTGCGTCCCCCGGGTCGCAGGAAGACAGCCGGTGGCTGAACTCGCTGGAGTACCTTCTCGGGGACGTGGCCCGGAAGCGGGGCCCGGAGCAGGTGGACTTCCTGCTGGAGCAACTGGCGGCGCGCATCCGGGACCGGCAGCGCGGCGCCGTCCCCGCCCGGAACACGCCGTACGTCAACACCATCGCGCGGGAGGACGAGCCCGGGTATCCCGGCGACCGCGGCATCGAGCGCAGGGTGAAGAGCTACGCGCGCTGGAACGCCATGGCCATGGTGGTGAAGGCCAACCGGCTGAACCCCGGCATCGGCGGCCACATCTCCACCTATGCTTCCGCGGCCAACCTCTACGAGGTGGGCTTCAACCACTTCTTCCGGGGCGGTGACGACGACGCTCCGGGCGACCTCGTGTACTTCCAGGGCCACGCGGCGCCCGGCAACTACGCACGGGCGTACCTCGAACACCGGCTGAGCCCCCGCAAGCTCCACCACTTCCGGCAGGAGTTGGTCAAGGGAGGAGGACTTCCCTCCTACCCGCATCCCTGTCTCATGCCCGACTTCTGGCAGTTCCCCTCGGTGTCCATGGGGTTGGCGCCCATCATGTCCATCTACCAGGCGCGGTTTGCCCGCTACCTGGCGGCCCGGGGGTTGCTGTCCCGGGAGCCGCGGGTGTGGTGTTTCCTGGGCGACGGCGAGACCGACGAGCCGGAGTCCACCGCGGGACTGTCCCTGGCCGCGCGGGAGAACCTGGACAACCTGGTGTGGGTGGTCAACTGCAACCTCCAGCGGCTCGACGGTCCGGTGAGGGGCAACGGCAAGATCATCCAGGAACTGGAGGCGCTGTTCCTGGGGGCGGGCTGGAACGTCATCAAGGTGATCTGGGGCTCGGACTGGGACCCGCTGCTGGAAGCCGACACCCGGGGGCTGCTGGCGGAACGGATGGAGCGGGCCGTGGACGGCGACTACCAGAAGTATTCCGTGGCCCCGGGGAGCTACACCCGGAAGCACTTCTTCGGCGCCCACCCCGAGCTGCTGGCCATGGTGAACCATCTCACCGACGACGAGATCCGCAAGCTCGCCAGGGGCGGCCACGACCCCCAGAAGGTCCATGCGGCCTACAGGGCGGCGCTGGACCACGAGGGCTCGCCCACCGTGGTCCTGGCGAAGACGGTGAAGGGGTACGGTCTGGGCGAGGCGGGCGAAGGGCGCAACATCACCCACCAGCAGAAGCAGCTCAACGAGAAGGAGCTGCGCGACTTCCGCTTGCGGTTCGGCGTGCCGCTGTCGGACGAAGAGGTTGTGGAGACGCCCTTCTACCGGCCTCCTCTCGACAGCGAGGAGACCCGGTACCTGCTCGAGCGGCGCAAGAGCCTGGGAGGGTTCCTGCCCCGGCGGACGCGAACGGCCAAGGCGCTGGCGGCGCCGGAAGAATCGTACTACCGGGAGTTCCGCCAGGGATCTTCGGAGACCCGGGTCTCCACCACCATGGCGTTCGTGAGGCTCTTGACGAAGCTGCTTCGCCATCCGGGCATCGGCAGGAACATCGTGCCCATCATACCGGACGAAGCCAGGACCTTCGGCATGGACACGCTGTTCCGGCAGGTGGGAATCTATTCGCCCAAGGGCCAACTGTACGAGCCCGTGGACAGGGAGACGCTGCTCTACTACCAGGAGGCGCGGGACGGGCAGCTCCTGGAGGAGGGCATCAGCGAGGCCGGGGCCATGTCCTCCTTCATCGCCGCGGGGACCGCCCACAGCACCTACGGCGCCCCCATGATCCCGTTCTACACGTTCTACTCGATGTTCGGCTTCCAGCGCATCGGCGACCTCATGTGGGCCGCGGCGGACAGCCGGGCCAAGGGCTTCCTGCTGGGCGCCACCGCCGGGCGCACGACCCTGAACGGCGAAGGGCTACAGCACGCGGACGGCCACAGCCAGTTGCTGGCGAGCACGGTCCCCGCCCTGCTCACCTACGACCCGGCGTTCGCCTACGAGACCGCGGTCATCGTGCAGGAGGGGCTCAGGCGGATGTACGAGCGCCGGGAGGACGTCTTCTACTACCTCACCCTGTACAACGAGAACCACCCGATGCCCGGCATGCCTCCGGGGGTGGAGGAAGGCATACTCAAGGGGCTTTACAGGTTCCGGGCCGCGGGCGGCAGGAAGAAGCACCGGGCCCACCTGCTCGGCAGCGGCCCGCTGCTGTTCGAGGCCCTCAGGGCCCAGGAGATACTCGCCGAACGCTACCAGGTCGCCGCGGACGTCTGGAGCGCCACCAGCTACAACCTGCTGCGGAGGGAGGCGCAACAGGTCCAGCGCTGGAACCTCATGCACCCCGCGGAGCCGCCCCGCAAGTCGTACCTGGAGTCCGTGCTGGAGCCGGAAGAGGGCGTCTTCGTCGCGGTGTCCGACTACATGAAGACCGTGCCGGACCAGATCGCTCCGTGGACGCCCGGCGGTCTGGTGACGCTGGGGACGGACGGGTTCGGCCGCAGCGACACCCGGGCCCGGCTGCGCCGCTATTTCGAGGTGGACGCGGAATCGGTGGCGGTGGCGGCCCTGCACGCCCTCGCGCGAAGAGGCCAGGTCAGGAAATCGGTGGTCGAACGGGCCCTCAGGGAGTTGCGCTTCCACCCGGACAAACCCCATCCCCGGATGGCCGTCTGACCCCCGGACCGGCATGGAAGTCACGCTTCCCAAACTGGCCGAAGGGGCGGATTCCGGCGCAGTCGTCCACATCCTGGTGGCGGAGGGGGACGAGGTGGAGGTGGACCAGACCCTGCTGGAGCTCGAGAACGAGAAGGCGGTGGCCCCGATCCCTTCCACCGGCGCGGGCAGGGTGGCCCGCATACACGTGGAGGTGGGGCAGGTGGTCTCGGTGGGGCAGGTGCTGGTGACCATCGACGCGGCGGGGGCGGGCGAGCCGCAGGTGCCTGCGACGCCCCCCGAACCGGCGGCGGCCGACGGCGCAGACGCGCCCGCGCCGCGGGAGCCCCACGTCCACCGGTCGGAAAGCGGCGCGCCGCCGCCGGCCTCTCCCACGGTGCGGAAGATCGCGCGGGAGTTGGGCATCGACCTCCACCGCGTGAAGGGGAGCCAACGCGGCGGGCGCATCGTCATGGCCGACGTCAGGGGCTACGTCCAGAGTCTCCAGGAACTCGCCCGGGAGCCGACCACGGCCGCGGTTGGCGCTCCCGCTCCGGTCTCCTCGCCCCCGGATCTGGGCAAATGGGGGCCCGGCAGGCGCGAGAAGATGTCGCCGCTCCGGCGCACCATCGCGCAGCGGATGACCGAGTCGTGGACCACGATCCCCCACGTGACGCAGTTCGACGACGCGGACATCACGGACCTCATGGAGACCCGGAAGCGTTACGGCGCCGCGTACGAGAAGTCGGGGGCCAGGCTGACGTTGACTTCCTTCGCCATCAGGGCCGTGGTCTCGGCGCTGGACAAGTACCCGGCGTTCAAGACCGGCATCGATTACCGCGCCCTGGAGATCGTCACCCGGGACTACGTGCACGTGGGCGTGGCGGTGGACACCGAAGCGGGCCTGATCGCGCCGGTCATCCGGGACGTGGACAGGAAGAGCCTCCTGGACCTGTCCAGGGAGCTGGACGAGTTGGCGGAGCGGACCCGGCAGAGGAAGCTGACCGCGGACGAGATGCAGGGGGCGGCCTTCACCATATCGAACCTGGGAAGCATCGGCGGCTCCTATTTCACCCCCATCGTCAACGGCCCGCAGGTGGCCGTCCTGGGCATGGGGCGCGGCGTGCACCGGCCCCTGGTGCGGGACCGGAAGGTCGTGCCGCGGCTGGTGTTGCCGCTCGCCCTGTCCTATGACCACAGGGTGATCGACGGCGCCGACGGCGCGCGCTTCCTGCGCGAGATCGTGCGCTGCCTGGAAGACTTCCCCGAAGCGGACGTCCGGACCGACGGCGTGTGACAGGCCATGGCGATGCAACCCATCCAAACCGAGATCGTCGTCGTGGGCGCCGGCCCGGGAGGCTACGCCGCAGCGTTCCATGCCGCGGACCTGGGCAAGCGGGTGCTCCTGGTGGAACGGGACGAGCGCCTGGGCGGAGTCTGCCTCCATCGCGGCTGCATCCCTTCCAAGGCCCTCCTCCACGCCACCCACGTCATCGGCGAAGCCGCGCTGTCGGAGGCCAGGGGCGTGGCCTTCGGCAAGCCCAGGGTGAAGCTCGAGAAGCTGCGGGAGTGGAAGGAGTCGGTCATCGACAGGCTTGCCCGGGGGCTGGACGGACTGTGCTCTCGAAGGGGGGTCCGGCGGCTCCGGGGCCGCGGCCACTTCGAGGACTCCCGCACCCTCCGGGTGGAGACTCCCGACGGGCAGCAGTTCGTGGAATACGAGCAGGCCATCGTCGCGGTGGGCTCCCGGCCGGCCATGCCGGCGGCTTTCGACCTGGGCAACCGGCGGATCATGACGTCCACCGAGGCGCTGGAGCTCAGGGACGTTCCCGGCCGCCTGCTGGTGGTGGGAGGCGGTTACATCGGCATGGAGCTGGGCACGGTCTATGCCCGGCTCGGCAGCGAGATCGTGCTGGTGGAGGCGCTGGACCACCTGCTGCCCGGGGTGGACGCGGACCTGGTGAGGCCCGTGGCGAAGACCGCGGGGGATCTCTTCCGGGAGGTCCGTCTCAAGACCAGAGTCCTGCGCATGGCCACCAGCGGGACGAAGATCAAGGTGGCCATGGAGGTCAACGGGACCCGGCGCGAGGAGTCCTACGACCGGGTGCTGGTGAGCGTGGGCCGGACCCCCGGTTACGAGGACCTGGGCCTCGAGAACACCGGGGTGAGGATCGGGGCCAACGGCTTCATCGAGTGCAACCATCGACAGCAGACCGCGGACCCGGCCATCTACGCCATCGGGGACGCCAACGGCGGCGCGTTGCTCGCCCACCGGGCCACCAGGGAGGCGCGGGTCGCGGTGGAAGTCATCGCCGGAGAGTCCGGCACCATCGAGGACGTGGTGATCCCCGCGGTGGTCTTTACGGAGCCGGAGGTGGCCTGGTGCGGGCTCACGGAACAGGATGCCAAGGCCCGGAAGGTCCCGGTGGAGGTCGTGAAGTTCCCCTGGGGCGCCTCGGGCAGGGCACTTGCCATGGATCGCCCCGAAGGCTTGACCAAGTTGGTCGTCGAGCCCGGGACGGAGCGCATCCTCGGCATGGGCATCACCGGCGCCGGCGCCGGCGAGCTCATCGGCGAGGGCGTGTTGGCCATGGAGATGGGCGCCACCGCGAGGGACTTGGCCGAGTCGGTCCATCCGCATCCGACGCTTTCCGAGACCCTCATGGAATGCGCCGAGATGTTCTACGGCGCCGCCACCCACGCGCCGCCTCGAAAGCGCGCCGGGGGCGGCCGCGGGAAGGACGCGCCCCAAGGATAGCGTTCGCTTGACAGGAAAAGGGCTGTTTGCTAGCCAAGACGGACGGTTCGCCGCTGCATGGGGAAAGGGCAAGGCCGGGGGAGTTCGGCGCATGAAGCGCGGACCGGACCCGCGGGAGGAGAGGAATGACATACGTGATCGTAGAGCCCTGCATCGATACCAAGGACACGGCCTGTGTCGACGTCTGCCCCGTCGATTGCATCCACCCGACCAAGACCGAGACCGAGGTATTCGAGAAGGAGAACATGCTCTATATCGATCCCGAGGAGTGCATCGACTGCGGCGCTTGCGAGCCCGTCTGTCCGGTGGAGGCCATATTCGAGGAGGCCGCGGTGCCGGACAAGTGGAAGGAATACACCCAGATCAACGCAGACTGGTACCAGAAGTAGCCGAGCTCCCCGGGCCGCACGCATGGCCCCGAGGCGGGCTCGGCGGATCCTCCGTCCCCACCCACCCGTCGTATCCGAAGGTCCGACAGAAAACCTCCGCCACCAGCGGCTTCACCGTCGCCATCTCCACCGGCGCCGCGGCTTCCCGCTCCATGGAAGTCACCTGGGCCCACTCCAGGCCGCAGGGGACGATCCTGCGGAAATAGCTCAGGTCCGGGGCCACGTTCAGGGCGGCCCCGTGGCAGGTGACGCCGCGCCGGACGGCGATGCCGATGGCGCAGACCTTCCTGCCGCCGATCCACACCCCGGTCCAGGGCGGCCGCCGGGCGGCGTCCAGGCCGAACGCGGCGAGGACGTCGATGACCACCTGCTCGAGCCTGCCGAGGTACCGGTGGACCTCGCGGCGCAGTCTCGACCGGAGGTCGATGATGGGATAGACCACCAACTGTCCCGGGCCGTGGTAGGTGACGTCGCCGCCCCGGGTGGTGGCCCGCACCGGCACGCCGCCGGGGTCGAGTATGTGGCGGCGCGCGTCCCTCCTGCCGGTGGTGAAGACGTGCGGATGCTCCACGAGTATGAGGCAGTCGGCCGAGGCCCCGCGGACCTTCCGGTCGAGGATCCGTTGCTGGACGTCCAGCGCGGCGTCGTAGTCGAGCCGCTGCAAGTCCAGCACCCGCAGGGGGCCGCCGGTGCGCCGTTCCATGGGACTCCACTAGCAGGTTGTCCCCGCGGCCTCAACGCGCGGGGCTTCCGTGGTCCCCGGGGCGCGTTATTGCGCGTTCTTCCTTGACTCCCGGGTCGGGCCGCATTATGAACGGCGGGAAGCTCGGTTGACGCCTGCTTCCCCTCCCGTACCGCCTTCCGCTTCCGCAGTACCCGGAGGAAGCCGACCGCACCCAACAGGAGGACCTGCGCGCATGGTGCGCGATGACCGGTCTGCCGGTCCCGCCCCCCGGGACCCGTCGGCGTCCGAGGCCCGGACGGCCTTCGAGGAGCGCCTCGAACGCCTGCGGCGGCGCCATCTCCCCGAGGTGCTCCGCCTGTTCGAGGAGGCGCTCCGCGACGCCGGGCTTGCGGATTCGGCGTTGGCGGACATGTGCCGCTACCAGTTCGAGACCGGCGGCAAGCGGCTGCGGGCGTTGCTGCCGCTGCTGACGGCGGACTGTCTCGGGGAGGACCCCGGCAGGGCCGTGGCCGTGGGCGCGGCGTGCGAGATGCTGCACAACGCGACCCTGGTCCACGACGACGTGCAGGACGGGGACGAGTCCCGCAGGGGGCGGGAGACCGTATGGCGCCGTTTCGGCGTCGCCCGGGCCATCGACCTGGGCAACGCCATGTTCTACCTCACGTTGCTGTTGGCCCAGCGCACGCCCGCGCCCGTGGAGTTGCGGGAAACGCTGGCCCGCAGGATCCTGGTGGAGACGTTGCAGGTCATAGACGGCCAGGAACAGGAGTTCGCCTTGCGGGCGAACCCGCATCCCACGCTGGATCAATACTTCACCATGGTCGAAGCCAAGACCTCCCGGTTGTTCGTCCTGGCCACCGCGGGCAGCGCCGAAGTCCTCGGTCGGGACGCCCGGCTGCGGGACGGCCTCGGCGAAGGCGCGCGCCAGCTCGGCATCCTGTTCCAGATACAGGACGACCTGCTGGACCTGTACGGGGACAAGGGCCGGGAGCGGCGGGGCGGCGACATCGCCGAGGGGAAGCGGAGCATCCTGGCGGTCCACGCCCTGGAGAACGCGCCCCCGGACGATGCCCGGTGGCTCCTGGCGGTCCTCGACAAGGAACGGACCGACACGACGTCGGACGACGTGGACAAGGTCATCGGGTTGTTCGACCGGCTCGGGTCGCTGTCCTTCGCGGTCGGGGAGATGCGCGCCCGCCGGCGGGCGGCGTTGGCCGCGGTGGCGGAGCAGCGGAGCCTTTCCACCCTGATGCAGGGTATCTCGGAAACGGTGCTGGATCCCATACGGGGGATCGTGCAGCGGTTCTCCTGAATTTTCCAGGGGGGTGACCCTTCGATGAAGATGTTCCCGGCCGGAGAGTGGGTGGACCGACCCGAGGTTCAGGAGGTCGGTCGGTAATGCGCGCCGACGGCCGCGGGGACCGGGAGCTGCGCCCCCTCCGCATCACGCCCGGCTTCATCAAGCACGCCGACGGTTCGGCGTTGATCGAGATGGGGGACACCCGGGTCATCTGCACGGCCAAGATCGAGGACCGGGCGCCGCCGTTCCTGCGGAAGACGGGGAAGGGCTGGATCACTGCGGAGTACGGAATGTTGCCGTCGTCGTCGCCGACGCGCATCCCCCGGGAGGCCGCCCGGGGCCGGATGGGCGGCCGCACCCACGAGATCCAGCGGCTGATCGGACGCAGCCTCCGTTCGGTGGCCGACCTCCACTGCCTGGGGGAACGGACGGTGTGGCTGGACTGCGACGTCATACAGGCCGACGGCGGCACCCGGACCGCGTCCATCAGCGGCGCCTACGTGGCCCTGGCCGGCGCCTTGAAGGGGTGGGCGGCGAACCGGAGCGTGCCCCGGGGTCTGCTCAGGGACACCCTGGCCGCGGTGAGCGTCGGCGTGGTGGAAGGCAGGGCGGTGCTGGATCTGGACGCGGGCGAGGACAACAACGCCGACGTGGACATGAACTTCGTGATGACCGGGTCGGGGCAGTTCGTGGAGGTCCAGGGGACCGCGGAGAAGAAGCCCTTCGACGCCGACCGCCTCGACGAGTTGGTCGGTCTGGCGCGAACGGGCGTCCAGCGGATACTGGAGGTCCAGCAACGGGTCCTCCAGGAGTGGCGTCCGTCGTAGCATGGGCCTTCGGGGAGGTCCGCGGGGGCTTTGGCTTGGCTTCGAGGAACCTCTCCCGATGGAAAAACGCGTCCTTCGACTTCGCTTCGCTACGCTCAGGACGAACGGGACGATCGTTCAGGGTTTCCCTGACTTGATATCGCCGCGCCATGATGTAGAATGCAGTGTCTCCGTGACGGGGCGTAGCGCAGCCAGGTAGCGCACCTGCCTTGGGAGCAGGGGGTCGGCCGTTCGAATCGGCTCGCCCCGACCACGCCGGCCCGGCCGAGACGGCCCGCGGGTCGAGAAGGGTTCGGCGGGAGACCTCGAAGGAACGGTTCGACGCGCCAGTAGCTCAGGTGGATAGAGCAACGGCCTTCTAAGCCGTGGGTCAGGGGTTCGAGTCCCTTCTGGCGCGCCAGACAATCGGTGTTCTGGTGAGTGTAGCTCAACTGGTTAGAGCACTGGACTGTGGCTCCAGGGGTTGAGGGTTCAAGTCCCTTCACTCACCCCAACCAGGACGCATGGGCCGCTAGCTCAGTTGGTAGAGCAGCTGACTCTTAATCAGCGGGTCCGGAGTTCGAGTCTCCGGCGGCCCACTCCTCCCTTTCCCCGCGCCGTCCGGCCTCCCCCGCCGTCCTCGCCCCGGGCGCCGGTGACCTTGACTTGCGCTTTGCGGGGTTGCTACAGGACAGCAGACACGCCTTCTCAGCATGCGAGAGTGGCGGAACCGGTAGACGCACTAGATTTAGGATCTAGCGGGCAACCGTGGGGGTTCGAATCCCCCCTCTCGCACCATCCGGAAGCGTCGGACGGGGTCGTCCGAGCACCGAGCGGCTCGCCCTCCGCGGGGGAGCGGCGCGGGCGGACGGGTGCGGTTCGGTGTGGAGTTCGGTGAACGAGTCCTACGGGGGGCAGGCCAGGGATGAAGTGTGAAGTGGATGTATTGACGCCCACGCAGAGAAGGCTTCGGGTCGAGGTCCCGGCGGAGCGAGTGGACCGGGCGTTCGCACGAGTCTATCGGGAGGTCGGGCGTCGGGCGAAGGTGCGCGGGTTCCGCTCCGGCAAGATACCGCGGGGCGTACTGCACGGCCTCTACGGCGCCGAGATCCAGACGGAGGCGTTGTCCGAGATCGTGGGGGAGTCGCTTGCCGACGCGGTCAGGGACCGGGGGCTGGAGCTGGTGTCCGAGCCGCGGCTGGATGTGGGGGAGTTGAAACAGGAGCAGCCGTTCGCGTTCACCGTGGTGGTGGACGTGAAGCCGGACATCGAGCTCGGGAACTACCGAGCCATCCCACTGGATCGCGTGCGCGCCGAAGTGGGGGACGAGGAGGTGGATCGGGCGCTGGCGGAGCTCCGGGAGCGGAGTGCGCAACTGGAGCCGGTGGAGGACCGGGTCCGGGTGGAGGAGGGAGACTACGTGCTCGTGGACTTCTCGGCTACGGTGGACGGCGAGCCCTTCCCCGGAAGCACGGCCGAGGGCTACCCGGTGGACATCGGCGCGGGCCAGTCGCTGCCGGAGTTCGAGCAGGGTCTGGTGGGCATGGAGCGGGAGGCGCCGCGGACCCTCGTGGTCAACCTGCCGGCCAGCGTCCAGGACGAGCGCATGGCGGGGAAGCAGGCGGAGTTCGAGGTCACGGTCAGGGACATCCGACGCAAGGTCCTGCCTCCCCTGGACGACGAGTTCGCCCGGGACTACGGCGAGTGCGATTCGTTGCCGGAGTTGCGCGAGAAGCTGCGGTCGGATTTGCAGCGCGAGGTCGATGCGTTCCAGGACCGTCGTTTGCAGGACCGGATCGTGGACCGTCTGGTGGAGGAGCACGACTTTGAGGCGCCCCCGTCCATGGTCGACCTGGAGCTGTCCTACCTCGTGGAACGGGCCAAGGCCCGGCGGGACCCGTCCGGGGCGGACGCGCCGGCGCCGACCGCCGACGAGCTTCGGGAGGAGCTGACGCCGCAGGCCCGGAGCCAGGTCAAGGCGAGGCTGCTGCTCGAGAAGATCGCCGCCGCGGAGGGCATCGCCGCTTCCGACGAGGAGGTGGACCGCCGGGTCGAGGCCTTGGCGCGGGCCAGCGGGGAGCAGGCGGGTTCGGTGCGCGAGCGGTACCGCCAGGACCGGGCGCGGGCGGTTCTGCGTTCGCAGATCGCGTCCGGGAAGACCCTGGATTTCCTGCTCCGGGAGGCGGACGTCACGGTGGTGGAACCGCCCGAAAAGGTTGATGAGGGCGGCAAAAGAGGCTAGACTTTCCTGGTGGCGCGTTCGGCGTGCGCTGGGCACGAGGGTCGAGGCAACATGAACTTCATTCCTTTTGTGGTGGAGCAGACGGGTCGAGGGGAGCGCGCATACGACATCTATTCCCGCCTCCTCAAGGACCGGATCGTCTTTCTGGGCAGCCCGGTGGTGGATGAGGTGGCGAACCTGATCACCGCGCAGTTGCTGTTCCTGGAGTCGGAAGACCCGGAGCGGGACATCTACTTCTACATCAATTCCCCGGGCGGCTCGGTGACCGCGGGCCTCGCCATCTACGACACCATGCAGTACATCCGCCCGAAGGTCTCCACCGTCTGCCTGGGGCAGGCGGCGAGCATGGGGGCGGTCCTGCTGGCCGCGGGCGCCAGCGGCAAGCGGTACGCGCTGCCGCATTCGCGCATCATGATCCATCAGCCCCTCGGCGGCTTCCAGGGAACCGCGGCCGACATCGACATCCAGGCCAGGGAGATCCTGAGGATGCGGGAGGAGCTCGGCGCGATCCTGGTGAAGCACACGGGGCAGTCGCTGGACAGGATCGAACGGGATACGGACAGGGACCTGTTCATGACGGGCCAGCGGGCCCTGGAGTACGGACTGGTGGACGAGGTGATCACCAGCCGCCTCGAAGTCAACACAAAGGGGTGAGGGGGAGCATCGATGCCAAAGCACGGGGACGACCGGTCCGGCAGTCTTGTCTGTTCGTTCTGCGGTAAGAGCCAGGATGAGGTGCGCAAACTGATCGCGGGCCCCACCGTCTATATCTGTGACGAGTGCATCGACCTCTGCAACGACATCATCGCGGAAGAGTGCGAGCACGAGGACTCCATCGCGTCGTCGTCCGGGGTCCCGAAGCCGGTGGAGATCAAACGCGTGCTGGACCAGTACGTCGTGGGCCAGGACCCGGCCAAGAAGATCCTCGCGGTGGCCGTGCACAACCACTACAAGAGGATCGACAACCAGATGATGACGGGGGACGTGGAGCTCCAGAAGAGCAACATCCTCCTGCTGGGTCCCACCGGGTCGGGCAAGACCCTGCTGGCGCAGACCCTGGCCCGCCTCTTGCAGGTCCCCTTCAGCATCGCGGACGCCACGAGCCTGACCGAGGCGGGCTACGTGGGGGAGGACGTCGAGAACATCATCCTCAACCTGCTGCAGTCCGCGGAGTACGACGTGGAGAAGGCCCAGCGGGGCATCGTCTATATCGACGAGATCGACAAGATCTCCCGGAAGTCGGAGAACCCGTCGATCACCAGGGACGTGTCGGGCGAAGGGGTGCAGCAGGCGTTGCTCAAGATCATCGAGGGCACCATGGCGAGCGTCCCCCCCAAGGGCGGCCGCAAGCACCCGCAGCAGGAGTTCCTCCAGGTGGACACCACCAACATCCTGTTCATCTGCGGCGGCGCGTTCGTCGGCATCGAGGAGATCATCCGAAGGCGCACCGGGCGCAGGCGGCTGGGCTTCGGCAGCAAGGAGGTGGAGGCCGAGGTCCGCGGGGACTCCAGGGTCCTGCACGACGTCCAGCCCGAAGACCTCCTCAAGTTCGGCCTCATCCCGGAGTTCGTGGGCCGGCTGCCGGTGATCGCCACCCTGGACGAGCTCGACGAAGGGGCGCTGGTGCAGATCCTCAAGGAACCGAAGAACGCCCTCACCAAGCAGTACTGCAAGCTCTTCGAGATGGAGGGCGTGCACCTCAACTTTACAGACGAGGCCCTTTGGGCTATTGCACGGGAAGCGATGAAGCGGAAGTCGGGCGCGCGCGGCTTGAGGGCGATCATGGAGAACACCATGCTCGACGTGATGTACGAGATGCCTTCCCAGCCCAACATCAAGGAAGTGGTCATTACCGAGGAGGTGATGACCCGCAACGAACCTCCTATGGTTGTGTACTCGAAGGCGGCGGAGAGCGCGTAAGGGGGGAGATTCATGCTATTTCGCAGCGACAAGAAGGACGACAACGAGCCGGGGGCGGACAGCGCCGTGCAAGCGCCGTTGCTGCCTCTCCGGGACATCATCGTCTTCCCGCACATGGTGGTGCCGCTGTTCGTGGGCCGGCAGAAGTCCATCCGGGCGCTGGAGGAGGCCTCCCGGAAGCAGACCGCCATCTTCCTCGCCTCCCAGAAGGACGCCAGGACCAACGAACCCACCGAGGACGACATCTACCTCATCGGCACGCTGGGGAGCGTGGTGCAGATGCTGAAGTTGCCGGACGGGACCGTCAAGGTCCTGGTGGAGGGCAAACGCCGGGGACGGATCGCGCGCTACCTGACGCATCCGGAGTTCTTCCTGGTGGAGGTGGAGAAGCTGGACGACCCGGTGGAGCAGGGCGCGGAGGTGGGCGCCATGGTGCGCGAGGTGCACAGCGCCTTCGAGAACTACGTCAAGGTCAAGAAGAAGATCCCCCCCGAGATGGTCGCGTCCGTCTCTTCCGTCGAGGAGCCGGGCAAGCTCGCGGACACGATCATCGGACATCTCGGGGTCAAGCTGGAGGAACGGCAGGTCCTGCTGGAGACCGTCAACGCTACCGAGCGCCTGGAGAAGGTGCTGGGGCACATGCGGGCGGAGATCGAGATCCTCGAGGTGGAGCGCCGGATCCGTTCGCGCGTGAAGAAGCAGATGGAGCGCTCCCAGAAGGAGTACTACCTCAACGAGCAGATGAGGGCGATCCAGAAGGAGCTCGGCGAAAAGGACGAGTTCAAGAACGAGATGCAGGAGGTCGAGGAGAAGATCAAGCAGAAGAAGCTCTCTGCCGAGGCCAGGGAGAAGGTCGAGAAGGAGCTCAAGAAGCTCAAGATGATGTCGCCCATGTCGGCCGAGGCCACCGTCGTCCGGAACTACATCGACTGGATACTCAGCCTCCCGTGGTACGACTATACGGACGACAAGCTCGACATCGCCGAAGCCGAGAAGGTGTTGGAGGAGGACCACTACGGGCTCGGCAAGGTCAAGGAGAGGATCCTCGAGTACCTGGCGGTCCAGAGCCTCGTGGGCAAGATCAAGGGCCCCATCGTCTGCCTGGTGGGGCCTCCGGGCGTGGGCAAGACTTCCCTCGGACGCTCCATCGCCCGGGCCACGGGACGGAAGTTCGTCCGCATGTCCCTCGGCGGGGTGCGGGACGAGGCCGAGATCCGCGGACATCGGCGGACCTACATCGGCGCGTTGCCCGGGAAGATCATCCAGTCCCTCAAGAAGGCCGGTTCCAGCAACCCGGTCTTCCTGATGGACGAGGTGGACAAGATGTCCATGGACTTCCGCGGCGACCCCTCGTCCGCCCTCCTGGAGGTGCTGGACCCGGAACAGAACCAGGCGTTCAACGACCACTACCTGGACCTGGACTACGACCTGTCCAAGGTCATGTTCATCACCACTGCGAACACCCTGGAGGGCATCCCCCGGCCGTTGCAGGACCGGATGGAGATCATCCGCATCGCGGGCTACACCGAGTTGGAGAAGCTGAACATCGCCAAGAAGTACCTGGTGGTGAAACAGCGTGACGCCAACGGGCTGAAGGAGGAGAACATCGTCCTGTCGGACAGCGCCATCCTGGGGCTGGTGCGGCGCTACACCAAGGAGGCGGGGGTCAGGAACCTGGAGCGCGAGATCGCCTCCATTTGCCGGAAGGTCGCGGTGGACGTGGTCAAGAACGACCTTGCGTCGAGGACCACCGTGGGCGCACGGAACCTGCCGAAGTATCTCGGCCCCCCCAGGCACCGCTACGGCATCGCCGAGGAGGAGCACCGGGTCGGGACCACCACCGGGTTGGCGTGGACCGAGCTCGGCGGCGAGTTGTTGTCCACCGAGGTCTCCATAATGCCCGGGAAGGGGCAGTT
Source organism: uncultured Binatia bacterium (SeqCode) (assembly GCA_965204235.1). Taxonomy (GTDB): domain Bacteria; phylum Desulfobacterota; class Binatia; order UBA9968; family JAJDTQ01; genus JAJDTQ01. Next base: position 2,579,884 of record OZ241979.1, read on the forward strand.
GACCATCACCGGCAAGCTCGGAGACGTCATGCAGGAGTCGGCCCAGGCCGCCATGAGCTACGTCCGTTCCCGGGGGGAAGACCTGGGGTTGGACAGGGACTTCTACCAGAAGAACGACGTCCACATCCACGTGCCGGAGGGGGCGATCCCCAAGGACGGGCCGTCCGCGGGCATCACCATGGCGACGTCGCTGGTGTCCGCGTTGACGCGCATCCCCGTCTATCACGACGTGGCCATGACCGGGGAGATCACGCTCCGGGGCAGCGTGCTGCCCATCGGCGGGCTGAAGGAAAAGGTGCTCGCCGCCCACCGCGGCGGCATCAAGGCCGTCGTCATCCCGGCGGAGAACAAGAAGGACATCAACGAGATTCCGGCCACGGTCCTGAAGAGCGTGGAGTTGGTCCTGGTGTCGCACATGGACGAGGTCCTCAAGCGGGCCCTCGTGGTCAGCGACCCGGAGGCGCTGTTCACGCAGCGGGAGCTGGACGCCCCCGCGGCGGGCGCGGCCGCGAGCTTTCGCAAGAAGGCCCCCGAGCCCAGGCCCAGCCTTCCCCAGTGACCGGACGCCGCCGCCGCCCTTTCCGGGCGGACGCGGCGGGACCCCGGCGCCTGCGCCGGGTCCGTTTCGGGTCTTCGGGCGGTTAGCTCAGTTGGGAGAGCATCGGCCTTACAAGCCGGGGGTCACAGGTTCAAGTCCTGTACCGCCCATCGTTTCCCCTGCCCGGCCCGGCTCCCGGGGTTGCAATCGCGTCCGATAACCGTTATGTTCCTCATTCGCACGGGGCCGTAGTTCAGCTGGTTAGAACGCCGGCCTGTCACGCCGGAGGTCGCGAGTTCGAGTCTCGTCGGCCCCGCCAAGCGATGCTCGGACGCCAAGCAGCAACATGCGCACGGTTCAGATGACGAAGGCGGAGTCGCTGGCTCAGCGGCGGTGGTACATCGTCGATGCCGAGGGCAAGGTCCTCGGACGGATGGCCACCGAGATCGCCAGGGTCCTGCGCGGCAAGCACAAGCCGTCCTTCAGCCCGCACGTGGACGCGGGTGATTTCGTCATAGTGGTGAACGCCAAGCGGGTCAAGGTGACCGGGGCGAAGGAAAGCGACAAGCGCTACTACCGCCACACCGGCTATCCGGGAGGACTGCGGGTGGCGCGCCTGTCCGAGGTGCGGGCCAGGAAACCGGAGGCGGTGGTGCGGTTGGCGGTGAAAGGCATGCTTCCCAGGAACCGGCTCGGGAGAGGCCAGCTCGGCAAGCTGAAGGTTTACGGGGGGCCGGAGCACCCGCACGGAGCGCAGTTGCCCGAGCCGCTCGCCATCGCAGGGTAGAGATCGACGTCATGGCGGACGAGTCCATCTTTTGCGCGACGGGCAGACGGAAGACTTCGGTGGCGCGGATCTACCTGAAGCGCGGCAAGGGCGACATCCGCATCAACGACCGGGTGCTGGAAGACTATTTCGGTCGTGAGACCGCCAGGATGATCGTCCGGCAGCCCTTCCACGTGACCCGCACCCTGGGGGACTACGACATCGTCGTGAACGTCAAGGGCGGCGGGAGTTCCGGCCAGGCCGGCGCCATCCGGCACGGGATCACCCGGGCGCTGATGCAAGTGGATCAGGGCTTCCGCGCTCCGTTGAAGAAGGCGGGTTACGTCACCCGCGACCCCCGGGCGGTGGAGCGCAAGAAGTACGGCAAACACAAGGCGCGGAAGCGGCCGCAGTTCTCCAAGCGCTGACTGGAGACCGGAAGGGCGACGGAGGAAGGAAGAGACCCAGTGAGGTCGGGATCCCCCGAACGATGATCGAGAGGATCCGGGTACACGACGTCGGACCGATCCGTGAGGCCGATGTCCGCTTTGGAGACCTGACGGTGTTCGTGGGTCCTCAAGCCACCGGCAAGAGCATCCTCCTCCAACTCATCAAGCTGCTCTTGGACAAGCACGCCATACACGCAACACTCGGACACTTCAGCATCGAATGGGGCTCGAACCTGAAGGCGTTTCTCGAACTCTACTTTGGCGAGGGCATGTCCTCGCTGTGGAACGGGAAGCAGAGCCGCTTGATTTCCGGCAAAGCAAAGAATGCGCTGAGGTTCGAGAGCTACGCCAGACGCCGGCCCTCCAAACCGAAAGACGAAGAAGCGACGGCCTTCTACGTTCCGGCGCAACGAGTCATGAGTCTGCGCGACGGCATGACGCGCCCGTTTACCGACTACAAGGTCGGCGACCCTTTCGTGCTGCGCGATTTCAGTGAACGACTCCACCAACTCGTACAGAACGAGTTCCACTTGAACAAGGGACTGTTTCCGCAGAAGAACCGACTGAACGATACGCTGAGAAAGCCGCTGGAAGAGCATATATTCGGCGGATTCGAACTGCGGACCGATTCCTCCGGATATCAAAGCCGTCTGACCCTCGGGCGGGAGACCGACGACGCCTTCCCCTATCTTGTGTGGTCGGCCGGGCAACGCGAGTTCGTACCGATGCTCCTTGGCCTCTACTGGCTCCTGCCGCCATCGAGGATACCACGCCGGAACGAACTGCAATGGGTCATTGTCGAGGAACCGGAAATGGGTCTCCACCCGAACGGGATCGCCGCTGTCATCAACCTCATCCTGGAACTACGATTGCGCGGATACCGCATCTTCGCCTCTACCCACTCGCCCCACGTTCTCGACATCGTCTGGGCACTGCGGTTTCTCCGAAAGAACGGCGGTACGGAGAGGGACGTGCTGCGTCTGCTCGGCCTCGATGCGGCGCCGAGTGCGAAGAACCTTGCGGAGAAGGCGTTGGAGAGCGATCTGAAGACCTACTATTTTTCTCGTGACGGAACGGTCAGGGACATATCCAACCTCGATCCCGGTGCAGACGACACCACCGAAGCCGGCTGGGGCGGTTTGACGAGTTCTCCGGCAAGGTAGGGGACGTCGTGGCGGAAGTCGCCGCCCGGAACGCAGTGGACAGGCCGTGAATTTCAGAGACGCGGCGAACGCCGCACCGGCGGCGGTTGGCCGAACCTGTCGTCCCGGGAAAGGGGCGATCGAGGGCAGGCATCGCAATCGGGTGGATTGTGGTTCTACACGGAGGCTCACCGGAAGCATCGCCCTGGATGCGGCGCTCGCACGGCAACCCCCCTATTCCCGTCAACCGCGTTGGGATTACGGTCTCGGTTACGAACCGCCGCAAGGCTCGGAACGCGCCATCTGGATCGAGGTCCATCCGGCCGCCACGTCGAACGTCAAGGAAGTCGTCGATAAGTTGAACTGGTTACGGAATTGGCTGAGGAACGAGGCATCCGACCTTGAACTCATGAGCAGAGCCGCCCCCAACGTTCCGTCTTACGGAACCTCTGATCAATTCTGGATCGAGGCGCCTTTCCCTATGGAAAGGCGCGTCCTTCGACTTCGCTTCGCTACGCTCAGGACGAACGGGGGCGATTGTTCAGAGTTTCCTTACGTCTGGATTGCGACGAGTGGAGTCCCTATTCCCCGCAACTCCCCGCAGGCCCGAAAGCTCAATGAATACGGTTTGAGGATGCCTGTCGAACTGCTTCGGTTGCCGTGACCCGGGCCATGAAGAACATGGGTTTAACACCCGTCTGTTTGTGCCCCCCCCCCCCCCGAAGAATCGGGCGGGGCTAGAGGTAGCCGCCGCTCCCTGACCTTTGGCGGCAGCGCCGCCCGCCTTCGCTCCGCGCTTGCCGCTTTCGTCCTTGCCTTGGCCGCGGTGGCGCCCGCGCCGGCGGCGCAGACCGTCACCCTATCCGTCAGCGGCAACTGCGGCGGCACCCCGGCCAACTGCGGCACCGCCGGCAACCGCAACGGCGACCGGGACACTGCTTGGCCGGGCCTACAGGTGGACGAGGGGGACGTTTCTCCGTCAGTGTGTTATTTGATCAAAGCATAGGTGTTGGGAAAATATTGGCCTTTACATATTCGGTGTCTGGTAGTGCTTGGTTGTCGCTCGACCTCGCCTTTCGCTCCGGCACTGTACTTGGCACTGGAGGGACTCTCCTATATAACCATACCAACACTTCACCAATAGCGGTTTCTGAGTACGCAGTGACCAGTGACAATGCCGTGGAAGGTGATGAGACTGTCACTTTCGGTATTGCCAGCATAACGAGTGCCGACACAAGCGGTTTCACTATCGGCACCCCGTCTTCGGCCACCGTCATCATCCGCGGCACCGACTCCGCCCCGTCCTTCGGCTCCGGCTCCGTCTCCGCCAAGACCTTCACCGCCGGCGCCGCCATCACCGAGTTCACTGTGCCGGCCGCCACCGGCGGCAACGGAACCATCACATACGCCGCCTCCACCCTGCCGGCGGGCCTCCGCTTCGACGCCACCGGCACGGACATGGACGGCTGCCCGGGCACCGAGGCCCGCGAGGTCTGCGGCACCCCCACCACGGCCGCCGCCGCCCAGACGGTCACCATCACCGCCACCGACGCGGACTCCAACACCATGAACACGGACCGCGCCACCCTCACCTTCTCCGTCACCGTGAACGCCGGCGCAACCCTCGCCTCCAATCCCACGTCCCTCACCGAGTCCAACCTCGACAGCGCGATGCTCACCGTCACCCTGCCCAGCGGCTTCACCTTCGCCGCCGGCGTCACCGCCACGAGCTTCGAGCTCGTCACCAGCCCGGCCATCGCCGGCCTCTCCATCAGCACCGTCAGCGACGGCGCAACGGGAACCACCGCTGCCACCCTGACGCTGGCCGCCGGCGCCGGCTACGGCTTCGACGCCGCTTCGACCTTGGCGGTGAAGGTGCTGGCCGCGGCGCACTCGGGTTCCAGCGACCTCACCACCGGAACGCTCCCGGTGGCGCCGAGCGCACCACCGGGCGTGACCGTCTCCCGAACGAGCCTGTCGCTCGACGAGGATCCGGGCGCGGACGACGCCAACCAAGGGACGTACACGCTGGTTCTGAACAGCGCCCCCGTCGGCTGCGCCGCCGGCGTGGGCGTCTCCGTGGCGAGCGGCAACCCGGACGTGGAGGCGGACCCCACCGCGCTGACCTTCACGGCCACCACCTGGAACACGCCGCAGACGGTGACTGTCACCGCCGGGCAGGACGACGACGGCGAGGACGACCGCGCCACCATCCGCCACGCGGTCACGACCGCCTGCGACGCCGCCGGCTACCCAACCACCCTCGCCAGCGCCAGCGTCCAGGTGACTGTGGCCGACGACGAAGCCCCGCCGGTGGACGCTGACCGTCGGCTGGACTTCGGGGAGGCGCGTGCGCCAGCGCAGCGCTACGTGCAGGGTAAGGAGATCGAACCCCTCAGGCTGCCTGCGGCCCGGGGCGGGGACCCGCCGCTGACCTATGGGCTCTCCCCGGCCCTGCCCGAGGGCTTGGTCTGGACTCCACCCGGAGATGAAACGACCGGCGGGACCATCGCGGGCACGCCTGCGGTCGCCACGCCTGCGGTGGTCCATACCCTGACGGTGACGGATGCGGACGGGGACACCGCCACGCTGGCGTTCACCTTGGAAGTAGTGGCGGACGCGCAGCCCACCTTCGGCCCGGCCCGGGTGTCGGCGCAGCGCTACGTGCAGGGGGTGGAGGCGGCGCCGCTCACGCTGCCTGCGGCGACCGGGGGCAACCCGCCGCTGGCCTACACGCTCTCCCCGGCCCTGCCCGAGGGCCTGGTCTGGACTCCGCCCGAGGAGGAAACCACCGGGGGGACGGTGGCGGGCACGCCTGCGGTGGTGCAGGGGCCGGTGCGTTACACGCTGAAGGCGCGGGATGCGGACGGCGACACTGCGGAGTTGCGCTTCACTCTGGAGGTGGTGGACCGGTTGGTGGCGCGCATGGAGGGGGTGCACGAGGCCATACTGCCGGAACTCTCCCGGGCCATGGTCGCAGGGACGGTGGAGGCAGTGGCCGGGCGCATCGGGCGGGCGCTGGACGGGTCTGCGCCTTCGGATGAGTCTGCTGCGTGGGCCGAGGCGCTGGCGGTCATGGCCGCAAGAGGGTGGAAGGAGGGACTCGGGGGTCGGAGCTTCGCCCTGGGGCTGGCGGGGGATGAGGCCCCAGTGGGGTCGGAGGTGACGGTGTGGGGAGCGGGAGAGTACCGGAGCCTGTCGGGGGGCGACGCAGTGGCGTGGGACGGAGACCTGTTCGGCGCGCACCTGGGGGTGGACAGGCGGTTTGGGGTCGGGGGAGTGGCCGGGCTTGCGCTGTCGGTGAGTTCCGGACGGTTCGACTACACCGACCGCAGCCTCCTGGTCCGGGGCGGGGCGGTGGAGGGTGTGTACGAGAGCCGGATGACGGGCGCGCATCCCTACTTGGGATGGGCCTGGGGGGAGGGACGACATGCATGGGCGTCGTTGGGGATGGGGCGTGGAAGGGTGGTGGTGTCCGACGGGGAGGCAGGTCGGCGGAAGAGCGCGAGCACCATGGGCAGCGCAGCGTTGGGTGGCCGGTTGCGGGTGTGGGAGAGCGAGGGGCGGCTGCGTGTGGACGTGTCGGGGGAGGCGTGGACCGCGCGTCTGGCAGTGTCCGGGGACGGGGGTGGAAAGGCGAGCACGCACCGGCTGCGTGTGGGGGCGGAGGGGGCGCGGGAGTTCTCGTTGGGCGGAGGGTCGCTTACGCCGTCGGTGGAGTTGGGGATGCGGTTCGACGGGGGCGACGGGGAGAAGGCCGCAGGGATGGAGTTGGGTGGCGGGGTGGAATATGCGCATCCGGGGCTGGACCTGGGGGCGGAGTTGGCGGGCCGGGTGCTGGTGGCCCGCGGGGGTGGGTCGCGGGAGTGGAGCGTGGGCGGTGCGCTGCGGTTCGCCCCGGCTTCGGGCCTGGGGCTGTGGTTGCGGGTGGCGCCCTCGTATGGAGAGGCCGGCCGCGGCTCCCGGCAGTGGACCCCCGGATCGGACCGCCCGTTGCCGGTGGCGCGGCTGGAGACCGAGATGGGCTACGGCCTGGCGGCGTTGGCCGGGGTGGTGACGCCCTACGGAGGTGTCGGGCTGTCCGGGGACGGGACCCACGGCCTGCGCTTGGGGGCGCGCTGGCGCGTGGACCCTGCGTTCGAATGGGAATTGGAAGGCGAACGCCAAGTGGGCCGGAACGCCCGCCACGGTCACGGCCTGATGCTCCGCGGGCACATGCGCTGGTAGCCAATTGTCCCGTTAGGGTGTCACGGCCAAGCGTACCCTCCCCCCTTGAGGGGGATGGACAGGGAGGGGGGTACGGCGGGGTTGAGGGGAGGAGTCCTCTACACGGACCGACCAACCCGGTTCAGCCATCTGTCCGTTGGCGCTGGCGCCGAGGGGGCGGGTGCGCGGAGGCCCCCCTCCCTAACCCTCCCCCTCAAGGGGGGAGGGGATCGGATGGTACAGACCGGTAACATGGTTTACAGGATAGACCGGGGACATGGTTTACACGGCAAGGGTTATCGGCAAGGTGGGAATCGGACTCTTCCGACTCCATCCTGCCCTCCTCCCGCGCAGGCTTCCACGAGGCGCTCCCTGACCGATGCGCTTGCAGCCTGCCGAATCCGCTTCCTGCTGCCTTGGGTGCTGGCGCTGTCGGCCGCGGGGTGCGCCGGGTCCGGGGATGCCGGTCGGCTCGAAGCCTTTGCCGAGGTGGGGATCGCCTACGCCGACAAGGCGCCGGCGCTCATGGACCAGTCCTTCGAGGCCGCAGTGGCCGTGGACTCCGGCGCGTTGCTGGAGGAACGGAGCCGGTTGTCGGAACCCCAGCGCAGGGAGGCCATCGAGAAGCTCGACGAGGTCATGGAGGAGCGCCGCGCCGGATACGCGGTCGCCAAACGTCACAACGACCTGTTGAAGTCGTACTTCGAGGCGCTGAAGCGCCTGTCCCGGCCCGACGCAGGCAAGGGCATGGGCGCTGCGGCGAAGAAGCTGGCCGCGGAACTCGGGAAGCTCTCGCCGACTCTCAAGGAGTTGAAGATCGGGGGCTCTCCGGTGGGCAGCCTGGTGGAGCCGGCGGTCGAACTGGCGGTGGGGTCGTTCCGGTCGTCGTGGTTGCGCGGCGAACTCGAAGCCCGCGGCGCGGTCATCGAGCGCGAGTTGGCGTTGCAGCAGGCCCTGGTGGCGGCCATGGCGCGGCAGCTCCGTGCGGACCGGTCCGAGTCCTTGTCGCGTTATCGCCGCAACCAGGTGGTGGAGCCGTACGTGGGCGCGGGCCGGCTTCCCGGGACTTGGCCGTCCCGGCGGCTTCGGAGCCTGCGCGAAGCGGTGGACGTGGAAGCCGCCCGGGCCGCGGAAAAGGCGGTCCGGGCGTTGCGGGCGGCCTACGTCGCTGCGGCGGCGAAGCGCATGGACGACCTGCGCACGGTCGAGTTGACCATCGACGTGCAACGGTTCGTGGATCTCGTGTCGCGGCTCACCGGCGAAGGGAGCAGGGCCGGCCCATGACCCCCGGAGAGATTCGACGAAGGACCCTGTCGGAGTTGCGGAAGGCCCGGAAGGACATGATGTCCGCAGCATGGCTCAAGGGCGTGCAGGAGTTGCCCGAGGCCGAGCGCACGACCGCGGCCGTGGCGAAACTGGAGGTCTCGCTGGCGGTGCGCCAACTGGAGAACGCCGGCTTGGCGGCCATCGGGCAGGGGCTCGCCGAGAACGAGGCCGCCCTCGAAAAGGGGTTGCGCGACCTCGGGCGGGCGGCCGGGAGGCTCCACCGAATCAAGGCTCACCTGAAGGCGGTGACGACCCTGCTCAAGACTCTGGGCCGGGTCGTCGAGCTTCCCTGATCCCGCGCTCCCGCGAGGGCAGGCTTTCGCGGGAATGACGGAGTGGGCGTCAGTAGGAGTGACGGGGTGGGGCGTCCGCGCCGCCAAACCGGGGACGGCATGATCGGAATGCAGGGAAGCGGACCTCATCGCGTACTTCCTTTCATTCCGAGCCTGTGTACAGGAACAGGCTCAGCAGCCCCACGATCACGTTGGGCAGCCAGGCCGAAAGCCAGGGCGGCATGGCCCCCGCCTTGCCCAACGATACGCAGAAGCCCAGCAGCACCCAGTAGGAGAACCCGATGGCCAGGGTCAGTCCGAAGTTCAGCGCAAGACCGCCCTTTCGCTTCACCGCGAAGGCCGCGGCCAGGAGGATGGTGAACGGCATGGCCAGCGGTATGGCCAGCTTGGTGTACAGGTCCACCTCGTCGCGTACGGTATCGACCCCCTTGTCCTGCAGGTTGCCGATCCGTTCCCGCAGCTCGAAGTAGCCGAACTCGTCGGGCGAGCGCGCGAAGACCCGGAAGTCCCTGGGCTGCCGGTCCAGGGGCAGCCGCGCCCCGAGGGGCCGTCGGCTGAGGGAGCCGTCCTCGAGCAGGCGCCATTCGGCGCCTCCGTGAGGGACCCAATGGGCGCCGTTCCAGCTCGCCGCCGGCGTCTCGATGATCCCGGCGAGGGCGAAATCGGGAGTGAGTCGGTACAGGACCAGCCCCCGGAGCCGGTTCTCCCGGGTGTCGAAGTCGTCGGCCCGCAGGAACGCGTCGTTGCTCCGCATCCATATCTCGTCGTTGCCGAAGACCGACCGCCGCTCCCTCTTGTGCACCTCCACGTCGTAGATGTGCCTGGCCTTCCTGGTGGAGGAGGGCGTCACGGTCTCGTTCCAGAAGAAGATGACGGCGCTGACGCCCAGGGCGGCCAACAGGAACGGCAGGGTGATGCGGTGCAGGCTGATGCCGCCGGTCTGGAGGGCCAGCAGCTCGTTCCGCCGGGCCAGTGACCCCAGGGTCAGGAACGCGGCGAACAACGCGGCGAAGCCCATGACCCGGGAGACCGTCAGCGGCAGCCTGTAGAGGAAGTACCGGACCGCGGTGGAGAGCGCGGCGTCCTGCTCCATCAGGTTGTCGATGCGGTTCAGGACGTCGCCCAGGAGGTTCAGCAGTACGACCACGAGCAGCGCCCCGAGGAAGGCGCCGGCGAACCGCCGCAGCAGGCGCCTGTCCACGACGCTCCCCAGTGGAGGATGCAGCAGCGGGACCCGGGAGAGGAGCGCCCTGGGGAAGGTCATTTCGCCGGGGTTCCGCGTCTCGCCGCGGTGGTCCGGTGCAGGGCCCGGAGCCAACCCGCGGCCTTGGCGTTCCAGGGTGACGGCGTCTCCTTCAGGGTCCTGGCGAACAGGTACGCCGCGGTGAGTCCGACCACGAGGTTGGGGAGCCACGGGGCGAGCCGCGGCGGGACCTTGCCGTTCTCCCCCAGGGCGGCGCCCACCGAGAGCAGGGCGTAGTAGGCCAACAGCCAGGCGAGGCACGAGAGCAGCCCCCGGGAACGCCCCGACGACGGTCGGCTGGGGGCGAGGACGATGGCGGTCCCCAGCAGGGCGAAGACCAGCGGCGCGGCCGGGAAGGCGAACCGCCGGTGCGCTTCCATGACCTCCGGGACTGCGCTGAGTCCCCGGGCGGACTTGGACCGGATGGCCTCGCGCAGCCGCGGCAGCGGCATCTCCTCGGGGCGCCGGGATCCCGGGTCCTGCGGCGACAGCAGGCGGTCCAACTCCAGGCGCAGGTCGTAGGTGCGGAACGACGTCTGGCTGAACCCGGACCTTCCCCGCTCGTGGACCGCGCCGTCGAACAACCGCAAGCCGATGGAGTTGGCCTCGCCGTCGGAAAGTAGCAGCGCGGCTTTCCCGATGATAAGGTTCTCCGCGGTCTCGTCCCTCCGGTCAACGATCAGTACGCCCTGGAAGGCGTTGCCCGGGGGAGTCACCTCGTCCACGTAGATCAGCACGTTGGGAAAGAGGTCGTTGAACACTTTCTCCTTGAGCAGCGCCCCGGCGCCGACCCGGGCCGCGGCATGGATCTCCTCCTTCAGGGCGAGGTTCGCCGCCGGGCGCACGAAGACCGACAGGCCAAGGGTCAGCAGCGACACCGGCAACGCCGCCAGCGCCACCGGTACGAGGAAGTGGAAGGGGCCGACGCCGCAGGCCTTGAAGGCCAGGGTCTCCCCGTTCCGGGAAAGGCGTCCGCAACCGTGGAGGACCCCCAGCAGGAATGCCATGGGCAGGGTCGTCTCCAGGAGCGTCGGCAGGACGAGGGCGAACAGGCTCGCCACCTGGTCCACGGGCGCGCCGCGGCTGACCACGAGCTCGGTGAGCCGCAGCATGTGGCCGGTCAGGAACACGAGGGTGAAGGCCAGCAGGCTGACCACGAAGGGTGGGACGATCTGGCCGGCTACATAGACGCTCAAGGTCCGATGCACGCCGGCAATGGTAGCTTTCTTTGATGGATTCCTCAATCCAGAGACCGCATGGCCGCGGTGGGCGGGACTCGACGTTGCTCCACGGGGTCCATCCTGTTCTGGAAAAGCTCGGGGCGGCGCCCCATGACGTCGTCGAAGTGCTGCTGGCCGCGGGCAGCCGGGGTCCTGCGCTGCGCAGGGTGGAGCAGGCGGCCCGGCAGGAGGGCTGCCGGGTCTCGGAGGCCGACACCCGGACGTTGCGCGCCTTGACCCGGGGCGCGAAACACCAGGGGGTCGCCGCCCGGGTTGCGCCGTTCGCGTACGGTTCCTTCGAGGCGCTGCTGGCGGCGCCCCCTCCCGCGCCCGCGCACTGCGTCCTGTTCCTGGACGGGGTGATGGACCCGCGGAACCTTGGCGGCATCCTGCGCACTTCCGAGGCCATGGGGGTCCGCGACGTGGTGGTCCCGAAGGACCGGGCGGCGGGGGTCACCGGGACGGTGATCAAGGCGTCCGCGGGAGCGGCGCACCACGTGGAAGTCTATCGAGTCTCCAACCTTTCCCGCGGACTCCTCGCGCTCCGGGACAAGGGCTACTGGCTGGTGGGCCTCGATGCCCGCGCGGCGGGCAGGGCTTGCGGTCCGGCGTACGCGGAGAAGCTGGCGGTGGTCCTGGGCGGAGAGGGACGCGGCATCCGGCCGCTGGTCCGGCGCAGTTGCGATTACCTGGTCTCCATCCCCATGCAGGGCCGGACCGGTTCGCTGAACGTCGGGGTGGCCTGGGGAATCTTCGCCTACGAGTTGACGAGGCAGCGAACAGGCGCGGTTCCGGCCCCAGATTCACCACCCCAAAAGGGGGGACCTGCCAGAGGCGGGTGATGGAGGAAGCGGTGGCGGGTGAAAATTGGAGTGTCTTGACAGCGACCGACACGTGTAGTAAGGGAAGATGTTCAACGGGATGCCTTGACCGTCGGAAACCGCGAAATCGGATCACATGACCGTCCCATGAACCTGAAAACAATGAATAATCTCACCACCCCCCCCCCCCCCCCCCCATTTTCACACGCATTCGATCAGGTAACCCTCCGGCGCCTTTGCCGGCGCTCCGTTCCCCCCTCCGTTACAACGACTTCCGTCTCCGCTTGCCCTTGCGGCACAGCCAACACAACCCCCAGGGCGCACCGTCACCCGTCCAACTCCCCTGTCCCGGACTTGGGCAGGGAAAACCTGCATCGAGTCTCGAAACCGGCTTGCTCCCGTCCCCCATCCCCGGTCCCACACACCGGACGGTCGAGACCCGGACCCCCCCAACCTCGTGCGAATTGCCGACTCTGATCGATGGTACGGAAACCCGGCGCAGTATTGTCCAACAAGTACGGACAAAAAGGAGGAAACAATGAATCCAAGGCCCATGACAAATGATTCTGACCGCGTAGCCCCTGACCACCGCGTCCAACTCCCCAGTCCAACCCCCGTGCGACCCCGCCGGCGCATTGCCGCCGGTGTCCTGTCCCTCCTGCTCGGCCTGTCCTGCTTCGCCGCCTCCCCGACCTGGGCCTACAAGGCCGGAACGGGCGCTAACGACAGGCCCTGGAACGCCAACTTCAAGGTATACCGCGACGTCGCTGCCTACATTGCAGATGCGGCGAATCACAATAAATACGAGCACGTCCAGATTAGGAGTTTGGTGTACCTTGTCGCCGCACTCAACAATCATGGCACCGCTGAAGCCCCCTTGACCGACAGCAACCTTCCAGACCCTGTTCACCCCGACAGATTATTCGAAACCGTGGCCGTGGGAGCGCACGCGAATGCTTCGTCTTTCGGCGCCGTTACCATCGGCGCCGACTCCGAGGCACTAGGCCGCTACGCCGTCGCCATCGGTAGCGACGCCCACACCGCCGGTAGGGGCGCTGTCGCTTTAGGCTGGGCCTCCCATGCCCGCAGGCACGCCATTGCTTTAGGCCGTTCTTCCCGTGCCCAGGGCGAGGACTCCATTGCTTTAGGCCGTTCTTCCTTTGCCGCCATGAACAGCATCGCCCTGGGCCAGAGCGCATGGGTTATCGCACGGGACAGCATCGCCATCGGCCAGGGCGTGGTCGCTCGCGGCATAGACAGCATCGCCCTGGGCCGGAGCGCGGGGACCGATGCTACCGGGACCAAGGGCATCGCCATCGGCCAGGGCGCGAAGGCTACCGGGATCGAGGGCATCGCCATCGGTTCGGGAGTCAGGGCCGGAGCGAACGAGGTGGTGGTCGGCACCCAGAGACATACTACTTACAAGTTGCCGGGTCTGAAGGCGCCTTCGGGGACCACCAGGGTGGTGACGGTGGACAGCAACGGTCAGCTCTCCACGCAGACCACGGCGACCGGAACGGCTTCTTCCCGGGGCACCGCCCTGCGGGGCGCCGCAGGGCTTTCCTCGGATGTGACCGCAGTGAGCCGGACGGAGGCAGCCGACTACGAGAAGGCCCCCGCCATCGGTTCCGGTCCCACTGCCCCGGCAACCGCAGAGCAGCGGCGGGTGGTGGTGCAGGATACCAACCGCGACGGCTCCGTCCGGCTCCGGACCCTCGACTTCGGTGACCTCTCGGGAATGGAGCAGCGGTTGGCGGGAGTGGACCGGCGCGTGACTTCCCTCAGCGAGCGGCTGAACAGGGCCACTGCCATGTCTTCGGCGTTGAGCGCGTTGCCCAACGTCGTGCCGGGGGACAATCGCTTCTTCCTCGGCGTGGGCGCCGGCCACTACAGCAGCGAGCAGGCCCTCGCCATCGGCATGAGCGCCCGGGTCCAGAGCCGCGTCTTCGTCAACGCCGGCGTGGCCCTCGCCAGTGGAGACGAAGTCAGCGTCCGCGGCGGCGTGGGCGTGGTCTGGTAGGGCGCGGTCCGATAACTTCCCAACCGAAGGCTTGCCCGACCGACATGGCTGGATTCCGGGGAGTAAAGATACCGGTGGGCCGGTAGTCCCCGCGGTCAACGCACCCGTTCTACGCGGGTCGACCTTGCCAGACTCCGCCTGCCGCGATCAGGTGGCGGATTTGGGGCCATGCCCCGTTGACATTGCTGCCCATAAATGCTTAAAAGCGGCCACGTGCCCACGGTTGCCCTGTTTTTTCGATTTTTTCGAAAGAGGGACGGGGTAAGTGTGGCTTTGTGTTCCTGATCGTGCGGCGGTGCTCCGCTGGCGTAGCTCAACGGTAGAGCAGCTGATTTGTAATCAGCAGGTTGTAGGTTCGACTCCTATCGCCAGCTCCAAGAGGTCGGTTCTACCCGGAACGAGGTCTGTCCAAGCCGGTTCCCTCGGCGCAGGAGATCGATCAGGGGAGCAAGGGAGAGGTTCCCGAGTGGACAAAGGGAGCAGACTGTAAATCTGCCGCCGATCGGCTTCGGAGGTTCGAATCCTCCCCTCTCCACCACCAGTTGAAGGACTCGGAGCAACGGGAGTCATTGTTTGCGGGAATAGCTCAGTTGGCTAGAGCACGAGCCTTCCAAGCTCGGGGTCGCGGGTTCGAATCCCGTTTCCCGCTCCAAAGCGAACCAGTGCGGTAGCCAGGGGGCTCTTGTCTGCAAGGTGCGACGCGCCGGCGGCATGGCGGAGGGACCGACGCCGACGGCAGGAGGACGGGTCGGTGGTTCGTCGGGCCTTTGCGCAGCGCACGCCCCGGTGGCCGGTACAGCCATCAGAACCCGTTGGAAGACGGCTCGGTGGGCGGGAAACGCCGGTTGCGGCCGCTTTCGTCACGGGACCCCATGCCCAGGTAGCTCAGTCGGTAGAGCACGTCCTTGGTAAGGACGAGGTCGGCGGTTCAAGCCCGCTCCTGGGCTTTCCCCGTTTATGAAGCAATCGAACCGAACCACGATACATTCCATCAGGAGGGGAAGATGAGCAAGGCGAAATTCGAGCGCACCAAGCCGCATCTCAACATCGGCACCATCGGCCACGTGGACCACGGCAAGACCACTTTGACCGCGGCCATCACGAAAGTGCTGGCGGACAAGGGGTCCGCGGACTTCGTGCCCTTCGACCAGATCGACAAGGCGCCGGAGGAACGGGAGCGGGGCGTCACCATCAACATCGCCCACGTCGAATACCAGACCGAGAAGCGGCACTACGCCCACGTGGACTGCCCCGGCCACGCGGACTACGTGAAGAACATGATCACGGGCGCCGCGCAGATGGACGGCGCCATCCTGGTGGTGTCCGCGGCCGACGGCCCCATGCCGCAGACCCGCGAGCATATCCTCCTGGCTCGGCAGGTGGGCGTTCCCTCCATCGTGGTGTATCTCAACAAGGCCGACATGGTGGACGACAGCGAGTTGCTGGAACTCGTGGAGTTGGAGGTCAGGGAGCTGCTCTCCAAGTACAACTTCCCCGGCGACGACATTCCGGTGGTCACGGGCAGCGCCCTCAAGGCCCTCGAAGGCGAAGCCGGGGAGCTCGGCATCGACTCGGTGGCGAAGTTGATGGACGCCGTGGACGGCTACGTCCCCGACCCCGTTCGGGACGTGGACAAGCCGTTCATCATGCCGGTGGAGGACGTGTTCACCATCAGCGGACGGGGCACCGTCGTGACCGGCCGCGTGGAGCGCGGGATCCTGAAGGTGGGCGACGAGGTGGAGATCGTCGGCCTGAAGGAGACCCACAAGACGGTGGCCACCGGGGTCGAGATGTTCCGCAAGCTGCTCGACGAGGGCCAGGCCGGCGACAACATCGGCGTCCTCCTGAGGGGCGTCAAGCGCGACGAAGTGGAGCGGGGGCAGGTGCTCGCCAAGCCCAGGACGGTCACGCCGCACACCAAGTTCAAGGCCGAGGCGTACATCCTGACCAAGGAAGAGGGCGGACGGCATACGCCGTTCTTCAACGGCTACCGGCCGCAGTTCTATTTTCGCACGACGGACGTCACCGGCGTCGCCACCCTGCCCGAGGGCACCGAGATGATCATGCCCGGGGACAACGTGCACATCGACGTGGACCTGATCACCCCCATCGCCATGGACGACGGCCTGCGCTTCGCCATCCGGGAAGGCGGCCGCACGGTAGGGGCAGGGGTGGTGACGGAGATCGTCCAGTAGGCGGAGGTGAAAGATGCGCGACCTGGTTGGGCTCGCCTGCGACCGCTGCAAGCGCAAGAACTACACGACCAGCAAGAACAAGAAGAGGACCACGGACAAGCTCGGTTTCAAGAAGTTCTGCGCGCGTTGCCGCACCCACACGGCGCACAAGGAAATCAGGGTCTGAGTCCGTCGAGCCGGGTCAGTAGCTCCAATTGGTAGAGCACCGGACTCCAAATCCGGCCGTTGCAGGTTCGAGTCCTGCCTGACCCGCCAGTTCGTCGCCGACGATGGACAAACTGACTGACTCGTTCGCGTCCGTGGGGCGTCTGACGGGCTTCGTCCGGGAAGCGTGGCAGGAGCTGAAGAAGGTCCACTGGCCCACCCGGAGGGAGACCTACGCGGCGACCGGGGTGGTGGTGCTGGTGGTGATCTTCTTCGCCCTGTACCTCGGGCTCGTCGATTTCCTGCTCTCCTACGCCAGGCAGTGGCTGTTGCGCTGATGCAACCGGGTGTCCCCATGGCAAAGAACTGGTACGTGGTCCATACGTTCGCGGGGTTCGAGCACAAGGCCAAGGCCGCTCTGGAGGAGCGGATCAAGGCGTTGCAGGACGACGGCGCCCGGTTCGGCGAGATCCTCGTGCCGGCCGAGAAGGTCGTGGAGCTGGTGAAGGGCAAGAAGCGGACCTCGTCCAGGAAGTTCTTTCCCGGCTACATGCTGGTCCAGATGGAGATGGACGACGAGACCTGGCACGTGGTCAAGTCCACTCCCAAGGTGACCGGTTTCGTGGGCGGCAGCACGCAGCCGCCGTGGGTCAGCGAGGACGAGGTGCGGGCGATCACCCAGCAGATGGAGGAGGGGGCGGTACGGCCGCGGCCGCGGGTCGTCTTCACGGTGGGCGAGAACATCAAGGTCATCGACGGACCATTCTCCGAGTTCAACGGCGTGGTCGAGGAAGTGAAGGCCGACAAGGGCAAGCTGCGCGTGCTCATCAGCATCTTCGGCCGGGCCACCCCCGTGGAGCTGGACTTCATCCAGGTGGAGCGCAGCTAGCGGCTCGCGAGGGACGCGGACCGGGGACGCCGCAAGGAGTCGGACCATGGCCAAGAAGGTGATGGGCGAGATCAAGTTGCAGATACCCGCGGGGCAGGCGAACCCCAGCCCGCCGGTGGGTCCCGCCCTGGGCCAGAGGGGGGTGAACATCATGGAGTTCTGCAAGGCGTTCAATGCCGCCACCCAGAACCAGCCCGGCATGATCATACCGGTCATCGTCACGGTCTATGCCGACCGGACCTTCAGCTTCGTGACCAAGACCCCTCCGGCCTCGGTGCTGCTGAAGAAGGCGGCGGGGCTCGAGAAGGGGGCCCAGGAGCCGGGCAAGGCTACGGTCGGCCAAGTGACGAAGGCGCAGGTCCGGGACATCGCCCGGATCAAGATGCCCGACCTGACCAGCGCCGGCATCGAGGCCGCGGTCAAGACCGTCGAAGGCACCGCCCGGAGCCTCGGACTCAAGGTCGTCTGATCGGGGGCCGCCATGAAAGCCAAAGGCAAGAAGTATCAGGACGTGGCCGGGAAGGTGGACCGCACCCGGAAGTACCCCCTGGAAGAGGGGATCCGCGTGGTCAAGGAGACCGCCACCGCGAAGTTCGACGAGACCGTCGAGTTGTCCGTCCGGCTCGGGGTGGACCCGCGGCGGGCGGACCAGAACATCCGGGGCGCGGTGGGGCTTCCCCACGGACTCGGCAAGCCCGTCAGGGTCCTCGCCCTGGCCAGGGGCGAAAAGGAGAAGGAAGCCGAGGAAGCGGGCGCGGACTTCGTCGGCAACGACGAGTTGATCAAGAAGATCACCGAGGGTTGGCTCGATTTCGACAAGGTGGTGGCGACGCCCGACATGATGGGGTCGGTGGGGCGCATCGGCAAGATCCTCGGCCCTCGCGGGCTGATGCCGAACCCCCGGTCCGGGACCGTGGCCGCGGAGATCGGCAAGGCGGTGAGGGAGATCAAGGCCGGAAGGCTCGAATACCGGGTGGACAAGGCCGGCATCGTCCACCTGCCCATCGGCAAGGTGTCCTTCGACCCCGGCGCGCTGCTGGACAACGCCATGGCCGTGGTCGGCGCCCTGGTCCGGGCTAGGCCCGCGGCCGCCAAGGGCGCTTACATCAAGAGCGTGGCCATCGCCGCGACCATGGGACCAGGGGTCAGGATCGACCCTGCCGAGGTCCGCGTCATGGCGGTGTGAGGCGGCTTTCGGGTTGACGGGAGAGCAGCGTGGACCGACAGGCAAAGACGGCGGTGGTCGGCGAGTTCCAGGACAGGTTCCGGACCGCCGCCATGACGGTGGTGACGGACTACAGCGGCCTGTCCGTGGGCAAGATGACACAGCTCCGGCGTGACGTCCGCGAGGCGGCCGGAGAGTACCGGATCGCCAAGAACAACCTGGTCCGACTGGCCATCCGGGACACGGCGCACCAAGCCCTCGAGGACTTCCTGTCCGGGCCCAACGGTTGGGCGTTCGCCTACGACGACCCGGTGAACCTGTCGAAGGCCCTGGTGAAGTTCGCGGATCAGAACGCCCAGTTGACGATCAAGGGCGCGGTCCTCGACGGCGCGTTGCTGGAGCCCGCGGCAGTCAAGGAGCTGGCCACGCTGCCGAGCCTGCCCGAGATGCAGGCGCAGTTCCTCTCGTTGCTGCAAGCGCCGGCCGGCCGGTTGCTGCGGACCGTCCAGGAGCCGGGCGCCCGACTGGCGCGTTTGCTGGAGACGTTGCGGGAGGGCAGGGAGTAGGTCAGGGATCGTAATTCGAGCGGAAGGGGGAGTTCGCCAATGGAAGTGAATCGCGAGCAGGTCAAGGACTTCATCAAGAACATGTCTCTGCTGGAGGCGGCGAGTCTGGTCAAGGAGCTGGAAGAAGAGCTCGGGGTCAGCGCCGCGGCGCCGGTGGCGGTGGCTGCGCCCCAGGCGGCTGCGGCCGCGGTGGAGGAGAAGACCGAGTTCGACGCGGTGCTGACCAGCGCCGGCGAGAAGAAGATCCAGGTCATCAAGGTGGTCCGGGAGATCACCGGGTTGGGCCTGAAGGAGGCCAAGGACCTCGTGGACGGCGCTCCGAAGAACGTCAAGGACGGCGTCTCCAGGGACGAGGCCGAGGACGTCAAGAAGAAGATCGAGGAGGTCGGCGGGCAGGTCGAAGTCAGGTAGCCGGAGCAGCGGGCCGAGGCGGAACGCGTGGCTCGGCGGGCGGCGCCGGGCGTGTCGGGGTCGAGCGAAAGGGGAGCTCATGCCGGTCCAGGTGGCCAACAACGTGAGGATGCGCCGGGACTTCGGGCGCATCGAGAAGATCATCGATCTGCCCTATCTCATCGAGATACAGAAGAACTCCTACGGCCTGTTCCTGCAGCGGGACGTCCCCGAAGACCAGCGCAAGGACATCGGGCTGCAGGCGGTGTTCAAGTCCGTGTTCCCCATCGAGGACTTCAACGCCACCGCGTCGCTGGAGTACGTCAGCTACTCCCTGGGGGAGCCCAAGTACGACGTGGACGAATGCCACGAGCGGGGCATGAACTTCGCCGCGCCTCTCAAGGTGACGGTGCAGCTCGTGCTCTGGGACGTGGACGCCAAGACCGGCTCGCGCAGCATCCGCAACGTCAAGGAGCAGGAGGTCTATTTCGGCGAGGTGCCGCTGATGACCCGGAACGGCACGTTCATGATCAACGGCACTGAGCGGGTGATCGTGAGCCAGTTGCACCGCTCGCCGGGGGTCTTCTTCGAGCACGACAAAGGGAAGACCCACGCCAGCGGAAAGTTCCTCTACTCGGCCAGGGTCATCCCCTACCGGGGCTCGTGGCTCGACTTCGAGTTCGACCCCAAGGACATCCTGTTCGTGCGCATCGACCGGAGGAGGAAGTTCCACCTCACCGTCCTGCTGCGCGCGCTGGGGATGCAGACCGAGGAGTTGCTGAACTACTTCTACAAGACCGACACGGTCCTGTCCGACGGCGAACTGCCCCTGCTCGAGGTGAAGCCGGAGCAGCTACGGGGGCTGAGGGCCACCCGCGACGTGAGGGACCCCCGGACCAACGACCTCATCGTCCGGGAAGGACGCCGCTTCACGCGCGCGGTGCTGCGCCAGATGGACCAGGCCGGGGTCCGGCAGATCCCCATCTCCTGGGAAGAGGTGGTCGGGCGGGTGGCGGCCCACGACGTCGTCGATCCGGAGTCGGACCAGGTCATCGTCGAATGCAACGAAACCGTCACCGAGGAGAAGCTGGAGCACATCCGGGGCAGCCGGGCGCCGAAGCTGAACCTGTTCTTCCTCGACGACCCCGATACCGGTCCCTACCTGCGCGATACGCTCCTGCAGGACAAGATGAAGTCCTGCGACGAGGCGTTGCTGGAGATCTACCGGCGCCTGCGTCCGGGAGAGCCCCCCACCCGGGAGACCGCGGAAGCCTTTTTCAACAGCCTGTTCTTCAGTCCGGACCGCTACGACCTGTCGCGGGTCGGAAGGCTCAAGCTCGACCATCGGCTCAAGCGCAACACGGAGTTCTACCTGGAACTCGGGGCCAAGAGCGAGGAAGAACGCGAGGAGGAGCTCCAGAACCACCTGGACGAGCACAGGACCCTGCGCAAGGAAGACATCCTCGAGGTGGTTCGCTACCTCATCGACCTGAGGAACGGCAACGGCTCCGTGGACGACATCGACCACCTGGGCAACCGCCGCGTGCGGCCGGTGGGCGAGCTGGTGGAGAACCATTTCCGCGTGGGGCTGGTGCGCATGGAGCGGGCCATCAAGGAGAAGATGGGGCTGCAGGACATCGACACCCTCATGCCGCAGGAACTCATCAACCACAAGCCGGGCTCCGCCGCCCTGAAGGAGTTCTTCGGCTCGAGCCAGTTGTCCCAGTTCCTGGACCAGACCAACCCCCTGTCCGAGGTCACCCACAAGCGGAGGTTGTCCGCGCTGGGTCCCGGAGGCCTGACGCGGGAGCGGGCGGGCTTCGAGGTCCGTGACGTCCATCCCACGCACTACGGCAGGGTGTGTCCCATCGAGACCCCCGAGGGACCCAACATCGGCCTCATCGCCTCCCTGTCCACTTACGCCCGGGTCAACGAGTTCGGCTTCATCGAGACCCCTTACCGGGAGGTGCGGGAGGGCAAGGTCACGGACCGGATCCGGTACCTGTCCGCGCTGGAGGAGGAAGACCACGTCATCGCCCAGGCCAACGCGGCCCTCGACCCCGAGGGCGGGTTCACCCAGGACCTGGTATCCGCCCGCAAGGCCGGCGAGTTCGTGATGGCCCGTCCGGACGAAGTCGATTTCATGGACGTGTCGCCCAACCAGTTGGTGAGCGTGGCGGCCTCGCTGATCCCCTTCCTGGAGAACGACGACGCGAACCGGGCGTTGATGGGCTCGAACATGCAGCGGCAGGCGGTGCCGCTGCTGCGCACGGAGGCGCCGCTGGTGGGCACCGGGATGGAGCGCGTGGTGGCCCGGGACTCGGGCGCCACGGTGGTGGCGGCCCGCACCGGCGCGGTCGAGAGCGTCGATTCCACCCGCATCGTCATCAAGTCGGACGAGCCTTCCGGCGGGTATGCGGACACGGGCGTGGACATCTACAACCTGGTCAAGTACCAGCGCTCCAACCAGAACACCTGCCTCAACCAGCGGCCCATCGTGCAGGTGGGCGACCGCGTGGCCGAGGGGGACGTGGTGGCGGACGGTCCCTCCACCGAGATCGGCGAACTGGCGCTGGGCCGCAACCTGCTCGTGGCGCTCATGCCCTGGGGCGGCTACAACTTCGAGGACTCGATCCTGATCAGCGAGCGCGTGGTCAAGGAGGACATCTACACCTCGGTGCACATCGAGGAGTTCGAGTGCGTTTCCCGTGACACCAAGCTGGGGCCCGAAGAGATCACCCGGGACATCCCGAACGCCGGGGACGAGGCGCTCAAGGACCTGGACGAGAGCGGCGTGATCCGGATCGGGGCGGAGGTCAAGCCCGGCGACGTGCTGGTGGGCAAGATCACCCCCAAGGGGGAGACGCAGCTTTCGCCCGAGGAGAAGCTGTTGCGCGCGATCTTCGGCGAGAAGGCCGGGGAGGTGCGCGACTCGTCCCTCAAGGTGCCGCCCGGGGTGGAAGGCACCGTCATCAGCGTAAGGATCTTCTCGCGCAAGGGCATGGCCAAGGACGAGCGCACCAAGCTGATCGAGAGCCAGGAGGTGGCGCGCCTGAACAAGGACCAGCACGACCAGATCCGCATCATCCAGGGCGGCGCCGTCGAGCGGCTGAAGGAGTTGCTGGCGGGCCGCCGCGCGGCCGCGCGGCTCACGGACGAGAACCGCAAGGTGTTGGTCTCCAAGGGGGACGAGATCACCCCCGAGCTGCTGGACACGGTCCCCCTGTCCTTCCTCGCGGACCTCAAGCCGGACGGCGCCGAGCTGGAGAGCGAGGCGCGCCGCATCGTCGAGAGCGCGATGGCGCAGGTGGACGCCCTGAAGTCGCGCTTCCAAGACAAGATCGGCCGGTTGACGAGCGGGGACGAGCTGCCGCCCGGGATGATCAAGATGATCAAGGTGCTGGTGGCCATCAAGCGCAAGCTCCAGGTGGGCGACAAGATGGCGGGGCGCCACGGCAACAAGGGCGTCATCTCGTGCATCCTGCCGGAGGAGGACATGCCGTACCTCGAGGACGGCACCCCCGTGGACATGGTCCTGAACCCCCTGGGAGTCCCCTCGCGGATGAACGTGGGGCAGATCCTGGAGGCCCACCTGGGCTGGGCGGCGCGCAGTCTGGGTCGGCAGATCGAGGTGCTGCTCGACCGGAACCCGTCCACCCTGGCGGCCCGGCTGAAGGATTGCTTCGGTGAGGCCGAGTCGAGCAAGGTGAACCTCGACAGCCTGCGCGAGGAGGACGTGCGCCGGCTGGCGGAGAAGTACCGCGACGGGGTCCATCTGGCGTCGCCGGTGTTCGATGGGGCGCGGGAAGAGGAGATATTCAAACTGTTGAAGAACGCCGACCTGCCGGTCACCGGACAGGTCACCCTGTACGACGGGCGCAGCGGCGAGCCTTTCGACGAGAAGGTCACCGTGGGCGTCATGTACATGATGAAGCTGCACCACCTGGTGGACGACAAGATCCACGCCCGGTCCACCGGTCCCTATTCCCTCGTGACCCAGCAGCCGCTGGGGGGAAAGGCGCAGTTCGGCGGCCAGCGGCTGGGAGAGATGGAGGTGTGGGCCCTGGAGGCGTACGGGGCCGCATATACGCTGCAGGAAATGTTGACGGTCAAGTCCGACGACGTGGCGGGGCGAACCCGTATGTACGAAGGCATCTTCAAGGGCGACCAGTTCCTCGAGCCGGGGTTGCCCGAGTCCTTCAACGTCATGGTCAAGGAGCTCCAGAGCCTGTGCCTTGACATGGAGTTGGTGGAATAAGGAGGCCCCATGGACGAAGTGTACAGTCTCTTCGAGAAGCCCAAGAACCCGCTCAGCTTCCAGGGCATCAAGATCGCCCTGGCCTCGCCCGACAAGATCCGGTCGTGGTCCCACGGCGAGGTGCGCAAGTCGGAGACCATCAACTACCGGACCTTCAAGCCCGAGCGGGACGGCCTGTTCTGCGCCAAGATCTTCGGTCCCACCAAGGACTACGAGTGCAACTGCGGCAAGTACAAGCGCATGCGACATCGCGGCGTGGTGTGCGAGAAGTGCGGCGTCGAGGTGATCCAGTCGAAGGTACGCAGGGAGCGGATGGGCCATATCGAGCTGGCCACGCCGGTGGCGCACATCTGGTTCCTGAAGAGCCTCCCGAGCCGCATCGGCGCGCTGCTGGACTTCTCCCTGAAGGATCTGGAAAAGATCCTGTACTTCGAGTCCTACGTGGTGCTGGACCCGGGGTCCACCCGGCTCCAGTACAAGGAGTTGCTCAGCGAGGCCGGCTACCGCAGCGCGGTGGAGGAGTACGGCGCCGACTTCACCGCGGAAATGGGGGCCGAGGCCATCCGCGCGCTGCTGGGCCACATCGAGGTGGAGAAGCTGTCCGAAGAGCTCCGTACCGAGCTGCGGGACGCCAACTCCGAGGTCAAGAGGAAGAAGCTCGCCAAGCGGCTCAAGGTCCTCAACGCGTTCCGGAGCTCGAAGAACCGCCCGGAGTGGATGATCCTGGAAGTGATCCCCATCATACCGCCGGACCTGCGGCCGCTGGTCCCGCTGGACGGCGGGCGGTTCGCCACCTCGGACCTGAACGACCTCTACCGCCGGGTCATCAACCGGAACAACCGCCTCAAGCGGCTGATGGAGTTGAACGCGCCCGACATCATCATCCGCAACGAGAAGCGGATGCTGCAGGAGGCCGCGGACGCGCTGTTCGACAACGGGCGGCGCGGCAAGGCGATCACCGGCCTCAACCGCCGGCCGCTCAAGTCCCTCAGCGACATGCTCAAGGGCAAGACCGGCCGCTTCCGGCAGAACCTCCTGGGCAAGCGCGTGGACTACTCGGGCCGGTCCGTGATCGTGGTGGGGCCGGAGTTGCGGCTGCACCAGTGCGGACTGCCCAAGAAGATGGCCCTGGAGCTGTTCAAGCCCTTCATCTACCACAAGCTGGAGGAACGGGGTCACGTCACCACCATCAAGAGCGCGAAGAAGGCGGTGGAGCAGGAGCGCCCGGAGGTCTGGGACATCCTCGACGACGTGATCAAGGAGCACCCGGTGCTGCTCAACCGGGCGCCGACGCTGCACCGGCTGGGCATCCAGGCGTTCGAGCCGGTGTTGATCGAGGGCAAGGCGGTCCAGTTGCACCCGCTGGTGTGCGCCGCCTACAACGCGGACTTCGACGGCGACCAGATGGCCGTGCACGTGCCCTTGTCGGTGGAGGCCCAGGTGGAGGCGCGCGCGCTGATGATGTCCACCAACAACATCCTCTCGCCGGCCAACGGCAAGCCCATCATCGTGCCGTCCCAGGACATCGTGCTGGGGCTCTACTACCTCACCCGCGACCGTCCCAACGTGAAGGGGTCGGGCAAGGCGCTGTCCAGCCCGGAGGAAGTGCGCATCGCCTACGACCAGGGGGAAGTGGCCCTCCAGGCGCGGATCAAGGTCCGGGTGGACGGCAAGACCCACGACTCCACCGTGGGGCGGGTGCTGCTCTACGAGATCGTCCCGCCCCAGATACCGTTCCGCGAGGTGAACCACACCATGAAGAAGAAGGAGCTGGGGAACCTCATCGACCTCAGCTACCGGGTGGCGGGCAACAAGGCCACGGTCATCTTCGCGGACAAGCTGAAGGACACGGGCTACGGCTACGCCACCAAGGCCGGCGTATCCATCGCCCTCAAGGACATGGTGATACCGGCCAGCAAGGAACGGTTGCTGAAGCAGGCCTACGGGAACGTCCAGGAGATCGACGAGCAGTACAACAACGGCCTCATCACCGACGGCGAACGTTACAACAAGGTGGTGGACATCTGGGCCGAGGTCACCGACCGGATCTCGGACGAGATGCTGCGGGACCTGGGAACGGAGACCGTGGCCGACGAGCAGGGCCGTTCCGTGCGGGTCCCCAACTTCAACCCGATCTTCATGATGGCCGACTCGGGGGCCCGGGGGAGCGCGCAGCAGATACGGCAACTGGCCGGTATGCGCGGGTTGATGGCCAAGCCCTCCGGGGAGATCATCGAGACGCCGATCACGGCCAACTTCCGGGAGGGGCTGACGGTCCTGCAGTACTTCATCTCCACCCACGGCGCCCGCAAGGGGCTCGCGGACACCGCCCTCAAGACCGCCAACTCGGGTTACCTCACCCGGCGGCTGGTGGACGTGGCCCAGGACGCCATCATCACCCAGGACAACTGTGGCGCCCTCGACGGCATCGAGATGGCGCCCCTCATGGAAGGGGGCGAGGTCATCGAGCCCCTCGGGGACCGGGTCCTGGGCCGGGTGGCCCTCGAAGACATCAAGGACCCGTTCAGCGGCGAGGTCATCGTCGAGGCGAACCGGGAGATCGACGAGCTGCTGGTGCAGCGCATCGAGGACGCGGGGTTGGAACGCATCTGGATCCGCTCGGTGCTCACCTGCCAGTCCAGGAAGGGCGTGTGCGTCATGTGCTACGGCCGCGACCTGGCCCGGGGCCAGATGGTCAACGCGGGCGAGGCCATCGGCGTCATCGCGGCCCAGTCCATCGGCGAGCCCGGCACCCAGCTCACCATGCGGACCTTCCACATCGGCGGGACCGCCAGCCGGCGCGCGGAGCAGACCACGCTGGAGCCGCGCACGGACGGGTACGTGAAGCTCGTCAACGTCAGCACGGTCACCAACCGGGACGGCGAGCTGGTGGTCATGAACCGCAACGGCGAACTGGCCGTCGTGGACTATCCGGAAGGCTCGGACAGGTCCCGGGAAAGGGAGCGGGAGAGGTATCCGCTGGTGTACGGGGCCAAGCTCAAGAAGCAGGACGGGGCGGCGGTCCACGCGGGCGAGCTGTTGGCGGAGTGGGACCCGTACACGATCCCGATCATCACCGAGCTCGGCGGCGCCGTCAAGTTCGGCGACATCCTCGAGGGGACGACCATGGAGGAGAAGGTGGACGAGAGGACCGGCCTGTCCACCAAGGTCATCATCGACTTCAAGGACATCGACAAGCGGCCGCGGCTCTCCATCAAGGACGAGAGCGGCAAGACCGCCAGGCTCTCCGGCAACAACGAGGCCCGGTACATGCTGCCGGTGGGCGCCCACATCAACGTGACCGAGCACCAGGAGGTGTCCGCCGGCGACGTGTTGGCCAAGATCCCCCGGGAGACCACCAAGACCAAGGACATCACCGGCGGGTTGCCCCGGGTGGCCGAGTTGTTCGAGGCCAGGAAACCCAAGGAGTTCGCGGTCATCAGCGAGATCGACGGGGTGGTCTCGTTCGGTCGGGACACCAAGGGCAAGCGCAAGGTGGTGGTGACCCCCGACGTGGGGGAGCCCCGGGAGTACCTGATCTCCAAGGGCAAGCACATCAGCGTGCACGAAGGCGACCGGGTCCGGGCGGGGGAGTCGCTGATGCAGGGGTCGTCGAACCCCCACGACATACTCGGCATCCTCGGCGAGAAGGCGCTGGCCAAGTACCTGGTGGACGAGATCCAGGAGATCTACCGGCTGCAGGGCGTGCGCATCAACGACAAGCACATCGAGGTCATCGTCAAGCAGATGCTGCGGCGGGTGCGCATCAAGGAGAGCGGCGACAGCGATTTCCTGATGGGGGACCAGGTGGAGAAGTGGCTGTTCGAGGAGGAGAACCAGAAGGTCCTGGCGGACGGGGGGAAGCCGGCGGTGGCGGAGCCGCTGTTGCTCGGGATCACCAAGGCGTCGCTCTCCACCAGCAGCTTCATATCGGCCGCCTCGTTCCAGGAAACCACCAAGGTGCTGACGGAGGCGGCCATCAACGGCCGGCTGGATCCGCTCAGCGGGTTGAAGGAAAACGTCATCATGGGGAAGCTGATACCCGCGGGGACCGGCCTGGCCGAGTACAACGCACTGGACGTCGAATGCGACGAGCAACCCGGGGAGATCGACGTGTCCGAGGTGGAAGTGGCATGACGGTTGACAGCACACGCAAGTTTCGATAGAATCGGCGGTTTGTCATCAGGAAACGGAACATGCCCACGATCAATCAACTGGTGCGCAAGGGGCGCGAGATCCAACGGCAGAAGAACGCCGCTCCGGCGCTCCAGGGCTGCCCTCAGAAGCGAGGCGTCTGCACGCGGGTCTATACCTCCACTCCGAAGAAGCCCAACTCCGCGTTGCGCAAGGTAGCCCGGGTGCGCCTGACCAACGGCACGGAGGTGACTTCCTACATCCCGGGCATGGGGCACAACCTGCAGGAGCACTCGGTGGTGCTGATCCGGGGCGGCAGGGTCAAGGACCTGCCGGGGGTGCGTTACCACATCATCCGCGGCGCCCTGGATTCCATCGGCGTGCAGGAGCGCCGCCAGGGACGATCGAAGTACGGGGCCAAGAGGCCGAAGTAGGGACATGCCGCGCAAGGGTGGAACAAGGCGCAAGGAGCTGTTGCCGGACCCCAAGTACGGAGACAAGCTCGTCACCCGGTTCATCAACAACATGATGAGCCGCGGCAAGAAGAGCATCGCCGAGGGCATCCTGTACCGGTCCCTGGACATCATCGCGACCCGCACCACCACCGAGCCGCTGGGGGTGTTCAAGCGCGCCGTCGATAACGCCAAGCCGATGGTGGAGGTGCGGTCCCGGCGGGTCGGGGGCGCCACCTACCAGGTGCCGGTGGAGGTGCGTCCGGACCGGCGGCTCTCCCTGAGCCTGCGCTGGCTGATCGGTGCGGCCAGGGCCAGGAGCGAAAAGTCCATGGACGAGAAGCTCGCCGGAGAGTTGATGGACGCCGCCAACCAGCGGGGAAACGCCGTCAAGAGGAAAGACGACACCCACAGGATGGCCGAGGCGAACCGCGCCTTCGCCCATTACCGCTGGTAGGCGCCGAGCAGACCATCGTCCGACCAAGGAGGCGGTAGAACCGCCTCCTTTTTTACGCCGTCAAACGAGACATGAGCAGACAGATTCCACTCGACCGGATCCGGAACATCGGGATCATGGCCCATATCGACGCCGGCAAGACCACCACGACCGAGCGCGTGCTGTTCTACACCGGGATCAACTACAAGCTGGGGGAAGTGCACGACGGCACCGCGACCATGGACTGGATGGTCCAGGAGCAGGAACGGGGCATCACCATCACCTCCGCGGCCACCACCTGCCATTGGCGGGACCACCGCATCAACATCATCGACACCCCGGGCCACGTGGACTTCACCATCGAGGTGGAGCGGTCGCTGCGCGTGCTGGACGGGGCCATCGGCGTCTTCTGTTCCGTCGGCGGAGTGGAGCCCCAGACGGAGACCGTATGGCGGCAGGCGGACAAGTACGGCGTGCCGCGCATCGCCTACGTCAACAAGATGGACCGGGTGGGCGCCGACTTCTTCCGTGTGGTGAAGATGATCGAGGACCGGCTGGGGGCGCGGCCCCTGGTGATCCAGCTTCCGGTGGGCTCCGAAGACGGCTTCCGGGGCGTCGTGGACCTGGTGCGCATGAAGGCGATCCTGTGGGACAATGAGAACCTGGGGGCCAGCTTCCGGGAGACGGAGATCCCGCCGGAGTTGGAGACCCGGGCCCGCGAGCACCGCGAGGCCATGCTGGAGACCCTGGCGGACTGCGACGACGAGATCATGACCGCCTATCTCCAGGGAGACCCCATCTCCGACGACCGGTTGGTCCGGGCCATTCGGGCCGCGGGGTTGAAGCTGGACGTCGTTCCGGTGCTTTGCGGCGCGGCGTTCCGCAACAAGGGGGTGCAGCCGCTGCTGGACGCGGTGGTCGATTACCTTCCTTCGCCCCTGGACGTGCCGCCCATCCGCGGCGCGGACCCGGAGGACGGCCGCGAGTCGGTCCGCCCGACCTCCGACGAGGCGCCCTTCTCCGCGTTGGCGTTCAAGATCATGGCCGACCCCTTCGTCGGGACCCTGACTTTCTTCCGGGTCTATTCCGGGACCCGGTCGTCCGGAGCCTTCGTCCACAACGCTTCCACCGGCCAGCGGGAGCGGCTCGGCCGCATACTCAAGATGCACGCCAACAAGCGGGAGGAGATCAGCGAGGTCCATGCGGGGGACATCGCCGCGGCCGTGGGCCTGCGCAGCGCCAAGACCGGCGACACCCTTTGCGACGAAGACGCCCCCATCGTCCTCGAGGCCATCGAGTTCCCCGATCCGGTCATCGCCATCGCCATCGAGCCCAAGTCCCGCGACGACCAGGAGAAGCTGGGGGTCTCGCTGCAGAAACTCGCCAGGGAGGACCCTTCCTTCCGGGTCACGGTCGATCAGGAGACCGGCCAGACGCTGCTATCGGGCATGGGGGAGCTCCACCTCGAGGTCATCGTCGACAGGCTCCTTCGGGAGTTCAAGGTGGACGCCAACGTGGGCAAGCCGCAGGTGGCCTACAAGGAGACCGTCCGCCGCACGGTGGAGCAGGAAGGACGGTTCGTCAGGCAGTCGGGGGGCCGCGGACAGTTCGGCCACGTCTTCCTGCGCCTGGAGCCGCAGCCCACCGGCAGCGGGTTCGAGTTCGTCAACGCCATCAAGGGGGGAGTGATCCCGCAGGAGTACGTGCCCGCGGTCGAGAACGGCGTGGTCCAGGCCATGAGCAACGGCGGCCTGGCGGGATACCCGGTGGTGGACGTGAAGGTCTCGCTCCTCGACGGCAGCCACCACGAGGTGGACTCCTCGGAGATGGCGTTCACCATCGCCGCCTCCATGGCCTTCACCGCGGGGTTGCGCAGGGCTTCCCCGGTGCTGCTGGAGCCGGTGATGGACGTGGAGGTGGTGGCGCCCGAGGAGTTCATGGGCGACGTCATCGGGGACATCAGCGGACGTCGGGGCAAGGTCCTGGGAATGACCTCGAAGGGGAACGCGCAGGTGATCGAATCCCGCGTGCCGCTGTCGCGGATGTTCGGTTACGCCACGGACCTGAGGTCGAGGACCCAGGGCAGGGCCACCTACACCATGCAGTTCTCGCGCTACGAGGAAGTGCCGGAAGCGGTGAAGGAAGACATGCTGGGCCGGGAGGTGAGGGCGTGAACGAGAAGATCCGCATTCGGCTCAAGGCCTACGACTACCGGGTGCTGGACCAGTCGGTGGGGGAGATCGTCGAGACCGTGAAGAGGACCGGCGGGCGCGTCGCCGGGCCGATCCCCCTCCCGACGCGCATCGAGAGGTTCACGGTGAACCGCTCCCCGCACGTGGACAAGAAGTCCCGCGAGCAGTTCGAGGTCCGCACCCACAAGAGGCTGCTGGACATCCTCGAGCCGACCCAGCAGACCATCGATGCGTTGGGGAAGCTGGACCTGGCCGCGGGCGTGGACGTGGAGATCAAGCTGCAATAGCCGCATCGGGACACCTTCGCAATGACCGGTCTCATCGGAAGGAAAGTCGGCATGAGCCAACTCTTCGACGACACGGGGAACGTGATACCCGTGACCGTGGTGGAGACCGGCCCCTGCGTGGTGGTGCAGAAGAAGGAAGTGGGGAAGGACGGGTACAACGCGCTGCAGCTCGGTTTCGGGACCCAGAAGAACCAGAGGGTCAACCGTCCCCTGCGCGGCCACATGGCCAAGGCGGAGAAGGGTTCCTTCCGGGTGCTCCGCGAGTTCCGGATGGACGACGTATCCGGTTACGAGGTGGGCCAGGAGCTCAAGGTGGCGGACCTGGTCGAGCCCGGGGACCGGGTGGACGTCACCGGACGCTCCAAGGGCAGGGGCTTTGCCGGAGTCATGAAGCGTTGGGACTTCGGCGGCTTCTCCCGGACCCACGGCACCCACGAATACTTCCGGCACGGGGGCTCCATCGGCAACCGCTCCTATCCGGGCAAGGTGTTCAAGGGGAAGAGGATGGCCGGGCACTGGGGCAACGAGAGGGTCTCGATCCAGAACCTCCGGGTGGTCGCCGTTCGTCCGGAGGAGAACCTCCTGCTGTTGAAGGGCTCCGTCCCGGGCTCGAACGGCGGGACGGTCCTCGTCCGCCGGGCGGTCAAGGGGTAGGGAATGGAACTTCGCAGGATCGAGCCCGAGCTCCCCATGAGCATATTCGGCGTGGCGGTTCGGCCCCACCTGCTGCACCAGGCGGTGGTCATGCAACTGAACAACCGCCGCGCCGGCACGGCCTCCACCAAGACCCGGGGGCTGGTTCGCGGAAGCGGCCGGAAGCCGTGGCGCCAGAAGGGCTCGGGCAGGGCCCGGGCCGGCAGCGTGCGGTCGCCCATCTGGGTCGGGGGCGGACGCGTGTTCGGACCCCTGCCCCGGGACTACTCGTACCGGATACCCAAGCAGGCGCGCCGGCAGGCGGTGCTCTCGGCCCTCAGCCTGAAGCGCGGGGAAGGGAAGCTCGTGGTGGTGGAAGCGGCGGACGTCTCCGAGGCGAAGACCCGGCTCATGGCCGAAGCCCTGGCCTCCCTGGGGGTCGGAAGCTCGTTGGTGGTGGTGGCGGAAGGCGAAGGGAAGATCGAGCTGTCCGCGCGGAACCTGCCCAACGTGAAGGCGTTGCGAGTGGCCGGGCTGAACGTGTACGACGTGCTCCGCTTCGAGCACCTGGTGTTGACCCGCGGCGCGCTGCAAAAGATCGAGGAGAGGTTCTCGTCATGAGGGGCGTTCGAGATACGGTGCTCGCTCCGCTGATCTCGGAGAAGGGCTCCATGCTGAACGAGTCGTCGAACCAGGTGGTCTTCAAGGTCCGCCCGGACGCCAACAAGATCGAGATCCGGCAACAGGTGGAAGCGCTGTTCAAGGTTACGGTCCTGGGCGTGAGGACCGCGCGCTACCTGGGCAAGAAGCGTCGGGTGGGCAGGAACGTCGGGCGGCTGCCGCTGTGGAAGAAGGCCGTCGTCACCCTGAAGGAAGGCGACCGCATCGACTTCTTCGGCGTCGGCTAGGAGGAAGAGGGTTCCATGTCCATCAAGAACCGCCGTCCGACCTCTCCCGGGCGCCGCTTTGCTTCCGGCTTCGGTTTCGAGGAGGTGACCCGGAAGGCGCCGCACCGGGCGTTGCTGCTGCCGCTCAAGGGACACGGCGGGCGGAACAACACGGGCAGGATCACCAAGGACCACCGCGGCGGCGGGCACAAGCGGCGGTACCGCTCCATCGACTTCAAGCGCGACAAGCTGGGGGTTCCCGGTCGAGTGGAGGCCATCGAGTACGACCCCAACCGGTCCGCCCTCGTCGCCCTCGTCTGCTACCTCGACGGCGAGCGGCGCTACATCCTGGCCCCGGACGGGCTCCGGGTCGGCGGCCGGATCATGGCCGGCCACCAGGACATCGACATCCGGCCCGGGAACTCCCTGCCCCTGAGGTTCATCCCTACCGGCACGCTGGTGCACAACGTGGAGCTCAAGGCGGGCAAGGGCGGCCAGGTCGTGCGGAGTGCGGGCGCCTCCGCCCAGGTGATGGCCAAGGAGGGCTCTTACACGCTGCTCAAGCTGCCGTCCGGGGAGTTGCGCAACGTCCGCTCCGAGTGCCGCGCCACCGTCGGCGAGGTGGGGAACAGCGAGTACGAGAACGTCACGTTCGGCAAGGCGGGCCGGTCCCGGTGGCTGGGCCGCAGGCCGGTGACCCGCGGCATTGCCAAGAACCCCGTGGACCATCCGCACGGCGGCGGCGAGGGACGCTCCAAGGGCAACCATCCACAGACGCCGTGGGGCAAGCCCACCAAGGGCTACCGGACCCGGGGGGTCAAACCCTCTGACAAGTACATCGTGAAGCGCAGGAAGGGAACCTAGGCATGGCTCGCTCGATCAAGAAGGGTCCTTTCGTGGACCCGCACCTGATGCGCAAGATCGAGGAAATGAATCGGTCCCAGGGCAAGAGGGTGCTCAAGACATGGTCCCGGCGTTCCACCGTCACCCCGGAGATGATCGGCCACACCCTGGCGGTCCACAACGGACGGAAGTTCCTCCCGGTGTTTGTGACCGAGAACATGGTGGGCCACAAGCTGGGAGAGTTCTCGCCCACGCGCACGTTCCACGGCCATGCGGGGGACCGCCGCGGGGAGGCCAGGGGGGTCCAGAGGAGATAGGCCATGGAGGCGCGCGCGGTCACGAAGTTCGCCCGGGTTTCGCCCCGCAAGATGAGGCTCGTGGTGGACCAGGTAAGGGGCCGGTCGGTGGAAGACGCGCTGACGGTGCTGAAGTTCGTGCCCAAGGGCTGCGCCGGCATCGTGGCCAAGACGCTTCGTTCCGCGGTGGCCAACGCCTCGGACACCCAGAACGTGAACGTGGACCTGCTGTACGTCAAGCAGGCCGAAGTCGGCCAAGCCGGCATGTGGAAACGGTTCATGCCCAGGGGGATGGGCCGCGCCAACCGGATCCGCAAACGCCTGAGCCACCTGACCGTGGTGGTGGACGAAAGGGCCTGAGCATGGGACAGAAGACCCATCCCAAGGTTTTCCGCATGCGCGTCATCGAGTCGTGGGACTCCAAGTGGTACGCGGGAAACGACTACCCGGAGTTGCTGCACGAGGACCTCAGGATCAAGGGCTTCCTCAAGGGGCGCCTCCATCATGCGGGCATATCGAAGATCGAGATCGAACGCGCCACCAACAAGGCGAAGATCAACATCCACACGGCGCGTCCGGGCATCGTCATCGGCAAGAAGGGCGCGGAGATCGAGAAGCTCAAGGAGGAGCTGGCGAAACTGTCGCCCCGGGAGGTCTTCATCAACATCCACGAGGTGAGGAGGCCCGACCTGGACGCGCAGTTGGTGGCGGAGAACGTCGCCTTGCAGCTCGAGCGGCGGGTGGCCTTTCGCCGGGCCATGAAGGAGAGCGTGTCCCGGGCGCTGCGCATGGGCGCCCAGGGGATCCGCATCCAGTGCGGCGGCCGGTTGGGGGGACAGGAGATCGCGCGCACGGAATGGTACCGGGAAGGGCGGGTGCCGCTGCACACGCTGCGGGCCGACGTGAGCTACGGCTTGGCGGAGGCCAAGACCACCTACGGAGTCATCGGGGTCAAGGCGTGGATCTTCCGCGGCGAGATCCTGGCGACCAAGGAAGAACAGCAGAAGGCCTCGCTGGGACTGTAGGGCCGTCCGCGGTCACCGAAGGGAGCCATGCTCGAACCAAGGAAAGTCAGGTACCGCAAGGTGCAGAAGGGCCGGAGGGGCGGGTTCGCCCAGCGGGGCGCGAGCCTTTCCTTCGGCGATTACGGCTTGAAGTCCCTGGACCGGGGCTACGTCACCGCGCGCCAGATCGAAGCCGCGCGTATCGCCCTCACCCGTTACCTGAAGCGGGGCGGCAAGGTGTGGATCCGGGTCTTCCCGGACAAGCCCGTCACCCGGAAGCCGGCCGAGGTGCGGATGGGCAAGGGCAAGGGTCCGCTGCACGCATGGGTGGCGGTGGTCAAGCCGGGCAAGCTGCTGTTCGAGATGGAAGGGGTCCAGCGGGAAGCCGCCCGGGAAGCCTTCCGGCTTGCCTCGCGCAAGCTGAGCCTGGCCACCGCGTTCGTGGAGCGTTGACGCAGTCCTGCTGACGGAGAGGGCCATGCGCGCAAAGGAATTGCGAGAGTTGAGCCTGGACGAGTTGCGGCAGAAGCGCACGGAGTTCAAGGAGCAGCGGTTCCACCTGACCCTGCGGCGCGCCACCGGGCAACTGGAGAGCCCCATGAAGCTGCGGCAGTCCCGGCGCGACCTAGCGCGGGTGGAGACCGTCATCCGGGAACGCCGGTCCATTGCGAATCGGGAAGGCGACCATGAGTGAGCGCGGGGTCACGAAACAACGGGAAGGCGTCGTCAGGACCAACCGGATGACCAGGACGGTGGTCGTGGAGCTGGAGCGGATCGTCCTCCATTCGCGGTACAAGAAGTACCTGCGGCGCCGGACCAGGGTGAAGGCCCACGACGAACGCGACGAATGCCAAGTGGGGGACCGGGTGGTCATCACCGCGTGCCGGCCCCTCAGCCGCCACAAGCGGTGGCGCGTGAGCCGGATACTGAACCGTCCCGGCGTGGCCGTCGGCGGCCGGGCCGCGGCTCCGCAGGCCCCGGAAGCGCCGGGGAGCGCAGAGGTCTAGTCGATGATACAGGTCGGGACGGTGCTGGACGTGGCGGACAATTCGGGCGCCAGGCGGGTCCGGTGCATCAAGGTGCTCGGCGGCACGCGGCGGAAGTACGCCAGCATCGGCGACGTGATCGTCGTCTCCGTCAAGGAGGCGATGCCCAACTCCAAGGTGCCCAAGGGCGACGTGGTCAAGGCGGTGGTGGTGCGCACCGCCAAGGAGCTCAGCCGGGTGGACGGCTCCTACATCCGCTTCGACACCAACTCGGCGGTGCTGATCGACAACCAGAAGGAACCCGTGGGCACGCGGATCTTCGGTCCGGTGGCCCGGGAACTGAGGGCGAAACGCTTCATGAAGATCGTTTCGCTGGCGCCGGAGGTGCTGTAGCCGTGAGCCTGTTCGTCCGCAAAGACGACAACGTGATGGTGGTGGCCGGGAAGGAGCGCGGGAAGACCGGCAAGGTCATCAAGGTCCTGCCGAAGAAGGGCCGCGTGGTCATCGAACGGGTGAACCTGGTCAAGCGCCACACCCGTCCGCGGACTCCGCAGCAATCCGGAGGCATCGTGGAGAAGGAAGCTTCGATCCACGTGTCCAACGTCATGATCATGTGCGACCCGTGCAACGCCCCGGTGCGCACGGGGCGCAAGGTCCTCGCGGACGGACAGAAGGTGCGCGTCTGCCGGCGCTGCGGCGAAGCCCTGGGCTGACCCGGCCGCGGACGGAGCGGGACTCGACCATGGTAAGGCTCGAACAAAAATACCACGAGGTGGTCGTACCGGCCATGATGGCGGACTTCGCCTACCGCAACCGGCTCCAGGCGCCGCGGCTGAAGAACATCGCCATCAACGCCTGTGTCGGCGAGGCGGTGCAGAACGTCAAGCTGCTGGACGCGGCGGTGGCCGAGTTGGCCGCCATCAGCGGCCAGCGTCCGGTGGTGACCCGGGCCCGGAAGGACGTCTCCAACTTCAAGCTGCGCCGCGGCAATCCCATCGGGTGCCTGGTGACCCTGCGCCGCGCCCGGATGTACGAGTTCCTGGACCGCCTGATACAGGTGGCGCTGCCCCAGGTCAGGGATTTCAAGGGGGTCTCGGACCGTTCCTTCGACGGTTGCGGCAACTATTCGCTCGGCATCCGCGAGCAGATCATCTTCCCGGAAGTGAGGGCGGAGTCAGTGGAACGGTTGCACGGGTTGACGGTGTCCATCGTGACCACCGCTTCCACGGACGAGGAAGGCAGGGCCCTGCTCAGGCATCTCGGAATGCCGTTCGCCGGTGACGGGGGGAGGACAAGTGGCTAAGAAGTGTCTGCGCATCAAGGCGGAAAGGGCTCCCAGGTTCAAGGTCCGCCGGTACAACCGCTGTCCGCTCTGCGGCAGGGCGAGGGCGTTCTATCGGCGGTTCCGCATGTGCCGGATCTGCCTCAGGCTCTACGCGCGCCGGGGGGAGATCCCCGGGCTCATCAAGGCGAGTTGGTAGGAGGCTGTATCTCGAATGAGCATGACCGACCCCATCGCGGATATGTTGACCCGGATGCGGAACGGCGGGATGGCCAACCACCAGACCGTGGACGTGTCGTGGTCCCGCCTCAAGGAGGCCATCCTGAAGGTGCTGGTGGACGAAGGGTACGTGCAGCAGGTCCGGCGCATCCGGGTGGAAGGACAGGTGCAGGACACCCTCCGCGTCCACCTCAAGTATGACCGGAACCGCCAGCCGGTGCTGGGCCAACTGAAGCGGGTGAGCCGTCCCGGACGCCGGGTCTATCTCGGCTACAAGGACATCCATCCGGTCCGCCGGGGCCTGGGGACCCACATCCTGTCCACCCCCAGGGGCGTCATCGTGGACCGGGAGGCGGTGAAGTCCAGGGTCGGCGGCGAGTTGCTCTGTTCTGTGAGCTAGAGGGTGTTCCGGTGTCGCGCGTAGGAAAGATGCCCATCGTCGTCCCCGGAACGGTCAAGGTGGCCTTCGAGGGCTCGGAGGTACGGGTCCGGGGGCCCAAGGGGACGTTGGCCCACAGCGTTCCGCCGTGCTTGCGGGTGGAGGCGGACGGCGGCACGCTGCACGTGCGCCGGAGCGGGGACGCCAAGGCCGAGAGGGCCCTGCACGGGCTTACGCGGAAGCTGCTGGCCAACATGGTCGAAGGGGTCAGCCAGGGCTTCCGGAAGGTGCTGGAGATCAACGGCGTCGGCTACCGCGCGGAGTCGAAGGAGCGGTCCCTGCATCTGACCCTGGGTTTCTCGCATCCGGTGGTGTTCCCCCTGCCCGAGGGCGTGTCCGCGTCCGTGGAGCGGCAGACGGTGATCACCCTGGAGTGCCACGACAAGCAGATCCTGGGCCAGGCCGCGGCCGAGTTGCGGCGCTTCCGCCCGCCGGAGCCCTACAAGGGCAAGGGCATCCGGTACCAGGGCGAGGCGGTGGCGAGGAAGGCGGGCAAGGCCATGGGCGGCGGGTCCGGTTGACCGAAACGGGTTCGGGTGGGTCCATGTTGACGAGCAAGAAGGTACTGGGCCGCAAGCGGCGGCAGCGGAGCGTGCGAAAACGGGTCACCGGGAGCGACGACCGTCCCCGGCTCTGCGTCTATCGAAGCTCCAGGCACATCTATGCGCAGGTCATCTCGGACGAGCGCGGAGTCACGCTGTTGAGCGCTTCGACCTTGTCCCGGAAGGACGAGGCGCCCGGGGAGGGCAAGGGCGTGGACGCCGCCAGGCAGGTGGGAGCGCAGATCGCCAGGCTGTGCGAAGAGCGGCGGATCACCCGGGTGGTGTTCGACCGGAACGGGTTCCTCTTCCACGGACGGGTAAAGGCTTTGGCCGAGGCCGCGCGGGAGGCCGGTCTCGTCTTCTGATTCGGGGGATGCTTTGGAACGAGTCGATGCGCAGGGCCTGGACTTGAAGGAGAAGGTCATCCACATCAGCCGTGTGGCGAAGGTCGTCAAGGGCGGACGGCGCTTCAGCTTCAACGCGCTGGTGGTGGTGGGCGACGAAGCCTCCGTGGTCGGGTACGGCCTGGGCAAGGCCAACGAGGTGCCCGAGGCCATTCGCAAGGGGGTCGAGCACGCCAAGAAGACGCTCCTTCGGGTGCCCCTGGTGGACGACAGCATCCCGTTCGAGGTGATCGGCCGGTACGGCGCGGGGCGCGTCCTGCTCAAGCCCGCGGCCCCGGGCACCGGGGTCATCGCCGGCGCGGGGGTGAGGGCCGTGGTCGAGGCCGCGGGCATCCCCAACGTCCTGAGCAAGTGCATCGGCTCCAACAACCCGCACAACCTCGTGAAGGCCACCTTCGAGGCGCTCAAGGGCCTCAAGTCCCCGGAGGAAGTGTCGGACCTGAGAGGGAAGCCGCTGGCGGAGATTCGCTAAGGGGGCGCCGTTCCTATGAAACTGGATGATCTACGACCGGCGCAGGGGACCCGGCGCGCCAGGAAGCGCGTGGGCAGGGGTACGGGCTCCGGCAACGGCAAGACCTCCGGCCGCGGGCACAAGGGCCAGGGCGCCCGCTCCGGCGGAGGCGTCCGGCCGGGTTTCGAGGGCGGCCAGATGCCGCTCACCAGGCGGGTCCCCAAACGGGGCTTCCGCAGCCCCTTCCGGACCCGGTACGTCCCGGTGAACCTGGATGGCCTCGACCTGTTCGACGCCGGCCAGGAAGTCTCGCCCGAATCGTTGCGGGACAAGGGGTTGGCGGGTCGCGGGTTGGTGAAGATACTGGGCCGAGGGGAGTTGTCCAAGCCGCTCGTGGTCAAGGCCCACGGCTTCTCTCGCAGCGCCAGACAGAAGATCGAGGCCGCAGGGGGCCGGGTCGAAGTCCTTTCCCATGCTTGAAGGTTTCCAGAACGCCGGCCGGATCCCCGAGCTGCGCCGCCGCATACTGTTCACGCTGGCGATGCTCGCGGTCTATCGCGTCGGCGTCGCCATACCGACCCCGGGCATCGACCGCGAAGGGCTGGCGGCTTTCTTCGCCCAGGTCGAGGGGACCATCTTCGGCCTGTTCAACCTCTTTTCGGGCGGCGCGCTGGAGCAGTTCTCGGTCTTTTCGCTGGGCATCATGCCCTACATCAGCGCGTCCATCATCCTGCAGCTCCTGACAGTGGTCTTCCCCTACCTGGAACGGCTGTCGAAGGAAGGCGACGTCGGACGCAAGAAGATCACCCAGTACACCCGCTACGGCACCATCGTGCTGTCGGTGATCCAGGGCACGATGATCAGCTTCGGCCTGGAAGGCACGCGGGGGCCCAACGGCGAAGCCATCGTGCTGGAGCCGGGGTGGAGCTTCCGTGTCATGACGGTGCTGACGTTGACCTCGGGAACGGCTTTCATCATGTGGCTGGGGGAACAGGTGACGGAACGGGGCATCGGCAACGGCATCTCCCTCATCATCTTCGCCGGCATCGTCGCCGCCCTGCCCTCGGCCGTGACCTCGACGTTCCAGTTCGTGCGCGAAGGCGAGCTGAGCATCTTCTTCGTGGTCCTGCTGCTCCTGTTCGTGGTGCTGGTGGTGGGGGTCATCATCTTCATGGAGCGGGGGCAGCGCAGGATACCGGTGCAGTACGCCAAGCGTGTGGTGGGGCGGAGGATGTACGGCGGGCAGACGTCGCACCTGCCCCTCAAGATCAACACGTCGGGGGTGATCCCGGTGATCTTCGCTTCCTCGGTGCTGATCTTCCCGGCCACCGTGGCCCAGTTCGTCGAGAACCCCTGGGCCCAGACGCTGGCGGGGGCAATGGCGCCGGGGCGTTGGCTGCACGACCTGCTCTACGTGGGCCTGATCATGTTCTTCTGCTTCTTCTACACCGCGGTGGTCTTCAACCCGGTGGACGTGGCCGAGAACATGAGGAAGTACGGCGGTTACGTCCCGGGGATCCGCCCGGGCCGGAGGACTGCGGACTTCATCGACAGGGTGCTGTCGCGGATCACCCTCGGGGGCGCCATCTACCTGTCGCTGGTGGCCCTGCTGCCGACCATCCTGATCTCGCAGTTCAACGTGCCGTTCTTCTTCGGCGGGACCGCGCTGCTGATCGTGGTCGGGGTCGCGCTGGATACGGTGTCGCAGATGGAGACCCACATGATCTCCAGGAACTACGAAGGGTTCATGAAACGGGGCCGCATCCGGGGCCGAAGGGGTTGAGGGGTCCGGGACGGGTCGGACCGAAGGCGGGTCCCCACATGATCTATCTCAAGTCCCGGGCCGAGATCGAGACCATGCGCCGGGCCAACGTCATCGTGGCGGAGGTGCTGGCGGCGCTGAAAGAGAGCGTGCGGCCCGGCATGACGACCCTGGACCTGGACGGGTTGGCGGAGCGGTTGACCCATGAGAAGGGGGCGCGGCCGGCGTTCAAGGGTTATGAGGTGGCCGGCAAGGTCTTCCGGCACAGCCTGTGCACTTCGGTCAACGAGGAGATCGTCCACGGCGTCCCTTCGGGCCGTGTCCTGAAGGAAGGGGACATCCTGGGGATGGACTTCGGGGTGGTGTACGAGGGCTTCTACGGGGACTCCGCGGTGACCGTGGGTCTCGGCCGGGTGAGTCCCGAGGCCGAGCGGCTCATGCAGGTGACCGAGGCCGCCCTCGACGAGGGCATCGAGATGCTGCGCGAGGGCAACCGCCTGGGCGACCTGGGCAGCGCCATACAGGCCATCGCCGAGCGTTCCGGCTACTCGGTGGTGCGGGAGTTCGTGGGTCACGGCATCGGCAGGAAGCTGCACGAGGAGCCTCCGGTGCCCAATTACGGCGACCCGGGCAAGGGGCGCCGGTTGCGGGCGGGGATGGTGCTGGCGGTGGAGCCCATGGTCAACGCGGGAGGGAAGGAGATCCGGCTCCTGGACGACGGTTGGACCGCGGTCACGCGGGACCGCAGCCTCGCAGCCCACTTCGAGCACTCCATCGCCGTCACCGCGGATGGGCCGTATGTGCTGAGTCGTCTCTAGCGCGCCGGAACGAGGTCGGAAGTGAAAGTAAGAGCGTCGGTCAAGAAGATCTGCAACAAGTGCAAGATCGTTCGCAGGAAGGGAGTCGTACGGATCATCTGCGTCACCCGCAAGCACGCCCAGCGGCAGGGGTGACCGGACTGACTCGACGGGGGTGATTCATGGCGCGTATTGCCGGGGTGGACTTGCCCAGGAACAAGAGCATGGAGGTGGCGCTGACGTACATCTACGGCATCGGCGCCGCCACGTCCCGAAACATCCTGAGGGAAGCGGGGATCCCGCTGCAACTCAAGTCCGACGACCTGTCCGACGACCAGGTGGTGGTCATACGCCGGATCATCGACCAGGAAGTCAAGGTCGAGGGCGACCTGCGGCGCGACGTCACCATGGACATCAAGCGCCACATGGACATCGGGACCTATCGCGGGATCAGGCACCGGCGGGGACTTCCCGTGAGGGGGCAACGCACGCATACCAACGCTCGCACCCGCATGGGCCCCCGGAGGACCATAGCCGGAAAGAGGAAGCCGCCGTCCAAGGGCTAGGAAACCGGACCCAACCGGAACAGGAGCATCCATGGCGCAGGCCTCGAAGAAAGCGCGTGACGCAAGGGCGCCGAGAAAAAGGCGCGGACGAAAGCATGTTGCCGAAGGGGTGGCGCATATCCATTCCACGTTCAACAACACGATCATCACCATATGCGACACCCAGGGCAACGTGGTGGCATGGTCCAGCGCCGGCGCCATCGGCTTCAAGGGCTCCCGCAAGGGCACGCCTTTCGCGGCCCAGCAGGCGGCCGACAACGCGGCGCGCAAGGCCATGGACCACGGCATGCATTCGATACAGGTCCATGTGCGCGGGCCGGGCTCGGCCAGGGAGTCGGCTTTGAGGTCACTTCAATCGGCGGGGCTGAACATCAGCCTGATCAAGGATGTGACCCCCATACCCCATAACGGCTGCCGCCCCCCCAAGCGCCGGCGCGTCTGAGAGGAGATCGTCAGTGGCCAGGTACAACGGTCCGGTCTGTCGGCTCTGCCGGCGAGAGAACCAGAAACTGTTCCTCAAGGGAGAACGGTGTTACACGGACAAGTGCGCCGTCGAACGGCGCAGCTACCCTCCGGGGCAACACGGCCAGAGGCGCCTCAAGTTCTCCGAGTACAGCCTCCAGCTCAGGGAAAAGCAGAAGGTCAAGCGCATGTACGGTCTGCTCGAGAAGCAGTTCCGGGGCAGCTTCGAGAGCGCCGAGAAGTCCCGCGGGATCACCGGGGAGACCCTCCTGGCGCTGCTCGAAAGACGGCTCGACAACGTCGTCTATCGGCTCGGGTTCGCGTGTTCCCGGGGGGATGCCCGCCTGCTGGTGCGGCACGGCCACGTGACGGTGAACGGGCGGCGCGTGACCATCCCTTCGTTTCGCGTGGCGGTGGGGAACGTGGTGGCGGTGGCCGAGAAGAGCCGCAAGTCGGAGCGGGTCCTCTCGGCCATGGAAGGGGCCCAGCGGCGCGGCGTGCCGGCCTGGGTGGAACTGAACCCGGAGAGCTTCTCCGGTACGGTCAGGGTCCTTCCGAGCCGCAGCGACGTGACGACGCCCATCAACGAGAAGCTCATCGTCGAGCTGTATTCCAAGTGACCGTTGGCAACCGTGTTGGAGATCCCATGCACAAGCATTGGAGCGAGTTGATCAAACCGGAAAGCGTCGAGGTGGACGAGAAGAGCCTGTCCTCCACCTACGGCAAGTTCGTGGGAGAACCCTTCGAGAGAGGGTTCGGCCAGACCGTCGGCAACAGCCTGCGCCGCATCCTGCTGTCGTCGCTCAGGGGCGCGGCCATTACCTCCGTGCAGATCGGCGACGCGCTGCACGAGTTCTCCACGATCCCGGGCGTCACCGAAGACGTGACCGACATCATCCTGAACCTGAAGGAGGTACGGCTCAAGCTGCACGATTCCGAAAGGGAGGAGATCCGCATCGAGTCCACCGGCCCGAAAGACGTGCTGGCCGAGGACATCGTGAGGGGTCCGGGCGTGGAGATCCTCAACCCCGAGCACCGCATCGCAACCCTTTCCAAGGAGGGGCGGCTGAACGCCGCGATGGTGGCGCGGGTGGGCCAGGGGTACGTGCCCGCGGAACGCAACCGGGAAGAGGAGCTGCCCGTTGACACGATCTTCATGGACGCGGTCTTCTCTCCCGTCCGCAAGGTCAACTTCACGGTGACCAACGCACGGGTGGGCCAGCGCACGGACTACGACCGGTTGGTCATGGAAGTGTGGACCGACGGGAGCGAGAAGCCCGAGGACGCGCTGGCGTACGCGGCGCGGATCCTCCAGGACCAGGTGGCGATCTTCATCAACTTCCGGGAGGGGTCGGAACCGGACGAAGCCGGGTCCGAGACCGACGCCGAGCCGCTCAACGAGAACCTGTTCCGCGCCGTCGAGGACCTGGAGTTCTCCGTGAGGGCGCAGAACTGCCTGCAGAACGCGGACCTGAAATACATCGGGGAACTGGTGCAGAAGACCGAGCAGGAGATGCTCAAGACCAAGAACTTCGGACGGAAGTCCCTCAACGAGATCAAGGAGCTGCTCGACGACCTGGGGTTGGAGTTGGGCATGAAGCTGGACCGGTTCCCCGGCCGCGCAGAGCTCGACAGCCGGAAACAGGCCGACCAGAAGGAGACGGCGTAGTCCATGCGGCACCTGAAGCAAGGCAGAAAGCTGAACCGCAGTCCCAGCCACCGGCTGGCGTTGCTGCGCAACATGGCC
The DNA here is from genome assembly GCA_965204235.1 of uncultured Binatia bacterium (SeqCode). Classification (GTDB taxonomy): domain Bacteria; phylum Desulfobacterota; class Binatia; order UBA9968; family JAJDTQ01; genus JAJDTQ01. The sequence continues at coordinate 2,624,336 of OZ241979.1, forward strand.
ACGTCGCTCCTGCGCCACGACCGCATTACCACCACCGACGCCAAGGCCAAGGAGTTGCGTCGTTGGGCGGACTGGCTGGTCACGCTCGGCAAGGACGGCAGCCTGCATGCCCGGCGCCAGGCCCTGGCCTTCGTCCAGGACAAGGCGGTGGTCGCGCGCCTGTTCAGCGAGATCGGGCCGCGTTTCCGGGACCGCAGCGGCGGTTACACCCGGATCGTGAAGGTCGGGCGCCGCCGGGGCGACGCGGCGCCGCTCTCCGTCATCGAGCTGCTGCCGGCAGGGACGGAGACCGAGGCGGCGGGAGGCGACGAAGCGGGAAGCGACAAAGCGGGAAGCGGCGAGGGGGCAAGCGCGCCGACTCCGGCCGGCGCGGCCTGAGGGAGGCGTCCGTCGCCGCCGCGGGCGCCGCCCGGCTCCCTCTGCCGGCTCGCGGAACGGGCCGCGAGCCGAAACCCCCGGTTCACTGGTAACCATGGCCGATCATCGAAAGGCGACGGAAAACGGTCTCGTCTATTTCAACCGCCGCCAACTCATCACCGTTTCGTCGCTGTTCGTCGCCGGGTTCGTGGTCGTCTTCTTCCTCGGCGTCCTGATCGGGCAGAGCGTCGAGGAGCGGAAGCTCCTGCGGACCGAGGGGCAGGCGGTCAGGGTTCCGGTGGGATCCAACGCCCCCGGGGACGAGCAGGAGGTGACCTTCTACGAGACCTTGACCACGCCCAAGCCTCCCGCGGCCACCGAGCTTTCCCCGGACCCCAAACCTCCCCGTGATCCCAAGCCTTCGGTCCAGGGCCGGAGCGACGGCGCGCCGGCGCCGTGGACGGTGCAGGTGTTCGCGTCTCGAAGCCGGGCCAAGGCGGACGGTCTGGTGGCAAGCCTCAGGCGGCAGGGCTATGGCGCCTACGCGGTTTCGGTGGAGATCAAGGGCAAGACGTTCTACCGGGTGCGGGTGGGAAGGTACGGGAGCCGCCGGGAAGCCCTGGTTGACCTCCAACGGCTCAAGGCGGCGGACTTCGAGAACGCGGAGATCACGAGGAACCGATGAACGTCCAGCAAGCCATCGCCCGACTGGTGGCCGGCGCGAACCTCACCGAGCCGGAGATGGTCGAAGTCATGAACCGGGTGATGACGGGGGAGGCCACGCCGATCCAGGTGGCCGCGTTCCTGACCGCGTTGCGCATCCAGGGGGAAACGGTGGAGGAGATCACCGGCGCGGCCCGGGTCATGCGGGAGAAGGCGCGGCGCGTGGACGCCGGCGGCGGTCGCGTCCTCGACACCTGCGGCACCGGCGGCGACGGCAAGAGCACCTTCAACATCTCCACCACGGTGGCGTTCGTGGTGGCCGCCGCGGGCGTCACCGTGGCCAAGCACGGGAACCGGGCGGTCTCCAGCGGCTCGGGCAGCGCCGACGTCCTGGACGCCCTCGGGGTGAAGATCGACGCCTCCCGGGAGACCGTCGAGCGGTGTCTGGGGGAGGCGGGTCTCGGCTTCCTGTTCGCGCCCCTGTTGCACGAGGCCATGAAGTATGCCGCGGCCCCGCGCCGGGAGGTGGGCATCCGGACCATATTCAACCTCCTGGGTCCGTTGACCAACCCGGCCGGGGCCAGCCACCAGCTCATGGGCATCTACGACGGCGCGTTGCTGGAGACCGTGGCCCGGGTCCTCGGGAACCTCGGCAGCAAGCGGGCCATGGTGGTCCACGGCGAAGAAGGCCTGGACGAGATCTCCCTCGGCGGGCCGACCGCGGTAGCCGAGTGGAAGGACGGATCGGTGGTCCGCTACACCCTCACGCCCGAGGAGTTCGGCTTCGAGGCCTGCCCCGCGGAGCGGTTGACCGCAAGGGACCCCGCGGAATGTGCCGGCATCGTGACGGACGTCCTCGAGGGAGGGCGGGGATCTGCCCGGGACGTGGTGTTGCTCAACAGCGGCGCCGCCCTTTGCGTCAGCGGACGGACGGCGACCGTGGCCGACGGCATCGAACTCGCCCGGGAGCGCATCGATTCGGGCGCCGCCCTGGGCAAGCTCGAACACCTGGTCCGGCTCACCAACGAGACGTGAACGAACGGTGGCCCCGGCCCGAACCCTTCGTGGCTCTTCCGGCTTTTGTATGTGCAGGGTTTCACCGGTGTACTTACAAGCAGGGTGTTACGGCGTAGCGTACCCTCCCCCCTTGAGGGGGAGGGACAGGGAGGGGGGTACGGCGGGGTTGAGGGGAGGAATCCTCTACACGGATCAGCCAACCCGTTTCAGCCGTCTGTGCGTTGGCGCCGGCGCCGATGGGTCCGGTGGCACGGAGGCCCCCCACCCTGACCCTCCCCCTCAAGGGGGGAGGGGATCGGAGTTCTCCGCTATGCCGAACCATGCCGAACCGAGGACGGCATGGTCGGAATGGGAGGGAAGCGGAACTCATCGCGTGCGTGGGGAGTGTCTCAACCCACACGAATTCCTGAAGCGCCACCTTCGCGAGGCTCGCAGGTGACGACCGAGAACGAGGCGCCGACGAGGCAGGACTTCCTGGAGCGGATCGCGGGGCACGTGCGCGCGCAGGTGGCCTCTCGCCGGGAGGAATACCCGGCCAGGTCGTTGGTCCACACCCGGCTGTACCAGCGGGGGCCCCGGGGGTTCCTGAAGTCCCTGTCCCGGCCCGGGAGGCGCGTCATCGCCGAGGTGAAACGCGCGTCGCCGTCCCAGGGGGTGATCCGCCAGGACTTCGACCCCGTGGGCATCGCGTCGAGTTACGAAGCCAACGGCGCCGCCGCCCTCTCGGTGGTCACCGAGGAGCGGTTCTTCAGCGGCTCCCTCCGCTACCTGTCCGACATCGCCTCCAAGGTCTCCCTTCCGATCCTGAGGAAAGACTTCGTGGTGGATCCGTACCAGATCGTGGAAGCCCGGAGCTGCGGCGCCGACGCGGTGCTCCTGATCGCCGCCATGCTGGACGAGGGCGCGTTGGGGGACCTCCACGCGGAGGCCCGCTCCCTTTCCCTGGACGTGCTCGTGGAGGTGCACTCGGAGCCGGAGTTGGAGGCCGCCCTCGGGATCGGCGCGTCCCTGGTCGGGATCAACAACCGGAACCTGCGGAACTTCCGGGTGGACCTCGGAGTGGCCGAAGCCCTGCTGCCCCGGATCCCGCCGCACGTGCTGGCGGTGTGCGAGAGCGGCATCCGGGACGTGGAGCACGTGGAGCGGCTGGAGGCTTCCGGCGGCCGGGTCTTCCTGGTGGGCGAGAGCCTCATGCGCTCGCCGGATCCCGGCGCCAAGCTCGCCGAGCTCCTCGGGGCGGACGCCCTGGCCCGACGCGATGGCCAAGGTTAAGATCTGCGGCGTCACCAACGCCGACGACGCGTTGCGGGCGGTGGAGTACGGCGCCGACGCCCTCGGGTTCAACTTCTACCCGCCGAGCCCGCGCTACGTCCCGCCCGAGGACGCGGCGCGGATCCTCCGGGAGCTGCCTCCCGGGACCTGCGCCGCGGGGGTGTTCGTCAACGAGTCCCGTCCACACGTGGAGTCGGTGCTCCGGTCGTGCCGGTCCGGGGGAAGCCCGGGCCTCACCGCGGTGCAGTTCCACGGCGACGAGGAGCGGGACTACTGCGCCCGCTGGCCCCTCAAGGTCATCAAGGCGTTCCGCGTCACTGGCGCGGCCATGGTCCGGCGGATCGGGGAGTATCCGGTGGACTACTACCTGCTGGATTCCTGGAGTCGGGGGTTCGGGGGCTCCGGGTCCGCCTTCCCCTGGTCCTGGCTGACGGTCCCCATGGCGCGTCCGGTGATCCTCGCCGGAGGGCTCGACTTGGACAACGTCCGCCGGGCGGTGCGCGAGTTGGAGCCTTTCGGCGTGGACGTCTGCACCGGGGTGGAAGCCGCGCCGGGCCGCAAGGACCACCCGCGCATGAAGGACTTCATCGCGGCGGTGAAGGCGGCATGACCGGCCGCATGGCTCCGGGACGTGGTGAGTTCCTACCGGAAGAGCCTCGACTTCCTCTATAACCTTCGCGGGGCCGAGATCGACCTGGGACTCGAGCGCGTGTCGCGGGCGTTGTCGTTGTTCGGCAACCCGCAGCACCGGTTCCGGGTCTGCCACGTGGCGGGAACCAACGGCAAAGGCTCCACCGCGGCGATGATCCATTCGGTGCTGTGCGCGCAGCGCTACCGCGTCGGACTCTACACCTCGCCCCACCTCGCGGCTTTCACCGAGCGCATCCGGGTCGGCAGGCGGCCCATCACCCAGGCCGCGGTGGCGGCCCTGGTGGGGGAGATCTCCGAGCGCACCGGGCAGGCGGGCCTGAGCCTGACGTTCTTCGAGTTCGCCACGGTCATGGCCTTCCTGCACTTCGCCCGGGAACGGGTGGAGGCCGCGGTGGTGGAGGTGGGGCTCGGAGGGAGGCTCGACGCCACCAACGTGGTGCGTCCGAGCGTCTGCGTCATCACCACCATCTCCCGGGACCACGAGAGTTTCCTCGGAAGCCGGATCACGTCCATCGCCCGGGAGAAGGGCGGCATCATCAAGCCCGGAGCCTCCCTGGTGTGCGGCGCCCTGCCGCCCGCGGCCAAGCGCGTCGTACGCCGGATCGCGCGCTCCTGCGGGGTCGCGGCGCACGAGTGGGACAGGGACTTCTCGGTGGCCCCGCGCGGCCCCGGGCTGCTGGACTACCGCGGGCGGGACTGGCGTCTCGATGGCGTGCGCCTGCGCCTTCACGGCGAGTACCAGAGGCACAACGCCGGAGTCGCGCTGGCGTCGATGGAGCGCCTGCGGACCGTCCTGCCGGTGACGGAGAGGTCGGTCCGCGCCGGCCTCGGGTCCGCGGCGTGGCCCGGACGGTTCGAGGTGCTGCCGGGACCCCCGCTCATCATCCTGGACGGCGCCCACAACCGCGCCGGCGCGGAGGCCCTCTGCCGCGAGGTCCGGAGCCTCCTCGGCCGGAAGAAAGTCCGGTTGCTCTTCGGCAGCATGGCGGACAAGGACTGGCCGTCCATGCTCGCCGCCCTCGGCTGCGTGTGCGAGGAGGCGGTGTTGACCCGGGCGCCCTCTGCGCGGGGCGCGGACCCGAGATCCCTTGCCGCGGCCTTGCCTCCCGGAGTTCCGGTCACCACTGTGGAAGACCCCGCGGCGGCGGTTTCCGGTCTCGCCGCGGCCGGGACGCGGCGAGACGCCCCCATCCTGGTGGCGGGGTCCCTCCATCTCATCGGCGCAGTCCGCGCCAAGGCCCTCCAACTGTCGGCGCGACCCCATGGCGACCGTTGACCACGGACCCGCGCCGGCCGCGCCCCGCGGCTCGGTCTGCGTCTCGACCGTCGTCCGTGCGCTGGCCCTCTGGATCTGCCTTTCGCCCGTTGCCGTGGCCCAGACCCGGTCCGGCGGGGAGGCCGAGGAGCGCATCGAGGTCACCGCGGACGAGGCCGTGGAAGTCGGCGACAGGGGCAACACCGTCCGGGCCAGGGGCAACGTGGAGGTCCGGCGGGGAGAGACCGTGTTCGGCGCCGATTCGGTGGCCCTCGACCGGGCCGCGGGGAAGTTGCAGGCCCGGGGCTCGGTCTTCGTCCGGGCGCCGCGCTACCGGCTGCAAGCGTCGGAGCTGGAGTTGGAGGTGGAGGACGAGACCGGCACGGTCCTGGACCCCGAGGTCTTCCTCGAGGAAAGGAACCTGAGCGTCCGCGGAAGCCGCCTGGAGAAGTTCGCCGGGCAGACCTGGGAGGTGGAAGACGGCTCCTTCACCACCTGTCTCTGCGAGCGGGGTCCACCCCCCTGGCGCATCGGCGCCAGGAAGGTCCGGCTGCGCGAGAACCGGGAAGCGGTGGGCGACGACGTCACCTTCTACGTCTATGACGTCCCGGTCCTGTACCTGCCTTACGCATACTTTCCCCACCGTACGGAACGCACCACCGGGCTGCTCTTCCCTTCCCTGGGCTGGTCCGACCGGGACGGCCTGCTCTACCGGCAGCCCTTCTTCTGGGCCCCGGACGCGAGCAACGACGCGACCGTCGAATTCGCGGTGGAGTCCCGGACCCGGATCGGCGTCGCCGGACAGTACCGCACGGTCCTCGACCGCTCCACGGACGGCGCGGTGGAGATCTCCTACTTCGACGAGCGCATGCGCGGTCCGAGGTCGGCGGAGGACGGGAACATCGCGGACCCAGCGGTTCCCGCGGACCGCTGGAGCGTGTCGCTGACCCACCGGAGCGGCGCCGCGTGGGCCACGTACAGCGACGTGGCGCTCTACAGCGACAGCTTGGCGGCCCGGGAGTTGACGGACTCTTCCGGCGTTGGCGCCACAGACAAGCGGTCGGTTCGCGCGAGCCGCTACAGCGCGTCCCGGCTGGGCTTCTACCGCAGCGGGTCCGGCATGACCCTCGAAGGAGAGCTGGAGCACCAACAGGACCTGGTCCAGCCGCAGGAGCATGCACTCCATCAGGTCCCGCGCCTCTCCTTCCACGGCGTCCGCGCCCTCGGGGAGCGCCTCGAACTGGGTTGGGACGCGGACCTGACCCACTATGTGCGGGAGCAGGGGGCGGACGGCCTGAGGTTGGACCTCCGGCCCGAGCTCACGTGGCCGGTCACCGTCGGCCGCCACTTCCGGCTCCTCGCCGGCGTGGCCTTGCGCGAGACCGTGTATCGGCTGGATTCCGTCGAAGGGAAGTACGACGCTTCGCGCAACGACTTCACCGGCAAGTTCGCCCGCGCCAGCTCCCGGGAACTGGTGGAGGTCCGGGGGCGGCTGGCCACCTCCCTGAGCCGCGCCTACGGCAGGTCCCGCGGTGTCCGGCACGTGGTGGAGCCCGCGGTCGGATACCTGTTCATTCCCTCCACGGACCAGAGCGGCATCCCCGTATGGGACCCCGTGGACAGGATCCACCGCCGCAACCTGCTGACGTTCTCTTTGCGCAACCGTTTCTGGGCGCGGGGCCGCGGGGGCGGCCTGCAAGGGCCACAGGACGACGCCGGCCGCGGGACGGGCGGCGGCGCCCCGGGGCCGTTCGCCCGGGCGAGCATGTGGGTGAGCTTCGACCTCGACCGGGGAGGGCGAGACGCCCTGTCCGACGTGGACTTGACTCTCGGCTTCGACCCCGCGGACCACCTCGACCTGACGGCCGGCCTGGGCATGGACCCGGGGACCGGGAACCTTCGCCAGGCGTCGGTGGGGTTCTCGCTGCACGGTTCGACGCCCCCGGAGGCGAAAGTGGCCGATGCGGATTTCCGGCGTCCGGACAGCGTGTCGCTGGCGTACCGCTACGTTCGGGCGAACCCGCTCTCGCCGCTTGGGGAGCACGCCAACCTGGACCTGCTCGCGGACTGTCCCGGGGACCCCCGGTGCGTGCCGCGGGACTCCGTGAACGGCGTGCGCGTCAGCGCCCTGTGGCGCATGACGGACCGCGTGGTGCTGCGCTACGACGGCGCCTATGACGGCGCCGCGGCCCGGTTCACGAGCAACAGAGGGGGCGTCAAGTACCTCTCCAAGTGCGAGTGCTGGACCCTGGCCCTGTTCGTGGACCGGCAGAGCAACCCGGACCGGACGGTGGTCTCCTTCAAGTTCAACCTCCTCGGTCTCGGCTCCTGAACTCCCTCCGCGTCCCGCCCGGCCCGCTTTTTGCGTCTGGTGGGGACATGATCGCCAAGCCCTGGTGGATTGCGTCGTGGCTCCTGGTTGCGGCCCACGTGTGCGCGGGTCCGGCGCCGGGGGAGGAGACGGCGGCTCCCTCGCCTCTCCGCGATCCCCCCGCGTCCACCGGGGCCCCGACCCCCGATGGTCCGGGTACGGTGACCCTGAACTTCGACGGCGCCGACCTGGTGGAGGTCATCCACGTGCTGGCCCGACACCTTCGCCTCAACTACACCATCGAACGGGACGTGGCAGGCGTCGTCACCCTGTTCAGCGGGCAACCGGTAAGGAGGGAGGACCTCCTGCCCATTTTCCACGAGGTCCTCAGGATCCATGGCGCCATGGCCGTCAGGCAGGGGAACCTCTACCGGATCACCGGCGTCTCCAGGGGCGCGGAGTTGGCCCGTCCGGGCGCCGCACGGGAGGCGGGTTTCGCCATGCGCGTCCTGCCCGTGCGGTTCTTCCCCGCGGCCGCCATGAAACGGCTGCTGGAGCCCTTCATGAGCGAAGGAGGGACCATCCTCGAGGGCGTGCGCGGGAACTACCTCGTGCTCGCGGACCTGCCGTCGAACATTCGACGTTTGGCCGAGATCATGACGTTGATCGACCACCGGGCGTTCGCGGGCGCACGAATGGAGATGTACGAGCCCAAGGCGGCCCCGGCCGGCGTCCTCGCCCGGGAGATGACTGCGGCCATGAGCTTGTCGGCCGCTTCCGCAGCGCAAGGGGAAGAGTTCGCGGCCCGCTTCCTTCCGCTGCCGCGGATCAACCGGCTCCTGGTCATCGCCTACAGCGAGGCGGCCTGGAGCCACGTGAAGCGCTGGATCGAGCGCATCGACGTGGCCGCGGCCGCGGAGACGACGGACCGGAAGATCTTCATCCGGCCGGTGGAGAACGGCAAGGCCGCCGAACTCGCATGGGTCCTCAACCAGGTGTACGGGTCCGACCGGTCCTCGTCGGACCCCGGGCCGCGTGGGGACGCCTCCGGGACCGTCCCGGCGCTTCCCTCCGACGGGGAATTCGGCCTGCAGGGCCTCGGTCATTCCACGGGTTGGTTCGACGGGAGCTTCGAGGCGCCGGCGCGCCCGGAGCCGCCGGCCGAGGCGGCCCCGGACCGGAGCGAGACCTCCGGCAACACGCCCTCCCATGCCGAGGAGGACGGCATCCGCGTGGTGGCGGAGCCGGCCACCAACTCGCTGGTGGTCTTCGCGACCCCGAGGGAGTACCTCGACGTGGAGGAGGTGCTCACAAGGCTGGACCTGATCCCGCGCCAAGTGCTCATGGAGGTGCTGGTGGCCGAAGTGACCCTCACCGACGGCTTCGAGTTCGGCGTGGAGTACGCGTTGTCGCAAGGCGGGTTCGGCTCCCGCGACCCCGAAGGGGAGCGTCCCCTCGACGAGTTGGTCGTCCCGGGCTTCACGTCCGTGGTCGAGACGGGGCGCGACTTTCGCGTGTTCGTCAACGCCCTGATGCAGGACGCCCGCGTCAAGGTGCTGTCGTCGCCCCACCTGCTGGCGGTGGACAACCGGCCCGCGCGGATCCGGGTGGGCAGCGAGCAGCCCGTGGCCACCGGGACGGTGGTGTCCCAGGAGGCCCAGGCCACTACCACGACCATCCGGTTCCGTAACGTCGGACGGATCCTGACCATCGTCCCGCAGGTGAACTCCGAGGGTCTCGTGAACCTGCAGGTCCGGGTGGAGGTCAGCGACGTGGGCGAAAGGGTGGTGGTGGGAAGGCAGTCCTTCAACGCCTTCAACGTCCGGGACGCGGAGACCACCGCGGTGCTGCAAGACGGCCAGACCCTGGTCATCGGCGGCATCATCACCGACAGCGTCCGCAGGATCCGCATGGGCATTCCCCTGCTCATGGACTTCCCCGTCCTGGGACCCCTCTTCCGCATGGACGTGGAACGGTCCGAACGCACCGAACTCGTCATCCTGATCACGCCCCGGGTGATCCGGAACCGGCGGGAAGGCGAGTCCGTGACGGACCGTTTCCTGGACCGGGTCCGGGCCGTCCGACGGGAACTGGAAGCGGGTTGGGGGCGGTCGAGTCCGCCGGCGCCCGCGGCGCGCTAGCCCGTCCGAGCAAGGGGACCTCTGAACATTCCGGCTTGAGGCGCCTCTCCCTACGGGAAAGCGCGTCCTTCGACTTCGCTACGCTACGCTCAGGATGAACGGAGTTCTTCGCTACGCTCGGGACGAACGGGGGCAATTGTTCGGAGTTGCCTTTATGCTACAATCGGGTGTCCTTGGCTTTTTCGTGCGGCAGGGAGGGGAGCGATGAAACAGCCCTTCTTGAAACACCCTCCCACGTCCGTCGCGACTTCGCCATCCATGTTCTGATGAAGGAGAGAAGAACCTCGTGAAGGAACCTCGGAACGATTGCCCCCGTTCGTCCTGAGCGTAGCGTAGCGGAGTCGAAGGACGCGCTTTCCCACAGGGAGGAAGGAACGAGGGGCTGATGAGGCTTTCCTGGAACGAGGTCCGTGCGCGGGCTGCGGACTTCGCCCGCGAGTGGGCGGACGCGGCTTACGAGAAGGGCGAGACCCACAGTTTCTACAACGACTTCTTCGAGATCTTCGGCGTCAAGCGGCGCACGGTGGCGCGCTACGAAGAACACGTCCGACGCCTCGACGACACCAGCGGCTTCATCGACCTGTTCTGGCCGGGGGTGCTCCTGGTGGAGCAGAAGAGCGCCGGCCGCGGCCTTGCTGCGGCCCGGGAGCAGGCCGGCGCCTACTTCGACGCGCTCCCCGAGCGCGACCGTCCCCGCTACCAACTCCTCTGCGACTTCCGGACGTTCGAACTCCTCGACCGGGACGAGGGGGAGGAATGCCGCTTCGCCCTGGCCGACCTGCCCGGGCACGTGGAGGAGTTCGGGTTCATCCTCGGCGTGCAGCGCCGCACGTTCCGGGACCAGGACCCGGTCAACGTCCGGGCGTCCGAGTTGGTGGCGCGGCTGCACGACGCGCTCAAGGCCTCGGGCTACGCCGGCCACGACCTGGAACTGTTCCTGGTGCGCACCGTCTTCTGCCTCTTCGCCGACGACACCGGCATCTTCGAGCCGCGGGACGTCTTCCTCGACTTCCTGGAGGAACGGACGGCTGCGGACGGCAGCGACCTCGGCCCCTGGCTGGCCCGGCTGTTCCAGGTGCTGCACACCCCGGAGGATCGGCGGCAGGCGAAGCTGGACGAGGACTTGGCCCGCTTCCCGTACGTCAACGGCGACCTCTTTGCCGAGCCGCTCCGCATCCCGGACTTCGACACCGCCATGCGCCAAGCCCTGCTCGACGCCGGTCGGTTCGACTGGACCGCGATCTCTCCGGCCATATTCGGGGCGCTGTTCCAGTCGGTGATGGAGCCGGTGGAGCGCCGGGCCGCAGGCGCCCACTACACCACCGAGAAGAACATCCTGAAGGTGATCGAGCCGCTGTTCCTCGACCACCTGCGGACGGAGTTCGCGCAACTCAAGGCAAGACGGGACAGCCGCCGGGTGCCCGACCTCCACGTCTTCCAACGGAAGCTCGGGGCGTTGCGGTTCTTCGACCCCGCGTGCGGCTGCGGCAACTTCCTCATCATCGCCTACCGCGAGTTGCGCGCCCTGGAGATCGAAGTGCTGCGGGAACTGAATCCGGGCCAGCGCCAGTTCGAGATGCTTGCGGACGTGCTGTCGGTGGTCAACGTGGATCAGTTCCACGGCATCGAGATCGGCGAGTTTCCGGCCCGCATCGCATCCACCGCGCTGTGGATGATGGACCACATCATGAACAACCGTCTGAGCCTGGAGTTCGGTCGGACCTACGCGCGGATACCCATCGAGAAGTCGCCCCACATCCGCAACGCCGACGCCCTGGAGACGGACTGGGCCGAGGTGCTGCCGCCGGAGGAATGCGACTACGTCTTCGGCAACCCGCCCTTCGGCGGGTCCAAGCACCAATCCACGGAGCAACGTGCGCAAGTGCGCCGCATCGCCGCCCTGGGCGGCAGTGGCGGGACCCTCGACTACGTGGCGGCGTGGTTCGTCCGCGCGGGCGAGTACGTCCGGAGCGCGCCGGGGGAAAAAACGCCCCGCATCGGCTTCGTGGCCACCAACTCGATCACGCAGGGCGAACAGGCGGCGCAACTGTGGCCGGTCCTGTTCGACCGCCATGGCCTGGAGATCGCCTTCGCGCACCGCACCTTCTCCTGGGGCTCGGACGCCCGGGGCATGGCGCACGTCCACGTGACGATCATCGGCCTCGACGCCGCGGAACGCGGGTCAACCCCCAAGCGCCTCTTTTCCTACGAGGACGTGAAGGGCGAGCCCCTCGAAAGCCGCCACGCCGTGATCACGCCCTACCTGTTCGACGGCGGCGGACTGGCGAACCCGCACCTGGTCGTGCGGGAGGAGGGTCGGCCGATCAACGGGATGAAGCAACTTCTCACCGGGTCGCAGCCGGTCGACGGGGGCAACTACATCCTCGACGCCGCCGAACGGCGTGCCTTCCTTGCCAAATGCCCCGAAGCCGAGCCATACATCCACCCTTTTGTCGGCGCCAAGGAATATCTCAATGGCAGGGAGCGCTGGCTCCTGTGGCTGGGCGAGGCGCCACCCGACTTCCTGAAGCGTATGCCCGCAATACGCGAGCGTGTCACTGCTGTGCGAAATCTGCGCCGTCAGAGCAAACGGAAATCGACACGAGACTTGGCGGACACACCGACGCTGTTCCAGATCAACCTGATCCCAACTGCCCCGTTCCTGGTCATCCCGGAGGTGAGTTCGGAGCGGCGCGAATACGTCCCGATTGGCTGGCTCGAGCCTCCGGTGGTCCCGAGCAACCTCGTCCGCGTCCTCGAAGGCGCGGCCAAGCCGACCTTCGCCATCCTGACCTCCGCCATGCACATGGCGTGGCTGCGGCACATCGGCGGACGCCTGGAAAGCCGCTATCGCTACTCCATCGGACTCGTCTATAACACCTTCCCGCTCCCGTCCGTTGCGGAAGCGGACATCGAAGCCCTGACGCCCCACGCCGACGCGGTGCTCGAAGCGCGCGCCAACCACCCCGCCGCCACACCCGCCGACCTCTACGACCCGGACCTGATGCCGCCCGATCTTCGCCGCGCCCACCGGCAACTCGACCGCGCCGTCGACCGCTTCTACCGCAGAGCCGCGTTCGCCTCCGAACGGGAGCGAGTCGAGCACCTCTTCACCCTCTACGAGCGTCTCCAGGCCCCCCTCGTCGCAAAAGCCGCGGAGCGACCCAGGCGCAAACGCCGCCGCACCGGACCATGAGACCCGGCAAACGTTCCCCGACGCTGACAGAATGTCTGGATCTGGCGGGCGTGGACATCGTGGGGCAGGCGAAGTTCCCTGACGCCTAAGAAACGTCTGGTCCATTCCGGCTCGAGTTCCCTCTCCCTATGGAAAGCGCGTCCTTCGACTTCGCTTCGCTACGCTCAGGACGAACGGAGAAATTTTCGCTTCGCTACGCCCAAGACGAAGGGGGAACTTCGCTACGCGATCCGATTCCCTCCCCCCTTGAGGGGGAGGGTTAGGGAGGGGGGTTCTTCGTGCCACCGGACCCATCGGCGCCAGCACCAACGGACAGATGGCTGAAACGGGTTGGGCCGGTCCGTGTAGAGGACTCCTCCCCTCAACCCCGCCGTACCCCCCTCCCTGTCCCTCCCCCTCAAGGGGGGAGGGGACGCTACGCCGTGAACTCCTGCCCACGAAAGCCGGAAGATTCGCTAAGGAAGCTCTGAACAATTGCCTCCGTTCGTCCTGAGCGTAGCGAAGCGAAGTCGAAGGACGCGCCGGAAAGCAGATCCATCGCGAGACCATGTGAGAGGGCCGCCCGCGTTTCCAGAACATCGCAAGACCATGTGGCGGGACGCCGTCGTTTCCGGAAGCGCATACTCGGACAGGCCGTCAGCCCGGCTCGTTGCGTTTCCTCAACGCATCCCACGCCTCCAGCCGTTCGCGGACGACCTCTTCGTAGCCCTGGTCGCCGGGTTCGTAGTACCGGCGGCCCTTGAGTTCCGAAGGCAGGTACTCCTGCGTCCCCACGTGGCCCGGCTCGTCGTGGGGGTAGAGGTAGTCCGCTCCGTAGCCGAGGGACTTCATCAGGCGGGTGGGGGCGTTCCGAAGGTGGAGGGGGGTGGGCAGCGCGCCCCGTTCGCGCACGTCCCGGGTGGCGGCCAGCAACGCCCGGTAAGCCGAGTTGGACTTGGGAGCGGTGGCCAGGTAGATGGCGGCCTGGGTCATGGGTATGCGGCCTTCGGGCAGTCCGACGAAATGGACCGCGTCCTTGGCGGCTACCGCCACCTGAAGGGCCTGGGGGTCGGCGTTGCCCACGTCCTCCGCGGCGAATATGACCATGCGGCGGGCGATGAAGAGCGGTTCTTCGCCGGCCTCGATCATCCGCACCATCCAATAGACCGCGGCGTCGGGGTCGCTTCCCCGGAGGCTCTTGATGAAGGCCGAGGCCAGGTTGTAGTGCTCCTCGCCGGCCCGGTCGTAGCGCAGGGGTCCGAGTTGCAGCGCCTGTTCCACGTGGGCGAGGTCGATGGGCGCGGTCCCGGAGGAGTTGCGGGCCAGCGTGACTGCGCTCTCCAGGGCGTTGAGGGCCACCCGGGCGTCTCCGTGGGCGCGCCGGGCCAGCGCCTGCCGGGCCTCTGCGGTAATGTCCGGGCTGGCGTCCCAGAGTCCCCGTCCCCGTTCGGCCAGGGCCCGGTCCACCACTTGGGCGAGGGTCTCCTCGGTCAGGGGATGCATCACGCATACCCGGCAGCGGGAGAGCAGCGGGGAAATGAGCTCGAAGGAGGGGTTCTCTGTGGTTGCGCCGATGAGGGTCAGGAGGCCCGCCTCCACGTGCGGAAGGAAGGTGTCCTGCTGCGACTTGTTGAAGTGGTGGATCTCGTCCACCAGGACCGCCACCGGCACGGAGCCGCGCTGCAGGCGTCTGGCGTCGGGAAGGATCTTCCGTATGTCGCCGGCGCCGGAGGTTACCGCGGAGAGCTGGATGCAATGGGCATGGCAGGCGTCGGCCATGAGCCGGGCCAGGGTGGTCTTGCCGCATCCGGGCGGACCCCAGAAGATGAGCGACTGCAGGCGGCCCGTGTCCGCCATGCCCCGCAGCAGCTTGCCCGGGCCGAGCAGGTGCTCCTGTCCCAGCACGTCGTCGAGCCGGGCCGGTCGCATGCGCTCCGCCAGGGGCGTGTTCTTCCCGCCCGAAGGCGGCTTCCCGGAAGGGTTCCCGGAGTCGAACAGTTCCACGTCGTCACACGTTCCGGGCCCGCGCCGAGCCGGAGGCGTCCGCAAGTCCGGGGCCGGCGGCTCGAGGAACCTCTGATCCATTCTGGTTCGAGGCGCCTCTCCCCATGGGAAAGCGCGTCCTTCGACTTCGCTTCGCTCAGGATGAACGGAGGACTCCGCTCCGCGTCCTTCGACTCCGCTCCGCCACGCTCAGGACGAACGGGGCAATCGGCCGGAGTTTCCTCAACGTGACGCGCGCGGCCTGCGGTCTTCCTCCAGCCGGGCGCGTTTCCCCGAGAGTCGCCTCAGGTAGTACAACTTGGCCCTGCGCACCCGTCCCCGGGTGACCACCTCGACCTTC
The DNA here is from genome assembly GCA_965204235.1 of uncultured Binatia bacterium (SeqCode). GTDB lineage: Bacteria > Desulfobacterota > Binatia > UBA9968 > JAJDTQ01 > JAJDTQ01. The sequence goes on from OZ241979.1 coordinate 2,639,522, forward strand.
TCGATGCGCGGCGAGTGGCGCGGAAAGATGCGCTCCACGCCCACGCCGTAGGACGTCTTGCGGACCACGAAGGTTTCGCGCACGCCGCTGCCGGAGATGGCGATGACCACGCCCTCGAAGACCTGGATCCGCTCCTTCTCGCCTTCCACGATGCGGACGTGGACGCGCACCCGCTGCCCCGGCTTGATGTCGGGCGCCTCCCGCGCCTGCTCCCGTTCGATCCGGTCGATGACGTTCATTTGACGCTCCCTTCCATCACCCGTCCCAGTATCCGGTCCAGCATGACGGCGGACGCAGCTCGTACGGAGAGATGGTTGTAATCGTCCCGGCCCGCGATGGGCTCCAGCACGAAGTCCGAACGGTCGAAGACCTCGTCGGCCAACCCCCAACCGGCGCCCAGCAGGATCATGTACGGGACAGGCTCCCTTATTAGCATTTCCCGCATCTTTCCAAAAGTTATCGTGTTCGTTGCAGGACGGGAACGTGCGGAAGTCGCCACCAGCCGGGGGGCGGTCCCGCATTCCCGCCGCACGCCCGCCACCGCGGCGTCCAGGTCGTCCGAGAGCCTCGCCAGGGCGAGGGCCTCCCGGCGGCTGCTGTTGCAGGAGCCGCCGTACCCGCGCTCCCGGTGGTCGATGGTCCGGGCGGCCAGCTTCCGGAGCGTCTTTGCCGGGTTGACCACGTAGAAACCGGCCGCCCCGTAGGTGCGGCAGGTGCGGGCGATGTCGTGGACGTCGAGGTTGGTGATGGACGAGGCGACGGTCCGGCCGAGTCGGTCGGACACGGGGTGGTGCAGCAGCGCCACATAGACCTTTCCCGCGGGCGCCGCAGCCGCTTTCGCCAACAGGTCCGGCCGGAGCCGGGCGGTGGTCTCGACGCTCATCCTGCGGCGCCATCGCCGGATCTCCTCATGGTCGCCCGAGAGCAGGACCTCCGGCACCTTCACGCCCCGGTATTCCGCGGGCCGGGTGTATTGCGGATGCTCCAGCAGGCCGTCCACGAAAGAGTCCTCCCGGGCCGAGCGGTCGTTCCCGAGCACGCCCGGCACCAGGCGGGCGACGCCGTCGATGACCGCGAGGGCGGGGACCTCGCCGCCGCTCAACGTGTAGTCCCCGATGGACAGGAGTTCGTCGGCGTACCCCACCACCCTTTCGTCCACCCCTTCGTAACGGCCGCAGACCAGCACCACGTCCTGATGGCGCGAGACCGCCAGGGCGGCTTCCTGGTCGAAGACCCTCCCGCGAGGCGAAAGCAGTATGACGTGGGGATCCTTCAGCCTGCTTCGACTGTCTTCGATGGCTTCGATGAGCGGCTCGGGCTTGAGCACCATCCCCTGGCCGCCGCCGTAGGGGTAGTCGTCGGTGGTGCGGTGCCGGTCCCGGGCATACCGGCGCAGGTCCACCAGATCGACGGAGACGAGGTTCCTCTCCCGGGCCCTCTTGAGGATGCTGTGGTCCAACGGAGACGCGAAGATCTCCGGGAAGAGCGTGATGACCGAAAAACGCATGGCAGCCCATGGAGGGACGGACGTCCTTGCAGGCGGTCCGTCGGTTACGGGCCGCTATGGGAACCTTCGAACAACGGAGACACACCCTCCCATCCCGTTCGTCCTGAGCGTAGCGAAGCGGAGTCGAAGGGCGCGCTCATGTCCCTGTCCCGATGGATCAGAGGTTCCTATAATTCCAGCAGCCCGTCGGGGGCATCCACGGTGACGGTGCCGTTGACCAGGTCCACCTGCCGGACGAACTCCCTGACCGCGGGGATCAGGTGTTCCTTGCCGGACCCGGCGACCACCAGCAGGTCGCCGTCCCGCCGGGGCCATACGCCGGTGACCGTGCCGATGCGCTCCCCGTTGGCGTCCACCACCTCGAAGCCCACCACTTCCTGGTAGTAGTACTCGGACGGACCCGGGGGCGCGAGCGCGTCCAGCGGCGCCGACAACCGGAAGCCCACCAGTCGTTGGGCCTCTTCCATGCGGTTGACGCCTCCCAACTTCACGAGGGCGAACCCCCGGTGAGGTTTGACCTGCTCCAGCGGAAGCGTAAGCCGGTTGTCGCCCCGGGCCAACTCCACCTCTCCGGTGGAATGGAGGGTGCGGCCCTGGGGGTTGAACAGCCGGAGCCTGAGCCAGCCGGCCACGCCGTGCGCGGCTACGACGTCACCCAGGGCGATCCGGTCGGTGGACAAGGGGAGGAAGGCGGCTATTGCTCGTCGACGATCTCCAGGACCACCTTCCGGTTGGCCCTGGCCGCGGCGGCGTTCAATATCGTTCGCAGGGACTTGGCGGTGCGCCCCTGCTTGCCGATGACGCGGCCGCGGTCCTCCGCGGCCACCTTGAGCTCCACCACGACGGAGGCTTCGTCGTCCTCCGTTTCCCTGACCTCCACGGCGTCGGGTTGGCTGACGATGGACTCCGCGAGATACTGCACCAGTTCCTTCAAGAAGTCCGTCTCCTGTGGCCGGGGCCGCCGCGCGCCAAGCCCGGGGATGCTACAGGCCCGTCAGCCCTCCGAGCTCTCCGGCGCCGGCGCGTCCGCGCCCGCTTCCTTCGCCGCCCGCTTCATGAGGCTTCGCACGGTCTGCGTCGGTTGCGCCCCCTGCTTGAGCCATGCGTCCACCTTGGCCCGGTCCATCCGCAAGGCCGCGGAAGGGCTCCGGGGGTCGTAGGTGCCCACCTGCTCGATGAACCTTCCGTCCCGGGGGTCCCGTGCGTCCGCGACGACGATGCGATAGTAGGGCCGCTTCCTGGCCCCGTGCCGACTCAGTCTGATCTTCACGCTCATGGGGGTCTTCTTTCCTCCGGGTTCCTAGTTCATTGGAACGGTATTGGCAAACGGTTCCGCACGCCGCGCCGCTTGCGGTCCGACTTCTTCATCCGGGACATCATCTTCTTCATCTCCAGGAACTGTTTCATGAGACGGTTGACGTCGGTGACCGTGGTCCCGCTGCCGTTGGCGATACGCAACCGCCGGCTCCCGTTCAGCACCGTCGGGTTCCTTCGCTCGTGCAGAGTCATGGAGTTGATGATGGCATCGATGCGCTTGATCTCCGTTTCCGCGCGGGACATGTCCACCTGCTGGCCCAGCTTCCGCCCGCCGGGCACCATGTCCAGCAGGCCGCCGATGGACCCCATCTTCCTGACCGCCTGCATCTGCGTCTGGAAGTCTTCCAGGGAGAACTCCCCCTTGCGCATCCGCTGTTCCAGCCTGGGCGCGGTCTTCCTGTCCAGGGCCTGCTCGGCCTTCTCGATCAGCGACAGGACGTCGCCCATGCCGAGGATGCGAGACGCCATGCGGTCCGGAAAGAAGGGTTCGAGGGCGTCGGTCTTCTCCCCGACCCCGACGTAGAGCACCGGTTTGCCCACCACCGCCCGCACCGACAACGCGGCCCCGCCCCGGGCGTCGCCGTCCATCTTCGTCAGGACCACCCCGGTCAAGTCCAGGACCTCGTCGAAGCCCTGGGCCTGGTTGACCGCGTCCTGCCCGATCATGGCGTCCACGGTCAAGAGGATGTTGCGCGGCTCCAGGGCCGAACGGATGGCCGCGAGCTCCTGCATCAGGTCCGAGTCCACCTGCATCCGTCCCGCGGTGTCCACGATCAACACGTCGCAGAGGCGCTGGTCCGCCTTGTGGAGCGCCTCCCGGCAGATCTCCACCGGCGCGGCGCGGTCGCCGGAGTCGAACACCGGGAGGCCGTGCTCCTCGCACAGGATGCGAAGCTGCTCCCGCGCCGCGGGCCGATAGACGTCCGCGGACACCAGGTAGGGCGTCCGCTTCTGCTGCTTCTTCAGGTGCAGGGCGAGCTTCACCGCGGTGGTGGTCTTTCCCGACCCCTGGAGCCCCGCCAGCATGAGCACCACGGGCTGCCGCCCCTTGAGGTCCAGGCCGGCGGCTTCGCCGCCGAGCATGGCCACGAGCTCTTCCTTGACGATCTTGATGAGTTGCTGCTCCGGGGTCAGGCTCTGGAGCACCTCGCGTCCGAGGGACTTGCTGCGGACGGCCTCCACGAAGCTCCGGACCACCTTGACGTTGACGTCCGCCTCCAGCAGGGCGAGCCGGAGTTCGCGCAGCGCATCGGCGACGTTGGACTCGGTGATCCTGCCGTGCCCGCGGAGGCGCTTGAAGGTCAGTTCCAGCTTGTCGGTAAGGTTCTCGAACATGGGGCGGAAGGCCGGTAACGGATCAGCCGAAAGGATCGGTTTGCGGGGCGGATCCGGAGATCGACGAGAGCAATATAGTCCGCCCCGGCGCATAAAGCAAAAAGGGCCCGGAACGCCTCCCGCGGGAGACGCCCCGGGCCCCTGGGACGGCTGCGCGGCCGGTTACATCATGCCGCCCATTCCTCCCATGCCGCCCATTCCCCCCATGCCGCCGCCCGGAGGCATCGCGGGCATGGCCGGTTTGTCCTCGGGCTTCTCGGCCACCATGGCCTCGGTGGTGAGCAACAGGCTGGCGATGGAAGCGGCGTTCTGCAGCGCCGTCCGAACCACCTTGGTGGGGTCGATGATCCCCGCCTGCAACAGGTCCTCGTAGGTCTCGGTGGCGGCGTTGAGGCCCACGTTGCCCTTGCTTTCCCGCACCTGCTGCAAGGCGATGGAGCCGTCCACGCCGGCGTTGGCGGCGATCCGCCGCAGCGGCTCTTCCAGGGCGCGCTTGACGATGTTGACGCCCACCTGGTCCTCGTCCGAGGCCTCGAGGCCGTCCAGCGTCTTGACGGAGCGCAGCAGCGCCACGCCGCCGCCCGGCACGATGCCTTCCTCCACCGCCGCCCGGGTGGCGTGCAGGGCGTCTTCCACCCGCGCCTTCTTCTCCTTCATCTCGACCTCGGTGGCCGCGCCCACGTTGATGACCGCCACGCCGCCCACCAGCTTGGCCAGGCGCTCCTGGAGCTTCTCGCGGTCGTAGTCCGAGGTGGTCTCCTCGATCTGTGCCCGGATCTGCTTGATGCGGCCTTCGATGTCGCCCTTCTTCCCGGCGCCATCGACGATGGTGGAGTTCTCCTTGTCCACCACCACGCGCTTGGCCCTGCCGAGGTCCTGCAGGGTGACGTTCTCGAGCTTGATGCCGAGCTCCTCGGCGATGAGCTTCCCTCCGGTGAGGACGGCGATGTCCTCCAGCATGGCCTTCCGGCGGTCACCGAAACCCGGCGCCTTGACCGCTACGCAATGCAGCGTGCCGCGGATCTTGTTGACCACCAGCGTGGCCAGGGCTTCGCCCTCCACGTCCTCGGCGAGTATGACGAAGGGCTTGCCGGTCTTGGCGATCTGCTCCAGCACCGGCAGCAGGTCCTTCATGTTGGACAGCTTCTTCTCGTGGATGAGCAGGTAACAGTCTTCCAGCACGCACTCCATGCGCTCCGGGTCGGTCACGAAGTACGGAGACAGGTAGCCCCGGTCGAACTGCATGCCCTCCACCACCTCCAGGGAGGTGTCCAGGCCCTTGGCCTCCTCCACCGTGATGACGCCTTCCTTGCCCACCTTGTTCATGGCTTCGGCGATGACCTCGCCGATGGTCGGGTCGTTGTTGGCCGCGATGGTCCCCACCTGGGCGATCTCCTTGGGGTCCTTGGTCTCCTTGGACAGCCCCTTGAGGGAGTCGGTGACCGCTTCGACGGCCCGCTCGATGCCGCGCTTCAGGGACATGGGGTCGTGCCCCGCCACCACCATCTTCAGCCCTTCGGCGAAGATCTGGCGGGCCAGCACGGTGGCCGTGGTGGTGCCGTCGCCGGCCACGTCGGACGTCTTGCTGGCGACCTCCTTGACCATCTGCGCGCCCATGTTCTCGAACTTGTCCTCCAGCTCGACCTCCTTGGCGACGGTGACGCCGTCCTTGGTCACGTTGGGCGCCCCGAAGGACTTGTCGATGACGACGTTCCGGCCCTTGGGTCCGAGGGTCACGGTCACGGCGTCGGCGAGGATGTTGACGCCGCGGACGATCGAGTCCCGTGCATCCTGTTCGAATTTGACGATTTTCGCTGCCATTTGGTTGGTCCTCCTTGACGGGGTGGGTGGGGGTTACTTCTCGACGATGCCGAGGATGTCGTCCTCTCGCATGATGATGTGCTCTTCGCCGTCCAGGTTGATCTCGCTGCCGGCGTACTTGCCGAAGAGCACCCGGTCGTTGACCTTCACGTCCAGCGGGGTGACCTTGCCGTCGTCGTTGGCCTTGCCCTTGCCCACTGCGACGACCTTGCCCTCCTGGGGCTTTTCCTTGGCGGTGTCGGGAATGATGATCCCCCCCGCGGTCTTCTCCTCTTCCTCGATCCGTTTGACGATGACCCGGTCCTGCAAGGGCCTGATGTTCATGTTGTCTCCTCCTTTTCCAATGTCGTCGTGACGTCGTTCCGAACGGAAGGACGGCCTGCCTGTCGAGGTGTGGCGCACAATCTAAGCACGGTCTCGCCGTTGTCAAGGGGCCTCGGCAACTTTTGTGGAAAATCGGCCAAGTCCGCCGCCGCAGGGCGGAGGGAAAGTTTGCCGTGGGGCGGAAATCCTGCCAGAATCGACGTGGATGGACGTCCTCGTACCGCCGCCGCTGAGGCCCGGAGACACCATCGGGGTGGTTGCCCCCGGCGGGAGCGTGTACGAGGACCGCCTGCAACGGGGCGTGCGCGCCCTCCGGGCGCGGGGGTTCGGCGTCGAGTTGGCGGAAGGCATACTCGACCGCAAGGGTTACCTGGCGGGCGCCGAGCAGCAGCGCGCCCGGACCCTGGAGCGTTTCTTCGTCCGGGACGACATCCGGGCGGTCTTCTGCGCACGGGGAGGTTTCGGCTCCATACAGCTCCTGCCCGGCCTGGATCCCCGGCGCATCCGCGCCCATCCCAAGATCTTCGTGGGCTTCAGCGACGTCACCGCGTTGCTGAACTGGATGTCCCAGAGTTGCGGCTTGGTGGCCTTCCACGGTCCCATGGTGGCGGTGGAGTTCGCCGGGGAGCTCGGCGGCGGGGTCGGCGGCGGTTTCTGGGACGCGTTGACGGGAAGGCGGCGGCGTTGGCGGATCGAAGGCAGCGGAGTCCTTCGGGAAGGCCGCGGCCCCGCCCTGGGGCCGGTGGCCGGAGGATGCTTGTCGGTGCTGGTGACCACCCTCGGAACGCCTTACGAGATCGAGACCGCGGGCAGGATCGTGTTCCTGGAGGACGTGGGCGAGCAGCCGTACCGGATCGAACGGATGCTCACCCACCTCCGCATGGCGGGCAAGCTGGACCGGGTGGCGGGGGTGGCCACCGGGGCGTTCAACCGGTGCGAGTCGGGAGCGGAAAGGGACGTACGGCAGGTCCTCGCGGAGGCGTTCCGGGACGCTCCCTACCCGGTGGTGACGGGCCTCCCCTGCGGCCACGGTACCGCCAACACCCTGCTCCCCATCGGCCTCAACGCCGAGCTGGACGGCCGCAACGCGGTGCTGAAGCTGGTGGACCCGGCCACCGGGGCCGCGTGATGCGCACCGACGCCCTGGACGAGACGTGCCGCCGCGGCGTGGCCGAAGGCGCTTTCCCGGGCGCCGTGGTGCTGGTGGGGCAGCGTGAGCGCGTCCTCTGCCACCGGGCCTACGGCTATCGGTCGCTGGTCCCCGAGAGGCTTCCCATGACTCCGGACACGGTGTTCGACCTGAGCTCCCTCACCAAGCCCCTGGCCACCGCCACCGCCATGATGCTGCTGGTGCGGGACGGTCGCGTCCGGCTGGACGATCCGGTGGGCGCGGTGGTGCCGGAGTTCGGCCGCGGCGCCAAGGCCGCGGTCACGTTCCGCCACCTGCTGAACCACTCCTCGGGCCTCCCGGCCTGGAAACCCTACTACGCGGAGGCGGCCCGGGAGGACGAAAGCGTCGAAGGCGTCGCGGGCGGGGAGCGCAAGCGCCGCTGCTACCGCCGGGTCCACGACGAAGAGCTGGCGACCCCGCCGGGCCGGAAGGCCCTCTACAGCGACCTGGGCTTCATCCTCCTGGGGGAGGCGGTGGAGCGGCTCGCGGGCGCGCCGCTGGACCGGTTCTGTGACCGTGCGGTATTCGCGCCCATGAAGCTGTCGGCGACCTTCTTCGTCGATCTGGGCCGGTCTTCCGGGGAGCCGCGGACGAGTCCCGGACATCCGGTGGCCGCCACCGAGGAGTGCGGTTGGCGCGGGAAGGTCCTCTGCGGCGAGGTCCACGACGACAACGCCTTCGCCATGGGCGGCGTCGCGGGCCACGCCGGCCTGTTCTCGTCGGCCCCGGACGTGCATCGTTTCCTCGGTTTCCTGGGACGGTGCCGACGCGGCGCCGAGCCGGGTTTCCTGCCCCCCGCGGTGGTGCGCGAGTTCCTCGAAGCCGACCGGCGCCCCGCGGGCCAGACCCACGTGCTGGGCTGGGACACGCCGTCCCCCGCGGGCTCCGCCGCGGGCCGCGGCTTCTCTTCCAGGACCGTGGGCCACCTGGGTTTCACCGGCGTCTCCCTGTGGTGGGACCTGGAGCGGGACGTGCACGTGGTGTTCCTGACCAACCGCGTCCACCCCTCGCGGGACAACGAGGCCATCCGGGAGTTCCGCCCGCTGGCGCACGACGCGGTCATGGAGGGGTTGTCCGCGTGAGCCCGGAGCTTCGCCCCGGGGCGCAGGTCCATTTCGTCGCGGTCTGCGGCGTGGGCACCGGTTCGCTGGCCGTGCTGCTGAAGGAGCGGGGTTACCGGGTCACGGGCTCGGACGAGGACGTCTATCCCCCCATGAGCGACTTCCTGGCGGGGGCCGGCATCGACGTATGGCCAGGGTTCCGCGAGGCCCATCTGGACCACGGCCCGGACCTGGTGGTCATCGGCAACGCCGTGTCCCGGGGGAACCCCGAGGCCGAAGCGGTGCTGCGCCGGGGCGTCCCGTACCTGTCGCTGCCCGAGGCCCTGGGGCGGTTCCTCGTGGCCGGGAAGCGCTCGGTGGTGGTGGCCGGGACCCACGGCAAGACCACCACCGCTTCGTTGCTGGCGTGGGTGCTGGTGGCCGCGGAGCAGGACCCGAGCTTCTTCGTCGGCGGCATCCCTGTGAACTTCGGCAGCGGGTTCCGCTCCGGCGCGGGTCCCTGGGTGGTCATGGAGGGAGACGAGTACGACAGCGCCTTCTTCGACAAGGGTCCCAAGTTCCTCCACTACCGTCCCGAACGGGTGGTCCTCACGAGCCTGGAGTTCGATCACGCCGACATCTACCGGGACCTGGAGCACGTCAAGGAGTCGTTCCGGCGCCTGGTGGAGATGATCCCCTCCCGCGGCCGCCTGCTGGTGTGCGACCGGGCGGTCCACGCCGCGGACGCGGTCCGGGGCGCAGCCTGTCCGGTCTCGTACTACGGCCTGGGCGGGTCCGCGGACTGGCAGGCGCGGGGGGTCCGCACCCGGGCGGGCCGGACCGCCTTCGTCCCCTGTTACAAGGGCGGCTGCGAAGACCGCGTGGAGGCGCCCTTGATCGGCCGCCACAACGCCGGGAACGCGCTTGCCGTTTACGCCGCGGCGCGGGACATGGGCCTGAGTCCCGCGGCCATACGCGCGGGCATGGAGACGTTCCGCGGGGTGCGCCGTCGGCAGGAGGTGGTTGGCGAGGCAGGCGGCGTCCTGGTCATCGACGACTTCGCCCATCATCCCACCGCGGTCGGGGACACCATCGCGGCGGTCAGGGAGGCTTGGCCCGGACGGCGGCTATGGGCCGTGTTCGAGCCCCGCAGCCAGACGAGCCGGAGGCGCGTCTTCCTCGCGGAGTTCGCCCGGGCCCTGGCCCGGGCCGACAGGGCGGTCTTGTCCGACCTGCACCTACCGGAGAAGGTCCCCGAGGAGGAACGCCTTTCGCCCGGGGAGCTCGTGGGCCTCATCAACCGGGAACGGGGGGACCGGGCCGCCTGCCACCTCCCCGGGGTCGAAGACATCGCCGGGCTCGTGGTCCGGGACGCGGCGGACGGGGACGTGGTGCTGGTGATGTCCAACGGCGGCTTCGGCGGTCTGCCGCGGAAGGTCCTGGCGGGGCTCGGTCAGCGGGAATCTTGACTTGCAGGGAACCGTTGACTAGACTCCCGGATGTGGACAGCCACGAACAAGCTCTTCGCCTGACCGACGCCGCGGTCGCCCACGTCAAGAAGATCCGCCAGCGGGAGAACCTCGCCGACCGGGGACTGCGGGTGTCCGTGGCCCCCGGGGGCTGCTCCGGCTACTCCTACAAGCTGGATTTCGACGACGGCCCCCGGCCTGAAGACATGGTGCTGGAGATGGACGGTCTCCGGGTTTACGTGGAGACCGCGGTCCTGCAGCAGCTCCAGGGCACCGTCATCGACTACGTCAGCGAGCTCCAGGGCGCCAGCTTTCGCTTCACCAACCCCAATGCCACGGGCACTTGCGGATGCGGCACCTCCTTTTCGGCGTGACGGCTCGCCGCGGGACGGCGGGCCGCGGCCGAGCGGCAAGGCGCGGCCGGCCGCGGTTCCTCCGACGACGCCCTTGAGCCGTCCCGTCCGCCAAGCCGAAACTTCTCCGAGGCCACCGACTTGAAAGCAGTCCGGATCCATGAGTACGGCGGGGTCGATACGCTCCGCTACGAGGATGCGCCGGACCCGGTCCCGGGCTCCCCGAGGGACGTGGTGGTGCGCCTCCGGGCCGCGGCGCTGAACCACATCGACCTGTGGAACCGCAAGGGACTCACCGGCATGAAGGTCGAGTTCCCGCACATCCTCGGCGCCGACGGCGCGGGCGTGGTGGAGGAGGCGGGAAGCGAGGTGACCCACCTGAAGGAGGGCGACGCCGTTTGCATCTATCCTCCGGTGGGGTGCGGCGGCTGCGAGTTCTGCCGCACCGCGCGGGACTTCATGTGCGTGCGGCTTCGCGTCCTGGGCGAGGGCATGAAGGGGTCCTATGCCGAGTACGTGACGGTCCCTGGCGTCAACTGCTTCCCGGCGCCCGAGGGCTACGGGTTCAAGGAGGCCGCGGCGTTCCCGCTGGTGTTCGTCACCGTCTGGCGCATGCTCGTCACCAACGCCCGACTCGCGCCCGGGGAGAAGGTGCTCATCCTGGGCATCGGCGGCGGCGTGGCCATGGCCGCACTCCAGATCGCCAAGGCCATGAACGCATGGGTGGCGGTCACCTCGAGCAGCGACGAGAAGGTCGAAGGGGCCCGGCGTCTGGGGGCCGACCACGGCCTGAACTACCGGACCCGCGACTTCGTCCGGGAAATCAGGGACGTCACCGGCAAGAGGGGCGTGGACGTGGTGGTGGACTGCGTGGGCGGCGATAGCTGGGCCAAGAGCCTCGCGGCCCTCGTCAAGGGAGGCCGTCTGGTCACCTGCGGCGCGACCACGGGGGCCAACCCGCCCACGGACATCCGCCGGATCTTCTGGAACCACCTCAGCATCTTCGGATCGACCCTGGGCAGCCGGCAGGAGTTCGAGCAGGTGCTGCGGTTCGTGGAAGCGGCGAAGATCAAGCCGGTCATCGACAAGAGCTTCCCTCTGGCGGACGCCCGGGCGGCGCAAACGAGGCTCGAGACCGGGCAACAGTTCGGGAAGATCATACTGGTTCCGGGGTAGCGTCCTCCGATTCCCTCCCCCCTTGAGGGGGAGGGTCAGGGTGGGGGACGACGCGGACGGACCAACGGGTTGCCATCGGCTGGGAGTCCGTCCGTGTGACGGTCCTGCTGCGGAACGGGCCAGCTTCACGTGCGGCGGGATGGGGCCATGCGCATCATTGGCGGCGCCGCCAGGGGAAGGCGGATCAGGGCGCCCAGGGGGAGCGCCATCCGGCCGACGGCCGACCGGGTGAGGGAGGCGCTGTTCGACATCCTTCCGCGGGACTTGGCGGGGGTGCGGGTGCTGGACCTGTTCGCAGGGAGCGGAAGCCTGTCGCTGGAGGCGTTGAGCCGGGGGGCGGAGTCGGCCCTGCTGGTGGACGAGTCCGCGGAGGCTGCGAGGCTGATGCGCCGGAACGTGGAGGCGCTCGGCTTCGCGGACCGAGCGCGGGTATGGCCGCAGCCCGTGGGCAAGGCGTTGCGGCGGCTGTCCGACGAAGGCGCGGCGTACGACGCGATCTTCCTCGACCCGCCCTACGACCGGGGCTGGGTGGACAAGGCGTTGACCATGATCGGCAGGAACCGGACGCTGCGGGCGGAGGGCGTTGCCGTGGCCGAGCACAGCGCGAGGGAAAGGGTCGGAGAGCAGTACGGCGAGCTGGTGCGCCGGGACCTTCGCCGGTACGGCGACACGGTGCTTTCCTTCTTCGAGTTCGGCTGCCGGGAACAGGGTTCTCCTACATGGCGGAAATCAGCGTAGCAGTCTATCCCGGGTCCTTCGACCCCATCACCAACGGCCACGTGGACCTGGTGAGGCGGACGCTCCGGATCTTCGACCGGGTGATCATCGCCATCGCGCGCAACCAGGACAAGGGCCGCGCCCTCTTCACGGTGGAGGAGCGCATGGCCACGGTGCAACGGGTGTTCGAGTCCGAGGAGCGCGTGCGCGTGGACAGCTTCGAGGGGCTGCTGGTGGACTACGCGGAGACGGTGTCCGCCAAGGTGTTCATCCGCGGGCTGCGGGCGGTGTCGGACTTCGAGTACGAGTTCCAGATGGCCACCATGAACCGGCGGCTCAAGCGCGACCTGGAGACTTTCTTCATGATGACGGGAGAGTCCTCTTTCTACATCAGCTCGCGGCTGGTCAAGGAGGTGGCGGAGTTGGGCGGCGACGTGGCCGCGTTCGTCCCGGAGGTGGTCCTCGCGCAGCTTCGGGAGAAGTTCCCTCGGCAGGGGGCGGGCGTCGAGCAGGGGGCGGGCGCGAAGGGGGTCCGTTCCCGGACGGGTTGACAGCGCCCCGGCGACGGGCTACAAACATCCTGCGGGGTGGAGCAGCCCGGTAGCTCGCAAGGCTCATAACCTTGAGGTCGGTGGTTCAAATCCACCCCCCGCAACCACCACTCCTCGAACCCGCGCCCTGAACGCATCCACCGCATGAAAGTCCACGAACGAGTGCTCACGCCCGAAAGGGACGGGATCTACGGTTACTTGGCTCATCCGGAGCGGGATCGGCCGGGTCCGGCCCTGCTCATGATCCACCAGAACACCGGGCTGACCGACTACCAGAAAATCGAGGCGCTCAAGTTCGCCCATCTCGGCTACACGGTGGTGGCGCCGAACGTGTATTCGCTGCTCGGCCACCCGGCCGAGACCCACATCCACACGGGCCGCCAGATCCAGGCCCGCACCAGCGACGCCGACTTCGTCCGCGTCATCGGACAGGGCTGGGACTACCTCACTTCCCGGAGCGACGTGGACCCCGGCCGCGTGGCCGTGTCCGGCTACTGCATGGGCGGGCGCATCGCCATCCACTTCGTTGCGGCCACGCCCGAGGTCCGGGCCTTCGTCGGCTACTACCCCACGGTCCGCGACGAGCTCGCCACGGAACTGCGGCCCGTGCATCCCTGTGACGCCGCGCGCAACATCCGCTGCCCGTCCATCATCCTGTACGGGGTGGACGACCGCATCTCCACCGTGCCCATCCAGCAACGGGTGTGGGAGAGCTTCCTCGCCAACGGGCAGAGCCTGGAGTGGCACTTCTTCCCCTTCGGCGGCCACGGGTTCGTGGACCCGGGCACCCAGGGCTACCATCCCCACGCGGCCAAGCTGTCATGGCCCTTGGTGGTGGACTTCATGGCGCGGGAGCTCGACAACGAAGCCCACGGCCTGACCTTCTCCGAAAACTGAACGGAAGCGGGAGTCGTGGGGACGGGGCGGTCGGTCAGAGCTTGGCCAAGCGCTCCTGGCGCACGCGCTCGGCCTTGGAGAGCCTTCGGGGGTTGCCCTTCTTGCGGTCGCCGGCTCTCCGGAGGGTCGGTTCGGGTTCCTCATCGCTCCGGGGCGGGTCGGTCGCCGGGTCCGTCCGCATCTTCTCGATGAACTCTCCCACGTACACCGCCACCGCGCCGCCGGACTCGACGCTCCTGCGCAGGTCCCGGTCCGAAGTGACCACCACGCACGCGGAACCCATCTCCCGGGCAAGGCGCTCGATCACCGCGTCGGCCTTCTCCCCGTAGCGGGAGAACACCACAGTGACGTTCCCCACCCGTTGCGTCGTCTCGTCCCGGCGTCCGGCGCGCCAGCCGTCGAAGACCGCGGTCAGGACGTGGCCGGTGCGCGCCTGGTACCGCGCGACCTCCTCGATGAGCTCGGCCCGCTTCCGTTCCAGGTCGCCGCGCAATCCCTGTTCACTGCCGATGACGTTGTAGCCGTCAACCACGATCTGGAACGGCATGGGTCCTTTCTCCGTCGTGCGTTTCCATGGGTCCGGTTCGTCCATGGATCGTAGCCAATAACCGTTCCAAAGCCAAGGGTTCACTACGGGAAGAAATGATGGCGGTACGAGATGGGGGACGGTCGAGTCGGGCTGGAAACGCAAGCCGTTCGGTGTTTCACGCCGCCTTCACGCCGCCGCATGGAGACGGCGCAGTCTGAAAGTTGATTGCGTTTCCGGTCCGTGTTACTGTCCATTACCTTGGCGCTTCTCCTTGCGGCCGTCGCCCGCGGCGACCCGCAATCCGCGCTCGCTCAGTTGAATCGGTTGGGAGTTGAAGGTGGCGACTCGCGGTCCGGTGTGCATATCGGTCATCAACCTCAAGGGCGGTGTGGGCAAAACCACCGTCGCGGCCCTTCTCGGTCGCTATGCGTCCATCCGTCTCCGTCTGGATGTGCTGGCCATAGACCTCGACCCGCAGGCAAACTTGTCACAGGCGCTCATGGGCGACCGATATAAACGGTTCCTGGCTGACAGGAACCCGTCTATCGTCGAGGTATTCAAGGGGCATGGACCACCGAGCGATGAGAAGCCGGGTCCAAGCCGCCTCAACCTCAAGGACGTTGTTGTGGGAGACACCCAGCTCGGAGGCAAAAGGCTGAAGTTGATCCCTTCGAGGTTCGATTTTGCCGACAAACTCATGGGTGCGACCCATGATGCTGGCGAAGGGATCCTGGCTGATGTCATTGCGAAAGGCTTTCAAGCAAAGGACGTCATAATCATCGACTGCGCTCCTACCGAATCGATCCTGACGCGCATTGCATATCAGGCATCTCGTTACGTCCTGGTGCCCGTTCGTCCAGAGTTCTTTGCCACCATTGGTTTCCCGCTCCTGCGGGATTCCCTTGCCGATTTCAAGCAGCACAATAGAGGCCATAGGATAGACGTGATAGGGGTGGTCATCAACAACTCCTCATACCACTATAGCGGAAACAGGGGAGGGCCGGAACGAAGACGTTCCATGAACGAGATAAAGGAAGAGGCGTCGGCCAACGGATGGCGCATATTCGAAACGCAGTTACCATTCTCTCGGGGATTTCCCAAGATGATGCGCGGCGACTTCGGATCGCCAGGAGATGCTTTGCAATTCCGGTACTTCGCAGAGGAGTTCTTCAAGAGGCTCGGGATTCAAGCGGACGAAACGACATGAATGAAAGGAATCTCAAGTCCGAGCTCTCGTCGATGGTGCGTATTTACGGCATCGACAGGGTCTTTCGCTCTCTGGAGGAAATCCGGACGTCCAACGTCACGGCGGACGTCGTCGATCCCGAGCGTTCCAGGGAACGACGACACCCGAAAACCGGGAGAAGCAGAGCAAGACCCACGGCTCTTGACTATATCGACAGGATGGACGTGGCAACCACCAAGAAGGCGGCGTTGGTCGAGCTGGGCAGGCGCTTTCAGAACAAGACATTTCTACCGAATTTCGGGGACATCAGGAATTTCTGCCAGATTTACGGTATCGAGGAGCCGGCCTCCAAGTCGCGTACAAGCGCAATGCCAAGGATCTTCAAGTTCATTGCAGCCATGAGTGTAGGGGACATAAGGAAGATGGTGGACGAGGACCTGTTCTCGGGGCCGTCGCAGCTAGGCCCCATCGCGGAGGCGATCCGCAGGAGCGGGCGAGCGTCCAAGCGCCGGGAGACGGGCGACGCGAGTGGAGGCTTGAAGTTCGGATTAACCAAGGAAAGCGAGTTCTGAGCGATGTTCAACCCGGCTCGACGCATCAGCGAGTTGCCGCCGTATCTGTTCGCCGAGATCGACCGCAAGAAACGCGCGGCCCTGGAAAAGGGAATCGATCTCATCGACCTGGGGATCGGGGACCCGGACATTCCCACGCCCGGAAGGATCATCCAGGCGCTTTCGCAGGCCGCGGTCAAGCCGGTCAACCACCGTTATCCGAGCAGCGCGGGAATGATGGCGTTCCGCCGGGCGGTGGCCGACTGGTACGGGCGGCGCTTCGGCGTCGCGCTGGACCCCGCTTCGGAGGTGGTCTCGCTCATCGGGTCCAAGGAAGGCGTCGCCAACATGGCGGTGGCCTACGTGGACCCCGGGGACGTGGTCCTCGTGCCCACGCCTTCCTATCCGGTGTATGAGATCGGCGCCAAGTTCAACGGCGGCGAGGTCTTCTTCCTGCCGCTCCGGCGCGAGAACGGGTTCCTCCCGGACCTTTCGAGCATCCCCCCGGACGTGCTCGGCCGCGCGAAGATGTTATGGCTCAACTACCCCAACAACCCCACCGGCGCGGTAACCGACGAGGGCTTCTTCCGGGAAGCGGTGGAGTTCGCCCGCCGCAACAAGATCATCCTGTGCCATGACGCCGCATATACGGAGGTGGGCTTCGACGGGTACCGCCCCCCGAGCCTGTTGGAAGTGGAGGGGGCGAAGGAAGTCGCCATCGAGTTCCATTCGCTGTCCAAGACCTTCAACATGACCGGCTGGCGCATCGGCATGGCCGTGGGCAACCGGGATCTCGTGGGAACGCTGGGGCGGGTGAAGTCCAACGTGGACTCCGGGGTCTTCCAGCCGGTGCAGGAAGCGGGCATACTCGCCCTGGAGCACGCGGAAGAGTTCCTCGCGCCCATCCGCGAAGTCTATCAGGAGAGGCGGGATACGGTGGTGGACGGCTTCCGCCGGGCGGGCTTCGAGCTTCCAGCGCCCCGGGCGACGTTCTACGTTTGGCTTCCCGTGCCCCAAGGATGGACTTCGGCCGACTTCACCGCCCGGCTCCTGGACGAGGCCGGCATCGTGACCACTCCCGGCAACGGCTTCGGCGAACCCGGGGAAGGCTTCATCCGGCTCACGCTGTGTTCCCCCGCGGACCGTCTGCAAGAAGCGGTGGAAAGGGTCCAGCGCGTGACCCTCTAGCGTCCGTGCCGCATCGCGCCTACATCGGGGTCGGGTCGAACCAGGGGGAGAAAGAGGAAAACTGCCGCCGCGCCGCAAGGGAGGTCGGTGGGCTCCCGGAGACCCGGGTGCGAGAGGTCTCGGCCTTGTACGCCACCGAACCCTGGGGTCCGGCGTCGGAGTGGTACGTGAACGGCGTCCTCGGGATCGAAACGGGCTTGGGACCGCAGGACCTCTTGAAGCACTGTCAACGGGTCGAAAGGAAGATGGGACGCCGGCCCGCCGCGGTGCGCTGGGCCGACCGGATCATCGACCTGGACATTCTCTTCTTCGATGATATGATCCTGGAAGTACCCGATTTGATCCTTCCCCACCCGGAGTTGCACCGGCGCCGGTTCGTGCTCGTCCCGCTGTGCGAGGTGGCGCCGGACCGGAAGCACCCCCGGCTGGGCTTGGACGTGCGGTCTCTGCTGGCCCAGGTGGAAGACGGCAGGCGGGTCCATGAGACCTCTCTCCTGCGAGGCGCATGAGTTGCGGCGGTCATCCACGGCGGTAATGTGACATGATCCTCAAGCTGCTCATACTGGCCTTGCTCGTCTATCTGCTGCTGGTGGTGGTCTATTCGAGCGTGAGAGGACGAAAGAGCGGGTCCGCGGATTCTTCCCGCGGAGAAACCATGGTCCTCGACCCCCACTGCAAGAGCTACGTCCCCCGGAACGAGGCCTACCAGTCCCGGGGCCACTATTTCTGCAGCGAGGAGTGCGCACGGGCCTACGTTTCGCAGGAGGCGTAGGGGATGCCGGTTCGAGAGGAAGTGCAGTCCGGGATCTTGCCAGAGGACGCGACGCGCGTGCCAGGGTTCTGAGCATGTGGTCAAAATCCGAGTTCAAAGCTGAATTGCGCGAACTGGCTGCGAGTCTCACGGATCACGCAAGCACCAGCGACGGCCAGTGGACGGTAAAGGGATTCATCGACACCTTCAAGAACGTCTATACCATTTCGTCGGACACCAAGGTCGTCTCCAAGATTCTGGAAATTCATCTCTTCCCCAGGATCCATGCTTTTGCGGAACAGCATGGATTCGCCGTCGTCTTTGCAGAGCATCAGAATTACTATCCTGACATATCGTTCGTCTCGAAGGATGATGAATCCATCAAATTCGCGTTGGACTTCAAGACGACCTATCGGATGCCTGATAGACCGTGGCTTTGCAACGGCTTTACACTCGGTTCCCACGGCAGGTATTTCAAGGAACGGGCGAGCACAAAGAACATCCAGTTCCCTTATGGTTCCTATTCAGCCCATTTCTGTCTCGGAATCATCTATGACCGCACACGAGGCGCCAGAGTTGACGAGACGAAGTGTCACGCGATTGGAGAACTCCATTCCATCACTTCGGTCATCTCGAATATCCAGTTTTTCGTAGCCGAGAAGTGGAAAATCGCGGGAGACAAGGGCGGCTCGGGCAACACTGCGAATATCGGAAGCATCCAACGAATTGGCGACATCCTGTCAGAGAACGGGATGTTCGCCAACCTGGGAGAAGAATGGTTCAACGACTACTGGATGAACTTCGGCAAGATTACTGTCCATGATGAATCTGGACGGACAAGGAAGATCACGTCCCTGGAAGAGTTCGTCGTTTATCGCGGCGGTGACGTTTCTCTCATCATCCCGAGGAACAATCTCGAATGAGCACGTATCGAACCATCGTTCCGCCAATCAAATGCCAGGGTATCAAGACCAGGCTCGTGCCCTGGATTCGGGCAGTGATTCCGTCCGATTTCGATGGAAGGTGGATCGAGCCTTTCATGGGGTCCGGAGTCGTTGCGTTCAACGTCCGTCCAAGTCAGGCAGTTTTGGCGGACTCGAATCCCCACCTGATCAACTTCTATAGGGCAATCGCAGACAGGAAGATTACTTCCACTTCAGTACGCAGGTTTCTGAAGAAGGAAGGTTCTGCGCTACTGCGCTCCGGAGAGCAACACTACTACACGATCCGCGATCGGTTCAATCGTTATCATGATCCGATGGATTTCCTGTTCCTGAACCGAGCCTGTTTCAACGGACTGATTCGCTTCAACCATGACGGCCAGTTCAATGTTCCGTTCTGTCGCAAGCCGGGTCGTTTTTCCCAGGCGTACATCACGAAGATCTCCAACCAGGTCCGGGCGGTTTCGGACATACTGAGCCTTGGAGATTACGAGTTTGTCTGTCGGGATTTTTCCAACACGCTTGCCGCTGCCAGGTGTGGAGATTTCCTCTACTGCGATCCTCCGTACATTGCGCGTCATTCCGACTATTTCAATGGGTGGGACGAACAATGCGAAAGAGAGATGGCGGCCTTGCTGTCCTCTGCGCCATGCAGGTTCATTCTTTCAACATGGCACAGCAACGATTTTCGAGAAAACGAGTTCATAGACAGCCTGTGGTCGGATTTCCATCTCCTGACCAGGGAGCACTTCTACCATGTCGGGGCCAAGGAGGATAACCGAAACCTAGTGATCGAGGCGCTGCTCACGAATTTCCACGTGACGCTGTACGAAGCGCCTGAAGAAGCGGTGGAGCAACTGATGCTTCTCGAAACCGGCGCAAAGTACGATGATGCGCCAAGTCTTGGTCCAAGTCCGGTCGAATGACGTGGGAAGCAGGCAATGCACGAAAAGATACAGGTGGAAGTGGACGCCAATTTTGAAGCCTTCCAGGAGGTGCTCCCGGACTTGATGTCCAAGCAGGCCAATCGCTGGGCATTGATGAGGCACGGCGAGTGTATCGGGTTCTACGACACGTTGCGTGACGCCCACGTAGCCGCTCGGGCACTGTACGACGACGGTTTGTTCTCCGTGCAGCAGGTGTCGTACGCCGTGGTGGACTTGGGTTGGTTTTCGCATGGCGTGTATTAGCGGCGCGTACGATTCAGTCGCGGATTGGAACAGGGATATGAGGCGCTTCAGCAATTCGTGTGGGTAATGGATCTTTGGGCAACGCCATGGGAGACAAGGGCGTGGGCACCCACGCCGGTATCGGCAGCGGCGAGAAATAAACATTCTTGGAAACCAAGTCCATCAACTGGGAAGTTCCAGTTCGTGAATGAAAGGGCTTAGCGGCGCTTGATCTGGGCCGATCAGCATAATGACTTGTTCTTTCGCCCTCGTAAAAGCTACATAGAATAAGCGGCGTTCCGCTTCTAGCTGCGCTTCTGTTTCCGTTCTGGAATGAGGCCATACTTTGTCTAAAGCGCTGAGAATTACGACGGTTTCGAATTCCTTGCCTTTGGAGCGAGTAGCTGTCATCAAGTGTAGAGGCCGTTGGTTCAATCCTTCTGGGCCATTGTTGTCCTCGCTTTGTGCGTTGAACTCCTTGATGCGGTTCTGTGCCTTTTGTATCATCTCAGCCAATTGAATACCAGTCCAACCCTCTTGTTCAACTAAAGTCGCTAATTGCTGCAACGGTGGGTCTGCAAAAAATATTTCGTTCTCGGCCCGCTCGAAGTCGTAACTCAAGCCGTCAAATTTCTTGTCCAAGCAGAGCAAAGCTTCCGATACACTGTCCGTGTTCAGGAAGTTGATTGCCGATTCATGCAAACGGGCTGCCGTCTTGCCACTAAGCGAGTTAGGGTAGTTTGGTATTGCTTCAATTGCTGATCGAGTAGTGGGGGGCGCTACTGAGTTGAGGTAGGCGGTCATACCATCGCGGTCTTTTTTACCGAAAGGCCGTTTTCGTATCAGGTCACATATTGCAATAGCTGATCTCACGGCTTGACCGGGCCAATTTTGCTCGTCTTTCCGGTCCAGGATTTCGAGCAGTTGGGTTATATCCTGGAAGGCTTTGTTTTGGAACAGGTCCAAATCGGTAGCTGTCTCGAATTCCACTTCGTTGGATGCGAAGTGGATTTCATAAGGGATGAGCTGTGCGCGCATACGGCCAATAACAGCTACTCGTCCAGGCCTGGTTTCACGGACGATGTTGGTTACATAATCCAGTTCAGTTTTGATGTCACTGGTAGGTACTATTTCAATTCGCGCATCGCCGTTTGTGGGCAAACCTCGTACAATTTTACTAACGCGCCGCTTGTTGTGGGCGATCAACTTTTGGGAGTGATGGACGATGTTACGGGGTGAACGATAGTTCACTTCTAGCGTATGACTCGTAAAACGCTGGGCAAAGTGAGCTTCAGGTTCCAATATGAACTCGGGACTAGCACCCCGCCATTCAAAGATCGCCTGGTCGTCGTCGCCAACAATGGTTAAGGCGGCATCGTTAGCCTTGACAATCAGGTCGATCAGAGACAAGTCTAGCGGATTGATGTCCTGAACTTCATCGACTAAGACGTGGTGGAATCGGCTTGGCGACGGAATCGGATTTGCTGTGGGCAGATCCAGGTAATTCCAGTATTTCTGGTCTTCAAAGGTGAAGGTCAGTTCGCCATGCAGCCGTTCCACTACCTGGCACCAGAAAAGAAAAAAGTTGTCGTAGAGCTGGCGACGACTTTCGGAAACACTTTCATCGTTGTCACCAGTGCTTTCCAGCACTCCTATTCTGGTCAGTTCCTCGAATTGCTTGGCTATCAGGCTCCATAGGCCTCGATCTTTCAGCTCATCGACGTGGCTGTTGAAATTCTCAAAGTCGGTGTGCTGGATGTGGTTAAAACGCAAAGATTTCAACGCGTCAATGATCGTCATGAGGTCGCGCGGCCCGCTTGGTTTGTTGAGAAATGGGGCTATATTGGAATGCTGTCTTACGATTGGTGCTAGCTGGTTTTTGAAGGCGAAAAACCGGCTGGAACTGTCGGTGAGCAGCTTGGCGTTGCCGTGGCGGTTACGCAGTCTGCGCCATCCCCACGCGTTTAAGGTAGTGGCCTTAACCGCATTCCGGAGTTCGGCAAAGTTCGCATCGTTGTCCAGCCGTTCTCGTATTTCGGCCGCCGCCGCGTTGGTGAAGCTGAGCAATAGAAAGCGCTGTGGCTCGTCGCTCTTTTCCAGCAAGTAGCGACAGCGGTAGAGCAGGGAGTTAGTTTTTCCGCAACCGGCCGGGGCGAGCAAGCGGTTGTTCCGGCTATTCGATAGGCAGAAATCAAGTTGAGATTGGTCAAGGGTAATCATCTTTTATCCTCCGCAAGCCGAAGCTTATCTTCCACTCGCCACGGCGCCTCGATCTCTGGTATCCTCGCGTACTTTTCCTTCCTACCCTATCCACACGAAAGCCGGAAGAGATTCTTTTTAGCCGCCTAGTACCGAACCTTTACATATAAGGATGGGCGGCGCAACCCCTGCTAGCCCGGGAAGGCGGATATCAAGATGATCGCCATTCTCCCCGGGCTTTCGGTGATCTCTGGCTTCTCTGGTTGCCTGCGAACAGCCACCGGCAGACTTGGTGTCGGCGGTGGGTTCTCGGCTCGGTGCTGGACGCTACATTCTCGACCACCGACTTCGAGCCGCGCCCTTTGTCTGGCCCGCGGCCCGGCCCGATGAGGCGACCGATGATCTTCATCGACGCACTTGGACGCACGATCACGAGCAACGTCGGTTTCACCCCATCCCGCGCCAACCTAGCCCGAACGGTGATGCCAAGGTAAGGAACTTCGGATCAATTCTGGCTTGAACTCCCTTCCCCCCTACCCATAACACTCCAAAAAATCCCTCAGCAGCGCCTTCCCGCTCGCCGTCAGGATCGATTCGGGATGGAACTGGACGCCTTCCACCGGGTAGCGCTTGTGGCGGACCCCCATGATGACGCCGTCGGGGGTGCGGGCGCTGACCGTGAGGTCGGGGGGCAGGGTGGCGGGGTCGAGGACGAGGGAGTGGTAGCGCATGGCGGGAAAGGGGTTCTCCTGCGAGCGGTAGATGGTCTTGGAGTCGTGCACCACGTCCGACAGTTTGCCGTGCATGATCTCCGAGGCGCGAACGACCTGTGCGCCGAAGGCGGCGCCGATGCACTGGTGGCCCAGGCAGACGCCGAGGATCGGGATGTGCGGGGCGAACCGCCGGATCACCTCGCACGAGACGCCGGCTTCCCGGGGCGTGCAGGGGCCGGGCGAGACGACGATGCGTTGCGGGCGCATCTCCTCGATGGCCTCCGGGGTGATCCGGTCGTTCAACTCCACGCGGGTCTCCGCGCCCAGTTCGCCCAGGTAATGGTAGAGGTTGTAGGTGAACGAGTCGTAGTTGTCGATGAGCAGGATCACGTCAGCGGTCCCTCTCCCAGGATTCGGCGAGCTCGATGGCCTTGAGCATTCCCCGCGCCTTGTTGAGGGTCTCCTGGTATTCGTTCCGCGGGTCGGAGTCCGCCACGATCCCCGCTCCGGCCTGGATGACAGCGGTGTCTCCTTGGAGGGTGATGGTGCGGATGGCGATGCAGGTGTCCAGGTTGCGGTTGAAGCCCAGGTAGCCGATGGCGCCGGCGTAGAGCCCCCGTCGTTGCGGCTCCAGTTCGCTGATGATCTGCATGGCCCGGACCTTGGGCGCGCCGGAGACCGTCCCCGCGGGGAAACAGGAGACGAACAGGTCCAGCGGCGTCCTTCCCCGGGCCAACTCGCCCTTGACGTTGGAGACGATGTGCATGACGTGGGAATAGCGTTCGATGGTCATGAGCTGATCCACCTCCACCGAACCCACCTCCGCGACCCGCCCCAGGTCGTTGCGGCCCAGGTCCACCAGCATGATGTGCTCGGCCCGCTCCTTGGGGTCGGCGAGGAGGTTCTCCTCCAGGTCCTTTTCTTCCTGCGGGTTCCTGCCCCGGGGCCGAGTCCCGGCAATGGGCCGGAGCGCGATGTTGCGCCCTGTGAGGCGAACGAGGATCTCCGGCGACGAGCCGATGATCTTGAGGTCGTCCAGCTCCAGGAAGAACATGTAGGGGGACGGGTTGGTGAACCGCAGCGCGCGGTAGATCTCGAAGGGTTCCGCCCGCGTCCGGGCCTCCAGCCGCTGGGACAGCACCACCTGGATGACGTCCCCGGCCGCGATGTACTCCTTGCCCTTGCGCACCATGTCGTGGAAGGTCCCGGGCGTCACGTTGGACCGGAACCGGACCTTCGCAAGGGACCGGGGGAGGCGTCTGGCTTCCAGGCTCTTGGACGATTTCCGCAGGGAGGACCGTAGCTTCTCGATCCGTGCGTGGGCCTCCTGGTAGAGGTCGCGCAGGCGCTTGCCTTTCTCCACGTGGACGTTGTCGATGATGGTGATGGTGTGCTTGAGGTTGTCGAAGCTCACCAGGGTGCGCACCAGCAGGAAGAAGACGTCCGGCGCCCCGGCGGCGCGTCCCGCGGCGTTGGGCGCCCGGTGCAGCCTCTCCACCGCGTCATACGCCACGTAGCCCAAGGCCCCGCCGGTGAAGGGAAGATCCGGCACGGTGGTCGCCGGCCGGTATCCGTCGAGGATCTCTTCCAGGGCCTGCAAGGGGTTGTCGCAGGTCCGGGCCTCCGTCTTCCGGCCTCGGGTGACCCGGACCTCGCGCCCCCAGGCCTCGAAGACCATCTCCGGCGCCGTCCCCAGGAACGAATAGCGCGCCCACCGCTCGCTGCCCTCGACGCTTTCGAGCAGGAACGAATAGCGGTTCTTCCTGAGCCGGTTGTAGAAGGAGACCGGCGTTTCCAGGTCCATGAGGATCTCCTCGTACACCGGGATCAGGTTTCCCCGTTTGGCGAGGGCGGTGAAGTCGCGGTATGAAGGCAGGATCATGGGTGGGCGCGGACGTGCGGGTTTCCAGGGAGACTTTCAGGGAGACGTTCGACCGCGCTCATTCTAACCCAGAAACCCTCGCAGGGAAACTCTGGACGATTGCCGCCGTTCGTCATGAGCGTAGCGAAGCGAAGTCGAAGGACGCGCCTCTCGGCCTTCGTTCGGAGCGTCCTGGCCGGCCCGTTGCTGCTGGGCTGTGTGTTCCTGCTCGGGGTCCAGGCGGGCTGCGAAGCTGCGCCGTCCGTGGTGATCGAGGGTCCGCAGGGAACCAGGGCCAGGTTCACGGTCGAGGTCGCCCATACGGTCCGGAAGCGGCAGTGGGGATTGAAGCACCGGCGCGACCTGCGGGAGGACCAGGGGATGCTGTTCGTGTTTCCCGACGAGCAGGAGCAGTGGTTCTGGATGAAGGACACGCCCCTGTCCCTGGACATCATCTTCATGAACCGCGGCCGCGAGGTCGTGGGGATCCTCCACGACACCGTCCCTTTCTCGACTCGTCCCCTGACCGTCGGCGTTCCCAGTCGGTACGTCCTGGAGGTCCGAGGCGGGGTGGCGCGCCGGAAGGGCATCGCAGTGGGCGACTCCGCCCGCTTCAGCGGCATTCCGTAGGCTGGCCTCCCAGGCCTGCTTGCATAGGACCGGTTATCTCCGTTGCATCTGCCCGGTTATCCTTGTTGCATATGGCCGGTTGTATTGGTTACATATAGCCGGTTACTTCCATTGCATATGCCCGGTTCAGGCAGATGACATGATGGCAAGCGGCGCGTACCACTCCCGGATAGGCGATGCAGAGCTCGCCCGCCGGCTGCAATCCGCGGGCGCGGTGCTCATCGAGGGCCCCAGGGCCTGCGGCAAGACGGCCATGGCCCGCGAGGTGGCGGCCAGCGAGGTCTTGTTGGACGTGGACGAGAACGCGCGCCGCGCGGCCGCGGTGGATCCGATGCTGGTGCTGGCGGGGGACGCGCCGCGGCTCATCGACGAATGGCAGGTGGAACCGGCGCTGTGGAACCACGTCCGGCGGGCCGTCGATCGGGGCAGGCTTCCCGGACAGTTCATCCTGACCGGCTCGGCGGCGCCCGCGGACGACCTCACGCGCCATACCGGGGCGGGGCGCATCTCCCGGCTCCGGTTGCGCACCATGACCTTGCTGGAGACCCGCCTGTCCACCGGCGAAGTCTCGCTGCGGGACCTGCTGCACGGCCGTTTCGAGGGCTGTGCGGATCCCGGCCTGACGCTGCGGGAGGTCGTCGCGCAACTTTGCCGGGGCGGCTGGCCCGGTGACCTGGACCTCTCCGATGAAGCCTGCCTGACTGCTCGCGCCGATTACCTGGAGGAAATCCGCCGCGTCGATATCTCCCGCCCGGATGGGGTCCGGCGCGACCCGGAAAACGTCGGCCGGGTGCTCCGCTCGCTGGCCCGGAACGTGGCCACCACGGTCAGCGCGCGGACCCTTGCAGCGGATGCCGGCGGCGAAGGCGGCCCGCTGGACGGCGACACGGTGCGCGGCTACCTGGAGGCCCTGCGTCGGCTCATGGCCTACGAGGAGCAGCCGGCCTGGTCGCCGCACCTGCGCTCCCGGTCCTTCCTGCGTCGTGCTGCGAAACGGCATTTTGCCGATCCCTCCCTGGCGGCGGCCGCCCTCGGTGCGACTCCCGCCCGGCTGTTGGCGGACCTGGAGCTTCTGGGCCTGTTGTTCGAGTCCCTGGCCTACCACGACCTCTCCGTCTATGCCCGGGCCTGCGACGCGGCCGTCTATCACTACCGGGACAATACCGGCCTTGAAGTGGATACGGTGGTGGAGAACCGTCAGGGCGACTGGTGCGCCTTCGAGGTAAAGCTGGGCGCCGGGCAGACCGATGACGCCGCCCGGACCCTGCTGAGGTTCCGCGACCGGGTGGATGCGGCCAGGACCGGCGCGCCGCGGCTCCTGGGCGTCCTCGTCGGTTCCGGCTACGGCTACCTCCGGGACGATGGCGTAGCGGTCATACCCATAGGCGCGCTGGGACCCTGACGCGGTCTGCCGGGTTTGGCCTGCTTCCGTTCTCTCTCCCCCTGGAAGAGGGCGTCCTCCGCCTCCGCTTCGCTAGGCTCAGGACGAACGGGAATGGAGGAAAGACCGGCGGTCAGATCTCCCGGAAGAAGTAGGGCCTGATGGATTGCAGGCGGTCTTCGTAGGTGTCCGGGTTCAGCAGCCACAGGGTCGCCGCGATGCTGCTCAGGAGCGAGTTCCCGTCCTGGGAGGTGAAGCACATGCCCACCACCTCCCGTTCCCCCCTCAAGGCGAGGCTCTGGGTGACGATGGCGGTGTGGTTCAGGATGCGGCCGAACAGCCCGTGGTCCCGGCCGAACGAGAACACCGACGCCGAGGACTTCTTGTTGGTGACCGCGATGCGGGGGTTCGACCGCAGCCGCTGCACGAGCTGGTCCATGCCCACGGCCCGTTTGAGGATCAGGTTGAAGTGGATGGTGTGCATGTACTGGGTGTTGATCTTGAGGGCCGACGAGTAGATGTTGAGGTCCAGCCCCAGGGACTGGAACAGGTAATAGGCGTCCCGTCCCTGGTGGGTCCCGAACCGTTCGTCGTCGTGCCGCCCCACTTCGGGGGCCGGAATGAACTCCCCCTCCTGGCTGATGTCGTTGGCCCGGCGCATGCAGACGAACCTTCCGGCTTCGAGGTTGTCCTCCTTCTCCGGGCCCAGGGCCAGGGTGTCGATGAGCACCGCCAGGTTGTGGGTGTTGCAGCTCACCACCTGGATGAAACGGTCTTCCTCCCGGCGGAGCGCGGCGTCGTTGATGCCCCGCGCGTACATCTTGCCGAAGCCGAACTCGCTTCCCTGCGCGATGAAGCCCTTGCCGTTGCCGGCGTACCGCTTGTAGTACTTCTCCTTGTTCTCGTTCCCCACCGGCGTGCAGTCGATGACCACGGTGGCCCGCTCGATGGCGGCCTCCGACTCGTAGGCGGGCTCCATCCCCAACTCCACGAACCGGTCCCAGTGCTCCCTGTCCGCGCTCAGTCCGGCCCCCTTGTCCCTGAGGGCCGTCACCTTCGACCGGTCGGTCACCCGGGGAGTCTGCTTGTTGAACGTCACCTCGTCGATCCCGAACGCCTCCCTGAAGGTCGATAGAATACCGATGAGGGGCTCACCGATGGTGCCCGTGCCGACAACGTGAACGATCTTCCGGTCCATGGCCTCGACTCCTCACGACTCGAAGCAGGTTCCGCGCCGCGCCCTTCCATGCCGCGGGAAAACCGACGCGCTCTGCGTGTCTCCCGCGGCGCGGCCCTGCAAGAACCCTCCCTCATACCACACAAATCCTGTTCGGGAAACGGGGAGGAGGCGGTGCGGAAGGGCGTCAGATGGATGTGGACTGGGGTCCAGGGTCAAGGGGACCGTGGACTGATGCTACAGCAGCTTGGCCGAGGCGATCATCAGGGCGGCGAAGGCGATGACCACGCCGATGTTCCATCTGATGATGTCCACCTTGAGGTCAACGAGTTCAGCTTTGGTGGCCATGTTCTTCTCGATGTTCTCTACCCTTCCGGTCAAGGATTGCACCTCGGTGGCCAAATCCTTGAGTTCGGCTTTGGTAGCCATGTCCTTCTCGACCTTCTCGAGGGCGGCTTTGGTCGCCAATGCGGCCATGTCCTTCTCGATCTTCTCGACGGCGTCCTTGGTGGCCAGTGCGGCCATGTCCTTCTCGATCTTCTCGAGGGCGGCTTTGGTGGCCAGTGCAGCCATATCCTTCTCGATCTTCTCGACGGCGTCCTTGGTGGCCAATGCGGCCATGTCCTTCTCGACCTTCTCGAGGGCGGCTTTGGTGGCCAATGCGGCCATGTCCTTTTCGATCTTCTCGACGGCGGCTTTGGTGGCCAGTGCAGCCATATTCTTTTCGATCTTCTCGAGGGCGTCCCTGGTGGCCAGTTTTTCCTGTTTTTCGGTCAGGGTGTCCACCTTGGATATCAGATCGGCGGTAGCGACGTTGGAGGCCGTGTCGAAAATTTCGACCACCGCTTCTGCGGTCTGACGGGACAAACCAGCGGTCTCGAGGCGGGTTACCGCCTTGTGTGTGTCAAGGGCGTGCATGTTCCTACTCTACACCTTGTCTCGAATTCTGGAAAGAGCCTGGCAGTGGCGGCGCCAGGGAGGACGCGCCTCGGTCGCTCCTCCGGGGACGCCGGCAGGGACGAGAGAGTCGTCCTTTCCCACCCTTTCCAAACTCCCCGGCAAGGTGTAGGATCGGAACGTGCACGCCCTTGACACACACAAGGCGGTAACCCGCCTCGAGACGACCGGCATGTCCCGCCAGACTGCGGAAGCCGTGGTCGAAATCTTCGACACGGTGGCCAACGCAGCCGCCACCGACTTGGCGACCAAAGCCGACCTGGGGGCCGTGGCTGCCAACGTGCAGCACCTGGACGACAGGGTGCAGGACCTGGGCAACACGGTGCAGCACCTGAACGACAGGGTGCAGC
Source organism: uncultured Binatia bacterium (SeqCode) (assembly GCA_965204235.1). Lineage (GTDB taxonomy): Bacteria > Desulfobacterota > Binatia > UBA9968 > JAJDTQ01 > JAJDTQ01. Next base: position 2,668,783 of record OZ241979.1, read on the forward strand.
ACCTGGACGACAAGGTACAGCACCTGGACGACAGGGTGCAGGACCTGGGCAACACGGTACAGCACCTGAGCGACAGAGTGCAGCACCTGGACGACAGGGTGCAGGACTTGGGCAACACGGTACAGCACCTGAGCGACAGAGTGCAGCACTTGGACGACAGGGTGCAGGACCTGGGCAACACGGTACAGCACCTGGGCGACAGAGTGCAGCACCTGAACGACCGGGTGGTAGTCCTGGAACAGACCATGGCAACCAAGTCCGACTTGGCAGAGGTCAGGTCCGACCTGGCCGAGGTCAAGACCGACATCATCAGATGGAACGTCGGCTTGATACTCGCCGTGGCCGCGGTGATGATCGCCGCGGTCAAGCTGCTCTGACGCGCCGGTCCTCGCCTGCGGGGTTGTTCGGGCAGGGTTGGCCCGCTTCTTCGCGGGCTCCCGCGAGGTTCTCTCTTTCTTGGGCGGTGGATCGGGTTTCGGCGGGAGGGCGTTCCTTGTGGACGTCCACGGGTCGAGTTGGGGCGACTGGCCGGTCGTCCTCCGAAATCCGTGGGGTATCATGAAATCCATCGAAGGGAGGTCACGTGGACAAGGTTCCTTCGAGTGAGCGCGAGTTCTCGCCCGCGGCCTTTTTCGACCGGCGCTTCGGAGTCACTGCGCGGGACCTGGACCGGGTCCTGGGACGGGCCGTCGCGCGGAAGGCGGACTACGCGGACCTCTATTTCGAGTACCGGACCCGGGACCAGGTCCAGCTCGAAGAGGGGCTGGTCAAGCATGCGTCGGTCTCCACCGCCAACGGCGTGGGCGCGCGGGTGCTGGCCGAGGCCCGGACCGGGTACGCGTTCACGGACGACGTGACCATCGAGAACCTCGATTCCGCGGCCAGGACGGCCAACGTCATCGCCCACGACCGGGGGTCGGACGCGCCGGCGCGGCTCCCGGCTGCGCCCGTCCCGCGGCACGACCTGTATCCGGCGGCCCGGTCCGTCTCCGACGCGCCGCTGGAGAGGAAGGTCGGCCTGTTGCAGGACCTGGACCGGTTCGCCCGGAAGGCCGACCCCAGGATCAAGGGAGTGTTCGCCTCCCTGGCCACAGAGGATAAGGTCGTCCTCGTGGCCTCGTCCCAGGGATGGGTGCTGGGAGACTTGCAGCCCCTGGTGCGCATCAACGTCCGGTGCATTGCGGAGTCCGGGGGCAACCGGCAGGCGGGCTATTTCGGATGGGGCGGACGTCTGGCTCTGGACGAGTGTGCGGCGCCCGACCAGTTGGAGTCCCACGCGCGGGAGGCGGCTCGCCGGGCGCTGGTGAACCTGGAGGCGGTGGCGGCGCCGGCCGGCCCCATGGACGTGGTGCTGGGGCCGGGTTGGCCCGGGATACTGCTCCACGAGGCCATCGGGCACGGCCTGGAAGCCGATTTCAACCGGCGCAAGACCTCCGCCTTCTCCGGTCGCATCGGGGAGCGGGTGGCCACCGAGCTCTGCACGGTGGTGGACGACGGCGCCATCCCCCGTCGGCGCGGGTCCCTAAACCTCGACGACGAAGGGACGCCCACGCAGCGGACGGTGCTGATCGAGAAGGGGGTCCTCCGGGGTTACCTGCAAGACCGGTTGAACGCGTCGCTCATGGGCATGGATCCCACCGGCAACGGCCGCCGCGAAAGCTACGCCCACGTCCCCATGCCCCGGATGACCAACACCTTCATGCTCGCAGGGGAGGACGACCCGGAAGACGTCATCCGCTCGGTGAAGGATGGCATCTACGCGGTCTCCTTCGGCGGCGGACAGGTGGACATCACCAGCGGCAAGTTCGTCTTCTCGGCCAACGAGGCGTACCGGATCGAGGACGGGAAGGTGACGCGCCCGGTGCGGGACGCGACCCTCATCGGCAACGGACCGGACGTCCTCCATCGCGTCAGCAGGGTGGGCGCGGACCTGGCCCTGGACGACGGCATCGGGACGTGCGGCAAGGACGGCCAGGCGGTCCCCGTGGGCGTCGGGCTTCCCACCATCCGGATCGACCAGCTAGTGGTGGGCGGCACCTCGGTGCGCGGACCGGGCAGTTTCCAGGCCTGACACTGACACATGGAGCGTCTGCCCATGGACAGGGAACTGGCGGCCGGGCTGCTGGTTCGGGCCGGGAAGCGCGGCGCCTCGCAGGGCGACGTGACGGTGATGGAGCACGAGGGCGTGCGGGTGACGGTGCGGCTCGGCGAGGTGGAGAACGTCAGCCAGGCCCGCGAGACGAGGCTCGGGCTGCGACTCTTCTTTGGACGGAGCTCGGCCGCCACCGCCACGTCGGACCTCTCCCGGGCGTCCCTGGACCGCCTGCTGGAGCAGACCTGCGCCATGGCCCGGGCCACGGCCAAGGACGAGTTCAGCGGCCTGCCGGACCCCGGGGACCTCGCCGGAGAGCTGCCCGACCTGGACCTCATGGACGAGACAGCCCGCGGCATGACGATGGAGGAGAAGATCGAGGCCGCGCGTCTGGCGGAGCAGCACGCGCTCCAATACGACCCCCGGATCACCAACTCCGAGGGCGGGGAGTTCGGCAGCTCCTTCAACCGGATGCTCTACGCCAACTCCGAGGGTTTCACCGGAGAGTACGCGGCCTCCGTCTTCCGGCTTTCCGCGGCGCCGGTGGCGGCGTCCAACGGCTCCATGGAACGCGACTACTGGTTCTCCGCGGCCCGCGCGCGTGGGGGGCTGGATCCTCCCGAAGCGGTGGGACGGGAAGCCGGCCGCCGCGTGGTCCGCCGCATCGGCGCCCGCAAGGCGCCCACCGGAGAGTTTCCTGTGGTGTTCGACGCCAACGTCGCAGGGTGGCTGGCCCGGCACGTGGCCCAGGCCGTGTCCGGCTATGCCCTCTACCAGCGCGCCTCCTTCCTGTGCGACCGGATCGGGCAACGGGTCGCTTCCGACCTCGTCAACCTCATCGACGACGGCGCCATACCTTCGGCCCTGGGGTCGCGGCCCTTCGACTCCGAAGGCGTGGGGGTCCGGCGCAAGCACGTGGTGGAAGCCGGGGTGCTGCGCAGCTACCTGCTCGACGCCTACAGCGCACGCAAGCTCGGGGGCGCGCCCACCGGGAACGCCTCCCGCGGCGTGGGCGACGCGTCGAGCGTGGCGCCCATGAACTTCTACCTGGCCCCGGGCGTCCACTGCGTGGAGGAGATCATCGGCTCGGTGGAACAGGGTCTCTACGTCACCGACCTGATGGGCTTCGGCGTCAACCTGGTGACCGGCGACTATTCCCGCGGCGCCGCCGGCATATGGATCGACAAGGGAGAGCTGGCTTGGCCGGTGGCCGAGCTCACCATCGCGGGGAACCTCAACGACATGCTGGACCGCATCGAGATGGTGGGCAACGACCTCCGCAGACAGACCGCGGTCGCCTCGCCCACCGTCAAGGTCTCGCGCATGACCGTGGCCGGTGTTTAGGAAACCCCTGATCCATTCCGGCTCGAGGCGCCTCTCCCCATGGGAAAGTGCGTCCTTCGACTTCGCTTCGCTACGCTCAGGATGAACGGGGTCCTTCGCTTCGCTACGCTCAGGATGAACGGGGTCCTTCGCTTTGCTACGCTCAGGACGAACGGGAGCAATCGTTCAGTGGAACGACCCTGTTCCGGACAGGATCCTGAAACGGGGAACTCGACGGTCCGGTGACCCCGACATGTGGAAGATCCTGGCTCACGCCGCCGCCCTGGCGGGTCTCTACCTGGCCGTTTCCGGGGCCATGTTCCTGGGGATCCAGGTCGATCCCCTCTACGGCAACATCGGCATCGTGGTCTCCGCGGTCCTGGTTGCGCTCTACGTCTATGTCGGCTTCGTCAGGAAATAGCCGTGTGCCGGAGTCAGGAGGCTTTCCCATGTACGGAAACCCTGAACGATTGCCCCCGTTCGTCCTGAGCGTAGCAAAGCGAAGGACTCCGTTCATCCTGAGCGTAGCGAAGCGAAGTCGAAGGACGCACTTTCCCATGGGGAGAGGCGCCTCGAGCCGGGATTGCCCAGAGGTTCGGTACGGTTGTCCCCGCCCGTTCCGCGTCCTGCTGTGTGCGCTGGCGCTTGCCTTTGCCGCGGCGCCGGCCCGGGCCGCGGCCCCGGACGACACCTTCGTGATGGCCAAGGACATGGCCGATGTCGCGACCCTGGACCCGGCCGAGGCCTTCGAGTTCACCACCGGCGAGCTCGTGGCCAACCTCTACGACCGGATCCTCATGTTCGAGCCGGAGAACCCCGAGGTCCTCGTGGGCGGCGTGGCCGAGAGCCATGCGGTGAGCGAGGACGGCAAGGAACTCACCTTCCGGATTCGCCGGGGCCTCAGGTTCCACTCCGGCAACCCGGTGCGTCCGGAGGACGTGGAGTTCTCCCTGGAGCGGGTGGTGAAGCTCGACAAGACACCGGCCTTCCTCCTCACCCAGTTCGGCTGGAACGCGGACAACGTGGAGGATCGGGTCGAGGTGGTGGACCCTCGCAGCGTCCGCCTCACCATCGTCGAGGACTTCTCCCCCGGTCTGGTGATGAACGTGCTCTCGGCCGGCGTCGGCTCGGTGGTGGACGAGCAACTCGTGCTCGCCCACGAGAAGGACGGCGACCTCGGCCACGGGTGGCTGAAGTCCCACAGCGCGGGCTCCGGTCCGTTCCGGCTCGAAAGCTGGACCGCGGACGAGTCCGTGGTCCTCGAAGCCAACCCCGACTACCGCCGCGGCCCGCCGGGGATGAAGCGCGTGGTCCTGCGTCACGCGCCCGATCCCGCGGCGCAGAGGCGGATGCTGGAGCAGGGCGACATCGACTTGGCGCGCAACCTGGACTCCGGCCAGGTAAAGGCCCTCCGGGGCCGCCCGGACGTGGTCATCGACGACCGTCCCACCGGCACCATCGTCTATTTGGCGGCCAACGCATCCCACCCGATCCTCGGCAAGGCCAAGGTGGCGCAGGCCCTGCGGCACGCGGTGGACTACCAGGGCATGGCGGAGTCCTTCCTGGCGGGTCAGTTCACGGTGCACCAGGCGTTCTGGCCCAGGGGGTTGTGGGCGTCCTATACGGAGACGCCGTACCGGCTCGACGTGGAGAAGGCGAGGTCGCTGCTGGCCGAGGCAGGTCACGGAGACGGGTTCGAAGTGCGCATCGACACCCTCACCACCCCGCCGTTCCCGCGGATCGCGCGGTCGGTCCAGACGACCCTTGCACGGGTCGGGGTCAAGACCCGGATCGCGGCCCGGGAGGGCAAGGTCCTGTGGCCCAGGTACCGCGGGCGCAAGCACGAGTTGATCCTGGCCCACTGGTCGCCGGACTACCCGGACCCCCACTCCAACGCCGACGCCTTCGCGCACAACCCGGACAACCGTCCCGAGGCCGGGCTCACCGGCGTGCTCGCATGGCGCAACGCATGGGCGCAGGACGACCTGAACGACATGGTGGTCCGGGCGCGCGACGAGCCGGACCCGGCCAAGCGCAGGCGGCTCTACCTGCGGCTACAGGAGCGTCTCCAGACCGAGGGACCCTACGTGGTCATGTTCCAGCAGATCGAGCAGGTGGCGCGTCGCGGCAACGTCCGTGGGTTCGCGGCCGGCTCGAACTTCGACCAGGTCCATTACCGCAACGTGACCAAGTAGCCGGCCATTGCCTCGTCCGCGTCTCGTGGAGGGAAACCCCGCCCTGCGGTTCAGAGGAATCTCCTGACTGGGGCGTGGTTGACAATGCGCGTCTCGTGGACGGGAACCCACCCTGCGGTTCAGAGGACCTTGTAGCCGTTGGACAGGACGACGCGCGTGAGCCCTTCGACGCTCGTGGTCTCCGGGTCGAACTCCACCACCACGACCTTTCGCTCCAGCGAGAAGTCCACTTCGGTGACGCCCGCGGCGTCCCGGAGCGTCTTCGACAGTTCGTCTGCCGTGCCGGGGGTCATGTCGTCGATGGACAGGATCGCGGTCTTGGTGTTCATGACGACTCCGGCGGGCCGGGGTCTCGGGACGCGGCGCGGCTCCCTTCCAGGATTCGCCGCAACTCCCGGCCGGCCCGGTCGGCTGCCTCCGGCGGTACGAGCTTCTCGAAGGCAGGGAAGAGGCCGCGCTCTTCGCTCCGTATGTGCCGCTCCAGCAGGTCGCCGAAGTCGAAGAGGAACTTCCGCAGGCCGCGGGGGTCCCCGGCTCGCGCCACCAGACCGTGGAACTCCCGGTGCTCGCCCTGGAGCCTGGCCACGAGTTCCCGGCTCTCCGGATATTCCGCCATCAGTGGAAACAGGACCGTCTCTTCGGCCTCGAAATGGCGTGTCAGGCTCTCGTCGAAGAAACGGGACGCTTCCGCGGCGCAGGCCTGGAGGGATGCGGCGTCCCCGGGGTCGAGTTGCCCGAGGGCGTGCTTGCGGCAGCGCAAGGCCAGGGCCAATCCGTGGTGGTGGTCGTGCGAAAGCGGGATCAGGGCTGCGTGTCGCCGGGCCATGACGGTGTTTCGTGCAGCCGGGTCAATTGACGGTGTTCGGCTGATGGGTTACCTTTGGAACCCGTGATCCATTCTGGTTTGAGGCGCCTCTCCCTATGGGAAAGCGCGTCCTTCGACTTCGCTTCGCTCAGGACGAACGGGGACAATCGTTCAGAGTTTCCCTTTCGGAAAACGCAACCCTGGAGGGTGATATATGGCTGAAGACGTGACCGTCAAGCGGGACATCGTAATCGAGGCCGACGCCGAGGCATTGGCGCGGCAGAAGAAGCACGGGGCGGCGCGCGGGTTCACCGTCCTGTGCGACGAGGCCGAGCGGACCGGCGGCGACAACACCGCGCCGCCGCCGTTGGCGTACTTCGCGCTTTCCCTGGGTTTTTGACTGCTGACCCAGGTTTCCCGGTACGGGGAAATGATGAAGGTGAAGATCGGCAAGGCCCGGGTCCACGTGACCGCGCGTTTCAAGAGCCGGGGGTCGGTGCTGCGGGAAACCGTGGAGGCCCAGGGGGTGGGGTTCGAGACCAGGCTCGACCTGGAGTCCGACGAGCCCGCGGAGCGGGTGGCCGCGGTGGTCCGCAACGCCGAGAACGGGTGCTACGTCATGCAGACGATCCTGAAGCCGACCCCGGTGGAGCGCCGGTTCACGCTCAACGGGTCGGAATTCGACCCGCTTGGCCAATAGCGGGACGCGCGCGTCCGTGCTCGGTCCGGCTTCGGGAAATCCTGGACAACGACCTCCGTTCGTCCTGAGCGTAGCGAAGCGGAGTCGAAGGACGCGCTCTCCCGGGGAGAGGGAACTCCGAGCCGGAATCGAACAGACGTTCCTTTACGGAAAGGTCCCGGAATACCATGGAATCGCTGGTTTTCGACGTTGGCGACGCCGAGTTCGAAGCGGAAGTGCTGAAGCGTTCCGAAGAAACGCCGGTGGCGGTGGACTTCTGGGCGCCGTGGTGCGGCCCGTGCAGGGTCCTGGGTCCGGTGCTGGAGCGGGTGGTGGAGGAATACGGGGGCAAGCTCCTCCTGGCCAAGGTCAACGTGGACGAGAACCCCGGGCTTGCGTCCGACTTCGGCATACAGGGGATCCCCGCGGTCAAGGTCTTCAAGGACGGCGCCGTTGCCGCGGAGTTCACCGGGGCGCTCCCCGAAGCCGGCGTCCGCGAGGTCCTGGGCGCGGTGGCGCCCTCGCGCCAGGACGAGATGGCCGCGGAGGCGGATGGATTGTCGTCCCGGGGCGCCGCGGAAGAGGCGCTGGGAATCTACCAACAGGTGCTGGACGAGTCGCCGCAACACCCGGGGGCGCTGTTCGGCATGGGACGCATCCTGCTCGATACGGACCCGGAGCGCGGCTTGGCGCTGCTCGAGCGGGTGCCTCTGGGCTCGCCCGATCGCAGGGAGGCCGACCGGTTGATCGCCCGGCAGAAGCTGAGCCAGGGGGACGGCGCGGACGTGGATTCCCTCCGGCGGCAGTTGTCTTCGGCCCCGGACAGCGTCGAGTTGCGTTTCCGGCTGGCCCAGGCCCTTGCCGCGGAAGAGCTCTACGAGGCCGCGTTGGAAGAGTTCCTGACGGTGCTGCGGAAGGACCGCGCCTTCGAGGACGACGGCGCCCGCAAGGCCATGGTGCGGATCTTCGAAGTCCTGGGGCCGGGAAGCGAGTTGGCGGACCGGTACCGGTCGGAGATGGCCAAGGTCCTGTTCCGTTGACCGAGGACCGGAACTTGCCGAAGGGACCGTGAGGACGGAGTCGTGATGGCGAGACTGCGACTGTTCGGACGGTTCGTCGCGGCCGCGGCGGCCTTGGCGGCGTTCGCGTCCCCGGCGCAGGCCGGCCGCGGGGCCGACGGCGAGTTGAAGCTGCTCTACTGGCAGGCGCCGTCGATCCTGAACCCGTTCCTGTCGGGCGGCACCAAGGACATCCATGCGGCCGCCCTGGTCCTGGAGCCGCTGGTGCGTTACGACGAGGACGGCAACATGGCGCCGGCCCTGGCGTCGGAAATCCCCACCGTCGCCAACCGCGGAGTCGCCGCGGACCTCAAGTCCATCACCTGGAAGCTCAGGAAGGACGTGGTGTGGTCGGACGGCACGCCGTTCACCGCGGCGGACGTGGCGTTCACCGCGGCGTACTGCATGCACCCCGAGGGGGGGTGCAACGCGGCCAGCCGGTTCCAGGACGTGGCGTCCGTGGAGGCGGTGGACGACCATACGGTGCGGATCTCCTTCGCCGTCCCCATGCCGTTCCCCTATGCCCCGTTCGCCGGTTCGGTCTGTCCGGTCATCCAGAAGAAGCAGTTCGAGAAGTGCCTGGGCGCCAAGGCGCCGGAGTGTACGAAGGAGAACTTCGGTCCCGTGGGCACCGGCCCCTTCAGGGTGCAGGAGTTCCGGGCCAACGACGTGGTCCGCTACGTCGTCAACGACCGATACCGCGACCCCGACCGACCGGCCTTCTCCTCGGTCCTGTTGAAGGGCGGCGGGGACGCGGTCTCGTCGGCTCGCGCGGTGCTGGAGACCGGCGAGTTCGACTACGCCTGGAACCTCCAGGTGGAGCCGGAGATCCTCGCCGCCATGGCCAGGGCGGGCAAGGGCCAGGTGCTGTCCGCCTTCGGCACCCTGGTGGAGCGCCTGGTGGTGCAGCTCACCAACCCCGACCCGGCCTTGGGCGCCAAGCGGTCCACCTACCAGAGCGGCAGGAACCCCCACCCCTTCCTCTCGGACCCCGCGGTGCGGCGCGCCCTGTCCATGTCCATCGATCGGGAGGTCCTGGTGGACGCGGGTTACGGTCCCGCGGGTCGGGTCACCTGCAACGTGCTTCCGGCCCCCGCGGTCTATGCCTCCGCGGCCAACGACTGGTGCAGGACCCGGGACGCGGCCGGCGCCAACCGGCTGCTCGACGAGGCCGGCTGGCTGCCCGGTCCGGACGGCGTCCGCGCCAGGGACGGTGTGCGGCTTTCGATCCTCTACCAGACCTCCACCAATTCGGTCCGTCAGGGCACACAGGCGTTGATCAAGCAGATGTGGCGGGAGATCGGCGTCGAGACCGAGTTGAAGAACATCAGCGGGTCGGTGTTCTTCGGCAGCGATCCGGCGAGCCCGGACACCTACCAGAAGTTCTACGCGGACATCCAGATGTACACCAACAACTTCGACGGCACGGATCCCCAGGCATACCTGCAGGGTTGGCTGTGCGAGGAGATCCCGGGGCCCGGGAAGCAGTGGATCGGCCGCAACATCTCACGCTACTGCAACCCGGAGTACGACCGGCTTGCGGCGTTGCTTGCCAAGACCCCGGGGATCGAGAGACGCGCGGGCATCGCCAAGCGCATGAACGACATGCTGGTGGGCGACGGAGCGGTGATCCCGCTGGTCCATCGCGGCGAGGTGGCCGCCCGGGCGCTGTCCCTCGGGGGGGTGCGCCACAACGCCTGGGACGCCACCCTGTGGAACGTCCAGGAGTGGCATCGCCGGCCGCAGCGCTGATCCGGGACCCGCGCGGCAACTCCGCCCGCGCGCTTTCCTGCGGGTGATCGCAAGGGTCCCGTCCATGTCGAGCCGTCCATGTCGAGGTATGTGGCCAGGCGCCTGCTGTTCTCGGTCCCGACGCTGCTCGCCATCAGCTTCATCGTCTTCGCCCTGCTCGACCTCGCCCCCAACGACCCCACGGCCCAGCTTCCGCTGACCATCCCTCCGGAGACCCGGGAAGCCATCCGGGAGAGCCTGGGACTCGGGCAACCGTTCCACGTCCGCTATCTCAAGTGGCTCGGCCAGTTCATGGTCAACGAGCCCCTCAACCTGATGGAGCGCCTGTGGGGGATCGAGGTCGGCGACTCCGCGGAGCGCCTGCGCGTGCGCTCCTGGTCCACCCGGGCGCCGGTGGTGGACCTGATCGCGGACCGGCTGCCCCAGACCCTGACCGTGGTGGGCGTCTCCTACCTCGCGGCCGTCCTCCTGGCTGTGCCGGTGGGCGTCCTCTCCGCCTACCGGCAGTATTCGGTCTTCGACCAGGTGGGCGCCTTCGTCACCATGGTGGGCTTCTCGATCCCCACCTTCTTCACCGGAACGGTACTGATCGTGGTCTTCAGCGTCAGCCTCGACTGGCTGCCGTCCATCTACGACACCACCCACCGAGTGACGGACCTGGAGAGCTTCGGCTACCAAGTCAAGCAGATGGTCATGCCGGTGACGGTGCTGGGTCTGTTCAATGCGGCGCAACTCAGCCGGTTCACGCGCTCCGCGGTCCTGGAGAACCTCAACCGGGACTACGTGCGCACCGCCCGGGCCAAGGGGCTGACCGAGCGTGTGGTGGTCCTGGTCCACGTGCTGCGCAACAGCATGATCCCGGTGGTCACGGTGGCGGCCCTGGGACTGCCGTCCACCTTCGCAGGGGCCATCATCACCGAGCAGATATTCCGCATCAACGGGGTGGGCCAGTTGCTCATCGGCGCCATCGAGAGCGGGGACATCCCCACCGTCCAGACCGTGACCTTCCTCTTCGCGGTGCTGATCGTGGCGTTCAACCTGGCCGCGGACGTGCTCTACGGCGTGCTGGACCCGAGGATCCGGTATGACTGAGGGCTTGGACGTGACGTTCCTGGGGTTCCTCTTCGCGGTGCTGGTCGCGGAGTTCCACCCCGCGGCGGAGATCCTCCACTGCGTGCCGAAACCGAGGAACCGGCATGACTGACGGTGTCCCGGAGTCCGCCCGGGGACCGGCTACGACATCGGCTCGCCCCTCGCCGGCCCGGGACGTGTGGCGCCAGTTCCTGCGACACAAGGGCGCCCTGACCGGCGCCGCCGCGTTCTCGGTGGTCGCGTTGGCGGTGCTGCTCGGGTCCGCGGTCCACGGCGTGGACCCGCAATACCTCGACTACGCGGCCAGGAACCGGGGCATGTCGCTGGCTCACCCCATGGGCACGGACAACCTGGGCCGCGACATGTTGGCCCGGGTGCTGGCGGGCGGACGGGTCTCGCTTGCGGTGGGAGTCGGCGCAATGGCGCTGTCGCTGACCCTCGGGACCTTCGTCGGCGTCACCGCGGGCTTCTTCCGGATGTTCGACGGTCCGCTCATGCGGCTCACCGACCTGTTCCTGGCCCTGCCGGTGCTGCCGCTGCTGCTGGTGGCCATCATGCTGTTCCGGGACCCGTTGCGCGCCGCCCTGGGACCGGAGCTCGGGATATTCGTCCTGGTGGTCGCGGTCATCGGCATGACGAGCTGGATGCAGACCGCGCGCATCGTTCGCGGAGAGGTGCTCGCGGTCAAGCAGCGGGAGTTCGTGCTCGCCGCCCGGGGCATGGGCGCGGGGCCGCACCACGTCATCGTGAAGCACGTCCTCCCCAACGCCCTGAATCCCATCACGGTGGCGGCCACCCTCGGCATCGCCCAGGCCATCATCACCGAAAGCGCCCTGAGCTTCCTGGGCCTCGGTTTCCCCTCCGATTTCCCCACCTGGGGCCGGTTGCTCTACGACGGCGTGCCCTTCCTCGGCATCACCCCCGCCCGGGTCGTCTGGCCGGGTCTCGCCATCTCGCTCACGGTCCTGAGCGTGAACTACATGGGCGACGGCCTGCGCGACGCCCTGGACCCGCACATGCGGCGGCGGTGACGTTCGGCGCCGGCGGGGAGGCTTCGGACGATGGATTCAGAACCACTTTACCGTTCGACGGCCTTCCGGTACAGATCGGAATGTGCCGGCGGTTCAGTTCGGTTCGTCGTCGCGAATGACGTTCTCCAGGCGTGGATTCCGCAGCCACCACCGCTGACCCATGCGATCGAGGTCACCCGCCAAGACGACCAGCGCCCGGTCATGGTGGGCCTTAAGCGTCCGCTCGTAGTCCTCGCGCTCCAGAAGCGCCGCGACCGACTGCCGCTGGCCATCGATGTCGGTCACCAGGCCGACCGCGCCGTCGTCGTCCGTCTGTCCGCGTTTCAGGAGTTGAACGAAACCGTGAAGGCGCACATCCGGCCGTGGCGCGCGATCGCGGAGCAAGCGCGCGGCTTCCTGCAGAACGGCCGTATCCGCCCGGCCAAACCGAACGACGGCCCTCGATGCCGTCATTGGCCGGGTGCGCGCCCACGAGACCTCCACGTCCAGCGTCGGGAACGGTTCGATGATCCGGACCAGCGCCTCGCACAGATTCGCGCTCACGCCTCCGGCCAGCGACTCGCGGAACGCGTCTTTATCGCCGGCGGCCGTGCGTTCCACCGCTCCACGGGCCGCGTTGAGGGCTTCGACCAGACGCCGTGTCATCCGCCGTTCGATCGGGGCGTTCCGATCGTCCGAGTCCGGGAGCAGCGCAGGCATCGGTGGCGGCACCACCGGCGTCAGCAACGTCACCACGAAGCTGCCCTGATCGGTCTGTCCCAGACGCATCCGCTTCAACAGGGCCGTCGCCTCCCGGTTCGCGCCCGCGCGATAGACCGGCCGCGGATCGTACAGCGAGCACGCCACCGACAACAGCATGTCCCGGGCGCCGCCGATCAGGTCCACGCCGTCGTTCAGCGTCACGCTGCCGTCGTCGCTCTCCGCGGCCCGCACGCGAACGACGTCGCGGTCCGCGACCACCAGAGAGCGATAGATCGTCAACTCGTCCTGACCGGAGACCTGTGCGAACGTCTCGATCAGCGCCGCCACGACGTTCGCGTAGTCACCGAGGCGCTCCGTGCGCGGGACGATGATCTCCGGCCGAGCCTCGCCCACATAGACGTCCGAGTGCACGCGGTATTGCTCCCGCAGGCTCCACCCAGTGGCGCGGGCGTAAGCGGACAGCGCCGCCGGCGAGACCGCTCGCAGGGCGTCCGTATCGCGGATGCTGACCTTCATCAGATTTCCCCCTTCCGGGACCGCTCCATGAGTTCTCGCAGGGCCTCGACGTCGAACACGTTGCGTTCCGGAATGCGCACGGTGACGGTTTGCTGCCCGGCGTCTTCGGCATATCCCTGCTGCAGGCTCAACCAGTAGGCCCTGCGCCGCAGGACAAGTTCTTCCGCGGTCACCGTCATCCAGCGCGACTCGTCCCTCGGCAACTCGAACACCACGAGCAGCCGCGGCGTCTGCGTTTCGCCGCGCAGATCGCTGTAGTTCTTGATCGTCAATCGAAACGGTACGAAACCGGCGTGTGGCTCATCGAGGACGGACGTGGCCTTCAGTTGCAAATCGAGCGCCGGCCGACGCGGCCCGCCCGCATGAATGCACAGATCGACGCTGTCCCGGTCCAGCTTCGGCGCCGATGTCCCAAAGCCCGCCCGCGCCGCCAAGGCCTTGACGTACAGGAGAGACAACTGCTCCTTCTGATCCGGAACGGTGAGCAACGTCCCTGTCATGCGAGCTCCCCGACGATCTTCTCGGCGTCGCTCATCCGCATCTCTCCGGAGATCAGTTTCGGAAGCAGGGCATCCCGCATTCCGGCGAGGGTGCGAGACTCGAGAACCTTGGCGATAATCTGTTCAACCACGGAGTGCATGGCGTTCTGAAAGGCCTCCACAGCGGGCGGGGTCGGCAGGCATGTTCGATAATCTCCCATCATCGTCCAGTTCGTACGCGGCATTTTCGTGCCCGTGGAGCCCTGATCCGTATAGCTGACGAATTCGGTGGATGAAACACAGGCCAGGACGAAGGCGGACCACTCAGTGGATTTTGAAGTGATCACTGCGATGTCCGTGGAACAGGCGCCATTGATCGGCGCGACACCGACTTTGTGGAAGTAAGGTCTTAGCCTGCCGAACAGCACTTCGCCTTTTTTGAAGATAGAAAAAGAAGGTGGTATCAATTCCTCTGGAAGGAGTAACGCGAAAAACATGTTGATTCAACCAACCTTCCGGACCATGCCACTAGAACGCATCAATGGAAGTTTCCGGCTGTCCAGACCAGGAAAACAATAGATCACCTGCACGCACGCGCACGGATTCATGGAAGTTTTGATATGTGAACCTGCTTTGATCTCTGCGATCTTGATAATCGGACGTCCCGCCGTACTGAACTCGATATTCCGATAGGCCAGTCCGTTGACCCATTGCGCCATGGAATAGAGGGGTCTGCGCTTCCAATGAGCAGGAAACGCTGGACGATAGAGCCAGCCAGCCGGCGTTTTTCTACTGGATGCGGAGTTGGTATCCAACGCGGTCATTCCTTGCACGCCCCCTCGGCGATGGCGCGTTCCATGTCCTCCAGTGTCACCCGCGGGCCGTCATGTTTCAGCGCGCCGAACAATCGTCCGATGGGCCGCATGGGCAGAACCCGGACCTCGTTGTCGAGGATGACGTAGCGCACGCGATCCCCGGCCCCTACTCCGAGGGCCTCCCGGACCTGTTTGGGCAGCGTCGTCTGTCCCTTCGAGGTAATCGTGGACGTGATCATGGCGAAATCTCTCCCCCCTCTACTTCCCTTGGCCCGGCTTCGCCGCCGGGCGGTACTCCACCAGCGACGACCGGCCGGTGACGGAGACGATGCGCGCCCACGCTTCGTTCCCGTCGGCGTCCGTGAGGCGCAGGTCTTCTCCGGGAATGAAGTGCACGGGCTGGGGTTGGCCCTGGTTGACGGCGATGTTGGAGGCGTACAGCCAAGTGCGGTCGAGGGCGTCGCGAACGGGGTTCAGGCTGCCCCTGAGACCCGGGATCGTTCCGGTGTCCTCGGGGAAGATGACTGCGCCGCCTCCGGGCAAGGCGTCCGGTTCGAGAAGGAGACGGCCCTCCTCCGCGGGCAGCCAGTCGAGACGGACGCACGCGGAGAAACCCGTTGTTGCGGCGAACACCGTCATTGGCAAGTGGCCGGAGTGCAGGTCCAGGTTCGCCTCTCCGTGTTCGTCGGTGGCCGCTCGTTTCCATGTGTCGTTGGGGAACAGCGCCAGCACGTCCACATCGGCCAGCGGCTCCCCGGCGCACCGCACGCTGACGACGGCGCGGACGGGGCTCGGCTCCTGCGGCGCCGCGGGGATGACGAGGCAGACTTCCGCGTCGTCGATCACCCGGTATTCGGGCGGTCTCCCGCAAAGCCCCCGGGTTTCGCGCAGGATGATCGGGACGCCGTCCCCGCGCCGTTCCATGAAATACCGTCTTTCCTCAGATCCCCGGATTCCTCCCACCGGCATCCGCCCGAGCACGGAGGTCAAGGTCTGGTTGCGGGCGGCCTGCCGCGTCGCCATGCTGTCCACCGTCAGGTTGTTCGGCAGCGAGCCGGGCGACTGGATCTCCAGTCGGTCTTCGAACATGGCCAGCCGGATGCGGCTGCCTCGCATCGAATAGTCGCGATGCGCCACTGCATTGACCAGGGCCTCGAACAGCGCGCGGTCGCTGTATTCCGGCACGTCCACGCGGGCCGGCTCCTTGCGCGCCGCCACCCGCATGTTCCGCGCCACGAAGACCATCGCGTCCGCAACCTGCTGGTTCAGCGGGCCGCCGATCTCGCGTGTGTCGATCTGGCCGGAGGCGCGGTCCCTTCCCCGGTAGTGCGTCGCGGTAATGCCGACGTTGGGCAGCCGCTCCTCGGGGTTCCGGGTGCACAGCAACACGCCGGTCACGGTGGCCCGCATGACCCCTGCTTCGTCGGGTGCCAGGAGCGCCAGCTTCTCGAGCGCCGCCTCGGGATTCGCCGCGCCCTCGGCGCTGAGCAGAGGCCGCCACAGAGACTCGTCCAGCGTTCGGAAGCCCGTGTTCGGGACGGTCTGTTCGTCGAACCCGCGGAACCGCGCCTGTCCCCGCCGCTGCGCCAAGCGCAACCGCTCGTCGTTCGTCATCCTGCGCTTCGAAGCGCCTACTCGAAGGTAGCTTCCACCGGGACTGTCATGCTGCGAGTCGCCTTCCGGGACTTCGAGCAGCAGCACCCGCCTGCCCTCCGGCAGCATCTTGTGCCAAGTCCGGATGCGCACGGGCGGTTTGATGGAATCGGTGCTGACTTCCACGAGCAAGGCGTCCAGTGCGGCGATCTGCTCCCGCGACATGCCCTGCGCCCGTCCATCGTCGGTGACGCCGCAGAGCAACACGCCGCCGCGCGCATTGGCGAACGCCGCGATCTCGTCCGCCCAGTCGTCCCGTCCCGGGCGGTTCGGACGGTTCCCGGCGAATTCGACCTGCTCGAACTCCCAGGCGCTGTCCTCGCCCGCCTGGATCTGGCGGATGATGTCCTCGGCGCCGTAACTCATCCTGGATCTCCAAAGCCCGGACGCTTCACGTTCCCGGCGATGGCGGCGTCGATGACGTCGGCCATGAGGACGCACATACCGAGTTGGTCAGCAGCGCGGCATTGCGTGCGCCGGAATAGATCTTGCCCCTCGGCCGGGTCGGCGAGAAAGACATTGAGCTTGTTGTTGTCCACGATGATGCACATCCCCGGAGGCCCTCAGTCCGCAAACCCCAGCAGCCTGTCGGTTTCCTTCAGGAAGAAGTCACGGTATTCCCTCGGCGCGTCAAGGAGGTTGCCATGCTCGTCCAGGGTCATGTTGTGGATCGCGACGGCGTTGCCTTCGGGCTCGAAGTAGAGAACGGATACGTCGTCGGGCTTCAGAAGCCCCGTTCTGACCGAAATACGCACGCGGTCGATCATGTAGTCGCTGTGGGTCTCGATCAGGAAACTGTTTCCACTCCGCTTGAACGCCTGGACGAACAGACTGGCAAGTTCCGCCTGGCCTCGGGGGTGCAGGTGAACCTCCGGCTGCTGGAGCAGGAACGCACATTTGCGCCCGCGGCTGCGGTCGGACCCTTCCAGCACGTCCACGAGAATCGGCAGGCTCTGGCTGACGCCGTAACCGACGTCCATGATGTTCGCATGGGATCCGGATCGCACCTTGACCTGTAGCTGAAAAGGGTCGCTCATCTGCTTGCCGTGACGTTTCACCTTGATGTCCGCGAACAGTCCGGAGTCCCGGCCGAACTTCACGAGATCGTCGTGGAGCGATTTCCATTGGGTCATGTCCGTGCGGTCGAGCCGCATCATCAGCATCGGGACGTGTTCGCCTTCCGGAGAAGCGGTCTCTCGGATCGGATCGTAGGTGCGCTTGGGTTTCGATCGAAGGGGCGCAACCGGGATCAGTTCGGGCAGGTACGGAAGTCCGACGGCCACACCTCGGCGATCCGCCGCCCGGCGGCTTCCTTTTGTGGCTCCTCGGCGGAGGAACATACCTTGGAGATAGTCGGTTATGGGCTTCAGTTTTGGCCATCTGGGAGGAACCCGTATCCAATCCGGGGCATTGAACAGGATATTCGGTATGACCATGGCGTGAAAGAACGGAACAGCGATTTCCTCGGTACGGCCCGGAATCTGCACGATGGTTCCATCCTTGCCCGGGATCAGCTCCAGAAATGCCTCGGAGTTGAATTGAAAACGCAAGGACGAGGCGACGGGTTCCGATCCCTTTTCGTGAAAGGTGACCGACAGCTCATACGGGGACATGGCGTCGTCCGGCGCCTGATCGACCCGGAGGCCGATCTTGAACTCGTCGATACGGCCGCCCGAACCGCGCCGCGACCGGACGATGTCGCGGAACGACCCCATGGCGAAGGGCTCCTCGTTGAAATCCAGGGATTCGTCGATCCCTCGCCCGGAAAACATCCGATGCAACACCCTGTAACAGCCCAGGAAGGTGGTCTTGCCGGTACTGTTCTCGCCCACGAGGAGCGTGATGGGCCGCAAGCGGCCACGCTGCTCGTCCTGAAAGCAGCGCACGTCCTGCAAGATCAGTTCTCTCGCGTCGTCCACGACGGAACCCTCCTTTCCTTCGTCTTCGCTATGCTCAGGACGAACGGGGGCAATCGTCCAGAGTTTCCTTTACATTTCGGGAAATGGCAAGGAGAAGGACCGCGTGCCGGGTGGGCGAGGGGCGCCGGAGGGTCAACCGAGCGTATGCTTGCGGGGAAGCAGCGACCTCCGGCTCCGGGCACGGAGGCCGGGCTCGTCCTGCACGGCGTACCAGAAGCGTTCGTCGTCCAGTGTGAGGCATGCCGGGCGGAAGGGCACGGGGATGCGCTCCGTCACCCGCTCGCGCACCGGGTCGTAACGGAGGAACGCATAACCCGCCTGGCTCTCGTGGCTCCAGTCTCCCAGGGGGCCGGGGTCGCATTCGACGCACCAGAGATCGCCCCGGTGCGAAGTGGGGCTGAAGATCTGGTTCTCGGTGCGGATGGTCCATAGTGTGCGGCCGCTCCGGGGATCCATGCAGAACAGCTTGCGGTTGCGCCGGTGGCTCAGCCACAGCTTGTCGTTCAGCACGGTGGCGCCGGACGCGGCGCCGTCGGGACAGTCGAAACGCCGGATCGCCCGGTTGGTTTCGAGGGACCACAGGAGCAGTTGTTGCCCCAGCCGTCCGCCGCGGGTGACGAGCCAGACGCCTTCGCTCGACGGACAGGCGTGCCGGACCCCCGGAAACGAAAGGACCGGGTCGCACGATCCGCTTGCGGGGTCGTACGCGGCCACCACGGACTCGTCCGCGGACGTGAGCCACAGTCGGCCCGTGCGCCACTGCATCCCCGTGACGGGAAGTGACCGGACGTCGATCATGCGCGTTCCACAGGAAACGGGAGACCCCGTTCCCGTACCATGAAGCAGGCCAGCGGGTCCATTTTCCCTGCCTTCAGGGAGGGCGTGCGGTTTGACTCACGGGTGGCCTTGCGTTATCAACGGCCGGTCCCATGAAAAAGCGCGTCCTTCGACTTCGCTTCGCTACGCTCAGGATGAACGGGAGTTCTTCGCTACTCTACGCTCAGGATGAACGGAGTTCTCTGCTTCGCTACGCTCAGGACCCCGGGCGGCTTCGACGGGCCGGTCACTGGGGATGAACGGAGTTCTCCGCTACGCTTCGCTCAGGACGAACGGGGGCAATTGTTCCGGGTTTCCCGAAGCAGGTCCGTAACGCGCTTTCGCCACTGTCCGCGCCATGTACCCCGCCGCCTTCGACTACGCCGTCGCCGATTCCGTAGATCACGCCATCGACCTGCTCCACGGTTCGGGGGAAGGGGCCAAGCTGCTGTCCGGCGGACAGAGCCTGGTGCCGCTCATGAAGCTGCGGCTGGTCCGGCCGACCCGGGTCATCGACATCGGACGGGTTCCCGGGCTGGCGCACGTGCGGGAGGACGGAGACGCGGGTCTCCTGCTCGTGGGCGCTCTGGCCACGCACGCGCAGGTGGGCGCATCCCCCGTGGTCCGGGAGAAGCTGGGGTTGATGGCCGAGGCCGCGGGGGTCATCGGCGACGACCAGGTGAGGGGTTGGGGGACCCTGGGCGGGGCGTTGGCCGAAGCGGACCCCGCGGGCGACTGGGGTCCGGTGGTGCAGGCCCTCCGGGGGCGGGTGGTGTGCGTGGGACCGAGCGGGAGCCGTGTGGTGGACGCGGCGGAGTTCTTCGTGGATGCTTACACCACGGTCCTGGCCGACGACGAGTTGATTACGGAAGTCCGGGCGCCTGTGCCTCCGGCCGGCAGCGCGGGCGCCTACCTCAAGCTGGAGCGCCGGGCCGGGGATTTCGCGGTGGCCAGCGTGGCGGTCCAGCTCGGTCTGGACGAAGCCGGACGCTGCCGGGACGCCGGCGTGGCCCTGGGCGCGGCCGGCCTCACGCCCATCCGGGTGACCGCGGTCGAGGAGACCCTCCGCGGCCAGGGCATCGAACCGGACGTGGTCGCGGCCGCGGCCCGGCTCGTCCGCGACTCCGCGAGCCCGCTGGCCGACGTCCGCGGTTCGAGCGACTACAAGCGGGCCGTATGCGGCGCGTTGTTCGAGAAGGCGGTGGACGTGGCCCTGCGGCGCCACCGCGGCGAAACGGTGGAGGGGGGGCATGTCCGCTAAGCGGAAGGTCGCGGTCACGGTCAACGGGAGGCTCCACCAGGGCGAGGCCGAGCCGCGCATGCTGCTGGTGGACTACATCCGGGACGTCATCGGCCTCAAGGGCGTCCGCTACGGGTGCGACACCAGCAACTGCGGCTCGTGCACGGTGGTGATGGACGGCAGGAGCGCCAAGTCCTGCACCTTCCTGGCGGTGCAGGCGGACGGGCGCGAGCTCACCACCATCGAGGGCCTTGCCGCGGAAGGCAGGCTCCATCCCCTGCAGGCCGCCTTCCAGGAGGCCCACGCGCTCCAGTGCGGCTTCTGCACTTCCGGCATGGTCATGTCCGCCCATGCGCTGCTCGCCCGGAACCCGGACCCGTCCCGGGACGAAATACGCAAGGGGATCATCGGCAACCTGTGCCGCTGCACCGGATACCTGCCGGTGGTCGAAGCGGTGGAGGCCGCGGCCCGCGGGCGCAAGGCCGGCGGCGAGGGAGGGACCCCATGATCTCCGCAGAGCGCCGGACCCTGGTGGGGCAACCCGTCGTGCGCAAGGAAGACCCGGACATCCTCCGGGGCGAGGCCCGTTACACCTTCGACGTGGAGTTGCCGGAGATGCTCCACGTGGCGGTGTACCGGAGCCCGGCCGCCCACGCGAGGATCCGGCGCGTGGACCTCTCCCGGGCGTTGGAGCTGCCCGGCGTGGTGGCCGGCCTGACCGGCGAGCAGGTGCGGCAGCTCGGATACGTCAACCCGCTGTCGCCCTTCCCGTTCCAGAGCCGGGACCCGTTCCGCCGCGGCAACCCCACCATCAAGTTCTTCGACCACTACTGCCTCGCCTGGGACAAGGTGCGGTTCGTGGGCGAGCCGGTGGCCGCGGTGGCGGCCGTGGACCGTTACGTGGCGGAGGACGCCCTGGACCTGGTGGAGGTGGACCTGGAGCCCCTGCCGCCGGTGGTGGATTCCGCCGCGGCCCTGGATCCGGAGGCCGAGCGGCTGTACGAGGACTGGGACGACAACGTCATGCTGACGTTCCAGGTGTCCGGCGGAGACGTGGAGGCCGCGTTCCGGCAGGCGGACGTCATCGTCCGGGAAGAGATCCACAGCGGCCGCTTCACCGGCACCCCCATCGAGACCCGGGCGGTGGCGGCCAGCTACGACGCCGGCGTCAAGACGCTGAGCGTGTGGACCACCACCCAGATCGGGCACGCCATCGGAACGCTGATCGAGAACACCATCGCGCTCCCGGACCTGAAGGTCCACGTGATGTTCCGGCGCATCGGCGGCGGTTACGGGCAGAAGTGGGCGTTCTACCCGGAGGAGATCCTGCTGCCGCTGCTGTCCATCCTCACCCACCGTCCGGTCAAGTGGGTGGAGACCCGGCGCGAGCACATGACCGGCACCATCCACGCCCGGGAGCAGACCCACCACATCGAGGCCGCGGTGCGCCGGGACGGCGCCATACTCGGGGTGAAGGACCGGATCGTGGCCAACATCGGCGCCGCCTATCCCACCGGCGGCTTGGCCTCCATCGTCACCACCGGCATGTTCGTGCCCGGCGCCTACCGGATCGAGAACTACCAGGGGGAGGTGCTGGGGGTGGTCACCAACAAGACTCCCTACGGCGCGCACCGGGGCTTCGGGAAATCGGAAGCCTGCTTCGTCATCGAACGGCTGGTGGACCGCATCGCCGCGCATCTCGACATGGAGCCGGTGGAGGTGCGGCGGCGCAACTTCATCCCCCCGGACGCCTTTCCCTACCGGTCCGTCACCGGCCCGCGATACGACAGCGGCCGCTACCGGGAAGCGCTGGACAAGGCGCTGGAGCTGCTGGACTACGACCACTGGCGGAAGGAGCAGGCGGCGCTCGCGGCCCGGGGACGCTACGTGGGCATCGGGACCTGCCTGGTGATCGAGCCGTCGAGCTCCACCCGCATGGGTTCCTACAACGCAGGCTACTACAGCGTCCGCATGCGCATGGACCCCAACGGCAGGGTTTACGTGTTCCCGAGCGGCAGCGACGACGGCCAGGGCCACGCCACCTCCATCTCGCAGCTCGTGGGGGACGAGCTCCATGTCTCCTTCCACGACGTCATGGTGGTGGAGGGGGACAGCCTCGCCTGTCCCTACGGATCGGGCTCGTATTCCAGCCGCTTCTCCGTGGTGGGGACCACCGCGGTGACCCTGGCCGCGCGGACGCTGCGGGAGAAGGTCACCCGGATCGCTTCGGTCATGCTGCGGCATCCTCCGGGGGGCCTCGAATTCTCCGGCGGCGGGGTGTGCGTCGAAGGCCGCCCGGACCGGTCCGTGTCCCTGTCGGAGATCGCCCGCACCGCCTATTTCTACCCGTTCCAGTTGCCCGAGGGCATGGACCCGGGGCTGGAGGTGCTGTACCACTTCCGCGACCCCAACATCGAGTTCGAGGCGGACGAGCGCGGTCGCGTGGCCATGTTCAGCAGCTTCCCCTACGACGCCGAAGCCGCGGTGGTGGAGGTGGAGCCTGATACCGGCCTGTTGAAGATCCGGAAGTTCGTCTCCGTCCACGACTGCGGCAACATGCTGAACCCGCTCATCGTGAGAGGCCAGCACGTGGGCGCCCTGGCCCACGGTTTCGGCGGGGCGCTCTACGAGGAGTTGCCTTACACGGAGGACGGCCAGCCCATGGCGGCGAGCTTCAAGGATTATTTCCTGCCCACCGCCATGGAGATCCCCGAACTGGTGCTGGGGCACATGGAGACCCCCAACCCCTTCACGCCCGGAGGCTTCAAGGGCGCCGGCGAGACCGGCACGGTGGGTCCGCCCGCGGTGCTGGCCAACGCGGTGGAGGACGCGCTCAAGCCCCTGGGCATCGCCGTCCGCCGCCTCCCGCTCACGCCGCAGTACCTCTGGTCGCTCATCCGGGAGGCCCGGGGCGCGAGCCGCGGCGCGGTCGAACGGGGAGACGCCGCATGTCCGACAAGGTGATCCTCGAAAAGGCGGGCGGCGTGGCGAGCCTCACGCTGAACCGCCCGGAGAAGGGCAACTCGGTGGACTCCGAGACCATGGCCCTGCTGACCGACGCCTTGGCCGAGGCGGCCGCGGACGAGGGGCTCCGGCTCCTGGTCATCGAGGGGAGGGGAGACCACTTCTGCTCCGGGCGCGAGCCGGATGCGCCCAGGCCCGGGAGCGCCGCCCGGTGGGCCGAGGCGCTCGGGCGGATCGTTCGCGTCAACGAGCTGCTGCAATCGTTCCCGGGCGTCAGCCTGGCGGTAGTCCGGGGCAAGGCTTTCGGGTTCGGCTGCGGACTGGCGGTGCAGAGCGACGTGACCATCGCCGCGGCCGACGCGAGGTTCGCCTTCCCGGAGATCCGCGCCGGGTTCCCGCCCACCGTCGTCATGTCCTACCTGAGCCGATGGATGCACCGGAAGAAGGCCCTGGAGCTGGTCCTGACCGGAGGCGAGATCAGCGCACAGGAGGCCGAGCGGCAAGGTCTGGTGAACCGGGTGGCGCCGCCGGACCGGTTGGCGGAGGAGAAGATGCGCTGGACGGAGACGTTGGCGGGCCGCGACCTGGAGGGGCTCCGGGCCGCCAAGGCGTTCTTCCGGGACACCGCCGAGTGGTCCACCGGCGCCGCGGCGCAGTACGGGGTTACGCGGTTGGCGAACTTCTTCGCGAGCCGGGACAAGGTTTGACGGTTGGCCTGACGGTCCGGGGCCTGACGGTTCGGCCCCGCGGGGCGGCCGCGTCCGGCGGGCCGTCCCGCGCTAGCGCTTCAGGTCGATCTTGCGCCCGAAGCTGACCTCGCCCTTGTCTATCCTGAGGGAGAACCCGCAATCAGGGTTGGTGCAGACCCAGGCCTTGTACATCACGGAAGCGCCGTCCTGGCCGTAGTCCGACAGGGGGATCAACGTGCCATTGCCGCATTTCTGACATTTCGGCAACTCCATCTCCACTCCTCCTTGGCAGCGCGCGCCGATCGTGCACGGGAGTCTTTGCGGACCGCGCCGTGCGGCCCGGCAAGTTGACGGATGGCCGCATGATATGGAAAATCCTCGTCGAAATCAAGTTGATTCCCCGCGCCCGAACCGCCGGACGGGATCTGCGGACTTCGTTGGTTTGACAGCTTCCACGGGCCGGGGATATGATGGCTTCGGACCTTCGGCGCAGCCGGCGTCGGGGCGTCCCCTCGCTGCCTCATGTCGCGTCAAACCTCATGTCCGTTGTGGCGATCATACCGGCGCGTTACGGATCGACGCGGTTTCCCGGAAAACCCCTGGCCAGGATCGGCGCGAAGCCGATGATCCAGCACGTGTACGAGAGCACGGCCAGTGCGGCTCTCGTCCATCGCACGGTGGTGGCCACCGACGACCCGCGCATCCTCCACGCGGTGCGGGCCTTTGGCGGAGAGGCGGTAATGACCTCGAAGGACCACTCGAGCGGCACCGACCGCCTGGCCGAGGTCGCCGGAGACCTCCGGGAGGAGTGGATCGTCAACGTGCAGGGGGACCTTCCGTTCATTCGGACGGAGACCATCCGCGAGAGCGTCGATTGCCTGGTGCGGGACGCGGCCGCGCCCATGGCGACGGCGCGCACCCCCATCGCGTCGGAGCGCGAGTTCCACGACGTGAACGTGGTCAAGGTGGTGACCGACCGGGACGGCTTCGCGTGCTACTTCTCCCGGGCGCCGATCCCCTGTCACCGGACGCCGCCGGCGGAACCCGTGTGCTGGGGTCATCGTCACTTGGGCATCTACGTCTATCGGCGGGAGTTCCTGTTGCGCATCGCCTCCATGCCCGCCGCGGCGCTGGAGCTCGCCGAGGGGTTGGAGCAGTTGCGCGCCCTGCACTACGGTTTCCGGATCCGGGTCGTGGACGTGGCGGAGACGGGCGTGGAAGTGGACACGCCGGACGACCTGGAACGGGCGGAGGCGTACTGGAGCCGACTCCGGGCAAGCGAGGGCCATGGCTAACCTGCGGCAGAAGTTCATTTTCGTCACCGGCGGGGTCATGTCGTCCCTCGGCAAGGGACTCGCCTCGGCCTCCATCGGCGCGCTGCTCGAAAGCCGCGGCCTCAAGGTGACGCTGGTGAAGATGGACCCGTACATCAACGTGGACCCGGGCACCATGAGTCCTTACCAGCACGGCGAGGTGTTCGTCACCGACGACGGCGCGGAGACCGACCTGGACCTGGGACACTACGAGCGCTACGTCTCCTCCGCCACCGGACGAGCCAACAACTTCACCACCGGGCAGGTGTACGACACGGTCATCGCCAAGGAGCGGCGCGGAGACTACCTGGGAGGCACGGTCCAGGTGATCCCCCACATCACGGACGAGATCAAGCGCCGGATCATCGCCGCGGCCGAGGACTACGACATCGCCATCTGCGAGGTGGGCGGCACCGTGGGCGACATCGAGAGCCTTCCCTTCCTGGAGGCCGTCCGGCAGTTCGGCCGGGACTACGGCAGGGAGAACGTCATCTACGTCCACCTGACGTTCGTCCCGTACATGGCCCCCGGCGGCGAGCTCAAGACCAAGCCGACCCAGCACAGCGTGAAGGAGCTGACCGGCCTGGGGATCCAGCCTGACTTCCTGCTGTGCCGGACCGACCGCCTGCTGAGCCGGCAGCTCAAGGCGAAGATCGCCAGTTTCTGCAACGTGGACGAGAACTCCGTGATCACGGCCAAGGACGTGGAGTGGATCTACGAGGTGCCGCTGGTCCTGCACCAGGAAGGCCTGGACGACAGGATCGTGGAGAGGCTCCAGATGTGGACCGGCGCCCCCAACCTGCGCAAGTGGCAGAAGACCGTGCACATCCTGAAGAACGCCCGGGAGTCGGTGCGGGTCGCGGTGGTGGGCAAGTACATGGAGCTCAAGGAGTCCTACAAGAGCCTGATGGAGGCCCTCGTCCACGGAGGGATCGCCAACGGCGTCCACGTGGAGATGGAGTGCATCGACGCGGAGAAGATGGAGAAGCAGGACGTGCAGAAGCTCCTGGGCAACGTCCAGGGGATACTGATACCCGGCGGGTTCGGCGACCGCGGCGCCGAAGGCAAGGTCCGGGCCGTGCGCTACGCCCGGGAGAACCGGACGCCGTTCTTCGGCATCTGCCTCGGGATGCAGATCGCGGTGGCCGAGTTCGCCCGCAACGTCTGTTCCCTCAAGGGCGCCAACTCGGTGGAGTTCGACGCCGGGACGAAACACCCGGTGATCCATCTGATGGAGGAGCAGAAGGACGTGGACCGGATGGGCGGGACCATGCGGCTGGGGGCGTATCCTTGCGTGCTGGCGTCGGACTCGCTCGCGGCCAGGCTGTACCGGAAGAAGCGCATCTCGGAGCGCCACCGGCACCGGTACGAGTTCAACAACCGGTACCGGGACGCCATGCGGGACAAGGGGTTGCGGATCAGCGGCCTGTCCCCTGACGGCAGCCTGGTGGAGATCGTCGAGTTGACGGACCACCCCTGGTTCGTGGGTTGCCAGTTCCACCCGGAGTTCAAGTCCCGGCCCACCGAGTGCCATCCACTGTTCAGGGGGTTCATCCGCGCCGCGGCGCAGCAGCGTTCGTCGGCGGGGGAGGTCCCGCGGATGCGCATCGTCGCGGACTCGTCGAGGCCATGAGCGCCGGCGAGGTCCGTATCGGCGGCGTCCGGGTCGGAGGCGGCGGGCCGCTGGCCCTGATCGCCGGTTCGTGCGTCATCGAGGACCGGGACTCGGCGTTCCGGCACGCGTCGCTCCTGGGCGAGTTGACCCGGCGCCTGGGCATGCCGTTCATCTACAAGTCGTCCTACGACAAGGCCAACCGCACGTCGCTGGAATCGTTCCGCGGTCCGGGGCTCGAAGAGGGACTGCGCATACTGCAAGACGTGAAGCGGGAGGTCGGGGTCCCGGTGCTCACGGACGTGCACGAGCCCGACCAGGTGGGTCCGGCCGCGGAAGTCGTGGACGTGGTCCAGATCCCCGCGTTCCTCTGTCGGCAGACCGATTTCGTCGCGGCAGTGGCCCGGGCCGCCAAGGTCGTCAACGTGAAGAAGGGCCAGTTCCTCGCTCCCTGGGACGTGGAGAACGTGGTGGCCAAGATCGTGGCCGCGGGCAACGCCAACGTGCTGCTGACCGAGCGCGGGGTCTCCTTCGGCTACAACAACCTGGTGTCGGACATGCGCTCGCTGGTCATCATGCGGGACACGGGTTTCCCGGTGGTGTTCGACGCCACCCACAGCCTGCAGCTTCCCGGCGGCCTGGGCCGGGCGTCGGGCGGCGACCGGCGGTTCATCGCGCCGCTCGCCCGCGCGGGAGTGGCGGTGGGGGTGGACGGCCTCTTCATGGAAGTGCACGAGGACCCGGACCGGGCGCTGAGCGACGGACCCACATCCTTCCCCCTTTCCGGCCTGGAGGAGTTGCTCCGGACCGTCAAGGACATCGACGACCGGGTCAAGCGGCGCGGGAGGGAATGACATGGGCGGGGCGCCGGACGCCGTTCGCAAGGCCCGTGACGTGCTGGACATCGAGATCGGAGGGATCGCCGCGGCCAGGGACCGCATGGGCGGCGAGTTCGCCCGGGCGGTGGAGGTCCTCCACGGCTGTCCCGGCAAGGTCATCGTGACGGGCGTGGGCAAGTCGGGCCTGGTCTGCCGCAAGATCGCCGCCACCCTGGCGAGCACCGGCACCCCCGCCTTCTTCCTCCACGCCGGGGAAGCCAGCCACGGGGACCTGGGCATGGTCATGCGGGACGACGTGGTCCTGGCGGTGTCGAACAGCGGCGAGTCCGAAGAGGTGCTGAAGGTCCTGCCCCTCATCAAACGTTGGGGGCTCCGGCTGATCGCCATGACCGGCAACGGGCGTTCGGCCCTGGCCCTGGCCGCGGACGTGGTCCTCGACGTGGGAGTCCCCGAAGAAGCCTGCCCCCTGGGGCTGTCGCCCACCGCGAGCACCACCGCGGCCCTGGCCATGGGGGACGCCATTGCGGTGGTGCTGCTGGAGCGCCGGGGGTTCGGGAGGGAGGACTTCCTGCTCCGGCACCCCGGCGGCGCGTTGGGCCGGAGACTGCTCCTCCGGACCGGGGACCTGATGCACTGCGGCGAGGAAATACCCCTGGTTTCCGAAGACGCGCCGCTCAGGGACGTGCTCCTGGAGATCACGTCCAAGCGTCTGGGGATCACCGGGGTCGCGGCCCGGGACCGGACGCTGGTGGGGGTCATCACCGACGGGGACCTGAGGCGCTGCCTCGCCGGGAGCGACGGCAAGGCGGACATCCTCGACCGCACGGCCGGGGAGATCATGACCCGCGACCCCAAGACCATCGGCGGCGATTCGCTGGCCGCGGAAGCGGTGGCGTTGATGGAAAGGTTCTCCATCACCTCCCTCTTCGTCAAGGCCCCCGGCTCGGACCGGCTCCAGGGGATCATCCACCTCCACGACCTCCTCAAGGCCGGCGTCGTCTGACCCGCGGCGCCGACCCGGAGCGTTCAAGCAAATTCCATGCCCGTTGCTTTACACCCCGCGGCGGAACTGTTATCCCGGAACGAGCAGGGCGCGGCGAGGGGGGACGCCCGCAGGTCGAACGTATGCGCTCCGTAAGGATAGGGCTCTTGCTGGTCGTGGTCCTGGGCGTGGCCTTCGTCGGCGTCGAGGTCGCGCGGCACATGGGGGGACGGGCGCTTCCGAATCCCCAGGTCCTGTTGCAGCTCACCCCGGGAGCGGCCTTGCACGTCAAGGATTTCCACCGGAGCATGATCGAGGACGGACGGAAGACCTGGGAGGTCAAGGGCGCCGAAGGCGCCTGGTTCAAGTCCGAGGAAAGGGCGGTGATACTGCGCCCGGAACTGGTGTTCCACCATCGGGACGGCAGGACCCTGGAAGCCGCGAGCCCGGAAGGGAAGGTGTTCCTTCCCGGCGGACGGCTGGGACGGGCGGTGCTGGAAGGTCCGGTGGACGTCACCTACGACAACGCGCGGTTTCGGGCCGACCGGCTCATCTACCTTCACGCCGAGGACCGCGTGGTCTGCCCCGGCAAGGTATGGGCCAGGGTGGACGGCGTCGAGTTCGAGGGCGAGGACATGAGCTATTCGCTCCGGGACGAGGTCCTGGAGGTCCGGAGCGCCGTCAGGACCACCATCCCGCCGCGGCGCCCGGGTCCGGCCAAGGTGGCCGGCAGTTGACCGGAGGGGGGCCGGGTACGGTTCGATGAAGCGCCTTGGGACTCACGAGAAGCCGCCCTGCCCGGGATGGCGATGGCGGTGGACGTGGCTTGCGGTCCTGGCGGCGTTCCACGCCGCGAGTCCCGCGGGCTGGGCCGCGGGCGACGGCCCGGACGCCGCGAAGCCGACCCCGGGCCAGGCCGCCGCGGACCGGGGGGCGCCCCTGGTGATCACCGCGGACCGCATGGAGCTCCGCCGCAAGGAGAACCTCATCGTCTATAAGGGGAACGTGCTGGCGGAGCGGGGCGACCTCAGGATACGGAGCGACGTCCTGTCGGCGCGCTACGACGCCGGGGACGGCGCGTTGCAGACGGTGGTGGCCGAAGGGAAGGTGCGGGTGAGCCAGGGCGCGCGCGAGATGACCGGCGACAAGGCCGTGTTCGACGACTCGAAGGAGACCATCACCGTGTCCGGGAACACCGTCGTGCGCGACGGCGACAACAGCGTCTCGGGCGGCCGCGTCACCATCTACATGAACGAGGACCGCAGCGTCATCGAGAACCGCGGAGGCCGGGTCAAGGCGGTCATCTTCCCCGGACAGTGGAAGCGTTGAGGCCGCCGGGTAGCGCCCCCATGAGCGTTCTCCACGCGGAAGGAATCGTCAAGGCATACCAGGGGCGGCGTGTGGTGGACCGGGTCACGCTGGAGGTCCACGGCGGCGAGGTGGTCGGCCTCCTGGGTCCCAACGGGGCGGGCAAGACCACCCTGTTCCACATCGTGATCGGTCTGGTCCGCGCCGACGAAGGGAAGGTCACCCTCAACGGGACCGACCTGTCCACTGCGCCCATCTACCGCCGGGCCAGGGCCGGCATCAGTTACCTGCCCCAGGAGTCTTCGGTGTTCCGGGGCCTGACGGTCAGGCAGAACCTGTTGGCCATACTGGAGACCCTGCGGCTCGGCAAGGACGAGGAGGAGGAACGGAGCCGACGGCTCCTGGGGATGTTCGGCCTCGTCCATCTGGCCGACCGGAAGGCCGACACCCTGTCCGGGGGCGAGAGGCGGCGCGTCGAAATCGCCCGGGCCCTCGTTCTGTCCCCCTTCTTCGTGCTCCTGGACGAGCCCTTCACGGGGGTCGATCCCATCGCCCTGGCGGACGTCGAGTCCGTCATCCGACGGCTGACCGAGTCCGGCATCGGCATCCTCATCACGGACCACAACGTGAGGGAGACCCTCCGGATCTGCACCCGGGCCTACATCCTGAGCCAGGGGGTGGTGCTCGCCGAGGGGACCCCGAGCCATATCGCCTCCAGCCACGAGGCCCGCAAGGTCTATCTGGGGGAAGGGTTCAGCCTGTAGCGGAAGCGGGACACCGGGATGGCCCTCGAGATCAAGCTCTCCCAGAAGCTCGCGCCGCAACTGGTGATGACTCCCCAGTTGCAGCAGGCCATCAAGCTCCTCCAGTTGTCCCACCTCGACCTCCAGCAACGGATCTCCCAGGAGCTGCAGGAGAACCCCGCACTGGAGGAAGCCCCCGGCGAGTACGACGGCGCTCCGGACACGGTCCGGGAGCCCGAAGCGACTCCCGACGCCACGGTCGCCGACCGCATCGCGGACTGGCAGGACTACCTGAACGCCAACTCGCGCCACGACATGGGGAGTCCCGAGGCGGCCCGGGAGGAAGAGGGTTCCCCGTCGCCGGAGAACACCGTCACCCGCAAGGAGACGCTGCAGGAGCACCTGTTGTGGCAGCTCCGCATGGCCGGACTGGACCACGAGGGCGAGAGCATCGGGATGTTCATCATCGGCAACCTGGACGAACGGGGCTACCTGGAGGCGTCCCTGGAGGAAATCGGCGAGTTGGCTCGCGCGGCCCCGGAGGCCGTGGAGGACGTCCTGGCCCGCATCCAGTCCTTCGACCCCGTGGGCATCGCCGCACGGGATCTGCGCGAGTGCCTGCTGGTGCAGCTCCGCAACGCCGGAATGGAGGAGAGCCTGGCCGCCGGCATGGTGGCGAACCACCTGCACGAGCTGGAGTACCGGCGGTACGAGAGGATTGCCGACAGCCTGAAGGCGAGCCTGGAGGAGGTGGCGGAAGCGGCCCGTCTCATCGCCTGCCTCGAACCCAGGCCGGCTCGCGGGTTCGACGACGGCGAGGTCCGCGCGATCATCCCCGACGTGGTGGTCCAGAAGGTGGCGGGCGAGTACGCCGTTTCCCTGAACGACGACGGCGTCCCGCCCTTGCGGGTGAGTCCGCTGGTGCGGCGTCTGGCCCGGGAGAAGGGGGAAGACGCGCGCAAGGCCAGGGAATACCTGGAGGCAAAGGTCCGTGCGGCCATGTGGTTGATCAAGAGCATCCACTGGCGTCAGCAGACCCTCTACCGCGTGAGCGAGAGCATCTTCGGCTTCCAGCGCGAGTTCCTCGACCGCGGCATCGCCCATCTCAAGCCGTTGGTGTTGCGCGACGTAGCCTCCGAGATCGGCATGCACCAGTCCACGGTCAGCCGCGCGACCTCCAACAAGTACGCGTTTACCCCGCAGGGCGTTTTCGAGTTGAAGTTCTTCTTCCAGAGCGGGATACCCCACAACGGCGGCGCCGAGGTGCTCTCCTCGGAGTCGGTCAGGGACCGGATCAAGACGATGGTGGAGTCCGAGGACCACGGGAAGCCCTTGAGCGATCAGGAGATAGCGAGTGCGCTCGCGGACATTGGCATCGGCATTGCGCGCCGCACGGTGGCAAAGTACCGCGATCAACTGGGGATCCTGCCTTCGTCCCGGAGACGGGAGCCGTTGGCGAACCATCGAGTCCGCTCCGGCTGACGCAGCGGGCCGGGCGCGGCGGCGCCACGCTGGGGGGCAGCCCCGGAAAAAGGGGGTAGCGATTGCGAATCACGGACGTTCTGGATACGGAAGCGGTCATTCCGAGCCTCGAGGCCCGGGACAAGGCCGCGGTCCTGGAGGAGATCGTGGCGCGGGTGTCGAGACACTACGGGTTCGAGGACTCGCAACGGTTGCTGGAGGTGATCCATGCCCGGGAGAGGATATGCAGCACCGCCATCGGGGAAGGGGTCGCCATACCCCACGGCAAGCTCCCGGGACTGGAGCGCGTGTTCGTCGCTTTCGCCCGCAGTACGGAAGGGGTCGATTTCGACGCCCAGGACGGCACGCCGACCCACCTCTTCTTCCTGCTGGTCGCGCCCGAAGGATCGACTTCCGAGCATCTCAGCGCCCTGGCGCGGGTGTCGCGGCTGGTGAAGGACGCCGCGCTGAGGGAGCGCCTCATGCGCGTCGAGACCCCGGAGGAAGTGGTGAGCCTGATCGAGGAGAAGGAACGGGACCTGTGACGCGCGGTTTCTTCCCGCCCCGTTTTTTGCTAGTGGGTTGGAGGCCGCGGCGCGTTCGGGGCGCCGGGACTTTGGCCCATGATCCATGCACCGCGTTAAGAAGAGGATCGAGATCAAGAACCGCCTCGGGATGCACGCCCGGGCGTCCGCGTTGCTGGTGCAGACCGTGAACAGGTTCTCCTCGGAGGTGAAGATCTCCAAGGACGACAACGTGGTGGACGCGCGCAGCATCATGGGCGTCCTGACTCTGGGAGCCGCCAAGGGGAGCAGGATCCGCGTCGAAACCAGGGGGGACGACGCCCGGGAAGCGATGCTCGCCATCGAGCAGCTCATCGACGACAAGTTTCGCGAGAGTGACTAGCGGCCCTTCCGGGAAGGAAGGGCCGGACAGGGAACATCCATGACGAACAAGGATTTTGTCTTTACCTCGGAATCGGTCTCGGAGGGCCATCCCGACAAGATGTGCGACCAGATATCGGATGCGGTCCTCGACGCCCACCTGGCGGAGGATCCCGACAGCCGGGTCGCGTGCGAGACCCTGGTCAAGAACGACCTGGTCGTGATCGCCGGGGAGATCACCAGCAAGGGCAAGGTCGATTACGAGGGCGTGGCGCGCCGGGTGGCGCTGGACATCGGCTACGATGATCCGGCCAAGGGATTCGACGGCAACACGTGCGAGGTCCTCGTGCGGCTGGAGCGCCAGTCCCCCAACATCTCCCAGGGGGTCACGGAAGGCGAGGGGCTGTTCAAGGAGCAGGGCGCGGGCGACCAGGGAATGATGTTCGGCTACGCCTGCGACGACACCGAGGAGTTGATGCCCCTGCCCATCCAGCTCGCGCACAACCTCGTGAGCTACCTGGCCAAGGTCAGGAAGTCGGGGGAGGCCCCTTTCCTTCGGCCGGACTCGAAGTCGCAGGTGAGCGTCGAGTACAGGGACGGCAGGCCGCACCGGGTCAGCAACGTGGTGGTATCGACGCAGCACGTGCCGGAGGCGCCCTACGACAAGCTCCGGGAGACCATCATCGACAGCGTCATCCGGGCGGTGGTGCCGGCCCGGTACCTCGACGGCGACACCCGTTTCCTGGTCAACCCCACCGGCAGCTTCGAGATCGGGGGGCCCCGGGCCGACTGCGGCCTTACGGGACGCAAGATCATCGTGGACACCTACGGCGGCATGGGGCGTCACGGGGGCGGCGCGTTCTCGGGCAAGGACCCTTCCAAGGTGGACAGGAGCGCGGCCTACGTGGCCCGCTACGTGGCCAAGAACGTCGTGGCGGCCGGGCTTGCCCGGCGTTGCGAGATCCAGCTCGCCTACGTCATCGGCGTGGCGGAGCCGGTGTCGATCTCGGTCGATACCTTCGGCACCGGCGTGGCGCCGGACCACGAGATCGCAAGGCTGGCGCGCGAACATTTCGAGCTCACCCCCAAGGGGATCATCGAAGCCCTGAAGCTGCGAGCCCCCATCTACCAGAAGTCCGCGGCCTACGGCCATTTCGGCCGCAACCCGGAGAACGGTCTGTTCACCTGGGAGGAGACCGACCGGGCGGCGAGCCTGAAGGCCTGAAGAACGGACTCGAAGAACAGGCCTGGAGACCCACCCGGCGCCCTTCCGGCGGTGGCCACTGGACGGCCCCGGCGCGCCCGGGCCGCCGGAGAGGGAGAGGAACATGGCGCAATCGAAGTCGAAGTTCGACGTGGCCGACCCGGGCCTTGCCGCGGACGGTTGGAAACGGGT
The DNA here is from genome assembly GCA_965204235.1 of uncultured Binatia bacterium (SeqCode). Taxonomy (GTDB): domain Bacteria; phylum Desulfobacterota; class Binatia; order UBA9968; family JAJDTQ01; genus JAJDTQ01. The sequence continues at coordinate 2,703,141 of OZ241979.1, forward strand.
CCTGTGGGCAGACCAGGAGATGCCGGTGCTGCGGGGCGTGCGCGCCCGGTTCGAGGAAGAGAAGCCCTTGAAGGGCCTGCGCTTCTCGGCCTGCCTCCACGTCACCGCGGAGACCGCCAACCTCGTGCGCACGTTGAAGGCCGGAGGCGCGGACGTGGTGCTGTGCGCGTCGAACCCGCTTTCGACCCAGGACGACGTGGCCGCGGCCCTGGTGAGGAAGGAGCGCGTGTCGGTGTTTGCGGTGCGCGGCGAGGACCACGACACCTACTACCGGCATCTGCGGGCGGCGCTGGACCACCGGCCCGTCGTCACCATGGACGACGGCGCCGACCTCGTGTCCATGCTGCACCGGGAATACGCCCACCTTGCCCCCCACATGGTGGCGTCCATGGAGGAGACCACCACCGGGGTCATCCGGCTGCGCGCCCTGGAGTCTGACGGCGCGCTCCGGATCCCCATCATCGCGGTCAACGACGCCGCCACCAAGCGCCTGTTCGACAACCGCTACGGCACCGGCCAGTCCACCATCGACGGGGTCATCCGGGCCACGGACGTGCTGTTGGCCGGCAAACGGGTGGTGGTGGCCGGCTACGGCTGGTGCGGTCGAGGGGTGGCGTCTCGAGCCCGGGGCATGGGGGCGAAGGTGGTGGTCACCGAAGTGGATCCGGTGCGCGCACTGGAGGCCTCCATGGACGGCTTCGACGTGATGCCCATGAAGGAGGCCGCCAGGGTCGGCGACCTCTTCATCACCCTGACCGGAGACATGCACGTGATCCGCACGGAGCATCTGCGGGCCATGAAGGACGGCGCCATCATCTGCAACTCCGGCCACTTCGACATCGAGATCGACATCGAGGGCCTCACCGGGATGGCGGTGAAGCGCGAGCGCAACGTGAGGAACCACGTGGACTGCTACACCCTGCCCGAGGGGAAGCGCCTGTTCCTGCTCGGCGAGGGACGGCTGGTGAACCTGGCCGCGGCCGAAGGCCATCCGGCCTCGGTCATGGACATGAGCTTCGCAACCCAGGCCCTGGCCTCGGAATGGGCGGTCAAGCAGCGGGACGAACTGTCGGCCCGGGTCTACGACGTCCCCCAGGCGCTGGTGGAGTGGGTGGCGCGCATCAAGCTCGCGGCCATGGGCGCCCGGATCGACAAGCTCACCCGGGAACAGAAGCGTTACCTGTCTTCCTGGGAGATGGGCACCTGACGACCCCCCGACGGCTTCCGCCGGGATGCGCGTTGCCGCTCGGCCGGCCGGACCGGCGAGCCTCCGTTCACACGAGTCGAAGGAAGAGTTCGTCCGCCAGCAGGAGGCCTCCGGGCGCAAAGCGGAGGCGTTGGCCTTCTTCGGCCAGGAGGCCGTTGCGGAGCCAGTCCTCGACCGCGGGAAAAGCGACCCGGGGCGTCGTCCCGAAACGTCGGCGGAAGGCGGGGAGCGCGACGCCTTCGATCATCCGCAGCCCGGTGAACAGGTGTTCCGCCATGGCCTGGCGCGGCCCCGGACGCTCGCGCCGGGTGACCGCGTGGCCGTGTTCGCGGGTGAGCCGCATGTAGGCCGCGGGGGACCGCTCGTTCTCCCAACGCTCGCCCAGAGGGTCCGCGGGCCTGCGGTGGTGGCTGTGGGCGCCGGCGCCGACCCCGAGGTAGTCGCCGCCCTGCCAGTAGTTGACGTTGTGGCGCGATTCGAAGCCCGGGCGCGCGTAGTTGGAGATCTCGTACCGCCGCAGCCCGGCCCGGGCCAGGGTGCGGTCCACGAGGTCGGCCATCTCCACCTCGGTCTCTTCGTCCAGCGGGCGCAGCCGGCCCTGGCGGTAGCGGGCGTGGAAGGGCGTCCCCTCCTCGATGGTGAGGTTGTAGGCGGACAGGTGGGGCGGCCGGCTTTCCAGGGCCAGTGAGAGGTCGCGGCCCACGCCGTCCACGGTCTGCCCCGGAACCGCGTAGATCAGGTCGAGGCTGAAGTTGTCGAAGCCCGCGTCCCGGACGCCCTCCAGTGCCCGGCGCGTCTCAGCGGCGCCGTGGCTGCGGCCGAGGAACCGCAGCAGCCCGGCATCGAAGGTCTGGGCACCGATGCTGATGCGGTTCACGCCGGAACCGCGGTAGTCCCGGAAGCGGCCGGCGTCCGCGGCCCCCGGGTTCGCTTCCAGCGTGACCTCCGCCCGCTCCTCAAAGCGGAACAGCCCGGCGGCCTGGTCGAGCAGCGCGGCGATGCTGTCCCCGTGGAAGGTCGAAGGCGTGCCGCCGCCGAAGAACACCGTCTTGACGGACCGGTCGGCCCACGGCTCCGAACCGGCATGATGGCGCAGCTCCCGGGCGAGGGCGCGGGTGTACTCCTGCTCGGGGATGCGGGCCGCCACGTGGGAGTTGAAGTCGCAGTAGGGGCACTTGCTGACGCAGTAGGGGATGTGGACGTAGAGCGAGAAGGGTTCCGGTTCCATGGAAATTGCGGAAGACGGGTTGCCGTGTCTATGCTTGGCGTCGCGTGCGATGGGCACTACAATTACGGTGAGGGAAACTCGGAACAACCATCTCCGTTCGTCCTGAGCGTAGCGAAGCGAAGTCGAAGGACGAACGGGGGGCAATCGTTCAGGGTCTCCTTAGTACGGTCCGCGGCCGGAGGCAATGCCCCGGTCCGCGGCGGCGGCCGGACCGCGTGCGGCGCCACGGAGGTTTTCCATGCTGACGAACAAGGTAAGCGAGATCATGACGCGTTCGATCATTACGGCCGAGCCATCGAACACCGTACGGGAAGTGACCCGGCTCATGGTCGATCGCCGGGTGGGCCGCGTGGTCATCACCGAGGGCGACGCGCCGACCGGCATCTTCACGGAGCAGGACGTCTTGAGGCGGGTGATGAACCGGACCCTCGACGTCCACAAGACCCCCGTGCGCCGGGTCATGACCACGCCGCTTCCCGGCGTGCCGGAGCGGACGCCCATCGTCGATGTGCTGGGCATGATGTACAAGGGCCGATCCCGGCACCTGCTGGTGTACGACGACCGCCGGGGCACGGTGGGTCTGGTCTCCATGCGGCGGATACTCAACCTCGCGGTGGAGCTGGGCGCCGGCCTGCACGACCCTCGGAAAGTGGGAGAGTTGGCGTCCCGCGCCGTCTCCGTGGACGCCGCCGCCCCGGTGACCGAGGTCATCGACAAGCTGGTGCGCGAGAGGACGGGTTGCGTCATGGTCTCGGCCGACGGCAAGGTCCGCGGCATCTTCACCGAGCGGGACGTGTTGACCCGTGTCGCCCTGGAGGACAGGGACATGGGGCAGGTGCCGGTGGCCGACGTCATGACCTCCGACCCGCTGGTCATGGCTCCGACTTCGACGGTCCAGGAAGTGCTGGCCCGGATGCGCGACAACGGGTTCCGGCACATGCCGGTGGCCGGCGACGACGGCGACCTGACGGGCATCGTCACCATGGGCGACGTGCTCCAGTACGCCAAGGCGCTCGATATCGACGACGTGGTGCGCAAGGCATGGAAGGAGATCGAGGAGTTCTGGGAGTCCGACCAGAACTACACGCCGGGATAGAGGGAAGGCGTCCGGTCGCCGGAGAACGGTTAAGTCCTTGTTAAGGCTACGTTGTGTTGGTACAATACCCGCCTGTCAACGATCTGTCTCCCGAAACAACCCTGGAGAACGAAATGCCCGTGGTCAACGATCTCAGCATCTGCGTCGCTACCGCCAACGGATCGGGAAGCGCTTCGTCCAACAACATCCTGTTCAAGTCGATATTCAAGATGGGGATCCCGTGCTCCTCCAAGAACATGTTCCCGTCCAACATCCAGGGTCTGCCCACGTGGTACCAGATCCGGGCCAACGCCGACGGCTACCTCGGGCGGAAGGACGTGATCGACGTCATGGTGATGTTCAACGACGACACCGCGGACAAGGACATCTACCGGATCCGGGACGGCGGCCTGATCCTCTACGACGACTCCAAGCCGTTGCCGGACCGCCTGAAGCGCGGCGGCGTGCAGTATCTCGGCGTCCCGGCCAACAGCCTCGTCCAGAAACACGTGGAAGCGGGTCCGCTGAGGGCCAAGCAGCGCAACATGGTCTATGTGGGAGCGCTGGCCTGCCTGTTCGGCATCGACATGGAGACCATCCGCGCGGTGTTGAGCGACACCTTCGGCAACAAGCCCGCGGTCATCGAATCCAACCTGCTCTGCATCGAGCTCGGCTACAACCACATGCGCGACAACGGCTCGAGCCAGTCCATCGCCATGCTGGAGGAGATCCCGGACGGCAACGAGGGAAAGATCGTCACCGAGGGCAACACCGCCTGCGCCCTGGGGGCCGTCTATGGCGGGGTCACGTTCGTGGCCTGGTACCCCATCACCCCGTCCAGCTCCCTGGCCGAGGCGCTGGAGCGGTACCTGCCGCGGTTGCGCAAGAACGAGGACGGCAAGGCCACCTACGCGGTGGTCCAGGCCGAGGACGAGATCAGCGCCACCAACATGGTGGCGGGCGCGGGTTGGATGGGCGCCAGGGCCATGACGTCCACCTCCGGCCCCGGCCTGTCGCTCATGAACGAGACCATCGGCCTCCAGTACTTCGCCGAGATCCCCGGAGTCTATTTCATCATCCAGCGCGGCGGTCCTTCCACCGGGCTTCCCACGCGCACCCAGCAGGCCGACATCCACCTGATGCACGTGGCCTCCCACGGCGACACGCGGCACATCGTCCTGATACCCCACGACATGAAGTCGTGCTTCGACCTCGGGCGCCGGAGCTTCGACTTGGCGGACCGGTTCCAGACCCCCGTGTTCGTCATGATGGACCTCGACCTGGGCATGAACCTCTGGGGCTCCGACCCGCTGGAGCTGGTGCAGGGACCGTTCGACCGGGGCAAGGTCCTGAGCGCCGACGACATCGAGAAGCAGGGAGGGTTCGGGCGGTACCGGGACGTGGACGGGGACGGCGTGCCGCAGCGCACCATCCCCGGCAACCGTCATCCCCAGGCGGCCTACTTCGCCCGCGGTTCGGGACACGACGCCGAGGCGCGCTACTCGGAAGACGAGAAGGACTACAAGGAGACGCTGGACCGGCTGCGGCTCAAGCACGAGACCGCCCGCGCCTTCGTCCCCAAACCGTTGGTGGAAAGCCGGCCGGGCGTGAACACCGGCGTGGTCTGCTTCGGGTCGAGCTACGAGGCGGTGCGGGAGGCCCGGGACCGCCTCCGGGGCGCGGGCGTGGAGACCGACCACCTGCTGCTCCGGGCGTTGCCCTTGACCGAGGAGGTCCGGGAGTTCATGGCGTCGCACGAAGTGGTCTATCTCATGGAGCAGAACCGCGACGCCCAGATGGCTGCGATCTTCAAGGAGGAGTACCCGGAGTTCGCCACGAGGATCGTGAGCGTGCTCATCTATGACGGCCTCCCCGCCACCGCGGGCGAGATCGTCCGGCAGATCCGGGAGCACCGGGAAGAAGCGACCGCGGAGGAAATCGAAACGAAGGTAGATGAGCCATGGCAAAAGCAAATCGCGTCGATCTGACGGAAAAGGATTACAAGGGGGCGGAATCGACCATGTGCCGCGGCTGCGGCCATGACGCGATCTCGGCGTCCATCATGCGCGCGTTCTTCGCCAGCAGCGTGGACCCGCGCAACGTGATCAAGCTGAGCGGCATCGGCTGCTCGTCCAAGACGCCCAACTACTTCATGAACCAGGCGTTCGGCATCAACGCGGTGCACGGCCGGATGTCGTCGGTGGCCACCGGAGCCAACGTGGCCAACCACCGGATGATCCCGCTGGGGATCTCCGGCGACGGCGACACCTCGGCCATCGGGCTGGGGAACTTCTGCCACATGATGCGCCGCAACGTGAACATCACCTACGTCATCGAGAACAACGGCGTGTACGGCCTGACCAAGGGCCAGTTCTCGGCCACCGCGGACGAGGGCACGGTCATGAAGGGCGGCAAGATCAACGACATGCCCGCCATCGACCTGTGCGAGTTGGCCATTACCCTGGGCGCCACCTACGTGGCCCGGAGCTTCTCCGGGGACCGGAAGCAGCTCGCGCCCCTGATCCAGGGCGCGGTGGCCCACAAGGGGAGCGCCATCCTCGACGTGCTGAGCCCCTGCGTCACGTTCAACGACCATCACGGCTCCACCAAGAGCCTCAAGTACATCCGGGAGCACCTGGACCCGCTCCACGACATCGACTTCATCCCGCCGTACGAGAACATCGAGGTGGATTACGAGGAGGGGACCGACCAGGAGGTGACGCTCCACGACGGTTCCCGCGTGACGCTGCACAAGCTCGGACGCAACTACGACCCCACCAACCGGATGCAGGCGGTGACGGCGCTCCACGCCGCGGTGGCCGAACGCAAGTTCCTGACCGGGCTCATCTACCTCAACGAAGACCGGCCGGAGTTCGTCGAAGACCTCAACCTCTGCGACACGCCTCTGGCGTACCTGACCCAGGATGCGGTGCAGCCGTCCCAGCTCCAACTCGACCGGATCAACGCCGAGTTGATGAAGTAGCCCGGGCCGGCGGCGGTTCCCATCCGGCGAGTCAGCCGCGTCCCGCGGTCCGGGACTCGGTGGCGGGTGCGCGCGTGCGGCCCCTGCGGAGACCCAGGTCCAGGTGCACGGCAAAGGGAGGACCGCAAGCATGAACGCACCGAGTGAAGTCCTGGTCGTACACACCTCGGACCTCCATCTGGGCGCGGACAGCGTCCTGACCGAAGACGACTCCGGCAACCTGCCGGTGCTGCAGCAGGTGCTCTCGATTGCGTGCGCCCAGCGCGCCGACCTGGTGATCCTGGCGGGGGATACCTTCGACCACAACCGCCAGGGTTCCCGGCTCATCGAGGACGCGGCGGGAGTCATGGCCGACTCCGGCCTACCCATCGTGGTCCTGCCGGGCAACCACGACCCGCTGACCCCGGATTCGGTCTATCGCCGGTACGAGTTCGCCTGCGCGGGCAACGTGCGCGTGTTGGGCCTCACCGAGGACCGGAGCGGCTTCCCCGAGTTGGACCTGGAGGTATGGGGCCGGCCCCACGTGGACTACCTGGACATGATGCCCCTGCCCGAGCCGCCCGAGCGGCGCACCCGTTGGCAGTTGGCGGTGGCGCACGGCCACTACGTGGAGGACGCGCCCCGGTCGGGCCTGCTGCTCGGCTCGTGGCTGATCCGCCAGGAGGACCTCGCCGCCAGCCGCGCCGACTACGTAGCCCTGGGCCACTGGAACCGGGCCGTGCGCGTGGGCGCAGACGGCGTGCCCGCCTACTACTCCGGCTCCCCGACCTACGCCGGCACGGTCAACGCCGTCCGCCTGCGCGGCGACGGCCGGGTGGAAGTGACCCGGGTTGCGGTGGACTGATGGCCCTCACGCTGGAGCCGAGTCTCCCTCGACCCCTTCGGCCGGAAACTCCACCGCCAAGACTCCTCCGTGATGATGTCCCAGCCCGGTTCGCATCCCACCGTTCAGTGAGGGTGATCGGGTAATCCCGGATGAAGGACGGACGCAATGACAGGTACATCCCCCCCTCCTCCCCCCGACAGGGGGACCCGTCGGGTGCTGCGCCTGCTTGGCTGGAACGCGCTTCTGTTGCTCGTGGGCGTCGTGCTGGCCGCAATCGCAGGAGAGGCGTATTTCCGGCTGACCACGCCGTTCACGGGATCGAGCCGGCTCTTGGAATTCGTCCCGAACGTGGGTTTTCTCTGGCCGCCGAACACGGAGATTCGGTTTACGAACGGACTCGACTTCTGGAACGTCTCCCGCACCAACAGCCTGGGCTTCCTCGACCGCGAACCCCCGAGACCCGAGCGTGCGGCCGCAACCTGCCATATCTCGATGATCGGCGACTCCTTCGTGGAGGCGAAGCACGTCCCCATCCATGACAAGTTCCACGTTCGACTCGAAGAACTCGCAGCCGATGAATTTCCCCACCTGAACGTCACGACTTCGGCCTTTGGGATCGAAGCCACCGGCCAGGTCCAGCAACTGCCGTTCTACGACGAATATACCCGGCTGCTGCATCCCAGACTGCTCGTGCTCGTCTTCGTTCCCAATGATTTCGCTGACAACCCGCCGGTCCTGAGGGCGTTGACGTTACGAGGAGGGCTCCGACACAACTTTTTGGAGCCCACGATGGGAAGGCGCTCGGACGGGAAGTTGGAATTGGCATGGTTCCGCCCCCGGGACCGGATTCCATTGAGTCCCCGGCCCCAGCCATCGTGGGCCGCCCGCGCCATGGAGAAAGCGGCCGACCGTTCGCGGCTTGCCTTCTGGTTGCGCGCCAAGAAGAGGGCCTTGTTTCCTTCTGCCCGGGAATATGTGTTCCACCGGAACGTGGAGGCTCTGAGCCGACGGCCCGGCTATGCCGCGCTGTTCGAAGGATGGCGGCCCAGGAGGTACGAAATCATTCGGTTCTTCGCTCGAAGGGACCTGCCTCCCCTTTTCGAGGACGCCCTGCAATACACCCGCTTCGCGCTGGAGCAGTTCCAGCAGCGCGCCGACCGGGACGGCGTCAAGCTGGTCATCCTGGCGGCGCACACGTTGAAGGTCCACGGAACCCTCATGTTCGAGCGAATGAGCCAAATGGCCGCAGTCCTCGGCATTCCCGTCATCGACCAGAGCGACTATATCCTCCGCCAAGGCGCCAAACCCAGAGATGCGCGTTGGCCCCACGACTTCCACTGGAACGCCGCCGGCCACCGCTGGGCCGCAGAGGCCCTGCTCGAATACCTCGCAGAGCATCCGGCAATCTGCGACGGGCCGACCGGCGCCGTCACGCTAGTCGAACCAACCTCTTGACGCCAACACGGGCCGACGACCTGATGGTGGTTTCGGAAAAGCACACCGGGGTGACGCCGGAGCTTTACAGGTATCCGGCAGTCCATTAGACTGAAGGTCTGGCGTGATGACAAGCCAGTGTGCTGTCCCGGAAATAAGAGAAAATGACCTCCAGTGGACGAAATGGGGTCATGGCTGGACTCCTTCCGGGCTCTTCAGGCTTTCGTGTGGGCGGGGTGCACGGGTGTACGTGCAAGCAGGGTGTCAGGGGTGAGCGTACCCTCCCCCCTTGAGGGGGAGGGACAGGGAGGGGGGTACGGCGGGGTTGCGGGGAGGAGTCCTCTACACGGACCGGCCAACCCGTTTCAGCCGTCTGTGCGTTGGTGCTGGCGCCCATGGGTCCGGTGGCGCGGAGACCCCCCTCCCTAACCCTCCCCCTCAAGGGGGGAGGGGATCAGAATTCTCCGCTGTGAGGGGATCGGAGTTCCCTGCAATACCGAACCGGGGGCAGTATGGTGGAAATCGGACTTCCTCGCATGGGAGGGAGTGTGATAACCCACACGAAATCCTGAAGCACCTCCTTTCGCAGCTTCAGCCATGATTATACCGCTCATCTGTGGGACAGCACACTAGGGCTCTGGGCCACTGGAACCGGGCCGTGCGCGTGGGCGCAGACGGCGTGACGGCCTACTACTCCGGCTCCCCGACCTATGCGGGCACGGTCAACGCTGTTTGCCTGCACGGAGACGGCTGGGTGGAAGTGACCCGGGTTGCGGTGGACTGATATGATGTCCCAGCCCGGTTCGTCCTACCGTTCCGTGAGGGTGAGAGGGTAATCCCGGATGAAGGACGGACGCGATGACAAGTACGCCCCCCCCCCGACAGGGCGGATCCGTTGGGTGGTGCGCCTGCTTGGCTGGAACGCGCTTCTGTTGCTCGTGGGCGCCGTGCTGGCCGCAATGGCCGGGGAAGCCTACCTCCGGCTGACCAGGCCGTTCATGGTATCGAACGCACCCTGGAAGTTCGTCCCGAACGTAGGCCGTCTCCGGCCGCCGAACACGGAGGTACGCCATACCAACGGACGCGACTTCTGGACCGTCTCCCGCACCAACAGCCTCGGCTTCCTCGACCGCGAACCACCGAGCTCCGAGCGTGCGACCGCAACCTGCCATATCTCGATGATCGGAGACTCCTTCGTGGATGCGAAGGAAGTCCCCGTCCACGACAAGTTCCACGTCCGACTCGAAGCACTCGCCGCCGATGAACTGCCCCACCTGAAGATCACCACTTCGGCCTTCGGGATCGAAAACACCGGCCAGGTCCAGCAACTGCCGTTCTACGACGAATATGCCCGGCTGCTGCATCCCGGACTGCTCGTGCTCGTCTTCGTTGACAATGATTTCATGGAAAACGCACCGGTCCTGAGAACCTTGACGTTAAGGGGGGTGGAGCGGGAGTGGAAACTCCGTTCGGAGCCCGCGGTGCGAAGGCGCCTGGACGGGAAGTTGGAATTGTCTCTCCCCCAAGACCGGCTTCCATCGAGTTCCCGGATCCGGACATCGTGGGCCGCCGCCCGCGCCATGGAGAAGAAAACGGCCGACCGTTCGTGGCTTGCCTTCTGGTTGCGCGCCAAGAAAAGGGCCTTGTTTCCTCCTCATCCTCTTGCCCGGCCATCCAGGTTCATCCGGGAGGTGGAGGCTCTGCGGCGACAGCCCGGCTACGCCGCGCTGCTCGAAGGATGGCGGCCCACCACGCGGTGGGACACGAGTCTGGTCTTCGCTCGAAGGGACCTGCCGCCCCTTTTCGAGGACGCCCTGCAATACACCGCCTTCGCACTGGAGCAGTTCCAGCAGCGCGCCGACCGGGACGGCGCCAAGCTGGTCATCCTGGCGACGCACACGTTGAAGGTCCACGGAACCCTCATGTTCGAGCGAATGAGCCAAATGGCCGCAGTCCTCGGCATTCCCGTCATCGACCAGAGCGACTACATCCTCCGCCAAGACGCCAGACTCGGAGATGCGCGTTGGCCCCACGACTACCACTGGAACCCCGCCGGCCACCGCTGGGCCGCAGAGGCCCTGCTCGAATACCTCGAGGAGCATCCGGCTATCTGCGACGGGCCGACCGGCGCCGTCACGCTATGAAGGACGGATACGATGACAAGTACGCCCCCCCCCCCCCCCGGCGGATCCGTTGGGTGGTGCGCCTGCTTGGCTGGAACGCGCTTCTGTTGCTCGTGGGCGCCGTGCTGGCCGCAATGGCCGGGGAAGCCTACCTCCGGCTGACCAGGCCGTTCATGGTATCGAACGCACCCTGGAAGTTCGTCCCGAACGTAGGCCATCTCCGGCCGCCGAACACGGAGATACGCCATACCAACGGACGCGACTTCTGGACCGTCTCCCACACCAACAGCCTGGGCTTCCTCGACCGCGAACCCCCGAGACCCGAGCGTGCGGCCGCAACCTGCCATATCTCGATGATCGGAGACTCCTTCGTGGAGGCGAAGCACGTCCCCATCCACGACAAGTTCCACGTCCGACTCGAAGCACTCGCCGCCGATGAACTGCCCCACCTGAAGATCACCACTTCGGCCTTTGGGATCGAAGCCACCGGCCAAGTCCAGCAACTGCCGTTCTACGACGAATATGCCCGGCTGCTGCATCCCGGACTGCTCGTGCTCGTCTTCGTTCCCAATGATTTCGCTGACAACCCGCCAGTCCTGAGAACCTTGACGTTAAGGGGGGTGGAGCGGGAGTGGAAACTCCGTTCGGAGCCCGCGGTGCGAAGGCGCCTGGACGGGAAGTTGGAATTGTCTCTCCCCCAAGACCGGCTTCCATCGAGTTCCCGGATCCGGACATCGTGGGCCGCCGCCCGCGCCATGGAGAAGAAAACGGCCGACCGTTCGTGGCTTGCCTTCTGGTTGCGCGCCAAGAAAAGGGCCTTGTTTCCTCCTCATCCTCTTGCCCGGCCATCCAGGTTCATCCGGGAGGTGGAGGCTCTGCGGCGACAGCCCGGCTATGCCGCGCTGCTCGAAGGATGGCGGCCCACCGGGGTCCACGACATGATCCTGGTCTTCGCTCGAAGGGACCTGCCGCCCCTTTTCGAGGACGCCCTGCAATACACCGCCTTCGCACTGGAGCAGTTCCAGCAGCGCGCCGACCGGGACGGCGTCAAGCTGGTCATCCTGGCGACGCACACGTTGAAGGTCCACGGAACCCTCGTGTTCGAGCGAATAAGCCAAATGGCCGCAGTCCTCGGCATTCCCGTCATCGACCAGAGCGACTACATCCTCCGCCAAGGCGCCAGACTCGGAGATGCGCGTTGGCCCCACGACTGGCACTGGAACCCCGCCGGCCACCGCTGGGCCGCAGAGGTCCTGCTCGAATACCTCGAGGAGCATCCGGCTATCTGCGACAGGCCGACCGGCGCGGTCACGCTACTTGAACCAACCTCTTGGCTGGCGCCGTTTACATCCCCCACACGGTGACCGTCCGCCCGTCCAGGGATTCCTCCCGGCGGAAGATCTTTTCGTCCCACTGCCTGTCCGAACGGCGGTCGAAGACCACCAGGTGGCCGGCCTGGGCGGCGCAACGGTCCATGTAACCCGCAGTCTGCTCCAGACCTTCGCGGACGGTCCGGTCCATGCCCTGGTGCAAGACCTTGCACTCGATGACGAACTTGTCCACGGTGGGTTCCGGCGCCATCCGGCCTCCCCGGGGCCAGACGACGAGCAGGTCGGTGCGCCCCCTGCCCAGGCCGTATTCCCGCTCGATGCGGCCGTTGCTGTTCACCACCCGCTGGAGGAACGCCTGCAGGATGAGTTGCGGGCCGGCTTCGGCGTAGTCGAAGCGCCCCAGCCAGTGTTCCGAGTGCTCCCGGAAGAACGACTGGAATGCGGCGAGCAGCTTGTCCATGTCGAGGCCGCCTTCGGCGTCCACGTACCAGGCCACGTCCTGGTCCAGGCTGTCCTGGACAACGTGGTTCAGTTCTCGCGGCACCACCTCGGCGTAGATGGGATTCGCCATGCGCGGCGGAGACCCTTGTGCGACCAAGCCCAGGTCGCGCACGTATTCAAGGTCGCGGGAATCGTATCGAGGCTCGCCGCCGGTCAGCAACGGCTCCACCACCCGGCGGACGCGGTCTTCCCGGAGCTTGTCGGCCAGTTGGTCGAGGTGGGTCTCCCGGCGCAGGATGAGCTGCTCCTGGGCGTCGAGGACGTCCTCGTGGGTGATGGCGTGGGAGCGGTCGCGTCCGGCCTCGTTGCGGAAGCATGCCTGGTGGCAGAGCGCGTTGACCAGCCACGGCTGCCCGCGGGTCTGCCGCCAGACTGCGTCCAGCGCCGCGGGGGTGAATGCCTGTCCGGTCTCCCTGGTGTGCTGGGCGAGCAGCGCGCGCACTTCGGCCTCCGTGAAGTCCCCGAGGCGCATGGACTCGGCCTTGATGTTGAAAGCGCTGCCGCCGGCCACCACCGTGTTCTCCGAGCTCGACCGGATGCGGTAGTCGCGCACGTCACGCACGCCGCACAATACCACGCTGTGCGGAAACTCCGAGGGACGCCGGTCGTAGCCCGCGCGCAACTGGCGGAGCACGGAGATCAGCGTGTCGCCCACCAGGGAATCGATCTCGTCGATGAGCAGCACCAGGGGGCGGGGGTTCGCCCGGCACCAGCGGGTCAACGTCTCCCGGAGAGCTCCGTGGGGACCCGACCTTGCGAGTATATCGCTCCAGGCGCTGTCCGGGAACTCATCTTGCAGGGACAGTGCCCTGGAGGCCAGTTCGCCCAGGATGGCGCGCATGGCCTGTCCCACGTCTTCCCGGGCAGACTGACCCGCCTCGACGTTCCCGTAAACGCAACGGAAGTCCCCTTCCGCGCCGCTGTGCAGCAGGTCCCGCAAGGCGAGCAGGACGGAGGTCTTGCCCGTCTGTCGGGGAGCATGCAGCACGAAGTAGCGCTTGCTCCGGACCAGTTCCAGGACCTCGCCCAGGTCCACCCGTTGCAGCGGCGGGATGCGGTAGTGGTCTTCGGCTTCGACCGGGCCCGACGTGTTGAAGAAGCGCATGGCCAACGGTGTAACACCTCTGCCCCGGATGGATCGCTGGGTCGGGGTTCAGTGGTCGTGCTTCTTCTGGAGTCCGCCGTGGCCCATGCGCAGGATGTCGCCGCGGGTGACCCGGGCGCCCGCCAGCAGTTTCGGCAGCATGAAATCGAAGGCGGTGACCGGGTCGTGGAGGACGCACCCGGACAGACCGAGGACGGGTACGTCCCCCAGGTAACTCATGAGGAACATGGAGCCGGGGAGCACCGGGAAGCCGTGGGACACCACGTCCGCGCCGCTTCGGCGAATGCCTTCGGGGGTGAGGTCGTCGGGGTCCACGGACATGCCGCCGCTCACCAGGATGATGTCGGCGCCCCTGGCCGCGAATTCCCTGATGTGGCCGGCGATGACGTCCGGGTCGTCCGGGGCCAGGGTGGCGGGCTCCAGGGTCGAGCCCATGCGCTCCACCTTCTTGCGCACGGCGGGCTCGAAGCCGTCCTCGATGCGGCCGGTGAAGACCTCGCTTCCGGTCACCAGCAGGAAGACCTTCCTCGCGGGCATGGCCGCCACCGACACGATGGGCCCGTCCTTGCACAGGGCTTCGGCCCGGACCACCAGGTCCTCCTTCACCACCACCGGGATGGTGCGCGTGCCCCCCACCACCGTGCCTTCCCGGACGAACTCCCCCGAACGGAGGGTGGCCAGGATCAGGTCCCCCAACTCGTTGAAACGGAACAGCCGCTCCCCGTCCACCTCCAGCATGCCGTCCCTTTCCGCCACCAGGTTGACCCGACCCTCGCTCGGGTCCGTGAGCTTCAGGCCGCCTCCCGCGGCGGCCCGGGCCAGCCGGAGGGCGGCGTCCTCTTCGTGCAGTTCGTCCGGGGCCAGCTCCATGATGTAGATGTGGGCCTTGCCCACGTCCAGCAGCCGCGGCACGTCCTCCCGGGCGATCAGGTGCCCCCGCTTGAACCGGGGACCCTTGTGGCCCCCGGGTATGATCTCGGTAATGTCGTGGGCCAGGCGCATCCCCACCGCTTGTTCCACCGGAATGACCTTGAGCATGAGTCCCTCTCCCTGGACCGCCGTTCCTCCGCGGGGGACGGACGAAACGGACGACGTGGACCCGGCCGCGGCCGGGTTCGGTGCGCTAATCGCGTATGTTCTGGGTGAACCACTCCCTGGGGATCTCCCGGCCGACGCCGAGCTCCCGCGCCCGCTGCACCACGTAGCCCGCCACCGAGGCGAATTGCAGTCCCTGGGTGCCGTCGTTCAGGAAGAAGGCCACCTGCGAATCGTTGCTCCGGCCCGGCCCGGCGCCGCCCATGAGGTCGGTGAGCAATGGGTGTTGGCCGGCGAACAGATCGACTCCGGGAGCGACGATGCGGGCGGTCTCGTCGTCGCTCCCGGCCACGTAGGAGGCGTATCCGGCGATGCGTTTCATGCCGTGGTCCAGCGTGTGGATGGTGCCGCGTCCGAGCTTGACGGTCAGGTCGCAGCGGTCGAGGACCTTCGGGTTCCATTCGTTGCTGCGGACGCAGGTGAGGAAGGCGCCGTCCTCCACCCATGCGGGGTCTTCCACCACCACCTTGACCGAATCGGTGCAGGTGGCCACCATGTCCGAGCCCCGCACCACTTCCTCCACGGTCTCGCGCGCGGTGACGGGTATGCCGAGAAGCCGGTTCATCTTGCGCGCGTAGGCTTCCCGGTTGGCGGGGGTGGGGCTGTAGACCTTGACCTCGCGGAGTTCCCGGACCTCGGCGAAGGCCCGCAGATAGGTCTCCGCCATGCCGCCGGAACCCAGCATCCCCACCACCGAGGCGTCGTCCCGGGCCAAGTGTCTTGCCGCGAGGCCGGCGCAGGCGCCCACCCGCATGTGCTGGATGACGCCGTCGTTGATGATCGCCAGGGGTTCGGCGTTGCGCGCGGAGAAGACCAGCACGAGGCCGCAGTAGGTCCCGGGCTCCATGCAGTATTTCTCCACGGTCCGGCCCTCGGGCCACTCCAGCATGTCGGACTTCATGCGGATGGCGAAGACCCCGAAGGAGCGACTGGCGCCCTCCATGGTGCCCCAACGGTACATCCGGTGGGGCTCTTCCTGCGGCACGTACAGGTCGATGCGGGGCCGGTACACGGCGCGCTGCGCGAGCAGGTCGCGGTAGCCGGTCTCCAGGGCCTTGATGCACCCCTTCATGTCGAGGATTTCCTCTACGGTTTCGTTGTCGATGAGCAACATGGCGAGGTTCCCGGCGGAAAGGCGTTGCAAGGGGAGGATGCCCGCGGCGGCGCGTCATCCTCCCAGCGTAATCATCTCGATCTTCCGGCGCCGTCCGGGGTCGTAGCCGTCGGGCGACCGGATGGCGTCGAGCCGCTCGGCCGAGAAACGGTCGGTCCGCCCGTTCCAGACGGCGTGCATCCATCCGCGGACCTCGTGGTCGTCCGCGCCGCTGCGCAGCCGCGCCTTGAGGTCGTGTCCGGTGCGGGAAAAGAGGCACGTGACCAACCGGCCGTCCGCGGTCAGGCGGCCGCGGCTGCACGTTCCGCAGAACGGCTCGGTCACCGACGCGACGACGCCGACCCTGCCCTTGCCGTCGCGGAAGGCGTAGTCCACCGCCGGCGCGTTGCCGTCGTCCCTTCCCACCGGCTCCAGCGGGTAGCGCGCGCGGATCCGCTCCAGGATCTCCTGCTTCGGCACGGTCCGCTCCAGGCGCCAGGCGTTCGCCGTCCCCACGTCCATGTATTCGATGAACCGCACCACGAAGCCGTGGGCGCGTCCGAACTCCACCAGGTCGAGGACGTCGTCCTCGTTGACGCCCCGTTCGATGACGGCGTTGATCTTGACAGGTCCCAGCCCGGCCTTTTGGGCCGCGAACAGTCCGTCGATCACGTGGTCGAGGTCGCCGCGCCGGGTGATCCGGCGGAAACGTTCCGGGTCCAGGCTGTCGATGCTCACGTTGATGCGCTGCAAGCCGGCGGACCGGAGCGCCTCGGCCGTCTCGGCCAGCCGCGAGCCGTTGGTGGTGAGCGCCATGTCCTCGATGCCGGGGATGCGTGAGAGCTGGCGCACCAAGTCGGGAAGGTCGCGCCGGAGCAGCGGCTCGCCTCCGGTCAGGCGGACCTTCCGCACTCCCAGGGGAACCGCAAGCCGCACCACCCGGCAGATCTCCTCGAACGACAGGATCTCCCGCTTGTCGATCCAGTCGTAGTGGTCGAAGGGCATGCAGTAGGCGCAGCGGAAGTTGCACCGGTCGGTCACGGATATCCGCAAGTCACGCCACGGGCGGTTCAGTCCGTCAGTCAACACGACGGTCAATATGGAACTCCGACTTTCCCAAGTCAAGGAACGGGACCCGCCGCGGGCGCGTCATCGCCGGGTCGGGGCTGCTCCGCGGACTCCCCGGCCCGGCCCCGGCTGCCTGCCGGCCGCGCCGGCCGCTTGACTGCCGGTCCGTCAAGGGGAATAATCGTGGGACGCGAGTGGATGCCGCGCCGCGGAGGCGGGGCGCGCTCGTCCAGAGAGGAGCCGCTTATGCCCGTCTGGGACGACATCCTGACCGACCGTGACAAGGAAGTGTTCGCCCTTTCCGGTTACGGCCAGCACGCGGGGTTCGGCCAGCGTCCGGCCGTGCTGGTCATCGACGTGAACTACAACTTCGTCGGCGACCGTCGGGAGCCGATCCTCGAATCCGTCAAGCGCTTCCGCAACAGTTGCGGCGAGGAGGGATGGATCGGGGTCGATCACACGGTGGAACTCCTGGCGGAGGCCCGGAAGAAGCGGTTGCCGATCTTCTATACCACCGGCCACGGCGAGGAAGAGACCGTTGCCTTCGGCCGCTGGCACGGCAAGAACCGGCGGGGCGCCGAGGACTTTTCCGACCTGGCCCGGAAGGGGAACGAGATCGTCGCGGAGATCGCCCCCCGGAAGGGCGACGTGGTGGTGCGCAAGCAGAAGCCCAGCGCCTTCTTCGGCACCGCGCTCATGAGCATGTTGAACGAGTTGCACGCGGACAGCGTGCTGGTGACCGGGACCACCACCAGCGGCTGTGTCCGGGCTACGGTCATCGACGCGTTCTCCTACAACTTCGGCGTCAGCGTGGTGGAGGAATGCACCTTCGACCGGGGCCAGGCGTCCCACAAGATCAACCTGTTCGACATGAACATGAAGTACGCGGACGTGGTGTCGTTGGAGGAGACGGTCGATTACATCCGGGGCCTGCCCGACAACCTCTTCGCTCCGCCGCTCTGAGCGCCGCGCGTGGCATGAGCGGGATTGCACGCCAGATCCGGGGGTTCGGGGACTACCTGCGCGACGGGGCGCGGTTCTCCCCCCACTCGGTCAAGGGTTACCTGACCGACCTGGAGGGGTTCCGCCAGTACCTGGAGCAGGCCGGCCTCGACGGGGACGGGGCCTCGGCGCTGCGGGCGGTGGACGCGCATTGCATCCGGGGCTACCTGAAGACCCTCTACGAAAGCCGCAAGAAGAGCACCATCGGGCGCAAGCTGGCCGCCCTCAAGGGCTTCTTTCGCTACCTCCTGCGCGAGGGGGTCATCGACCGGGACCCGCTGGCGGGTTTCGCCACCCCGAAGCAGGAAGCCCCGCTGGTGAAGTTCCTGTCCGTGGACGAGGCTTTCCGGGTCCTGGGTTGCCTGCCGGAAGAGGGGGTCCTCCCGGCCCGCGACCGCGCCGTCATGGAGGTGCTGTATTCGTCCGGCATCCGGGTCAGCGAGCTCGTGGGCCTCGACTGGCGCGACGTGGACTTCTCGTTGGGCGTTGTCAAGGTCCTGGGCAAGGGGTCCAAGGAGCGCATCGTTCCCATCGGCGAGGTGGCCCTGGCGGCCCTGCGGGACTACGCGGACCACCAGCGGGCCCGGTGGCAACGCACGGCCCGGGGGGAGGAGCCGGTGTTCGTGAACCGTTTCGGCAACAGGATCACCACCCGGAGCGTGGCCCGCATCGTGGAGAAATACCTGACCCTGGCCGGCATTCCCGTACGCATGGGACCCCACGGCCTGCGCCACACCTTCGCCACGCACCTGCTCAACGCCGGCGCGGACCTGCGCTCCATCCAGGAGCTGCTGGGCCACGCGAGCCTCTCCACCACCCAGCGCTACACCCACGTCAACCTCGATCAGCTCACCGCAGTGTACGACCGCGCCCATCCCAGGGCGTGAGGCCGCCGCTCGCGCCCTGTTCGTTTGCCTGGAGCTTTTGTTCCCCGATAAGGATGGTTCGGCGGAGCACCCCCGAGACGGCCCTTGCCGGGTTCATCGACCGCGATACGAAGTTTCGATCTCTCTTATGATCAAGTCCATCTGTTCGGGTTCTCGAGTGTAGAGATGGGCCGACCTGACGGCTTTCCCGGCGATTTCGACGGACCGCTTCTCCTTGTCGATACCGATGTACCGCCTGCCTTCGTTGATGGCGGCGAGGGCCGTCGTGCCGCTGCCCATGAAACAATCGAGAACCACGTCTCCAGGCTTGGTGAACAACTTGATGACTCGCCGGGGCAACTCGACGGGGAACTTGGAATCATGATCGGAGTTGCTGCGAACGGACGGTATGTCCCATACTCCACGGGAACCCCAATTGACCCACTCTTCTTTCGTAAGTCGTGATCGATCCACCCTGGTGATTCCCGGCTTCCAGAAGACGTAAAGATATTCCGATTCATCTACGGACCGATACGATATGGTGTGCCATCGGGAATTTTCCCAGGCCGCGTCCTTGACCCATATCCTGCGATCGTACAGATAGAAGCCTGCCCTGGCGCTCGCTTCCTCGATCAGTCCACCCACGAGAAAAATCCGGGTCTGCGGCTGATATTTGCCGCCCCTGATGTTGTTGCCGTTGAGCCGTCGGTCAATTGTCTGCTCACTGCATCCGAAGTGCTCTGCAAGTTGGTACCGGTTCCAGTCGGGCCGCATCTTCCGGACTTCGAGTATGTCCTCCCTGGAAAGCTTGACCTTTCGTCGGGACACGTTGTCCGCCATGATCTTGGGCATGCTCTCATCCCTGAAACAGAGGATGTCGGCAACGTTGATGGCCAGAAACCCGCCCGGCTGGACAATGGGATAGTGAAGCCCGATGACGTCTCTCAACAGATCCTTCCAGCTCTTGAAGGACAGGTCTTTCTCGTATTCCTTGCCCACGTAGTAAGGGGGAGACCACACGCTCAGAGCGATGGAGTTCGGTGCGATCCTCTTCAGGAGCTGCCGCGAGTCACCATGATACAGGTTGTCCGGTTCGAGGGGACGGAACAGATTTACGGTTGCCATGGGCCTGTACACTCCTGTTTCTCATGGTTGTAGATCAAGGTCTGTACGCGCCATGAAGCCTTGCGCCTCAATTTGTGGAAGCCCACCCTTACCCTGAAATCCTCGCCCCGGGTGGGGGCATTTCGTCCAGCCAACCAGATCCCGTCATCGGCAGTCGGGTTGTAGCGATCCTGCAATCTTCCGCTGGGAATTGCCGCGATACCCCGAGAGCCGGTCGAGCAATTCCCGCGTTATGTCTTCGGCAATATCCTTGACGCTGTCCGGCGAGTGCAGGAAAATTTCGTGCGCCTCCATTCCGAAATCGGAAACCGCCTGGAATATCCAGCGTAGCGTGAGTTTCTCGATTTCTTCTATTTCGTGCAGCGAGAGGAGGTCAGGGTCTTTTTCGGTCATCCGCTTCCCTTTGATGGTCCATCCTGCACGAGTCGTCGTTTGGGTCCAGGCGCCGCCGGGCCATCCATCGGTCCATGGCCTCCCACCTCTACCACGATTCCGACTCCCGAACACCCCTTGCCCACGCGACGCTGTGGAGGGCCGGAATTTCCAGAGCCTGCCAAGTCTGCGGTTTCGTGTTACAGTGACGGATCGTCCCGGTTGCCGCAACGGGTCCCGTGGCCGGGGGCCGCGGCGCCCGGGACCCTGGGAAGCGAGTTCTGGACCATGTTTCATGCAACCACCATCCTTGCGGTGCGGCACGGGGGCCGGGTCGTGGTCGCGGGGGACGGGCAGGTGAGCCTCGGCGACACCGCGCTGAAGCACACGGCGCGCAAGGTCCGGAAGCTCTACGGAGACCGGGTGATCGCCGGGTTCGCGGGCGCCACCGCGGACGCGTTCACGCTGTTCGAGAAGTTCGAGGGCAAGCTCGAGCAGCACGGCGGGGTCTTCAAGCGGGCCGCGGTGGAGTTGGCCAAGGAGTGGCGCACGGATCGGGTGCTGCGGCGGTTGGAGGCGCTCATGATCGTCGCCGACGCCGAGAGCTCGCTGGTGGTGTCGGGCAACGGCGACGTGGTGGAGCCGGACGACGGCGTCATCGCCATCGGCTCGGGCGGCAACTATGCGCTTGCGGCGGCGCGGGCTTTGGTCCATCATGGCCCGCTCGACGCCCGGGCCATCGCCGAAGAGGCCATGAAGGTGGCCGCGGCCATCTGCGTCTATACCAACGACAACCTGACCATCGAGGAGTTGCCCTGATCCCCGGGCCGCCGCGCGCCGCGCCGGTCCAGGGATCGAACCGGAGCCCATGAAGGACGAAAACAGACAGTCGAGCGGGCGGACGTCGGCGGTACGGTCGCTGACCCCCATCATGACGCCGCGGGAGATCGTCTCGGAGCTGGACCGCTACATCGTCGGCCAGCGCGACGCCAAGCGGGCCGTGGCCGTGGCCGTGCGCAATCGCTGGCGGCGTCAATTGGTGCCCGAGGAACTGCGGGACGAGATCGCGCCGAAGAACATCATCATGATCGGACCCACCGGGGTGGGAAAGACCGAGATCTCCAGGAGGCTGGCGAAGCTGGCCCAGGCGCCGTTCCTCAAGGTGGAAGCCTCGAAGTTCACCGAGGTGGGGTACGTCGGACGGGACGTGGAGTCGATCATCCGCGACCTCATGGAGCTGGCCGTCAAGCTGGTCCGCGAGGAGGAACAGGAGAAGGTCAAGGTCAAGGCCAGGGACATTGCGGAGGAACGGGTCCTCAACCTGTTGCTGCCCGAGCCGGAGGCCGCGGGCGGCGACGGGGACAAGGGGGAGGAGCGGCCGTCGCCGGCCACCCGCGAGAAGCTCCGCAGGATGCTTCGGGCCGGGAAGCTGGACGACCGGGAGGTGGACATCGAGCTCACCCAGAGCATGATGCCCATGATCGAGGTGCTCACCCCCCAGGGAATGGAGGAGATGGAGTCGAACATCAAGGAGATGTTCTCCAACCTGCTTCCCAAGCAGTCCAAGCGGAAGACCGTCCGGGTTCCCGAGGCCATGCGGCTGCTCATGCAGGAGGAAGCGGCCCGGCTCGTGGACATGGAGGCGGTGGTGGGCGAGGCCACGCGCCGGGTGGAGCAATCGGGGATCGTGTTCATCGACGAGATCGACAAGATCGCGGGCCGCGAGTCGGCGCACGGCCCCGACGTCTCCCGGGAAGGGGTCCAGCGGGACCTCCTGCCCATCGTCGAAGGCTCCACCGTGAGCTCCAAGTACGGCCTGGTGCGGACCGACCACATCCTGTTCATCGCTTCCGGCGCGTTCCACAACTCCAAGCCGTCGGACCTGATCCCGGAGTTCCAGGGCCGGTTCCCCATCCGCGTGGAGCTCAGTTCGCTGGACAAGGACGACTTCGTGCGGATACTGACCGAGCCCAGGAACGCCTTGATCCGGCAGTACGTCGCATTGCTGGAAACCGAGAAGATCCACCTGCTGTTCCAACCGGACGCCATCGAGGAGATCGCCCGCATCGGCGCCGAGGCCAACGAGAAGATGGAGAACATCGGCGCTCGCAGGCTGCATACGATCCTCGAGAAACTGTTGGACGAGGTCTCCTTCGACGCGCCGGAAATGCCCGGCCGGGAAGTCCGCATCGACGCCGGATACGTCAGCGAGCGTCTGGACGCCATCCTGAAGGACGAGGACCTGTCCCGGTACATCCTGTAGCGTGCGGCGGTCCGCCGCCGGGGTCCGGTCCACGGACTCCCCTGCGCACCCTCCGCCCGGAAGGGCGTGTTCGAGGACCGCTTGACGACTCCCCTCGAAGAAGGAGGCGGTAACCCGACGTGGACGACTTCATAGGCAAGGCGGAAGTGCTGCTGGAGGCGCTTCCGTTCATCAAGCGCTTCTACGGCAAGACGTTCGTGGTCAAGTACGGCGGCGCGGCGATGGTGGACGAGGAGCTCAAGCGCAGTTTCGCCCAGGACGTCGTCCTGTTGCAGTACGTGGGCATCAACGTGGTGGTGGTGCACGGCGGCGGCCCCCAGATCGACCGGACGCTGGACCGGATGGGGATCCGGAGCCGTTACGTGCGGGGCATGCGGGTGACGGACCCGGAGACCATCGACATCATCGAGATGGTGCTGGTAGGCAAGGTGAACAAGGAGATCGTCGGGCTCATCAACCACCACGGCGGGGCCGCGGTGGGTCTCAGCGGCAAGGACGGCCACCTGGTCCTCGCCCGCAAGATGAACGTGACGGCGCCGGGCGACGGGGAGAGCACCGAGATCATCGACATCGGGATGGTGGGGGAGATCGTCCGGGTGGACCCTACGGTGATACGGTCCCTGGACGGCAACCGGTTCATCCCCGTCATCGCTCCCGTGGGCGTGGGCGAGAAAGGGGAGACCTACAACATCAACGCGGACCTCGTGGCCGGGCGCGTGGCGTCCGCCCTCGCCGCGGAGAAGCTCATCCTCCTCACCGACGTCGAAGGCGTCCGGGACCGGGAGGGCGGGTTGATGAGCACCCTCACCATTGCCCGGTGCACGGACCTCATCGAGAGGGAAGTGATCTCGTCGGGCATGATCCCCAAGGTGGAGTGTTGCGTGGACGCCCTGAACGGGGGGGTGGTCAAGACGCACATCATCGACGGCCGGGACCGCCACGCGGTCCTGCTGGAGATCTTCACCAACCGGGGCGTCGGCACCGAGGTGGTCCGGGATTGAGGGGGTCTTTCGACCCGCGGGCGGACCGGCCCGCGGGTTCGTCTTCCCGCGTGAAGGACGCGCCATGTCGAACCGTGGAGTACAGGAGTTGACCGACCGATACGTGATGCAGACGTACGCGCGCTTTCCCATCGCCCTGGTGAAGGGGAAGGGGGTTCGCGTATGGGATGCGGACGGGAAGGAGTACCTGGACTTCGTGGCGGGCCTCGCGGTGAACAGCCTCGGCCACTGCCACCCGGCCGTGGCCCGGGCGGTGGCGGACCAGGTCAACACGCTGCTCCACGTCTCGAACCTCTACCACATCGAGCCCCAGGCGCGGCTGGCGAAGGCGCTGTGCGACCATTCCTTCGCCGACCGGGTGTTCTTCTGCAACAGCGGCGCCGAGGCCAACGAGGCGGCCATCAAGCTCGCCCGGCGTTACGGCTCGGAACGGGCCCGGGGGAGGAACGAGATCCTCACCGCCCTCAACTCGTTCCACGGGCGCACCCTGGCCACGCTGACGGCCACGGGCCAGGAGAAGATCCGGCTCGGCTACGACCCGCTGCCCGCGGGGTTTCGCCACGCGCCGTTCAACGACCTGGAGGCTGCGGAGGCCGCGGTGGACCACCGCACCGCGGCGATCCTGGTGGAGCCCATCCAGGGCGAGGGCGGGGTGGTGGCGCCGGACGCGTCCTACGTGCGCGGCCTGCGCCGGCTCTGCGACGACCGGGGGCTGCTGCTGATGTTCGACGAGGTCCAGGTGGGCATGGGACGCACGGGCCGACTCTTTGCCTACGAGCATTTCGGCGTCGAGCCCGACGTCATGACCCTTGCCAAGGCTCTGGGCGGCGGCCTTCCGCTGGGCGCCATGCTGGCCCGGGAACGGGTGGCCGAGAGCTTCCCTCCGGGGTCCCACGCCTCGACCTTCGGCGGCAACCCGGTGGTGTGCCGGGCCGGGCTGGCGGTGCTGGAGACGCTGTTGGAGGACGGCCTGGTGGAGCATTGCGAGGCCATGGGGAGCCTGCTTCGGGAAGGGCTGGAGGGCTTGGCCAAGCGCTTCGCCTTCGTCCGCGAGGTCCGCGGCAAGGGGCTCCTCCTGGGCATGGAGATGGAGGGCGAGTGCGGCCCGGTGATCCGGGAGTGCATGCGGGAAGGGTTGCTGGTGGCCAGCGCCGGGGCCAACGTGCTGCGCATGGCGCCTCCCCTGACCATCGAGGAGGAGGACGTGGCCGAGGCCCTGTCCGTCATCGAGCGGGCGCTGGCAAGCCTCGGGGGTGGTCCGGGCGGAAGCGGGACGGGATGAGGAAGCGGGACCTGTTGACGTTGCGGGACCTCGACCGGGCCGACCTGGACGAGGTCCTGGCCTTGGCCGCGGCCCTCAAGCGGGAACGCAGGGAAGGGCGGCAGCGGCTCCCGCTGGCCGGCAGGAAGCTCGCGCTGGTGTTCCAGAAGCCCAGTCTCAGGACCCGGGCCACCTTCGACGTGGGCATGACCGAGCTGGGCGGCAGCGTGCTGTTCCTGGGGCCGGACGAGGTCGGTCTCGGCGTCAGGGAGACGCCGGCCGACTGCGCCCGGGTGCTGAGCCGTCTGGTGGACGTCATCGCGGTGCGGAGCTTCGCGCAGGAGACCGTCGAGGAGATGGCCCGCTTCGGTTCCGTGCCGATGATCAACGCGTTGTCGGACCTCTACCACCCGTGCCAAGTGCTGGCGGACGTCCTCACCCTGCAGGAGCGCAAGGGGAGGATCGAAGGGCTCCGGGTGGCCTTCGTGGGGGACGGCAACAACGTGGTCCATTCCTGGTTGCTGGCCGCGGAGAAGCTGCCGTTCCGGTTCATGCTGGCGTGCCCCGAGGGGTTCGAGCCCCGGAAGGAGATCTTCGACACGGTGTTGTCCCGGGGGGGCGACGTGGCCGTCACCCACGACCCGGCCGCGGCCGTGAGCGGCGCCGACGCCATCTACACCGACGTGTGGGCGAGCATGGGCCAGGAGGCGGAAGCCGGCCCCCGGCAACGCGCGTTCGCTCCCTACCAGGTGAACGAAGCCCTCGTGGCCCGGGCCAGGGAGGACGCGGTGGTGATGCACTGCCTGCCGGCCCATCGCGGGCAGGAGATCACCGACGACGTCATCGAAGGGCCGCGTTCGGTGGTGTTCGACCAGGCCGAGAACCGCCTCCACGCCCAGAAGGCGTTGCTGGTCTGGTGCCTCGCCGGCCAGGCGTAACGGTCAAAACGGGGAGGGCCATGAAACCGGACAAGGTGGTGCTTGCCTACTCGGGCGGTCTCGACACGTCCGTCTGTCTGCGTTGGGTCAAGGAGCGCTATGACTGCGAGGTCATCGCCTACTGCGCCGACGTGGGCCAGGAAGAGGACCTGGAAGAGGTCCGCCGCAAGGCGCTGGCCACCGGCGCCAGCAAGGTGGTGGTGGACGACCTCCGGGAAGAGTTCGCGCGCGACTACGTGTTCCCCATGCTTCGCGGCAACGCTGTGTACGAAGGGTCCTACCTCCTGGGCACCTCCATCGCCCGCCCGCTCATCGCCAAGCGCCAGATCGAGACGGCCGTGGCGGAGGACGCCGAGGCAGTGTCCCACGGCGCGACGGGCAAGGGCAACGACCAGGTCCGCTTCGAGCTCACCTACTATGCCCTGAAGCCCGACGTCCGGGTCATCGCCCCCTGGCGCGAGTGGGAACTCGACTCGCGCACCGCGCTCATCGACTATGCCCGGCGCCACGGCATCCCCGTGCCCGTGACCAGGGACAAGCCCTACAGCATGGACCGCAACCTGTTCCACGTGAGCTACGAAGGAGGCGTGCTGGAAGACCCCTGGCAAGAGCCCCCCGCGGACATGTACCTGTGGACCGCGGCCCCGGAAGAGGCTCCGGACCGGCCGGAATACGTCGAGGTGGAGTTCGCTTCCGGCGACCCCGTGGCCATTGACGGACGGCGGCTGGAGCCCGCGGAAACGCTGGCGGCGCTCAACGCGCTCGGAGCCCGGCACGGCGTCGGGCGCGTGGACATGGTGGAGAACCGCTACGCCGGCATGAAGTCCCGGGGCGTTTACGAGACCCCCGGGGGGACCGTCCTGCACGCGGCGCGCCGGGCGGTGGAGCACCTCACGCTGGACCGGGAGGTGATGCAGTTGCGGGACTCGCTGGTGCCCCGGTACGCCCAGATGATCTACAACGGCTACTGGTTCGCGCCGGAGCGGGAGATCCTCCAGCAGGCCCTGGACGCCGCCCAGGCCCGGGTCCACGGGACCGTGCACCTGAAGTTGTACAAGGGTTCGGTGTCCGTGGCCGGCCGAAGGTCGCCGGTGTCGCTCTACGACCCGCGGACGGCCACCTTCGAGGCCGACGACAGCTACGACCAGGCGGATGCGGACGGGTTCATCAAGTTGAACGCGCTGCGGCTCAAGGCGGCGCGGCGGGTGCGGGGCGCGTAACCGGCATGGCGGGGAAGAAGCAGCTATGGGGCGGCCGGTTCGGCGGTTCCACCGCGGACTCCGTGGTGGCCTTCACCGCGTCCGTCCACGTGGACCGGCGCCTCTACCGGCACGACATCGCCGGCAGCGTGGCCCATGCCCGCATGCTCGGCCGGCAGCGCATCATACCGCCGGGCGACGCCCGCAAGATCGTCGCCGGGCTGCGGGCCGTCCAGAAGGAGATCGAGAGCGGCGCGTTTCCCTTCCGCGTCACGGACGAAGACATCCACATGAACATCGAGCGGCGGCTGACCGAGAAGATCGGCAGCGTGGGCGAGAAGCTGCACACGGCCCGGAGCCGCAACGACCAGGTGAGCCTGGACATGCGGCTGTACCTGAGGGAGGCCCTCGACCGTATCCTGCAGGAGCTCGCCTCCCTGCGGCAGGCGCTGGCGGGCGCGGCCCGGAGGCACGAGAGCGTCCTCATGCCCGGTTACACCCACCTCCAGCGGGCCCAGCCCGTGCTCCTCGCGCACCACCTGCTGGCCTACGTGGAGATGTTCGAGCGGGACGAGAGCCGCTATCGCCACTGCCGGGAGCAGACCGACGTCATGCCGCTGGGCTCCGGCGCCCTGGCCGGGACCGGCTTCCCCATCGACCGGGCCTACGTGGCCGAGTTGCTGGGTTTCCCGCGGCTGTCCCAGAACAGCATCGACGCGGTGAGCGACCGGGACTTCGTGCTGGAGTTCCTGTCGGCGTCCGCCATCCTCTTCGTCCACCTGAGCCGTCTCGCAGACGAGCTCATCCTGTGGTCCAGCGAGGAGTTCGGGTTCGTCGAGTTGCCGGACGCCTATTGCACCGGCAGCTCCATGATGCCGCAGAAGAAGAACCCGGACGTGGCCGAGTTGATCCGGGGCAAGACCGGCCGGGTGTACGGACACCTCCATGCGCTCCTGATCGTCATGAAGGGACTGCCGCTGGCCTACAACCGCGACCTCCAGGAGGACAAGGAGCCCCTGTTCGACACGGTGGACACGGTCACCGCGTGCCTGGTCATGGCCCGGGAGCTGCTGGACGGGTTGGAAGTGCGGCGCGAAAGGATGCGCGCCGCGGCCGAGGACGGCTTCATGAACGCCACCGACCTGGCGGACTATCTCGTGGGCCGGGGCCTCAGCTTCCGCGCCGCCCACGACGTGGTGGGACGGGTGGTGCGCCACTGCATCGACACGGACCGCAAGTTGCAGGAGCTCTCCCTGGAGGAGTTCCAGGCGTATTGCCCGGCCGTGGAGGCCGGAGTCCATGAGGTCCTGTCGCTCTGGGCTAGCGTCGAGCGCCGGCGCGCGCCCGGAGGGACGGCCCCGGTCAACGTCCGCCGCCGGCTCAGGAAGCTGGGGGCATGACGGGAGGAGCGGTGGACCGCGCGGACGCGGGGGCCGCGCCCGGAGGCGCGGCCCGTCCGCCGCGGCGCGGGACGCCTTCGGCGGGAGCGGCAGGCGGCCGCGGCCTTCGCTTCCGCGGGTGCGCGCCGTCCGGCAGGCGCGCCGCGGGGATCCTGTGCCTGCTCCTGCCGCTGGTCCTGACGGCCGGCTGCGGCAGGAAGGGGCCGCCCCGGGCACCCGATCTCGTGGCTCCCGAGGCCGTCACCGACCTGACCGCTCGGGTGGAGGGCCGCGGCGTCCGGCTGGGATGGTCGCGTCCGCGGCGGACCCTCGACGGACGCGCCCTGGGCGGCATCGGGGCTTTCGTGCTGTACCGCAGGAGCACGCGGGCGGACTGCCGGGACTGCCCGGCCGCCTACCGGGAGCGCGCGGTCATCCGCGTGGAGGACGAGGGGAAGTTCTTCCGGCGGTCCCGGTACGGGTTCACGGACCGGGATCTCCGTCCCGGCACGGCTTACGGGTACCGGGTCCTGGTCCGACTGCCGGACGGGTCCGCGAGCGGCCCGTCCAACGAGGTGAGCGTCGAATGGCGACCGTGAAGGATCGGTTCACGCACAGGAACGACGAGATGTACTGCGAGGACGTGCCCGTCCGGGACATCGTCGAGGCGGTGGGAACTCCGGTGTACGTTTACAGCCTCGCCCGGTTGCGCGACGCCTTCCGGTCCTTCGACGAGGCTTTCGCCGATACCCGGCGCCTGGTGTGCTTCTCGGTGAAGGCCAACTCCAACCTCGCGGTGTTGCGCTCCTTCGTCAACGAAGGCTCGGGCTTCGACATCGTTTCCGGGGGCGAGCTCTTCCGTGTGCTCAAGGCCGGAGCGGACCCGGGCAAGGTGGTCTTCTCGGGGGTGGGCAAGACGCGCGAGGAGATGGAGTACGCGCTGCGGTCCGGCATCCTGATGTTCAACGTGGAGTCGGAGCAGGAGATGGAGGTGTTGGACCGGGTCGCCGGAGGCATGGGGACGGCGGCGCCCGTGAGCTTCCGCATCAACCCCGACGTGGACCCGAAGACCCATCCGTACATCGCCACCGGCATGAAGCAGAGCAAGTTCGGCATCGGCGTCGGGCCCGCGGCCGAGGCGTACCGGCGGGCGGTCTCCCTGCCCCACGTGAAGGTGGTGGGGGTGGACTGCCACATCGGCTCCCAGCTCACTTCGACGCTGCCGTTCTCCGACGCCGCGGCCCGCGTCAGGGCGTTCATCGACGCGCTTCCGCAGGAGGGGGCCGACATCCGCTACGTGGACCTGGGCGGCGGCCTGGGCATCCGCTACGACGACGAGGAGCCGCCGGAGCCGGGGGAGTACGCCAGGGCCCTGGTGGACGGGGTGCGCGGCCTCGACGTGACCCTGGTGCTCGAGCCGGGCCGCTCGCTGGTGGGCAACGCCGGGGTCCTGGTCACCCGGGTGCTCTATCTCAAGCGGACCGAGGCCAGGAACTTCGTGGTGGTGGACGGCGCCATGAACGACCTCGTGCGCCCGGCCCTGTACGGCGCGTTCCAGAGCGTCCGACCGGTGTTTCGACGGGAAGCGGAGCCCATGACCGCGGACATCGTCGGACCCATCTGCGAGAGCGGCGACTTCCTGGCCCGGGACCGGAGCATCCCGACTCCGGCCCAGGGGGACCTCCTGGCGGTCATGAGCGCCGGGGCCTACGGGTTCACCATGGCGTCCAACTACAACACGCGGCCCCGGGCCCCGGAGGTGCTGGTGGACGGCGGGGAGTTCGCGGTGGTTCGTGAGAGGGAGACCCTGGAGAGCCTCGTTGCCGGCGAGAGGATCCCGGCGACGTTGTCCCGGTAACGTCGTGAGGCGTCGGCGCGGCGGCCGGTCCGGAGGAAGCGGCGGCAGGGACGGCGCGGACGCGGAGGAACCCATGGCGGAGTTGGCGTTTACCAAGATGCACGGCTGCGGCAACGATTTCGTGGTGCTGGACTGCATGGAGCGGCAGCCCGCCGGCCTGGCCGAGATCGCCCGGAGCCTGTGCCACCGCCGGTTCGGCGTGGGCGCGGACCAACTGCTCACCATCGAGCCGTCCGCGTCCGCGGACTTCCGGATGGAGATCTACAACGCCGACGGCAGCGAGGTGGAGATGTGCGGCAATGGCATCCGTTGCTTCGCCAAGTACGTTTACGAGCACGGCCTGACCCGGAAGCGGGAGATCGTGGTGGAGACCCTGGCCGGCCTCATCCGGCCCCGGATCGAGGGCGAGAGGGTGGAAGTGGACATGGGCCGGCCCGTGCTCGACGGCCGGGCCGTTCCGGTGTGCGCCGATGGCCGCGTGGTCAACCACCCGCTCACCGTCGATGGCGGCGAGTACACGGTCACCTGCGTGTCCATGGGCAACCCCCACTGCGTGCTCTACGTGGACGACGCGGACGCGCTGGACCTTCCGCGCCTGGGTCCGTCCTTCGAGCGCCACGACTTTTTCCCCAACCGCGTCAACACGGAGTTCGTCCAGGTATTGGGACGGGACGAGGTTCGCGTGCGCGTATGGGAACGCGGGGCCGGCGAGACCTGGGCGTGCGGCACGGGCGCCAGCGCGGTGGCGGTGGCCGGAGTCCTGACCGGCAGGACGGACCGACGGGTGACGGTCCACCTGATGGGCGGCGACCTGGAGATCCGCTGGGCCGACGACGACCGGGTGTACATGACCGGCCCGGCCCGGGAGGTGTTCCGGGGCAGCGTCCGGGTGTGACTCCGGGATGCACGCGGGTGAGCGCCGCCGGACGCGCATGGGAGCCATGACGATGTTCACCGGATCGATGACGGCCCTGGTCACGCCGTTCGAGGACGGAAAGGTCGATTACGCTTCCCTGGAGGCTCTGGTGGAGTTCCAGATCGAGCAGGGAAGCCACGCGGTGGTCCCGTGCGGCTCTACCGGGGAATCGGCCACCCTGGACCACGCGGAGCACGACTCGGTGGTCCGGGCGGTGGTCCGGGCCGTCGGGCGGCGGGTCCCGGTCATCGCCGGCGCCGGCTCCAACTCCACCCGTGAGGCCATGGACCTCACCCGGAGGGCGGAGGAGTCGGGGGCCGATGGCGCGCTGCTGATCTCCCCCTATTACAACAAGCCCACCCAGGAGGGCATCTACCGGCACTACCGGGCGGTGGCCGAGCACGTGGGCATCCCGCTCATCGTCTATAACATCCCCGGACGGACCGCCTCCAGGATCGAGCCGGAGACCCTGGCCCGGCTCGCGGAGATCCACAACGTCGCGGGCGTGAAGGAAGCCACAGGGTCGGTGGACCAAGCCCTCGACGTCATCCGCCTGTGCGGTGACTCCCTGGCCGTCTATTCCGGCGAGGACTCGCTGGTGTACTCGCTCATGGCCCTGGGCGGCAAGGGCGTCGTCACCACCACCGGCAACGTGGCTCCCCGGGCCATGGCGGACCTCGCGGAAGCCTGTCTCGGGGAGGACTGGGCCGCGGGCCGCCGGCTCCAGTTCGAGCTGCTTCCGCTGATCCGGAGCCTGTTCACGGAGACCAACCCCATCCCGGTGAAGACTGCCCTGGCCCTCATGGGCAAGTGCCGGGCGGATCTCCGTCTGCCGTTGACCCCCATGGCCGAGTCGAACCGGGAACGGATGGAGGCGGCCATGAGGCAATTCGGGCTGGTCTAGCGTGAGGTGTCTTCGAAAGGCTCTTCAGGCTTTCGTATGGGTTGTGACACTCCCTGCGCACGCGATGAGGTCCGCTTCCCTCCCATTTCGACCATGCCGTCCTCGGTTTGGCGTCGCGGACGCCCCACTCCGTCATTTCCGCAGACGCCCACTCCATCATTCCCCAGACGTTCACCCCCGTCATTCCCGCGAAAGCGGGAATCCATCCATTCTTGTCCCTTTCCTTCCTACCTTACCCACACGAAAGCCGGAAGAGCCCGAAAATTCGCTGCAAAGGACTGGCTGGAGGACTCCTCGAAATGACCGCGGGACGCACAACACCGAATCACTCAGCCAACATTGGTGTACGCCTCCAAAGTATGTGGATGCGATACGGAAGTTTTTCGATGGAAGCATTGCGCTGGACCCGTGTTCCAATCCCCATTCCATCGTGGGGGCGACCGTGGAATACTCTCTGCCCGGGATCGACGGGTTGGCGGCGTCATGGAATCATCCCACGGTTTTCGTCAACCCCCCCCTACGGCAGGGACTGTGAGAGAGGCACGACGATTCGAGACTGGCTTCGGAAATGTGCCCGCTCTCATTCGCAACATGGGGTTGAAGTGCTTGCCCTTGTGCCCGTCGCCACGAACACCCGACACTGGAAGCAGTACGTGTTTGGCGCCGCCACGGCGGTCGCTTTCCTCTACGACACCCGGCTACGGTTCCTCGTAAACGGAAAGGACGCTGGCAAGGGCGCCCCAATGTCATGCGCGATGGTCTATTGGGGTTGGCAGTACGAGCGCTTCGAGGAGGCGTTCATCCGCTTTGGAGCGGTGGTGGACGTCAGGCATCTGCATGGAAGGCTCGTTGGCATCGGCGAGCGTCGCACCCTGTTCGAAACGGCGGAGGAGTCAAATCCTGTCCAGCAATAGGAAAGCGTGTCCTTCGACTTCGCTTCGCTACGCTCAGGACGAACGGGGGCAATGGTTCGGGGTTTCCTTGCTTCGCTCGCAGGCAGAGACCATGTTCGGAGTTGGGAATGGCTGCCGGTCCAGCGGATTCCAGACCGCGGTACGTGGGTTCGGACCGTCTTGAAAGACCAGCATGAAGTCGAGTACGTTGGGCCTGGTCGTGTGCGGAGTCGGAGGAAGGATGGGCGGCGTCCTGGTGCGGCTGATCCGGGAGACTCCGGGGGTCACCCTCGTCGGGGCGGTGGACCGGCCCGGCAGTGGCCGTGTGGGGCGGGACGCGGGCGAAGTGGCGGGCGTGGGGCGCCTGGGAGTGGCCGTCGGCGACCGCATCGAAGCGCCGTTGGGTCAGGGGCGGGTGATCGTGGACTTCACCGCGCCCGAGGCGTCCATGGTCCACATGAAGGCCGCGGCCGGGAGCGCCGCCCCCATCGTCATCGGGACCACCGGTTTCGACGCTGGACAGCTTCGGCGCATCCGCAGGCTTGCGGCGCGGACTCCCACCGTTCTCGCCCCCAACATGAGCCTCGGGGCGAACCTGTTGCTGGGTCTGGTGGGACAGGCGGCCCGCAGTCTGGGGGACGCGTACGACGTGGAGGTGGTGGAGGCGCACCACCGGTTCAAGAAGGACGCCCCGAGCGGCACCGCCCTGGCCCTGGCCCGGGCCGCGGGCGAGGCCCTGGGACGGAAGCTCGAGCGCGTGGGGGTGGCGGGACGAAGCGGGTCCTCCGAGAGGAGGAAGACCGACATCGGCATGCTCTCCGTGCGTGCGGGAGACATCGCCGGCGAACACACCGTCCTGTTCGGCGGTATCGGCGAGCGCGTGGAGCTGACCCACCGCGCCCACGGCCGGGAGGCGTTCGGGCGCGGCGCCATCCGGGCGGCCCGGTGGATTGCGGGCCGGGAGAACGGCCTCCATACCATGCAGGACGTGCTGGGGTTGCCGTCCCAAGGTTGACATGGGGAGCCTTCTATACTAATCAGGGTATCTACTCCCAGTGGCTTCGGAACCTCCAAAATCGGACCATGAGTCTGCGGAAGAAGAGGTGGAGCGGCTCGCCGAACGGATCGGCAGGCTGATCCGTTCCGTTGCACCCGAGAGACGGGAGGACCTGAAGGAACTCGCCTTCTCGCTGGTGCGCGAGGAGTTGATCCGAGGCGAGGAGCCGCAGCCGGGAGAGGGCGGGTCCGCCACACCTGCGCCGATGAATCCCCTGGGCGCCGGCGTGCTGTTTTTCCTGTTGGGGGCGGGCCTTTCGTTCGTGTTCGGGCCTGTGGGTCTGGCGTTGATGGCCGGAGGCCTGTTCTTCATGGTCTGGGGGGCCGCCATAAGCTGGCTCAAGAAGAAGTAGGGGCGCGATGGCTACGAACGAGAAAAGGGAAATCAAAAGGGGCATCTGGAGTCGTCGGGACTTCTTCGGCCGGCTCGGCTGGTGCGGTTTCGGCGTG
Source organism: uncultured Binatia bacterium (SeqCode) (assembly GCA_965204235.1). Taxonomy (GTDB): domain Bacteria; phylum Desulfobacterota; class Binatia; order UBA9968; family JAJDTQ01; genus JAJDTQ01. Next base: position 2,737,693 of record OZ241979.1, read on the forward strand.
TTCTCCCTGGTGTCCCTCTTCGGCTTTCTCCGGTCTGCGTTTCCACGGGTGCTGTTCAAGCCCCCTTCCACGTTCAAGGCAGGGTTCCCTTCGGACTACACCGTCGGCGAGGTGAGCGAGAAGTTCAAGAAGGACTACCGGGTGTGGATCGTGCGCGAGGAGGCGGGCTTCTACGCCGTCTTCGCCAAGTGCACGCACCTCGGTTGCACGCCGCGCTGGCTCGCGGCCGAGAGCAAGTTCAAGTGCCCCTGCCACGGCAGCGGCTTCTTCAAGTCGGGGCTGAACTTCGAAGGGCCGGCTCCCCGGCCGCTGGACCGGTTCGAGATCGCTCTGGCGGAGGACGGCCAGCTCATCGTGGACAAGGCCAAGGAATATCGGATGGCCCCGGGCGCGGAGCCCGACGAGCAGCACCCCAACAGCATCCTCAAGGCTTGAGACGGACCATGATCAACCTGGAACAGATCAAGAAGGACATCGTCGAGAGCCATGTCTGGAAGTCCATCTTCCGGCACGGCTACGAGGACACGCCGAGGAACCGCGTGCTCATGGTCACGGGCAACGTGTGGATGCACCTGCATCCCGCCAAGGTCCGCAAGCACGCCGTCCGGATGCGCTTCACCTGGTGCATGGGGGGGCTCACCTTCCTCATGTTCCTGCTCACGGTGGTGACCGGCATCTACCTCATGTTCTACTACCGTCCGGTGCCCCAGTACGCCTACGCGGACATGAAGTACCTGGAGTTCGACATGCCCTTCGGCATGCTCATGCGCAACATGCACCGGTGGGCCGCCCACGCCATGGTCATTTTCGTGTGGCTGCACATGTTCCGGGTCTTCCTCACCGGCTCCTACAAGCCGCCGCGGGAGTTCAACTGGATCGTCGGCGTGCTGCTGCTGGTGCTGACCCTGCTGTTGAGCTTCACGGGCTACCTGCTGCCGTGGGACCAGCTCGCCATCTGGGCCGTGACCGTAGGCTCCAACATGGCGCGGGCGACGCCCCTCCTGGGGCACGAGGGCCCCTTCGCCGAGCTGGTGGGAGCCAACCCGGTGTACGATGCGCGCGCGTTCCTGTTCGGCGGCGGCGAGATCGGTCCGCACACGCTGCTGCGGTTCTACATACTCCACTGCATCTTCATCCCGCTGGTGGCCAGCCTGCTCATGGCCGTGCACTTCTGGCGCATCCGCAGGGACGGCTTTTCCGGCCCTCCGCTGTAGAGTCCACGAAGTCCGTCGTTCAAGGGGAAAGGGAGCGGCCGCATGGCTCAGGCTGAGGAAAGAAGCCGGGCGATCATCGTCGACGACAAGATCCACACATGGCCGCACCTGGTCCGCGGCGAGTTCCTGGTGACGATCTTCGTGCTGGTGGCCATGACGCTGTGGTCGCTGCTGGTGGACGCGCCGTTGGAGGAGCCCGCCAACCCGGCCCGCACCCCCAACCCTTCCAAGGCCCCCTGGTATTTCCTCGGCCTGCAGGAGATGCTGGTCTATTTCGACCCCTGGTACGCGGGGGTGGTGCTGCCGACGTTCATCATCATCGGCCTGATGGTGATCCCCTACATCGACATCAACGCCAAGGGCAACGGCTACTACACCTTCAAGCACCGCAAGTGGGAGATCCTCACCTTCGTGCTGGGGTTCCACATCCTGTGGGTGGTCACCATCATCATCGGCACGTTCTTCCGCGGACCCGGATGGAACCTGTTCTGGCCGTGGCAGCGGTGGGACCCCCACAAGGTGGTGGCGCTCACCAACGTGGACCTGCCGTACCTGGTGGGTCTGCGGGACTACTGGGCCATGGCGGCCTTCGGGCTGTTCCTGGTTCTGCTCTACTTCGTGGTCTCGGTGTGGCTGTTCTACAAGTGGGTCATCTGGATCAAGGGCAGGGAGTTCATGCTCCGGTGGGGCGCCGTCCGGTTTGCCATCACGGCCTTCCTCTTCGTGACGATGATGGGGCTCCCGGTCAAGATGTTCTTGCGGCTGGTCTTCAACATCAAGTACATCATGGTTACCCCCTGGCTCAACATCTGATGTTCTACGCGGCAAAGCTCCTTCAGGCCCTGGGCATTGCAGACGTGGGTTACGCGGTGTTCGTGGGCATCTTCCAGGGCATCGCCATGGCCGAGGAGATCGTCCTGACCCTCATCGGCGTGGCGGTGTTCTCGCTGGGACGTCTGTTGGAGAGCAAGGCGGCCTGACGTCCGCCGGCAGGACGGCGGCAGGCTGGATCCTCTGCGTGCGGTAAGGGAGAGCGAATGGCGGTTCGCGGCGTCGATCCCAAAGAAGAAAAGAAATCCTACGGGACGGTCTTTTTCGTAGGCTCCATCCTCCTGGTGGTGGTGTCCCTGTGGGCGGTCTTCGACGACAACTTCACGAGGCGGGTGTGGAAGGTCCATCAGGCGGAGTTCTTCCGCACGGACTACGAACGCGCGGCCGCGGCCCTGGCCAGGGAACAGCAGCGCCTGGACGCGGACCCCAAGTACCAGGAGCTGGTCCGGAAGCGGGACGCCGAGATGCAGAGCCTGGAGAGCGGCGAGCAGGGCGCCCGGCTGGCCGATCTCCAGGAGCAACTCGCCCAAGTCCAGGTGGAGTTCTTCGACGCCGACCAGAACGTCAAGTTCGTCAAGAGTGAGCTCGAAGAGGCGTGGTACGAGTTCGACCACGCGGTCCAGCAGGGCCGCGACGCCGGTTCCTACAGGAAGCACATCGCCGAGTTGGAAGAGGTCCAGCACTCGCTGGAGCCGGCCCTCGAAGACGCGGGCAGGAAGCGTGCGGATCTCCGGACCGAGATCAAGGCGCTGGAAAGCGGCGTCAAGGAGATCGAGGAGGGGATCTACGGGTTGGAAGGCGAGAAGCGGAAGTGGCGGCGCCAGATGGACAACGCCACCGTCACCGTCGGCCCGGAGGGTTTCCCGCAGTTCACCCTGTACAAGGTCCCCAAGATCGAGCAGGTGGTGCTCAAGGACTTCGACCGCAACAACTTCGACCAGATGGTGGACCGGGTGGACCGCTGCCAGACGTGCCACATCGCCATCAACCGCGACGGTTTCGACGACCTCCCGCATCCCCTGAAGACCCACCCCAAGCGAAGGCTGTTCCTGAGCGACGCGGCGCACCCGCCGAGGATCTACGGCTGCACTACCTGCCACGAAGGACAGGGCGAAGCCGTGAACAGTCTGGCCCAGGCCCACGGCAACGTGAAGTTCTGGGAGCACCCGCTGCACGAGGGCGACGACGTGCAGGCCAACTGCATCACCTGCCACCTCAACGTCCAAGGTCTGGAGGGCGCGGAAGTCGTGGGACGGGGACAGCGCATATTCGAGCAGGTGGGTTGTACGGGCTGCCACCTGGTCGAAGGCTACGACGACATCCCCAAGGTGGGTCCGAGCCTCAGAAGGGTCCGCGCCAAGGTCGATCCCGCGTGGATGGTCGAGTGGATCCGGAACCCACGGGAGTTCCGGCCCCATACCCGGATGCCCCATTTCTACTTCGACGAAGACCAGGCGCTGGCCGCGGCTTCCTATCTGTGGTCCGCATCCAGGGAGGAGGCCGAGGGATGGCTGCGGGAGCATCCCATGCCCAAGGGGTACCGGCCCGGCAACCGGGCCATGGTGAAGAAGGGCGGGGAGCTGGCCCGTTCGTTGGGGTGCCAGGGGTGCCACGGCTTGGCCGAGGGTGAGTTCGCCACCCGCATCGCGGGCAAGGATCTGGCGCCGAACCTCAAGGACATCGCCGCCAAGACGGGGCCTCGATGGATCTACAACTGGCTGCGGGACCCCAAGAGCTACAACCCCGACACCCGGATGCCGAGCCTGCGGCTGTCCAGGAACGAGGCGCTGGCGCTCACCACCTACCTGATGACGCTGGGGATCGGATCGGATCCCAACCCGGAGTTGGCGGCGCGCCTCGATGATCCGGCGAACGTCGCCAAGGGCGAGAAGCTGGTGCGGAAATACGGCTGCGCCGGCTGCCACGACATTCCCGGGATGGAGAACGAATCCCGGATCGGCGTCGAGTTGACGGTCTTCGGCTCGAAGCCCCTGGAGGAGCTTTTCTTCGGCAACGAGACGAAGATCCCGCATACCTGGGGCGACTGGACCTTCCACAAGCTCCACGACCCGCGGGTGTACGCCACCGAGCGGGTGGAGCAGTTGATGCCCCATTTCGACCTTCCCCAGGAGGACATCGAGGCATTGCGGGTGCTGCTGCGCGGTTTCGTGGAGCGCAAGGCGCCGGACGCCTTCAAGGCGGACCGTTCCGAGCGGGCGCAACAGGTCGCCAAGGGCCGTCGTCGGGTCCAGGAGTACAATTGCGTCGGCTGCCACGTCATCGACGGGGATGGCGGACACGTCCTCAAGTACTACGAGGAGACCCCGACCCTGGCGCCGCCGGTGCTCAACGGCGAGGGCGAGAAGGTGCAGGGCAACTGGTTGTTCGGCTTTCTGCAGAACCCGCAGCCGGGCATCCGGCCGTGGCTCAAGATCCGCATGCCCAGCTTCGGCTTCGACGCCGCGGAGGCCGACGTCTTCGTGAAGTATTTCGCCTCGCTGTCCGACGTGGAGATCCCCTACGTCCACTTCGATGAAGGACAGGCCCCGCCGGGTTACCTGGCAGCCGGCCGCAAGCTGTTCTCCGACGACTACTTCGAGTGCGGCAACTGCCACCAGCAGGGCGACAAGAAGCCGGAGGGGCCGGTGGAGGATTGGGCTCCGGACCTGAACCTGGCGTACCGTAGGTTGAACCCCGACTGGATCGAGAAGTGGATCCTCGACCCGCAGAAGCTCCAGCCGGGAACCAGGATGCCGTCCTTCTACCCGGGCGGACCGGAGGACATCCTCGACGGAGACGAAAAGAAGCAGATCGAGGCGATGACCGACTACATCATGAGCCTGGGCCGCTGACCGGCCTCCGCAGAGGCGCAGGGGAGACCGGGGATGGGGTCGGCCCGGGACAGCGGTTGAGGAAGCGCGCGAACAGGGCTAGACTTGGACTGGAAGATATACCGCAAAAGGAGAGACAGACATGAACCGCAGTTTTGCAACGCTTGCCGTGCTGGTCCTTTCGATGACGCTTCCGCTCACCCTCGGCGCTTATGAGGGCGGCGACGTGGCCAACGGTGGAACGATCTCGGGCGCCGCGCTGTTCAAGGGGACCGTACCCAAGCCGAAGAAGCTCAAGGTCACCAAGGACAAGAAGCAGTGTGACAAGTCGCCCAAGTTCGACCAGTCCCTGGTGGCCAAGGACGGCAAGCTGGCGAACGCGGTGGTCTATATCAGCGAGATCGAAAAGGGCAAGAAGATGGACATGTCAGGGGCTACACTCGACCAGAACGGTTGCGAGTACCAGCCGCACGTGCTCGCCGTTCCCGCGGGCGCCGACGTCACCATCCTGAACCCGGACAAGGTGCTTCACAACATCCACACCTACAGCAAGATCAACAAGCCCATGAACCGGGCCCAGCCGAAGTTCAAGAAGAAGCTCAAGGTGAAGTTCGACAAGCCGGAGGTCATGGAGGTCAAGTGCGACGTCCACGGCTGGATGAGCGCCTGGATCTTCGTGGCCGGCAATCCCTACTACAGCGTCACCGAGGAGGACGGGGCGTTCAGCCTCACGGACGTGCCCGCGGGCAAGTACAAGGTCGAGGTCTGGCACGAGACCCTCGGCAAGCAGTCCACGGAGGTGGAGGTCAAGGCCGGGGAGACTGCGAAAGTCGATTTCGAGTTCGCCGGCTGACGCGCGTCATCCACTGGTTGACGCCCCCGCCCGCGGCGCCGACCGTCGCGCGCCGCGGCGCGGCTACATCCCCACGCGGTTCTTGAAGAAGTTCCAGGCGCGTTCCATGTCCGGGGGCGGAAGGGCTTCCCTCTGCCGCGAGCCCGCGGCCTCCCGGGGAAGGAAACGCGGCTTGCCCACCTGCATGGCGCCGTAGAGGACCTGCGCCGCTTCCTCCAGGTAGATGGCCATCATCACTGCTTCCGGGATGGTCCTTCCCACGGTCACCTGTCCGTTTCCCTGAAGCAGCAACGCGGGCGCGTCGGACAGGGCCGCGGCTGCGCCCTCGCCCAGGGCGCGGGTGGAGATGAGGTCGATGGTCCGGAAGACCGGCGCCCCGCCGCAGAAGAAGCTGCCGTGGTTGTGCACCGCGTCCAGGGGCGTGTCCGTCACCGAGAAGACGTTGGCGGTCCGCGCGTGGATGCGCGTGATGGCGTTCACGTCCGGCCGGGCGTTGAAGACCGCGGTGTGGAGCGCGGTCTCGAACGGCGGCGCCACCGGAGCTTCCAGGACCTGCCCCTGCAGGTTCAGGACCACGAGTTGGCTCGCTTCCACCAACTCCAGGCTCACCCGGGGCGTGATCACGAACAGGTCCGAATCCGGGATCCGGGCGCTCACGTGGCCGAAACCCTGCACCAGGCCTTCACGGCTCAGGATCCTCGCCGCCGCGATGATGTCCTCGTTGAGTTGCTCGACTCCGTCCGGCATCCTTCGTTTCCCCTGCCCGGTTCCGGAACCTCTGATCCATTCCGGCTTGAGGCGCCTCTCCCCATGGGAAAGCCGCGCCCTTCGACTTCGCTACGCTACTCTATCATGGAATCCCCCGCGTCCTCCACGCCGCCGACGCAATGGCGTCCCGGAACCGTGAAGAGCGTAAAAGGAGGGGTCCCACGGATCCGGAACACCTTGTGGCGTCCGGTTGACCTGGCAACCGGAGTAGGGAATTGCCCCGTTCGTCCTGAGCGTAGCGTAGCGAAGTACCCCGTTCATCCTGAGCGTAGCGTAGCGAAGTCGAAGGGCACGCTTTCCATCGCCCGTGAACTCTGTTACCCGTGACGGGTCGGCGCGGCGCGCATCGGCAAGGAGCTTCTCCCAATGGTCATCGACGTCCACACCCATATGGTGCCGGAAGACTTCCCTCCGGTGGGGTCCCGCGCCGCGGGCAACCGCTGGCCCTGCATGGACCACACCGGGCCGGACACGGCCAACGTCATGATCGCGGGACGGAACTTTCGCACGGTGCTCGACCGCTGCTGGTCCGTGCCGCGCCGCTTGCGGGAGATGGCAGCGGCGGATTACGCGGTGGACCGTCAGGTGCTGTCGCCCATGCCGGAGCTCCTGGCCTATGGGTTGGAGCCTCGGGACGGGCTCGACTTGGCGCGTTACCTGAACGAGGTCCTGATACGCATGGTCGATCAGGCGCCGGACCGTTTCTACGCGCTCGGCTCGGCGCCGCTCCAGGACGTGGACCTGGCCGCGGCGGAGCTCCAACGGGTCAAGTCGCTGGGGCTCCACGGCGTCGAGTTGCTCAGCAACGTCAACGGCAAGAGCCTGGGGGAGCCCGAGTTTCTGGGCTTCTTCAAGGCGGCCGAGGAGTTGGACGTGCCCCTGTTCGTGCACGCCCAGCACGCCACCTTCATGGACCGCGTGGTGGGGCCGGGGTTCATCGAGAACATCGTGGCTTTCCCCCTCGAAGGCGCGTTGGGCATCGCCGGCATGGTCACCGGCGGACTCATGGAAGCCTGCCCCCGGCTGCGGCTCTGCTTCAGCCACGGCGGCGGCACGTTCACGCAGCTCCTGCCGCGCATGGAGAACGCCTGGCGCAAGAACCCCGGGTTCCGCGGGCTGATGCCCAGGAAGCCTTCCGAGTACGCCCGCATGTTCTTCTACGACGACGTATTCTTCGACAACCGCACCGTGCGCTACCTCATCGACACCGTGGGCGCCTCGCAGGTGGTCATCGGCTCGGACTATCCCTTCAATTTCCGGGACCAGTCGCCGGAGGACGAGTTCGACGACCTGGGGCTCACCGCGGAAGAGCGGGAGTGGGTGAGCTCACGGAACTGCTTGCGGTTCCTGGGCCTGTAACGCCGTCCCCGGGGATTCGAAGCGAACGAAGGGGCATCACCGCGGCCAGCCTCCGGTTCAGGGGGGTGAACTTCGACCTCGCCCACGGCACGCTGCCGGAGCGTCAGGCCGAGGCCGCGGCGTCGAACGAAACGGGCCGACGGTCCATTGCGCGGCGCGTCGGCCGGGATGCTCGAACCATGAGACTGATGACCGCCCACAAGATCCTCATCGGCACGTCCGTCGTCTTCTTCGTGTTCTTCAGCGGGTGGGAGTTGACGAACTACCTGGAAGCCGGCGGGGTCGGGGCGCTGGCCCGCAGCGCGCTCTACCTCTGCGTGGCCGTGGGTTTCGCGGTCTATTTCAGGTCCCTGAAGAACAAGGTGCTGTAACGTGGCCCCGGACTCCTTCATCGTTCCCGTTACCGAGGAGGAGATCCGCCGGGAGCGCTCGAAGGCGCGGGAACTGCGGAACAGCCAGTGGTGGAAGAACCGGAAGAGCCGGGGACTGTGCGCTCATTGCGGCGGCCGGTTCTCCCCCGGGGACCTGACCATGGACCACCTGGTCCCCATCGTCCGCGGCGGCAAGAGCACCAGGGGCAACGTCGTTCCCAGTTGCCGGGAGTGCAACAGCGCCAAGCGGCACAGCCTGCCTTTCTGATCCCTGTCAACCCGCAGGTTTCCTCGATTCGTGCCTCTTCCAGTCGGGCACGTAGGCCGCCATCAATGCCTTGTAGAGCCTGCCGTGGTTGGGCACGCGCAGGTGCAGCAGCTCGTGGACGATGACGAAGTCCTGGAAGCCCTCGTCCTGATCCTCCAGGTCCGCGGCCAGGGTCACGGTTCCCGACGTGGAGCAGGAGCCCCACTTCCGCGTCATCGGTTGCACCCGAACCCGCTGCGGGCGGACGTTCAACCGCCACTTCCAGTACTCGACGCGGCCGCGAAGGGCCTCGCGCCGGTGGTCACTCATCCGCGTCCGTTCCCAGGAGGATCGCCAGGATTCGCTCCACGACGCGGCTCCGTTGGTCCTTGTCCAGGTTTACCAGCGGGCTGTAGAGGGCGGCCCGCAGCCTTCTTTGCTCGTCGGCGTTGGAGCTTGCGTTGGGAAAGCGGGCCAGGAGCGTCTCCGACTGTCGCGCCAAGTCCAGGGCAACGATGCCCGCGGCCTTGAGTTCCGCATGGTCCTTCAGCGCCCAATGGACCCCGAACGCACGCGGCGAAAGCCCGCTGTTCCTTGCGGCTTCCATGGCCGCATCCCTCTCGCCGGCGAGGGCGGCCAGCCGGTCCATTGCCGCGAGCCCGGTGGTCTTGCGCTCCTCCAGGTCCTTCAGGATGCTCTCGGCGCGCTCCTTCAGGGGCCGCAGCACGGCCTCCAGGTTCGGCCGGTTCTCGACCTCCTGCCGGAGGCCGCGCACGAGATCGAACACCTTGGCCTCGGTCGAACCCGACTCGCCGCGCAGCGTTTCGAGGGTGTTCAGGTCGAAGGTGACGGTCTTCGCCACGTAGCCGAGGCCTTGCTGGACCGCTTGGTCCTGCACCAGGAAGCGCGTCTTGTTGGCCAGGTCCACCGCATAGTCCACGCGGTTCGCATAGGCGTTGCGCACGGCAGAGTAGAGGCCGGTGAGCCGCCGGAAGGTCTCGATATGGTCGCGCAGTTCGGGCGCGGGAGACAGGATCTCCCAGAGCGCTTCGATTTCCTTGTAGGCCTCGAAGAACGCCTTGCGCGGTTCCGGGTCGAGGAAACGGCCATAGACGGTCTCTTCGAGGCGTTCGTCCGCGCTGCCGCTCCTCGCGGCCCCGAGGTAATCCGCGTTCGCCCGTTCGACCCTCTCCAGGAAGTCTTCCATCAGGACGTCGAGTTCCTCGATCACGCCGCTCACGTCGGAGGAGTCGAAGCGCAGCGCCTTGCGCAGTTCGCGCAGCACGCCTACGAAGTCCACCACGAGGCCGATGCGCTTGCGCGCGCCGTTGGCGTCCGCGTACGGGCGGTTCACGCGCGCGATGGCCTGGAGGAGCACATGGTCGCGCATGGGCTTGTCGAGGTACAGGCAATAGAGGACCGGCGCGTCGTAGCCCGTCAGCAGCTTGTCCGTCACGATGAGGATCTTCGGGTCTTCGCCCGCCTTCTTGAAGAGGAGGCGGGCGTCCGCCTCGCGCTCGGGCGAGAGCTGGAGCTCTGCGACCAGCGGGCGGTCCACCGCGTCTGCGGCGTTCTCGGTATAGACCGCCGCGGACCACGCGGGGGGCAGCCGCCGGTCGAGAGCGCGCTTGTACTTGGCGCAGGCCTCCCGGTTCACGCCCACGAGGAACGCCTTGTAGCCCAGCGGCGCCACGTTGTGTCGGAAATGGTCGGCGACGAACCCGGCTACCTTTTCGATGCGGTCGTCCGCGGTCAGGAAGGTCCGCAGGCTTACGGCGCGGTCGAGGACCTTGTTGAGTTCTTCCACGTCGGTGACCCCCTCGGCCTCCGCCAGGGCAAAGAACTCCCGGTCCAGCCGTTCCGCCGGCACCGTCATTTCGCTGGGCGCCATGTTGTAGCGGATGGGCAGCGTGGTCTCGTCTTCGATGGACTCGGCGATGGTGTATTTGTCGAGGTAGCCCCGATGGTCCTCGGCGCCGAATATCTTGAAGGTGCCTTCCCCGTGCGCCGTCCGGTCGATGGGCGTGCCGGTGAAGCCGATGACGGTGGCGTTGGGCAGGGCCGCCATCAGATAGACGCCCAGCTCCTTTGCCACCGATCGGTGCGCCTCGTCGATGAACACATAGACGTTGCTGCGGGTGTTGGCGTCCTTCTCCATGCCTTCGAACTTGTGGATCATGGAGAGGATCAGGCCGCGCCTGTCGGCCTTGAGCATGTCCCGAAGTTCGGCCCTGGAGTCCGCGCGCCACACCGGGATGTCCTGCTGCTGCATCTCGCCCAGCAGCCGTTCGACCCAGCCCTTGAGTTGTCCTTCCAGGTCCGTCCGGTCCACGACCACCAGCACCGTGGGCGTGTGGAACCCCTCCGCGTGTTCCAGGAGTCGGCGCGCCGCGGTGAGCAGCGTAAAGGTCTTGCCGGAGCCTTGCGTATGCCAGATGAGCCCGCGGCGTTTGGCCGGCTCGGCGCAGCGTTCCACGATGTGGTCCACCGCCCGGCGCTGGTGCTGGCGCAGCACCGACTTCCGCGTCTCCCCGTCCTCGACGTAGAACAGGATCCAGTCCCGCAGCGTGCGCAGGAAACCGGCGGGCTCGAAGAAGGACTGGACGGCGAAGCGGTAGCTCTCGTCCGGACGCTCCTTCCATCGCGCCATGAAGCGGCGCGAGGCGTTCCAGGTGACGCCGTACCAGTAGTCGAGGAGGTGCGTGACGTTGAAGAGCTGCGCCGACCCCATCAGCTCGGGCGTCTCCAACTCGTAGCGCCGCAACTGCGCGACGCCCCGCTCGACGGCGTCGGCGTCCCTCGGGTTCTTGTGCTCGACGATGGCCACAGGCACGCCGTTGACCACGAACATCAGGTCCGCGCGGTTGCCCTTGCGGGCCGGGGGCTTGACCTTCCACTCCCAGGTGACGTGGAGGACGTTGGCGCCGGGCGTCCGGAAGTCGATGAGTCGGACGGGGCGGTGACGCTCCTCGGCCTCGTCGTACCATTGCCGCTCGCCGCGCAGCCAGGCGAGCATCTCGCGGTTGCCCTCGATGGTCGGCGGCAGCGCCTCGATCCGCTCGACCGCGGCGCGCGCGGCATCGCCGCCCAGCCACGGGTTGAACCGACGCAGCGCCGTTTCCACCTCGCCGCGGAACAGCATCCCGGCCTCGCCCCCGCGCTTGCGCAGCGCGGCCCCCGGCGAAAGCGGCTTCCATCCCACCTCCGAGGCGTGGCGGATCATGGGGAACTGGACGGTTCCGCCCTCGCTGATTTCGAGTTCCGTCATGGCCCGATCAGGGCGTCGAGGATGTTGCCAGCATCCGGGCAAGGCCGGTTCGATACGAATGAGTCGGCGCGCTTGCTGATAGCGCCCCCCATAGCGCCCCCATGGCGCCCCCCGAGCGCCTTTGTTGCGTCCCTATAACCACTTGAAATGTCATGTGATTTTCTTCCTCGCACATCTCATGGCGCCCCCTATAGCGCCCCATAGCGCCCCCATGTGGGTCTCGTGCCTCCGAGCGTGACAACCCATAGGAGACCTCTGAACGATTGCCTCCGTTCGTCCTGAGCGTAGCGAAGCGAAGTCGAAGGACGCGCTTTGGCACAGGGCGTTGGCCAGCGCTTCCCGCGGCGCGGCACAACGCGCCATCGCGCAACAGTCCGAGTCCGCGCAGGAGTTCCTGGGGGTCCATGCTTCCCGGCTCTGCCAGTCTGCCGCGCCGGATCGCCTCGGCAACCGTGCGGCGAATCTCGTCCGCGTCGAGGTCTTCGACCCGCCAGCCGGCTGCTGTCCGGTTCTCCCAGCGCCGTTCGCTGTGCATGCGCTCGAACAGCATCCGTCCGTACTCGTCGGACGACAGGGCCACTGTGGCATTCCCGATCCGGCGGTAGGCGGCGCCGCGGTAGGTGTAGGGCTGCGTCGGCCCCCGGCTCACGATGATCGCGACGACCTCGCGGTCGCCCTTCACGCGCACCCGCTCGACCGCGGGAAACGCCGGCGGTTCGATCCTCCGGATCTCGGCGCTGACCTCTTCGATGGTTCTTTCCCCCACCTGCTGGCCTGTCACGTTCCCGTCCGGCGTCACGCCGAACAGCACGTGCCCGCCCCGCTGGTTGAGCATGGCGCAGACCGTTTGAGCCGCCTCGCGGCGCATGCCTGTGGTGGCCTTGAACTCCAGACTTTCGGACTCGCCGGAGGCGGCCAAGGTGGTGATCTGGTCAGAGGTCATGGAGTGCATCCGTAATCGGACTTGCCTCGTGCCGTTGGCTTGTTCCGCACGTCGGTTGTCCGTTCAAAACGCTTGACACAGGCTTCCGTCAGGGGATAAGGTAAACCACTTTCAAGTCCCTCCCTGACGACAAGGGCCCAAGGGGCCCTCTCCGGCGACGGAGTAGTCAGGGAGGGCATCCTCTCCTGCCTCTCTGCGAAGATTCTCACTTGCCAATCAGGAATTGGCCCGTCTCATCGGCCGGCTCAAGTCGTCTATGCATTGTTTCTATCCTTTCCGAACTGAGCTGCCGCGAGTTCCAGAATTGCGCAGCCGGCGAAGCCCTTGCATGACCAAGGTGACGGCTTGATCGAGATGCGGGGTGCAGGCGAGTACCTGGTTCTCTTCCGTGGAAAGCCCATTGTTCAAATCGTTTTGCGTATAGCGTTTGAACTGCTTACGACCCGGCCAAGGTGGACGAGAGCCTGCCCAGGTATCCACAAGTCCAACGGTTTCTGCGATGTCACGGGTACAGCCGCCGAAGCCGCCGATCAGAAAGAGCGGCTGACCGACCTCAAGCGACAGCAGGGCTTCTTCTGCGATGCCCGGCATATTCCCTTTATAGCCTTCTACCCGTCCGCCGAGCACGATGCGGGCATCCGTCTCTCCCCGCATGGTCCTCCGCATCGCCGTCAGTCCCGGTCCCCATTCGTGCTCGTCTGGTTCATGTGACGGCAAGGTGTGGCGATCTTCCATTGACATCCACCGGCCGTCCTGTCCGATGAGGGCAAGTTGAGCGAATCCTTGGAGTTCAGCGGCGAGCGTGTCCAGGTCGGTAGCCTTCATACGGACATGGACCGGCCATGCCAGGTAGTCAATCACCCTCGCGTCAGTATCCTCCTGCCGTCGATAGCGCATGACCAACTCGAACAGCAGTTCCGTAAAACCACCGAGCCGCAGATCGCCGCCGTAGGCCAAGTTCGACCCCGAGGCGAGAAGATAGATCGCAAACTCCGCCACAGCCTCCCGCAAATGGCCTTCACTGAATCCGAGCACGGCCATATCAGGACTGTCGGACATGGAAATGGCGATGATTTTTGGCGGTTGGGCGTCGATTGCGCTCATTGCTCAATCCTCCATCAGCCAATCGGCCAAGGTGTACAGACGCACGCCGGGAACGATGTCGGCAAAGAGCCGTATCTCTTCCAAGCCCAATGGGGGACCGGGATAAACGAGAGTACGTTCGGCGGCGCCGGCATTATCCATCAAGTTCGAGAGCAAAATCAACTCCGGCGGTCGTGCCGTGAACATGACCTGCGGATGTGAGCCACGGAACCCTTCAATCCGCTGCCGCCAAAGGAAATCCTTGAACAATTCGTCAAGGAACCTCTGAACAATTCAGGAATTGAGATGGAGGCATTCCAGATGCAGTTGATGGGAACGTCATGAGTATCATTTGGCGTCGGAGGGCGGTGTAGAAACGAGGATCCGGGTGTCGATCGAGGGTTTGAGCACCCCTGGAAGCATGTTCCAGGGGTGCTTTCCCTGCATTCTACGCAGTCGCACGCAATAATTCCCTCTTCGCCATCAGCATGTTGACCAAAGCACAAGTGATGAGCAAGTAATGCTCATTCTTCCACAGCCCCTTGTACCTGAGCCGGGTGAACCCGAATCGCCTCTTCATCACCCCGAACACATGCTCCACCTTCGCTCGCACACGCGACTTGCTCCGGTTCCGCCTCCGATCCTCTTCCGTCAAAGGTCGATTCCTCTGTCCCTTCCGGTGGGTAAAGTCCTGAGCCCTCGGCGCCCGCTCCCGGATCACCTTGCCCTGTCCCCCATACGCCGAGTCTCCCCACACCCGCGTCTCCCGCCCGTGCAACAACTCCCCCAGCTTCTGCGAATCATGCACGTTCGCCGCCGTCGCCACCACCGAATGGATCTGCTTCGTCCGACTGTCCACCCCCACGTGCGCCTTCATCCCGAAATACCACTGATTCCCCTTCCGCGTCGAATGCATCTCCGGATCCCGCTGCCTCCCCTTGTTCTTCGTCGAGGCCGCCGCCTGCAGGATCGTCGCATCCACAATCGTTCCCGTCGATACCTTCAGCCCCTTCTCTTCCAGATGCCCATTCACCTTGCGAAACACTTCCTTCCCCAACTCATGGCGCTCCAACAAGTGCCGAAACTTGCAGATGGTCGTCTCATCCGGCACACGCTCCTCTCCCAAATCCACCCCCACGAACTCCCGCATGGCTCGCGAATCATACAGCGCTTCCTCCACCCCGGGGTCCGACAGGCTGAACCAGTGCTGCAAAAAATGAATCCGCAACATCCGCTCGATCCCCACCGGGCGCCGTCCCGCTCCCGGAGGCTGCGGATAGTACGGCTCCACCGCCTCCACCAACTCCTCCCACGGGATCACCCCGTTCATCTCCTCCAGGAACTTCGCCTTCCGCGTCTGCCTGCCGTACTTCTCGAAATTCACCGCCCCGAACGTCCGCTGCTGCATTCCGATAGCCTCCCTCTCCCTGATATCCTCCGATTCTACTCCTTGCCTTTTCTTTTCGCTACCATTATCCTCCCGCGGAGGGGAATAAATCAGAGGTTCCTCAAGAAGGAGTGAGGCGACCTGATCCATCCGGTCTCTGTTGTCGGGGTTCATGCGGATGCTCGGTACATTTCCGAGGTATGGGAAAGCCCGCTCGTCAACCGTTTGCAGGCAGTTGACTACCACCATCGGAACATTTCTGCGTTTCGCCTCTATCACTTCATGGCGGCACCACTCCCGAGAGGAGTAAGAGTCGGTATAGACGGTCACCATGGCGCCATCCTGAATGGAGTCGTCTATGACGGAGGAGAAGGACAGCCCTGGCGGTATATCATGGACATCGAGAAAGCTCGATAACGCGCTGTTGTTGTGAAGCCAGTCACGGACGGCTCTGGCGACTACATCTCCATGATCGTCGTGCTTGGAGTGGCTGAGGAAGACCTGGATGTTCTGCCGGTAGCGCTGAAGGTCGCCTCTATCGTCGGTATGTTGTCCCAGGCGATGTCTGAGCATCCGACTGAACTCATAAGTGAGGTCTCGGCAAAGCCGTTGTTCTCGTTCGAGATGGCTTCCCTTCCAGCGGTCCCAGCGTAGCGCCTGTATGTCAAGACCGATGTCGAGGCTTCCCGCTTCCAGCGCGACGGGAAACACGCGAGCGCCAAAGCCTTTCTCCTCGGCCTCTCTTGTGAGTTCTCTGACGTACTGCGTCCACTCGGGGTCGTTCGCAAGCGCGTTGTCCAGCAGCACTACTGCAGCCGTGGTTTCGGCTTCGCTCCAGTCAACGGGCAGAGGGGTAGTGGAACCCGGGGCGTTGATGTTGCGAAAAAGGACCGTAACACCGGCTCCGCCAACAACGTTGCGATAGCGGTCGGTGCCGAAGTGGTGGCGAAGATAGGCGGCGATTCTCTCTCCATCAGCGTATCCGGGGTGCCAGACGACGTAGAGCGTGAAGGGAGGTCGGCTCATGATTTCCACGATCAAGACCCTCTTGTACCGAAACCGCCGGCTCCACCGAGCACCGACAAGTCAAGTTGACTCACCCGAGTCTCTCCTGTTATCAGCTTGTGCAGCAATGCCTTGGATAGTTCGTCCAGCAGCCCCCGTTTTTGATCGGTTATTTTCAGAGCCTCGCGTACCCTTCCCAATACCGTAACCATGGCCTTCTGCTCATCAATGACTGGGTGTGGCACTTCGAGCGCCGCCAGCCGGCTGCGCGACAGGTTCGGGATCGTGGTCTTGTTGCCCGCACCCTCGAAGATGCCAAGTTGCGTGAAGGCCGACTGCAGGAAGTACACGTAGAAGCGTGGCTCGACGTCTTTGGCGATGGGCCGCAGCCGATGCAGGTGGTTCTGGAACGCCATCGGTTCGATCTCCCCGTTCCAGATCGCCGCGCGCCCGATCTCGCCGCCTTCACAGACGAGCAAGTCCCCCGATCGGAGTAACTTGGCGGGCAATTCATGCTCGGGAATCCACATTTCGTCCACGGACGACAGGTCGATCTTGTCCCAGAGGACGTTCGACGTGCGCAGGAACGGGATTTTGTGAGCACCGCCGCGGGCGGCGGCGGACATGGTTTTGCCCGCGCCGATCTCGAACAACTCCCCGAGTGGTCGCCATGTCCAGGAGGGATTCATGGCGTTCATTGCAGGGGCTCCAGCATTTTTGTCAGCGCTTTGTCGATCTTCCGGGCTTCAGCGTCGAGGCGTTGCATTTCGGCAAGAATGTCCTTGATGGGCCGCAATGTCCCGGCCCCCGTCTGTCCCACCCACCGACTCGGACTCAGGTTGTAGTCGCCGTCCTCCGCCTGCTCCCGCGTGATGACGGCCACCTCGCCTTCGACCGGCTCCCCCTTCACGAAGGCCTCCGCCAGCGGACGGATGTCCTCTTCCGGGATGAAGTTCTTGGGTCGGCCCTTGCGCACGCGCCGGCTGGCGTTCAGCAGCACGATCCGGTCCTTTCGCGCTGCGGGCTTGCGCTTGGACAGCACCACGACCACGCCTGCGGCGCTGGTGTTGTAGAAGAGGTTGTCGGGCAGCAGGATCACGCCGTCGATCAGGTCGTGGTCCACGAACCACTTGCGGATGTTGCGTTCGCGGTCCTCGTGCTTGCTGCCCGAACCGCGCGTCACCGCGCCGGTGTCGAGCACCACCGCGGCCCGGCCGCGTTCGTTCAGGCAGGCGAGGGTGTGTTGGAGCCATGCCCAATCGCCCTTGCCGCTGGTGACGCCGCCGCGGGGGCGGAAGCGGTCGAACGGGTCGTTGGCGAACAGGTCGGGGCTGAACGGCTGGTTCCACATGGGGTTGGCGACCACCACGTCGTGCGCGGCGATGCGGCCCGCGGGGGTCTTGAACTTCGGGTTGATCATGGTGTCGCCGCGCTCGATTTCCACTTCCATGTCGTGGATGATGGCGTTCATGTGGGCGACCGCGTAGCTCTCGGCCTGCAACTCCTGGCCGTGCAGCTTGAGCGGCACGCGGCTGGTGGGGTCCATCTCCCGGGCCACGAGTTGGAGCTTGACCAGCAGCCCGGCCGAGCCGCAGGCGTAGTCGTGGCATTGCTCGCCGGGCCTCGGGCGCATGAGGTGCGCCATCAGGAAGCCGACCTCGGTGGGGGTGAAGAACTCCCCGGCGCTCTGGCCGGAACCTTCCGCGAACTTGCGCAGCAGGTATTCGTACGCGCGGCCCAGGAAGTCGGGCTGCACGTCGGCAAGGCCGAGCCGGTAACGCGGGTCGGAGAAGGTCTCGACCACCGCGGCGAGCTTCGCCGGGTTGACGTCCCGCTCGCCGTTGCGCTCCGCGGCAAAGTCCACCAAGTCGATGACGCCCGCAAGCGAGGGGTTGTGCCGCGCCACCGCGCGGGTTGCCTTGGTCAGGTGTTCCCCGATGTCCCTTGGTCGGGTGCTGCGTCCTTGGCCGTCCAGAGGCCATTCATGGTCTGCACGACCGCTGATTACTCCCCATCGCGCTTCCGGGGGCAGGTAGAAACGCAGCACCTCATGGTCGCTCTCGGCGATCTCCTGCGCCACGTCCGGGTCGCCGTATTCTTCGGCCAGCCGCTTGATCTCGTCGTCGAAGACGTCCGACAAGCGCTTGAGGAAGAGGAGCGGCAACAGGTAGTCTTTGAATTTGGCCGCGTCCTTCTCCCCGCGGATGGAGCAGGCCGCGTCCCAGAGCATCTGCTCCATGGGCTTGGTGGAAGGATCGGTCATCCGCCGCCGGCGAGACCGCCTCCGCGTCACCTGGGCCACGGCTTCGGCGGGAGCAGCCGTCGCCTCCACCCCGTCCACGGCCGCTTCCGCGGCGAGGGCGACGATGGCCTCTTGGGACGCCTTCTGCGGCGTGGCTGCTCCCCCCTCCCAGCGGTTTACGCTGGCGAAGGAGACTCCGAGCCTTTCCGCAAGCTGCTCCTGTGTGAGGTCGAGTTTGGCGCGGATGGCGCGCAAGGTGCTTGAAACGGCGCTTACTTCTGGCATATCTGTCATGTTTGCATACATAACATCTGTTCAGATGGTTTTCCAGCCCCTCCGAACGGCTCGGACTTCAGGGTAGGTGCCTACGGTAGTGGGATTATGGTATCTTGCCGGTATGCAAAGACGCCGGTTGCCAACGGAGAGCGTGATGGATGACGCGGACCTGAGACGCCGCATCCGGCTCGGTGAGGACTCGATCCTGGAGTTCAAGGCTGTCGTCGTCTCCGGCGGTAGTGTCGCTGCGCCCGACCGGAATGCAATCGCGGATGAACTGGCTGCCCTGGCCAACAGCCGGGGAGGGACGTTGGTCCTCGGCGTGGGCGACAAGACTCCCCGGATCCAAGGTATTCCACTTGACGGTCTCGACGCGGTAGAAGGCTGGGTCCGCGAGATCTGCAACGACTCGGTGAAGCCTCCGTTGGATGCCGATATCCTCAAGATCGAGTTGGAGAATGCGGAGGGTCAACTCGTCCCCTTATTGCGGGTGGACGTTGGGCGCGGCTTGTTCGTTCACCGGAGCCCGGGCGGGTACTTTCGCAGGGTCGGCAGTTCCAAGCGCGAGATGACCCCGGAGGTCCTTGCCCGGCTGTTCCAGGAACGCAGCCAGACCCGGCTCATCCGTTTCGACGAGTCCGCGGTGCCCGGCGCGGCGCCATCCGATCTGCACTACTCGCTGACGCAACGTTTCCTGCAGGGAGACGCCGTCGATGCTCCTTCCACGTCGTCGCACGACGACGCCCTCGAAGCGTCCGAAGACATGTTGCGCAAGCTCCGCATCGTCACCGAGGATCTGGACGGAAACGCTCGCTTGACGCTCGCCGGTGTCCTCCTCTGCACGCCGGAACCGCAACGGTGGCTCCCTCATGCCTACATACAGGCCGTCAGCTACGCCGGCGAGCGCACCGACGCCGACTACCAGAGCGATGCGCGCGACATCGGGGGGCCGCTCGACGAACAGGTTGCGGAAGCGCTGCACTTCGTGCGGCGGAACATGCTGGTGCGAGCAACCAAGGCCCCCGCCCGGTCGGACCGCCCTCAGTTCAGCGAGCGGGCCGTGTTCGAGGCCATCGTGAACGCAGTGGCTCACCGCGACTATTCCATGGCCGGCGCCCGCGTGCGCCTGCACCTGTTCGGCGACAGGCTGGAACTCTACGTACCCGGCGCGCTGGTCAACACGCTGACCCCGGACAGCCTGCACCTGCGGCAGGCGAACCGGAACGAGCTCATCGTATCCCTGTTGTCGCGTTGCAAGGCGCCAACGGGCGTCGGGCGCACACGGCTGATGGACCGGCGCGGGGATGGAGTGCCGATCATTCGTCGGGAATGCCGAGAGTTGTCGGGACGGCTGCCCGATTACGGCCTCATCGACGACAGCGAACTGCGCCTGGTGATGTGGACCGCGGCGTAGGGAGCGGACTTGAGCGATACAAAGCAGATCGTCTGCCTTGCGAACTCCCGGAAGCTATCGGGCCGGTACATCGCGGGCCGAGAATGGAGCGAAGAACGTGGAGCAGGGAACTGGATTCGGCCGGTGAGCGACAGGGAAGGCGGGGAAGTGTCCGAGTACGAGCGCCAGTACGAGGACGGCAGCGACCCCCAGGTGCTCGACATCATCAGCATCCCGGTTATCGAGCCGCAGCCCAAGGACTGGCAAACGGAGAACTGGTTGCTGGACCCCGAGTTCTACTGGCGAAAGGAGGGAAGGTACTCGTGGTTCGACCTTGCCGATCTCCTGGATCCCGTTGCGCCGCTTTGGATCGACGGGTACAACACCTCCAATGGGCGGCATGACAAGATACCGTTGGATTTTGTGGATACGCTCCTTCAGCGACCTGAAGACGGCTTGGTTCGCGGACGGCACGACAAGGTACCGCTGGATTCGTTGGAGTCGGTTTCCGGTTCGCTGCGCCTCATCCGTGTCGAGCGGCTCGAATTCTCCGTGTTCAAGCCCGGCGAGGCATTCGGCAACGCCAAGCGGCGCGTGCAGGGGCGGTTCTCCTACGCCGGCAAGGACTATGCGCTCTGGGTGACCGATCCCTTGTACGAACGGCAGTACTTGGCGAAGCTGGACGGCGTTTACGAGATCGGCGAATGCTACTTGACCGTCAGTCTCGGAGAACCGTACCGAGACGCCTGCTATAAGCTCATTGCCGCGATCATCGAGTGCGACCCGCGGCAGCGGCGCGAGCGACGCAGATGACGGACCAGCCGATCTTCACGGTCGGCCACTCCAACCACTCGTGCATCGCCTTCGTGCGCGAGAGTCCTGGCGCGGGGCCGGAACGGTAGATCCCGTGAGGATGTGGACCATCGGCTTCACCCGGAAGCCCGCTCGCCGATTCTTCGAGTTGCTGCGTCAGCCGGCCGCCCTTCCCGCTCCCCGTCACTCTCCGAACGTGGCGCGGTAGTCCTCCCATGCCTTCGGGCCTGCCCGGTCGAAGACCTTCTCGCGTACTCCGCCGGCGTATTGCGCGGGAATGAAGTTGATCTTCTCGGTGAACGAGGGCTTCAGGCGAACGCCCTTGGCGCGCAACTCGTCCGCCATGACGAGGTTGTCCAGGACCGTGCGGATCTCCTCGTGGTCGGTCCACATGGCCTTGTACGCCACCCGTCCGTCCTTGCCGACGATATAGACCATGTTGGGGAGGACGCCGTAGAGCCGATGCACGGCGCCTTCGATGTCGTCCACCAGCAACGGGTTCTCGATGCCGTCCTGCTCCCGGCACTGGCGCGCGTATTCGAGCTTTTGCTCGAAGTCCGCGTGTGGACCGTAGTGCTCCCCGGGATGGGGCTCGCGCACGTAGATGGTGAGGAACTCGAAGCCTCGGTCTCGGTAGTTCCGGTACAGTTCGTTGAGGGGCGAGACCTCGCCCACGAAGGGCGGTCAGGTGATGCTGCCGAACTCCAGCAGTACGTGCTTCCGATCCCGGAACCCGGAGAGCCGAACCGTGTCCCCTTCGAGGGTCCGGAGGCTGAAGTCGGGCGCCTCCTCGCCCGCCCGCAGGCGCCCGGCGAAGTCTCCAGCCTTGTTCGAACTCTCCGACCGGTTGAAGGTATGGTAGTTGTAAGCGGCCACCGACGGGTCCATCCGTTGCTCCTTTCCTCCTGGGGCTGACTTGCAGCCCGTCCGACATGCGGGAACCTGCTCCGAAGAATCCACTCCGAAACTACTACGAAACCGGCGGACGGTTCCACCACCGGACTTCGGAACCCCTGAACGATCGGGACAAGGGGTATGAGCGCGTCCTTCGACTCCGCTTCGCTGCGCTCGGGACGAACGGGGACAGGGGGGTCAGGACCGGGAGTCCTCTTCCAGGGCCGCCATGAGTCCACGCATGTCGTCCGGCGCGGGCGCGGTCCATTCGAGGGACTCGCCGGTCTCCGGGTGGCGCAGTCCCAGCCTTTCGGCGTGCAGAGCCTGCCGCGGGAAGCCGCGCAACGCCTCGGTGAGCTTCGGTCCCGCACCCTTGTCGTTGCGACTGCGGCCCCCGTACACAGGGTCGCCGAGGACGGGGTGTCCGATGTGCGCCATGTGCACCCGGATCTGGTGCGTGCGCCCGGATTCCAGCCGGACTTGCAGGAGCGTGTGGCTCCGGTACGCCGCTTTCACCCGGTAGTGGCTCGTCGCCTCCTTCCCGCGGGCGCGCACCGACATGCGGGTCCGGTGGACCGGGTGCCGCCCGATGGGCGCCGCGACCGAGCCCCCGGCGCGGACGACGCCCCGGACGAGAGCCAGGTATTCCCGCTTGACCTTTCGCGCCTGGAGCTGCCGGACCAGGCGCAGCCGCACGGACTCGCTCCGGGCCACCGCCAGCAGCCCCGAGGTATCCTTGTCCAGCCGGTGAACGATGCCGGCCCGCGAGACGGCCTCGAGCTCGGGGGCGTGGTGCATCACCGCGTTGAGCAGGGTCCCTTCCGGGTTGCCCGCTCCGGGGTGCACCACCATTCCGGGAGGCTTGTTGACCACCAGCAGCGCGGCGTCCTCGTGGACGACCTCCAGGGGTATGGCCTGCGCCTTCCAGGAGACGCCGACGGACTCCGGCGGGTCCATCTCGATGACCGCGCCGACCGAGACCTTGTCCGAGCACTCGGGGACGCGGCCGTCCAGCCGGACGTGTCCCTCGCGGACCCATCGCTGGAGCCGCGAACGCGAGTAATCCGGCAACAGCGCCGCCAACGCCGCGTCCAGCCGCTTGCCGTGGAGCGTCTGCGGCGCCTCGACGCGTATCCCGAACCCTCGCTCGTGGACGTTCGTGCTCATGGGAAAGAAGGCCGCCGGTCAGATGGCCGCCGGTTTCCGCGGGGACCGACATCGCAGCTTGTTCCTTTCGCCAGTGGATTGCAACGGAACCGCGCCGTTGCGGTCCTTCCGCCCGGTTCACTTACCCGATTATGGAACGTCTGGTCCATTCCGGCTTGAGTTCCCTCCCCCCTATGGGAAAGCGCGTCCTTCGACTTTGCTTCGCTACGCTCAGGACGAACGGGGCAATCGTCAGAGTTTCCCGGCTCTTCAGGCTTTCGTGTAGGTTGTGACGCTTCCTCCCACGCGAAGAACTCCGATCCCCTCCCCCCTTGAGGGGGAGGGTTAGGGAGGGGGGGCCCGCACCGACGGACTCAGGACGAACGGGGGTCGTTGTTCAGCGCTTCCTTGCGATTGACGGGCGCGGTCCCGCGCCTTAGACTTGGCCGATGGACCTGAGAACGTACCTCGAGTCCGTAAGGCGCGCGGCGCCCGACCGTCTGCTGGAGGTCACCGACAAGCACGACATCCGTCTGGAGGTCTGCGCCATGATCGCCGACCTGGAGAAGCGCAAGCGGGAGCCGCTGGTGCTCTTCTCGAACATCGACAACCTGAGCGGCGAGCCCTCGGAGTTCCCGCTGTTGATGAACGTGTTCGCGTCTCGCGCCGCCTGCTCGGTGGCCCTTGGCCTTGCGCCCGAGCAGGCCGGACGGGAGCTGATGATCGAGTTCCAGGCCCGGGAGGCGCGGCGGGAAACGCCCGTGGTGGTGGGCGCCGGCGACGCTCCGGTGAAACAGGTCAAGATGGACCCCAACCTCCACTTCCTGCCGGTGTTGACACATCACGTCGCGGACCGCGGTCCGTACCTCACCATGACGTGGTCCGCCAGGGACCCGGACACGGGCGTTTACAATTCCTCTTTCCACCGCTGCTACGTGCGCGACCCGAACCACGTGGTGATGTTCTTCGAGCGCCGCCACCTCTGGGACTACTACGTGCGCGCGGAACGGCGCAACGAGGCGCTGCCGGTGGCCTGCGTCGTCGGACACCACCCGGCCTACTACCTCGGCAACTGCATCCTCAACGGCATTGCCGACGACGAATACGAGAGCATCGGGGGGCTCATGGGAGAGCCGCTGCGGCTGGTGGCGTCCGAGACCTTCGGCGAGGAGTTGCTGGTGCCCGCGGACGCCGAGATGGTCATTGAAGGCCGCGTGCTGCCGCACCGGCGGGACAGGGAGGGACCGTTCGGCGACTTCACCGGCCTGTACGGCGCCGCGGGCGAAGCTCCCCTGGTGGAGGTCACCGCCATCACCCATCGTCGGGGCGCCTACTGCATGGACATCCTGGCGGGCCACCGGGACCATCGCCTGCTGGGCGCCGTGCCCAAGGAGGGCAGCATCTACCGCAAGGTGCAAGCGGTGGTGCCCACGGTGAGGTCGGTGTGTCTGCCCATGAGCGGCGCCGGCCGGTTCCACTGCTACCTCAGCATCGACAAGCGCTGCGAGGGCGAGGCCAAGCTGGCCGCCATGGCCGCGTTCACCGGCTCGGAGCTGCTCAAGCACGTGGTCGTGGTGGACGCGGACATCGACGTGTACGACGAGGAACAGGTGCTCTGGGCGGTGGCCACCCGGGTGGACGCGGCCACCGACGTCTCGATCATCGACCGGGTCAAGGGCAGCCGCCTGGATCCCGTGCATCCGGGTCAGGACTGGGGCTCGAAGCTCATCATCGACGCCTGCCGGAACGAGGACATCGACTTCCCCGAGCGCATCGCTACGGCCGAGTACGGGAAGCGGGCAGGGGAATCCCGCGGGTGAAGCGGCATGGCGTCCGCGAACGGACCGCAAGGGTCCGCGGGATTCGGGAGTAGGGATATGCCTTGGTGGGGCTGGGTGAGCGTCGGCATCGTCTTGATGGGGTTGGAGTTGACGACCGTGGATGCCGCCTTCTACCTCGTTTTCGTCGGAGCCGCCGCGGTCTGCGTGGGGGTGCTGGGGCTTGCAGGAGCGGCCATGCCCGTCTGGGGTCAACTGCTCGCCTTCGCGGTGCTTGCCGTCGTCTCCATGGTGTGGTTTCGGCGCAAGCTCTACGACAAGGTCCGGGGCGGACTGCCGGGCTTCGAGTACACGGTGGTCGGCACGGTGGTGTCCGTCCACGAAGAGGTTCCCCGCGGGGGACAGACACGGGTCCGCATGCAAGGGACCCAGTGGGCCGCGGTGAACGTCGGGCCGTCGTCCATCCCCGCGGGCGCCCGTGCGCGCGTGGTCGGAAGAGACGGCGTGGGCTTGTCCATCGAGGGGCTTGCGGACGAAGCATGGAAACCATCCGAGGAGGAATAATGGAATCGAACCTGGGGAATATCGGTCTTCTGATCACCGCGGTCGTCATCGCCATAGTCGTGCTGGTGGTGCTGGTCAAGACCGCGGTGGTGGTGCCTCAACAGAACGCCTACGTGGTGGAGAACTTGGGCAAGTACTCGCGCACGCTCAGGCCCGGGTTCAACATCCTGGTGCCGTTCCTGGAGCGGGTCGCATACCGGCACAGCCTCAAGGAACACGCCCTGGACATCGAAGAGCAGGTCTGCATCACCGCGGACAACGTCCAGGTAGGCGTGGACGGCGTCCTCTACCTCCAGGTAATGGACCCGCAAAGAGCGTCCTACGGCATCGGCAATTACGTGTTCGCCATCTCGCAGCTCGCACAGACTACCCTGCGCAGCGAGATCGGGAAGATCGAGCTGGACAAGACGTTCGAGGAGCGGGGCCACATCAACCAGTCCGTGGTCGAGGAGCTCGACCAGGCGTCCGACCCCTGGGGAGTCAAGGTGCTTCGGTACGAGATCAAGAATATCAACCCGCCTGCGGACGTGCTTTCCGCCATGGAGAAGCAGATGCGCGCGGAGCGGGAGAAGCGCGCCACCATCCTGCAGTCGGAGGGCGATCGGGACGCCAGGATCAACGAGGCCGAAGCCGACAAGCAGCGGGTCATCAAGGCTTCGGAGGCGGCCAAGCAGCAGCAGATCAACGAGGCGGAAGGCGAGGCCGCGGCCATCCTGGCGGTGGCCGGGGCCACTGCCGAAGGTCTGAAGAAGGTAGCGGAGGCGCTGGATTCGGACGGCGGCGACAAGGCCATGCAACTCCGGGTGGCGGAGAACTACCTGGAGCGCTTCGGCAACTTGGCCAAGCAGGGCAACACGCTCATCGTCCCCGCGAACCTGAGCGACGTGTCGTCGATGATCAGCGCCGCCACCACCGTCCTGCGAAGCACCATGGGAAGAAGTGACCGGGATCCCGGTCCGACCGGGTAGCGGCGCGCGCAGGGAACCGCAAGGGCAGGCGGTCAGCCCTTGCACCCTCCGCCCAACGGCGCCCGCGCATGGGAGCTTTGGCGACGGATCCGAAAACGGTAACGTTGCTCGCAGGATTGGTGCGCGCCTTCCGGGCGGGCGACGTCGAGATGCGCTTCGACGAGACGGACCGGGCAATCCTGGACACGCTGTCCGCGGAAGGACTGGTGGACCTCTCCAACGACGGCTTCCGGCTGACCGGGACCGCTGGGTCGTATGCGGTGCGGTCCCTCGTCCCGCCGGTCACCCCCAAAGGCATCCTGTACCTGGAGCGCCTCCCCATCGACGAGTTCGCGGACCGACCGGGACTGTTCCGATTCCTCGGCTGGCTGTAGTCCGTAATACGGCAGGGACGCCATGAAACCATGAAAGAGAGGCGCGCGACCAACGAGACTCCGTTCCCGCCTGTTGCAATGCCTGCGCCGCAGGACGGAGACCGGCCTGCGGTCCATGCCGACCGTATCGGTGAGTGGTACGTCGCGGGGAAGTCCGATGAATACAGGAAGGGTCACGGTCTCTACCTGACGCCCGTCTGCGTAGCCGACTTCATGGCTGAGAAGATTCGAGTGACCGGAGCGAGGCTCCGCATTCTCGACCCTGCCGCCGGTGCGGGTATCCTGTGTTGTGCCGCAGTGGAGGCGCTGGTCTCCCGGGATCCCAGGCCGGAGGCCATCGAGTTGGTTGCCCATGAGGTGGATGAGGGCCTGATCCCCCTGTTGCGCGAAGTTCTGGGTCATCTTGCCGACTGGTGCCGCCGCCAACATGGGGTGACGGTGGCCGTCCGTGTCGAACCCGGTGATTTCGTCATGGCGCATGCCGAGGCGTTGCGGCTGTTCGGGGGGTTCCTGCCCTATCGGTTCGAGGAGCAGGGCTTCGACGTGGTAGTCTCCAACCCGCCCTATTTCAAGATCGGCAAGGGTGACCCGCGGGCGGCTGCGGCATCCACCGTGGTTCACGGTCAGCCGAACATCTACGCTCTTTTCATGGCGGTCGGCGCCGCGCTTCTGCGCAGGCAGGGGCGTTTCGTCTTCATCACGCCCCGCAGCTTCGCATCCGGCCCTTATTTCCGACAGTTCCGGGCCACTTTCTTCGACATGATCCGGCCGGTGGAGGTCCACGTGTTCGGGTCCCGGCGGGACACCTTCAGCCGGGACGAGGTGTTGCAGGAGAACGTGATTCTCTCAGGCATCCGTCAGGACCCCCATGACCGGGACGGCGCCGACGGGCGGCTGATCCTCTCGTCGAGCCGGGGGATCCGCGACATCAGCGAGCCCGACCGACGTGAGGTTCCGCTGGGTGTAGTCCTGGACTTCGCTTCCGCGGACAGGGTGCTCCGGTTGCCGCTCTGTGACGAAGATGAAGAAGCACTGGCGTTGGTGGACTCGTGGCCGAGCAGCCTTCGCGGCCTGGGGCTGAACGTGTCCACCGGCCCGGTGGTGCCGTTTCGTGCAACGGAGTTCGTCTGTGCGGAGGGCAGGGCGCCGACGAGCCACGTGCCGCTCCTGTGGATGAATCATGTGCGCGCCATGCAGGTCACGTGGCCGCTCAAGGGGCACAAGCCGGAGTACATCAGGCGGTCTGGCGCCAAGGCGCTGCTAACGCCCAACAGGAACTACGTTCTCCTGCGCCGCTTCAGCGCCAAGGAAGAGGCGCGTCGGCTGACCGCAGCTCCATACATCGCGGCGGGTTTCGGGGTTTCGGCCGTGGGGTTTGAGAACCATCTCAACTATGTCCACCGACCGGGCGGCACACTCTCCGAAGACGAAGCCTGGGGTTTGGCGGCGCTCTACAACAGCCGCCTTCTGGACATCTGGTTCCGCACGGTCAACGGCAACACCCAAGTCAGCGCCACCGAGTTGCGCGCGATGCCGCTTCCGGCTCACGAGACGATCATCGCGCTCGGCCGACGGTTGAGGCAGCTTGCCAACTCCATGAAGGACCTGGATGCGCTCGTCACGAGCATGGCGGTCCGTTCCGACTTGGAAGGGGAAGCGGTCGAAGGTGATCGCATGGGAGCGCGCGTCACTTGGCGTCGTCCGCTCCGTCTTCGTCGGGTTCCGGGACCCAGCCTTCGCCGAACTCGTCGGACTCCCTGAAGCCTTCCGTGCGCCACTCGTCGATGAGTTGCCGGACGGGTATCTTGCGCCGCATGAGGCCCTTCATCAGGTCCTTGTACAGGGGCGCCACGTGGGTCTGGGCGTTGATCGGGCAAACCGTCAGGCAGACCTTGCAGCCTTCGTACTCCTCGAAGAAAGGCCGGCACGTGGGCGTGTCCACGTGCCAGCGCACCGTGCCGAACACCTCCTGCTTCCTGGGCACGATGGAGTCTCCGGGGCAGAAGTTCGTGCACACGTTGCAGCGCAGGCAAAAGTCGTCGAAGCCGTAGTTGGCCGGCTGCGCCTCCGCCACCAGGGGCATCTCGGTGGTGACCGCGCCGAGACGCACGCTCGGGCCGAACTTCCGGGTGATGAGGGAGCCGTGGCGGCCGAGCTCGCCGAGGCCGGCCTTCCAGGCCACGGGAATGAAGAGCAGGTCGCCCTCGTTGGGATACCCCACCGCGTGGTAGCCGTAAGCGCGGATGTATTGGGCCAGGCGCACGGAAACGTCGGACAACAGGTAATAGACCTTGTGCACCTCCATCTGCGCCAACGGGCCCAGCCGCTTCATCTCATGGAAGTCCATGTGGATGGCGAAGACCATGGCCGCCTTGTGCCCCTCGGGCGCCCCGGTCCCGCGCACGAAGTCGAACTCGTCGATGGGGGCGACGCCCACGAGGTCGGCTCCCATGTCCAGGGCCACCTGCTTGAAGGTGCGGGTGACGCCCGCCCAGTCGCTGGTCTCCAGGCGGTCGGGGTTCACCGGGCCGTCGTGAAGCTTGCGGCGGTCGTGGTCCTCCCGCATGAACATGAACCGCCGCGTCTGCGGATGGCGCTTGGCCTTGGTGACCGCGCCCTTCTTCTTGTCGGGGAACGGCCATTGCTTGACGGCCTGCTCTCGACGCTCCGTGAACAGGATGCCGCTGGGTTCCATATTCTTCCCCCCATGCGCTGGCGCAACCGGACCGGCTTCAGACTCACACTCGCGACGGCACGGATCTTACCAGACGAACCCCGCGGATTCCACGGGATCACGGTCCGCCAAGTCTCCCGTCTTTGCCCTTGTGTTGTCCGGCCGTCTTCACTACGGTGTGGAACGACAGCGACGGAAACCCGGAACGATTGCTCCCCGTTCGTCCTGAGCGTAGCGAAGCGAGTCCTCCGTTCATCCTGAGCGTAGCGAAGCGAAGTCGAAGGACGCGCTTTCCCATGTGGAGAGGCGCCTCGAGCCGGGATCGACCGGAGGTTCCCCACGTCGGTCCGTGCGCGGCCGCAAGCGGCCGGGAGGAGTACTGCCATGCAAACGACCGCGGGACATGCGGTGGCCGAAGTCTTGGCGCAGCTCGGCGTCCGCAAGGTGACCGGTGTCGTGGGGTCCTGCATGCTCGAAATCCTCGACGGCATGTACGGCCGGGACGACATCGGCTTCCTGTCCACCCGCCACGAACAGGCCGCGGCCCTGATGGCGGACGGCTACGCCAGGGTCGCCGGCCGGCCGGGCGTGTGCATCGCCACCAACGGTCCGGGTGCCACCAACCTGTTGACCGGCGTGGCCAACGCCTTCCATGCGCAGAGTCCGGTGCTGGTCATCACCGGCGCGCCCATGATGAAGGACATGTTCCGCGATTCGAGCCAGGAGATCGACCAGCAGGCCCTGTTCCGGCCCGTGGTCAAATGGTCGGTGCAGGTGCGCAAGCCCGAGCTGGCCGCGGCCATGACGCGGGAAGCCTACGAGCGGACCACCGCGGGAATCCCCGGACCGGTGCACCTGGACCTTCCGCGGGACGTCCTGAAACGCGCGGGTCTTCGGGGCCGCTGGCCTCAAGGTGGCCGATCCCGGGGAGCTCGAAGACGCCTTCGCCGAAGCCATCCGGCTGGGCCGGACGCAGCCTGTGCTGGTGGACGTCCTGTGCACTCCCGACGTCTTCCCCGAACCCCGGCGCAAGGAGACCGTGAAGGCGGAACGGTTGCGGCAAGCGTGAGCCTGAGCCGCCGCGCCCACGGACCACATCAGGAACCTCTGATCGCTACGCTACGCTCAGGACGAACGGGGTAATCGTTCAGGGTTTCCATTGGTCAGTCGGTGACCTCGAAGCGCAGCAGCGTGGCCGGCGTCTTGTAGTAGGCTTCGCGGCAGTCGGCTTCCGATGCGTACCGGCCGGGTTGCATCCGGCGGGCGCGGAGCGTGACCTGGAGAGGCGACACGTCGAAGGGGTAGGGCGCCATCTTCACGGAACCGTCGGGGTTGGGCGTGATGCGCAACTCGACGCCGTCGTCGGGAGCGTAGGCCGCGGGGACGGGCGCCAAGCGCTCTTCCTCGAAGCCGCGGTCGCCGTAACCGTCGCAGCAGAAGTAGAGCGACAGCAGGTCGAAGGCCTGGAGCAGACGGTAGTTGACCCACAACTCCTCCTCGAAACGCGGGTCCGCGGCGGCGAGGGAGGTCTTGTCACCGCGCTGCTGCTCCTCCAGCTCTTCGAGCACGGCCTTGACCCCGGCGCTGAGGTCTCGCGCCCGCGGCCGGGGGCTCGTCAGCACTTGGTAGCGGCCGCGCCACAAGCCGGTCCGGTGCATGGACACCAGGAGGCCGGCGTAGATGTCGTGGCCGCGTACCCAGTCCACGTTGCGCCGGTAGGCTTGCAGTTCCACGGCCTCGAACGAGGGGATGGTCTCGCGGTGCCCGTAGGGACGGCCTTTCTCGACGTTCATGGGCGGCATCCCCTCCCACTCCCGGTAGCCGCTGTCATGGTACGTGGTGGCGAAGACCAGGGTGTCATAGGGCCGGAGCCGTGCGAACCGGTGGTTGCCCCAGTGGGCCGCGAACTGCGCCGACAGCTCGGCGTGCTCCTCCTGGGTGCTCACGAAGGTGGATCCGTCTTCCACTTCACGTATGACCATGGCGGGCCTCCCCTGCCTGCGGACTCCCTGTCCCCATCCCGGACCTGCTGACTCAGAAAATCCCCTTTGCGCGCTGGAGCGCACGGACGTAGGCGGTGATCTTCTCCACGTCCTCCGCGGAGACCCCCGGGACCGGGGGCATGTTGCCGAAACGCCAGTGGTGTTGCCGCACGCCGTTCCGCGCCGCGGCCTGGAACGCCCGATCCGGGTGATGGTTGGGTTCGTAGTAGATGTGGACGAGCGGGGGGCCGATGCCGCTGCCCGTTGCTTCCCTGCCGTGGCAGGTCTCGCAGTGGACGGCGAAGAGGCGGGCGCCGGCCTTCGCCGACGCCGTCATCGGGACGTCGACGCCCGGTCCCTCTCCGCCCCCGGGGGTCCGAACCCCCCACCACACCCCGGCGCCCAGCGCCGCCGCAAGGAGCATGGCCGAAACCCACACCGGTCGCTTCATCTGGTCTCCACCGCACCCTTCCGCTCGACCCGGGGCCTCGACATGGACAACCGAGCCTCTGTCGCCTGTTTATCCATACGGAAACTATCCACACGGAAACTCGGAACAACGACCCCCGTCCGTCCTGAGCGTAATGAAGCGGGTCCTCCGTTCGTCCTGAGCGTAGCGAAGTCGAAGGACGCGCCTTCACAGGGGAGGGCCGGCAAGGATCAGAGGTTCCCTGCGTATTTACCACAAGCGTCGCCGCGGGTCAGCCACCCGGGCGCCAGGAGTCCGGCGGCGGACGGATGGTTGGCGACGCCGGGCAAGGCCTTCGAGGGCTTGACAGACGCCATGCTCATGGAGCAGACGGAGTGGTTGCAGCGGCAGTCGGACACCATGGACGGGCTGCGCGCCGTCTGCGGGGCGGCGAACGCCGTGGGGGACTTGGACCGAAGGAACCTCTGGTCAATTCCGGTTCGAGGCGCATCTCCCTATGGGAAAGCGCGTCCTTCGACTTCGCTACGCTACGCTCAGGATGAACGGGGCAATTGTTCAGAGTTTCCGGAAAGGGGTTTCCGTGAGCGAGCTATCGAACACGAGGACGGACGTGGTGGGCAGCCTGCTGCGTCCGGAGAGGCTCAAGCGCGCCCGGCGCCGTTTCGACGCCGGCGAGACCGGCGCGGGGGAGTTGCGCGCGGCGGAGGACGAGTGCATCCGGGAAGCGGTCGGGATGCAGGAGGCCGCGGGTCTCGGGGTGGTCACCGACGGGGAGTTCCGCCGGTTGAACTTCCAGGACAGTTTCGGCGCCTGCGTCGAGGGTTTCCGTTCCGTGGCGCCGCGCATGGAGATCCTGGAGGACCAGGCCCGGCACGGCAAGGCGCTGCAACGCTGGGACGTCCACCGGGACGCCGCGGCCGGCGTGCCCGTGTGGCACCGGCTGCCCGCGGCGGAGCGGCTGCGTCTCGTCCGCAACCTCCCCCTCGACGAGTACCGCTACGTCAACACCGTGGCCCACGCTCCCGCCAAGGTCACGCTCATCGGCCCCGACCGCATCAGCCAGCGGTTCGACCACGAAGGCTCGCGGGACGTCTATGCCACCCCGGAGGAGTTCCTCGACCACGTGGTGGCCATCGAGCAGGCCATGGTGGCGAGCCTGGTGGAGGCGGGCTGCGCCTACGTCCAGATCGACGCGCCCGGGTACACGGCCTACGTGGACGAGCCGTCCCTGGAAGCCATGAGGCAGCGGGGCGAAGACCCGGACGCGAACCTGGAACGGTCCATCGCAGCCGACAACCGGCTCCTCGAAGCCTTTGGCGGCGCGGTGTCCGGCATCCACCTCTGCCGGGGCAACCAGCGCAGCATGTGGCACCGGGAGGGATCCTACGACGCGGTGGCGGAGCGGCTGTTCTCCGGGCTGAAGCACCGCCGGTTGCTGCTGGAGTACGACTCGGAACGCGCGGGCGGGTTCGAACCGCTGCGGTTCGTTCCCAAGGGGACGGTGGTGGTGCTGGGACTGGTCAGCACCAAGACGCCGGAACCGGAGAGCGTCGATCATCTCAAGCGGCGCATCGACGACGCGGCCCGGTTCCTGCCGCTGGAGCAGTTGGCGGTCAGCCCCCAGTGCGGGTTCTCTTCCGACGTGGTGGGCAACCTGTTGACCGAGGACGACCAGAAGCGGAAGCTCGACAGGGTGGTGGAGACGGCGAGGCAGGTGTGGGGTTAGCCCGCAGGCGGGGGTGGAGACCATGAGCGATCCGACGACCTTTCCGAGCTTCGTGGACGGCCGGGTGACCCTCAAGGTCGGAGACATCACGCAAGAGGCGGTGGACGCGGTGGTCAACGCGGCCAACGGCACGCTCATGGGCGGGGGCGGCGTGGACGGCGCCATCCACCGGGCGGGCGGCCCGGCCATCCTCGAGGAATGCAGGGCCGTCCGGGCCGAGAGGTATCCGGACGGCCTTCCCACCGGCGAGGCGGTCCTGACCACCGCGGGGAACATGCCTGCGCGCCGCGTGATCCATACGGTGGGGCCGGTGTACGGCCGCGGCGGCCCGGCCAAGGCCGAGCAGCTCGCCCGGTGCTACCGCAACGCCCTGGCCCTGGCCGCGGCCCACGGACTGGCCACGGTGGCCTTTCCGGCCATATCCACAGGCGTCTATGGCTATCCCCCGGACGAGGCGGCCGCGGTATCGTCCGGGGCCATCCTGCAGGCGCTCCGTTCCAGCCCTGCCATCACGGAAGTCCGGCTGGTGTTCTTTGCGGCCGGCGACGCGGAAGCGTTCCTGCGCCACCAGGTCTTCGATGCGGGGCGCGGGGAGCCGTCCGGGTAGGCGGCCCGCAGCGGGAAGCGGGAAGACTCCGGGAGCGCGTATCGGAACCTCGGAACAATTGCCCCGTTCATCCTGAGCGTAGCGAAGCGAAGTCCTCCGTTCATCCTGAGCGTAGCAAAGCGAAGAACTCCGTTCATCCTGAGCGTAGCGAAGCGGAGTCGAAGGACGCGCTTTCCCGTAGGGAGATGCGCCTCGAGCCGGAATTGGTCAGAGGTTCCTACGGTAACGGCGGTGCGCGAGTACGGACGGGACGGAAGGAGTCCGGGAGGAAGGTCCAATGCGGCGGCTCGAAGGCAAGGTGGCCCTGGTGACGGGCTTCGGATCGGGTCTGGGGCGCGCCATCGCGGTGTGCTTCGCCCGGGAGGGATGTGCGGTGGCGGGGACCTCCACGACGGCGAGCAGGGGAGATGAGACCCTGGACCTCATCCGCGCCGAGGCGGGCGCCGCCCTGTTCCGGGCCGCGGACGTGAGGCGGTCGGACGAGATGAAGGAGGTGGTGGCTGCGGCGGTGGAGCGCTACGGCGGCCTCGACATCGTGGTCCACAGCGCCGGCGTCCGCACCAACGGCGCGGTGACGGAGATCTCGGAGGAGGACTGGGACCGGACCCTCGACACCAACCTGAAGGGGGTCTTCAACGTGTGCCGTCACGCCATCCCCGAGATGGTCCGGCGCGGCGGCGGGGTCGTCATCAACATCGCCGCCCGGTCGGGGATGATGGGACAGGCGGGCCGGGCCGCCTACTGCGCCTCCAAGGGAGGCATGGTGCGGTTGACCGAGGCCATGGCGGAAGACCACGCGCGGCAGAACATCCGGGTCAACTGCATCTGCCCCGGTCCCACCCGCACCCCCATGGTGGACGCTTCGACCCCGGAAAAGCTCGCCCGCTACGCCGTCCGGGTGCCGCTGGGACGCATCGGGGAGCCGGAGGACGTGGCCCAGGCCGCGTTGTACCTGGCGTCGGATGCGGGTTCCCACGTGACCGCGGCCATCCTGCCCGTGGACGGCGGCATGCGGCTGGCCGGGGCATGAATCCGGGCGCTTCGGCGGCGTTCCGGAAGGCAAATCCGGCCCGAAAAGTCAAGCCTGGGGAGGGCGATTCATGGGTTGACCCCTCACTTGCGATGTTCTAAAGGTGGCTACTCCAAAACTGACGGGAAGAGGAACGACGTATGACGGCAGAGACTTTGACCGTGACGGACAACCGGACGGGCGCCACCTACGAGATCCCGATACGGAACGGCGCCATCAACGCTTTCCACCTTCGGCAGATCAGGAAGTCGGAAGGCGACTTCGGCCTCATGAGCTACGACCCGGGCTTCCTCAACACGGCCTCGTGCCACAGCCGCGTCACCTTCATCGACGGCGA
Source organism: uncultured Binatia bacterium (SeqCode) (assembly GCA_965204235.1). Lineage (GTDB taxonomy): Bacteria > Desulfobacterota > Binatia > UBA9968 > JAJDTQ01 > JAJDTQ01. The sequence goes on from OZ241979.1 coordinate 2,773,087, forward strand.
CGCGGGCATACTGCGTTACCGGGGATACCCCATCGAGCAACTGGCGGAGGAGAGCAGCTACCTGGAGACCACCTACCTCATCTTCCACGGGGAGCTGCCGACGGTTCCGGAGCTGGAAGAGTGGCGGTGGAGCGTGGCCAACCACATGCTGCTCCACGAGAACATCAAGAAGTTCATCGACGGGTTCAAGTACGACGCCCACCCCATGGGCATGCTGGTGAGCTCCATCGCCGCCCTCTCCACCTTCTACCCCGACGCCAAGAAGATGTTCGACCCGGAGTCCCGGCGCACACAGATATTCCGCCTGATGGGCAAGATCCCCACGCTGGCGGCCTTCGTCTATCGCCACAGCATGGGACTGCCCTACGCCTACCCGGACAACGAGCTCAGCTACACCGGCAACTTCCTCAACATGCTCTTCAAGATGACCGAGCTCAAGTATTCGCCGAACCCGGTGCTGGAGAAGGCCCTCGACGTGCTCTTCATCCTGCATGCGGACCACGAGCAGAACTGCAGCACCAACGCCATGCGCAGCGTGGGCAGCTCCCAGGCCGACCCGTACTCGGCTCTGGCGGGGGCCGCGGCCGCCCTCTACGGCCCGCTCCACGGCGGCGCCAACGAGATGGTGTTGCGCATGCTGGAGGAGATCGGCTCCAGGGACAGGGTGCCGGCCTTCATCAAGGGGGTAAAGGCCGGCGAGGGGCGCCTCATGGGCTTCGGCCACCGAGTTTACAAGAACTACGACCCCCGGGCGAAGGTGATCAAGCGGGTGGCGGACCAGGTCTTCGAGGTCACCGGCCGCAACCCGCTGCTGGACATCGCCCTGGAGCTCGAACGCATCGCGCTGGAGGACGAGTACTTCATCGACCGCAAGCTCTATCCCAACGTGGACTTCTACTCCGGCCTCATCTACCAGTCCATGGGGCTGCCCGTGAGCATGTTCCCGGTGCTGTTCGCCATCGCCAGGACCTCGGGCTGGCTCGCCCAGTGGGTGGAGATGCTGGAAGACCCCGAGCAGAAGCTCGCGCGCCCGCGCCAACTCTACCTGGGCTCGGACGTGCGCGACTACGTCCCCATGGACCGCCGCCGCGCCGCGTAGGGGACTCCCGGTCCCCGAGGCGGATGCGGCGCCAGGACCGTGACGGCCCGAGAACCTCGCAAGTTGACCAATGGCGAGACCTGACCCGGAGACGCAAAGAGAACTTGACCAACCCTTCCGCCCTCGGGCAAGAGTACTGCAACTGCTCGGTGACGAACTGATCGGCAGCTCGCGTCTTGCGGTCTTCGAGCTGGTCAAGAACGCTTATGACGCAGACGCCACCGAGGCTGTCGTCCGACTGGATTTCACGTGCGGGGATGAACCCACCATAGCCGTGGCCGACGACGGTGAAGGCATGTCCCTGGACATCATACGGTCCGTATGGCTCGTTCCGGGGCACGAGTACCGGAAGAAACAGCGCGACGGCGGTGGGCGTACCCCCGGACACGATCGGCTGCCTCTCGGGGAAAAGGGCCTGGGGCGCTTCGCAGTTCACAAGCTGGGAAACCACATCCGTCTGGTCACCCGTGCGCGCGACTCCGATGAATGCGTTGTAGAGATCGACTGGAATGATCTGATCGCCAAACCATACCTGGACGAGGCGCCTGTAAGGATACGTACCCGTCCTGCAGAGATATTCACACAGGAGAGAACGGGAACGCGAATCGAGGTCAGCGAACTGCGTCCTCCCGTGTGGTCTCGGCGAGAAGTACGGCGTCTTCACAACCAGATCACCTCGATCTGTTCCCCGTTCACGGAACCCGGAGATTTTCGAGCGATTCTGGAGGTTCCGGGCAGGGAACACTGGATCGAAGATCTTCCCGACTTCGCCGCGATAAAGGATCGGGCGATCTGGAAGTTCACGTTCATGCTGGAGGATGGCAGGTTTGATTCAGTCTATGAGTTCCGGCGACTCCCCGAATTCAACCTCGATGGCCGCAAAGCCTCGAAGGAAAGCGGCAGACTGCAACTCCCGCCGAGATCCGACGGCAACGGGACGGAGAGGAAGGTTGTCGCCGACGAAGCAACCACCCGGGGAATCGGTCCGGTGCTGGGAGAATTTCATGTTTTCGATCGTGATCGAGAAGTGCTTCGACGCCTGACGGATACCCGTCTGATGACCGGCTATCTCGACGAAAACGGAGGAGTTCGTGTCTATCGTGACGGCATTCGAGTGTACAACTACGGGGAACAGGGCGATGACTGGCTGGGTCTCGATTTGCGGCGTGTGAACATCCCGACTCGCCGCATCAGTCGCAACATCATCCTGGGCGCGATCTATCTGTCCCTGGGATCATCCAGTGAACTGGTGGAAAAGACCAACCGCGAAGGCTTCGTCGAGAACGACGCCTGTACCCGACTTCGGCAAATCGTGCTGGGGGTATTGGGGGCACTGGAGACAGAACGACAGAAGGACAAAGAGCAAATTCGACGGCTCGCGGAGAAACCGGACGACCCTGTGGCCTCCCGGATCAAGAAACCCATTCAAGACTTGAGGAAGGCGCTTGCCGAGCAGGAAGTGGCCGAAAAGTTTGAGCCCTACGTAGCGAAGATCGAGCAGTACTACGATAACATGCAGGAGACACTGCTTGCCGCGGGCCTGTCTGGTCTGAATCTTGCTGTGGTGTTTCACGAAGTGGAGAGGGGCGTCCGTGTCCTGCATCAGGTCATAGTCGAACGCCGGGACATGGCGGGCGCCGCCAGCCAAGCTCGGGAGCTAATGCATCTTCTCGACGGTTTTGCCACCCTGTTGCGCCGAGACAGCAAGAAACGACACCATGCAAGTCGCCTCGGTCGGGCGGCGCGGCAGTTCAATGGTCTGCGGCTTCGCCACCACCGGGTCAGGTTTACCTGTCCGCTGCTTGATGGCGAGGGAGATTTTGAAGCGATCTTTTCGTTCAGACTGATGGTGGGGGCCTTGAACAACCTGATCGACAATTCGCTTTACTGGCTCAGAGTTCGATGGCCGGAAGTCCCGGAAGAGGATGAAAGCTCTGAACGCCGTATCTTCGTGGGTGCGACCCGGGATTTTGACGATGGACCGGCCATTATCGTTGCAGATAACGGGGAGGGGTTCCAGGGTGATGACCCGGAGCATCTTGCATATCCGTTTTTTACACGTAAACCAGACGGTATGGGTCTTGGCCTCTACTATGCAAACCTGACCATGGAGTTGCACGGGGGACGGCTCGTGTTCCCGCAACCGGACGAAGTCGATGTCCCTGACGGGTATGATGGTGCTATTGTTGCCATGATCTTCAAGGAAGAAAAGTGATGCTGCCCTCCCCAAGGGTCATAGTCGTCGATGACGAGCTCGACCATCTGCGAGGTTTGGCGCGGTGTCTGAACAGCCACGGTGTGGCGTGTCTCGAAATACACTTCGCAGGGGACTCTTCCGGTCTCAAGCCGTGCCCGGACGTCCGAATCATCTTCGCCGATCTGCACCTTGCCGGTCCTGCATCCAATCCAGATGCGTATTTCGCTACAATCGGCGGACTTCTCGAGGAGACGATCCAGCCATCCGGTCCTTACTTCATCGTGTTATGGACCGTATATCCAGATCAGGCGTCGGCGCTGTTGAAGTTCCTCGAGGACCGGCTTCAGCGTGTAACGAAACCCTTTGATATTCTCCCACTGGAAAAAGGCAGATACCTTGACGAGAAGGGTCTGGTCGAGAACGAAGAAGCACTGATGGCGGAAATCCAGGCTATCACCGAAAGGCTTCCCCAGATCGGCGCCCTTTTCAACTGGGAGCGTCGTGTGCTCGAAGCGACAGGGAAGACTCTGGCGTCAGTGCTTGAACTGGCGTCAGCAGAAGAAGTGGACAAACGGGCATCGGAGGTCGGCAGGATTCTCGCGAACCTTGCAAGCGGAGCGGTTGGCCAGCCTCACGTCGAAGAGGATCGCTTTCGAGCCGTTAACGATGCGCTGTTGCCGGTTCTCGCCGACCGGATTGCCAGTCTGCGCAAAGCCGACAGGGACAGGGGCGTCTGGGAGAAGGCTTTCGACCCTGCCGTTGCTTCACAAAACCTTTCCGTCCAAGTGGCTGCAAGGCTCAATCAGTTGGCTCACATCGACGTTACGGAACCGGGCCGCGTGAAAGGATCCGATCCTGGCGTCATCGTCCCGTTGCCGGAATCGTTTCGGAAAGACTTCGGGGACATGTTTGGAATCGACGAGAGGGATGCAGCCAAAACGCAGTTTCGCTGTAAGGCTTTCGATCCGCAAGATGGTCGTTTCCGTTGGGTACTGGTGCAGGCGCAGGCCGCGTGTGACCACGCCCAGACGCAACCAGGATCGTTACCATACTATCTTGGTCTCGACTTTCCTCATGCCTGCGTCCAGAGGAACCGGACGTCCCCCGAGCCTTTGTGGGAAAGTCCCGTATTCCAGTTCGATGGCGAGAGTCGTGTTCTGCATGTCAGCGCCCGTTTCCCGATGGGAATGTCTCACGTTCAGGCTCAGGGCGCCATGCCGCTATACCGACTTCGTGAGCAGATCCTCAACCATCTGATCTACCGGCTCCACGGTCACGGTGCTCGCCCCGGCATGATTTCCTTTCGCGGACAGTGAGATCCGCTGGTTGCGGCGACTCCACAGGCCTGTCAAGTACATGGTCAGACCTCTGACACCAGTGACCGCACCACCGTTTCCATGACCGGTGGACAGACGCCGTTTCCGAGAAGCCGTATGCGGTCGCGGCGCGAGCCGAAGGGCAACTTGAAGTCGTCGCGGCACCCCATGGCCCGTTTGAGTTCGGGCACCTGCAGCATCCGCATCCTCGGCGCGTCACCGTCGTAGTGGACGAGTGCAAACCGGTCCACCGTGGTGATCGTGCGGAGGGGACGATCGAGAGGCTGCCAGCCTCCGCTTCCGTCACTGCTGTAATAGACGAGCAGGAAACTGGCGTATTCGCCAAGGGCGTCGAATCCCCGTTGTGCCCTTTCGAGGGTGGCGGCAGCGCGGTCCGCCTTGAACAGAGGGGAGGTTCCCCACGTGCCGGCGGGGTCGAGTATGGACGCCGCTGTCCTGTGGTGTCCAGAATACCTATGCAACGTCGGGTTGGGAGGCTGCTCGCGGTCGCACACCAGAAACAGCCTTCGCCGCGTCTGCGGGACTCTGAAGTCAGCGGCGTCCAGGGTCCGCTCGTCGAGGTGGTATCCCAGTTTCCGGAGGCTCCGTTTCAATTCCTCGTACCGTGACCAGGGACGCATGTAGATGACGTTCTCGAGAACGAGCCAACGGGGTCGGAGGGCGCTGGCGTACTCGACCACCAGCATTGCAGTCGCACGGCTGGACTCGTCTCTCGGCGCCGAACCCTTGGCGCAGGTATGATTGCGGCACTCCGGCGACGCGAGCAGGATGTCGATCCGACCCACCGTGGCCTTGAAGCGGTTGATGGACAGGTCTTCCAGCCGGCTGGTGACGACGTGGGCTTCGGGGAAGTTCGCCGCGAAGGTAGCGGTCGCGGTCGCGCACATGTCGATTCCGGCTACGATCTCGACACCTGCCGCTCTTGCCCCGGCACTGCTTCCCCCCGCCCCGCAGAAGATGTCACATCCCCGTATCACCTGACGGACTCGCTTGCGTCGCCTCTCTCCGAACCCAGGTAGTTCAAGAGGCGTTCCTGCACCGCCGTTTCGTTGCGGGTCTCGCACTCCCAGAGGACGAGGACCTGCCAGCCAAGTCGTTTCAAGGCGTCTTCGTTTCGGTGATCTCGGGCGACGTTCTGGCTGAACTTGTCGGTCCAGAACTGAATCAAATAAGAAGTGTTGGCGAGGGTAGCGCTGGGTGGGCCACAAACCCCACGCTCGCCCGCAGGCATGAGAGTCGTGCGAATGCTTCCAGCGCCACTACTCCATTCTTAATCCACCCCGTGGTCATTGTCAATCTGCCGCGGGTCCGCCTCTGCGCCGCGGCCGCATGGGCAGACGGACTCCTGCACCGGCTCGACCGGCGGTGGCATCCGCATCAGACGTCGCTCCCGGCGTCCTGGACGGAGACCGCTGCGGAGAAGCCGCCGTTTTCGAGGCGCCGCCGCAGCTCCTCGCTGCCGCCCTGGGCCATGAGGTCGAGGATCTCGCGGCGGACGGCGGGGTAGGTGCTGCCTGGCGGGAGGGGTCCCACGAGGGGGCGCCAGTCCGCGGCCAGGTCGATGGCGGCCTCCTCGATCAGTTCCGCGTTGCGGCGGGCGGCGGCGGAGGCCAGGGCTGCGTCGGGCGCCCGGCCGGGCGGGAGTGCAGGGGCCGCGGGCGCGGGTTCCCACTCCCCGCCGTAGACGTCCAGGACGTGCTTCAGGGTCGGTCGCAGGCCGGAGGTGCGGGCGATCTGCTCCTCGCGGGTGGCGCGCCGGTCGAGGTCCTCGGGGGGCTCGGTGTCGTGGTGGATCCGCGGCGTGGCCGCGCCGGGGAAGTTCATGGTCGTCCCGTCGCCGCGGCGCGTGCGCATGGACGCTGGACCGTCCGGGGTCGATCTGCTAGACGTACACCCTTTCAAGGAACCTCTGAACGATTCCGGCTTGAGGCGCCTCTCCCTATGGGAAAGCGCGTCCTTCGACTTCGCTTCGCTACGCTCAGGACGAACGGGGGCAATCGTTCAGGGTTTCCCTGATATGGCTGCCTGGGGCCCTCCAAGTGATCCATTCCGCAATGGCGCAAGACCGCGTGACCCTGGGATTGATCCAGTCCCGATCGGCTCCGGATCCCGACCGTAACCTTACCGCGACCGTGCGGCGCATCCGCCTTGCCGCGGAGGGCGGCGCCCGGATCGTCTGCGTCCAGGAGTTGTTTCGCTCGCGGTACTTTCCCCAGACCGAGGACACGGCCTCGTTCGGCCTGGCGGAGACCATCCCCGGTCCCACCACCGAGCGGTTCTGCCCCCTGGCCCGGGACCTGGAGGTGGTGATCGTGGCCTCCGTGTTCGAGGCGCGCGCCCCCGGCGTCTATCACAACACCGCGGTGGTCATCGACGCGGACGGACGGATCCTGGGCAGGTACCGCAAGATGCACGTACCCGACGACCCGGGCTTCCACGAGAAGTTCTACTTCACCCCCGGGGACCTGGGGTTCCCCGTGTTTCGGACCCGCCATGCCCGTGTGGGCGTGTTGATCTGCTGGGACCAGTGGTTTCCGGAAGCGGCGCGCTTGGCGGCCCTCGGCGGCGCCGAGATCCTCTTCTTCCCCACCGCCATCGGCTGGCGCGCCGACGAGAGCACGGCTGCGCGCCCGGCCCAACTCGACGCCTGGGAGATGGTGCAGCGGTCCCATGCGGTCACCAACGGCGTGTACGTGGCAGCGGTCAACCGCGTGGGCCGCGAGGGGGGCCTCACCTTCTGGGGCAGTTCGTTTGCCGCGGACCCCTCCGGCCGGGTGCTGGCCCGGGCCGCCCGGCACAAGGCCGAGACCCTGCTGGTGGACTGCGACCGGGCCGCGGTGGCGAAAGCCCGTCACGACTGGCCGTTCCTGAGGGACCGCCGAGTCGATGCCTACCGCGGCCTTTCCAGACGGCTGCTGGACGACGAGCCCGGCTGAGTCGGACCGGTGGGGCGTTGGTGGGACAGGCGGTGAGCGACGGTCGGGGAAGCGCGCGGGACCCCCGGGACGGGGACCGTCCGTCGGCGCCGCTCGCCGACCCGCAAGGCTCGGGTTACCGGATGCCCGCGGAATGGGAGCCTCACGCCTCGACCTGGTTGGCGTGGCCCCACAACGCGGATACCTGGCCGGACGACCTCCACCGGGTGCGGCAGACCTGGGTCGAGATCATCCGGGTACTGGCCGCGGGCGATGTGGTGAACCTGCTGGTCAACGACGCCTGCTCCGAGACCGCGGCGGCGGCATGGCTCCGCGGCGGCGGCGTGGACCTGCGCAGGGTGGTCTTCCACCGCCTCCCTACGGTGGACGTATGGATCCGGGACTACGGCCCGACCTTCGTCACCCGTGACGCCGGCTCCGAGGCGTTGGCGCTGGTCAACTGGCGGTTCAATGCCTGGGGGCTCAAGTACCCCGATTACGTGGCCGACGACGCGGTCCCGTCGCGTATCAACGAGTCCCTCGGATTGCCCGCGTTCACTCCGGGGATCGTGCTGGAGGGAGGCTCCATCGACGTCAACGGCGCCGGGGTCTGCCTCGTCACCGAGGAGTGCCTGCTCAACCCCAACCGCAACCGCGGGTGGACCCGGGAGGAGATCGAGGTGCGGTTGCGGTCCGCGCTGGGGCTCCGGCGCGTGGTCTGGCTGCCCGCGGGCATGCGCGGCGACGATACCGACGGACACGTGGACAACCTCGCGCGTTTCGTCAGCGAGACCACCGCAGTGTGCGTGGTGGAGGAAGACCCGCGGGACGAGAACTACTTGGCCCTTCAGGAGAACTACCGGCGCCTGACCGCTGCCACCGATGCCCGGGGCCGCGGGCTCCACGTGGTCCCGCTGCCGCAGCCCGATCCGGTGACCGCGGGGGGTTCGCGGCTTCCCGCGAGCTACGCCAACTTCTACGCGGCCAACGGAGTGGTGCTCGTGCCGCTCTACCGCGGCCCCAAGGACCGGATCGCCCTCGACACGCTGGCGGCCCTCTTCCCGGGCCGCCGGGTGGCGGGCATCGACGCACGCGCCCTGATCCTCGGTCTCGGGGGCATCCACTGCGTCACCCAGCAGCAGCCGGCGGCTTGACGACGGTGATTTCCCGCGGCGGCTCGAGGAAACCCTGAACAATTGCCCCCGTTCGTCCTGAGCGTAGCGAAGCGAAGTCGAAGGACGCGCTTTCCCACAAGAGAGGCGCTTCAAGCCGGAATTGTCCAGAGGTTCCTTGACACGCCGTGCGGGTGTTTCTAGTGTTGCGTCTGGCAGGCTGGCGGGCGCGGTTTCACCATATCATGCGCGCGACCCGGTAGTGGGCCTGCACGAACTCCTTGGCCTGGGCTTCGGCGGCTTCGGCCGATTCGCCGCTGAAACGAAGCGGCCTGCCCGACCGGGCGAGGACGAGACAGGCGTCCTCCAGCGCAACGCCTCCGGTCAGGACCAGGTACGCCGACCACGCGCCGCGGTCTTCGGCCGAGCGGATCTCGACCCTGACGACGCCGTCGATGGAAGGGACGTGGATGTCGAACTTCATGCGGCGTCAGTCTGGCGTCCGGCGGCCGGCAAGTCAAGGCGCCGGAGGTCTCGTGCGCCCGGTCGGAGTCCGGGCGCGGTGGAGCGGACGTCGAGGAAACGCACGTGGGCCGGGCGGTCAACGCCGCGGTGAGAGTCCCAACGGGCGGGGAGGAGCGGACGTCGAGGAAACCCTGGACAACGATCCCCGTCCCTGGACAACGATCCCCGTTCGTCCTGAGCGTAGCGTAGCGGAGTCGAAGGACGGGCTTTCCCAGTCCCCGAACGAAAGGCGGGCGCCGTGCCGACGCAACCCAGCAAGGAAATCGAGACCATTCCCAACCCGCGGCGGGACCGGGACTACGAGGTGACCATGGAATGCCCGGAGTTCACCTGTGTCTGTCCCCGTACCGGACAACCGGACTTCGCCACCATCCGCGTCCGTTACGTCCCCGGACCCGCGTGCATCGAGCTCTTGTCGCTGAAGCTCTACCTCTGGTCGTTCCGCGAGGAAGGGGTCTTCCACGAGGACGTGGTCAACCGCATACTCGACGACCTGGCCGCGGCCTGCTCGCCGAAATCCATGAGCGTGGTCGGCGACTTCCACGTGCGAGGCGGCATCCGCACGGTGGTGAGCGCGGAGTACCGGGCCGCGGGCGATGAGGCCGCGGGAACGGCCAGGGAGGATTGACCCATGGCGGAAGTGACGGAGAACTTTCGCAAGCTCCCGCCCCAGAACCTGGAGGCGGAGGCATCGATCCTCGGCGGCGTGCTGCTGGACAACGAGTCCATCAACACCGTGGTCGAGCTGGTGAAGTCCGACGACCTCTACCGGGACTCGCACCGCAAGATCTACCGGGCCATGGTCGAGCTCTGGGAACGCAACGAGCCGGTGGACCTCATCACCCTGAGCGACCACATGAAGGCCAGGGGCGACCTGGAATCCGTCGGCGGTTCCGCCTACCTGGCCGAGCTCGCGAGCCAGATCCCCACCGCCGCCAACATCGCCCACTACGCCCGCATCGTGCGGGACAAGGCCATCCTGCGCCACCTGATCCGGGCCTCCACCGACATCGCCACACGGGGGCTGGAGGAGAGGGGCGACGTCGATACCTTCCTGGACGACGCGGAACGCGCCATCTTCGACATCTCGGAAAAGCGCATCGGGGCTTCCTTCGTGAAGGTCGGCGACGTCATGATGGACGCCATCAGGAAGGTCGAGACGCTCTACAACCGCAAGGAGATGGTGACCGGCGTGGCCACAGGCTACCGCGACCTGGACCTGTTGACCGCGGGGTTCCAACCGTCCGACCTGTTGATCGTCGCAGGGCGGCCGGCCATGGGGAAGACGGCCTTTGCCCTCAACGTCGCGGCCAACGCCGCTTTGCAGCAGGGTGTGGGCGTGGCGGTCTTCTCCCTGGAGATGGCCACGGAGCAACTGGTGCTGAGGCTGCTTTGCTCGGAGGCGAGGGTCGATCATGCCAGGCTCCGCACCGGCCATCTGAAGGAAAGCGAGTTCCCGGAACTGGTGACGGCTGCGGGGAGGCTGAGGGACGCGCCGGTCTATATCGACGACACGCCCGCGTTGTCGGTGCTGGAGGTCCGCGCCAAGACCCGGCGGCTGTTGCGGGACAAGTCCAGCCAACTGGGCCTGGTGGTCATCGACTACCTGCAGCTCATGCGCGGCCACGGCGATTCGCCCAACCGCGAGCAGGAGATCTCGGAGATCTCGCGCTCCCTCAAGGCCCTCGCCAAGGAGCTGAACGTCCCGGTGGTGGCCATCTCCCAGCTCAACCGGCGGGTGGAGGAGCGAAGCGACAAGCGGCCGGTGATGGCCGACCTGCGGGAGTCCGGCGCCATCGAGCAGGACGCCGACGTGATCATGTTCGTGTACCGGGACGATGCCTACGACCCGAAGAAGAACCCGGGCTTGGCCGAGGTCATCGTGGCCAAGCAGCGCAACGGCCCGGTGGACACGGTGCGGCTCACCTTCCTCAAGGAATACACCCGGTTCGAGGATTACTCGGGGCGCGACGACGAAGGTTACTCGGACGCCGGGGAGTATTAGGAGTGGCGCTTCAGGAATTCGTGTGGGCAAGATAGGAGGGAAAGATGATCGACAGGGGTCGGGACAGCATTCCACCGCTTCCGCGGGGCCTGCCCCGGCAGGCAGTAAGCCGGGGGGCTGGCCCCGCGGACGCCCACGCCATCATTCCCGCGAAAGCCCACTCCCGTCATTCCCGCGAAAGCGGGAATCCATCCATTCTTGTGAAAACTCCTCGTGCTTTCATCCTTCCGACCCAACCCCATGGCGCCCTGCATCACTGGACACCAGTTGGTTGGATACGAGGTTCCTGAATCCGTGGCAAGCGCTATCCAGAGAGAAAAGCGGCCAGGAAATGGAATCGGGCAAGGAAAATTGAGCGGATCGAAAAGGATAATCCGAGCGGGAGCGCATTACATGGAAGCCAAGCAAAAAAGCAATGCCGAACTGGCCGAAGTAGGAACTCCAAGACCATGACCGAATATGGGAACCTCGGAACGATTGCCCCCCGTTCGTCCTGAGCGTAGCGTAGCGGAGTCGAAGGACGCGCTTTCCCACAGGGAGGAAGGAACGAGGGGCTGATGAGGCTTTCCTGGAACGAGGTCCGTGCGCGGGCTGCGGACTTCGCCCGCGAGTGGGCGGACGCGGCTTACGAGAAGGGCGAGACCCACAGTTTCTACAACGACTTCTTCGAGATCTTCGGCGTCAAGCGGCGCACGGTGGCGCGCTACGAGGAACACGTCCGACGCCTCGACGACACCAGCGGCTTCATCGACCTGTTCTGGCCGGGGGTGCTCCTGGTGGAGCAGAAGAGCGCCGGCCGCGGCCTTGCTGCGGCCCGGGAGCAGGCCGGCGCCTACTTCGACGCGCTCCCCGAGCGCGACCGTCCCCGCTACCAACTCCTCTGCGACTTCCGGACGTTCGAACTCCTCGACCGGGACGAGGGGGAGGAATGCCGCTTCGCCCTGGCCGACCTGCCCGGGCACGTGGAGGAGTTCGGGTTCATCCTCGGCGTGCAGCGCCGCACGTTCCGGGACCAGGACCCGGTCAACGTCCGGGCGTCCGAGTTGGTGGCGCGGCTGCACGACGCGCTCAAGGCCTCGGGCTACGCCGGCCACGACCTGGAACTGTTCCTGGTGCGCACCGTCTTCTGCCTCTTCGCCGACGACACCGGCATCTTCGAGCCGCGGGACGTCTTCCTCGACTTCCTGGAGGAACGGACGGCTGCGGACGGCAGCGACCTCGGCCCCTGGCTGGCCCGGCTGTTCCAGGTGCTGCACACGCCGGAGGACCGGCGGCAGGCGAAGCTGGACGAGGACCTGGCCCGCTTCCCGTACGTCAACGGCGACCTCTTTGCCGAACCGCTCCGCATCCCGGACTTCGACGCTGCCATGCGCCAAGCCCTGCTCGACGCCGGTCGGTTCGACTGGACCGCGATCTCTCCGGCCATATTCGGGGCGCTGTTCCAGTCGGTGATGGAGCCGGTGGAGCGCCGGGCCGCAGGCGCCCACTACACCACCGAGAAGAACATCCTGAAGGTGATCGAGCCGCTGTTCCTCGACCACCTGCGGACGGAGTTCGCGCAACTCAAGGCAAGACGCGACAGCCGCAGAGTGCCCGACCTCCACGTCTTCCAGCGGAAGCTCGGGGCGTTGCGGTTCTTCGACCCCGCGTGCGGCTGCGGCAACTTCCTCATCATCGCCTACCGCGAGTTGCGCGCCCTGGAGATCGAAGTGCTGCGGGAACTGAATCCGGGCCAGCGCCAGTTCGAGATGCTTGCGGACGTGCTGTCGGTGGTCAACGTGGATCAGTTCCACGGCATCGAGATCGGCGAGTTTCCGGCCCGCATCGCATCCACCGCGCTGTGGATGATGGACCACATCATGAACAACCGTCTGAGCCTGGAGTTCGGTCGGACCTACGCGCGGATACCCATCGAGAAGTCGCCCCACATCCGCAACGCCGACGCCCTGGAGACGGACTGGGCCGAGGTGCTGCCGCCGGAGGAATGCGACTACGTCTTCGGCAACCCGCCCTTCGGCGGGTCCAAGCACCAATCCACGGAGCAACGGGCGCAGGTGCGCCGCATCGCCGCCCTGGGCGGCAGCGGCGGGACCCTCGACTACGTGGCGGCGTGGTTCGTCCGCGCCGGCGAGTACGTCCGGAGCGCGCCGGGGGAAAAAACGCCCCGCATCGGCTTCGTGGCCACCAACTCGATCACGCAGGGCGAACAGGCGGCGCAACTGTGGCCGGTCCTGTTCGACCGCCATCGTTTGGAGATCGCCTTCGCGCACCGCACCTTCGCCTGGGGCTCGGACGCCCGGGGCATGGCGCACGTCCACGTGACGATCATCGGCCTCGACGCCGCGGAACGCGGGTCAACGCCCAAGCGCCTCTTTTCCTACGAGGACGTGAAGGGCGAGCCCCTCGAAAGCCGCCACGCCGTGATCACACCCTACCTGTTCGACGGCGGCGGACTGGCGAACCCGCACCTGGTCGTGCGGGAGGAGGGTCGGCCGGTCAACGGGCTGCGCCAACTGATCACAGGCTCCCAGCCCATTGACGACGGGCTTTACATCTTCAATGCCGAGGAACGACTCGTGTTCCTGGACGCCGAGCCTGACGCCGAACCGTTCTTACGCCCCTTCGTCGGCGCTCGTGAATACCTTCAGGGCGGCGAGCGCTGGATCCTCGTCTTGCATGACGCCTCGCCCGGCGCGCTGGCCCGGCTGCCGCGCGTCCGGGAACGTATCGCCGCGGTCCGCGCCTGGCGGCAGACCAGCAAACGCAAGTCCACGTTGAAACTGGCCGACACGCCCACGCTGTGGCAAGTTAACGTACTCCCGACCACACCGTTTCTCGTTCTTCCGCAGGTAAGTTCGGAACGCCGGGAATATGTCCCAATCGGATGGCTGGAACCGCCAATCATCCCCAGCGACAAGCTCCGGTTGTTGCCCGATGCGACCCTCGCGGATTTCGCGCTTCTCACTTCGGCCATGCACATGGCCTGGACGCGGGCGGTGACAGGCCGCATGAAGAGCGACTACATGTACTCCGTCGGCGTCGTCTATAACACGTTTCCGACGCCGCCTGGCTGGACGAACGAGAACGCGGATTCTTCGGCGCCGGCAACGCTGGCGCAAGCGGTGCTCGACGCCCGCGCCGCTCACCCGGAAGCGACCCTGGCTCAACTGTACGACCCGGACCTCATGCCGCCGAACCTCCGCAAGGCGCATCAGCAACTCGACCGCGCCATCGACCGCCTCTACCGCAGAGCCGCGTTCGCGTCCGAACGGGAGCGAGTCGAGCACCTGTTCACTCTCTACGAGCGCCTCCAAGCCCCCCTCGTCGCAAAAGCCGCGGAGCGACCCAAGCGCAAACGCCGCCGCACCGGACCATGAGACCCGGCAAACGTTCCTCGACGCCTACGGAAGTTCCCTGACGCTTACGGAACGCTTGGCCCATTCCGGCTTGAGTTCCCTCTCCCTACGGAAAGCGCGTCCTTCGACTTCGCTTCGCTACGCGGTCTGTACCGATCGGAGTTCTCCGCCATGCCGAACCATGCCAAACCGAGGAGGGCATGGTCGGAATGGGAGGGAAGCGGATCTCCTCGCGTGCGTGGAGGGTGTCTCAACCCACACGAATCCGCGGTTCCGGCTACGCTGCCCGGTCCTCGACCACCAAGCCGCGTCCGACAGCTCGGAGGGCCTTCTCCACCTGACCGATGTGGGAGCGATGGTCGGGGTTCAGCAGCTTGCGTACGGCACCCTCGCTCAGACCCAGGCGAGCGGCGAGAGCGACCTTGGTGACGCCCTGACTGCGCATCGCCGAATAGAGGGCGAGCTTGGCCGCGGCGACGGGCGGAACGGCGACGAGTTCCTGGCTTGGGGCGGCGGCGCTTGGAGCCGGGATCCCCTCACGGCACTGAACGCAGGCGCCCAGAGCCGCGGCCAAGGCATCCTCGGCCATGGCCAGCGCCTCGGCGCGATCCTCGCCGCAGGTGATGGCTTCAGGCACGTCCGGGAAAGAGACGGAGAAACCGCCGCCCTCCTCGGGAGTCAGCACGCAGGGGTAGGCGTAGCGCATCAGAAGTCCTCCTTGGGGATATGCAGTTGCTTCAGCATGCCTTGAAAGACGCCAGTCTTGAGTTCGCCATGCTTGACGACCGTGCGACGGTCACCGAGGTGGAGCACGCCGTGGCTACCCTTCCCGTGGCGTGGGTCGAAACGGAACGGCTTCCCGACTCTCCTCGCGTAGCGTCTGGCTCGCCTGACGAATTCGATTCCGTTCACGGTCCGAATTTCGTACCTTTCGGTAAAAAAAGCAACCGGGTCCGTGAGGTTTCGGTCACCGCGGTTCCTCCGCACGTACGGAGATAGACCCCCAGCCTTCAGCGCGGCCCTGTCTGCCCAGGTCGAGGATGACCGGATGTATGTCCGGGCCACATGACCAAGACCCTGCTCCCTGATCGACAGTGGCGGCGGCCTGTGCTAGGTTCCGGGCTGGCGCTGGAAGCAGCAATACTCTCATGCCTGCGGGCGAGCGCGGGGTTTGCGTCCCGCCCAGCGCCACCTTTCTCGGTTTCCTGCTATCCTCTTGAGGAACCTCCGATCAATTCCGGCTTGAGGCGCCTCTCCCTACGGGAAAGCGCGTCCTTCGACTTCGCTTCGCTACGTTCAGGACGAACGGGGGCAATTGTTCAGGGTTTCCGCAGGGCTGTACACCGGCCTCCGAGGCGCGGCCGCGGCTACGGCGCCAAGTCGAGGACGCGGCGGACCCGGGCGGACACGTCGGCGCCGCGGGTCAGGTAACCGATCATGGCTGCGGCGTCGGCGCCGCGGCTCCACGTCTGCGGGGCGTTGTCCGCGGTGAGGCCGCCGATGGCGACGATGGGGATGCGCACTTGGCTCCTTACGGATTCGAGCATGGAGAGGCCGCGGGAGGAATAGCCCGTCTGCTTGGTGCGGGTGTCGAACACGGGGCCGAACCCGATGTAGTCGGCGCCGCCCTGCTCCGCCTGCTCCGCCTGGGAGAGGCTGTGGGTGGAGACGCCGATGAGCTTGTCGCCCATCAGGGGCCGGGCCGCTTCCAGGGGCAGGTCCTCCTGCCCCAGATGCACTCCGTCGGCGTCCGCGGCCAGGGCGATGTCCAGCCGGTCGTTGACGATGAAGAGGCAACCGGCCCGGGCGGTCCGTTCCCGCACCGCCAGGGCCGTGCGCAGGAACTCGCCGGCCGGTCGATCCTTTACCCGCAACTGGAGCACCGAGACGCCGCCCGCGAGCATGGCTTCCACCACCCGGTCCAGCGGGCGGCCCCCGGTCTGGTCCGCGTCCGCGATGGCGTAGAGCCGCGACGGCAGGCGGTTCATGGTTCCCGCCTTACCGTGATGCCCAGGTCCGTGATCTTCTTTCGCAGCGTGTTGCGGTTGATGCCGAGCAGTTGCGCCGCGCGGACCTGGTTGCCCCGGGTGGCCTGGAGGGTCAGCTCGATGAGGGGCCGCTCCGCCCGTTCCATGACCACGGAGTAGAGGTTCTCCACCGGCGCCCCGCGGGCGCGCCGGAAGTAGTCTTCGAGCTTGCTCCGGATGATCTCTTCCAGCGACAGGCTGTCCAGGTTGTTCGACGGGGGTTCTTCCAGGCTCGACAGCGTGAAGTCCCTTGCCGACAGGATGGGTCCCGGGGAGAGCACGGCCGCGCGGATGAGCGCGTTCTCCAGTTCCCGCACGTTCCCGGGCCAGTCGTACTGCTGGAGTTCCTTCAAGGCGTCCGGCGACACCCCCGATATCTGCGTCCCCATGTCGCCGTTGACCTTGGCGACGAAGAAGTCGATCAGAGCCGGCATGTCGGTGCGCCGCTCCCTCAGGGGCGGGATGGTGAGCGGTATGACCTTGAGGCGGAAGTAGAGGTCGTTGCGGAAACGGTTCTCGTGGACCGCCTTCTCCAGGTCCTGGTTGGTGGCCGCCAGGAGCCGGGCGTCCGACCGGAGCGTCTCGTTCCCGCCGACCCGCCGGTAGGAACCGTCCTGGAGCACGCGCAGCAGCTTCGTTTGCAGCTCCGGCGGAAGCTCCGCGACCTCGTCGAGGAACAACGTTCCTTCATGGGCCAGCTCGAAGGCGCCGATGCGCCGTTCGAGGGCGCCGGTGAACGCGCCCTTTTCGTGTCCGAACAGTTCGGACTCGATCAGGTCCCTGGGAATCGCCGCGCAGTTCAACGGCACGAGGGGTTTGTTCCAGCGGGCGGAGTTGTAGTGGATCGTCTTGGCCACCAGCTCCTTGCCGGTGCCGCTCTCCCCCTGGATCAGGATGGTGGTGTCGGTCCCGGCGACCTGCCCGATGGTCTTGAACACCTGCTGCATGGCCGCGCTGGCGCCGATCATGTTCACGCCCGGCTCGTACTTCTTCTTGACCTCCTCCTTCAGGTCGCTGAGTTCGCGGCTCAGGCGGCGCCGGTCCAGGGCCCGTTCCACCACCACCTGCAGCACGTCCAGGTCGAAGGGCTTGGTGAGGTAGTCGAAAGCGCCCGCCTTCATGGCGTCGATGGCGTTGCGCATGGTGTTCTGCGCGGTCATGACGATGAAGGGGGCCTGGAGGCCGGAGTCCCTCGCAAGGTCGAGGAGCGCCAGACCCTCCATGTCGGGTAGCTGGATGTCCAGCATGACCGCGTCGAAGGCGGATTCCTCCAGGAGTCGGCGCGCCTCCCCTCCGGTTGCGCTGGCGGTGACCCAGTACCCCTGCCGCTCCAGCGCCTTCCGGAGCACGCGGCTCAGGGATTCGTCGTCCTCCACCAGCAAGATACGGCCCTGCTCCATGGCGGCTCGGTCTATGGGACGGGCAGCGAGACCCGGAACACCGACCCTTCGCCCAACCGGCTCTCCACTCCCAGCCGGCCTCCGTGCTCCTCGACGGTGCGGTCGCAGACGGCGAGCCCGAGCCCGGTCCCGCGCCGCTTCCTGGTGAAGAACGGCGAGAAGACGTGGGGCAGGTCGGCTTCGTCGATACCCGCGCCATCGTCACGGATCTCCACCCGCACGAACCGGGTGTGGCGGGAAGGATCGGTGCGCAGCGAGAAGTCGGTCTCCATGCAGGTGGTGACGGTCATGCACGCCGGCGCCGCCTGCAGCGCGTTCTCGACCAGGTTGAGGAAGACCTGGATCAGCCGGCCCCGGTCCCCGAGGATCAACGGCAGGCTGGGGTCGAAGGAGCGCCGGATGCGCACCGCCGCGGCGCCCGTGGTGTGCGCCTCCAGCCTCAGGACGTGCTCCAGGACCTCGTGGACGTTCAGCGGCTCCGGGTGGAGATCCACCGGACGCGCGAGGTCGAGGAGCTGGTCCAGCAATTGATCGACCCGGTCCACCTCGCGGATCATGATGTCGGTGTTCTCCACCAGCGACGGGTCGTGGGCGGCCTCCGAGCGGATCAACTGGGCCGCTCCCTTGATCCCGCCCAGCGGGTTCTTGATCTCGTGGGCGAGGGCCGCGGCCAGCTTGCCCAGGAGGGCCAGGCGGTCGGACCGCCTCAGGTCTTCCTCCATGGCCTGTCTCAGGGTCCGGTCCCGTAACAGCAGGACGCTTCCCGCCACCGCGCCGTCGTGGTCCCGGAGGGGCGAGACCAGGGCGCTGACGGGCGTCCTCTTCCCGCGCGGCCGGAAGAAGTCGTTCTCGGCGCGGCTCGTGCTCTCGGCCGGTCCGAGGCTCTTCTCGATCATGTCGAGCAGCCACCCGTTGGCGCGAAAGAGGTCGTCGGAGGCCCGCCGCAGCATGGTTCGCGCGGACAGCCCGGCAAGGGTCTCGGCGGCCTGGTTCGCGAACGACACGGCGCGCGAGCGGTCCACCACCAGGACGGCGTCCTCCAGGCTGGTGAGCACGTCCTGCCAGGAGACCGCCGCGGGGACGTCGCGGGAATGTTGCGGGATGGGCATGGACTGTGGCGCGGCCATGGGGTCGTTTCCGACGGCGGATGATAGCGAGTTCCCCTCTGCGGGGCAACCGACGGCAGCTTGCATTCGGCCGTGCCAGTGTGTAAAACGACAGTCATTAGTGGGCAGCTTGCCCGCTTTTTTATTTGAGGCGTTGTTCGAGGCGCCGATGCCGACCAAGGAGACACTGGACCGCCTCTGGGAGATGGTGGAGCCGTTGGCCGCGGGCCAGGGCCTGGAGGTGGTGGACATCGAGCTCCGGCACGAAGGAAGTTCGGGCCGCGTCCTGCGCGTGTATCTGGACAGGGTCGGGGAGCCGGACGAGGCTCCGGGGGTGGATGACCTCGGCCGGGTCAGCCGGGAACTCGGCGACCTCCTGGACGTTTACGACGTGGTCGCGGGTTCCTACACGCTGGAGGTCTCCTCCCCGGGCGTCAACCGCCCCCTCAGGAAGCCGGAGCATTTCGCCCGGTTCGTCGGACGGAGGGTCCGGGTTCATGCCGGCGAGTTGATCGGCGGCCGGAGGAATTTCCGGGGACCGCTTCACCACGTCGGGGGAGAGGGCGTCACGGTGTTGCAGGATGGGCGCGAAGTCTTCATCCCGTTCGGCCTGATCGTCAAGGCCAACGTCGAGTACGAGTGGGCGTCGCAGGACGCGGGGCCGGGTCTCGTCAGGGGGAAGAGATGCAGCAGGATCTGAACCGGACCATCGAGCAGGTCACCAAGGAAAAGGGCATCGACCGGGAGGTCATCGTGGAGGCCCTCGAGTCCGCCATGGTGTCCGCGGCCAAGAAGACCTTCGGGGTGGAGCGGAGCTTCGAGGCGCAGTACAACCCCGACATCGGCGAGATCGAGCTGTTCGAGGCCAAGCTCGTGGTGGAGGACGTGGAGGAGCCCGATACCCAGATCATGCTGAGCGAGGCCCGTGAGACGCTGGACCCGGACGTGGAGTTGGGCGACGAGCTGCTCACGAAGATCGACTCCGCGGTGTTCGGCCGCATCGCGGCCCAGGCGGCCAAGCAGAACATCGTCCAGCGGGTGCGGGACGTGGAGCGCGAGATCGTCTTCAACCAGTTCAAGGATCGCCAGGGAGAACTGGTCCACGGCATCGTCCAACGCTTCGAGAAGAACAACCTCATCGTCAACCTGGGACGGACCAACGCCATCCTGCCCGAGAAGGAACAGGTCCCGCGGGAACGGTACCGGCAGGGCGACCGCATCCGGGCCTATATCGTCAGCGTCGAGATGACCACCCGAGGCCCCCAGATCGTCCTCTCGCGCACCCACCCGGGCATGCTCATCAAGCTGTTCGAGCAGGAAGTCCCCGAGATCTACGAAGGGATCGTCGAGGTCAAGGGGGCGGCGCGCGAGCCGGGGGGCCGGGCGAAGATCGCGGTGACCTCCAACGACTCGGACGTGGATCCGGTGGGCGCGTGCGTGGGCATGAAGGGGACGCGGGTCCAGTCGGTGGTGCAGGAGTTGCGCGGGGAGAAGATCGACATCGTCCACTGGACGCCCGAGCAGGCGGAGTACGTGTGCCGGGCACTGGCTCCCGCCAAGGTCAACAAGATCCTGCTGGACGACGACGCCCACAGCATGGAGGTCATCGTGCCGGACGAGCAGCTCTCGCTGGCCATCGGACGCAAGGGGCAGAACGTTCGACTGGCCTCCCGTCTCACCGGCTGGGGCATCGACGCGCGCAGCGAGTCGGAGGCCGAGGAGGAGAGCCGGGCGGCCCGGCAGTCGCTGTCCGCGGTCCCCGGCGTGAGCGAAGTCATGGCGGAGCTGCTCTACCAGTCGGGCTTCAAATCGGCCGAAGACCTGACCGAGGCCGAGCCGTCCACCGTCAACGAGGTCACCGGCGTCGAGTTGGAGAAGGCCGCGGCCATACTGGAGGCGGCCGCCAGGCACGTGGAGGAAGAGCGTGAGCGGGCGGCGCGGGAGGAGGAACAGGCGGCGGCCGAGGCGGAGCGGGCCGCGGCCGAAGCAGCGGCGGCGGCGGATGAGCCGGAGCAGACAGCGGCGGATGAGCCAGTGCAGGCGGCGGCCGAGCTGGAGCAGGCGGCAGCGGCCGAGCCGGAACGGGCGGCGGAGGGCGCCGGGGAGCCGGCTTCGGCCGATGGCGAGGACGCCGCGGGACCGAGCCCGCAGCAAGGCGCATGAAGCATGGGGTGAGCGCCCGTTCGCCCGTACGAACCTGTCTGGGTTGCGGCCGTCGTGACGAGAAGACCGCCCTGCTCCGGGTTGCGGTCACGGAGGACGGCCTTGCGCCCGAAGCGTCCAGGGGACGAGGAGGATACCTGCATCACAGCGAGGACTGTTGGCGAGCCTTCCTGAAGCGGAAGAGTCTCTACCGGGCGTTTCGCTGCGCGCTGTCCCGCGGGGACAGGGAGGCGCTGGTGGGAAGGCTTCGCGCTCAATGGGGTGGGAAATGAGCAAAGTGAGAGTGCATCAACTGGCCAAGGACCTCAAGATCGAGCCCAGCGATCTCATCGCCCAACTCGAGAAGATCCGGGTGCGCGGCAAGAAACCGCAGAGCTCCCTCGACGAGTCGGAAGTCGAGGCCGTCAAGGCGGCCGTCGCCGCGATGGAGAAGCCGAAGGTTTCGGTGGGCGAAGAGAAGGTCGTGGTGGACCGCACCATCACCGCGGAGGACCAGGACATGGGCGAGGTCCAGGCCCATGAGAAGATCGTCGAACGCCGGGTTCGGGCCAACGTCATCCGGCGCCGCACGAGCCGGGTCGAGTTGGTCACTCGCAAACCCATCCAGCCGGTCGTGCCTCCGCCCCAGGAGGAAGCGGAAGAGCCCGCGGTCGAGGCCGCGGCGGTCGAGACGCCTGCGAGCCCCGAGGCAGGGTCCCGGGAAACCGCGCCTTCGGCGGTTCCGGCGGCGGCCCAGGCCACCGAGGCCGAGCAGGTCGAGGCGCCGGAGCGGCCCCCGGATGCGGCGCAGCCGACCCCGGCGGCGCCGCCCGAGGCTGCTCGGCCCGAAGCCGCGGGCGCTCGGGAAGAAGCGCAGACCGCGCAACCCCCGGAGGCGCCGGCGCCCGTGGGCGAAGGCGCCGAGGGCAGGGCCGCGGCGGGCGACGCCAACGGCGCCGCGGCGCCGGCGCAGCCCGGGTCGGCGACGGGTCCCCGGATCCTCGGTCGCATCGACCTGAACAGGAGGCCTGCGCCCGCGCCCGCGAAACCTGCCGCGGCCCCCGGAGAGCGGGCCGCCCGCGGTCCCGGCGCACAGCCGCCCGCGGAACCGGAAGGACCGGAGAAGACCGGCAAGGGCGGCAAGGCCAGGAAACGGGTCATCCGGAAACAGGAGGTCATCGAGCTCAAGGAACGCGAGTTCCGTTCGCCCCGGGGCCGCATGCTCCGGAAGAAGCGCGCCTTGCCGGGGAAGGAGCAGAAGAAGACCGAGATCACGGTGCCGAAGGCCAGCAAGCGGGTGGTCCGCGTGGCGGAAGTGGTCACCGTGGGCGACATGGCCAGGGCCATGGGCGTCAAGGCGGGCGAGGTCATCAAGAAGCTCATGGGTCTCGGCATGATGACCACCATCAACCAGGTGCTCGATTTCGATACGGCGACGCTGGTGGCCAACGAGTTCGATTACCAGGTGGAGAACGTCGCGTTCGACGTGGAGACGGCGCTCCAGGACCAGCACGAGGTCGCGGACCCGGCGGAGGCGTTGGAGCCGAGACCGCCGGTGGTCACCATCATGGGACACGTGGACCACGGCAAGACGTCGTTGCTCGACGCCATCCGCAGCACCAACGTGACCGGCGGCGAGGCAGGGGGCATTACCCAGCACATCGGCGCCTACCACGTGCCGTTGGGCGACAGGGGGGTGACCTTCCTCGATACTCCCGGACACGAGGCGTTCACCGCCATGCGCGCAAGGGGGGCCAAGGCCACCGACATCGTGGTGCTGGTGGTGGCGGCTGACGACGGCGTCATGCCGCAGACCATCGAGGCGGTGGACCACGCCCGGGCGGCCGAAGTGCCGATCATCGTGGCGGTGAACAAGATCGACCGCCCGGACGCGGACCCGGAGCGGGTCCAGCGCGGCTTGGCCGACCACGGTCTGGCGCCCGAGGCGTGGGGCGGCGACACGATCTTCGTTCCGGTCTCGGCCGTGACCCGCGAAGGGTTGCCCGGCCTGCTGGAGATGCTGCTGCTGCAGGCGGACCTGCTGGACCTCAAGGCCAACCCCGACAAGCTGGCCCGGGGCTTGGTGGTGGAAGCCAAGCTGGAGCGGGGCCGCGGCCCGGTTTCCACCGTGCTGGTCCAGGAAGGAAGGCTGAAGGTGGGCGATCCCATCTTCGCCGGCCCCCATCACGGGCGCGTACGGGCCATGATCGACGACCAGGGCCGCAAGGTCGAGGCCGCGACCCCCTCCATTCCGGTGGAGATCCTGGGGCTTCAGGGAGTGCCGCAGGCCGGTGAGGCGTTCTCGGCGCTCACGGACGAGGCCAAGGCGAGGCAGATCGCCGAGTACCGCGGGACGCAGCAACGCGAGGCCGAGTTGGCGAAGACCAGCAAGGTGTCCCTGGAGGAGTTCTACGACCAGGTCCGGGCAAGCGACGTCAAGGAGCTGCGCGTGGTGGTGAAGGGCGACGTCCACGGCTCGGTGGAGGCCCTCAACGAAGCGGTGGCGCGGCTGTCCACGGATGAAGTCAAGCTCCGGGTCATCCACGGCTCGGTGGGCGGCGTCAGCGAGAGCGACGTCCTGCTGGCCAGCGCGTCCAACGCCATCGTCATCGGCTTCAACGTGCGTCCCGAGCCCAAGGCCACGAGCCTCGCGTCGCAGCAGGGCGTGGACGTGCGGCTCTACACCATCATCTACGACGTCATCGACGATATCCGCTCGGCCATGGAAGGGCTGCTGGAGCCGGTCTTCCGCGAGGAGTTCCACGCCCGGATACAGGTGCGGGAAGTCTTCCACATCCGCGGGGTGGGCGCCATCGCCGGCTGTGCGGTCACCGACGGCAAGATCCAGCGTTCCAGCATGATACGCCTCGTGCGGGACCAGGTGGTGGTGCACGAAGGCAGGCTGGCCAGCCTGAAGCGGTTCAAGGACGACGTGCGCGAAGTGGGCACGGGTTACGAGTGCGGCATCGCCATCGACGGCTACCAGGACGTGAAGGTGGGCGACGTCATCGAGGGCTTCGAGAAGGTCCCCGTGGCCCGGGGACAGGCGCGCCCGGACGGCGGAGGCGCGGCGCAGCTCTCGGCCGCGGACCGGTAGCAGGGCGCCTGCTTCGATGCCCCGCTCGTCCGGGCGCACCGCCGGCCCTCCGGGTCCGTGACGGCTTGCGGCGCGGTTCGATTCGAGCAGCGCATGGTGATCGGCGTTCTCAAGGTGGTCCTGATCCTGCCGGAGAACCATTCCCTGAAGGGGAAGAGGTCGGTGCTGCGCAAGGTCCGGTCCCGGGTCTCCCATCGGTTCAACGTCTCGGTAACGGAGTGCGGCGACCAGGACCTCTGGCAGCGGGCGCTGCTGGGTTTCGGGTTGGTGGGCAGCGACGCCAGGGTGGTGGAAGCGACCTTGCGGCAGGTGGTGGAGTTCGTGGACGGTTTGGGGCTGGCCGAGCTGGGGGAGTCGGACATCGACGTATTCAGGCATTAGGCGGCAGGCGTCGCGGCCCCGGGACCGCGCGCCGACCCACGCTGCCGGGCGGGAACCGTGAAGAACCGTCGAGAGACCGGCGTCTCGCGCGCGCAACGGGTGGGAGACCTGTTGATGGAGTTCGTCTCCCGGCTGCTCGCCCGTTCCCTGGACGACCCGCGGCTCCGTTCCGTGACGTTGACGGGCGCGGAGGTGAGACCCGACCTCAAGCACGCCCGCATCTACTTCACGGTGCGGGACGGAGCGCCCCGGAAGGACGAAGCGGCGGCGGGACTGCGGGCGGCCACGGGCTTCATCCGCGGTCGGATCGCCTCGGACCTGGAGTTGCGCTTCGTCCCCGCCATCGAGTTCGTCCACGACGAGTCCCCGGATCGGGCCCGGCGCGTCGAGGACCTCCTCAGGCAAGTCCGACCGAAAGCGTGAGACGGGACGCCATGCAACTGGTCCGGAGCGGCATCCTGCTGGTGGACAAGCCGGAGGGTCCGTCCTCCGCCCGGGTGGTGGCCGCGGCGAAGCGGATCACCGGCGCGCGGAAGGTCGGCCACCTGGGGACCCTGGACCCGTTCGCTTCCGGCCTGTTGCCGCTGGCGGTCAACGAGGGGACCAAGGTCGCGCAGCACTTCCTGGACGCGGACAAGGGGTACGCCGGCGTCATCGAGCTGGGGGCGGAAACCGATACCCAGGACCGCACCGGCAAGCTGCTGCGCCGGGGGGAAGCGCCGGTCCTGGGGCCGCGGGACATGGAGTCCCTGCGCCGGCAGTTCAGCGGCCTCCTGCGCCAGGTGCCGCCCATGTACTCCGCCCTCAAGAAGGAGGGGACCCGGCTCTACGAATATGCCCGCAAGGGGCAGGAGGTGAGCCGGGAGGCCCGGGACGTCCGGGTCGAGTTGACCCGTCTGGAGCAGGCGGGCGGCGGGCAGTTGGAGTTCGAGTTGACCTGTTCCAAGGGCACGTACGTGCGCACCCTGGCCGCGGACATGGGCCGGTCCCTGGGGTGCGGCGCCTACCTGAGCCGTCTTCGCAGGGTGGCCTCCGGCCCCTTCCGGGTCGCCGACGCGGTGACCCTGGACGACCTCGGTGCGCTTCCGAACCCCGACTCGGTCCCGCTGGTGCCGTTGAACGACGCCCTGGGCCACCTGCGGTGCGCCGTGCTGGGCCCGGACGCCGCGGACCGCCTCAGACAGGGCCTCCAGGGCGCCCTCGCGGACGTGGACGCGCCCGCGGCCGGGGAGACGACCCGCAGGGTGGTGGACCGGCAAGGCGATCTGGTGGCGCTGATCGGCTGGGAAGAGGCCGCGGAAGCGTGGCGGACCCTTCGGGTGTTCCACCGTCCCCGGATGGGATCACATGTCTAACACCGGGGTTCGTTTGCTGCGGCCGCCATGAAACGCGGAGTTCGTGATCGGTCTCCCAGAATCAACGCCTGGATTTCGTCAAGGTCTTCTCCGAACGCTTTCGCGGGCGCCTCGTAGTAGCGCCAGCAACTGAACGTCGAAACCCGCTCGACGTCTGACGCTTCGCGCGCTTGGCGGAGGAAGTCGAGCGCCGCCCGCATATCGCCGGTCGCCCAGTGGGCGACCGCCATGCACTGAAGATAGTTCGCGTCGTCACGTTCCCGATGCGACCGGTCCAGTTCGACGACTCGCGCAAACGGCTCTGCAACGACTTCCCCGGTCGCTCCCCATGTGGCCATCCCGAAGTTGAAAGCGTCGCCGATGTCCATGTCCTCGACGTCACGCCCCCCGCGGCCAAGCAGTTCGGCCGCGTCGGAGGATTTGCCGGCTCCAAGGTAACGCAACGCGAGCACGCTTCTCGTCGATGCACGTCTTTCCGGCGACAGTCCCTGGTCTTCGACCATCGGCTCCAGAACGGAGGCAGCGACTTCGACTTCCCTCGGGGATCCTTGAAGTTCATGTGCAAGCCAGATGCGCTCTGCGGCGTCCAGCGACGTGACCGCCATCGACTGCGCGACGTCCCCGGTTTCACCAGACAGCGCCAACCGCACCGCCTCCCTGACCAGCGGCGGAGGCAGGCTGTCTGCCTGCAGGACCTGCCATGCGTCGTCGCAGGCGGCGGTCTCATCATGGTCATCGGCGCGCAGACGGGCCCGTTCCAGATACACTTCCGGCTCGTCGCACCCGGCCTCGATCGCCCGGTCGAACAGCGACGCAGCACGATCCAGCCGTCGGTCGTGTTCGTAGAACATCCCCAGGTTGAACAGCACCTCTCCATCGTCCGGATGCGCGTCCTCGATTTTCTGGAGCTTGTTGACCATTTCTTCCGGAGATTCATGTATCCGCGGCCGGCGCCATTGGTGGCTCGCCTGCCGGATGTAGTCCAGCGCTCCGTCGCGATCCTCAAGGTTGCGTGCGACGATTTCGCGAACGACATCGTGGTATTCCTTGGCGAGGCGGCTTTTCGGACGATCCTTCGTGAACACCACCTGGTTCAGCAGCGACAGGCTGTCGTACCGGTGCACGACCGCCGGCTCCCGCGTGAAGCCAAGCCGCTGCCGGAAAGCGTCGATCTTGTCTCCGAGGATCCTGTCCTCGTCGTCCAGATCCGGTACGTTGGACATCACGAAATGAAGCTCGATCTCCTTCTTGCGCGGTCCGCCGGTTTCGGATCGAATGTCCTGAACGACCTTGTGGAGCCCCTGCAGGTTCTGTTCGTTGGGAAAGAACAGGATCGCTACCGCATCGGGAAGCTGCCGGGTACAGATGCCGCCGGTGTCGGTGTATCCGGTACGTGAATCGATCAAAACGTAGTCCGGCTCGAGGACGCGTTTCCATTGCTCCCTGATGTCCTCGAACAACAGATAGCCATCGTGCCGGTCGTACAGTTCGCCCCAGTCGATCCGACCGAGGTTCGTCGCGTACATCGACTGCCGCGCGCCGGACGGCATGACCCACAGCCTGCCGTCGCCGACGCCGGGCGCTTCGCCGATGAATTCCTCGATCGCCGGGGCGCGCCTGGAGTCGAGGTACTCGAGGACGAACTCGATGATTCCCGGAATCTTCTTTCGGGGACGCAGGACGTCGAAGGTATCCAGTCCGGGCGCCTCCAGATCGAAATCGACCGCGAGGACGCGGCGGCCTCTGGTCGCGAGATCTACCGCCGCGTTCACCAGCGCCATCGTCCGCCCGACGCCACCCTTGAACGAGTAGAAGGTAGTGACGTACATCCCGTCAACCGGCCAACCGCAAGTCGAAGCGCTCCTGTGCCCGCCGTATCTCGTCCGACACCTCCAGCACCCGGAATCGACCCTCGCCGATACCCGGGGCCGCCGGCGTCCGCCGTTTGGCCGCCACGAAACTCAGGAGCCTTTGCATGTTCTCCGGCCGCGCCAGCAGTCGAAGGTACCGATCGTTTGCGTGCGTCTGGACGGTGAGACCGTTTTCCCAACGGTTCAGCGACGCCTCGCCGATGCCCGTGACGTGGGCGAACCTCGCACGGGTCATCCGATGGCCGATTCTGACGCGCCGGATTTCGTCAGGGGACAGGACGCCTAGGTGCCTGCAGATCGCCTGGTGTTCCAGGCTCTCGCCGACGTGGTCGAGGTACTCGAATTCGCAGGCGCCGCAACGCCGCACCGGCAGGTCCACCGTCAACTCGACGGCGTCCTCTCCTGCGCCGTAGTTGAATGAATGACGGTGCGAGAGTGTCGTGATTCCGTCCCCGCCGCACTGCGGACACGTGAGTCTGCTGCCGGTCACGGGCTGCAACCGGGGTGAGCGTCGTGATTTCATGCGTGGGCTCCCTGCTAGTCTTCCGGCCTGGAGTAGTGAAAGCTGCGTCCGATGATCCGTCCAGACCCGAGTTGCAGCTTGATGTAGATCGGCGGCTGCCCATCCTCGACGTCTATCTCCATGACGTAACCGGTGGCGCCAGGCGGTTGGCGCAATGTGATGACCTCTACCGGGTGTCCGCTTTCCAGATGCGACGCGATGAACTCCCAAGCCGTTGTCTTCGTGAAGTAAAGATCGAGCGTTCCCGCCGGATTGCGAACCTCTTGAGGCCGCCAGTCGGTCGGCCGGTTCGGGCTGAACTCGTCGCTGCGGGCGCGGCTTCGGCGTGCGAGAACAACCAGTTGACGCCTGATCGACTCGTCGATGCTCACGGAATTTGCCGATCCCTGCGCGCCAGCAAACCCTTATAGTAATAGATCATATGATTCAATAGCCTCCGTGTCAAGACCGGAAATAAACCATCTGGTCTTTTGATCGACTGCTCCCTTCACTCCGTTGCCCTGGTTTGCCGCAATGGGCCTCGCGTATAGGGGCTAGCCAACTGCTCATCCTGAATCTACCACATTAGGTCTTCGTCTCCTCCCTGCCTTCCTCTCTGGTCGATGGTGGATTTGGGACCTGTCCACCGCTTTACACGGACGGGGCCGGTGTGCTAGAACCGGGTGAGAAACCAGAGGAAAAGGGAGAAAGCAAAGGGTACAGATGGAATCAGCTCGGGAGCAGACCAGCGAGACGATCAGGAATTTCAGACTCCACGACACCGACACCGGTTCGCCTGAGGTGCAGGTCGCCATCCACAGCCGCCGCATCGCTTACCTGACAGAGCATCTGAGGACTCACAGGAAGGACCATCACACGCGGATGGGCCTGCTCAAGCTCGTCGGAAAGAGGCGCCGGCTTCTCGATTATCTCAAGAAGAGGGACGTTCAGAGGTACCAGACTCTGATCCAGCGGCTGGGCATCCGCAGATAGCGGCCCTGCCTCCGGCTCCCCCTTCCCGCGCTCTTCTCTTCAGCCCCCACTGCCCTCGAGGGTACAACCATGCACACGAAGATCGAGTTGGATTATTGCGGCCGCCCCCTGTGCGTCGATCTGGGCAAGGTCGCCAAGCAGGCCGACGGCGCCGCCCTGGTCCGTTTCGGCGAGACCGTCGTCCTCGCAACCGCGGTGGCCTCGAAAGAGGTCCGGGAAGAGATCGACTTCTTCCCGCTGACCGTCGATTACCAGGAAAAGACGTTCGCCGCAGGCCGGATCCCGGGCGGGTTCTTCAAACGGGAGGGACGGCCGTCGGAGAAGGAAATCCTGACGTGCCGCCTGATCGACCGCTCCATTCGCCCGCTGTTCGCGGGCGGGCTCAAGGCCGAGACCCAGGTCATCGTCACCGTGCTCTCCGCGGACGGGGAGAACGACACGGACGTGGTGGCCATGCTCGCGGCGTCGTTGGCGCTGGAAGTGTCCGACATTCCTTTCCAAGGCCCTCTGGCGGGCGTCCGGGTGGGCAGGATCGACGGCGCGTGGGTCATGAACCCGCTTCTGGCCGAGGTTCCCCGGAGCGACGTCAACATCTTCCTCTCGGGCACCCGGGACGGCCTCGTGATGGTGGAGGGCGGCGCCGCGGTGGTGCCGGAGGAGGGGGTGCTGGACGCGCTGTTCCAAGGGCACCAGGCGATCCAGCCGCTCATCGACCTGCAGGAGAACCTCAAGTCGCAGCTTGGCAAGCCCAAGCGGGCCGCGCCCCAGGAGGAGAAGGACGAGGCGCTGAGGGCGCGGGTCCGGGAACTCGCCGAGGAGAAGCTCGGGGAGGCGGTGCGCATCGCGGACAAGAAGCAGCGCAACGCCCGCATTGACGAGGTCGGGGTCGAGGCGCTCACCGCGGGCGCGGAGGAGTTCCCCGGGCGCGAACGGGAGGTCAAGGGGGCTTTCAGGGAGATCGAGAAGTTGCAGCTTCGGGACCTGGTGCTGCGTCAGCGCAAGCGCATCGACGGACGCGGGCTCAAGGACGTGCGTCCCATCACCTGCGAGGTCAACCTGCTGCCCCGGGCCCACGGCTCGGCCCTGTTCACTCGCGGCGAGACCCAGGCCCTGGTGGTTTCCACCCTCGGCACCGCCGCAGACGTGCAGCGCATCGACGCGCTCAACGGCGAGCAGCACAAGAAGTTCATGCTGCACTACAACTTCCCGCCCTTCAGCACCGGAGAGGTCAAGTTCCTCCGGGGTCCGGGCCGCCGGGAGATCGGCCACGGCGCCCTGGCCGAGCGGGCGCTGACGCCGGTGCTGCCCGACGCGGATGCGTTCCCCTACACCCTGCGCGTGGTCTCCGAGATCCTGGAGTCCAACGGCTCCAGCTCCATGGCCAGCGTGTGCGGCGGCTCCCTGTCCCTCATGGACGCGGGCGTGCCCACCAGGGCGCCGGTGGCGGGCATCGCCATGGGCCTCATCAAGGACGGCGACGAGGTGCGGGTGCTCACGGACATACTCGGGGACGAGGACCACCTGGGCGACATGGACTTCAAGGTGGCCGGCACCCGTGAAGGGATCACCGCGCTGCAGATGGACATCAAGATCAGCGGCGTGGACCGCGAGATCATGCAGGAAGCCCTCTACCAGGCCCGTGAGGGGCGGCTGCACATCCTCGACGTCATGGACCGGACCCTGTCGGAGACGCGCAAGGAGGTCTCCCGCCACGCGCCCCGGATCACTACCCTGAAGGTGCGGCCGGACAAGATCCGCGACATCATCGGACCCGGAGGCAAGGTAATCCGGGGCATCGTCGATGCCACCGGCACGAAGATCGACGTGCAGGACGACGGCACCGTGACGGTGGCGTCCACCGACGAGGCGGGCAGCAGGAAGGCCATCGACATGATCCAGGGGATCGTGGCGGAAGTGGAGGTCGGCCGGATCTACAAGGGGACGGTGCGGCGCGTGATGGACTTCGGCGCGTTCGTGGAGATCCTTCCCGGCACCGACGGACTGGTCCATATCTCGCAGATCGCCGACGACCACGTGCGCCAGGTGAGGGACGTGCTGAACGAGGGCGACGAGTTGATGGTGAAGGTCCTGGACGTGGACCGGCAGGGCAAGATCCGGCTCAGCCGCAAGGAGGCCCTGAAGGAGCAGCAGCAGTCCTCCAGGCAGGCATAGCGGCCCGCGATGTTCGAGAAGACCCTTCTGGACAACGGCGTCCGGATCCTGACGGAGCAGCGGTCCGGCACCCGGGCCGTGAGCCTCGGCATCTGGGTGGAGAACGGCTCCCGTCACGAGCGCCGCCCGCAGGGGGGACTCTCGCACTTCGTCGAGCACCTGCTCTTCAAGGGAACGAAGAGGCGCAGCGCGCAACGGATCGCCCAGGAGATGGACTCGGTGGGCGGCGTCCTCAACGCCTTTACCGGCAAGGAATCCACCTGCTACTACGCGAAGGTGCTGGACGAGCACCTGCCGCTGGCCATCGACCTGCTCACGGACATCTTCCTCCACTCCGAGTTCGACCGCGACGAGATCGAGCGCGAGCGCACGGTGGTCCTCCAGGAGATCGCGTCCGCGGACGAGAACCCCGAGGACTACGTACACGACCTGTTCAGCCTCGACTATTTCGGAGATCATCCCCTGGGCCGGCCGGTTTGCGGCGAGGCGGACACGGTCACCGGGTTCACCCGGGACGCCCTGGTCCGGTTCGTGGCCGAGCGCTACCTCCCGGGCCGGGTCATCATCGCCGGAGCGGGCAACCTGTCCCATGCGGAACTCGTGGACGCGGTGGCCGGCGAGTTCGGCGCCATGCCCCCGGGTCCGTTGGAGGACGCCGACGCGGCCCCGGAGAGCCTCCCGGGCCTGTCCCTCCACCCGAGGAAGCTGGGACAGGTGCACGTCTGTATGGGGGCGCCGGGACTGCCCCACGCGGACCGCCGGCAATACGCGGCGCACGTGCTGAACACGCTCCTGGGCGGGGGCATGAGCTCGCGCCTCTTCCAGGAGGTGCGCGAGCGGCGCGGCAAGGCGTACTCGGTCTATTCCTTCCTGTCGTCCTACCGGGACGCGGGCTATCTCGGCGTTTACGTGGGCACCAGGGCGGAATGGACGCGGGAGGTCATGGAGGTCGCGGTCGCGGAGATGTTCAAGGTGGCCGAAGGCGGGGTGACCGAGGAAGAGCTTGCCCGCGCCCGGGACCAGCTCGTGGGGAACACCCTGCTGGGCCTGGAGTCCGCGGATTCCTGGATGAGCCACGTGGCCCGGAGCGAGATGCACCACGGCAGGCAGGTGACGCTGGACGAGATCGTCCGGGGAGTGCGCGAGGTGTCCCTCGACTCCCTCACCGCCCTGGCCGGTGAGATGGTCCGGGCCGACGCCTTCACCGCCACCCTGCTGGGCGACCTGGAAGGACACGAGGTGGAGGGGTTGCGGTTCCGCGGGGCCGCGGCGCAGGGTGCGGCTGCCGGGTCCAGCCCCTGACGACGCCCCTCGCTTCGGGAGAGCTGGCGGAAACTCCGGCGAGGACCTCATGGCGGAGGTCAAGGTCCAGATCAGGCGGGTGCGGCGCGGCAAGGACGCGGTCCCGTTGCCTCGCTACATGACCGAGGGTTCGGCGGGCCTGGACTTGGCCGCGGCGGTGGAGGACGACGTG
Organism: uncultured Binatia bacterium (SeqCode); assembly: GCA_965204235.1. GTDB lineage: Bacteria > Desulfobacterota > Binatia > UBA9968 > JAJDTQ01 > JAJDTQ01. The sequence continues at coordinate 2,806,153 of OZ241979.1, forward strand.
GTGCTCGCGCCGCTGGAGCGGACGCTGATCCCCACGGGGTTCGCCCTGGCCCTGCCCGCGGGGTTCGAAGCCCAGGTGCGTCCCCGGAGCGGCTTGGCCCTGCGCCGCGGCGTGACCCTGGCCAACAGCCCCGGCACCATCGATTCGGATTACCGGGGGGAGGTCCAAGTGATGCTCGTCAACCTGGGCCGGGAGCCGGTGACCATCCGCCGCGGCGACCGGATCGCCCAGATGGTGGTGCAGCGGGTGGCCCGGGTGCGCTGGCAGGAGGTGCACGAGCTGGACGGGACCGCGCGCGAGGCGGGAGGCTTCGGCCACACGGACGCCGGAGAGGTCCCGGGCCCCGAAGACGGGTCGTCCTGACCCGGGGATGCGCCAGCAATGATCGACCGCTACACCCGCCCGGAGATGGCGAGGATATGGTCCGACGAGGTCCGCTTCGGGAAGTGGCTGGAGATCGAGTTGCTGGCCGCCGAAGCCCTCGCCGGCATGGGCAGGGTCCCCCGGGACGCGCCCGCGCGCATCCGGCGCAACGCCCGGATCGACGTGTCCCGGATCCGCGAGATCGAAGGCGAGGTCCACCACGAGGTCATCGCGTTCCTGCGCTGCCTGGCCGAGTCCATCGGCGACGACGCCCGTTTCGTGCACGTGGGAATGACGTCCTCGGACGTCATGGACACGGGGTTGTCGCTGCAGCTCAAGGACGCCGGCGAGCTCCTGCTGGAGGACGTGCGCGAGCTCCTGGGGGTGCTGCGGCGGCAGGCCATGCGGTACAAGGACACGCCGATGATGGGGCGCACCCACGGGGTGCACGCGGAGCCCATCACCTTCGGCCTGAAGCTGGCCCTGTGGCACGAGGAGATGCGCCGGAACCTGGCGCGGCTGGAGCGGGCCGCGGACGAGGTCCGTTGCGGCATCGTCTCCGGCGCGGTGGGCACGTTCGCGCAGGTTCCCCCGGAAGTCGAGGCGTACGTGTGCAAGGCCGCGGGGCTCACCCCCGACCCGGTGTCCAACCAGGTCATCCAGCGCGACCGGCACGCCTTCTTCTTCAGCGTCCTGGCCGTGCTGGCGAGCTCCATCGAGAAGTTCGCGGTGGAGATCCGCCACCTCCAGCGCACCGAGGTCCTCGAAGCCGAGGAGCCCTTCACCGAGAAGCAGATGGGGTCCTCGGCCATGCCGCACAAACGCAACCCGGTCCTGTCCGAGAACGTGTGCGGACTGGCCCGACTGGTGCGCTCCTACGCGGTCTCGGCCCTGGAGGACATCCCCCTGTGGCACGAAAGGGACATCAGCCACTCGTCGGTGGAACGGGTCATCGGCCCGGACGCCACCATCCTGGTGGACTTCATGCTGCACCGGATCACCCACGTGATCGGGAACCTGTGCGTCTATCCCGGGAACATGGAGCGCAACCTCGCCTCGAGCGGCGGCGCGGTGTTCTCCCAGGGAGTCCTCCTTCGCCTGGTGGAAAAGGGATTGCCCCGGGACGACGCCTACGAGACCGTCCAGCGGCACGGCCTCGCGGCCGCCAGGGAGGGGGTGGACCTCAAGCGGCGGCTGCTCGAAGACCCGACGGTCATGGAGCATCTGAGCGCGGGCGAGATCGACGAGATCTGGGAACTCAAGGACTGTTTCAGGCACGTGGACGCCATTTTCGACCGGGTGTTCGCCGGGACATGACCCGGCGTTCGCGCCGGACCCGACGCGCGCGTGCGCGAGGAGAAGGTATGGAAAAGCTCGAACGCATCTACGAGGGCAAGGCCAAGATCCTCTACTCCACCGAGGATCCCGGCAAGATGGTCCAGTATTTCAAGGACGACGCCAGCGCCTTCAACGCCAAGAAGCTCGGCACGGTGGCGTCCAAGGGCGTGGTCAACAACGCCATCTCGGAGGTGCTGTTCCAGCACCTGGAAGCCAACGGCGTGCCGACGCATTTCCTGGAGCGCCTCGACGAGCGGGAGATGCTGGTCCACCGTCTGGACATGCTCCCCATCGAGGTCATCATAAGGAACGTCGTGGCCGGGAGCATGGCCAAGCGCCTGGGCCTGGAGGAGGGCCGGTCGCTTTCCATGCCGGTCCTGGAGTTCTGCTACAAGTGCGACCCGCTGGACGACCCCATGATCAACGACTACCACATCCTGGCCCTGGGGTACGCGTCGGAGACGGAGTTGGAGCAGGTGAAGCGTCTCACGTTCCGCATCAACGAGTTGATGACCGCGTTCTTCGACGAGCGGGACCTGATCCTGGTGGACTTCAAGCTGGAGTTCGGGCGGCGCGGCGACGAGGTGGTCCTGGCCGACGAGATCTGTCCGGACACCTGCCGTTTCTGGCAGAAGGGGTCCCTGGAGAAGATGGACAAGGACCGGTTCCGCCGGGACCTGGGCGGGGTCGAGGAGGCCTACCGGGAAGTCTGCCGCCGGGTCACCGGCGCCTAGCGGGAGCCGCGCCGCGGTCGGGCGCAGCACGCCTCGCCGGAACCGGACCCATGCGCGTCAGAGTCTTCGTGACCCTCAAGGAGGGAGTCCTGGACCCCCAGGGCAAGGCGGTGGAGAACTCGCTGCACAGCCTCGGCTTCGCCTCGGTGAGCGAGGTGCGCATGGGGAAGTACCTGGAGTTGCAGGTGGACGCCGCCGGGGCGGAGGACGCCGAGCGGCAGACGCGCCGCATGTGCGAGAAGCTCTTGGCCAACCCCGTCATCGAAGACTACCGCTTCGAGGTCGCGGAATGACGCCATGCGTTGGGGCGTAGCCGTATTCCCCGGCTCCTGCGACGACGACGACGTGGTCCACTGCCTGCGGAACGTCCTGGGCCAGGACGTCCGCACCCTGTGGCACAAGGACCGGTTCCCCGGCGGGTGCGACGCGGTGGTCCTGCCCGGCGGCTTCTCCTACGGCGACTACCTGCGGGCCGGGGCCATGGCCCGTTTCGCACCGCTCATGCAGGGCGTCGTGGAGTTCGCCCGGGCCGGGGGGCTGGTCCTCGGCATCTGCAACGGGTTCCAGATCCTCTGCGAGTCCGGGCTGCTGCCCGGGGCGCTGACCCGCAACGCCTCCCTGCGGTTCGTCTGCCGGCGCGTGTTCCTGCGCGTGGAAGAGGCCGATGCTCCGTTCACGCACCTGGCCCGGCCCGGCGAGCTGCTGGACATGCCGGTGAAGCACGGCGAAGGCCGCTACCACGCGGACCCGGCGACCCTGGACCGGCTTCGGGCCAACCGGCAGGTGCTGCTCCGCTACGTGGACGCGGCCGGCCAAGTCTGCGACCAAGCCAACCCCAACGGCTCGGTGGAATCCGTGGCCGGCGTCTGCAACGCCCAACGCAACGTCTTCGGCCTGATGCCCCACCCGGAGGACGCCTCGGAACCCGTGCTCGGGGGAGTGGACGGCCTCAAGATCTTTGCGTCCATGGCCGCGCATGTCCGGGGCGGCGCAGGCTCATGTCCGAGCGACGAGTAACCGCCTCAGTCTGTCCTGTATGTCGAAATGGGTGTAGATTTGTCGCTGGGATCGGAGGAAAACAGGGGTTCGTTGCCGCGAAGCCAGTCTGTCAGGAGATCAATGGTTTGGGGAAACAGATCGCCTCGCGTGGAACACTCCCACACGACAGCGACTCGCCAGCCTCGAGTCTCCAGGAGTGCGCCGTTGTCTCGGTCGCGGACCACGTTGTCCCCGAACTTCGTTTCCCAGAACTCGACCCGGGTGGCTGGTGTCGTGGCAAAGCGGCATCCCGGATGCCGATGCCAGAAACAGCCATGGACGAAGCAGACCGCCCGGTATTTTGGAAAGACGAGGTCGGGCTTCCCGGGAAGATTGGCTCCATGCAGACGATACCTGAAACCACGTGCATGCAGGGTCTTGCGCAGGAGCATCTCGGGTCGGGTGTTCTTGCTCCTGATGCCCGACATCATGCGTGAGCGTGTCTTGGGGTCAACGATGTCCGTCATGGGCAGGTTTGCGTCCGGATCCCGCCTGTTTCACGGGCCGTCGCGGTGGACCAAGTGAAGAACCAGGTTGCCGTTGTTGACATCTTTTCGGGTCCCGGAGGTCTTGGCGAGGGCTTCTCCGCCTTCGAGGACGATTCCCGAAACCACCCTTACGCAATCCAGGTTTCCATCGAGAAGGAGAAGTCAGCCCATGAGACCCTGCTCTTGCGCAGTTTCCTGCGGAAATTCGGGTCCGAGTTTCCACCAGAGTACTACTCCTTCCTGAACGGTGAAATCAAGGAGCCGGAGTGGAGTGAACTTTACCCTGTTCAGTGGCGTGAGGCTGCTGAGCAGACGCCGCGGTTGGAACTTGGCAAGAAGGAAACATCGACAGACCGTCTTCTCGATCAGCGTATTTCCGACATCCGCGAGAGGTACGGTGATCGCACCTTGCTCATTGGCGGTCCACCGTGTCAGGCATATTCTTTGGCAGGCCGTGCCCGGAACAGAGGTGTCGCCAACTATGACCCCCAGGAGGACGAGAGGCATTTCCTGTATGAGGAATACGTGAACATCCTCGGGCGCCTCAAACCGGCGGTGTTCGTCATGGAGAACGTCAAGGGCCTGCTGTCGTCGTCCGTAAGGGGTGACCGGATATTCCAGAGCGTCGTTTCGGATCTGCGGAATGCCATGGGACCAGACAGCGCTAGGCTAATTGCACTGTCGCCTTCCACGAATAGTCTCAGGCTAGGGCTAGACTCCCTACCGAGTGAGTACATGGTCAGGGCAGAGGAGCACGGTATCCCGCAAGCGCGTCATCGAGTGTTCATTGTCGGTCTGCGGAAGGATCTCACGGAAAACTTGCCGGACTTTCTCTTGCCTCGTCTCAAAAAACGCTCAAAACGGGTCGCCGTAAACGCCGTGATCGGCGCGATGCCGCCGCTTCGTAGCGGGCTGAGCGTGGGAGACAGCTTGGATACATGGTCTCAAGCGGTCTGGAATGCATTTTCGACCATTGACTGTGACAGTCAAGATCCTTCTGAAACTCTTTCTGGAGCCGAAAGGCGTAGATTTCGAAGGATTCTGAAAAGTTGTTTGCGAGAGTTTCAGTGCTGCGCGCCTATGGAACGGACGAGATGCCGTCGTGCAAGGTTGCCAAAAACTTGTCCATCCGATCTACGGAAATGGATTTTCGATGACAAACTGAGGCGTCTGCCGAATCATGAGACACGGGGACACATGAGGCCCGATCTGGTCAGGTATCTATTCGCGTCCACTTTCGGCAGGGCTTTCGGCCGATCGCCGAAAGCATCTGAATTTCCAGGTATTCTTGCTCCCGAGCACAAGAACTGGAGTTCTGGTGATTTTTCGGATCGGTTCCGGGTGCAGGTCGGAGATCGACCGGCGACTACAATCACCAGCCACATTTCGAAGGACGGTCACTATTACATCCATCCGGACCCGATCCAATGTCGAAGTCTGACCGTGCGAGAGGCGGCAAGACTTCAAACTTTTCCGGACAATTACCTCTTCAAGGGTAATCGCACGCAACAATACATTCAGGTAGGCAATGCGGTTCCGCCATTCCTTGCGCGTCAAATCGCGGGAAGTATCTGGCGAGTCTTCCAATTCATTGAGGGTTCTCGCAGACCTGTAGGCAACGTCAGGCAAAAGTCTCGTACTTCAGTGAAAGCAGCGTGACAGACTCCGGGTTGACAAGACACAGGGAAGTAGCGCCTCGGGCTGCTGCGCTGATCGAAGGCATGCGGGACATTGGTTATTCACTGGAAACCGCTGTTGCAGACGTCATCGACAATTCCATCACGGCGAACGCTCGCAAGATCGAACTCTTGACCGATACACACTCGGACAATCCTGCGATAGGGATTCTCGACGACGGAGTAGGCATGTCGGAAGATGTACTTCTGGAGGCGATGAGGCCCGGCTCCAGAAGTCCACTGGAGAGCCGTGCCCAGCATGATCTTGGGCGGTTCGGCCTGGGACTCAAGACCGCGTCCTTCTCGCAGTGCAGACGATTGACGGTCCTGACGCGCCGGCAGGGAAAAGCATCATGCGCGATTTGGGACCTGGATTTCGTGGCGGAAACCGATGAATGGCTGGTGGAGGTGAGTTCCGATGCCGAAGGTGTACCATGGTCCGACAAGCTGGGAGAGAGTGGGACCCTCATCGTCTGGCAGAAACTGGATAGACTGACGGGTGGTAGCGCCAAGGACAACCAGAGGAACTTGCTCCGCCAGATCGACGAAATGGCGACTCACGTTGAGCTTGTCTTCCACAGGTTTCTCTCAGGCGAGGGGCGTGCAGGGAGAGTTTCGATATTACTGAACGGCAGACGGCTCGAACCGTTCGATCCGTTCCATTCACGCCATCCGGCGACGATTTTCAGGCCGGAGGAGGTATTTTTGTTAGGGAGTCAGGAAATCCGTATTCAACCCATGACGCTTCCGCACCACCAGAAAGTATCGCCCGATGAGTGGAAACGGTACGCTGGTCCGGAAGGATACGTCAGGAACCAGGGGTTCTACGTGTACAGGGAGAAACGACTCATCATTTATGGAACATGGTTCAACCTCGCCAGACAGACAGAGCTGACCAAGCTCGCGCGAGTGCGAGTGGACATGCCGAACAGCATGGATTCCGATTGGAAGATCGACCTGAAGAAGGCTTCGGCGCAACTACCCGTGCAGGTAAGAGATCGTCTCAGGAAAATCGTGGAGGAAATAGGGGCTACATCGACACGTGTGTACAGAGGAAGGGGTGAACGCTTAACCAGCGACGACAGGCTACCGGTGTGGGTTCGTAAGCAGAGCAAGAATCAGATTTCCTACAGTCTCAACTTCGACCATCCGGCATTCACCGGTTTTTCCGCACAACTCGACGAAGAACGACGCAAGGAGTTCGAGAGTCTTCTTCAATTTGTCACTGCGACGCTACCGATCGATTCTCTTTTCCTGGATGTGGCGTCAAGCCCTGAGAACGTTTCTGCTCGGGCGATGAGCGAAGAGGCTTTATCCGAAGCCGTGATACGAACCTGTCAGATTCTTCGAGCCGGCGGTTACACAAACGAAGAGGTGGAGGCGATGATGTCCGCAGCGGAGCCATTCCGATCAAACCGGAAGGTTGCTCTGCAAATCCTCGGCGAAATGAACCGGAAGAGTTGATTCATGGGCATACAGGATTTGAAGGACATGGTAGGCGCGTTGTTGGCGAAGCGGATGCCTACGCCAGAGATGATCAGGGAGGAGATCCAGAGACTTCGCGCGGTTGTTCCGGAGGTGACGGACGACGAAGCTGAACGGCTCGCTCTCGAATTTGAGAGCATACACGGCGTCACTATGGAAATCGGGGCCAAGCTGGAGGATTCCGGCTTCGAGAAGTGGCTTGACGACGCGAAGTTGCGAGGAGAAATCGGTTCCTATTACTGGGACAGATACCGAAGGTTCCTGACCGAAAAGGGGTTTTCGGCACACGTTCTGGCCACTCTCGATCAGGTGACAGATAGCACACTCGGACTTCTTGAGAATCCCGGAAAGGCAGGCCGCTGGGACCGTCGAGGGATGGTCGTAGGTCAAGTACAATCCGGGAAGACAGCCAACTATACGGGACTGATCTGCAAGGCGGCCGACGCGGGATACCGGGTGATCGTCGTGATTGCAGGGACTCACAACAATCTGCGCCGCCAAACGCAAACCCGCTTGGACGAAGGTTTTTCCGGATTTGATAATGCTCGATTATGGTCGAATGCTCCGGATTCGGCACGGGTCATCGGGGTCGGGCGGTACGATTCCATGCGTCGGCCGAACGCTTTTACAAACGCGGTGCGTGATTTTGACAAATCGACCGCTACGAGCATTGGCATCCCTCTCGAGAATCTGAGGGAACCCGCTCTATTTGTCATCAAGAAAAACGCCAATACACTCAAGAATCTGCTGGAATGGCTGAAAGAGCACAACGCCAAACACAATGTTTCCTCCATCAGGGAGCCAATGCTCCTGATCGACGACGAAGCGGACAACGCATCGATCAACATAAAGAAAGGTCGAGATGAAGTTTCTCGCATAAACGGACAAATCCGCGAGGTACTGAAGAGCTTCGACAAGAGCTGCTATGTCGGATACACGGCGACACCTTTTGCGAATATCTTTATCGACCCGGATACCGACGATGACATGATCGGAGCAGACCTCTTTCCAAAAAATTTTATCGTCGGTCTGGATCCGCCAGACAACTATTGGGGCGCCTCGCAAGTCTTCATCGACGGTCCTGAGCAGGAGTTCGACGGTTCAATTGTCCGGCATATCAGGGACAACGGAGACCTGCTTCCCCTGAATCACAAGATCACGCACAACGTCACCGCACTGCCGGAGAGTCTTTGCACTGCCGTGCGCACCTTCGTCGTGGCCCGCGCCATTCGACTGGTTCGGGGACAAACAGGCGCCCACAACTCGATGTTGGTAAATGCGTCCCGTTTTACCAACGTCCAGGGGCAACTGCGCAATGAGATACATGTCTTGATTGACGCGATCCGTAGAAGCATTCGGGTGAATGCTGCGAAACCGATAAGCGAGGCGTTGCTTGACGAGGAGATTCGGGCACTCCATGACGTGTTTGCTGGCGAATATGAAGGCATTTCTGGAGTGTTGTGGCCGGAAGTGCAGGAGAAGCTTTTGGATAGTGTGAATGCGATCACCGTGATTACGATTAACAACCGTTCCGCTGGATCTCTGGACTACGCCGACCACAAGACGGGACTTAACGTAGTCGCCGTAGGTGGTTTCTCGCTATCCCGAGGCCTCACTCTGGAGGGATTGATTATCAGTTACTTTCTCCGCAATTCAATGATGTACGACACGCTTATGCAGATGGGACGGTGGTTCGGGTATCGACCGGGTTATGAAGATCTCTGTCGAGTGTGGATGCTGCAGCAGGCGGAGGGGTGGTACGCCCACATAGCGGAATCCATCGAGGAGCTTCGAGATGAATTTCGACGCATGGAGGTAGCGAACGCCACACCAACCGAATTCGGCCTGAAGGTGCGTAGCCACCCTGATACCCTTATCGTGACTGCACGAAACAAGATGGGATCGGGAAGGCGATTGACGATTTCCGTGGGCTTGGCCAATCGTTTCATCGAAACAACCGCACTCTACCGAGACCCGGCAAGCATGGAATGTAACCGAATCGCAGCCGTTGGTCTGGCAGAGGAGATTCGGAAGGCAGGTCTTGTCTTTGAGAACACTGCTCATGGCAGGTTGGCGCGCGAGGTGCCAGCCAGCGCAATCATGGAATTCCTTCTGCGATTCCGTAACCATCCGATGTCCAATTTGACGGATCCGACACCAGTACGGCGCTACATTGAGGAACGCCTGGACAGTGAGACATCAGAATGGGATGTTCTTTACCCAGCGCTTGCCGGAGGATCGGATCATTCTCTCGTGACACGCCTGCTTGGGTTCGATATCGTTTGTCAACGTCGTTCTCCGGGAAGTCAGAGTGATTCGACGACATTGCTGATTTCGGACAGGCAACGAGTTGCATCGCGAGGTGTTGAAAAATGTGGACTCACGCAGGATCAAGTGTCCGAAGCCGAAGAACGATATTTGAAGAAAGAGGGTCTTTCCCCTTCCGGCAAGGCTCCGAATTTCCCGGACCGGATATTCAGAGAGGTAAGGCAGAAGCCACTGCTGATCGTTCATTTGCTCGCAATAGGAAAGGCTGACGAGGATTTCGGCAATGCAGATCCGGTGGTCGCGTGGAGCATCAGTTTTCCAATGTCGTCAAGAGACGAGACGAAAGTGGAATACGTTGTCAACACGCAGTGGTTGGCTGAACGGTACAGCCCCGCGGACGACGAAGACGAGATGGCGGGAGATGAAGACTGAAGCAGCAGATCCGTGGAGAGAGATTCCGCGGCCGAAGCAGGGTCTCGACGTCGGCGCTCGCAGGATTGATCCGACTCTTCCGTGGGATTTGTTTTGGGCTGTCGACGCGAAGGGTAGATGCTTGCTGCTATTGCAGCACGAGACAGGCAGGAAGTGGAGTAGTCGGCTTCCCAAACTTCGAGGTCTCGAAGTGGATTTTTATTTCAAGGGGACTGGCGACCGTGACCTTTTGGTGCTTCGTCTCCTGGACGACGAGAGTCGCGAGATTTTTCATCGTCTCTGTCTTGATATTGTTTCGGCGGTAGGAAAGGCACAATCAGAGAGAGAAGCAATTGAGCGTTTTCTCGGACGCACATTGCGTTGGCATCGACTGTTGCGAAGTGGGCGGGACGATCGCTTGTCGGACGAGGAACAACGGGGACTTCTCGGCGAACTCAAGGTTTTGCGCAATGTCCTCTTTCCCATACTCGGAGTACGGGACGCCGTGGGCAGTTGGACCGGGCCTTTGGGTACACCCAAGGACTTTGAGATTGGGCGAGTTTGTATCGAGGTCAAGGCGCGCCGTGGAGCCTCGGTGCCCAGCGTGTCCATTTCGAGTGAACACCAACTGGATACGACTGGCGTTGACGCGTTGTTTCTTTGCGTGCTGGAAATCACCGAGACCTCGAAGGATGATCGAGACGCGGTGACCATCACGGATGTCGTGCGACAATTGAGAAGGGAAGTGGAGGTACAGGACCTGCGTACGACAGAACTTTTCGAGGAGAGGCTGTCTGCGGTGGGATTTGAGTGGACGGACGACTATTCCGACAAGTGGTGGTCGGTTGGTCGGGAACATGTTTTCGACGTCAAGGAGGACTTTCCGCGCATCACTTCATCCAGTTGTCCCGTTGGTGTTCAGGACTTGAGATATGCGATATCTCTTTCGGTATGCGAGCCGTTTCGAACGGACATGAGTAATCTAGGCTCGCGAATTTCCGGAGGGTTGCATGACGTTCAGCGTCGATGAACTCGGCAAGGAACTTTTCCAAGATATTTTGGCGGAAGCGGACGCGGCCGGGCGTTTCTATGAAGACGTTTTCTTCGAAAAATTCTGCGAGTTTCTGACAGATGCAGGAGAGCTCGATGCGGCCGACCGAGCCTTCTATCGAGGCCATCCAAGCACTGGTATTCGAGTCGATGGATATGGCGGAGACCCTCTTGAAGCGTCACGCACTCTCAGTCTCATTATCGCGGATTTCCATCAGTCTCCCGAGGTTGGCCGCCTTAACGGGAGCGAGATGAACGCCCTCTTTCAGCGCCTGTCGAGGTTCCTTCAGCGGGCACTGGACGAAGATTGGCGAAACAGGCTGGAGGAGACAAACCCGGGGTTCGGCCTTGCCGACCTCATTGCTCAGCGCTGGGGTAGAGTGGATCGGGTACGGATGTTCCTGATCAGCAATCGAGAACTCAGCGAACGGGTCGATGGACGAGAAGCCGACACATTCGACGGACGTGCCGTCACCTACAGCGTATGGGACATAAGCAGAATCCATCGTTTTGCCGCCACTGGTCACGGTCGAGAAGATGTCGAGATTGATCTTCGCGGGGACTTCGGTGGCGCACTATCCCTTCTTCCTGCTCATCTGCCGGCTGAAGATTACGAGTCTTACTTGGCGGTTGTTCCAGGACAGACCCTCGCAGCCATATACGACCGGTGGAGTGCAAGACTGCTCGAACAAAATGTCCGGGTTTTTCTTCAGGCCCGGGGAAACGTGAACCGCGGCATCAGGAACACCTTGCAGAACGATCCAGGCATGTTCTTTGCCTACAATAATGGAATCACGGCAACCGCGGAAGCTATCACGACAGAAGAAAAGGGAGATCGACTTCTGCTGCTTGGCCTGAAGAACTTTCAGATAGTCAATGGCGGACAAACCACGGCCTCGATACACGTTGCGTTTCGGAACAGAGAGGATTTGTCTCGCGTGTTCGTTCAAATGAAACTGTCCATCGTTTCCTCGGAGCAGACGGAAGAAGTTGTGCCGAAGATCTCGGAGTACGCCAACAGTCAGAACCGCGTCAGCGCATCCGATTTTTTCGCCAACCATCCATTTCACGTTCGGATGGAGCAGTTTTCGCGACGGATTTACGCTCCGTCACCAGACGGTACTTTCCGTGAAACGAACTGGTTCTACGAGCGCGCCCGCGGTCAGTACGCGGACGCTCGTTCTCTTCTCACCCCTGCACAGCGGAGAAAATTTGACTTGGAAAACCCACGGTCGCAACTTTTCTCGAAGACAGACGTGGCCAAGTATCTCAACGTCTGGTTCGGTCATCCCGATCAGGTGAGTATGGGAGCACAGAAGAATTTCGCACATTTTGCTCAACACATCGGGCAAGCATGGGAGAAAAAGGCGGACAGCTTCAACGAAGGCTATTATCGAGAGATAATAGCCAAGGCGATCGTCTTCAAGACGACGGAGAAGATCGTCTCCAATGAACCGTGGTACCAGGGCGGCTACAGGGCAAACATCGTGGCCTATGCCATCTCCAAGATGAGCCATGATGTTTCCGGGATGAAGCGCGCGGTCGATTTCGAAAGTATCTGGCGACACCAGACGCTCGACACCGCCATGCAGGAATCCCTGGCTCTTGTCGCAAGGGAAATTCACGACATCCTGACTACTCCTCCTTCCGGTATAAGCAACGTGACCGAGTGGGCCAAGAAGCAGGCGTGTTGGGAGCGAGTAAAATCCCTCAAGATCGAATGGCCGAAAACCTTCCTCAAGGGACTCATCACCCAAGAGGACGAGAAAAACGTCAAGAAGGACGCCTTGGAGGACCAGAAGACCCTGAACGGCATTGAGGCGCAGACGATGGTTGTGGAAGCCGGTCCCCGGTTCTGGCAGGCAGTTTTTGCATGGGGAAAGGAAAACAGCCGTTTGTCCCCAAAGGAAGCCGGTATTCTTGCCGTGGCGTGCAGAGCCGGGGGGAAGATTCCGTCCGAAGCTCAAGCTCGGCGAATTGTCGAGGTTCTGGAAAGACTCAGGACCGAAGGATTCCATCAGACACCGGAAGAGATGTCGGCATGAAGGGAACGTCGCAACAGGTGATCCCCGAAAGTCTGCATCTTCCGGGACATGGGCTACATGGCCGAGACGGGGATGCAGATGTCAACCGCTGAAACCGCTCCCGTGACCCCGGAGACCGTCCGGGCCCACGGCCTCACCGACCGCGAGTACGCCGAGATCCTCCGGCTGCTGGGGCGGGAGCCCAACCTGACGGAGTTGGGGGTGTTCTCGGTCATGTGGTCGGAGCACTGTAGCTACAAGAGCTCGCGGAAGCACCTGAAACGGCTTCCCACCCGGGGGGCTCGGGTGATCCACGGACCGGGAGAGAACGCCGGCGTCATGGACATCGGCGACGGCCTCGCGGTGGTCTTCAAGATCGAGAGCCACAACCATCCGTCGTTCATCGAGCCCTACCAGGGGGCGGCCACCGGGGTGGGGGGCATCCTGCGGGACGTGTTCACCATGGGCGCCCGTCCGGTGGCGAGCCTCAACTCGCTCCGGTTCGGCAGCGTCCGCCATCCCGGGACCGCGTACCTGGTGAACGGAGTCGTGGGCGGCATCGGCGGCTACGGCAACTGCGTGGGCGTGCCCACGGTGGGCGGCGAGGTCTATTTCGACGAGTGCTACGACGGCAACATCCTGGTGAACGCGTTCACGCTGGGGCTGGTGGAACGGGACCGGATCTTCACCGGCAAGGCCCGGGGCAGCGGCAACCCGGTGGTCTATGTGGGCTCCCGGACCGGACGGGACGGCGTCCACGGGGCCACCATGGCGTCGGCGTCCTTCTCCGAGGAGTCGGAGCAGCGCCGGCCCACGGTCCAGGTGGGCGACCCGTTCACCGAGAAGCTCCTGCTGGAAGCCTGCCTGGAGGTCATGAAGACCGACGCCATCGTGGGGATCCAGGACATGGGGGCCGCGGGCCTCACGAGCTCCGCGGTGGAGATGGCCGGGCGGGGCGGTTCGGGGGTGGAGTTGGATCTCTCCCGGGTGCCGCTGCGGGAGCAGGGCATGACCCCCTACGAGATCCTGCTGTCCGAGTCCCAGGAGCGCATGCTCCTGGTGGCGCGGCCGGAGGCGGTGGCGGAGGTGCAGGAGGTCTTCCGCCGTTGGGACCTGGACGCGGTGGTGGTGGGCCGGGTCATCGACGCCCCGGTGTTCCGGGCGCTGTGGGAAGGCCGTCCGGTGGCCTCGATCCCGGTGGCGGCGTTGACCGACGCCGCGCCGGCCTACGACCGCCCCGCGGCCCGGCCCGCGGACCAGGACGAGGCGCAGCGACTGGACGTGGACGCGCTGCCGCAACCCGGAGACATGACCCGGGTGCTGGAGCGGCTCCTGGAGTCCCCCAACCTCGCCTCCCGGGAACCCATCTACCGCCAGTACGACCACTACGTGCGCAGCAACACGGTGCTCTCCCCCGGCGCGGACGCGGCCGTGATCCGCATCAAGGGAAGCTCCCGGGGTCTCGCCCTCACAGTGGACTGCAACGGCCGGTACTGCTATCTGGACCCCCGCACCGGCGGCATGGCCGCGGTGGCCGAGGCGGCCCGGAACCTCTCCTGCGTGGGCGCAACGCCGCTGGGTCTCACGGACTGCCTGAACTTCGGCAACCCGGAACGAGAAGAGGTCATGTGGCAGTTCTCCCAGGCCATCCGCGGCATGCGCGAGGCGTGCCTGGCCCTGGAGATCCCGGTGGTGAGCGGCAACGTGAGCTTCTACAACGAGACCGACGGGGTCTCCATCCACCCTACGCCCACGGTGGCCATGGTGGGCCTGCTGGAGGACGTGGAGCGGGTCGCCGCGCCGTGGTTCGGGACGGAAGGGGACCTGGTGGCGCTGCTGGGACCGAACCGCCCCGAGCTGGGCGGCAGCGAGTACCTCAAGGTGGCGCACGGTCGGGTGGCGGGAAGGCCCCCGGCGGTGGACTTGGCGCTGGAGCGGGGGGTCCAGAGGACCTGCCGCGCGGCCGTGGAGGCGGGCCTCCTGTCGTCGGCCCACGACGTGTCCGAGGGGGGGCTTGCCGCGGCTCTGGCCGAGGCGTGCATGGGAGACCCGGGCCGGGGCATGGGAGCGGTCGTCGATACCCCCGGTGACGGCCGGCCGGACGTCCTGCTGTTCGGGGAGTCCCATTCCCGGATCGTGGTGTCGCTGAAGGAGGAGGATTATGGCCGTCTTCAGGCCCTCGCCTCCAGGGAGGGCGTCCCGGCCGCGGTCATCGGCCGGGTGGGCGGGACCCACCTGGTCATCGGCGACCTGGTGCGGGCGCCGGTGGAAAGGCTGCGGGACCTCTGGTCCACCGGGTTGGAGCGGTGTATCAAGTGAACAGAGGCCCGGTCAAACGGGGTCCTCCACGTCCGGCGATGTTCGACAAGTTCCATGAAGAATGCGCGGTGGTCGGGGTCCACAACCACGTCGAAGCCGCGAACATGGTCTATCTGGGGCTCTATGCCCTGCAGCACCGGGGCCAGGAGTCCTCCGGCATCGTCTCCTCCGACGGCCAGGCCCTCATCTCGCACCGCCAGATGGGGCTGGTGGCGGACGTCTTCAAGGAGGACGTCATCAAGAACCTGCGGGGCGCCGCGGCCATCGGCCACAACCGCTACTCCACCGCGGGACAGAGTCACGTCACCAACGCCCAACCGTTCGTGGTGGAATACGCGGACGGACCCATCGCCGTGTCCCACAACGGCAACCTCATCAACGCCAACCGGCTGCGGACGGAGCTGGAGGCCGCAGGCTCCATCTTCCAGTCCACTTCGGACACCGAGGTGATCGTCCATCTCATCGCCACCTCCCGCGAGAAGACCCTTCCGGACCGGGTCATCGACGCGCTCCATCGGGTCCAAGGCGCCTACTCGCTGCTCTTCCTCACAGCGGGCGCCATGATCGCCGCGCGCGACCCCGCGGGGTTCCGGCCCCTGATCCTGGGTCGGTTCCGATCGTCGAGCGGCGGCCCGGGCGCCCACGTGGTGGCGTCGGAGACTTGCGTGCTCGACCTGATCGAGGCCGAGTACGTGCGGGAGGTGGAGCCCGGTGAGGTGCTGGTGTTCGGCCCCCGGGGCATGGAGTCCCTCAAGCCCTTTCCGCAAGCGCCCCAGGCCCGCTGCATCTTCGAGTCCATCTACTTCTCGCGGCCGGACAGCAACGTGTTCGGCTACAGCGTCTATCAGTACCGGAAGGAGCTGGGCCGCCAGCTTGCCCGGGAGAGCCATGTGGACGCCGACTTGGTGACGCCGGTGCCGGACTCCGGGGTGCCGGCCGCCATCGGTTACGCCGAGGAGTCGCGCATCCCGCTGGACCTCGCGTTGATCCGCAACCACTACGTGGGACGCACGTTCATCGAGCCGCAGCAGAACATCCGCAACTTCGGGGTCAAGATCAAGCTCAACGCCATGCGCGAGGTGCTGGAGGGCAAGCGCGTGGTGGTGGTGGACGACTCCATCGTCCGCGGCACCACCAGCCAGAAGATCATCCGGATGCTGCGCGAGGCCGGGGCCGCGGAAGTCCACCTGAGGATCAGCTCTCCGCCCACGGTCAGCCCCTGCTACTACGGCATCGACACCCCCACCCACAAGGAGCTCATCGCCTCGGTCAAGTCCCTGGACGGCATCCGCGAGTTCATCGGCGCGGACTCCCTGGCCTACCTCAGCCGGGAGGGTCTGTACACGTTCTTCGAGGGCGACGACACGGGCTTCTGCGACGCCTGCTTCACCGCCAACTACCCGGTGCTGTCCGACGACGTGGGCAAGACCCCCCAGTTGCACCTGTTCGAGGCGGTTAGCGGCCCGCGTCGAAAATAGGGGCTCCTGCGGGTTTTGTGTGGGTAAGGCAGGAGGAGGAGCAACGGCTGAAGGGCAGCCGCTACCTGTGGCTGGGGAACCCGCAGCACATGGACAGGCAGCTATGGAAAGGGTTCAGGGCGCTGCGGGACAGCGCCCTGAACCCTTGCTTGGTCGTCAACCCTATGTATCTTTCTCCATCGTTGTTCGGACCCATGGCGCGAGCTCTTCAATCGAGCGCAAGTCGTCCAGCTTCTTCGTCAGCTTGAACGTAATACTTTGTCCTTCCGCCATACGAACGAGTGTTCCTGCCTCTCCTTCTGCGACGGAACCCTTCCGCCAGGCTTCGAAGACGATCTGCCGCGGGCATATGCCGAGACACAACACCACAAAATCCTCGCCGATTTCGCCACGGTTGGTATTTCCGACGCGGCGGTATCCTTCCAGGGGCGAGCCCGTCCAGATGGATTCGGGGGAATGATCCCTGATGACGGCCACCATCAACTCGATGGGGTTCAACTCGGTGCTTCCCACAGTCGATCTCGTCCGTTACGCTTCCAGAACACGAGGAAATAGGAGTGGTTCTTCCGGGCATGAACCTGTTTGACGACGCGGCTTACCCCTGGACGGTTGTTTCGAATCACCACGAACAGGTCTTCGGCGACAAAATTCATGCCGCGGCACATCTCCATGATCTCGACGTGTGTAAAACGCTGCCGGTTTGCGCAGACTTCGTCCTGGCATTTCACGATGAATACGCCGCGGCTGCGCAAGACCCGGTGCGCTTCACGGGCTGCTTCCCGATAGACTTCCAGAACCGCTTCGTGGTACTTGGCTCCTGTTCGTCCCCGAGTCCGGTTGTTGGCATAGTATTTCTCGAACGGCGGGTGGGACTGGTGGGCCGTGCCTCCCGGGGTATGCATATAAGGAGGATCCAGGACGACACAGTCGATGGTCCCATCCCCGTAGGGAAGGCTTCGGCAGTCAACGCCGTCCTGGATATCGGTTGCACGGAGGTCATATACACCAGGTGGGACATTCCGCCAGAAGACCCCTTTGCCGTGGGTCACGTCGGCAACGATACTGCCCGGCTTTACATACAACGCCAGAATACGCGGAAATACCTGTTCATTGCCTTCTTCATACGCGCTCAAAACCAGTGCGTTCGTCGCTGCTCCGTTTTGAACGACGCGCTTCGCCCGTTTCCCATGCACCGAAATACGAGGCGTCCCCAACCGCGCCGTCTCGGTGACGTCGAAAGATAACTCCACCTGTCCCGGACCGAGGTCACTCCGCTTTGCCAAATCCATCCTCCAAAAGTTCGTATACGGCGTCGGTCATCCTGACTTCCTGCTTTGCGCAGATGGACTTGAGATTGGCGTGAAGTGCGGCAGGAACGTCGGTCGTGAGGCGTTTTACCGCCGTTGGGCTTCCCAATTTCGGAGACCGTTCACGGAACATCGGATCATGCATGTCGCGCTTCCCTGCGTCGTATTTCACGATTTGCAGTTTTATGGGAACCGTCTCCCTTGTCAAGGGTCAGTACCGGGTGTGCGCTCACCGCCGCTAAACTTCCCGCGGAGATCCCGGGTCCTGTCCGGGTCCAGGGTGACGTCCATGCCCCGGGTGCGGATGGCGACGCCGTAGTCGCTGCGGGCCCTGGCCGCGGAGACGTAGCCTTGGCGCACGTCTTCCAGCACGTCCTCCGGGCGGCGGTCCCGGGGGGCGCCCACGCCGCCACCGCCCGGTCGTTCCACCCGCAGCACGTCTCCGCTCCGCAACCGGCGGTCGCCGAAGCGGGACGGCAGCGTCTGCTCGTCCTCCCCGCCCGGATTGACGACGCACGCGCCGGTGGCCCCGGGCAGGCCGCCGTCGATGCCCTGAGGGGCGAGGGCGTGCTTGTCGGTCCTCATGGAGAAGCGGACCTCGTCCTGCAGGATCCGGTACTCGCGGACGAAGCCCAGGCCGCCCCGGTGGCGTCCGGGGCCGCCCGAGTCGCGCAACAACTCGAACCTCTCCAGCCGGGCGGGAAACTCCGATTCGATGATCTCCACCGGGGCGATCTTGCCGTTGCTCAAGTGGAACGAGGTGGCCGACGCGCCGTCCCTGCCGTTCCTTCCGCCCACCCCGCCGGCGAAGATCTCGTACTGGACGTAGCTGCGTCTGCCGTCCCTGACCCGGCCGCCCAGGGCGATGGCGCCGCTGCCCGAGCCCTCGGCGATGGTCTTGTCAGGGACGATTTCGCTCATGGCCCGGAGCACCGCTTCGGCGACCACCAGCGCGGTGGGCATGTAGGCGTTCACCGGCGCGGGATAGTCGGGGCACACTACGGTGCCTTGGCGGAACCGGGTCTCCACCACCCGGGCCAACCCCTGGTTGACGGGCAGGAAGGGATCGACGAGGGCCATGAGGCAATAGTAGCAGCACGCCCGCACCAGGGGCGGCCGGATGTTGGCCGGTCCGGTGGTCTGGGGGCTGCATTCGGAGAAGTCGAACCGTATGCGCTCGCCGCTCTTCTCGACGGTGACGCGGATGCGCACCGGCTTGCGGAGGTCGATGCCGTCGTTGTCCACGCAGGCTTCCCCCCGGTAGCGGCCGTCCGGCCAGGAGGCGATGACCTGCCGCAGCCGGCGCTCGGCATGGCGCGCCAGCTCCCCGGTGGCGGCCGCCACCGTCGCCCTGCCGTACTTGTCCAGCAGTTCGGCCAGCCGTCGTTCGCCCAGACGGTTGGCGCCTACCTGGCCGCGGATGTCCCCCACCACCAGCTCCGGCGTGCGGCTGTTGGCGTTGATGAGCCATTCGAGCTCGCGCACGGGTCGTCCCGCGGCCATGAACTTCACCGGGGGCAGGTGGAGTCCTTCCTGGAAGATCTCCCGGGCCGTGCCCGATCCGCTGCCGGGAACGATGCCGCCGATGTCGGTTTTGTGCGCCATGCTGGCGCAGAGTCCTACCCACGCGCCCCGGTGGAAGACCGGGGTGAGGACGCCCATGTCCGGAGCGTGGGGGCTGCCGCCGCGGTAGGGATGGTTGACGACGTAGGCGTCGCCTTCGCAGAAGTCGGCCGCGGGGAACCTTTCCAGCAGGGCTTCCGCGCAGGCGGGGAACGCCCCCATATGGAGCGGCAGCACCACGTGCTGGGCGATGACCTCGGCCCGGGTGTCGAGGATGGCGCAGCTTGCGTCGTGGGATTCCCGGATGATGGTGGAGAAGCCCGTGCGGAAGAGCGACGTCTGCATCTCCTGCACGATGCCGTCCAGCGCGGCGCGGAGGACCTGGAGCGTGACCGGGTCCGCGGCGGGGCTCGCCGACACGGGTTCACGCCCCCGCGGGGCGCCCATCCGCGGGAGAGGGTTCCGAGGGCCCCGCGGACCGGGCCCGCTCCCGGCGTGCGGCCGCGGTCCGCGCCCGGTCCAGCAGGAAACCGCCGCGGGTCTCCCGCACCGACACGCCATAGACCTCCAGGGCGTTTTCCTTCGACACGTAGCCGTTCTCCACGTCTCCCAGGACCGCTTCCGGGTCGCGTTCCAGGGGTTCCCCGAGGCCGCCGCCTCCGGGGGTCTCCAGCCGGAACACGTCCGCGGCGCGCACCGCGACGTCGGAGCAGCGGGAGGGGATCTCCCGGGCCTCCGGCGAACCGGGGTTGAGTATCCCCTTGCCGGTCCGGCCGCTGGCGCCGCCGTCCACGCCCCTGGGCGCCACCACGTGCTTGGTGGAGCGGAGCGAGAACCGCGTCTCCGGGTTCAGGAACTCGTACTCCCTGACGAACCCCAGGCCGCCGCGGAACCTGCCGGGACCGCCCGAGTCCGGCACCAGTTCGAAGCGCCGGACCCGGGTGGAGAACTCCGACTCGATGATCTCGATGGGCGCGATGCGGGCGTTGGACTGGTTCACGTTGGTGCCGGAGACCCCGTCCTTGCCGGAGCGGGCGCCGGAGCCGCCGCCGAAGATCTCGTACTGGACGTAGCTCCGCCCGGTCCTGGGGTTCCTTCCGCCGATGATGATGGAGCGGCTGGCGCAGCCGTCGGCGACCTTCTTGACCGGCGTGAGTTGGCTCAGGGCCTCGAACAGGGCTTCCACCAGCGCGTGCACCGTGGGGTTGTAGGTGTTCACCGGCGCGGGGAAGTGCGGGTTGAGCACGCTTCCCGGAGGACAGTCGATCTCCACTACCCGGGCGAGTCCCTGGTTGGTGGGCAGGGCGGGGTCGGTGAGCGCGGTGAGACAGTACGAGCACGCGGCCCGAACCACCGAGGGGCGGATGTTGGCCGGTCCCCGGGTCTGGTCCGCGCTCCCGGTGAAGTCGAACCGCAGCCGGTCGCCCCGCTTGTCGATGCGCACCCGGATGCGCACGGGCTTGTCCAGGTCCACCCCGTCGCTGTCCAGGAAGCGTTCCCCCTCCGCGCTGCGGTCCGGCCAGCCGGCCACCTCGTTGCGGACCCGCTCTTCGGTCAGGTCGAAGAGGCGCTCGTAGGCGGCCAGCACCGCTTCGCGTCCGTACCTGGCCACCATCTCGCCGAAGCGCCGTTCCCCCAGGCGGGCCGCTCCCACCTGGCCGCGGATGTCTCCCACCACCAGCTCCGGCGTGCGGCTGTTGGCGGCGATGATCTCCTCGATGTCCCGGTTCGGCTCGAAACGGTCCATGTACCTCACCGGCGGGACCTGGAGCCCTTCCTGATAGACCTCCCGCGCCTGGCTCCAGCAGCTCCCCGGAACCGGCCCGCCGATGTCGCTCTTGTGCGCCATGGTGGCCGCGAACCCCACCCACGCGCCGTCGGAGAAGATCGGCGTCAGCACGGCCATGTCGGGGGCGTGGGGGCTGCCGCCAAGGTAGGGATGGTTGGTGAGGAACGCGTCCCCTTCGTGGATCTCCCTCGGCGGATAGTTCCGCAGCACCCCCTGGGCGCACGCCGGGAAAGCGCCCATGTGGAGCGGCAGCACCACGTGCTGCGCCGCCACCTCGCCGTCGCAGGTGAGTATGGCGCAACTGGCGTCCTGGGACTCCCGGATGATGGTGGAGAAGCCGGTGCGGAAGAGCGAGTTCTGCATCTCCTGCACGATGCCCGCCAACCGGGCCTGGATCACCTGCAAGGTGACGGGGTCCACGGAGTGTGCGCTTGCCGCGCCGGATTCCGGCTGAGCCATGGTTCCTTCCGGCAGGCTCCTCGCCTGCGTTGCCCGCGCCGCGGCCAGGGTCCCGGGGGGCGCGCCCCGGCCTCGGCTCCGCCCCTGCCCGTCAACCTTTGGCGGTGATGATCAGGTTCCTGTAGTCGTCCACCCGGGCGCGCTGTTCCGGATGCACCACCGTGGTCGTGTCCATCTGCTCCACCACGGCCGGACCGGCGAACTCGTGCCCCGGCTCCAGGCGCTCCCGGTCGTAGATGGGGCAGGGCCGGAAGCCGAGTTCGCGTCCGAAGAAGATCCGGCGCTCCCCGGTGCGGGCGTCGGCCACGCTCCTTCCCGTGGGCGCGAACGGCGACAACCGGGTCTGGGGCACCCGCCCTTCGGACACGAGCCGCACGCTCACCAGCTCGACGGGCTCCGACTCGGCCTTGTGGCCGTGGTGCTGCTCGTGGACCTCGTGGAACCGCCGTTGCACGAGGTCCATGTCCCCGGGTTCCAGCGGCGGCGCCGGACACGGCACCGTGAGCTCATAGCCCTGCCCGGCGTAGCGCAGGTCCAGGAACGGGGTCAGGAGGATCTCCGAGTCGGGGAAGCCCTCCTCGTGGAGCCCCTCCCGGGCTTGCCGCATGAGCTCGTCGAACAGGGCGTTCAGGTCGTCGGGCCGGAGCTCCTGCATGGGAGCGAGCCGGGAGCGCACGTGGTCGTGCTTCACGTCGGACATGAGCAGGCCCAGGGCGGAGTGGACGCCCGGGGTCAGCGGCACCAGCAGGGTCGGGATGCCCAGGTCCAGGGCCAGTCTGCCGGCGTGCATGGGACCGGCGCCGCCGAAGGCCACCAGGGTGAACTCCCGGATGTCGTAGCCCCGCTGGGACGACACCGCCTTGATGGCTTCTTCCATCTTGACGTTGATGATCTTGAGTATGCCTTCCGCGGCCTCGTGGAGACCCAGCCCCAGCGGCTTGGCGATGCGGTCCTCCACCAGGGCCTCCGCCTTCCCCTTGTCGAGCTTGAGCCGCCCGCCGAGGAAGTGGTCGGGGTCCAGCACCCCCAGTATGACGTTGGCGTCGGTGACGGTGGCGTCCTCGCCGCCGCGGTCGTAGCAGATGGGGCCGGGGTCCGCGCCGGCGCTGTCGGGTCCCACCTGGAGCGCGCCCACGGAGTCGATGCGGGCCACGGTGCCTCCCCCGGCGCTCACCGTATGGATGTCGAGCATGGGCAGGCTGATGGGCCGCCGGTTGATGCGGCCCTGGGTGGTGACCACCGGGCGGCCCCGGTGGATCAGGGCCACGTCGCAACTGGTGCCGCCCATGTCGAAGGTGATGAGGTCGTCGATGCCGACCTTGCCGCTGATCCCCACCGACGAGATCACGCCTCCCGCGGGCCCGGACAGCACCGTGGCCACCGGTATGCGGGCGGACGTGCGGAAGGTCGAGACGCCGCCGTTGGACTGCATGATGTAGAGCTGGGGGGTGGTGACTCCCATCTCCCTCAGGCGCGTCTCCAGCCGGTCCAGGTAGCGGCCCACCACCGGAGCGATGTAGGCGTTGATGACCGTGGTGCTCATCCGGTAGAACTCGCGGATCTGCGGCAGCACCTCGCACGACAGCGACAGGCTGGCCTCCGGGAACTCTTCGCCCATGATCTGTTTGACGGCGAGCTCGTGCTCGAGGTTCAGGAAGGAGAAGAGGAAGCACACGGCCACGGACTCCACGCCCTTGGCCTTGAGGCGGCGGATGGCGGCCGCAGCCTCCTCCCGGTCCACCGGCGTGAGCGTCCGGCCCTGGAAGTCCACCCGTTCGGGGATCTCCTCGGTGTGGTAAGGGGCGGCCAGCAGCCGGGGCTTCTCGAAGAAGAGGTCGTAGGTCACCGGTCCATACCCCCGGCTCTGCTCCATGACCTCGTAGATGCCGCGGAAACCCCGGGTCACCAGGAGGCCGGTGACCGCCCCCTTCTCTTCCAGCAGGGCGTTGGTGCCCACGGTGGTGCCGTGGGAGAAGAAGCTCACGTCGCCCGCGGACACTCCCCGGTCGAAGAGCTCCCGGACGCCGTCGAGCACCGCCTGGAACGGCTCCCTGGGGGTCGAAGGCGCCTTGGCGATGCGGAGTTCGCCGCTGTCCTCGTCGAAGAAAACGAAGTCCGAGAAGGTGCCGCCGGTGTCCACCGCCACTCGGTGCCTGCCCATCGGAGCGGGGTTAACACGATTTGGCAACGCGTTCAATCTGGCTCGAACGCGGGTTGACAGGAGCCGGGATTTCTCGATAGAGCAGTCCCAGGACGGGTTTCACGGCCGCGCCCGGCGGCTTGCCGCACCGGGCGGCCGACCGACACGGACGGAGGGGAGCACTCATGATCGAAGGGTTGCAGGGCAAGGTGGTGATCGTCACGGGCGGAGGGCACGGCATCGGCAAGGCATACTGCGAAGGCTTCACCAGGTCGGGTTCCCGGGTGGTGGTGGCGGACATCGACGCCGACGCCGCGGAGAAGGTGGCGGGAGGGCTGGCGAAGCTGAGCGAGGCCGGCTCCATGTCGTTGCACGTGGACGTGTCCGAGGAACAGTCGGCCAACGAGATGGTGGCCAAGACCGTCGAGCGCTTCGGCCGGGTGGACGTGCTCGTGAACAACGCCTCGATCTTCGCCACCATCCCCATGAGCCGGGGCCGCATCGAAGAGATCAGCATCGAGGAATGGGACCGGCTCATGTCCGTGAACCTCAAGGGCGTGTTCCTCTGCTGCCGCGCGGTGCTGCCGCAGATGCGCCAACAGAAGTCCGGCAAGATCGTCAACATCGCTTCGGGCACCGCGCTCTACGGCCCCCCGGGCCGCATCCACTACGTGGCTTCCAAGGCCGGGGTCATGGGGTTCAGCCGCACCCTGGCCCGGGAGGTGGGCGAGGACAACATCCAGGTGAACATCCTGTGCCCCGGATCGACCCTGTCCGAGGAGAACCCCACCGAGGACATCCTCAAGATGCGCCAGAGCAGCATCGGCCAGCGCGCGCTCAAACGGGTCCAGGTGCCGCAGGACCTCGTGGGCGGCGTCCTCTTCATGGCCTCCCCGCTGGCCGATTTCATGACCGGACAGACCCTGGTGGTGGATGGCGGCCAGAACATGCACTAGTGTGCTGTCCCGGAAATAAGAGAAAATGACCTCCAGTGGACGAAATGGGGTCATGGCTGGACTCCTTCCGGGCTCTTCAGGCTTTCGTGTGGGCGGGGTGCACGGGTGTACGTGCAAGCAGGGTGTCAGGGGTGAGCGTACCCTCCCCCCTTGAGGGGGAGGGACAGGGAGGGGGGTACGGCGGGGTTGCGGGGAGGAGTCCTCTACACGGACCGGCCAACCCGTTTCAGCCATCTGTGCGTTGGTGCTGGCGCCGATGGGTCCGGTGGCGCGGAGGCCCCCCTCCCTAACCCTCCCCCTCAAGGGGGGAGGGGATCGGAGTTCCCTGCAATACCGAACCGGGGGCAGTAAGGTGGGAATCGGACTTCGTCGCATGGGAGGGAGTGTGATAACCCACACGAAATCCTGAAGCACCTCCTTTCGCAGCTTCAGCCATGATTATACCGCTCATCTGTGGGACAGCACACTAGTACCCTGTAACAGTGAATTCATTAGTGGGGATAGGAAGCAAAAAGTGCCCTATCGCCAATTACTGCTGTTTACTGTACATGGTGCTATATCAAGTCTCGGTGGTAAAGTCACTGTTACAGGGTACTAGGATCCCCCACGGCGCAGGCGAACCCTGATCGGCAACCTGCCGGGACCGCAACGGCTTCCCGTGCCGACGCACGGGCGAAGCCCCGGCTCGGCTGCTTCTCCGCCGCGCTGCTCCGTGTCACGCTGCTCCGGCTCGTCGAGACCCGACCATGCCACAGACCGATGCCGTCCGGCGTCTCACGGTCCTGTTGGGAGCCGGCTCTGTTCTCACGGATCCGGACGAGATCGACCTGCACGCATGGGACGGGCTGAGCGCGAGCCGCATCCATCCGCGCCGCCCCATCGATCCTGTCCACCCGTTGTGCGTCTGCCTTCCCGCTTCCACCGACGAGGTCCGGGCCGTCGTGCAGGCGGCCAACGAGGCCCGGCTCCCCGTGGTCCCCTATGGCGGCGGTTCGGGTCTGATGGGGGGCGCGGTTTCCTTGACTCCCGGCATCGTCGTCGATCTGCGGCGGATGGACGCGGTCCTGGAGATCGACCGGGAGTCCCTCACGGTCCGGGTACAGGCCGGGGCGGTGCTGGAGGTCCTGGACGCGGCCCTGCGCGGTTCCGGCCTCATGCTGGGCCACGATCCGTGGACGCTGCCGGTGGCCACGGTCGGCGGCGCCGTTTCCACCAACGGCCTCGGGTACCGCGGCGGCAAGTACGGCTCCATGGGGAGCCAGGTGCTGGGGGTCGAAGCGGTGCTGCCCACGGGGCAGGTCTGTCGTACCCGGGGCGTGGTCCAGAACTCCACCGGGATCGACCTGGACCACCTCTTCATCGGCGGCGAGGGCTGCTTCGGGATCCTCACCGAGGTGACCCTCCGGGCCTTCCCGAGGCCCGGGAAGCGTTCCCTCCACGCCTTCCGGTTCGACTCCTTTGCGCACGGGTTCCGCGCCGTCCGGGAGATCTTTCGCGCCGGTTTGTCGCCGGTCCTGCTCGACTACGGTGACGAGACCGAGGATGCGGACGGACCGGCGGTCCTCTACCTCGGTTTCGAGGGCAGGGCGGAGCTGGTGGCCGCGGAGGACGCGGTGGCGCTGGAGGTCTGCTCCGCAAACCGGGGAGCCGGCCTCGGCGCCGGTGAGGCCCAACGGTTCTGGCGGGAACGCCACGCCGCGGGGCGTCGGTTTGCGGCCAACCGGAGGGAACGCCGGGAGCGCAGTGCGCAGGGAGTGCACCAGGACTGGGTGCACGTGGCCTTGCCGGCGTCGAAGGTCCTGGCCTTCCGACGGGAAGCCCTCGCCATCGTGGCCGCGCACGGGGCGCGTTTCCGGGAAAGCGGGTTGTGGACTCGCCCGGAACTCTTCTCGCTGCGGCTCTCCAGGGAAGGCGGGGACGAGGCCCGGGCGGCGCTCGGAGACGCCGTCCTGGCGCTGCTTCGAAGCGTGCACGGTTTCGGCGGCTCGGTGGAGTACTGTCATGGAATGGGCGTCAAGCTCGCTCCGCTGATGGCCGACGAGCACGGCGGCAACCTGGAGCTGATGCGCTCCGTAAAGCGGCGCCTGGACCCCAACGGCATCATGAACCCCGGCAAGCTCGGTCTGTAGTATGACGCGCAGTCAAACGGAGCTTGTTCGTCTCAACACCCCGTGGTACGAAAGAGGGAATTTCCAACCATCATAGGGGAGGTCCACAGTGTCGCTGGTCACCGTGAAACCGAAGTTCCAGGTTACCATTCCCGCCAAGCTGCGCAGAGGGATCAACCTGCGCGAAGGCGACGTCATGGAGGCTATTGTCGTAGGAGGCGGCATCCTGTTCCGACCCATGGAGGTAGTGGACCGTAACGCGGCTGCCGACCGTATCGCCGCGGGTTTGTCGGCGACGGAGCCCTCGTCCGAGGACATGGGCCGCACCGAGGACGAGATCATGGAGGACACCCTCGCCGACATCGCCGCCTCCCGCCGGGAGCGCCGTAGCCGCACGGGATGAAGGTTGTCATCGACTGCAACGTTCTGGTTTCAGACCTAACCTTAACCCGTTGAAAAGACTAGCAAATTCCCCTTTCCTGTCAAGCAAAAAGGTTAGGCGCCCCGGACCTCGAAGAGGGGTCCATCCGGGCGCCGGCCGGGTCCGTCCGCGGGTCCGTCTATCCTGCCCCTGGGCGCCTCCAAGCTCTCCCCGAACCCCAAGGCATAGGCAACCGGCAATCGTCGATCCTGGGCGATTGTGGGGGGTGATCCCGGGGGTGAGTCCGCGGTCTCTCCGGCTGGCCAGACGTGGAGACCGCGGCGCCGTGGAGGGGGTGTCAGGATTCGGCCGCCCTATGAACGCCGTGGACGCGCCCGAAGCTCTGCCGGTAGGGTTGGGTAGGGGAGAGAGAAGAAAAGCCGCCCCTGTCCATCCTTGGGCGTCAGGGGCGGCGTTTCGTTGGGCAGGTTGGCTAGGGAGTGTCAGGGACCAGCTTTCCCCCGAATACCCCCAAAGAAGCGCCGCCGTCCCGGTTTTGGGCCTTACGGTAAGAGAACACCCCTCCCACTTCGCCGCCTTGATAAAAGCTACCCTCCAGTTTGTGGGCGCCCAGTTCCTGTCTATTCTGTGCTATGCCATTATCGAAGTACCCTTCATTATCAACAGAAACGTTCGTCCATGTGTATGTGAATGGAGAATTAGCCGTATCTCGTAATTCAACCGTCATGTCTAGCTGGCCCCCTGTAGCACCTGATGTATAGGTCAATTCAAAATTTGAGTCCGGAAACCAGCTATCCTCACTAATGGCCCGTCCCCGATATACCCCTGTAACCGGGGTGGTGTCCCTTATGCCCATGGAAATAGCACGTGGAGGATATTCTCTATGACTATCGTAATCCGAACGGAGTGTAGGGAAACTCTGAGTATAAATATAGATGCTATTCTCAAGCCAAGCACCCATATGAACCCGTAGATTAGAACGTGGGGACCTTACAAAGATCTCTCCAAAGTCCGGTCCAGGATTGGACAGACTCGGATGCTCCCGGCCGTCCGCAATCGCGGTTGTCATGTCCGCAATCGCGGTTTTCACTACGGCTTGGCAGGCCGCAACGCCATCGTCACATGACGACGTTCCCGGGAAGTGTACTGATCGTATCTCCGTCCGGTGGTTCATACGATCCACCAGAGCAGGCAGTTCCCCCAAACTGACAAGCGGGGATTCAACCAGCGGGGGTTCAATGACCCGAGTAGGCGGCGTAGTCGGCGTTGGAGTCGAAGGCAGACTAGCCAACGCGAACGGAACCGCACCGTCGAGCCTGTACCACAACCCACCCTCGTGGACGCCAACGTGACATGACGCGCCGCCGGAAGGACACCTGACCGAAACGGACCTCCCGCCTACGCTCACTTCCCGCGTTTGTCCGGGGTTAATCCTTACGGTGTTGTCCGGTATCTCCACGGCCCCCGCGGGCGTTTCAGGCTCTCCAGGTACTGACAGAGGTACAACCCTTACCGTTGGCCTGGGTGTCGTTGGAGTCTGCGTTGAAGGCATACCAGCCCCGGCGCCTCCCTTCGATCCGCCACCGCACCCGGCCAGCATCAACGCGACGGCCAACACCGCCGCCAAGATCATTGTCTTCATGGAACCCTCCTCTTCGGTTAGCGGACGGCGTGCAGGGTTGAGAGTGACGGGGAGGGTTGCCCCGGTAGTGGAAGCTGCACGCCGCCCAACCCTCGCCTGCCCACCACCGCCGACGAGGGTAAAAACCTACCATAGCACCCCCCCTTGTCAAACCCTTTTTTGACCCCCCTTCAGCCTTTCGTGAGCCTGCCCCATCCGGCCACCCCACGTCCGCGTCCCGCACCCTGACGCCTGAAATTGGCCAATGCACGGCGACAGAGCTTTCCCCGCGGGTCCGGGAGGTCTTGCGACTCGCACCGCCAACGGACGGCTTTCAACGCTCCCTCTGCGGTACTCGGCGACTTCCCCCGGTCGAACAGGTATGATAGGTAGGCAGACAGGGTTTCGTCGTTGATTGGCCGTCCCTTCAACCATTTATCCAGCATGGCAAGTGCAGATAGATAAACTCTCTTGGTGGACTCTGCAATGGGTATCTCGGTCAAGTTCAACATGGTGGTCTCCTTTCCTGTCTGGAGTCTACCAGAACCTAAAGTAACATGTTGGGGCAGTGCCACAAGTCCGAGTTTTCGTTCTAGTTTCAGCATCTCGGATCGACGGTGCCTGCCGCAAGGTCATCGACAATGCAGTACGCTGGCACGCCATCGTTCTTTCGGACCCCATTCTTGCGGAATACGAGACCGTCGCTGAACGACCCAAGCATGCGCCTTACCGCGATGCCCTGCGAGCGGTGATCTGCGAGTTGGAACGGGTAGCCGTCTTCGTCGAACCGGCGGATGTTTCGTTTGGTCTCAGAGATCAGGACGACGAAATCTATCTGGCAACCGCAGCAGGCGGTGGAGCGGTTCTGATCACCGGTAACAGTCGCGATTTCACGGAGTCACGATACGGGTCCGTCAAGGTTTTCTCCCCGCGTGCCTTTCTCGATCAAACATGAGGCTCAAGACGGCCCGGTTCGCTCAACCGGTGCTATGATCGGCGCATGAGACGCTTCAATACCGAAGGGCCGGTTCGCCCGGACGAGCACTACGCCATTCCGCCGCTGGCGCGAATGGACGTGGAGGAGCTGTTGGGGCTGGTCCGCGGCAAGCGCTACTTCGTGCTGCACGCGCCGCGGCAGACCGGCAAGACCTCCGCCCTGATTGCCCTGCGCGACTACTTGAACGGCGGCGCGGCCGGCGACTTCCGCTGCGTGAACGTGAACGTCGAGGTCGGCCAAGTGGCGCGCGACGACGTGGCGCGGGGCATGCGCGCCGTCCTGGGCAGCCTGGCCGACAGCGCGATGCTGCTGGGCGACGACTATCCCGCAGGGGTCTGGCTGGACGTCCTGGCGGACATGGGGCCTGAAAACGCTCTCAAGGGGCTGCTCACCCGCTGGTGCCTGGCGAACCCGACGCCGCTGGTGCTGCTGGTGGACGAGATCGATTCGCTGGTGGGAGACACGCTGCTGTCGGTGCTGCGCCAGATCCGCGCCGGCTACGAGCAGCGCCCGAAGGGGTTCCCGCAGAGCGTGGTGCTGTGCGGGGTGCGCGACATCCGCGACTACCGCATCCGGTCGAGCTCCGGGGAGGTCATCGCCGGCGGCAGCCCTTTCAACGTGGCGGCGAAGTCGCTGCGTCTGGGGGACTTCACCGAGGCGGAGACCCGGGCGCTCGCGGGACAGCACACGGAGGAGACCGGCCAGGGGTTCACGGCGGCGGCGCTGGAGACGGTGTGGACGCAGACCCGGGGACAGCCGTGGCTGGTGAACGCGCTGTGCGCCGGGGCGTGCTTCGACAACAAGGCCGGGAGGGATCGTTCGCGGACCATCGGAGTGGACGACGTCTACGCCGCCCGGGAAGATCTCATCCTCTCGCGGCGTACGCACCTGGACCAGTTGGCGCACAAGCTGGAGGAGGAGCGGGTGCGTCGGGTCATCGAGCCGATCCTGAGCGGCGGGGAGGCGCGGCACGAGGCTCGGGACCTGGAATACCTGCGCGACCTGGGGCTGATCGACGGCAGCGAGCCGCCGCGCGTGGCGAACCCCATCTACGCGGAGGTGGTGCCGCGGGAACTGGGCTACATCCTGCAGAGCAGCCTGGACCAGCAGGCGGCGTGGTACGTGGACGGCGCGGGCGGGCTGGACATGGCCAAGCTGCTGACGGCGTTCCGCACGTTCTTCGGGGAGCACTCGGAGCACTGGCTGGGGCGCTTCGAGGACTACCCCGAGGCGGGTCCGCAACTCATCTTGCAGGCGTACCTGCAGCGGGTGGTGAACGGGGGCGGGCGCATCGAGCGGGAGTACGGGCTGGGGCGCGGCAGGACGGACCTCCTGGTGCTGTGGCCCCGGGAGCCGGGGCAGCCGTCAGAGTTGTGGGAGAGGTTCGTGGTGGAGTGCAAGGTGCTGCGGGACTCGGACCGCAAGAGCCTCGCCTGGACCGTCGAGCGGGGTGTGGAGCAGACGTTGGGTTACATGGAGAAGTGCGGTGCGAGGGAAGGTCACTTGGTGGTGATCGACCGCCGGGGCGGGGAGCGGCGGAGCGGCGACGAAGAGGCCGGCGGAAGCGGGCCGCGCTCCGAAGGCGAGGAGGCCCGGAGCGGACGCCTGCAGGACGGCCGCGAAGTCGTGGTCTGGACGCTGTAGGAACCTCTGGTCGATTCCGGCTCGAGGCGCTTCTCCCCATGGAAAAGCGCGTCCTTCGACTTCGCTACGCTACGCTCAGGACGAACGGGGCAATCGTTCAGGTTTCCGTAGCGTATTCGACCGGCATGGCCGGCGCCGCCCCTGTCTTCGGACCGGCGTAGGGGGGGCCGCAATCGAGTATTCGACCGGCATGGCCGGCGCCGCCTCCGATTTGGGGCAAGGCGCCGCGCCCCGGAGCACGGGCGCGCGCGAAGGGCTTGCGGGAACGAACGGGCGGTGCGGGAGTCTCCGCCCGGGACCCCGCCGGCCTTTGACATTCACGCGGGATCCCGATAGGGTAGCGTCAAAGAATGAAGTCGAAGGCATATCGGACACGAATAGACGGCCACCACCGGCGTTGAAAGAACTGCACCCGCTCAGGTGCAGTTCTTTTTTTTTGCCGCATGGCCGGCGGCTGGAGGACGACGTGTTACGGGAGCAGTTGGAGACGTTGGCGGTGCTTCAGGGCATCGACCTGGAAGTGAAGGGGCGCGCCACTGCGCGAACGCAGCGGCTCGAGGAGATCGAGACGCGCGAGGGCGAGATCGCCAGGTTGGCGGCGGAAGTCAAGGCGCTGAAGGAGGCGTGGGAGGAAAAGGACGAAGTCCGGCGCGCCAAGGAGCAGACGCTGCACGACGCCGCCAGGAAGGCCACCGGCAAGCGCATGCGCATGGGCCAGGTCAAGAACATCAAGGAGTTGCAGGCGCTTCAGCGGGAGATTGCGCAGATCAAGGAATCCAACGCCATCCTGGAAGAGGAACTGATCGAGGTGTTGTCCGACCTGGAGGACCAGGAGGGCGTGTGGAAGCGGAAGGAAGAAGACCTCCAGGGCCTTCGGAGCGACTGGGACGACCGCAAGGGCGCACTGAAAGAGGAGATCGCCGAAATCGAGGGGCGGATCGCCCAGACGCGCAAAGTGCGCGACGAGACGGCGTCGCGCCTCGACGCCGACCTCATGGGCAAGTACGAGCTGCTCTTCGACCGCCGCGGCGGCACCGCGTTGGTGACGGTGTCGTCGGCCATATGCCAGGCCTGCTACATGAACATCCCGCCGCAGCTATGGAACGAGGTGCTGCGCAACGAGCGCGTGAACCTGTGTCCGAGCTGTCAACGTATCCTCTTCTACAACCCCCCGGCCCCGGAACGGGACGGACAACCTTAGGGGAAACCCTGAACGATCGAGCGGTGGATGGGAGATTCCCTCACGTGACCTTCCTGTCCCCGTTCGTCCTGAGCGTAGCGAAGCGGAGTCGAAGGACGCGCTCATGCCCCTGTCCCGATTGTTCAGGATTTCCCTGGTTTCCCGGCTCCGGGGGTTGCAACCGCACCGCATAGGCGGGAAACTGTGGGTTGGGGGCACAGTGGATCAGACGGTCGCTTCCGCGGCAGCGCGGGAGAGGAAAGTCCGGACTCCGCAGGACAGGGTGGCCGTTAACGGCGGCCTCGAGCGATCGAGGGAAAGTGCCACAGAAAACAGACCGCCCGACGGGCTCCGGGTCGAACCGGACCGTCGAGCAAGGTTGAAAAGGCGAGGTAAGAGCTCACCGGTCCGCCAGTGATGGCGGATGCATGGTAAACCCCACCCGGAGCAAGACCGAATAGGAGGGTCGGGTCGTCCGCCCGAAGCCCCTCGGGTAAGGTCGCTGGACCCCGTGGGCAATCACGGGGCAAGATGAATGACCGTCCCGCTTCCTGTTGGGAAGCGCGACAGAATCCGGCTTAACGATCCACTGGCCCCCGGCCGCCCGCGGCGCCGAGCCCGCGCTCGATCTCGAAAAAATGGCGCGCCGCGCCGCCGCGGCCCGTCAATGCCTCCCGCCTCCTGCATCCCCACATTTTGTGGCCCGTCTCCGTCCGGAGGCCCGGAAGCACCCAGATATAGGTAGATCCCCTGTTTTCCGGGAGGCTTCCACGGCCT
This sequence comes from uncultured Binatia bacterium (SeqCode), assembly GCA_965204235.1. Taxonomy (GTDB): domain Bacteria; phylum Desulfobacterota; class Binatia; order UBA9968; family JAJDTQ01; genus JAJDTQ01. Next base: position 2,839,748 of record OZ241979.1, read on the forward strand.
TTCAGGCACACGGAACCACGGGTTTTTTGTGTTGACAGGCGCGAGACCGAGTGGGTATATTCCGCGTGGTGGGATAAAGTGGGATAAAATCCCATAGGAGATCCCGGAGGATTTCCGTCCATGTTTCGCGGAAGATACGAGCACACGGTCGATACCAAGGGGCGTTTGAGCATTCCGGCCAAGTATCGGGAAGTCCTCCTGGGCAAGGATGACGAACGACTCATTATCACCAATTTCATCATCAACTCCAAGCGTTGCCTCGACGTCTATCCCCTGGAGGCGTGGCGTTCCCTGGAGGAGGCGGCTGACGCGAAGCCCCAGTTCGACCCCCGCATGGCGGCGTTCCAGAACTATTACATGAGCGGGGCAAAGGAATGCGCGCCGGACCCTCACGGGCGCATACTCATCCCGCCCGAGCTGCGGCAGCACGCCGGCCTCAAGCGCGACGTGATGCTGGTGTCGGCCGGCAAGAAGTTTCGCATCTGGGACAAGGACGCCTGGCAGTCGGTGTTCACCGGGGCTGAAGCGCAACTGATGGAAGATCCGGGCTTCTTCGCGGACCTCGGGTTGTGAGTCCGGACGCAGATACCGAAGGAAAGGAGCGACCCATGATCGGACTCGACAGGAAGACCATCCAGGACATTGCCGTCATCGACGTCAGCGGCGACATCGACCTCGGCGAAGCGGTGCGGATCAAGCAGATGATCGGGGACTTGATCGAGAAGGAGCGTCCGAGGGTCATCCTCAACCTCAAGGCGGTGGACTGGATCAACCACCTGGGCATCGGGGTGTTGCAGGAGCGTCTGCGGCTCCTGCAGGCCATGAACGGCGACCTCAAGCTCTCCGGCATGAGCCCCTACCTGAGGGACGTCTTCAAGATCGTCGGCATGGACGGGGCGTTCGAGTTCTATCCTTCGCTGGACGAGGCCATCCAGAGCTTCGACGACGACTGGGATGGGTCCGCGACCTGCCATTGAAGGTCGGTTCCATGAGCTACGCACACCGGCCCGTCATGCTTCGCGAGGTGCTGGAGCTCCTCGCGCCCCGGCCGTCGCGGAGGTATCTCGACGCGACCGTGGGCGGGGGCGGGCACGCCCGGGAGATATTGCGCCGGTCGTCTCCGGGCGGGACGCTGCTGGGTCTCGACTGGGACGACCGGGCCATCGAGGCCGCGGGACGCGCGCTGGCCCGCTTCGGCGAACGGGTGGTCCTGCGCCGCTCGGAGTTCACCCGGGCCCGGGAGGTCCTGGACCAGGTGGGTTGGCCGGGAGCGGACGGCGTGCTGCTGGACCTGGGCCTGTCCTCCCACCACCTGGACGCGCCGGAGCGCGGTTTCGGTTTCCTCAGCGACGCCAGACTCGACATGCGCATGGACCGGCGCCGTCCGGTGGACGCTTGCGAGATCGTGAACACCCTGTCGGTGCGGGACCTGGAGAAAGTCATCCGGGACTTCGGCGAAGAGCCCCGGGCCCGCCGGATCGCGTTGGCCATCGATGCGCAACGTCGAAGGGGCGCCATCGAGACCACCCGGATGCTGGCGGAGACCGTGGTGCGGGCCATCGGCGCAGCCGGACGACGGCGCCCGGGGGCTGCGCCGCGGACCCACCCGGCCACCAGGACGTTCCAGGCGGTGCGCATCGCGGTGAACCGGGAGTTGGAGAACCTCGAGATGTTCCTGGGGTCGGCGTACGAGTTGCTGCGCACCGGGGGGCGTCTGGTGATCATCTCGTTCCACTCGCTGGAGGACAGGCTGGTGAAGCGCGCGTTCCAGAAGTGGGGCCGGGACTGTATCTGTCCGCCGCGGACCCCCGGCTGCGTCTGCGGCTGGGGCCGGAAGGCCGCGGCTCTCACCCGCAAGCCGTGCGTGCCCACCGGCGAGGAGGTGAAAGCCAACCCCAGGGCCCGCTCGGCCAAGCTCCGGGCGGTCGAGAGGATCTAGCGCCGCGGGCGGGCGCCGGGTCCGGCCGCGCCGGGTCCGGCCGCGCCGGGTCCGGCGCCCGCCCGCCTCGCGGCCCGTGAGACGAAACGTGAGATGAAGTCCGTGAGACGAAACGTGAGAACCTCCCGAAGAGAACGCGGTCGGCGCCCGGGCCTTCCCGACCTGCGGCAGGCGGCCGGCGCCGGACCCGCGAAGCCGCGGCGGAACGTGTTGGCGCCGGTGGCGCTGAGCGTCCTGGTGGCGGCGTTGGCGCTGCTGCTGGTCTGGCAGCGCCTGCGCGTGGTGCAGTTCGGATACGTGCTTTCCAGCGCCGCCAAGCTGGAGCGCCGGTTGGAGGGGGACAACCGCGAGTTGAAGATCGAGTTGGCGACGTTGACCGCGCCCGGGCGCCTGGAGTCCATGGCCCGGGAGCGGCTCGGGCTCAAGGAGCCCCGCCAGGAACAGGTGGTGCAGCCATGAGGAGAGAGAAGGAACAGCGCCCGTCCACGCTCCGGCTGCGGGTGGCCGGTGGTCTGCTGCTGACCCTGCTGCTGGCGGTGGCGGTCCGAGCCGTCCATCTACAGGCGTTCGACGGCGAGAAGCTGGCGCGCATGGCGGAGAAGCAGCACCTCCAGGAGTGGACCGTCGTGCCGAAGCGCGGCTCCATCGTCAGCCGCAACGGCCAGCCGCTGGCCATCAGCATCGAGGCCCAGTCGGTGTACGCGAGGCCGCAGCGCATGAGCGCCGCCGCGGACGCCGTGCCGGAGATCGCCCGGGCCCTGGACCTGGAACGCCGGGACGTGCGCCGCAAGGTCACCTCCGACAAGCCTTTCGTGTGGCTCAAGCGGCAAGTGACGCCGCGGGAAGCCGAACGGGTCAAGGCCCTCGAGCTCGAGGGGATCGACCTGCGCTACGAGACGAGGCGCTACTATCCGCAGGGTCACCTTGCCGGACAGGCGCTGGGTCCGGTGGGAAGGGACGCCCAGGGGTTGGAGGGAATCGAGCGGAGCTACGACCGCTACATCCGCGGCCGGACCCGCTCTTCGCTGGTGGAACGGGACGCGCTGGGCCGCCGGGTCCTGGTGGCGGGGGTGGACGACCTCCAGAGCCGGCCCGGGACCGAGGTGCGGCTGACCCTGGACACCACCTTGCAGCACTTGGCCGAAAAGCACCTGGAAGCGACCGTGAAGCGGTTCGGCGCCAAGGGCGGCACGGTGGTGATGGTGGACCCGTTCACCGGCGCGGTCCTGGCTCTGGCCAGCTATCCGTTCTTCGACCCCAACCAGTTCCGGTCCCAGGACCGGGACCGGTGGCGCATTCGCGCGGTCACGGACACCTACGAGCCGGGCTCGGTCTTCAAGGCGGTGTTGGCCGCGGCCGCCCTGGAGGACGGAGTGGTGGCCCCCGAGGACCCGATCTACTGCGAGTTCGGTCGCTACCGGTACGGCGGACGCGCCATCGACGACTTCAAGCCGTACGGTTGGCTGTCGTTCGCCAAGGTGCTCCATCTCTCCAGCAACATCGGCATGACCAAGGTGGCCCACAACCTCGGGAAGGCGCGGTACCACCGCACCATCCGCCGTTTCGGCTTCGGCCGGAAGACCGGCGTCGATCTTCCCGGGGAGGCCCACGGCCTGGTGCGGCCGCACCACCGGTGGCGCGACATCGACCTTGCCGCAGCTTCCTTCGGGCAGTCCATTGCGGTGACTCCCATGCAGATGGTCATGGCCTTCTCGGCCATCGCCAACGGCGGTCTGCTGCTGAAGCCATACGTGGTGGACCGGGTGTTGGGCGAGGACGGCCAGGTGCTGTTGCAGAACGAGCGCAAGGTGGTGCGGCGGGTGGTCTCCAAGGCCACCGCCCGCACGGTGGCGGACCTGCTGAAGGGCGTGGTGGCGGAGGACGGCACCGGCACACGGGCGGCTCTCGCCGGGTTCGAAGTGGCCGGCAAGACCGGCACCTCCCAGAAGGCCGACACGGTCAACGGCGGCTATTCCGAGAAGCGGATCGCCTCGTTCGTGGGCTTCGCGCCCGCGGAAGCGCCCCGTTTCGTTCTCCTGACCCTGGTGGACGAGCCCACGGTCAACGTCTATGGGGGCGTGGTCGCGGCGCCGCTGTTCCGCCGCATCGCCGGTCCCGCCCTGCACGCCATGGGAGCGACTCCGAGCCGGCCGCTGCCGCCGCTGCCGGGCAACGACGGCGGCATCCTGCGCGTGTCCCTGACGGCCTCCCGGGTGCGGGAGCGGCTCCGTCCCGACGGCCCCGCGGGCCTCGTGGGCCTGAGCATGCGCGAGGCCGTGGCCAGGGCCAAGGCCCTCGGGTTCTCCGTGGTCCTCCGGGGCCACGGTTACGTCGTGGACCAGCGCGCCGACCGTGCCCGGGGCCGCCTGGTGCTGAGGTTGAAGGACTGAAGTCGATGCTGCTCCGGGAGCTCCTGCACGCGCCGGACGTCCGGGACGAAAGCGGCCCCGTGGACCGTCCCGTCCGGGGACTCGCCTGTGATTCCCGCAGGGTCGAGGAGGGCTACGCCTTCTTCGCCCTCCCGGGACGGCTCGCCGACGGCCACGACTTCGTGGGCGACGCGGTGAAGCGGGGAGCCGCGGCAGTGGTGGTGGAGAGACCGGCGCCGGCGCCGCCCGAGGCGGCCTGCGTCCGGGTGTCCGATGCGCGGCGGGCCATGGCCCACGCGGCCGCGGTGTTCTTCGGGCGTCCGAGCCGCGGCCTGGTGCTCGTGGGAGTCACCGGCACCAACGGCAAGACCACGGTGACCTACCTGCTCGACGCCATCTTCACCGCGGCCGGCGGTCCGTGCGGGGTCATCGGCACCATCGAACAGCGTTACGGCGAGTGGCGGCGGCCTTCGCCCCTGACCACTCCCGAGTCCATCGACATCGAAGAGCTCCTGTCCGACATGGTCCGCGCGGGGGTGAGGTTCGCGGCCATGGAGGTCTCCTCCCATGCCCTGGACATGCACCGGGTGCACGGCCTGGACTTCGACGGCGCGGTCTTCACCAACCTCTCCCGGGACCACCTGGACTACCACCGCGACATGGAGGCGTACTTCCTCAGCAAGGCGCGGTTGTTCACGGACTGCCTGCCCGCCAGCGCCAAGGACAGGCGAGTGGCGGTGGTCAACGCCGACGACCCCCGGGGACCCGGGTTGATGCGCCTCGCCGAGGACGCGGGGGCGGCCGTGCTCTCCTGCGGCCGGTCGCCGCGATGGGACGTCCATCCCCTCGACTACGAGAGCGGCATGGAAGGCCTGAGAGGGACCCTTGGGTGCGGGCCGCGGCGGATCGAGTTCGAGTCCCCGCTGATGGGCGACCTGAACCTGGAGAACATCCTGGCCGCGGCCGGGACCGCGTGGGCGCTGGGAGTGGACCCGGACGCCATCGCCCTCGGGCTTTCCCGTCTCGAGCGGGTGCCGGGCCGCCTGGAGCGGGTTCCCAACGACCTGGGGATCACCCTGGTGGTGGACTACGCGCATACGCCGGACGCCTTGGCCAGGGTCACTCGCGCCCTGCGCACGCTCACCCGCGCGAGGCTCGTCACGGTGTTCGGTTGCGGCGGCGACCGGGACGCCGGGAAACGCCCGGTCATGGGCGAGGTCGCCGCGGGGGAAAGCGACTGCGTCGTGCTCACGTCCGACAACCCCCGGAGCGAGGACCCGTTGGAGATCATCCGCGACGTCGAGGAGGGGGTACGGCGCCGGGGCATGGCGCGGCGCCGCGGCCCCGCGGCCGCGGGAGAGGCCGGATACCGGGTGGAGCCGGACCGGCGCGCCGCCATTCGCCTGGGTATCTCCCTGGCGGCGCCGGGGGACGTGGTGCTGGTGGCCGGCAAGGGCCACGAAGACTATCAGATCCTGGGAGACCGACGGGTCGATTTCGACGACCGCCGGGTGCTGCGGGAAGAGGCGCGCCGCGTCGGCGGTTGAGGGACGCCCGGTGAGGTTCCCGGGCACGAAGCGCCCCATGGAGTGGACCATCGAAGAGTTGGCGCGAGCCGCGGGGGGAACCATCGTGCAACGCGGCGCGGTGAGCCGGTTCGGCGACGTCAGCACGGATTCGCGCCAGGTGCGCAAGGACGGCGTGTTCGTCGCCCTCCGGGGAGAGATGCGGGACGGCCACGCCTTCGTCGCCGAAGCGGTGCGCCGGGGCGGCGGTTGCCTCGTGGTGGACCGGGGGGTGCGCGGCCCCGCCCGGGTGTCGGTGGTGCGCGTGCGCGACACCCTGCGGGCGCTGGGGGACATGGCCCGCTTCCACCGTCGGAAGGTGGCGCCGCGGGTCTTGGCCGTCACCGGTTCGAACGGAAAGACCACCACCAAGGAAATGATCTTCGCGATCCTGCAGCGCGCGCGCATGGAGGACCGTCCGCTGCGCGGGAAGGTGCTCAAGACCGAAGGCAACTACAACAACCTGGTGGGTCTGCCGCTCACGTTGCTGCGCCTCCGGGGGAACGAACGTGCGGCCGTGGTGGAGCTGGGCACCAGTCGGCCGGGCGAGATCCGGCGGCTCACGGCCATCGCCGACCCGGATCTGGCCCTCATCACCTCGGTGGCGCCGGCGCACCTTTCCGGGCTGGGGACCCTCGCCGGAGTGGCCCGCGAGAAGGGGGCCCTCTTCAGGGGCATGAGTCCGCGCGGCACCGCGGTGGTCAACCTGGACGACGTCCGGGTGGCGCGGCAGGGCCGGAGCTTCCGGGGTCGTGTGGTGACCTACGGCGCCGGCGGGTTCGTTCGCGGCGAGGCCCCGGAGACCCTCGCCGGCGGCCGGCTGCGCTTCCGCCTGCAGGTGGGCCGGGTGCGGCAGCCGGTGCGCTTGCGCCTGTGCGGCGCTCACAACGTGGGGAACGCGGTGGGCGCCGCGGCCATGGCCCACGCGTTCGGGGCGGACGCGGCCGCCATCCGGAAAGGCCTGGAGGCGGTGCGGCCCGCGCCCATGCGCATGCAGGTGGAGCGCCGGGGCGGCATCGGCGTCATCAACGACGCCTACAACGCCAACCCGGCCTCCATGGAAGCGGCTCTGGCGGCGTTGCAGGCGGTCCCCGGACGAGGACGGAAGATCGCCGTGCTGGGGGACATGCTGGAGTTGGGCGCGGACGAGGCGGCCTGCCACCGCCGACTCGGGGAGGCCGCGGCGGGCTGCGGCCTGGACGGGCTCTACCTGTTGGGCCGCTTTGCCCGCGAGACCCGGCAGGGCGCCCTCGATTCGGGGATGCGCCGCTCGCTGGTGCGGGTGGCGGCGAGCCACCGGAAGCTGGGGGCGGAACTGCGCGGCGCCCTTCGCAAGGGCGACTGGGTCCTGGTCAAGGGTTCCCGCGGCGCGGCCATGGAAAGGGTCCTGGCCGCGCTGGAGGACGAAGGAGCGTAACCCGGTGCTGTACCTCCTGCTGTTGCCGCTGGTTCCGGCGTTCCCGGTCTTCAACGTGTTCCGCTACATCACGTTCCGTGCGGCCATGGCCGCCCTGGTGTCGCTGCTGCTGTCGCTGGTCATCGGCCCCTACCTCATCCGCACCCTGAAGGACTGGCAGATCGGGCAGCCGGTTCGAGACGACGGTCCGGCCCGCCACGCCGGCAAGGCCGGCACCCCCACCATGGGCGGGGCCCTGATCGTGCTGTCCCTGGCGCTTTCCACCGTGCTGGTGGGCGACGTCACCAACGTGTACGTGCTGGTGGTGCTGGCCGTGACCGTGGGGTTCGCCGCCATCGGCTTCGTGGACGACTGCCTGAAGCTGAGGAACAAGAGCAGCAAGGGGCTCGGCTTGTGGGGCAAGCTGGTCCCCCAGGTCGCCGTGGCCGCCGCGGCCGCGGTGGCGCTGTACCTGGAGAGCGACTTCAGCAGCACCCTGGCGGTCCCCTTCTTCAAGAACGTGCAGCCGGACCTGGGGGTCTGGTACATCCCGTTCGCCGTGGTCGTGATCGTGGGGGCCTCCAACGCGGTGAACCTGACGGACGGCCTGGACGGGCTGGCCATCGGGCCCATCATGACCGCGGCCGCCACGTATGCCCTGATCGTGTATCTCGCGGGCCACGTGCGGTTCGCCGAGTACCTCCAGATACCCTACGTGTCGCGGGTGGGCGAGTTGTCGGTATTCTGTTCGGCCATGGCGGCCGCGGGCCTGGGCTTCCTGTGGTTCAACGCCTATCCCGCACAGATGTTCATGGGAGACGTGGGTTCGCTGGGGCTGGGAGCGGCCCTGGGCATCGTCGCGGTGGTCAGCAAGAACGAGATCCTGCTGGCGCTGGTGGGGGGGATCTTCGTGCTGGAGGCCCTGTCCGTGGTCATCCAGGTGGCCTCCTACAAGCTGCGCGGCAAGCGGGTCTTCCTCATGGCGCCTTTCCACCACCACTACGAGCTCAAGGGTTGGCCGGAACCGCAGATCATCGTGCGGTTCTGGATCGTGTCGATCATCTGCGCGCTGTTCGCGCTGAGCACGCTGAAGCTGCGTTGAGGGACGGACGGATGGCCAGCGAGCCGCAGAGGGCGGAGGCGACGGCGCCGGGAACCGGCGCGGGACCGGAGATGGACGTCGAAGGCAGGAAGATCCTGGTGCTCGGACTGGCGCGGACGGGCCTGGCGGTGGCGCGGTTCCTCGCGCGTCGGGGGGCGCGGGTGGTGGCGGTGGACGCCCGCGGGGAAGACCGGATGTCCCGGGCCCGGAGCGAGCTGTCACGGTTGCCGGTGACCTGCCGTTTCGGGCCGGAGGAGACCGGGTGGCTCGACGGCGTGGACGCGGTGGTCCCCAGCCCCGGAGTGCCCGGGAAGAACCCGCTGCTGGCGGAAGCCGCCCTTCGGGGCATCGAAGTGCTGAGCGAGATCGAATTGGCCGCGCGGTTCGGCCGCACCCCGCTGGTGGCCGTTACCGGAACCAACGGAAAGACCACCACCACGCGGTTGTTGGGGGAGATCCTCGAAACCGCGGGACTGCGGGTCTTCGTGGGCGGCAACATCGGCAACCCCCTCATCGACTGCGTGGAGGGGAACTGGGATTGGGGCGTCGTGGAGGTCAGCAGCTTCCAACTGGAATGGGTGCGGGACTTCCGCCCGCGCGTGGCGCTCTGTCTCAACCTCAGCGAGGACCATCTCGACCGTTACGACGGACTGTCGAGCTATGGCGCGGCCAAGGCGCGGATCTTTGCCGCCCAGGGGCCGGACGACGTGGCCGTGTTGAACCGCGACGACCCCTGGGTCTGGGGCCTGCGCCGGGAGATCGACGCACGGGTGGTCTCCTTCGGCTGGTCGGAGGCGGAGCGGGGAGCGTTCGTTGCCGGGGACGAAGTGGTCTGGCGCGACCGGGGGACGGAAGAACGGTTCCCCCTGCGGGACGTCCGGCTGCGCGGGGTCCACAACGTCGAGAACGTCATGGCCGCGGTGTGCGCCGCCAGGGCCGTGGGCGCGGCGGGGCGCCACATCCGGGACGCGGCCCGGCGGTTTCCGGGCGTCGAGCACCGGTTGGAGTTCGTGCGGGAGGTCGGGGGGGTGCGCTACTACAACGACTCCAAGGGCACCAACGTGGGCGCCGTCCGGAAGTCCCTGGCGAGCTTCCGCGAGCCCGTCGTGCTGATCGCCGGCGGGGTCCACAAGGGGGGCGCCTACGGGCCCCTGGCGCCGCTGGTGCGGGAGCGCGTGCGGAAGCTGATCCTGTTGGGCGCTTCCGCGGCGCTCATGGAAGAGTGCCTGGGACCGCTGACGGATACGGTGGTGGTGGACGGTCTCGACGCCGCGGTGCGCGAGGCCCGGGCGGCCGCCCGACCCGGCGACGTGGTGCTGTTGTCGCCGGCCTGCTCGAGCTTCGACATGTTCGAGAGCTACGCCGAGCGGGGCCGGGTGTTCAAGGAGTTGGTGCAGGCCCTATGAACGAGGTTCGGAACCTGGACCGCTGGATGCTCGTGAGCCTGGTGGTGCTGCTCGCCATCGGCATCACCATGGTGCTGAACACCAGCTACGTCTTCTCCCAGGAGCGCTTCGGGGACGGCACCTACCTCTTCCGCAAGCAGTTGATGGCCGCCTGCGTCGGCCTCACGGGGCTGACCCTCGCGGTGTTCCTGCGGCCGTCGGCCTATCGCCGTCTCACCGGCCCCCTGCTGGTCGCGACCCTGGTCGCCCTGGTCCTGGTCCTGGTCCCGGGTATCGGCCTGACCCGGGGCGGCGCCCAACGCTGGCTGGGCGTGCCGCCGTTCGTGTTCCAGCCGTCCGAGCTGGCCAAGGTGACCTTCGTGCTCTACCTGGCCGGGTTCCTGTCCAGGAAGGAGGACCGGTTGCACACGTTCGCATACGGGGTCCTGCCGCCGCTCCTGGTGGCGAGCGCGTTCGTGGGCCTCCTGCTGGCGGAGCCGGACTTCGGCTCGGCGTTCATCCTCGCCGTGGTCTGCATGGCGATGCTGTTCGTCGCCGGGAGCCGTGTGAAGCATCTGGCCGCGGTGGCGCTGGCGGTGGTCCCCGCGGCGGCCTTGCTGATCGTCACGGCCGACTACCGGATGAAGCGCCTCATGACCTTCCTGGACCCCTGGAGCGACTCCGCGGACAGCGGCTTCCAGATCATCCAGTCCTACATCGCCTTCGGTTCCGGCCAGGTGTGGGGCCGAGGCCTGGGACAGAGCCGGCAGAAGCTCCTGTACCTGCCGGAGGCCCACACGGACTTCATCTACTCGGTGATCGGCGAGGAGTTGGGCCTGTGGGGCGCGCTGCTGGTCCTGGCCCTCTTCGGCATCCTGCTCTTCCGCGGCATACGGCTGGCCCTGGACAACGAGGACCGCTTCATCCGGCTGATGGTGTTCGGCCTCACCATGCTCCTGGGGCTCCAGGCCATCGTCCACATGAGTGTGGTCATGGGGCTGGTGCCCACCAAGGGCCTGGTGCTGCCCTTCATCAGCTACGGGGGCTCGGCCATGATGGTCCACCTGACGGTGGCGGGGATGCTCCTGGGCGTCTCCCGACGGAGGGAGCAGCCATGAGGCTCATCGTGGCCGGCGGCGGCACCGGGGGCCATCTCTTCCCCGGACTCGCGGTGGCGCGGGAGTTCCGCCGGCGCAACGGAGACGTCCGCGTCCTCTTCGTGGGCAGCCGCTGGGGCATCGAGAGCCGGGTCATCCCGGAGACGGAGTTCTCCGTCGAGCTGTTGCCCGTCCGCGGTCTCAAGGGGCGGGGCCTGAAGGGGTTGCTGGAGGGGCTCTACGGCGTACCCGCGAGCCTGTGGCGCTCCTGCGCCATCGTCCGCCGCTTCGACCCCCAATGCATCATCGGGCTCGGGGGGTACGCCTCGGGGCCGATGATGCTGGCGGGGGCGTGCCGGCGCGTTCGCTGCGCGATCCTGGAGCAGAACCTGCGTCCCGGCTTCACCAACCGGGTCCTGGGGCGGTTGGCGGACCGGATCTTCACGAGCTTCGAGGAGAGCGTCGCGTACTTTCCCCGGGCCAGGGTGGTGCTCACCGGCACTCCGGTGCGCTGGCGGGATCTCCCGGAAGCGGGCCGGAAGGACCGGTTCCACCTGCTGGTCTTCGGCGGCAGCGCCGGCGCCCACCGGATCAACGAAACGGTCCTGGAAGCGCTGGAGCGCCTGGGTCCCGCGGCGGCCGGCTTCCGGGTCACCCATCAGACCGGGCGGGCGGACGAGGCCCTGGTGAAGGCGGGCTACGAGGGGCTTCCGTGCGAGGCGGAAGTGCTGCCCTTCATCGACCGCATGGACCATGCCTATGCCGCGGCCGACCTGGTGGTCTGCCGCGCCGGCGCCTCGACCCTGTCGGAGCTCACCGTCTTCGGCAAGCCTGCGGTGCTGATCCCGTATCCGTACGCGGTCCACGACCATCAACGGCTCAACGCGTTGGCCCTGGAGCAGGCGGGCGCCGCCCGGGTGATCGTGGAGCGGGACCTCACCGCCGCGGGTCTGGCCGAGACCGTCCGCGCCCTCCATGACGACCCCGCGGGGCGGGAAGCCATGGGCGAGGCGGCCCGGGGGCTCGGTCGGAGGGACGCGGCCGAGCGGATCGTGGACGAGTGCCACGCCCTCGTCCCGGAGTGGACATGATGGCGCCGGCGCGCCACCGGGTCCACTTGGTGGGCATCGGCGGCGTCGGCATGAGCGGCATCGCGGAGGTACTGTTGAACTCGGGCTGCGAAGTCAGCGGGTCGGACCTGCAGGAAACCGACGTCACCCGGCGGCTCCGGTCCCTGGGGTCGGACGTCCGCATCGGGCACGACGCGGCCAACCTGGCCGACGGGCTGTCGGTGGTGGTGATCTCCACCGCGGTGAAGTTCTCCAACCCGGAGGTGGTCGCCGCCCGGGAGCGGCAGGTCCCGGTGATCCCCCGGGCCGAGATGCTGGCCGAGCTCATGCGCATGAAGCACGGCATCGCGGTGGCGGGAAGCCACGGGAAGACCACCACCACGTCGATGATCGGCCACGTGCTCACCGCGGCCCGGATGGACCCGACCCTGGTCATCGGCGGCCGGGTGCGGTCGCTGGCCGGCAACGCGCAGATGGGCAAGGGGAGCATCCTCGTGGCCGAGGCCGACGAGAGCGACGGCACCTTCCTGCTCCTCTCCCCCGTGGTGGCGGTGGTGACCAACATCGACCGCGAGCACATCGACTACTACGGCGCCGCCGACCGGTTGGCCGACGCGTTCCTGGAGTTCGCCAACAAGGTGCCTTTCTACGGCCTCGCGGTGCTCTGCCTCGACCATCCCGCGGTCCGGGGCCTGGCGCCCCGGGTGAAGAAGCGGGTGGTCACCTACGGCCTGTCCGCGGACGCGGACTTCAGCGCGGAGGACGTCCGGGGCCGGGAAATGGAGTCCACCTTCACCGCGGTGCACCGCGGCCGGACCCTGGGGCCGGTGAGGTTGCCCATGCCGGGCCGGCACAGCGTCGCCAACGCGCTGGCGGCCATCGCCGTGGCCGCGGAGATGGGCATCGACTTCGCCGCCGCGGCGTCGGCCCTCGACGGCTTCGCCGGCATCCATCGCCGGTCGGAGATCAAGGGCGAGGCCGCCGGCGTCCTGGTCATGGACGACTACGGACACCATCCCACGGAGATCCAGGCCACGCTGGCGGCCATTTCCGAAGGCTGGGGCCGTCCCCTGACGGTGGTGTTCCAGCCCCACCGCTACAGCCGTACCAAAGACCTGTTCGGGGACTTCGTCTCGGCCTTCGACCGGGCCCACCGGCTGGTCCTCACGGAGATCTACGCCGCGGGCGAGGAGCCGGCGCCGGGAACGAGCGGCGAGGATCTGTACCGCGCCATACGGCGCCGGGGCCACATGGAAGTGGAGTTCGTGGCCGCCAGGGAGGAGATCGCCGCCAGGCTGCTTCCCAGGCTCGCGGCCGGGGACATGGTGCTGACCCTCGGGGCCGGGGACGTTTACCGAGTCGGGGAGGAACTGCTTGAGTCCTTGCGGGAACGGCGCCAATGACCGCGGACCGGCTCGCCGGCGACCTGGGCCTCCTCCCCGGCGTGGAGGTCAGGGTCGGCGAGCCGTTGGCCCGCCATACCTCGTTCAAGGTCGGCGGGCCCGCGGACTACTATGTGGAGGCGCACACGAGCCGCGGGTTGACCGCCTGCCTGCGCCTCCTGGAGCGCCGGGGCGTGCCGGTGTTGCTGCTGGGCAACGGCAGCAACCTGCTGGTGAGCGACCTCGGCGTGCGCGGCGCTGTGCTGCGGTTGCGGGGGGAGTTCCGCAGGGTGCGTTGGCGCACAGGGGACGCCGGGGCCGACGTGGGCGCGGCGTGCGCGGTGAGCCGGCTGGTGCGGGAGGCCGTGCGCCGCGGGTTGGGAGGACTGGAGTTCGCCGAGGGGATCCCCGGCAGCGTGGGGGGCTCCCTGGTGATGAACGCGGGGGCCTATGGATCGGAAATGGAGCGGGTCGTGACCAGGGTGGACGCAGTCACCGCGGGGGGTGAGCCCATGGCGCTCGGACGCGAGGAGTTGCGGTTCTCCTATCGCCAGGCGCGGCTTCCCGACGGCGCCGTGGTCACCCGGGTCGGGATGGCGCTGACCCCCGAGACGACGGAGGCGGTGGACGCCCGCATGCGGGCCGTCATGGCGCAGCGCAGGGCCAGCCAACCGTCCGGCCATCCCAACTTCGGGTCGGTCTTCCGCAATCCGCCGGACGACCGCGCCGGGAGGCTGATCGAGGCCGCGGGGCTCAAGGGTCTGCGGGTCGGCGCCGCGGAGGTCTCCCGCCGGCACGCCAACTTCATACTCAACCGCGGCGGCGCCCGGGCCGAGGACGTCCGGCGGCTGATCGAGCAGGTGTGCAGCACAGTGGAGCGTCGGTTCTCGGTCGCCTTGCAGACCGAGGTTCGCTTCGTGGGGGAGTGGCGACCATGAGAGTTCCATCCGGCGCCTGGCGGTCCCGGCGCGTGGGCGTGCTGTTGGGCGGCCCGTCCGCGGAGCGGGACGTTTCGCTCGTGTCCGGCAGGGAGGTGACCGGAGCGCTGCGTCGGCAGGGGTACCGGGCGGTGTTCCCCATCGACGCGGGGCCGGACCTGCCCGCGCAACTCCGGAAGCACCGGATCGAGGTGGTCTTCAACGCCCTCCACGGCAAGATGGGCGAGGACGGGTGCGTGCAGGGACTGCTGGAGGTCATGGGAGTCCCCTATACCGGCTCGGGCGTGACTGCCTCGGCCCTGTGCATGGACAAGGTGTTGGCGAAGCAGGTCCTGGCCCGGAACCGCATCCCCACGCCCGAGTACGAGGTGGTGGCCGGGGACGAACCGGAGGAGTCCAGGCTGCCGTTGCCGGTGGTGGTCAAGCCTCGGGCCGAAGGGTCCAGCATCGGGGTCGCCATCGTGCGGCGGCGGGAGGAGTTGGCCCCGGCGGTCCGCGAGGCGCGTCGGTTCGACGGGGACGCCCTGGTGGAGCGGTACGTGGCCGGCCGGGAGATCACCGTGGGGGTGTTGCACGGCGAGGCCCTGGGCGTCACCGAGATCCGGCCGCTCAGGGGCTTCTACGATTACCGGACCAAATACACTTCCGGCATGGCCGAGCACATCTTTCCGGCGCCGCTGCCGGCGGCGCTCCGCCGCAAGGCCATGCGGCTCGCCGCCAAGGCCTGCGCCGTGCTGGGATGCGAGGGGGCGCCCCGAGTCGATATGCGCCTGTCGCAGGAGCAGCAGTTGTACGTGCTCGAGGTCAACACGCTTCCGGGGCTGACCCCGTTGAGCCTCCTGCCCGAGATCGCCGCGGGGGTGGGCATCGGCTTCGAGGACCTGGTGGAGCGGATGCTCGACGGGGCGGCGCTGAGGAACGGCGCGGCGGCCGCAAAGGCATGGTCGCCCCGGGAGGCCGCCAATGGCTGAGTTGTGGTCCCGGTTCCGGAAAGTCGGCGGCCGCGCCGCGGGCGGCGTCGCCGGGGGGTGCGCCGCGGCCCTGCTCGGCTGGTTCCTGGTCGGGTGGTTGTATCCCGGATCCGTCCCGGAGGCGTACCGCCGGGGCCGGACGGCCGTGGAGCAGGCCGCGGGCAGCGTGCAGGCGGCGGCCGGCGAGACCCTGGCCTACTTCGTGGACCACCCCTATTTCGCCGTCCGGGAGATCCGGGTCCTGGGGGTCGAGAGGGTCCGGGGCGCGGACGTCGTGGTCATGTCGGGGTTGGAGCCCCACACCGCGATCTGGCGCATCGACCCCGCGGAGATCGAGGAAAGGGTGCGGCAACATCCCTGGGTGAAAGAGGCGACGGTGCGGCGGGAGCTGCCGGCGCGCCTGGTGTTCGCCGTGGAGGAATGGCGCCCCGCGGGCATCGCCGCCATGGACAAGCTCTACTACGTGGACGAGGACGGCGTGATGTTCAAGGCCGTGGACGAAGAAGACCCCGTGGACTTCCCCTTCCTCACCGGTCTTCGGAGCGCGGAGCTCCGGCCGGGGCGCCCCGGCGTCCGCAAGAAGCTGTCCCAGGTCCTGGCCTTCGCCCGGACCGTGGAGCGCACGACGCTGGGCCTCTCGGAGATCCGTTTCCAGCCCGGCGGCGGCATCGTCCTCTATCCCGTCTCCTATCCGGTGCCGTTCCACGTGGGTTGGGGCGACTGGGACGACAAGCTGGACCGACTGCGGTGGTTCGTGCGGGAGTTCCGGGGACAGCCGGGCCGTTTCAAGGCCGTGGACGTGAGTTTCAGGGGACAGTTGATCGCGCGCCCGCGAGGGAGACGGGAGACCAGGAACATGACCGCAGGGAGGGGCGTGAAGAGACATGGCTAAGAAGACGAACGTCGTCGTCGGCCTCGATATCGGAACCCACAAGACCTGCGCGGTGGTGGGAGAGCAGACCGAGCAGGGCCCCGAAGTGGTGGGCGTCGGCATCTCCCCGTCGAACGGGTTGAGGAAGGGGGTGGTGATCAATATCGAAGCCACCACGGAATCCATCAAGAAGGCGGTGGAGGAGGCCGAGATCATGGCCGGGTGCGAGATCAACACCGTCTTTGCCGGCATCGCCGGGGGCCACATCCGGGGGTTCAACAGCCAGGGCGTGGTGGCGGTCAAGGACAGGGAAGTGACCGACGCCGACGTGGACCGGGTCATCGAGGCGGCCAAGGCGGTGGCGATCCCCATGGACAGGGAGGTGCTCCACGTGCTGCCGCAGGAGTTCGCCCTCGACGGACAGGAGGGGATCCAGGAGCCCCGGGGCATGATGGGGGTCCGGCTCGAAGCCAGCGTGCACATGGTGACGGGCTCCGTGGCCGGGGCCCAGAACATCATCAAGTGCTGCAACCGGACGGGGCTCAACGTGGCCGACTTCGTGCTCGAGCCGCTGGCCTCCGCGGACGCGACCCTGACCCCGGAGGAGAAGGAGGTGGGGATCGCCCTCGTGGACATGGGCGGCGGCACCACCGACATCGCGATGTTCCATGGCGGCTCGGTGAAGCACACCGCGGTGCTGAGCGTGGGGGGCAACCACCTGACCAGCGACATCGCCGCGGGTCTGCACGCGCCCATGGTCGCGGCCGAGCAGTTGAAGCAGCGCTACGGCTGTGTGGACGCCAACCTGGTCCGGGGCAACGAGATGCTCGAAGTGCCCAGCGTGGGAGGACGGAGCCCGCGGTCGGTGTCGCGGCAGGTCCTGTGCGAGATCATCAAGCCTCGCGTGGAGGAGATATTCCAACTGGTCCAGCGGGAGATCGCCAAGTCCGGCCACCTGGAGAGCCTGGTGTCCGGCATGGTCATGACCGGCGGCTCCACGCTGTTGCCGGGCATGATCGAGATGGCGGAGACGGTCTTCAACATGCCGGTGCGCCAGGGCGTGCCCACCAACGTCACGGGGCTGGTGGACGTGGTGTCGAGCCCGGTCTATTCCACCGGCACCGGGCTGTTCCTGTACGGCCTCGGCAAGCAGGAAAGGAACCTGTTCCGGGTCCGGGACGGCGACCTGTTCTTCAAGGTTCGGGGGCGGATGACCGAGTGGTTCAAGGAGTTCTTCTGAGCGGACGAGCACGAGGCGGAGGCAGGGCGGTCGGCGCGGCCGCTTGGCCTCCGATGAGACGACAACCATACGTGAAAAGGAGGAAAGGTTCATGTTCGAGATGGTGGAACCGGTAGATTCGGGTGCGCGCATCAAGGCCATCGGCATCGGCGGCGGCGGCGGCAACGCCGTCAACACGATGATCGAGGAAGGGCTTCGGGGCGTGGACTTCATCGTGGCCAACACCGACAGCCAGGCGCTGGACGTGAGCAGGGCCGAGATCAAGATCCAGATCGGGGATTCCCTCACCAAGGGGCTCGGGGCCGGCGCCAACCCGGAAGTGGGCCGGCGCGCGGCCATGGAGGACAAGGAGAGGATCCGCGAATACCTCACCGGCGCGGACATGATATTCATCACCGCGGGGATGGGCGGGGGCACGGGCACCGGCGGCGCGCCCATCGTCGCCAGCGTGGCCCGGGAACTGGGGGCGCTGACGGTGGGCGTGGTCACCAAACCCTTCATCTTCGAGGGGAAGCGGCGCATGCAGCAGGCGGAGGAAGGGATCCGGGACCTCAAGGACAAGGTGGATACCCTGGTGGTCATCCCGAACCAGCGGCTCCTGAGCGTCGCCGGCAAGTCCACGACCCTGTTGGAAACCTTCAAGGTCGCGGACGGCGTGGTGACGCAGGCCGTCCGGGGCATCTCCGACCTGATCGTGACCCCGGGGCTCATCAACCTCGACTTCGCCGACGTGCGCACGGTCATGAAGGACATGGGGTTCGCGCTCATGGGCGCGTCTTCCGCGTCGGGCGAGAACCGCGCAGTGGAGGCGGCCGGACACGCCATTTCCAGCCCGTTGCTGGAGGACATCTCCATCAACGGCGCCCGCGGGGTGCTGATCAACGTCACCGGCGGACCGGACATGGGCCTGCTGGAAGTCAACGAGGCGGCGACCCTGATCCAGGAGGAGGCCCACGAAGACGCCACCATCATCTTCGGCGCGGTCATCGACGAGAACATCGAGAACGAGCTGCGGATCACGGTCATCGCCACGGGGTTCGGAGCCAACGAGTCCCGGTCGTCGGAAGCTCCCGTATCGCCGCCGAAGGAGGCCCCGGCGCAGAGGCAGGCGTCCCGCGGGCATGGCCTCAGGGGCGCCAGGGACAGGAAGGTGGTGCACCTCGGCACCCTGGTGGACGACGAGTTCGACCTGCCCCGGTGGGAGCACGAGGGCGACGACCAGGGGGCGGGCGCTTCGCAGTCTCCCTACGAGCTCAAGGAAGAAGAGATCAGCGAGGAGGACATGGACATCCCGACGTTCCTGCGCAAACGGATGGACTAGGAGTCGGACCGTCGGGTGGATGGGGCGTCCGCAGGCGCGGGGGCGTCCGGCGCGCGGCCCTGCAAGAGGAGCGGCAGCGCGCCCCATGCGCCGAGGACGAGGCCGGCCAGGGTCCAGCCCACCCGGTTGCGGCCGCTGTGTCTGGCGATGACCAGGCACAGGACGGCGTCGCACAGGTGCACCGCGGCCACCGTCGCCGTCAGCGCCTGGACGTCCAGGTCGGGCTTGATGAAATAGACGCCGGATGCGTATCCGAGCAGGGTGATCCAGTCCGCCATCTTCCCTTCCGCCGGGCCGGCCGCACGCAGACGCTTGACCCTTCTCCAAGGGTCACTATATTGGAGTCTGCTCGAAAGACCAACGCAAACCCTGGACGACGACGCCCGTTCGTCCCGAGCGTAGCGAAGCGAAGCCGAAGGACGCGCTTTCCCGCAGGGAGGGGGGACCCGAGCCGGAACGGAACGGAGGCTCCGGACGCACATGGCCGTAAGAACCATCGAATGGCGGCGCGGGGAGGTGGTCCTCATCGACCAGCGGCGGCTGCCCGGCAGGGAGGAGTACCGGGTTTGCCGCAACTATCGGCAGGTGGCCCGGGCCATCCGCGACATGGTCGTGCGGGGCGCGCCCGCCATCGGCGTCGCCGCGGCCATGGGGGTCGCCCTGGGGGCGCGGGGCGTCAAGGCCCGAAAGCAGCTCGACCCGGTCATGGATCGGGTCTTCCGCACCCTGGAGGACACCCGTCCCACCGCGGTGAACCTCCACTGGGCGCTGGCGCGGATGCGGCGGGTCTATGAGGTCCACCGGCACGGCGGCCTGGAGACCCTGAAGGGCCGCCTGGAGCAGGCGGCCCTCGACATGCACGAGGAAGACGTCGCCGCCAACCGGAGGCTCGGCGGCCTGGGCGCCGGGTTGCTGAAGGGGTCCCGGCGCATCCTCACCCACTGCAACGCCGGCGCCCTGGCCACCGCGGGTTACGGCACCGCGCTGGGGGTGTTGCGCGCCATGAAGGAGTCGGGCGAGGCCATCGAAGAGGTGTTCGTGGACGAGACCCGGCCTTTCCTCCAGGGCGCCCGGCTCACCGCATGGGAGTTGCGCAAGGAGGAGATGCCGGTGACGCTCATCACCGACAACATGGCCGGCTACGTGATGCAGCAAGGGCGCGTGGACGCGGTGGTGGTGGGCGCGGACCGTGTGGCCGCCAACGGCGACGTGGCCAACAAGATCGGCACCTACACGGTGGCGGTGCTGGCCCGGCGGCACCGCGTCCCCTTCTACGTGGCCTGCCCCACCTCTACAGTGGACCTCGCGTGCCCCTCCGGCGCCCACATCCCCATCGAGCAGCGCAGCCGCGACGAGGTGACCCACGTGGCCGGACGCCGGGTGGCGCCGGAAGGCGTGGATACCCTGAACCCGGCCTTCGACGTCACCGACCACCGGCTGGTCTCGGCCATCATCACGGAGAAGGCGGTGGTGACCGCGCCCTATCGAAAGAACCTGCGAGCCGTGTGCGGGGAAGCCGCCCCGGACGTCCTCCCGTGAGTGCCGGGGCCATGGCCGTGATCGAGCGACGGGACGAGCTGGAAGCCTTCTTCCACGACGCGGGCAAGCCCCGCGAGCAATGGCGGGTGGGCACCGAGTACGAGAAGGTGGGCATCGAGCGCGACACCGCCAAGGCCCTCTCGTATTCCGGCCCGCGCGGGGTCCGGGCCATACTCGAAGGGCTGGCGAGCGACCACGGCTGGGAGCCGCAAGAGGAGCACGGCCACGTCATCGGCCTGACCCGGGGCAACCACGCCGTTACCCTGGAGCCCGGCGGCCAGATCGAGCTGAGCGGCGAGCCGTGCGAGGACGTCCATTGCAGCAACGCCGAGTTCTCCCAGCACATCCGCGAGCTCATCGACGTGGCCGGACGGTTCGACGTGGCGTTCCTGGGCCTGGGCATCCAGCCCTTCAGCCGGGTGGAGGACATCGAGTGGCTGCCCAAGCGGCGCTACCGCATCATGGGGCCGTACATGGCCAAGGCGGGCGCCCTGGGCCACCGCATGATGAAGCAGACCGCCACCGTGCAGGCCAACATCGACTACGGCGACGAGAAGGACGCCATGGCGAAGTTGCGGACGGCCATGGGTCTGGCGCCGGTCATCGGCGCGGCCTTCGCCAACTCGCCCATATCGGACGGCGAGCCCAACGGCTTCAAGAGCTACCGGGGCCACATCTGGACGCGCACGGACAAGGACCGGTGCGGGCTGCTGGAGTTCTGCTTCTCCCCGGACGCCGGCTTCCACCACTACGTGGAGTACGCCCTGGACGTGCCCATGTACCTCATCGCCCGGGACGGGGACTACCTGGACATGACCGGCATCCCGTTCCGCCGCTTCCTGGAACGGGGGCACCGGGGCCACTACGCCACCATGGAGGACTGGCAGCTCCACCTGACCACGCTCTTCCCGGAGGCGCGGCTCAAGCACTACCTGGAGTTCCGCTCCGCGGACAGCCAGTCGCCGGAGTTCATGCCGGCCCTGCCGGCCCTCATCAAGGGCCTGTTCTACGACGCCGACTGCCTCGACGCGGCATGGGACCTGGTCAAGGGGTGGTCCTTCGACGAGAGGATGACGGCGTACCACGACTCGCACCGCCACGGGCCGGCCGCACGGTTCCGGCGTTATTCCCTGGGCGATCTGGCAAAGGAAATGATCGAGGTCGCCCGGGAAGGGCTGGTGCGCCAACGAGCCCTGAACAGCCGCGGCGAAGACGAGACCATCCATCTGGAGCCCCTCCGCAGCCTCGTCCACCAGGGCCTGTGCCCCGCGGACGTCATCCTCTCCAAGTGGCGCGGCGAGTTCCGCCAGGACCTGAGGTCGCTCATCGAGGACAGCTCTTACAGGCTGCCGTGAGGACGGCGCCCGGGCGGGGACGGGCGGGCGGATACCGCGAATGAATAGGCGCAAACTCCCTACCGGCATCCAGACCTTCCGCGAGATCCGGGAGGAGGACTGCTATTACGTGGACAAGACCGCCTACGTCCGGCGCTTGGCGGAGGGGGGCAAGCACTACTTCCTTTCGCGCCCCCGGCGGTTCGGCAAGAGCCTGCTGCTGGACACGGTGAAGGAGCTGTTCGAAGGCAACGAGGCGCTGTTCCGCGGGCTGCATATCTACTCGCGTTGGGACTGGACGGTGCGCCATCCGGTGCTGCGGCTGGATTTCAGCGGCGTCTTCTCCGGGTTGGAGGCGTTGCGCGCCAACCTGATGCAGCAACTCGACGACATCGAGCAGGACGCGGGGCTGACCGTCGCCCGGAGCTACGACGACGCTGCGGCCCGGTGCCGTCAACTCCTGCGGGCGCTGCGCCGGGAGACCGGGCGGCGGGTCGTGGTGTTGGTGGATGAATACGACAAGCCGATGCTGGACGCCATGGATGCGCCGGACGTGGCGCGCGCCAACCGCGACTACCTGCACGGGGTCTATTCGGCGATCAAGTCTTGCGACGCGGACGTGCGGTTCAGCCTGTTCACCGGGGTGACCCGCTTCTCCAAGGTGAGCCTGTTCTCCGGCCTCAACCACCTGACGGACCTCACCCTGGATCCCGCGCACTCGGCCATTTGCGGCTATACCGACGCGGACCTCGAATCCGTGTTCGCGCCGGAACTGCCGGGCCTGGACCGGCAAGCCATCCGGGACTGGTACAACGGCTACGGATGGCTGGGCGAAGAGAAGGTTTACAACCCCTACGACATCCTGCTGCTGTTCGAGAAGCGGCGCTTCGACGCCCACTGGTTCGAGACCGGCACGCCGTCGTTCCTGATCCGCACGCTGCTCGACAACCGCGTTTCGCCGCCGGCCCTCGACGGCCTGCTCGCGTCCGGCGACCTGCTCGGGGCTTTCGACGTGGGGGACATGGCCACCGAGGCGCTGCTGTTCCAGACCGGCTACCTTACGGTGCTGGGCGCGGTGGACCTGGACGGGGAGGCGCACTACCGGCTGGGCTATCCCAACCGCGAGGTGCGGCAGGGCCTCAACCGAAGACTGTTGCGCGCCATGGCGCCGGACACAACCGGCCAAGCGGCGAGCCGGGTGCAGCTACGGGAGCTGCTGGCGGCCAACGACCTCGCCGGGGTCGAGGGGTTCTTCCGTGCGTTCTTCGCGGGCATTCCCTACAACTGGCACGTCAACAACCCCATCGCCCACTACGAAGGCTACTACGCGAGCCTCTTCTACGCGCACTTCGCCGCCGCGGGGCTGGACGTGGCGACCGAGGACGCGAGCAGCCGCGGTCGCCTGGACATGGCGGTTCGCATGGCCGGCAACGTTTACCTGTTCGAGTTCAAGGTGGTGGAACGGACGCCCGAAGGGAAGGCCATCGCCCAACTCAAGGAGCGGGGCTACGCGGACAAGTACCGGCGTCTCGGCGAACGGATACACCTGGTCGGCGTGGAGTTCAGCAGCGAGACCCGCAACATTGCGGCGTTCGTGGTCGAAGCGGGGTGATGGGCCGGTTGCCTACTGTCTCACAGGCCGGAAGCGACGTGTTCTGATGGCTATCCCGAATTGGGCCAACCGGACCCTTTGGACCGGGGACAACCTGGACATCATGCGGGGCATGAACTCGGAGTCCGTAGACCTCATCTACCTGGACCCGCCCTTCAACTCGAACAGGAACTACGCCGCTCCCATAGGCTCCGAGGCGGCTGGCGCAGCGTTCAAGGACACATGGACCCTGGACGACGTGGACCAGGCATGGCACGGGGAGATAGCTGAACGGGATCCCACCCTGTACGCCATCATCGACGCCGCCGGGTATGCCCACGGGAAGGGTATGAAGTCCTACCTCATCATGATGGCCGTCCGGCTCATGGAAATGCGGCGCATCTTGAAAGACACCGGCTCCATCTACCTGCACTGTGACCCGACGGCGAGCCACTACCTCAAGACGCTCATGGACGGGGTGTTCGGAGCGGGCAACTTTCGCAGTGAGATCGTCTGGAAGCGCAGCCACTCGCATAATAGCGCCAAGCGCTATGGCCGAATTCATGACGTAGTATTCTTCTACACAAGGTCCGACCTCTACGAGTGGTTCGGGGTGCGTCAGCCGTACTCTCGTGACTATGTGGATCGCTTCTTCAAGTTCGACGACGATGACGGGCGCGGGCGCTACTGGACAGGCGACATCACGGGAAGCGGTCTCCGTAACGGCGATACGGGGAAACCTTGGCGAGGGTTCGACCCCAGCGCCAAGGGACGCCATTGGATGGTCCCGCCGGACAGACTTGAACTGCTGGACGCTGATGGCCGTATCTTCTGGCCGCCTACGGAAGGAGCGTGGCCAAAACTCAAACGTTACTTGACGGAGGCCAAAGGGCTCCCTCTACAGGATGTCGTAGACGACATTCATGGGCTGTCAACCATGGGAGCGCGGCGGGGTGAACGCCTTGGATACCCCACGCAGAAGCCCTTGGCTCTCCTGGAACGGGTTATCGAGGCCAGTTCGGACAAGGGACAGGTTGTGCTGGACCCCTTCTGTGGTTGCGCCACGGCCTGTGTGGCGGCTGAGAAGCTCGGACGCCAGTGGGTAGGGATAGACCTGTCAGCCAAGGCCGCGGACCTTGTGAAGCTCCGGCTTCGGAAGGAAATGGGCCTGTTCTATGACGTGCACCATCGGCTGGACGTTCCCCAACGCTTGGATCAGGAGAAGGTTCCCGATTACCGCACCCACAAGCACACCCTTTACGGCGTTCAGGAAGGCTTGTGCGCCGGGTGCCGGGTCATGTTCCCGTTCCGCAACATGACCGTGGATCACGTGGTGCCACAGTATAGGGGCGGCACAGACCACATGACCAACCTGCAACTACTGTGTGCGGCCTGCAATTCGATGAAGGGAACCAGGAGCCAGGAAGAATTCGTCGCGGTCTTGCTGCGCGAAGGATTGCGGCAACAAGGAACCCGGACAGGATGACGGATAAGCCCAAGAAGCCGAAAGCGGGCGCTTCAGGATTTCGTGTGGGTAAGTAGAGGGGAAGGGGAGCGACAGGGGTCAGGCCGTCATTGATCCGCTTCTGCGGGAATGACGACGTGACCTTTCATGGAGGCCAGGGTTACCTGGATCCGGAAGTCTTCCTGCAGGAAGTCATCCATGATTCTCGAATATGGCGAGCAGGTCGGAGACGCCCACCGAAAGTCCTTCGGGCAGTTCTTCACGCATCCGAAGGTCGCCGAGTTCATGGTGCGTTGGGTTCTGGGGTCGGGCGACAAGACGGTTTTCGATCCCGCCTTCGGGCTTGGGGCGTTTCGAACAGCGGCGCCTTCCGGAGCGGGTATCGGGTTCTCCGGGTTCGAGCTTGATCCCGACATCATCCGGTTCTGGGAGAAACGGACGGGCGAGAACGCTGATTTCGTCGCCCGGAAGGATTATCTGTTGTCCTGGGGTCAACGTCATGCGAACATCGTCTGCAACCCTCCCTACATGCGCTTTCAGAAGTTCCTGAATCGCGAAGCGGTCTTCCGGGAGTTCCAGCGCCGCCTCGGAATCGGGCTTTCCGGCTACACGAACATCGCGTCGGCGTTCCTTCTGAAGTCGCTGTCGGAACTCGGTAGTCAGGGAAGATTGGCCTACATCATGCCGTTGGAGTTCCTGAATACGGGCTACGGAGCGACAGTCAAGCGGCGGTTGGCGGAGTCGGGTCACCTGTTCGCGATGCTCCGTTTCGATTGCGAAAAGGAAATTTTCCCGGACGCGACGACCTCCGTGGGCTTGGTCCTCTACGATAAGGCGGTCACCTGTTCGTCGGTCCGATTCTACACGCTGAGAAGTATCATGGATCTGGATACCTTCGACGAGATGGCGCCGGTTACCGAGGTTCCTTGCGAGGAACTGGATCCGGAAGCCAAATGGTCCCCGTTATTTCAGCGTCGGGAGTTCGAAGTGGACCGCGCGCGGATGGCGCCGCTCGCGTCCTTTGGGCGGTTCGTCAGGGGTATTGCCACGGGCGCAAACGAATTTTTCGTCCTTCGTCCGTCAGTAGCCAGGGAAAGGGGCATCGATCCAAGTTTCGAGTGCGTTCCCTGCATCACCAGGAGCGCCCAGGTTCGCAGACCTGTCTTCGACCCCGCGGACTACGATGCCCTGTACGACTCGGACGGGCCGGTTCTGCTTTTTTCCGTCGATGGTTCCCTTTCCCGGGCGGCGTCGGAGTACATCCGTTTCGGCGAGCGGTCAGGATTCGACGGCCGCTTTCTGACGAGAAACCGCAAACCCTGGTACAGGACGGAAAGCAGAAGCCCATCGCCCCTTCTGTTGGGTGTTTTTTCACGCGGAGGGTACAAGATCGTCCTGAACCGCAGCCGCGCCCTGAATCTGACCTGTTTCCACGGTTTTCAACCCAACCTGTTCGGTCACCGATACGTCGAACACCTGTTCCTGTATTTCTCGTCCAAGACCGGAAGGCGGATCGTTTCGCTCTTCATGCGCAAGTACGGCGACTCCCTGGACAAATTCGAACCCAACGACCTGAACCAGTCCCTGGTTCCGGCGCCGGACTTCTTCGCTTCGATCCCCGCAGCGCAAGTAACGGAGGCGGTGGCGGTTGTGCGGAAGACAAGGCAACTCCCGCAATGGGCCGAAGGCATCTTCGCCTCGCTCGCAACACACTCGGCATCCGCCGGTTTTCGCTCATCCTGATGATGCAGTAGAACGATCAGTGCTCGTGCTGCGTTTCCCTTCCCGGACCGGGTGCTCAGGCGCGGCCTCCCGTCCGTTCGATGAGGACCCGGAGTGCTTCCATCGCTTCCCGGCGCCTGGCGTCTTCGCGCTTCTCGCGCTGGTCTCCGGCCCGGCGCATCTGCCGGATACCGAGCCATATCGAGCCTACGCCGAGGGCTCCGACTGCAAGCTGGCCGACGGCTATCCATTCCGTTGGCGTCATTGTGTGTCTCCCTTCCTCTCTTCAAGAGACAAGACTCCATCGGGGTGGAGGCCACGGCCGCTGAAATGAAAGTCGATGAGGGTACGAGGCATTAGCGGGTGCAAAAACTGCGGCTCCCCGTGCGACACGGGCCGGATTTCAGCCTCGTGCGGGTTCAAGCGCAGGGTTCCCCGTGTACCGTGCAACGTCGATCTCTCCCTCCTTTCGACGCGCTTGGGCGATGTCGTAGCTGTTCTGCATCCGCATGAGTGTCTCCATGGGCACACCGAACGCCTTCTCAATGCGCAAAGCCATCTCCGGGGACAGTGCGGAACGCTCGTTCAGGAAGGTCGATAACGCGGTGCGCGTGACGCCAAGCGCAGCCGACGCGGCCGTCACGGAGAGATTCAACGGTTCGATGATCTCGGTCCTGATGAACCCGCCGGGGTGGGGCGGGTTGGCCAACCGATAGCCTTCTGTCTTTACCATCGTCGCCTCCGCAGTTTCAGTGATAGTCATCGTAATCAAGACTCATCATACTGCTGATGGATGAGGCTGTCAAGTGTAACGTAACACTGGTGGCTTCGACGATTTCAATTTGCCGCCGGGCACCGAGTACATCTGATTTCACGGGGCTGTTTACTGCGGACAGGGTCGCACCCGAACCTTCCCTTGGAAGGTTCGGGTTGGCGTCTTCGTAGAGGCCGCGGCTATTGAGACGGGCTTGCTTGTCAAGGGCGTCGAATAGACGATGGGGCCGTTAACTCTTCCAGTAACCCTGCCAGTTTTGCCATCCGTTCCCGGAGGTCGCCAATATCCCGTCGCATGGCGGCTTGACCGGGGAGAATCAGCGCCGCGAGTCCCAAGCCGGTTCCGATGATGGTAATCAAGGTGGTAATCAGTTCCATCATACTGCGAGAGGCTGTTCAGGAATTCGTGTGGGTACGTGGTGGCAAGTGGTCAGCCTACGCAAGCGGTTCGCCGACCAGAGATACTGATCCATTCCGACGCCGGACGCTAATCCATCGGTTCTTCGGTTACTCGTCTACATCGCGAAAGGGCAGGCCCATCAGGAAGTACATGGTGTTGAGTCCACCAATCAACCTTACGTCGTTCTCTCTAGCTAGTTCTCTGCAGCGTTGGGTAAACGACCGAGCCGAGCTGATCACGATCTTCTCGGCGACGCCGCTCTCGTCCCATTTGAGGAGTTGTTCAACGGCGCGGACATCATCTTCATCTTGGCCCTGTTTCCATTTCACCTGAACAGCGATCTCCTGCGGCATGAACAAGCTGTACGGGCTGCTTGGAGGTCGGACGACCATGTCCACGTCGCTGCCGTCTCCCCGGTACCTTGTGTAAGGGAGGATTTCGTAGCCCTGATTCTTGAATGTCTGTTTGACCAGATTCTCAAAGGTGCGACCGTTCCGACTGGTGGCGACATGGGCAAGCATGGCTTCTGCCGCCTTGCGTCGAGCTTCGTCCAAATCGGCTTGAACGAGTTCTTCATCAGGTTTTGCCGTATGGATATCCTGTGGCTCGGCAAGGAGTCTGGCCGCCGCCTCAACAGCACCGCGTTCGTCTGCGAAGGTCACCGGATAACGGTGATTCGCGCGTGCGAAAAGACTGGACACGGTGTAAGCGTCGTCGTTGGCGCGGTAGTTGAACGTGCGGACGCTGGAAGGGTCTACGGGAATGATGTGGCCGAAATCGTGGCACAGGCGTTCCGAAGTGCGCTCAAATCTGTAGCGTCCATTTACGCGGGCGATGCTCATCTCCTGGTCATTCGGCATCTTGGGCAACACGATCAGGTCGTTCGTCACTAGCTTAAGCATGGGTGTTAACGTGCTATAGCGGCGACGGGACGGTTCCTTGTCGAAGTCCTTCCGATGACTCTGTGTCCATTGATCCTTTGGAATCCGGTTGCCGTCTTTGTCAAGCAACGCCAAGTTGGCTCTACCCCATCCTTGACGTACCATACCCTTTCGGAGTTCTTCATAGAGAACGTCTTGACGAGTATCATCCGTGCGGAAGATCACGATATATTCAAAGCTACTCATGCTCTCTTCCTCCTTCCGAGTCGTGCAGACTCTATACGTTAGCTCGGTATCTGGTTGAAGTCTTTGCAAAGCCGTCTCGGGGAGAGCTTGGGCAACTCTCCATTGACTGACTCCAGGTGCAATCGTAGTCGGATCATCGTTATCCTCATCGACTGGATACTGCTGCTTCAAGGTCGAGGTAGCCTTTCCGTATCGCAAAGGTGAGGAGCTGGGGGAGCGCCTCGACGGGAATTTCGCCGCCTCGGGCGGCTTTCCCAGTCTTGTCGAACCACGCAAATTTGACTGACATCGCGGTACGACTGCCGTCATCCCATGACGCCACGCCAAGGCGCAATTCCTCATTCTGTTCGCCGCGTCGGTAAGGTTCGCTGAACGCAACGTGCATGTGGATACCCTCCTGAATAGGATTGTAGTACTGAGATACTGTTACCATACTAGCTAAGGAGTGTCAACCGCAAGAAGATCGAGCAGGGCGTGGCCGTCCCCGCGGGCGCGAACCCTCGCTGATCCACTACTAAAATCCACAATCCCCCGCTGGACTTCCACCCCCTTTCGCGCTAGGATACCGTCCTCTTTCCGGGAACGGGGCTCCGGAGCGGTCAGGCATGGCCGACCGACTCGACGCACGGAGCCGCGGAAGGACGCGCGCTGCCGCTTGGATCCGGGGATGCCGGACCGAGACGGATGAGACAGCCTGGGTTCTATCCTCTCAGGCGGTGGCGGGATGGCCTTCCGGTTCGGTCCGGGAGGCTATTTTGTTTGGAGGAGGGTGGAACCATGGGACGGAAGATGACGGTGCCGGAAGTCTTGAGCATGAAGGAGCGGGGAGAGAAGATCGTGAGCCTGACGGCTTACGACTACTGTCTCGCCCGGATCCTGGACCAGGCCGGGGTGGACGTCCTGCTGGTGGGGGATTCGTTGGGGTCGGTGGTGCAGGGGCACGAGAACACGCTGCCGGTCACCCTCGACCACGTGGTCTATCACACCCGGGCGGTGGTGCGGGGGCGCCGGCGCGCCCTGGTGGTGTCGGACATGCCGTTCCTGACCTTCCAGTTGGGGGTGGACGAAGCCCGGCGCAACGCGGGCAGGCTGGTCCAGGAGGGCGGCGCGGAGGCGGTCAAGCTGGAAGGAGGCGTGACCCGGGCCGACGCCATCGAGGCGATTGTGAACATGGGCGTGCCGGTCATGGGCCACGTGGGCCTCACGCCCCAGTCGGTGCACCGGTTCGGCGGCTACCGCATCCAGGGTCGGGGCGAGGCCGATGCCCGGGCCATCCTCGACGACGCCCTGGCGGTGGAGCAGTCAGGGGCGTTCGCGGTGGTGCTGGAAGGCATCCCGGTGCAACTGGCCGGGGAGATCACCCAGCGTCTGTCCATCCCCACCATCGGCATCGGCGCGGGCGTGCAGTGTGACGGACAGATCCTGGTGGCCCACGACATGCTGGGCCTGTTCGATGACTTCACTCCCAAGTTCGTCAAGCGCTACGCCGACCTGAAGGAGACCATCGGCGGCGCGGTCCATGCCTACATGGAAGAGGTGCGGACCCAGGCCTTCCCGGGAGAGCAGCACACGTTCCATTGACCGCGGAGACCACCGTTCCGCGGTCCCGGGGCCCCTGGTCATGTTACCCAGCATCCGCAAGATACCGGAGATGCAGGCGTGGAGCGACGACGCCCGGCGCCGGGGCCGGCGCATCGTCTTCGTGCCCACCATGGGCTACCTGCACGAGGGCCACCTGAGCCTCGTGCGCGAAGGCAGGAAGAACGGCGACTGCTTGGTGGCCTCCATCTTCACCAACCCTGCCCAGTTCGCCCCGTCCGAGGACTTCGACAGCTATCCACGGGACCTGGAGCGCGACGTGCGGCTGCTGGCCGCGGAACGGGTGGACCTGCTCTTCCACCCCGCGGTGGAGGACATGTACCCCCGGGGGTACCACACCTACGTGACCGTGGAGCAGATCGAGGATCGGCTCTGCGGCGCCCACCGGCCGGGCCACTTCCGCGGCGTGGCCACGGTGGTGCTCAAGCTGCTCCACATCGTGCGTCCGCACGTGGCGATGTTCGGGCTGAAGGACTACCAGCAGGTCCGGGTGGTCCGCCGGATGGTCGAGGACCTGAACATCGACGTGGAGGTCGTCGCTTGTCCCACTGTGCGGGAGCCCGACGGTCTGGCCATGAGCTCGCGCAACCGTTATCTCGGACCCGCGGAGCGGCAGGCGGCCGCGTGTCTCGGGAGCGCCCTGGGCAAGGCGGAAGAGCTGGTGCGCCGCGGCGAGACCGCGGCCCGGAGGATCCGCGAGGCCGTGGCCGCGGAGATCTCCCGGGAGCCCCTGGCGCGGCTCGAGTACGCGGACCTCTGCGACCCGGAGGAGCTCTGCCCGGTGGAAGAGGTCAAGGGTCCCACGTTGCTCGCGCTCTGCGCGTGGGTGGGCAAGGCCCGCCTCATCGACAACACGGTCCTGGGCGGAAGGGAGCCTTAGCGCCGCCCCGCATCTGGCTTGAGGCGCCTCTCCCTATGGGAAAGCGCGTCCTTCGACTTCGCTACGCTACGCTCAGGATGAACGGAGGACTCGCTACGCTACTCTCAGGATGAATGGGGTTTCCGCTACGCTACGCTCAGGACGAACGGGGTTCTTCGCTACGCTCAGGACGAACGGGGGCAATTGCTCAGGGTTTCAGGAACGACCGACTCATGGCTGCCAGGGACACCAGGGAAACGGCGCAGAAGAACGTCACCGTCAACCGGCGGGCGCGTCGGGAGTACTTCATCGACGAGTCCTTCGAGGCCGGCATGGTGCTGCTGGGCAGCGAGGTCAAGTCGCTGCGGGACGGGCGCGCGAACCTGGCCGACAGCTACGCGCGCATCGACAAGGGCCAAGTGGTGCTGGTCAATTCCCACATCAGTCCCTACCCCGCGGCCAACATGTTCAACCACGAGCCCACCCGGGCCCGGAAGCTGCTCCTGCACAAGCGCGAGATTTCGCGCCTTGTGGGCAAGGTGAAGGAGCGGGGCTTGACCTTGATCCCGTTACGGTTATACTTCAAGGAAGGAAGGGCCAAGGTGGAGTTGGGCTTGGCGCGGGGCAAGAAGCTCTACGACAAGCGCGCCACGGTCAAGGAGAAGATGGTCCGGCGGGAGATGGAGCGATCCATGAAGAGCCGCCGGAGTTGACCGCCCGGACTCGAAAAGGTTTCACACGGGGGCGATATGGGTTCGACGGGGGTGGGAAGTCAAAGTGGCATGCCGAGGTCCTGCCGCCTCGTTAAAAAGGCAGGGCTGCAAGTAACTGCAGACGATCAAGAATACGCCCTGGCTGCATAGACGGCCAGCGTCTTGCCGGCTTTCTCCCGCGGGGTCGGACAAGGCGTCGTTCAGCGGGATGGACCGATTCCCCTGCCGGAGGGGATGAGGTCGAGATTCAAACCGGCTGGTTGCTCAGGACCCCGTCGCCGGGGGCCTGCGGAACGAGACTCGAACGGCGACTAAGCATGTAGTCACTTCTGGCGGAAAGCCTTCGGACGGGGGTTCGATTCCCCCCGCCTCCACCAAATTTTCATCAACCCCTGCCTGCCTCACCACAGGCAGGCAGGGGTCCCACAGCGCCTTGCCCATTCAAAGCCCCGGTCCGCGGCGCTCCTCAGGTTCTCCCGCAGCAGGCGTTTCATGGCGGCCCCTTCCGCGGCCGCCGTATCCTTGTCCGGCCGCGGCGCCGGTCATATCAGCGACCTGGACTGGCAGCCGTCCACGTTGAGGCAGGCGCCGGATATCCAGCTCGCCCGTTCCGAAGCCAGGAAGACCACCAAGTCCGCCACCTCCTGCGGCGTGCCGAAGCGGCCTGCGGGGATCTCGCGTTCCACGAACGCGGCGATGGCCGCAGGGTTCTCCTTTTGCCGCCGGTCCCACGAACCGCCGGGAAAGAGGATCGATCCCGGCGCCACGCTGTTGACCCGTATGCCGTGGGGCGCGAGCTCGCGCGCCATCTCCTTGGACAGGCTGATGAGCGCCGCCTTGGCCGCGTTGTAGGTCATGGGTCCGCCCCACTCGCGGCCGTAGATGGAGACGATGTTGACGATGCAGCCCTGCCTCCGTTCCCGCATGGAGGGCGCCGCCAGCCGGCACAGGTCCAGGGCGGAAAAGAAGTTCAGGTCGAACCCTCCGCGCCAGTCCCCGCCGGACGCGGTGAGGTCCCCGCCCGGACGGGAGCCGCCCACGTTGTTCACCAGGATGTCCACGTCCCCGAACCGGGACCGGGTCTCGTCGAGCCAGCACCGCGCCTGGTCCTCGTGGGTCACGTCCACCGCGGACCCAGCCGCTTCCGCGCCCTGTCCACGCAGTTCCCGTACCGCGGCGTCGAGGGCTTCACTTCCCCGGGCGCACAGGCTCAACCGGCACCCCTCCGCGGCCAGCCCCGCGGCAATGGCCTTGCCGATGCCTCGGCTCGCGCCGCTGATCATGGCTACCTTTCCGGTGAGGCCCAGGTCCATGGTTGCTCCTTGGGGATTTGTTTTCTCGGCCTTTCAGGATTTCGTGTGGGTTGTCACACTCCCCTCCCACGCGATGATCTGCGTGGAACTCCGATTCCCCTCCCCCCTTGAGGGGGAGGGTTAGGGAGGGGGGCGTCCGTGCCACCGGACCCATCGGCGCCGGCGCCAACGGACAGACGGCTGAAACGGGTTGGACTGGTCCGGGTAGAGGACTCCACCCCTCAACCCCGCCGTACCCCCCACCCTGTCCCTCCCCCTCAAGGGGGGAGGGGATCGGATAATGTCGTCCGTGCGTTCCCAATGGACGGCGGGGATCAGGCGTCCCAGCCGGCGGGGCGGCGGAAGCCCATCCAGCTCCACTGGTCGGGATGGCGGCGCACCATCTTTTCGATCTCCCGGACGAACAGGCTGGCGTTGGCGCGGAGGTCCGCCTCCCGGTCGCCCGTGTGGGCGAACCGGATCTCCGGCTCCACGTGGAGGGTCAGCCGGTTCCCCCGGTCGCGGACCATGAAGACCGGGAGGACCGCGGCGCCGGTGCGCCGGGCGATGGTGATGGGACCTCTCGGGGCCGGCACCTGACGTCCGAGGAAGTCCACTGCCACCCCTGTGGTCTTGAACTCGTCCGGGACCACGAGGACGACCTCGTTGCGCCGCAGCGCGCCGATGATCCGGGGAACGGAGTCGCGGCTGGGACGCGCGGGTATGATCTTGATCCCGGCTCTGGCGAAGTACTCGCTCTGGAGCGCGGCGAAACGGGGTTCCCGCGGCATCCGGATGACGACGCTGAACTCGTAGCCCTGGGCCACCAGCCGCGGGCCGATGATCCCGAAGTTGCCGAAGTGGGCGCTCATGGCGAGGACGCCCTTCTTCCGGGCCAGGGCGTCGCGCAGGTGCTCTTCCCCCTCGATGTCGATGCGCGAGCACAACTCGTCGTCGGCCACGTACAGAGTGGCCACGGTCTCGAGCAGCGCGTGGGCGAAGTTGGTCCAGGCCCGCCGCACCACGGTGCGGCGCTCCGCCTCGGTGGACAACTCCCGCCCCAGAGTGTCCTCGACGGTGTCGCGCATCCGCTTCCGGTATCGCCGGAACAGCAGCAGGCTCACCGGCTCCGCGAGTCTGGCGATGTAGAACGGCGCGGCCGGCGGCAGCCAGCGGAGGACGGCGATGAGGGTGCGCAGGAAGTATTCGGCGGCTCGGTAGCGGAGGCGGTACAGGAGCCCGCTGCGTCCGTCGGCTCGGCTTCGTCTCATGCCAGGCGTGGTTCCGGCAGACCTTCGCTGACCCGGCCCAACGCCGAGAGTCCCCGCAGGCGCTCGATGATCCCGGGTATCCGGTCCGCGGCGAAGTCCACCTCCGCCGCGGTGTTGTAGCAGCTCAGGCTGAACCGGACGGCCCCTTGCAGCCATTGCGGCGGCGTCTTCATGGCCCGCAGCACGTGGGAGGGCTCCACCGACCCCGCGGTGCAGGCGGACCCCGTGGAAGCGCAGATGCCGAATTCGTCCAGCAGCACCAGGATCGATTCCCCCTCCAGGTACTCGAAGGCGATGTTGAGGGTGTTGGGCAAACGGTCCGACTTCCCCCCGTTCACCCGCGCTCCGGGACAGGCGGACAAGAGCGAGTTTTCGAGCCGGTCGCGCAGGCCGGCCAACTGCTCCCGCGCCGCGGCCACGTCTCCCGCGGCCAGGGCCGCGGCCTCGCCCATACCCACGATGCCGGCCACGTTCTCGGTCCCGGCCCGACGGTTGCGCTCCTGGTGCCCCCCGACGATCAGGGGGCGGAGCGTGATCCCCCGCCGGACGTACAGTGCTCCCACGCCCTTGGGGCCGTGGAACTTGTGGGCCGAGACGGTCAGGAGGTCGATGGGGCCGTCCTTCAGGCGGAGTTCGACCTTCCCCGGGACCTGCACCGCGTCCACGTGGAAGGGGATGCCCCTGGCCTTGACGATCTCGCCGGCCTCGCGGACCGGGAAGACCACGCCGGTCTCGTTGTTGGCGTACATGATCGAGACCAGGGCGGTGTCGTCCGACAGGGAGTCCCGCAGCTCGTCCAGGTCCAGCCTTCCGTCCTCGTCCACCCCCAGCCACGTGACCCGGTAGCCCTTCTTCTCCAGGTGTTGGCCCAGGCCCAGCACCGCGGGATGCTCCACCGAAGTGGTGACCAAGTGGCGCTTCCCGGGGGCGGCTTCCAGGATGCCGCGGATGGCGGTGTTGTCGCCCTCCGAGCCGCAACTGGTGAACAGGACCTCCACCTCGTCGTCCGCGCCGAGGAGCTCCGCCACTTGGCCCCGGGCCCGGTCGAGGGCGCGCCCCACGCGGCTTCCGAAGCCGTGGATGCTCGAAGGGTTGCCGTAGAGCTCGGCGAGGTAGGGCGCCATGGCCTCGTGGACCTGGGGCGCCACCCGCGTGGTTGCGTTGTTGTCGAAATAGACGACGTCCGGCATGGTCGTAGCCCGCGGAAGCCCGGGTTCGTGCGGCCTCAGACCACGAACGAGGCGCCGCAGCCGCAACTGCGCTTCACGTTGGGGTTCTGGAACACGAAGGCGGCCTCCATCAGGGTTTCCTTGTAGTCGAGTTCCGTGCCGCCCAGGTAGAGGAGGCTCTTCAGGTCCACGATCACCTTGGCCCCTTCCTGCTCGAACACCCGGTCCGTGGGCTTCGGGTCGTCCAGGTCCATCTTGTACTGCAACCCGGAACAACCGCCGCCCACCACCTTGAGGCGCAACCCGGTATAGGCCCTTTCCTCCTGGTCGAGCAGTTCCCTGATGCGGGCGGCCGCCTGTTCGGTTATCTGGACTCCTGTGGCCATGCGGTGTTTCCCCGGCGCAGTTCTAGTCCCCGGCCGCGGCTTCCGCCGCGCGTTTCCCCGCCGACCGCTTCCTGTACAGCGGCGAGAGGCCGCGCAACCGGGTGACCTCTTCCGCCACCCGGTCCACGACGTAATCCACTTCCTCTTCGGTGTTGAACCGGCCCAGCCCGAAACGGATGGCGCCGTGGGCGAGGTCTTCCCGCACCCCCATGGCCGTGAGCACGTGGGACGGCTCCATGGCCGCGGACGTGCAGGTGGAGCCCGAGGACACCGCCACGTCGTTCAGGCCCATGATCAGCGATTCCCCTTCCACGTACCCGAAGCTCACGTTCAGGTTGCCGCACAGGCGTTCCGCGGGATGTCCGTTCAGGTGGACCTCGTCGAGGCGCGAGAAGATGCCGGCCTCGAGCCGGTCGCGCAGTCCGGCCACGTAGGGCCGCTCCGCGGCCATGCCCGTCCGCGCCAGTTCGCAGGCCTTGCCGAACCCGACGATGCCGGGCACGTTCAGGGTGCCGGAGCGCAGGCCGCCCTCGTGG
The DNA here is from genome assembly GCA_965204235.1 of uncultured Binatia bacterium (SeqCode). GTDB lineage: Bacteria > Desulfobacterota > Binatia > UBA9968 > JAJDTQ01 > JAJDTQ01. Next base: position 2,876,171 of record OZ241979.1, read on the forward strand.
CCGCCGCCGTGGATGGTGGGGCCCAGGCGCACCGCGGGCTTCCGGGCGCTCACGTAGAGGGCCCCCACCCCCTTGGGGCCGTGGAGCTTGTGGGCCGTCATCGAAAGCAGGTGGACCCGCGACGCTTCCACGTCGATGGGCATCTTGCCCACCGCCTGGGTGGCGTCCGTGTGGAACAGGACGCCGTGCTCCTCGGCGATGCGGCCGATCTCGTCCAGGGGCTGGATGGTCCCCACCTCGTTGTTGGCCGCCATGACGGAGATGAGCACGGTCCGGCCGTCGATGGCCGCCCGCAGCCGGTCCAGGTCCACCGTGCCGCGGGCGTCCACGGGCACGCAGGTGGTCCGAAAGCCCCGGGCTTGCAGGAACTTGCAGGTGTCCAGCACGGCCTTGTGCTCGGCCGCGCAGGTGATGATGTGGTCGCCCCGGTCCCGGTACGCCTCCGCCGCCCCCTTGATGGCGAGGTTGTCGGACTCGGTGGCGCCGCTGGTGAAGACGACCTCCTTCGGGGCCGCGCCGACCAGGCCGGCCACGTTCTTGCGCGCTTCGTGCACCGCGACCTCGGCTTCCCAACCGAACGCGTGCTTGCTGGCGGAGTTGCCGAACTGCTCGGTGAAGAACGGCAGCATGGCGTCCACCACCCGGGGGTCCACCGGAGTGGTGGCGTGGTTGTCGAAGTAGATGGGCAGCTTCATGGGCGGCGAGCCTCTCGGGGGCGCCTCCCTCATTTAGGCCGGAAGCCCCGCGAATGTCAAGAAAGGGCCGGGTCGGAAGGGTCGGGTCCCGGAGACTCGGCGCAGGTCTTCAGGTATCGGCCGGTGGCCGACCCGGAAACGGCCATGACTTCTTCCGGAGCGCCCGCGGCGACCAGGTATCCGCCGTTGTCGCCGCCTTCGGGTCCCAGGTCCACGATATGGTCGGCGCGCATCAGGAAGTCCGGGTGGTGCTCGATGGCGATCACCGTGTGGCCCGCTTCCATCAGGCGGTCCAGGATCTCCATGAGCTTGCCCACCTCCTCGAAGTGGAGTCCGGTGGTGGGCTCGTCGAACAGGTACAACGCCTTGCCGCCGGACTTCTTGCCCAGCTCCCGGGCCAGCTTGACCCGCTGGGCCTCCCCGCCCGACAGGGTAGCCGCGGGTTGGCCCAGCCGCAGGTAGCCCAGCCCCACCTGCCACAGGCTTTCCAGCCGCTGCCGCACCGGCGGCACGTTGCCCAGGAGGTCGAGGGCCTCGGCCACCGTCAGGTCGAGCACGTCCGCGATGCTGGCGCCCTTGTAGAGGACTTCCAGGGTCTCGCGGTTGTACCGGCGGCCGGCGCAGACGTCGCAGGTCACCGACACGTCCGGGAGGAACTGCATGGCCGCCTCCACGGTTCCGGCCCCGAGACATGCCTCGCAGCGTCCGCCCGCGGCGTTGTACGAGAAGCGCCCCGGGGCGTAGCCCCGGGTCCTGGCCTCGGGCAGGCGCGCGAAGAGGTTCCGCAAGGGGTCGAAGAGTCCGGCGTAGGTGGCCGGCGTGGAATGGCGGCTGCGCCCGATGGAGTCCTGGTCCACGTAGAGCACCCGGTGGAAGCGGTCGAGGCCGGCCACCTTCCCGGAGGCGTCCCCGCGCGCCGCGCGGTAGAGCGTGTCCACCACCAGGCTGCTCTTGCCCGACCCCGAAACCCCGGTCACACAGGTCATCAGTCCGATGGGGAAGTCCACGTGGATGTCCTTGAGGTTGTGGCGGTGCGCGTTCCTGAGCGAGAGGACGCCGTCCGGCGTCCGGGGCGGCCGCGCCGCCGCGGGCGCGGCGCGGGCCAGGTAGGGTCCGGTTCGGGACGCGGGGTTCTCGCGCACCTCCTCCACGCTCCCCGAGGCGAGGACCTCGCCCCCCGCGGCGCCGGCCCCCGGACCCATGTCGATGACGTGGTCCGCGGCCAGGATGACGTCCCGGTCGTGCTCCACCGCCAGCACCGTGTTGCCCGCGTCCCGGAGCTCCCGCAGTATGCCGATGAGCCTTTCGGTGTCCCGCGGGTGGAGCCCCACCGTGGGCTCGTCGAGGACGTAGATCACCCCGGACAGGCGGGCGCCCAGGTGGGCGGCGAGCCGGAGCCGCTGGCACTCGCCCCCGGACAGGCTGTCGGAGGACCGGCCCAGGGCCAGGTATCCGAGCTCCAGCCGCAGCAACGTGTCGATGCGCTCCCGGATCTCCCGGAGGACGTTCCCCGCCAACCGGCTCTGGCGGCGGTCGAGCTCCACCGTTTCGACGAAACCGCGAAGGTCGCTGACCGGCAGGGCCGAGACCTGCCCGATGTCCATGCCGTTGACCTTCACCCGGAGGCTCTCGCTCCGGAGCCGGACGCCGGCACACTGCGGACACGGCCGTTCGGCAGGGTCCGCGCCCGCGGCGCCTTTCCGCACCCTGACGCCCAGGCCCTTGCACCCGGGGCAGGCCCCGTGCGGGCTGTTGAAGGAGAAGAGTTGCGGCGTCGTTTCGGGAAACGGCGCGCCGCAGTCGAGACAGGCGGACCGCTGGGTGTAGCGCCGGGACTCCGGGTCCGGGGTCTCGTGCGCGTCGATCCGCACCGTCTCGTCGCCGTGCTTCAGGGCCACCTCGATGGAGTCCGCCAGCCGTTTGGCCGCCTGCTCCCGCACTACCAGCCGGTCCACCACCAGGTCCGCCCGGCTCACCGGCCGGGCGTCGGCCAAGTCGGCCAGCTCCAGGATCCGGCCGTCCACCTTCATGCGCACGAACCCGGCGCGCAGCGCGTCTTCCCGCCGCCGCCGGAACTCGCCCGGGTCGCCCCGGGGCAGCGGGGCGAGCACCTGGATGCGGGTCCCGGCAGGGAGCTTCAGGACGTCGTCCACCATCTGCTGCACCGTGTGGACCGTGATGGCGCTGCCGCAGGCGAGGCAGTGGGGCCGGCCCGCGTGAGTGAACAGCAGCCGCAGGTGGTCGTGGATCTCGGTCAGCGTGCCCACGGTGGAGCGGGGGTTCTCGTGGAAGCGGCGCTGGGGCACGGCGATGGCCGGGGACAGTCCCCGGATGGACTCCACGTCCGCCCTCGCCAGGGGGTTCAGGAGTTGGCGCGCGTACGTGGACAGGGACTGCATGTAATGCCGCTGGCCCTCGGCATAGACGGTGTCGAACGCCAGCGAGGACTTGCCGGAACCCGAAACGCCGGTGATCACCACCAGCTTGTCCCGGGGGATCTCCACGTCCACGTCCTTGAGGTTGTGGACCCGTGCGCCCTCGATGACGATGTTCATGGGAACCGGCTGCTCCCCTCGCCTCCGGGAGAGGGTCAGGATGCAGGCGTCTGGCGGCGGCGCGCGAGCTCCGCGGCCAGCAGGACCGCCTGCTTCATGCTGCGGCCGTCGCCCACGCCCTTGCCGGCGATGTCGTAGGCGGTCCCGTGGTCCGCGGAGGTCCTGACCAGGGGCAGGCCGAGGGTCAGGTTGACCCCGTCGGTGAAGTGCAGCAGCTTGAACGGTCCGAGTCCCTGGTCGTGGTACATGCAGACCACCGCGTCGTATTCTCCGCGCGCGGCCTTGTGGAAGAGGCTGTCCGCGGGGACCGGGCCGGACACGGCCATCCCCCGGGCCAGGCACTCGCGCACCGCGGGGCGGACGACCCTGCGTTCCTCCTGGCCGAACAGGCCGTCTTCGCCCCCGTGGGGGTTCAGGGCGGCCACCGCGAGCCGCGGCCGGTCCAGGCCGAACCACTGCCGCAAGGAGCGGTGGGTCAACTCGATGGTCGTGCGCACCCGCTTGCGCGTCAGCGCCCCGGGCACTTGCGCCAGGGGCAGGTGCACCGTGGCCAGCACCACCTTGAGGCGCGGCCCCAGGAGCATCATGCGCACTTCCCGGGTGCGGGTGAGTTCGGCCAGGAGCTCGGTGTGGCCGGGGTAGAGGCGGCCGGCGTCGTTCAGGGCCTTCTTGCCGATGGGCGCGGTGGCCATGGCGTCGGCTTCGCCGGCGTCGATGAGCTCCACCGCGCGCACGATGTAGCGGTAAGAGGCTTCGCCTCCGGCCCGGGTGGGGCGGCCGGGTCGGCTCTCCGCGGGTTGCAACCGGGTGACCGGTTCCACCAGGACGGGGGCGTCCCCGCGGGCGGCCGCTCGGTCCGCCCATCGAGGGGCGCGGGCGCGCTCCAGGACCCGCCGGTCGCCCACTACCACCACGCGGCACGCCCGCCGCACCGCGGCGTCACGGGCGGCCTTGACCGCCACCTCGGGGCCGATGCCCGAGGGATCGCCCATGGTGACGGCCACTGTGGGTCTGGACATGGCGCTGCGGGCGGACGAGCCGCGGGAGGCAAGGGCCGGGCCGGACCCCGGTCCCTACGGAGAGCCCCCTGCGCCCGCGCCTTCGGGTGGCGCCGGCGCCTCGCGTCCGAGGGGTTCGTCCAGAGGCACGTCGTCGTCATCGCCCACGTCCGTGGTGAAGAGCGGCATGCCGAACAGGCTGACGACCTTGCGGTCGGTGGATTCCCCGGACGAGTCCCGTATGACTTCCTCGTCGAAGATGTACGTCAGCGGGTTGAGGTAGTCCCAGAAGCCCCTCTCTTCGTCGTCGGCCGCGGACGAGGCCATCAGGTTGCCCACCGTGCCGCGCTTGGCCTGCCGGGCTTCGAAGGCGTAGCCGTCGAGCTTCACCTCCACGCGGTGCTTCTTGCGCAAGTCGGTTTGCAGCCATTTGGTGAACCGTTCCTCCAGCGTCTGCTCGTACAGTCGCTCCTTGACCTGCTCCGAGACCACGCCGAACCCCAGCCGTTTGCCGCCCTCGCGCTCTTCCACCCGCACCAGGTGGTATCCCAGGCTCGTGCGCACGGGTTGGCTGATGGTTCCCGGCTCCAGGGTGACGGCGACCCTGGCAAGGGAGTCGGGCAGGTTCCCGGGCTCGACCCAGCCGATGGAGCCGCCTTCGCCGGCTCCCGAGCCCTGGGAGTGGGCGCGCGCCAACGCGGCGAAGTCCGCTCCGTCGAGGGCTTGGCGGCGCAGCTCCCGGATGCGCGCCAACACCTCCCGCTCCCGGTGGTCCGGCGCGCCCTCGTCGAGTTCCAGCATGAGGTGGCGCAGATCGACCTTGAGGTCGTCCACGTACAGGTGCGGGTTGGCGTCGTAGTAACGCCGTGCGTCCCGGTCCGTGATGTGGACCTTCTTCCGGACGTTCCGTTCGATGAGTTCGCCCCGCTCGATCTGGACGCGGACTTCTTCCCGGTATCGGGCCATGTCCTTGCCTTCCCTCCGCAACAGGGAGGTCAACTGCGCGAGCGTCAGGCCGTTCCGTTCCCGGAAGGTACGGATGTAGCTGTCGATGTCCTCGTCGCGCACGCGGATGCCCGTGCCCTTGACTTCGGCCTCGATGAGCTCTTCGGTGATGAACTGCTCCAGCCACTCCTTCGGCGCGCGGCCCGCGGTCAGATCGTCGATCTGCACGTCCTGCCGCAGCCTGGCGCCGGTGAACTTGCGGAGGTCGGAATAGGTGTGGGGGACGCCGTTGATGACGACCACGATCTTCTCCACGAGACGGGCCGAAGAGGAGCCGGGGAAGACCGCGAGCACGGCCAGCAGGACCGTCGCTCCCAAGCCGCCGCCAATGCGTGTGAAAAGCCGTTCCATGAGTTCGCTCCTCTACCGGAACCCCTGATCCATCCTGGCTCGAGGCGCCTCTCCCCATGAAAAAGCGCGTCCTTCGACTTCGCTACGCTACGCTCAGGATGAACGGAGGACTTCGCTTCGCTACGCTCAGGACGAACGGGGGTGATCGTTCAGGGTCTCCTGTCCGGATAGCCTACATCCCTGGCAGAGCACGCGCAACAGGTCGCATGCCTCGTCGATGACCGCGGGCCAGTCGGTCCGGCTCGGGGTATAGGAGAAGCGCCCCTCGGGCGAAAGCTGGAAGCCCCGGGGATCGCTTGCGGCCAACTCCAGCAAGCGGTCCACGTCCACGGCGGACGCGGCGTGGAAGCTCAGCGACAGGCGGCCGCCCTGATAGACGGCCTGGGTCGCCAGGGCGTCCATGAGGGCGCGCCTGAGCTCCATCACCCGGAACAGGTTCTCCACCGCCTGCGGGTAGTTGCCGTAGCGGTCGCGGATCTCGTCCCGGATCTCGCCCAGTTGCGCCGGATCTTCCAGGTTGGCCAGCCGCTTGTAGAACAGCAGGCGCTGGTTGGCGCTGGGTATGTAGTCGTCGGGGAAGTAGGCGGGGACGCCCAGGCGGATCTCGGGCTCCACCGTGACCCGGGGCGCTTCGCCCTTGAGCTCGTGGATGGTCTCCTCCATCATCTGGGTGTAGAGCTCGAAGCCCACCGCGGCGATCTGGCCGGACTGCTCCCGGCCCAGCAGGTTGCCGGCGCCGCGGATCTCCAGGTCCTGGAGGGCGAGCTTGAAGCCGCTGCCGAGTTCGTCCAGCTCTTGCAGCGCCCGGAGCCGCTTCTCCGCGTCCCGGGTGACCGTGCCGCTCTTGGGAAGCAGCAGGTAGGCGTAAGCCCGGCGTGACGAACGCCCCACCCGGCCCCGCAGTTGGTAGAGCTGGGCTAGGCCGAACCGGTCCGCCCGGTTGATGAGTATGGTGTTGGCGTTGGGGTAGTCCAGGCCGGACTCGATGATGGCGGAGCACACCAGCACCTGGGCCTCGTTCTCCTGGAACAGGGCCATGTTCTTCTTGAGCTCCGGGGTGGTCATCTGCCCGTGGGCGACGGCGACCCTGGCTTCGGGCGCCAGGTCCATGATCTTCTCGCCCATGCGCTGGATGCTCTCCACCCGGTTGTGCAGGAAGAACACTTGGCCCTCGCGGTTGATCTCCCGCAGGATGGCGTCGCGGATCACGCCCTCGTCGTAGCGGGTCACGTAGGTGCGCACCGCGAGCCGGTTGGGGGGCGGCGTCTCGATGACGCTCAGGTCCCGGATGCCCACCAGCGACATGTGCAGCGTCCTCGGGATGGGCGTGGCGGTGAGGCTCATGACGTCCACTGTGTAGCGCAGCTTCTTGAGCTTCTCCTTGTGGCTCACGCCGAAGCGGTGTTCCTCGTCCACCACCACCAGCCCCAGGTTCTTGAACGCCACGTCGGCCTGCAACAGGCGGTGGGTCCCGATGACGACGTCGATGAGCCCCGCGGCCAAGTCCCGAAGCGACTGTTGCACGCTCTTCCCGGAGACGAACCGGCTCAGGCTCTCCACCCGCACCGGGTAGGCTTCGAAGCGGTTGCGGAAGGTCTCCAGGTGTTGCTGGGCGAGGATGGTGGTGGGCGCGAGCACCGCGACCTGCCTGCCGTCCATCACCGCCATGAAGGCCGCACGCATGGCCACCTCGGTCTTGCCGTAGCCCACGTCGCCGCAGATGAGGCGGTCCATGGGCTTGTTTCCGGTCATGTCCTTGAGGGTGTCGGCGATGGCCTGCTCCTGGTCCGGCGTCTCGTCGTACTCGAAGGCGGCCTCGAACTCCCGGTACGCGTGGTCGGGCGGCGGGAAGACGTGGCCTTCGTGCAGTTCCCGCGCGGCATGGACCCGGAGCAGCTCCTTGGCCATGGCCATGATGGACTGGCGCGTCCTGGCCTTGAGCCTGAGCCAGGAGGTCCCGCCCAACCGGTCCAGCGCGGGCGCGGCGCCGTCCGCGCCGATGAACTTCTGCACCAGGTTGATGCGGTCGATGGGAAGGTAGAGGCGATCGCCTCCCTGGTACTCCAGGTGCAGGAACTCGCCTTCGGCGCCCGCGACCTTGAGGTACTTGAGCCCGCGGTAGATGCCGATGCCCTCGTCCAGGTGCACCACCACGTCGTCCTGGCGGAGCTCGCCGAGGCTGGTGATGAAATGGCCGGGGGTCTCGCGCTTCCTGCCCGCGGGGTCCCGTTTCCTCCGGCCCCAGATCTCGTCCAGGGTGATGAGGACCAGCCCCTCGTCCGGGAGCCGGACCCCCTGGGTCAGGCCGCCGAGCACGATCTCCGGGCCGTTTCCCGCGGCTTCGCGAAAGGGTCCTTCGGAAACGGGAAGGTCCACCTCGTAGTAGGCCAGCAGTTGTTGCAGCCGCTGGGCGTCGCCCGGGTGCGCCGCGACGAAGACCACCCGCCGGCCGCGCCAACGGCCGAGACGCTCCACCAGCGGCGCCAGGGAAGGTTCCGTCCCGTGCTGTCGGGTCAGCTCGCCGTGGAGGTCGCCGTTGGCGTAGGAGCGCACCGAGAGCGTCGATGACTCGTCCTCCGGCGACGGGAGCACGTCGAGGCTCTCGCTGTGGATCTGGCGGAACGCCTCGGCCTCCCGGCGCCAACCCTGTGGGCCCAGGTAGAGGGCTTCCACGCCGGGATGGAAGCGGCCCTCCTCCAGCGCTTTGGCGGCCCGCTGGGCCACGAGTTTCTCGAACCGGTCGAGCTCTTCCTCCACGCGAGCCGGCTGGTCCCACCAGAGGACGCCTTGCCGCGGGAGGTAGGCGAGCAGCGACGGCAGGGGGTCGTCGTGGAAGTAGGGGACCAGGAACTCCATCCCGGCGAACCGGACTCCCTGGCGCACCGACTCCAGCAGCGCCCGCTTGTCCTTGCGCGTGAAGCCCAGTTCGTCCGCCCGGTCCTCGAGCCGGAACAGGGTGTCGCGGGAGGTCTGCGGCCCGGAAACGAACTCCCGGATGGGCAGGAGCAGGAACTCCCCGCGGCTCGACCGCGACCGTTGCGTCCGGGGGTCGAACTCTCGGATGGAGTCGATGCGGTCCTCGCAGAACTCCATGCGGACGGGCCGTTCGCAGGCCGGGGGAAAGAGGTCCACGATGCCGCCGCGCACGCTGAAGTCGCCGCGTTCCTCCACCAGCGGGGCGCGGCCGAAGCCCAGGTCCGTGAGTTGCCGCAGCAGCCGCTCCCGGTCCACCTCCTGCCCCTCGACGAAGCGCGAGCTGCGGAAGGCGTCCCGGGGCGCCACCCGTTGCATCACCGCGGCCGGGGTGGTGACCAGCACCGGCGCGGACTGCCGGGCGAGCCGATGGAGGCCCTCCATGCGCGCCGCCATGTGGTCCGGGTTCGGGGACAGGTTCTCCAACGGCAGGATGTCCCAGCTCGGGAACAGGTGGAGCCGCCGTTCCAGCCCGCCGGCGCCCGCTTCCTCCCCGAAGAAGAAGGAAAGGTCGGCGAACAGGCGTTCCGCCTCCTTCACGGTGGGCGTCAGCACGACCATGGGACAGTCGAGTCGTCGGGCCGCCAGGAAGACCGCGTAGGCCTTGGCGCTGCCCTGGAGGCCGGAGATCCGCTTTTCGCCGCGCCACTCGCGCGCCACGAGTTGCGAGATCCTGTCGTTCAGTGAAGGTGACGCCACGGTGTGCATTCCGGAGAAGCGGGAGTGTAGCCGAAAGGAGCCGACGCCCGCAACGGGAGCGGGCCGCCGCGGCCCCGGGCGGCGGGGGTCCGGCGGGCGGTTCGGGTCCGCGGGCCGCCCGCGTCCTGGACTTCCCCGGCGCCGGTGCGTTACAGTTCCGTGATCCGGGTCCGGCCCGGCAGGACGCGGCATTTCCCCCAGAGAAGGACCATATCATGGCGAAGAGGAACCCCAGGGTCGCGAGCGCGCTGCCGGCGATACCGGAGCGGGGCTATCCGGACCTCCACGAGCATCTCCGGCGTCTGGACGACGCCGGCCTCCTGATCCGCGTGGCGCGGCCGGTGGACAAGGACCGGGAGATGCATCCGGTGGTGCGATGGCAGTTCCGGGGCGGGATCCGGGAGCGGGACCGCAAGGCCTTCCTGTTCGAGCATCCCGTGGACGCCAAGGGGAACCGTTACGACATCCCGGTGGCCGTCGGCGTGCTCGCCGCCAACCGGCGCATCTACCGCATCGGGCTCGGGTGCGCCGAAGACACGGACATCAACGCCCTGTGGAGCGAGGCCAGGACCCGTCCGGTGGCGCCGGTGGAGATCCCGTCGTCGGCCGCCCCGGTCCACGAAGTCGTCCATGGGGGAGCGCAGCTCAAGCGCCGCGGCAAGGGCATGGACGGCATACCGGTGCCCATCTCCACGCCGGGCTGGGACAACGCGCCGTACGTGAGCGCGGCCCATTTCTTCTCCCGCGACCCCGACAACGGCGTCCAGAACGTCGGCACCTACCGGGCCATGGTCAAGGCCCGGGACCGGGTGGGGTGCAACCCGTCCATCGAGCTGGGACAGGGGATCTACCGGCATTGGGAGAAGTACCGCCAACGGGGGGAGAAGATGCCGGTGGCCCTGTGCATCGGCGGCGTGCCCGCGGTCTCCTACGTGGCGGCCCAGAAACTGGCCTACGACCTGGACGAGCTGTCGGTGGCCGGGGGCCTGGTGAAGGCGCCCATACGGGTGGTGCAGGCCCGCACCGTGCCGTTGACGGTGCCCGCGGACGCGGAGATCGTGGTGGAGGGGTTCGTTTCCACCGAGTGGCTGGAGCCGGAAGCGCCCTTCGGCGAGTCCCACGGCCACGTGAACCCCAAGGAATACAACCCGTTCATGGAGGTCACCTGCATCACCCGCCGCCGCAACGCCGTCCTCTGCTCCATCATCAGCCAGGTCACGCCATCGGAGTCCAGCGTCATCAAGAAGATGGCTTACGAGCCCCTCTACCTGGAGCACCTGCGCGACGGCATCGGCGTCAAGAGCGTGGTGCGGGTCATGCTCCACGAGCCCTTGACCGCCACCCAGAAGCTCACCGTGATCCAGTTGCGCAAGCCCACCCCGGCAGAGGTCTGGCGCGCGCTCATGGGCGCGGTGGCCTTCCGTCCCTCCATGTCGAAGATCGTCATCGCGGTGGACGAGGACATCGACCCCGACAACCTCGACGCCGTCTTCTGGGCCATGGGTTACCGTTCCAGGCCCCACCGCGACGTGCAGGTCATGCACGGCATGGACGTGGGCCACGCGCCCCGGCACGACGCCCGGGGCTCCGCCGAAGACTCGTGCCTCCTGTGGGACGCCACGCTCAAGGAGAAGCTGCCGCCCATCTCGCTGCCCACCCGGGAGTACATGGAGCGGGGCCGGGCGCTCTGGGAAGAGCTGGGTCTGCCGGCGCTGGAGCCCGAGTCCCCGTGGTTCGGCTACTCGCTGGGCGACTGGAACGAGGAGCTCGAGAAGGAGGCGGCCCTGGCCACCCGGGGGGACTACTGGAAGACCGGCGCCAAGATCGCCCGGCAGCGCCGCCCCACCCGCGAGACGCCGCCCAACACATCCTATTACGGCGAGGACGAAGACTGACCCCGCCTGACCCCGCCCGCGCAGGGGTCGGCGGCGGACCGCCGTTCCGGAAGACCACCGACCTCGCTGACCCCGCCCGCACGGGGGGCGGCCGCAACCGAAAGGAGCCGCATGGACTACAGGACCCTCAAGTGGACGGTGCACGACAACCCGCGCCGCCCCGGCGAGCCCTGCATCGGGGTCGTCACGCTGAACCGGCCGGAGCGGCTCAACGCGGTGGACCCGCTGATGCGCCTGGAGCTGGACGCGCTGTGCAACGAGGTCGCCCGCAACTCCATCCTGAAGGTGGTGATCCTCACGGGCGCGGGACGGGGCTTCTGCGCCGGCGGCGACCTGACTTCGGAAGGGGAGGTGCTGGGGGCCTTCGAGGGCTCCACCGGCATCCACGGCCCCTACAGGGAGTTGGCGGAGTATTTCCTGAACGACCTCAGGCACCGGGTGCTGCAGAGCGCCATGCGCAAGCTGGAGGACCTGCCCCAGCCCACTATCGCCGCGGTGAACGGCCCCGCGGTGGGAGTGGGCCTGGAGATGACCACCCTGTGCGACATGCGGCTGGCCTCGGACCGGGCCCGTTTCGGCGAGGTGGCCGTGCCCGCGGGGTTCGTGCCCGAGAGCGGCGGCGCCCGCAACCTGCCCAAGCTCGTGGGCCTGGGCCGCGCCATGCGCCTGATCCTCACGGGCGAGGTCATCGACGCCGAGGAAGCCCTGCGCATCGGACTGGTGGACGAGGTGGTCCCCCATGAACGGCTCCTGGACGAAGCCTTCTCCCTGGCGGGCCGCATCGCCGCCAACCCCTACCTGTCCGTGCGCCACGCCAAACGGCTGGTCAAGATGTACTGGAACTGGAACCGCACCGACGAAGGCTACCGGGAAGAGCTGGAGTCGGTCCTGGAGATCACCCGCACCCGGGACTGCCAGGAAGGCATGCGGGCGTTCCGGGAAAAACGCCCGCCGCGCTACACCTACCCATACGACGCGGGGTGGCCGTTTCCGGGGAAGGACGGGGAGGAGAAGGAGTAGGCGAGGATTCATGGTCGGTGAGCCTGGCAAAATCGGGGCTGAAACGACAGGTTCGTCCGTAGCGAGAGATGACGGCGGGAATCCTTCGACCGTCTCGCGGTCGCTCCGCGCTCATTCGGACAGGCCGCCGGGCTCTTCGGCCTTCTTGAGGGGGCTTTCTTCCAGCAGGTATTCCTGCCGGGCAAGGGTCTCCGACCGTTCTTCCTGCAGGTAGCGGGCCAGGGCGTTCCGGAAGCGGGAGTCGCGGATGTAGTGGGCGCTGTAGGTCTTGGCGGGTTCCAGGCCGCGCAGGTTCTTGAAGCTGCCGCCGGCGCCGGCCTCGAAACGGGCCAGGGAGCGGTGGATGCAGTGCTCGATGGCGGCGTAGTAGCACACGTTGAAGTGCAGGTAGCGGTGATCCTCGAAGGCGCCCCAGTAGCGGCCGTAGAGGGCGTCGGGTCCCCGGAGGTTGAAGGTCCCGGCGATGATCCGGTCGCCGCGTTGGGCCACGATGGGGCAGAGGAACGGGAAGGGCCGCTTCAGCAGGTCGTCGAAGAAGCGGGCGTTCAGGTACTGGTTGCCGTAGTAGAGGCGGTCGATGTGGTGCTTGTACAACTCGAACAGGGTGCGCTGTATCTCCGGCGTCAGTTCGTCGTGGGCCAGCGCGCGGATGCGGATGCCCTGCTTGTCCAGTTCCCGCCGCTCCCGCTTGATCTTGTTGCGGCGGTCGCTCCGAAACGCTCCCAGGTAGTCGTCGAAGGTCCCGTAGCCGCGGTTCCGCCAGTGGAACTGGATCCCGATCTTCGGGAGGAAGTCGATCTGCTCCAGCGCGGCCATCTCGTCGGCGCAGCAGAAGTTGACGTGGATCGACGCTGTTGGGAGCGCCTCCGGGCTACGTGGGGTTCGACCAGGGGGGCTGCTGACCGACGCGGTCCGAAAGACGCCTTACGCGGTCCTGCTGCTGGACGAGATCGAGAAGGCCCACCCGGACCTGTTCAACGTGCTGTTGCAGGTCATGGACCACGCCACCCTCACCGACAACAACGGCAAGAAGGCCGACTTCCGCAACATCATACTCATCATGACCACGAATGCCGGCGGCCGGGAGATGAACAGCGCCGCCCTGGGGTTCGCCCACGACTCCAACCTCCACAAGGGCAAGGAAGCCATCGAGAAGATGTTCAGCCCGGAGTTCCGCAACCGGCTGGACGCCACGGTCTTCTTCCACTCCCTGAGCCCCGCGGTCATCGAGAAGATCGTGGACAAGTCACGATTAGTACAAGCAGCCCAAGCGGGAATACTGGCTCTTCAGGCTTTCGTGTGGGTAGGAAGGGCGCGGTAGGGTCCGGTTCCCCCTCAGCCTCGCTGCCAGCAGAGTCAAAAGGCGTCGAGAGGGCGATTTACTTCAGGGGATCGATCTTGAAGACCTCTTCGCCGTTTATGGCAAGTTGCCAATCGGCCATCAGTTCTTCACGGTGGATCTCGATCCAGGCTTGCACCAATCGAGCTTTTCCCGAGGGCACGCGACCAGCAAGGACCTCCCCGTTGCCGATGCTGAACACGGCCTGTTCGCCTGCGTATTCGGCATGTATATGGGGCATGTGGTGCTGCTTGTCGTCGAAGAAGTACATACGAATCACTATGCCGTAGAACATGGACAGGATTGGCATGGCGGCTCTCGCTTGTGACGCCAGTGCTCGCCGTCACGGCTTCGGGGTTTTCCGTTCATCGGTCTGCCGTTCTCGAGTAGCGAGAGACGGGGCCGCCATGGGTCGGCTGTCCAGATAGAGCGTGTCGTAGCTCAGATCGACCTCGCCGGGCCATTCCACGGAACCCGCCACAACACGCGCGGCTCGGAAAGCGGCTTGACTCCGAAGGCGTGCAAAGACGCCTCGCTCGAGATAGGGCTTCAGGTCGAACAACCTGTGTTCGCCGTTCTCGAAGGTCACCTCCATTTGGTGGTCTGCCATGGGGCGCACCTGTTGGATGCGAGGATTCATGGTCGGTGAGCCTAGCAAAATCGGGGCTGAAACGACAGGTTCGTCCGTAGCGAGAGACGACGGCGGGAATCCTTCAACCGTCTCACGGTCGCTCCGCGCTCATTCGGACAGGCTGCCGGGCTCTTCGGCCTTCTTGAGGGGGCTTTCTTCCAGCAGGTATTCCTGCCGGGCAAGGGTCTCCGACCGTTCTTCCTGCAGGTAGCGGGCCAGGGCGTTCCGGAAGCGGGAGTCGCGGATGTAGTGGGCGCTGTAGGTCTTGGCGGGTTCCAGGCCGCGCAGGTTCTTGAAGCTGCCGCCGGCGCCGGCCTCGAAACGGGCCAGCGAGCGGTGGATGCAGTGCTCGATGGCGGCGTAGTAGCACACGTTGAAGTGCAGGTAGCGGTGATCCTCGAAGGCGCCCCAGTAGCGGCCGTAGAGGGCGTCGGGTCCCCGGAGGTTGAAGGTCCCGGCGATGATCCGGTCGCCGCGTTGGGCCACGATGGGGCAGAGGAACGGGAAGGGCCGCTTCAGCAGGTCGTCGAAGAACCGCACGTTCAGGTACTGGTTGCCGTAGTAGAGGCGGTCGATGTGGTGTTTGTACAGCTCGAACAGGGTGCGCTGTATCTCCGGCGTCAGTTCGTCGTGGGCCAGCGCGCGGATGCGGATGCCCTGCTTGTCCAGTTCCCGCCGCTCCCGCTTGATCTTGTTGCGGCGGTCGCTCCGAAACGCTCCCAGGTAGTCGTCGAAGGTCCCGTAGCCGCGGTTCCGCCAGTGGAACTGGATCCCGATCTTCGGGAGGAAGTCGAGCTGCGCCAGCGCGGCCATCTCGTCGGCGCAGCAGAAGTTGACGTGGATCGACGAAAGCTCGTTGCTGCGGCAGACTTCCACCAGCGCCCGCCCCAGGAGGCCGATGAGGCCGCGGCGGTCGGTCCCCGCTGCGGTGAGGAAACGCGAGCCCGCCACCGGCGTGAAGGGCACGCCCACGAGCATCTTGGGGTAGTATTGGATGCCCGTCTGCATGGCGTAGGAAGCCCACTGGTGGTCGAAGACGAACTCGCCCATGCTGTGGGACTTGAGGTACATGGGGCAGGCGCCGACCATCTCCCCTCCGCGCTCGACGATGAGGTGGTGCGGCGCCCACCCCGTCCGGTCGCAGACGCAGCCCGATTCCTCCATGCAGTCCAGCCAGTCCCATTGCATGAAGGGCGAGCCGTCTTGCAGCAGGGCGTTCCAGGTCTCCCTCGGCACGTCGGCGATGCGGCGAACGACTCGAACCGAGAGCCCTTCCTCCATGGCGTCACCTGCGGCTCGCGGCCACGCCCCGGACAGGCGTCCTGAGGAACATCTGATCCATTCCGGCTTGAGGCGCCTCTCCCCGTGGGAAAGCGCGTCCTTCGACTTCGCTTCGCTACGCTCAGGATGAACGGAGATCTTCGCTTCGCTACGCTCGGGACGAACGGAAATCTCCGCTTTGCTACGCTCGGGACGAACGGGGGCAGGCGTTCAAGGTTTCCCTAAGCCTTCCCGGCCAGTTGCCGGAGCACGTACTCCAGGATGCCGCCGTGGCGGTAGTAAGCCAGCTCCGCGGGCGTGTCGATGCGGCAGGTCACCTGGAACGAGGCGACTGCGCCGCTCGCGCCCGCGGCGGTGACCTCCAGCTCCTTGCGAACGCTCAGGCCGTCGGCCACCCCGGTGATGTCGTAGGTCTCGAAGCCGGTGAGCCCCAGGGACTCGGCGTTCTCGCCCGGCAGGAACTCCAGCGGCAGGATGCCCATGCCGATGAGGTTGCTCCGGTGGATGCGCTCGAAGCTCTCGACGATGGCGGCCTTGACCCCCAGCAGGCGGGGTCCCTTGGCGGCCCAGTCCCGGGATGAGCCGGTGCCGTACTCCTTGCCGGCGATGACGATGAGCGGCGTGCCCTCTTCCCGGTACTTCATGGCGGCGTCGAAGATGGACATGGACTCGTTGCCGGGCTGGTGCACGGTCCAGCCCCCCTCGGTTCCCGGAGCGATCCGGTTCCTCAGCCGCACGTTGGCGAAGGTCCCCCGCATCATGACCTCGTGGTTGCCCCGACGGGCGCCGTACTGGTTGAAGTCCCCGGGCTCCACGCCGTGCTCGGTCAGGTAGCGCGCGGCCGGCCCGTTGCGCTCGATGGCCCCCGCGGGGGAGACGTGGTCGGTGGTCACCGAGTCGCCCAGCAGGGCCAGGACCCGGGCCCCCCTGACGTCGGCGGGGGCCGCGGGCTCCGCTGGCATGTGGGCGAAGAAGGGTATCTGCCGGACATAGGTGGATTCCGGGTCCCAGGCGAACAGCTCTCCCTCGGGCGCGGGCATGCTCCGCCACATGTCGTCGCCCTGGAAGACGTTGTCGTACTCCTTGCGGAAGGCGTCCGCGGTCACGCCCCTGCCCACTTCCCGGCGCACTTCCTCGGGCGTGGGCCAGATCTCCCGCAGCATGACCGGTTTCCCTTCCGGGTCCTGGCCGATGGGGTCGTTGTAGAGGTCCACGTCCACGTTGCCCGCGATGGCGTAGGCCACCACCAGCGGAGGCGACGCCAGGTAGTTGGCCCGGACGCTGGGATGGATGCGGCCTTCGAAGTTCCGGTTGCCCGAAAGCACGGCCGTGGTCACCAGGTTGCCTTCCTGGATGGCGTCGTCGATGTCCTCCGGCAACGGTCCGCCGTTGCCCACGCACGTGGTGCAGCCGTAGCCCACCAGATGGAAACCCAACTCGCCCAGGGGTTCCAGCAGTCCCGTCCGTTTCAGGTATTCGGTGACCACCTTGGAGCCGGGGGCCAGGCTGGTCTTGACCCAGGGCTTGGCCTTCAACCCCCGGGCCGCGGCCTTCTTGGCCAGCAGGCCCGCGCCCACCATCACCGACGGGTTGGAGGTGTTGGTGCAGCTCGTGATGGCGGAGATCACCACCGAGCCGTGGGTGAGGTCGTAGGAGCCGCCGTTCCGTTGCACGCGCACGCGACTCGGGGCGTCGCCGCCCTTCATGCTCGGCAGGACCTCGGCGAAGGACTGCTTCACGCCCCGCAGCGGCACCCGATCCTGGGGCCGGCGGGGGCCTGCCAGGCTGGGCTCCACCTCCCCCAGGTCGAGATCCAGGGTGTCGGTGAAGACCGGGTCCGGCGTGTCGTCCGTGCGGAACAGGCCCTGTTCCTTGCAGTAGGCCTCCACCAGGGTGACGAGCTCGGGACTCCGGTTCGACAGCTTCAGGTACTCCAGGGTCTCGCGGTCCACCGGGAAGAAGCCTACCGTGGCCCCGTACTCTGGGGCCATGTTGCCGATGGTGGCCCGGTCCGCCAACGCCAGGCTCGACAGTCCCGGACCGTAGAACTCCACGAACTTCTCCACCACGCCCTTCCGGCGCAGCATCTGCACGATGGTGAGCACCAGGTCGGTGGCGGTGGCGCCCTCGGGCAACCGGCCGTGCAGCTTGAAGCCGATGACCTCGGGGATGAGCATGACGAGGGGTTGTCCCAGCATGGCGGCCTCGGCCTCGATGCCGCCCACGCCCCAGCCCAGCACCCCCAGCCCGTTGATCATCGGGGTGTGGGAGTCGGCGCCCACCAGGGTGTCCGGGTAGGCCAGGGCATGGCCGTCGGAATCCCTGGTGAAGACCACCTTGCCGAGGAACTCCAGGTTGACCTGGTGGACGATGCCGGTGTCCGGCGGCACCACGCTGAAGTTGTCGAACGCCTTCTGGCCCCAGCGCAGGAACGCGTAGCGTTCGCGGTTGCGTTCGTATTCGAGGCTGGAGTTGAAGGCGAACGCTTCGCCGGAACCGAAGCGATCCACCTGCACGGAGTGATCGATGACCAGGTCCACGGGCTGCAACGGGTTGATCCGCGCCGGGTCGCCGCCCAGGCGTCGGATGCCTTCCCGCATGGCCGCCAGATCGACGATGGCCGGAACGCCGGTGAGGTCCTGCAACAGGATGCGCGCCGGCATGAAGGCGATCTCCCGGTCGGGTTTGGCGGCCGGGTCCCAGCCCGCCAGCGCCCGGATGTCGTCGCCGGTCACGTGCCGGTCGTCCTCGCAACGGAGCAGGTTCTCCAGCAGGACCTTGAGGGAGAAGGGCAGCCGGTCCACCGGCAGGGACGTCTCCCTGGCAAGGGAGTCGAGCCGGTAGATGCGGTAGCGGTCGCCGCCCGCTTCGAGCGAGGCCGCGGTGTGGAACGTGTCGATGCTGTTCGATGCCATGATGGGCTCCTTGGGCTGTGGGGTCCATGCGGTGCGGGAAGCGCAGGCGGATGGCCGACCCGGGGCCTGGAAACCCTCCCTATCTAGCGTAACGGTGGCGGCTTTCCAAACCGTCCGGTCCCGGTCCGCACCCGTCCGATTCCCCCTCACTGTGAGGAGCGGTCTCAGGACCGTGGGTCGGTATTGACCGTCGGTCGGTATTCCTCCCGCGCCGGTCCCCCCTCTTGTTCCGGAACCGGTCCGTACCTTCCGATTCCCTCCCCCCTTGAGGGGGAGGGTTAGGGAGGGGGGCGTCCGCAGGAGTCAGACCGCTTGGTCCCGGCGCAGCCGCGCAATGGAGTCGGCGTCGTAGCCGAGATCCTCCAGGATCGAGTCGGTGGCGCCGCCCAACTCCGGGATGGGGTCCAGGCGCGCCGGGCTGTCGGACAGGCGCAGCGGGCTGCCGATGACCGGCACCTTGCCGACCGGCGAATCCACCTCCCGGATCATGCGCCGGGCCGCCACCTGGGGGTGGGCCAGCACCTGGGCGATGCCCCGGACCCGTCCGTTGGGCAGGCCCGCGCCTTGCAGGCGTTCGATCCAGGTCTCGTGGCCGTGCTCCAGGAACATCTCCTCGATGGTCTCTTCGAGCACGCCGCGGTTCTCCCGCCGGGCCTCCACGGTGGCGAAGCGGGGGTCCTCGGTCAGCGAGGGGCGCTGCATCACCTTGAGGCAGAAGAGTTCCCAGTCCCTGGGGGTGGCCACCGCGAGGTTGACGTACTCGCCGTCGCCCGCCAGGTACGGCCCGTAGGGGGTGACGTAGTGGTGCCGCATTCCCACGCGGCTGGGCTCCTCGCCCCGGTGCCAGTAGTGGTGCGGGAAGTATCCCAGCCAGGAGAGGATGCTCTCGAACATGGAGATGTCGATGACTTGGCCGGCGCCGGTCTTCTCCCGCTGGAACAGGGCGAGCACGATGCCCAGGGCCGCGTACATGCCGGAGGCGATGTCGGAGATGGAGACGCTCGCCCGGGCGGGTCGGTCGGGGTAGCCGGTGGTGGCGATGATCCCGGCTTCGCCCTGGATCAGGAGGTCGTATGCCTTCACGTCCCGGTACGGGCCGTCCTGTCCGTAGCCCGACAGGGAGCAATAGACCAGGCGGGGGTTCAACTCGCGCAGCCGCTCCCAGCCGAGGCCCAGCCGCTCCGCCACCCCCGGGGCGTAGTTCTCGAAGAAGACGTCGCTGGCACCCGCGAGTTTGTGGAGGACCTCCAGGCCCTGGGGCTTCTTGGCGTCCACGGTGAGGCTCTTCTTGTTGCGGTTGAGCCAGACGTAGCCCGATGACAGGCCCCGCACGGCCGTGTCCCAGTGGCGGATCAGGTCGCCCACCCCCGGGCGCTCGACCTTGATGACCTCGGCCCCCATCTCCGCCAGCAGGCCGGTGCAGAAAGGACCGGAGAGGACCTGCTCGAAGGCCATGACCCGCACGCCGCCCAGGGCCAAGCCGCGGTCGCCGCTACTCATCGTCGATGACCTCCGGGAAGATGTCCCGCCGGGGGGCATGGGCCTTGCGCCACACCATGACGCTGCGAACGTAGTCGATGACCACCTTGCCCTCCTGTTGCACGCCCCGGGTGCGGACCTTGACGATGCCCCACTGGGGCTTCGACCCGGAGTCGCGCTTCTCCAGGACCTCGGACTCGGAGTAGAGGGTGTCCCCGGCGAACAGCGGGTTGGGCAGCCGGATTTGGTCCCAGCCCAGGGCGAAGCCGTTCTCGCTCACGTCCGCCACCCCCATGCCGGCCACGATGGCCAGGGTCAGCGCGCTGTTGATGAGGCACTTGCCGAACTCGGTCCGCTTGCCGTACTCGTTGTTGAAATGGATCTGGTTCGTGTTGTTGGTGAGCAGCGTGAACCAGATGTTGTCGTTCTCCGTCACCGTCCGCCCCACCCGGCACCGGTACACGTCGCCGACGGCGAAATCCTCGAAGTAGCGGCCTTCCCAGCCCGGTTTTAGTGCCATGAGGGGCCTCCTTGAACGAGTCTTTTGCAATTCGAACTCGTCATGATGCAGCAGCTATCCGTAGCACAGAACGTCTGGGGTCGGAAACCCTTGATTACGCCCTCAGGCAGGATATATTGGTAGTTCCGGAAAACTCAGCGGCGTTGTGGCCGGGCGCTTTCATGGAGAAGGCAATTCAGTGTTTGTTGAACGAAGGTTGCAAGACATTATGGCAGCGGCAAGGTATCGGGCGCGAGAGTAGGTATGCTGGATGAACTGCGCAAGGTCCGCTACGCACGCTTTCGTATGGAAATGGCGGCGGTTGACCGGCTGAGATTGCCTCCCTACAAGGGATCCACCTTCAGGGGAGCTTTTGGTCATGCGTTCAAGAAGCTGGTCTGCGTCAAGCGGGACCTGGACTGCTCTACTTGCCTGATCTCCGACCGGTGCGCCTACCACTACGTTTTCGAGACGCCGTTCGGCGGTGGGGGGGACCCGCGAGGATATGCCTTCGCGCCCCATCCTTTCGTGATCCAACCTCCCGAGGAGACGCGAAGCGTTTACGAACCGGATGCGCCGCTCCACATTGGCTTGGTGCTGGTGGGCCGGGCGCTGGAGTACCTGCCCTATTTCATCTACGCCTTTGAAGAGATGGGCCGCCGGGGGTTGGGGGCGGGGCGCGGGAGAGCTGCCCTGAAACGGATAATCGCCCTGAGTTCGGGTGAAGACCGGTGCATATATCGGGTCGAGACCGGACGGTTGTCGTCAGACTATCCGGTCTGCGCCGGGCCACCCGAAGACGGAGAGGTCGGCGCACGGCTCCGACTCCGGTTGCTTACTCCTACCCGCCTCAAGGCCGTGGGACGCTATGTCCGCCGGCTCGATTTCTCGCTGCTGGTGCGTGCCCTGTTGCGGCGGAGTTCGGATCTCGCCCGCTTCCATTGCGGAGCGGAGTTAGCCCTGGACTACCCGCGGTTGATCGAGCGGGCCGCTGGCGTGTCGGAAGTGGCGGCTCACGTGCGCTGGCACGACTGGGAACGGTATTCACAGAGACAGGGCCGGAAAATAACGTTGGGCGGCTTGTCGGGCGAAGTGGAGTTTGCCGGAGATTGGGCTCCGTTCCTGCCTCTGTTGCGGCTGGGGGCGGATGTGCATGTGGGCAAGGGAACGGTTTTCGGGTTGGGACGCTACGAAATAGTCTGGTAGGGTACACGTCTATGGTATCCAGAGAAGCATTGCTTGTTGCGGCTTTGCTGTACGACATGGGCAGGTTCGAGTTCGGGCCAGCCGATGGGCAGACGCTCCATACCGCTTACGGAGGTTCTTTCGTTGACGAGTATCTGGCGCGCTTCCGCTGCCTGGAGCCGATTCTTGCAGAGGTCTCCGGGCTGGTGGCCCACTCCGACCAGGGATCGGACAACTCCGTTCTGTGGGAGGCCAACCAATTGGCCGCGCCTGCTCAGCAGGTAGATGGCCGTCCTGAAGTTCCGCGGTCGCTGATGAGTATCCTGACGACCGTGGACGTTGGGAAGGGTGCTCTGCCGCCGCTGGCACATCGCTATGTGCCGGGGCCGGTGGATTTCGCCAACCCCTTTCCCGAACGCACGTCCGTCAAGGCCGCAGAGTGGCTCGGTTGGGAGCAGCCGAAGGACGAGCACTCCCGCGCTTGGCAACAACTTTGCGGCGACATTCGGGCAATACCCGCCGCCCTCGATCTGACAAGCTGGATCGAGACCTTTCTCGGAGTGGCTCGCAAACATCTCTGTCGCATGGCTTCCCCCGGCGCCAGATCCCACCCGGATGTCTCGCTCTACGACCGCGCCCGCTCGATGGCGGCCATTGCGTTGTGCCTCCGCGATGCTCAGCAGGAACCCGCGCCTTTCTTATTGATTCGGGGAGACATCTCGGGCATCCAGGCTTTTCTCTACAAATTGGCCAGCCCCGATGAAGAGGGCGGGACGAAGAACATCGCCAAGCGTCTTCGCGGACGGTCCTTGTTCCTGGTGCTGCTGGCCGAGACGGTCGCGCTCCATTATTTGCGCGCATTGGCTCTGCCGCCGACGAACCTGTTGTACAGCGGCGGCGGGCACTTCTTGATTCTGGCTCCCCATACCGCTGCCGTGAAAGACAAGTGGAAGCAGGCTGAGGAGAAGGTCAACCGCTGGTTGATTGACCGACACCGGGGCGAGTTGGCGCTGGTGAGCGTGGCCACCCCGGCTGAACGGCCGTTGATGGACGACTTTTCCCGTCTGATGCAGATCTCCAGCTCTGAGTTGGAGCGGGCCAAGCGGCAGAAGTTTCGCTCCGTACTGGATGCGAGGTTGTTCCAGTTACCGGACTATCCACAGACTATGGACGTCTGCCCGGTGTGCCAAGCCGATTTCGTCAAGGACTCCCGACAGACCTGCCGGGCCTGCGCCGGCCATGTGGAGACAGGGCGGCGGATCGTCAGGGCACGGTACCTGGTGCGGTTTGAAGGAGACGATGCAGGAGGGGAGTTTGCCGACCTGGGCTTTGCCTGGAAGTTGGCCGACGATTGGACAGAAGTGTCCCGGCTGGTAGCGAGTACTCAGGCTGATCGGGTGCATGTGGAACGGTTCAACAACAGTGACTTTCTCCCTTCGGTCGGCATGGCCCCGGAAAACCCGAACCTCAGCTTCGGGTTCCGGCCCCTCGGCCGGTACGCTCCCGTCGATGAAGAGGATGGAGGGCCGCTGGATTTCAATCTTCTTGCCGGGCTGAATGCGGCGGCCTACCCGCTGTTGGGAGTGGTGCGCCTCGACGTTGATTCGTTAGGGGCTATCTTCGCTTCAGGTTTGTCCCTGCCGCAAACTACCGCCTTGAGCCGCGAAATGGAGAGTTTCTTCTCCGGCTATGTCAACAATTTGGCGCAGAAGCACGAGATGTACATCACCTACGCCGGGGGCGACGACCTGTTCGCCGTGGGTTCCTGGATCAACGCCATCGAGTTCGGTCGCGCCCTTCGGCAGGACTTCGATCGTTTCAGCGGCGGCAATCCCAACCTGACCTTTTCGGGCGGCGTGCTCTTTTGCAAGCCCGACTTTCCCATCGGACGGGCCGCCCAAGCCGCCGGCAAACTGGAGGAGCGGGCCAAGGATGCCGAGGGCAAGAACGCCGCCTGTTTGTTCGACGAAGTGGTGTCCTGGGATCGACTCGAAGAGTTGCTCGAATTTGGCCGCGACCTGCTCTATCTGGTGACGGAAGCGCACCCGGACTGCCGCTTGCCTCGTTCGTTTGTCCACCGCCTGTTGAACTTGGCCACTGAGCGGCGGATTGCCCGGGAGGAAGAGAATCTACAAGCCGAGATACAAACACAGATGCATCTCAAATACCTCGTAGCCCGTCGCGGCGCCACCAGCGAGGCGATCAACGCCCGACAGGAGATGGGGGAAGACCGCCGAAAGGTAGGCGTCCTTGGGCGGCTGGTCACCGAGCCGGAACTGATGCGTCAGATCGTCGTACCTGCGTCGTATGTGCTGTACAAGACACGCCACCTCAACAGAGAATAGGAGACCATCATGGCTGCACCCATTGATTTGACCACCATCGCCCCGGAGGAACTGGACCGCCGAGGTGAGGAATGGGGAAAGAAGCTGGCAGACCAGCGGGACGGGGTCAAGACCAACCAGATCCGCAATCTCTACGCCGCTGTCCAGCACATTCGGGTGCGGGCGAGCCAGCCTGGGCCCGATACAGAGGACATCAATCGCCGGCTGGTCTTCCTCAAGCCGAAACTGGCCTACGCCAGTGGCAGGCAGCGTCAGTTGAAACCACTGCGAGAGTTCCTGGTGCAGGCCATCGACAGCGTGGTGCGCAGCAAAGACCCGCCGAAAGCGCGAGAGAACTTTTTCATCCTGATGGAATCCATAGTCGCCTACCACAAATTTTACGGCGGCAGGGACTCGTAGAACAGCGGAGGACGCATGGCCCAATTCATCGGCAACATCATCGTCAGAGGCAAGATCGAGTGCCTCACCGGCCTGCACATCGGGGCGGGCAAGGACACCGCGGAGATCGGCGGGGTCGATAGTCCTGTGGTGCGCGATCCTCATAGCCGCCTGCCGTACATCCCCGGCTCGTCGCTCAAGGGCAAGATGCGTTCCATGCTGGAGTTTGCCACCGGCAAGGTGGGAGATGGGAAGGTCCATAACTGCGACAAGCCACGCTGCGAGGTCTGCCGGCCCTTTGGGTCGTCCGCCCAGCAACGCAAGTGCGGCCCGACGCGGCTGCTGGTGCGGGACGCCTATCCCGATAGACAGACCCGGGAGATGTGGGAGAAACTGAATACCGACCTGCTCTACGCGGAAATGAAGTCGGAAAACTTTCTGGACCGCATCACCTCGGCGGCCAACCCTCGTTTCATCGAACGGGTGGTCAAGGGGTCATGGTTCAAGCTGGAGATGGTTTACGGGGTTTACCAAGTGGAGGATGGCGTCAACGACCTCGACTATTTCGCCCATGTCGTGAGCGCGTTGCGCCTGCTCGAAGACGGTGCTTTGGGCGGCAACGGCAGCCGAGGCTACGGCCAGATACGCCTGAAGCTGGCTCACCCCGCTTTCCTGAGCCGGCAGGACTACGCCGAGGGCAGCGGTGCTTGGACACGATCCCGTCAATGGCCTGACGACACATCATTCGTGCACGGGGTAGGCGATTTCTCGCTGGACCGGGGGGAGTCGCCTTGTCCGGAATGGGACAAGATTCTGCAATCCCCGGCGGCTGATTGAGCAAAGAGAAGTACGGATGAGAGCGATCTTCCTGGAACCCCGCGGGGCCTACCGCAATGAACTGCATTCGGACACCCTGTTCGGGCTCATCTGCTGGGCGATCCGTCAGGTCTTCTCAGAGGCGCGTCTGGTGGAACTGTTGGAGGGGTTTGCCGCGGACCGGCCTCCCTTTCTCATCAGTTCGGCTTTCCCCTACGCCAAGGACGGAACCACCCGGAAGCCCTTTCTGCCGCGCCCCCTGTTGCCGCCGCCTGATCTGGACAACTGGAGCAGGGAGGAAGCGCAACGGCTCAAACGGTACAAGCGTCTTCGCTATATTCCCATCGATCATTTCAACAAGTTCTTGCAGGGCAGCTATTCAGAGCATTCGTACTATGCGTCCGAGGTCTGGAAAGATCTGGATGTCCCCGTGACCCATACTGCGGACCGGTTACGAAGCACCATCGACCGGTTGAGCGACACGACGGATGGGGAGGGCACTCTGTTCGCCAAGCCCGAATACCGGACGGCCGGACTGTTTTTCCTGCTCGATGGGCAAGAGGCCGAACTGGTGGTCAAGGCGCTCCGTTTTCTGGACGATTTCGGTTGGGGCGGTGGAAACAGCTTGGGCTATGGCTGCTTTGCCGCAACCGAAACCGAAAGCCCGCTTGAGAAGCCGGTAGCCGAACCAGCCCGCTTCGTGACTTTGTCGCTTTACTGTCCCCGACCTGCTGAGCTGGAGCATTTTCGCGCGAGGGAGGCCGGGGAGCCCTGGTACGAATTGACTGTGCGCAAGGGCAAGGTAGGAGGCCACTTCCTCCAAACCGGAGACTTCTGGAAGCGGTCGGTATTGATGTTCACCCCTGGCTCGACCTTCCCTGCAATGACAGGACGGTCGGCATACGGCTGCAATCCCATTGTCAAAGGGCGCAGGGACGGGTTGCCCTTCGACGTGCAGCAACTCGGCTATGCCTTCGCCGTGGGGATGAAAGAGACCTGAGAGTAGGAAGTATGGAACGCCTGGTGCAATGCCTGTCTCCCGTCCACGTCGGAACGGGGAAGGACCTCGAACCCTTCGACTATATTGTGGACGGCCAGCGCTATATCCGTGTTCACCTGGACGCCGTGCTTGAACGGATGACCCCTGAACAGGCGGACAGGCTCGCCGCCTGGGTGAGCAAGGGGGCGGATCAGATCGTGGACCTGGAAGGAAAGAAGGGCAAGGCGGACAAGAGGCAGGTCAACGAGCGTATTTCCAGTATCCGGCGGGAGATGCATCTCCTGAACGCCCCTGGGGTTGACGCCGCGCTCAAGGAGGCGCTCCGCAAAGATACGGCCTTGGCGCGCTACCACGGTGAGCGAGGTTTCGAGCGCGATTTGCAGGTGCGGGAACAGGCCAAGGACGCCGATGAGACGCCCTTGCTTCCGGGCAGTTCGATCAAGGGAGTTCTGCGCACGGCCTTGGCATTTGTTGCCTTGGAGGAAATGGCGAAGGACGAACGGGAGGAATTGGGACGAGCATTCAACGCGATAGTGAAAGAGGCGGAAAATGCCAAGCGACAGCGCAGTAACGGCCGAGTCCGCCGTCTGCAAGAGTCTATTGGCCGGGAGATTGAACAGGTCGTCTTTCGTTGCGGCAAACAGAGGAAAGGCGGTCCCGACTATACGGACATCCACTACGACTTGATGCGGGCGGTTTCCATCTCGGACACCTGCGACGCGCAAGGCGAATTGATCGTTCCGCAGATATACACCTTTGTTGAGCAGCGCTCTCGGGATGGACGCCGCCGGCTGGACGCCCAAGCGCCGCTCATCGTCGAAGCGCATGCACCGGGCAATACCTTTGGCTTGCGTCTGCGGATTGACGGCAATCTTCTCCGGGCGGCTAGTCGGAACCGTCGGGGAGATGAGTGGATCCACTTTGAGCAGCGGGTACGGCGGGCCTTTGGCCCCGAGGTCGCGGGGCTTTTGCCGGACGCCCCGGACGCGCAACTGGACCGTGCCGTGCTCACCCGGATGGAAACTGCGGCCCGTCGTTTCACCAAGGCGGTCGTGGCCGCGGAACGGCACTGGGAGGAAAGTCACGGTCACGGGTCAACCGATGCTCTCCGAGACTTCTACGAGAAACTGGACAGCCTGATGGAGAAGGGACTGGTGCCGCTGCGACTCGGCTGGGGCAGCCACTTCATGGGCACGACTTTGCTGCTTGTGCTCAAGGAGGACGAAGGTTGGCGGTCCATATTGGAGGGGTGCTTCCGGGTATTCGACATTCCTCCAGGACCTCGGAGAGGAATGGACCGCAAGATCGACCTCGATGACTTTCCCCGCTCCCGGCGGCTCGTTGCCGATGGCGGGAGGAGACCGGTCGCCCCGTTAGGCTGGGTCGCGTTGGCGCCGACGGCTGAGGAGCTGCCCGGGCCGCTGGTAGAAAAGGATCGGCTGATCGTTGGGTCTCGATGGGAGGGATACGGACAGGGAAGAAGGAGAGAGGCAAGCGGAGATAGGCATGGTGAGTCGGGCGTGAAGGGACAGTCGAAGGCAGGAGCCGCATCAAGAGACCCTGCTGTCGAAGCGGCAAAGCAAGTCGAACTCAGTATTCGGAACCTCCGAGGAAGGGGCGAGGTGAGCCGGATGCCGGAGATCGTCGGACAAATCGCTCGACTCCAAGACTCGGCTGCTCGCTTTCGCTGTGCCGAACTGCTCAAGCAATGGCTGATGCAGGGAGGCAAGAAAAGTTTATGGCGGAACGCGAAGTACGCGGATGAAGAATGGCGTCGGCAGCTTGACGCCCTGCTCGAACAGAGGAAGCAGTAGCCCAACTCCCAAGGACCGGATTTTCAGATGGGACGAGGTTTTCCGGCAGATATGTGCGCGTTTCAGGATACAGGGGATTAGATGGCTATGAGGCAAACCAATGGCAGTCGCCGGGCCCTGGTACTGACGGTTGGCACGGGTAACGTCGAAGACATCGAACGGACTCTGCTTGGGCCTATGCCTTTGAGCATCCGGCATAGAGAATGGGAATGGGACCGGATTGTTCTGCTTCCGTCTCGCGAGACGAAAGAGGCTGCGCAGGTCCTGTCCAGCCGTTTGCAAGAAGAAGGTTGTTCGCAGGTCCTTATCGAGGAGTTGCCCGAGAAAGGCCAGGAAAACGATGCCGATGCCTGTTTCGGACATTTCTATAACGTGCTCGGCACGCTGATCCAGCATGGATTCGAGCCGTCCGACATATTTGCGGACTTCACGCGGGGGACCAAGGCCATGAGCGCTGCATTGGTGCTGGCCTCCATAGGTCGCAACGTACAGGTCCTGCGTTACGTTCATAGCGAGGAGCGGGATGAGCGGGGTATGGTTGTCCCCGGTACCGAGAAGGTCGGTGAAATCAGAACCGTACTTGCCACCGGACGTCGCCGACTCGAACTTGCGGAGGACCTGATGCGCCGTGGCGACTTCGGCGCCGTGACCGACCTCCTGTCCGACGTCGATGGTCAGTCTGCCGCCACTCTCGTGCCGGAATCCCTCCAATCCGAAGCCGCCGCTTTGCGTGCCGTGGCGCAAATCTATGCCGCTTGGGACAGACTGGATTACAAGGACGCGGTCGAGGTGATGGACAGGCCGGACTCGAAGGCGGCAGGCAAGGCGGGCGTCTTCGCACCGACGCTGGAAATGGGCCAATGGCTCAAGGGGCTGGCGCAACGTCCGGAGCAGGCCGATCACGAGGCGATGGCGGCCTACCTTCGGATGCTTGCCTGCGACCTGTTGGCCAACGCTGAACGCCGACTTCGCGACCGACACTTTGAGGACGCCCTGTTGCGGGCCTATCGAGTGCTCGAATTGGTCGGTCAGATCCGACTGTTCGCTCTTGGCCACAACAGCGCCGCCCTATCGCCGGATAACGAGAAGATCCAGGCGTTTCAGGGGTATCTTGAGAAAAAGAGTAAAAAGAAGAAAAAGAGGGAACGTGGCTTCGATACGAATAGCGACGGAACCTTGACCGCCTCCCGGGAACTCGCTGCCCGTTTGCTGAAGCACCTCCATGACCCGCTCGCCAAACGATTGCTTGACTTCGATACGCAAGGTAAGTTCGGAGCCAGCAGCCGCAACCACAGCGTCCTGATACATGGTTTTGAGGCAAAAGCGTTGGGCGACCGCGAGTTACGGACGGTTCTGGCCGGCCTTGAAGAATTGTTGAGCGAAGATGATGGAAAAGCAGGAGACCGATTGAAGGTGGCCAGAAGCCTGTCTTTTGCCGGGAAGTAGCACCACTCCTGAAATGTGAAGAGATGGTGATGATGAACGATAGGAGAGGGCAAAGAGTACTGGTGTTGACCGTGGGAACGGGTAATCCCGAGGACCTTGAGGGATCGTTGTATGCGCCTCTGCAAAAATCAGTCGACATGGGGAACTGGACGCGGGTGGCGCTCTTTCCGTCCCAGGATACCAAGAGGCACGCCCGGGAGCTTACCCGCAGGTATGCGGAGCGCGCCATGCAGTTCAAGATATACCCGTTGCCCGAGGCCGGGATGGAGGACAATGCCGATGCCTGTTTCGCTTTCTTCAACAAGAAGCTGCGTGGCATACTCAAGGACGTTGACTCCACGAACGTCATGGTTGACTTCACCCGTGGAACCAAGGCCATGAGCGCGGCGTTGGTCCTTGCCGCCGCTGCCCACGACGTGCCTCGATTCCGCTACATCAGTGGAAACCGGGGCGGGCCGGGCGGTACGGTTACGCCCGGCACCGAAAACGTGGGGAACTTCGATACACAGGCGCTTTCCGAGCGCAAGCAACTCGAAAATTTCTGCTTGATGTTGCGTCACGGTCGCTACGCCGCTGCGCTTGATTTGCTGCCGAAGCCTGGGTTGCCGATGCAGGGTAATGATACACTGGTTGCGCTGCGTCCCTTGGCTGACTTTTGCAGCGCGTGGGACAGGCTCGACTATCAGCGCGCTGCCGCCGTGCTGAGGGAACTTCCGAGAGAGCGGGCCTTTCCACAGGAATTGCGTCGCTTTCTGCCGGATGCAGAAGTCAAGGGGTGGGTGCGGCACCTCGCTCAACCACCGGACCGCGGCGAGTATCGGCGATTTGCGGCTTGGCTGCGACATGTAAGCTGCGACGTGCTGGCCAACGGCCAGCGGCGTCTGCGCAACGGCGAATTGGAGGACGCGCTGATCCGAGCCTATCGGGTGCTCGAGATGCTCGGTCAGATACGGCTCTTCGACAAGAAGCTCGATTCATCGGCGTTGCCGGAATCTGGCCCGGACATCCAAAGGTTCCAGGATTTCTTACGGGAGGTCAACGAGAGGCCGCTTGCCAAAGCCCGAAAGCATGGGTGCCTGGAAGCCGGTCGAGAGAAGGCTGTGCTCTTGCTGAAGTGGTTGAGGGACCCTCTGGGCGAAAAGCTCATTGAGGCTGCTCGTCTGTTCAACCTTGGCGCCCGGCGCAACCAGAGTATCCTCAACCATGAGTTCGACGCGCAGGCTCCCGACTCCGATTCATTACGGCAGATCTATGAAGAACTGGAAAAACTTATGATCCGTGACGACAAGGTCGCCAAGGAGCGATTGAAGCTGGCCCGCTGGCTTGCCTTCGACAATATCTTCAGGTGAGACGGTCATGCCGACCCTCTACGTCACAGAGCCGGGATCGGTGGTGCGCCGCTCGGCCGGTTCCATCGTGGTGACGGTTGACGAAGACCCGGACGGGGCCGGACCGTTGCCCGAGCGCCGCCGTCGCCTGATCGAGGTTGAGCCGCACCGCTTGGAGTTGGTCGTGTTATTCGGTCGTGTTCATATTACTTCGGATGCGACCCTGTTCTGCTTGCGCGAAGGTATCGACTTGGCTTGGCTGACGCGAGGCGGGCGTCTGCTCGGTCGGGTGGTGTCGGAACTCCCGCGTTCAGGAGATGTCCGCCTCGCCCAGTATCGCCGTGCCGAGGACAGCGCCGGCCGGTTTGCCTTGGCTCGGAGAATCGTAGAAGCGAAGATCCGGAACGGTGTCGAGATGCTCCGCGGCCTGCAAAGCAATCGGCCCAACCATCGCGTCTTGGCGTCGGCAATCGCAGAAGTTCGCCGTACCGCGGACAGGCTGGCGGAGGCAGAGAGCTTCAAGGCATTGCTCGGCATGGAGGGCACGGCGGCTCGCCACTACTTCACTGGTCTTGGAAGCGGGTTTACATCGGACATCGTGTTCCGCGGCCGCGTCAGACGCCCGCCGCCAGACCCTGCCAATGCCCTGCTTTCGTTGGCCTATGTGATGCTCGGCAACTTGCTCTCCGGTCTTGTCGAGGCCCGCGGACTCGACCCGTGCATCGGGTTCTACCACGAGTTGCGTCCCGGGCGGTCCAGCTTGGCGCTGGACCTCGTTGAGGAGTTGCGGGCGCCGGTGGTGGACCGGTTCGTCCTTCGTGTGTGTAATCTGCGGATCATGCGTCTGGAGATGTTCACGGACGATCCTGATGATGGAGGTGTTCGTCTCACGCCGGCTGGTCTGAAGATTTTTCTGGCGGAATGGCAGAAGAACCTGGATCGGCCCGTCAAGGAAGACGGAGCGGAAGCAGCGCTTTCCGTTCAGCAGGTCATTCGCCGCCAGGTCGGACGTATTGCCTCGGACCTGCGCGGTGGGGATGCCTACGAGCCTCTCAGGATTGCACGCTGACGCCGTGAGAGGGAGGAAACAGAAGGATGCGGTATGTCATCTGCTATGACATCAGGTCACAGGACCGGCGTCGTCGGGTGTCGGAATGCCTGGACGGCTATGGCGACCGGATACAGAGGAGCGTGTTCGAGGCCGTCCTCGACACGGCGTTGTTCGACTCATGCCTATCGAAGTTGGCGGAACTAATCGACCCGGCTGAGGATAGCATTGCAGCCTATGCGCTGTGCGCGGCGTGCGATAACCGGCGCGTTTATCGTGGAGCCCCCGATAGGCAGGACATCGGCAGCGAAAAGGTGTACATTGTCTGATTTGATGTCTGTCGTAACGACAAAAGACCAAGAAAGAAGCGGGAGGTTACGATTCTCGTAACTCGTTGTCCTCAAAGGGTTTCGGAGTAAGTGTCCCGGTGACTGCCTTATCAAGCCATATATTCCAGGGAATGCCCGGGAGGTAACGAATGAGAGGTCCGTAACTTGTTGAATCTTATCGCGTTTTTCAAAGGACAGATGCAGAGACAGCCCCGATAGGAAGGGGATTGAAACCCGCGTATGCGCCTCACAGTACGAGAACCTGTCCCCGAGATGCAGAGACAGCCCCGATAGGAAGGGGATTGAAACGAAAGTCGGCCTTGATCGTGCCGGGGAAATGCACGTTGAGATGCAGAGACAGCCCCGATAGGAAGGGGATTGAAACGGTCCTGGCCCAGCCGCGCGGTGTTGCTCCACACTCGGGATGCAGAGACAGCCCCGATAGGAAGGGGATTGAAACTGCGCAGGCAATCATCGTCTCGCCTACACTGCTACAAGCAGATGCAGAGACAGCCCCGATAGGAAGGGGATTGAAACCACAGTACATATCCGTATCCACACTCGGCATAGCTTACCTCCGATGCAGAGACAGCCCCGATAGGAAGGGGATTGAAACTTATGCCCCGTTGTTAAAAAACAATACGCGCTTGTATTGTCGATGCAGAGACAGCCCCGATAGGAAGGGGATTGAAACGATTTGGCTTTTTTATGCCTAAAATCAAACACAGCTATGGATGCAGAGACAGCCCCGATAGGAAGGGGATTGAAACTGTAGCGCAGTGAAAAAGGATGAAAAGGAAATTGTGAAGATGCAGAGACAGCCCCGATAGGAAGGGGATTGAAACAAGAAGACTTGACCTGCGTCTTCAACAGTGCGATACGCGCCTGATGCAGAGACAGCCCCGATAGGAAGGGGATTGAAACCATAATTGTATAGGACTTTACGTTCCACCCTAGCTTATTTAGATGCAGAGACAGCCCCGATAGGAAGGGGATTGAAACTGCGTGCCCATGTAACACCGCTTGGTCATAGCCCATAGAGATGCAGAGACAGCCCCGATAGGAAGGGGATTGAAACCTCTGTGGTTGCGCACTCCAATGCTGGCTCCATCAACCCGGATGCAGAGACAGCCCCGATAGGAAGGGGATTGAAACAAGACCTCGCGCTGATGCTCCGTGAAAGGTATCTCCACGATGCAGAGACAGCCCCGATAGGAAGGGGATTGAAACCTATCTAGCTCGAACTCTCTCTGTGCATCCCTTTCCTTGATGCAGAGACAGCCCCGATAGGAAGGGGATTGAAACTGCTCGGTATCACGTTATCCACGCAATCCATATAACCGATGGATGCAGAGACAGCCCCGATAGGAAGGGGATTGAAACAGTATTCAAACGAGAACATTCTATTCATATTATCCGTAAGGATGCAGAGACAGCCCCGATAGGAAGGGGATTGAAACTGCTCGGTATCACGTTATCCACGCAATCCATATAACCGATGGATGCAGAGACAGCCCCGATAGGAAGGGGATTGAAACAGTATTCAAACGAGAACATTCTATTCATATTATCCGTAAGGATGCAGAGACAGCCCCGATAGGAAGGGGATTGAAACCTACCTCGGATTCCGTCGAAGGAATTGAAGTTTGATTTGATGCAGAGACAGCCCCGATAGGAAGGGGATTGAAACAATTCATCGCATCTCGTACGGTCGAAATCCGAAATGACCTGATGCAGAGACAGCCCCGATAGGAAGGGGATTGAAACATTACAGGCTAATAGAATTAGCGCCACTACTTCCCAGTGATGCAGAGACAGCCCCGATAG
Source organism: uncultured Binatia bacterium (SeqCode) (assembly GCA_965204235.1). Lineage (GTDB taxonomy): Bacteria > Desulfobacterota > Binatia > UBA9968 > JAJDTQ01 > JAJDTQ01. The sequence goes on from OZ241979.1 coordinate 2,910,022, forward strand.
GAAGGGGATTGAAACCCTCATTCATTGGAACAGACTGGCATATGGGTGTATTCTGATGCAGAGACAGCCCCGATAGGAAGGGGATTGAAACACCCTTATCAGGGTGGTAACGGTTAGCAAGAATCCGGATGCAGAGACAGCCCCGATAGGAAGGGGATTGAAACAATGGTGGCTTCGGCTTGTTCTTCAATGTACTTTCGGATGCAGAGACAGCCCTGATAGGAAGGGGATTGAAACCTCACACACGTGGGTCGGGTCGTTCACGCTTCGCGTAGATGCAGAGACAGCCCCGATAGGAAGGGGATTGAAACCAGGAGCAGGGGCCGTGGTCAGGCGCCGTCGCCATGATGCAGAGACAGCCCCGATAGGAAGGGGATTGAAACTACCAGATAATATCGTGACGCCATTTCGACCTTCTCCATGGATGCAGAGACAGCCCCGATAGGAAGGGGATTGAAACGACAGGTCGTCGTCGGTGACGACCTCACGCTCTTCAGATGCAGAGACAGCCCCGATAGGAAGGGGATTGAAACACCGCTCGCAGGACGGCCGTGACGCCCTCGAGGGCCTGGGGATGCAGAGACAGCCCCGATAGGAAGGGGATTGAAACCTTGAGAATCGGTCCACGATTGCGAGGTGAGAAGTAGGATGCAGAGACAGCCCCGATAGGAAGGGGATTGAAACCCTATCGACTGCCGGCTGCCGTCACGCTGAGTGTAGCGCTGCGATGCAGAGACAGCCCCGATAGGAAGGGGATTGAAACGGCCTGGCATCGGACGAAGTCCCCGCCATCCTCCGGAGGATGCAGAGACAGCCCCGATAGGAAGGGGATTGAAACCTCGGCAAGCTCGGTCCATGCGTCCATCGTGGACCTGGATGCAGAGACAGCCCCGATAGGAAGGGGATTGAAACCGGGGCCAGGCCGCGCCGCTCGCCTACGATGACGCCATCGATGCAGAGACAGCCCCGATAGGAAGGGGATTGAAACCATCCAGGACGGTCTGTCTGTAAGCAATAGACTACATGGATGCAGAGACAGCCCCGATAGGAAGGGGATTGAAACGATACCCGCGATTTCGACTTGGAACTTTGCAGACATGGATGCAGAGACAGCCCCGATAGGAAGGGGATTGAAACAGGTGGTGCTTTGCCCCTCTCGCGTCGTACGTCTCGACGACGATGCAGAGACAGCCCCGATAGGAAGGGGATTGAAACAACTTCGATAGTTTCATGTTCAAACAATTCCGCAGATTGATGCAGAGACAGCCCCGATAGGAAGGGGATTGAAACAGCCAATGCGAGGTGCTGCAGATGGTGCGTAGCTCCCCGGATGCAGAGACAGCCCCGATAGGAAGGGGATTGAAACAGGAGCGGCTGGGGGGTACAAACCGGGAGCATGACTTACAATGGCGAAACCCCGGGTCCGAAGAACAGGGCCGCCCGGACCAGCCGACCGGGACGGAGAAGATGACGCTGATGAAGGCTTGCGCCACCGACACCCATGAAACCGTGCGCCGTGGCTTCCGGCGGCTCTGACCGGCAGGGAGAATCCGCTGTGGCCGCCCTCAACCGCTCGGACACCGAGCTTGCTGCCAAGACCGACCTCAAGCAGGAGGTCGCTGCCCTCAAGGCCGATCTCAGGCAACTCAGGCGGGAAATCACGGCAGTCAGGTCTGCCATCTCGCAGTCCGAATGGAGGGCCAAACTGGAGGCCGAATTCAACGCCGCCGTCCACAAGATTGTGCTCGGTCAAATCGCCACCGCCGTTTGGCTCTTCGTCGCCATCAAGTTCCTTTAGGGAAACTCCGAACAATCGGGCATGGATGAGGGTATTCCCTCACGTGACCCTCCTATCCCCGTTCGTCCTGAGCGTAGGCAAGCTGCGTGTTGACGTGCACCCGGACTGAACCCCTATCCCCGTTCGTCCTGAGCGTAGCGAAGCGAAGTCGAAGGACGCGCTTTTCGGGTTCTCCCGCCTTCGCTGGGAGGCGAGGGGAAGTTCAGGCCGTGGTTGCAAGGATGGCCGCAATGCGGCGAGCGGTATCTGTGAAGTGCTGGATTTCCTCCGGGCGCAACGGGCGGTCGAGAATGCCGCGTTCACGGTAGGAAAGCCATTTCTTGAGGACTTGGTAGCCGCCGAGCTTGTAGTTCCAGATCTCAGCGGGGACGTTGCGCCAGAAGGCGCGGTCGTTGAGGTACACGTCGAAGGTGGTCTTGCCGAAGGCGGGGAGCGTATCGCGTATGGCGGCGCGTTCTTCCCGCGTAAAGGCGCGCTCGACTATACGGCCCTGGCCCGGCATGACCGCGCCGCCCGCTCCGAAGTGGCCCCATCCGGCAGTGAGGGCGAAGTGGTCGCCGGTCATGTTGCGCCCGTCCGTGGTAGCGGGCACGGCGATGGCGGCTATCTCCGGGCGCAACGCACCTGTGGTGACGCCGGGGACCGGCGTATCGGGATCGAGCAGGGCCACAAGTTCCCGGCCCCGGGCGGCCGATCGGGCGAGCGCGTCAGCCGCTTTAGCGGTCTCCCTGTCCGGGGATGCGAGACCTTGTTCGGATGCAGGCGGCAAGGCAGGGTATATCGAAGCCGGCGATACCCCTGCGGTCCCGGGAGCGGGCCAGCCGGGAAGCGGGATGCGTGGCCACTCCATGCGGAGCGCCCCGGCGTTAGCCTCCCGGTAGGCGGGATTGTGAAGCACTGAGAGGACATGGTGGAACAAGTCTTCCGCACTTATGCCGAGTCGTTCAATGTAACGCTGCGTCGCTCCTGAGAGATTGAGGCGAGGGATCGTGGCATTCTTCCCCATTTCAACATCGTCGTCATGGAGCCATAGAGGGAAGAAATGCGTACCCCAGTTCCCGAGTTTCCAGCCACCGACATGACGGACCAAGTTTCCATGCGTAAACTCCTGAATTTCCCGTTTGTTGGCCGCCAACCAGAGATTTCCTTCGAACACATGGGGCCGGTAGTCGGCGCGCTTCTCGTCCAGTAGTTTGGTATCCGCTTCCCAATACAGCCATCGGTTGTCAAACGGACGGTAGGCATGGCGAACGAAGCTGTCTTTGTTCGGCCCGCCACGCGCAAGCAGACTCTCCCGCCCTAGTCGAGCATCGAACCGTGGGGTAGTTTTCATTGCACCCGGATAGCGCTGTGCAATTTCTTCATGGCTGACTGCCGCGTCAAAGTAATCAATCATTCGCGTCTTGAGGCGGTTGAGATCAATATCGATGAGAAACCCATCCCGCCCCGTCATGACCCCCGGAAACGATACTGGGAACAGATCGGGCAGGGACGGCCAGTCGAACCACTCTACGCTGACGGCCGCCGGAGCAAAGGGCAGACCAAGCGGTAAGGTCGGCCGGATACCCTCATACAGTGCGGTCGTTTCCGCTTCCGCGGTTTCCAGCAACTCCGCCCGCTTCCCCTGACCCCACAAGTGACGAAAGCCGACCGCTTCCGCTGGCGCGTGCTCGGCCTTGCGCACCAGCGTCGCAATCGCCGTCCCCACCTGGATGCCCACCGGGTCCCCCTCCGTTGAGAAGATGCTCGGGTCCGTCGTCCCGTCCGGCGCTACCTTCCCGGTCTTGTACTTGTCCCCGTTCAGGCAGTCGATGCGCACCGCGTCGAAGGCTTCAAGGTAACGTTCCCGCATCCCCGTGAACGACAGGCCGTCGAGCCAGGAGTAGTTGGAGATGAAGCAGACGATGCCCTGACCGGTCTTCTCCGCAATACGCCGTTCCGCCATGCGGAAGAAGCGCACGTACAGGTCGTTCAACCCCTGTCCTTCCGGTCTTCGTACCTTCTTCGTCGTCCGATAAGCGTCCGACAGCTCCCGCTCCTCGTCCACCGCCATGCCGGCAAAGCCGTTGTAGGGCGGGTTGCCCAGGATCACCAGGATGGGCGTGTCCTGTTTCACCCGTCCCGCCCGATCCCGTTCCTCCTCCAATTCCGGGAAGGGCAAGGGCTTGGTGGTGTGCGGCTCCCAGCCGGTGAGGGCGTTGGTGAGGAAGACCCCGGGCCGCTCCACGCCGTCATCCGCCAAGGGCGCGTCCAGGTCCTGCATGGTCAGCCCTACCTGAAGATGAGCCACCACGAAGGGCGCGGGCATGATCTCGAAGCCGAACACCCGCTCGGTGGCCGCCCGCTTCACCCGCGCCCCGGCCAGCGCCCCCAGGCCTCTGCCTTCCAGGTTGGCGGCGATGCGGCGCAAGACCTCTGCCAAGTAGGCCCCGGTGCCGCAGCACGGGTCCAGCACATAGACGTTCTCCGCAGCCAGTCCCTCCGGGATGTCCAGGTCGTCTCTCAAGGCCCGGTCCACCCGCGCCACCATGTAGCGCACCACTTCCGAAGGGGTGTACCAGACGCCCAGTTGCTTGCGCAGGTCGGGGTCGAAGGCTTCGAGGAAGGGTTCGTAGAAATAGGGCACGGCCTCGCCTTCGTGGAAGCGGGCGAAGAAGGCCGTATGGTCCACCCGGTCCAGCGCCGCCGCGGTCCAGTCCAGCACTTCCACGAGACCCAGCGGTTGTAGCCGGCCGGGGTCGGACAACTGCTGGAACAGCGCCCGCAGCACCGGCGCGCGCAGGTGCCAGACCGCGTCATGCCAATTGAACTTGTCCGTCGGCGCCGGGGTCTGCCTTGCCCATAGCACCCAGGCGGAGAAGACGCCGTAGAAGAGCGTCTGCACCAGGGTCGAACGGAAGAAACGTGCGCCTTTCTCTCCCTCGAAGCGGACGCCTAACGCTTCTTCCAGCGCCTTGCGCACCGTCTCCAACGACGGTGCATCGCCCGCGGCCTCCACCCGTGCAAGCCCGTCCCGGGCATAGGAAGCAAGTAGCCACGCCAAGTCCCTGGGTTCGGCCAGCGCCGCCCGATGCGACAACGCCCGGCACAGGTATTCTCCCAAGCCTGCACCCACCTCGCGGGCAAAGGCGCGCGGTTTCTCCAGCTTGCGGCGGAAGTCCTCCGCGTCATCCGCCAGCCGGAAGGTTTCGAGCTTCGCCGCACGGCCCGCGGCGTCCTCTCCCAGCAGCACGAAATCGCGGGTGTTGGTCACCAGCACCAGCCGGTAACGGCCCCAATAGCGGCTTACCTGATCCCCTGCCGCGGTGAGCCAAGCGTCGTCGTCCGCGGTCTTCACTTCCACCACGCCGCGTTCCGGCGTCTGGCCCTCGCGCGGTTGGCCCTTCTGAACCTGCTTCGCCGCGTAGAGGCCGAAGTCGGGATGGCCTGCACCCTGGTCGGCAAGCTCCTGGACGCAGAACACCTTGGGCCTCAGCACCCCGCCCACGGCGTTCAGCAGTTGCGCCAGAGGCCCGTAGCTGGACCGCTCCCCGGTGGCCCCGCCCGAGGCCCGCACCCGCCCCAGGTCGGCAAAGTACGTTTCGGCCGCGGCCGTCAGGTTCGTGTGGTTCGCTGTCGTCATCGTCTCCTTTGTCGCCGAGCGCGGCCTGACATGCAAGCACTACGCCTGCCCGCACCCTCATCCGAACCCTGTTCCAGAAGGAGAGCGCGTCCTTCGACTTCGCTTCGCTACGCTCAGGACGAACGGGGATAGGAGGATCGGCAAGGCTACGGTGGTGGGTCTCGGGCAGTTGCAGGTCAGGCAGCTCACAACCCCTTGAACACGATGTCCCCGAAATAGGCGACCGCGGACTCGCCGGTGTTGTCAGTGTCGGTCATTACGGCCACGCCGGAGATCAGGGGCGGGTCTTCGCCGAAGGCCTTTCGGTAGTCTTCGTAAACGTTCCTCGACTCGGTGACCCACTGGCCGACCCTGGCTTCTCCGGTTTCGATAACGATCATCATGGCGCGGTCGGTGTAGGGGTTCGGGACGATGGTTCCCGCCGGGGTCCTGGCCTCCCAGATGTAGTTGATGGCGCCGAGGGGCGGGTATTCTCCGTAGAGGAGCTTGGCGGTCTCGTACTGGGCCCGCTCGAAGAAACCGGCCTTGCTGCTGTCGTACTCGAAGGTGATGTACAACCGGGCCGGGTAGTCGTCGCCGTCCTTTTCCAGGACGTTGCCGTTCTCGAGGACGTTCTCGACCTTCCAGCGCCATTCGACGATGGGATATTGCTTCGGGTCGATGCTCACGGCCCGCGTCAAGCCGGAGGCGGAGGCCTGGCTCACGGCCTTGAGGACCACGGTCCCGTGGTCGTCCACCAGGGAGTACTGCGTGTGCTTTTCGATCTTCTCGAAGGTCAGGGGCTGCCAGGAATCAGGGTGGGGTCCATCGGCTTTGGCGTCCGAGAACTTCCCGACTTCCAGGGTGGCTGGCCTTCCCGAAGGTTCGGCGCCCTCGGGGGGCGGCGGCGTTTGTCCGAGGAGGGTTGGCGCGGTCAAGGCAAGGACCAGGAACACCGCGGCGAACCCGACCAGGGACCCGCGGAACGTATGTCTGGTTGAACGACCCATGCGATGCTCCTCGTCGCCGGAATTGGTCCGAGTTGGTCCGGGCAGTCCTTGCCCTATGGTTTCCCGAGGGTCCGGGCGCGTTCCGTGAAGACCGAAGGGTTGGCTCGCCAGTCCGAATAGTCGATGCGGCCGTTGTCGGTGAGCAGGCGGATCTTCCGGTCGAGGCAGGCCGCCAGGGCCGCGTCCTCTGCATCGAGGGCGAAGCCGCCGCGTTCGCGTTTGGCCGGGTCGGGGTCCTGCGCCGCGACCGCCAAGGCGCCGCGGGACGCGGCGCTGGCGTCGCCGTTGCCGATGTTGCCCCTCGCCACCGCGTCGATGTCTCCGTTCTTCAGGGCGTCCAGCATCACTCCTTCCTGGGCGTAGTACCTCACCTGCGGCATGGTCGAGACCGCGGGAGTGATGGACTTCCGGTTCTTGAGCTCGTCCGAATCCCGGGCCGCGGTGATGAAGTAACCCTTGCCGCGGTCCGCAGTCACTACCGCCCCTCCCTCCACCGTCACCTTCGCGCCCGGGGCCAGGACACCGTTTTCATCGGTGAGACCCGTCAGTTGCAGCAGACGCTCTTCCCCGGTGGTTTCCGCCACCACGCCCACCCGGTGGTCACGGGTCAGCCTGTCGTAGTCCGCAAGACGCTCCCTGTCCTCAGCGCGCACCAGCAGGGTCTGCACGAACGAGACGTGCCCCGAGGTGAACGCCACCACCTTCTTGCCGGCGTCGTTGCGGGTGCGGTCTTCACGGATGGTGATGCCGCCCCCCACCAGGTCGAATTCCGGGCGCGCGGCCTTGAGCCAGATGCCGCTGAAGGGGTCGCCGATGCCCCGGCGGGAGAACGACAGTCCGGCGCCCTCCATGGCCTCCAGCGCGGTCAGCAGGTCCGCCTCGTAGCCTCGATGCACGTCGAAGCCGCGGGACCCCGGGGCCCGGTCTTCGCTGTAGCTGATGGGCTTGAAGTCGGAGTAGAACCCCACGTTGAGGACGCGCCCGCCGTGGGTGCACGCTTCCGACCCGGAGGCAACAAGAAGAGCAGAGGCAACGAGAAAAGCGGCTGCCGCGGACGATACGGCCATGAAGACGACGTTGCCGTTGCTCGAAAGTTTCGTTGCGAAGGTCATGCCTCATGGTACACCGTGGCGACGGGCAAGTGAACACCCGGCGCGCCATCGCGTGTGCGCCTTGCGCATGGCCGATGACCGAACGAGGCCGCGGCCTGTGATGGCCGCGGGCTGCCGGTGGTCGCCGGAGTCCCGGAGGGACCGCCCTGTTGCGCACCGAACCAATCGGGAGTATGCTCCCGTCTGGTTGGACCAATCGGGAGTGCGCTACTGATGAGTTTCCGTCGACTCCTCGCCATCGACTTGCCTCCGGGGCGGTCCGCCTTCCTCTGGGGGGCGCGTCAGACCGGTAAATCGACGTTCCTTCGCGAGCGATTCCCGGACAGCGTTTACGTGGATCTGCTCGACGCCGACACCGTGTTGCGCCTTGGCGCCCGCCCTACGCGGCTTGGCGAGGAGTTGCAATCGGCGCCGGAAGCCGTTGCCCAACCCGTCGTCATCGACGAGATCCAGAAGGCGCCGGGGCTGCTCGACGAGGTGCACCGGCTGATGGAGACCCGCGGCCTGTCGTTCGTGCTCTGCGGATCGAGCGCCCGCAAGCTGAGGCGCGCGGGAGTCAACCTGCTGGGGGGCCGCGCCTGGCGCTTCGAGATGTTCCCCCTCACCTGGGCGGAGATACCGGACTTCGACCTCCTGCAGGCGTTGACCCGCGGCCTGCTCCCCGGCGTCTATTCCGAGCCGCGTTTCCGGCGGTCGCTGGCCGCCTACGTGCGCGACTACCTCACCCAGGAGATCATCAACGAGGGCCTGACCCGCAACCACGCCGCGTTCACGCGGTTCTTCGAGGCGTTGCGGTTCTGTCACGGCGAACTGCTGAACTACGCAGCCATCGCCCGTGACTGCGGCGTCGAGGCGAAGACCGTGCGCGCCTACTTCGAGATCCTCCAGGATACGCTGGTGGGTTACCTGATCTACCCGTTCCATCGTCACACGGGCCGCCAGAGCATCTCCGCGGCGCCCAAGTTCTATCTCTTCGACGTGGGCGTGGCCGGGCAGGTGTGCGGAAGGACCCTGACCGCCGCGGGGGGAGCGGAGTTCGGCCGCGCCTTCGAACATTTCCTGCTGCTGGAGATCATCGCCGCCCGCAGTTACCGGGAAATGGAGTACCCCATCGAGTTCTGGCGCACCAAGAGCGGCCTGGAGGTCGATTTCGTGCTCGACCGCGGCGCGGTGGCGGTGGAAGCCAAGGCTCGGGTGCGCAGCGGCGACCTGCGGCCCATCCGGGCCTTCGTGGAGGAGTTCGCGCCGCGCAGGGCCGTGGTCGTCACCGCGGAAGCCGACCGCCGCCGCGTGGACGGCATCGACATCATGCCCTACGACGAGTTCCTGGGCATGCTGCACGCAGGGGAAATCGTCTGAGGCGCGGGCGGCCGCTCCGAGCGGGGGCGTCGAAGGGCAGGGCTGATTGGCATTCCCGCCTCTCCGTTTGTATAGTTGCGGGCACCCATGATGGACTTCACCCTGACCGACGAACAGGCGCAACTCCGGGACGAGATCCGCAAGGTCTGCCAGGGCTTTGCCGACCCCTACTGGCGCGAGGTGGATGCCCGGGGCGAGTATCCGGAGGCTTTCGTGCAGAGGCTTACGGAGTTGGGCTGGCTTGGCGCGCTGATCCCCGAGGAGTACGGCGGCGCCGGACTCGGCGTCACCGAAGCGAGCATCATCCTGGAGGCCGTCAACCGCTGGGGCGGCAACTCCACCGCGTGCCACGCGCAGATGTACACCATGGGCACGCTGCTGCGCCACGGCAGCGAGGAGCAGAAGCGGCGCTACCTGCCCGGAGTGGCCAGCGGGGAGCTCCGGCTCCAGGCTTTCGGCGTCACCGAGCCCGACTCGGGCTCCGAGACCACGCGCATCCGCACCACGGCCGTGCGCAGGGGCGACCGTTACGTGGTCAACGGGCGGAAGGTCTTCATCTCCCGCGTGCTCCAGTCGGACCTGATGTTGCTGCTGGCCCGGACCACGCCCTACGACGAGCTTTCGGACAAGACCCGGGGGCTGTCGGTCTTCCTGGTGGACCTCAGGGACGCGGGCGGCGCCATCGAGGTGAAGCCCCTGGACCTGATGATCAACCACCACACCAACTCGCTCCTGTTCTCGGACCTGGAGGTCCCCGCGGAGAACCTCGTCGGCGAGGAAGGGATGGGGTTCCGCTACATCATCGACGGGTGGAACGCGGAGCGCATACTCATCGCCGCGGAGGCGGTGGGGGACGGCCGCTGGTTCGTGGAACGTGCGTCGCGCTATGCCGGCGAGCGTCAGGTGTTCGGCCGGCCCATCGGCGCGAACCAGGGCGTCCAGTTCCCCATCGCCCAGGCGTACGCGCGTATCGAGGCGGCCGACCTGGTGCGCTACCACGCTGCCTCGAAGTTCGACCGGGGCGAGCGTTGCGGCGCCCAGGCGAACATGGCCAAGCTGCTGGCGTCGGAAGCGGCGTGGGAAGCGGCCAACGCCTGCATGACCGCCCACGGCGGTTACGGGTTCTCGGTGGACTACGACGTGGAGCGGAAGTTCCGCGAGACCCGGCTGCTGACCATCGCGCCGGTGAGCAACAACCTGGTGCTGGCCTACCTGGGGCAGCACGTGCTGGGCATGCCCCGGTCCTACTGAAGGAAGCTCTGAACAATTGTCCCCGTTCGTCCTGAGCGTAGCGAAGCGAAGTCGAAGGACGCGCTTTCCCATAGGGGGGCGCTTCGAGCCGGAATTGTTCAGAGGTTCTTGAAAGAGCCGGTCCGCCGGGACTCCCCTCGGCCCGGATCGGAGACAGGACGCCTCCATGGATTTGCAACGTTCCTGGATGTTCGTTCCGGGTCACCGGCAACGGATGATCGACAAGGCCCTGGGGCTGGACGCGGACGCCCTCATGCTGGACATCGAGGATGGCGTGGCTCCCGCGGAGAAGGACCGGGCCCGGCGGCTCATCGGCGAGGCCCTGGCGCGGGAGCGGCAGCCGCGGGAGCCGTTGCGGTTCGTGCGCATCAACGCCATCGGACACCGGCGCATGGAGGACGACCTGGCCGCGGTGCTGCGCCCCGGGCTCGACGGGCTCGTCCTGCCCAAGGTGGAGTCCGCGGCGGCGGTCGCCTCGGTGGAGTCCCGGGTAGCGGCCCATGAGGCGGCCTGCGGCGCCCGGCTGAGGCTCCTGGTGGCCATCGAGAGCCCCCGGGGGCTGCTGGCGGCGCCGGCCATCGCCTCGTGCTCGGACCGGGTGGCGGGCCTCATGTTCGGCGCCGAGGACTTCGGGCGGGAGCTGGGGCTGCCGGCGTCCCGGCAGGGGGAGGCGCAGGAGCTCCTGTATGCGCGCTCGGCGCTGGTGGTGGCCGCGGCTTCGGCCCATGTCCAGGCGGTGGACGGAGTGTGGGTGGACCTTCGGGACCCCCAGGGCCTGGAGCGCTTCGCCCTGCAATCCCGGCGTCTGGGCTTCACCGGCATGTCATCGATCCATCCTTCGCAGTTGGCGCCCATCAACGCCGCCTTCCGTCCCGGGGCGGAGGAGATCGACTACGCCCGGAAGGTCATCGCCGCTTACGAGGAGGCCGCGGCCCGAGGCGACGGCTCGGTGGCCTTCGGCGGTCAGCTCATCGACCGTCCCATCATCGAGCGGGCGCGTCGGACCCTGGACCTCGCCGGCGCGCTGGCCGACGGAGAGACCTGAGGAGGACGCAGACATGCCGGAAGTGGAGAACGCCGAAAACGTCCGCTGCCTGACCGCGGCCAACCCCGGCTACATGACCCTCCGGGGAACGAACCAGTACCTCCTGGGCCGCGGGGAGGTCACCGTCATCGACGTGGCCCTGGGCTCGGAGGCCAACCTCGACGGGCTGCTGGCCGAGATGGAGGCCCTGGGCGGGACCCGCATCAGCCGGATCCTGCTCACCCACATCCACCTGGACCACTGCGGCGGCGCGCTGGCCCTCAAGCAGCGGACGGGCGCGGATGTGGGCATCTCGCGGGTGCGCGCGGGCCATCTGGGCGGCGAGGACTTCACCTACGTGGAGGGAGACCGCATCGCCTATGACGGCGGGGAGCTGGAGGTGGTGTTCACCCCGGGGCACGAGGCCGGGCATTGCTGTTTCTACGAGCCGGAGCGGAAGATCCTCTTCTCCGGCGACCACATCCTCGGCAAGGGCACCACGGTGGTGCCGGCCGGCGAAGGCAACATGGCCGACTACATGGCGTCCCTGGAGAAGCTGTTGTCGCTGGACATCCGCCTGTTGCTTCCGGGGCACGGTCCGTTCGTGACCGACCCCCTGGGGAAGATCCGGGAATACATCGACCATCGGCTGCTGAGGGAGGAACAGATCCTGCAAGGACTGCGGGACGGGCGGCGCACCATCGGCGACCTGGTGGCGGTCATCTATGCGGACTACCCGTCGGCGTTGATGCGCGTGGCCCACTCGTCCGTGGAGGCCCACCTGTGGAAGCTCGTGTCCGAGGGGCGGGTGCGCCGGGAAGGCGACCGGTACCTTCCGGGCGACGGCGACTGAGGCGACGGTGCGAGTCGCCGGGCACGGCGTCGGGCGGGGGTTGCCGGCCGGGGACCGCTAAACCGTTTCCCCGGGCGACGGCGACTGACGAAGCTGCGCAAGCGCGCCCGAGACCGGGTCGCGCCTCACCGGGCCACCGCCGGCCACTTCTCCACCACCACCGCGGGGAAGCCTTCCCGTGACAGACGGGCGGCGTATTCCCTGGCTTGGGAATGATCGACGAAGGTACCGAGCCGGACCCGGTGGTAACCCTCGTGGGCCTCGATGACCACCGGCCGGTCGTAGCGGCTCCGGAGCCGGGCTTGCAACTGCCGGGCCTTGTCCGGGTCCGCGAACGCTCCCAACTGCAAGGTGTAGTCGAGCCGGTCGGGAATGGCCGTGAGTCGGTGGCCGCCGGTGTCCAGCACCTCCACCCGCACCGGCGCGGTTCCCGGCCCGATCATGTCCACCGCCCGGGCCGCGGCATAGGAGAGGTCGATCACCCGTCCCTTGACGAACGGCCCGCGGTCGTTGACCAGCACGGTCACCGACTTGCCGTTGGCCAGGTTCGTGACCCGGACGCTGGAGCCCAGCGGCAGGGTCTGGTGCGCCGCGGTCATCCCGTACTGGTCATAGACGGTCCCGCTGGTGGTCTTCTTCCCGTGGAAGCCGGGACCGTACCAGGAGGCCACGCCCTGCTGCGAAAGCGCCGCGGCCGGCTGTCCGGGAGCGGTGGGCGAAGGCCACGGCGCCCAAGGCGCGCAGCCCGAAAGCAGCAGGAGAACGGCGGCGCAGGGCAGGACCTGGAGGCCTCCTCGCCGAAGGCGTGCAGGAACCATCGAGCCATGATTATACCGCAACGCCGGCGGCATGGAAGCGCCGGGCGGCTTCGGCCCCGCCCACGGGCGGGCAAAGCCCCCTCTCATTCGGTGGGGCAAGCCTTCGGTCGGGAAGTTGCCGGGTCGCGCGCTACCAGACCACGCCCACGCCGCCGCGGACGCTGACTTCGTCTCCACTGGCGAGGGCCACGCCGGCGTTGACGAAGACGCGGCTCTGGACCCGAGCGCTCATGCCGATGGCGAGGGCCTGCTCGCTGCTGTAGTGGCCGGCGCCCACGCCGAGGAAGAAGCGATTGTCCCCCGGCACGACGTTGGGCAACGCGCTCAACGCCGAGGACATGGCAGTGGCCTTGTTCAGCCGCTCGCTGAGGGAAGTCACGCGCCGGTCCACTCCCGCCAACCGCTGCTCCATTCCGGAGAGGTCACCGAAGTCGAGGGTGCGGAGCCGGACGGAGCCGTCGCGGTTGGTATCCTGCACCACCACCCGCCGCTGCTCTGCGGTTGCCGGGGCAGTGGGACCGGAACCGATGGCGGGGGCCTTCTCGTAGTCGGCTGCCTCCGTCCGGCTCACTGCGGTCACCTCCGAGGAAAGCCCTGCGGCGCCCCGCAGGGCGGCGCCCCGGGAAGAAGCCGTTCCGGTCGTCGTGGTCTGCGTGGAGAGCCGACCGTTGCTGTCCACCGTCACCACCTGGGTCCCCGAAGTCGTCTTCAGACCCGGCAACTTGTAAGTAGTATGTCCCGAAGTGCCGACCACCACCTCGTTCGCTCCGGCCGAAACGCCCGAGCCGATGGCGATGCCGTTCCCGTTAGCAATCGCGCCCTGGCCGATGGCGATGCCCTTGTCCCCGGCAGCCCTCGCGCCCTGGCCCAGGACGATGCTGTTCGTGCCGGCAGCCCATGCGGTCTGGCCGATGGCGATGCTGTTCGTGCTGGCAAAGGAAGAACGGCCTAAAGCAATGGAGTCATCTTTCTGGGCAGTGGAACCAAGGCCTAAAGCAATGGAGTACTGGCCCAGGGCACGGGAAGCTTCGCCTAAAGCAGTGGCGTGCCTGCGGGCACGGGAGTTCCAGCCTAAAGCGACGGCGCCCCTACCGGCGGTGCCGGCGCCGCGACCGATGGCGACGGCGTTGTAGCCTAGTGCTTCGGAGGGGGCGCCGATGGCAATGGCGCCTGTGCTCTCTGCATTCGCGTCCCCTCCCACGGCCACGGTTTTCAATGTTCTGTCGGTGTCAACAGGGTCTGGAAGGTTGCTGGGAGTCAGGGTGCCGGCGGTGCGAAGCTCTTCGAGTGCGGTGCCAAGGTACACCAAACTCCCAATCTGGACGTGCTTGGATTTATTGCGATTCGCCGCATCTGCAATGTAGGCGGCGACGTCGCGGTATGTCGTGAGGTTCCAGGGCCTGTCGTTAGCGCCCGTTCCGGCCTTGTAGGCCCAGGTCGGGGAGGCGGCGAAGCAGGACAGGCCGAGCAGGAAGGACAGGACACCGGCGGCAATGCGCCGGCGGGGTCGCACGGGGGTTGGATCGGGGAGTTGGATGCGGTGGTCAGGGGCTACGCGGTCTGGATCGTTCGTCATGGTCTCTGGATACATGGTCTTCTCCTTTTCGTCCGTACTTGTTGGACAAGTTGGACAATACTGCGCCGGGTTTCCATACCATCGATCAGGGTCGGCAATTCGCACGAGGTTGGGGGGCGTCCGGGTCTCGAACGTCCGGTGTGTGGGACCGAGGGTGGGGGACGGGAGCAAGCCGGTTTCGAGACTCGATGCAGGTTTTCCCTGCCCAAGTCCGGGACAGGGGAGCTGGAGGGGTGACGGTGCGCCCTGGGGGTTGTGTTGGCTGTGCCGCGAGGGCAACCGGAGACGGAAGTCGTTGTAACGGAGGGGGGAACTGAGCGCCGGCAAAGGCGCCGGAAGGTTACCTGATCGAATGCGTGTGAAAATGGGGGGGGGGGGGGTGGTGGTGATAATTCATTGTTTTCAGGTTCATGGGACGGTCATGTGCTCCGATTTCGCGGTTTCCGACGGTCAAGGGCGTTCATTGAATCGCTTCCCTACTACACATGTCGGTCACTGTCAAGAACGGCTACGGCTTGGGCCGCAGCCGTCGCGGTCCACGACCACGTGGGGGTGCTCCTCGAAAGTTACCGTTGACCCTGTTCTTCCTCGACCAAGGTAATGTGAGCGGCCTTGGCGGCTTGGCAAAGCCGGCGGTCCAGGGAGGCCAAGGGAAGTCCGTGCCGTGCGGCAATTTCCAGGTAGGCGGCGTCATAGACCGATAGCTTGTACAGGCGGCACAGGTCGAGAAGCATGGATTCGTCATGGTCGCGGTCCACCGAAATGGGCAGGAACCCGATGTCGGCGAGCGTCGCCTGGGTGTCTGCGGCACGCAATCTGCCGCGCCACTCGTTGACGATCAGGGCGTTGCGCAACTCATACCACCAGATTCCCGGCACAACGGCGCCTTGGGCAGTGGTCAGGCGCATGGCCCGGTCGGCGGCCGGGTGCTGCTCGTCGGCCAGGCACCACGCCAGGACGATGGAGTTATCAAGGACCACCCGGGTCAGAAGCGGCGCCCTTCATGGATGGCGCCGATGAGGTCGGCGACCGAAGCCTGCTTGAGACGGCGGCGCCGGTCCGCAATGCGCTGCGCCGCCTGTTCCGCGCGTTGGCGGTCTTCGTTCTCCGCGGGTACGAGTCGGGCTACGGGGCGGCCGTATCGCGTGATGGTCAGGCTCTCGCCTCGGGCCACGCGGTCGAGGATCTTGGGCAGGTGGGTCTGCGCTTCGTGGACGCCGATCTTCCGCATGAGGTTACCCTCGGGCCAGATTGAACGACTAGCCGATCTTTCGGTGGTATTCAAGGCGGCCCGGGCGCCCGAGGCGGCGTCCGAGGGTTCCGCTTACGGAGCGGCGCGGTTTGTGGTAACTTTTCCTTGCAGGGCCACGGGCGGTACCGCGGGTTCCGAGCGGTCCCGATCCCGGGGCCAGTCCCGTTCGAGGAGAGGGCGGCGTCATGTCAGGACATTCCAAATGGAGCACCATCAAGCACAAGAAGGCTGCCAAGGACGCCAAGAGGGGCAAGCTGTTCACCAAGTTCATCAAGGAGATCACCGTGGCTGCCCGCATGGGCGGGGGGGACGCGGCCACCAACCCGCGGCTGCGCACCGCGGTGCAGACGGCCCGTGACAACAGCATGCCCAACGAGAACATCGAGCGCGCCATCAAGAAGGGCACCGGCGAGCTCGAGGGGGTGTCCTACGAAGAGGTCAGCTACGAGGGCTACGGACCCGGAGGGGCCGCCTTCCTGGTGCAGGCATGGACCGACAACCGCAACCGCACGGTGTCGGACATCCGGCGGCTGTTCTCCAGGCACGGCGGAAGTCTGGGCGAGACCGGCTGCGTGGCGTGGATGTTCGACAGCAAGGGGCTCATCGTCGTGTCCAGGGACGCGGTGGAGGAGGAGGCGCTGTTGGGGCTTGCGCTGGAGGCCGGGGCGGAGGACGTCACCGAAAGCGATGGCGTGTTCGAGGTGGTCACCCGGCCCGAGGACTTCGCCGCGGTCCGGGAGAGCCTCGAGAACGGGAAGGTCCCCATGCTCTCGGCCGAAGTGGCCATGGTCCCCAAGAACACCATGAAGCTCGGCGAAAGGGAAGCCGAGCAGACCCTCAGCCTCACCGAGGACCTCGAGGACCTCGACGATGTCCAGAGCGTTGCGGCGAACTTCGACATCCCGGCCGACCTCCTCGAGAAGACCGGCTGACGCGGACGGGGTCGGAGAAGGAAGATCGTAACGATCCTGGGCATAGACCCCGGAACCGTCAAGACCGGTTGGGGCGTGGTCCGGTCGGACGGCAGCCGCCTGCAGCACGTGGCCCACGGCACGGTCCGGGCGTCTCCCAGCCAGTCCCAGGACCGGCGCCTCCACCGGATATTCACCGAACTGGCCCAGGTCATCCGGGAGCACGAGCCCGCGTGCGTCAGTCTGGAGAAGGTCTTCCTCGCGCGCAACGTCCAGAGCGCCCTGAAGCTCGGCCAGGTGCGCGGGGTGGCGCTGCTGGCCGCGGCCGAGCGCAACGTCCCGGTGTCCGAATACAATTCGGTCCAGGTCAAGAAGGCGCTCACCGGATACGGACACGCGGCCAAGGGCCAGATGCAGCAAATGGTGGCCGCGGTCCTCCGCCTTGCCGAAGAACCCCAGGAGGATGCGGCCGACGCCCTGGCGGCCGCCATATGCCACGGCCACCTGAGCGCTTACGGGAGCAGCGTGCTGGCGGCCGCGGGGCGGACGGGGAGAAGCTCCCGGGGCTTGCGCTGGGGGGCGGATGCCCTGTCCCGTCGGTAGTCGGCGGATGCGGGGAGCTTCCCCGGGCCGCATGGGCCGCCAAGTCTTCGGAGTCCCCGGTGGAACGCCGGGCGTCCCCAGGCCATCCCGGGTCCCGTCGTGATCGCCAAGGTTCGTGGAACGCTGGACCACAAGGCGCCGGGCGAGGTGGTCGTGGACGTCGGCGGCGTCGGCTACCAACTGTCCATCGCGCTGAGCGTGTTCTACCGGCTGCCGGAGGTGGGCGAGCCCGTGACGCTGCTGGCGTACACCCACGTCCGGGAAGACTCCCTCCAGTTGTTCGGCTTCCTCGACCCCGCGGAGAAGCAGGCATTCGTGCTCTTGACCGGGGTGTCGGGCATCGGTCCCCGGCTGGCCCTCAACGTCCTTTCGGGCATGGCCGCGAACGAGTTGCTGGACGCCCTCAGGGACGGCGACGCGGCCCGGCTGGTGTCGGTCCCCGGGGTGGGCAAGCGCTTGGCGGATCGCATGATCGTGGAGTTGCGTGATAGGATAACGGCGCTTCCGGAAGCCGCGCCGGACCCGACCGCGGACCCGGGCGTCAGGGACGACGCCATGTCGGCGCTGTTGAACCTGGGCTATCGCCGCGCCGATGCGGAGCGGGCCGTGCGCCAGGTGTTGCGCAAGGGAGCGTCCGAGCTGGAAACCGTGCTCAAGGAAGCCCTCCGCCTGCTCAGCCGGTAGCGGCCCGGCGGGCTGCGCAGCGGACCCCCGTCCATGGAAAGCAGGACCATCTCTCCCGCGGGAACCGAGGAGGACGTCGTCTATGACACCACCCTCCGGCCTCGACGGTTCAGCGAGTACGTCGGACAGGACAAGGTGAAGGCGAACCTGGGGGTGGCCATTACCGCGGCCAAACGCCGCGGGGACGTGCTGGACCACCTGCTCTTCCACGGGCCTCCCGGCCTGGGCAAGACCTCGCTGGCGTACCTCGTCTCCAGGGAGATGGGGGTGAACATCAGGCCCACATCGGGTCCGGTGGTGGAGCGGCCCGGAGACCTCGCCGCGCTGCTCACGAACCTCGATGCGGGGGACGTCCTGTTCATCGACGAGATCCATCGCCTCAACCACGTGGTGGAGGAAGTGCTGTACCCCGCCATGGAGGACTTCCAGGTGGACGTCATGATCGGCCAGGGACCCGGGGCCAAGTCCATCAAGCTGGAGCTCAAGCGCTTCACCCTGATCGGCGCCACCACCCGTTCGGGGTTGTTGACCCCGGCCTTGCGCAACCGTTTCGGCGCGGTGTTCCGCCTGGACTTCTACGAACCCCAGGTGCTGGCCGCCCTGCTCACCCGGTCCGCGTCCATGTTGGGGGTGGAAGGCGACGAAGCGGGTTTCCTGGAGATCGCGCGCCGTTCCCGGGGCACGCCGCGAATCGCCAACCGGCTGTTGCGGCGGGTCCGGGACTACGCGGAAGTCCATGCCGAGGGAAGGATCACCCGGCCGGTGGCGTGTCGCGCCCTGGAGATGCTGGAGGTGGACGAGCAGGGCTGCGACAAGATGGACACCCTGATCCTGGCCACCATCATCGACAAGTTCGACGGCGGCCCGGTGGGACTGGACACCCTCGCCGCGGCCATCGGCGAGGAAAGGGGCACGGTCGAGGACGCGTACGAGCCGTACCTGATCCAGGCGGGCTTCCTGGAACGGCGGCCCCAGGGCCGGGTGGCCACGCCGGTGGCCTACCGGCACCTGGGAAGGTCCCAGTCCGCGTCGCGCGTGGACCGGGAGAAACGGCAGAAGCGGCTGTTGTGAGCGCCGCCGTCCCTTTGCGCTTTGCCGGCGCAAGCGATAGAACGTTCTCCGGGAGCACGCAGTCGGGTCATTCCCATGAGCGCGGTCAAGGCTGATGAAGAGTTGGCGGAGACGCTCCGGTCCGAGGAACGGAAGCGGCGCAGGCGCGAAGGGTGGGTGATTTTCGCCGCCACCCTGGCGATACTGCTGTTCGCCTACTCCGAGGTGTTCCTGCCGGGCTTGCCCGCGGACTACGGCTTCGTCGGCAACGCCGCGTTCTTCCTGCTGTTCAACCTCAACGTCCTCCTGCTGGTCCTGGTGGTCTTCCTCGTGGCCCGGAACCTGCTGAAGCTCGTCCTGGACCGGCGGCGGCGGCTCCTGGGGTCCCGTATCCAGGTCCGGCTCGTGTTCGCCTTCATCTGCATCGTGCTGGTGCCCACGGTGACGCTGTTCGTGCTGGCCGAGAGCTTCGTGACGCGCTCGGTGGACAAGTGGTTCGACTCGCAGATCGTCAACGCCCTCAGGAGCGCTCTCGACATAACCGAGACCTACTACGACAATTCGGCCCGCAACGCCCTTTTCTTCGCCCGCCAGCTCAGCCAGCGCATCGGCGACGAGGACCTCTTGGAGCCCGGGAAGCTCGACGGGTTGAAGCGTCTCGTCGAGGACAAGCAGAAGGAGTACGACCTCGGCACGGTGGAGATCTACCGGCCGGACGGCGCCGCGGTGGTGAAGTCGTTCAACGACCAGGTGCCCACCGGGGTTACGGTGAGCCCGCAGGCGGACTTCCTCAAGCGCGCGCTCCGCGGCCTGGCGGCAACCCGCGTCCAGCCGTTGGGCGAGGGCGAGGTGCTGCGCGGCGCGGCGCCGGTGTACGGTGACGGCCGACGGATCGTCGGGGTCGTGGTGGTGGACTACTTCGTGCCCCGAAGCATCCGCAAGAAGGCGCAGCAGATAGCCCGCTCGTACGAGGAGAACAAGGATCTGGCTGTCCTCGGGGAACCGGTGAAGCAGACCTACATCATGACCCTGCTCCTCATCACCCTGATGATGATCTTTGCGGCCACCTGGTTCGGTCTCGCGCTGGCCAGGGGCATCACCGTGCCGATCCGCCAGCTTGCGGAAGGCACCCACGAAGTCGCCCAAGGCAACCTGGGCTATCGCATCGACGCCAGCGGAGACGACGAGATCGGCACGCTGGTGGCCTCCTTCAACCGGATGACGGAGGACCTCAGGCACACCCACTCCGAGTTGGACCAGCGGCGGCATTACATGGAAACGCTGCTGGCCAACATCACGGCGGGAGTGATCTCCGTGGACCGGTCCGGCCGGGTGAACATCGTCAACAAGGCGGCCGAGATGACGTTGGGGATCCAGGCCGCGGAGGTGCTCCACCGGCGCTACGAGGAGGCCTTGCAGACCCCCAGGCTGCAACCCCTGCTCGACGTGATCCGGGACGTGAGCGGCAGCGTCGGCGTGGAGCGCGACGTCCGCATCACCGGCAGGGACCGGACCCTGACCCTCATGGTCGCCGCGGCGAGCCTCCAGGACGACGAGGGCAACACCCTCGGGGTCATGGCGTTCATGGAAGACGTCACCGAGATCCAGAAGGTCCAGCGTGCGGAGGCCTGGCGAGAGGTGGCGCGCCGCATCGCCCACGAGATCCGGAATCCATTGACGCCGATCCAGCTTTCCGCCCAGCGGCTGCGCAAGCGCTACGGGAACCTCCCGGACGGGGACGGGGCGGTCCTCGACAAGTGCACGTCCACCATCATCCGGCAGGTGGAGGAGTTGAAGACCCTGGTGAACGAGTTCTCCAACTTCGCGCGGCTGCCCACGGCCCGGCTCGTTCCGGAGGATCTCAACGCGGTGGTCCGCGAAGCGTTGGTGCTGTTCCGGGAAGGGCGCCCGGAGGTGGAGTTTGACTTCTTCGAGGATGCGGCGATTCCGCCCGTCGATCTGGACCGTGAGCAGGTCAAGCGCACCCTGTTCAACCTGCTGGACAACGCGGTGGCTTCCCTCGACGGCGCCGGACGGATCGAGATCCTCACCCGGTTCGACGAGGCGTTCGACATGGTGCGGCTGGAGGTGGCGGACGAGGGCAAGGGCGTCGCCGAGGAAGACCGGGGCCGGATCTTCGAACCCTACTATTCGAGCAAGGAGGACGGCACCGGCCTCGGCCTGTCCATCGTCGGGACCATCGTGGCCGACCACCGGGGGTACATTCGCGTGCGCCCGAACCAGCCCCGGGGCACGCGCTTCATCATCGAGCTTCCCGCGGCCGCGCCGGCGGCCGCGGTGGAGGCGAGGACCAGCAAGGCGTCCTGACCGGCGCCGGACGAGACGGACCACGGGGGGAACGGGGACCATGCAGTCAGAGCAGAAGACGGTGCTGGTGGTGGACGACGAGGCCGTCATCCGCGAGACCGTACGCGAGATCCTTGCCGACGAGGGTTACCGCGTGATCGCCGCTCCCGATGCGACGGTGGTCCCGGACCTGGTGGCCGAAGAGGCCCCGGACGTGATCCTGCTGGACGTCTGGATGCCGGAGATGGACGGCATCCAGCTCCTCAGGCGGATCCGGCAGGAACGTCCGGACGCCCGGGTCATCATGATTTCCGGCCACGGGAGCATCGACGCCGCGGTGACCGCCACCAGGATGGGAGCTTTCGATTTCATCGAGAAGCCGCTGTCCCTGGACGGGTTGCTGTCCGTCGTGGAGCGGGCTTGCGGCGACCCGAGGCGCGAGGACCCCGTGGCGGTGGAGGACCTGCGGACTCGTCGGGCCCACGCGTCGGGGCCGTCCGGTTCCGGCGGCGCCGGCCGCGGGGCGCCCCAGAAGACCCTCGGGAAGAGCGTGGTGGCGTGCGGCCTGGGGCTGCACTCCGGCGTCAGCACGGGCGTCATCCTGCATCCGTTGCCGGAGGACAGCGGCATCCATTTCGGCGGCATCTCCACCGCCGCCACCGTGCCGGCGCGCCTGGACTGCGTGCGCTCCACCGAGTTCGCCACCTCGCTGCAGCGGGAGGGGGTGGTGGTGGGCACCGTGGAGCACTTGCTGGCCGCCCTCCACGCTTACGGCGTCACCAACCTGCTCATCAAGACGTACGGCGAGATCCCCATCATGGACGGTTCCGCCATCGAGTTCTGCCGGTTGATCGAGGAGGCCGGGGTGGAAGAGCAGCGCGGGGAATGTCCGGAGATCGTCATCGACCGGACCCTCCGCGTGGGCGGGGACGGCCCGGAAGAGATCGTCATCGAACCCGCGGACCGCTTCACCGTCCACTACCGCTTGCAGTACCCGAGCCCCGTGGGAACCCAGGAATACACCTACGTCCATCGGGGGGCGGACTCGTTCCGCGACGAGGTCGCCCCGGCCCGGACCTTCGGTTTCCTGCGGGACTTCGAGAAGCTCGATGGCATGGGCCTGATCAAGGGCGGCCGGTTGGGCAACTGCATCATCGTCGATGACGAGAAGGTGGTCAACACTTCCCTGCGGTTCGAGGACGAGTTCGCGCGCCACAAGGTCCTGGACATCCTGGGGGACTTCTCGCTCATCGGTCGCCCCGTGCGCGGCCGCGTGACCGCCCGGATGACCGGTCATGCCGACAACATCGCGCTCTTGCGGCAGGTGGCCGGGGCGTTCCGTTCCCCGGAACCCCGTTCCGCTTCGGAGACCCGTTCGTCTGCGGACACGCTGTCCCTCTGACGGCGTTGGCGCGTTCCCCGGGAAACCCTGAACGGTTGCCCTGTTCGTCCCGAGGGTTGCCCTGTTCGTCCCGAGTCGAGCGGAGTCGAAGGAAGCGTAGCGAAGCGAGGTTCCCCATTCACCCTGAGCAAGGCAGAAAACTCCGTTCGTCCTGAGCGTAGCGAAGCGGAGTCGAAGGACGCGCGTTCCCTACTCGAACCCGAGCAGGCGCGCGTACGTTCGCGGCAGGTCGGTGAGCTTGCGGTCGCGGCCGAGGCAGGCGTGTTTCGTCCAGCCCGTGGCGATTGCGGCGTGGTCCGCTTCCCGGCCGATCCGGTAGTGGAACTTCAGCGCCACGCGGTTCAGGGACTCGACGGTGGTCTCGATCCGCAGCAGGTCGTCGTAGCGGGCCGGTCTGCGGTAACGGCACCGGGCTTCGGTGACCGGGAAGAAGACGCCGTCCTGCTCGGCGCGTCGATAGGGTATGCCGGCTTCGCGCATGAGCTCGGTCCTGCCGATCTCGAACCAGCGAAGGTAGTGGGCGTAGTAGGCGACCCCCATCTGGTCCGTGTCGCCGTAGATGACACGATAGGCGGTGACGTTCTTCACGGTTCGCGTGTGCGGAGGCGGCTCCCCCCGCGGGTCCGGGCGGCGGTCAGTCGTCCGCCTCCTCCCCCGGCGGGACGGGTTGGTTGAAGTCCCAGCGGTCGCGGCTGGCCACCCGGACGTCCAGCGAGCCATCGCCCCGGATGACGTGGAAGGCGATGGCGTCTCCGGCCTGCTTCTTCCACATCTCCCTGTAGAGCTGGGGTCGGGTCCGCACCTCCCGGTCCTCCACCGTGAGTATGATGTCCCCCTGTCTCAGACCGGCCTCCTCCGCCGGTCCCGAGGGCGTGACCCCGGTCACCACCACGTGGCCTCCCATCCCCTGGGGGTGGAAACCGAGCCAGGGGCGCGGCGGCCGGCTGCGGACCCGCCCGAACCGTTTCAGCTCGTCCGCGTCCCGGAGGTAGTACTCCACCGGGATGGCTAGGGTGAACTTGGCGATCTCGTTCAGGTTCAGGGAGACCACGCCCAGGAGGCGGCCCCGGGAGTCGGCCAGCGCGCCGCCGCCGAACCCCGGGTTGAACGCGCTCAGACGGATGGACCGTTCGAGCAGGTACTCCCACTGTGCGTCGTAGCCTTCCAGGGAGGTGACGTTGCCGTCGCTGACCCGCCGGGCCTGCTGTCCCCCGCTGGCGACCATGAACGCGGGTTGGCCGACGGTGACGGATTCCGCCGGCCGCAGGAACGGCAGATCGACGGCGTCGATCCTGACCAGGGCGAGGCCGGTGTCGAAGTCCTGTGCGGCCAGCCGCCCCGGGTGCTGCTTCCCGTCCGACAGCGTCACGATGATGGACTCGGCCCCGTTGACCACGTAGTTGACGGTCAGGATGACGCCGGTGGGTTCGACGATGGTCCCGGAGCCCATTCTCTCGGAGCCCAGGTTGCGCGCGGAAGGATGGCGTGACGGCACCCTCACGTCGAGGTCCACCGTGGCCGGGAGCACCGCATGTACCAGACCCAACCGTGCGTTCACGCGCAACCTCCAACGGCTCCCCCCGTCCGGGAGACGCCGCTCTTTGCGTCAAGGAAACTCGGAACGATTGCCCCGTTCGTCCTGAGCGTAGCGGAGCGAAGTCACCCGTTCATCCTGAGCATAGTGAAGCAAAGTCACCCGTTCATCCTGAGCGTAGCGAAGCGAAGTCGAAGGACGCGCTTTCCCATGTGGAGAGGCGCCTCGAGCCGGAATCGATCGGAGGTTCCTTAACAGAATCAGGGTGGGTTCACAAGGTCCGCTCCCCGGGGTCCGGGCTGGTGGGGCGTCGGCGGCAAGTAGCCGGAAAAATGGACCTTTCGTCATGCCCGGCGGTTGACAAGGGAGCCGGCCGGCGGGTATGAAGACCGTCTCCACGGGGGTTGCCTTGAGGATTGCCTTGGCCCGCATCGACGCCGTACCCAGGGAAAGCCGTTTCTCCGAGACGCTCGACGTGGCCCGGGAGGACCTTTCGGCCCCGGTGCGCTTTGCCTCGCCCGTGCACGTGGACGTGACCTACTACCGGTCGGGCCGGGAGATCTTCTTCCGCGGCGGTCTCAGGGGCGAAGCGGAGGGGGATTGCAGCCGTTGCCTGGAGAGCTTTCCGTTCGTCATCGAAAAAAGTTTCGACTTCGTGTTGACCCCGGACCCCCTTCCGACTAATAGAAACATGGAGCTCACCGCGGACGAGATGGGTTTGAGCTTCTACTCCGGCGAGGAAATCGACCTTTCGCCCTACGTCCGCGAGCAGACGTTGCTTGCCTTGCCCCTGCGGCCGCTGTGCAGCGAGAGCTGCCGCGGACTGTGCCCCGACTGCGGCGCCGAGTTGAACCGGGCCGCCTGCGGGTGCGCGCCGCCGGGGGATCCCCGTATGGCAATTTTTCGCAACCTCCGGTTGGACCGGTAGCGCCGGCGAGCGACGAGAACCACGAACAGGCAGGACGGATACCAGACATGCCCGTACCCAAGAGACGAACCTCCCCCAGCAAGAGGAACAAGCGCCGCTCCCACGACGCCATTGCCGCGCCCCGGTGGATCACGTGCTCCCGTTGCGGCGCAGCGACCCTGAGGCACAGGGTCTGCGCCAACTGCGGCCACTACAGGTCTCGTTCCGTGACACCCGGCGAAGAAACCTGAAGCTGCCTGTTGCCCGGTGATGCGGCGGGTTATCGTTGACGGGATGGGCGGTGACCACGGCCCGGGCGTCGTCGTGGCGGGGGCGCTGCAGGCGGCGAAGGAGTACGGGGTAGGGATCACCCTGGTCAGCCAGTCGGGCGCGGTGGAATCCGAGTTGTCGCGCCATTCGTTCGACCCGTCAGCCGTGCGGGTCCTGTCCGCGGCCACCTCCATCGGCATGCGCGACTCGCCGAGCCGCGCGCTGAAGCGGAAGGACTCTTCCATGCGGGTCGCCTTCGACGGCCTGAAGGCCGGGGAAGGCGACGCGGTGGTGAGCGCCGGGAACTCCGGGGCGATGATGGCCATCGGCATGTTCGTGATGGGACGGTTGCCCGGGGTGGACCGGCCCGCCATCCTGACGGTCAGCCCCTCGCTTTCCGGCGGAACGGTCCTCCTGGACGGGGGGGCCAATACGGACTGCAAGCCGCGGCAGTTGGCGCAGTTCGCGCAGATGGGCGCCATCTACGCGGAGAGGATCCTCGGGGTCCCGCGGCCCCGGGTGGGCATCCTGAGCAACGGCGAGGAGGACGAGAAGGGCAACGACCTCACGCGGGAGGCCATCCGCGAACTGCGCGCCACGGAGTTGCACTTCGCGGGCCACGTGGAGGGCCGGGACATCGCCAACGGCCGAGTGGACGTGGTGGTCTGCGACGGCTTCACCGGCAACGTGGCGTTGAAGACCATGGAGGGACTCGGAGAGTTCGTCTCATCGGTCCTGAAGGATGCGTTCCGGAGCAACCTGCCGAGCCGGTTGGGGTTCCTGTTGTGTGGGCGGGCCATCCGGCGCGCCTATGACCGCCTCGACTATGCGCACTACGGCGGCGCGCCCCTGATCGGCTTGAACGGCGTCGCCATCGTGGCCCACGGCGGCTCGTCGGCCAAGGCCATCAAGAACGCCGTGCGGGTGGCGGCCGAAGCCGTCTCCCAGGACATCAACGGCTACATCGTGAACGCATTGGACCGTGCGCCCCAGCCTCGCGGGCAGACGGACCGTCCGGGTCACGGCTGAGCGAGGCAGATGACGGATCCAGGCCGCATCGCGTTCGTCTTTCCCGGGCAGGGCTCGCAGTACGTGGGCATGGGAAAGGCCCTGTGCGACCGGTTCCCGGAGGCGAAGGCGGTCTTCGACGAGGCGGAGGACGCCCTGCGCATGAACCTTCGCCAAGTCTGTTTCGACGGTCCCGAGGCCGACCTGAACCGGACCGCCTGCACCCAGCCCGCGGTCCTCGCCGTGTCCGTGGCCGCGCTCCGGGTGCTCGAAGGACGTTGCGGGCGCAAGCCCTCGTGGGCGGCGGGACACAGCCTCGGCGAATACAGCGCCCTGGTGTGCGCGGGGGCGCTCCGGTTGGCGGACGCGGTGAGGGTGGTCCGGGAGCGGGGGCGGCTGATGCAGGAAGCCGTGCCCGAGGGCGAAGGGGGCATGGCCGCGGTCATCGGGTTGGAGGCGTCGGTGGTGCGGGAGGTTTGCGAGCAGGCGCGGGGCCGCGAGGTAGTGGCGCCCGCCAACCTCAACGGCGGCGGACAGGTGGTGGTTTCCGGCGCTCGCGAAGCGGTGAAGCGGGCGTCGCAACTGGCCCGGGAGCGGGGCGCGCGCAAGGTGGTGGAGCTCCCGGTGAGCGCTCCGTTCCACTGCGCGCTCATGGAGCCCGCGTCGGAGGGGTTGCGGGAAGTGCTGGTGGGAGTCGAGGTGCGGCCTTTCCCGGTGGGCGTCGTCACCAACGTGGAGGCGGCCCTGAACTCCGACCCGGAGCGCGTCAAGTCCCTCCTGGTGGAGCAGGTGGTGGCCCCGGTCCGATGGGAGGAGTCGGTGGAGACCCTGGCCGGGTTGGGCTGCGAGTGCGCGGTGGAGCTTGGCCCGGGACGGGTGTTGTCCGGGCTCATCCGGCGCATCGACCCGCGGCTGAAGACCCTCAACCTGGAACGGCCCGAGGACCTGGAAGGGGTGCTCGCGGAGTTGGGGGCCTGAACCGTGGCCGCGGGGCCGCTGGCGGACCGAGTCGCCCTGGTCACGGGCGGCAGCAGGGGCATCGGGCGCGAGGTCGTCCTTTGCCTGGCCCGCATGGGAGCCCGGGTGCTCATCAACTACCGGGAGAACCGGGAGGCGGCCGAGGACGTGGCCGAGCAGGTCCGGCGGGAGGGCGGCGCCGCGGAGTTGACGCCCTTCGACGTGGCCCGCCAGGACCGAGTGGACCACGCGGTCAAGGAAATCGTTGACCGGCATGAAAAAATTGATATTTTAGTCAACAATGCGGGGATCGCCGTCGATGGTCTGCTGTTGCGCCAGAAGGCCTCCGATTGGGAAAGGGTCATCGACGTCAACCTCAGGGGCGTTTTCCACTGCACCAGGGCGGCCAGCAGGAGCATGGTTCGTCGGCGGTACGGTCGCATCGTCAACCTGACCTCGGTGGCCGGACAGATGGGGAACGTGGGCCAGTCCGTCTATGCGGCGTCCAAGGCGGGCATCGTGGGTTTCACCAAGTCCATGGCCCGGGAACTCGCCCCGCGCGGGATTACCGTCAACGCCGTGGCTCCCGGTTTCATCGAAACCGAAATGACCGCGGCCCTGAACGAGGACGCCCGGCGCCGGTACCTCGCCGCGATTCCCCTGGGTCGGTTCGGCAGCGGCGGCGACGTGGCCCGGACGGTGGCGTTCCTGGCGGGCCCCGGAGGGCAGTACATTACCGGCCAGACCATCGGCGTCAACGGCGGCCTGTACATGTGACTCCACCGTCGGAGCCCTGTCTGGAGCGGCTCTTCCGGTTTGTGTGTGTACAGGGTTTCACGGGGAGGGGATCGGAGTTTTCCGCTAGCCGAACCGAGGACAGCAAAGGGGACAGCAAGGTCGGGACGGGAGGGATTCGGACACGAGCAGTGATACGGAACAGGAGGTGCAATATGGCAACGGACGTCGAGGCGAGGGTCAAGGAGATCATCAGCGAGCAATTGGGAGTGAGCGACGCGGAAGTCAGCCCCGAAGCTTCCTTCGTCGAAGACCTGGGAGCCGATTCGCTGGACATCGTGGAGCTGGTCATGGCGTTGGAGGAGGAGTACGAGATGGAGATCTCCGACGAGGACGCGGAAAAGATCAAGACGGTGCAGGACGTCATCGAATACATCGAAAGCCACCGATAAGATGATTACCGCAAGCCTGGAGCAAGTCGATCCGGAAGTCTTCGAAGCCATCCGCGACGAGAGCGAACGCCTGGAATCGAACCTGGAGTTGATCGCCTCCGAGAACGTGGTCAGCGAGGCGGTCCTGGAGGCCCAGGGATCCCTCATGACCAACAAGTACGCCGAGGGCTATCCCGGCAGGCGCTACTATGGGGGTTGCGAGTACGTGGACGTGGTGGAGCGTCTGGCGGTGGAGCGGGCCCGGACGCTCTTCGGTGCGGAGCACGTGAACGTGCAGCCCCACTCCGGCTCGCAGGCCAACATGGCTGTGTACTTCGCGGTCCTCAAGCCCGGCGACACCTACCTGGGGATGGACCTTTCCCACGGCGGCCACCTATCCATGGGAAGTCCGGTCAACTTCTCCGGCCGGTTGTACGGGGTGGCGTCCTACGGGGTGTCCGAGGAAACGGAGACCATCGACTACGACGCCCTGGCCGCGCTGGCCCGCGAGCGCCGCCCGCGGCTCATCGTGGCGGGGGCGAGCGCCTACCCCCGGGTCCTGGACTACGAAAGGTTCCGCGCCATCGCCGACGAGGTGGGGGCCCTGTTGATGGTGGACATGGCGCACATCGCGGGGTTGGTGGCGGCCGGCTGCCACCCGAGCCCGGTGCCCCACGCGGACTACGTGACCACCACCACGCACAAGACCCTGCGAGGGCCTCGGGGCGGGATGATCCTCTGCCGCGAGGAGCACGCCAAGACCCTCGACGGCCGCGTCTTCCCGGGCATGCAGGGGGGACCCCTCATGCACGTGATCGCCGCCAAGGCCGTGGCCCTGAAGGAGGCGTCCACGGCCGAGTTCGCGAGTTACCAGCGGCAGATCGTGGCCAACGCCAAGGCCCTGGCCGGCGCGTTGACGGAGCGGGGTTTCCGTCTGGTCTCGGGCGGCACCGACAACCACGTCATGCTCCTGGACCTACGGAACTCCGAGATCACCGGCAAGCTGGCCCAGGAAACCCTGGAGCGGGCAGGGATCACCGCAAACCGCAATACCGTGCCCTTCGACCGCCGCTCTCCGTTCGTGACCAGCGGCGTCCGCATCGGCACCCCCGCGGTCACGACCCGGGGCATGAAGGAACCGGAGATGCGCGTCATCGCCGAGTGGATCCGGCGCGCCCTCGCCAAGGTGGGGGACCCCCCCGCCCTGGACGCCATCGCCGCGGAGGTGCGGGCGTTGTGCGAGCGCTTTCCGGTCTATCGCAGGAACGGCGCCGGGCCGGCGCCGCAGCCCTGACCTCCGGGCGCCGGGCCGGGTCCCGGAATCGGCAGGCCTGCCATGAAATGCCCCTTTTATGACATGGCCTTAACCTGTTGAAAAGACTAGCAAATTTCCCAAATCCTGTCAAGCAAAAAGTTTGGGCGCCGCGGACCTTGAAAAGGCGTCCGCGGGCGCCGTCCGGGTCCACCTGCCAGCGTCCCAAACCTGCCCCTGGGCGCCTCCGAAGTCTCCCCTGACCAAGGCAACGGCAACCGGCAATCGTCGATCCTGGGGCATCCTGGGCGATTGTGGGGGGTGAGTCTCTCTCCGGCTTGCCAGACGTGGAGACCGCGGGCGCCGTCGATGGGGGTCCGGGCTGCCAGCGTCCGATTCGTCCCGTGGGCGCCTCCGAAGCGAAGCCGGTAGGGTTGGGTAGGGGAGAGAGAAGAAAAGCCGCCCCTGTCCATCCCTGGGCGTCAGGGGCGGCTTTTCGTTGGGGAGGTTGGCTAGGGACTGGCAGGGACCAGCTTTCCCCCGAATGCGCCGGAGATAAAAGTCCTGAGAGGCTCGGAACCCTCCTCCGGCACTTGGTTGGCTTGGTAAACGAATACCCCTCCCACTTCGCCGCCTTGATAAAAGCTACCCTCCAGTCTGTGAGGGACTTTTATCTCGCTGTAGCCGGCGTCGATCATCTTTTTGTCAGGAAATCTTACGCCGTTATCGAACCCCCCGTTATCATCAACAGGAACGTTCGACCAGGTTACTTCGGCGTATGTCAACCCAGGGAATAAAGTCATGTCTATCTGCCCCCCTGTAGCTCCCGTTTTATATGTCAATGAGAAATCCAAGCCATTCCCAGTGCTATCAATGGCATTTCCGTAATATCGCCCGACAACCGGGTTGGTGTCCCTTATGCCCATGGAAGTCATACGGTAGAAGGTATCAATACCGTCGAAATAAGTAGGCCCGCTAGGGAACCAATGACCGTCTACAGAGTTAGTTCGAGGTCCTCTCTCTACGAAAAAGATGCTATTGTCGAGCCAACCACCCTCAAGTCTTCTCCAGCCGTCTCTAATCTTAGGAGAGTCGTCAAACCCGGGGATGATGCGATAGAAATCTTCACCGGGTCTATTCTCTCGCACTGAAAACCGTTTCACTGGAGCTGGAGAGTCCTCCCATCCATATTCCGATGCGTACTGAAGCAGGCCTTTTATCAAGGTTCGGCAGTCCGCAACGCCGCCGTTACATGACGATCCCGGGAAGTCGCTTGATCCTATCTGCGTCACGTGGTCCATACGATCAATCGAAGCAGGCAGTTCTCCCCAACTGACAAGCGGGTATTCAATGACCCGAGTAGGCGGAGTAGTCGGCGTTGGAGTCGAAGGCAGACTAGCCAACGCGAACGGAACCGCGCCGTCGAGCCTGTACCACAACCCACCCTCGTGGACGCCAACGTGACATGACGCGCCGCCGGAAGGACACCTGACAGAAACGGACCGGCCGCCGACGCTCACTTCCCGCGTTTGTCCGGGGTTAATCCTGACGGTGTTGTCCGGTATCTCCACGGGCACCGCGGGCGTTTCAGGCTCTCCAGGTACTGACAGAGGTACAACCCTTACCGTTGGCCTGGGTGTCGTTGGAGTCTGCGTTGAAGGCATACCAGCCCCGGCGCCTCCCTTCGATCCGCCACCGCACCCGGCCAGCATCAACGCGACGGCCAACACCGCCGCCAAGATCATTGTCTTCATGGAACCCTCCTCTTCGGTTAGCGGGCGGCGTGCAGGGTTGAGAGTGACGGGGAGGGTTGCCCCGGTAGTGGAAGCTGCACGCCGCCCAACCCTCGCCTGCCCACCACCGCCGACGAGGGTAAAAACCTGCCATAGCCACACCCCCTCCCCTGTCAAGGAACCTCTGAACAATTCCTTCCCCAACTCATGGCGTTCCAACAAGTGCCGAAACTTGCAGATGGTCGTCTCATCCGGCACACGCTCCTCCCCCAAATCCACCCCCACGAACTCCCGCATGGCTCGCGAATCATACAGCGCTTCCTCCACCCCGGGGTCCGACAGGCTGAACCAGTGCTGCAAAAAATGAATCCGCAACATCCGCTCGATCCCCACCGGGCGCCGTCCCGCTCCCGAAGGCTTCGGATAGTACGGCTCCACCGCCTCCACCAACTCCTCCCACGGGATCACCCCGTTCATCTCCTCCAGAAACTTCGCCTTGCGCGTCTGCCTGCCGTACTTCTCGAAGTTCACCGCCCCGAACGTCCGCTGCTGCATTCCGGTAGCCTCCCTCTCCCTGATATCCTCCGATTCTACTCCTTGCCTTCTCTTTTCGCTACCATTATCCTCCTGCGGAGGGGAATAAATCAGAGGTTCCTCAACCCCTTTCTCCGTAGATGGTCTTCTCTCCGGCGGCGCGGGTCATCATCTTTTCCGCGTCCTCGAAGGTCAGCCCGTCCACCTGTCCCCGCCCGCGGTCGAAGGCTTGACGCCGGTAGTTCTTGATGGCGTTCCGGCAACGCTTCCCTCTTGGGTCCGGGAGGTCTTCGGACTCGCAACGCCACCGGGCGGCGGCGATTGAGATACTGGCGTAGTTCGGAGACTTCCCGCAGTCGAACAGGTATGATAGGTAGGCAGACAGGGTTTCGTCGTTGACCTCTCTACCCTTCAACCACCTGTCGAGGCGGGAGAGAGCCTAGCGATAAGTTTCCCGCGTGCTTTCGGCAACCGGGGTTTCCTGAATGTCCAGCATGGCGTTCTCCTTTCGTGTTTGAGGACTCTACTATAAGTTAAAGTAAATTCTTGTGGCATTGCCCTAAGTCCTTATGAATTGCCCCTTCTGCCGCGGCGCCAAGAACCGCGTCATCGACTCCCGTCTCGGGAAGGACGGGGAGATGATCCGCCGGCGCCGGGAGTGCGACTCCTGCCGGCGCCGCTTCACCACCTATGAGCGGGTGGAGGAAGCCATGCCCATGGTGGTGAAGAAGGACGGGCGCCGGGAGGCCTTCGACCGCCTCAAGATCATCAACGGTCTGAGGACGGCCTGCCAGAAACTCCCCGTCAGCATGGACGCCATCGAGGCCATCGCCGACCGCATCGAGCGGGGGATCCAGGAACGGGGGGAGAAGGAGGTCCCGGGCTCCGCCATCGGCGAGGCCGCCATGCGAGAGCTCCACGATACCGACCCGGTGGCCTACGTGCGGTTCGCCTCGGTCTATCGTTCCTTCAAGGACCTCGACGAGTTCATGGTGGAGTTGGAGGACCTGCTCAACGAGCGCAAGCGCCGGACCCCGGCCCCGGAAAAGGCCCGGAAGACGCGCCGGAAGTCCGTGCGCGCGGGGAGCGCCTAGCGGTCCGGGGCGCGCGTCGTCCGCGGCGCGCGGCCGGGGCCGCGGAGGAGCCCGTCCCATGTCCCGGGAGCAGGATGAGCGTTACATGCGCGCGGCCTTGGGGCTCGCGCGCCGGGCCGCGGGACGCGCCAGTCCGAACCCCATGGTGGGGGCGGTGGTGGTGCGGCAGGGCCGCATCGTGGGGCGCGGCTACCATGCCCGCGCCGGCGGCGACCACGCGGAGGTCCGGGCGCTCCGGCAGGCGGGGGAGGCGGCCCGCGGCGCCACCCTCTACGTCAACCTGGAACCCTGCAGCCACTTCGGCCGCACCCCTCCGTGTGTCCGGGCGGTCGTCGAGGCGGGGGTGGAACGGGTGGCCGCGGGCATGATCGACCCCAACCCGCTGGTGGCCGGCAGGGGCGTGCGGGCCCTGAGACGCGCGGGCGTCCGGGTGGACGTGCCGGTCCGGGAGGAGGAGTGCCGCCGGCTCAACGAGGCATTCGTCAAGCACGTCACCGTGGGTCTTCCCTTCGTCACCCTGAAGTTGGCCGCGTCCCTGGACGGCAGGATCGCCACCGCCGCGGGGGACTCCAAGTGGGTCACCGGGCCGGCGGCGCGGAAGTTCGTGCACCGGCTGCGCAATCAATACGACGCGGTCCTGGTGGGTTCCGGCACGGTGCTGGCGGACGACCCGCAACTGACCTGCCGGCTGCCGGGAGGACGCGACCCCTGGCGCGTGGTGCTGGACGGCCGGCTGCGCACGCCGGTGACGGCCCGGGTCGTGGCTGGGCCGCATCCCGATAAGACCGTGCTGGTCACCGGGCGCGGCGTCCCCGCGGCCCGGAGGAAGCGGCTGGAAGACCGGGGGGTGCAGGTGTGGAGCTTTCCCATGAGGCAGGGGCGGGTGGCCTTCCGGCGCGTGCTCCGGCGGCTGGCCCGGGCGGGGGTGCTCAGCGTCATGGTGGAGGGAGGCGCGGTGACCGCGGGCCGGGCCGTCTCGGAGAAGGTGGTGGACAAGGCGCTGTGCTTCTATGCGCCGAAGTTCATCGGCGCCGAGGGGCTGCCCATGGTGGGCGATCTCGGGGTCACGCGGATGCGCCGCTGCCCCCAGCTCGGCAACCCCGAGGTCAGGCGGCTCGGCGACGACATCCTGGTGTCGGCCTACCTGTGAACCGGGGTAGGCGTACCTGTGAAAGCTCGGAACGAAATTCCCCGTCCAAAGCCCGGGACGACGACCCCCGTTCGTCCTGAGCGTAGCGAAGCGAAGTCGAAGGACGCGCTTTTCCATGGGGGAGGGAACGGGTCAGACGTCCCCCGCGGTTTTTTTCGAGGCTGGGCCTGACCGTCGCACGCGAGGAGCCATGTTTACCGGACTCATCGAAGACGTCGGCAGGGTCCACCGCCGGACCGGCGGCGCCGGGGCGAGAGAGTTCGCCTTCGAGACCGCGCTGCCGGTCCGGGAGATGGCGCCGGGGGCGAGCATCGCGGTGAACGGTTGCTGCCTGACGGTGGTGGGGAAGGCCGGACGCCGGCTCACCGTGGACGTCTCTCCCGAGACCTTGCGGCGGACCAACCTCGCGGACCTGCGCGACGGGGACGGCGTCAACCTAGAGCGTCCCCTCCGGGTCGGCGACCGGCTCGGAGGCCATTGGGTCACCGGCCACGTGGACGCGGTGGGACGGGTGGCCCGCATCCACCGGAGCGGCGACTTCACCTTCTTCCGTTTCCACGCCCCGGCGAGCGTTGGCCGTCTGCTCGTGCCCAAGGGTTCCATCTCGGTGGACGGCGTCAGCCTGACCGTCAACGAGTGCGCGCCGCGCTCGTTCTCGGTGGCGATCATACCTTTCACTCTGGCGCATACGAATTTGCAGAGCCGTAACGTTGGTGATAGAGTCAACCTCGAAGCGGACATCATCGGAAAATACGTTCTCCAGTTCGCCGACGCCTATCGCAAGACGCCGCCCAGGCCCGACCCGAAGTGACCTCCACGCGGCTCGACACACGACATGTCCCTGACCCCCATCGAAACCGTTCGGGAAGAGCTTCTCCAGGGCCGCGCCATCCTGCTGGCGGACGAGGAAAGCGACCACGCCGTGGGCTTCGTCTGCATGGCCGCGGAAAAGGTGGCCGCGGAGCACGTCAACTTCATGACGCGCCATGCCGGAGGCGTACTCTACCTGGCGCTGGAGGCCCCGCGGCTCCGGGAGTTGGGGTTCGGCGTGGATGCGGCTGCGAGCATCCTCCCGGGACAGGCCCCCGTCGGCGCGCCCGTCGGGGCCAACTCGGTGTTGGGCCTGGAGGTCTCGGCCGCGGGCCGGGCCCACACCATCCGGACGGCCGCCGGGCGGGACGCGGAGCCCGGGGACTTCGTGACCCCGGGCAACGTGTTGCCGATCCAGGCCAGCAAGGGAGGCGTGCTGGTCAAGGCGGGACCGGCGGAGGCCGCGCTGGACCTCGCGGCCCTCTGCGGCCTGCAACCCGCCGCGGTGATCTGCCAGGTCCTGAGGGAGGACGGCGCCATCGCCAAGGGCGCCGAGCTGAAGGCCTTCGCCGAGCGCCATGCCCTCCGGATGGCGTCGGTGGTGGACCTCGTCGCGTCCCGGCTCCGCAACGAAGCCACCATACGTAAGGTGTGGGAGGAAGACTTCCCCACCATCCACGGCAAGTCCTTCAAGGCGATACTCTACAGGACCAACCTCGACCCGTTCGAGCACATGGCCCTGGTGAAGGGCGAGGTCGAGGGCCGCGACGACGTGCTGGTGCGAGTGCACTCGGAGTGCCTCACGGGGGACGTGTTCTCGTCCGAACGGTGCGACTGCGGCGAACAGTTGCGGGCGGCCATACGGATCATCGACCGGGAAGAGTGCGGCGTCATCGTCTATATGCACCAGGAGGGCCGCGGTATCGGCCTGACCAACAAGATCAGGGCGTACGCGCTGCAGGACCAGGGGCGCGACACGGTGGAGGCGAACCTGGACCTGGGGTTCGAGGTGGACCTGAGGGACTACGGGGTGGCGGCCGAGATACTGCGGCACCTGGGGGTCCGGCGGCTGCGCCTGTTGACCAACAACCCGCGCAAGATCGTCAGCCTGGAGGGTTACGGCATGTCCGTGAGCCAACGGGCGCCCCTGGAGGTCGAGCCCCGCGGCCGCAACGCCGGTTACCTGCGGACCAAACGCGACAAGCTCGGGCATCTCCTGTCCCGCGTCGGGGACGAGCCTGCCCGCTGAGGGCGCCGCCATGGGAGTGATCGAAGGGAAACTGGACGCCGCGGCCATGAGGTTCGGCATCATCGCCAGCCGGTTCAACGGCTTCATTACCGAACGGCTCCTGGACGGGGCCGCGAACGCCCTGAGGCGGCATGGCGCAGGCGACGACGTGGACGTGGTATGGGTCCCCGGCGCGTTCGAGATCTCCTTCTGCGCCCACAAGATGGCGGCGAGCGGCAAGTACGACGCGCTCATCTGCCTCGGCGCGGTCATCCGCGGCGAAACGCCCCACTTCGACTACGTCTGCGGCGCCGCGGCCCGGGGGGTGAGCGACGCCATGAACCGCTACGGCGTCCCCATCGCCTTCGGCCTGCTGACCACCAACACGGTGGAGCAGGCCGTGGATCGCGCCGGGGCGAAGATGGGCAACAAGGGATTCGAGGCCGCGGTCACCGCCATCGAGATGGCGAGCTTGAGCAGAGAACTGGGGTGACCTTCGGGCGCGCTCCGAGCGTGCGGACGGCGGCAAGGCGCCGGGTTCCGTTTCCAGCCGACGATGGGTATTCGCCGCAAGGCCAGGGAGTTGGCGCTGCAGGTCCTCTACCAGATGGAGGTCACGCGCGACCCCGCCCCCGCCGGTCCGGACAGTTTCTGGGGCCACTTCCCGTCGCGCCCGGCCTCCAGGGACTTCGCCCAGCGTCTCGTCGCCGGGACCGTGGAGCACCGTGCAGAGATCGACGGGTCCCTGGCGGAGGCGGCGGAGAACTGGAAGCTCGACCGCATGTCCAGGGTGGATCTCACCATCCTTCGGCTCGCCACCTACGAGTTGCTCTATTGCCCGGACATACCGTTGCGCGTCAGCATCGACGAAGCCATCGAGATCGGCAACCGCTACGGGTCGGACGATTCCCCCACGTTCATCAACGGGGTGCTCGACCGGGTGGCGCACGCCAACGGACTCGAGGAGAGTGAGCGGCCGGAGCCATGATCGAGAAGTACGAGTTCTGGAATATCGAGGCCAAGTGGCAGGGCGAGTGGGAGCGGCTCGAGAGCTTCCGGGTGGACGAGTCCTCGCCCCTGCCCAAGTACTACCTGCTGGAGATGTTCCCCTATCCGTCGGGCCGGATACACATGGGGCACGTGCGGAACTACTCCATCGGGGACGTGATCGCGCGTTACAAGCGCATGCGCGGGTTCAACGTCCTGCACCCCATGGGTTGGGACGCCTTCGGCCTGCCCGCGGAGAACGCCGCCATCGCCAACAAGGTCCACCCCGCCCGCTGGACCGTGGAGAACATCGACTACATGCGGGCCCAGCTCAAGCAGATGGGCTTCAGCTACGACTGGACCCGCGAGCTGGCCACGTCGGACGCCGGCTACTACCGCTGGGAGCAGTCGTTCTTCCTGGAGATGCTCGAGCGGGGGCTGGCCTACCGGAAGAGCTCGTCCGTCAACTGGTGCACCGGCTGCGAGACCGTCCTGGCCAACGAGCAGGTGCAGGAGGGCCGCTGCTGGCGCTGCGAGCAAGAGGTCGTCATGCGCGAGTTGCCCCAGTGGTTCTTCCGCATCACGGCCTACGCCGAGGAGTTGCTGGCGGCGTGCGACGAGCTCCGGGGATGGCCCGACAAGGTGCTCACCATGCAGCGCAACTGGATCGGGAAGTCCATCGGCGCCGAGATCCGCTTCCCCCTGGCGGACCGGGACGACGCCCTCACCGTCTTCACCACCCGGCAGGACACGGTTTACGGCGCCACCTTCGTCTCCCTGGCCGCGGAGCACCCCATGGTCCCGGAGCTTTCCGAGGGGACGCCGCAAGCACAGGCGGTCCGGGACTTCACCCGGCAGGTGCAGCGGATCAGCCATTCCCGGCGCGGCGACGCGGAGATGGAGAAGGAGGGCGTGTTCACCGGCTCGTACTGCCTCAATCCGTTCACCGGGGAGAAGATCCCCATCTACGTGGCCAACTTCGTGCTGATGGAGTACGGCACCGGCGCGGTCATGGCGGTCCCGGCCCACGACCAGAGGGACTTCGAGTTCGCGGTGAAGTACGGCCTGCCGGTGCGGCCGGTGATCCATCCCCCCGGTTCCACCCTGACCGCGGGGGACCTGACCGAGGCGTACACGGCCGACGGGGTGATGGCCGACAGCGGCGGCTTCAGCGGCCTGGGCAGCGAGGAGGGCAGGGCCAGGGTCGCGGCGTTCCTCGAGGAACGGGGATGGGGCAAGGGCGCGGTCCGCTACCGGCTGCGGGACTGGGGCATCTCCCGCCAGCGCTACTGGGGCGCGCCCATCCCCGTGGTCTATTGCGACGACTGCGGCATCGTGCCCGTGCCTCGGGAGGATCTGCCGGTGCGGCTGCCCACCAGCGTGGAGTTCACCGGAGCGGGCGGCTCGCCGCTGGCGAACCTTCCGGAGTTCCGTGACGCGGCCTGTCCCAAGTGCCGCGGACCCGCCCGTCGGGAGACCGACACCATGGACACCTTCGTGGAATCGTCGTGGTACTTCGCCCGCTACGCCTGTCCTGACGAGGACCGCCGCCCGCTGGACACGGAACGGACGGACTACTGGATGGCGGTGGACCAGTACGTGGGAGGCGTGGAGCACGCGGTGCTGCACCTGCTCTACGCCCGCTTCTTTACGCGCGTCCTGCGGGACATGGGCTGGCTTTCGGTGTCCGAACCCTTCACCAACCTCCTGACCCAAGGCATGGTCATCAAGGACGGGGCCAAGATGTCCAAGTCCAAGAGGAACGTCGTGGACCCGGATGAACTCATCCATCGCTACGGCGCGGACACCGCGCGCCTGTTCACCCTGTTCGCGGCCCCTCCGGAAAAGGACCTGGACTGGAGCGACCAGGGAGTCGAGGGAGCCCACCGGTTCCTGAACCGGGTGTGGCGCTTCGCCATGCGCCATCGCGAGCGTCTGGCGGGCGTGGCCGCGGACTCGGGTCGAGCGCCGTCTTCGAGCGGCCTCGAGGAACTGCGCCGCCGGATCCACTGGACCATCAAGAAGGTCACCGACGACATCGAGACGCGGTTCCACTTCAACACCGCCATCGCGGCCGTCATGGAGCTCCACAACGCCGTGGGCTCCGTGAGCCCGGAGGACTTCGACCGAGCGGACGGAGCCCCTCTGGTCAAGGCCGCCCTGGAGACCGAGATCGTCCTGCTGGCGCCCTTCGTGCCGCACATCGCCAGCGAGTTGTGGGAGCGGCTGGGCCACTCGGAAGCCCTGGCGGACGTGGGCTGGCCGGAGTACTCCGAGGCGGCGCTGGCCCAGGAGAACCGTCTCATCGTCGTCCAGGTGAACGGCAAGCTGCGCGGGAAGGTCGAAGTGCCGGCCGACGCGCCCCCGGAGCGCGTCGAAGCCGCGGCCCTGGCCGAACCGCGGGTAGCGGCCTTCCTCGACGGCCGCCCGGTCGGGCGGGTCGTGCAGGTGCCCGGCCGGCTCGTCAACATCGTGCTGGAGGGATGAACCCTGGTCCGGCGACCGGTCCTGCCCGCGGTCCTCTCCGTCTCCGTGAGCCTGGCGCTGCTGACGGGCGCATGCGGCTACCGGTTCACCGGCTCGCACACGGGGCTTCCGGCCGACGTGCGGACGGTCTTCGTGGAAACCTTCGTCAACCGGACCCGCGAGGTCGGCCTGGAGGACCGCCTCGCTGCGGCGCTGCGCAGGGAGTTGGCGGGCCGGGAGTCGCCGCGGTTGGTGGAAAGGTTCGCGGACGCGGACGCGGTCCTTTCCGGGGTCCTTCGGCATTACGGGGTCGGCGGCGCGTCGGTCAACCGGTTCGACCAGGCGCTGGAGTGGGAGGCCCGGATGGACGTGGAGGCCACCCTCCGGCGCAGGCAGTCGAAGGAAGTGCTGTGGCCCCGGCGCGTGATGCGGCTCCGGGAGGTTTACGTTGCTGCGCGCGGCGCGGTGGTCCCCACCTCCTCCGGGTTCTCCCGGGGTACGCTGGACGTCGGGGACGTGGGCCGGTTGACGGACGCCAGACTGGCGGAGGATTCCCGCAGGGGGGCGAGGGAACGGCTGCTCGAAAGGTTCGCCCGGTCCGTACGGGAGCGCATGGCGGAGGGGTTTTGACGGGGCGCGCCGACGCGGGCGCGGTTCACGCCACGGGCTCTGCTTCCGCTGGGTTCCGGGCCGCGTGCGCGGCCCTGGCCAGGCGGGCCAGCTTTCTCGACGCGGTGTTGCGCTTGAGGACTCCCTTGGTCACGGCCTTGTCCAGCAGCCGGTTGACCTCCCGGATCTTCCGTTCGATGGCCTCCCGGTCGCGGCTCTCGATGGCCTCCCGGACTTTCTTGACCAGGGTCCTCACGCTGGACCGGACCGCCTGGTTGCGCTGACGGCGCCGGACGCTCTGGTTGTGCCGCTTGATGGCCGACTTGTGGTTCGCCAAGAGCTACCTCCCGAAAGCCCGGAAACTTAGCACCGCTTGCGCGAGGAGTCAACGGTGAGCGAGATCCGCAAGGTAGCCAGGGCAACGGGCATCGTCGGCTCCATGACCGTCCTGAGCCGCGTTTCCGGCCTCGCCAGGGACGTCGTCATCGGCTACCTCCTGGGAGCGCAGAGCGCGGCGGACGCTTTCTTCGTCGCCTTCCGGATACCGAACCTGTTGCGCCGCCTCACCGCGGAAGGCGCCCTGTCCGCGGGGTTCGTTCCCGTGGTTTCCGGCTGCCTGGCCACCCGCGGCCGCAGGGAAGCGGTGGAGGCGAGCCGCGTGATCGTGACCTTCGCGGTCCTGTTCCTCGTCCTGCTCACCGCGGTGGGCGTGCTCTTCCCGTCTCCGCTCACGCGGCTGTTCGCCCCGGGGTTCTCCGCCACGCCGGAGCGGTTCTCCCTCACCGTGGAGCTCCTGCGGATCATGTTCCCCAGCATCTTCTTCGTCAGCCTCCTGGCCCTCGCCATGGGATACCTGAACACCTTCGGCCACTTCATGGCGCCCTCCGTGGCGCCGGTGCTGCTGAACCTGTCGATCATCGGCGCCGCGGTCCTCCTCGTTCCGCTGCTGTCCCAACCGGTCGAGAGCCTGGCCTACGGCGTCCTGATCGGCAGCGCCGCGCAACTCCTGCTGCAGCTCCCCTTCCTGCGCCGCCACGGGTTCTCCTGGCGGCCGAGCCTGGACTTTCGCAGCGAGGCGATGCTCCGGTTCCTGCGGCTCATCGGTCCTGCGGTGGTCGGCGCCGCGGTGTATCAACTGAACGTCCTGGTGAGCACCGTCCTGGCTTCGTTGCTGGAGCCGGGCAGCGTCTCCTACCTCTACTATGCCGACCGTCTGGCGCAGTTCCCCCTGGGGGTCTTCGCCGTGGCCCTGGGCACCGCGGCGCTGCCGAGTTTCTCGTCGTTGGCGGCGCGCGGCGACGCGGGCGGGTTGCGGACGACCCTGGGCTACTCGCTGCGGATGGTGAACTTCGTCTCGATCCCCTCCGCCCTGGGGTTGATGGTGGTCGCCGCGCCTGCGTTCTCGCTGCTCTTCCTGCGAGGCGCCTTCGACGCCGCGGACGTGCACGCCAGCGCCCGCGCCCTGGTGTTCCTTGCCCTGGGGCTGTGGGCCGTTTCGGGCAGCCGCGTCCTGGTGGCCCTGTTCCACGCCATGCAGGACACCCGGACCCCGGTCCGGGTGGCTTTCTGGAGCTTCGCTCTGAACCTGTTCCTGAGCCTGCTGCTGATCGGCCCGGTGGACGCCGGCCCGGGAGACAACCCGTTCGTGTGGGCGGTTGCCGCGGTCAGCGGGGGCGTCGGCCTGCTCAGCCTGTCCTACGTGGGCTTGGCGCTCGCCAACTCGTTGTCCGCGGCGTTCCAGTTCACGGTGCTCCTGTGGCTCGTCACCCGTCGTCTCGGGGGGTTCGCATGGAGGGAGTACCTGTCGTCGCTGTGGCGCAACCTCACCGCGGCCGCGGTGATGGCGGGTCCCCTGTTCTTGGTGGCCGGACGCATGCAGTGGGACCCCCGCACCGGCGCGCTGCCGATGCAGGCGCTGGGCTTCCTCGCCCTGGTGGCAGGCGGGACCGCGCTCTACGCGCTGGCTGCAAGGTGGTTGCGAAGCCCGGATTGGCCGTTGGCCCGGGACATGGGGGCCGCCCTCCTGGAGCGGCTCCCACGCTCGACGAAGACGTGACTTGGGACAGGGTGACCTGGGACAGGATGACTTGGAACAGCGTGACCCGGGACGGGCGGTCCCGGGTCACGCGAGGGGTGGCGTCGGACGCTATTTCCTCATGGTCTTTTCGAACATGGCCGCCGCCTTGGCCGCGGCGCGTTCGGCTCTTTCCGCGGCGGCTTCGGCCCGCCCGGCTGCGGCGTCCGCGTTGCGCGCCGCGGTTCCGGCCCGTCCGGCCGAGGCGTCCGCGTTGCCTGCGGCGGCTTCGGCCCGCCCGGCTGCGGCGTCGGCCTTGGCGGTCGCATCGTTGACCGCCTGGACGTTGACCTCGTACTCGGGGTGCTTGTGTTCGGTCACGGAACAACCGCTGCCCAGCAGGGCGAGAACCCCCAGGCAGACAGCCGCTCTTCCCATGTTCCCCATGTATCTCGACGACTGTTTCACTGTAAGCCTCCTTCCGTGGCGTCAGGTTCTCGAACCGCGTGGATTCTGCTGGTCGGGAAAAGTCACGAACATCCGCTTTATAGCCTTTTTCGTCCGCCAGAGCAAGGGACGCGACCCTTCCCCGCGGAATCGACCTTCCGTCGCGCGGATCGGTCCGGTCTGTTACAGATGGGGATGGCCGGCTGCGGGTTCCCGCCGTCCGTCCGCGGCCCCTGACCTCCGTGCTCGACCACCGGGACCATGACCGCGATCCTCCCCAAGCTCACCCGCGAGATGGAAAGGGTGCGTTGGTGCCTGGCTCGATCGCTGGCCGCGGTGGCGGTCCTGTTCGCCGGGAGCCTGTTTTTCGCCCCGCGACTCTTCGAGGTCCTGGTGGAGCCCCTGAAGAGCCGGCTCCCGCCGGGCCAGAGCCTGATCGGAACGGGGGTGGCGGAGGTCTTCTTCGTCGAGATCAAGGTGGCTTTCCTCGCAGCCGTCCTGGCGGGAAGCCCGGTCATCTTCCATCAGGTGTGGCGTCTCCTGGCGCCGACGTTCGGCGCCGAGGGCAGGAAAGCCTCCCTGGTGGGCTTCGTGGGCGCCGCTTCGCTGTTCTTCGTGTCGGGCGCGGTGTTCTGCTACCGGAACGTGCTGCCCCTGGCGTTCCTGTATTTCCTGGACCAGTACGGCGCCATCGGAGTCACCCCGGAAATCCGCGTGTCGGAGTATTTCTCCTTCTTCTGCCGTATCGTCGTCGCCTTCGGCGTGACTTTCCAACTGCCGGTCCTGACGTTCTTCCTGGCTCGCTCCGGGGTGTGGAGCCA
This sequence comes from uncultured Binatia bacterium (SeqCode), assembly GCA_965204235.1. Lineage (GTDB taxonomy): Bacteria > Desulfobacterota > Binatia > UBA9968 > JAJDTQ01 > JAJDTQ01. The sequence goes on from OZ241979.1 coordinate 2,953,620, forward strand.
CCGTTTCCTCTGGCGCCATTTCCGCTACGCCCTGCTGGTGATGTTCGTGTTGGCCGCGGTGTTGACGCCGCCGGACGTGGTCTCGCAACTGCTGTTGGCCGGGCCGTTGATCGTGCTCTACCTGCTGAGCATCGGAGTGGCGTACCTGGTCGGGCGCGGCGGGTAGGCGCCGGGTCGGCGGGGAGCCCACCGGCAGGGCAACGGCGGCCTGGACCTGTTGCGACGGCAGGATGAGTCCGGGGCCGCGGCGCTGCGGGAACGGAGCTCGGGGGTCAGCTCGCGTAGTCGGGCTCTTCCCGGTCCAGTAGGCGTTTCAACGCCGCGAAGTGTTGCTCCGCGGCGAGGCCCTCGCCGCCGGCTCGTTGCCGCCGCAAGTAGTCGGTGGTCTGCGGGGAAAGGCGCCCGAGTTGATGGCCGCCCGTTTCCGCCAGCACCTGGACTTGGCACGCCCGTTCCAGGAAATAGAGTCGGTCGAATGCCTCCGCCACGGTCTTGCCCGCGGTGACCACTCCGTGGTTGGCCATGAACAGCACGTTCCTGTCCGCCATGGTCCGGGCGATCCTCCCTCCCTCCGCGCGGTCGAGGACGAGTCCGTTGTAGTCCTCCAGGTAGGCTACGTCGTCCGCGAACCGGGTGCTGGTCTGGTGCGCCATCTCCATGCGGCCCCCCTGACGGCAGGCGATGGCGGTGGCGTAGGGCATGTGGGTATGCAGCAGGCAGCGGAACCCTCCCGGGTTGGCCTGGTGCAGCGGCCCATGGATGTGCAGGGCGGTGGGCTCGACTTCGTGGACGCCCTCCACGCGGGTCCCCTGCAAGTCCACGAGGATGAGGTTGCTCGCCGTCACTTCCGACCAGTGGAGCGGGTAAGGGTTCAACAACATCAGGTCGTCCCGCCCGGGCAGGAGGAAGCTGAAGTGGTTGTCGATCCCTTCATGGAACCCGAACCGGACGGCGAGACGGTAGGCCGCGGCAAGGTCCAGGCGAGCCTGCCTTGCCGCTTCCCTGTCGTACCAGAGACTTCGTTTGGCCACGGGCGGCGCCCCCCTATGATCGCGTGGTGTGCGCGGCTTCGCGGCCGCCGGCCGTGCAGCGCCGACCCGGCGCCCGGAAACCGCGCCCCGGAGTCTGCAACAAACGGGCGGTGGGCGCAAGCACACGGCGGCGCCATTCCAGCTTGCGCCCCGCCCCGGCGCTTTCTACGGGAAGTTCTGAACAATGCCCCCGTTTCTGAACAATGCCCCCGTTCGTCCTGAGCGAAGCGAGTCCCCCGTTCATCCTGAGCGTAGCGAAGCGAAGTCGAAGGACGCGCTCTCCCGGAGTCTCGGTCTCCGATCCGCGTTTCTTGACAGGGCCGCGGGGTCGGAGTAGCATGTAACCATGTCTCCCGAATTCATGGCCGTCATCGGCGCCGCCATCGCCTTGGCCGCGGTCATCCTTTCCAGCCAACGGGCCATGCGACGGGAAATCGGCGACATGCGGCAGGAAATGCGCCAGGAAATCGGCGACCTGCGACAGGAAATGCGCCAGGAAATCGGGAAAGTGCATCAGGAAATCGGCAAAGTGCAAAAGGACATCGGTGACCTGCGGGAACGGATGGCGCGGCTCGAAGGGCTGTTCGAGGGGTTCACGAAGACCGTGCCGGGTCCTCAACCCCAGGCCGCGCCAAGCCCCCAACCTCAGTAGTAGGCCGTCGCCACGGCTCCCACCGACGGGGAGGAACCGATCATCGTGGTTCCTGTCAGCACGGACTGCCCCTTCCCTCCCCGTCCTCGACCACAGTGACCATCCGCGGCCCGGGTTCCCTTGATTCCCGCGGCGCCAACCCCTAGACTGGCCCGGACCTGTCCCCGCGACTCGGGCCATCGGGCACATGCACACCCTGGAACAACTCTACAACAATTCGCTGGCGCTCCTGACCGACCTCTACCAGTTGACCATGGCGTACGCCTACTGGAAGTCCGGCACGGCGCGGAAGGAGGCGGTGTTCCACCTCTCTTTCCGGGAGAACCCCTATCGCGGCGGGTTCGCCGTGGGTTGCGGGCTCGGCCACGTGGTGGGGGTGCTCACCCGTTTCGGGTTCGACGCCAGCGACCTCGACTACCTGTCGCAACTGCGGGGCAACGACGACGAGCGCCTCTTCGAGGACGCCTTCCTCGACTACCTGCGCGACTGCCGGTTCGCCTGTGACGTGGACGCGGTCCCGGAGGGGACGGTGGTGTTCCCCCACGAACCCCTGGTGCGGGTCCGCGGCCCCATCCTGCAATGCCAGATCCTGGAGACGGTGCTGCTCAACATCATCTGCTTCCAGACGCTCATCGCCACCAAGGCCGCCCGGGTCTGCCAGTCCGCCCGCGGGGAGCCGGTGCTGGAGTTCGGACTAAGGCGCGCCCAGGGGTTCGACGGAGCGCTGGCGGCGAGTCGGGCGGCCTACGTCGGAGGCTGTGCGGGAACGTCCAACGCCCTTGCCGGAAAGCTCTTCGACATCCCGGTCAAGGGGACCCACGCCCACAGTTGGGTGCTCTCCTTCGACGACGAGACCGAGGCCTTCGAGACCTACGCCGAGGCCATGCCCAACAACTGCCTCCTGCTGGTGGACACCTTCGACAGCCTGAACGGCGTCCGCAAGGCGGTGGAGATCGGCCGCAAGCTGCGGGAGCGGGGCCACGAGATGGTGGGCGTCCGGCTCGACTCCGGGGACCTGGCCTTCCTCAGCGTCGAGGCGCGCCGCATCCTGGACGAGGCCGGCTTTCCCGACTCGGTCATCGTCGGCAGCAACGACCTGGACGAGCACGTGATCGCCTCCCTCAAGGAGGAGGGCGCGCGCATCAACGTGTGGGGCGTGGGCACCAAGCTCGCCACCGGCTATGACCAGCCCGCCCTCGGCGGGGTTTACAAGTTGTCCTGCGTCCGATCCGAGGGCGGGGAGTGGGTGAACAAGGTGAAGCTGTCGGAGCAGGCCATCAAGGTATCGACACCGGGGATCCTCCAGGTGCGGCGGTTTCACGGGGCCGGCCGGTTCGTCGCGGACGCCATCTACGACGAATCCCTGGGCATCGCCGACGGCTGCACCATCGTCGATCCCATGAACATGACCCGCAGGAGGCCCATACCCGGGGGAACCGGGTTCCGGGACCTGCTGGCGCCGGTGTTCCGCAACGGCGAGCCGGTTTACGACGTGCCGTCGGTGCACGCCGCCCGGGAGCGGGCCCGGAACGAGTTGACGGGTTTCCACAACAGCATCAAGCGCAGGGTGAACCCGCACGAATATCCCGTGGGGCTGGAGGCGCGGCTCCACGACATGAAGACGCGGCTCGTGCTGCACGCCCGCGGGGTCAACGGAGCGGGTTAGCTTTCCCCGCCTCCCCGGGATCCAGGGCGCACGCCCCATGAACATCCTCGGACGGCTTCATGCCGCGGTCGGCCGGTTGGGCCGCGAGCGTCTCCGGCTCCTGGGTTTCATCACTCTGGCCCACTTCGCCATCCACTGGTTCATGCAGCTCTTCCCGGTGATCCTGCCGACCCTCAAGTCGAGCATGGGCCTCGACGACGTGCGGGTGGGCGGCCTCACCTCCATGCGCATGGCGTCCCAGGCGGCGTTGAACTTCCCCTCCGGGGTCCTGGCCGACTCATGGGTCCACCTGCGCTCGTTCATCCTGACCTCCTCGCTGGTCTTCATGGGGATCTGCTACTGGGTGTTCGGAAACCTGTCCGGCTACGGATGGGCGCTGCTCGCCGTCGGCCTCCTCTCGGTCGGCACGTCGCTGTTCCATCCCGCGGCGGTGGCCTCGTTGTCCAACCGGTTCCCGGAACGCCGCGCCACCGCCATCGCCATCTACGGCATGGGCGCGACCCTGGGGAACACCGTGACCCCGCTGGCGGTGGGCATCCTGTTGGCCAGCTTCTCGTGGCAGCGGGTCATGGAGGCCCAGCTCCTGATAGCTCTTTCGGCCGCGGGCCTGGTGTGGATCTACGCCGCGCGCATGTTCGAGGGCGACGAAGTCCCCGTCAGGAAGGCCAGGCCGCTGGCGGAGATGAAGGGACTCGCGCGCAACCCGGTCTTCCTGGCGCTGGTGCTGGCGCGCAGCTTCAACCACACCGCGCGGCAGGTGACCATGACGTTCCTGCCCATCTACCTCGCCGAGCACCTGGGCTACGCCTCGGTGGGACTGGGCGCCTACCTCATGTTGATGAGCGTGTCGGGCCTGGTGGCCCAGCCGGTGATGGGGGTCCTGTCCGACCGGGTGGGCCGCAAGGCGGTGCTGGGGCCTTCCCTGCTGGCCCTGGGGCTCGCGTACCTCCTGATACAGTGGGCGAGGTCGGACGCGGCGTTGGCGCTGGTGGTCATCGCCATCGGGTTCCTGTTCTACACGGTGGCCAACGCCACCACCGCGGCGGTCCTCGACGTGGCCACGAAGAGCAGCCAGGCCTCCGCCTTCGGACTCACGTCCCTGGGCACCAACCTCGTGGTGGTGCCCATGCCCATGCTGGCGGGATACCTCAGCGTGCGTTTCGGCATACTGGCGGCCTTCGTGTTCCCGGCCGTCTGCCTGCTGGCGGGCGGTTGCCTCATCCTGTTCCTGAGGTTCGAGAGCGACTGACGGAAACTCTGGACAATTGCCCCCGTTCTTCGCTACGCTCAGGACGAACGGGGATCATTGTTCGGAGTTTTGGCTCTTCCGGCTTTCGTGTGGGCGGGGTCCCACGGGTGTACGTACAAGCAGGGTGTTACGGCGTAGCGTACCCTCCCCTGCAAGCAGGGTGTTACGGGTGAGCGTCCCCTCCCCCCTTGAGGGGGAGGGACAGGGAGGGGGGTACGGCGGGGTTGAGGGGAGGGGATCGGAGTTTTTCTTGTTCGGAGTTTTCTCAGGCAGGTCTTCTCGAAACCCTGACCACGGGAGGTTTCCATGAGCGCAAGCGAGTTCTCCGTCGTCGATGCCGACGGCCACCTGATCGAGTCCATCCCCGAGATGGCCGAGTACATGGCGCCGGAGGCGAAGGAATACGCCCTGAACCCGCCCCGGAACCGGGCCGGCGTGTTCCCGTCCATCGACGGCATGCACTACCCGGAGACCGAGGAGAACACCGCGGCCAGCCGCATCAACCCGGTCCGGGCCAGCGACGGGCGGCCAGGCTCCGGCGAGGACATCTTCGAGTTCGTCAAGAAGGCCGAGATCGCCGACTCGGTGCTCTACGCCACCGAAGGGTTGTCCCTGGGCTTCATCCAGCAGCCCAGCTACGCGGTCAAGGTGTGCCGGGCTTACAACGACTACGTAACCGAGCGGTACCGCGGCATCAGCAAGCGGCTGCACCCCATTGCGCTGCTGCCCATGCAGGACCCCAAGGCCGCGGCCCTGGAGTTGCGCCGGTGCGTGAAGGAGATGGGGCTCCTGGGGGGCATGCTGCCCTCCACCGGCCTGGACCTCCACCTGGGCCACGAGTTCTACGGCCCCGTGTACGAGGAAGCGGCCGAGCTCGGTTGCGTGCTGGGCATCCACGGCGGCTCCAACCGGGGCGTAGGGCTGGATTCGTTCAGCAGCCGCCTGGGGTCCAGGCTGCTGCACCACCCCATCCCGCTCATGATCGCCCTGGTCTCGTTCATCTACCACGGGTGGTTCGACCGCTACCCGACCCTCAAGGTGGCCTTCCTGGAGGGAGGGTGCGCTTGGCTCACCTGCATCGCCGACCGCATGGAACGGGACGCGGAGCTGGAAGGGCTCTCGTGCCGCCCGCTGCCGGAGTACATCGCCGGCGGCCAGGTCCTCATCGGCTGCGAGGGCAACGACGTGAGCCTGCCGTACCTGGCCCGGCGCGTGGGCATCGAACCCTTCGCCTATTCCTCGGACTATCCCCACGAGGTGGACCTGCCCGCGGCCCGGCGCATGATCGAGGAGACGCGCGGCCACTCGGAGTTGTCCGGGGAGCACAAGGCGGCGGTGCTGGGAGGCAACGCGCGCCGCTTCTACGGCCTGGACTGATGCCTCGTCGGCTGCCCCTCACCGCCCGTGATCGTTGAAGTCTCCGGCGTCTCCAAGCGCTTCGGCGCGCGGCTGGCGGTGGACGACCTGACCCTGGACGTCCCGCAGGGGGTCTGCTTCGGCCTCCTGGGTCCCAACGGCGCGGGCAAGACCACGACCCTCCGCATGATCTACGGCGTGGCCCGGCCCACCCGGGGGCGCGTCCGCGTCTTCGGCATGGACGTGTCGCGCAACGTGCGCGCGGTGCGCCAACGGCTGGGGGTGACGCTGCAGCACAACGTGCTGGTGGAGCCGTTGTCGCCGCGCGAGAACCTGATGGTCTTCGGGCGTTACCATCTCCTGGGCGAGGCCGAGTTGGCGCAGCGGGTGGAAGAGCTCCTGGACTTCATGGAGCTCCGTTCCCATGCGGACGCGCCGGTCTCCACGCTCTCGGGAGGGTATCAACGGCGGTTGGCAGTGGCCCTGTCGCTGGTGAACCGCCCGGAGCTCCTGATCCTCGACGAGCCCACCACGGGACTCGACCCCGGGGTGCGCCTCGCCCTCTGGTCGAGGGTGCGCGAGCTTCGCCGCAACGGCGCCACCATCCTGTTGACCACCCATTACATGGACGAAGCCCAGCGGTTGTGCGACCACGTGGCCATCATGTCGGCCGGCAAGGTCATCGCGCAGGGAGCGCCGCAGGACCTCATCCTGCGCTACCTGGCCAGGGAGACCGTGGAGATCGAAGCGACGCCGGAGGAAGAGTATGCGTTGCTGCGGCAGTTCGATGAGGTCCCGCAACTCTACCGCGCCGGCAACCGCACCATGATCTACCTGGACCAACCCGAACGGTTCCTGGACCGTGTCCGGGACCTCGACCGGCCCGACTGGCGCACGGTCATCGTCCGGCCCACCAACCTGGAGGACGTGTTCCTGACCCTCACCGGCGCTACCCTGGAGGACTCCCCGTGAGCCTTTCGGCGAGGCACGCCCTGGCGGTGTGGCGGCGGGACGCCACCATGTACCGCCGCACCTGGAGGTGGAACATCCTCCCGAACTTCTTCGAGCCGGTCCTCTACCTGGTGTCCATCGGCGTGGGCCTGGGAGCCTACATCACCACCATGGGCGGGGCCTCCTACATCGAGTTCCTGACCCCGGGGCTGGTGTGCGTGGCCGCCATGAACGGCGCGAGCTTCGAGGTGACCTACAACGTCTGGGTGCGCATGAAGAACGAGAAGATCTACGACGCCATGCTGACCACGCCCATCCAGCCCGTGGACGTGGTGGCCGGCGAAGTCCTCTGGGCGGTCACGCGGTCGTCCGTCTATGGCATGTGCTTCTTCCTCGTGGCGGCGCTGGCCGGGCTGGCGCCCATGCCGCAGGCTCTCTGGGCGCTCCCCGTAGTGCCCCTGACCGGTCTCCTCTTTGCGTCCGTCGGCTTGGCCTTCACCCTGCGCATCCCCCAGATGGAGCTCTTCAGCTTCTATTACACCCTCTTCCTCACCCCCCTGTTCCTCTTCTCGTCGGTGTTCTTCCCCCTCGAAGAACGCCTGTCCGGGCCTTGGCTCTGGTTCGCCGAAGTCCTGCCCCTGCTCCACCCGGTGCGGCTGGTCCGCGCCGCGTTCGATGGCGCACCGTCCATCGGGCTGCTCTGGGACTTGGCCTACGTCCTGGGCCTGTCCGCGGCGCTGCTCGCCTACGCCGCCCACCGAATGCAGCGCAGGCTGATCCAGTAGGGAGTTGCGGAGTGGGGAGTCCTTTGAGGGATTGGGGCGGGGCAGGGCAAAGTGGCAATGGATTTTTTGGCAAAAAATCCATTGCCAAATGACTGGGTTGAGGAAACGCCGGTTCAGGGCCGCAAGGTCTTGTCTTGAGCTCTTCCGGCTTTCGTGTGGGCAGAGTTTCACGGGTGTATGTGCAGCGGGGTGTCACGGCGTAGCGTCCCCTCCCCCCTTGAGGGGGAGGGACAGGGAGGGGGGTACGGCGGGGTTGAGGGGTGGAGTCCTCTACACGGACCAACTCGTTTCAGCCGTCTGTCCGTTGGTGCTGGCGCCGATGGGTTCGGTGGCACGGAGGCCCCTCTCCCTAACCCTCCCCCTCAAGGGGGGAGGGGATCGGAGTTCTCTGCAATGCCGAACCGAGGCAGCAAGGTAGGATCGGACCTCATTACGTGGAACGGTGTGTCACAACCCACTCGAAAGCCTGAAGCGCCTTGTTTGCAGAGGGATGGGAACCGATGCCGGTCGGGGAGGTCGTCGGCGCGGCCCAAGCCTTGGGGACGTAGTGTGCTGGTGCTATAGTGCAAAGATCACCGAATCCGGGTACACTCCATGCCTCGTCTGACCATCCGTTTGACCGACTCCACGCATCGAGCGCTGAAGGAAGCCGCGGCCAAGCAGAACCGTTCCATGGGTTCCATCATTGAGGAGAGCCTGGAACTAAGAGGCATCCGGCCCTACGACACCACCAGGGAGATCGTCGCCAAGGCGCGGGCCAAGTCCGGGTTGAGCGCTGACGACGCGATGGTCTTGGCAGTCGAGGAAACACGGCGTATGCGAGACGGGCAAGGATACTGACCGGCACATCCGTGATTTCCCCTCGTCGTTTCGTGGATACGTTCTTGTCCCCGAAAGGGACCTGATTGCGGGATGGCTACGCCACCTTCGTTTCCCGGCGCTTGACCTGTACGGTGAGTTTCAGCCCAAGGCTCTCCAGCACCGCTTTGAGGGTCGAAAAGCGAGGGTTGCCCTTGCGGGACAACGTTCGGTACAGGCTCTCACGGCTCAGGCGCGTATCCTGGGCGATCCGTCCGATACCGTGGGCCTTGGCGACGTCGCGGAGGGCCAGCAGAAAGGTCTCCGACCCCTCTTCGGATTCGTCCTCCAGGGCCGTGTTCAGATAGGCCGCGGCTTCTTCGGGGTCTTGGAGGTCTTGGTACAGGATTTCTTCATAGGGAACGGTTCGCCTTGCCATGTACTCATCCTCCGGTGTCGTACCTCAGACATGTTGGATTGTAGCGTATAGGCTACTTTTCTGCAATCTTTTGTCAGTCACTCATCTTCCCAAGGCTGTTTCCGGCTTGGCAACCGGCGGTTCCTTCGTCCGCCGGAACAGGGTCTCGTTGAAAATGCTGAGGTAGGGAGACCAGAATCGGGTTCAGCCCCCTACCGCGGTCTCGGGTTCCAAAGCGGGCGGTTCGTCCATCCGCCGGTTGAGTTGGCGTACAGACAGGCCAAGCAATTCCGCGGCCTTGGCTTCGGAAACGGCTCCCTCCGCGAGGGCGCGGAACGTGAGTCGCTCGAAACGCCTGGGCTCCTTTCCTTCCCTGGCGTGCGGCTCCTTGTACGGCGGGGTGCGCCACCCAAGGCGGTCGAAGTCGTTGAACAGCCGCCGGAACAGGCTCTCGTTGAAAATGCCGAGGTCCTTGCAGCGGTACGTGACAGCCTGAACGCTTGCGCCAAAGAGTTGCTTCAACCCGAGAAGTTCACCCAGACCGACCGACGTGCGGCGCTTCCCGATCTTTGCCCACAGGGCTTCGGCGGGCATGAGAAAGGCTGCGGCGAAGCGGTGCGCGACTTTTTCTTCGTCCAGGCCGGGCGCCGCGTCCACGACCAGGTGTCCAAGCTCATGGGACAGGGTAAAGCGTTGGCGTTCCAGCCAGTCGTCACGGTTCACGACGATGACGGGAACCGGGCTCTTTCCGGTGCGCCGGACACGTGCGGTCAGACCGTCGACCTCCTTCGATTCGACGGCAAGCACCTTGATGCCCTGCTCCTCCAGCAACTCGAAGAGGTCCGGGACCGGATCGCTGCCAAGGCTCCAGTGGTCTCGAAGGCTCCGAGCCGCCCGGTCCGCCTCGGAAACGTCCCGGACGACAGGATAGGGCGCCTCGCGAGGGCGGTTCCACTCCACGCTGGGAAGCCGGAGCAACTCCTCGACCATGAGGTAACGCTCCAGAAGGTGCAGAACGTTGGCCTCGATCCGGGATTCTTCCTTCCTGCTCGCGCCCGTCTTTCTCCTGAACTCTACCGCTTCGAGGACGATCTCCCTGTCGCTGACAAGGTAGTCCACGGAGACGCCAAGGGCGTCCGCCAGCGCGATCAGGACCCCGGAACTGGGCATGGATTCGTTGCGCTCGTACTTCCCGATGGCCTGCGCTGTGACCCGGTTTCCAATTTTCGTCTCCAGTTCGCGGAGAGAAAGGCCGGCCGCGGAGCGGGCAAGCCTGAGTCGGTTTCCAGTCATGGTTCTCGTCTCCCGTTGACAGTTTACAAACTACATGATTGGATATGATTTGTAAACGCAAGCGCGTCGAACCCCCTCCTTCCTTGGCCGGAGGATGGGAATTTCGTATCCTGTGCATTCACGGAGGCGACGGACTCGAAATCCTGAAGAGCCAGACGACAAAACCCGCGTCCTCGCAGGGTGCAAGAGGCAAGCAAGACAGTAGCCGGAGGAAAGGATGATACGTCAACCCGTTAGTTCGAACAATTTGGTAGAGGTCGGCTACGACCCCTCGACGCAGATCCTGGAGGTCTATTTCAAGAGCGGTCACACTTACCAGTACTTCGACGTCCCTGAGCGCATCCATGAGGACTTGATGACGGCAGGGTCCCCGGGCGGGTACTTGAGCCGTGAAGTGAAGGGCAAGTACAGGTACGCCAGGGTTTGATCGGGCGGATAGGCCGTCACTTCGACTGGTGCGTATTCCCACGTCTGCGTCGGCGAGGAGCACGGTCGGCGCCGCCGGCATCTATCGCGCCCATTCACGCGCTTGCGCCCGCATTTCGTCCCGGGGGAGCCGTAGTATCTCCGCGGCGCGTCCTAGTGAAATGCGTTGCCGTTCCAGCGCACGACGCACGAGCCGCGACAGACGGTCGCCAACGAAGTCGTGCGGGGTGAGGCCCGCGGGTTCCCCTGACCGACTCCAGTTCCAGGCGAACTCGCTTTTCCCCAACGCCTCGGGTTCATCGGTCTTGCGAAGCGTCTTGCCGAACCGGTCACGGTGCTGGCGTTGCAGGGCGCGCCAGACGTCCGGGGTCTCACGGCCCGACTCCACCAGCCGGTAGAGCACGGTCTTGTAGCTCACCCGGAACATGCGCTTGACCTTGAGGACGCGGGTCAGCAGCGGGTGTCCGAACGTCGCGTCCCATTCCTCGGCAAACGCGGCTTCCGGCATCAGGAACTCGCTGGCGAAGGCGTCGGCGTCGTGTTCCGCCTGTACGGGAAGCTCGGTGGCGTCACGCCGGTATTCGGAGGGGTGCAGCAACAGATGGCCGAGTTCGTGCGCCGCGGTGAAGATCCAGCGTTCGACCGAAATCCGGTCCCAGGTGTTGACGACCACCGCCGGACCTCCGTCGCTCATGCCGACGCTCAGCCCGAAGAAGGAATCCCGGTTGGTCTCCAGGAGGAGGAGCTTGACGCCGTTGTCTTCGAGCAGACGGCAAACGTCGCGGACAGGCTCTCCGGGTCCGAGCCCGACCGACCGGCGAGCAGCCTGTGCCACCGCCACGGGACCGCGGTTGCGGTCCGCACGGGCCGCCTTCCCGAACCGGAACGCGGCCCGCTCGTTCAGGGCGCCCTCGAGTTCGGTATAGGCGTCGAGCCACTTCGAGACTTCCGCCAAGATCTGTTCCCGCGCGTGGACCCGTGCCCGGGCGCGGAAGCGGACGCTTTCGAGAGGCCGGACGGGGGTGACGAGGTCGCCCACCGGGACTGCGAGCGCCTTCGCCAGGGCGTCGAGGGTACGCGCTCGCGGGATGACTGCGCCACGCTCGATCTTTCCGAGGGCTACCCTTGAGAGGCCGGCCTTGGCGGCAAGGTCGTCCTGGGTCAGTTCCCGGTCCAACCGAAGTCGGGCGAGGTTTGCGGCAATGGTTGTCTCGTCCGCCATGGTCCGATCCTGCCCCCCCCTTGACATGGGCGAATCGATGATTATCTTTAACACAATAAGTGGTGAGTTGACAACTTCATTATCCAGGCATACGCTGCTCCCAATCAGGGCAGACGAGTCAGCAGCCATACGGTAAACCTGAACGGCGGGTGGAAATTTGGGAGAACCGACATGCGGATCATCAAGCCATATGGCAGAAGCCACACGAAGTTCGAGACGGGAAGACCCAGGAGGAAACTTCGCAGAAACCCGACTCGCGACGTCCCGAAGGGCGTCCTGGTTGACGTTGAGGAGTTTGCAGGGAAACACCCCGAGCTCATCATCGCGCAATGGATCTCCGCCATCGACAAAATTGCGGCCAAGCCCAGGAACGGGAAGGATCCGACGCGCCAACAGTGGGAGTTCCGCAATAAACTTGGCGAGGCTGCGCTTCGGTTCCTGACCGAGAAGAAAGGTCTCGACTTTTCTGACGAAGACGGCAGACTCGAAAAACTGTGGTGGTCGAAGGTTCATCCCTATGGCAAGTACGACGACAGGATGTCCGGCTGGGAGAGAGGACGGTGGTACACGCGCTTTGCAGGAGACGTGGAAGTGTCGGCGGTCGATCCCGCTGACATCGTGGCGAAGGTCCACGAGCATCTTCACGAACGGGAATACCGGATAAAACCGGGCAGACCGGACAAGCGCCGGAGCCGGATAGCGGGCAGGGCCGAGGGCATTGCCAAGAGCGTGCCGGCGCAGTTGTTGCGGTTTCCGGACGGAGGCCATCCCTGGTCGGAACACGAAGAGGCAAAGTACAAGAAGGCCGGCGACGTTGCGACCGAGATACGCCGAAAGGCCATGGCGTGGGAGCAAAGCGAAAGAAGCCGCGGCGCGTTCTCGATCCGGGATGTCGCGCCGATTCTGTACGACCAGTACGGCAAACTATTCAGGGATGGAGAGAGGACCCTTCCCGTTGCCGAGGCCCGCGAGAGGTTTCCCGGTTTATTCGAGCTTCATGGGGCCGTCAAGGACACCTACGCCCGCGTCCTCAAGAACCATAGAAGCCTCAAGGGCAAGAAAGGGAGGTCCGTGGCCCATGTCCTTCCCTCCGGCATGGGAAGCCTGTTCCGTCTGGTCGAAGCCAAGTCGGACAACCGCGATCTCAATGCCCTCGTGCGTCTGGGCAAGGTCATCCACTACGAGTCTGCGCCGCGGTCCGATGAGGATACGCCAAGCCACGCGGTCGCCAACTGGCCCGAGGACGTGGCGGGCAGCCGATACCGAACCAGCGAGGGCCAAGCGGAGATCAAGCGCACCGAAGCTTTCGTGCGCGTATGGTGCAACACCATCGCGTTGGCCGCCCGGACGCTGAAGGACTGGGCGGACCCGGACGGAAAGATCCGCGGTGACATCTTGTTGAAGGTAGAAGATGCGACCGGCGGGCAATTCAACGCGGCTGCCTACGATGAAAAGTTGCCTTTCCTGTTCGGCAACCAGTCACCTCGGTTTGCGAGCCGGCAGGATGGCTTCCGAAGTGGAGTGCTGCGCTTGGCTCTGAAGGGATGGGCCGACCTGCGCCACTCTTCGTTTCATTTCAAGGGACGCGGCGGTTTCGTCAAGGTGTTGAAGGCGATGCCCACGGATGCGGAACCTGCCGTTGTGACCGCTGTGCGCAACTTGCTGGAACAGGACTACGAGGGGCGACGGGAGCGGTTGATCAAGCTCCTCCGGGCCGCCCACGTCGAGCACTATTTCGACCAAGAACAGATCGACGCACTCGTCGGCGCCGCGGCCAACGCGAGGGAGCGGCAATCGCCGCTGCCGCGGTTCCGCCGCGTCCTGGACCGTGCGAAGAACGCCTGGAACCGCAAACCCTACGTCTTGCACCTGCCGCCGCCCGACAACCGGAGCGAACTCAAAAAGCCGGGCCGACATTGCCGCTACGTTGCCGTAAAGACCCTGTACGAACGAGCCTTTCCCGCGTGGTTGGAAGAACGACCGGCTGCAACTCTGAACGAATGGATCGATCTCGCGGTTCGACGTACAAACAAGGAGGCGCAATTCATCAACAAGGATGAGTTGGCCGTTGCCAGGGCGGCGGACTTGATTCACCTGGACCAAGAGGATGGAGTCTCCGATTTCCTCGACCGCTTGTCTGCTGCGACGGCAACCGAGTTTCGGGTCCAACGCGGCTACGACAGCGACGCGGACAATGCGCGCAAACAGGCCAAGTACCTGGACGATCTGCGGTGCGACGTGGTGGGGCAGGCGTTCGAGGAGTACCTGAAGACCGCCAAGTTGTCCTGGGTGTTGCGTGATCTGGGTGACGGAGCGCTCCAGGAGAAGGAGTGCAGCAGTCTGGAGGACGTTCCGCAACCGGCGTCGGAGCCGGCCCAGGAGAAGCCGGAGGATTGGGAGGCCGTTCTGTACTTCATGCTCCATCTCGTGCCGGTGGACGCGGTCGGCCGTTTGCAGCACCAGCTTCGCAAGTGGTCCATCCTCGAAAAGAAGGCGGCCGCGGGACTCGAAGGGCAGCCGTCTGCTCTGGCCGACTCCGCAGGACGAATCTTCGGCCTCTACCTTGACATGCACGACGCCAAGTTCGAGGGCGGCGAAGGCATGATCGGCGCCGAGGCCCTCAAGGGTCTGTTCGAGACCGATGAGGGGTTCTCCAAGGCGCTTCCCGATCAGCCGGGCCTGGACGCCGGCCGGCATGTGCCCTGCGCGGCCTGCGGGAGATCCTGCGTTTCGGCTGTCTCCAACCGTTGATGGGGATCTTCCGGGAACATGGCGTCAAAACCGTGGAAGTGGATGAATTGGCCGCTTGGGAAGACGTGTCGAACGCCGATTCACGTATCGCCGTCCGGCAGAAGGAACGCGAAGATCTCCATGAGAAATGCATCAAGAACAAGAGGCCTTCCGACCGGGACAAGATAGCCTACTGCAAGGCCCTCGCCGACGTGGCCCGCCATCGGTATCTCGCCGCTCACGTCCGACTCAGCAACCATGCGCGTCTGCATAGGCTGTTGATGGAGGTTCTCGGGCGGTTGGTCGATTACGCCGGGTTGTGGGAGCGCGATCTGTACTTCAGCACGTTGGCGCTCATGTGGCTTCGGAAAAAGAAGCCTCAAGAAGTTTTCGACGACGAGGGGCTTGACTTTCTGAAGAAGGGTGAGGTCGTCAAAGCTGTCGGAAGACTTGAGGGTGCAGGCGACGACGGGAAGGCGGTTGTCGAACAACTGAAAAGACTGTTCGGAAAGGATCTCGTGGACAGGAGTTTCTCTCCGGATGGCGAACGCCGTGTTGTCTCCGTTCGCAATGACCTGATGCACTTCAACATGTTGCACGGCCAGAATCCGGTTCTCAACCTGACCGAAACCGTCAACGACGCACGTCATCTCATGTCCTACGACCGCAAACTGAAGAACGCGGTCTCCCAATCGATCAAGGAAATGGTGGCGCGGGAAGGCCTTGACCTGACCTGGGAGATGCGGGGGCATCGGCTCGGAGGTGCGGAGATCAGGGTGCGGCAGGCCGTTCACTTGAAGAACAGCAAGATCAAGGAAAACCTGCACGGCGAGCAGTTTGTCAAGATGGTTGCGTCGTTGTTCTGCGGCGAACAGAAGCCTTCAGAGGATGACGTTCTCTCGATCGACCCGGACAAGATCGAATGGAGCCAACGACACGGACAGAAGGCGAAAGGAGGACGACAAACCAGGGGGAATCGAAGAGAGGACCATAGGAGCAAGAGCCGTTTTTCGTAGCGGTCAAGATTGTTTGCTGCGCTACGCCAAGCACTTGCGTCATTGCCGGTTCGAGATGACTCCCAAATGAAGGGAGACTGCACCCCAGGCCGTGTACCAGGCCGCGCCGCGGATGTTCGAGATGACTCCCAAATGAAGGGAGACTGCACCCTGGAAGACGTGGTACACGAACCGCTGGCGGTTCGAGATGACTCCCAAATGAAGGGAGACTGCACCCCGCGAGGGGAACATCATGCTCAGCGGCCAGTTCGAGATGACTCCCAAATGAAGGGAGACTGCACCGGCGCAGGGGCTTCATCATTCGCCGTTGAGTTCGAGATGACTCCCAAATGAAGGGAGACTGCACCCTCGGACATGACGCAGTGCGTCGGTGGGATGTTCGAGATGACTCCCAAATGAAGGGAGACTGCACCTCGCGCAGTTTATTGAGCGCAACCTTATACGTTCGAGATGACTCCCAAATGAAGGGAGACTGCACCTCGCTGAACAGCAACCAACGCAACCTCTTGGTTCGAGATGACTCCCAAATGAAGGGAGACTGCACCTGCACACCCAGCTCGGCGGCTCGCAGCTTGGTTCGAGATGACTCCCAAATGAAGGGAGACTGCACCGATACTGCCCTCATACATTCGCCGCACGTCGTTCGAGATGACTCCCAAATGAAGGGAGACTGCACCGGTCGTTGCGTTGATCGTGCCCGCGATGTCGGTTCGAGATGACTCCCAAATGAAGGGAGACTGCACCAACCCCGGGGGGAGGGTCCTGAGTTGCACTGTTCGAGATGACTCCCAAATGAAGGGAGACTGCACCCCAGGCGGCGGTCAAAAACGGGATCTCCAAGTTCGAGATGACTCCCAAATGAAGGGAGACTGCACCTCGCGCTTGGCCTTACGCTCCCTCTCGATGTTCGAGATGACTCCCAAATGAAGGGAGACTGCACCATCACGGCGCCGGCAACGCCAGCACCGGGAGTTCGAGATGACTCCCAAATGAAGGGAGACTGCACCAGACCTCGGACGATACAACAATACCGTCAAGTTCGAGATGACTCCCAAATGAAGGGAGACTGCACCACTGAGAGCGACAATCCAACAGCGCAACAGGTTCGAGATGACTCCCAAATGAAGGGAGACTGCACCGGATGCGGCACCGGATGTTTCCGCTCGTTTGTTCGAGATGACTCCCAAATGAAGGGAGACTGCACCCGGAAACTCGTAGTACGCGTTCGCGTCCACGTTCGAGATGACTCCCAAATGAAGGGAGACTGCACCCCGCCCCTGATGCACCCCCCAGCAGTACGCGTTCGAGATGACTCCCAAATGAAGGGAAAGTCGGCTACGGCGGGGATCATCCGCGGCAGAACAACGACGTTCGACAAAGTGCGAGCGCCGCGGCCTCTGTCGTTCGCGGTATAGTGAGGGTAAGGTTACGGGTGGAAGGTGAGGGAAGGGACGTAGATCGAATGGATCACTGCGCTCGGAGATGCGACGACCTTCGCCATTCTCTCTCCGTTCGGGCTGATTCGGTTCGTGGGCAGGCTTGTAGGCTGACGAGGCTTGGAAAGCCGGAATGTCAACCTACTTTCGGCGGGCTACAGAGCAGAGTGGACGTCGTCTGGCTCCAACGCCTCGTACAGCAAGGCGTCAAGCAGATGGCGGCGTGTGTCGTCACCAGTGGCAAGGCGTGCCTCCAGCCGGTCGCACAACCCCATCAGTTCATCGACCTTGGCGACGATGCGGCGTTGCTCATCGAAAGGCGGGAGGGGAAACGGAGAATGGGCGAAGTATTCCGCCGGCACCCGCTTTTGACCCGCGGTGCCGGTCATTTTCGGGATACCGGTTTCGATGAAGTAGGGGCTCTTGAGGAAAAGGACGATGAAGTCCGGGTCAACGAACAGCGGGCGGACGATGTGCAATTCGGTCGTGCCGCTTCCCATTCTGCCGGTCAGGTTACGGAAGACCGTCGATTTGCCATTCTGAAAACACGGCGTGATTTTCGCCAAACCTACGTCTCCTTCGGCGAAATGAGTGTAGCCTCTTTTGATGTCTGCCCATTGTCGGACTTCATGGCTGCACGTCGCGCCATACTCGGCGGGAATCATCGGCATCGGGATGAACGACGCCGAAAGGTCGTCTGCCGCCTCGTTCCTCGGGCTCAATAATCCTATCTCCGCTATCTGGCTCCATTGCCAATTTGGGGGCAATGGAAATGGAGAAGCATCTTCTGTCAATGACGGACTCATCCTTTGTTTTCGGATCTTTCCTGCCTTTTCCAGCCGTTTCTTTTCCTTTGCAATCCGTTTCAACAACTCCGAAGCAGGTTCATCGTCCGGATCTTGCGGCACGAGCTTGCCCCGTACCGCCAAGTCGAGGATGAACCGCCGCAGCCGCTGCACGGACTCCGGGGTCTGGATCAGTCGGTCGAAATTGCTGAGCAGTGCCTCGATGCTCATCGCGTCCACGCTTCGGCTGGAATCGCCTTCGAGTCTTTTCCCTGATGGATTCCCGCTTTCGCGGGAATGACGGGGGTGAACGTCTGCGGGAATGACGGAGCGGGCGTCTGCGGGCATGACGAGGTGGGGGTCCGCGCCGCCAAACCGAGGACGGGACGGTCAGGTTGCCGGTGGTTCTCTCTCATCGGAATCCTTTGCGGTCTCGATCAGCCGATTCCGGTACTGCTTCTGCATTTCCATGTAGAAGGCCACCAACCGCGCGGGATCATGACCGAAACGGGCGGAGATGCTGTGCCGCACTTCCCGGATCTCGTCGATGACCGGGTCAGTCGGGTTCTGTTTCACCATTCCCTCCAAAGGGTTCCGGCGGGGTCCCCAAAGTAGGCACAAAAGGACCGAACAAGGCAAGCCTTCACCGCCCCAGCGCCTCCCCCAGCATCGCCTTCAACCGCTCCCGCAGGGCCGCGGTCTCGGCCTCCGCGTCGGCCAGCTTCGCCAGCAGCTCTTCCGGGTCGCCGTGGTCGGCTTCCGCGGCGTGGGGGTTCTTGACGTCCAGGTTCCAGCCGCGGGCCTTGATGTCGTCGGCGCTCACCTTCCAGGCCCGGTCGGTGGGCTTGCGGCCTTTGCGGTTCGGGCCGCCCCACCAGTCCATGCAGGGTTGCAGGTGTTCCAGCTTGATGGGCCTGGTCATGGAATAGGCTTTGCGGTCCTCGGGCACGAGGTGCTCGTAGAACCAGATCTCCCGGGTCGGTTCGCCCTTCTCGAAGAACAGCAGGTTGGTGCCGATGGAGGCGTAGGGTTTGAACACCGAGTTGGGCAGGCGGACGATGGTGTGGAGGTTGCACTCCTCCATCAGGTGCTCCTTGAGGCGGGTCTTGACCCCCTCGCCGAACAGGGAGCCGTCGGGCAGCACCACCGCGGCGCGCCCGCCGGGCTTGAGCAGCCGCACGATCAGGGCCAGGAACAGGTCCGCGGTCTCCTTGGTGCGGAAGTGCGCGGGGAAGTTGCTCTCGATGCCGTCCTCTTCCTTGCCGCCGAAGGGCGGGTTGGTCAGCACCACGTCCACCCGGTCCTTCCGCCCCCAGCTCGCGTAGGGCCGCGCCAGGGTGTTGTCGTGGCGCACGAAGCCCGGGTCCTCGACGCCGTGCAGCAGCATGTTGGTGACGCACAGCATGTGCGGAAGCTGCTTCTTCTCCACCGCGCGCAGGGCGCCCTGCATGGCCTGTTCGTCCTCGGGCCGCTTGACGTAGCGCTTGCGCATGTGGCGCAAGGCGCAGGTCAGGAACCCGCCGGTGCCGCAGGCCGGGTCGAACAGGACTTCGCCCGGCCTGGGGTCGATGCGGTCGGCCATGAAGGCGGTCACGGCCCGGGGCGTGTAGTACTCGCCGGCGTTGCCCGCGGACTGCAGGTCGTTCAGCAGTTGCTCGTAGATGTCGCCGAAGTGCTGGCGTTCGGTCAGGTCGTTGAAATCGACATCGTTGATCCGGTTCACCACCTGCCGCATCAACTGGCCGGACTTCATGTAGTTGTAGGCGTCCTCGAACACGTCCCGCACCACACGCCCCCGGTCTCCGGCCCGGCCGCCCGGGCGAAGCTCCTTCAGGGCCGGGAACAACTCGTCGTCGATGAAGCCCAGCAGCGCGTCGCCGGTGACGCCTTCGGGGTCCGCGGCCCAGGCGCGCCACCGGAACCGTTCCGGGATCGGGGAAGCGTAGTCCTCCCGCATCAGTTCCAGTTCCCGGTCCTGGTCGTCGATGATCTTGAGGAAGAACATCCAGCACAACTGGCTGATGCGCTGGGCGTCGCCGTCCACGCCCACGTCCTGGCGCATGACGTTCTGGACGGACTTGACCAGGGTGCGGACCGACATGGGTCAGGCGGTCTCCCGGTACAGGGCGTCCTGCAAGGTGTGGACGGCCTCGACGAAGCCCTCCCTGCCGCCGAACGCCTCGATCAACTGGACCGGCGTGCCCAGGTCGGTGAACGGCGGGATGCGCAGGACCGCGGCGTTGTCGAGGTCGAGCACCCCGTCGTCCGCGTACTTGTCGAGCAGGGCGTCGAGCACGGCCCGGGCCTGGCCGCCGTACCTGGCGAACGCGTCGCGCTTCCGGACGTTGTCCGCCCGTTCCCGGCGGGTCAGCGGCTTGGCGTCGAAGGCCACGTGGCAGATGAGGTCGAAGGGGTCCAGGTCCTTGCCGAGTTCCCAGGCCATGTCCTCGAGACTCAGCCCCTCGGCCTCCAGCTCCTCGACCACCGCCTGTTTGCGCTCCGCGGCCTTCCAGCGCCGGAGGAAGGCGTCGAGGCTGGTGAAGCGCCGCTTCAACGCCTTGCGGGTGTAGTCGTACAGGGACTCGGTGACGAGCTTGCCGTGTTCGTCGAGGTATTCCACCCGCTCGGCCACGATGGTCGCATCGACCCCGTCCACATGGACCTTGCGCAGGCGCCCGGTGGGCGGCGGACCCACCGGCGGACAGACGACGGTCTCGTCCTCGCCCGGTTCCGGCGGTACGGGATCTTCTCCGTCGTCCGGGGGCGGCGTGTGGTCGGGCGGGGCAACGTCGGGTGGGGTGATGGGGTCGTCCTCCCCCGGTTCGTAGATCTGCACCGGCTCGCCATCGAAGTCCGGGTCGGCGAAGTGGCTCGTCGCGCCGCGGAAGTCCATCAGGGTGAAATAGAACTTGCGCGTGTCCTCGTGCACCCGGCTGCCGCGACCGACGATCTGCTTGAACTCGGTCATGGAGCCCACCAGGCGGTCCAGCACGATCAACCGGCAGGTCTGCACGTCCACCCCGGTGGAGAGCAGGCGCGAGGTGGTGACCAGCACCGGGTAGCGGGACTCCGGGTCGATGAAGTTCCCCAACTGCGCCTGCCCTTCGGCGTCCTCGCCGGTGATGCGCATGACGTAGCGGTGGTTGCCGCCCGTCAGGTCGGAGTTCTCGTTGACCAGCGCCTGCCTCATGCGGGCGGCGTGTTCCTGGTCCACGCAGAAGACGATGGTCTTCTGGAAGCGGTCGCCGCTCTGTTCCAGGAACTCGGTGACCTTGCGGGCCACCAGCTTGGTCCGCTCGTCCAGCACCAGGGTGCGGTCGAAGTCCCGGGTGTTGTAGATGCGGTCTTCCACCTCCCGGCCCTCCCGGTCGAGCTGCCCCGCTACCGGGCGGTAGCCCTCCACGTCCCGGTCGATGTGCACCTTGACGACCTTGTAGGGGGCGAGGAAGCCGTCGCGGATGCCCTGTTTCAGGGAATAGGAATAGACCGGCTCGCCGAAGTAGTGGATGTTGGAGGCGTACCGGGTCTCCCGGGGCGTGGCGGTCAGGCCCACCTGCGTGGCCCCGGAGAAATACTCCAGGATCTCCCGCCATGCCGAGTCCTCCGCGGCGCTCCCCCGGTGGCACTCGTCGATGACGATCAGGTCGAAGAAGCCGGGCGAGAACTCGCGGAAGAGCTTCTGCCGCTCCTCCGGTCCGGTGATGGCCTGGTAGAGGCCGAGATAGACCTCGTACGCGGTGTCGATGCGGCGCCTTCCGCGGAGGGCCGCGGCGGAGGCTTCGGCGGCGCCGTCCTCGCGCCCGATGGTCCCGGCGCGGGTGGAGAGCTTGGCCATGGCCGGGCCGAAGGGCCGGAAGTCGTTGACCATGGCCTGGTCCACCAGCACGTT
Source organism: uncultured Binatia bacterium (SeqCode) (assembly GCA_965204235.1). GTDB lineage: Bacteria > Desulfobacterota > Binatia > UBA9968 > JAJDTQ01 > JAJDTQ01. The sequence continues at coordinate 2,975,323 of OZ241979.1, forward strand.
GCGGTCGGCCAGGAACAGGATGCGTTTCCGCCGGCCCGCCTTCCACAGCCGCCAGATGATCTGGAAGGCTGTGTAGGTCTTGCCGGTCCCGGTGGCCATGACCAGCAGTATGCGGTCCCGGCCCTTGGCGATGGCCTCCACCGCGGCGTTGACCGCGTTGACCTGGTAGTAGCGCGGGGCCTTGTCGCCGCCGTGGTCGAAATAGTCCTGGAGGACCACATCCTCGGCCTCGGGCGTCAGCCCCTTCCAGGCCCGGTAGCGCTCCCACAGCGCCTCCGGCGACGGGAAGGCGTCGAGCCCGAGGGTCGTTTCCCTTGCGCCGCTGCCGCCGGTCCGGTCGTGGAACACGAAGCCGCCGCCGTTGGAGGAGAAGACGAAGGGGACCCCCAGCGTCTCTGCGTAGTCCAGGGCCTGCTGCATGCCGTCGCCCACCGCGTGGGCGGCGTCCTTGGCCTCGATCAGCGCGATGGGGAGGTTGGGCCTGTAGTACAGCACGTAGTCGGCCCGCTTGGCCCTGCCCCGGCTCACCAGCTTGCCGCGCACGATGATGCGCCCCTTGGTGAAGCCCACCTCCTCGCGGATCTGCGACATCTCGTCCCACCCGGCCCTGCGCAGGGCCGGGGTGATGAACTTGGTGCAAACGTCGCGCTCGCTGAGCTTGTTGTCGTTCCCGTCCATGACGCCGCCGCGGCCGGCTTGCCAGAGGTTCCTTCAGTGGCGCTTCAGGCTTTCGTGTGGGTTGTGACGCTTCCCCCCACGCCATGAGGTACGATTCCCACCTTGCTGTCCTCGGTTCGGCATTGCAGAGAACTCCGATCCTTTCATAGCGGAGAACTCCGATCCTTTCATTGCAGAGGACTCCGATCCTTTCATTGCAGAGGACTCCGATCCTTTCATTGCAGAGGACTCCGATCCTTTCATTGCAGAGGACTCCGATCCCCTCCCCCCTTGAGGGGGAGGGTTAGGGAGGGGGGATCTCCGCGCAACCGGACCCATCGGCGCCGACGCCAACGGACAGACGGCTGAAACGGGTTGGGCCGGTCCGTGTAGAGAATTCCTCCCCTCAACCCCACCGTACCCCCCTCCCTGTCCCTCCCCCTCAAGGGGGGAGGGTACTCTACGCCGTGAGATCCTGCCCACACGAATTCCTGAAGAGCCCCTTCAATTCCTGAAGAGCCCCTTCAGGCTCCGCCGGCCCCCCTGTACAGGGAGGAGTCCTTGTACCGCTTCACCAGGAACCGGGCGAGGACCCCGAGGATGGCGACCGCGGGCGCCGAGAACAGCACGCCCACGAGGCCGAACAGGGCGCCTCCGGCCACCAGGCCGAAGATCAGCCACAGGGGATGCAGGACCAGCCTGGGGTCGATGATGCGCGGGACCAGCACGTAGTTGGACAGCAGTTGGCCCGCGGCGAATATGCCCGGGACCACCACCGCGACATGGAGCCACTCGGGCCAGTACTGGATCAGGGCGATCCCCAGGGATGCGACGAGGCCGAGGATCGTTCCCACGTAGGGAACGAACGAAAGGACGCCGACGAGCAAGCCGATGGCGAAGCCGTAGGCCAACCCTGCCAGGGAAAGCGCGACGCCGTAGAACGCCGCCAGCGCCGCGCCAAGCACGAGGGAGCCTTGGAGGAACCCCTTGAGCACGCCGTCGATGTCGCGCGCGACGCCGCGGACCGCCTCTGCATGGTCCCGGGGCAACCCGTCGTCGAGGGCGGCGACCACGTCCGGCCATTGCAGCAGCAGGTAGAAGGCGGTGAGCGGCGTAATGGTGAGCAGGGCGACCGCCTGGAGGACCGCGGCTCCGTTGCCGAGCAGGCTGAGGCCGTTGAGGACGCCGATGACCACCCCGGTCATGGTTTGGATCCCGCTCAGCACCCCCTGCTCCAACCCCGCGGCGTGGCTGATGCCCGCCTGGACGAGCAGGGGCCCGAGGAATTTGACCAGGCTCGACAGGAGTTCCGGGAGTTGCCGGAGCAGTTCCGCGGTCTGCAACCAGACCGGAGGGATCACGAACAGGAACGCGGCGGTTCCGGCGCCCAGGAAGCTCGCCATGACGAGCGCCGCGGCGCGCAGTCGTGACGTCCCGCGCCTTTCCAGCCATGCCGCGGCCGGGTCGAGGAGCCAGGCGAGAGCGGCGCCGAGGACGAAGGGGAACAGGACCGGGCCCAGGAGCCAGACCGCCAGCAGCGCCGCGGCCAGCGCCGACAGCCAGAACAATGCCTGTGACCGGGCGTTCATGGGAACCTCTGGTCAACTCCGGAGCGAGGCGGCTTTCCCCGTGAAAGAGCGCGTCCTTCGACTTCGCTCAGGACGAACGGGGGCAATTGTTCCGAGTTCCCCATGGGAGACCGGTGGGCCGCGCGCTCAGGCCGGGCCGCGCTCCGGCCGCCCGAGCCGCAGCTCCCTTGCCGTACAGAACCGCACCACTTCGCGTTCCAGCGCGGCCACGTCCTCGCAATCGACGATCACGGACGACGTCCGGTGGTCCAGCGCCGCGCCGGTGAGCCGGTCGCACCAGCCTCCCGACCCCTGCAGGAGGTAGATGGTCCGTCCGTGGATCCATCCGAAGCAGAGCTCGGACAGGGTGCCGGCGCCGCCGCCCACCGCCACGACGAAGTCTCCCGCCAGCGCCGTCAGGACGTTGCGCGCGTGGCCCAGGCCGGTGGGGATGACCACGCCGCACCAGGGGTTGGCCGCGTCCGCGTCCGTGCCGGGCGTGATGCCCACGGTGAGGCCGCCGGCCCGGGCGGCGCCTCGGGCGGCCGCCTCCATGACCCCGCCGCGCCCGCCGGTGACCAGCGTGACGGAGTGGCGCGCGAGCATCTCTCCGGCGCGCTCCGCCAGGGCGAGGACGTGAGCCGGGGCGTCCGAGTCCCCGACCAGGGCGGCTTGCGCAAAACGTCCCGCGCCGGGGGTCACCGGTCCGTCCGTCTGCGGTCACTCCAGCAGGTAGCCGAATTTCTCATGCGCTTTCCGCACCACTTCCGGGCTGGGCGCGTTCACCTTGGGGTACTTGTCGAACCACTCGAAGGGGCGGCAGGCATCGACGATGACGCGGGAGTTGGTGATGTCGCGGGCCGCGCGCTGCTCCGGGGTCACGCGGGGGTCCGCGGGAGAGGTGCGCATCTTGCGCAGGATCTCGATGGAGGTCTCGGGGTCGCACCGGGTGAGCATGGCCCAGATCAACTGGTCGAGGTTCGATACGTCGATGTCGTCGTCCACCACGATGACGAACTTGCACCCATAGACCACCGAGCCGCAGGTGGACGCCAGCGCGCCCGCCTGCCGGGCGTGGCCGGGATACCGTTGCTTGATGGCGACGCCGTGCATCAGGCGCGAGGCGCCCGCCTCGTGGCACCACACCTGGGTCACGTCCGGGACGCCGGCGTCGGCCAGTTCCTGCTTGAGCATGGCCGAGCGCATGATGGCCCGGTAGCGCGCCATCTCGTCGGGGCCGGCGCCCAGCGGCGGGACTCCCAGGATGACGGGGTCGTTGCGGTGGTAGATGGCGCGCACGTCCAGGGTCGGCTGCTCGCTTGCGCCGCCGGCGTAGTACCCGGTCCACTCGCCGAACGGCCCTTCCACCGCGCGGTTGCCGGAGGTCAGGAACCCTTCCAGCACGATCTCGGCGTTGGCCGGGAAGGGCAGGCCGGTGACCTTGCCCCGCACCACCTCCACCGGGGCGCCGCGCAGTCCGCCCACCACGTCGAACTCGCACACGCCGTAGGGAAACTCCGTCCCCGCCACGAAGAACGACATGGGGTCGCTCCCCACCACCAGGGCCACGGGCATGGGTTGGCCCTGGTCGAAGTACTTCTTGCGGTGCATGTAGGCGTGCTTGCCGGGAACGAACAGCAGGCTCACCGACTTCCTGCCCTGGACCATGGCGCGGTACGTGCCCACGTTGATCCACCGTTCCTCCGGGTCGATGGTCACGCAGAAACAGCCCGTGCCGATGTAGCGGCCGCCGTCGTCCGCGTGCCACTTGGGGGTGGGGAACAGGGTCACGTCCACGTCGTCGCCGGTGAGGACGTTCTCGAACACCGGTCCGTGGTCCACCACCACGTGGGGCAGCCGCCGCTGGACCTTGATGTAGTGCTCGAAGAACGCCTGGCTGAGCTCCTGCTTGGTGAGGTGTTCGGGGAACCCCAGCGTCATGTTCCGGCGTTTGCCGGCAAAGGCGTTGATCATGACCCGGAACCCCTTGGGGCATCCGGGGACCTCGTCGAACAGGACCGCGGGCCCGTGGTCGGCGCGGATCACCGCGTCCGCGGCCAGTCCGATGTCCTCCTGCCAGCTCGCGCCGGTGACGGTGCGGAGTTCGCCCAGGGCGTCGGCCCGGGCCATCCATTCGCGCAGGTCGCGGTAGGGGAGTCTGGCTTCGATGTCAGCGGTTGTCGTCACCGGTCTCGACCTCGTTTCAGGCGGTCAACTTCAGGAGCCTCTGTTCAATTCCGGCATGAGGCGCCTCTCCTGTGTGGAAAGCGCGTCCTTCGACTTCGCTTCGCTACGCTCAGGACGAACGGGGGCAATTGTTCGGAGTTTCCTTCAGGCGGCCATGGACTTGATGCGCTCCACCGCCTGGTCCACCAGCTCGTCGGTGGTCTCGTTGGCGCCGATGACGCCCACCCTGGACTTTCCCGTGAACCACGCGCGGTCCAGGTCCTCGACCTTCTCGATGCGGTGGACGTTGTGGTTGAACGCCTGGGCCACCTCCACCATGCGGTTGGTCATGCCCTCGGTCCAGCCGAAGATCACCACCGCCTCCACGTCCCGGGCGAGGTCCTCGACCTTGGGCAGGCGCTGCAGCGAGTCGATGCACGCGGTGTTGCGGATGAGGACGTTGGCGAACCGTTCCAGCAGCAGCGCCATGATCTTCTTGTAGCTCTCCATCCAGAACGTGGTCTGGACGATGACCCCCACGGGCTCGAACCGGGTCAGGCGGATCTCCTTCACGTCGTCTTCGTTCTCGACGATGAAGACTTCCCGCTCCTTCTCCGCGGCGATGCCCATGAGGCGCGGAATGCCGTGGTGCGTGCGGCTGCTCAGGATCACCAGGTGGCGCCCCTGCTCCAGCAGCTCCAATTCCGCCTCCTCCTGCTGCACCACGAAGGGGCAGGTGGCGTCCGCCAGGAGCTCCAGGCCCTGCTCGCGCGCCTTCCGGCGGACCTCCGGCGGCGCCCCGCGGACCCCGTAGATGAGCTTCTCGTCCCGGATGGACTCCATGTCGTCGGTGGAGCGGATGCCCTCCTCTTCTTCCAGCGACCGGAAGGCGATGAAGTCGTTCTCGGGCCTCAGGGACCACACCGCCAACCCGCCGCCGTGTTTCTCGACCATCTTCCGGTGCATGGCCCCGGCCCGGTGCACGCCCACGCAGAGGCCGGAGGGGGGGATGCCCTTGGTGTTCTCGAAGCCCACCTTCACCACTTCCATGGGAACCTCCTCGTTGGAGACGGACCGCCGAAGACCGACCGGCGAGGGGACCGGCGGTTCGCGCCGGCGCCGTTGCCGGGACCGGAGGGGTCACCCGTGCGCGGGTCGGACCTTCCCGGCCTCGACGGCCACGTCCTTCAGGTATTCTTCCTGCTCGACGATGGTGTAGAGCGTCAGCGAGCCGTCGTCCTTCACCGGCACGCCGCCGAAGAAGTGGAACGCGTGGCCGTCCCAGTCGTAGAACTCGTCGCCCCGCTCGTACATGGCCTTCCACTGGTAACCGACCGGGCTCCGGTGCAGGCCGGTGCGCGCGGGGAGCGCGTCCTCCTCTTCCAGGGTCATGCGGGCCTCTTCCTTTGCCGCATCTTCCTCCGGCAGGCCTTCCCACATGCGGCGGTAGTTGGGCATGAACTCCTCCGCCCGCACGGTCAACGCCGTGTGCATGTCCCACCAGGGTCCGTGCCCGGCCACCCGCTCGTCCACCCGGTCCGCGAGTTGGTAGATGAGCCGTGCGCCGGCGCGCAGGCGCAGCACCAGCATGCCTTCGGCGACCGTGGGGCTCCTTTCCGGCTTCAGGGCGCAGTAGGTCTCGAAGAACTCCGCGGTCCGGCCCAGGTCCCGGGAGCCGTACACCGCGTGGCTGATCCGGCCCACCCCTTCCGAGGTGCGGACCTCCATGGCTCCTTCGGGCATGCGCTCGGGGGCCCAGAACTCGTACTGGTTGCCGTCCGGGTCGGCGAAGTGGATGACGGTCCCTTCGTCGCCGCCCGCGGCCGTCCGGACCGGGTCGGTGTGCGGGATGCGGTGGCGGTCCAGCCGCTCGAGGTGGGCGTCCACGTCCTCGGGCCGGACGTAGAAACCGCACCGGGGCGTGTCCTCGCCCAGGGGCTTGGCCGGCGGATAGACCTCGGGCTGGAGGAACGCGCCGATGCGGCAGGACTCGCCGTCCCACCAGAGGAAGCACATGATCGGCGCGTCCTTCTTGCGCCCGGCGGTGGTGATGCCCCGGATGGGCCTTCGCGTGAGGCCGGTGGCGTTCACGGCCCAATCGACCCAGGCCACCATGTCGTTGGTCCCGACGATGAAGTGGTCGATCCAGTGGACTGTTCCGCGAGGCTCAGGGTCTGCTGCCATGGGTCACCTCCCTGTGCTGGCGAGTTGTGCGGACGAGTCGCGGTCCGGCGCGTCTCCCCAGGGTATTTGCCGCCGCCGAGACTGCGATTATCAGAGCGGCTCGGCGGTGTCAACGATCCCGCAACCCGGCTGTAGGGAGACAAAATTGGTGATAGCGGGATTATCCGGGATTTGGCGGAATTTTAGTGGGACGTTTCGGGATGACAAAATAAATGACGATTTGAGGGTGGAAAAGGGGGATAAAAGGGCTGGAAAGCCGATTTTTTGTCGAGGTTTTACCCCCTTTTTCCACCGGGAAATTTTCGACTTTCCCTGGATTGACAATGGTGGTGGGCCGGGTTAGGTTCCGGGCTGGCGCTGGAAGCATATTCGCAATCCTCTCATGCCCGCGGGCGAGCGTGGGTTCACATGCGGCCCACCCAGCGCCGCCCCCTCCTCACACCGGCGCCGGGGCTCCGGCGCGCGTCCGGCGGCGCCCGGAAAGTCGAGTCCCGCCCGCGCCGCGGGTTGAAGTATCAATTGCTTCATGCTATCAACCGCGTCTTCTTGCAGTAGGGTCACACGGCGCCTGCGCGCGCGGCCAGCGCCGCGGGCGCCGTGTGATAGACGGACGGCCCTTTCACCAGACCATCCCGACCACACGCGGAGAGGTAGAGGAGTACCATGGCAACGCTATCGGACGTGCAGAAGACCATTTCGGACAAGAAGGTGCAGCGAGTGGAGCTGCTCGTGACCGACCTGATCGGGCGCTGGCAGCATTTTGCGATACCGCCCTCCCGGGTGAACGACAGCCTCGTCAACCGCGGCCTCGGCTTCGACGGCTCCAGCTTGCGCGGCTTCCAGTCCATCGACGAATCGGACATGCTGCTGGTCCCGGACCTCGACACGGCTCGCATCGATCCCGTGGAGTCGGAACCGACCCTGAAGATGATCTGCGACATCGTGGACCCGATGACGGGCGAACGCTACTCCCGGGACCCCCGCTACGTGGCCACCAAGGCCGAGGCGCACCTCAAGGGCACCGGCATCGCCGACAAGGCGTTCTTCGGCCCGGAGCTGGAGTTCTTCCTGTTCGACCACGTGCAGTTCGGCCTCAAGATCAACTCGTCGTTCTACGTGGTGGAGTCCGACGAGGCGGACTGGAACTCCGGCCGGGACGAGGACGGCCACAACCTCGGCTACAAGATCCCGCCCAAGCAGGGTTATTCCCCGGTGGCCCCCTTCGACAAGCTCTCCGAGCTGCGTTGGGAGATGGCCGAGAAGATGGGGCAGGTGGGGATGGATTTCGAGGTGCACCACCACGAGGTGGCCACCGGCGGCCAGAACGAGATCGCCACACGGTTCGGCACGTTGCGCGACAAGGCCGACGAGGCCCAGTGGTACAAGCACATCGTTCGCAACGTGGCCCTCGCCCACGGCAAGTCCGCCACCTTCATGCCCAAGCCCCTGTTCGGGGACAACGGCACCGGCATGCACGTGCACCAGTCCCTCTGGCTCGGCGACCAGCCGCTCTTCTACGACGAGGACGGCTACGCTCAGCTATCGGAGTTGGCGCGGCACTACATCGGCGGCCTTCTGAAGCACGGTCCGTCGCTGCTCGCCTTCTGCGCCCCCACGACCAATTCCTACAAACGCCTGGTCCCCGGGTTCGAGGCGCCGGTCTATCTGGCCTACTCCCAGCGCAACCGCTCGGCTGCCGTCCGCATCCCCACCTACGAGACCTCGGCGGCCAGCAAGCGGCTGGAGTTCCGCCCGCCCGACCCCTCGGCCAACACCTACCTGGCCTTCTCGGCCATGCTGATGGCGGGACTCGACGGCATCCAGAACCGCATCGAACCCGGCGACCCGGTGGACACCGACATCTACGAGCTCTCTCCCGAGGAGATCGGCAGCATCCCCGCGGTGCCGACCTCCATGGAAGACGCGGTGGCGGCCCTGGGCGCCGACCACGAGTACCTGACCCGGGGCGGCGTGTTCACCCAGGACGTCATCGACCACTACATCTCCTTCAAGGAGCAGGAGTCCCGGGACGTCTTCCTGCACCCCGTGCCCGCGGAGTTCTTCCACTACTACCACATCTAGCCTCCTCGCCGGGGAGCGGCCGCCCGCCGCTCCCCGGCGCAATTGTGACATCCCCTCCCACGCGGAGAACTCCGATTCCCTAATGGCGAAGAACCCCGATTCCCTGAGGGCGGAGAACTCCGATTCCCTCCCCCCTTGAGGGGGAGGGTCAGGGAGGGGGGTTGGTCGCTGCAACCGGACAGGTGGGCGTCAGCACCGACGGACAGACGGCTGAAACGGCTTGGGCCGGTCCGTGTAGAGACCCCTTCCCCTCAACCCCGCCGTACCCCCCTCCCTGTCCCTCCCCCTCAAGGGGGGAGGGTACGCTAACTCGTGACACCCTGCTTGCAGGGGGAGGGGACGCTACGCCGTGACACCCTGCTTGCACATAGACCCCGTGAAACCCTGCCCACACGTGAAACCCTGCCCACACGTGAAACCCTGCCCACACGTGAAACCCTGCCCACACGTGAAACCCTGCCCACACGTGAAACCCTGCCCACACGAAAGCCGGAAGAGCCCGACGATCCCCGTTCGTCCTGAGGAAACTCCGAACAATTGTCCCCGTTCGTCCTGAGCGTAGCGAAGCGAAGTCGAAGGACGCGCTTTCCCGGGGAGAAGGGGGCTCGAGGCGGAATCGTTCAGACGTTCCGGGATACGGCGCCGCTCGCAGGACGCACCGGCGGCAACTCTTGCCCGAAGCGTGACGGAGTGTGGACGATGTGGTATGGAAGGTTCCCATGCGTATCCTGATCCACGGCCAGCAGGCCTTCGGCAAGGCGGTGCTGGAACGGCTCCTCGCGGGGCCGGACGAGATCGTGGGGGTCTTTTGCGCGCCGGACCGCGAGGGTCGGCCCGTGGACCCCCTCAAGGAGGCGGCGCTGGAACGGGGGCTGCCGGTGCATCAGCCCGGTAGCTGGAAGGACGACGCGCTGCTGGACCTGGTGCAGTCGTTCCGGTCCGACCTGTGCGTCATGGCCTACGTGACCCTCCTCGTGCCCCGGCGGGTGCTGGACGCTCCGAGGTTCGGCACCATCCAGTATCATCCTTCCCTGCTGCCGTTGCACCGCGGCCCCAGCTCCATCAACTGGGCGCGGATACACGGGGACCACGAGACCGGTCTCACCATCTTCTGGCCGGACGAAGGCCTCGACGAGGGGCCGATCCTGCTCCAGAAGGAGGTGGAGGTCGCGCCGGACGACACCGTGGGCAGCCTCTACTTCGACAAGCTGTTCCCCATGGGGGTGGAAGCGGTGGCGGAGGCGGTGGATCTGGTGCGCGCCGGCGCGGCCCCGCGGATCGAGCAGGACGAAAGCCGCGCCACCTACGAGGGCTGGTGCCGCGAGGCGGACGCGGAGGTGGACTGGTCGAAGCCGGCGCCGGAGGTCCATCGGCTCATCTGTGGAACGGACCCCCAACCCGGCGCCTGGACCGTCTTTGGCGGGAACAGGCTGAAGCTGTACGGCAGCCGCATGGGCGCGGGTGAGGGCGCGCCCGGGGAGGTCCTGGCCGTGTCCGACGACGGCCTTGCGGTGGCCGCGGGTTCGGCCAGCGTCACGGTCCGGAGGGTGAGGGCCCACGACTCCCGGTCCAAGGTCGCCGCGGGGGAGTACGCCGCGGCGGTCGGCTTGGGTCCCGGGCAGCGTCTGGGCTGACGCCGGAAGGGCGTGTCCCTGACGACGCCGTTGCCCTGCGTCCCTGGCAGCATCTGAGTTGACGGCGCGCGCGGACCTCCGGGGGCCGTTTCCGGTCGCGCCGACCGCCTTGATGGTTGACCGTCTCCCGACGCCGCGAAGGGGGAGACCATGCCGGGTGGTTTCCGGCCGTGTCGACCGCCTGGGGGTTTGACCGTGGGGGTTTGACCGTGGAGTTGGCCGTGTCCGCGTTATGCGCCAGTATGGACCGAGGGACCATGGACCGCTCGCAGTGGGACCGGCTCAACGGGATGCTTGGCGAGGTGCTACGGAGCAACGAGTTCTACCGCCGCAAGCTCGGCGGCGCCCTGCCGGCGGTGGAGACGCGGGAACAGTTGTCCCGCCTGCCGTTCACCACCAAGCAGGAGTTGGTGGATGACCAGTTCCGGCGGCCGCCCTTCGGGAGCGACCTGACGTTCCCCCTGGAACGGTACGTGCGCGTGCACCAGACGTCGGGCACCACCGGGCGTCCCCTGTACTGGCTGGACACGGACGCGTCCTGGGACTGGTGGGGCGAGTGCTGGAAGGCGGTGTTCCGGGCCGCGGGGGTCGGGTCCGGGGACCGGGTCTTCTTCCCCTTCTCCTTCGGGCCGTTCGTCGGGTTCTGGAGCGGGTGGGAAGGCGCCCGCAAGGTCGGCGCGTTGGCGGTTTCCGGCGGGGGACAGACCACCCGGCAACGGCTCAAGAGCCTCGTGGACTACGGCGCCACCGTGCTGGTGTGCACCCCCACCTACGCCCTGCACATGGCCGCGGAGGCGCGCCGGGCGGGGATGGACCTGGCCCGTGAGTCGTCCGTCCGCGTGACCGTCCACGCGGGAGAGCCCGGGGCGAGCATCGCCTCCACCCGGCGGCGGATCGAGGAAGCGTGGGGCGCCCGGTGCTTCGACCACACGGGCGCCACCGAGGTGGGCGCGTTCGGCTTCGCCTGCCAGGCGCCGGGGGAAAGGGTGCACGTCAACGAGGACGAGTTCATTGCCGAAGTGGTGGACCTGGACAGCGGCGAGCCCCTGCCGGACGGAGGCCGGGGCGAACTGGTGCTGACCAACCTGGGCCGGGTGGGGAGTCCCGTCATCCGGTACCGCACCGGCGACCTGGTGGAGGCGCGCCGCGGTCCCTGCGCCTGCGGACGATCCTCCCTGGCGTTGGACGGAGGCGTCCTCGGGCGCGTGGACGACATGGTGGTGGTGCGGGGCGTCAACGTGTTCCCGAGCGCGGTGGAACGGATCGTCCGGCAGTTTCCCGAGATCGAGGAGTTCCGGGTGGAAGTGCTGGAGACCGAGGGTCTGGCGGAACTCAAGGTCACGGTGGAGCCGGGCGCGTCGGAGAGTCCCGCGGGGCTGGAGGAAAGCGTGACCCGGGCCATCCTGGACAACCTGCGCATCCGCCCCACGGTGGAGGTGGCGGCCCGGGGGACGCTGCCGCGTTTCGAGCTCAAGGCGAGGAGGTTCTTTCGGAATTGAGCAGCCGGGAGTCGAACATCCGGGAGGTCGCCGGAAAGCAGTTGTTGCGCCTGCGCGTCAACGGCGAGCTCCACGAAGTGGCCGGCCACGTGACCCGAAGCCTGCTGGAGGTGCTGCGGGAAGAGCTGGGGCTCACCGGCACCAAGCACGGCTGCGAGTTGGGGGAGTGCGGCGCGTGCACCGTGCTGGTGGACGGCGAGCCCATCTACTCGTGCCTGATGCTGGGGCTGGAGGCCGAGGGCCGCGAGGTCACCACCGTCGAGGGGCTTTCCCTGCACGGCCGGCCGCATCCGCTGCAGCGGGCGTTCTCGGACCTCGGGGCGGCCCAGTGCGGTTACTGCATCCCCGGCATACTGCTGGCGGCCAAGTCGCTGCTGGACAAGGACCCCCGCCCGGCCCGGGCGGACATCGAAGCGGCCCTGTCCGGCAACCTGTGCCGCTGCACGGGATACACCAAGATCATCGAGGCGGTGGAGCGGGCCGCTGCCGCCCCGGGCCGCGAGGGCGCGGAGGCAGGGGATGGATAGGGTCGTCGGCCATTGGGGAGGACGCGCCGCGGGAGGCCCGGGGGCGGGACGCGGCGCAGAGGACGTCCGCACATGAAGGACAAGGGGTTCTCGGTCATCGGCAAACCGTTGCCGCGTATCGACGGGCCGGCCAAGTGCGCCGGGACCACGCGTTACGCCGACGACGTGGCGCTGCCGCGCATGCTGTTCGCCAGGCTGCTGCGCAGTCCGCATCCGCACGCTCGGGTCCACGGCGTGCTCACCGGACGCGCCTTGGATCTGCCGGGCGTCGAGGCCGTCATCACCGGCGAGGACGTCCCGACGAAGTTCGGCATCATGCCCTCCACCCAGGACGAGGAGGCGCTGGCGGTGGACAAGGTCCGCTACGTCGGGGACCCGGTGGCGGCGGTGGCGGCGGTCAGCGAAGACGCCGCGGAGGCGGCGCTGCGCCTCATCGACGTGGACTACGAGGTGCTCGACCCCATACTCTCCATCGAGGGCGCCCTGGAGGCAGAGGACTGCCGCATCCACACCTGGAACCGCCGCGCCAACGTCCAGAAGGCGGTCTCCTTCGAGTTCGGCGACGTGGACGCCGGCTTCGACGAGGCGGACGAGGTCTTCGAGGGCGCCTACTTCTTCCAAGGCAACACCCACCTGCCCATGGAGCAGTACTGCGCCCTGGCGGACTACGCCCCGGACGGCAAGCTCACTCTGTGGTCCTCGACCCAGACGCCGCACTACGTGCACCGGGCCCTGGCCCGGGTGCTGGACCTGCCCATGGGGCGCATCCGGGTCATCGCCACGCCGGTGGGCGGCGGGTTCGGGGGCAAGAGCGACCCCTTCTCCCACGAGATCGCGGTGGCCAAGCTCTCCATGGTGACGGGCCGGCCGGTGAAGATCACCCTCAACCGGGAAGAGTCGTTCTACGTGCACCGGGGACGCCACCCGGTGAAGATGTGGCTGCGCACGGCCGTCACCCGCGAGGGCGCGCTGAAGGCCATGTGGTTCCGGTCCTTTCTCGACGGCGGCGGCTACAGCAGTTACGGCTTGGCCACCGTCTATTACACCGGCGCGCTGCAGACCGTGACCTACGAGTTGCCGGCCTACAAGTTCGAGGGCGTGCGGGTGTTCACCAACAAGCCCCCCTGCGGCCCCAAGCGCGGCCACGGCACGCCCCAGCCCCGGTTCGCGGTGGAGGTGCAACTGGACGAGATCGCCGAGAAGTTGTCTCTGGACCCGGTGGAGATGCGCCTCCGGCAGGTGGTGAAGCCCAACACCGTGACCGTCAACGGGCTGCGGGTGAGCACCATCGGGCTGCGGGAGTGCATCGAGAAGGTCGCCGAGCGGTCCGGCTGGAAGGGGAAGCACCGTTCGTTGCCCTGGGGCCACGGCGTGGGCTTCGCCGCGAGCTCCTACATCAGCGGAGCGGGACTGCCCATCTACTGGAACGACATGCCCCATTCGGGGGTCCAGATACGCGCGGACCGGGGCGGCGGCGTGACCGTCTTCTGCGGCTCCACGGACATCGGCCAGGGCTCGGATTCGATCCTGGCCTTTGCCGTGGCCGAGGAGCTCGGGCTGACGCCCGGGGACGTGCGGGTGGTGACCGCGGACACGGACCTCACGCCGGTGGACCTGGGGAGCTATTCGAGCCGGGTGACGGTGATGACCGGAAACGCCGCCATCGAGGCGTGCGGCAAGCTCAGGGAGCGTCTGTTCCAGGCGGCCGCGGAGTTGCTGGACGCGCCGGCGGACGACCTGGAGATGGAGGACGGCCGGGTGCGCTGCCGCAGCCTGCCGGACCGGGGCGTGGCCTTCGCGGAGTGCGTCGAGCGGGCGGAGAGCCGCTTCGGCACGCTGGGAGCCACGGGCAGCTACCGGCCGCCCCGCCATCCGGGGGACTACAAGGGCGCCGGGGTGGGTCCCACCCCCGCCTACAGCTATTCCGCCGCGGTGGTGGAGCTCCACTGCGATGGCGACACCGGCGAGATCCGCATCGACAAGGTGTGGATCGCCCACGATTGCGGCCGGGCGTTCAACCCCCTCTGGGTCCAGGGACAGGTGGAGGGAAGCGTTTACATGGCCCTCGGCGAGGCGCTGATGGAGGAGCAGGTCTTCCGGAAGTCGGGGCTGCACAAGATCCCGTCCATACTGGAGTACAAGAGCCCCACCACGCTGGAGACGCCGCCCATCGAGACCCTGCTGGTGGAGACCGACGACCCCGAAGGCCCCTTCGGCGCCAAGGAGGCCGGCCAGGGGCCGTTGCTGCCGGTGATCCCCGCGGTGTCCAACGCGGTGTACGATGCGGTGGGCGTCCGGGTGCGCGAGATACCGGTGACCCCGGACAAGGTCCTGCGGGCGTTGGACCGGCGGCTCAAGCCGCCCACGACGCCGGACTTCGAGTTCCCCGCGCCCATCCGCTGGGCTCCCGGCCAGGGGGTGGAGGTCCCGCAGAAGAGCTGAGGCCATGCTGCGACTCCCGGATTTCACCTACCTCAGGCCCCGGACCCTGGCGGAGGCGTCGCGGGCGCTGCGGGAACTCGGCCCGGAGGCCATGGCCGTGGCCGGCGGCACCGACGTCTATCCCAAGATGAAGCGGGGGCAGTTCACGCCCCGCTACCTGGTGTCGCTGGGCGGTATCGAGGAGCACCGGGGCATCCGCCGGGAGGAAGGCCGCGGGCTGTGGATCGGCGCCGGGGAGAGCCTGAGCGCGGTGGCCGGGCGCCGCACGGTGCGGGAGGCCTTTCCCGCCCTCGCGGCCGCGGCCGGGCTGGTCTCGACGCTCCAGCTTCGGAACGCGGGGACCATCGGCGGCAACCTGTTCGTGGACACCCGCTGCAACTACTACGACCAGTCGTTCTTCTGGCGGCAGGCGGTGGGCTTCTGCCTCAAGAAGGACGGGGACATCTGC
This sequence comes from uncultured Binatia bacterium (SeqCode), assembly GCA_965204235.1. Lineage (GTDB taxonomy): Bacteria > Desulfobacterota > Binatia > UBA9968 > JAJDTQ01 > JAJDTQ01. The sequence goes on from OZ241979.1 coordinate 2,990,530, forward strand.
CTGGTGGCGCCCGGGAGCCGGGTCTGCCTCGCCATCTCCTCGTCGGACACCGCGCCGGTGCTGAGCAGCCTGAACGCGGAAGCCGTACTCGTCGGCGCCGAAGGGAGCCGGCGGGTCCCGGTGGACGGCCTGTACCGGGACGACGGCATGCATTACCTGGCCAAACGGCCCGACGAGCTGCTGCAAGGGGTGTGGATACCGGAAGAGTCCTTCGGGTGGCGCAACGTCTATCTCAAGCTCCGACGGCGGGGCGCCTTCGATTTTCCCGTCCTGGGGGTGGCAGCGGCCTTGCGGATGGCGGCGTCGGGGGTCTGCGAGGCGGCCAGGGTCGTGCTGACCGCGGTGGCCTCGGCGCCCAAGGTGGTCGCGGACGTCCCGGGGGTCCTGTGCGGCAAGCCGGTGGAGTCCGGGTCCATCGAGGCGGCCGCGGAGTTGGCCATGCGCGTGTCCCATCCGCTGGACAACGCGGACATGGATTACTGGTACCGCAAACGCATGACCCGGGTGTACGTGGCGCGCGCGTTGCGCCAACTGGCGGACCTCGGCGAGGAGCGGCGGGATGTCCCGGTGGCGTGATTGGTGGACAGGGGCGGCCACGGCCGCGCCGGCCGAACTGGAAGCGAGGCTGGAGAGCCTGGAGGACCACTTGCGGATGGAGAACCCCGTCCTGCTGGACGCGGTCCGGAGCTTCCGCAAGCTGGACGTGGTGTCACGCCGTCTGGGGTTCCTCGGACGGGAGGAGTCCCACGCCACGCGCATTCCGTGGTGGCCGCTGGTCGCGGTCCTGGGGACCTATTCCTCGGGCAAGTCCACCTTCATCAACGACTTCCTGCAACAGCCGGTGCAGCCCGCGGGAAACCAGGCCGTGGACGACCGCTTCACGGTGTTGTGCTTCGGCAAGGAGGAGGGCGTCCGGGTGCTGCCGGGGGTGGCCCTCGACGCCGACCCGCGCTTCCCGTTCTACAAGATGAGCCGGGCCATCGAAGAGATCAGCGCGGGCGAGGGGAGCCGCATCGACGCCTACCTCCAACTCAAGACCTGCCCCAGCGAGGTCCTCCGAGGCAAGATCTTCATCGACTCGCCCGGCTTCGACGCGGACCAGCAGCGGACCGCGACCCTGCGGGTGACGGACCGGATCATGGACCTGTCGGACCTCGTGCTGGTGTTCTTCGACGCCAGGCATCCCGAACCCGGCACCATGAAGGACACCTTGCAGCACCTGGTGGAGGAGACCATCCACCGGACCGATTCGAGCAAGTTCCTCTACGTGCTGAACCAGATGGACCACACGGCCCGGGAGAACAACCCGGAAGACGTGGTGGGCTCGTGGCAGCGCGCCCTGGCCCAGAAGGGACTCACCGCCGGGCGCTTCTACGGCATCTACAGTCCCGACGCAGCGGTCCCCATCGAGGACCCGGGCCTGCGCACCCTCTTCGAGCAGAAGCGCGATTTCGACCTGGCGGAGATCCACCAGCGCATCCGGCAGGTGGAGGTCGATCGGGCCTACCGTGTCATGGGGGTGCTCGAGCACTGCGCGCGCGACATCGAGATCCGGCTGGCGCCGCGTCTGCAGGAAATGATGGCGGAATGGCGCCGCCGGGTCCTGCGGCTCGACGGGATCGTCTTCGCCGTGCTCCTTGCCGCGGTCCTGATCTGGACCTTCCGGACCGGGGAGTGGGACGGCCTGCTGCCCACGCATCCGTTCTGGTCCGCGCTGTGGGCGAAGCCGTTCTGGGGCTGCGCCGCCCTGGCCGCGGTCTTCCTGGCCGCGGGCTACACCCACCATTCCGTGTGCCGGCTGATGGCCCGGCGCCTGCTGAAACGGCTGCGCCGGGAGCCGGGAGACCCCCGTGACATGGAGGCGCAGGAGGCCCTCGCGGGCGGTTTTCGGAAGAACGCGGGGATATGGCGTTCGGTGTTCGCGGTCCGGCCGTCCGGCTGGAACCGGAACACCCGGAAGCAACTCTCCCAGGTGATCACCGAAGCCAACGGTTACGTGCAGGCGCTCAACGACCGGTTCGCCGACCCCGGCGGGTCGGCGGCCCAGCCTTCCTCCGCGGATCCCCCCGCGGCGCCCTCGGCATGACGCGCCTCCCCGGGTCCACTCCCTACCGGAGGTTCCGCGGCGCAGACTCCCGGGTCCCTTCCACAGCCGCGGTCGGCGAGGGTTGCCCGGACGGCGCCGGGGGACCGAACGGCCTGCCGACGATGCCGGACGAGACGATGAACTTGAATGCCTCCTCCACGTTGTAGTCGGTGTCGATGACCTCGGTTTCCGGCACCTGGACGAGGAAGCCGGAAGTCGGGTTCGGCGTGGTGGGCACGAAGACCGACAACAGCGTGCCGGAGGAGGACAGGTCGAAAGGGTCGGGTCGCCGGGTCGCCACGAACCCCATCATCCAGACGCCCTGCTTGGGATATTCCAGCAGCACCACGCGCTGGAAGCTGCGGTTGGGGCCGTGGAGGGTCTCGACCATCTGCTTCACCGCGCCGTAGATGCTGCTCACCAACGGCAGGCTCATGACGATCTGGTTGAGGGCCGTCAGGATGCGTCGGCCGATGACGTTGGCGCCGAACAGCCCCATGCAGAAGATCAGCGCCAGGGCCAGGAGCAGGTTGATGAACGGGACCAGCGGCTGGAGCCAACGCAGGTCGTCGAGGTCGAGGAAGGACAGGAGGCCGAGGAGGATCGGCGCGCCCGCGTCGTTGAGCAGGTTGAACAGGAACGCGATGAGGATATAGGTGACGAACAGCGGGATCAGGATCAGGAACCCCGTGATCATCGTGTTGCGCAGGAAGTGCGGTTTCTTGGCTTGCATCGCGACGGACCCTCGACGGGAATGGCGAGTCAGCGGCTCGGCAACCGGGAATACATACTCGAACCGGCCGCCGGTGGCAAGAGGGAACTTGCCCGGGCCGCCGCCATCCTATTGACATTTCCGTCTAACTTGTCGTATGATCTAAGGAATTGGTGCCCATTTTCACGGCATTGGAGGACAAGGGCTTGACTTTCCTGAACGACGCGCCGGATACACTGGAATTTCCCCCGCCCGATGTTTCCCCGCCTCCACCCGAGGTTTCCCTGCCCCCGCCCGAGGCCGTCAACGGCCGGAACGGGGTCTCCTCCGGCCTGGAAGAGCATCGGCCCGAAGCCTCCTTCGACCTCACCGACTACGAGGAGGTCATCGGCAGGCCGCGGATGGAAGAGCTCAGGCGGCTGGCGGAGCCGTTGACGGACTACGGATGGGTGAACGTCAATTCCACCGCGGTGGGCGGAGGGGTGGCCGAGATGCTTCGCAGCGCCGTTCCCCTGGCCCGGTTGCTGGGGGTCGATGCCCGCTGGTGCACCATTCGCGGCAACCGCGAGTTCTTCCAGGTCACCAAGAAGTTCCACAACCTGCTCCAGGGAGCGGGGGAGCCCATTTCCCTGGAAGAGATCTTCGGCGCCTACCTGGACACCATCGACGAGAACGCCTGCAACACGTTCATCGCTTCCGACCTCACCGTGGTCCACGACCCGCAGCCCGCGGCCCTGATCATGAACGCGCCGATCTTCGGCAACGTGATCTGGCGTTGCCACATCGACACTTCGGCGCCGGACAAGACCGTCTGGCGGTTCCTCCTGCCGTACGTCAACCACTGCGACGGCGCGGTCTTCACCATGCGCGAGTTCGTGGGCCCGGGTCTCAAGGTTCCGGTCTATGAGGTCATGCCGTGCATCGACCCCCTGGCGGAGAAGAACCGGCGCTACACCCGGACCCAGGCCCTGGACGTCCTGCAGCCGCTGTTCGAGGCCCACCAGGTGGACCCCGGACGGCCCATACTGGCGGCGATTTCCCGCTACGACCGCCACAAGAACCAGGGCGCCATCCTGGAGGCTTTCCAGCGTCTGGGCCGGGAGCGCCGGCGCGACCCGAAGCCGTACCTCGTCTTCATCGGGAACACCGCGTCCGACGACCCGGAAGGGGACGACGTCCTGAACGAACTGAGGCGGCAGGCGGGGGACCACCCGGACGTCCGGTTCTGGGTCAACGTGGAGGACAACGACCGGGTGGTGGGCGCCCTGATGCGCGTCGCTCACGGCTTCGTCCACGTCTCGACCCGGGAGGGCTTCGGCCTGGTGGTGGCCGAGGCCCTTTGGCAGGGGGCGCCGGTCATCGGCTCCCGGGTGGGCGGCATCAAGCGGCAGGTCATCGACGGCGTGACCGGCCACCTGGTGGATCCGCTGGACATCGACGCCATCGCCTCCCGCATGGCCGCGGTCCTGGACGACGTCGAAGCCGCGGCCGCCCTCGGCCGCCGGGGACGGGAGCACGTCCGCCGACACTTCCTGCTGCCGGAGCTGGTCAAGCGCTACCTGGTCCTCATGAGGTACCACTCCCGGGTCAGCGAGGAGTTGCCCCCGTTCCGGTACGACCACCTGACCCACAGCGACATCGTCCGCGCGTTCCGCCGCCCGCATCCGCAGTTGCCGGACTGGAGCGGACAGTGACGTTCTCGGCGTCCGGAGGTCCCGCGGCCCGCGGACGCCGCATTTCCTGTTTACAATCGCGTTGAGATTTCGTAACTTGCACAGGAACTTGAAGGCGCCCCGTTCCAAGGGGCTCACGGAGGGAGATGCATGGCAGCAGCGAAGATGACCCAGGCAAAGATCGTGGCCGACCTGGCGGCAAAGTGCGACCTCGACAAGCGCGTCGCGAAGGAGTTTCTGGACAACTTGGCGGCTTTGGCCGTCAAGGAGACGAAGAAGAACGGAGTCTTCATCGTACCGGGCATCGGGCGGCTGGTGAAGACCAACAGGAAGGCCCGCATGGGGCGCAATCCGGCTACGGGTGAATCCATCAAGATACCCGCGAAGAGGGTCGTCAAGTTCCGGATTGCCAAGGCCTGTCAGGAAGCCATCGTACCGCCCAGGAAACCCCGATAGGGCGTCGTCCGGGCGTTCTTCTCCGTGGCGGAAGCGCGCGGGAAGATGCACTGGACGACCGCGGGCGTGACGAAGGACCCGTTCCCCGCAACGGCGGGGGAGGGACCGCGGGCCGGGGGCGAGTCTTCCGGCTCCGTCGCCGCAGCCGATGCGCTCCGCGCCGAGTTGTGGGCCCAGTACCTGACGGTGCGCCGCAACGAAGAGGGTATCCTCGACGACACGGACACGGAGTCCCTGCACGACTTCCGGGTCGCGGTTCGGCGCGCTCGGTCCGTACTCGGACAGTTCGGGGGCGTCTTTGCGCCGGAACCCGCGGCCCGGCTCCGGCGCGTCCTGTCATGGTTCGGCAGGTCCACCGGTAAGCTGAGGGACTTGCACGTCTATCTGGCGCATGAGGCGGCGTACAGGGGGATGCTTTCGGGACCCCTGGCGCAGGACCTCGCGCCGCTGTTCGACTTCGTCCGGCGGGAGCGGGGAGCGGCCCTTCGCGGGTTGGCGGACGTCATGCGTTCGCCCGAGTACGAGGCCGCACTCCGGCAGTGGCGCGAATGCGTCGAGGATCCGGCCGCCCTCGGTCCTCGGGGCTCCGAACCGGTCCTGCAACTGGCCGGGGCGCGTGTGGCGAAGAAGTGCCGGGCAGTCCTGGAGCAGGGCCATCGACTCCGGGGCCGCGCCGACGCCGCGGACCTCCATTCCCTGCGGATCGAGTGCAAGAAGCTCCGTTACCTCCTGGAGATGCTCGCGGACCTGATGCCCGAGGCCAGAGCGGCCGTGCATGGCCTGAAGAAGCTCCAGGACGCGCTGGGGCGCATCCAGGATCTCACCGTGCACGAGTCCCGGAGCTTGGACTTCGCCCGTGCCGCGTCCTCCGCGGGGAGCGGCGGCGTGCTGCCGGCCGTCGAGGTGCTGGCCTCGCGCATGCGGGTGGAGAGGGAGTTGGCCTGCGCCGAGGTTCCGGGGTTGGTGGCCCGGTTCGACCGCGGCCTGCGTGGAACCGAGCCTCCTTACGTCATGCTGCTCCCGTGGCTGCGCCGGATACGGGAGCCTGGCGCAGCGGAAACATCGCGGCGCCGATGATGCCCGCGGCGTTCCCGAGGCGCGCCGCTTCCACGCGGCAGCCGACGCCCTCGAGGTAGGGAAGGAACTTCTCCGGCCTCTTGCTGACCCCGCCCCCGATGATGAACAGATCGACCCCGAGAAGGTATTCCACATGGACGAGGTAGTGGTTCAACCTCTTGCCCCATTTCTTCCAGCTCAGGCCCCTGGCGGTCCGTACGTTGGCCGCGGCCCTCTTCTCCGCGGCCTGGCCGCGCTGTTGGAGATGGCCCAGTTCGGTGTCCGGCAGGAGGACGCCGTCGCGGAAGACCGCGGTGCCGATGCCGGTGCCCAGGGTGATCATCATCACGGTCCCGCCCGCGCCCCTTCCGGCGCCGAACTCGAACTCCGCCAGTCCCGCGGCGTCGGCGTCGTTGCCCACGGCCACGCGGGATACGTTCATCCCGGCCTTGAGCCGGGCGGCGAGGTCGTAGCCGATCCAGGATGAATCGAGGTTCGGGGCCCGCTCGACCCGCCCCCTCTTGACCAGGCCGGGGAAGCCGCAACCGACGGTCCCGCGCCATTGCAGTTGCCGCTGCAATTCCACGACGGTCTCCATGACCGCTTCCGGCGTTGCGGGTTGCGGCGTGGGGAGCCGCAGCCGCTCCGTCGTCATCCGTCCGCTCCGGGTCTCGATCAACGCCGTCTTGACCCCGGTGCCGCCGATGTCGATGCCCATGACCATGTCTTCCTGGCTCATCGTTCCTCCTGTTGGCGCGTGCGGCTACTCATGGAATCCCCAATCGTCTATCATCAATGAAACGTATGGGGAACGCAACACACGGAAGCCATGCTTAACGTCCTCACCAGCCTGGTGGCGGTCCTGGCCCTCACGGTGGCCACGGTCTTCGCCTTCCACAAGCTGAGGCTCCCCACGGTGGTGGGCTTCCTTGCCGTCGGCGTGGTCATGGGGCCCCACGGCTTCAGCGTGATCGGGCACGGCGCCGAGGTCGAGTTGTTGGCGGAGATCGGCATCGTGCTGCTGCTCTTTTCCATCGGCCTGGAGTTCTCCTTCGAACGTTTCCTCCAGGTGAAGACCGTGGTCATCCTGGGCGGCTCGCTGCAGGTGGTCCTGACGGTGCTGGCGGTGATGGCCGCGGGGGTCCATTTCGGATACCCCCCGCGCATCAGCTTCTTCTTCGGGCTGCTCGCGTCCCTCAGCAGCACCGCCATCGTGCTCAAGATCTACAGCGACCGAAAGGAGCTCTCGGCGCTCCACGGTCGGCTCGCCGTGGGCACGCTCCTGCTGCAGGACATCATCGCCGTACCCATGATGCTGTCGTTGCCGGTGCTGGGCGAGACCGAGGCGTTCTCGCTCCGGGTGGTGGGCCTGACCCTGGGCAAGTCGGCGTTGGCCGTGGCCCTCATCTTCACCGCCTCCCGGTTCATCGTGCCGTGGTTCCTGCACCAGGTGGCGCGGCTGCGGAACCAGGAGATCTTCGTCCTGTTCGTGTTGCTCATCTGCCTCGGGACCGCCTGGTTGGCTTACCAGTCGGGCATCTCCCTTGCCCTGGGGGCGTTCGTCGCGGGCCTGCTCATCTCCGATTCGGACTACAGCCACCAGGTGATCTCCGACGTCCTCCCCCTGAGGGACAGCTTCGCCGGCATCTTCTTCATCTCCATCGGGATGCAGGTGGACCTCGGTTTCGTGCGCGAAGAACTCTCCCTGATCGGCGCGGCGTGGCTGCTGCTGGTGCTCATCAAGGGAGGCGTCATCACCGTCGTCTTCTCGTTGCTGCAGCGTTCGTTCCGTATGGGTCTCCTGTTGGGCATGGCCCTGGCCCAGGTCGGCGAGTTCTCGCTCATCCTCGCGCGGATGGGGGGCTCTTTCGACCTCCTTTCACCCGACCAGGAGCAGGTCTTCCTCGCCACCGCGATCCTGAGCATGCTGGCGACCCCCCTGTTGATCCTCGGCGGCGGGCGGTTGCGGTTCGCGCCGGGCCGCGGCGCCGCGGCCGGGAAGCCCCGGGCGGACCGCATGACCGGCCATGTGGTCATCGTCGGTTACGGTCTCAACGGACGGAACCTGGCCCGGGTCCTTCGCGAAGTGGCCATCCCCTACCGGGTGCTGGACCTCAACCCCCAGGTGGCCCGACGGGTCCGGTACGAGGGGGAGAAGATCGACTTCGGCGACGCCACGCGCCCTGCGGTCCTTGCCGGGATGGGCATGGCCCGGGCCCGGGCGCTGGTGGTGGCCATCAGCGACGCCGCGGCCACGTCCCGCATCGTCTCCCACGCGCGGCGGTTGAACCCCCAGGTCCACATCATCGTGCGGACGCGGTACGTGGCCGAGATCCCGCGCCTGACCCGCCTCGGCGCCAACGAGGTCATACCGGAGGAGTTCGAGACCTCGGTGGAGATCTTCGCGCGGGTACTGCAGGAATACCACGTGCCGCGCAACGTCATCGCCCAGCAGGTGGAGATGGTGCGCCGGGAAAGCTACCGCATGCTGCGCGGGCTCAGGCTGGAAGGCAAGAGCCTGGACCGGTTCAGCCAGTTCCTCACCGGCGCCACCGCGGATACGTTCCTGGTGCAGGAGGGCGCGCCGGGGGCGTCCTGCACCATCGGCGAGCTCAAGGATCGCTTCCAGGGGAGGACCAGCGTGTTGGCGCTCGTCCGCGACGGCGCTTCGGTGGAGAGTCCGCCCATGGACTACCGGCTGCGGCCGGACGACATCCTGGTGTTGCTCGGAAGCCACGCGGACCTGGATCGGGCCGTGCAACTCCTCACCGCGCCGACCCCGGAGGAGTAGGGGAACCTCTGGGGAAAGCGCGTCCTTCGACTTCGCTACGCTACGCTCAGGACGAACGGGGTTTTTCGCTTCGCTACGCTCGGGATGAACGGGGCAATCGTTCAGGGTTTCCCGGGAAGGGCAGCCGCGGCGAGGCGGCCGAGGCCGGTCAGGGCACGGGGTCCGCAGGCTCGGAGAACCGCCCCGAGCCCGCGAAGCGCAGGCTGAGGATCACCACGGGCGCCAGACCCGCGGCCACGATGACCAGGGCGGCCGCGGCCGCCTGCTCGAACGCCTCGTAGGAGGCGTATTCATAGACGTGGGTCGCCAGAGTGTCGAAGTTGAAGGGGCGCAGGATCAGCGTCATGGGCAACTCCTTCATGCCGTCCACGAAGACCAGCATGGCGCCGGTCAACAGGCTGCTCCGCAGCAGGGGGACGTGGATACGGGCCAGCACCCCTCCGGGACGGTGTCCCAGCGACCGGGCCGCGGCGTCCATGTTGGGAGTGACCTTGGTCAGGCCCGCTTCCAGGGAGCCGAAGGACAAGGCCACGAACCGTACCGTGCAGGCGAAGACCAGGGCGCAGAGGGTGCCGCTGAAGAGCAACCCGGTGGGTGCGCCGAACCAGGCGTCCATGAACCCGTCGATGGTGTTGTCCAGTGCGGCGGCGGGTATCAGGACCCCTACGGCGAGCACGACCCCGGGCACGGTGTAGCCGATGCTGGCCAGGCGCGCCACCGTCCTGACCGGGGCGGCGCCGGACAGGCGGGCGCCGTAGGCCAGGAAGAGGCCGGCGCACAGGCAGGCCAGCGCGGCCATGCCGGCCACCGCGACGCTGTTGCAGGCGAGGGCGAGGGTGTTGACGCCTGCCGCGGCGTCGGCGCCGACCGCGGAGGCGGCCATGAGCGCGGCCGGAACGGCGAACCCCAGGGCCAGGGGCGTGGCGCAGGTCCCCAGGGCGAGGGCGCCCCGGACGCCCCGGAGCCTTGCCGGGGAGTGGCGCCGCGGCGCGTGGTGGTCGGCCTGGTAGCGGCGCCGGCCCCGGGCGGTCCTTTCCAGGGTGGCCAGCACCAGCACCAGCACCAGCAGCATGGACGCCAACTGGGCCGCGGCGGGGGCGTTGTTCATGCCGAACCAGACACGGTACACGCCGACGGTCAGGGTCTGGACCGCGAAGTAGTCCACCGTGCCGAAGTCGTTCAGCGTCTCCATCAACGCCAGCAGCACGCCCACCGCAATGGCCGGCCGGGCCAGCGGCAGGGCCACTCGGGCGAAGCAGTTCCAGGTCCCGAGCCCGAGCCCGCGGGCGGCATCCCACAGGCTCTGGGACTGCTCGACGAACGCCGACCGGGCCAGCAGATAGACGTACGGGTAGAGGACCAGGGACAGGAACGTCACGGCTCCGCCCAGGGAGCGGACCTCGGGGAACCAGTAGTCGTGGGGACTCCGCCAACCGAACAGTTGGCGCAGGCCCGTCTGCACCGGACCGGCGAACTCCAGCACGTCCGTGTAGGTGTACGCCGCGATGTACGAGGGCATGGCCAGCGGCAGCAGCAGCGCCCATTGCAGCACGGAACGGCCCGGGAACTCGAACATGGTGACCAGCCACGCAGTGCCCACGCCGATGAGCAGCACGCCCGCGCCCACGCCGATGATGAGGCAGAGGGTCTGGCCCACGTAGTTGCCGAGGACCGTGGCGCCGAGGTGGGGCCAAGCGTCGCCGCTGCCCTCCATGGCGATTCCCAGCACCGCGAGGATCGGGCTGGTGAGCACCAGGGCCAGCGCGAGGACGCCCACGGTCCAACCGCTGACCGAAGGAAGCCGTGAGGCGGCGACTTTGGCGAGCACGCGCCCGGCCGCGGGTTCCGCGGTCGCCGGTTCCGTCACCGGAAGGGTCTGGGCGCGCTGCTCGATGGTGGTCATTGCGGTTCCGCCGGCGGGCCTCTCGTGGCCGCGGCCCGCCCAACGGACGAAGTCCTGCGCGTCCTCCCGTGCGGCGAGCCGGACCCCACACTAACACAGGAAGTCGCAGTCCTCAAACCGTGAGTATTCGGTAACGGGAACTTTTCAGGAACCGCTGGCCGAAGACGGCTGTCCTGCCTCGCCGGCGGGCCGGACGCGGGTCCGGTGGAGGCTTTCCCCGGCCGTGGCCGCGGCTCTTTGCCTTCCCGCCTGCCGGTTCAGGTAGGTGCCGCGGGTGAGGACCTCGGCGAGTATGCGTTCCAGCCGCAGGGAAGGCGGGTCCTCCGGGGTGGGGTCGCGCATGGCCGGGGGGCCACCGGACGCATGGCCGCGCACCAGGTCGCCGTAGCCCCAGCGGGTCAGCATGTCAGCACAGGTGTCGGGCTTGCGCACATCGACGATCTCCACCGCGCCGTTGCCGTCCGTTTCCACCGTGACCGCGGCCGGCCGTCCGAACAGGTTGTGGTCGCTGCTCAGGGCCTCCTGGTAGGCGCCCAGGAACAGGATCGCCAGCGTGTAGGAGTCCTCCCAGGGAAGGGCGTGGAGTTCGAAGGTGGACCGGGGCTCCTGGGGGTGCGAGAACTTGTTGATGACGCCGTCCGAGTCACAGGTGAGGTCCGCCAGGATCGCCTTGACCGCGGGCTTTTCCTTGAGTCGGCAGGTGGGGATGATGGGGAACAGCATGTCGAGGATCCAGCTATCCGGCAACGACCGGAAGATCGAGAAATTGAAGGCGTGCAACCGTGCGGCGATGCGTTCGAGGGCGGCCTTGTCCTCGCCGTCGAACCGTCCGTGGCGCGCGAAACGGCTGGCCAGCTCGACGATCCGGGAAAACGCCGATTCCGCCTGGGCCCGCTGTTTCAGGGAAAGGAAGCCCAGGGAGAAGGCCGACAGCATCTCGTCCTTCTTCTGGTACGCGTCGTGCAGGTACTCGCGCCAGTTCTTGCTGTTGATCTCCACCGCCATGTCGTCGAGCTCGTTCACCGCGTCCACGTTGGAGGCCCGGGTCCGGGGCCGGCCGGGCTTGGGGCTCGCTTGCGGCTGCTCCAGCGGGTCCACGAGCAAGGCCACGTGGTGGGTCACGAGGAACCGGCCCGATTCGGTGATGATGCCCGGCTCCGCGATGCGGGCCCGGTCCAGCACCTCCTTGGTGGTGTAGATGATGTCGTTGGCGTATTCCTGGACGTTGTAGTTCACGCTGGAGTCCGCCGAGCTGTTGCTGCCGTCGTAATCGACGCCGAGCCCCCCGCCCACGTCCAGGGTGTCCAGGGGCACTCCCAGCTCCTTGAGTTCGACGTAGAAGCGGAGCGCTTCCTGCAGCGCCTGCTTGAAGTTCCGGATGTTGGTGATCTGCGAGCCCAGGTGGAAGTGGAGGAGCCGGAGGCGGTCCAGGAGCTTGCATTCCTTCAGCAGCCGGGTGGCCTCCAGCAGGTCCGAAGCGGTGAGGCCGAACTTGGACAAGTCTCCCGAAGACTCCTCCCAGCGGCCCATTCCGCTGGCGTTGAGCTTGACCCGGGCGCCGAGCCGGGGACACCGGAGCCCCTTGGCCCGCAACTCGCTGACCAGCTCGTACTCCCTCGGCCGTTCGAACACCACCACGGTGTCGTAGCCGGCCTCGCCGGCCGCCGCGGCCAGCTCCACGTAGGCGCGGTCCTTGTAGCCGTTGCAGATGATCGGCGCCCGGCTGTCCCCGATCATGGACAGGGCGATGCAGAGCTCGGCCTTGGAGCCCACCTCGAGGCCGACGCCGTAGGGACGTCCGGTTTCGCAGATGCGCGACACCGTGGCCTTGCGGCTGTTGACCTTGAGCGGATAGACGCAGGTGTAGGACGCGCGGTAGTCGAAGGTCTCCCTGGCGGTCCGGAACGCCCGGTGGAGGGTGTCCATCTGCCGGTCGATGAGTTGCGGAAAGCGCACCAGCACCGGCGGCCGCACGTCCCGACGCTGCAAGAGGGTCACGAGCTCGTGCAGATCCACCTTGCTCCGCGCGGCGGGGTTCGTGACGACCTCCAGGTGGCCCGCGTGGTTGACGTCCACGAACCCCTCGCCCCAGGACCGCCATGCGAACGGGTCGCCGGCTCCCAACGGCAGCTTCTTCATCTCGTTTGGCGCCTCCTCGTGTCCTGTCCCGCCGAATGCGTCGGCGATACCGTGGTCTTGCAGCCCTCCGCCGCGAGCCTGCCGCGCAAAGGCTCCGTCCGGTCCGGGCGCGGTTCAGCGCGGCTTCCGGGACGGCGCCCGGCTCACCGCGCCAGGGACAACGGCGCGTCGGCCTCCGGCCGTTGCGTGTGAAGTCGGTTCAGGTAGGCGTAGATGGCTTCCTGGGCGCGCGTTCGTCGGCCGCCTGCCGCTGTCCGGTACCGGTTCTCCAGGTCCTTGTCCAGCACCCTCGCCTTGACGTCGTCGTTCCACAGTATGTCGAGCACGTCCCGGATCTGTTCCTTCAGGGACGGGTCGTGGATCGGACAGGCCACCTCCACCCGGTGGTCCACGTTCCGCTCCATCCAGTCGCCGGAGGCGATGTACATTTTCTCGGAGCCACCGTTGGCGAAGACCATGACCCGGGAGTGCTCGAGGAACCGGTCCAGGATGGCCGCGGCCTCGATGCGCTCGCTGCAATGCCTGACGCCGGGGACCAGCGAGAACATCCCCCGCACCATGAGCTTCACTTCCACGCCGGCTTCGCTCGCTTCGTAGAGCTTGCGGATGAGGCCCTTGTCCTCCAGGTTGTTGACCTTGAGGATGATGTAGGCGGGCAGGCCCTTGCGGGCGTTCTTGATCTCGGCGTCGATGAGCTTCGTCAGCCTGCGGCGGGTGTCGTAGGGGGACACCATCAGGTGCTTGAACGTGGTCCGTCGGAAGTTGTTCTCGAGGAAGTTGAAGACCCGGCTCACTTCGCCGGTGATCCGTTCGTCCGCGGTGAAGAGGCTGTCGTCGGTATAGACGCGCGCGGTGGTCTCGTTGAAGTTCCCGGTGCCGACGTTGGCGTACAGCAGGGTCTTGCGGTGCGACACCCGGGTGATGAGTATCAGCTTCGCGTGCACTTTCAGGCCCGGCACGCCGTTGATGACGCGGATCCCTTCTTCCTGCAGCCGTTCCGCCCAATAGACGTTCTCGGCCTCGTCGAACCGGGCCTGCAACTCCATCACCACGGTCACCCGCTTGCCGTTGCGGCTGGCGTTGATGAGGGCGTTGACGACCTTCGAGTCGCGCGCCACGCGGTACAGAGTCATCTTGATGGACCGCACCTTGGGGTCGATGGCCGCTTGGCGCAGGAACTCGATGAGGTAATCGAAGGTCTGGTACGGGTAGTGCAGCAGGATGTCCCGGCGCCGGATGGCCTTGAAGAAGGTCTTGGCCGCGTCGATGTCCTTGTGGGCCAGCGGCGGCAGCGGCGCCGCGGACAGCTTCTTCGAGCCGATGCGCGGGAACCCCATGAAGTCCTTGAAGTTGTGGTACCGCCCTCCGGGGATGAGCGGGCCGAACTCGGGGTCGAGGCCCATCTTGCGCTGCAACAGATCCAGCAGGCGCCGGGGTATCCCGGTGTCGTAGATGAAACGGACCGGCGTCCCGGTCTTCCTCTGCTTGAGTCCCTTGGAGATCTTCCCCATGTAGCTCTCGTAGAGGTCGTCGTCGAGGTCGAGCTGCGCGTCCCGCGTCAACTTGATGGTGAAAGCCTCGAAGTGGTCGAAGGGGAAGATGGAGAAGATGTCCTTCAGGCAGTAACGGATGACGTCGTCCAGCAGGATCACGTACTCCCGGTCTCCCACCTTGGGGAGTATGACGAAACGCGACAACACGTCGGTGGGTATCTCGATCAGCGCGTATTCCGACCGGCGGGAGCGGGTGTTGGAGAGGCAGACGGCCAGGTAGATGGCCTGGTCCTTCAGTTGCGGGAACTCCGCCAGGTGGTTGATCATCAGGGGGATCAGGTTGGGCCGCAGCTTCTGCCGGTAGAACTCCTCGATGTAGCTTTCCTGCGCAGGGTTGAGTTGGTCCTCCCTGACGATGGAGATCCCGTTCTCCTCGAGCTCTTCCAGGATGTTCCGGTAGGCGTTTTCGAACAGGGCCTGCTGTTCCAGGACGACCTGGTGGATCTCCTCCAGCACCGCTGCCGGGTCCTCGCCCATGAGCCGCCGTGCGCCCGCGCCGAACTGCTCCAGGCGCCGGAGGTGGGCCACCCGCACCCGGAAGAACTCGTCGAGGTTGGACGAGAAGATGCCGAGGAAGCTGAGCCGCTCCAGGATCGGCACCGACGGGTCCGACGCCTCCTGGAGCACGCGGCCGTTGAACGCCAGCCAACTGAGCTCCTTGTTCCGCAGCGGCAGGCCGGACTTCTGTTTGTGTTTCGGCATGGCAGCGCAGCCACAAGAAACTACAATCCGTGGAGAAATCGCTGAGTTACTGGATTTTTGCCCGGTAGTTTCTTCTGTAACGAAAGGAGTTTGGCCATGTCAAAGCAAAGCGCGCCCCATCCGAAGGCGGTATCCTGTCCACCCCGGAGGAGTTCCAAGAATACCCTATTGCGGACTCAACCCGCAAGTCCTGCGTCAGCCCCCTCAAGCGGCTGGATACCTGGCTTGCCGGACGGGAAGCCGCCGACGAAACCCTTGCCGCATACGTCGGCTATCTGTTCGAGCAAGGCATGGCGCCGGGTTACCCTCGGGGCGCAATGGCCGCGGTCCGATGGCGTGTACTCTCCTTGGACCAACCCGATTCCCTCATTGCAGAGAACTCCGTTCCCCTCATAGCGGAGAACTTCGCTCCGATCCCCTCCCCCCTTGAGGGGGAGGGTTAGGGAGGGGGGAACTCCGTGCAGCACGGACCCATCGGCGCCGGCGCCAACGGACAGACGCTGAAACGGGTTGAGCCGGTCCGTGGAAAGGAGTCCTCCCCTCAACCCCGCCGTACGCCGTAAGATCCTGCCCACACGAATTCCTGAAGAGCCGGAAAGGGGAGCTTTGGTGGTGGACTTGGGGGAAATGGCGATGTACCGGGAGTTGTGCTAGATTGTGGATGAGTGACGGGAGGTCGTCCGCGCCGAGGACGGTGCGCTCTCTGAACCGGGGCCCCATCCGCCGAGTTGGGAGCGCGGGCGTCCCACCCGCAGGCTGGCCGGACGCCTGCCCCATGAGTAGGCGGCGAGTAATGAAGGACAGTGTGCATAGGGTAGATTGCGCACCAATGTTGGCTCATACAGGCCGTGCGCGAAACGGAGCATGCGCCATGCGTAGCGCCCGTGTGTTTGTGCCCCCCCCCCCCCCGAAGCATCGGGCGAGGCCACGGTAGCCATCACTCCCTGACCTGTGGCGGCAGCGACGCCCGCTTTCGCTTTCCGCTCACGACGCTTGCGGCTCCCGTAGCTCTTGCCGCCATCGTCTGTGCGCTGGCTGCGCTCGCATCCGCACCGGCCGCGGCGCAGACCGTCACCATCGCCGCCACTGGCAACTGCGGCGGCACCCCGGCCAACTGCGGCACCAGTGGCAACCGCAACGGCGACAGGGACACCACTTGGCCGGGCCTGCAGGTGGACGAGGGGGACATCCTGACGTTCACCTCGACGATCTCGCCCGCCATTACCAACCCGGGCAATCTGCTGCTTGAATGGGTCCTTTCGGGAAACGCCCAGAATGCTAACGACTTGAGACGACCCAACGGCAATTCATATTCTGCCTCCAACGATGTCCTCACGGGCAGGTTGGACGACATACACCGTTCTGATAGGGGTCCCAGCGGCCGCGACGTTGCGACCACGCTGGTCTATAATGATGGCGTTGCGGAGGGCGATGAGACACTGACTCTCAGATTGCGCCTGGTCAGTTCGAGTGTCGGCAGCTATGTGGCGGGCGTCCCCTCGTCCGTCACCGTCACCATCCGCGGCACGGACTCCGCCCCGTCCTTCGGCACCGGCTCCGTCTCCGCCAAGACCTTCACCGCCGGCGCCGCCATCGCCGGGTTCCAAGTCCCCGCCGCCACCGGCGGCAACGGCGCCATCACCTATGTGGCCTCCGGTTTGCCGGCGGGCCTCCGCTTCGACGCCACCGGCACGGACATGAACGGCTGCCCCGGCACCGAGCCTCGGGAGGTCTGTGGCACGCCCACCACGCTCACCTCCGGCGCCCAGACGGTCACCATCACGGCGCTGGACGCGGACTCCAACATCGCATCGAGCGACAACGCCCGTCTGACCTTCCCCGTCACCGTGAACGCCGGCGCCAGCCTCGCCTCCAGCCCCACGACCCTCACCGAGTCCAACCTCGACAGCGCGATGCTCACCGTCACGCTCGCCGGCTTCACCTACGCCGCCGGCGTCTCGGCGACCAGCTTCGAACTCGTCACCAGCCCGACCATCACAGGCCTCTCCGTCAGCGGCGTCACCGGCGGCGCGACGGGAACCACCACCGCCACCCTGACACTGGCCACAGGCGCCGGCTACGGCTTCGACGCCGCATCCACGCTGGCGGTGAAGGTGCTGGCCGCGGCGCACTCGGGTTCAAGCGACCTCACCACCGGAACCCTCGTGGTGACCCCGGGGCGCGTCACTGTCTCCCGTACGAGCCTGTCGCTCAATGAGGACCCGGGCGCCGACGACGCCAACGAAGGAACGTACGCAGTGGTCCTCGACCTCGCCCCTACGGGCTGTTCCGGCGGCGTGGGCGTCTCGGTGGCCAGCGGCAACCCGGACGTCACCGTGAACCCGGACGCCCTGACGTTCTCTGCCACCAACTGGAACATGGCGCAGACGGTGACCGTCACCGCGGAGCAGGACGACGATGGCGAGGACGACCGCGCCACCCTCCACCACACAATCACGACCGCCTGCGACGCCGCGGGCTACCCGACCACGCTGGCCATCCCCAGCGTCTCCGTGACGGTAGCGGACGACGACGCCCCCGCGGTGACCGACACGCAGCCCACCTTCGGGGAGGCGCGTGCACCGGCGCAGCGCTACGTGCAGGGCAAGGAGATCGAACCCCTCACCCTGCCCGGGGCGACGGGAGGCAACCCGCCGCTGACCTATGCGCTCTCCCCGGCCCTGCCCGAGGACTTGGTCTGGACCCCGCCCGGGGAGGAAACCACTGGCGGGACCATAGCGGGCACGCCTGCGGTCGCCACGCCTGCTGCGGTCCATACCCTGACAGTGACGGATGCGGACGGGAACCGGGCCACGCTGGCGTTCACCCTGGAAGTGGCGGCGGACGCGCGGCCCACCTTCGGCCCGGCCCGGATGTCGGCACAGCGCTACGTGCAGGGAGTAGAGGCGACGCCGCTCGTGCTGCCAGCGGCGACCGGTGGCAACCGGCCGCTGGCCTACACGCTCTCTCCAGCCCTGCCCGAGGGCTTGGTCTGGACTCCACCCGGGGATGGAACGACCGGGGGGACCATAGCGGGCACGCCTGCGGCGGTGCAGGGGCCGGTGCGTTACACGCTGAAGGCGCGGGATGCGGACGGGGACACTGCGGAGTTGCGCTTCACCCTGGAGGTGGTGGACTGGCTGGTGGCCCGCATGGAGGGGGTGCACGAGGCCATACTGCCGGAACTCTCCCGGGCCATGACCGCAGGGACGGTGGAGGCGGTGGCCGGGCGCATCGGGCGGGCCCTGGACCGGTCTGCGCCTTCGGAGGGGTCGGCGGCGTGGGCCGAAGCGCTGACGGCCATGGCCGCAAGAGGGTGGAAGGAGGGACTCGGGGGTCGGACCTTCGCCCTGGGACTGGCGGGGGATGAGGTCGCAGGCGGGACAGACGTGACCGTGTGGGGAGCGGGAGAGTACCGGAGCCTGTCGGGGGGCAAGGCAGTGTCGTGGGACGGGGACCTGTTCGGGGCGCACCTGGGGGTGGACACCCGGTTCGGGGCCGGGGGTGTGGCCGGGCTTGCCCTGTCGGTGAGTTCCGGGCGGTTCGACTACACAGACCGCAGCCTCCTGGTCCGGGACGGGGCGGTGGAGGGGGTGTACGAGAGCCGGATGACGGGCGCGCATCCCTACCTGGGATGGGCCTGGGGTAAGGGACGGCAGGCATGGGCGTCGTTCGGTGTGGGTTGTGGGAGGGTGGTGGTGTCCGACGGGGAGGCGGGTCGGCGGAAGAGCAGGAGCACCATGGGCAGCGCAGTGGTGGGTGGCCGGATGCGGGTGTACGAGAGCGAGGGGCGGCTGCGGGTGGACGTGTCGGGGGAGGCGTGGACCGCGCGTCTGGCAGTGGCCGGGGACGGGGGCGGGAAGGCGAGGACCCACCGGCTGCGTGTGGGGGCGGAGGGGTCTCGGGAGTTCGCGTTGGGCGGAGGGTCGCTTACGCCGTCGGTGGAGTTGGGGATGCGGTTCGACGGGGGCGACGGGGAGAAGGCCGCGGGGTTGGAGATGGGGGGCGGGGTGGAATATGCGCATCCGGGGCTGGACCTGGGGGCGGAGTTGGCCGGCCGGGTGCTGGTGGCCCGCGGCGGCGGGCCGCGGGAGTGGAGCGTGGGCGGGGCGCTGCGGCTCGCCCCGGCTTCGGGCCTGGGGCTGTGGTTGCGGGTGGCGCCCTCGTATGGGGAGGCCGGCGGGTCCCGGCAGTGGACCCCCGGGTCGGACGCCCCGTTGCCGGGTCCGCTACTGGAGACCGAGATGGGCTACGGCTTGGCGGCGTTGGCGGGGGTGGTGACGCCCTACGGAGGTGTCGGGCTGTCCGGGGACGGGACCCACGGCCTGCGCCTGGGGGCGCGCTGGCGCGTGGACCCTGCGTTCGAATGGGAACTGGAAGGCGAACGCCAAGTGGACCGGAACACCCGCCACGGTCACGGCATCATGCTCCGCGGGCGCATACGCTGGTAGCCAATTGTCCCGTTAGGGTGTCACGGCCAAGCGTACCCTCCCCCCTTGAGGGGGAGGGACAGGGAGGGGGGTACGGCGGGGTTGAGGGGAGGAGTCCTCTACACGGACCGACCAACCCGGTTCAGCCATCTGTCCGTTGGCGCTGGCGCCGAGGGGTCGGGTGCGCGGAGGCCCCCCTCCCTAACCCTCCCCCTCAAGGGGGGAGGGGATCGGATGGTACAGACCGGTAACACGATTTACAGGATAGACCGGGGACATGGTTTACACGGTAAGGGTTATCGGCAAGGTGGGAATCGGACTCTTCCGACTCCATCCTGCCCTCCTCCCGTGCGGGCTTCCACGAGGCGCTCCCTGGCCTGCCGAATCCGCTTCCTGCTGCCTTGGGTGCTGGCGCTGTCGGCCGCAGGGTGCATCGGGGCCGCGGCGAAGAAGCTGGCCGCGGAACTCGGGAAGCTCTCGCCGACCCTCAAGGATCTGAAGATTGGGGACGCTCCGGTGGACAGCTTGGTGGAGCCGGCCGTCGAACTGGCCGTGGGGGCGTTCCGGTCGTCGTCGCTGCGCGGCGAACTCGAAGCCCGGGGCGCCGCCATCGATTCTTGTGAAAACCTCCCGTGTTTCCATCTTTCCATCCTTGCGGCCAAACGACATGGCGCTCTGCATGTCGGTGTCACCTCGAAGCCCGTTCCGCGGGTCTGACAACGCGAGAATCATCTGATAGAAGAATGGAATCGGGCAGGGAAGGTAGCGGCAGGTGGTGTCATCGAGTCCCGGAATCACACCCCACGACTACCTTGCAGTCCTGGATCCAAAGGAAGGCCGATGCTGCAAAGACTATACGTCGACAACTACAAGTGCCTGGTCAATTTTGACCTTGACCTGCGCCTTCAGCATCTCTCGCTGCTGCTCGGACCCAACGGCGTGGGAAAGACCTCCGTCCTCGACGTCGTGTTCGCACTACGCCGGCTTCTCGACGGGAGCGCCAGAATCACCGACGCCGACGCGTTTCCCGCCCGCACGTTGACCCGCTGGCAAAAAGGGCAACTTCAAGTCTTCGAGATCGAGGTCTTGCTGGACCCGGATCGTTTTACGTATCGGCTCGAAGTGGAGCATGATCGGTCGTCCCGGCGCGCTCGTATCCAACTTGAGAAACTCGTCCACCAGGATGACCGGGGTAAAGGACCCCTGTTCGAGTTCGAAAAGGGTGAGGTGCAGCTCTATCGTGACGACTACTCACCCGGTCCCAAGTACCCCTACGATTGGTCGGAATCCGCGCTCGCCCGAGTCGCGTCCGGGAAGGACAACGAAAGCCTTACGCGCTTTCTGGATTTCGTCAGAAAGATCATGGTGTGCAGCATCTACCCGCCCATCTTCAGCGCAGAATCGAGGAGCGAGGCCCCTCTCCTCCAACGAGACTCCCGGAACTTCGCGGACTGGTATCGGCACGTGGTCCAGGAACGTCCGGATCTGTTCTCGGAGTTCACGAATACGTTGCAAGAGATCATCCACGGCTATCGCGGAATCCGGCTGGAAAAAGTCGGCCAGGAAACGCGCGCCCTCATGGTCGCATTCGCCGAAGGGAGCGAACGATACGAGTTGTCGTTCGATGAGATCTCGGATGGACAGCGGGCGCTCATCGCGTTGTATGCCTTGGTTCACCTGACCGCGGACCAGGGCCACACGCTTTTCCTCGACGAGCCCGACAACTATGTCGCGCTTCCGGAGATTCAGCCCTGGCTCCGGGAGATCGAAGACGCCTGTGGAGAGACGGTGCCCCAGGCCGTAATCAGCTCTCATCACCCGGAATTGATCGACTACCTGGGCGCCGCAAACAGCTACACGCTTCAGCGGGAGAAGTCAGGGGTCGTGACGGTGCGCAAACCGGAGGCCAATCCGGCCGAGCCCGGTCTCAAGCGTTCCGAGTTGATCGCCAGGGGATGGGATACGTGAGCAGGGAAGTGCAGATCGTCCTGTTGTGCGAAGACAGTCAGCATCAGGCCTTCGTGGTGCGGTTCCTCGAGGCGGCGGGACGGCTGACGCGCAAGACGAAGCACCGGCTCAGGGTCGAGAAGGCATCGCAAGGTCGGGGCTCCGCCGAGCAGTTCGTCCGTGAACGGTTTCCCAAGGAGCTCATGGCATACCGCCGCAATAGAAACCTCGTGTCCGTGGCCCTCGTCGTCATGCTGGACGGCGACGCCGCAGGGGTCGCCGGACGCCTCGCCGACCTCGATGCCGCGTGCGCGGATCAGGGGATCCCCGCCAGACTATCCGATGAGGACGTTTTCGTGTTCGTACCCACGTGGCGGATCGAGTCATGGCTTGCTTGGCTCGATGGCGAAACCATCGACGAAGCAAGACGCGACTACCCTCGCCTGCAAAGGGAGAGGGACTGCCAGCCGCATGCAAGGGCACTCGCTGACATGTGCCGAACCCGGCAGATCCCATCTCCCGTCCCTCCCTCGCTGGCAGCGGCCTGCAAGGAGTACCGTCGCTGGAGTTGAAGTGATGAAACGCACGCGCATAGGGACTCCCCTGTGCGAAGGGCCGGTCCCGGCCCCTAGCGAACGGCTTCTTCGCCGCGTTCGTTGGTGCGGATGCGGATCACTTCGTCCACGCTGGTCACGAATATCTTTCCGTCGCCGATCTTGCCGGTCTGGGCCGATTCCAGGATGGCGTGCACGGCGCCGGCCAGCAACTCGTCGGGCAGCAGCACCTCGATCTTCACCTTGGGCAGGAAGTCCACGGTGTACTCGGCGCCC
The DNA here is from genome assembly GCA_965204235.1 of uncultured Binatia bacterium (SeqCode). GTDB lineage: Bacteria > Desulfobacterota > Binatia > UBA9968 > JAJDTQ01 > JAJDTQ01. The sequence goes on from OZ241979.1 coordinate 3,012,808, forward strand.
CGGTACAGCTCGGTGTGCCCCTTCTGGCGCCCGAACCCCTTGACCTCGCTGACGGTCATGCCCGAGACCCCGACCGCGGTCAGCGCCTGCTTGACTTCGTCCAGCCGGAACGGCTTGATGATCGCTTCTATCTTCTTCACGGTGTTCCTCCTTGCGCGAACGGAACGGAGACGCGCCTACCAACTGTAGCCGCGTTCCTCGTGTTGACTCAAATCCAGGCCCATCTGCTCTTCGTCGTCGGACAGGCGGAGACCCATGGTCGCGTTGAGGATCCCGAGGATGACCAGGGTGCCGACGAAGGAGAAGACCACGGTGGCGGCCACGCCCACGAACTGGATCCACAGTTGGCCGGGGTTGCCCAGGAACAGGCCGTCCGCGCCGCCGGAGTTGATGAGCGTGGAGGCGAAGAGGCCGGTGGCAAGGGCGCCCCAGACCCCGCCGACCCCGTGCACCCCCACCACGTCCAGGGAGTCGTCATAGCCCAGGCGCGCCTTGATGTTGCAGGCCGCGTAGCACAGGAGTCCGCCGCCCACGCCGATGACGATGGCGGACATGGGGCTGACGAAGCCGGCTGCGGGCGTGATGGAGACCAGGCCCGCGACCGCGCCGGTGGCGGCTCCGAGCAGCGTCGGCTTGCCTCCGGTGGCCCATTCGGTGAACATCCAGGCCAGCGCCGCGGCCGCGGCTGCGGTGTGGGTGGTCACGAAGGCGATGGCCGCCAAGCCGTCCGCGGCAAGCGCGCTCCCGGCGTTGAACCCGAACCAGCCCACCCACAGGAGCGAGGCGCCGATGACGCTGAAGGGCAGGTTGTGGGGCATCATGGCGTCCCTGCCGTAGCCTCGCCGTGCGCCATAGACCATGGCCGCGGCCAGCGCGGAAACCCCCGAGCTGATGTGGACCACGGTGCCGCCGGCGAAGTCGAGGGCCCCCATGCCCCCGATCCAGCCGCCGCCCCACACCCAGTGGGCGAGGGGAGCGTAGATGAACGTGCTCCACAGGAGCGCGAACACCAGGAAGGTGCTGAACTTCGCCCGCTCGGCGAACGCGCCCGTGATGAGCGCCGGCGTGATGATCGCGAACATCATCTGGAACACCATGAAGGCCAGGTGGGGAACGCCTTCCACGTAGTCAGGGTTGGGCTCGGCGCCCACCCCGTTGAGGGCGAACCAGTCCAGGTTGCCGACCAGGCCCCCCACGTCGGGGCCGAAAGCCAGGGTGTAGCCCCACAGCACCCACTGGATGCTGATGACGCCTACCACGATGAAGCTCTGCATGATGGTCCCCAGCACGTTCTTGGTGCGGACCAGGCCGCCGTAGAACAGGAACAGTCCCGGGACGGTCATCATCAGCACGAGAGCGGAACAGGTCAATATCCATGCGGTGTCACCGCTGTTGATTTCCACTGCCTTGTCCCCCGTTTCGTCTTGTTTTCCTTCCGTTGGACTCGGTCCGCGGGATGGATGGACACAAGTAGAGCAAATCGAGTGCCAACCAACGACGTCGGCAGGGATGGCAACGGAAGCCGGTACGGACGCCCTTTCCGGCGAAGGAAGCGGCAAGGCCAACGGTCACGGCGTGACCGCAGTGTTGCCCAACGAACGGGCAGATGCGTAAAGAGCAGGCAGGCAGGAGCAGGGGAGGGAGCGGTTACCGGGGCTTCAGCCTCTGCCGCAGGGCGGCGTGCTGCTCGCGGATCCCCGCTGGGAGCCGGTCCGCGAACTTGTCGAAGAACTCCGACTGGCTCCGCAGGTTCGTGCGCCAGCCGTCACGATCCACGTGCAGCAGCCGGCCCATGGCCGCCTCCGGCAGGTCGACGCCCTTTCGGTCGATGCTCGACGGCTTCGGCAGGTAACCGATGGGGGTCTCGTCCGCGGCTCCGTCGTCCCGGGAACGCTCGACGATCCATTGGAGCACGCGCAGGTTCTCGCCGAAGCCCGGCCACAGGAACCCTCCCTGCTCGTCCCTCTGGAACCAGTTCACCCGGAAGACCTTGGGCGGACGGGTCAGGCGCTTGCCCATGGAGAGCCAGTGGCTCCAGTAGTCCCCCATGTTGTAACCGCAGAAAGGCAACATGGCCATGGGGTCGCGCCGGACGACTCCCACCGCTCCGGTGGCGGCCGCGGTGGTCTCGGACGCCAGGGTGGCGCCGAGGAACGTGCCGTGGGCCCAGTCGAACGCCTGATACACCAGGGGGACGAGCTTCTGGCGCCGGGCGCCGAAGAGGATGGCGCTGATGGGCACGCCCCTGGGGTTCTCCCACTCGGGGGACAGGGACGGGCACTCGCTCGCGGGCACGGTGAAGCGGCTGTTGGGATGGGCCGCGGGCCCCTCCCGGGAGGCGTTCCAGGGGCGCCCGCGCCAATCGGCCACGGTCCTGGGCGCCGGGTCGTCGTGCCCCTCCCACCATACGCCGCCGTCGGGCTTGAGACCCACGTTGGTGAAGATCGTGTTCCTGCGGATGGTGCGCATGGCGTTGGGGTTGGTCCTGGAGTTGGTGCCGGGAACCACGCCGAAGAAACCGGCCTCCGGGTTGACGGCCCACAGACGGCCGTCGTCGCCCACCCGCAGCCATGCGATGTCGTCGCCCACCGTGAACACGCGCCAGCCCTCCATGGACCTGGGCGGCACCAGCATGGCCAGGTTCGTCTTGCCGCAGGCGCTGGGCAGCGCGCCGCACACGTAGGTGGTCTCGCCTTCGGGGCTCTGGATCCCCACGATCATCATGTGCTCGGCGAGCCAGCCCTCCCGCGCCCCGAGGGCGCTGGCCAGCCGCAGCGCCATGCACTTCTTGGACAGCAGCGCGTTGCCGCCGTAGCCGGAGCCCACGCTCCAGATGGTGTTGGCCTCGGGAAAGTGGCAGATGAACCGCCGGTCCATGTGCAGGTCGGCCTTGGAGTGGAGCCCCCGGGTGAAGTCGTCCGAGGCGCCGAGGTGCTCCAGGGCCACGTTGCCCATGCGCGTCATGGCCCGCATGCTCAGGGCCACATAGACGCTGTCGGTGAGTTCGACCCCCACCTTGCTGAAGGAAGAGCCGGGAGGTCCCATGAGGAAGGGGACCACGTACAGGGTCCGGCCGGCCATGGAGCCGTCGAACAGCCCGGCGAGCCGGTCGTATGCCTCGTCCGGCGCCATCCAGTTGTTGACCGGCCCGGCGTCGTCCTGCTCGCGCGAGCAGACGAAGGTCAGGTGCTCCGTGCGCGCCACGTCGTTGGCGGCGCTGCGGTGCAGGTAGCAGCCCGGCAGGGTCTCCTGGTCCAGTGGAATGAGGTCCCCGGCCCGGATGGCCACCCGGATCAGCCGCTCGCGCTCGTCTTCCGAACCGTCGCACCACACCACGTCGTCCGGGCGGCACATGGCGGTCGCTTCCTTCACGAACTTGCGAACCGACGGATTCACGTCCATGCTAAACCCTCTTCCGGCGCCGGCGCACGGGCGCTACTGCGTCTTCTTCCCGGTGGACGAGGTCCGGCCGGAGTCGTTCCCGTCCGACGCCGGAGCCTTCGGCTTCGGAGGCGCCGTCCTTGCGGACCTGGGCTTTGCGGCGGTCTGCGCGGAGGCTGCGGGCCTGGACGCCTTGTCGCCCCTGGTTGGCCTGCCCGAGGGGTCGTTGTTGATGAAGTGCCCGCAGTTGATGCAGTAAACGGTGTAGGCCGGCTCCCGGCGGTGGTGGACCGTGTGGAAATGGCCTTGGGAGCTGTTGATGCTGATATCTACCTGGTAAAGCTCGATAACGACGTTGTGGTTGCAGTTCGGGCAAACTACCGTTTCGGGTACTTCCGTTCTCGCCATCCGAACTCCCAGAAAGCCGGTGAACTCCGAGAAGCCGACGCCTGACTCGGCCCTACCTTATAGCCCGGTCTCGGGATCATGTCCAGTAGTCTTCCCGTCCGCCCTGGACCCACCAGTTCTCCCGCGGCCGGATGTCGAGTTCGACCCCTTTTCCGTGCTCCCGGGCGAGGTCGTAGAGCTTCCTGGCCAGAGCCAGGTCCACGATGCCCTGGCCTCCCTGGTTCTTGTACAGGATGACCTGGTCGTCGCTCGTGCGCCCCTGGGCCTTTCCGGTGAGGATGTCCGGCATGTCCACCACCTTGTCCCAGGAGATGACCCCGTCCCGGACCGGCCAGTAGATGTCGCCCTGCTGGGAGTCCACCGCCTGCTCCCGCGACAGGGCGACGATGAAGTCGCACCGTATGAGCGTGCCGTCGTCGATCTCGCGCCGGGGTTTGTCGAGGTTGCCGCTCTTGACCAGTTCGATGTTGCTTCCGATGACCGAAATGACGTACTGGCCCGGCTCCAGCCACGCGCCGTCGATGACCGGGACGTTGGTGTTGGTCATGCACAGGACGATGTCCACGTCCTGGGCGGCCCGGGGGGCCTCGTCCACCGGTTGGACCGGGACCCCGGTGACCTCGGTCATCCTCCGGGCGAAGGCCTCCCGGTGCGACCGCGTGGGGCTGAACACCTTGGCGCTCTCGATCCGCCGGAGCTCGGTCAACCCCACGAACGTGGAGTAGGCCTGGTTGCCGGACCCGTAGATGCCCACCCGCCGGGCGTCCGCCCTGGCGAGCCGGTCGAGCCCCACCAGGCTCGTGGCCGGAGTCCGCAGGTCGGCGACCCCCGCGGCGTGCTTCGGCCGATGCGCCATCACCCCCAGGAGCGAGCCCGAGTCCGCGTCGTAGATCAGCGCCAGCTCCGTCTGGTCCGGGTTGTAAGGAGGACGCCTCTGCTGGTCGCCGACGATGGCCTTTCGATGCAGCGCCACCTGGGCGCCGACGGCGCCGTAGCTCGCCGCGCCGCCGGCATAGATGTTGAGCACCGTGTCGAACGGCGCCTCGCCCACGTTCCTGTGCAGGTTCAGCCGCTTGCGAGGCGCGTTCACGCCCTCCGGCGTGCCGACCTTCCGGAGCGCTTCGGCGGTAATGGAGACGGCTTCCGGGAAGGAGATCCGCTCGTCCACGTCCTGGGAATGAAAGAACAGGGCCATGATGCCTCCAAGGTCTCGCGCTTGCCCGAAATCGAACCGTCTCCGTTCCGCGGAGAGGGTGGCCGGAGGCCGGACCGTGGACCGACGGCCGTCCGTCCCGACCCTGTCCGAAACCGACAGATAGCCCGGGCGAACGACAAAGGCAAGGAAACTCTGGACGATTGCCCCCGTTCGTCCTGAGCGTAGCGAAGCGAAGTCGAAGGACGCGCTTCGGCCCGGCGGTCGTTGGCGGCGGTTCGGCCGTCGTGCTACGAGAACCCGTGAGGCGCGCCGGCCGCGGTTTCGGGAGGGTCCTCATGGATGCAGTGCAGATGGAAGTCGTCTATCGGGCCACCACGCAGATCGCCAAGGAGCTCGCCCTCAACATGCTCCGGACCGGCTATTCGAGCGTGATCAAGGAGAGCCAGGACTTCACCTTCGCGATCTTCGACGCCCACGGGCGCATGGTGACCCAGGGACTGCCCCAGCCGCTCCACATCGGCGGCATCTCGGCCCAGGTCGGCGAGGTGATCCGGGTGTTCGGCGGCGCCATGGCGGAGGGCGACGTCTTCATAGTGAACCACCCGTACTTCGCCTGCCAGAACCACGCCACGGACGTGACCGTGGTCTCTCCGGTCTTCCACCGGGGCCGGCTCGCGGCGTTCATCGCCAACACCGCTCACAAGCCGGACCTCGGCGGCAAGGTGCCGGGCACCAACTCGCCGGACGCCACCGACGTGATCCAGGAAGGGCTGTTGCTCCCGGCCCTGAGGCTCTACCGGGAGGGACGGGTCAACGAGGACCTCAAGACCGTCGTGATGGCCAACACCCGGACGCCGGAGATCACCTGGGGCGACATCCAGGCCCAGGCCCAGACCAACTTCTACGGGCTCGGGAAGCTCGCGGAGCTGATGGACCGCTACGGCTCCGACCAGGTGGCCGCGTGTTGGCTCCAGTGGATGGACATCTGCGAGGCGGAGGTGCGAAAGGCCATCGGGACCATCCCGGACGGGAGCTACGGTCCCTGCGTGGACTTCCTCGACGACGACGGGCTGGACCGGGACCGCTCCTACCGCATCGCCGCGTCCCTGCGCGTGGACGGCGACGAGCTGCGCTTCTCGCTGGACTCGTCGGAGCAGGCCCGCGGTCCCGTCAACCTTCGGCCCTGCGTCATCCGGAACTTCATCGAGTGCGTCGTCGTGGCCGTGCTGTGTCCGGACCTGCCGGTGAACCAGGGGGTCTCCCGGCCCATCCACGTCTCCTTTCCGCCCGAGGGGTCCATCCTCAACCCGCGTTACCCCGCGCCCGTGAACATGTACGTCCGTCCCAGCCAGATGGTCACCTCGGTGGTCCAGATGGTGCTGGCCGAGGCCCTGCCCGAGCTCGTGCCGGCCCCGGACAGCGGCGCCGGCGGCTCGGTGTCCATCTCGGGACAGGACGCCCGCCGCGGACGCTGGTTCTCGCTCTACGACCTCAACTGCGGCGGCTCGGGCGCGCGTTCCGACGGCGACGGCCCGAGCGTGGTGAACTCGCTGGTGGTCAACGTGATGAACACTCCGGTGGAACCGTTGGAGACGGAGTTCCCCATCCGTATCGAACGCTACGAGTTGTACGAGGAATCGGGCGGCGCCGGACGCTTCCGGGGCGGCCTGGGCATGGTCAGGGACTGGAAGATGCTCGCCGACGAGGCCTACGTCAACCTGCGCAGCGACCGCTTCAAGCACTCCGCTCCGGGCCTGCACGGCGCGCGCCATGCGCTGCCGTCGTCGGCCTGCCTCAACCCGGGTACGGAGCGGGAGCGGGAGCTTCCGTCCAAGGTGAGCCGGCTGCGGTTGGAGAAGGGCGACGTCTTCCGCATCCGGTACGCCGGCGGGGGCGGTCGCGGGGACCCCTTCGAGAGGGAGCCGTCACGGGTCCTGGACGACGTGCGGGACGGCTACGTCAGCGCGGAGACCGCGCGGGAGGCGTACGGCGTTGCGGTGGGCGGCCGGCCCCCCGAAATCGACGAGGCCGAGACCCGCCGCCTGAGACGCGCCGCCCGGACCGCGGGCAACGGCCCGGAGCCGGGGTAGCCTCCACGTGGAGAAGCAAGCCGGAGCGCCGGAGGGCTGGGTCCGCGGCTTCCTGTTGACCTGCGGCGCCCGCTTCGGGGTCTTCTTCGCGCTGTTCCAGATCGAGCCGGTGTTCCCCATCTACCTCCGGGGCATGGGCGCGAGCCCGTTCATGATCGGGCTGGTCATGGCCGCGTTTCCCTTCGGCGCCACGGTGGTGCGGCCGCTGGTGGGAGCCTACATCGACCGCCTGGGCAGCAAGGTCTTCCTCGTGGGAGGGCTGGTCATCTTCGTCATCGCGGCCGCGGGCTACGTCTGGACCGCCTCGGTGCTGGTGGCGCTGCTCCTGCGGACCTGCCACGGATTCGGCTGGTCGGGGTGCACCACGTCGGTGGGCACCCTGGTGGCCGGCATCGCGCCCGACCACCGCCGCGGCGCCCTCATCGCCTACTCCGGGGCGGTGAGCACCGTGGCCGGCGCGGTGGCCCCGGCCATGGCCTTCTGGATGGTGGGGCGGTGGGGTTTCCCGGCGCTGTTCCTGTGCGCCGCGGCCGCGGCGGCGTCGGGCTTGGCCGCGGCCGTGTGGATCCGCGAGCCGGCGCGCGTCCGCGCCGAGACCCCGCGGCGGCGCTGGTTCGAGACCTTCATCCTGCCCGAGTCCCTCATGCCCGCGGTGAGCATGGGCCTGCTGGGGGTCTCCCGGGGCAGCGTCATCGCCTTCCTCTCCCTGTACGCACTGGAGGTGGGGCTGGAGAATCCGGGCCACTGGTTCGCCCTGTTCGCGGTGGCGGTGGTGGCCGGCCGGCCCATCTTCGGTCCGCTGTCCGACAGCAAGGGGCGGCCCTTCGTGATCATCCCCTGCTACCTCCTGGCCCTGGCGGGCATGGCGGTGCTGTCGCTGGCGGCCTCGCCCCCGATGCTGCTGGTCTCCGCGGCCATGGTGGGCCTCGGTTACGGCTCCGCCCATGCGGCCCTCATGACCATGGCCGTGGACTTGGCGCCGCGCCAACGGTGGGGCCTGAGCATGGCCCAGTACCACCTGTTCTACGACCTCGCCATCGGCCTGGGCGGGGTGGCGGCGGGCGTCATGCTCGACTTTACCGGCAACGACTATCCGGCTATGTTCCTCGCCACCACCGTGGTGGGACTGGGCGGGTTCGTGTGGTTCCTGATGCGGTACCGCGCCGCGGTAGCGCGCTGAGGGAACGCTCAGGCAAGGGTCCCGAGGCGTATCCGGAATCGGGACCGACCGGCAATGAGACTCAGGATCGGCATCGACGTGGGCGGCACCTTCACGGAATGCTTTCGGGCTGTCTGTGGTAAAACAGGTGAAGAAGTGGTGCGATGGGTAGAGCACGCTTGGGAGTTGCAGCCTTGACGCCGTTCGACTTGATAAAGACTGCCCGTGGATTGACGAAATTGAGCCCGCGGCGGCCTACGCAGGCAAACCTCCGCCGCGCGGTCAGCACCGCGTACTACGCGATGTTCCACTGCTTGGCGTCGTCCGCGGCCAGCCTGCTCGTCGGCGGCGGCAGAGGAACGGCGTGGCATCAAGTATACCGCACCCTTGAACACGGCAAAGCCAAGAACGCCTGCCAGCGCCACCGGGCGATGCAGGTCTTTCCAGCGGGAGTCCAGGACTTCGCCAAGGCGTTCGTCAGGTTGCAGACGGAGCGGCACAGGGCGGACTACGCGCTTGAGGGCAGCCGCTACTACAAGTCGGACGTCATTGTGGAAATCGACGCGGCGGAGCGGGCCATCGACCGATTCGAGCGGACGGCGGTCGCCGCCCGCCGCGGCTTCGTCGTCCATGTGTTGTTCAGGCAGCGTCCGTCGCAGGAGGTTCCGAGATGAACGAACAGGTAGTGCGCCAGATTGCCGAGGCGGCCTTCAAGTCCCGCTATGGCGACATCGCCATCGTTTGCATCAACGTGGAACCGGGCTTCGACCATGACGATGCCCCCGTCGTGGACATCAAGATCATCTACGACGGCAAGGTCGAGCAAGTGGATGGCGAGGGTTTCTTGCGCGTACAATCGGAGGTCGTCTCGAAGGTCTGGGAAGACGCGGAGGACAGCCCCGGTTACCCTCTCGTCCACTTCATCGCCAAGTCGGACATCGGGCGGCGCGATCCGGCGACGGTGTGAAGCGGCGGCGGACGGCGCGGAAGAGGAGCTACACGGATGCCTCGCGTCGTGTCCCCGCCGACCAAGTCGCTGTTACAGAGTACTCGATGCCGGATCGGCATCGACGTGGGCGGCACCTTCACGGACGTCACGGTCCTGGACGAGGACACGGGCCGCATCCGAGAGGTGCGCAAGGTCCCGTCCAATCCCGCGGCCCCGCTGGAAGTGCTCGACGGGGTGTTGGCGGACATGCGTTCCCGGTGGGGCTCGGAGGCTCTCTCGTACCTGTTGCACGGCTCCACCCACGCCCTCAATACCGTGCTGGAGGAGAAAGGCAGCCGCGCGGGCCTCCTCACCACCCGGGGGTTTCGCGACGTGTACGAGATCGCGCGGCAATGGAAGGGCGAGGAGGTCTTCAACATCTTCTATCCCGGGGGCAAGCGTTTCGTCCCGCGGCGGCGGGTCGCGGAGGTCCCCGAGCGGCTCGACAGGTCCGGCCGCGTGCTGACGCCCCTGGACCCGGACTGCGTGGACGCGGCCGTGTCCGGGCTCGTGGAGCAGGGCATCGACGCCCTTGCCATCGTGTTCCTGTTCTCCTACGTGAACCCGGTCCACGAGCAGACCGCGGCCCGGCGCGTCCGCTCGCGCCATCCGGACCTCTTCGTGTCGGCGTCGTCGGAAGTGAACCCGGTGTGGCGCGAGTACGAACGCACCGCCACCACGGTGCTGAACGCCTACCTGGGCCCGCGCATGGAACGATACTTCGCCGGCATGGAGGAGACCGTGCTGCGCCATTTCCCGCGGGCGCACCCCTTCCTGATGAAGTCCAACGGCGGCATCGGCGCGCCCCGGGCCATGGCGCGGTTCCCGGTGCAGACCCTCATGTCCGGCCCCGTGGCGGGGGTGGTGGCGGCCCACGAACTGGGGGCGCGCGCCGGGGTCTCCCACCTCATCTCCCTGGACGTCGGCGGCACCAGCAGCGACATGTCGCTGATACCGGGGAAGCCGCTCTTCCGCACCGAATGGCGCATCGGGCGCCATCCCGTGCGCGTGGATTCGGTGGAGGTGGAGAGCCTGGGGGCGGGCGGCGGCAGCCTGGCCCGGGTGCGCTACGGCAAGGTGCTCCAGGTGGGGCCGCAGAGCGCCGGGGCGGCGCCGGGCCCGGCCTGCTACATGAGGGGCGGGGATCGGCCCACGTTGACCGACGCCCTGGTGCAACTGCGTCACCTGAACCCCCGGGCGCTGCTACAAGGGGAGATGCCCATCGACCCGGAGTCGTCCGCGGCGGCCATCCGGCGCGCAGTGGCCGAGCCTCTGGGCATGTCGGAGGACGAGGCGGCCCTGGGCATCCTGCGCGTCCTGGCGGCCAACGTCGTCTCCTCCATGCGCACCATCACCATCGAGCGGGGCTTCGACCCCGCGGACTTCACCCTCGCGGCCTTCGGCGGCATGGGACCCACGCTGGCCACCGCGGTGGCCTCTTCCCTGGGCATCGGCCGCATCCTGGTCCCCGCGGACCCGGGCAATTTCAGCGCCTTCGGCATGCTGCTGTCCGACCTGCGCTCGGACGCGGTCGCCACCCGGGTGGCGGCCCTCACCCCGGACTCCCTGAAGGACGCGGTGGCGGCCCTGCACGGCCTCGAAGAGGAGGTCCGGCGCGAGCTCGCCTCCCAGGGGCCGTCCCCGGACCGGATCCGTGTGGACTGGCTGCTGGACATGCGTTACCGTGAGCAGGCCTACGAGTTGACGGTGCCCATCGCCAAGGACGCCGCCAAGCGCAACGTGGACGAGATCCGCGACCGGTTCGGCGCGGCCCACGAACGGCGCTACGGCCACCGGGCGGACGACGAGGTGGTGGAGGTGGTCAACTTGCGGGCGTCCGCATACGCTTCGCTGGGCAAGCCGGAGTCGTCCCGGAGGGCGGGCAGCCGGGAGCCGCAGCCCGTTCCCGAGCGGCGCCGCGTGGTCATGCTCGACGGTGCGCACGATACGCCGGTGTTCCGCCGGGACCGCCTGGACCCGGACGCGGCGTTCCGCGGGCCCGCGGTCGTCGAGGAGAAGACCTCCACCACGGTGGTGGAGCCGGGATGGACCCTGCGCGTGGACCGGCAAGGCAACCTGGACCTCGCACGGGTCCCGTCCGAAGGGTGACCGGGCCGGCGCTCGAGGAAGACCGACCGGAAGCAAACGGCAGTACGGAGGCAAGGCATGAAGATCCTGATTACGGGCGGCATGGGGGTGAACGGCGCGGTGACCGCCAGGCGCCTGGTGGCGGCCGGCGAACGGCCGGTCCTGCTGGACAACCGCATGGACCTGTCGCTGATCTCGGACATCGAGAAGCGGGTGGACCGGGTGGTGGGGGACATCCTGGACCCGGAGAGCCTGGACAAGGTGATCACGGAATTCGGGATCACCCACGTGGCCCACCTGGCGGCGTTGATGCCCGGTCCGGCGGAGGCGGATCCGGCCCTCGGCGTCAAGGTCGGGGTGGACGGGACCCTGAACGTCCTGGAGGCCGCCCGTCACAGGGACCTCCAGCGGGTGGTGTTCACCAGCTCCAAGGCGGTGTACGGCGAGATCACCGGGCGCCACGCCCATCCCGGGTACGAGCCGGTGAACGAGGACCACCCGCAGGATCCGGCGGACCTGTACGGGACCATCAAGGTGTGCTGCGAGACCCTGGGGGCTTACTACCGCAAGCGTTACGGCGTGGACTTCGTCGCCCTGCGGTTCGGCTCCATCTACGGCCCGGGCAAGGAGGTGCGCCACGGCGCCCTGTCGCTCTACGGCCAGATGATCGAGAGCGTCATGTCGGGCAAGGGCTTCTCCATGCCCAGCGGCGGGGACCAGATCAACGAAGCTCTCTACGTGGGCGACGTGGCGCGGTCCATCATCCTCGCCTTGCAGGTGAAGGACCCGGCGGAGCGCGTCTTCAACATCGGCACCGGCCAGGGCGTCACGCTGCACGACTTCAAGCGCGTACTCGGCGCGCTCTACCCGGACAGCCGGATCGAGGTCGGGTCGGGCCTGGATTTCCGCATGGGCGAGAAGAAGAGCTACTGCATCTTCGACATCGCCAGGGCCAGGGAGCACCTGGGCTTCACCCCGGCCTACGACCTGGAAGACGGCATCAAGGACTACATCGACACCATCGAGCGGCTGCGGCCCCGGTAGGGGGGCGGGGACGGCACGGTTGCCGGTCTCCGTTTACTCGATTCTTCCAGGAAGATCCGTCTTGCAAACGACCTGAAGCTCGACCTTGGAGCGTCGCAAGGGTGGGAAGAGGGTGCAGGTTCGAAGGATTCCGGTCAACCGTCATCGGTCAAGATAGCTGGCCTTTGGTCCGGGTTCGCTGTCCTGGGGACCGGCAACCGGGCGGCGGTCCTCGTAGGGGAGGCCAAGCCGGTATCCCGGTTTCTTGGCTTGTGGTAGCTTGGCAAGCATTGCCTGGTTTTTCTCGAAGATCTCCTTCACGTGTGGGTTCTTTGTCAGAAGTGCATCGATGTCCGGCGTTTTCTTCGCCATTTTCCTGCCCCCAATTTCGTCCATCGAAGGTTTCCCGGGTTTGAACAACGCTTTGAAACCGCCCTTGGTCGAGTAGTCCAGTACAAGCTCGTGATAATTCCGGACGGCAACTCTTAACGGACTCTTCAGGAATTCGTGTGGGTTGAGACACTCCCCACGCACGCGATGAGGTCCGCTCCCTTTCCATTACGACCATGCCGTCCTCGGTTTGGCGGCGCCGACGCTCCACTCCGTCATTCCCGCAGACGCTCGCCCCCGTCATTCCCGCGAAAGCGGGAATCCATCTCGGACGTATTGCCGTGAACCTGCCCTTGGCGCCGTGCATCGGAACGCGTCCTTCGACTTCGCTTCGCTACGCTCAGGATGAACGGAGTTCTTCGCTTCGCTACGCTCAGGATGAACGGAGTTCTTCGCTTCGCTACGCTCAGGACGAACGGGGGCCGTTGTTCAGGGTTTCCGTCGGGATCGTTGTTCAGGGGTTTCTTCTTCCGGCTGAATTGTCCAGGCTTCCCTCAGTTCCTCAATTCTTCTGGCTGAAGAACGCCTTGGTGCCGCGGGCTTCCACCGCTTGGCCGATCCGTTCGAGGCCGTGGACGTACGCGGCGGTGCGCAGGTTGACGGCCTTGTCTTTGGCCAAGTCCCATATGCGGCGGGTCTCGGGTTCGAGACCCGCCTTGAGCTTGGAGCGCACTTCTTCCACTGGCCAGTAGTAGCCGGTCTTGTTCTGCACCCACTCGAAATAGGACACTGTGACGCCGCCCGAGTTGGCCAGGATGTCGGGGACCACGGTCACGCCGTTCCGGTCGAGGATGGCGTCGGCCGCGGGCGTCACCGGCCCGTTGGCGAGCTCCAGGATGACCGGCGCCTTGACGTTGGCGGCGTTGGCCTCGGTGATCTGGTTCTCCACGGCCGCGGGGATCAGCACGTCGCACTCCGTCTCCAGCAACTCGGCGTTGCTCAGTTGGCGCGAGACGCCGCGGGTCGGCGCGCCGGCGAGGCCCCGGGTGCGGGTCTTGTGGTCCATGACCGCGTAGGGGTCCATGCCGTCGGGGTCGTAGATGGCCGACGTGGAATCCGACAGCCCGACGATCCGGTAGCCGTCGTCGTGGAGCAGGCGCGCGCAGTGGTAAGAGGCGTTGCCGAACCCCTGGAGGACCACCCGCGATTTCTCCGGGCTGACCCCGAGTTCCGCTTGCAGGCAGCGGAGCACGTAGTAGCCGCCGCGGCCGGTGGCGTCGTCGCGTCCCAGGGAGCCGCCGAGGGCCACCGGCTTGCCGGTGATGATGGCCGGGGTCGGGTGTCCGGTGATGGTGGCGTATTCGTCGGCCATCCAGGCCATGACGATGCCGTTGGTGTACATGTCGGGGGCGGGTATGTCGCGTTCGGGTCCGATGAAGCGCGAGAAGCCTTCCACGTAGGACCGGCTCAGGCGCTCCAGTTCGGCTCGCGACAGCGTCTTCACGTCCACCGCCACGCCGCCCTTGGCGCCGCCGAAGGGCAGGTTGGCGACCGCGCACTTGAACGTCATCCAGAACGCCAGCGTCATCACCTCGTCCACGTTGACCGCGGGGTGGAACCGGATGCCGCCCTTGGTGGGGCCGCGGGTGTCGTCGTAGCGGCACCGCCACGCCTTGAACGCCTTGCGCGAACCGTCGTCCATGCGGACCAGCAGGGTCGCGGCCAGCGTCTCTTTCGGATACCGGAGCTGCTCGATCACCTCGCGCTCGATGTCGAGGTAACGTGCGGCGTCGTCGAGGCGCTCCCGCGCCGTGGAGAAAAGATTGGTGGCCATGGGACTGCCCGCTCCTTCAGGGGATCTCGGAGGGTATAGTAGGGCAAATCCTCGGCCTTGAGAACCGTCGAGGACCGCGGCATCCCTTGACTTTCGTGTTTTTTTCTTCCAATCTTCCGGTCGATTGAAGCAGGCGATCCGGGATAAACGGGGCATTTGCATCGAGGGATCGGAAGCCGTCTCGTCGGAGCAAGCCTTTTTCTCGAAGATGGACAGAGTGTTGCGAAATCGGGAGGTGAACCATGAGTAAAGTTCCGTCGGACCGCGCCAACGAGTCTGCCAGCGCGCCGGTTGCCCCGCTTCTGGCGGGAGACGCCGAACCCTTGATCCAGGGGGCGCCGGAGCCCCGCCCCGAGCGCTACAAGGCGCTTTCAGCCAAGCACCTGGACGAGATACCCCAACTGGCGAGGCTCTCCAACGACGACCGGTTCGCCATGCGGGTGGTGGCCAACGTGCTGCCCTTCCGCTCCAACCGGTACGTCATCGACAACCTCATCGACTGGGACCGGGTGCCCGACGACCCCATCTACCAGTTGACCTTTCCCCAGCAGGGCATGCTCAAGGAAGCCGATTTCCTGCAGATGGCGGACCTGATGCGGCGCGAGGCTTCGGCGAGCGAGATCAAGGCCTGCGCCACCGAGATCCGCGACCGGCTCAACCCCCACCCCGCGGGCCAGCGGGAGTTGAACATCCCCCAGTCCGGGGACGGGTCGCTGGAGGGCATCCAGCACAAGTACCGCGAAACCGTGCTGTTCTTCCCCAGCCAGGGGCAGACCTGTCACGCCTATTGCACCTTCTGCTTCCGCTGGGCCCAGTTCGTGGGCGACAACACCCTCAAGATCGTCGCCAAGGAAGCCGACGGCCTCCACGATTACCTGGCCGCGCATCCCGACGTCTCCGACCTCTTGGTGACGGGCGGCGACCCCATGATCATGAAGACGAGCGTGTTCGCCCACTACCTGCTCCCGCTGGTGGAGGACCCGAAACTCGCCCACGTGCAGAACATTCGCATCGGGACCAAGGCCCTGACGTTCTGGCCCGACCGGTTCGTCAAGGACGAGGACGCCGACGAGATGTTGCGGGTGCTGGAAAAGATCGTGAAGGCGGGCAGGCACGTGGCCATCATGGCCCACTTCAACCACTGGCAGGAGTTGCGCACCGACCTCGCCAAGGAGGCCATCCGCCGCCTGCGCGACGCCGGTGCGGTCATCCGCTGCCAGGCGCCGCTCCTCGCCCACATCAACGACTCACCGGACGTGTGGGTGCGCATGTGGGAGGAAGAGGTCCGCTTGGGGATGGTGCCCTACTACATGTTCGTGGAGCGCGACACCGGCGCGCGCAACTACTTCGAGGTGCCCCTGGAGAGGACCTGCAGCATCTTCAGGGAGGCGGTCAGCCACGTGTCCGGCCTTGCCCGCACCGTCCGAGGTCCGAGCATGAGCGCGACCCCCGGCAAGATCGAGATCCAGGATGTGCAGGAGATCGCGGGCGAGAAGGTCTTCATCCTCCGGTTCCTCCAGGGTCGCAACCCGGACTGGGTGGGACGCCCCTTCTACGCCGCCTACGACCCCGAGGCCACCTGGTTCGACCAGTTGAAGCCCGCCTACGGCAAGGACCGCTTCTTCTTCTCCGACGAGTTCGACGCCATAGTCCAGGGCAAGTGGCCCACGACGCAGACGCGGCACTAACCTGATGGACCTGTCCGGGTAAGCGGGTCGTACCGGGACGCAGGATCCCCCTTCCCTGCATCCGGTAGATTCCTGCTTACTCGGACCGTTGAGGAAGTCAACGGGAATCTTGGAGGCGTTTCATCATGGGGACAGTCGCCCCGGCGTTCAAACTTTCCTTCGACCTTGATTGTTTTTGTGTTAAAAGGGATATTCTGGCCGTTTTTCGGAATGGATTTGGTATTTTTGTACCTAGGTCCAGTTTTTGGCAACCATGATGGAGACGACTAAAATCTCCAGAAATCAAGGAGTTATGGATTTCAATTGCGCTGAATTGCGCAATAATTGCGCTGTTTTTGCGGATCACCTGTTTTCGGATGCAATCCCAAACGGAGGAGTTCCCGGATACCAGCGAGCGGCCTTGGTTCTCCCAACGTTATGGATACGCCCCTCATGCCTCAAACCCCGGAGCAAGTTCTGCACCTCGGCACGCGAGAGAGCCGGCAGTACCTGAACGAGTTCCCTCAATGGGCTCCCTTCACGTCGGTTGTCCTGAATGTGTTTCAGCAGCAGTTCCCTGTTCGTCTCGCGGTCCAGTCCACGCTTGCGCGTATAGACCCCCGCCTTGCCAATGTGTCGGTAGAACTGCCTGGAGAGTAGCAGCCGCACACCCCGCCCGCGTCCTACGCGCTCGATGATCCCCTGTTCCAGCAGGTGCTCCACTCTCGATTTGAGGGAATCGGGAACACGTTGCTCACGGTGGACGAGATCGATCACCAGAAAGTCGTCAAGGCCGAACGCAGCCACTTGCTCCCGACCGATTTCTTCCAGAAAAAGGAGGAATTCAGGGTCCTGGATGTCGCCGTGCAGCGTGAGCCCTACCTCGTGGGCATCCGTATGGGAGAAGTCGGGCAACGGTTTACTCTGCCGAATGCACTCGCGGAAAATGAGGTCGAATCCCTGCCCAGCCCGTTCGACCAAGCCGCATTTGGCCAGGACTTCGGCGATACGGCGGTTACGCGGGTTTTGCCGCCACAGGGCGTTCTCGGGGGTGACGCCGGATGGAAAACCGCCAGGGCTGACGATCTCGATACGTCGCGGATACTGGCGCACGAAGACAGATCCGTTGTGGCGGTAATCGCGGTGACTCACGGCATTCAGGACAGCCTCGCGAACCACGCGCTCATTGAAGGTGGGCAAGTCCGAAACAAAAAGACCTTGCTGAAAGTGCTGCCGGTCATTGCGGTTGTTGACAAACTGCCAGACGTCGTCGAGCACGGACAGGAAACCCTGTCTGAACTCCCGGCGTTCCGCCGCTGGCCCCGGCGCCTCGTTGGAGCGGTACTCGAAAACAAGCTCCGCCTGAGCGAGGTGTTTGCCCAGAGCTTTGCATGTGCCCAGCAGGACCAGCGCCGCATATGTTACCCCGCCATCGACGATCAACTCCGCATCTGCCAGGAGTTGGTCTGGAGCACGATTCGAGATGTCCTGATTCCGCGTTTTTCGCTGCCAGAGTTGTCGCAGAACCTCCACGGCGTCGGGGTCGAGATCGTCCTGTTGGGCAGGAGCGCAAATCTCGGCCGAAAAGTCGGGGCTGGCCTCGGCAAAGATCTGCCGAAGCAGATCCGGCGTCATGGGGGTCAGGGATTCGCCACTCCGCATCCAATACGCGCCGAGATATTCCATCGGCACACCGATGGGACGAGATGGAACCTGAAAGACCAGCACCCGACCGTCCGGGTGTTGAATCTCCTCCACATCGATGCGAAGCCGCAGGCGTTCAGTCAGCCTGGCCTTTGTCTGTTCGAGATTGCGAAACGCCCGACTGCCGACCACCGTGCGAGGCCGCTTATCCGTCACGCCCAGGATCAGCCTTCCACCGCCTTCATTGGCGAAGGCGACGCAGTACTTCAGCAGCCTCTCGAAGTTGAACTCGGTCTTTGCTTCCTTGAACTCCAGATGCTCGTCTTCCTTGGCGTTCATCCAGGTTTGGAGTTCCTGCATGGAAACGGTCATACGTCAGTTCTTCCGTGCGGCTCTCTCGACGTTTTCGGCGCCGTCGTCTCGTCGGGCGGCGGCTTCTGGCAAATACCCTTTCGTGACCGTCTGCAAATGTCTTCGCGTGAACCCCGGGGGGTCCCATTCCTGATGTGGCTTACTCGTCACCTTTGCTGTCTCCTTGCGTTGGCAAGGGCATTTCCTCCGGCAGACGCCGTGTCGGCAGCGGGACCGGAGCCAAGCCGAGGCGAAGATGCCAGAAGTTCCAGGAACGGCGGTTGAAGACGCCTATGGGCGGGTCTTGCAGGACGCGGCGCAGGTCGGATGGGGAGACCAGCGATAGCAGCCAGCGAACGTCGGCAGCGGTGCCGAGCGTCATCATCTGGGCCAGGAGGATCCGCGGGTCGTCGAGGGTGCGTTCCGCGGGTTGCCACCAGACGTACTTGCGCGCCATGGCTGCGGCGTGCTCGTCGTTCGCCAAACGGTCCATCGACTCCATCATACAACCATGCGGGTTCGAGGTTAAGGGGAGGAAGGTCTGATCCCTGCCGGCTTTCCCTTGGGATAGCGCGTCCTTCGACTTCGCTTCGCTACGCTCAGGACGAACGGGGGTGGTTGCGCAGAGTTCCGGGAAGGGAGCCGGGATTACGCAGGGTTTCCGGGAAGGGAACCGGAGGTCTCAAGGGGCCGGGAACCGGAGGTCTCAAAACGGAATTCTCAGAGAGAGACCTTTCGCTCCTTGCCGGGGAATTCCGCTCCGACCCCGGTTTCGTGCAAACGGCTCCGCACGTTGCCCAGCGGACCGATTGCCGCGGGGACGCCGTTGCGATAGGCGATGACTTGGCGCGAGTGCAAGGGCACGCGCGGGCCGGGCGTCAGGATCCCCACCAGGTTCAGGGGGTCGGTGCAGGAGACCGTTACCGGCTCCTCGTCGGGGGCCAGACGCCGCACCTCGCGCATGGCCTCCACGGCCTCGGGCATCGCGTATTGCTCTCCCACGAAGCCGCTCACGAAACGGCCGCCGCGAATCTCCCCCCGGGCCTCCAACCGGCGGTAGGACTGCAACAGGAGACGCCAGGGGGGGCAACGGGTCTCGCGGGTGAGCAGTTCGCGGAAGACCACGCCGTAGCGTTGCAGCAGTTGCCGCGCCAGAGTCTCCGGCGCGGCGTCCGGGGCGCGGGGGGCTTCGTTTCTCCAGAGGGACCAGCGCCCCACGGGCATGGCCTGGGCCGTTGCGCCCTTGCGGCCGTGCTGCTTTCTCTTGAGGTCGGGGGTGAGCAGCAGGCGCAGCCCGGCGACGCCGTCTCCCGTCACCTGCCCGCGGGTGACCAGCTCCCAGAGCGCCCGTTCGGTGCGGACCGTGAGGCGCCCGGCGCCGCGGGCGATGTCCACAAGGAAAGAGGCTCCGTGGGCCTCCAGGTAGGCGGCTACGTCGCGCGCCGCGGCGGAAAGCCCCCGGACCTCGCGCCAGGGGAGGGAGTCCGGGTCGAGGAAGTTCGGCAGGTCCTCACGGATCACGAAGGCGAGCGGCGCGGAACGGGTGGGCGCAGTCCGGCGGGTTCGCCCGGAGGCCGGACCGAGGGGTTGCGGCGCAGCGGCCCAAAGCCTGGCCGCGTCCTCCTGGAGCGGCACGGGACCCTGGCCGGGGTGTATCGGTTGCGGCGCAGTGTCCCATAGCTTGGCTGCGTCCTCCTCCGGGGCGCCGGTGTCGCGTCTCAGGCGTCCCCAGGCCACCACGCCGGCAAGGCAGAGGCGCTCCAGTTCGTCGGGGTCGTAGTCGGCTACCCGCGCGGGCAGGACGTGCTGTTCCCAGGCGGGGGCCGGCAGCTCCAGTCCCTGGAGCTGCCGGACGACCTGATGGATCCCGTCGCGGCCGTGGAGTTGGGATCCCGGCTGCACGTGTTGCCAGCGCAGCAGGAACCGGATGAAGTCCGCGGCCGAGACCGGGTGGATCTCGCGCCGCAGTTGACCCAGGGTGAGACGATGGATCCGCGCCAGCAGCCGCCGCTCGCACCATTCCACGGGCCGGTCCGGGTCGGGTCCGGGCGAGAAGCGCCCCTGCATGACCGCCCCGGAGACCTCCAGCGCCGTCAGGCCGCGCCCGACGGACTCCGCGGCAAGGCCGAGGCGCGCCGCGAGCCCGTCCGCGGTCACGGGACCGAGGATCTCCATCCAGCCTTGCAGTGTGCGCCGGAGGGCGCCCTCCCCGGAGTCGGTCGTGGTCGTGTAGCGAGTCAAGGTCCCGTCGTCTTGCCGGGTGCGCCGGAGTGAATCCTCCCCGGAGGTTTCCGCGGCGGAGTCTTCCGCGCCCGGGGCGGCAATGGCCGGCTCCATGCGGAGTTCCCCCAGCACCGCGCGGGCCTCCGCCAGACGCTCCGCGGCCACGTAGAACGCGCTGCCGCCCTCACCCGCGCGTTGCGCCCCAGGGGGCGTCCACGGGGAGGAGGGCGCCTTGCCGGAGTGGAACCCGCCGCGGCCCTCGCCTGCTGGCTGGGCCACCGCGCTCGCCGATGTACGCGGCCGCATTCCCGGGCAGGACGCGCCATCGCTCTCGCCCGCCGGCTGCGCCACCGCGGCCCGCCCCGCCTCCATGAGTTCCGCGGCGAACCGTTGCCATGCTTCGGCCTCCCGCACCGGCAGGAGGACGACGCCGAGTAGGAGGTCGTGGAGTTCGTCCGCGTCGCGGATGTCCGGCCACGCCTGCCGCTTCACCTCGGCCAGGGCTTCGGGACTCAAGGCGCCGATGCCCTGGGCTAGGTCCGGGTCCGTCCGCCGCAGCGCCACCGCCCGGGCGCGCCGTTCCTCCAGCGGCGCATCGTCGAGGAAGGCGTAAGGGTTGGCGTTGAGGATCTCGTGGGCCATGGGCGAGGGCGCCGGGGTCTCCACCGCTACGGTCTCGATCTTCCCCTGCTCCAGGAGGGCGAGGGTCTCCTTGAGGCCGTCCACGTCCATGGCCTCGCGCAGGCAGTTCTCCATGGTCTCCCTGGTCAGGGGATGGTCCGGCAGGCTCACGGGTCCGCCGCGGTTGTCCCGGCACATCACTTGGTCCGGGAACACCGCCCCCAGGAGGTCCTCCGCACGCATGCGCTGGATCATCATGGGGACCTTCCTGCCCCGGCTGAACCGTTCCACCGCCAGCGCCCGGCTCGCGTTCCAGCGCCAGCGGTTGGTGAACATGGGAGTGGCCAGGGCCGCCTGGGTCAGGTCCTGCTCCACCGTTGCCGGGCGCAGGTAGGAGAAGACCGTGTCCAGGGGGAAGGAGTGGCGGTCGGTCAGGGAGATCACGATGCCGTCGTCCGTGGCCGCGGCTTGCAGCTCGAAATCGAAGTTGACGCAGAACCGCTTGCGCAGGGCCAGCCCCCACGCCCGGTTGATGCGGCTCCCGAAGGGCGTGTGCAGCACGAGCTGCATGCCGCCGGACTCGTCGAAGAAGCGCTCGGCCACCACCCGGTCCACCGACGGCACGCACCCGAGCGCCGCCAGGGTCTCGCCTACGTAGGCGGCGACCTGATCGGCGCCGGCCCGGCCCACCCCGGTCTCTTCCCGCAGCCAGCGGCAGGCCTCTTCTCCGTCCGAGGCGCGCCGGGCCACGTTCTCCCGCACCGCGGACACCGCCCGGGAGAGCTCCCGGCTGCGCCCCGGCGACTCTCCCAACCAGAACGGCAGGGTGGGCGGCGCCCCGTGGGCGTCCTCCACCCACACCTTGCCCGAGGCCACCCGCCGGATTCGCCACGAGGTGTTGCCCAGCAGGAAGATGTCGCCGGCCAGGCTCTCGATGGCGAAGTCCTCGTTGACCTTGCCCACGAAGGTCTCGGTGGGCGACTCCACCACGTCGTAGTCCGCGGTGTCGGGGATGGCCCCGCCGTTGGTCATGGAGACGAGCCGGGCGCCCCGGCGCGCCCGGAGCATGCCGTTCACCCGGTCCCGGTGGAGGTGTGCGCCCCGCCGGCTCCGGGACGGCGCCACACCCTCGCACAGCATGTGCAGCACCTGCTCGAAGTCGCGCCGCGGCAGGTCCCGGAAAGGGTACGCGCTCCGCACCAGGTCCCATAGGTCTTCCTCCCGGATGCCCGGCGGCGGCTCTTGTTCCGGCAGCAGCGGCAGGGTCTCGCCGGGCTTGCGGACGGGCGTGAGACTGGCCACCGTCGCCGCCATCTGCTGGGCGAGCACGTCCAGCGGTCGGCGCACAAGGTCGATGCGGTCCAGTTCGCCCCGGCGCACCGCGTACACCGCGGCGGCGCACTGGAGCAGGTCGTCCCGGGTCAATGGGTACAGGATCCCCTTGGGAGTCGCGCCGAGCCAGTGCCCCGAGCGTCCGACCCGCTGGAGCAGCGCGGCGATGGAGCGCGGCGCGCCCACGTGGCACACCAGTTCCACGTGCCCGATGTCGATGCCCAACTCCAGGGAAGCGGTGGCCACCACCACCGGCACTTCCGCGGCCTTGAGCTTCTGCTCGGCCTCGAGCCGCGTCTTGCGCGAGAGGCTGCCGTGGTGGGCCAGCACCTTGCCTTCCCCCAGCCGGTCGGTGAGCTGGTGCGCCACCCGTTCCACCAGCCGGCGCGTGTGCACGAACACCAGGGTGGTGCGGTGGGCCTGGATCCGGTCCGTGATGCGGTCATAGACCTCGGCCCACAGCGCATGGGAGGTGATGGGGCCCAGTTCCTGGTCCGGCACGTCGATGGAGAGGTCGAGCTCCCGCTTGTGCCCTACGTCGACGACGGCGCATCGGGGCGTTTCGCCGCGCCCCAGCCTCCGGGACCCCACCAGCAGGCGGGCGATGTCGTCCATGGGTTTCTGGGTGGCGCTCAGCCCGACCCGTTGCAGGGGCTGCCCGGCCAGCGCGTCCAGCCGTTCCAGGGAAAGCGCCAGGTGGGCCCCCCGCTTGTCTCCGGCCACCGCGTGGATCTCGTCCACGATGACGGTGTGGGCGCGCTTCAGTATCTGTCGGCTGCGCTCGGCCGTGAGCAGGATGTAGAGGGATTCCGGCGTGGTGATGAGTATGTGCGGAGGGCGGGAGATCATGCGCTGCCGCTCCGCCGCGGGGGTGTCGCCGGAGCGCACCGCGGTGCGGATGTCCGGCAGCGGCAGTCGTTCGCGCCGGCCCGCGCGGGTGATCTCGGCCAGGGGTTCCTGCAGGTTCTTCTGGATGTCGTTGCCCAGGGCCTTCAATGGCGAGACGTACACCACGCGGGTGTGGTCATGGGCCTCTTCCGCGTGCGTGACGAGTTGGTTGATGGACCACAGGAAGGCCGCCAGGGTCTTCCCCGAGCCGGTGGGCGCCGCGATGAGCGTGTCCCGGCCCCGGGCGATCTCCTTCCAGCCGGCAGCCTGGGGCGGAGTGGGCCGGCCGAAGCGGTCCCGGAACCAGTCGCGCACCAGAGGATGAAATTTGTCGATCACTGGGGTAATCGTTCTCGTGGATGCCGGAAACGAGTTTAGCGGAATCGGGTGCCGCGTGCCATTGACCATGCCGTCGTCGGGCATGGGCGTGGCGGTGTCGTTCACGCCCCAGATGGAGAAGCGCCTCACGCAGCGTGCGGTGCGGATGCTCAAACGGTCGTTGCGGCAGTTCCCCGAGTTGCGGAACCTGGAGGTCCGCGTCGGCCATACCAGCACCAAGCTGGGGGTCGCGTTCGTCCCCAGGCAACTCCGGCTCCCGCTGTACATCCGGCTGAGGGTGCGGGGCCTGACCTACAACACCATCGGTCACGAGCTCACGCACCTGTTGCAGGGGCTGACCAAGCTGCCGCCTCCCGCGGGCGCGCCCGCGTGGGAGCCGCTCCCTCACGGCGAGACCCAGTGCGACATATGGACCCTCGCCCGGAGCGAGCTCTTCTGCGACGACCCGCCCACCTACCTGCGCATGCCCCGGGCCGTGCGCGAGAACTGGCGCCGTTATGCGCGCCGGGTGCGCTCCCTGTGCATCGAGGCCATCGGCCAACGCCCCCGCAACCGTACCTACATCCGCTGGCTCGAGTCCCGGATCGCCGAGTTGCCCGACCGCCTGCCGGCTCTCCGGGGGGATCCCCCGCAGCAGTTGTCCCTGTCGTTCTAGCGGCTTGAGGCTGCCCCTCCGCCCTGCCGTCACCCAGGCCTGTTGCAAGCCCCACGTCACCGTCATGGACGCCTTCGGCGGCCATCACCCCCCGGTTGGCCGCGGGAACGTACGGACGGCCGCGCGGCAACACTTTCCCGACTCTGCCGCCGAAGCAAGTCGAGAAACTCCGAACGATTGCCCCCGTTCGTCCCGAGCGTAGCGAAGCGAAGTCGAAGGACGCGCTTTCCCGTAAGGAGAGGGCCTCAAGTCAAAATGGATCAGAGGTTCCTTGACATACGGTTTGCAGGTTTTCATACTTGCTGCATGGCAACGATGATCCAGATCCGTAACGTCCCGGATGCGCTGCACCGCCGGTTGAAAGCCCGTGCGGCCATGGAGGGCGTGTCCATGTCTCTCTACGTCTTGCGGGAAATCGAGAAGTCCCTCTCGCGGCCGAGCCGCCAGGAACTGCTTCGGACCATCGCCGAGCAACCCGATGTTCCGCTCGACCGTTCACCTGCCGACGTTCTCCGCGAAGAACGAGAGTCACGCTGATGGTACTGGACGCCTCCGGCGCCATCGAACTTCTGTTGCACACCCCACGAGGCAGAAGGTTCGGTGTGAAAATCGCCGAGGAAGCGGAGGCCATTCATGCGCCCCCGTTCGTCCTGAGCGTAGCGTAGCGAAGTCGAAGGACGCGCCTCAGAATTGATCAGAGGTTCCTCGGGACATTAGCGATCCGGCGGCTCCGAGTCCTCGCGGCTTCGAGTCAACTCGCGGATCGCGGTCCGGTGGTAGGAAGGGTCCATGTACTTGTCGGGCGGGGGCGTGGGAGAGGTCAGGAAACCCATCCCGGCCCTGAGCTCCAGCGCCGCGGCAATGCCCGGGACGTTCAGTTCGGCTCGGCGGTAGAGGCCGTGCCGGGGGTCCAGCAACGAGTCCAGGGTATCTTCCGCGGCGGCCCCGGCAAGCCCGTTGTGCCGGGCCAGGAGATCGAGGCAACGCTGCCGGTTCGCCGGCGCGAAGCACCACTCCGTTGCCGCCGCGTAGCAACGGATGTAGTCCACCAGTTGCGTCCGGTGCTCCACTGCCCAGGAACGCTTGGCCAGACCCACCGTCGCCTGATAGACGGGGACCATCTCCTCGCCGCGGGCGATGACGTGACAGCCCCGCTCCAGGGCGGCGCCGACGAAGGGCGGCGTGAGCAGCGTGGCGTAGAGCCTGCCCTCGACCAGGGTCCGGTAGCGGCTCTCCCAGCCCCCCACCTCCACCAACTCGTAGTCGGCCGGGCCGAAGCCGTGGTCGCGCAACGCCTTTTCCAGGATGAAGACGAACCCGCTGTCGCGCGCGTCCACCGCCAACCGCTTGCCCCGCAGGGACGCCATGGTGGGACAATCGGGCGCGCCAACGAGGCTCAAGAGGCCGCTGTGGAGGCCCATGAAGGCGAACACGTCCGAACCGGCCCGGTTCTCCACGTCGGCCACCACGTCGTCGGCCGCGGCATGGCCGACGACGCAGCGCCCCGTGCGCACCGCTTCCATCAGGTAAGCCGAGCCCGGCGTGTACTCGACCTCCACGGCGAGACCGGCCGCGGCAAAGGCGCCGTTGTCCAAGGCCGCGTGCACCGGCAGGTTGTAGGCGGCGCGGAACTGGATGAGCCGGATGGGAGTCGGAGAAGCCATGGTCGTTACCGCTGTAAACCACATGCGCCTTGTAAGAGGCAAGGGCGACAGTGCCTTGGGGCGGCGGTGGCGCAAGCGGGTCGACAGGGCTCCACGGGATCAGGTAGATACCATCACGCTTGCCAGCGGCGTCTTGCCCCATCGGAGCAGCGCGCCGCGCCGAGGGGAAACGACCATGAGGACGGACGACCGGTTGCGGAATGTGCTTCGGCCCCTGTGCAAGGCCCTCGCAGGCGCCTTCACAGTTGCCGTGCTCACCGGCTGCTTCGACCCGGGGGTCGATTGCTGGACCCGGGAACGGTACGACCGGATTGCCCGGAGTGCGCCTCCTCTCGAAGGCGTGAGGGAGGGCGTCTTCCCCGGCGAGGTGGTGACCGAGGACCCCGGGAACTGGTGGACCGACGCCCGCTTCACCGGCCGTTCCTGTTGGACGAAGATCCAAGTGCGGGACGGCGCGGTGTACGCGACCGTGAGCATCCTGGAAGAACCTGTCAAGCTCGAAGTGCTCATGAGTTCGCGGGATTTCTACATGGGCCGCGCAGGGCCGGACAGGATGCTGGTGGTGCAGCAGACGCCGGGCGGCGTGTCCGCGACCGTGACGGAGTTCGAGCCGTCAGGCGAGCTCCGCTACGGCGCGTGCGGACGGCGGGGAGGCTGGTACCGCGAGTGCCACCCGCGGCCGAGGTAGAGGACGTCTTTCGGGTTGCACTCCACTGGCGTCCGGCCCGCAGGCTGGACAAAGCGTACCATGACGTGTACGCAAATGCGGTACATGTTGGAGGGGAAGTTCATGGCCAATACGACGACGTACACACAGGCGAGAGCCGACTTCGCCTCGCTCTGTGCCGAAGTGGCCGCCACCCGTGAACCCGTGATTATCCGGCGGCGCAACGCCGAAGACGTAGCGTTGATCTCCGCGGACGAGTTGGCGAGCCTGTTGGAAACCGCCCATCTCCTCAGGTCGCCCCGAAACGCCAAACGCCTCCTGACCGCCATTGCCCGCGCACAGCGCCGCGAAACGTCCCCTTCTTCCGTAGAAGACCTGCGCGGAAGCCTCGGCCTTGACTAGGAAGAGGACCCGGACGGCTCAATCTGTCTCCAGGCGGGTCTCCGTGTTTCAGCCACCGCATCGTCTATCGGGTAAGTGAAGGACAGATGGATTTCCTGCAGGGACGTTATCACTACTGAACTATTTTCTCGGGGAAAGGAAATACAGGGCGTATAGCAGGGAGGGAAGACGTTATGGGCGTACCGTCCATCAAAGAACTGATGAATCCTGTGCTTGAAGCCATCCGCCAGGCAGGCGGGAGCGCACACATAGACGAGATTACCGAGGCGGTCATTCGGCACCTTGGCCTGTCCGAGGATGATGCCAACCAACCAACCGCACGCAATGGATACCAAACCGCGCTTGAGTACAATCTGGGCTGGGTCAGAACGAAGCTCAAGCGGTCTGGACTGATTACCAATTCAAACCGTGGCATCTGGTCACTTACTCCTGGAGGACAGGAGACCGGAAACATCGACCCTCAGGAAGTGAATCGCGCCAACCGGAGTAGGAAAGCAGAGCATATCGGGCGGGAGTCAAGCAAACGTTTGAGTTCGGGCATTCCAAATGACAGCGAAACAGAGGATGACCTCGAAGCCTCCTGGAAAGACCGCCTGCTCGAAGTCCTGTCGGGCATGTCTCCTGACGCTTTCGAGCGGTTGTGCCAACGGATGCTCAGGGAATCGGGCTTCATCGAAGTGGACGTCACCGGGCGTTCGGGAGACGGAGGAATCGACGGGCACGGCATCATCCGTATGGGCGGACTGATCAGTTTCCCCGTACTCTTTCAGTGCAAACGCTGGCAAGGCAGCGTAGGGTCCCGCGTTGTCCGAGACTTCCGGGGCGCCATGGCAGGGCGCAGCGACAAGGGACTGCTGATCACGACCGGCAGTTTTACCCATGACGCAAGAGCAGAGGCTACCCGGGATGGCGCGCCTCCCATAGACCTGATCGACGGCAGCCTTCTGGCAGACAAGCTGAAGGAGCTTGAAATCGGGGTCAAAACCGAGACAGTAGTGGAAGAACGGGTTACGGTAGATGGCGAGTTCTTCGAAAGAGTCTGACACTTTTCTAACTGACCCTCTCATTTATGCTCACTTTCTTACGGGACAATTCGCTGTCATGGTCAGGTTCACAAGACGCAAGATTCTGGGAAAATGGACCGAAGGATTTTCCCTTGATCTTCATACTCTCAGATCAGATTTCATTGGACATGATGAATTCGGGCACCCACGATTCGACAACCGGCGATCAGAGATTGGGGAATTGTTGTACAAGTTGAAGTCTAAGGCGAACTACAGCGCTGTACCTGAGATCGTCGAGGCTATCGAAACGCTGATGAAAGAGTGGGAACCGACCGTTGATATTCTCGTTCCAGTTCCGCCTTCGAGGGATCGCAATGTTCAGCCTGTGCTGCTCCTGGCTGAAGCAATCAGTCAGCAGTTGGATATTCCATTAGCCGATTGCGTAACGAAAACCCGCAACGTGCCTCAGTTGAAGAACATCCTCGATCTCGACGAACGAGTAAAACTCCTTGAAGGTCTTTATACGATTGACAAATCAGTAACACAGGGCAAGTCGATCCTGCTTTTCGACGATCTGTACAGGTCAGGAGCGACGATGAACGCAATCACTGCCGAACTATACGTGTCGGGTAAGGCGACCGACGTATTCGCCTTGACCATAACCCGGACGAGGAGTCACCGATGACGAAGGTATTCATTGGCGGCTCACGGCGCGCATCCCGTTTGAACGCGCACGTTCATGAGCGATTGGACAACATCATGGCGAGAGGATTCCCGATCGTCATCGGTGACGCCAACGGAGCCGACAGGGCCGTACAACAATATCTTCACAGTAAACACTACCGGAACGTAGAGGTCTTTTGTTCCGGGGAAAGTTGCCGAAACAACGTTGGGGACTGGCATACTCGGCACATCCCCGTTGGGGCAGACAAACGCGGCGCCCAATTCTATTCTGCAAAAGACCGGATCATGGCGCAAGAAGCAACGGTCGGTCTGATGATGTGGGACGGGAAGAGTGTCGGAACCCTGCTTAACCTATTCCGGCTTCTCAATTTGAACAAGAAGGCCGTAATTTACACAGTCCAGGAGAAGAGGTTCCGGGAGTTCAGGAGACCGATTGAGTGGAAGAAGTTTCTGGAAAGTCAGGATGTCGGATTGCAGCGGAAGATCGAGCAACGTACCAGGGCGGAACCCAAGCAGGAAGACACGCAAACACCTGTATCAATGGCCGCATCGCCCCTCATACTAAGCGACCGAGAAGCTGTCAAGCCACGCTCCTTCGACGTCTAAAGACTCCAAACTGCGCCCGGCCAACGCTGGACACCCGACCGTCTGTTGCGTTACCAACGGAGGCCAACAGTTCCGTCGGCGTCAGGGAGATTCGGAAGCAGGGCACACGATGCGTGAATCGAAAAACCGATCACCCGCCCCGTGGGGCTACACTGGCGACGGAGCGCCGGAGAACTGGGCAGGGCTGTCGGACGACTATCGGCTTTGCGGCGAAGGGGTCGAGCAGTCCCCGGTGGACATTACCGGGTACGTCAAGGGCGGCGGACCGACAGTTTCGTTCCTGTACCGCACGGATGCGCTGCGTGTCGCCAACGCGGGAAGCTTCATCAGGGTCGAGTACCGCGGGGAGAGCCGGCTGCAAGTGGACGGCGACGAATACCGGCTGGACCACGTCCACCTTCACTATCCGGGCGAACATCGCATCGATGGCGAGCCCTTTGCCCTGGAGATGCACTTGGTGCACGTGCGGGCGTCCGGTGAAGTTGCGGTCGTGGGCGTCCTGCATCGCACGGGAGCCGCCAACCCCGCCATCCAGGCCATCATCAACGCTGCGCCCCGGCCCAACGAAATCCGCGATGCTTCGCCGGCCCTGAGCGCCGCCGCGTTCCTGCCGCGGACCCGCGGCTACTACGCATACATGGGCTCCCTGACCACGCCGCCGTGCTCCGAATCGGTACGCTGGCTGGTGATGTCGGAGATCGGCGAGGTCTCACGGGCACAGGTGGAGACCATGGCCTCCATGACCGGAGGCGGAGCCAACAACCGCCCGCTACAGCCCCTCGGCAACCGCTCCATCACCGCGGTATCCTGCCGCGGATCTGCCGGGCTGCGAAGGTAGGTTCGCCTGCCGCAACGAAATCGGAAGAGCCATGCCGCAACGCCGCTTCGCATACGTCGGCCGCGACCTTCCCCGGGTGGACGGCGTGGACAAGGTGACCGGGCGGGCCAGGTTCACCGGCGACGTGGTGCTGCCCCGGATGCTCGAAGGCCGCATCCTGCGAAGCCCTCTGCCGCACGCGCGCATCCGGGCCATCGACGCCTCCCGGGCGGAAGCCCTGGCCGGGGTTCGCGCGGTGGTGACCGCGGCCGACCTCTCGGGCCTGGACCCGTTCTACAACGGCCGTCCGGTGGTGGCCATGGACAAGGCGCGTTACGTGGGCGAGCCGGTGGCGGCGGTGGCGGCGGAGGACGAGCAGACCGCGGAGGCCGCCCTGGCGCTGATCCACGTGGACTACGAGGAGTTGCCGTCGGCGCTCGGCATGGACGCGGCCCTGGCGCCGGGCGCGCCGTTGATCCACGACGACGCGCCCGGCAACGTATGCGCCCACGAACGGGTGGAGCAGGGGGACGTGGAAGAGGGGTTCGTCCTCTCGGACCGCGTGTTCGAGGCCCGTTATACGTTCCCCATGGTCTATCACTACAGCATGGAGCCCCACGCCGCGGCGGCGCGCTGGGACGCGGACGGCATCGACCTGTGGTCGTCGGCCCAGCATCCCTTCCTGGTGCAGCAGGACATGGCGCGCATATTCGGCATGGCCCGGTCGCAGGTGCGGTTGCGAGTCGCCTACCTGGGCGGCGGCTTCGGCGGCAAGTCCTACACCAAGTTCGAACCCCTGGTGGCGCTGCTCTCGCGCAAGGCGGGGCGACCCGTGCGGGTATGCCTGTCGGTGCCCGAGGCCATGGTGACGGTGCGGCGGCACGGCGCCAGCGTGAAGCTCAGGACCGGGGTCACCAACGATGGCGTGCTGGTGGCGCGGCAGGCGGAGATCCACCTCGACACCGGCGCGTACACGGAGAACACCCGCATGGTGGCCCAACTGGCCGCCACCCGGGTGCTGGGACCGTACCGCATCCCCCACCTCCGGAGCGACGTGTACTCGGTCCATACCAACGCCGGCTCCGCGGGCTCGTTCCGCTCCGTGGGCGCGCCCCAGACCCTGTTCGCCTGCGAGTCGCAGATGGACGAGATCGCGGCGGGCCTGGGGATGGACCCGGTGGCGCTGCGCAGCCGGAACCTGCTCCAACGGGGGGAGACGCTCCAGCCGAAGCTGCGGCCCGTGGACGTGGATCTGCACGCGAGCCTGGAGCGGCTGGCGTCCGGCGCCCGCTGGGAGACCCGGACCGCAGGCGCCAAGGCGCCGGTGGGGTTCGCCTGCGGCTCCACCAACGCCGGCGGCCAGTTGCCGGTGTCGGTGGCGTTGGTGCGCCTCGGCCCCGACGGCAGGGTGTCGGTGCTCGCGGGCAGCACCGAGATGGGCCAGGGGGTCAAGACCGTGTTCACGCAGGTGGTTGCGGAGGAGTTGACATTGCCCTGCCACCGGGTCCAGGTCGTGTCCGTCGATACCGCCGTGACCCCCTACGACCACTCCACCGGCGCCAGCCGCTCCACCACGGTCATGGGCCGGGCCGTCCAGGCCGCGGCCCGGGACCTCAAGCGGCAGTTGCGCAGGGTCGCCGCAAAGGCGTTCGGCGTGACCCGGGGCAAGGTGCGGCTGTTGGACGGCGGGTGGCTTGCGTCCGGCGAGCAGCGGATGTCGTTCGCCGACGTGCTGGCGTGTCGTTTCGGCGCCGCGGCCGGCGAACTCGTGGGGCGCGGGACGGTGGGACCGGAGCTCGTGCAGTCCCGGACTCCGGTGCTGTGGGAGGTGGGCATGGGAGTGGCCGAGCTGGACATCGACCGGGACACGGGCGCGCTGTCCCTGGCGAGCTATGTCTCACTGGCGGATGTGGGCAAGGCCATCCATCCGTTGCACTGCGTCGCCCAGGAGGAGGGCGCGGCCATGATGGGCATCGGCCACACCTTCATGGAGCAGATGGTGCATGACCACCACCAGTTGCTCAACCCCAACCTGATCGACTACCGGGTGCCCAAGTTCGCGGACCTTCCCCCGGAGTTCCATACCCTGCTGGTGGAGAACCGGGACGGCATCGGCCCGTACGGCAGCCGGGGCATGGGCGAGGGCGGCATCTTCTCGGTGGCCCCCGCGGTGGCGAGCGCGCTGGCCCGATCCACCGGAGTGCGCATCCGCGACCTGCCGCTCACGCCAGAGCGCGTATGGCGCGCGTTCAAGGACCCCGGTGCAAGGAAACCCTGAACAATTGCCCCGTTCGTCCTGAGCGTAGCGAAGCGAAGTCGAAGGACGCGCTTTCCCACAGGGAGAGGCGCCTCAAGCCAGAATGGACCAGAGGTTCCATAAGCAGAACCGCCGCGTCTCCTTGCGGGCGGGACGCCCGCGTTCCCAGGAGGGGCGCTTGCTCGGACAGGCTCCTACGCGCGCGCCCGCAGCCACGAGCGGATGCGGTCGGGGCTCAGGGGCAAGTCCTTGACTTCGATGCCCAGGGCGTTGCTGACTGCGTTGCCCAGGGCGCCGGCGGTGCCGACGATGCCTCCTTCGCCGGCCCCCTTGACTCCCAGCGGGTTGTAGGGGGAGGGGGCTTCCTCCAGCACCAGATCGTCGATGGGGGGCACGTCGGTGCTGGTGGGGAGCAGGTAGTCCAGGAACGTGGTGGTCAGGAGTTGGCCGCCGTCTCCGTACACCAGCTCTTCCAGCACCACGCCGCCGATGCCCTGGACCGCGGCGCCCACGGTCTGGCCGTGCACCATCAGGGGGTTGACCACGCGGCCCACGTCCTCCACCACCAGGTACTTGAGCACCTCCATCATGCCGGTCTCGGGGTCCACCGCCACGTGGGCCAGGTGCACGCCGTAGGTGTGGGTGATGTTGTTGGAGTTGTAATAGGCGGTGGCCTCCAGCTCCGGGACGCCCTGCTCGGTGGTGATGGCCTCGCGCAGGTGCGCCACCAAGTCTCCCAGAGCCAGCGCCGGGGCCTCGGTGCCCGGCTGGACCACGTGGCCGTCCTCCAGGGCGAGCTTCGCCTTGTCCACGTTCAGGCGGCGGCCAGCGGCCTCCAGGATCTTGTCCTTCAGTTGCAGCGCGGTCAGGTGCACGGCGTTGCCCGCCATGACCGTGCCCCGGCTGGCGAAGGTGCCCCAGCCGAAGGGGGAGAGGTCGGTGTTGCCGTGGTGGACGGAGATGGCGTCCATGGGGACGCCCAGCGCGTCGGCGCAGATCTGGGCCATGGCGGTCTCGTGTCCCTGTCCGAGCTGGGCGATGCTCAGATAGACGCTGACGCCGCCGCCTTCTCCCACCACCATGCGGGCGCCCTCGTAAGGCTCGAGGCCGCCGGTGTTCTTGACGAAGTACGACAGGCCGACGCCGTGGCGCCGACCGTCCTCCACGCGCCCCTGCAAGGGCCGGAGTTCGTCGTAGCGAAACCGCTCCAGGGCCTGTTCCAGCGCGCTCGGATAGTCGCCGCTGTCGAGGATGGTCGGGTTGGTCCCCGGCCGGGTCTGCCCCACTTCGTAGGGGATCTCCGCGGGCTGCACCAGGTTCTTCCGCCGCAGCTCCACCGCATCCATGCCCAGGTCCCTCGCCATCATGTCGAGCATGCGCTCCCGGTAGAAGCAGGACTCCACCCGTCCCGGGGCCCGGAGCGTGCCCAGGCCGGTCTTGTTGGTCATGACGCAGTGGATCTTCGCCTCGTAGTTGGGGATGCGGTAGGGCCCGGTCAGCAGCGCCGCGGTGGAGCAGGGCACCAAGCCGCCGTGGGTGCGGACGTACGCGCCCATGTCGCCGTAGATCTGCGCGCGCAGGGCCAGCAGCGTACCGTCCCGGCGCGCGGCGACCTCCAGCTCGCAGGTCACTTGGCGCGAGTGGTTGGCCGCCAGCAGGTGTTCCCGCCGGTCCTCGATCCACTTGACCGGCAGCCCGAGCTTCATGGACGCGAACGGGATCAGGAAGTCCTCGGGATAGAGCTCGCCGCGGATGCCGAAGCCGCCGCCCACGTCGTTCTCCTCGAAGTGGCACTTGTGCTCCGGGAGACGCAGGAAGGCGGCGATGGTCTGCCGGTTCAGGTGGGGCAGCTTGGTGGCGCCATAGACGTTGAGTTCGCCCTTGCCGCGGTCGAAGCGGGCCACGATGCCGCGGGTCTCCATGGGGTTGCCGGTGAAGCGGTGGACCCGGAACTCCTCGCGGCGCGTGTAGTCGGCTTCCTCGAACGCCTTGTCCGCGTCGCCGATGGAGACGCGGTGGACCCCGGCCAGGTTGGTGCCGTTGGGTTCGTGGACCAGCACGCGGTCCCCCAGCGCCTCCCGCACGTCCATCACTTCCGGGAGCAGCTCGTACTCCACCTCGATGGCGTCGATGGCGTCCTCGGCCAGGTAGCGGCTCTCGGCCACGGCCACGGCCACGGGTTCGCCCACGTAGCGCGCCACGCCCCGGGCCAGGGCGGGTTGCAGGTACTTCTCGAGACCCGGGATCTTGTACATCCGGATGGGCACGGTGGCGTCGAGCTCGCCGATGTCCTCGAGGGTGAACACCGACACCACCCCCGGCAGGGCCTCCGCCCGGCGGGTGTCGATGTCGTGGATGCGGGCGTGGGCATGGGGGCTGCGGAGGACCGCGGCGTGGACCATGTGGGGCAGCTTGATGTCGTCCACGTAGGCGCCGCTGCCGGTGATGAACCGGACGTCCTCGCGCCGCTTGATGGGAGCGCCGATGTAGGGTTGCGCCATTTCAGAAAGCTTTCCGTTCCAGGCCCGCATCGGCCGTCCGCGGCGGCTTGCCGCGGGTCGCCTCCCCGGGCGCGCGGTCAACCCTCGTCAGAGCCGGGGCCGAGCTCCGGGGCCGCCTGCGCGATGGCCTCGATGATGGGTTGGTAGCCGGTGCACCGGCAGAGGTTGCCCGAGATGGCTTCGCGGATCTCGGCCTCCGTGGGGTTGGGCTTCTCCTTGAGGAACGCGGACGCGGTCATGAGGAACCCCGGGGTGCAGAAGCCGCACTGGAGCGCGTGCCGGTCCTGGAACGCCGTCTGCAACGGGTGCAGACGGTCGCCGTCCGCAAGGCTTTCGACGGTCTCCAGGGAGGCGCCTTCGGCCTGGACCGCGAGGAGCAGGCACGAGCGCACCGCCTCGCCGTCCATGACCACCGTGCAGGCCCCGCAGACTCCGTGCTCGCAGCCCAGGTGCGTCCCCGTGAGGTCCAGTTCGTTCCTCAGGAAGTCCGCCAGGGTCATCCGCACTTCCACCAGCTTCTCGTAGGCCTTGCCGTTCACCTTCAGGTTGAGGATGCTCCGGGTGCTCATGGCGTTGCCCTCCGTGCGGCCGCGGCCAGCGCGCGCCGGGCCAGGACGCCGCCCACCTCCTTGCGGTAGAGCGCGGAGGCGTGGATGTCCGAGTCGGGATCGAGTTCGTCCGCGACGATGCGCTCCACGTCCCTCCCAACGGCCTCGTCGAACGCGGGTCCGTCCAACACAGCCTCGTCCAACCGGGACTTGTCCAACGTGACACCGGGAAAGAAGGTGGACCCTTTCAGGCGCGCCTCAGCGGCTTCGATGCGGACGGGCTTTCCGCCCACGCCGAACAGGACGATGCGGGCGTCCTCACAGGTGGAGCCATCGAGGTCCACCCACAGGGCGACGCCGACCATGGCGAAGTCGCCCTTGCGGCGTGACACTTCGTCGATGGCCCAGAGCCTGCCTTCCTTCCAGGGCGGCACGCGGACCTCGGTCAGCACCTCGTTGGCCTCGATGGCCGTTGCCATGTAGCCCAGGTAGAAATCTTCGGCAGGCGCCACCCGTTCCCCGGAGGCGCTGGCGAGGACGAACTCCGCGCCCAGGGCCACGGCGACCGCGGGCAACTCCGCGGCCGGGTCCGCGTGGACCAGGCTTCCCCCCACCGTGCCGCGGTTGCGGATCTGGAAATGGCCGATCAGGGGCACGGCCGCAGCCAGCAGAGGATTCCGTGTTGCGAGACTCGCGTCCCGTTCGAGAGCGCGTTGGCGCGTCAACGCCCCGATGCGGAGACCGCGGTCGTCGCTGTCGGCGACCCGGTCCAGACCGGGAACGCGGTTCAGGTCGATGACGGCCGCGGGACGCGCCAACCGCAAGTTCATGAGCGGCATGAGGCTCTGGCCGCCGGCCAGGGCCTTCCCGTCCTCGCCGTGCTCGTCGAGCATGCGGAGCGCCTCGTCGAGGGTCTCCGGACAGTGGTAGGTAAAGGGCGCAGGTTTCATGGGGACGGACGCTGCCTCGTGGGTGCGCAGCCCGATTTTCGCAACCGCAATCTATAGCACGGCTCTACCAGCAGAGAAAGGCCGTGTTGCAGGAGGGCAGGGTAACCGGCCGTTCATTGGCTGCCTCCTTTTCTTACCCTTACGCCGGCCAGGGCCTTACGAAAACAAGTGAAACTGAAGCCCAGGCGCAGATCGATGGAGGCTTCTCTCCACTGGCTGTCTTCCAGAGTAAGGGAAAAGACTTGCTCTTCAGCACTGCTGTCCGGTTAACGGGCGCATGGGGTTGAAAATCTTCATATACGACAAGGAGTTACACGGAGAAAGGGGTGGTGTCGATTTGAACGCGGATTGCCGTTTCAGGCATGTTTTAGAGAGATCCTTCTACCGATCCTGTCCGTCTCCGCTTTCGAGAAAGTCCAACTGAATCAATTGGTTATAGAATCAACACCCCCTTCAAAACTCCCGCCCTCCGTAACCAGCTAATTTTGTCCCATCCTTAACCGGACACTATTGGCTCTTCAGGAATTCATGTGGGTAGTCAGGAGAAAGAGAGGATCGACAGGGGTCAGGGCGTCATTCCCGCGAAAGCGGGAATCCAGTCTCATCGTTCTCGATGCACAAACATCTCCGGTTCGGATTCATCTTCTCGATCCACTCGATCTTCACACCCGATTCCATTCTTCCAACCGATGATTCTCGTGTCGCCAGATCGCAGAACAGGCTTCGACGTGACACCGACATGGCTGGATTCCCGCTTTCGCGGGAATGACGAGGTGGGCATCCGCGACGTCTGGCTGCCGACTTGCGGCCTTTCGGAGGTCAGGTTGGGAGAGTATCACGATGCGACCGAGCTACGCCGACGCCGGAACCGCCCCGTTGTCCTTCGCCCAGGCTGTGGAGAATCGGGTCATGCCCATGGCCGTGGTAAAGTAGGAGCCGGGGAGTTGAACGGTAATCGTGTCGTCTTCGATCTTCCTGACGATGCCTTCGATAAAGCCTCGGGATTCATCGCCGGTCCGGTTGACGTACTCGGTGCCGACGAAGCCGGACAACACTCCGTCCAGTGTTTCGAGAGTCACCAGGAACTCGGACGGGAACGCCCCCGGACGGACGTCGCACGGGATGACGATATATTGTCCAACCTCGAATGGAACCATGATCCTGCCCTCTCTTTCGTGTTGGCTGCACGCCGGAATCATGTAGAGGCGCCTTTTCGCAATTGGCTCCAATACGATAAAACCAGGTCCCCCGTCAAAAGGGAGAGCGCCCGTCCCCTCTCTCTACTCCGCCGTGACCCGCTCGCTGATGGCGCTCACCGCGGCATGGGCCGCGAGCACCGCGCCTTCCTGCCAGCCGGGGAGGCCGGTGGTCTGGTCTCCGGCGAAATAGACGGCGCCGTCGGGCTTTTGCAGCGCTTCGGGGGACTTGTGGCGGCTCCTGGGCCATGCGCCCTTCTGGAAGGGGGCCTTGGCCCATGCCTGGCTGACGCCGGACTCGATCTCCCCGGCGTATCCCGGGTGGATGTGCTCGCCTTCGGCGATGGCGGCCTGCAGTCGTTCCCGCGGGGTCATGCCGGTGTAGCGTTGTCCAGACTTCCGGCCCCAGATATAGGCGCCCATGAGGATGCCCTTGTTGCGGTGGTACCCGTATGGGGGATACCAGATCTGCATGATGTCCTGGTCGGTCCACGACATTCCGCCGTAGATGGCGTGGTCGTCCTCCCAGAAGCGGCGGCGGGTCTGGAAGGCGACCTTGACCGCGGGAACGAACTCGATGGCCGCGATGGCCGCCCGGGTCTCCGGGGAGAAGTCGTTGGGGATGTCCTTCAGGACGGTGGCGGGTATGGAGCAGACGGCGAAGTCCGCGTCGATGGCGTCGTCCGCGTCCCGTCCCGCGGTCCGATAGACGATGCGCACGCCCCGGGGGTTCTTGCGGATTTCCTTGACCACGCTGCGGTACCGAACGAGCCTCCCCACGCGCTTCTCGAAAGCCCTGACGATGGCGTCCATGCCGCCCACGGGCTGGAACAGCGTGGGGTTCTGGTTGAGGGAGTCGCTGTAGTGGAGCTTGTAGCGCCAGAAATCCGACCGGAGCAGCTCGCCGAAGTCCAGCGGGTCGTTCAACTCCCCGGCCTTGAGGCCCTCGTGGATGCGCTCGCCCCGGTAGCCGCCGCGCCGCGACCCCTTGTAGAGGCGGTCCTTCTCGTCCAGGTCGCCGTAGCGGACGAGCATGTCGAGGACACGCTCCTTGTCCTCGCCCGTCAGTTCGCCGTCGAGGGCGTCCCCGCCCACCGCCTTGGCGAGCAGCTCGGCGATATAGCCGCGCATGTCGGTCCTGACCCGGCGCCCCGCCAACGGCTTGCCGCCGAACCGCTCCCGGTTGTGGAACAGGGCCGCGCGGTTGTCGTTGGTGAAGACCTCCAACTCGACGCCGAACTCCTTGCAGTAGCCGAGGACCGCCCGGTGATGGTAAGGGATGCGGGCCGGCCCGAGGTTCGCGTACAGATGGTCCTGGCGGTCGAAGTCCACCCATTGGCGGCTGTCGGTCTCCCGGACCAGGTCGCCGCCGCGCACGGTCAGGTTGCGCCCGCCGGCTCGGTCCGCGGCTTCCAGGACGGTGCAGCGGTAACCGGCTTTGGACAACTCGTAGGCCGCGGTCATGCCGGAGACGCCGGCTCCGAGAATGACCACGCTCCTGCCCTGGCCGGAGCCCCGCGGCAGGTCGATGGCGCTGGCGTGGGCCGCGCCCGCGCCGGCCAGGCCCAGGGCCTGCATGGTCCGGTGAACGGCCTCCACGCCGGCTGCCGCGCCGACGGACTGGATGAAGTTGCGCCTGGTCATCTTCATGGTGGTCACATACCTTTCCTGCGGCCCTCACGGAGGGAACCGGTTCGAACACGGCCTGCGGGACGGGAAGAACGCCCCGGAAGATGCCCCGAAAGCGGGTCGGATACGCGCCATGATTCCGGGACAGATATGCAGCCGCGCGCCAGGTTTGTCCAGCGCCAGGGGAAAGTGAGGATGCCATGTCCGAACGGCTCGCGCCCTGCCCGGACCGTCCCAACTGCGTCTGTAGCCGGAACGACGCCTCGACGCGCCACCGCATCGAGCCGTTGGCCGTGTCCGGGCAGCCGGAAGCCGCCTTTGCCCGGTTGAAGGAGTTGGTGGCCG
This sequence comes from uncultured Binatia bacterium (SeqCode), assembly GCA_965204235.1. Classification (GTDB taxonomy): domain Bacteria; phylum Desulfobacterota; class Binatia; order UBA9968; family JAJDTQ01; genus JAJDTQ01. Next base: position 3,052,255 of record OZ241979.1, read on the forward strand.
GTATGCCGCGGACCGTCGTCGTTGCCGCCGCGGACGACTACCTCCACGCGGCCTGCCGGACCCGGCTCGGGTTCGTAGACGACCTGGAGTGCCGTCTCTGCCCGACCGGCCGGGTGATCCACGTCCGCTCCGCGTCCCGGATGGGATACTACGACTTCGGCGTCAACCGCGCGCGCGTGGAGGCGCTCCGGCGGCGGCTTCAGAGCGGGTAGCCGAGGCGTTGGAGACCGGGACGGCACGCCGCGGCGACCGCGGCCCGCTCGTTCGCATCGAGTTGCTCGAACTTCGACGGCGTCGGCCGCGGGATGGCGGACACTTCGCGCAGCCACGCCTCGTCTTCCAGGTCCGGGTCGATGAACCGGATGAGGCGGCGGATCTCGCGTTCCGGCTCCGCCTGCGCGTCCTCGAACCGGACGTGCAACAGACGGTCCGGCGGCAGATGGCCGAGCATCAGGTGCCCCTGCTCGATCATCCCGCTCCAGAACGCGCCAAGTTCCGCAAGCGTCACTTCGTCATGAGGTATCCGTTCGGGGTTCAGGAACGAGGTCACCAAGGGCTCCAGCCAGAGGCTGACCCCTTCCCAGAGCCTCCCCCGGGACATCAGCGTCATGACGTCGATGCCCGATGACCGAAGCGCCTTCATGTTCGCCACCATCATGCGGAAGAGGTAGTGGCGGTTCATGGAGATGGCCGTCTCCCGGCCGTCGCGGAATACGTGGATCACCCTTGCGTCGGGGAACTTGCGCAGCAGCCGGGACCCGAACAGCAGGGAACCGCCCGAGCGCTCGACCCAGACGCTCCGGTGGAACCGTTGGCACAGCCACTCGAAGAGATGCCGGAAGTGTTCGACGGGAGGCTGCGTGGGCTGTCCCCGAACCACCGGCTCCAGCTCGTCGAACAGCTCCTCGTACCGGTCGGTGATGTGCGGGAGAGTGGCGCACAGGATGGGCGGCACGTCCTGCCGCGTGAAGCGGGCGTTCGGGTCGTCGATGGGATAGAGCAGCTCCTCGAACGATTCGCGCAGCATCAGGCGGGTGCGCTTCTGCTGCCGACTGTAGAGGGTCCACATCCGAAGGGAGGTCTGGCGCGGACGCCGGAAGGATCCCGTCCCGATGAAGCTGAAGAACTCGGAGAGGCTGGGGACGCGCGGATGCCGGTTCAGGATGTTCGAGACCATGGTCGATCCGCACCGTCCGGTGCTCAGGATGAAGACGGGCGGTGTGGTCATGGTCGTATGGTCAGGGCGGTATGGTCATGGCCGGGGGCTTACCACGGGCTCGCCCGGGTGGCCTTCAACCGATCCGGCAACCGGTAGCTCAGGTCGTCGATCATCGAGGCGTCGAGCAGGAAGACGAAGTTCTTTCCCTGCCACTTCCCGGCCATGCGCGGCGCCATTCGCTGGACGCTCCTGTAGAGCCGGCGCTTCCACTGCAACCACGTCAGCAGGCCCGCGGTCCCCTGCCGGGGAAACCGGAACCGGTCGGCGAGATCATGGCCGAGAAGCGCGCGGGAGACCCGGTACACGTGGAGCGCCATGCTCCGCCGTCTGTCCGCATCGTCGATGCCGGCGATGAGCGGCACGGCGTTGACCAGTGCGTTGGCGATGACTGCGGACTCGTCGTCCGGGGGCGGCTCACAGACGCTGGCGACCCGATGCAACTCCGCGGTTTGGGCCTCGTCCCCCTCGAACAGGAGCGCCTCGGGCGACCCGATGAGCCACGAAGCATAGCGCCAGATCTGCATGAAGCTGGCGCGCTCCTCGGCGTCCAGGTGCGCGCCGAGCCGGTCCGCCTGCCGCAGCATGGTGGCGGAGAAGTTGGCCGACGCCAGCGCCAGGTGTGCGGCGCTGACGGGCGCGCCATGGACCGCCTCGTCCCACTCCTCCGAGGCGCGGAGCAGCCGCCTGACCTGGGCGTGGACCAGCCGGATGCGCACGGACAGCTTCCAGCCCTCACCCTGGCGGCCGAGGGCGCCGGGGAGCATGATCTCGATGAAGTGGCGGGTGTTCTGCCGTATCCGGCGGAGGCCGTGTTCGGTGGTCACCCGCCCCGTCATGTAGAACGCCTTGCTGATCAGGGTGGCCGCGTTTTGCAGCGTGACGACGAAGAACGCGGGGATGAACAGGTCCGAGTAGCGGTGGAAGGCGCGGCAGCCCGCGTACACCGAAGCCGGATCGAACCATGCGGGCGGCTCCTCGATCCATTGGAAGAAGTCCCGCAACGGCTTCGGCGCATCCGCGAGGCCCCTCTCGTCCTGCTCCATGCCCGCGGAGATGAGCCGATGCACCTCGGTCTGGTCCAGCGGCGCCAACGCGTCGATGACGGCGTCGGCCGGCGGGTCGCCCAGGACCGTGTGTTCGACGTATCTGGCGGCGAGGACCGGGTTGAGCGCGCGCGCCCTTTCGTATCCGGCCCGGTAAGCCGAAGGTATCTTCGTGTTCATGGGACACCTTGATGCAGCATGGAACGACCAGTACGAACCAGTGCAAGTATGCGAGAAATCCCTGTCCTTATCAACAGGAACGCGGTATCGTCAGCGGGACGGGCGCGGGGACATTCAGGATGACGGCATCCCCCGAAGAGCTTTCCTGGAAATACTGCGTCGAGACGCTGCCCAAGGTGAGCCGCACCTTTGCCCTCAACATCAGGGTCCTGACCGGCGAGCTCCATCGCTGCGTGCTGCTGGGCTACCTCATCTGCCGGATCGTCGATACGGTGGAGGACTCCTTCTCCCTGGCCCCCCACTTGAAGGGACGGTTTCTCAGGCGCTTTCCCGGAATCGTCGAGAGTGCGGAATGGGAGAAGCTGCTGCGGGAATGGATCCGGGAACTGAAAGAGGCGCGCCTGGACGGAAACCCCGCGGACGTCGAGTTGCTGGAGCAGGGTTGCCGCGTCCTCTCCTGTTTCAAGCGCATGGCGCCCGGCTACCAGCGGTTGGGGGAAAGGATGGTCTCCACCATGGCGCCGGGGATGGCCGAATACAGCGAACGGTCCCGGGAAGGACCGTTCCTCCTGCGCGACCTCGACGACCTGAAGCGGTATTGCTACTGCGTTGCAGGGGTAGTGGGGGAGTTCCTCCTGGACAGCTTCCTGTTGGCGTACGCCTTCAGCGACCGCAAGGCGCAGGTCCTGCGGGAGCACTGTACCGCCTTCGGGCTGGGGTTGCAGATGACCAACATCGCCAAGGACATGATCGGGGACCGCCGCAGGGGCCAGATCTTCCTTCCGGAGTCGTTCCTGCGGGAAGCGGGGCTGAGCAAGGAACAGTTCCTTGCAGGACGGAAACCGCACCGGGCCATGGACGCCTACCGGAGGCTCCTGGAAGAGGCCCATGCCCACCTGGTGCGGGGTTGTTCGTTCACCCTGGCCATCCACCGCCGGCACGTCCGTTTGAGGCTGTTCTGCATCTGGCCGTTGTGGATGGCCTTCGAGACCCTGAAGACCCTCGGGAGCCAACCCGACCTGCTCCAATGCGGCCGGGAAGTGGCCATCAGTCGAAGGCAGGTCAAGAGGATCCTCCTGGCGACCACCTCGATGATCGGCAGCAACGGACTCATCGAGCGAAGCTTCCTGCGGAACTACGGGGACGACGGACCGGCGCCCCTGCGCCGTTCTTGACATTCGAGCACGAGATAAGTAGCTTCAGCGTCTTTGGCTGTCCGGGCGCCCGGTGGACCGGGCGCTTCCGGCAGCGATGGAAAGCGGAAAGGAGTTCTCCATGCGGCGACGGAAACGGTTTCAAGTGGTCCTGTTCATCGCGCTCTTCGTCGGGAGCCTCGCGGTTGCGCCGTCCGTCCTGGCGGACAGCTACAAGTTCGGCGTGTCGAAGCCCGGCGGCTCCTGGTATCCCATCGGGACCGTGGTCCAGCGGCTGGCCGAGAAGCAGGACGGAGACAAGGTCTCGCTGGACATCGGCGGGGGAACGTCCAACCTGCTGAACGTCATGGCCGGAAAGCTCGACTTCGGGCTGACCAGCGGAACCTCGGTCGCCGAAGCGCTCAAGGGCAGGGGAAAGTTCGCGGGCAAGGAGGAAGCGGCGAAGAAGGTGCGCTTGGCCGCGGTGCTGTACCCCAACTACCTCTTCTGGGTGGTGTGGGCCGATTCCGGCATCACGTCCTACCGGCAACTCAAGGGCAAGAGCGTCAACGTGATGCCCAAGCGGTTCTCGTTCCAGGCCCTGAACCAGCAGATGCTGGGCGCACTGGGCATCGAGTACGAGGACTTCTCCAAGGTCAACTACCTCGGCTTCAACGACGCGGTGGCCCAGATGAAGGACAAGCACATCGACGCCTACCTCGGACCCGGCGAGGAGAACTACGCCCCCATCGTCCAGTTGGCCGCGCACGCGCCCATCCGCATCCTCTCGTTCTCCAAGGAAGACCAGGGGAAGATGAACGCCGCCAACCCCGCGGCGGTGCCCTTCACCCTGGACAAGAAGTACTATGACCAGAAGGCGGACGTGGACACGGTCCAGACCTTCGTGACCATCGTCACCAACGCCGACGTTTCGGACGAGCGGGTGTACAAGTTCACCAAGCTGGTCTATGACAACCTCGCGGAGTTCGCGGGCGCGGTGAAGGCGTTCTCGCGGGTCAAGGCCGAGAACGGCGCCGCGGACATGGGGGTTGCCCGTCATGCCGGCATGACCCGTTACCTGAAGGAAAAGGGAATCCTCAAGTAGGCGAGGGACCCCGCAAGGAGGGGCGGCGCGGAAGCGCTGGCCCCTCTTTTTTTGCTCTCCCGGGCGCCTCCTGCGGCGGCCGGGAGAGCGGCCTTCCGCATCCTCGCGCCGCGTCGGACACAGGGCGCACGGGCAGCACACATGCAGCGTCGTCTCACAGGCATCCCCGGCATCGTCCTGAGCCTCGTGGCTCTCGCCGCCTCCCTCTACCACCTCTACACCGGCTTCTTCGGGCAACCGGAAGCCTACCTGCACCGGGTGATCCACGTCACCCTCCTGATCTGGATCACGCTGATGAGCTACGCGGCGTTCAAGCGGCCGGACGACGGGAAGCTCCCCTGGTACGACGGGCTGGTGGTCCTGGGCTGGCTCCTGTCCATGGGCTACATCTTCTACGAGTACGACTGGATCGTGGAGCACATCGGCCACACCGAGACCTTCGCGCCCTACCAGATCGTCCTGGCCTTCGGCGGCGTGGCGTTGGTGCTGGAGGCCTGCCGCCGCGCCATCGGCTGGCCCCTCATGGCCCTGGCCCTCGCCGTCTTCCTGTTCGCCTTCGCGGGTCCCTACCTGCCCGGGTTCCTGCACCACGAGGGCTACTCGCTGTCGCTGGTGGCCGACAACCAGTATTTCCTCACCGACGGACTGTTCGGGCTCCCCACCCACATCTCGGCGAACTTCATCTTCCTGTTCATCGTCTTCGGCGCGTTCCTCGAGAAGTCGGGCTTCGGGCAGTTCACCATCGAGTTCGCCACAGCGCTGGCGGGCCGCTTCAGGGGCGGTCCGGCCAAGATCGCGGTGCTGTCCAGCGGCCTCATGGGCTCCATCTCGGGCAGCAGCACCGCCAACGCGGTCATCACCGGCTCCTTCAGCATCCCGATGATGAAGAAGATCGGGTTCCGGGACTACATGGCGGGGGCGGTGGAGGCGTCGGCTTCCACCGGCGGGCTGATCATGCCGCCGGTGATGGCGTCGGCCGGCTTCCTCATGTCGGAATACACCGGCATCCCCTACGTCAACGTGATGCAGTACATCCTGATCCCCGCGGTGCTCTACTTCCTCGCCGTCGGCATCATGGTGCACATCTACGCGGTCAAGGAGAAGATCCCCACGGTGCCGCGCGAAGAGCTGCCGAGCCTCAAGAAGACCCTGATGGACCGGGGCCATCTGGCGCTGCCGCTGCTGATCCTCATCTACCTGCTGGTGGCGGGTTTCAGTCCGGGCTACGCGGTGGTGCGATGCATCATCGCCATCGTGATCGTGAGCTGGCTCCGCAAGGAAACGCGCATGGGACCCAGGGCCATCTGGGAGGCGCTGGTCCAGGGCGGGCTCCAGGCCACGGTGGTGGCCGTGGCCATCATCACTTCCGGCATCATGGTGGGCATCTTCGACCTGTCCGGGGTCGCCATCCGGTTCTCCGGCCTGATCGTGGATCTGGCGGGCGGGCACCTGTTGCTGGCCCTGGTTTACGTGATGATTACCGCCATCGTCCTCGGCATGGGGCTGCCGCTGTCCTCCGCGTACATCGTCCAGGTGGGCATCGCGATCCCGGCCCTGGTCACCATGCTGAAGGTCATGGGCCTGGACGCCGACGCCATCGTTCCCCAGGCGCACCTGTTCGTGATCTTCTTCTGCGCCTTCTCCTCCATTACCCCGCCCACCGCGCCCACCAGCTATGCGGCCGCGGCCATTGCCCGGTCGCCGGTGGTGGCCACGTCCGTCGAAGCCGTGAAGCTCGCCTTGCCGGCCTTTGTGCTCCCCTACGCGTTCGTGGCCAACTCCGCGCTGCTGACCATCGGCGCCCCCCTGGATGTCACCGTGACCGTCTTCTTCGCCGTGTGCAGCATGGTGGCCATGGGAATCGCGGTCCAGGGCTACTGCTTCATGCGCCTGGACATGGTGAGCCGCGTCCTGTTCCTCGCGGTCAGCCTGGGACTGGTGGCGCCGGCGATCCGGTGGAACGCGGCGAGCTTGGCGCTAGGCGCGGCGTTGGGCTTCTATTGCTGGTTCCGTTCCCGCCCCCGGGCCGTGGCCGGCGGATCGTAGCCCGCTTCCTGGTCTGCAAACCGCGTATCATCTGCTCCATGGGCCTCGTCCAAACCCGGACTTGACCCCTTTTCCTTACCATATTAAGGTATTCGGTAAGGAGAAACGGATGGTCGTAAAAATTACTTCGAAGCGTCAGGTCACCTTTCCGGCGCGGGTGCTGGACGCCTTGGGGGTCGGACCGGGCGATCAACTCGAACTGGAAGAAAACCCCGACGGCTTCATTCTACGGCCCCGGCGTCTCGATCCGCCCTTCATCCCGCCGCTGCGGGACAAGATCGATCCCAACGCCGAGCCGATCGATATGGAGACGTTCCGTAGCCTGCCTTATGACCCGTCGTTACGGAATTGACACTTCCGTGCTTGTTCGGCTGTTGACCGGCGCCCCTCCCGACACGTTCTCGCATTGCGAAAAGGCGCTGAGGAGGTTGGCAAAGAGCGGGGCAGAGGTTTTCGCCTCGAACCAAGTCATTGGGGAAGCCTACGTCACGGTCCAGCATCACTACGGCGTATCCAGGACTGACGCCCGCGCCGGCCTGCTCTATGTGCTGCGCAGCGGACTCGTAGCCCCCTTGAACGGGCACTCGGTCATCGCCGCCCTGGAGGCGTCCGGCGGCCCGGGTCTGTTCGACCGCCTCATCGCGGACGAGTACGCCCGCGCCGGCCTGGAAGTCCTCACCCTGGACAGGAAGATGGCGGTCCTGTCCGAGGCGCGGCGGCTATAGGAAACTCTGAACAATTGCCCCGTTCGTCCTGAGCGTAGCGAAGCGAAGTCGAAGGACGCGCTTTTCCATAAGGAGGGCGCGCCCCAAGCCGGAATTGATCAGAGGTTCCTATAGACGGACCACCGGCGCGTGGCCTTCACCGACGAGGAGTTGGACTTCATCATCAACTACGACAAAGACGGCCCACGTGTGCCCGTGGACCTCGCCTGGATACGCTGGCTCCTGGACAGCCATGCGCGCTGGTTGAACCGGGATCTGGTCGAGCGGACGGGCACGACCGAGGAGCAGGGTGAACGGCTCTATCTCGCGCCTTTCGTGGTGGTTTCCCACGCACGCGGCGAAGACCCCGTCCTCAACTACGGCAACCGGCAGGCCCTCGCGTTGTGGGAAATGACCTGGGAGGAATTTACCGCGACCCCTTCGCGGTTGACCGCGGAACCCCTGGACCGCACCGAGCGGGCCCGGATGCTCGAACGGGTGGCCGCGCACGGGTTCGTCACCGATTACCGGGGGGTGCGCGTCTCCCGGACGGGCCGCCGTTTTCTCGTGGAACGGGCCACCGTGTGGAACGTCCTGGACGACCGCGGGAGCGAACGGGGCCAAGCCGCCTGCTTTTCACGCTGGACGCCCCTCCACCACACGAAACCCTGAAGCGCCGCGGTTTGCTTCGGCCGCGGCATCGCCCGTCAGGCCCGGCGCGCCGCCCGCACCCGGGGCATGACTTCCTCGGCCATGAGCCGGATGACGGACTCGATGCCGCCTCCGGGGGGCGCCAGGACCCAGACGCCGAAGCGCCGTATGCCCAAGTCGGCGATGCGGTCGATCTTGGCGGCCACCTCCTCGGGGGTCCCGGCCCAGGCGAAGGCGTCCACGAACTCCTCGGGGACCAGGGGGCCGGCCTCGAACATGAGCTCGTAATCGCGCTTGGCGATCAGGGCCTCCAACTCGGACGGGACTTCCATGCCCAACTGCGTCACGAAGTCGCGGTTGGGGTAGCTGCTCCACAACAGGAAGGCGATCATCTGCCTGACGCCGGCCCGGGCCCGGTCACGGTCCGGGTCCACACAGGTGTCCACGCGCGAGATGACCTCGACCTCATCGGGGTCGCGGCCCGCCTGCCGCGCGCCCTGCCGGACGAAGTCCCAGGCCATGGCGACGCCCCGGGGCGTCGCCATGGTGGCGATCATGGCGCCGTCGGCGATGCGTCCCGCCAGGCGGAGCACCGCGGGACCCCGGGTGGCGATCACCACCGGGATGCCGGGCCGGGCCGGGAACCCCAGCACGCCGCCCCGGACCCCCACGACCTCGCCTTCCACCGACGCGGGCTTGCCGGACCACATGGCGCGCATGACGGCGACGGCGTCCCGCATGGCGTCCACCGGGCGTTCCCGCCGGATGCCCATGGCGGGGAAGCCGGAACCCCCTGCGCCTACGCCCACGATGACCCGGCCGGACGCCATGTCGTCCACCGTGGCCATGGCCGCGGCGGTGAGGGCGGGATGGACGCTGTAAGGGTCCGCGACCGCGGCGCCGATGCCGATGCGGCCGGTGTGGACGGCGCTGAGGGTCATGTTCGCGACCATGTCGCGGCCGAACTTCTCGTTGGAGTGCCACAGGCAGTCGAACCCCGACGCTTCCGCGCTCTTGACGACGGCCACCCGCCGGGACAGGGGATAGGCGGCCACCGTCCTGGAACTATAGCCGAGGTCGAATCGGAGACCGCTCATTGCTTTCCGCCATTACGCGCGAAGCGCCGGCGAGACCCGGGCGGCGAAGCGTTCCCGCCGGGCGCCGCCAAGGCAGTCTTTGGAGGCGTCATGTCGATTCCCCTTTCGGTTCAGCCGCGGTGGAACGGCCGCATGACCTCTTCCGCCAGCCACTGCATCTGCTCCAGCATCTCCGCGCCCGTATCCGAGGGGAACTGGAGCGCGCAGACGTGGTGGATGCCGGCCCTTTGGAGGAACCCGACCTGCTCCAGGATGCTGGCCGGGCTGCCGATGAGGTTGTGGGCCTCCGCCAACGCCGGGTCCCGGCCCGTGTGCGCCAGGGAGACCCGGTGCTGGACCATGCCGGTCCTGCGGTAGCGCGCCCGCGCCGCTTCCACGGTCTTCCCGACGCACAGGGTGAACTGGGAGCACGCCTCCACCTCCCCGGGGTCCCGTCCCGCTTCCTCCGTCAGCCGCCGCAGCAGCGCCGCCCGCGCCGCGATCTCCCCGAAGGGCCGCCAGCCCGGCAGCCACCCCTGGCCCAGCCGGGCGGCGCGCCGGACCGCGGCCTCGTTGTGCCCGCCCACGAATAGGGGGAGCGGGCGCTGCACCGGCTTGGGGGCCAGGGCGACCCCCTCGAACGCCACGTGCCTGCCCTCGTAGGAAGCCTCATCCTCCTGGAAGAGGCAACGCAGCGCCGCCAAGCCCTCGTCCAGCAACTCGCCGCGGCGTTCCCGTCTCCGTCTCGGCCACTGGGCCTCGAACTCTTCCCGGTAGGCTCCGATGCCCGCGCCGAGGATCACCCGCCCGCGGGTGAAGCGGTCGAGGGTGCCCACCTGCTTGGCCAGCAGCACCGGGTCCCGTAGGGGCAGGACCAGGACCGCGGTGCCCAGGCGGATGCGCGTGGTGTGCGCGCCCACCACCGCGAGGGTGACCAGCACCTCGTAGAAATTGGGCGGGTCCGCCCACTTCTTCCTCGCGTAAGGGGCGGGGGTCACGTGGTCGTTTCCCCACACCGCGTCGTAACCGAGCCGTTCGGCCTCCTGCGCCAGCCGGATGAAGTCGTCGGGCTCGATGAAGGGGACCGGGTTGACCAAGCCCTCGGTGCAGGTCGGGAGCTGTATGCTGAACTTCATGGGTTCCTGCGGGCGGCGGAGGAGGCGTCTCCCGTCCTCGGCTCCCTACCCGTCCCCGCGATAGCCGTACACGTCCTTCAGGGTTCCCAGGAACTCGTGGACATCGCCGCCCACGGTGGGTATCTCCGGCGCGTGGGCCGCGGTGGCGGCCGGGTCCTTGAGGCCGGTGGCGGTGTTGACCGCCACCACCGTGTCGTCCGCGCCGATCTCCCCTTCCTCGCACAACCGGCCCACCGCGGCAAGGGCGGCCAGCGAGGACGGTTCCGCGTAGATGCCCTCGTCGGCCGCGAGGTCCCGTTGCAGGCCCGGGAGCGCCCCGTTCTCCACCACCCGTGCGGTTCCGCGAGAGCCCTGGAGGGCGTGCAGCGCCTGGTAAGTGCTCCGGTCCACGCTGATGGAGCCGGCCACGCAGGGCGTCGGGGCCGGGATCTCCGGAAGGACGTCCCGCCCGGACGCCAGGGCCGCGGTCAGGCTGCCGGCCATCTCCGCGGCCGCCATGCGCGGCCGCTTCCGGATCCATCCCAGCCGGGCAAGCTCGTCGAAGCCCTTGTACATGCCGAACAGCGCGTCGCCGTAGGCCACCGGCAGCACGCACCAGTCGGGCGGGTCCCAGTCCATCTGTTCGCAGACCTCGTAGGCAAGGGTCTTGTAGCCGTCCACCCCGTACGGGTTGCTTCCCACCGGCGGGCCGAAGTAAGGCGAGGTCGGGTACCATCCCCACTCGGCCACCGCGGTCTGCAACAGCTTCCAGCGTTGGGCCTTGGTCTCCGCGGCCACGACCATTGCGCCATAGGCCCGGATCTGGGCCATGAGCGCGGAGGACGCGCCCCTGACGGTGAGGACGATGCAGGGAAGTCCCATACGGGCGGCGTAGCACGCGGCCGCGGCCCCGGCGTTGCCGGTGGAACTGACCCCCACCGCCCTGGCCCGGAACCGGCGGGTCATGGCCAGGGCGATGACCGCCAGCCGGTCCTTGAACGATCCCGACGGGTTCCGTGACTCGTCCTTGAGGAACAGCCGGGCGAGCCCGATCCGGCGTCCGTAGCGCTCGCAGTGCAGCAGCGGCGTCATGCCCTCGCCGAGGGGCGCCGCGTCCGCGGGGTCCACGGGCAGCAGCTCGCGGTAGCGCCACAGGTCAGCGGGTCGATGGCGCAGGGATTCCACCGAAAACTCCCGGGCGATGGCGCCGAAGTCGTATTGCGGCGTGAGGTTGGCGGGCGCCGTCCGCCTGCACGCCGGGCACCCGTCGAAGCGGGACTCGACCCCGAAGGACGCACGGCAGCGTATGCAGGCGAGGCCGGTGAGGTGGCTCATGCCCGGGGTTCGAGGACCTGGAGGTCCCGCGGCACGGAGGTCAGGCGCCGGTAGCCGTCCCCGGTGACGACGATCATGTCCTCCACCTGCACGCTGCCCCAGCCGAGCTCGTAGTAGGGAGTCTCGACGCACAGCACCATGTCGGCTTCGAGGGGCGTCCGGTCCCCGGGGGAGAGGGTGGGACGGTCGTAGCCCCCGAGGCCCAGGCCGATGCCGTGGCCCACGTGCTGGCGCCCGTAGTGGGGTATGCCGGTGGCGCGCACTACCTCGACGGTCTCGTCGAAGATCTCGGCTGCGACGCTGCCGGGCCTGACGAGTTCGAGGGCCCGGTCCTGTCCCTTGAGGACGGCCTCGTAATAGGCGGTGAACTTCCCGTCCGGCTCACCGAAGGAGAAGGTGCGGGACATGTCCGTCAGGTAGCCTTTGTAGAGGCACCCCACGTCGAAGCGGATCATGTCCCCCTTGCGGAGCCGGTCCTCGGGCACGTTGGTCATTCCCAGGGCCGCGCTCCTGCCGAAGCCCACGTGGTTCATGTTCGGTTCCGCGCCGCGCTTCACCTGGCCCAGGTCGAAGGCGAGGCGCATCTCCGCCTCCGCCATGCCCTCGCGCGCCTGACGGGCGGCCTCGTAGATGGAGTCCTCGGTGACCCGCACCGCCTCGGTCATGCGCCGGATCTCGTCGGCGCTCTTGACCATGCGGATCTCCCGGAAGACCGCGGCCCCGGGCACGAGTTCCAGGTGCGAGAACCGTTCCCGGAGCCGCTCCGCCAAGGCCGGGTCCAGGCCCCTCTCGTCGTAACCGAGACGGCTTCGTTGGAGACCGGCGTTCTCCAACGTCCGCACGATGCCCTCGAAGAAGTCCCGCACCGGCTCCAGGTCCACGCCCAGCTCCCGGATGCGCCGTTCCCGTCCGGTAAGCGGCGTCTCGTGGCCGACCACGCGGTAGAAGGTCCCGTAGGTGACGACCCCCGCGGGCGGGACCGCGTCCACCAGGTAGTCCACCTCGGACCGCGGGACCACGACCCACGGAGCGGTCACCGCGTCCGCCCGAACGATGGCTGCAATGTCCTGACGGCGCCACACCCCGCTCAGGTAGAAGACGTTGGGAACGTTGACGGCGGCGAAGAGCCCGTCGAGACCCCGCTCCGCCAGGACGCGCTGCGCCCGCGGCTCGTTGATCCACATGTGGGAAAACTCCTGCGAAGGGAAGGGATGCAAGGGAATATAGGAGAGGCGAATCGGGTGTGTCAAACCCGGTCAGGAAAGCCCCTTGAGCCTCTCCGCAAGGTCCTTCCCGTTTTCTTCCGCGTCGGCGTCAACTGCTCGTCACGGAAGGATCGCCTGCCCGCTTCTTGGTCTCGATGCGTCGGGTGATGTCAGCGGCGACATCCAACACTTCGACCGGCGTACGAACGTCCTCGCCCATACGTTGGCGCAAGGCGACGACGAGCGGCGCCAGCTTGGCGGATTTTTCCCGGTCGCTCGACAGGATCTCGACGAGGCCGCGCTCCGAAACTCCACCCGCGACCAAGTCAGGCACGAGCTCGATCATCATACGCAGGTCCGCTTCCTTGTCTGGAACGAACGCGGCATACGCGGATCGGAATGCAGCCGTGGCAGCCGAGGGGTTTCCTCGAACAACCGGGGCGTTCTCTTCGTCAGTGTAGAACACCGTCATGAAGTGGATCAGGTTCCGCACCACGACTGCCTCATCGCGTTCGCGCCGCAGCTTGTAGTAGATGCTGTAGAGGCGTTGTGCGGCGGTGTATCGCCGTTTTCTGCCGCCTCCTTCGACCGCGACCACGCCGCGGTCGGCAAGCCGCCCGAGCAGGGCCGATACGGTTCGAATGTCCATGCGGGCGCGGTCGGCGACCTCAGCGGCATAGGACGGTTGCCAGAGGTCGATCACTGCAAGATAGACGCGGCGTTCGACCTTTGCGAGACTGTCCAAGTGGGAGCGAAAGTACTCGGTGTGCTCGTCGATCAGCGATACCATCTCCTCCATCAAGTCGCGCAGGGAGCGATGGCGAGAGAACCCGGCTACGATGACCAGGAGCCGGGGGTCCCCGCCGGTCAGGATCTCCAAAGCCTTGATCTGCCGTTGGCTTCTTTCTTCACCGCTGGCCATTTGCCAAAGTCTCAGACACTCGTCGGTGTTTAGCCGTTCCAGACATACGATGCGGAAGATCTCGAAGAACGGTTCTCCTGCATCGTCCAGTCCCTCGAAACGGCTGGCGGCGGTGGCAAGCAACATGAACTTGGGTTCCGTCTGCAAGCTCTCGCGCAGCTTCCAGCCGAAGTCGTCGTCCACGTCGCCGCACAGGGCTTGCAGGTTCTCGACCATGAGGACGAGACGTCTGTCAAGCCGGTCGGCCGCTTCCAGGACAGTGGCCCGGGCGCGTTCCTCGAATTCGTTTCCGCGTCCTTGTCGGACAAGGGCGTCGTGTGCGGTTCGCAGTTCCCTGGAGACATGGGGATGCGAGTCGGCGATCTCCCCCGCGAGGTAGAAGAGCGCTTCCAGCCAGAAATCCCCCAGGTCGAAGATCTCATGGCTTTCTTCCATGAACCGGACCGGCAACAGTTGCCCGGAGAGTTCTTCATTGGTGCGTATCTCCGCAGCAGCGCGAGCCAGCAGCATGGTCTTGCCCCGCCCGCGGGGACCGACGAGCAGGACGTGTTGACACGACGCCGCTCCAACGTTCCCGCGAAGGGTCTCCAGCACGATAGCGAGTTCGTGTTGCCTCACCACGAACTGCCGGATTACCTCGTCGTCGGACTGGAACGTTCCCGGGTTGAATTTGCGGATCGTCGGCTCAGGCGGTTCGTTCATCGGACGCCTCCCCGGTTCGGATCCGAATTCCGTCCGCGAAATCCCATAAGGTCGCTCCCACTCCGACCCTGCTCGGAAAGGCGGCTTTCCAGCGGGATGTGATGGTCGCGGAAGCGCGCCGCCCACCAGTCCTTCTGCAGCCGAAACGGAATATGGTGGCTGTCGATGTGGGCTTCGAGATAGCCGTCGTGCTCCAAGACGTCGAGCGCCTCGTATACGGCGCCGGCTACGTCGTCGTCGATGGGCAAACCGTAGCTCGCGGCGAGGCGCTCGAAACACTCGACGCTAATTCAGTGTGTTGGGATCTATCTACCATTCAACAGATATTAGGGTCTTAGAGTAGGTGCCATTTGACGGGAAAGAAACCACTCTGAAGGGCCTGTAAACAGGGACGGCTACCGCGCTATCATATGTCCTTGTGGTGGCAGCTACTCTAAGATCTTCAATATGTGTCAACATAATCGTTGACGACAGGTCTGTTGAATTAGTAGAGGAAAGCGCGTCCTTCGACTTCGCTTCGCTACGCTCAGGACGAACGGGGGAGCGTTGTTCAGGGTTTCCCCTAAGTAGCTGAAAAAATTGGAGCCACCCGCCGGACTCGAACCATAACCCCTTGTCAGAGCAGCGTCAAAGCGTGCGGGATGCCCGTCCGCCGGATTGCCCCGCGGCCGTCCTATGCCCCGACCGTCCGCCGGGCGCCGCGGCCCCGGCGCAGGTTGACGAAGGCGCGCAACGCCAGGTCGGCGAGGAAGACGCCCAGGGCCGCGGCGGCCGCGGCCCACCAGATCCCTGCGGCTGCGCCCGCGGCCGCAGGGTCGGGGGTGAACAGGCGCTCCACGCCTTCCGACAGGTCTTCGTCGCGCAGCACTTCTCCGCCGGTCTGCCGGGCGAGCCGTTCCAGCAGCTCGGTGTTGGCGTCCATTTCCCGGTACTCCCGGGAGAAGGGGACGATGAAGGGCACGGTGAGGGCCACGGGGGGCGCGCCGGACGGGCTTGGGGGCTGCTTCACGGTGAGCAGGTTGATGCCCCGGCGGGGGGTGGCGAAGCTCGTCCGGTAGCGGCCGGGGGCGACTTGGCGGAAGCTCTCCCGTTGCAGGGTCTCGTCGGACCGGGTCAGCAGCCCCTCCAGCTTCAGGTGGTTCACCGGCCGTCCCGCGGGCGTGAACAGGTCCACCACCGCGCTCATGACGTCGCCCTCCCTCACGAAGTCGGTGCGGAGACGACGGTCGGAGACGTTCCGCACCGCGAGCCGGGCCATCTGGGCGGCCCACCGGGGGAACGCCTCCCAACGCACCCAATGGCGCCCCCACCGACCGGACACGTCCGAAGTGAACGCATAGACCCGCCCCAGGCCGTAACGCCAGGAGACCAGCAGCGGGTCCTCCCCCGCCCGCAGATGCAACTCCGCGCCGGGCTTGGCGTGGGTCAGGACGTAGCCCAGGACCTGCGGCAGGGGCTCCGCGGCAAGACCGCGCATGGGTCCCGCCGGACCCGCGGCCGCGGGGGTCACGGTCTCCTCCACCAGGAGGTCACGGGAGATGAGCAGCGTCTCGGTGGTGAAGATCTGCGGGATGGTCCTCGGGTCCACGGCGGCGTAGCTCCTGCCGCTGCCGCCCTTGGCGAGCCGGGTCATGAACCGCCGGTCGGCGTCGCCGCCGATGGACACCGTGGACACAGTGATCCGTTTCCCGGCCATGCGGCGCACCTGCTCCTCCAGCGCCCCCTTCTCGGTGAGTCCGTCCGACAGCACCAGCACGTGCTTGACCGCGGCCTCCTTGGCCGAGAGCGCCCGGCCGCCCTCCATCATGGCCTTGAGGAGGTCGGTGCCGCCATCGGAGCCCAGGCGCGCGACCTCCTCGGCGATGCTCGCGCCGTCCCCCGCGGCCCGGAAGGGAACCGCCCACTGCCAGTTCGAGTCGAAGGCCAGGACGCCCACTTCGTCGGTGGGGTTGAGGAGCTCGGCCGACGCCATGGTGGCCGCCTTGGCCAAGTCCAGCTTGGTGGTCCCGAAGGGGCCGCCCCCCATGCTGCCGGACTTGTCCACCACGAAGAGCAGCGCCACGTGCGGCATCTCCATACGCACCGGCGGGCGCATTTCCACCGGCAGGGTCCGTTCCAGCGGCGTCCGGTAGTAGCCGCCGGCGCCGTAGCTCCGGGTCCCGCCCAACACGATGAGCCCGCCCCCGAGGTCGCGCACGAACCGTTCCACCCGCTCCATCTTCACTTGCGAGAGCCGGTAGGCGGGCACGTTGTCCAGGATCAACAGGTCGAAGCCCGTCAGCTCGGGCAGGGTCAGGTTGGCCCGATCCGGGGTCTTCTCCACCACCTCGTATCCCTGGACCTGCAACGCTTCGGCCATGAAACGCCGGGGCGCGTCCGCGGCGTGGAGGTAGAGGACCTGGGACGGCCCCTTGACGCTCACGATGCCCTGCAACAGGTTGTTCTCCGCCAGCACGTCCGCGTCCGCGTCCACCACCAGCTCGTAGGTGTGGGCGCCCCGCTGCTCCACGCTGTCGGTGAAACTCAGGCGGTTGGCGCCGGGGGCCAACTCCGCGCGCAGGGATCGGATCACGCGCCCGTCCCGCAGCAGGGTGACGCCCGCGGACGATTCCCGGGTGCTGTCGAGGGCGGCCTCGATCTCGAAGGTCTCGCCGCTGTCCACCACCGAGGGCACGGCGAACTCGGACAGATAGACCTCGTTCCTTCCCGCGGCGAGGCTCACCGGATACGACCACACCGCCACGCCGTGGGACCGGAGCAGGGGCAGGACCCGCTCCACCGACCCCCGGTTCTCGTTGGCGTCGGAGACCAGCAGGATCCGGTTCTCGCGCTCCTCGCGCAACTCCCCCAGCGCTCCCTGGAGGGCCGCGCCCAGGTCGGTGGCGTCGCGCTCCGACAGCGGCGAGATCCCGCCCGCAGGAAGCTCCCGGGTGGGCAGGAACTCCCACTGGGGACGGCGCGCGAAGGAGAAGAGGCCGAGCCGCACGTTGGGGCCCACGAGACCTCGAGCGCGCCCCCGCACGTCCACCGCCCGGGACCGGGCTTCTTCGCCCACGCTGTGGGACAGGTCCACGGCCATCACCACGTCCAGCTCGGGGGCCTCGGCGAGGATGCGCGGGTTGGCCAGGGCCGTCAACAGCAGGGCCAGGGCGGGCGCCCGCAGCCACAGGGGATAGAGCGACCCGCGGGCGCGGCACACCGCCACGCCTTCGGCGAGCAGCAGGACCAGGGCCAGACCCAGCAACGCCGGCCACAGGTGGAGGCGGGCGTCCGGGGCGTCCGCCGGGGCCGGCTCCCCGTCCGCGGCAGCCGCGGCGTCCGGGCGGTAGGAGGGCCGGATGCGCGACTCCTCCTCGCTGAAGAGGTTGACCGCGAACTCGCCTTCCCGGCGTTCGCCCCGGAACTGGTAGAAACCCACCTCCGCGGTGTCGGCATAGGCGCCCGCGCGGTCCCGGGTCCGCACCGGGCTGGTCGCGCCGGACGGGTTGACGAAGACCAGTTGCTCCTCGTCCACGCCCACGTCGGCCACGAAAGGCAGGCCCGCGGCCACCTGGCTGGCAGGGAACTCCCGGGCCGTGGGCCGGAACCAGGAAAAGGCGTTGCGCACCAGCAGCGGGAACGACACCCGGAAGGGGAGGTCCGACCGGGTGAGGTCGAAGGCGAACACCAGCGCCTTGAGGCCGCCCGACTCCACCGCATGGATCAGCGGCCCCCGCTCGGACCGGGCCAGGGTCACGCCGCCTTCGGCCACCAGCTCCAGCGCGTCCCGGACGTGGAGTCCGTCCAGCCGCACTCCCGCGGCCAGGGGATGGTCGGCGCCCCCGGACACCGAGGCCGGGCGCGGGGTGCGGCCGGCCACCCGCAGGGGCAGCCCCTCGGCCACCGTGCGCATGAGGATGAAGTTGCCGCGAGCGAGGGGCGGCGACGGCGCCCGGTCCAGGATGACCACGTCGTAGGCCGCCACCTGCTCGTTCACCCGGTCCACGGGGATGCGGTCGATGCGGGCCAGGGTCACGTGCGGGAAATACCGCAACAGGCGCTCCAGGTACGGGTTGCCCGGGCCCACGTACAGCACCCGCGTGGGGCGCTCGTCCGGGAAGGCGAGGAACGCGCGGTTGTCGGTGTGCAGGTGGTCGTCGATGGCCAGGAGCGCGGTGGCGCGCCCGCGCAAGGGTCCGGGGACGCCGTAGATCCGCACCTGCCGGGCGAGGGGCTCCAGGGACAGCAGCGTCCGGCTCACCACCCGGTCGGACACCGTGACGATGAGGGGCGCGTGCACCGGCCGCTCGGTGAAGTTCTGCACCACCACCATGGCCTCGTACTCGTCGGCCTCGCCCGGCACCCGGCGGAACTGGAAGCCCAGGATGCCGACGTTGTCGGCGCCGCCCCCGACCTGCACGAGTTCGAGGTAGGACGCCGCCCACGGAAGGTCCTCGACGCCCGTGAAGGCGCCGTCGGTGATGACCACCACCCGGTTGCCCCCCCGGCGCTTGAGGAACGTGTGGGCGAGCAGCACCGCTTCCCTGACCGGCGCCTCGGCGTCGGTGGCGGTCAACCGCTCGGCCGCGTCCCTGAGCCGCCCCCGGTCCCGGGTAAAGGGCTGGACCACCCGAGGCTCCGCGCCCGCCCCGATGATCATCATCCGGTCGTTGGCGTCCAGCGCGTCGATGCGCCGGAGCAGCGCGGCCCGGGCCGCGCTGCTCCGGGATCCCGACTCCCCCGCGGCCTTCATGCTGGCGCTCCGGTCCACCACCGCCACCACGTCCCGCCCGGCGCCGGCCACTCCCAGGAGCGCGGGGCCGGCCAGGGCGGCCGCCAGCGCGAGGGCGGCGAGGAGCTGCAGGAGCAGCGGCAGGTTGCGCGGCCGGAGCCAGCCGAGCCGCCGACCCACGGGCCGTTCCCGCAGCGCCTTCTCCAGCAGGAACAGCGCGGTGACCGGGAGCCGGGGACCCCTGGGCCGGAGACTGTTGAGCAGCAGGATGAGCGGGACCGCTCCCAGCAGGAGGAGGAAGGCGGCGGGAAAGAGCCACAGCACGGGGCTACCCTGTGCGCTGGGTCAGGTAGCGCAGGACGAACTCGTCGAACGGGACGCGGCTGGAGGCGCGCCGGTAATCCACGTCCCGGCTCTCGCAGAACCGTTCCGCGGCCGCGAAGAAGGCCTCCGCCTCCCGGTGGAACCGGTCCGCCAGGTCCCGGTCGAGGAACACCCGGCGTTCCCGGGCCGTCTCCACGTCCACCAGGGACACGTCGCCGCCGGGGTCCAACCGCGTCTCGTCCTCCCTGAGGACGTGGACCAGCACGACCTCGTGCCGCTTCCGCGTCAGCTCTTCGAGGGCCCCCCGGCAACCGGCGGCGTCCAGCAGGTCGCTGAACAGCACCACCAGCCCCGGCCTCGGATAGCGCCGGACGAAGGTCTTCATGGAGGCTTCCAGGTCGGTGCGCCCGGCGCACTGCAGGGCGGCGAGGAAGCCGAAGAGGTCCAGCAGGTGACGCCGGGTGCGCGCCGGCGGCAGGTGCGCGTTGGCGTCCTCGGCGAACCCCACCGCGCCTACCCGGTCATGGGTCTTGAGGCCGATGTAGCCCAGGGCCGCGGCCACCCGCTTGGCGAACTCCAGCTTGGCGGGCGCGCCTTCGGCCATGGAGAGGCTCGTGTCCAGCAGGAGATATACGGTGATCTCCTCCTCCGCGGTGAAGACCTTCAGCAGCAGCCGCTCCAGGCGCCCGTACACGTTCCAGTCCACGTATCGCAGGTCGTCGCCCCGGCTGTACTTGCGGTAGTCGGAGAATTCGAGACTGTAGCCCTTGCGGACGGTGGGGTGCTCCCCCCGGGCCATGCCCCAGCTCAGCCGCTTGGCCACCAGCCTCAGCTTGTCCAGCCGGGCCAGGAAGTCGGGCTCCAGGAACCTGTGCGCCGGGGCCTCGGCCATCAGGGCAGGACCTCCGGCACCTGCTCCATCGCTTCGGCGACCACCCTTTCCGGGGCGACGCCGGAGGCCTCCGCGGCCAGGTTGAGCAGCAGCCGGTGCCGCAGGCTCGGCATCAGGTCCCGGCGGATGTCCTCGAACGAGACGTTGGGCCTGCCGGAGAGCAGCGCCCGGGCCTTGGCCGCCAGGACCACCGCCTGCAAGCCCCGGGGGCTGGCGCCGTACTGCACGTACTTGCGCGCCGTCTCGATGCTGTGCTCGGTCTCGGGATGGGTGGCCCTCACCAGGCGCACTGCATAGTCCCGGACCGCGCCGGCCAACGGCACCGCCCGGACCGCCTCGCGCATCCGCAACACGGACTCCGCGGCCAGCACCTTGGCCAGCCCACCGGAAGGGGCGGAGGTGGTCATCTCCGCGATCCGCCCCATCTCGTCGTAGGAGGGGTAACGGACCACGAGCTTGAAGAAGAACCGGTCCACCTGGGCTTCCGGCAGCGGGTAGGTCCCCTCCATCTCGATGGGGTTCTGGGTGGCCAGGACCATGAACGGGCTGGCGATGGGGTGCGCCGCGCCGCCCGCGGTGACGCTCTGGTCCTGCATGGCCTCGAGCAGCGCCGACTGGGTCTTGGGGGTCGCCCGGTTGATCTCGTCGGCGAGCACGATGTTGGCGAACACCGGACCCGCCTCGAACTCGAACACCTTCCTCCCCGCAGCGTCCTCGTTGACCACGTTGGTGCCGGTGATGTCCGCGGGCATCAGGTCGGGGGTGAACTGGATGCGCGAGAAGCTCAGGTCCATGAGCTCCCCCAGCGACCGCACCATCAAGGTCTTGCCCAGACCCGGCACCCCCTCCAGCAGACAGTGGCCGCCGCACACCAGCGCGACGAATATGCCCTCGACGAGCTCCTCGTGGCCCACCACGGCCTTGCGCATCTCGCTCTTGACTTCCTCGAACGCGCGCTGCGCCCCCGCCATACGGCGTCGGACCTCTTCTGTGGCGTCTCCCGGAGTCACGTCACGCCTGCTCCCTGCTACGGCCGTTCCCGGGCCACGCCCAGGGAGAGGAAGTAGCTCTTGATGGTTTCCTTGAACTCCGCGGGGATCTCCGCGGTGGAGAGGTCCGCTTCCACCTGCCGTCGGTAGCGCGCCACCACCGCCTCCTGCTCCACTCCGCTCTCGCCCGGACGCGCCTCGCCCCGGAAGCCGAAACCCCGGCTCGGCCCCTGTCCGAGCAGCCCTCGGAGGTGCGTGCGCACCCGGGCCTGGAAGGCCGGGTCGAAGGGCTCCCCTCCGCCCCGTGCGGGCTCGTCCCCGGGCAGCCGCCCTGCCGCGGTCCCGTCCTCCCCGAGCCCGTCGGGACCGCCCGGGGCGGCGGCCTCCGCGGCGGATTCGTCCGGCGCGTCCCCGGGCACGAGCTCGGTGAGGAACTCTTGCGTGGCCGCCAGCGACCTGCGGTCCTGCTCTTCCCTGGCCTCCCGGTGGATCCGGTCGAGGAACTCCCGGACTTCCTGCGCGCTCATGTCCGCGGACCTGCCCGGGAAGCGGTCGAGGGAGGACAGACCCATGGACTCCAGCAGGCCGCTCCTGCTCAGTCCCTCGAAGGATCCGTCCGGCCTGCCCGCCTCCGAGCGCCGGAGCCGCTCCCTCAGGCCGGCGAGCGCCGCGTCGGACAGGCCCGGCCACTCGACGCCCGACTCCGTGGAGCGCCGTCGGGCCATCTCCTCCAGCACCTCCACCATGGTGCCCACCGACGCGCTCCAGCGCGATTCGTCCGCACCCGCTTCGTGCCGGTCGGCGAGCTCGCGCAAGGCCCGGGCCATCCGCAGGCTCTCGGCCAGGTCCTGCTCTCGCGCCCGCCGACCGAGCTCCCGCGCGTGCTCCCGGACCTCCTGCGCCGCCCGCGCCGACGCCGACGGCGCCTCGGGAGCGCCGCCCCGGGGCAGCCACAACCCCCCGGCCGCGGCCAGCGCCAGCAGCGGCGCCGCCCACGCATGCCACGTGAACCGCCGCCGGAGCAACGATCTGAGGTCGGCCGCGGCCAGCTTCTCCGCGGCTTCCTCCACCACCAGGTCCTCTTCCGGTCGGCCGCGTTCCCGGGACCGGCGCAGGATCTCCCACGCGGTCAGCGCCCGTTCCCGGAGCTGCAGCGCACGGTCCACCTGCCTGAGCGAACCGATGAACGCCTGCTCGCGCCAGGGGCGCAGCAGGAACACCCCGGCCGCAACGCCGGCGAACACTGCCGGCGTCCACCACAACAGGCCGGCGTCCACCGGGAACAGGGCCCGCGCCGACGCCAGCGCCGCGGCCGCCAGCGCCGTGTAGCAAAGGCTTTCCAGGAGCAGGCGCTCGCGCCGCTTGCGCCGTTCCCACCGGCGCAGGTCGGAGAGCTTCTCCCTCAGAACGGACCCGGGGTCGGTCACGAATACCCTTTCTGGACGCGCCTCAAGCCCCTGGCCAGCAACGCCAGCCCGACGGCGAACACCAAGCCCTGGAAGGTCCAGTGGACGAGGGACGGGGTCCACCACAGGCCCCACCACCGGACGGGCGCCGCGGCAAGGTCCAGGACGCCGAGATGATAGAGCAGAAACGCCACCGGATTCAACGTCTGGGCCCACGCCCCGAAGGCCCCCGATAGCAGGAAGAAGCAGACGAAGATCCACCGGATGAAGACCCTGCGGCTGTCCGGCTTGCGTTCCCACAGGGTCAGGGCCACCAGGCCCCAGACGCCGTAGCCCACCGCGTAGAGGAGGAGCAGCGGCAGGGTGGAGGCCATGTCGCGGAGGGGCGACCGGGCGATGGCCCCGGACCAGGCCAGCAGCGGCGCCGCCAGGGACCACAGGATCAGGGCGTGGACCGCCAGGATGGACAGCAGCCCCCACCCCACGGCCGGGACCCCCAGCCGCTCCTCCTCCAGCCAACGCCGCAGCGGCGAGAAGCGCCACGCGAGGAACTCCAGGCCGGCGAACCGCAGCGTCAGATAGACGATCAGCAGCAGCACCGCCACCGAGGAGAACTTGAAGAGGAACGCGGGTCCGACCCAGAACTGGGCCTCCCCCGCGGGCAGGACCAGGGCCAGGACCTGCAGCGTGCCCAGGATGACGACGTAGAACAGGTAGGAGACGTACGCATGCCCGTCCCGCCAATAGACATCCGCGGCCTCCCGGAACACCGGGTTCGACCAGGGGGTCACGGGTCCTCCTCGGCGCCGCCCAGCGGAACGGCGACCCGGAACATCCGGTAGTGGTGCTCGGTGACCCGCGGGTCCTCCACCCGGAGCGCCGGCTCCCCGTCCCGGAACCAGCCCACCACGAAGGCGGTGCGCGGGTCCGGCGCATCGCCATCCGGGAACAGGGCGCGCCGCATCAGCACGCCGCGCACCGCTTCGTCGAACCGGACGTCCCGGACCTCGGGACCTTCCCCTTCCCCGGACCGGGCGGCGTCCGGGAACGCGGGGACCTCGCGCCGCAGCGAGCCTCCGGGCGGCACGTCGCCCAGCGCGTAGCCGCGTCCTTCGACGACCAGCCAGCATTCCGTGAGGGGTCCGGCGCTCCGGTTGGCGATGCCGACGCGGTAGAGGTCCCGCGACTGCTCCCAATCGACGCGCACCGAAGAAGGCCGGACCGAGCGCAGCTTGAACAGCGCCGCGCTCCATTCCGCCAGCGGGACGTGGACCCGGTCGCGCGGCCCCCCCTGCCGCAGCACCAGCGATGCCTTCGAGCCCTCGTCCGCGGCCGGCGCCAGGTCGAGCTGGGTCCAGCCCGGTCCGAGGCTGAAGGAGAAGTCCCGCCGCCGGGTGGCGAAGAGACCCACGTCGGAGTGCGCCGCCGCGGTCTCCGACCACGGGCTCTCGTCCACCACCGTGGAGGAGATCAGGACCCCGTCGGGCACGTAGCCGCCCCGGTCGAAGTACCCGTAACCGCCGAGGGCGGACGCCAGCACCAGCCCCGCGGGCGCAAACGCCAAGCCGCGCCGGGACCGCGGACCCGCCTTCCACAAGCGGAACCAGAGCAGCAGCGACCCCACGTAGAGGGCCAGCAGCAACAGCAGCGACAACATGGGAGAGCGCAGGCTGACGAAGCCGAAGTCCTGGAGCAGCCCGGTGAACACGTCCCGGCTCCACGCGTTCCACGGGTCCGAGGGCCGGGGCGGCGGCGCGCCCAGCATCTCCTCGAACAACGCCGGCAGGCCCGCCCAGTCCGCTACCGGCGGCCGGCCCACGTCCAGAGCCAGGTAGGCCACCCTGCCCTGGCCGTGGCTCCGCTCCACCAGGATCGGGGTGTCCCGTTCCGCCAACAGCACCGTTCCGCGGGTCGCCGCGGCCTGCTGGACCAGGACGTCTTCGAGCGAGCCGCCGAGCCGCGCCGACAGGTCCGGGAGGGCGTCCAGCCGCTTCAGGCCCCGGACCTCCACCGGCAGCAGCCCCGCGGTGGCGGGGTCCCGGTAAAGGGCGTAGTGGACTCCGCCCAGCGCCGCCATGACCCCTCCCGAAGAGAGCCAGCGCTCCAGCGCGCTGCGCTGCCGCCCGGACAAGCCGCGCAGGGACTGCTCGTAGAGCATCACGCTCCAGACCCCGCCGTAGGCCCTGGGGTCTTCCGGGAGGTCGGTCAGGGGCAGGGAGACCACGGGCGTCGGCGCCTCCCGGGACAGGGGGATGGCCGGGGCCACGTTGCTTCGGGTCAACAGCAGGACCAGGGGCTGGCCGGTGAACCGCCCCCGCAGGCTCACGGAAGCCTCATGGGTGCGCCCGGCGCCGGTGAAGCGGAGCCACAGCGGCCGCGCCACCGAATCGGGATCGACGGTGAGGAAGACGACCTTGCGGGCGTGGGCCGAAAGGAACACGTCTCGACGCTGGAGGAAGGAATAGGCCGGTATGCCGCGGGTCGGCCCGCCCCGGGCCTCCTCCACCTCCAGCACCCCCCGCACCGCGGCGCCGGAGTTGACCAGCTCGACCCGCAGAGGCAGCGGCTCGCCAAGGCGGAAGACGCCGCCGAACCCCGGTTGCGCCCGGATCGACACCTCCGCCCACGAGTGGGCGGGCCAGAGGAGCCCGGCGAGGACCGCGGTCCGGATGATGGCCCCGGGACTATTCCACGAAAGAGACGTCCAGGACCTCGAAGTTCCGCACGCCCGCGGGCGTGCGCACCTCCACCAGGTCGCCCACGCGCCGACCGATCAGGGACCGCGCCACCGGGGAGCCCAGGGAGATCCGGCCTTCCCTGGGTTCGGCCTCGTGCTCGCCCACGATCTTGTAAACCACGTTCTCGTCGTTGTCGTCGTCCACCAGCGAGACCGTCGCGCCGAACACGACCTTGTCGCCGGACAGCCGGGACACGTCGATGACCTGGGCCCGCGCGATCTTGTCCTCGATCTCGCGGATCTGGACGTCGAGCAGGGATTGGCGCTCCTTGGCCGCGTGGAACTCGGCGTTCTCCGACAGGTCGCCGTGGGCCCGGGCTTCCTCGATGTCGCGAACGTTCCTGGGACGCTCAACGGATTTGAGGCGCTGGAGTTCCTCCAGCAACTGTTGATGCCCCTGCGCCGTCATGGGCACGGGGCCGTCGTTGTCTGCCATCTGGCTGCACCTCTGGATAGTGTCCGAGCGGGCCGACGGAGCGCGGCCCGCTCACGGGTTTCGACCCCGGGGGAGTGTAACACCCGCCCGCGGGAATGCAAGGAACGGTCCGGGGCAGGGGGGAGCTTCAACCCCAGGAGCGTTTGCCGGGACCGAAGACGTGGCAGGCGGCGGCGTGGCCGCCGGCGGAGAACTCCAGCTCGGGCTCCACCTCTGCGCAGACCGGCTCCCGGAACGGGCAGCGCGGGTGGAAGTTGCACCCGGAGGGCGGGTTCACCGGGCTCGGCACGTCCCCTTCCAGCACCATGCGGTCCTTCTTGGGGTTGGGGTCGGGCATGGGCACCGCGGACAGCAGGGCGCGGGTGTAGGGATGCCGCGAGTCGTTGTAGATGGCCTCGCTGGGGGCGATCTCCACGACCTTGCCCAGATACATGATGGCCACCCGGTGGCTCACGTGCTCCACCACCCGCAGGTCGTGGGAGATGAAGAAGTAGGTGAGGCTCATGCTCTCCTGCAGCTCCTGCAGGAGGTTGATGATCTGGGCCTGGATGGACACGTCCAGGGACGACACGGGCTCGTCCGCTACGATGAACTTCGGCGCCACGGCCAGGGCCCGGGCGATGCCGATGCGCTGGCGCTGGCCGCCGCTGAACTCGTGGGGGTAACGGTCGTAGTGCTCCTCCCTCAGGCCCACCTGCCGGAGCAGTCCCATGACCTGCTCCCTGCGTTGGCCGCCGGACGCCATGCGATGGATCTTGAGGCCCTCGCCGATGATCTCGCCGACCCTCATGCGCGGGTTCAGGGAGGCGTAAGGGTCCTGGAATATGATCTGCATGCGCCGGCGCAGGTCGCGCATCTCCGCGCCGGAGATCCGCATGATGTCCTTGTCCTCGAACAGGATCTCGCCGTCGGTGGGCTCGATCAGCCGGAGTATGGTCCGGCCCAGGGTCGATTTGCCGCACCCGGACTCGCCCACCACACCCAGGGTCTCCCCTTCCTCCACCGTGAGGCTGACGCCGTCCACCGCCTTGACGTCGCCCTTGCGCCGGGACAACAACCCTTCCTCCACCGGGAAGTACTTCCTGAGGTTCCTGACTTCGAGCAGGCTCACGGGTTCAGTTCGTCCTGTAGCAGGCGACCCATTGATGGCGCCCCTTCTGCTCCAGCGGGGGCTCGTGCCCGGCGCAGATCCCCGACGCCTTGAAGCAGCGGTCCCGGAAGCGGCACCCGCCGGGCAGGTCCAGGGGGCTGGGGACCACTCCGGGTATCGCGTCGAGGCGGCGCCGGCTGGCGCCGGTGGGCAGCGAGTTCAGCAGGCCGATGGTGTAGGGGTGCAGGGGTTTGCCGAATATGGACTCGGGCCGGGCGCGCTCGACCATCCGGCCGGCGTACATGATGGCCACCTCGTCGGCCTGCTCGGCCACCACCCCGAGGTCGTGGGTAATGAGCAGCAGGGCCATGCCGAGCTGCTCCTGGAGCTCGCCCATCAGCTCCAGGATCTGGGCCTGTATGGTCACGTCCAGGGCGGTGGTGGGCTCGTCGGCGATGAGCAGGCTCGGGTTGCACGACAGCGCCATGGCGATCATGACGCGCTGGCGCATGCCGCCGCTCATCTGGTGCGGGTAGTCGTTGACCCGGATCCCGGGATCGGCGATCTTCACCAGCCGGAGCATCTCCACGGCCTTGTCGCGGGCCTCCCGCCGCGTGACCTTCTGGTGGAGGCGGATGGCCTCCATGATCTGGTCGCCGACGGTGAACACCGGGTTCAGCGAGGTCATGGGCTCCTGGAAGACCATGGAGATCTCGTTGCCGCGGATCTGTCGCATCTCCTCGTCCGGCAGCTTGAGCAGGTCCCGTCCACGATAGAGGATCTCCCCCGCGGACACCTTTCCCGGAGGGGACGGGATCAGCCGCATGATGGACAGCGCGGTCACGCTCTTGCCGCAGCCCGACTCGCCCACCAGCCCCAGGGTCTTGCCCGCTTCGATGGCGAGGTCCAGGCCGTCCACCGCCGGCAAGTCGCCGTCCGCGGTCACGAACGAGGTATGGAGACCCTTGAGTTCGAGCAGTGTCGCCATGTAGCAGTGGCTCCTTGCCGGTCAGCCAGGAGAAACCCGCAAGCGCGAACTGTACCAGAATGCGCCGGGGCTGCAAACGATCCCCGGGGGCGCGGGGCGCGCTGACTACCGGCGGCGGCCCATGGAGTCGGCCCCGTTCAAGGACCACCGCCCGCGGCCTGCGGCCCGTGGTCCGCGCCGAGGCGTTCGAGCCGGTACGCCGGCAGGTTGACGACCTCGAACCCGTCGATGACGGTGGTGGACCGGGGCGCCAGGCTGACGAGGAACCCGGTGGCCGCGGCGTGCTGCCGCAGGTACTCGACGAGCCCTTTCATGTGCTTTCGGTTCACGGTCAGGGCCGCCTTGCATTCCACCGGGACCGCGGCGCCGTCCCGCTTGACGACGAAGTCGATCTCCGCGCCCGCGGGCGTCCGTTTCCAGCCGAACAGATCCCGGCCGCCCCGGGCCAGCTCCACCGCGGTCTGGTTCTCGACCACCGCGCCGAGAGGCGTCCGGGCCGCCGCGGAGAGGGTGGCCACCGCGCTGATGGCGGGTACCGCGGATTCCCGCAACTCGCGCAGCACGCCGGTGTCGAACAGGTACCGCTTGGGCAGGTACCCGTGGCTCGCCTGGGCGCTCGGCCCCTTCTGGTCCGACCGGAGTATCAGACGCCACCCTTCCAGCCTGGCGAAGACCTGCCTGATGCGCTCGTTCACGCGACTGCTGGGAGACGGCGCCACCGTGGTGTTCTTCGAGACGCCTCCGGCAAAGTTCGCCACACTGCGGAAGCAGGCCTTCACGATGTCGATGCTGTCCTCTCCGAAGATGCGGATGAAGTCCTGTTCGTAGTCGGCGAGGATCTGGCGGCGCACGGAGACCCAGTCGGCGCCGGAGGCGTACGCATGGACCACCGCGGGCAGGCCGCCGACCGCGAGGAATTCGTCGAACAGGAGCAGCAGGTGTTCGTGTCGTTGACCGCTCACCCGCGGGTCGGCGTCCAGGACCGCTTCGGCAAGGTGGTCCTTGCCGAGGGACCGCAGGAACTCCGAGAACGAGAACGGCCCCAGCACCATCTGGCGCACCCGGCCCACGGGAAAGCGGGTCTGCGCGCGGAACAGGCGGCGCAGGGTGGATCCCGAGAGGATCACCGTTGCCCTCGTCCATACTTCCTTCATGAAGCGCACGAAGCCGCCGAGGGCCCGGCTCTCCTGAGCCTCGTCCACGAACAGGACCTGGCCGGCGTCCCCCCGGAAGCCGAAGCGGTCCTGCAGCAGGTCCTCGAACTCGGCGAAGTCCCGGCAGTCGTCCATGGCGGAACGGACCTGCGAGTCCCGTTCCAGGTCGATCCGCACCGCGTCCCCGGCGTACTCGTCCAGGACGGCTTCCACAAGGGTCGTCTTCCCCACCTGCCGCGCCCCGTCCAGCAGTAGCACCGGCTTGTGGGGCGCGTCGTCGGCAATGAACCGTTGGATCTCCCGTTCCTGGCGGCGCGGCACGTACAGGTTTGCCATATTCCATACCCCGATGGGGTATAGAATAGACCAATTCTCTGCCGATCCCAAGTTTCGGAATATCTGAACAATTCCAGCTCGAGATGTTTCTCACTACGAGAAAGCGCGTCCTTCGACTTCGCTTCGCTACGCTCAGGATGAACGGGGTTCTTCGCTTCGCTACGCTCAGGACGAACGGGGAAACCGTTCAGAGTTTCCCTTCTTTCCGGTCCGTGCCGGAGCCGCAAGGGTCGATGACGCCGGGCGGGGGCGCTACAGCAGTTCGACGTTGGCCCGGGGCACGGTCACGGTCCGTCCGTCCGGCAGGCGCGCGCGCAGGACGCGCGTGCGGGCGCCGGTCTCGATGGGCTCGGGCTCGGTGGGCAGCGCGACCACTTCCGCGGCGACGCCGAAGTGGGGCGCCCGGACGATGCGGACGGGCGCCCCGACTCGCAGGCCCGCGGCCGGCGCCGGTTCCCGGGACGCGGGCGCTTCGCCCTCGTCCCGGGCCACGATGATCTCGGGGCGGACCGCGCCCGCGCGCACCTGGGTGGCGCCGTTGATGGAGGCGGGGCGGCCGTCGAGGCTTCGGAGCAGGGAATGGGTGCGTTCCGCCACGGGCAGCCAGCCGAAGCCCTCGGTGACGATGACGGTCATGGGGACGTCCTCGTGGCCGGTGAGGGCCATGCCGAGGTCGTACCCCAGGTAGCCCTTGAGGGTGTGGTCGTCCACCGACCCCACCACCATCCCCACCGCGCCGGCCGCGGCCGCCTGCTGCAGCGCCTTGAGGGTCGGGCGGGTGCCGCCCACCAGCACCTTGCCGGCCGCGTCCGCGGGTATGGTGTTCGCCCCCAACACGGTCCTGGGTCCGCCATCCAGCACCTGGATGACGCCGCAGCGTTCGCCGCCGATGCCGAAGATCCCCTGGACGAACGCCCCGCGGCTCTCGACCGTGACGGACTTGTCCTGCTCGACCTCCACCACCGTACCGGGCAAGTACGCCCGCAGCTCGATGGCATGGGCCGCAAGCCGGACCCCCACGTGCCCGGTGCGCGGGATGACGAACTCCGCCACGCCGCTCGCAGGCGCGTGGAACCGCGACCGGAACAGCCCGAACAGTCCCACGTGCTCGCACAGCAGGTCGCCCTCCGCCACCGCGTCGCCTTCCTTCACCTTGAGGCCCTTGACGGCCTCGAAGGGTTCGATGCCGAGGCTCTCCGGGATGCGCAGGATGTGCAGTTCGCCCGGCAACTCGGCCCGGGCCACGAGGGTGTCGGGCGTCACCGTGTCGCCGAGCTCGCAGAGTATCCGCCCGGGCGCCGGAAGCTCGCGGGTCTTCCGCACCACCGCGCGGTCCTGCACCCGGAGTCCGGGTGTGAACGCCGGCGTCATGGCTCCCATGGTTCCATCAGCCCGAGCGCCGCCATCACCACTCGGCGCTCATGGGCCTGCCCGTCCGCGGACGCCGCGGGCCGGAGCGGGCGGTTGCGGCCGTCGAGGATCACGCCGCAAAGGCCGGCGGTGATGTCCCGCTCCAGGGCGACGCCGGCGCCGGCCCCCGCGTCCACGTCCTTGGCCGCGGGCCGGACGACGACCCGGACCGAGGCGCCGGGATCCAGCAGGATGCAATCGACGCCGCCGGCGGTGACGATCCCGGCCAGGGCGCCGTCCACCGAAACCTCGGCCAGCGGCGTCCCCGCAGTCCGTTTCTGCGAGAACACCGGGGCCGCGGCGTGGGCCACGTCCACCAGGCAGTCGTGCAGGAAGACCTCCCGTGCCGCGTCGGGATGGACGGACGCGAAGACCCCCAGGTGGGGCATCATGAAGACCGAGTCCACCGCGATCCGGGTGAAGCCTTGCAGCTCGAAGCCCTCCAGCATCATGAGCGCGGCGCTCATGCGGTCCGGGGCGTGGCTCAGGACGCCGCCGGAGCCGATGACCAGGTCGAGGCGCATCATGTCCACCAGGTCCGACCGGCTGGCGGTCTGGGAGAAGATGTCGGCGATGCCGCGCTGCTGCTGGACGCCGCTCAGTCCCACGGCCAGGGAGCGGTGATGGGCCAGGGCCAGACGCAAGGCCTCGCGGCACACCGCCTGCTCCAGCCAGAGGTCTTCCAGGGTCTGGGGAATCGAGGTCGGCCGGACCATCTTGTTGCGCAGCCGGTCCCGGATCTCCGCGGGCTCCATGTCGCAGGGCAGCCAGCGGCGGATGGACTCCACCCCGGCCTCGATGAGCACGTTGGCCACCGAGTAGCTCATCCCCAGGTTCGCGCTGACCGTGCGGTTGAACACCGGCTCGCCTTCCCGGTCGTCGAACACGCTGAAGACGTCGGTGGTGGCGCCGCCGATATCGGCGCACAAGACGGTCCCGCGGGTGTCCTCGGCGTAGCCGCGCACCATGTCGCCCACGGCCGCGGGGGTCGGCGCCACCGGGACCGGGGTCCATCGCAGCAGCTTGTCGTACCCCGGCGAGTGGCTCATGACGTGGGTGAGGAAGAGGTCGTGGATGGCTTCCCGGGCCGGGGCCAGATGCTCCGCCTCCAGGGTCGGCCGCACGTTGTCCACCACCGACACCCGGGCGGTGTTCTCGAGCAGGCTGCGCACGTCGTCCGCGGCGCGGCTGTTGCCGGCGTAGATCACCGGCAGCTTGAGGGAGTCGCCGAAGCGGGGACGCGGCGCGGCCGCGGCCAGGGTCTCCGCCATCTCCACCACGTGCTCATGGGAGCCTCCTTCGACGCCGCCGGTGAGCAGCACCATGTCCGGTCTCAGGTGGCGCAGCCGCTGGATGCGTTCGTGGTCCTCGCGCCCGTCGTCCGCGGAGATGGCGTCCATCACGATGGCGCCGGCGCTGAGGGCGGCCCGTTCCGCGGACTCCGCGCTCATCCGGCGCACTACCCCGGCCACGGTCATCTGGAGCCCGCCGCCGGCCGAACTGGTGGAGAGGTAGAGGTCGATGCCGTGGGCGCCGCCGCCGGACTCGATGAACGGAGACCCGCCGTCCCGTGTCCCGTCCCGGGACAGGATGGCGCGGCCGCTCACTTCCTCCACCTCGGCGAAGGCGTTCAGGGCGCCCGCGGTCACGTCGGCCACGGGCTGCTCCACGGTGGTGGGGGCCTCACCCCGGTGGGTCTGGCGCCACCCGGCCGCGGTCTTCTCGAACAGCAGCGCCTTGGTCGTGGTCGAGCCGCAGTCGGTGACCAGCACGGTCCGGAGCGCTGTGGGATCGGTCTTCACGAAACGAGACCGGCCATAAGGCCTCTTGACATCATCGAACAGTCCGGGTTAGCTTCCGGCAGACACGGGATTCCGTGCATCGAAACCCTGATGGCGACGCGACAGAACGAGGACGATACAATGACTTGCCTTGGTCCAGGATCAGGCCCCATCGTATAGCGCCATCGGATCTCCTTCCGACGCGATGAGGTTCGCTTCCCTCCCCTTCCGACCAGTCGTCCTCGGTTTGGCGGCGCGGACGCCCTACCCGTCATTCCCGCGAAAGCGGGAATCCATCCATTCCTGTGAAAACTCCCCGTGTTTCCATCCTTCCGACCCAACCCCATGGCGCCCTGCATCACTGTGCGCCAGTTGACTGGATTCCCGCTTTCGCGGGAATGACGGGTAGGTGTCTGCGGAGCAATGACGGCGTGTTCCCTTCCCTCCCCTTTCCTCCTACCTTACCCACACAAAAGCCGGAAGAGCCGGAAATGTGTGCACTCAAACAGAGATCTGCAAACGACACGAACAGCGGGACGAGTTCCAGGAACCGTGACATGCCGTTATGACTCCTTGCGCCATCCTTCCACGAGAGGACCGCAGCTACAACACCAGGCGCGCCAGCGCGCCGTACCAGTCGATGAGGAGGAACTGCACCCGTTCCACCAGCAGCGCGGTGCGCGCCATCACCGTGGAGCCGAAGAAGGCGCCGAAGCACACCATCAGGAGCCAGCGCCCCGAAAGGGACAGGCCGTCGGCCGCCCGGTTCTCGTGCCGGAAGGAGAAGAAGAAGTAGTACATGACCGCCAGCAGTGTGAAGACGAAGAACGCGTTCTCCAGGCTGCTGCCCAGGGCCAGGGCGCCGTCCTCGAACACCGCCAGCGGTTTGAAGCTGCCGACCACCTGGGGCATGATCTGGTTGAAGAACCCCTTGAAGGCGAGCCCCCCGCTCATGCCCAGCGAGAAGCCGATGACCAGCTTGGCCAGCCACGCGTACCTCCTGGAGTACAGGAAGTAGTAGAACAGGCCGAAGGCCATGGGCAGGGCGTAGAGCAGCAGCCGGGGGTCGTACTCGTGCGACACGCTGCCGTCGGGCCAGGTCACGATGTCCAGGCCGAGCATGGGCGCCAGCACCTTCGGCCACAGGAAGTTCTTGACGCTGAGCACGAGGCCGAAGCCGGCCGCGATGCCGATGAAGAGGTGCTCGAACAGCCGGAAGAACGGGTTCTCCCGGATCAGGAAGCTGAAGATGGCCAGCGTGCCGACGCCGCCCACGAGCACCGTGGCCGTGTGCCAGTAGTCCGCGCTCGTCATGGCCGGGACCTCGTCTTCCGTCGGCGCAGCAAGCCCGCGGCGTTGCCCAGGACGATGAAGGCCACCACCACCAGTTGGGCCACGCCCAGGCCCGTGTTCAACGTCAGCGATTCGTCCGCCGGCCGCTCGGGGTAGCGCCGGCGCATGAGCTCGGAGTACCAAGCCGCCCCGGCCAAGCCTCCGAGCAACCCCTGGATCTGGCCCGAGTCCAGGTAGATGAACGCCTCGGGAATGGTGATGGAGGTGCAGCCGTGGCCGAACGCCGGCGTGTAGTCCCTGCTGGAGAAGTACTGGACGTAGTTGTCGAAGACGCCCACCAGGCCGGTGAACTCGGCAAGGAAGGCAATCTGGCGGAGGGTGCGCAGTCCGCTGAACGCGGGAAGCTCGGAGATCCGGTTGCCGCGGGCGTCCTTCTCGAACAGCTCGGCGAGGTTCTCCGACTTGGGAATCGCCTGGATGAGGACGCCGGCGCCCGGCCGGTACCCCAGGTTGATCCAGTCGCGGCCGTACTCCCAGGTCTCGCCGGGATGCTCGCTCTCGAGCTGCCGCGCGACCTCTTCGGGGATCGACTTGAGGAAAGGCTCGGCCAGGTAGTAGAGGGAGAACAGGATCACCGGGACGCGCTTGCGCATCAGGTGCTCCACCACCACCCGGGCCTGGGGCTGGTTCTCGCCCTTGGTGCCGGGGCCGAAGTCCATGGCCACGAACGCGTACCGCCCCGGCTCGGCCCGGATGCCTTCCACTAGGTCGAAGAACCTGCCGGCGTCGTCCATGCGCGTGGGCTGCACCGTGTATCCCGCGAGGATCGGCGCGCTCAGCGCGAGGAAGACCAGCAGGTAGATCCAGCGGCGGTCCAGCCGTGCGAGGTCCACCCTACCGCTCCTCCCGGTCGAAGGACTCCGATTCGATGGAGAACCACATGCGGAACGCCATGACCAGCCCGGCCACTCCGGCCCCGAGGGTGATGGCCCGGAACGCCGCGGAGTTGGGGACCTCCAGGAGCCACAGCCTCACGTCCGGCAACCCGGACCAGATCCATACGCCGAAGGGGATCTGGCCGAGCATGACCACCACCGCGGCCGCCATCATCAGCGAGGACTCCGCGGAGCGCACCCGGAAGGCCCGGTAGGCCGCGGCCGCGATGTAGAACCCGAGGAGCGAGAACATGGCCGACCCCAGGGCCACGAACAGGCCGTCGAAGAGCAGGCCATAGACCTGCTTCGCGGTGGAGTGCTCGTACTCGTGGTTGCGCAGGTTGCGCCAGGAGTCGGCGAGACCCCGCAGGGTCCGCGCCGCGGCGGTGTTGGCGGCCGCGTCCACCGGCCCGTAGTCCGCGGTCGTCAACTTCTCCACCGCGGCCCGCACCGCGCCCACCCCCTCGCCGGCTTCCGCCAGATATCCCTGCGCGAGGCCGTGTTCGATGCTCCCGGCCCCGAAGCGGCCGAGGTCGAAACCGGCCATCTCCCCCTCGACCCGGGCGAGCAGCCGGGCCGCGGCCTCCCGGAGCGCGCGGTTGCGCTCCGCCGCGGGCAGGACGCCCTCGACCTGCTCCTCGTGGTCCGCCCGGATGCGCTCCGCGAAGTCGCCCAGTCGGGAGATGGCCGCCACGTCCTCGGCCACTTGGCCGGTCCGGGACCAGTCGTGGAAGGTGACCGCCATCATCACCGCCAGGCCGGAGAGGAGCGCCGCGCTGTACACCCAGTCCTTGCGACGGAAGACGATCTTCGAGCCGTGCAGCAGCAGCAGGTTGACGAGGCCCAGACCCACGGCCATGGAGCCGACGGTGATGAAGCCGGTGGAGATGGGGTCGTGGTAGGCGTCGATCTTCACCCCGAAGAGGGTGTCCGGAAGCACGAACTCCAGGAAGAAGTAGATGCCCCCGAGGAAGGTGACCAGCTTGACGAGGCGCGTCCGGAAGTTCACCACCCGAACCCCCAGCCGACCTTCAGCAGGGCGTCGAGGTTGGCGAGCCCGAGATCCGGCCACACCGAGTTGAGGGTCGCGACGCCGACTCCGGCCACGATCAGCAGCAGCAGGAAGAGCTTGGCCCGGTCCTGTCCGTGGAGGCTGCCGAGCTGGATCGGCTCCCGGGTCAGGTAGGCCGAGGCGGCGAACAGCTCTTCGCCGATGAGCGTGTAGTCACAGGAGGCGATGAAGAACGCCACCTGCTCCGGACTCACCGAGGCCCCCACCTGCATGGCGCCCGCCTGCTGTCCCGCCTCCGCCAGGATCAGCGACTCCGCGGCGAACTGGCCGAAGAGGAAGGCCCCGGCCACCCGTTCCCGCTGCACCAGGCCCACGTATCCCGCGGCAAAGGCGAACTGCTCCTCCGAAAGGAAGACGACGTTCCGCGGGTCGAACTGGCCCGACCTGCCCTCGGCGCGGTAGGCGTCGCGGAACACGTTCTCCGCGATGGCCATGACCTCGGGGTCGTTCTGCGGCAGCAGCAGCCGGGACTTGTAGCGCGCGGCCTTGCGGGCCACGTAGTAGAGCACCCCGAGGCAGGCGTACAGCACCGGGCCCACCCGGGTGATCCCGGTGGTGAAGGAGAGGGGCCGGCCCAGCTCCGCGGACCGCCCCGCGGCCTCGTCGATGGCGTCCACCCCGGCTAGGCGCCGCACGTGGAGGTCCCTTCGCCGCCGGGCCGTGCGGACGTAGTACAGCACCGGCCCGATCATCAGCGCGAGGATCACCACCACCGCGGGGGTGGCGTCGTCGAACCCGCCCATCAGCCCTTCCCGCCCTCCGCGGCCAACTCCTCGATGCGCCGGATGAGCCGCTCCACGTTGTCCCGGGACTGGAGGAACGCGGGCAACTCCCGCGACTTCGCCCCGAACAGCGGCAGCATCATGGGAAGGCTCATGACCGCGGCGGCATGGAACAGCGAAGTGAGCGGCTTGTAGGTTTCGAGGAACAGGACGGCCGGCACCGTCATCCTGCGGACGTGCACCGCGGAAGCGAGCTGCTCGATGAGGGCGTCCGCGGTTCCGCCGGCGCTGTGGTCAGGCAGTTCCATCCATGCTTCCCTCCTTCGTGGTCCCGGGCGACGACTGATTGTAGGAACCTCTGATCAATTCCGGCTTGGGGCGCGCCCTCCTTATGGAAAAGCGCGTCCTTCGACTTCGCTTCGCTACGCTCAGGACGAACGGGGCAATTGTTCAGAGTTTCCTATAAGAGAAATTGGACGTTTCGGCAAGTTGCAGCAAAGCTGCTACATGTAGGGCGAACGTTGCAACTCGAGGAGGATTCCAATGCGCGCCAGATGGATAGGGACCGCGGCGTTGGTAGCGTTGACCGCGGCGGTTCCCGCGGCTTCCGGCGGCGAGGTCCGCACGAGCCACGGCATCGCCATGCACGGGGACCTGAAGTACGGGGCGGACTTCGAGCACTTCGACTACGTGAACCCCCATGCGCCCAAGGGGGGCGCGGTGCGGCTGGAGGCCATCGGAACCTTCGACAGCTTCAACCCGTTCATCGTCAAGGGCAACCCCGCGGCGGGCATCGGGCGCATCTACGAGACCCTGACCACCGGCTCCGCGGACGAGCCCTTCAGCGAGTACGGGCTGCTGGCCGAGAGCGTCACGTGGCCCCGGGACCGCTCCTGGGTGGAGTTCACGCTGCGGGCGGAGGCCCGGTGGCACGACGGCGAGCCGGTCACCGCGGAAGACGTCCTCTGGACCTTCGAGACCCTGCGCGCCAAGGCCGTCCCCTTCTACCGGGGCTACTACCGCGACGTGCGAAAGGTCGAGGCGCGGGGCGAGAGGACGGTGCGGTTCACCTTCGGCAAGGGCTCCAACCGGGAGCTGCCCCTGATCCTCGGGCAGTTGGTGGTCCTCCCGAAGCACTACTGGGCGGAACGGGACTTCACCCGGACGACCCTGGAGCCGCCCCTGGGGAGCGGTCCCTACAGGGTGGGCGCGTTCGAGCCCGGTCGCTACGTGGAGTACCGCAGGGTGGAGGACTACTGGGGCAAGGAGCTGCCCGTGAACGTGGGACGCGACAACTTCGACCGGGTGCGCCACGACTACTACCGGGACGGCACCGTGTCGGTGGAGGCGTTCAAGGCCGGGGAGTACGACTTCCGGGCGGAGAACAGCTCCAAGAACTGGGCCGCGGCCTACGATTTCCCCGCGCTCCGGCAGGGTCTCGTGAAGAAGGAAGAGGTCCCCCACGACCGCTCCACCGGGATGCAGGGGTTCGCCTTCAACACCCGCCGGCCGTTGTTCGCGGACCCGCGGGTGCGGCGCGCCCTCGCCTATGCGTTCGACTTCGAGTGGTCCAACCGGAGCCTCTTCTACGGCCAGTACACGCGCACGCGCAGCTACTTCGACAACTCGGAGTTGGCGGCCGCGGGGCTTCCGGGTCCGGACGAGTTGGCGATCCTCGAACCCTACCGGGACCGTCTGCCCGAGGAGGTCTTCACCGCCGAGTACGAGCCGCCGGCCACCGACGGCTCCGGCCGCATCCGGGCCAACCTCCGCACCGGGTCCAAACTGCTGCGCGACGCCGGATGGCGCATCCACAAGGCCACCCGCAAGCTGACCCACCGGGAGACCGGCCAGGTCATGGAGTTCGAGATCCTGCTGGTGAGCCCGCTGTTCGAGCGCGTGGTCCTGCCCTTCACCCGGAACCTGGCTCGGCTCGGGGTCACCGCGGCCGTGCGGACCGTGGACAGCGCCCAGTACCGGCGGCGGCTGGACGACTTCGACTTCGACATGGTCATCGGCAGTTGGGGCCAGTCCCTGTCCCCGGGGAACGAGCAGCGCGACTTCTGGGGCTCGGACTTCGCGCACCGACCGGGAAGCCGGAACCTCATGGGCATCGAGGCCCCGGTGGTGGACGCCCTGATCCGCGGCGTCATCGCCGCCGCGGACCGGAAGAGCCTGGTGAGCCACGTCCGCGCCCTGGACCGGGTGCTCCAGTGGGGCCACTGGGTGATCCCCCAGTGGCACATCCCCTACGACCGCCTGGTCTATTGGGACCGGTTCGGCCGCCCGGAGACCACCCCCGCCCAGGGAGTCCAGTTCGACGCCTGGTGGATCGACGCCGGCAAGGCCGCAGCCCTGGACGCCCGGCGGAGCGACGGCTAGCGGCGGCCGCGCCCACGGACCGAAACCCGTCATGGGAAACCCTGAACGATTGCCCCCGTTCGTCCTGAGCGTAGCGAAGCGAAGAGGTCCGTTCATCCTGAGCGTAGCGAAGCGAAGTCGAAGGACGCGCTTTCCCATAAGGAGAGGCGCCTCGAGCCGGGATTGACCGGAGATTCCCGTGTTCGCCTACATCCTGCGCCGGCTGCTGCTGATCCTTCCGACCCTGTTCGGCATCATGGTGCTGAACTTCGTCATCATCCACTCGGCCCCGGGCGGGCCGGTGGAGCAGCTCCTGGCCAAGCTCCAGCAGACCGACGTGGCGGCCACCGAACGTTTCGCCAGCGGCGGCGACTCGCGCGAGGCCGGACCTTCGGCGCAGCCGTCCCGGGACCCGGGCGCGGCCGGCGGCGGCAAGTACCGGGGCGCCCGGGGCATCGACCCCGAGTTCATCCGGGAGATCGAACGGCAGTTCGGCTTCGACAAGCCGGCGCACCAGCGGTTCTTCCTCATGATGGGCAACTTCCTGCGGTTCGACTTCGGCGACAGCTTCTTCCGCGACCGCTCGGTGGTGCAACTGGTGGCGGACAAGCTGCCGGTGTCCGTCTCGCTGGGACTCTGGACCACGCTGCTGGTGTACCTGGTGTCCATTCCCCTGGGGGTGGCCAAGGCGGTGCGGGACGGCTCGCGCTTCGACGTCTGGAGCTCGGGCGCGGTCATCGTGGGCAACGCGGTGCCGGGGTTCCTGTTCGCCATCCTGCTGATCGTGCTGTTCGCCGGGGGGCGCTACCTGGACTGGTTCCCGCTGCGCGGCCTGGTGTCGGACCACTGGAGCGAGCTCGGCGCGTGGCAGCGGGTCACCGACTACCTCTGGCACATCACCCTGCCGGTGCTGTCCATGGTCATCGGCGGCTTCGCCGGCCTCACCATGCTCACCAAGAACTCGTTCCTGGACCAGATCCACCAGCAGTACGTCATGACCGCCCGGGCCAAGGGGCTCAGCGAGCGCCGGGTGTTGTACCGGCACGTGTTCCGCAACGCCATGCTCATCGTCATCGCCGGCTTTCCCGGCGCCTTCGTGGGCGTGCTGTTCACCGGCGCGCTGCTGA
The DNA here is from genome assembly GCA_965204235.1 of uncultured Binatia bacterium (SeqCode). GTDB lineage: Bacteria > Desulfobacterota > Binatia > UBA9968 > JAJDTQ01 > JAJDTQ01. The sequence continues at coordinate 3,092,455 of OZ241979.1, forward strand.
CCGAGGTGATCTTCTCGCTGGACGGAGTCGGCCTGCTGGGGTTCGAGGCGGCCATCAACCGCGACTACCCGGTGATGTTCGGGACCCTGTACTTCTTCACGCTGCTCGGGCTGGTGATGAAGCTGGCGGAGGACCTGACCTACGTGGCGGTGGACCCGCGCATCGATTTCGAGAGCCGGGAGACCTGACGCCGCCCCGGTGGCCCCCATGACGCCCCTCAACCGAAGACGCCTGGACAACTTCCGCGCCAACCGGCGCGGGTACGCGTCGCTGCGGATCTTCTGCGCGCTGCTGCTGGCCAGCCTGTTCGCCGAGTTCATCGCCAACGACCGGCCCCTGCTCGTCCGCTACGACGGCCGGTTCTACGCGCCGGTGCTGGCGGACTACCCGGAGACGGAGTTCGGCGGCTTCCTCGAATCCACCGCGGACTACAATGACCCGGAGGTCCGGGCGCTCATCCAAGAGCGCGGCTGGATGCTGTGGCCCCCCGTCCCCTACCGCTACGACACCGTGGTCCATGACCTGCCCACACCGGCGCCGTCGCCGCCGAGCCGTCAGAACTGGCTCGGCACCGACGACCAGGCCCGGGACGTGGCGGCGCGGCTGATCTACGGCTTCCGCATCTCCGTCCTGTTCGGCCTCGTCCTGACCCTGGCGAGCTCCGTGGTCGGCATTGCCGCGGGCGCGGTGCAGGGGTACTTCGGCGGCTGGCTCGACCTGGTCTTCCAGCGTTTCATCGAGATGTGGTCGGGCCTGCCCACCCTCTACCTGCTGATCATCCTCGCCAGCGTGGTGACGCCGAGCTTCTGGTGGCTGCTGGGGTTCATGCTGCTGTTCAGTTGGATGGCGCTGGTGGGGGTGGTGCGGGCGGAGTTCCTGCGCGCGCGGAACCTCGACTACGTGAAGGCGGCCCGGGCCCTGGGGGTGGGCAACCCGCGCATCATCGCCCGCCACGTGCTTCCCAACGCCATGGTGGCGGCGTTGACCTTCCTGCCCTTCGTCACCAGCGGCGCGGTGGTGACGCTGACGGCGCTGGACTTCCTGGGCTTCGGCCTCCCACCGGGCTCGGCCTCCCTGGGCGAACTGCTGAAGCAGGGCAAGGACAACCTGCACGCGCCCTGGCTCGGTTTCACCGCCTTCCTCGTCATCGCCGTCATGCTGAGCCTGCTGGTGTTCATCGGCGAAGGGGTGCGCGACGCCTTCGACCCGCGCAAGACCTTCGCGCCCGAGGCCGCGGGCCGCGCCGAACCCGCAGCGGCGCCGGCAGGAACAGCCAGGGCGGCCGGGGCCGAACCCGCGCCGGGTCCCGGAGCCGACGCGCCGCTGCTCGCCATCCGCGACCTGGCGGTGCGTTTCGGCTCGGGGCCCGGCGCGGTGGAGGCTGTGGACGGCGTCTCCCTCGCCGTCCACCGGGGCGAGACCGTGGCCCTGGTGGGGGAGAGCGGCTCGGGCAAGTCGGCCACCGCGCTGTCGGTCCTGCAGCTCCTGCCCTACCCCGCGGCCAGCCACCCCCGAGGCAGCATCCGCTTCCAGGGCACGGAACTGGTGGGCGCCGCCCCCCGGACCCTGCAACGCATTCGCGGCGACCGCATCGCCATGATCTTCCAGGAGCCCATGACCTCCCTCAACCCGCTCCACACCATCGAGCGCCAGGTCGGCGAGACCCTGAAGCTCCACAAGGGGCTCGACGGCCCCGGGGCCGCCCACCGGACCCTGGAGTTGCTGCGGCTGGCGGGCATCCCGGAGCCCGAGCGCCGCCTGGGCGCGTACCCCCACGAGTTGTCCGGCGGGCAACGGCAGCGGGTGATGATCGCCATGGCGCTGGCCAACGAGCCGGATCTGCTCATCGCGGACGAGCCCACCACCGCCCTGGACGTCACCGTCCAGGCCCAACTCCTGGCCCTGCTGGCGGACCTGCGGCAACGCCTGGGCATGGCCATCCTGTTCATCACCCACGACATGGGCATCGTGCGCAGGCTGGCCGACCGCCTGTGCGTCATGCAACAGGGCAGGGTCGTCGAGGCGGGCGTGGCCGCGGACGTGCTGGAACGGCCCCGTCACCCTTACACCCGCCACCTGCTCGCGGCCACTCCCAAAGGCGCCCCCGATCCCGGGGACGCGGCCTCCGCGCCGGTGCTCGCCTGCGAGGACCTCAAGGTCTGGTACCCGGTGAAGGCCGGCGTCCTGCGGCGCACCGTCGATCACGTACGCGCGGTGGACGGCGTTTCCGTGGAGCTCCGCGAGGGCCGAACCGTGGGCGTGGTCGGGGAAAGCGGCTCGGGCAAGACCACCCTCGGAATGGCGCTGCTGCGGCTGGCGGCCAGCGACGGAGCGGTCCGCTACGACGGCCGGGACGTCCGGGGACTGCGCTCGGCCGCGCTGCGGCCGCTGCGCCGGGACATGCAGGTGGTGTTCCAGGACCCCTACGGCTCCCTGAACCCGCGCCTGTCCGCGGCGCAGATCATCGAGGAGGGTCTGGTGGTCCACGGGCTCGGGCGCACCCCGGAGGAGCGCGACCGGCTCATCGTGGAAGCCCTGAGGGAGGTGGAGCTGGAGCCCGAGGCGCGGCACCGCTATCCCCACGAGTTCTCCGGCGGCCAGCGCCAGCGCGTCGCCATCGCCCGGGCCATGGTGCTGAAGCCCCGGTGCGTGGTGCTGGACGAGCCCACCTCCGCCTTGGACGTGTCGGTCCAGGCCCAGATCGTGGACCTCCTCCGAAGGCTCCAGCAGCAGCACCGCTGCGCCTACCTGTTCATCAGCCACGACCTCAAGGTGGTGCGCGCCATGAGCCACCACGTCATGGTGCTCCACGAGGGCGTGGTGGTGGAGCAGGGACCTACCGAAGCCATATTCGAGAGACCCGGGCACGACTACACCCGGGAACTCGTGGCCGCGGCCTTCGACCGGGAGGCCGGGACGACGCCCCGGTCTCGCCGATTCCCCCCGCGTGGGGAGTGACCCGCAAGCCGACGAGGCCGCGGCGCGGCGTTCAACCGGTCGGCGACGGGAGCGGGGTCCGGACCACTCCTTCGGGAAGGTCCTGGACGAAGAGAGAGGCGGGCAGGGCCACGTTGACTTCGGGCTCGTCGTAGCGGACCTCGTAAGAACGCTGGAGCGGCGGCGTCTCCAGGGTGATCGTCAGCGGGAAGCGTCCGAACGGGGTGTCGGAGAAGTCCTCGAAGGTGGCGAGGTACAGGAGCTCCCCGGAGGGACCCACGCGCCACCAGCGGACCGGAGCCGTCCTCCCGGAGTCGAAGGCGAGCACGTCGGCGCTCCCGTCAGGGAGCACGCGCCGCAACCCGAGGGAGTCCGCTCCCCAAGGCGCGTCCGAGTCCACCGGCGGGACCCCCAGCAGCAGCGCGGCCATCTCGTGCGGCTCCAGCAGCATCCGGGTGGCGCGGTAGAGGTTCTCCCGCGACGCCCTGCCGCGGTAGAAACGCGCTTCGGAGGGCAGGTAACCGGTCACCTCGCCGTCGTCCACCGTAAGGATCAGCGCCGCGCCCACCACGGAGAAGGCTTCGAGCCTCAGACGACGGGGCCTGTGGACCAGGACCGCGGCGCTGAACCCGCCCCTCTCCCCGCTCACCCGGTAGCTGATCCTGGCAAGGCTCCGGAGCGACCGAAACGCCTGGTCTCTCTGGGCCAGAAGCGAGGTCAGGCGAGGGAGAGGGGCGAGCGGGGGATCGGGAGCGGGCGGGGAAGACCCCGGAAACGAACACCCCGCCAGCAGGACGGCGGCGCAGAGGCGCGCCGCGGCCGAGCCGGTCCGCTTGCGCCGGGAGCCGGTCAAATCCGGCGCTCGAGATCTCCGATCTTCGATCGGATCCGTTCCACCTGCTCGTCCTCGTCGGCCGACTCCAGCGCCCTGCGGTAGCTCCGCAGCGCTTCGTCCGGCCTGCCGTCCTCCAGGTAGGCGTCGCCCAGGTGCTCGATGATGACGGGGTCGTCCACCACCAGGCGGACCGCCTTCTCCAACTGCTCGATGGCCCTCCGGTAGTCGCCCTTGCGGTAATAGACCCAGCCGAGACTGTCGATATAGAAACCGTCGTTGGGCTCGATCTCCAGCGCGCGGATGATGAGTTGCTCCGCCCGGTCGAGCTCCACGTCCATGTCCGCGTAGGTGTAACCCAGGTAGTTCAACGCCTCGGCGTACTCCGGGTTCAGTTCGATGGCCTTCCGCATGTGCTCGATGGTCTTGTCCTTGTCCTTGCTCTCGTCGTACAGGGCCCCCAGCGCGAAGTGCAGCCGGGGGTTCCCGGGGTCCAGATCCACCACCGTGAGCATGGTCTCGACGGCGTTGGCGTAGTCCTTCGCCCTGCGGTACACCTCCGCGAGAAAGCGCAACAGGTCCTTGCGCCGGTCCGGGTCCCGGTCCAGGGCGGCCCGGAGGGCAGCCGCCGCTTCGGCGTACCGCTCCCGTCCTTCGTGGACCGAGGCGAGCTGCACCCGGGAATCCACGAAATAGTCGCTGTCCGGGGGAACGCCTTCGAACTGCGCCGCGGCCCTCTCGGCGTCGCCCAACCGGTCGTGGGCAAGGCCCAGGAAGAACCTCACGCGATGGTCCTCGGGCCGTTCCGCCAGGGCGAGGCTCAGTTCCGTGACCGCGGCATCGAGGTCGCCGACCTCGTAGTAGGCGAGCCCCACCTTGGTCCGGGCCACGCCCGGCGCAGCCTCTTGGAAGCCCAGACGGGCGAACTCGGCGCGCGCCTCCGGGAGGCCCCCCAACCCCGTGCGAAGGGCCCGGAGCCGCGGCTTGGCCCATTCGTTTCCCGGGTCCACCTCCATGAGCTTCCGGTAGGCCTCGGACGCGGCGCCCCGGCGGCCGCGGAACTCGCGGACCAGCCCCATCTCGGTGAGCACCGGCGCGGAGGTCGGGAGCAACTCGAGCGCGGCCGCGTAGCTCTCTTCCGCTCGGGCGAAATCCCGCGACTCGGCCAGGGTCCGCCCCAGGTAGTAGTGTCCCAGCGGCGACCGGGGGTTGTCCCGCGTGTACCTTTCCAGATGCTCCCGCGCCTCCCGGTATTGCCCCTCGGCCAAGTGGACCGCCCCCAGGTAGAGGCGCGCCTGCTCGTCGCCGGGGTCGAGCTCCAGCACCTTCCGGTACTCCCGGACGCTCTCGGCCGCCTTGCCCGTGGCGCTGTACAGCCCCGCCAGCAAACGGCGGCTCTCCGGGTCCCCGGCATCGAGACCCACCGCGGCCTCCGCCTCCGCCACCGCGGCGTCGGTCTCCCCCAGGGCCAGGTGGGACTTGGCCAGACGGGTGCGCAGGAAGACGCTGGAGGGGTCGTGCTCCCGGGCCGACTCCAAGTGTTCGTGGGCCGCGCGCGAGTTGCCGGCGAGGGCGTCCATGCGAGCCCGCAGGTAGCGGTACACCGCCTGGGCTTCCCGCGGGACGTCCGCCTTCTCGCGGTCCGCGAAAGGACCCGGCGGCCCCTGGGGAACTCCGTCGGGGGGAACGCAACCCGCCAGAAACAGGACGACAACGATTCCCCAACCAGGACGCCACATGGTATTTTCCAGAGGGACGAATGCAGGAAACTAGCTAACACAGGCGGGGGGACCGGTCAATGTACGCGAGACGCCCAAATCCACCACCCAATCCATGGTGAGCAGGGTAGGGAGGGTCAATAGGTGCAGGGAGGGTGAGTGGAGGGGTGTTGGAGGGCAGGAGTGGGGTGTTTGTGAGACTGGATTCCCGCTTTCGCGGGAATGACGGAGCAGGGTCTGCGGAGCAATGACGGCGTGATCCCTTTCGCTCCTGCCTTACCCACACAAAAGCCGGAAGAGCCTGAAAAAGCGCGTCCTTCGACTTCGCTTCGCTACGCTCAGGACGAACGGAGGCAGTTGTTCAGAGTTTCCTCAAGGACCTCCCCGTGGCGGCCGGGTTTGACTTCTCGAGCGGCATTCGGGACACTTGCCGGCCATGGGCAAGCGGACGCCGACCGGGAGTTCCGGGCGTCCGTCCGCTTCGAGGGCCAAGCCATGACGCTCGAAGACTTCGCCGCAAGGGTCCGGCGCGCCACGGACATCGTCTTCTTTACCGGAGCCGGCATCAGCACCGAGTCGGGCATCCCGGACTTCCGCAGCCCGGGCGGGACCTGGACCCGGATGAAGCCGGTCTATTTCGACGAGTTCCTGCGCAGCGAAGAGGCCCGGGTGCGAGCGTGGCGGCGGAAGAAGGAGAGCCATCGACTCTACCGGGAGGTCGAGCCCAACGTCGGCCACACCTCCATCCGCGACCTGGAGAAGCGCGGACAACTGCTGGGCCTCATCACCCAGAACATCGACGGACTGCACAGCCGGGGCGGCGTCTCCGAGGACAGGATCGTCGAGCTGCACGGCTCCGACCGGACCGTCGTCTGCCTCGGCTGCGGCAAGGTCTTCGACCCGGACGCGGTGCTGGAGGCCTTGGGCGAAGAGTTCGTCTCGCCGCGCTGCGACGCGTGCAACGGCCTGCTCAAGTCCGGCACGGTCTCCTTCGGCCAGCCCATGCCGCGGGACGCCATGCAGCGCGCGCAGGCGTGGAGCGAAGCCGCGGAGGTCTTCGTGGTGGTGGGATCCTCGCTGGTGGTGCAGCCCGCGGCGTCGTTCCCCGTGGTGGCCAAACAGGCCGGCGCGCTGCTGGCCATCGTCAACCGTGATTCGACTCCCATCGACTCCTTGGCCGACTACCTCTACCAGGGAGAGATCGGCGAGTTCTTCCGCAACCTGAACCCACTGCTGTCCGACGCCTGACAGGTCACCCGTAGCCCCAAATCCACCACCTGATCAAATCCATCTTCCCGACAGTCCCTGCCGTATGATGCCTGCACTTCGTATCCCCGGAGCGTCGATGGCCGCGGCCGGCAAGGACTACCGGGCCGGTATCTCTACTTCCCACAGTACTCGGCCTCCTCTTTCCTCCTGTCCCGTCCGGATGCCGGAGACGGGATAATCGGGCAATGGAAGTATAGCCATGCACTTCCCCTCGAACAGCACGCCAATGTCTCGGAAGCGGACGTCAAGCTCCTCGAGGCCGTTCCCGTCCCCCCTGCGCCATCTGGGCACGCCCCCTCTGCGCGCGTCTTTCGGGTCTTTCGGGGTCACCTCCACGAACACCCGGAGGGGCACATCCTCCCGGACGCAGGGCTCCCTGACGTGGATCAGCGTGCCGTCACCGAGATAGACGTCGAAGTGGGAGCGCGCCACAGGCTCTCCGGACACCACCTGCCGGTAAATGGCTCGGTAGAACTCCACCAGGTCGTCCGTACCTGCGGAATCATACAGGAACACCTGTTCGTTCCCGGGCGTGAGCAGGGCGTCGTTCTCCACCCGGTCGCGGGTGAGGAGGAAGTCCGCGGCGCGGGCGGAGACTTCCATGTCTTCCGTGTCGAAGGGTTGCAACAGGACGCTTCCGGCGAAATAGTACCATTGTTCGCGGGGCGTAGGATAGTACATTCGTTCGTGACGCGAAGGTGTGCCCGGTCGGGGCCAGTCCGGCTTGACGGATGCAAGGAGCAGGACCACCTTTCCCCGCGTGGTTTCGCGGATGCTCCCGATTTCGGCCAGGGTGGCCAGTTGGGCCTCGGCCGCCCGGGCGTCCGGGCTCGGTCGGTGATCCATCTGGAAGGTGGAGACGACGAAGGCGAGCAGCGCCGCGACCGCAAGGCCGACCACGGGACGAGCCCCCCAGCGTTTGTGGACGTACAGCAGGAGCAGTGAGTAGAGCGTCAGCGGGACGCCCACGTAGAACAGGGCATCGTGGTTGTGGTGCACCGCGTTGTGGCGCATGGACAGGGCCCAGAAGAACCCCGACAGGGCAAGGGTGGCCAGCAGCATGCGGCGTCGCCCGTCCAACAGCGGCCCCGCAAGGCGCACCACGGTCATGGATGCGGCCACCACCATCAGCAACGCCAGGAGGGAAACCCACAACGCCGGCCCTGCAAGGCCCGGCGCCGAAAAGTGGAGGGAGGGAAACCACTCCAGCAGATCGACTCCCCGGTCGGTGAGCACGAAGGGAACGGACGCCACGCAGACACGAAAGAACTGCTGTCGCAGGAAGCGCAGCCACCCGAAGGAGGCTTCCTGGTCCAGTCCAGTCCGCCTGAGCATGGACTGGACCGACGGCAGTTCGGTCACCCGCGTCTCGCCTCCGAACGCGGAGTACTCGTTGGCGAAGTTGAAGCCCAGGACGGCCGCGCCGAACAGCAGCGCGAACACGCCCAGCGCCGTGTAGCGGCTGCGCAGCACCGCCGCCCCGGTGGAGCGCACACGCGGCCACAACGCGACCCCGTCCTTCCACGCCCGGACCGCCTCACACGCCAAGCCCAGGATGAGGAACGGCAGCAGGAACGCATAGACGCGCCACCCCAGCAGCAGCGCAACGCAGGTCCTGGCCAGCAACTGCCGGAACCGTCCCTCCTGCACGAACACCACCATGCCGTGGAAGACCAGCATCACCGCAAACAGCTCCATGCTGAACTCCACGGAAACCGCGTTGCTGTACAACAGCATGTAGAAGGAAGAGAAGGCCGCGAGGGTGGCGGCCAGCGCGGTCCAGCGGTGGGAGGTGATCCGTGCGAGGGAGTGGAAGGCCAGGAGCGCAGCGGCGCTGAACAACAGCAACATGAGCATGCGGGCGGCCAGGATCCTGGCCGACAGGTCGTTTCCGAAGGGGAGGATGGCGAGTTTGATCAGCGCGTATCCGCCGACGGGAAAGCGGCTGTACATCTCATATACCAAGGCGCCGTCCGATCCCGGGCGCAAACGCCGGAACAACCGGAAATGGTGGTCGGGGGACAGGTTCTCGGCTATCTCCAGGTTATCGAGTGTATGCAGGTCCTGGTTGCTAAGACGGTAGAAGTATCCCTTGTCGAAGCTGCAAAGGAACAACGTGGACAGGGCGAGCAGCAGCAACAACAAGGGGAGGCGTTCAGGACCGGGGGGGAGGGGCATAGGCGTGTTTTCAGATGGAGTTGAAGGAGAAGGATCACCAATGAGGGACAAGTACCTTAAGGCAAGGGCCGTTGCAACTCCAGCACCGGGAAGAAGATGGAGGGGGGGACGAATGGATTGGGTGGTGGATTCGGGTAGCCTCTCCGAGCTTGACAGCGGAACCGGGGGACTGGTAGAGGTCGCAGGTCATCCACGTCGTCCGCCAACCCCGCCGGAGGAAAGCGCCATGAGCAGCACGAACGGCCATACCAGGGCACTCCACGTCATGACCCATTCCGGGTGGTACCGCTTCGAGAAGAACGGCGATTCCTGGAGCCAGGTCGATCGCGCCCTCCCGTTCTGGGCGCTGACCTGCGTCGCGGTGGATCCGGAAGACCCGCGGACGGTGTACGCGGGCGCCGAGCACTCGGGCCTGTTCTTCACCCGCGACGGCGGGGAGACCTGGACCCGGTCCGACCCCAACGTGCCGCACCTGGACATCTTCTCGCTGTGGGCCTTGCCCGGGTCCCTGTTCGTGGGAACCCGTCCCGCGGCGCTCTTCCACGGGAGCCCGGGGCAGGGGTGGCAGGAGCTTTCGGACGTGCGGGAAGGCGGCGCCGGTGGGACCTTTCCGCCGAACCCGGCCCAGGCGCCCCGGACCCGCTACCTGACCGCGGACCCTTCCTCGCCGTCGCGTCTCTACGCCGGCATCGAGGTGGGAGGCCTGCTCCTGAGCGACGACAACGGCGGGGGCTGGCGCGCCGCCAACGAAGGCATGTGGGACCGGGACGTGCACCAACTCCACCATTCGGAGCACGAGCCCGAGCTGGTGGTGGCCGCATGCGGCGAAGGCGTCTTCCGCAGCCGCGACCGGGCCGCCCACTGGGAGGAGATCACCCCGTCCGAAGCCCGCACCTACGGCACCACCGTGACCGAGACCGACGACGGCAGCCTGTACCTCGGGGTCGCCCTGGGCCGGCCCAACACCTGGGTGCGCAAGGAACGGGCCAGCTCGGCCATCCTGCGGAGCGAGCACGAGGCCGCGGACTGGAAGGTGCTGGCCGAGAGTTTCCGCGGCGGCATCATGGACACCCTGCCCGACCCCGACGGCCCGGGCATCATCGCCGCCACCTCCGAAGGCGAGATCCTGGTGGTCGAGGAGTCGAGCTGCCGCACGGTAGCCAGCGGGCTGCCGTGCATATCCGAGATCGCCTTCGGCGCGTAGCCCGCTTGGCCGTCTTCCGCCCACGGTCCGGCCACGGAGCCCGCGCCCGCGCGTCCTCGGAACCACCCACCCGTGCCTGCTGAGCCCCCCGCGTCCATCCGCACCGACTGGGGGTCCGTCTGGATCGCCGCCCTCTCGGCCGTGGGACCGGCAATGGTGGTCTCGGTGCTGGGCATCACCCTGCCGGAGATCCGGGCCGCCCTGGACCTCTCCGCGGTCCGGGGCGGCGGCCTCTTCTCCGCCATATTCGTTGCCGCGGCCTCCGCAAGCTGGTTGGCGGGACGACTCTCCGACAGCCTGGGCCGGCGCCGGGTGCTGGTGGCCGGCGGTCTCGCCCTCGGCGCCGGGTTCGGGCTCGTATCGACCGTCCGGGACTACGGCCCCGCGATGGCGTTTCTGGCGGTCGCCGGGCTGGGCTACGGTTTCATCACCGCCACGGTGCTGTCCCTGGTCTCGGACCTCCTGCCCGGCAGACGGGGACTGGGCATGGGCCTGCTCTCTTCCACTTACGGCCTGGGCAGCGTCAGCGGTCCCATCACGGCCGCGGCCATGATCCGGCGGTTCGGCTGGCGCGGGGCCACCGCCTCGGTGGGCTTCATCGCCGGCGCCATCGCGCTGGTCCAGTGGCTGCGCGTCCGGGAACCGCGGCGGGCGCAACCCGCCGCCCGCCGCCCGTCCGGCGAGGGAAAGGCAGGGGTGCTGAACCGCAACCTGGTCCTCCTGGCCGTGGCGCAGTTCTTCGGCGGCGCGGTGTTCTGGATCACTTCATCCTGGACGCCCACGTTCCTGCGCACGGCCGCGGGCCTGACGCTGGACGAGGCAGGGATGGTCATGGCCGCCTGGGGCGCCACGCCCGTCATCGGCGCCATGGTGCTGGGGATACTGTCGGACCGCCTGGGGCGGAAACGGATCATCCTGCTGGGCGCCTTCCCCGGCGTGGCCGCGGCGTCGGCCGTGTACGGCTGGCTGGCCCAGCCGTTGGCGCTGGCCGCGGGGATCTGCCTGCTGGGCCTCTGCAAGTCCCCGGTGCCCTCGCTGGTGGTGGCCCTGGCCCAGGACTCCGCAGCCATGGGACGGGTCGGCGCGGCCAGCGGCCTCATCATGTCCATGCACTACGTGGCCGCCCTCACCACCCCGGTGGCCATGGGACAGCTCATCACCTGGCTGGACAGCATGACGCTGGCCATGCTGCTGGGGTCGGCGCTGGCCTTCGCCGTGTTCGGACTGCTGGTGACGAGCGTCCGCGAAACCCCCGCATAGGCCGCGGCCGAGTCGGGGAGGGTTCTCGAATGTCCGGGGCGCGGGTTTTCACGCAGGGGTTCCTGGCCGGGTTCGCCGTGGTCCTGGCGGGCGCAACCGCCCTTCCCGCAGCGGTCCCGCAAATACACGCGGCGCTCCAGGTCCTTGCGACTCCCGGAGTGGTGCTCTCGCTCCCGGTCGTCAACCTGATCCAGAGTCCGGTGTGGGCGGTAGGGTGCATCGCCATCCTCAACGGCGTCGTTTACGGGACCGCGGCGGCGCTGGTCTTCCGGGGGCGAAGAAGGAGAGGACGCGGCGTTCCGCCTCTCCGTCGGGAACGATGAACGGGGAAGGAACACGGAAGGACGGGTGGTGGTCGCAGCAGGACTCGAACCTGCGGCCTCTTGCATGTGAGGCAAGCGCTCTAACCGGCTGAGCTATGCGACCACGGACCTTGACCCTTTAGCACCTTGGACCGCGGGTTTCAACAACGCCGGCGCCCAAGGCTGAACCGCCGGCAACCACCCCCATGCCGGTTTCCCGGCAGCGTGGAGCGGAACCGGACCAGCGGTCACTGCCGTTCCTTGTGCCGCTGCTTGATGCGCTGGTTGAGGGATTGCAGGATACCGGCGTCCACCGCGGCGATGACGTCCACCGCGGCGTCCAGATCTTCCTCCGCGAGTCCCGATTTCCTTGCGTCCGCAAGGCGCCGATCCACTCACGGGTCACAGTTCCGGGTCATGGCCACGGCGAGGCCGAGGAAGATCTTCTCCCGCTCGCTGAGGCAATCGACTGCGTGGGCGTCGCGGTAGAACTGCCGGAAGTCCGCTTTTTTCACGGGTCCCTCCTCTCGTTGCCCGGAGCCTCCACGGACGCGCCGGGGAGGTTCAACTCCGGGACATGTCCAGGATCACTTCGTAGTGGGCGTCGCTCACGGGCACGAAGGAAAGCCGGCCCAGGCGGAACAGGTCGAAGCCTTCCAGCCCGGGGTTGCGCTTCATCTCGTCCAGCGACACCTCGCGAGCCAACGGCTTGCCCACCCTGATGTCGAACACCAGGAGCCTGGGGTCGTCCTTCTCGGGGTCGGGATAGGCGCCGGTGACCGCGGCGCCCAGGCCCACGCAGACCCTCTGCCCGCCGGTGTGGTAGATGATGCAGCGGTCGCCCTTCTTCACGGTCTTGAGGTGCATGAGGGCAAGGTTGTTCTTGATCCCGTCCCACACCGTCTTCCTGTCCCGCTGCAAGTCCGCGAAAGAATAAACGCTGGGCTCGGTCTTGAGCAGCCAGTTCGCCATGGTCAGCCTCCTTGTTCCCGGATGTCCTGGAATACTTCAATCCGGCGCGCGGGGCAACAACGGCGGCAGGACGACCCTGCCCGGCCCTGTAGCGGACCGCGTCTCTGTGGTAAGAAGCGGTCATGGCTTCCGCGCCCCGAAAGGAGAAACCCGCGGACCGTCCGTTGCTGGGATCGCACATGTCCATCGCGGGCGGGGTCCAGAACGCGCTGCGCGCCGGGGAGAGCGTCGGCTGCGAGGCCATACAGATCTTCACCAAGTCTTCACGGCAGTGGGCTTCGGCGCCTCTGAGCGAGGAGGACGTCCGCGCGTTCAAGGACATCCAGAAGGCCGGGCCGGTCCGCACCGTGATCGCCCACGATTCCTACCTGCTGAACCTCGGCGCCCCCGACCCGGAGTTGCGCAAGAAGTCCGTCGCGGCCTTCGTGGACGAGATGGAGCGCTGCGAGGCGTTGGCCATCCCCTGGCTCATCGCCCATCCCGGGGCGCACACGGGACAGGGGGAGCGGGCCGGACTCCGCACCATCGCCCGCTCCCTGGACGCGGTCCATCGGCGCTGCCCGGGCTACGAGGTCCAGGTGGCGCTGGAGATCACCGCGGGTCAGGGCACCACCCTGGGCCATCGCTTCGAGCACATCCGCCGCATCCTCGACAGCGTGAAGATGAGCGAGCGGCTGAGGGTCTGCTTCGACACCCAGCACGCCTTTGCCGCGGGATACGACATCCGCACCCGCGAAGGCTACGAACGCACGTTCGACGAGTTCGACGAGAAGGTCGGCATCGAGCTCCTCGCCGCGTTCCACCTGAACGATTCGAAGAAGGATCTCGACTGCCGCGTGGACCGGCACGAGTTCATCGGCAAGGGGCGCATCGGCCCGGAAGCCTTCCGCCTGCTGGTGAACGACGAGCGCTTCTTCGGCCTGCCCATGTGCCTGGAGACCCCCAAGGGCAAGGACCTCGCGGAGGATCGGGAGAGCCTGGAGCTGCTGCGCTCCTTCCGCAGCTCGACTTGACGGCTCTGCCCCGACCGGGACGGAGGCGACGCCACCATGAGATTCTACGATTGCAGCACGGCCCCGAGTCCGCGCCGGGTGCGCATCTTCATGGCCGAGAAGGGCCTCCGCATCCCGGTGGTCCAGGTGGACCTGCGCAACGGCGAGCACCTCACCGAGGCGTTCCGCAAGCGCAACCCCTGGTGCACGGTGCCGGTGCTGGAACTCGACGACGGCACCGCGGTGAGCGAGGCGGTGGCGGTGTGCAAGTACCTGGAGGAAACGTACCCCGATCCGCCGCTCATGGGGACCGACGCCCGGGACCGGGCGGTGGTGGCCATGTGGAACCACCGGTTCGAGATCGACGGCTTCCTCGCCGTCACCGAAGCGTTCCGCAACGGCGCGAAAGGGCTCGCGGGGCGCGCCCTGACCGGGCCGGACGACGTGGAACAGATCCCGGAGCTGGCGCAACGCGGGCGCAAGCGGGTGGAGCGTTTCTTCGCCGCCCTGGACGCCCAACTCGCCCACCACCCATTCGTGGCGGGCGAGCGTTACACCATCGCCGACATTACCGCCCAGGTGGCGGTGGACTACGCGGCCTGGATCAAGATGAGCCTGCCGCCCGAATGCCGCCGCGCCGCGGAATGGCGCGAGCGGGTGGGCAAGCGGCCCAGCGCGGCCGCCTGAAGGCGCGCCGGACTCACTGGACCGCGCCCCCCGAGCCCGGCCACAGCACGAAGCTCCCGTGGCCGGCCGGAAAGGACTTGAGCAGGGGGTCTTCGGCTCCCCGGTCTTCCGCGGCGCCGTCCAGCACGCCGAAGAAGAATATGCGCAACATCTGCTCGATGAGGGATCCGAGGGACGGGTCCCGGTCGGGACGGTACCAGGTATGGATCCAGTTCATCATGCCGAACAGGGCCAGGGCGGCCACGCGCGCGTCCAGCCTCCCCATCCGTTCGCGCCGCCGGAGCTCCTCCACCAAGTCCACCAGCACCTTCAGGTAGAGGCGTTTGAGGTCGAGTATCCTCTTCGCGTAGTCGCCCGTCAGCGCGGTGTCCTCCCGGGACATGACCTTCATCTCGTTCATGTTGTGCAGGAAGAAACCGAGATGGTTGTGGACGAACAGCGCGACCTTCTCCCGCGGGCCCTTCCCGGACGCCGCGACCTTCCGCCCGCTTTCCAGCAGGGTCGCCAGGCACCGTTCCTGGATCAGGCAGAGCAGTTCTTCCTTGGTGCGGAAATAGTAGTAGAGCCCGGCCAAGCTCATGCCCGCGGCGCGGCTGATCTCCCGAATGGAGGCGCCATCGAACCCCTTCTCGGCGAATATCCGGGCGGAGTGCCCGAGGATCTCCCGCAGCCTCTCGTCGTGGTGGGGGGTGGAGGATCCCGAATCGTGCGGCATCAGCGCGGATCTTGTCAGACCGCCTTTCCGAAGTCAACGAAACGCCCGCGACGTTGAATCCCCGCAACCCATGGTGTATGTATCCACGGTGTACGCATAACTCCCCGACAAGGAACCTCCGATCCATTCCGGCTCGAGGCCCTATGAAAAAGCGCGTCCTTCGACTTCGCTTCGCTACGCTCAGGACGAACGGGGGCAATTGTCCAGAGTTTCCATAACATGGACTTCGAGAACATCATCCTGGAGAGGGACGGCCCCGTGGCCATCGCCACGCTGAACCGGCCGAAACAGCTCAACGCGCTGTCCTACGGGCTGTGCAAGGACCTGTGCGAGGCGCTGGAAGAGCTCGACCGGGACGACTCCGTCCGGGTGTTCGTACTTACCGGCGGCGACCGGGTGTTCGCCGCAGGCGCGGACATCAACGAGATGGTGGAGGCCACCCCGTTCGCCGGCCGGGCGCACGAACGGTTGGCGCTCAGGGACCGGTTCAACCATCTGTCGAAACCCGTGGTGGCCGCGGTGAGCGGCTTCGCCCTGGGGGGCGGATGCGAATTGGCCATGAGTTGCGACATCATCATCGCCTCCGAGTCGGCCCGCTTCGGCCAACCCGAGGTCAACCTGGGCACCATACCGGGCTCCGGGGGGACCCAGCGGCTCACGCGCATCGTGGGCAAGCACAAGGCCATGGAGCTGGTGCTCACGGGACGGTTCCTGAGCGCCGCGGAAGCCGAGCGGTGCGGTCTGGTGAACAAGGTGGTGCCGGTGGAAGTGCTGCTGGACGAGGCCAGGGCCATGGCGCAGACCATCGCCCGCAAGCCGCCCATCGCCGTGCGGTTCGCCAAGGAAGCCATCCTCAAGGCCGCCAACACGCCCCTGGACGAGGGCCTGGCCTTCGAGCGCAAGTCCTTCTACGCGCTGTTCGCGTCCGAGGACCGGAGAGAGGGCATGCAGGCTTTCCTCGACAAGCGCAAGCCCGAGTTCGAGGGAAGATGAGTTACGAGACCCTGCTCTACGAGAAGCGGGACGGCGTGGCCACCATCACGCTGAACCGGCCCCGGGCGCTCAACGCCTTCAATCGGGAGATGAACCGGGAGCTGCTGGACGCCATCCGGGATGGCGACCGGGACGACGCGGTGCGCTGCTTCGTCCTCACCGGGGCCGGCGACCGGGCCTTCTGCGCCGGCCAGGACCTCAAGGACCGTGCGCCGGAACGGAAGGGATCCCTGGGGGAGTCCCTCCGGTCCCGTTACAACCCCATCGTCCTGGCCATCCGGCGGACCGAAAAGATCGTCCTCTGCGCCGTCAACGGGGTGGCCGCGGGCGCGGGGTGCAACCTGACGCTGGCCTGCGACCTGCGCATCGCCTCGGAGAACGCGCGCTTCATCGAAGCGTTCGTGCGCGTGGGCCTGGGGCCGGACTGCGGCGGCAGCTACTTCCTGCCCCGCCTCATCGGGCTGGGCAAGGCCACCGAGTTGTTCCTCCTGGGCGAGCCCCTGGAGGCGGAGGAGGCGCTTCGCTGCGGACTGGTGACCCGGGTGGCGCCGGCCCCGGAGCTGGCCGGAGAGGCCCGGTCCATGGCCGAAAGGCTCGCCCGGGGCCCTCGCAGCACCGGCCTCATCAAGAGGGCGTTGAACCGGTCCATGTACGGCGAGCTCGAAGCGCAGCTCGAATACGAAGCCTGCATCCAGGAGATCGCGGGCCGCACCTCCGACTACGACGAAGGGGTCCGGGCCTTCATGGAGAAGCGGACGCCCGTGTTCCAGGGGAAATAGGGTCCGGGACCAACGGCCGGACCCCCGCGCTCGCCCCGGTAAACAAACCATGGTCAACTTTGGACAATTGCCCCCCGTTCGTCCTGAGCGTAGCGAAGCGAAGTCGAAGGACGCGCTTCAATTGCCCCCGTTCGTCCTGAGCGTAGCGAAGCGAAGTCGAAGGACGTGCTTTCCCATGGGGAGAGGCGCCTCGAGCCGGAATTGAGCAGAGGCTCCCATGGTCAACGAGAACAGGATCGGCGTCATCGGCGCGGGCACCATGGGCGCCGGAATCGCGCAGGTAGCGGTCCAGGCGGGTTTCGACGCGGTGGTGTACGACGTCTCCCGGGAGTTCCTCGACCGCGGGCTCGACAGGATCCGGGGCTTCATCGGGCGCAGCCGGGAGAAGGGCCGCATCGACGAAGAACAGGAAAGGAGCATACTGGCGCGCCTCGGGGGCTCCCTGGCCCTTGAGGACCTTGCGGACGCCGTGCTCGTGGTCGAAGCCGCCACCGAGGACCTCGGGGTCAAGCAGGAGTTGTTCCGGAAGCTGGACGCCGCCTGCGCTCCGGAGACGCTGCTGGCCACCAACACCTCGTCCCTGTCGGTGACGGCCATCGGCGGCGCGGTGAAGGAGGCATCCCGGGTCCTGGGCATGCATTTCTTCAACCCTGCGCCGCTCATGGCGTTGGTGGAGGTGGTGCAGGGGGAGTTGACCGGCGCCGGGGCCGTGGCCAAGGCCGTGGACCTGGCGAGGAAGCTCGGCAAGACCCCGGTCCGCGCCAAGGACACGCCGGGGTTCATCGTCAACCGCATCGCCCGGCCGTTCTACAACGAGGCCCTGCGCATCCTGACCGAGGGCGGCGTGGACGTGGAGACCGTGGACCGGGTCATGCGGGAGTCCGGCGGCTTTCGCATGGGTCCGTTCGAGCTCCAGGACCTGATCGGCATCGACATCAACTTCACCGCCACCGAGACCCTCTACCGGGCCTTCTTCGAAGACCCGCGCTTCCGGCCGAGTCCGCTGCAGCAGAAGCTCTACCTGGCCGGCCACCTGGGACGAAAGACCGGAAAGGGTTTCTACGATTATGGATCCCGGTAGCGTGGCGATCCTCGGCGATAACCGTCTGGCCGAGGACTGGCATCGGCTCGCGCACGACCGGGGCCTGACCGCGGCCCGGTGCGCCCGGGCGGACGAGGTGGACCCGGCCACGGAGGCAGTGGTGGAGACCCTGGCCCACGGGCGGGAAGGCAAGCGGCGACTCCTGGAGGAGATCGACGCCGCGGTCCCGGGCGCGGCGCTGGTGATGACCTCGTGCCTCCGCTGGTCCGCGGCCACCATCGCCTCCTGGAGCCGCCGGCCGGAAAGGATCGTCGGTTTCGCCACGTTCCATCCACTGGCCCGGCGCAACGTCATCGAACTGGCCCGGGGACTCGACACCGGCGACGAAGCCTTCGCGTCCGCGGAGTCCCTGGTCCGGCGCCTGGACAAGGAGAGCGCGGAAGTCAAGGACGCGCCCGGCCTCGTGTTCCCCCGCATCCTGAGCCTCATCATCAACGAGGCCGCGCGCGGCCTGGACGAGGGAATCGCCACCGCGGAGGAGATCGACATCGCCCTCCGGCTGGGGACCAACTACCCACAGGGGCCGCTTCGCTGGGCCGACGAGATCGGGCTGGACGAGGTCCTCGCGGTCCTCGAAGGGCTCCAGGAGGAGACCGGGGACGACCGCTATCGACCGGCGCCGCTGTTGCGGAAGATGGTGCGGTCCGGGCGCCTCGGGGAGACCGCGGGCCGGGGTTTCCACGACTATCCCGACGGGGAAGGCGCCAAACCTTGACGGACGTGGCAAGATGTTGAAAAATAACGCAACCGGACTGCGGCGCCCCGCGCCGAGAGAAGGCAGGCCATGCCCGAAGCGGTCATCATAGACGCCGCCCGCACCCCCATGGGGCGCTACGGGGGCATCCTCAAGGACATCCGGCCGGACGACTTGGCGGCCCACGTCATCGCCCGGCTCATCGAGCGGAACGGCGTCCGCAAGGAGGCGGTCGAGGACGTCATCCTGGGGTGCACCAACCAGGCCGGGGAGGACTGCCGCAACGTGGCCCGCAACGCGTCCCTTCTCGCGGGGCTTCCGGACTCGGTCCCCGGGGCCACCGTGAACCGCCTTTGCGGCTCCGGGCTGGAGGCCGTCAACCAGGCGGGCCGGGCCGTGGGCGCCGGGGAGGGAGACCTGTTCGTGGCCGGCGGGGTCGAGACCATGACCCGCGCTCCGCTGGTGATCCCCAAGGGCAACGTCCCGTTCGCGCGCGGCAACGTCACCGTATATGACAGCGTGCTCGGCTGGCGCTTCCCGAACCCCCGCCTGGGCGAACTCTACCCGCTCGTCAGCCTCGGCGAGACCGCGGAGAACGTGGCGGAGAAGTATTCGGTCACCCGCGAGCAACAGGACGCGTTCGGACTCAGGAGCCACCGCAACGCCGTGGCGGCCGCGGAGGCGGGCCGGCTGGACGACGAGATGATCCCGGTGGAGGCGCCCCAACGGCGCGGCGGCCCGGTGGTCCACGACCGCGACGAAGGCCCGCGGCCGGACACCACACTGGAGCAACTCGCGGCCTTGAGACCCGCCTTCGTCGAGGACGGCACCGTGACCGCGGGCAACTCGTCGCCCCTGTCCGACGGCGCCGCGGTCCTGGTCGTGGCGTCGCGGGAGAGGGCCGCGGCCCTGAAGCTGAGACCCATGGTGCGGATCGTCGCTTCGGCGGTGGCCGGGGTCGATCCGGCCTTCATGGGCATCGGACCCATTCCGGCCAGCCGCAAGGCCCTCGATCGGGCCGGACTCACTGCGGACCGACTGGACCTGGTGGAGCTCAACGAGGCGTTCGCGTCCCAGTCGCTGGCCTGCGTCAGGGAGCTCGACCTGGACCCTGACAAGGTCAACGTGAACGGCGGCGCCATCGCCCTCGGACACCCACTCGGTTGCAGCGGCGCGAGGATCCTGACCACGTTGGTCCACGAGATGAAGCGGCGCGGCAGCCGTTACGGCATGGCGGCCATGTGCATCGGCGTGGGACAGGGAATCGCCACCATCGTGGAACGGGCGGACTAGCGCGCCTGCCCACCGGCGGCCTCTCCATGAGAAAGACGGCTTCCATCCTCCTGGCTCTCCTGTCCCTGGCGGCGGTCCTCGCCGTGGCCGCGGTGGTGGGGCTGCAAACGCTGCTGGACAACCGCAAGGAGTCCATACGCCGACAGGTCGAGAGCGCCCTCGGCCACCCCGTGGCGTTCGAGTCCATACGCCTGAACTTCCCCAGACGGCTGGGGGCCCTCAGCGCCACGGTGACCGACTTGCGGGTGGCCGACGACCCGCGGTTCGCGGCGACCCCGCTGGTCCATGCCAACGAGCTCACGGTTTCCGTGGGATGGCTGTCGCTCCTCACCGGCGGCTCCACGGCCTCCGACGTGGTGGACGTCGTCCTCCACCAGCCGGAGATCCAGGTCATCCGCAACGAGTACGGCGACCTCAACTTCCTCACGCCGGCACAGCCGTTGCTCGCGGGCTTCCGGTTGGCCCGGCGCGCCGCGGCCGCGGTCCGGGTGGACCGCGGGAAACTCCATTTCATCGACCGGTCGTCGGACGAGCCCGAAGATCTGCGTCTGCACCACCTCGACGCAACGCTTCGATGGTCGGGGAAGCAGAACCTGTACCTGGACATCTCCGGAACGCTGGAACCGGACGAAGGACTTCCGTTCTCGGTGACGGGGACCGTGGGCGCCTCACGGCCGCTGGCGGACTGGACCGGAAACGCCGTGGACTTGGAGGTGCGCGCGGCGTCCCTGCCCGAAGCCCTGGCGGCGCGCGTCTGGAAGCTACTGGAACCGAACCTGCCGCCCTACTTCCGCCCCTCGGGACCCCTGACTGTCAACGCACGGGTGTCGGGCAGTTTCCGCCGACCGCGCGTATCGCAGATGAGCGTAACCGGATCCCTGCTCGGCGGGGCGGCCGGGAACGCCCGGGTCACCGGCGAGGTGGACTTCTCGCAGGCCGCGTCGTGGGACCGGGGCCGCGTCCGGGCGAAGGTCCGACTGGGACCGGTGGACCTGGACCAGCTCAGGCGGATCCCCTGGGTGGACCGCATGGCGCCTTCGGGGTTGGCGGTCCACGAGCCGCTGAACCTGTCCGGCGTCGTCGAAGGCGCCCTGGACGACTTGAAGGTCCGGGCTTCGGTGACGGCCGACGCCAACGCCGTCCGGTACGGCCAATGGCTCGACAAGCCTCCGGGAGTGCCGGCCGCGTTGACCGTGGCGGTGCAGTTGCGCGGCGACCGACTGGTCATCCACGAGTCCAGGGTCCGACTCCGGGACGGCGAGGCCACGTTCTCGGGCGCGGTTGACAGGGACCGCGTGTTCCGGCTGCGCGTGGAGACCGGCGACGCGGCGCTGGGGGAGTGGGCGGCGCTGGCGCCCGCGGCGGCCGGATACGAGATCGACGGCACGGTCAACGCCAGCCTTTCACTGGCAAGGAAGCTGACGCCCCGGAACGAGCCTCCCACGCTCACGGGCAGCCTCCGGTTCGCCGACGTCCGCATCGCCGGCGCCCCCGGGACCCGCGGGACCATCCAGGGACTCCGGGGGAAGTTGGAGTTCCTCGGCAACGACGTGGAGATCCCCGACCTCCGGTTGCGCTCGGGCCTGTCGGACTTCCGGCTCCAGGGACTCGTGACGGACCTAGCCCGACCCACCCTCCACTACCGTGTCCGGTCCAACCTGCTGAACCTGGCCGACGTGACCGGCGACACCGCGCACCGGGCGGACTCCTTCAGCGACGTGGTGAGCATCGGGACGGCCGAGCTCCACGACGAAGCGTTGTCGGTCGAGGGACGAGTCGCCTCGAGCAACGGCCGGTTCAAGGGAGTCGCCTACCGCGGCCTCGAGGGACGGATGCACTGGACCCGCGGCGGCCTGGAGGTCGAGAAACTCTCGGTCGAAGCCCTCGGAGGCAGGATACGGGGGCGCGGCGCGGTCACGAACCGTAACGGCCAGCGCTTCGACTTCGAACTGGCCCCCGTGCTGGAGGACTTGGACGTACGGAGCATCCTGGCCCTGCTCCACAAGGGTCCGACGGAGCCCGTCCAAGGGCGCCTCGACCTGGATGGACGGTTCACGGGTTCCGGCAAGGACTGGCCGTCCATCGCGCAGGACCTGGAGGGACACGGCCGCGCCGCCCTGTCCAAGGGAGTCCTCGGCCACTTCAACCCCGTGCGCGGCGTGCTCGCCGCCATGGGCGCCGTCGAGGGCATCGACAGCATCGACTCCGCGGGACCTGCGTTCAACTCGCTGGTGCGCGGCGAGCGGGTGTCGTTCGACCGCGTGGAGGGGACGTTCACCATCGGCAATGGCCGCCTTCGGAGCGATGACCTGCTGTTGACCGCGGACGAATACAGCATCGTCGGCAAAGGCTGGGCGGACCACGACGGCGGCGTGGACCTGCACGCCACCCTCGTCCTCTCCGCCGACTTCTCGCGCGACCTGAGCGGGCGATACCGCAACGTCCGCTACCTCTTCGATGCGGACGGCATCAGCGTGCCCTTCCGACTCGCCGGAAACGTCCCCGACGTCGCCATCCGGCCCGACGTGCTGCAGATCACGCGCTACATGTACGACAAGTTCGCCGAACAGAGGGGACCGAGGGAGGAGCGCGACGAGGGGTTCCTCCACTGGTGGGAGAGCGTGAGGAAAGGCTTCCGCGAGCTGCTGCGCTGAGCGCCGTCCCCCGTCCGCCGTCCACCATCCGCCTCCCGACCCGCCTCCCCGACGCCGGCGAGGAGCGCGAACCAACGTAGCCGCGGCGACCGCACCCCCTCCCATGAGCACGACCCCTGCCCTCAAGAACCGCATCCTCTCCTTCATGCTGTCCAGGCCGGGAGAGCGCTTCAGCGTCGAGGAGATGAGGAAGAGCTTCGGCAGGCCGGCAGGGAAGACGGTGCAGGAAGCGCTCCGGGAACTCATCGACGAGCGCAAGGTGGTCCGTCTCCGCAAGAGCCGCTACGCCCTGGCCAAGGCGGCCAGCGTCGTGTCCGGGGTGGTCCGGGGCCATCCCGAAGGCTTCGGCTTCGTGGTCCCGGACCGGAAGGGGTTGGAGGACGTCTACCTCAACCGCGGGGAGATGCGCCGGGTCATGCACGGAGACCGGGTGCTGGTGCGTCCGGAGCGGGGACGACGCGGCGACAGCCAGGGCCACGTGGTGAAGGTGCTGGAGCGGGGCCAGCAGCGACTGGTGGGCGTGGTCCAAACCGATGGCCAGCGGACCTTCCTGGTCCCCATGGACCCACGGGTCGCTCCCGGCATTCCACTCCGGGACCCCGGTCCGGCGCGCTCCGGCCAAGTGGCGGCGGTGGAGATGACTCGCTACGGCACGGGATACGCACCGCCCGAAGCCAAGCTCCAGCGGGTGCTCGGCGCACCGGACGACCCGGAGGTCCAGGCCCAGGCGGTGATCTTCCGCTACGGCTGGCCCCAGGACTTTTCGGAGGAGGCGCGCCGAGAGGCGGCCCGCCGCGGCCCGCGCGTGGACCCGGCGGAGGCCGCTTCCCGCAGGGACCTGCGCCCCCTGACCACCTTTACCATCGACGGGGAGACCGCCCGCGACTTCGACGACGCGGTGAGCATCGACAGGGCCCCGGCCGGGGGCTACCGGCTCTACGTGTCCATTGCCGACGTGGCCCACTACGTGCCTCGAGGCTCGGCGGTGGACGGCGAGGCATACGCCCGCGGGACCAGCCTCTATTTCCCGGACCGCGCCCTGCCCATGCTGCCCGCGGCGCTTTCCGGCGGCGTATGCAGCCTCCAGGCGGGGACGGACCGGCTCTGCCGCACCGCGCTGCTGGAGGTCAACCGCAAGGGGGAAGTGGAGCGGACGGAGGTCTTCCAGTCCGTCGTTCGCAGCGACGCCAGGCTCACCTACACAGAAGTCGGGCGGATCCTCGTGGACCGGGACGCCTCCGTTATCGGCAGGTACGCCGGGCTGGTCGAGCCCCTCCGGGTCATGGAGGAGCTCGCCCACCTCCTGATGGAGCGCCGGAACGCCCGCGGAAGCCTGGATTTCGAGTTGCCGGAGACGGAGGTCGTGCTCGACGAGCGCGGCATGCCCACGGACGTCCGCCGCGCGGAACGCACCATCGCCCATCGCATCATCGAGGAGTTCATGATCGCGGCCAACGAGGCCGTGGCCCGCTGCCTGCGGGAGCGGAAGTTCCCCTGCGTCTATCGGGTGCACGAGGGGCCCGACGAAGACACCCTCGACGCCATCGCCCCGTTCCTGTCCACGCTGGGCTATCCGCTGCGCCGCAGCGCGGAGAAGGTCTCCCCCGGGGACCTCCGGCGCGTGCTGGAGGCGTGCCGGGGAAAGCCCGAGGAACGGGTGCTGAACCGGATGCTGCTGCGGTCCATGAAGCAGGCATGTTACGACCCCGACAACGTCGGCCATTTCGGCCTCGCGTCCGACGCCTACCTGCACTTCACCTCGCCCATCCGGCGCTACCCCGACCTCATGGTCCACCGGCTCCTCGACCAGGCCATGACCGGCCGAAGGCCGGACCCGAAGGCGCGGGAGGAACTCGCCGCGCACCTCCGGGAGGCCGCGGACCACAGTTCCGCGCGAGAGCGTCTGGCCATGGACGCGGAACGGGAGATGGTGGACCTCAAGAAAGCGCAGTTCATGACCGACAAGATCGGCCAGGTCTGCACCGGCGTCATCACCGACCTGGCCGGCTTCGGGTTCTTCGTGGAGCTCGACGCCTGGTTCGTGGAGGGCTTGGTGAGCTTCCGGTCGCTGCAGGACGACTTCTACTGCTATTACGAGACCGCCCACGTCATCAAGGGACAGAACCACGGCCGCACCTTCCGCATGGGCGACGCGGTCACGGTCCGGGTGGTCCGCGTCAAGCTGTTCCAGGGCGAGATCGACTTCGAGCTGCTGGACACGTGACCGCCGCGGCCGGGGTCAACCCCCCGTGGTCACCAGTATGATGCCGACCACCACCAACACCGTCCCGAGGACGGTGGCCCGGGTGACCCGCTCCATGTCCCGGAGAAAGACCACGGTGCCCAGGAGGGTCCACATGGGCAGGGTGGCGGTGATGGGCGCGATGACCACCACGTCGCCATCCCGGAGGGCATAGAGGATGCCCGCGTTGGCCACCGCCTCGAAGAGCCCCGCGGCGAGGAAGGCCCGGAGCGCCCGCCGGTCCCAGACGTACCGTTGGGCCAACGCCGGGACCGCCTGGGCGACCCCCACCAGCGACAACCCCACCACGCCGATGACCGCGGCGAAGAACAGCGGCTCCGGCGAAAGAGTCAGGGCCGCCCGCCGAAGGGGGAAGGCGACGCCGGCCAGGAACGCCGCGGTCATGGGAAAGAGTACGTACCAACCGGGGACCTCGAGCCGGACCCGGGACCCCTGCCAGGAGATCGCCGCAATGCCCGCGATGACCGTGGCGTTGCCCAGGAACAGGCGCAGCGTCAGGGTCTCTCCCAACAGCGCCACCGCGATGAGGCCCGCCCAGAAGGGATGGGTGGCGCGCAGCGAACCGCTGCGCGCCGCGCCGATCTTCTGCATGCCCAGGTAGGTCATCTGTCTCACGAACGGCTGGAAGCTGCCGGCCACCACGATCAACCCCAGGGCGGCCCGATCCAGTGCGGGCGCCCCGGTGACCCCGACCAAGGCGCAGAACGTCACGCTCTGGACCACCAGGGAGACCACGGTAACGGTGGCCGAGTTGGAGTACCGCAACCCCCGCCGCGCCGCCACGAAGCTGAGGGAGTAGAGGACCGCGGCCAGGATGGCGGTGAGCTCAGGAGCCACAGAACGATTCGCCGAATGGCGTTACGGTACGTCCGAGTCGTACAACTCTACGAAAACCCTGAACGATTGCCCTCGTTCGTCCTGAGCGTAGCGTAGCAAAAACCACCGTTCATCCTGAGCGTAGCGAAGCGAAGTCGAAGGACGCGCTTTCCCATAGGGAGAGGCGCCTTGAGCCGGAATGGATCAGAGGTTCCCTACAATACTTTCTGGATTCCTTGAAGATCGTGAAGTGAGGTGCTGCTTCGCCAAGTTTCGCGCATGTGACGATGTGCCTGATGTCCATATTTTCGGGATACCGATACCAAAGGGAACTGGCAACATCTACGGTCTTCTGACCCCTCATGGGGAACGGTCACCTCACCGCGCCCCTGTCCCCGTCCCCCGGTGTGTACCTCCTAACCCCTCATGGGGAACGGTCACCCGCGTCGCGGAAGTACTGCGTCACCTCGTTACGCCCTCCTAACCCCTCATGGGGAACGGTCACCCCTGGCGCGATGATGGCCACCGGCCGCCCCGCGTGCTCCTAACCCCTCATGGGGAACGGTCACCTGGACCCTCCCCCTGCGGCGCTACCGCAGCGCCCTCTCCTAACCCCTCATGGGGAACGGTCACCTGGACCCTCCCCCTGCGGCGCTACCGCAGCGCCCTCTCCTAACCCCTCATGGGGAACGGTCACCGTCGGCGATCAGCCCTTCGACCTGCACGGTCTGCGACTCCTAACCCCTCATGGGGAACGGTCACCAGGAGCATCTGCGACTCCTGGCCGCGGAAGTCCACCTCCTAACCCCTCATGGGGAACGGTCACGGCACAGATCGCCTTCCACCGGCTGGCCCTGATGAGCTCCTAACCCCTCATGGGGAACGGTCACCCGACAGATCGATCTCCACCGGGACTGCCGACGCAACTCCTAACCCCTCATGGGGAACGGTCACCGCCGGTCACCCGGGCCATGACTCCCGTGGTGAGACGCTCCTAACCCCTCATGGGGAACGGTCACGCTACCAGGTCGGACGATGACCTCGGCTTCGGCGCCCTCCTAACCCCTCATGGGGAACGGTCACCTGGATTTCGTATGCCTGCCCCTGGGTAAGTCCGGTCTCCTAACCCCTCATGGGGAACGGTCACGCGATACATATTGGCATTCTCTGTAATCTTTGCAGTAGCTCCTAACCCCTCATGGGGAACGGTCACCGCGGGCCAGGGGATGTCCGCGGGCCAGTGGTCGGACTCCTAACCCCTCATGGGGAACGGTCACTCTCGTGGCCCCGGACTCCACCGACTCCGTGACGCGCTCCTAACCCCTCATGGGGAACGGTCACCGGCACCCCGGCCAGGTGGAGGGCGTCCTCATGTCGGCTCCTAACCCCTCATGGGGAACGGTCACACATTTCCAGGTGCCCGGTCGCGGCCCGTCACAAGGCTCCTAACCCCTCATGGGGAACGGTCACCGGCAGCGGGTCCCGCGGCGTGGCTCGGACTGCTGCCTCCTAACCCCTCATGGGGAACGGTCACCGGCGTTGGTGGCGCGGGTGGACGAGCGGACCCGGATCTCCTAACCCCTCATGGGGAACGGTCACCGTATAGAACGACCCGTAGTTGGCAGGGGTGGTGACCAGCTCCTAACCCCTCATGGGGAACGGTCACTCGGACTCCTCCTTCTCCCGGTCCGCAGCATGGTTCTCCTAACCCCTCATGGGGAACGGTCACTCTCTCCTTTCGGGGGCGCACGGCCCCAGGTTGATGAACTCCTAACCCCTCATGGGGAACGGTCACTCGTCCCATGCCCGCCTGACCTCGGAGTCCGTGTCCTCCTAACCCCTCATGGGGAACGGTCACTCCACAGTCCTGGGCCGGGACCTCCAGAGCTCCGTCTCCTAACCCCTCATGGGGAACGGTCACACTGATACCAGCGGCCGAGCGCCGCGTGGTCGATCTCTCCTAACCCCTCATGGGGAACGGTCACGGCTGGCCCCCCGAGCCAGGGCCGGGCTCCACGTGTCTCCTAACCCCTCATGGGGAACGGTCACCCCACGCCTCGTCGCGCTCGGCCGCGGACACGTCCAGCTCCTAACCCCTCATGGGGAACGGTCACCGGCCCGGCCAGTTGCTCCGTCAGGGCCTCGTCGAGCTCCTAACCCCTCATGGGGAACGGTCACGGGTCTCGGTCACCATGGCCCGGCCCACGTCGTCCAGCTCCTAACCCCTCATGGGGAACGGTCACACGACCGAATGCTGCGCCGACGAATGCCAGAGATACTCCTAACCCCTCATGGGGAACGGTCACACGGCGGACCTGGAAGACTTGGACCGCCAGATCGACCTCCTAACCCCTCATGGGGAACGGTCACTGGAAAGTTCGTCCGGGCGTCCCGAAGGGAGAACTCTCCTAACCCCTCATGGGGAACGGTCACACGGCCTGGCGGAGGTCGCCGAGCCGCTCGACCATCTCCTAACCCCTCATGGGGAACGGTCACCCCTTCCGCGTCCTTGACATGCAGCGCGGCGATAACCTCCTAACCCCTCATGGGGAACGGTCACTCCACGCTAGTCGGGCAGTATCTGTCCATCGACTATCTCCTAACCCCTCATGGGGAACGGTCACGTTAGCAGGTGAGAGGGTTACTGAGGGTAGGGACAACTCCTAACCCCTCATGGGGAACGGTCACCGCCCTCGGCCCTGCGCACAGGTCTGGATGAGATGCTCCTAACCCCTCATGGGGAACGGTCACTTGTACGCACCCCTGTGCTCCCTGGTGGGAGAGGGACTCCTAACCCCTCATGGGGAACGGTCACCGGGTGGCGTGCCAGTCTCCCCGCGTCCGGTCCGTCTCCTAACCCCTCATGGGGAACGGTCACCGTCCTGGCGCAGCAGCTCGAGCTCCGGAGGGAGGACTCCTAACCCCTCATGGGGAACGGTCACAGGTGCTCACGTCCTGCTGCGAGGAGAGGGCCGAGTCTCCTAACCCCTCATGGGGAACGGTCACCGGAGCCTATCGGTGGACGGCGCGCGGCCAGTAGCTCCTAACCCCTCATGGGGAACGGTCACGACCCGGAGATGCCGACGCTCCTCGAGGGGTATCGCTCTCCTAACCCCTCATGGGGAACGGTCACTCGCTGGCGCTGGTGCTGCGGGGGATCCGGGAGGTCTCCTAACCCCTCATGGGGAACGGTCACCCGGCCGGGGGACAGCGTGGAGATCGACGACGAGGTCTCCTAACCCCTCATGGGGAACGGTCACTCCACGTTTAGGAGTTCGCGCGCCTCGAGATAATCCTCCTAACCCCTCATGGGGAACGGTCACTGTACTATCAGTCGTATTCCTTGCAGAATGCGGAGGCTCCTAACCCCTCATGGGGAACGGTCACCCTGGAGCGTGACCCGGTGGCGCACGTGCTTTCCAACTCCTAACCCCTCATGGGGAACGGTCACCGGCGCCTCGCACGCGCAATCGTCCAGGCACGCTTCCTCCTAACCCCTCATGGGGAACGGTCACCCCTAGAAAAACAATACCTTGGCGCTCTTGAGGCTTGCTTGCTACCTTCGTTATTGGCCTAAAACTACGTATCTTCGCTACGCAGGCAGCCCTTGCCGACACCACCGCCACGAGTAGAAGGTCACAGCACCTCCGTATCATAGATGTGATGCGTATGCGGTTGCGCCTCCAAGATCCCATTCCCTGCGTTCTTGCGCAATAAAGACACCTCGACGTTGTGTCTGTTCTTGGAAACCACCTCCATGATATCATCCTCGGGCTGCGCGATGGCGGCAACCTCGCTCCGCAGTCTCTTGAGATCGGAGGCCGTCAAGTTGCCTGCGAATACGGATCTTTGCTCATGCACCAAATATCTCGAGAGCAACTTGCGGAACGCTTCTGTTCTGTCGGCGCAGACATCGTAGGCAACCAACACGTACATAATCTAAACCTTGCGCTGCCAGGGTTGGAATGGTTCGATCGAAAGAAAATGGCGTTCAAGGGCGAACGCCTGATCTCGAACAAGACGTCTCAAGGACGCACGGCCATCGGAGATCGTCTCTGTCTTCGACACCCACGCCTTGATCGTTGCCTGTTTCCCGGAGGGCGTCAGGCGACATACGCCTTCTTCCTGATGAAACCAGTTCGCTCTGAGGCGGTCCCGGAGCACGACTTCAAATACAAGGGTATCGCAAATAGCCGGTTTGAATATCTCCGACAAGTCCAAACCCAGAGAGTGGCGGGCGTCTCTCGGTGAGTGAAGAAAGGAAATGCTGTCGTCCAGATGTGTTTTGCCGATCTCGTTCCTGGCCATGGCATAAGCCAGGCCGTTGAACCAAGAGATCAGGCAATTGACGGGATTGTTCGGCGGTCTCCGGTGGCGCGGAGTGAAATCCAAACGTTTGTCGATAACTGCCCACGACTGGTAGTACCAGCCTCTCGCGTTGCCTTCGAAGCCCATCAATTCCGCGGTCGACTGTGCCGTTTTCAAGCTGTGGGACAAGTCCTGAAGCTTGGCAATAAACTCGTCGAGATCGCGGTTGCCGCGATAGGATCTGTAACGGAGATTGGTGATCATGTTGCCGATAGCGCCGGAAACGAACACTCTAGCCAAGTGCATCTTCTTCTCGTCGTCCAGTGCGTGGTTGGCTTGAGCCAAATGGACACGTCCGGATGATGGAGACCCCGCGGGTTCAAATGTACCAGTCACGTTGCCGTACCAATCGAGGATGGAAACGCGGACCCCGGCCCTGCCAAGGAGATTGAGCAGACTGGTTGTCATGCCGGCTTCCCCCGCTACAATCACGTGCTGAAGACCGGCGATGGGAATCCGTCGCTTCGACTCACCGCAGGCCTGAACGAGTAGAGTCGAACCTTCTCGGGACAGCTTGGCGTCCCTGGTGAGATAGAGTGTTTCCATCAACTGTAGCCACAGAGGAACCGATACGAACAAGCGGCGCATAACTTGATACGTTTTGCCGATGGCGGATCACTCTGCCTGCACAACTCCGAGAGTCTCTTGGCCAGTCGAAGCATTTCCTGCACCAACGCATCGCTTATCTTGACCGAGCGTATGCGTCGTTCTTCCAGAATGCTGGTCTGTGCCCGCCAAGGTTGTCCGGTGGCAGCCCAAAGCAGCAACGCATAGAGCGCCGTCTGACGCGACACTGCCACCTGCGCGCCTGACCGTGCCTTTGCTTCGATAACGATACGATTGGCCCAATCGATCTGGTCCGGAAACAGTCCCATCAGCCCATCTACCGACCTGTCCCGCGGCTTGTTGATCTGATGAGCGACGATTCCGTTCGCCATCCGCTGGTCCATATGCGCGTAGTCGATGCGGTTAAGATGGAACCACGCCCGACGCTCACAAAGTGAAACGTGCTGGAAATGGAGACCATGCAAGTCTTCCGATTCCACGATCCTCGCGAACTCACGAACCTCGTCAGGCACTTTTCGACGCGAGTGGTTAGAAGACAACATTGTTCCCTCCTTCGACCGGCGGTCCATCTTCCTCTGACGGAACGATACCCGACATTTCGACAAGTTTTCGTGCGGCTTCGAGCACCTTCCTCTGTTCCCCATCGAGTATCTGTCTGGACATCGCCTCCGCTTCGCGCAGCCAGCCCTTCTTGAGATCGCGCGCGTCCAGTTGGACTACGCTGCTCTTATGGGGGAAGATCGCATCCACGGACATCATCCATTTCCTTCGGTCGCTACCGCGAATCGCTTCGTCCAGCCTGGAATCGAGATGCACCACCATTGAGCCGTCATCGTGGACGACTGCGGGCGCGCTGCAGAGATCTATATGCGAAGCGTAGATATTCCATGGGACATGCTTTGTCTTGCCGGTCGTATCCTTGACGGGCACGCTGGGCAGAATGACCCGGAGACGTAGCGCTTCGTCGAGGAAGCGCTTCACCCAGCGTTGGGCCGAGTCCAGGCCGCTCCTCTCAATGACTTGGAGTCGTCCTCGGACGTACTTGGCTCGGACCGGCGCAACGCTGGACAGCGTTCGCCGTTGGCCGCGGCCTATGTGGCCTGCGGACTCCAGGGCAGCCCAGAACACGGCTGCGCACCACACGGCTCGTTGCGGCATGCTGCCATAGATGCGCGGCGGTTCATCGCCGCCCAAATCGTTCGCGGCGAATCGTCGATGGTTGGCTTCGAGGACCGCGCCAGCGAATCGCCCGACTTCGATGGGTGATCCATCGATAGGCAGACCGCCAACGTGCAGCAGCGTCTTTAGCCAAGCCCTGGTTTCGCGCGCTCCGCGGCTGACGCGAATCACCACCTCGCCATTCTCGTCACCGCGAGCCACGCGCCCAGCTCGTTGCACCAGGGACGTCGCGTCATGTCCCGGGTCCGTGACCATCATTCTCGCACGAAAGGTAACGCCCATTTCGATGGACGACGTGGCGACCAATGCCTTGTAACTCATCGGATCGCAATCTCTCCCGACGTCAAACAAGGTGTCGTGGCCGGCGCCCGAATCGACTGAATCGTCGATGCTGTTGATGGCGAGCCTCTGTCCCCTCTCCACCCCGATGTGATCGAACCACTTGGCGAGGTCTTCCTTTTCCCGGTTCAGGTCCCCGAGCGAATCGTACACCACAACGATCTGCTTTCCCTCGGTGAGACAAGCTTTCGCCGAGTCCTCCCTCGAACACAATGCTTCCACCATGCTTTCGCACTCGACGAACTGATAAGAGACATCGCCATGCACGGCACGGGCATTACCGGTGTCCTCCTTCGGGCCGGTGATTATTTCCTCGGACCCCGTTGATGCCTGGATGGTCGTGTCGAATGCCGCCAACGGCTTTGCAACATCGATTGGCGTAGCGCTGAGAAACGTGACTTGTGCGGCCTCCGGTAAAGCAGAGGCGAATCTCGTCACCACCGCCGCCAGACCCAAACCACGTGCGTCGATGGTGTGGAATTCATCGAATACGATATGGTCGAACCGCATCAAGTCGGTGACGTCTATCGGCATGACCCCATGTGGACGAGATGAGGGGCGAAGCAGAAGCCATGCGACGGACTCGGGCGTTGCAATCACAATGCAACCGCCTTCAGGCAGCTCGTATCCCCGGACTTGTCGGAGGCGCAGCCTGCCGACGTCGAGACTCGGATTCTCCTGTCTCAGACGCGCTCGCTCGTCCGACGTCCAAATGGCGATCCTACCCACATCTCCCGACCTTCGGTTCAGGTCTTCAGCTATCGAGCGTGCAAGATTCTGGGCCAGTCGACGAGTTGGCACCACGAACAGGACACGCTTGTCCTGATGGACAACGGCGTGCTGAAAGGCGTAGCTCTTGCCCGCTCCGGTAGGGGCGGAGAAAATCCGTACCCGCGCCGGGTCTTCGAGCAGCCATCGTTGGCGTGGGGACAGTCCGTCAACACCGGTCGGTACGCAATGTCGGACTACCCGGAAATCAGGGAGGTCGGGCATGTCAGTCGCCGACGAAAGGGGGCCACGTTCCGACTATCTCCGCTGCAACGGCGAGAGGCACGGGGATGGTGACCTGGATGTCATGGAGCGCATAGACCGCCACCTTCATCCGCGGGTCGCCATCCACATCGTACCCTGCCAAGTCGGCAGTCCAGGCGTTGAGCCTTACCCTTACTTCCCTGTCTTGGATAGGTGTACGTTCGAGTCTGAGCAGGCCGCTGAGATGCCGTCCCGTACGGAGTACGAGACAGTCCACGTCACGGTCGTCTGCTTCACTCGCAAGGGCGAACGGGTCGGGGCCAAATATCGCGCCGTCGTAAACGGTGTTGGGAGGCACTTCCTGAACGGAAAACCAGGTCTTGAGATTGCCAGTGCCGGTCGCGTCTTGAAGCCGCTTCTGGTAACCTCCCTCTTCGTCCAGGTTCAGCCGTTTTCCCAACGGACTCATGAGGCTCGGCTCGCGCGCCTCGAATACGGAGGCGATCCACGGCAACGCGAGCAGGTCGCGCCGATAATCCTTCCGAGGCAACGCCGGGGATGCGGCGAGGGCGCCCATCGCAGCCGCAAGAGCGTAACTGATGGCGCGGTCGGCAAGGTAAGGCGCCAGCGTCGCCGTACCCGAAGGTACGGCAAGGCTGTGATAATGGAACGGCGCCAACGTAGTCGCACGAACCGGCGTAGCTGTCGGTGGACTCGTCATCTCCTTCCAAATCCATCAAACCAGCTATCGAAGAACTCTCCCACCTTTGCGTCCACGTCGCTGTAGCGTTGCCGCATGGCCGAGTCGTCCGCTTCGAGGTGTGCGATCATGTCCGACTGAAGAGCTTGTACGTCGCTACCCGCAAGCCTCGTCGAGTATGCTGCCGAGAATTGCCGGTCCAGTTCATCCTTCACCACGGAAGCGGTCATCTCCTCGACATCCTCCATACTTTCGTGAAGTTTACGCAATGCAACGTAGGGGCTTGCGACATCGCGTTCGAGACGAGCGCCGTAGATGCCAATAACGTGGTTACGGACGTTGATGCCGTAGATGGACGTCTGACCACCGTAGGCGCCAGCCAAGCCGATGGCGAGCAGCAGATGCTCCAGTGCAACCGGCGGCGCAGTCCTGCCGTTAAACGATATGGTCTGGATCAACAACGTACCTGGTAGCAGGATGTGACGCTCGAAGATGTTGGACGAGTTCTTCTTGTCTTCCGCATCGAACAGCGTGCCATCCTCGGCTGCCCTGTTGTGGAAAGTGCTTTCGACGCAATCCGCGTAAGGTTGCACGGACAGAGCATCCGAATACTGCGCCGCGGCCTTGACCGGCAGCACGCGGTTGCCGTGGTTGGCGCTGTCACCAAAGATCACCGTGTTGAGATCGTACCTCGTGCTTGGTCGATCCCCAACGGAGAAGGCCGTCTTGTTCTGCGGTTGCCGTCCGCCGGCGTCGAAATACCGCAGCACTTGCAGTCCTCGCGCCCGTTCACCATACTTGAACTTGTTGGCGACCGCGCGAACACGGCGCTTGCCGACCAAATCCAGGATGTCGGTGATCTCGGGCTCGGCGTTCCGGAAGGATGCCGGCGCAATGACTTCCCGCACCAGCGGAACGACCACGGAGCCAAGATTCTTCAACGCCGGCTGGACATACTCCTTGCCCTTGTCGTCCTTGGCCGTTGCCAACATCCGGTCGAGGTCTCCAAGGTACGGGTGGATCGTGTCGAGACTCATTCTTGCTCCTCCATCAGTTACGGGGCATTGGTTTCGTCCGATTTGTACTGCGCGGCGCGCGCGGCGCGCTCGAAGCTGATTCTGTAGATCGCCAGGGCGATCCGTCGTTGTCGCGTGGAAGGAAAGCGGCATCGAAACGCCACAGGCCACACGGCGTCGATGAAGAGCCGTGCGGCTTCTTCCACGGCCGTGTGCGACGCCGACTTGCGCCGCATAAAGAGGTCCTTCCGTTCAAGTTCTTTCGAGAGCGAACCGGCGACCGCGGCAGCCAGACTCTCCGGGGAAGTCTGGCCTAGCTGCGATGCGCTCTCAACGGCCTCCAGGGCGAGTCGGAAACCCAATTCCGAAATAGTGTCGCCATCGGAGAAGATTGGCGCTCGCTGCACATGGCTCATCGCCTCGGCGTAACGGATGATGACGTCGTCGGTCTTGGTGTGCATGTCGGTGTCCTCAATCAGTTTCAAGAGTGAGTATTCCAGATAGGCGGGAGGCGGTGGCCCTTGGCCAGTGACCAAGCGTTTGATTCCGACAACCGCTTCACAAGCAGCACCGAAGCGGGTCTGAGGGTCCGCGACGCGGGCAGCGATCTCTAGACCCAATCCCCGAGCCGAGGCGACATCTTCGACCAGGCGAAGCAGCTCGATCTTGGACGGCAGTTCTTCCAAACGGAAGGATGCGCCTCCCAGCGCAACGACCAAAGGAGGCGGCAAGAAGTCGAAGCTCACGAAGGCCGGGTTCGGCCGCGGCAGGCCGCGAAAGACATGTAGCGGGCGTCCCATTCGTCGAGCGGCCTCGAAGACCATCTTGACGAAGGAGACGATGCCAATGTTCTGACCGCGTGATACCATGCGGGAAGGCAGCGATTCGTAGCGGCCGATGAGGTGACGGCGTTCAATGACATCCACGGCGCGGAACTCAGGTACATCCGGCTTCCTCTTTTCACGCAGCACCTCGGTCAACGCAAACTCCACCGGCAGTTCGTCGGTCTGGTAAACCAAGCTGCCGAACAAGCCTCCCGTGGTTGGCGACGAAACGAAAACCGGGATCTCGGCCCGCCCCGACCGTCTAGCTCTACGGCTCCGTAGCTGATGCTCGGCCTGCGCAAGAGGAGAGACCAGTGTCTCGGCTCTTGTCCTGCTGAACGACTCACGGCGACCTTCCCGACCCGAGAACGCACTCACGTTGAGGCCGTAGAGGCCGGTCGCAAGTTCGATCCGCGAACTGCGCGGCACAGGAGTGTTGGTAAAGTGGCAACGCCCCTCCGCGTTCTCGTCGGCCCTCACGACACTGCCTCGAGCTGCCGCAAGGAACCAATCGCACACCGGAGTAGCGAACCGCTCCCGCGAGCCGTCGATCTCTGGTAACAAACCGCCGCGCTCCGAAGTGCCACGCAGCCATTGATCCACCACTCCGCCTTTCTCAAGCAACGGGCAATCACCCCGGGTTGCCGCCGCGGCCAAGGCCGCAAGCAGGTTGCGACGACTGATGTCGTGGTCAAGTGCAATTAACCATTCCGGAACATGGACGCCCATCTGGTCGAGGAAATGGAACAACTCCTTCTCCCTCGTTTCGACGTCCGGCGCGCTGGCGTCCAAAGCGCGATGGGGCGCCTTGCATCCCAAGGCGATGGCGACCGTAGCGGCCCGTACGACGAAGGTCCCCTCCTCATCTCCTTCGTCCCCTCCCGATCCCGGCCAAGGTGTAACGAATCGTCCGGTGTGCTTGTCGAAGTCCGGCCACCGCGGCGGCAGCGCGTATCCGGCAAAGAGGCCATCGATCCGCTGCCTTTCGTCCATTCCGTCATCGGAGGCCACGCAATCGACGGAGATCTGCAACGACCTGCGGGCCGTGGCTGGATCCCTATCGAGATGGTGGTAGAGGTCGTGCACGTCTTTCCCGCCGTCGCGGATATCGGAGGTGCCTCGGGCGCTGATGTGGACGCGCAAAGGCAGGTCGAAAACGCCAGCCAGTTTATCGAGAGCGGCACCATACGCCTCGTCGAATCCTTCCTCGGGCGCCACGAGCAAGAGTTCGCCGTCGTGATGGACTTCGATCAGGGGAGGATGTCCATATCGCTCGACAGATGCGCAAGAAAACGCGCTTTGCAGCTCGTCCAGGAGAAAAGGTGTATGCGGCGACGTAATCTTCGCCGCACGCCAGCCACGCAGCACGTCCGTGCGCAAGTTGTCGAACCGCTGCAATTCGTTGACGACCTCGTCTACGCCCCTGCGGGTATCCAGGTAAATGCCGTCGAGGCGGTCCGCCAACGTCACATAGGCACAGTCGCCGATCTCCCGGTTGGTGAGCAACGGTCCGCCGGGCCGTACTCGACCGGCCCGCGTGAGTTCCACTTGGTCGATCAGGGAAGCCATGCGTTCGGGGTCGATCTTGTTGCCTGCCACCGAGAGAAATTGGTCGATGCGGTAAACCCGCATGAGTTCGCCGACCTTGCCGGGATCCAGTTCTTCGCGACGGTCCTGCTCCAACATTTTGTCCGCGTCGTGCAGGAAGGCGACCGCCGCCACTACGACGAGGCGACGCCGCAGATCCGGCAAGGGCGTCCTCGCCGCCTTGAGGTCGATTTCCGCAAATACCAGCGCCCCGCGAACCACACTGGACAGGTGTTCGATGAGGCTTACGTTGACGAACGGTTCGCGTTGCTGCTTGAACGTGCGCTGGTCAGGGAGCCAGCCTCCTTTCCCCGACAACGTTGCTAGGTGCGGCGGCCTGGAATCGACCCGGACTCCTCCTTCGATCTCTTTTCTCCGTTCGTCGCCGAGCGGACGGGCGCCCCCGCGGTCCCGCTCACCGGTAGAGAACACGCCGTCCCTGACAACGTGCTTCAGGAAGTCTCGATAGACATCCCTGGCTTTGTCAATGGTTGGGGCGGCCGTCATCGCAGCATCACCGGGCACCCAAAGCCGCCGCGGGTCTTTGCGCCAAGACCCGCAAAGTAGGCGAAACGCACATCGTCCGGCCTGCCTCGGACCGTGAGCGGCATGGAAAATGCGGGTATGAGAATGCGTCTGCTCCCCGCCTGGCGTGTGGGAACGAGGCGACGCCGACCATCGACCGCTCGCGTCAGCGGGTCGACTTGGAAGTCGATGTCCAGATCGCGGCTCGCACGTCTTTGCAGACCGGCGCGCAACGCGGCGGCGAGGTCCACGCCGTCAAGGTCATCGTGGAACTCCGTCTTCGTACGACCGGCCTTGGGCTTGATGATCGCGAAGGGACTGCCGAAGGCAACAGCCAGTTCAGACACGGCACCGTGGGGTAACCTCGCCTCGTCCTCGATTTTCGCACCCTTGAAGTCCAGTATGTCGCCATTGGACGAGTGCGCGCACATCGCGGCCGGGTTCAACCTGCGCAGTGCATCAGCCAATTGCACGTCCGGTGTAGATACCGTAAGGCCGGATACGAAGGTCAGGCCGCCAAGCTGCGAGAAGCCCTTGACGGCGAACGTCCAGGGCACGGCCTTTGAGCCAACCACGCTGGCGGACGCGGCTCCAGCGTCCACCAGTCCTGCGACGATGGCCGCGTTGACTGAATCCAGATAGAGAAATCGAGGTGACGGAGGGTCGAAAACCAAACGAATCCTGTGCATAGCCGGTTCTCCCTTCGACTTGCCAACACCATATACTTGTCCTCTGCTATATGCAAGGACCCTATCTGTGATAAAATATCACATCATGAAAGGCAACAAATTCATTAGCGCCATCTCGGTATTCGAGTTCCTGGCGTTCTGGCGTGGCGGCGTAACGGCGAAAGAGCTGGGACGGTTCTTGGGCATGAGCCGTGAGGCGGCCCAGCGGTCCGTGGTTGGGCGGTACAAAGACGAGTTTCCGCAAGCAACAGTGATCAGGGAGGGCCGCACATACATCGACGGAGACGCCTACAGCTTGAAGGCATCTCCCTGGAAGGTCGCTGACCTCATCAACTTCACGAGCGCCGTTCATGCCTTCGCGGACGCCATCGGCAAGGAGTCTCCACTCGACGTGCCCATCGAAGATGTCGTCAGTTCTGTCAACAACGAGGGCGAGGTTGAGGGGGTTCGCGCGCTGTACGGCGCCACCGCCCATCGGCGGACCGTGTACCTCGACTACCGTGCGAAACGAGGGCGCATCCAGTTGGTTTTCAGCCCTCACGCGGTGGTCCGGACGCCGATGCGTATCCATTTCCGCGGCCATGCCGTCTGGCTTTCCGACAACGAGAGCCGATACATCGATGTCGTGCCGGGACGGATCATCAAGGGCACATTGGGTGGCACGGACGAATACATCGGATCGGCGAACGACGTCGAATGGCGCCAACGCACTTCCATCGTCGCCGAGATCAATCCACGCCTTCCCGACGAGGTCAAGGAGAGCGTGAAGCAGGAGTACGCCTGCGACGATCTATTGGTGATAGAAGGCGTGAGGAAAGCTGTGGCTCATTACGTTGTGGATTGGCTGACCGGACGCAGACTGCATGGTGTCTCTGAACCCATCTGGAGGCTCTCAGAGAAAAGTCTGCGCAAGTCCTGAACTTTGCCGACTTTGCCGCAATGTATCCGGTCTCGGCACAAGGAGGCAGGTGACGCGGGCGACGTCTTCGGCGGCCGGCGTCGCTCAGCCGCCCGCGGCCCACGGCGCAAGCCATTGGGAAGCCAGTTCCGGGACGGTCACCCGGGCGCCCGGCGCGGTCAGCCGCACCAGTTGCTCCACTTGGGAGAGATCGACGGTCAGGCCCTCGTCCAGCGTCAAGAGGTAGTCGTCGTAGAGGGCCGCGGCCAGGACCGGAACGTACCCGAACACGCGCCGGAGCATCGCCAAGGTCTCGCTTCGGCGCTTCTTGAGGCAGCGGACGCCTTCCCTGTGGGCGGTGAGGAACGCCGCCATCGCGTCTCCCCTTTCAGTCAGGAGGGACGCCGTGGTCTCGATGGTGATGGGCAGAGGGTCCGCCGCCACCTCCGGCCAGCCGGGCACCGGTACGAAGCCGCGTTGCAGGGCCACGAAATCGAAGGGCCGGGGCAACAGGGCCGCGCCCGCGGCGCCCTCCGAGAGCCGGTCCAGGGCGTGCTGGTCGGTGTCCACCGGTTCGATGGACACGTCCCTGTCCGGTGCGAGGCGGCCGCGGTCGAGAAGGGTCTCGGCCAGCGGCGCCGCTTCCGCCACGCTCCTGCGGCACGCCAGGGACTTGCCCCTGAGGTCCGGGACGCCGTGCACCTCGGGCGGGGCCACCAGCAGGTAGGGGCTGCGGTTCATGCACGAGCCGATGACCCGCGTCGCTCCCGAGTCGAGAAAGTGCTGGAGCGACGCCCGTCCGATGACCAGGGACAGGTCGGCCTCGCCGTCCGTCAGCGCCTGAAGGCGCTCGTCGGTGCCCTGGACGTGGTCCCAGGACACCTCCAGACCGTGCCGCCGGTAGATGTTCCTGTCGAGGGCCAGGTACCCCGTGGGGTCCCGGGCCACGCACTCGCCTTCCTCCCCGATAACGCCGTA
Source organism: uncultured Binatia bacterium (SeqCode) (assembly GCA_965204235.1). GTDB lineage: Bacteria > Desulfobacterota > Binatia > UBA9968 > JAJDTQ01 > JAJDTQ01. The sequence continues at coordinate 3,132,757 of OZ241979.1, forward strand.
CAGGACCCTCAGCCTTGCTTCCATCGCGCCTCCCGACTTCCGGCGCCGACACGTGCGGCCGTGGGCGGGCCAGAGGTTGACACCACCATAGCGAAGGTATATCGCCTTGCATAGGCGGGTTGATGGACGGATGGACGATGGGCGCCTCACGGCCCAAGGCGTCTTGCTCCCGCATCCTCTCGAAAGCGGTCCACACGCTCCCATCGGGGCGAATCTTCAAGGAGGTACGGCCATGACCATGGCATTGTCCCACGGCGGAACCACCATGTACTCGTCGCCTTCCCGGTCACGGGAAGTCTGGGTGGGCACCCGGAAGGGCATCGCCGTCCTGGAACGCGACGACGACGGCCCGGGGTGGCGGGTCGCCCGCCACATGTTGGCCGACCGGCACATCAGCGCCATCCACCGGGAGCCGGACAGCGGACTGTTCTTCGTCGGAGCGTTCCACGGCGGCCTCCACGTGAGCGCAGACCACGGCGCCACGTGGGAAGCCCGGGAGACCGGGCTCAGCCAGAGGGACGTGTACAGCATCGCGTCGTCCCGGGCCAACGGGCGCACCCGGGTGTACGCCGGCACCGAGCCCGCGCACCTGTTCTTCAGCGACGACCTCGGCGGGCACTGGAGCGAGTTGCCCGCCCTGCGGTCGGTGCCCAGCGTCCCCCGCTGGAAGTTCCCCGTGCCGCCGCACATCGCCCACGCCAAGCACCTGAACTTCGACCCCCACGACCCGGCAGTCCTGTACGTCTGCGTGGAGGTGGGCGGCCTGATGAAGAGCACGGACGGGGGCGAGTCCTGGGAGGAGATCCACGGGATCTACGAGGACGCGCACCGGCTCGTGATCCATCCGGAGGACGGGCGGCGGTTGTACGTGGTCACCGGACGCGGCCTGTACGTCAGCGCGGACGGGGGCAAGACCTTCGAGCAATGGATCTCCAGGCCGTCCGAGATCGGCAACTACCCGGACGGGTGCGTGCTCCATCCACGCAAGCCCGACCTCATGTTCATCGGCGGCGCGCAGCACGGGCCGGGAGAGTGGGCCAGGACGCATTTCGCCGGCGCGCGGATCTCCCGCAGCAGGGACGGCGGCCGCACCTGGGAGATCCTGGGCAACGGGCTGCCGGACCTGATGCAGGCCAGCATCGAGGCGCTGTGCCTGGAAGAATCGGGCGACGGAGTGTCGGTCTTCGCCGCCACCACCGCGGGCGAAGTCTATTGCAGCGACGACGCCGGAGAGAGCTGGTCGATCATCGCCAGCGGGCTGGCGCCCATCTCCAAGGACGTCCACTACAAGGACCTGCAGGCGGCGTGACCGGACCGCGGGAGGCGGGATGAGCGGGATGAAGTTCGGCTTGCTGGTGGATTGCCACGTCCGCGAGGGCCGGGGACAGACCCTGGCCTTCGACGAGATGTTCGGGCAGGTGGACGCGGCCGAGGCCATGGGCATGGACTCCATCTGGATCGTGGAGCACCACTTCCGGCCCAAGGCGTCGGTGCTCTCGGCCTCCATGGCCGTGGCCGGCGCCATCGCCTCCCGCACCGAGCGCGTGCGCATCGGCACCGCGGTCCAGGTGCTGCCTTTGGGGAACCCCCTTCGCATCGCGGAGGAGGCCGCCACCATCGACCACATGAGCCGCGGGCGCTTCGACTTCGGCGTGGGCCGAAGCAGCATCCCGAAGTTCTACGACGGCTTCAACATCCCCTACTCGGAAAGCACCCCGCGTTTCGCCGAGTCCCTGGAGATCGTACTGCGGGCCTTCACCCAGGACACTTTCTCCTTCGAGGGGGACTACTATTCGTACCACGACGTCAGCATATCGCCGCGGCCGCTGCAACGGCCTCACCCGCCCATCTACATGGCGGTGCGCACCCCCGAAGGCTTCGCCGCCACCGCCAGACGGGGCTTCTCCGTGGTGCTCTGGTTCATGGGCGACTACTACGAAGAGTGCCTGCAAGCCTATCGAGACGCATGGCGGGAGGCAGGCCACGCCCAGGCGCCCCAAATCCAGGTGCGCGTGCCCTTCTTCGTCGCGGAGTCCGAGACCCTGGCCCGGGAGACCCCGAAAGCCAGCGTGGTCCACGACCTCCACCGGGTCATCGGCGAAGCCCAGATCATGGGCGCAGCCGACCGGGTGGCCAAGGCCCGGGAGTTCCTGGACGACTACGACGAATTCCTGCGCACCCGGGTGATCTTCGGCACGCCCGAATCGGTCATCCATCGCATCGAGGAGTTCCGCGAGCGCATGGGACTGACCGGCCTGATCCTCGACATGAACCACGGCGGCCAGATCCCCCAGGAGCACGTGCTCAACTCCATCCGCCTGCTCACCGAGAAGGTGGCGCCGCGGTTCGCCTAACCGTTCCATCCGCGGGTCAGGCTCTGCCGTTTCGCCGCGTCGTCGAGCACCCGCGCGCACGACTCCCAGTCCACGCGCCCGACCTCGTGGTACCGGAGCTCGAACGGATGCTTGTTCGGAACGCTGTCGATGGTCTGCTTCGCTTGCTCCATCTCACCGAGGGCGACCTCGACCCAGACGTCTTCGAGCGTGTCCGGCAACTGACCGAAAAGCCGGGAGATGCTCTCCAGGCGTTCCGAGAGTAGCTGGCGCACCCGGTCCTCCACCGAGTTCGCGTAGCGCATGTTGTACACGTCCACCTGGGAACGGGTTTGCCCGATGCGCTGGATCCGGCCCTTGCGCTGTTCGAGGCGGGAAGGATTCCAGGGAAGGTCCAGGTTGATGAGCGTGCCGAGCCGTTGCAGGTTCAACCCTTCCGACGCCGCGTCCGTGCCGAGCAGCAGGCGTAGTTCGCCCCGGCGCACGCTGTCCTTCAGGGCGTCGCGGCCCCGGGGCTCGAAGACCCCGCGGCGCATGACCCCCGAACGGCCGGCGCCCGCGTAGATGCCGATGGTTTCAGCCGGAAGCGCCTCCGTGAGTCGATGGGCCAGCCACCACACCGAGTCGTAGTACTGGCTGAAGACGATGCAGCCGTGTTCCAGCCAGCCTTCGTCCACGAGCAGGCGCACCACCGCGGCGCACTTCGGGTCCTGGTCCAGGTTCGCCTCCATGGATTGGGCAAGCCCTGACAGCACCCGGCTTTCCTCCTTCGTCAGGGTACGAAGCGGACCGTCCTCGTCGTCATCGTACTCGTCGCCGAGGTCCTCCCAACCGTCGAGTATCCGGGTGACCGTCAGACGCCCCGCCTCCATGGTACTGCCCATGCGGCGCAGGAGCATGGTGCGAAAGAACCCCGTGCTCGCGCGTTGGGCGAGCAACCGGCAGAACGCTTCCGCCTGGGCGTAGGCGTCCTCGAGGAAGGGCGGCAGCACGATGGCGTCCTCGTCCGACTCGCCGTGCAATCGGACCCCCACCGGGGTCAGGAACGGTTCGCCCGTCTCCGGGTCGATGGAGTTTTCGAGATACTCGCGGGTGCGCACCACGATGGTGCGGATGTAGGGGTTGTGCTGCTCCACGAAGCGGGCGAACCCGCTCTCGATCCGCTGCCGGTCGGGCGGACGCAACGACTCGACTGCGTTCCCGTGCGCATACGCGGCCTCGTCCGGCAGGGAGAGCGAGCGGCGCAGGATCTCGAAATCCCTCCCTTCGGAGCGGGGAGGAAAGGGGTTGCGCATCCAGTCCCAGCACTCGTGGAAATCGGCCGGCGGCGATGCGTTGCCGAGCAGCAGGTCGAGGGAGGCCTTGGCGTTGCGCCAGCGGCTGCCGGGTGAGCCGAGCACCGCGTGCGAGCCTCGCGCGAGCGCATCGAGCAGGTCGTATGCCTCCACGGGATGGAGCTGGACCGGGGTGGCGGTGGCGAGCAGCAGGCTCTTGGTGCGGGGCGAGACCTCCCGGAGGAACTTCAGGAGGTTGTTGGGCTGCGCCGCCCCGAACGCCCCGCGGCCGGAGAGGTTCCGGCGCCGCGCACGGTGCGCCTCGTCCAGGATCACGCACTCGAAGCGCATCTCCGCCAGCCGCGCCGCGGCCTCGGCGTTGCCGGTAACCAGGCCGGTGGAGACGATACCCACCCGCCGCGGGCAGCGCCGGATCGATTCGGCGCCTGCCCCCGGATGCTCGACCCCGCGCTCGTCCACCCAACCGCGGCCGGTCCAGACCGCTGACGGCAGTCCGAGCAGGGTGTCGAGTTCGTCCTGCCACTGCCGGAGCAGGGGCTTGGGAGCCAGGACGAGCACCGGCCCATCGCCGACCAGGGCCATGAGTTGCGCCGCCATGGCCAACTGGAGAGTCTTCCCGAGCCCCACCTGATCGGCCAGCACGAAGCGCGCGCCGTGCGGCCCGCGATGCGCGTCGAAGGCGAGCTTGACGAAATGCTTCTGGTGCTCCCACAGCCCCACCTCCTTGCGATAGACCGGCGCTTCCACCATGACGGACGCGGGGTCCGGCTCTTCCCGCCAGCGGGCGACGTCTCCCACCAACTCGCGGCGCGACAAGCGGTCGAGGTCCCGAACGACGAAGTCCGCAAGCCGGACCGCGAAAGGCGACGACCATAGGGCGTCGAACTCCTCCTGGACCCATGCCACGGCTTCCGGTGAATCGTCCTCCCAGACGATCTCGTAGTTGAGCCGGAACGCCGCCCCGGACTCGTTGGCGCTGCCAAGGAAGGAGGTCGGTCGGTCGTCCGCCAGGATGATCACGCCCGCCTTGCCGTGGATGAGGCCGAAGACGTCATCGGGCAGTACGCGGACCTCGACCTTCCCGGAACGCAGGAAGTCGTACAGGCGCTCGAAGCGCGGCTTGGCGGTGTCACCGAGGTCCTCGGGGCGGGAGTCGCACCACTCCCGGCGCATGGCGGCCTGGGCGGCCCTCGCCACTTCCACGTCGGCGCGCGACAGCCCGGAATTGCACACCACCCGGACCTTGCCTTCGACGCTCTCCAGCGCCTCGCCCGCCACTTCGAGGATCGAGGACGAGAAATAGCCGGCGATTCGGTCGTAGCTCTTGGCGCCGGCAAGCCGCGGGGTCAGGAAGGCGGTGTCGAGCGGCTGTTGGCGAGAGGAGTATCGCATCAGCGCAGCGCGGGCAGAGGCAGGAAACGGAGCCCCGGGTCAGGCGCGGGGCTCGCTCGCAGGAAGGCGTTTTACGTGCGCGTGACTGGCAATGCGCTTCCGATGACAAGCCACCTGGTTTTCCAACTCCCGGAAAGCGGTCAATCCACGCAGAAGGCCAAAGTCGCCAATCTGCTCAGCCACAAGCTGTACACACTTGCCCAAATCCCGATGGAAACGTTTCAACCGTCGTCCTCGAAGGCCGCTAGCCTGCCTGAGCAAGCCGTGGAGGACCGTCTTGGGATCCGGCAGATTTTCGAGCTCCCTCACCTCCGGCATGGATAGACTCTGGCGGCTCGCCGGATTTCCCGCGGCTTTCTTCAGGGCGGATTCGTCGATGAGCAACCACGCTTCCTGCATTCGTACCGGAACCACGCAGACGACCGGCAGGGTCTTTCCCCTCTCGCTCCGTTCCAAAGCCTTGCGGATTTCTTCCTGCCGTTTCTCCACTGATTCGCCCTCCGCGTCCCGATGCACGAAGAGCAGGTCGCAAGGGTACAGTTCCATGCTCTTGTCGATGCGCTGAAAAAGATCTCGGGGAGGATTCCGAAGCCGTCGCAGATCGGAGAATTCCCGCTGGATGGGAATGCCTTCACAATGCTGGCGCAGCAGCTAGGTGAGAACGGGTAGGAGCGCCCGGTCGGACGAGCCGTCAGCCACCAGCGTAAAGCGCAGTCTTTCCACTCGACACCGGATTCACGAGCCAAGAGGAAGCAGCAGTTGCTGCAGGTCGTCCCGGTCAACCACTCGCCTCTCCCTTGCTCGTTTCTCTTGCGGACTCATCGGAAGCACCGGATTCAGATAGGCCAGCAGATCGCCTTTGGCTACAAGGTCGGATTCGCTGCTTCCCTCGGCTCTCCAAGTGTCCGGCAGATAGTGGAACCGGGCTTCCTTGAAGAATTGTTTCCGACTATCCACGAATTCCATAAGCTTCACGAACACGACGCTGTCTTCCGGAACCTGCAGCAAAACCGCCGCGAGTGTGTGTTGACGATCACTTGGCGCAGCGGATTGTCCGGTTCTGCCGGTTCGGACGCATCCACGGCAATATCGCGCAGCAATTGCAGGATGGCCGGAATCCGCGCCGGATGGATGCCGTTTTCCGGTTCTTCCAGACAGAGTACACCCTGGACTTCCGTATCCATCTCCAGCACGGCCAAAGCCAGGAAGCGCAAGGTGCCGTCCGACAATGCCCGGGCCGGATGCAGGGTTCCTTCTCCATCCTTGACGTACAGGGTCAGGATTTCCCGTTTCTCATCCCGATCGATGTTGACGTCGTGCACGTCGTCGATGAGTTCGTGCAGTCGATTGGCGATACGGCCACAGGTCCGCGCTGCGTTTTCCTCCTCCAGTGGACCGTTGTCTTCCCGTCCCGAGTGGTGAGCCAAGCGGTACAGCGTGGCGGCCAGATGGCTGCCATCCGTCCCCATGCGCGTGGGAGAGGCGAATTCATCCGGCCGCCTGAGCGCCGACGGCTCCAGTTGCAGCATCCGCCACGCTTCCATTTCCCGGCGAGCGGCCACCACGGTGGGACTCTCCGCCGCGTTGGCCGCGGAAAGGACCGTGCGGGGCAGATTGGCCGCCGGCCTGCGCAACGGACGACCGCTGCTGCCGCCGTCCTGATGCAAGTTGATGACCCGGATTTCGCCTTCTTCTTCGGTCGAGATGAAATAGGGGGCACGGCGCTGGCCGCACACCACCGACTTCCGCCAGTCCTTCGCATTGTGAGGAAACGGAAGGTGCTTCCAGGCATCGCGTTGGGCGATGTGGACCAGTTGCTCCTTCATGATTTCCAAGGCGCCCGGAGTCAAGCTGTCGCCGGTCTCCTTGTAGGCAAGCTCCAGCGAATAGCGCAGGAACGTAATGCTGGCCTTGGCTTCCTGTCCCAGATCGTCCACGGCTTTCCCCGGTACGATCATCTCCGCGTCGAAGGACATGCTCTCCCTATAGCGGTCACCGGCACGGTGGAAGAGGTTACGCACGTCCGCAGTACGGCTGTCCTGGTCGCGCACCGAGGCAGCGGCTTCCATCAACGTGTGACCGGCCAGCGCACTCAGAAAGCGGATCGCGTCGAACAGGTTCGACTTGCCGGCGCCGTTGGGCCCGATCACGCACGTGAACGGACCAAAGCGCACATCCACGTCCACGAGGTTCTTGAAGCCGGAGACTTGCAGTCGCGTCAGCATGTCCGAATTACCGATCGACGAGTTTCAGCCGTCGTCATCGAGCACACCGCCCAGCCCGCTACGCCCGTCCTCAGCGGCTCGGAACCGCACCCGCGGCGCAATGTCCTCCGGCAGTGCGACGGTGACGTTCTCCATGGCTCCAAGGTAGTGGAACACCGGATTTGCGTCAACGGGCGACGGCAGGTCAGACATGGTCGTTCTCCACGGCGCCAGCGACGAGGCGGGCGGCCGCGGCGTCTTCGCGCCAGTGGTTGACTTCGATGGCGGCGAGGTAGCGGAGGATGGCGACCAGCGCCTCGCGTTGCGGCCAGTAGCCGGACAATTCGGTTCGGAGCCACGTGAGGCTGTCGGCCACCTCGCCGCTCTCCGCCACGCGCCAGACGGCATAGAGGGCGTGGCGGACGAGGCTGCGCCCGAACGCGGTGTCGCCCAGGTCGCTGCGCTTGAACTCGGAGGCGGTCTTCAGGCGGGTCCGGTTCGCCTTGCCGGTGTGGAGCAGGTAGCGGTAGTCGCGGACGCCGAAGCCGCGGGCGAACTCCTGATAGACCCCGGAGCGGAAGTCGCCGTGGCGTTCGACGTCAAGGCCCTTGACGTAGAGCTTTTCCTCGGGGGTGAGCCGACGCCACAGGTAATCCGGCAAGCCTGTGGGGACCAGGAAGTTGCTCGCGGTGCGCACGGCGTCTCCGATGATCTTCTCGATGGGGTTGGGTTCGCCGCGGCGCCGTTCCCGCGACAGTTCATGGGATACGTCGATGTCCTCGATCGAACCGTACTGCGTCAGCACCCGGAGCGCCGCGGCGTAGGCGGCTAGCTGGTAGTCCGCATCGGAGAAGTTCGGGGCCTCGCGGTCGTCGAGTTCCAGCATGGACGCAAGCTGGCGCTCCACTTCGACTCCCACTTCCTGGGCTACTTCGTCCTGGAACGCCGTCTCCTCGACGGTCTGCCTGCGCAGCACCATCAGCACGGTGCCCTGGACGTAGTTGCCTTCCTTGACACCGAACGGCGTCTCCGTCGCAATGGTCCACGCCGCGGTCACACGCAAGCCCGCGGCCCAGAGGATGAGGGTAAGATCGGCCCAGATCGATACGTCCTGGTGGGTGAACATGACGACCTGGAAGCCGCCGTCCGGCATGTGGGCCGCGAGGTTCCGGTAGCAGTCCACCATGCTGCGCCGGAAGTTCGCGTCCGCACCCCGAACGGCGAGGGCGCGCTTGCTGTCCGTGTGCCAGTCCCGGAACAACACCGGCAGCCTTTTCTCGTACCAGGCGAGAAAGAATTCGGACAGTTCGTGGTAGTTGATTGCATCCGCGTAGGGCGGATCCGTGATCCAGATGTCTGCACGCCTGTCGATGGCGCGTGCATCCGTCGTCTGCAAAGTGTACGGCGCATGAACCGAAGCATCGCTTTGGGTGAGAAACCATGAGCTGACGAGCGTGTGAATGCCTCGGCCGCCGAAGGTCATGAGCGTGTTCAATGCTTGATTGCTGAAAGTCTGAATTACCTTTTCTCCCGCCTTGTCCGCCCACCACCGGGAGAGCCTGCTGTTCCAATCGGCGGTGCGCCCGAGTCCGAGCAGGCACGCGGCGCCGGACACCGCAGAGATCGAAGACGTCTCCGATTTCTCGGCCAGTGCTCCGTGGACCAAGAGTTGTCTCGGTGTGAACAAATGATGCCAGTGCGTCCAGCCGCGCTCTCGCATCAGTCGCGTAGTCTCATCTCCGGGTGTAATCGCCCGATTCGGAATGTAGCCGAGAGCCTGCCATTCCGGGAAGCGTTCTCGAAGCAGCGCGAGTGCCCGTGCTTCCCGTTCCATGTCGGCGTCTTCGACGGGTTGGTACAGCGTTTCCGGCAGCAACTTCGCAAGCGCCTCGACACGATCGTTTCTCCGAGCTGCCACCTCCTTCGATTTCCTGAGTCGTTGCGCTGCCGCTATCAACTCGCGCTGCGGGCAATCTGCGCTCTTTTTGGCCTCGAACTCGCGCTGCGCATCTTCGACCGCACGGTCTTCGGCCAGCCAGTCGCGCTCGCGCAGATCCTCGACTTCACGTCGCTCGTGAGCTTCGAGCCGTTCGACCAGGGCCGCAATCGCATATTCAAGCTCAACCCACTCCGGCACCGCTGGCGGCGAAGCATCGGGGGTCTGCGTGCCCTTCGGGGGCGCGGGCCTCCCGCCCGCACCATCCTCAAGCCGGCAGGCCGCCCGCACCCGCTGCTCCGCCCACAGCAGCGCGGCCAGAGAGGGCAGGCGCCAACGCACGCAGTACAGCCGCTCCTGGAACACGTCGTCCGTCCGGGGTACGAGGTCGTCGTTCTCCCATTGCCGCAGCCCGCGGCCCCGTCCGCCCTCCCCGCGCCGGTCGCCGCGGATGGCGGTCATCGGGGTGGAGGCATGACAATCGGGATTCGGACATTCCAGCCGCGACTGCTTCACCGTGCCGGCGCCGCGGGCGGCGGCGAGCGCTTCCCGACCCACACCCGAACGGACGTCGATGGCGAAGCGCCTTTCCGCCGGTTCAGGCTTCAGCCGCGCCACGGCCCGCGTCTTCTCGCCGATGACCCAGCTTGGCGCGAGCGGCACGCGCCAGCCGCATTCGGGGCAGGCCGTCTCCGTGCAGTAGAGGAAGGCGTCGGCCCGCCAACCGGCATCGTCGTGCTCAATGCGCCACTCCGTCACTTGGCGGTCCACCGCCTCGAACACTTCGGTTTGCGCCAGCCGCACGCGCTCGGCGACTTCCTCCCCGCCGCCGACGATGTTCAGCGCGCCCCAGGTGAGCAGGGCGGCCACCGGGTTCAGATCGGACCCGTAGGCTTCGCAGCCGAGCCGGGCCGCCTCGAACGGCACGCTGCCGCCCCCGCAAAAGGCATCCCCCACGCGCGGCACGCGCCCGAAGCGGCGCTCGCCCAGCTCCCGCATCAGTTCGGGCAGGCTGACCGCCTCCGTGCCCAGATGCCGGTTGATGACCTTCCAGGCGTCCGCGGACGGTCCTTCCAGATGCTCGGGCCTGTCGCACCATTTGAGCTTTTCGTCATAGCCCATGCGGTCGAAGACGATGCGTTGCAGGCGCGCTCGGTCCGCGGCCTTCGTGCCCTTCCGGAGTCTGGGCCGGTCAGGTTCGGCGTCGAACGCAAACCACTCGGTCCGTTCCTCCGGCGAGAGCCGCGAATACACTTCCTTGAGCGGAATGTTGCCGCTCTTGCGCCGCCGCAGCCCCTCCTCGTCCATCGTCAGGAGCGCGAGGAACACCTCCCGGTCCTTCCGCGGATCGTTCGAGGCGGGCATCAGCAGCCCGAGAATGATCGCCCGCACCATCACGAGCGGCTTCCTGCCCCACCACTTGCCGAGACCGGTCAGGGTCTGGCTGTAGTTCGCCTTGCGCTCCTTATAGCTCTCCTTCGACAGCCGCGAGACGGGAAATTGCGTCTCGATGAAGGTCAGGGCGTCGGTGAAGGAATGGGGGCGCGTCATGGGTTTGCCTGCACGAACGGCAAGAGGGAGTGACGAATCTCCATCCACCGACCATCTCGTACATGCCCTGTGACGAAGCGCTGAACGACGCCGATGGGCGAATCCACCTGAAGCTCTCCTTGCAACCCAAGGCCAAGCCGCTTCGTCATCATCGCCGCCTCGATGTGCGAGAAGGCGAAATTCATGTCGCCATCCATGACGTAGCCCATCATGCAGCCAACCGGCAGACCTTCGGCGTACTTCTCCGTGACGAAGCGCATCATGCCGTCTTCGCCGACGTAGGCGCCCGCTTGCGAACGCTTCGCGCCGTCCGTGCCCGTCACGTTGAGCCGTTTGCATTCATAGGCGAGATAGGTATTTCGGTCGTTATCGACGATCACGGCGAGATCGACACGTGACGCTCCGGTGAGCGTGCCGCGGGGAGAACGTGTGAAGGGGTGGAACTGGTACTCGAAGTAGAATTCGTCTCTTGCCTCGGCGTCTCTGGAGAGACGGGCGACCAACGCCACCGTGATCGTGTCTTCGCATGAAGAAGGCGGCAGATGGGCAATCGCCTGCTGCCAGACCCGTGCGACGCAGTGCAGGAACTTCCAATCGGTGACGCGGAACTTCACCACCCAGCTCCGCCCCTCGCCGGACACCATCGCTAGCGGATCCCCCGTCGGAATTCCTCGATGTCAACCACCACTTGCTCCGCGTCATCCCGCGCCGCGGTGCGCATCCAGAAGCGCAGGCTGTTCGGTTTGACCATGTACATGTCGTCGCCCGCATACATCCGCAGGTTGGAAACCTGGTGGATGTTTCCAGGAAGCTCGGTGTTCGACTCCCGCGCGACCTCCACCAGCAGCCTGCCGACTTCGTTCGATTCTTCCCTGTATTCAACCCGATCCTGCATTGCGCAAAGGCGGAGTCGCAGAACGGCCAGGTCATGGTTTTTGGCGACAAGGGTTACGCTGACCCGGCTATCCGCCTCCGTCCAATCGTCCAGGGAGGACGTGAGAACCTGCGCGTACTCTCGCCGCTGCTCGTCCGAAGGTGGTTTCCAGATCCGCGGAAATGCCGATGGTCCGGGTTGAAGGGCAGGAACGATATACTCCCACGTCTCATCGACGACGAGCATCTCCCGTTCCGTCAGGACGAAGTAATCACAGGCAAGTCGATCTATCTCGTTCAACATTTGGTCCAACAGGTCCGGCGGTTGCATGGGGTTGTCCAACTTCCTGGATGCACCGTCGATCAGGGAAATCAACCCTCTGGCGGCGTCGTACGACCTTTGCGGTTCGGGCGTTTCTTCCGGCGCGGGGAACGGCAAGTCGAGCAATTGAGCCGGATGAACTTCCGGTCGCTCGGCGACTATTGACGACGTGCTGTGAAATGCGTACCAGAACAACAGTTTACTGTTCAGGAGGGCAGCGAGGAGCTTGGCGCGTTCTCGGCCGGCATCAGGGACAGTTATTGCCTGGATAGCGGCCTGAAATGTGAAGGGCGTCTCCGAGTAGGCGGCTCTCAGCCTTCGGTTTCCGGTGGTTTTGGAAATCAATACCCGCGGCCCACCAAATCCCTTCTCGAAACCGCGCCGATGGACCGCTTCGTCGTGGCGAGGAGTGAGGCTTTCCAAGTCGGGGGCGAAAATGCGGAATGATTTCGTCGGCAGAAACGGGTTCGTCGCCACGATTTCGCTCCTGGTCCACTTGTAGCTCGCATCCTTCAAGCGGTCTTCCAGCACGGGCTTGAACCCCTGACCGGTCTTCCACGTCGGTTCGGGGTCTTTGCCTTGCTCAGCGTTCGCTCCCCCATGTTGCGCTATCTTGGCGCGCAGCCGAGGATAAGTGGAAAGGTATCGGAACAGCTTGTTTTCCGGGCTGGTCATCCACATACGCTTGTTGAACTCGAGCGGATCCTTTTCGACCATCACCGTGTTCAGCCGCTTCTTGTCGGTTTCGTTGATGCTCACGAGGCGCGTGGCGCCGGAATTCGGGCTTGCCTTGGGCGTCCAGTAGTCGAACTCGTAGGGCCTGGCGTCCGTATTGAGGCCGGCGATGAAGAGGGACGCAGGTCGCACGGCAACACTGAAAAGCTGGAAACGAAGATCCGCGTAGTTGACGATGCGGCGTACCCGAGCGCTCCGGAAAAGCAGGCTTCTTGCTTCCAGGGCCTTCTTCGAGTGGTTGTGGAGGAAGCTCATTGCAGGAAGCAGGAATGCGATCCTGCCGTCCTTCTTCAGGTGCCGGAGCGCCTTCCAGAGAAACCCCCATGCGGCTTGCTTGTCTGGCGCCGGGAGACCGTGCCGTTCGCACCAGCCGGCTGAGCCCGCGTCGCTCCTTCGCCACGGCGGATTGCCGATCACCACGTCGTATTCGGGGCTTGCTTCCATGTGGAAGAAATCCGCCTGGCGCAGGGTCTCGCCCCATAGTGGGGGCAGCAGCTTGCCGCGTCTCATCAGGCTGCGGATATCGGGAGGGCGCGCCTCTTCCAGGAGTGCGACATAGAGGGAAAACGCCGCCACGCGCACCGCGCTGGCGTCGATGTCCCAGCCGCATAGCCGGGCGAGGAAACCGCGCAGGCTGTCCCAACGGATGTTCTGCTTCGCTTGGCGATATCGCCACTGCTCGCAGAGACGCTTGAACAGGCACACCAGGAAAATACCCGAACCGCATGCCGGATCGAGGAACTTTCCCTTCGTCTTGATGCGCGGGTCGAGAACCTCCCGGTCGTCCCATATCTGGGAGACGATGCTGCTCGCCAGATGCATCGGGGTGTGGAACTGGCCCTTCTTGCGCGCTTGGTCCTGCTCGTTCAGGAACTTGTCGTACACGGCGCTGATCAGTTCCACCGGGATGAACTCGAAGTTGTAGCCCCAAAAACGGAACTGGCTCCTGCCGGATCCATTTCCTCCTTGCCGGAGTGGAAGCGAGCCAGCACCTCCAAGTGGCGCCGTTGAAGCCCGGGGCCAACGTCGTCAAAGGAACATGGCTTCACGAACAGGTCACCGTTGAAATCGCGGCTGAGGCTGCGGAACAGGCCGTAGAAGGCGTTGACCTTGTTTTCGTTCAAGATTTCGGCGAACGTGGAAAAGGCGCCGTCAGTGGCGGCCTCGATATATCCTGCATCGATGATCTTCCGATCTTCCAGATACGCGATGAACATCGTCTGCATCAAAAGGGCCTGGGATGCCGCCGGGGCCAAGCCGTAATCCCGAAGCAGGTCGTGCGATTGCTTGAGATTGCCCAGGAGCACTCCATCCACGCGCTGGTTCGCGTCGAACTTGCCTCCGTGCTCCTTCCAGTACCGGCCGGACTCCATGCCGTAGATCAGGTTTCGCAGTGCGAGCGCATCGCTTACCTGGTGGAGCACGTCGATCAGGCAGGTCTTGTCGAAAGTCTCCGTGCTCCTGTCGGCCGGGGTGGCAGCGAGCGAGTAGATTCGGATCGTTTCGCCGCACACGACGGCGAGAACGCTTGCAAGTCCCTGGTTCCAAAGATCCGAATGAAGGCGTGCGATGGCTGTCGGGTCCATGCTCTCGGTTGCGAAGAATACCGCGGTCGGAAGGTGCTGGACGCAGAACACGGCGGCCGCGCCCAAGTCGCGCAAGGCCGTTCGTATCGGCCTCGCGTGTGGGACGTCGTCAACCTCGGTAGCGTCCTGGTAGAGCTCGGGGGCATGGCGGGCGTCCAGACCCAGGCACTCCTTCCAGTCCGGCGCGAGCTGGTTTTGCAGAGCCAACATCCCAGGCAACTCAGGGGCCGCGGCGGCCTGCGGCGATGATCCCGGGTGGCGCGGCGCCGTCTTCTTCGCCTCGTTCACCGGACCGACGATGCGCGCCGGCAACCGCCCTGCGCGTCGGCGCGGCGTCCTCCCGGCTCCGGATCCCACTCCCACTCCGGCCCTGGCGCGGGGGTTCCGAACGCTCCTCCGCGGCCGCCAGCCGGAAGATGTCGCTCTGCCGATCCTGGCGGTCGCCGGTCACCGGGTTCTCTGTGAGCGCGAAACGCACCGCCTTGCGCCAGCCCTTGTTCCTGCCGTGCAGGGCGTGGCCGGTGGCGGCGTTGGTCATGGTGAACAGCCACCACCGTTCTTCCGGCGCGAGTCCCAACCAGTTCTTGAGCGCCGCGGGGATGAGCGCCGGGTCGGCGTCTTCCACGGCCCAGGCGAGGAGCGTCAGTTCCTTGCCCAGCAGGCGGGCGACCGGGATGTCGCCCCGCTTCCAGCGTCCCGGCGGCAGGCCCTGCTTCTTGAGACGGCGGTTGAACTCGACGCGCACCTCGTCGGCAATGGCGTCCCACTTGGCGCGCGGCAGCGCGGCCCGAAGCCTGGAATCATGAGGGCCGAGACCGAGGGAGGGAGGCGCGTAGCCCGTCTCGGGATCGAAGCGCAGGTGCTCGGCCACGAGCACGTCCCCACGGACCCTCGAAGGCACGGTCACCACGAAGTGGTGTTCCGACTCCTCGAACTGAAAACCGAACCCTGCCGGCCTGGAACGGGTCCCCACGCTCAAGGCTCCACGTCGTTGCGGTCGTATTCCGCCCGGATCTCCGCCACGTAGTCCAGGAAGCGCTGGCCCGTGTCGTAGCGCACGCGCTTCGCCTCGATGGAGACTTCGCCGTCGGGCACGAGCCCCCTGAGTTGCTCGACCGTCTGCTCGATCCGGTCGCCGCCCAACTCCACGTCGTCGGAAAGGGAAATCTCGCCCCAAGTCCCGCCGGCCTGAGCCGCGAAGCGCAGTCCGCCCGCGGAGGCTTCATGCTTCTTCAGCCGGTTGATGAAGCCGTAGGCGTTGCGAGTGGTCTGGAACCGGAACCCGCCGGAGGCAGGACGCCACACCGCGGGACGGGCCTTGTCGATGGGCTTGGTCTCCCGTCTGTCGGCCATATCGCGCCGGTGGACCTCGGAAGCGACTCCGTCCTTCTCCGCCACCGCGAGCACGAGGCGGGCGCCCACCGGCGCCGCGAACGGCCCTTCGTACGCGCCGCCGTTGACCTTCGGGTCGGATCCGTCGGTGGTGTAGCGGATGGGCGCGGCCGGGGCGGAGCGGATCTCGACCATGCGTCGGTCTCCGTCCGGGTACTCGCGCGATTTCAGCGTGATACGGTTCGACCACTCCACCGGCTCCCCGGTATCGTGCTCGCCCTTGGAATCGACCGCGAGGAAGGAGACGCGAAGCTCCGCGGTCTCGAAGTCCGCCCCCTCGACCGCCATCGATGCCGGCGTCGCCGCTCCGCCGAACTCTGCATGGATCCGGTCGGCGTTGACGGGAGCAAGCCGCAGCTTCACCTCTCCGGTGTCGTCGTCCCGGGACAACTCCCGGATGCGCACGCTCGTCGCCGGCTTCGGAAAGGGTCCCCTGTTGACGTAGCTCCCTTCCTCACGCCACAGGTCCTTGTGCAGGCAGTCCTGCTTCATCCGGTCGAGGGCGTCGGGCCGGTGCCACTGCCAACGGGGGTTGGACGCGGCTCGGCGCACGACCTCCGTCCACAACATGGACTTCTGGGTGAACAGCCGGTCTTCCACCTTCTTGCGGAAGGTCTCGCTCGCGACGTCCGTGGCGTACTTCTGCCGATCCGCGAGCGCCTCCCTCACCTGCTCCTCGCCGTTGTAGCGGTTCTCCTTGAACTCCATGAGGAAGTCCACCCTGGCCAGCCGGTCCCGGGTGGGGTAGTGCAGCGTGGTGAAGGTCTCGCGGACGGCGCTGTGGAACTGGGCAAGGAAACGCGGCAGGAGCTGGTCGCGCGCCTGCTGCATCTGCGGGTCGCCGTCGGCCACCCCTTCTTCGTGCATCTCACCGATGATCTGGTTGATCGCCTTCAACTCCCGCGCGCGTTCCAGCAACGATTCGAAGGCCCGCTGTCCGGTCAGGAAGCAGATGCGGTTCTGGTAGGTGAGCTGCTCGTACAGGACGGCGAGGTCCGGGTGCAGGCCCGCCGGGTGCGGCTCGGTCACCACCAGCGTCACCCGGTCGGGGTGGACGTCGATCTCGTCCACGGCCGGGAGCGGTTGCAGGCGCTGGTAACACGACCCCTCGACCGGCTCGAAGATCTCCGTCAGCCGTTCCTTGAGTTCTTTCGTGGCTTGGTCGCGGAGGTAGGCGCCCGCGGTAGTGGTCACCCGGGCGATGAGGTTCTGCACGTTGCGCAGGTGCAGACGCCCGTCGTTGGTCGTGTGCAGGTACCAGGCCGCGGTCACGAGGCGCGCGATCACCTCGTTCTGCAACTTCGAGAGGTCGCGCCCCGGAGAGCACAGGTTGGCGACGACCTCGGGGATGGCGAGCCCCTTGACGGCGTTCGGGACGTTCGCCAGCGAGGCGACCAGGAGCAGCCGCATGACGTCCCTGGCGTCCTCGCCGCATCCCAGGTTCGCGTCGATGGTCTCGGCCACGGCGTTGCCGCCCGACGCGATGTCGTGGGCGATGGCGTTCTCGAGCGTCGGGTTGATCTGGTTGATCTCGGTGAGGGTCTCGCGGCTCTCCAGATCGACGTCGTGGGCGGCGACGAGGTAGGGGTCATGGCCGGTATCCCAGATCCGCGACACGACGATCCGCATCAGGCGGATCAGCCCGCGGGTCTGCTGGAAGCCCTGGTTCTCCCGAAAGCGGCCATAGAGGTCGCGGATGGCGGGATGGAACGGGTACGACTCGGCCACCTGGGCGGCGAACTGCTCGGGCGAGGCGTTCGTCACGTCCATCTGCTTCGCTTCGCGCACCGCCTTCGCGTAGCCCTGCGCCACCTCCTCGATCTCCGCCTCGTCCGGGAGGGCCTCGAAGAGACGTTTGCGGAGGATGTGGTAGAACTCGTCCGTGTTCATGCGGACGGGCTCCAGGTTCATGGCGGTGCGGCCGGTCTCGGCTTCCAGGTCTTCCAGCGCTGCGACGATCTGCGCGGCCCCCGCGCTGTACGTCGCCTTGAGGTCGGAGATCACCAGGCAGACGTTGCGCAGTTCGTCCCGCCCGACCGCCACCAGGAGGTTCGACAGCGCGGTGGTGGTGACTGCCGACAAATCCGAGTTGCCGATGCTCTTCGAGGCCGCGTTGACGAAGTAGGGCGGCAGCTCGTCCAGCATGATGACCAGCGGCTCGCCCTCGAGCAGGTTCACCCAGGCGGTCTGACCCGGCGCGGCCAGGGGCGCGTAGTAGTCGTTGAACTGCTCCTTCCTGCCGAGCTGCTCCGCGATGGCGCCCCAGATGCCGAGGGGCGCATCGCTCTCGCGCCCGGAAAAGGCGACCACGCGGACCGGGGCGAGTTCGGGGTCCGGGGTGTAGAAGCCGCCCATGACCTCGGCCCGGTAACCGGGATGCCCGGCCAGGAGCCCAAGCGCGAGGAGGTTGTGGGTCTTGCCGCCCCCCATGGCCTGGGTCAGCTTGAAGACGCCTTGCGCCGATTTCCCTTCCAGACGCCGGAACCCCTCGGTGAGCAGGGTCCTCATACCCTCCGTGACGTGGTTCTCGGCAAAGAATCCAGCCGGGTCGATGCGGCCGTCGACCAGGTCCGTCAGGTCGAGCACGGTGTCGCGGCGCGTGGGGTCGAAGGCGCTTGGCCGGGGTCTGCAGGCCTGTTTTACGGTCCGCACGATGGCATCTCCCGTTCGCCCGCTACCGCGCTACGACCGTGCCCTCAGGGGGATCTGCCGCTGACAGGATCGGGCCAATAGTCGCAGGGTTCGCCAAGCGGAAGGCATGGTTTCATCATACCACCTCCCACCGGATACGTCACTTGGGTCCCTCCGACAGGCGGGTTCAACCAGGATCCCGGTGTAGCGCTTCACGCCGAGGGCGGATCCGGCTCGTACCCGCGGTCGAACAGGCGGCCGTAGCCGGGGACTTGGGCCTTCACTCGCGCCAGCCCGAGGCCGGCCCACGTCATGGCCTGCATGCTGGTCACCACCGGGACGCCGAGGTCCTGCTCCAGGCTGTCGATGACGGCTACGCTGGGCATGAGCGCGCCGGTGATCCAGACGCCGTCCGCGGACGGGGCCGAGAGATACGTCTCCTTGGCGGCGTGGTAGGGTTCCGCCAAGGGCATGGTGGAGACGCCGTACCGCCGCGACATGGCGGCCTCGTCGGAGGGCCACAGGGAGCGCGCGGCCACCACCTCGATGCCCGCGTGACCGACGTATTCCACCAGTTGCCGGTGCATGGACTCGTCGAATGGCGTCAGCATGGCCACACGCTTCATGCCCAGGGTTCGCATGGCCCGTATGCACGCGCCGATGTCCGTGGCCATGGGGATGGATGTCTGGCGCGCCATCTCCGCCAGCAGCTTCTCCTCGAAGCCCCAGCCGCGGGTCACCACCAGCGGGACGCCCGCCTGGATGATGGCGTCCACCCGACGGTCTTCGAGTTCGGCCACCGCCGCGTCCATGCGGTCCACCGCGTCGTCGTACTGCCGTTGGGTCAACTCGGTCACCCGCAGCGACGTCATCACGATGGTGACGCCGTCGGGGGCCATGAGATAGAACTCGTAGCCGTTGTTCTCGTGGCCGGGACTGGGGGTCACGAACCCGATCCGCGCGCGCCAACCGTACGCGGCCCCGGGCGAAGCCTTGAGCGCCATCCTCGCCTCCCGGAAATCAGCCTTGGCCGTTGCCCGTTCCGGCCCTCTTGAAAGCGCGTCCTTCGACTTCGCTACGCTCAGGATGAACGGAGGACTCGCTTCGCTGCGCTCGGGACGAACGGGGCAACCGTTCCGAGTCTCCTTGCATTACAGACCGTAGAGCCGCCTGGGATTGGCGTCCAGGATGGCGTCCTTGGCTGCGTCGGAGATGTCGGTCCGCTCGCACAGCATGCGCGCGGCATAGCGTTCCCGGTCGCCGTGGGGCATGTCCGTCCCGGTGACGATCTGTCCCTGTCCCACCAGGTCCATCACCTGCGGCAGCAGGGAATCCTCGATCTCCGCGCTGAAGTAGAGGTTCCCCTTCCTGACGTACTCCATGGCCGGAAGCGCCTGCTTGGGGACCGTCTCGGGGATGAACTTCAACAGCAGCTCCCCCTGGTTCTCGTACCGATGCTTCAGACGGTCGAGCATGAAGGGCACCCACATGCATCCCGCCTCGAGGAACACCACGCGCATGTCCGGGAACCGGTCGAGGACGCCGCCGGCCATCAGGGAAGCGCACGCCATGAGAACGGGCATGTGGAACGCGATGACGCCGGAGGGATAGATGTGCGAGTAGAGGTTGTTCACCGACGGGCAGGACCAGCCCACGTGGACGCCCAGAGCCAAGCCCTCTCCCTCCACCGCCTCGTAGAACGGCAGCAGGTCGTCTTCGTCCAGGAGCCGGTCGCCAGCGGTGCCCAGCACCATGACCGCAACCGCTCCCATCCCCCTGGCCTCGCGCACCGACCGCACGGCGCCGTCCACGTCGTCCAGGTTCACCACCGCGGCCCACTTGATGCGGTCGTGGCTCCCCAGCCGGTCTCCCAGCCAACGGTTGTAGGAGTCGCACAGCGCGGTGGCCAACGCCGTGTTGCTGGTGAGCGGATAGGCGAGGAACAGCGTCGGATAGACCACCTGCACGGCGATGTCTTCCTCGTCCATGATCTCCAGCCGCTCCGGGATGTTGGTGAGATCCATGCTCCCGACGCTTTCCGGCTTGCCTTCGGAGTGTTTCGCGGGCTTGCCGTCGATGGTCACCGGCGTGCCCAGGTTGTTGCAGCCCCGGCCCACCCGGCGGGGGAACAGTTGCTCGTCGATCATCCAGTAGGCCATGCCGTCCACGCCCACCACGCGGGGCCGCTGACCCCGGAACCCGGGATCGAGGTATTCGTCGTCGAAGGTCACGAGGCACTCTTCCACGTGGCCGTCAGCGTCAACAACGTTCATTTCTCACCTCCGTCGATTTAGGGTATATTGTTCGCCCAACCTTGAAGCCGTCAACTCACGTTGTCAAGGAGCGGGATCGAGGAAACCCTGAACAACTGTCCCGTTCGTCCTGAGTATAGCGAAGCGAAGTCGAAGGACGCGCTTTCCCATGTGGAGAGACGCCTCGAGCCGGTTGTCCGAATGGATCGAACGTTCCCATGAGCGCCTCGGACGCAGGAGTGACCCGACGCTTGGCGCAGTGGGTCTGTGAGTCGGAGTTTCGCTCCGTCCCCGACGCCGTGCGCCGCGAAGCCGCGCGCACGCTGCTCAACTGGATGGGCTGCGCGGTGGGCGGCTCGCGCCACGAATCGGTGGACATCGCGCTGGAGGCCTTGGGACCCTTCATGGGAAAACCCCGGGCGTCGGTGCTGGGCCGCACGGAACGGGTCGATGCGCTGCATGCGGCGCTGCTCAACGGCCTGAGCTCCCACGTGTTCGACTTCGACGACACCCACCTGCGGACCATCATCCATCCCGCCGGGCCGGTGGCCGCAGCGCTGCTGGCCCTGGCCGAGCACCGGCCCGTCTCCGGCGGCGACTTCCTCCATGCGCTGGTCCTCGGGGTGGAGGTGGAATGCCGCATCGGCAACGCCGTGTACCCCGACCATTACGACGTCGGCTGGCACATCACCGCCACCGCCGGGGTCTTCGGTGCCGCAGCCGCAGCCGGCCGCGCGCTCGGACTGGACCGCCGGCGCATGTGCTGGGCCTTGGGCGCGGCCGCCACCCAGGCCGCGGGGCTCCGGGAGATGTTCGGGACCATGTGCAAGCCCTTCCACATCGGACGGGCCGCCCAGAACGGCCTGTCCGCGGCCTTGCTCGCCGCCCACGGGTTGACCAGCTCCGAGCGGGCCATCGAAGCGCCCCGGGGCTTCGCCCCGGTGCTCTCCACCAAACAGGACTACGCGGCCATCTGCGAAGGACTCGGCGACAGCTACGAGATCGTGCGCAACACCTACAAGCCCTACCCCTGCGGCGTGGTGATCCACCCGAGCCTCGACGGCTGCATCCGGCTCAAACGGGAATACGGTCTCACCGCGGACGACGTCGAAGCCGTGGAGTTGCGAGTCCACCCGCTGGTGCTGGAGCTCACCGGGAACAGGACGCCGCGAACGGGGCTCGAAGGCAAGTTCAGCGTCTATCACGCCGCCGCGGCCGCGCTCGTGCTCGGACGGGTCGGCGTAGCCGAGTTCTCGGACGAAGCGGTCAACGACCCCGTCCTCATGGCCGTGCGCGACCGGATCTCGGCCGCGGCGGACGGCGCGGTGAGCGAGTCCGGGGCCGTGGTGAGGGTACGGTGGAAGGGCGGCCGTTCCGTGGAAGCCGTGGTCGAGCATGCTTCGGGAAGCCTGGAGCGTCCGCTGTCGGACGAGGCCATCGAAGACAAGGTCCACGCCCTCGCCGACCCCTTGCTGGGCGCTGCATCGACCCGGGAGATGATCGAAGCCTGCCGCAACGCGGCGCAGTTGGAGGACGCGAGCGCGCTCGCGGGTGCGGCCACGCCCGGGGGACGGGCGGCATGGCTGTCGCCCCCTCCCCTGCAGTGAGGGATCCCGGCCGCCGCCCTCACTCCAGGGAAACCCGGAACGATTGCCTCCGTTCGTCCTGAGCGTAGCGAAGCGAAGCCGAAGGACGCGCTTTCCCACAGGGAGAGGTATCTCGAGCCGGGATTGACCAGAGGTTCCCCAAGGCAGACCGACGGCTCATCGCTGGATCGGACGAGAATGCACATGCCCGAACACTACGACGTCATCATCATCGGCGGCGGCTCCGGCGGCTGCGTTGCCGCGGGCCGACTCAGCGAGGACCCGCGCCGGAGGGTGCTGTTGCTGGAAGCCGCGCCCCACCCCCGGCCGGTTCCGGACGTCATCCGAGACGCCGACAGATGGGATCGGGTGTTGTGGGAGACTCCCTTCGTGGACATGCTCACGGTGCGGCGGCCCGTCAACGGCAGCTCGTTCCCTCTCATGCTCGGAAGGATCATGGGCGGCGGTTCGTCGATCAACGCCATGGGCTACGTCTGGCCCACGCGGCACGACATGGAAACGTGGGTTGCGCAGGGGAACCCGGACTGGTCCTGGGACGTGGTCCACGCGGTGTTGCAGCGCCTCGAAACGGATCAGGATTTCCCCGACGACCCGAACCACGGCAACGCCGGACCCGTGTATGTCGAGAGACCCTTCGCCCTGGAATCGGACCTGTCCCCGGTGGTCCGGGCCTATATCGACGGCGCCGTCGAGATGGGGCTGCCGCGCATCCCGGACACGAACATCGCCAATCCCCTGGGCGTCGGCCCGGGGGTGTGCAACATCAGGGACGGCAGGCGCCAGTCCGCGGTGGTGAGCCATCTCGACCCCGCCTGCGGACGTCCCAACCTCACCATCCGGGCGGAGGCTCCGGTGCTCGCCTTGACGGTCTCCGGCACTCGGGTGGACGGCGTGCGCTACGAAAGGGACGGCGTGGTCCACACGGCCACCGCCGGCCAGGTGGTGCTGGCCGCGGGCGTTTACCGGAGCCCGCAGGTCCTGCTGTTGTCGGGCATCGGCCCGCCCGCGGCCCTCGAACGCCTCGGCATCGAGGTGACCCACCCGCTGGAAGGGGTCGGGGAGAACTTCCAGGACCACGCGATGGTCCACATGACGTTCAAGGCCGCCAGGGACTTCGACGTGGACTGGACCCTGCCGCGGATCCGCCTCATGGCGCGGACCTCGCCGAGCCTCGACCACGGCGACTTCTACCTGGTCCTGCGCCCTGCCACGAAGCTCCCGGACATGGACTGCCTGCTGCCCCTGTCCATCACCCTGCTGGAGCAGGCGGCCCGGGGGCGGGTCCGCCTCAAGAGCTCAGACCCGAAAGACGACCCCGTGGTGGAATCGGCGCTGCTGGAAGACCCCCGTGACCGGGAAAAGATGGTGTCGGCCATGGAGTTCGTCCGGGAACTGGCCCGGACCTCGCCCATGCGGGAATTCTACGGCCCGTTGGCGACCCCGGGTCCGGAAGAGGACTGGACAACCTTCGCCCACTCCAACCACGACAGCTCCCTCCACGGTTGCGGCACCTGCAAGATGGGACCGTCGGACGACCCCGCCGCGGTGGTGGACCAACGGCTGCGGGTCCATGGACTGGACAACCTGTGGGTGGCGGACGCCTCCGTCATGCCCACGGTGGTGCACGCCAACACCAACGCCACCGTGTACGTCATCGGCGAACGGCTGGCGGAGTTCCTGAAGAGCGAAGACCAGGCGCCGGTCCGGCGCGGCGCCCCGGACGAAGGGCGGCGCGGTCTCCCCTGACTCACGGCTCGGAGAGGTCGAGCAGGATGCCGTCGGGGTCGGCCATGGCGTACCGGCCGATGACGCAGCCTTCCAGGTCGGCCCGGGTCATGGGGCCGAAACGGCCCACGTCCAGGTTGGCGGGGGCGGCTTCCGGCGCGGCTTCGCTCAGGGTCTCGATGTCCTTCCGGGTCCGCTCCAGGTCCTCGACCCGGAAGCCGATGTGGTCGAGCCCTTCGCGCATGCCGCGGTACAGCGCGTTGTCGCAGGGGCGCACCAGGAGGTCCACCGCGCCGTCGGTAACCCGGAAGCTGCCGTCCGGTGACGGCGCTTCGCCCACGTCGAGGTCGAACACGCGGTGGTAGAACTCGGCCACCCGTTCCGGAGTCCTGGAGCGGATGGAGATGTGGCTGAGCCGGCGCGGCTGGCTCCAGCCCTCTTCCAGGTATCCCTCCCGGACCTTGGCGACCCCCTTCTGCGAGATGTCGAACTGCGTGCCGCAGGGATCGGTGCCGCGGGAAACCGAGAACGGTACGTGGGGCAGGCTCCTGGCCACCAGCAGGTCCGGATAGCCACCGCGCATCCGGTCCAGCACCACCGGTATCTCCTCCACCTCGAAGCCGAAGTGGTCCAGTCCGGACTGGTTCCCCGGATGCTTCTGCAGCATGGCGAAGCCGATGACTCCATCGCTGATGTGGCCCCGGTCCGGATTGTAGTTTCCCTTCTCGTCGGTCATCCCGGTGGTGATCTTCTTCATCCCGAAGACCGTCTGGTAGAAACGGGCCATCCGGTCCCAGTTCTCCGTGTTGAGGGCCACGTGTCGGATGCGCGTTCGCATGGTTCCACCTCCGCAACGGTCGGCTGCCGCGGCTCGCGGCAGCCGACCGAAACTCCGAACAATTGCCCCGTTCGTCCCGAGCGCAGCGAAACGCAATCACCCCCGTTCGTCCTGAGCGTAGCGTAGCGAAGTCGAAGGACGCGCTTTCCCACAGGGTGAGGCGCTTCGAGCCGGGGTTGATCGGAGGTTCCTTACCGTGGAATCCGACATTTCCGCGCTGCTGTCAAGCCGGAAGATGCCAGTCCGGGTCGGTTGTGGTATAAGGCGCCATGGAGCTTCCCGGGACGCAGGACGCCAGGGCGGAGGGAGACGAAGCATGAAGGTTTGCACCTACGACGCGAAGCAGGCCGGGGCGGTGGTGGACGACGAGGTCTATCCCATCGGAGCGGCGATGGTCGCCGCGGGTCTGCTCAAGGCCGATTACACCATGGTCCAGGTCATCGAGGCGCTGACGGGGAACCCCGCGGCCCGGCACTGCGTCGAGGAGTGCATCCGGTCCGGGGACGCCGTGCCCCTGGATCGGGTGACGCTTCGAGCGCCCATCGACAACCCCACGTCCCTCTGGGCCGCGGCCGCCAACTACATGGACCACCGCAAGGAGATGGAGACCCGGATGGGGAGCGGCGCCCAGGAGCTGCCGGACAAGGACGACCACATGTCGCAGGACTTCCTGAAGCCGGTCTCGTCCATCATCGGACCCGGCGGCGCAGTCATCCTCCCCAAGGTGTCCCACGACGTGGACTTCGAGTGCGAGCTCTGCGTGGTCATCGGCAAGGAAACCCGCAAGGTGACCGAGGAGCAGGCGCTGGACCATGTCTTCGGCTACACCATCTGCTGGGACATCAGCCAGCGGGACCCCTGGGGGCGCGGCAAGAACAACACCCGCAACGTTCGCAAGGGCTTCGACACCTTCAGTCCCCTGGGACCCTGGATCGTCACCAGGGACGAGATCCCCGAGCCGCAGGACCTCTCGCTCGCCGCGTGGCACAACGGCGAGCAGGTGATGACCGCGCATACCGGCGACATGATCTGCGGGGTCCGGGACCACATCCGGTTCCTGTCGAGCGTGGCGACCCTCCGACCGGGCGACCTCATCACCACGGGGACGCCGGCCGGGGTCCACACGCTCCGGGACGGCGACCGGCTCCGGGGAGAGATCGAGAAGATCGGCGTGATGGAGTTGCACGTCGAGGCGGAGGTCTGAGGACAGGACCGACGGACGAGCGAGGACCCCATGCCGGGCGTCATAGACGCGGACACGCACATTTCCGAGTCGGAGGGGATGTGGGAGCTCATGGACTCGTCCATGTACCCGCGCAGACCGGTGATGACCGAGGTGCCGGACGACACCCTCTACGGCGACTTGAACGTCCTGTGGCTGATCGACGGCAACCTCTTCCCCAAGCCGGCCGGCCGGGGCGGCTTCCGGCTGGTTACGCCCTCACGCTCCAAGGGTCAGGAGCGGCGCCGGGACGTCCTCATCGCCTGTCGGGAGATCACCGACGTGCCGGCGCGGCTGGCGGACATGGACAAGCTGGGGGTGGAGATCCAGGTCATCTATCCGACGCTGTTCCTGGTTTACCTCACCGACGATGCGGAACTGGAGGCCGCGTTGTGCCGCGCCTACAACGACTGGATGGCCGATGTCTGGAGCAAGTCCCGGGGACGGCTCCGCTGGGTGGTGGCGCCGCCGCTGCACTCCATGGAAGCGTCGCTCGAAGAGATGCGGAAGGGCAAGGCCAATGGCGCGGTAGGGGTGACGCTCCGGGGCATGGAGGGTGACCGCAGCATCGCACATCCCTTCTTCTTCCCCCTCTACGAGGAGGCCGAGAAGCTCGACCTGCCCGTCTGCATCCATACGGGCTCGGGCTCCCGCACCCTGCTCAACCTCTTCGACCTGGCCATCAGCTCGACCTTCGCCAACCAGGTGGCGCTGCCCCTGTTCGCGTTCCGGGACATCGTGGCCAACCACCTGCCGGCACGGTTTCCCGGCCTTCGGTTCGGCTTCATCGAAGCCAAGGCAAGCTGGATCCCCTACCTCCTGCACCTGCTCCGGCGCGAGTCCCGGGCGGTGGCCGCGGGAGGCCGAAAGGGCATACAACGACCCCGGTGGAAGCACGAGACCAACGTGGACCTCTTTCGCGACTACCGCATCTACGTGGCCTGCGAGGCGGACGAGGACCTGCCCTACCTGCTCGGCTACACGGGCGAGGACAACCTCCTCATCGGCTCGGACTACGGACACACGGATCCCGCCAACGAGCCACGCATGGTGGACGTGATGCGGCAGCGCGAGGACATCCCGTCCCGCGTCATCGAGAAGATACTGGTGGACAACCCGAAGCGGTTCTACGGCCTCTGACGCGCGTCACAGGTTATAGAACGCGAGGCCGTTCTCGCGCAGGATCTTCTGCTTGACGGCGTCCGAGAGGTCGGTGCGGTCCCGGATCTCCTGGATGCCCGTCTCCCGCGCCTCGGAATGGGGGATGTCGCCCTCGATCAGGATCTGGTCCTCCCCCACCAGGTCGATGACGTGGGGCAGAAGCGGCTCCTCCGCTTCGCAGGTGACATAGACCCGGCCCTCCCGGAGGTACTCGCTGGGCAGTTTCCGGGAACGGTTCCCCAGCATCTCCACCACCGGATGATAGTGGTCCATCCGTCCGATCATGTAGGGGATCCATTCGGATCCCGCTTCCAGGAAGGCGACCCTGAGCTTCGGGAAGCGGTCGAGGACGCCGCCCGCCAGGATGCTGAAGAACCCCATGAGCACGGGCAGGGTGAAGCTCAGGAGCAATGCCGAGTAGGGGTCCTCGCAGGTTTGGGTCAGGCCCGGCGCGCTCCAGCCCGTGTGGACGCACACCGGCAGGTCCACCTCGCAGGCCGCGGCAAAGAACGGCGAAAGGTCCGGATGGTGCAGCAGCGTCTGGCCCGCGGTGCCGCCGATCATGAGACCCACGGCGCCGAGCTCCCGGGCGCGATGGACCTCGGCCACGCAGGCCTCGCGGTCCCGCATGGGGATCACCGCGGACCACTTCAGGCGCTCGGGCCGCTCACTGCAACGCTGGGAGATCCAGGTGTTGTAGCTCCGCATCAACGCGGCCTCGAACCTGGGGTCCTCGGTCAGGCGATGGAACAGGATGGAGGAGTAGATCACCTGGATGTCGATGCCGAATGCGTCCAGGTCCTTGATGCGGGCGTCGATGTCGGTCATGCCCTGGCTGGCAACGGGGAATATCTTGTCCCGGGCGAACTTCATCTCCAGCGGCGTGCCGCTGAAGGTGGTGCCGGGTCCCCACAACCGGGGATGGATCTGGCCGTCGATGAGCCACCACGCGTCGATGTGGGAGTTGGTGGCCAGCCCCTCTCCCTGCACCACCACGGGCCTTCGGTGCTGGAACTCGTCCTCCAGGTAATCCCAGGTCTCCGGCACTTCCATGACGTGGGAATCCGCGTCCACGACGTCGATCTTGCTCATCGAATCTCCTCCCATGAATGAATGTCCTCGTCCGGCAGGCCCGGGGCGGTCCGGGTCCTCGGCCCGGTTGCAACGACAGACTATTGGACAAAAAGCCTCGGCTGTCAACATCGCCGTCCCGACCGGGGACGGGACGGCGGTTGAACCGCGGTTGACAACACCCGACGGCGTTGATAGAAGCCCGAACATCCGTGGACACTATCGAAAACGACTCGGAAGGGAGACGGAAATGACGAATCGCATGCGAAGGATGTTGCTGGCGCCGGTGGTCGCGGGCCTGGCTCTGGGCCTGACCGCATCGGTGTCGTTGGCCCAGGAGAAGACCCGGGTCAGCATCGGCGTCACCGAGACCATGGAGACCGCCAATCCGTACGGCGACAGCGTCGCGCTGCTCTACGGCATATGGACCGAGATCACCGGCCCCCTGTGCAAGTACAACTGGCAGAAGGCCCGGTGGGAGCCGGGGCTGGCGAAGAGTTGGAAGGTCGAAGACCCCAACAACTGGGTGTTCGTGCTGGACCAGGAGTACAAGTTCAACGACGGCAGCCCTGTGACCGCGGAAGACGTGGTCCACTCGCTCAAGCGCGTGCTCACCGACCCCCAGAGCAAACAGAAGGCTTCGGTGGCCCGACCCGTCAAGGAGGCCGCCGCGGTGGACGAGTTCACGGTGCGGATCACCACCAAGAAACCCACCGCGCCGCTGCTGGACTTTCTCTGCGACGGCCTCATCATCACCAGCAAGGCCACTTTCGACAAGTACGGCGCCAAGGAAGCCGACAAGAACCACATGATGGGCGGCGGACCCTACGCCCTGGCCGAGCTGGTGCCGGGACAGCGGATGGTCATCGAGAAACGGCCCGACCACCCGGCCGCCAAGCAGAACCCCAACGCGCCTGACGAGATCGTGTTCCGGGTCATGCGCGAGCCCGAGCAGCGCGTCGCGGCCCTCATGAACAACGAGGTGCAGATCGCACAGTTCATCCCGCCGCACCTGTACAAGACCGTGGACAGCTCCCCGAACCACAAGATCGTCCCCACCGACTCCATCGAGATCATGTTCCTGGCCATGCAGCCCAAGCCGCCCTTCGACAAGAAGGAAACCCGCCAGGCGGTGTGCCACGCCATCGACCGGGACAAGATCATCAAGACCCTGCTCCAGGGCCAGGCCAACCGTCTCGACGGTCCTCTGGGTCCGGGGCAGTTGGGCTACAACCCGAACCTGAAGACCCGCTATACCTATGATCCCGAGAAGGCGCGGGAACTGCTGGCCAAGGCCGGCTATCCGGACGGGGTGGCGGTGGAGCTGCAAACCCCGGTCAACCGCTACACCTTGGACAAGCAGGTGACCGAGGCCATGATCCCGATGCTCAACGCCGCGGGCTTCAAGGCCAGGCTGCTGACGCCCGAGTGGCCCACGCTCTGGGCCAACGTGCAGAAGGGCAGGGTGCCGTTCTTCTACATGGGCCGGGGCGGCGTGCTCGACCCGAGCTCCGCCTTCCACCAGTACTTCAGGAAGGGCGGGTCTCCGCGCATCGGCTTCTCCCATCCCGACCTGGACAAGGCGCTGGACATGGAGCAGCAGTCCTTCGACCCGGAAGAACGGAACCGGCACCTCACCACGGCCATGGAGCTCATCACGGACTTGGCCCCCGCCTGCTTCATGTGGCGGCACCAGTTGCTGTGGGGAATGGCCAGCAACATCGACTATCAACCCCCGGCCGACGCCCGCATCTACGGCATGGACATCAGCGTCAAGTAGCAGGGTTCGGTTCCCACAAGGAGAGGGGCAGGCTGCCGACTTCGGCAGCCTGCCCCTCTCCTTTCATGGTCGCGGGAAGCAGTCGTGAAGAACCCTGACGCCTCGAAGGCAGGTATCCGGGCGCAGGCGCGCCCGTCAGATCAACTCTTCTTCGCCGCAGGCGCGGGTTCCGGCGGCTCCATGTCCCATCCCCTGGTCGAAATGTCCATGATGACGCCGTTGGGTCCCCGCACCTTCTGCTCGAAGTAGAAGCTGTCGTGCGGCCCCACCTTGTCGCCCAGTACCTCCACTTCGGTCTCGCCCAACCGGGAGTTGGCCTCTTCGAGGCTGTCCACCTGAAACCCCATGTGATGGAGCCCTTCGTAGCCGGCCCCGCCCGCCATGTCCGCGGCCTCGTCGGAGGGATAGTCCAGGAAGGCGAAGTTCACGTGCCCGTCCGACAGGAACACGCCGCTTCCCCGGGGCGACTCGGGCACCCGCTTGACGAACTTCAGACCGAAGACCTTCTGGTAGAAGGCCGCGGTCTTCTCCGGGTCCTTGGTGGCGATTGCGATATGTCTCAAGCGCGCCATGTGTCACCCCTTCTCCGGGAACCCTCGCCGAATCACATGGGCCAGCTATGCTCGGACACGTCCACGCGGTTGTCTTCGGGGTCCGTGATCCAGCTCTCCGCCCCCGGTGACGGAATACGGAAGGCATTGCCCTCATTTAGCCTTCCTTCGCCATCCCGTTCAACCCCTCGCTGCATCGCGGGGCGGGGTCGGGGCATCGACCCGGAAGCCGCGGCTGCCGGGTCGAGGTCCGCTCCCTTGACGTGTGATGCGTTGACGGCGATTCCGTGCTATCCATGGAAGCCGAGCTGCACCATGGACACACCATGGGCAGAAAGGCCCACAACAGGCCAAAACCAGCATGGAACCGTTCAGGAGCATGGAATGGGCAGCTTCGAACAAGCCTTCAGCGATACCGAGAGGGCCGCGAAATCGACACTGGATTCGGCCGGGGAATTGATCCGGCTGGCCAAGCAGTTGCAGAAGGCGTCCAGGGAAGGGAACCTCGCCGCCATGAAAAGGGTCCAGGGGAGACTCGACGACGCGATGGGGTCCCTGGGGCAGACGGTGGCCAACGCGGTCCAGGCCTGGCCGTTCCGGGAGGGCGAGGAAGAGCAGTACCTCAGGGACGGATATTCGGCCGAGTTGCGCCGCATCGCCTCGGAGCAAGGACTGGACATGCACGAGCGGGACGACCGGCTGATCTCCCACCCCTCCGTGGTGCGCATCCTGCCCGGCGAACGCGCGGTCAGGGTCGACAAGAAGAAAGTATCCTCCATCAGACCGTCCCACTTGGCGGACGTCCTGTTGAAGAACCAGGAGAAGCCCGGCCGCTACCAGTCGGGCGCTTTCCTCGAATCCCTCTACGCCGTGTACTCGGATATCGTCAAGGAAGAGAATCCGGACCGCCTGGTGAGAATCGCGGTGCGGGTCGTGCCCCTGGAAAGGATCTACCGGCTGTTCACCTCCTTGCCCGGCAGTAGCCGGGACTACGACCGCACGGACTTCGCCAGGGACCTGTATATCCTGGATACGAAAGGACCCAAGCGCACGAAACAGGGCGCGGAGGTCTCCTTCCCGTCGTCCACCGGCACACGGCGCTCGAAGGGAGTGTTTTCCTTCGTCGGACCGGATGGCCGCGACGTCCAGTACTACGGACTCCGGTTTACCGAGGGCGGCTGATGGCGAACCGCATCCCTCTGCGAGACTGGCTGCAATACATGGACGACGAGTACCTGTCCGCCTTCGTCAGGGACGGCGGCGCCTCCGTCAAGTTCGCCGTCACCGCGGACGAGTTGAAACCCGCCTTGCACGAAGCCGTAGCCGAGCGTTGCCGGAAGTTGGACTACGTTTTCGCGACCTTGGACGCCGCGGCCATGCGAGCGCACATGCCGCAGGACCTATTCTTCGGGCTGGCTCGCCAGATCGACTGGCGGCGCCTGGCCCGGCGGCTGATCCTGCGGCTGGCGGGCGACAAGGGTTACAAGGTCGAAGGCGTGGACCCCGGAGCGTCCGGCAACGTCTTTGCCGCGGTGGCCGACCGCAACGCCATCGACTTGCAGTTCTTCCTTCAGGACATCCGCCCGGAAATACAGCAGCGCGTCTTCAAGAACCGGGGGATGGCCAGGGACTTCCGAGTGGCCATGAGTCAACTCTGCCTCATGGAGAACACTCGCGACCGCGGCGAGTACGACGGCCAGCCCGTACTGGAGTGGCTGACCGGCGCCAACACGCGGGTCAGCAGCGTACGTCCCTTTTCCATCTACACCGGCATCCACCGCACCACCGCCCGGTACTTCATCGAATCCGCCCTCCACTGGGTCCGTCTGGCAGGGTATGCCGGGACCGTCGTCCTGCTGGACAACTCCCGAGTCACCCTGGCCCGCAACCCCAGGGACGGCAAGCAGTACTACACCCGGGCCATGGCCATGGACCACTACGAACTGCTGCGCGAGTTCATCGACGACATCGACCGGTTGTCGGGAACCCTCCTGGTGGTGGTCGCCAACTCCGAATTCGTGGACGAAAGCGCCGGGTCCAGAGGCTATGGCATCTACCAGGCCCTGCGCACCAGGATCATGGACGACGTTCGAGACCGGAACCTGGTCAACCCCGTCGCTTCCCTCGTGCGATTGTCCTGAAGGGAGCTGCTCGTCATGCTTGCGGATGAACCCTCGGTCCTGTCCTGCAGACGCGCCATCGAAGCGCTCCGCAACGGCGTTCCCAACGGGGACGCCGTGGAGATCCTGGGCTGCAACCAGCCCCGGGCGGTAGGCCGGTTCACGGACCTGTTGGCCAGGGTCACGGACGCGGACGAACCGCCCGACAGCTCCTTGGGAATGCTGGTCTCCGGCGATTTCGGTTCAGGCAAGTCCCACCTGCTGACCCATCTGGAGCGCCAAGCCCTGTCACAGGGCTTCGTTTGCAGCAAGGTGGCCATCAGCAAGGAGACGCCCCTCCACGACCTGGGCAAGGTGTTCCAGTCGGCGGTGGAGAACGGGCGGGCGCCGGGGCACGCCGGGCGGCTGATGGAAGAACTGGGGCAAGCCCTGAAACCGGACTCCCCGGCCTATGCAGCCTTCTTCCGGTGGGCCGACAAGGCCGCTCACGACAACCTTCTCAGTCCGATCTTCCCGGCGAGCCTGACGGTCCATGAAAGGTCGGAAGACCTGGAGCTCAAGGGTCAGGTCGAAGCGTTCTGGGCGGGCGACCGGATAAAGGTATCGACCATCAAGGACGGCTTGAGGAAGATCGGACAATTGCAGAACTACCCGTTTCGCGCGCCCAAGACGGCCGACCTGCCTCCGCAGCGCTTGCGGTTCGCCAACGAGCTCATCCGAGGCGCCGGTTTCAAGGGCTGGGTGGTGCTGCTGGACGAGATCGAGTTGATCGGCTCCTACACGCTCCTGCAACGGGGCAGGTCCTATGCGGAGTTGGCCCGCTGGCAGGGGAAGGCCCACAACGAACCCTGTCCGGGACTGGTCGCCGTCGGCACCGTGACCGACGATTTCGCACTCGCGGTCATCAGCCCCGACGGGCGCAAGAAGGACCGCGACTACATCGGCGCGAAGTTGAACGGCAGCCGATACAAAGGCATCACCGCCCGCGCCGAGACCGGGATGCGCCTGCTGGAACGCGAATGCCTGCCGCTGGCTTCGCCCACCGAAACCGACGTCCGGGAAACCGTGGAGAAGCTGCGGAGGATCTACGGCGCCGCCTACGGCTGGGACGCGCCGGCGCTTCGAGGAGATACGGGAGGCGCCGGGTTCCAGAACCGGATGCGGTACAAAGTCCGCGCCTCCATCAACGAGTGGGACCTGCTCAGGTTCTACCCCGGCTCCCGCCCGGAGATCGAAGGAGACGAGTTCCGCCACGTCTATGAGGTGAACGCCGAACTGGAACGAGGTTCCGGGGACGACGCCGAATAGCAGGCGGCCGTCCCTTGCTCCGGAGGGTATGCTGTATTGCCGATCCCTTTCCACGACCTGAGCGCGGAGAGCACCGGCTCCGGCGCCATCGGCTGGCTGCGGTTCGTCGAGGAGAGCGGCGGCGAGGGCATGCGGGCTGCGCTGTTCCAGACATCGGACCGGGGCGAGCCCCTCGCCTTCTGCTTCAGCCGCACGGAACGGCGCGAGACCGCGGGGAAACGGGAAACCGTCGAGCCAGCCCTCGTGTCGTCCCTCGCCAAATCGCTGTTCGGAGCCGCCGAACCGCCGCCGGTACTGATCCTGGCTCTGGCCGACGAGGTGCCGGAGGGTGCGTTCCGCGATGGAATCCGGGTGGGGCTGCCCCTCTGCCGTATCGGCACGGAGCGGCTCCAACTCCATACCCGACCGGCCCGCGGCGGCCCGGCCAACGGGCGCTTCCGGTTGTTCTGGGAAGGAGAGCGCCAAGGCGACGAGACCCCGGCAGGCCGGCTCCTCGGTGAGATCATGGACCGGGGCGACCCTGTGGAACCTTTCGACCGAGCCGCCAGATGCCTGGACGAAGCCTTCGACGACGAGCGTGTCCGGGCCATGACGACGCTTCCCGGAATAGCCGCGGTCGTCAGCCTCTCTTCGCTGCCCAAACGCCCGGAGTACCCTGCCAACCGTGCTTCGGGGAACGGCCACGCCGTCCATGAGCCTCTGCCGGCCTTTCGGTCCGGCCTGACCCTGGCGGAGCGGCTGTGGGCGGTGCTCGCCGCGCCTCGACGACGGGACCCGGACGTCCGACTGCAATGGCCCGGGGAGTTGATGCCCTTCCAGCAGGAGGGTGTTCGGGCGCTGCTGGACAAACGCCAACTGTTGCTCGCCGACGACATGGGCC
Organism: uncultured Binatia bacterium (SeqCode); assembly: GCA_965204235.1. Lineage (GTDB taxonomy): Bacteria > Desulfobacterota > Binatia > UBA9968 > JAJDTQ01 > JAJDTQ01. The sequence continues at coordinate 3,167,522 of OZ241979.1, forward strand.
TGGGCAAGACGCTGCAGGCAATCGCTGCGTTGCGCATCCTCCGGGCGCGCGGGGAGGTCCGGGCGTGCCTGGTCGCGGCCCCCGCGGGGCTGTTGGACCAATGGCGGCGCGAGATCGAGAAATGGGCGCCGGAACTCTCCGCCATCGTCGTCCGCGGCCCCACGTCCGACCGCTCCTGGCAATGGAGAGCGGAGAAGGACGTCACCCTGGTCAGCTACGATACCCTGCGTTCGGACTTCGGCGGCAGCGCGCAATCCCCGGTGCGCCGCAGGACGTGGGACGTGGTGGTGGCCGACGAGGCGCAGCGCATCAAGAACCGCAACGACACCAGCGACGCCCTGAAGGGGTTGCGGAGAGTGCGCTCCTGGGCATTGACCGGAACGCCGGTGGAGAACCACGAGGAGGAACTGGCCTCGATCCTGGAGTTCGTGGACCACGACGGCGCCGGACCCCCCAAGCAATACCGTCCAGGCGTGGAATTGCGATGGCGGCACGGCGAACTGCAACTTCGACGCAAGAAGGGCGACGTCCTGGAAGACCTTCCCCCCAAGCAGGTGACCAGGGTAACCATCGACCTCGGCCCCAGGCAGCGCAACAGCTATGACAAGGCCGAGCAGGAGGGGGTCATCTACCTCAGGTCGCTGGGAGCCGAGGTTCGCGTACGCCACGTGCTGGAGCTCATCACCCGCTTGAAGCAGATATGCAACGCGGATTCCAAGACCGGGGAGTCCACCAAACTGGACGACATCAGGGACCGCCTGGAACAACTGGCGGCCCAGGGTCACAAGGCGCTGCTGTTCTCCCAGTACGTAAGCGACACGTCGGGGGTGCGCGCCGCAGCCAACCATCTGAAAGAATTCGCTCCGCTCACCATCACCGGCGATACGCCCCAGCGGGAGCGCACCGACGTCATCGAGCGGTTCAAGGCCCGCGACGAGCACAAGGCGCTGATCCTGTCGCTGCGCGCCGGCGGCCTGGGCCTGAACCTGCAAGAGGCGTCCTACGTCTTCCACCTGGACCGATGGTGGAACCCCGCGGTGGAAAGCCAGGCCGAGGACCGGAGTCACCGCATTGGCCAGAAGGTCAAGGTCAACGTCATCAAGTATTCCTGTTCCGGGACCATCGAGGAACGCATCGACGAGATCCTGGAGCGCAAGCAGGAACTGTTCGACGAGCTCATCGACGACGTGTCGCTGGACTTGTCCGCCCGAATGAGCGACGAAGAACTCTTCGGCCTGTTCGGGCTGAAGCGTTAGACGCACCCGGAGGAAAGCGCAAATGAGGTCCGAGCTTCGTCATCCCTTGCCGCGGGGACCCCGGTGACGGGTCCGAAAACCGTACTGGTCACGGGCGCGAGCGGCTTCATCGCCAAGCGGGTGGCGCTCGAGCTGCTGAACGCGGGTTACCACGTGGTGGGCTCGCTGCGGTCGGACTCGCGCCGGAACGAGGTCCGGGACGCGGTCCGGCCGCACCTCGCCGACGCCGACCGCCTCGACCGGCGTCTGCGCTTCGTGCTGCTGGACCTCAACCACGACGAGGGTTGGAGCGAAGCCATGACCGGCGTGGACGTGCTGATGCACACGGCGTCGCCCGTGCCCATGAGGCAGCCCCGGGACGAGAACGACCTCATCCGCCCCGCGGTGGGAGGAACGTTGCGGGCGCTCCGCGCCGCCCACGCAGCCGGCATCCGCCGCGTGGTGCTGACATCCTCCTCCGCCGCGGTCACCAACGTGGCCTGCGGCCCGGGGACGAGCAGGTTCGACGAGACGGACTGGAGCGACCCCTCGTGGCCCGGGATCTCGCCCTACTCCAAGTCGAAGACGCTGGCGGAACGGGCGGCGTGGGACTTCGTGGAGAGCACGGCGCCGGAGATGGAACTCACCGCCATCAACCCCTGCCTCGTCCTCGGCCGTCCCCTCGACGACCTCTACGGATCCTCGCTGCGCATCGTGGAACGGCTGCTCCGGGGCCGGGACCCCGTGGTGCCCAACGTGGGCATATCCGTGGTGGACGTGGCGGACGTGGCCCGCATGCACGTCCGCGCCATTGCGGCCCCGGGCGCCGCGGGCAAGCGCATCCTCGGCGCCGCGGAGTTCATGTGGATCGCGGAAATGGCCGGGACGCTGAAGGCTGCCTACCCCCAATGCAGGATCCCCGTGAGGGTCGGGCCCGACTTCATGGCCCGCTTGTGGGGGATCTTCGACCGGCAGATCCGGTCCATCACGCCTCTTCTCGGACGGCGCTACGAACTGGACAGCGCCCGGGCCCGGAGCCTGCTGGACATCGACTTCATTCCGGCCGGAGAGAGCCTCCTCGCCGCGGCCGCCTACATCATGGAACGCGGTCTGGCCGGACGGTAGGCCCTTGCGAATCGAACCGTTCCGTGCGCGCCCGCGGGAAACGGAACCACGCCCTCAGAGGCCGGCCTTCGCCTTGATCTTGTCCACCAGCCGCACGGCCACGTCGATGTCCTCCTGCATGGTGCGGCCGCTCACGCCCACCGCGCCCGCGGCCGCGCCGTCCCGGTCCCTGATGAGGACGCCGCCGCCGATGGACGTCAGGTTGGCGTCGCCGTAGGCGGCGATGCCGCGGTCGCCCACCATCTTCTCGATCTCCACCGAGTCCCGCCCGAACCACACCGCGGAATAGCCCTTGTTGTGGGAGAGTATGCTCGACCGGTAGGGCGCGCCGTCCATGCGGGTGTAGTGCAGCAGCTCCCGGTGCGCGTCGAGGACCGCGAAGGACACCGGCCGCCCGGTCTCGTTTGCCAGTTCGTCGAGCAGTTCCGCAGCGGATTCGTGTATCGCCTTGTGCGACAAGTCTGCCATGTGGGTAACCTCCGTCGGGTCATGGAGTGATGATGGGAAACCCTGAACGATTGCCCTCGTTCGTCCTGAGCGAAGCGAAGTCGAAGGACGCGCTCTCCAGCCTGTTCTCTTATTGAGCGCCGCACGCGGAGTCAAGCGACGGCGGGTCCGTCCCGGGTACGGTCACGGCGGGGAGCCCTCGTCCCGGCCGCCGCGTTGATTCTTCGACCCCGCGAAGGTATAGCCTGATGGGGCAGTACGGCCAGGACGGAAAGGAGAGCTGCGTGCGGAAGGGTCAAAGAGCGGAGCTGGGCGGCCGCACCCCTTACCAGAAGTGGGTCGCGTCTCAGGGCATACCGGTCCTCAGGGAGTTCTACGTGAAGGACCTCGGGGCCGTGGAGCTGGCGCCGTGGGAGTGGAAGGGCGGGCTGGGAGCGTACCTCAACCTCATCGGCACCGGGGAGAGCAACGACTCCTACGTCTGCGAGATCCCTCCGGGCAAGAGCCTTCATGCGCAGCGCTACCTGTTCGAGGAGATGATCTACGTGGTGAGCGGGCGCGGGGCCACCTCCGTGTGGAACGACGACGGCCGCAAGAGCACCTTCGAGTGGGGCGCCGGAAGCGTGTTCTCCCCTCCCCTCAACACCTGGCGCCAGCACTTCAACGGAAGCGGCTCGGAGCCCGCGCGCTTCTTCGCCGTGACCTCCGCGCCGCTCGTGATCAACCTGTTCCACAACACGGACTTCGTCTTCGACAACCCGTTCGCCTTCGACGACCGGTTCGACGGCCTCGAAGACTATTTCTCCGGCAAGGGCGAGCAGTACGACTTCCGCGCCATCAAGGTGTGGGACACCAACTTCATCGCGGACGCAAGGTCCATCGACCTCTACACGCGCGAGAACCGGGGCGCGGGCGGCCGGTTCCTGGGCATCGAGCTGTCCGAGAACTCCATGACCGCGCACATCGCCGAGTTCCCGGTGGGCACCTACAAGAAGGCGCACCGCCACGGGCCCGGGGCCCACGTGGTGATCCTCGGCGGCAAGGGGTTCTCCCTGATGTGGCCGGAGGGATCGGACATCCGGAAGTTCGACTGGGGCGAGCGAAGCGTGGTCGTGCCGCCGGAGATGTGGTTCCACCAGCACTTCAACTCCGGCGCCGTCCCCGCCCGGTACCTGGCGCTGCGCTGGAACAGCCGCAAGTTCCCCATGAGGGAGAAGGGCTTCGGCACGGACAAGAGCGTGAGAGAGGGAGGCGACCAGATCGAGTACGAGGACGAGGACCCCGGGATCCGCGAGATCTTCGAGCGGGAGCTCGCCCGGGAAGGGTTGCAGTCCAGGATGGCGGCGGTCACGGGCTGACCGGAGCCGCCGAAAGGTCACGTCATGGCAAGCAGGATGCGCATCTACTACCGGGCGTCGAGCCACGTGCCCCTGTGGAAGGTCATGGAGCAGGGAGGGTTCCTGGAGCGGCACGGGATCCACATGGACTTCGGTTCCATGGAGGGCATGCGCGGGAAGGCCATGCAGGGGCTGCGGGCCGGCGAGATCGACATCGTCTCCGGGAACCACCACAACCTCTACGTGCGCCGGGCCCTCCACGGGGAGCCCTTCGTCCACGTGGCCCAGTCCAACAACCGGTGGCGCGAGAACTGCTTGGTGGCCGGAGACGGCGTCCACGGCCTCCCGGACCTCAAGGGCAGGCGGGTGGCGATGGACGACTTCGACAGCCACACCGGACTCAACGTGTGGCTGTTCCTGAGGCTCCACGGGATCGAGGAAGGGCGGGACGTGGAGTTGGTGACCGGCCCGAAGAACGCGGTGGAGCGCGTGCGCGGCGTCCTGTCGGGACGATACGACGCCACGTTCGTGCGCGCGGTGGACCGGCTGCGGGCCCGGGCCATGGACGCCAGGCTTCTGGAACTCCCGAGCATGGACATGATCGAGGGCGTGACCCTCACCACCACCACGACCTACGTCCACGACCACCCCGAGGAGATCCGCTCCCTGATACGCGCCCTCGTGGACGGCGTCCACTTCTTCAAGACCCGCCGGGACGAGACCCTGAAGATCATCGAAACCCACTGCGGGGACAAGTACGAGTCGGACCAGGAGCTTGCCGCCTTCTACGAAGACCAGGCCGCTTCCCTGGAGCCCAGACCCTACCCCACCATCGACGCCATCCGGAACGTCTTCGCCCTGGCGGTCAAGCGCCACCCCCAGGTGGCGGGCTTCAACCCCCTGGCCATGTGGGACCTGCACCACCTGCGGGAGATCGACGACAGCGGCTACATCGACGAGCTGTGGGGACCTTCCGAGGGAGGGCCCGGTCCGAGCACCCGGGGATGACGTTGGGCCGCGCCGACCGTCGGCGCGCCGTCCCCGCACGGGACCCATGCGTTCCGCTCACTCGAACAGCCGCCAGAGGAGCGCTTCCGGCCAGTACACGCGCATGATCCGGTCGTACACGCCGTACTCGAACCCGGCGATGGCCGCGGCCATGCCCAGCGACGGGAGCCAGCCTGCCCCGTAGCTCTTCATGTAGAGGAAGACGAACAGCACCAGGGCCGCGGGCAGGCCCACCGCGAGTATGGCCAGCAGCAGGCCGATCAACCAGCACCAGACCTCCAGCGCGCCGCGCGGCAACGCTCCGGCGCCGCCCTCCTCGAACGAGGGGATCTCGAAAGCCGGCCTGGCCTCCGGCTCCGGTTTGCGGCTCCGGCTCAGGTCCAGGATCAACTGCGCCGCCACCATGACCAGCCCGGCGCTGCCCAGCACCAGCACGATGATGGACGCCCGCAGGGGCCAGTCCCAGGCGGCGATCATGGCCGCCAGAATGGCCAGCCCGATGAAGAGGGTGAAGAGGTCTGCGGGCCGGAACCTCATGGGCGCGTCCTTCCCGGGACGGGCGCCCGCCGGGCCTTGACCAGCGGGAACAGCAACGTCCCCAGCACCAGCAGGGACAGGATGACGACGCCGGGGCGGAAGACCCACTCCATGCCGTAGCGGGCCACGGCCAGCCACAGGTAGAGCTCCATCTTGCGGCCCAGGACGAAACCGAGCACCACCGGGGCCCGGGGCCAACCGAAGACCTTCAGGAGGTAGCCGAGCAGCGAGAGCGCGAGCAGCGCCACCAGGTCGCCGATGTCGAAGTTGGCGGCAAAGGCGCTGAGGAACGCCAGGGCGACGATGAACGGCACGAGGACGTAGAAGGGCAGGACGCAGATGCGCGCCGCGGGCTTCACCAGCACCCAGCAGACCCCGGAGGCCAGGATCTGGGAGAACACCAGGGCCCAGATGATGCTGAAGACGAAGCCCAACTGGTCGGTGAGCATCTCGGGACCCGGCGTCAGCCCCACGGCCACGAAGGCGATGAGCAGCAAGGCCATGGAGGTGCTGCCGGGGATGCCGAAGGCGAGGGTGGTAATCAGCGCCCCGCCTTCCTTGGCGTTGTTGGACGATTCCGGCGCGATGACGCCGCGCACGTCACCCTGGCCGAAGCCTTCGCTGTCCCTTTCGGTCTGCCGGGCGTGCGCGTATGCGAACCAGTCCGCCACGTCGCTGCCGAGACCCGGCAACACGCCGACCCACACGCCGATGGCCGAGCACCGGACCATGAGCCACCAGTGGCGGAAGGCGTCCCGGACTCCTTCCAGCAGGCCGCTGCCGAGCTTCTGGACCTCGGCCACCCGGCCCTTGCGTGCGGCCAGGGCGATCATCTCCGGGATGGCGAAGATGCTGAGGGAGATGAGGACCACGCTGACGCCGTCCCAGAGGTAGGGCAGCCCCACGTCGAAGCGGATCACCCCCGACTTGTCGTCCTGGCCGACGGTCGACAGGAGGACGCCCAGGATGCCCGCGGTGAGTCCCTTGAGGGGCGCGCCGGAACTGATGACGCCCAGCATGCTGAGGCCCCAGACGGTGAACAGGAAGAGCTCGGGGGAGCCGAAGCTGCGAACGACCTCGCGCAGCACCGGCAGGGAGGCGAAGAGCACCAGGGCGCCGAACACCCCTCCGAGCATGGACACCGTGAAGGCGGCGCTCAGGGCGCGGGCGGCTTCGCCGTTGCGGGCCATGGGGTAGCCGTCCAGCACCGTGGCCTGGGCCCCGGACCCGCCGGGCACGGCCACCAGCACGGAGGTGAAGGTGTTGCCGGTGTTGCCCACGGTGGTGACGCCGATGAGGAAGGCGATGGCGTTGAAGGGCTCCATGACCATCGCGAAGGGCAGGAGGACGGCGAGCTGCGACGGACCGCCCACGCCCGGCAAGGCGCCGCCCCAGACGCCCAGCAGGACCCCGAAGAGGAGGAGCAGCATGGGCTCGGGCGCGAGTATGCCCGAAAGGCCCTGCCAAGCGGCGTCAAGCATGGTTTCACGCGGCAGGCCGAGGCGCTGCTTCCCGGCCTCCCCGGAGGATCGGGAACCGGGGGTCGAGGATTACGGAGCGCCTGCCCGCGGGGCCCGGATCTCCCGGGAGGCTATTCCTGGAGCGGCAGGCCGTGTTTCTCGCGCAGCTTGCGGTTGAAGCCCAGGACCTCGTCGGGGATCACCAGCGAGTCCCGGACCAACTGCTTCGTCTCGGGTCCGGTGAGCGGGCGATAGCCCTTGCCGAGGATCTTCCCGGCGTCCTTCCGGAAGCCGGGGTCGGCCAGCACCTCGTCGAAAGAGGCCCTCAATGCCTCGACCACGGCTGCGGGGGTCTTGGCCGGCAGTACGAAGTACTTGTCCACCGAGCTGGGACCCGACCAGATGCGGTAGGCCTTGCGGGCCATGCCCCGGGGCAGCCTGTCGCCAAGGAGTTCCTCCAGGGTCGGCACCTTCGGGAAGTCCGCCCTCTTCTCGTGGACCGCCAGGGCCACCGCGTCGCCCTCGAGAAAGCGCCGGATGATCCGGGAGGTGCCGGAGCCGAACATGTCCACCTCGCCCCGCTCATAGGCGAGGTACACGTCCCGGGAGCTCGGATAGCCGTGCACGATCTTGACGTTCCAGCCGCCGTATTCCGCGCCATAGACCGCCATGGCGTCGGAGGGCCGGTAGCCCGGCCCGGCCGAGCCCACCGCCACGGGCGGGGCGCCGGGGTCATCGAGCCTCGCCAGGGCGCTCTTGCGGATGAACTGCACGGACGGCCCGCGCTCGATGGAGCCGACGTACTCCCAACTCAGGGGGTCGTAACGGACGGACGACGCCTTGCGCGCCACCGGCGAGAGACTGCCCCCGCCGGCGAACACGCCGGTGGTGAGACCGTCGGGGCGGGTCTTGCGCTGGAAGAAGTTGGCGGCCGCGGTCTGGAGCGGCTTGTTGCGGATGACCACCTCGGGCTTTCCCGGCAGGTATCGGCTCCAGTAGCGCGCCACCAGGCGAGCCGTGGTGTCGGTGCCGCCGCCCGGGTTCGACGCCACCATCACCACGAAGGTCTTGCCGGAGAAATCGACCGCGTGGGCAACCGGCGACCCGGCCGCGACCGCGCACAGGGCAACCATTCCCGCAACTGCTGGCTTCATGGAGACCTCCTCGAGGAAACTCGGAACGATTGGTACAGGGGGATGAGCGCGTCCTCCCCGGGGATCATTCAGAGTTTCCTTGTCTATTCGCGGATTACGCTTGAACCCGGGGTATATCGAAGGAGTTCGTCCGGTGTCAAGGTGGACTTCGAGGCGCGGGAGAAGGCGCGGCCACAGGGCGGCCCTCCCCCGGACTATGTGTCGGCCAAGTCCGGGTGGGTGTTGCGGACGTGGTGTCCGGCGGCCACCGGACGCATCATCCTGTTGGCGAAGAAGGCCACCGCCAGGAACGCCGCCATGGCGAACATGGTGGGGTTGTAGAGGCTCGGCGTGGGGTCCGGGGTTCCGGGCGGGGCGAGTTCCATCAGGCTGCCGATGGTCACCGTCCTGGCGGCCGCCAGCTCCTCCAGGCTGGCGAGGGGCGCGCCGAAGCGCGACTCGAAATCCGCGGGATCGACCTTCGCGGCCAGGTCGCGGATGGCTCCCCGGATGGACAGGTCGCGGATGCGGGTGATGAGGAACGGTCCCAGCACGCCGGCGACGCTCCAGGCCGTGAGGATGCGCCCGTGGATGCCGCCCACGTGCAGCGTGCCGAAGACGTCCGCCACGTAGGCCGGGATGGTGGCGAAGCCGCCGCCGTAGAAGGTGAAGGCGAGCATGGTCGCCGCGTAGAACAGGACCAGCCACACGAGACCGGGGTTCGCGGCCGCGCCGTTGGCCGCGAAGGGAATGGACAGGTACAGCAGCGCCCCCGCCACGAAGAACAGCGAACAGGTCGCCCTCCTGCCGATGTAGTCCGACACCGACGCCCACAGGAACCGGCCGCCCATGTTGAACACGCTGATCATCAACACATAGGTCGAGGCGAAGGCGGGCGTCACCACCGCCGGCAGGGTGGTCCCGAAGATGTCGGTCATCATCGTCTTGGCGACGCCGATGACGCCGATGCCCGCGGTCACGTTGAAGCAGAGCATCACCCAGAGCAGGTAGAACTGCGGCGTCCTGTGCGCCTGGCTCACGTGCACGTTCTCGGTGGTGATCATCGGCCTGGGCGCGCCCGCGCTCCCGGGGTCCCACCCATCGGGTCTCCAGTCCTTGGCCGGGACCCGGTAGGCAAAGGCGGCCGCCAGCATCACCGCGAGGTAAACGACTCCCAGGACGAGGAAGGTCTCGGCCGCGCCGGTGCCGCCGCTGCCCACCACGTAAACGCCCTCCATGGCCGCGTCCCCGGGGCCGGCGGTCACGACCTCCACCCGCTGGCCGGCGACCTCGGCGAACCGCCGCCCGCCTTCGGTCGCCAGCGGCGCCGCCGCGGCCGGACCGAGGTATCGGGGCGTCTCCCGGAACGTCCACAGCAGGAACTCCTTCAACGGCGCGGCGATCATGGCGCCGCCGCCGAACCCCATGATCGCCATGCCCGTGGCCATCCCGCGCCGGTCGGGGAACCAGCGGATCAGGGTCGGCACCGGCGCGAGGTAGCCCAGACCCAGGCCGCATCCGCCCAACACGCCGTAACCCAGATAGACCAGCCACAACTGATGCCAGTGGATGCCCGCGCTGCTGACCACGAAGCCGCTGCCCCAGAGACACGCCGCGGCAACCCCCGCGGCGCGGGGGCCCACCCGGTCCACCCATCTGCCGGCGACGGCCGCGGCAAGACCCACGAACACGATGGCGACGGAGAAGATCCACACCACCGAGCCGATGCTCCAGTCCGCCGCGGCGCTGGCCACCACCCCCAACTCCCTCGTCAGCACCGGGTTGAAGATGCTCCAGGAGTAGATGGAGCCGATGCACAGGTGCATGGCGACCGACGCGGGGGGCATCCGCCACCGGTTGAACCCCGGCGGAGCCACGATGCGGTCCCTGCTCAGGAAGCCTTGGGCCATGAGGCGCGTCCTCCCTCCAATCCCGTGCTACCCGCGGCCCTCATGCGCGGTCGGGCGCGGGTTCGGCGATGCCCACGTCCAGCGAGCCGGGCGCACACAGGGTCCAGTCGTCCCGCAACCGAACCGGGCTTTCCGGGGCCGCCAGCGAAACGACCTGTCCTTCCCGCCAGCCCGGGCCGGCGACCTTTTCCAACGGCGCCAGGCGGTCGTACCGGGGCGAACCGAGTTTGACCTCCACGGGATAGGTCCTGCCGTCGCTCTCGACGAGGAAGTCGATCTCCTGGCCGTCGCGGGTGCGCCAGAAGTGGATCTGCGCCTCCCGCGCCCGATGGCGGAACCGCTTGAGGGTCTCGGCAAGGACGTGGGTCTCGAACAGGGCGCCGCCCATGGGGCCGAGCCGCGCCTCGGACGCGCCCCGCCAGCCACCGAGCCACGCCGCCAGCCCCGCGTCCAGGAAGTACAGCTTGGGACTCTTGGTCATCTTCCTGGTCCGGTTGGAGAAACACGGAGACAGCAATTTGATGAGGAAACCGTCCTCCAGCAGGCTGAGCCACTCCTTGACGGTGGCGGGGGAGACGTTGGCGTCGCGCGCGAGGTCCTGGTAGTTGACCACCTGTCCGGTGCGCAGCGCGCACAGCTTGACGAAGGTCTCGAACTCCCGGCGCTTCTCGATGCGCAGCAGCTCGCGGATATCGCGTTCGATATACGTCTGCACGTAGGACGAAAGGTAGAGGTCGCGGGCGGCCCGGTCCTCGACGCCGTGGAGCCGGGGGAACCCGGTCTCGATCAACCTTCGGAAGTAGTCGTCGGGCGGAAGGAGCGGGGGGAGCCGCTTTTCCTCGTCCGAAAGCCCCAGCAGGTTGAGCACCGCCACCCGCCCGGCCAGGGTTTCGGTGACCCCGGCCATCATCCGGAAGTTCTGGGACCCGGTGAGCCGGATGGCCCCGGGCCCAAGGCCGCCCGCGTCCACGAGGCGCTTGATGGGGCTCAACAGCCGGGGCGCATACTGGATCTCGTCGATGACGAACGGCGGCCGGAGCTCCCGCACGAACAGCACCGGGTCCCGGTTGGCGCGTTCCCGAGTGTCGAGGTCGTCGAGGCTCACGTACGCGTGGCCGTCCGCGCACCTGTCCAGCAGGGAACTCTTGCCCACCTGCCGCGGTCCCAGCAGCAGCCAGACAGGAAAGAGCCGCAGATGCTCCGCGGGACCGCTCAACACCGGCTGGAAGGTCCTGTGGATCCACGGTTGCGGCATATCGTCAGCTTACTGCATATCTGCCGCAACGGGAAGACGCGGAGGCCACGCCGCACGGTTCCGGGGCCGGGAATGCTGCCCAGATGTCGCTTCTCTTTCCCTCCCACCTTACCCACATGGATTCCTGAAGCGCCCGTCTGGCCGCCTACGTCCTCTCCATCACTCCCGCCACAGACATCGGCGACCGCGGGAGACCCGTCCGCGACTGGAAGGCAACGGCGTCTATTGCCTGAACGAGTCCGATTGCCAGGAGCAGGTCATCCGGCACGCGCTGCAATCGGCCGCCTGACCTTGGCAATGGACCCGGGGCGGCTCGCGACTTGCGGCGGACGAGGGCCCTTGATATATTCAGCCGGCCGAGTTGCGCTGCTGTGGTGCAAGGGTGAACGAGGAGAAACACATGAACGACAACGGAGCATCCGGGTGGTTCGAGGATTACGCGCAAGACACCGATGAAATCGAAGTCGAAGAGTATGACATCACGGTATCTCCCAACGACTTCAACGTGATGACCTTGCACAACTTCGTGGAATCGGGCGCAGTGCAGATTCCCGGCTTCCAGCGCAACTTCGTGTGGGATTTGAGGCGCGCATCCAAGCTGATCGAATCGATTATCCTCGGTCTGCCAATACCTCAACTCTTTCTGTACGAGCAGCAACGCAACCAGTTTCTGGTAATAGACGGACAACAGCGTCTGATGTCTATCTACTACTTTGTGAAAATGCGTTTTCCGAAAACGAAGAAACGGGTAGAGCTCCGCGAGCTTTTCCATCGTGAAAGAAAGATTCCCGACGATATTCTGCACGACGACAAGTACTTCCAGACGTTTAATCTTCAATTGCCGGACAAACTCCCAAACCAGTATAACAGGTTCAGGAACCTGAACTACTCCACACTCGGAGAACACAAGGTACAGTTCGACTTGCGGCCGATTCGAAATATCGTTGTCAAGCAAAATTCGCCTTCCGACGATGATTCTTCAATGTTCGAGATCTTCAACCGGCTCAATTCAGGCGGCATTACACTAAGTCCACAAGAAATTCGCAGTAGTCTGTATCACTCGAACTTCTATGAACTACTATACCAGATCAACAACATTCCGGGGTGGCGAAGGCTTCTGGATCGACCCGAACCCGACCTGCACAGGAAAGATGTGGAAATCCTGCTCCGCGGGTTTGCCATGCTCATCGAGGGAGAAAATTATGTGCCTTCCATGGTCAAGTTCCTCAACCAGTTTTCCAACAAGTGCAAATTGTACGACTCCGATGAGAACAACCAGTATCTCGAGGGTCTATTCCAGTCCTTCCTGGAAGCATGCTCGATCTTGCCTGAAGAAGCTTTCGTCAGGAACGGACGATTTAACATCGCGCTCTATGAGGCCGCATTCACCGCAGCTTGTGAGAAGGCATTCCGGGATCGCAGCTTTGTCAAAGGCTCCCTGGAGATCAGTCGGATACGGGAGCTTGAAAAGGATCGAGACTTCGCCGAAGCGAGCTACGCAGGCACGACGCAAACATCCAGCATAAGAAAAAGACTGCACAGGGCGCGAGAAATCGTCGGTTCACTGGACACCGAGAGCCATCCTCGATGAACTCGAATATCGAGGGCTTGCATATCGGATTTTCCGGTATCCTGAAATTCCTGGAAGACAAGGGCGAGTTGTCGTGGCGGACGATGGCAGATGAAAATTTTCGGAAGGTATTGCTGATCGCCGTTGCTAGTCACTTTGAGCGTTCCCTGCAAGACGCGGTGTTCGACTTTGCCAAGGAGATCATGGGCGATAATCATCCCCTGGCCTATCTAATCAACATGAAGGCGATCACCGGCCAATACCACACATGGTTCGTTTGGAGATCGGAAAACGCCAATCAATTTTGGGCTCTCTTTGGGGACTCGTTCAAGAAGAGCATGGAGCAAAAGGTACGTGATGACGATAGCTTGAATTCTTCCATCAAAGCGTTTCTGGAGATCGGACGGGAAAGAAATCGCCTGGTCCATCGCGACTTCAGCGACTTCACGCTCGAGAAGACGACAGAAGAAATATACAAACTTTACTCTGACGCGAGGATCTTCGTCGAGCGAGTCCCCGAGCTTCTCAGGAATTTCATCGCAGGTTAGCGCCATCGCGCCACGAATCTGCCGACGCTGGCGCGTCCCTCAACCCGAACGGAACTTTTCCGGGGTCACCTCGTTTCGCAGGATCTTTCCCACCTGGCTCTTGGGGAGCGACTCGGCGAACTCGATGCGGTACGGGATCTTGAAGTGGGCGAGTTCTTCCCCGAGGCTCCGGCGCAGCGCCTCCGCGAGCTCCGCGGAAGGCTCATGGCCGGTGGCCGGCACCACTACGCCCAGCACCCGGTTGCCGACCTCCGGGTCGGGCACGGGCGCCACCACGGCCTCGGCCACCGCGGGATGGCGCTGGAGGGCGTTCTCCACTTCCGTGGGCACGACGAACAGCCCGCGGCTCTTGAAACAGTCGTCGCTCCGTCCGACGATGAAGAAGTAGCCGTCCGGGTCCCGGTAGGCCAGGTCGCCCGTGTCGTAGAAACCGCGGCCCCGCGCCGCTTCGGTGCGCACGGGGTCTCGGTAGTATTCGAGGAAGAGCCCGGGATCGTCGGTGGAGATCACCGCCCGCCCCGTCTCGCCATCCGGCGCCGGGCGCCCGCGGTCGTCCACCACGGCGATGCCCACCCCCGGCGCGGGCACGCCCACGGACCCGGGCTTCACCGGATGCCGGGGTCCCTGCCCCACCACGAGCTGGTACTCCGAGATCCCGTAGTGCTCGTACATCTCGCAACCGAAACGGGACCTCCATTCCCGGTAGGCGGCCTCTCGCAAGGGCTCGCCGGTGGAGTGCACGCACCGCAGGCGGCGCAGGTCGCAGGCGTCCTCGACGCCTTCCGTGGCCAGCATCCGGCGATAGACCGTGGCCACGGAGTGGAGCACGGTGACGCCCAGGGCGGCCGCCTGGCCCAGCACGTTCCCGGGGGTAGCCCGCCCGGACAGCACCGCGCAGACGGCCCCGTTGCGAAGCGGAAAGAGCAGGTTGTGGCCCAGGGCGCTGATGAAACTCCACTCGCCCGTGGCCATGACCACGTCGCCGTCCTCGGGCGGAAGGCGGAAGCGGTTGAGGTCCCCCAGGGCCACGATCCACCGATGCGCGTGGACGATGACCTTGGGCCGTCCGGTGGTGCCGGAGGTGCAGACTGCGAACGCGGGCTCGTGGGCGGAGGCGTCCCGGGTGGGAACACCGTCTCCTTCCCGGACCAGGGACTCGAAGGCAATCTCGCCGTCACCGGCGTCGCCGGCGCACACCAGGGTACGGATACCCGTGGGCCGGCGCAGCCGCCGCAGGGCGGAAGCCCGGGACGCCTCGGTGACCGCGAGCCCGGGCGCGGTCTGCTCCAGGATGGCCTGGAGCTCCTGCACTCCCAGGAGCGAGTTCACCACCACCGGCAGCGCCCCGAGCTTCACCGCGGCCAGAAAGGCCGCGGCGAACTCCGGCGAGTTGGGCATCTGCACCAGCACCGGATCCCCGGGCGAGACCCCCGACTCCTTCAGGCCGCGGGCCAGACCGTCCACCCTGCGCAGCAGCGCCTCATAGCTGAGCAAGCCGCCTTCCCAGACCATCGCGGTGCGCTCCCCCAACCCCGCGGCCACCGGCCGCTCCAGAACCTCCCGCATGAGGTTGAGCCGCGCCGGAACCTCCCGATAGCCCGGCCAAGGCGCGGAAGGCTCGATTCCGGCGCTCTTTCCGGTGGGATCTTCGGGTTGGTCGTTCATGGAGTTCCATCCACGGGAAAACTTCGCCGCACCATGCCGGCATCCGACTCATCGACTTCCGCCCGCATGCCCCTCTGGTGGCCGCCGTTCCCTCGGACCGAACCGGTCCTACGGCGTCAACGGCTTGATGCGGTAGAGTCCTCCGCGCGGCTCGTCGGTGAGCAGCCACAGGCGCCCGTCCGGCCCCTGGCGCACGTCCCGGATGCGCCCCAGGCGGTCCTCCAGCAGCACCTCCTGCGCCACTACCGCCCCGCCGCGCAGCACGACGCGTCGGAGATGGCGACCGGCGAGCGCTCCCACGAACAGGTCGCCGCGCCAGCGCGGGAACCCGGTCCCGGTGTAGAACGCCATCCCCGACGGCGCGATGGAGGGGGTCCAGTGCAGCAGCGGAGGCTCCATTCCCGGCGCCTCGGTCCCGACCCCGATACTGCCCCCCACGTACTCACGTCCATGGGTCACCACCGGCCAGCCGTAGTTGGCGCCGCCGCGCAGGACGTTGATCTCGTCGCCGCCGCGCGGGCCGTGCTCATGGATCCAGATGGCGCTGGTGGCGGGATGGATGGCCAAGCCCTGGGGGTTGCGGTGGCCGAAGGTGAACACCTCGGGCGCGGCCCCGGGAATGGCGAGCGCGGCAGTGCGCGGCGACGGACTGCCGTCCGGCCGGATGCGCAGCACCGAGCCGGCGTGATTGGACGGGTCCTGGGCCCAGTGGCGCTGCCCGCGGTCTCCCACAGTCACCACCAAGTCGCCGTCGGCAAGGAACGCCAGGCGCGACCCGAAGTGGCGACCGTCGCTCGACGCGCGGTTCATGGCGAAGATGCGGCGCACCGCGACCAGGCGGTCGCCGGCCAACTCGGCGCGCGCCACCGCAGTGCGCCAGCCGCCCTCCACCTGCTCCGTATAGGAGAAATAGATTCGTCGGTTGTCGGCAAAGCCGGGATCCAGCGCCAAGTCCATGAGACCGCCCTGTCCTGCCGCGGCGACGGGAGGCAGTCCGCCGATGGGGCGGGCGCTGCCGTCCGCCCCCATGCGGAGCAGACGGCCGGGGCGTTCGGTAACCAGCATGTCGCCTCCTGGCAGGAACGCCACCGCCCAGGGATGCTCCAGCCCGGAAGCCACCGTGACTACCTGAAACCGATGCTCCCGCGAAACATGGCGCTGCGCCTGCGCCCACGCACCCTGGTACGCAAGCAGCCACAGGAACGAGAGCGCGAGCGCGATAGCGGGGCGCAGGAACGAACTCTTTCCGGTGGAATCTTCGGGATGGTCGTTCATGGAGATCGATCCACGGGAAAACTTCATCGCACTACGCCGGCATCCACTCTTCGACTTCCGCCCACATACCCCTCCGATGGCCGCCGTTCCCCCGGCCCGGACCGGTCCTACGGCGCCAGCGGCTCGATGCGGTACAGCACTCCACGCCGCGCCGGCGCGTCGGTGAGCAGCCACAAGCGTCCGTCCGGCCCCTGGCGCACGTCCCGGATGCGTCCCAGGCGGTCCTCCAGCAACACCTCCTGCGCCGCCACCCTCCCGCCGCGCAGCACGATGCGGCGGAGATGGCGACCGGCGAGCGCCCCCACGAACAGGTCGCCGCGCCAGCGCGGGAACCCGGTCCCGGTGTAGAACGCCATCCCCGACGGCGCGATGGAGGGGGTCCAGTGCAGCAGCGGAGGCTCCATTCCCGGCGCCTCGGTCCCCATCCCGATACTCCCTCCCCCATCCACCCAGTGCTCGCGTCCGTAGGTCACCACCGGCCAGCCATAGTTGGCGCCGCCGCGCAGGACGTTGAGCTCGTCGCCGCCTCTCGGGCCGTGCTCATGGATCCAGATGGCGCCGGTGGCGGGATGGATGGCCAAGCCCTGGGGGTTGCGGTGGCCGAAGGTGAACACCTCGGGCGCGGCCCCGGGAATGGCGAGCGCGGCAGTGCGCGGCGACGGACTGCCGTCCGGTCGGATGCGCAGCACCGAGCCGGCGTGGTCGGACGGGTCCTGGGCGCGGTGGCGTTGCCCGCGGTCTCCCACGGTCACCACCAGATCGCCATCGGCAAGGAACGCCAGGCGCGACCCGAAACGATCCGTGTGACGCGACGCGCGGTTCATGGCGAAGATGCGGCGCACCGCGACCAGGCGGTCGCCGGCCAACTCGGCGCGCGCCACCGCGGTGCGAAAACGCCCGCTCCCCCTCCGGGGCCGCTCCGTATAGGAGAAGTAGAGCCGTCGGTTTCCGGCAAAGCCGGGATCCAGCGCCAGATCCAGCAGACCGCCCTGGTCTAGCGCGGCGACGAGAGGCAGTCCGCCGATGGGGCGGACGCGGCCGCCCGCCCCCACGCGGAGCAGACGGCCGCGGCGTTCGGTAACCAGCATGCCGTCGCCGGGCAGGAACGCCACCGACCAGGGACGACTCAGCCCGGTGGCCACCGGGACTACCCGGAACGGGTGCTCCCGCGAAGCGTACCTGTGCATCTCTGCCGCCCCGCCCCGGCACGCGAGCAGCAACAGGAACGACAGCATGAGGGGGACAACCGGGCGCAGGAACGAAACCGCCGCAGCCGGCGCAGGGCGGAAGCCCGGGACGCCTCGGTGACCGCAAGTCTGGACGCGGAAGGCTCGATTCCGGCGCTCTCTCTTTCCGGTCGGATCTTCACAATGGTCGTTCATGGAGTTCTATCCACGGGGAAACTCGGTCGCACTACGCCGGCATCCACTTTTCGACTTCCGCCCGCATGGATCCCCCCGTGACCGCCGTTTCCCCGCCCGGACTGATCCTGCGGCGCCAACGGCTCGATGCGGTACAGCGCTCCAGGCCGCTTGTCGGTGAGCAGCCACAAGCGCCCGTCCGGCCCCTGGCGCACGTCCCGAACGCGCTCCCCGCGGTCTTTCAGCAACACCTCCTGCGCCGCCACCCTCCCACCGTGCAACACGATGCGGCGCAGATGGCGCCCCCGGAGCGCCCCCACGAACAGGTCGCCGCGCCAGCGCGGGAACCCGGTCCCGGTGTAGAACGCCATCCCCGACGGCGCGATGGAAGGGGTCCAGTGCAGCAGCGGAGGCTCCATTCCCGGCGCTTCGGTCCCCATCCCGATACGTCCTCCTTCATACTCCCAGTCCTCTCGGCCGTAGGTCACCACCGGCCAGCCGTAGTTGGCGCCGCCGCGCAGGACGTTGAGCTCGTCGCCGCCTCTCGGGCCGTGCTCATGGATCCAGATGGCGCCGGTGGCGGGATGGATGGCCAAGCCCTGGGGGTTGCGGTGGCCGAAGGTGAACACCTCGGGCGCGGCCCCGGGAATGGCGAGCGCGGCAGTGCGCGGCGACGGACTGCCGTCCGGCCGGATGCGCAGCACTGAGCCGGCGTGATTGTACGGGTCCTGGGCCCAGTGGCGCTGCCCGCGGTCTCCCACGGTCACCACCAAGTCCCCGTCGGCAAGGAACGCCAGGCGCGACCCGAAACGATCCGTGCGACGCGACACGCGGTTCATGGCGAAGATGCGGCGCACCGCGACCAGGCGGTCGCCGGCCAACTCGGCGCGCGCCACCGCAGTGCGAAAACGCCCGCCCCCCCTTCGGGACCGCTCCGTATAGGAGAAGTAGAGCCGTCGGTTGCCGGCAAAGCCTGGATCCAGCGCCAGGTCCAGCAGACCGCCCTGCCCCATCGCGGCGATGGGAGGCAGTCCGCCGACGGGGCGGGTGCCGCCGTCCGCCCCCACGCGAAGCAGACGTCCGCGGCGTTCGGTAACCAGCATGTCGCCGCCGGGCAGGAACGCCACCGCCCAGGGACGTATCAGCCCGGTGGCCACCGGGACCAACCGGAACGGGTGCTCCCGCGAAGCGTGCCTCTGTATCTCTGCCGCCCCGCCCTCGCACGCGAGCAGCAACAGGACCGACAGCATGAGCGGGACAACCGGGCGCAGGAACGGGATACTCCTGCCCGAGTACTTCTTCGATAATGTCATGTTCATCAGGAAAATCGAGTGATGCGCGGCCCTCATCCGGATCGTGTCCAACAAGTCTGACTTCCTCCATGATCTGCTGCATGTTGTCGACAATCTTCCGAGGCGTGATCTCCGTGAGTTGAGAAGCGATGCTCTCAATGGCGGACTTCTCAATCGTAGTGGAGCTTCATATTCGTAATCATCAAAGCCTTGCGCCAGGAGTTCTCTGGCGATGATAACTTCGGATTTGGAACGAACGAAACATTTCCTTTCTGTCAGATGCCATCGCCCGCCAAGTGTGGGCGAAGCCTTTACCGATGATCTCCCTTGCCGTGCCTTTCGCATGAGCGGGTGATTGCATGATTCGCTCGAAGACAGGCCACGGGTCGGCGTTCTCGTCGCCGTTTCCCCTGGCGCACTCCGCTGCGAGTTCGCAGGCGGCCAAGTTGCCGCCGTCTCCGGGAAACGCCGTCAGGGCGGAGCCGAATCCGGGAAATGGGCCGCGCATGCGCCACAGGCGATTGAGCTGTTCGTCAAGCACACGCCAAAACATGGTTCCATGGCCCTGGAAGTACAGCCTCAATCCGTTGCAAAGCCGTCATGCAACTCAGCACTGATGCAGGGTGTCGTTCGACTTCGCTTCGCTACGCTCGGGACGAACGGGGATCGTTGTTCGGAGTTTCCTGTAATGAGATTGGCGTTCGCTGGAGACGTCGTTTTCAGGCCGGTGGGAGAACAACGCGCCGGCAGCCCGGAAGCGCCGGATCAGGCCGCGCCCCGCCGTTCCAGGATGTGGGCCATGTCCACCTTGGCGCCGGAGCGTCCGCAGGCGTCCACGAACAGGTCGATGACGTCGTCGTCCTCGTCTTCGTGTTCGATCTGCCAGCCGCCCTGGTTGAGGGGCACGTCGGACTGGATCTTGCCCGGAGCGAGCTTGAACATGCGGCTGAGCATCTTGAGGGCGAGGTAGCGGGCGGGCCGGGGGCCGGAGTTGAAGTGCTGGTGGAACCAGCCTTCCGGGGGCACCACCAGGGAGCCGGGCTTCCAGATGAACTGCTGCTTCTCCTCGCCTTCGGGCCACATGAGCGAATAGCCTTCGCCGGAAAGGATCATCACGTGGGCGCCGGGTCCGTGGCGGTGCGCCTTCTTGTATCGTCCCACCGGGAACTCCGAGACGTGCGCGCCCATGTGGCTCGCCACCATCTCGAAGAAGACCGTGCGGCTTCCCTTGCCCCGCTCCTCCCACGCGATGGGCTCGATGTGGGCCACGTCGGGGATGAAGTTGGTCTCCAGCACCCGGTCGTTGTACAGGCGTGCGTGGCCGCGGAAGTCCCGGTGGTCGTCGAAGCGGTCCGTGAAGGCGTAGGGATTGTTCATGACGAAGTCTTCGTTGTGGAAGATGTTGTGGACCAGCGGCGCGTTGGTGACCCCCAGGAGCTTGGCCTCCCGGTCGCCCTGGCCGTTGAAGTGCTGGTAGGTGGCGTTGACGGGTATGGCGAACAGGCTCCCCTCCTGCCACTCGAAGCTCTGGCCCTTGCCGCCGCCCTGCCACAGGGTGGTGGCGCCGCGGCCCGAGAGCACATAGACCAGCTCCTCGTACAGGTGCTTCTCCGGGTTGAGGCCCTTGCCCGGAGGGATCGACACCACGAAGGCGTCGTCCAGGTAGCCGGCCCCTTCCAGGTTGATATAGACGCCGTGGCCGCCCTTGCGGTCCCACCACTTCATCGGCGCCTCCTTGAGGTCTTCGACGAAGTAGCCCCGGATCACGTCCACCCCCTGGGACTCCACCCAGCGGTCATAGGGCGTGTCCATCACTTCGGCGTTCCGGTCCACGCGCTCGAAGTTGCCGAGACTCTCGATCTTCATTCCGTCCCTCCGCAGACCGGCTGCCGCCCGGCTCTTCCACTCACGGGTTGGCGTCCATCGACCTCGCGTCAGCGGCGCCGCCGGCAGCCCCATGGTCTTGCGACGGGTCCGTTTGCGAGCTGCCCAGGTGGCGGAACAGCCGCGAGTCTTCCGACAGGATGGCGGTGCTCTTCTCCGGCAGGAACTTCTCGTAGGCTTCGAGGCTGCGGACGAAGCTGTAGAACTCGGGATCCTGTCCGTAGGAGTCGGCGTAGATGGCGGTGGCCGCGCCGTCGCCCTCGCCGCGGAGCTTCTGGCTCGTCCGATAGGCTTCCGCCAGCAGTATGGTCTTTTCCTTGTTGGTGCGGGCGCGGATCTTCTTCGACTCCTCCTCGCCCTCCGAGCGATAGCGCTTGGCGATGCGCTCGCGCTCCGCCCGCATGCGCTCGAACACGCTCGCCTGCACTTCGGAAGGGAGGTCCGCCCGCTTGACGCGGACGTCCACCACCACCACGCCGTACTCGCTCCTGGCCTTCTCCGCGGAGCGTTTGGCCACCGCCTCCATGGCCGCTTCCCGTTGGGCGGCGATGATCTCGGCGAAGTTCCGCGAGGCCAGCTCCTGGCGCAGCTCGGAGAACACGATGTCGTCCAGCAACAACCGGCCGCGCTGCTCGGTCAGCGCGGTCTTGAAGAACTGGAGGGGATCGTCGATGCGCCACCGGGTCACGTGGTCCACCACCACGCGCTTCTTGTCCAAGGTCAGGTAGTCTCTGGGCTGGGCGTCGCTGGCGAGGATCCGCCGCTCATAGGTGGTGATGTCCTCCACCAAAGGCGTCTTCCAGTGGAGCCCGGGATCCCGCACCGCGCGCTTGAACTTGCCGAACTGGGTGACGATGGCCTGTTGCCATTCGCCCACCACGAAGAACGGGCGGACGGGCGGGAACAGCAGGACCACCACGATGGCGCCGACCACGATTCCGACGACGTAGGACCGGTTCATCATTTGCCTCCCGTTCCCGGAAACCCCGCCATGCCCTTCAAAGGCAGCAGCGGTACGACGTTGTTCGCCCCCTGCGAGTCCACGATGATCTTGTCCACGTTGGGGAGCACCCGTTCAATGGCTTCCAGGTGCATCCTCTCGCGCGTCACCCGGGGCGCCTTGCGGTATTCTTCCAGCACTGCGTTGAACCGGGCCCCGTCGCCCTTGGCCTTCAAAGTGCGCTCCTCCTTGTAGGCCTCGGCCGCCTGGACGATCTCCTGGACCTCGCCCCGGGCCTTGGGGATGAGGTCTTCCCGGTAGCCGCGGGCCTGGTTGATGAGCTTCTCCCGATCCTCACGCGCCCGCACCACCTCGTCGAAGGCGTCCTTCACCTGGCTCGGGGCCTCCACCGTCTGCAACTTGACCTCGGTGATCTGGATGCCCGACTGGTAGGTGTCCATGAGCTGCTGCAGGAACTCCTGGGTCTCGTTCTGCACCCGGTCCCGCCCCACCGTGAGCACCTCCTCGATGGTGGTGTTGCCGACCCGGCTGCGCAGCGCCACCTCGGTTGCCGCCTGGAGCGTGTTCACCGGGTCCCGTAGCTGGAACAGGAACTTCTCGGGGTCCCTGACTCGGTACTGCACCGTGAGCTGCGCGCTGACGATGTTCTCGTCGCCGGTGAGCATCAGGGATTCGGCGGGAATGAGCCGCACCAGGTTCGGCCGCAGCGGGTTGCTGCGGAACCCCACCTCCAACCGGCGGATCTCCGCCACGTTGACCTTCCGCAACTCCTCGATGGGCCAGGGGATGCGGTAGTTGAGGCCCGCAGTCGAGATGCGCGCGACCTTGCCGAACCGCGTCACCACCCCTTCCTCGCCGGGTTGGATGGTATAGACCCCGCTGGCCAGCCAGATGACGGCGATGGCCCCGGCGATGAGAAAGGGCACCCCCGACTTCAGGAAGCCGGGCAACTCCGGCAACCGGGAGAGCAGGTCGTCCCAATCCGGCCCGCTCTGCCGCCGGCGCCCCCAAGGACCCTCGGATCCGCTTTGCATGAAAAGCTCCTTCGTCTGCCGGCCGCGGCCGGTCGTTCCTTCTCAGGGACTCTACCATTGCCCGCAAGGGTGTCAAGCAACGCCCTTGGGAGGGAGAGCTTCGTCCCGGGGCGGTATCCTTGCGGTGAGCCAGTGCCACTGGTCGGGATAGCGGCGCACGAGGTCTTCCAGACGCTCCATGAAACGGTCCGTGTTGGCCTGGACGTCCCGGCGGAGGTCGCCGGTGCGGACCATCTCCATCTCTTCCTCGATGACGAGTTCCGGTTCTCCCGCGTAGCCGCGGACGAGGTGCATCGGCAGCACCGCGGCCCCGGAGCGGATGGCTAGGCTTGCGGCGCCGCGGGAGGACCGGACCGGCCGGCCGAACAGCCGGGTTTCGAGCTCGCCGCGCTTGAGGCTGTCGCCGAGGATCAGCACCACATCGTTGCCCCCGAGCACCGCCAGGATCTTCCGGGCCGCGTCCCGGGCGGGTATGGACGGGATGAGGCCGGCAAAGAACCGTCGGCTGTGGCGCCGCACCAGTTCCATGAACCTTTCGTCCTCCAGGAAGCGGAACAGGCAGTGCACCGCATAGCCCTGAAGTCCCAGAGCCGCGCCCAGGAGCAGGAAGTTGCCGAAGTGGAACCCCAGGGCGATCACGCCCCGACCCCTGCGAAGGGCCGCGTCCAGGTGATCGATTCCACGGATGCGAACGATGCCGCGCAGCCGTTCCGGGTGTCCCACATGGATGAGGCAATCGACGATGCCGTCCGCGCATTGCCGTTGCACCCCCTTGGCCAGGCCCCGCTTGGTTGCCGGAGCGCAGGATTCGCCGAACGCGGCGTCCATGATCGCCGTCATGCGCCTGCGGGAGACGGCGAGGGAGACGAACGTCCTGACCACGGGCCGGGCGAAGCGCCCGAACCGTTCCGCGGACGTCCTTCGCAGGAGCCAGAGCAGCACGTGGACGAGGCCCGTGCAGACGCGGAAGAACACGCGGTGGCGTGTGGGCAGCGGCATGGCAAAGGGGCCTGTCTCCAAGGCGGTTCGACCGGCAGGGGTCGCCGCCTTGCGACGGCGCGGCCACGGTCTCAAGTTGACACACGGGAAGGGAGACGGCAACGCCTCCGGGCGCCGCGGACGCCCACGGGTCTCGCCGAGGATTCGAAGGGCGATGCGGCCCGGCCCGGCGCTGCGAGCCGCCGCCGCGGGCCTCGACCCGCGCTGCACCACGTTGACAGGCCGCGGCGCCGTGTGGTAGCTTGGCCGCTTCTCTGCCGAGGTACTCCAATAACTCTAGCGTTTTCGGGAGGTTAACATGATACGCCGGTCTATTTTCGCGTTCGCGGGAGTGCTGCTCCTGGTTCTGGCTGCGGCCCATGGCTCCCTGGCGGCCAAGGACGACAAGTTTCCCAGCAAGACCATCACGTGGCTCATCAACGCCAGCCCGGGAGGCGGGTTCGACCTGCACAGCCGCGCGGTGGCCCGGGTCATGAGGAAGGAACTCGGGGTCAACATCATCATCAAGAACGTGCCGGGCGCGGGGGGCGTGATCTCCTGGAACCTGCTGAGCGCGGCCAAGCCGGACGGCTACACCATCGGCATCGTCAACCTGCCCGGCGCCATCATCAGCGAGCTGTTCCGCGAGACGCAATACGAGCTCAAGGAGTTCAGTTGGATCGGCCGCATCTCCGCGGCGCCCTACATCTGGGCCGCGGGAAAGCAGTACGGGCTCCGCACCCTCGATGACTTTCAGAAGGCCGAGGAAGTGCTCATCACCGAATCGGGGGTAGGCACCACCGGGTGGGTCAACGCGGCGCTCACGGCCGCCACCCTGAATTTCAAGCCCAGGTTCATCATGGGCTACGGCGGCGCGCCCGCGGCCAACATGGCCATCGTGCGCGGCGAGGGGCACGCCCGGGCCCTGGGGCTGGACTCTCCGGGCCAGATGGCCTTCATCAAGGACGGCTCCATGGTCCCCACGTGGGTCTATCTCAAGAAGCGCGACCCCCGGCATCCGGACGTGCCCACCGTGGGCGAGCTGGGCTATCCGCAACTGAGCGTCCTGGCGGCCAACCGCGTGGTGGCCGCGCCCCCGGGAATGCCCAAGGACCGCATGGCGGTCCTCATCGAGGCGTTCCGTGCGTCCATCGAGAGCCCCGAGACCCAGGAGGCGTTCAAGGGCATGAGGGCCAAGACCGCGCCCATCTACGGGGACGACTGGCTGCCCGAGATGCAGACCATGTTCGATTTGATCGAGGCCAACGCGGACGTGTTCCGGAAGGCGTTGCAGTAGGCCGCCGGCCCGGGGCGGCGTTTCGGGGCACGGACCGAGAGTAACGTGGCTCGCGTCGTCATGGATGAAGACAAAACGGAACTCCTGGAGATCTACAAGCTTCACGCCGAATTGGCGGATCGGGTAAGTCAGAGGCGCGAGGGAGCGAACAGGCTTTATGTGAGCCTGCTTACGGGTCTGTTCATTTTCCTCGCCGCAATGGTGAGGTACGGGGCGGAAGCCGTCTCCGTCTGGGTCGGTTTGCTGGTGGCGGGTATTCTGGGACTCGCGCTTTCCGCGTCATGGTACATCGTCGTCAGGTCCTACCGCCAATTGAATACCGGGAAGTTCAAGGTGTTGGGCGACCTGGAAGACAAGCTTGCTTTCCTTTTTTCAGGCGGGAATGGAAGGTGTTGGAGGCAGGGGAAAACCGAAGCAGATACTGGAGACTCACGGTCGTCGAAACTTTTTTGCCCATCCTCTTCGGCGTCATTTCCCTGGCTCTTGTCCTTGTTTCCCTGGTTGGCTGTTTCCCACGCGAATGACCGCTCTCCTCGAAGTCACCCATCGAGGGGAGATGACGTGCCGGATTGTGCAAGGGAGTTGCTTCCGTTGTATCCTTCGAGGAACCTCTGAACAATTGCTCCGTTCGTCCTGAGCGTAGCGAAGTCGAAGGACGCGCTTTCCCATGGGGAGAGGCGCTTCGGGCCGGAGTTGTTCTGAGGTTCCTCAAGTCGTCTCTCGGAGGCAGACTGTCTTTCACCTGAACGCACGAGGTTCCAAAGGAGGAGTTCATGAAGATCGAGGGGAGTCATCAGTTCGACGCGCCGCGCGAACGCATATGGGAGATCCTGCAAGACCCCGGGATCATGGCCCAGTGCATGCCCGGGTGCGAGAGCATGGAGGAGATCGGCCCGGACCAGTACGAGGCCACGGTCAAGGTGGGCATCGCGGCGGTGAAGGGCAGCTACAAGGCCAAGGTCGCCATCAAGGACAAGCAGGCTCCCAGCCACTACGTGCTGAGCGGTCAAGGTTCCGGCGGCCCGGGTTTCATGCAGGGCGACTTGGTCATCGACCTGGAGGAGAACGGCGACTCCGGCACCACGCTGCGCTACAGCACGGACGCCAAGATCGGCGGGTTGATCGCCGGCGTGGGCCAGCGCATGCTGGGCGGCGTCGGCAAGATGATGGTGGACCAGTTCTTCAAGAAGATGGAAGGGTTCGTCTAGCGTGCTATCCCGGAAATAAGAGAAGCAAGGCGTTGAACTTCGGGGCTCTTCAGGAATTCGTGTGGACAAGGCAGGAGGGAAAGGGGAGCGACAGGGGTCAGGCAGTCATCGGTCCGCAGACGCATAGCCCGTCATTCCCGCGAAAGCGGGAATCCAGACCCTTCCACACGGATTGACCCCCCTACCCACACTCCTACGGTTTTGTAGTGGCTTTGGGGGGAATGGAGATGTACCGGGAGTTGTGCTAGTACCCTGTAACAGTGAATTCATTAGTAGGGATAGGAAGCAAAAACCGTCCTATCGCCAATTACTGCTGGTTGCCGTACATGGGTCTATATCAAGTCTCGATGGCAAAGCGACTGTTACAGGGTACTAGTGTGCTGTCCCACAGATGAGCGGTATAATCATGGCTGAAGCTGCGAAAGGAGGTGCTTCAGGATTTCGTGTGGGTTATCACACTCCCTCCCATGCGACGAAGTCCGATTCCCACCTTACTGCCCCGGTTCGGTATTGCAGGGGACTCCGATCCCCTCACAGCGGAGAATTCTGATCCCCTCCCCCCTTGAGGGGGAGGGTTAGGGAGGGGGGTCTCCGCGCCACCGGACCCATGGGCGCCAGCCCCAACGCACAGACGGCTGAAACGGGTTGGCCGGTCCGTGTAGAGGACTCCTCCCCGCAACCCCGCCGTACCCCCCTCCCTGTCCCTCCCCCTCAAGGGGGGAGGGTACGCTCACCTGTGACACCCTGCTTGCACGTACACCCGTGCACCCCGCCCACACGAAAGCCTGAAGAGCCCAAAAAAAACTTCCCGCGGCGCAGCCTCCTGGGTCTTGACACGGGCGGCCTGTGGGTCTAAAAATCTTCCAGGCGTGCAAACGCCGCTGTTTATGCTCCCCGGCGTTCACCTATGGATGTCGGGCTTTTCATGAGAGAGGGGTCCTGCAAGGGACCCCTCTCCTTTTTGTGCCGACAGGAGACGTATCGCGTGGACAGATCGGTTGTTTTTCTTGATGGGGGATACATCGACAAGCTACTCGAAGACCACTTCAACAGACAGCGAATCGATTATGGGGCTTTCGTTTCGGAAATAGCCGCAAGCTCAAACATCGTGCGGACTTACTACTACCACTGCCCGCCATACCAGAGTAACCCACCTACCGAAGAAGAGCGGGAAAGGCTCTCGAGCAGGCAGAAATTTTTCAGTGCGCTCTCCCGATTGAACCGTTTTCAACTGCGTTTGGGAAAGCTGGCGAAGCGCGGTGAAGACGCAAAGGGCAAACCCATCTTCGGGATGCATGCGACGATCGGGCGGAAATCACACAAAGTTTGATTGACTCGGTGCGTCGCTGAGGAACGGGAAATCGGACCTCATCGCGTGACGGTCACGCCTCGGGCGCCGGTTCCGGCGTCTTGCCTCGGGCCAGGCGGGTGCGGTTGGCTACGCGGAAGATGTGGGTTGACTTGTCCTCCCGGCTCTGACATCTTGGCCTCGTAAACCCCGGATCCGCCTCTGCCCCTCGGTACGCGCCCGGGGTTCAGTCTTTCTGGATCTCTCTGTTCGGCTTGTATCTTCGCCGTGACACTGCTTGGCGTGCGGATTGGACCTCTCTCGCGACGTTCCGAAAATGTCCTCCAAAGAAGGGCCCCCTGTCAACGTAACCGTAGCCCAGGCGCAGGACAACAGATCCCCTGGCTCCGGTCATTGGTGACTCGTCCCTTCAAGGCGTCCTTCTCCGAAATTGCAAGTCGCCCCTGTAGCCGCTATCCTTGAGCCATGATCGGGAACTTCGTCAAGAAGGTCTTCGGCACCAGGAACGACCGGGAGATCCGGCGCTTGGCGCCGGTGGTGGAGCGGATCAACGCGCTGGAGCCGGAGTTCGAGCAGCGCACCGACGGGGAGTTGCGGGAGAAGACGGACGAGTTCCGGCAGCGGCTGGCCGCGGGCGAGACCCTGGACGACCTCCTCCCGGAGGCCTTCGCGGCGACCCGGGAGGCGTCCCGGCGGACCATCGGCCTGCGCCACTTCGACGCCCAGCTCATGGGCGGGATGGTCCTCCACCAGGGCAGGATCGCCGAGATGAAGACCGGCGAGGGCAAGACGCTGGTGGCCACCCTGGCGTTCTACCTGAACGCGCTCACCGGCAAGGGCGTGCACCTGATCACCGTCAACGACTACCTGGCCCGGCGCGACGTCCAGTGGATGGGCCCCATCTACCATGCCCTGGGCCTGTCCGTGGCCTCCATCGTGCACGACGCCAGCTACCGGTTCGACCCCGCCTACGTCACCAAGGACTACCGCTACCTCAACCTGCGTCCGGTCTCGCGCCAGGAAGCCTACGCCGCGGACGTCACCTACGGCACCAACAACGAGTTCGGGTTCGACTACCTGCGGGACAACATGAAGTTCGCCCTGGACGAATACGTCCAGCGGGAGCTCCACTTCGCGGTGGTGGACGAGGTGGACAACATCCTCATCGACGAGGCCCGGACCCCGCTCATCATCTCCGGACCCGCGGAGGAGTCCACCGACAAGTACCACCAGCTCAACCGCATCATCCCCAAACTCCAGCGCGGCGCGGTGATCCAGGGGGACCCCTCGCAGGAAGACCGGGAGGCGGTGGAGGCCCAGGGCGACTACACCATCGACGAGAAGGCCAAGACCGTGTCCCTGACCGAGAGCGGCGTGGCCAAGGTGGAGCGGTTGCTGGGGGTGCACAACCTCTACGACCCGCGGCACATCGACACGCTGCACCACGTGAACCAGGGCCTCAAGGCCCACAACATCTTCAAGCGCGACGTGGATTACGTCATCAAAGAGGGCGAGGTGATCATCGTCGATGAGTTCACCGGTCGGCTCATGCCGGGCCGGCGGTGGTCGGACGGACTGCACCAGGCGGTGGAGGCCAAGGAAGGGGTGCACATCCGGGAGGAGAACCAGACCCTCGCCACCATCACCATCCAGAACTACTTCCGCATGTACGGCAAGCTCGCGGGCATGACCGGGACCGCGGACACCGAGGCGCCCGAGTTCAAGAAGATCTACGACCTCGAGGTGCTGGTGGTGCCCACCCATCGGCCCATGGTGCGGCTGGACCACCCGGACGTGGTCTATCGCACCGGGCAGGAGAAGTACGAGGCGGTGGTGGAGGAGATCGCCGAGTGCCACGCCAAGGGCCAGCCCGTGCTGGTGGGGACGGTGTCGGTGGAGAAGTCGGAGCACCTGTCCCAGAGGCTCAAGAAGAAGAAGGTCCGCCACAACGTGCTCAACGCGGTCAACCACGAGGCGGAGGCCTCCATCATCGCCCAGGCGGGCCGGCTGGGCGCGGTCACCATCGCCACCAACATGGCCGGCCGGGGCACCGACATCCTGCTCGGCGGCAACCCGGAGTTCCTGGCCCGCTCCGACATGGAGAACGAGTGGATCACCCGGGCCGCCAAGCTGCCGCTCCAGGGGGCCCAGCGGTACGAGGACGCGCTGCGGGAGCTGAAGGAAAAGTACGACGACGAGATGCGGCGGGCGGAGGAGCGCTACAGGGCGGCGTCGGAGACCTACGAAGTCCAGCGGAGCGAGGCGCTGCGGAACTTCACCGAGATCCAGGGCCGCCTCATGGAGCTCTCGCCGTTCCGGGACCTCAGGCGCGAGTACGAACGGGTTTCCTCGGGCGAGCTCATCGACGCCCTGCACAGCCACCGCGCCATCCCCGAGTCCTACGTCGAGGTCCGGGAGGACCTCGATGCGGCCATCCTGGCCTGCGAGGACGTGGGGGAACCCGCGGCCCGGCGGGAGTTCCGCAAGGCCTGCGACGCCTTCGGCGGGTTCGTCGAACGCTGGCAGAACGCCGACGGCGAGCGGCAGCGCCTGCTCGAAGCCATCGACGACAGCCGGCGGCTGTACGAGCAGCGCCTGGAAGAGTACGAGTTCGCGGTCACCCGGTCCGCGGTCTCCAGGGGCGACCATGCGGCGCTGGTGACCGAGTTCGAGGCCAACCGGGCCGCCTTCGAGGAAGCCGAGGCGCACTGCGAGGCGCTGCGCATCCCCTACGAGAAGGAGACCCGGACGGCCCACGACGCCTACGAGTCCAAGCGCCAGGAATACGTCCGGGCGGTGGAGGAGGTGCGCGAGGAGCTGGAGAAGGCGCCGGAGGCGTACATCCACCGCTACGACGAGGTCCTCGACGGTTACCGGACCACGTCCGCGGAGGAACGGGATAAGGTGGTGGCCGCGGGCGGACTCCACATCATCGGCACCGAGCGGCACGAGAGCCGCCGCATCGACAACCAGTTGCGGGGCCGCGCCGGACGCCAGGGCGACCCCGGCGCCTCCCGGTTCTTCCTGTCGATGGAAGACGACCTGATGCGCATCTTCGGCGCCGACCGCATGCGGGGGATCATGAACCGGCTGGGCATGGAAGACGGGGTCCCCATCGAGCACGGGCTCGTGAGCCGGGCCATCGAGAACGCCCAGAAGAAGGTGGAGGCCCACAACTTCGACATCCGCAAGCACCTGCTGGAATACGACGACGTCATGAACAAGCAGCGCGAGGTGGTCTATGGCCAGCGCCGGGACGCGCTCGCGGGAGACAACCTCAGGGGCGACGTGCTGGAGATGGCCGCCCAACTCGCCGAGGACACGGTGGGCCGCTTCGTGGACAAGCAGGCCATGGCGTCGGAGTGGGACCTTCCCGGCTTGGCCGAGAGCCTCCGCGGCCGCTTCAACCTGCGGCTGGAGTTCACTCCCGAGGAGATGGAGGTCATCACCGCGGAGGAGATCGAGGAAAAAGTCGTCACCCTGGTGGAGGACAGCTACAAGGCCAGGGAAGATCGCCTGGGCGAGGATTTGCTGCGGCAGCTCGAGAAGATCCTCATGCTCCAGACCATCGACGTGCTGTGGAAGGAACATCTCCTGAACATGGACCACTTGAAGGAGGGGATCGGTCTTCGCGGCTACGGCCAGAAGAACCCGCTCCACGAATACCAGCGGGAAGGGTTCGACATGTTCCAGGAAATGTCCGAGCGGATCCGGGAGGACGTGGTCGGGAAGCTCTTCACCGTGGAGATCGACCGGGAGCGCGCGTCCGCGGATCTGTACGAGATGGAGGCTCCGCAAGCCCCCCGGCAGATGATGTTGAGCCACGGCTCCGGGCAGGGGCCGGAACGCGCGGCCACGGTACGGCGGGATGGCGAGAAGGTGGGGCGCAACGCGCCCTGTCCCTGCGGCAGCGGCAAGAAGTACAAGCGATGCCACGGCAAGTGAAGCCCCTGCCGAGGGTCCCGGGCTTCCGCTTCGCCGGGGTGGCCTGCGGCGTCAAGGAGAGCCGCCGCAAGGACTTGGCGCTGATCGTCTCCGAGCGCCCGGCCGCGGCCGCGGCCCTGTTCACGAGCAACCGGATCAAGAGCCCCAGCATCGCCTCGGGCCGGCGGCGCATGGCCCGGGGGCGCATCCAGGCGGTGGTGGTCAACAGCGGCAACGCCAACGCGTGCACGGGCCGGCGCGGGCTCCGGGACGCCGAAGCCGTATGCGAGGAGGCCGGCCGGCGCCTGGGCATCCCGGCGAGCCGGGTGCTGCCTTCCTCCACCGGCATCATCGGCGTGCCGCTGCCCGTGGAGAAGATCCGGCAGGGCATCGCCGCGGCAGTGCCGGCGCTGTCGCCGGACAGCCTCGGGGACGCTGCCGAAGCCATCATGACCACCGACAACGGTCCCAAGGTCGCCGCCGCCCGATGCCGCATCGGGGGCCGCGCCGTGCGCGTCGCCGGCCTCGCCAAGGGCGCCGGCATGATCGCGCCGAACATGGCCACCATGCTGTGCTACGTGCTCACGGACGCGGCCGTTGCCGCGGCCTCCCTGCGGCCCATGCTGCGCCGGGCCGCGGACGGCTCGTTCCACTCCATCACCGTGGACGGGGACACCAGCACCAACGACACGCTGCTGTGCATGGCCAACGGCCTCGCCGGGAACCCCGAGGTCACTCCCGGGAGCGCGGACGAGGAGGCGCTCGAACGCGCGTTGACCCGGGTGATGAAGGAGTTGGCGTTGAAGGTGGTGGCGGACGGGGAGGGGGCCACCAAGCTGGTGGAGGTCCGCGTGGACGGCGCCCGGACCGCGGCCCACGCCCGGAAGGTAGCCTTCGCCGTGGCCAACTCCCAGCTCGTCAAGACCGCGTTCTTCGGCGAGGACCCCAACGTGGGCCGTTTCATGATGGCGGTGGGGAACGCCGGCGCGCCGGTGGTGGAGGATGCGGTGGACGTGGCCCTGGGCGGCGTCAAGGTGGTGCGCCGGGGGATGGCCGTGGGCGCCCGGGAGGAGGCCGCGGCCAGGGTGATGCAACGCCCGTCCTTCACGGTCCGAATCAGCCTGGGCATGGGCGACGCCCGCGCCTCGGTGTGGACCTCGGACCTGGGCCACGAGTACGTGCGCATCAACTCCGACTACCGCACCTGACGCCGCGGCCGCGGTCAGCCCCGGAGCTTCCGCCCGAGGAT
This sequence comes from uncultured Binatia bacterium (SeqCode), assembly GCA_965204235.1. Classification (GTDB taxonomy): domain Bacteria; phylum Desulfobacterota; class Binatia; order UBA9968; family JAJDTQ01; genus JAJDTQ01. The sequence goes on from OZ241979.1 coordinate 3,200,524, forward strand.
CTCGTTGACCATCCGGGGGTTGGCCTTGCCCCGGGTGGCCTTCATCACCTGCCCCACCAGGAACCCGAGGACCTTCTCCTTGCCGGCCCGGAACTCCGCGGCCTGCGCCGCGCACGCGGACAACACTTCGTCCACCGCGGCCTCCAGGGCGCCCGTGTCGGAGACCTGTTCCAGCCCCTTCTCCCCGACGACGGCGTCCGGGTCCTTGCCGGTCTCGATCATGGCGGTGAAGACGGTCTTGGCGAGCTTGCCGCTGATGGTCCCGTCGTCCACCATCTGCACCATGCGAGCCAAGTCCGTGGCCGGCACCGGCCATGCCTCGATGCGCAGCGCGGCGTCGAGCTTCCGCTCCTTGAGCACCCGGAAGAGGTCGCCCGTGAGCCAGTTGCAGATGGCCTTGGGGTTGGCGTGGCCGCGGACCGCGGCCTCGAAGTAGTCGGCCACGTCGCGCCGCTGGGTGAGGATCTCGGCGTCGTACGCGGACAGCCCGTACTCGTCCATGAAACGGTCCCGGCGGCTCCGGGCCAGCTCGGGCAGGGTAGCGCGGATCTCCGCGACCCACCGGTCGTCGATGACCAGGGGCAGCAGGTCCGGGTCGGGGAAGTAGCGGTAGTCGTGGGCGTCCTCTTTCGACCGCATGGCGCGGGTGACTTCCCGGTCGGCGTCCCACAGGCGCGTCTCCTGCTCCACCGCCCCCCCTTCCGACAGCACCAAGCCCTGCCGCCCGATCTCGTACTCCAGCGCCTTCTCCACCGCCTTGAAGGAGTTGAGGTTCTTGATCTCGACCTTGACCCCGAGGGCGTCGTCGCCCGTAGCCCGCAGCGAGACGTTGGCGTCGCAACGGAAGCTGCCCTCTTCCATGTTGCCGTCGCATACCTCCAGGTATTGGAGGGTGGACCGGAGGGTCCTGAGATACGCGCCGGCCTCGCCGGGGCTCTGCATGTCCGGCTCGCTGACGATCTCCATGAGCGGCACTCCCGCCCGGTTGAGGTCCACGAGGCTGTGGCCGCCCCCGGAGTCGTGGACGTTCTTGCCCGCGTCCTCCTCCATGTGGATGCGCGTGATCCCCACGCGCCGGGACGCCCCGTCCACGTTCACGTCCAGGTGGCCGCGGGTGCAGAGCGGAAGTTCGTACTGGCTGATCTGGTAGCCCTTGGGCAGATCGGGATAGAAGTAGTTCTTGCGCGCCCAGCGGCTGCGCGGGGCAATGGCGCAGTGGGTGGCGAGTCCGGTGCGGATGGTGTGCTCCACCACCTTGCGGTTCAGCACCGGAAGCACCCCCGGGAAGCCCATGCACACCGGGCAGGTGTTGCGGTTGGGGGCCTCGCCGAAGCGCGTGGAGCAGCCGCAGAAGATCTTGGATTCGGTCAGGATCTGGGCGTGCACCTCCAGGCCGATGACCGGTTCATGGCTCATGCGATGGGTCTCTCCCGGAACCCCGGGATGGCCGTGCCCGTTTCCTGGGGGGGGGGGGGGGGTCCCGCGGGCGCGGCATTGACCGGCACGGGTAACAGAACCGCGGGGGTTCCGCAATCTCGCGTCCCGTCAGCGTGGGCGGAGCGCTGGCGCGGGACCGATTTCCTCCTTTCCGCGCTTGCAACTTCACGCCCCACGCTTCAAACTCGCGGCGAAGGAGGACGAACCATGGCCAACCTCGGGGGCAAATACGCCATCGTCGGCGTCGGCGAAACGATGGTGGGCAAGCGGCCCGACGCCACCACCCACTCGCTGCACCTGGAGTCCATCCGGGCGTGCCTGGAGGACGCGGGTATCGGCGCCGCCGCGGTGGACGGCTTCCTTACCAACCAGCCGTTGAACGACGCCCATCGCAGCTACGCGGTGAGGCTCGCCCACATGGCCGGCATCACGCCGGTCTATGCCACCGACCTGGCCCTGGGCGGCGCCACGCCCATCGCCATGGTGCAGCATGCGGTCATGGCCATCGAAGCGGGCATGGCCGGCACGGTGCTGTGCGTCCACGCGCGCAAGCGGTCCACCGGGGACGCCACCCCCGGCTTCCCCATCCGGCGGGGCGACGAGCACTGGGAGCGCCCCTGGGGGCACTTCGCCGCGGCCGCGGGCCACGCCCTGGCGGCCCAGCGCCACATGTACGAGTTCGGCACCCGCAGCGAGGACTTGGCGGAGATCGCCGTGTCCACCCGCAAGCACGCCTCCCTGAACGCCAACGCCACCATGAAGAAGCCCATCACGGTGGAGGACCATCAACAGTCCCGCATGATCGTGGATCCGCTCCACCTGCTCGATTGCTCGCTGGAGTCCGACGGCGGCGGCGCCGTGCTGGTGACCAGTATCGAACGGGCGCGGGACTTCCCCAGGCCGCCGGTGGCGATCCTCGGCATGGGACAGCACCACCCCCACTTCAGCCTCCTCGACGCGCCCACGCTCACCACCCTGGGCGGCCGCAAGTCCTCCCGCATGGCCTACGACATGGCCGGGCTGGAGCCCGGGGACATGGACTTCGCCGAGCTCTACGACTGCTTCACCATCACCGCCATGATTACCCTGGAGGACTACGGCTTCTGCGCCAAGGGCGAAGGCAAGGACTTCGTGAAGGACGGACGCATTACCATCGGCGGCGAGATCCCCCTGAACACCCACGGCGGCCTGCTATCGCAAGCCCACCTGGAAGGGATGCTGCACTTGACCGAGGGCGTCAGGCAACTCCGAGGCAACGAGGTGGAGCCGGAACGGCAGGTGCCCGACGCCCGCACCGGCATCATCAGCGGCCACGGCGGCAGCTTGGCCATGCATGCCACGCTGATCCTCGGTACGGCCTGAGGGGCGTGCGAACGCGGCGCCAAGGCCACGGTTCACGCGCTCGCGACGCGGCTGGGAGGTATGCCCCCTACTCTGCCATCGTGCGGATGCCGTAGAGCGGGATGCGGCTGTCCCTGGTGATGAGGATGAGCTTGGCGCTCAATCCCCGTCCGGGAAGATCTTCGAGTCCTCGATCAACCCGACGAGTCCTTCATCATCGTCGTCGAACTCCGGAGACATCCGGATCTGTCCCTCGAGCCCGCCCATCTTGCGTTTCTCCAGACGCTTCCGATAGGGCGTCAGCCGCAGGTACGGCTCGCCGGCCTTGGCAATCACGATCTCTTCACCCTGCCATGCGAGCTTCTCCAGCTTCGAAAGTTGGGACTTGGCTTGGTGCATGTTCACTTTCATCGGCGTCTCGTCTTATCTTGGGAAACCCTGAACCATCAGGACAAGGGGGTATGATCGCGTCCTTCGACTCCGCTTCGCTACGCTCAGGACGAACGGGGACAAGAGAGTCAGGGTGAGGGAGTCCATCCTCAATGTCTCGATCGTTCGGACGTTCCGCAAGTCTTGCCGCACGGCGCCGCTGCCTCCGGTCAAGGTTCGGAGAGTCTCCTATATCTCCGGTTTCCGCCTGTGCCAGTCCGTGGCTTGCTCGAAGGCGTGGCCCAGGCGCAGGACCGTGGCTTCGTCGAAAGGGCGGCCGATGATCTGCATGCCGATGGGGAGTCCGATCCGGTCGAAACCGCAGGGGAGGGACAGGGCGGGCAGGCCCGCGAGGTTGGCCGGGACCGTGAAGATGTCGGAGAGGTACATCCGTAGCGGGTCCTCGGTCATCTCCTCGATCTTGAAGGCGGTGGTGGGCGTGGTGGGGGCGACGATGGCGTCGCACTGGCGCAGGGCCGACTCGAAGTCCTGCCGGACCAGGGTCCGCGCCTTTTGCGCCTTGAGGTAGTAGGCGTCGTAGTACCCTGCGGAGAGGACGTAGGCGCCGAGCAGGATCCGCCGTTTCACTTCGGGTCCGAACCCCTGGGAGCGGCTCTTGGTGTAGGTGGAGGTCAGGTCTTCGGCCTGGGCCCGGGGGCCGTACCTCATGCCGTCGTAGCGGGCGAGGTTCGAACTGGCCTCCGCGGTGGCGATGACGTAGTAAGCGGCCACCGCGTACCCGGTGCGCGGCAGCGAGACTTCCACCACCGCGGCCCCGGCCTTCTCGATCTCGCGCACGCCCTGTCGCACCGCCTGCTCCACCTCGGGCTGGATCCCCGCCGCGAAGTATTCCCCGGGAACGCCCACGCGCAGGCCGGACGCGCCCCGGGACAGTTCGGAGGGGTAGTCGGGCACGGGAGCGTCCACCGAGGTGGAATCCGCGGGGTCATGGCCGGCGATGGCCTGGAGCACCAGCGCGCAATCGGAGACGTCCCGGGTGATGGGACCCACCTGGTCCAGGGACGAGGCGTAGGCCACCACCCCGAACCGGCTCACCCGCCCATACGTGGGCTTGAGCCCCACGACGCCGCAGAAGGCCGCGGGCTGGCGGATGGACCCCCCGGTGTCCGTGCCCAGGGCGGCGACGCATTGGCCTGCGGCCACCGCGGCCGCGGACCCGCCCGAGGAGCCGCCCGGCACGCGGTCCGGGTTCCAGGGGTTGCGGGTAAGGGAGAAGCCGGAGTTCTCGGTGGATGAGCCCATGGCGAACTCGTCCATGTTGGTCTTGCCCAGGAGTACGGCCCCGGCCTCCCTGAGACGCCGGACCGCGGTGGCGTCGAAGGGAGGCGTGAAGCCTTGCAGGATCCGGGACGCGCAGGTGGTGGGCACGCCCTCGGTGAGCAGGACGTCCTTGAGGGCAAGGGGAATCCCCAGGAGTGGCGACGACGCGTCGCCGTTCGCAAGCCTCTCGTCCGCGGCCCGGGCCTCCGCCATCCCCCGGTCCCGGCAGACGGTGAGGTAGGAGCCGATCTTCCCGTCCGTGTCCTCGATCCGGTCGAACAGCGCCTGGGTCAATTGTGTGGAGGTGAGATCCCCGCGGCGCAGCTTGTGGCGCAGCTCGTGGATGGTGAGGTCGTGGACCTTCATTCAATGATTTTCGGGACCCTGATGAAGTCGTCTTCCCGGGCCGGGGCGTTGCGCAGCAACGCTTCCGTGCGCGGCCGGTTCACGGCCCGGTCCGGGCGCATGGCGTTGACCACGTCCACCGCGTGGGACATGGGCTCCACGCCCTCCGTGTCCAACTCGTTGAGCTTGTCCACGTAACCGAGTATGGAGTCGAGCTGGCCGGTGAGCTTTTCCAGGTCGTCCGCCGAGAGGTCCAGACGCGCCAGGACGGCCATGCGCCGCGCCTCTTCGCTGGTGATTTTCACGCGGATTTCTTACCATACGCCTCGAATGGGCCGCAAACCAACCGTGCGCGGGCCGTCCTGGAACGGCCTCCTGCTCATGCGCGAACCCGCGGAACCCTGCGAGACCGGCCATGACGTGGACGCCCATGCGCGGGAGGCCTATGCGCGCGGGTTCCGGCGCATTGCGGGGGTGGACGAGGCGGGACGGGGACCGTTGGCGGGTCCGGTGGTGGCCGGGGCCGTGGTGTTCGAGCGAGGCGTCTTCCACCCCGAGGTGAGGGACTCGAAGACGTTGAACCGGAAGCAGCGCGAGGGGCTGGCCGAATGGATCAGGGATCGGGCGTCTTCCTGGGCCGTCGGTCTTGCGGATCCGCGGGAGATCGACCGGCTCAACATCCTGCGGGCGAGTCTCCTGGCCATGTCCCGGGCCGTCGGGGGCTTGGCGGTGACGCCGGACTTCCTGATGATCGACGGGCCTTACGGCATACCGACCGCCGGTTTCGCGGAGGATGGCGCAGCGCGGTGGTCGGCGCCGCGGCAGAAGGCCATCAAGGGGGGAGACCGTCTGTGCTTCTCCATCGCCGCGGCGTCCATACTCGCCAAGGTGGCCCGGGACCGCATGATGGAGGAGTTCGACGCACTCTATCCCGAGTACGGGTTCGCCAGCAACAAGGGATACGGGAGCCGCAGCCATGCCGCGGCCCTGCGGCGGTACGGTCCCTGTCCCATCCATCGGCGCAGCTTCCGGCCGGTGAGGGAGTCCTGTCAGGATGCCGGGCGAGGCTTGCCGGTTCCGTTCTTTGGTGCCAGAAATAGGGATGGGCGATGAGCGGAAATCCCTGGGCAAGGCCGGCGAGGACCTCGCCGCGGGCTACCTCAAGCAGCGTGGTTTCGCCATCGTCGAACGCAACTACCGGTGTCCCTGGGGCGAGATCGACCTGGTCGCCCTCAGCGGGCGCGTGGTGGTCTTCGTGGAAGTGAAGACCCGCAGGGTGCACACTGCGGGCGCGCCGCTGGAGTCCGTCGGCCCCGCCAAGCAGCGCAGGTTGAAGCGCGCCGCCCTCTGGTTCCTCAGTCAACACGGACTGCATGACCGGGACGTCCGGTTCGACGTCGTCGGCGTTTCGCTGCGGACGGAGCCTCCGGTGGTCGAGCACGTCCGCAACGCGTTCGATTGTTCCGAGCCGTAGGAAACCCGGAACGACGGTTCCCGTTCGTCCTTCGACTTCGCTTCGCTACGCTCAGGATGAACGGGGGCAATGGTTCAGGGTTTCCCGTAGAGGGTTCGGCCGCCACCGGAAGGAACGACGGATGATCGACATCAGGATCTTGCGCGAGCAGCCCGATCAGGTGAGGGAGCGCATGGCCGCCCGGCGGACGCCCGTCGATTGGGACGCGCTCCTGGTCCTGGACCGCCAACGGCGGGAGACCCTCGCTCGGTGGGAGAGGCTGAAAGAGCAGAAGAACAAGCTCTCCGGCGAGATCGGTCGTCTCCGGAAGTCCGGCGCCGACGCCTCGTCCCTCATGGAGCGCATCGGCGCGGTCAGCGCGGATCTCGACGCTCTGGTGCAGCCCTTGAACGACACGGAGCGCCGGTTCCACGAGTCCATGCTCCATATCCCGAACCTTCCGGACCCGGGGGTTCCCGTAGGCGAGTCGGCCGCGGACAACCCCGTGCTGCGGGACTGGGGCGAGCCCCCGGCGTTCGACTTCACTCCCCGGAACCACTGGCAGATCGGCGAGGACCTGGGGATCCTCGACTTCGCCCGGGGGGCCAAGCTCGCAGGCTCGCGCTTCACCCTCTATCGAGGCCGGGGCGCGCTCCTGGAGCGGGCGTTGATCGGGTTCATGCTGGACCTCCAGACCCGGGAGCACGGGTACGAGGAGATCCTGCCGCCGTTCCTGGTGAACCGGGACACCATGACCGGAACGGGGCAGCTCCCGAAGTTCGAAGCGGATATGTTCCACACCGGGGACCCCGACTACTTCCTCATTCCCACCGCGGAGGTCCCGCTCACCAACATCCACCGGGAGGAGGTCCTCGACCAAGTCGACCTGCCCCGGAACTACTGCGCCTACACGCCCTGTTTCCGCAGGGAAGCTGGATCCTACGGCCAGGACCTGCGCGGCCTGATCCGGCAACACCAGTTCAACAAGGTGGAGTTGGTGAAGATCGTCGAGCCGGAACGCTCGTCCGAGGAGTTGGAGAAGCTCACCCGCGACGCGGAAGAGGTGCTCCGGCGGCTGGGACTCCACTATCGCGTGGTGGAGCTATGCACCGCAGACCTGGGCTTCGCCGCGGCCAGGACATATGACATCGAGGTCTGGCTGCCCGGACAGGGCGCGTACCGGGAGATCAGCTCCTGCTCCAACTGCACCGACTTCCAGTCCCGGCGCGCGGGCATCCGCTACCGCCCGGCCCCCGGGCAGCGGCCGCTCTTCGTGCACACGCTGAACGGCTCCGGCCTGGCCGTGGGCCGCACCCTGGTGGCGATCCTGGAGAACTGCCAGCAGGAAGACGGCGGCATCGCCGTCCCCGAGCCGCTGCGCCCCTACATGGGAGGGCTGGACAGGATCGACTAGTGCGTTGGCGTCCCAGGAGTCCGTTTGGAGGGCGTCGGCCCCGCTGTAGTCCACGTCCCGGTGAGGTCGCGCGAGGTTCGCCGGCAGGCGGAATTTACGGAAACCCGGAACCACGGTCCCCGTTCGTCTGAGCGTAGCGAAGCCAGTCCCCCGTTCATCCTGAGCGTAGCGAAGCGAAGTCGAAGGAGCGCTTTTCCACAGGCAGAGGGATCTCTCAGGTCTCCCATAGTGCGCTGATGGGCATGGCGAACAATTTGGGGTACGTCTGTTGCACCCGTTCGCCGTCGTGGAGCACGATGCCGCAGGAAAACCGTCGGCCCGCGGCCTCTTTCAGGCGGGCCAGTCCCTTGAAGTCGCCGGGGCGCACGGTCGCGCCTGCCTTGACCTCCACACCGACGACCTTGCCCGGTGACCGCTCCAGGACCCAGTCCACCTCCACTTGGTCCTTGTCGCGGTAATGGCTGAGGGCCGTCGGCTCTTCGCACAGGGCGGCGGCTTTCACAAGCTCGGAATGGACGAAACATTCGAGCAGCGCCCCCACCTGCTGCCGGTCCCTGTCGATGGTCGCCGCATCCACCCGCCGGAGCGCGGCAAGCAGGCCGGAGTCCAGGAAGTGGAGCTTCGGCCTCCTGACCAGCCGTTTCAGGTCGTTGCGATGCCAGGCGCGAACGCGGCGGACGAGGAACATGTGCTCGAACAGGTTCAGCCAGCGATCGACGGTCTTGCTGTCAACGCCCAGCCGTGAACCGAGCCCGGACAAGTTGAGCAACTGGCCCGCGGACGCGGCTGCGTGGTCGATGAGGCGCGCCATTTCATCGAGCTTTCCGATGGCGGCGATGTCGGATACGTCGCGTTGAGCCAGCGAGCGCGCATAGGACAGCAGCCAGTTCCGGCGCCGTGCGGGGACTGCGCGCGAAAGGGCTTCGGGGAAGCCGCCGGCGAGGATGCGTTCGGCCAGGTCGGACGTCGGCCCTGTCTCCACGAACTTCGGGAAATCTCCCGCAAAGGCTCGGTCCAGGAAACCGGGCAAGCCGGCTCCGGCAATTTCAGACTGGGAAAACGGCAGCAGTTCGACGGTCTCGATGCGGCCCGCCAACGAATCCGGAGAGATCGAGCCCCTGAACAGGTCCACCGAGCCGGTGATCAGGTAGCGGCCGGGCCGGGGGTCTTCGTCCACCCTTTGCTTGATTGCGAGGATGAGGCCCGGGACGCGCTGGATCTCGTCGATCACCGCGGTGGGGTTGCCCTGCGTGAAGCCGATGGGGTCGTCTTCGGCGAACCGCCTGTGCTGGTCGTCGTCCAACGTGATGAAAGGACGGCCGTGGTCATGGGCGATACGCCGAGCGAGGGTCGTCTTGCCGGACTGCCGCGGTCCGACGATGGCGACGATGCGGGTGTCCGCCAGCGCAACTCGGACCCGCGCCTCCGCATGCCGAGGCAAGTACTTCCCGGGGCGTGCCGTCTCGTTCGGCATGAATGCTCGTCCAATTCGGAATAGGGCGCCGTCCAATTCGGAATAGGGCGCCGTCCAATTCGGAATATAGCACCGGCCAACATGGAATGCACGCGCCTCGGTTGCCGTGCCGGTGCGATTGTGAGACGATCCGGTTATGAGACGGTCCAGTTATACTTTATACTTCCTGGCCGATCTGCGCCGCGGCCGGATGGGCTGCGGCAATCCATCGTGGGAGGCGATCATGAGTTCCATTCCTCGTACCAGGTCCATGACGTTGGCTGCAGCTTTCGCCGTGTTGCTTGCCGCGGGCGGCGTCTCCGCCCAGACCGTGAAGATGGCGGTTCCGACGTTCCTTACCGGGGCCGGCGCGCCGGCCTTCGGGGTCCCGGCCAAGCAGGGCGCGGAGTTGGTGGTCCGCGCCATCAACGAGGGCGCGCTGCCGGCGCCCTATGACAGCGTGGGACTGGCCGGCCGCAAGGTCGATCTGGTGGTCTATGACGAGTCCGGCGGCGGCGCCAGGCAGGTCACCGAGCTGCGCAACAAGGTGCAGAAGGAAGGGGTGGACCTGGTGGTCGGCTACATCTCGTCCGGCACCTGCGCGGCCACCGCCCGGGTGGCCGAGGAGCTGGAGGTCCTGACCCTGTTCACGGTCTGCGGCACGCCGCGGATCTTCGAGGAGCTGGTGACGGAGCCCAAGTATCTCTTCCGCATCATGAACCACGGGACGGCCAGCAGCGTCAGCGCCGCGCGCTACGTGGCCGCGAACCTCGGGGACACGCTCAAGGACGGCTACATCGGCATCAACCAGAACTACGCCTGGGGCCAGGACGGCTGGCGCGATTTCCATCTGGCCCTCCAGGCCGTGGCCCCGGGCGCGAAGCCGGCCGCGAAGCAGCAGTTCCCCAAGCTGTTCTCGGGCCAGTACGGTTCCGAGATCTCGGTGCTGCTTCGGGCCAGGCAGAAACTCGTTCATTCGAGCTTCTGGGGCGGCGACCTCGAAGCGTTGATCGCCCAGGCCAGCGCCCGGGGGCTGTTCCAGCGCAAGACCTTCGTGCTGACCGTAGGCGAGACGGTGGCGTACCGGCTCGGACGGAAGTTCCCGGAAGGGCAGCTCGTGGGCGCCCGCGGCCCCTACGGGATGTACGCCGTGGACATCGACACGCCGCTCAACAACTGGTTCCAGCAGGAATACCGCAAGACCTACCGGGAGCAGCCCTCCCAGCCGTCCTACCAGTTCGCCCAGGGCGTGTTGGCGGCCAAGTACGCCTACGACCGGGCCATGAAGGCCAACGGCGGCAAGTTCCCGTCCACCCCACAGGTCATCGCCGCGCTGGAGGGGGCCACCTTCGAGTCGCTTTCCACCACCGTGAAGATGTCGCTCGACAACGGCCATCAGGCGGTCACCGAGGAGCGTTGGGGCTTTACCGTGTGGGACGACGCCAAGGGCGAGATGGTGGTGAAGGACGTGGCGGTGTTCGGCGCAGAGTGCGTGAACCCGCCTGACGGGGTGGGCGCGGTGGACTGGCTCGAGGGCGGCATGAAGGGCGCCAAGTGCGACTGAGCGGCGGGCGGCCATAGCGTCTCCATGACCCGGGCGCCGGCTCGCGCCCGGGCCGTCTCCACCCGGCTCCGACCACTGCTGCGACACTGCGGGGAAACCGTTGGATCCCGAGCTCCTACTCGTCATCCTCATCGACGGACTCGTTTACGGCTCCTACCTGTTCATGGTCGCGGTGGGTCTCACGGTCATCTGCGGCGTCCAGAAGATCCTCAACGTCACCCACGGCTCGTTCTACGCCTTCGGCGCCTACTTGGCCGCCACGCTGTTGATCCTCTACACCCGGTTGGAGGGTCCCCAGTTCGGCGCGTTCGCGGTGATGCTGCTGGCGGCCGTCTTCCTCGGCATCGTCTTCGGAGTGGTCATCGAACGCGGCCTGCTCCGGCATCTCTACCACGAGGACGAGCACATCATCGTCCTGGCCACCTTTGCCGCGTTCCTGGCCCTCGAGGACGTGTTGCTGCTGATCTGGGGGACCGACCCCTATATCGCCGCGGAGCCTCTCGGTCTGTTGGGCCGTACCGACATCGCCGGGCTCCCCTTCGACAACTACAGCCTGTCCATGGTGCTCCTGTCCGCGGTGATCGCCGGGGTCCTGTGGTACGGACTCAACCGGACCACGTTCGGCAAGCTGCTGCTGGCGGTGATCCACGACCGGGAGCTCGCCCAGGCCATGGGCATCGACGTGAACCGGGTCTTCCTGGCGACCTTCATGGTGGGGTCGTTCCTCGGCGCGCTGGGCGGCGCCTACCAGGCGCCGGCCATCTCGGTCCAGCCCGGCATCGGCGTGGAGGTGATCGTGCTGGCCTTTGCGGTGGTGGTCATCGGCGGCATGGGCAGCATCCCCGGCGCCCTCATCGGCTCGGTGGTGGTGGGCGTGGCCCGGGCGTTCGCGGTGCACCAGGAACCCGCCCTGGAGTTGTTCGTCATCTACATGATCATGGCGCTGGTGCTGATCCTCCGGCCCCAGGGGTTGTTCGCGCCGGCAAGGGCGAGGAGGATATGACCGGGCGCCGGGACAGGACGCTTTGGGGGCTGACCGTCGGGCTCGCCGTCCTGCTGCTGCTCAACCTCGCGGCGCCGGACTGGTTCCGCACCATACTCACGCTCTCGCTGGCCCGCGGCTCGGTGGCCCTGGGGCTGCTGGTGTTGTGGCGCTGCGGGCTGATCTCCTTCGGCCATGCCCTGTACTTCGGCTTCGGCGCCTACACAGTGGGGTTGATGGACAAGTACCTGGGCTTGACCGACGCCTTCCTCACCACCGCGTGCGCGGTGGCGGCGGCGGGCCTCTGCGCCTTCGTGCTGGGGTTCCTGCTGCGCCGATACCGGGGTATATTCTTCGCTCTCCTGAACATGGCGTTCTCGATGATCCTCTACGGCGTCCTGGCCAAGCTCGAGGACCTGGGGTCCACCGACGGCATCAGCCTGGAGGCCACTACCTACCTCGGGTACGCCCCCCTGGGCGCGGAGAACAAGGTGGTCCTGTTCGTCTTCGCCGCGGTCCTCACCTGGGCGGCGGCGGTCCTCGCGCACCTGTACCTGCGTTCGACCCTGGGCCACATGACCACCGCGGTCCGCGAGAACGAGATCCGGCTGGGCTACCTGGGCTATTCCGCGGAACGGGCGGTCCACGCCAAGTACGTCATCTCCGGACTCGTGGGCGGGTTCGGGGGCGCCGTTGCCGCCCTCACGGTGGGCCACGTGGATCCGGACTCCATGGTCTATTGGCCGGTGTCCGGGGACTTCGTCTTCATCGCCATCCTGAGCGGAACCGGGAACGTGGCGGCGCCCTTCATCGGCGCGACCCTGTACGAGCTCATCCGCACCTATGCCTTCGACCAGTTCCCGGGCGTCTGGCAGTTGATCATGGGGGGCACGCTGCTGCTCATCATCATGTTCCTCCCCAACGGGCTGTGGTCGCTGGTGGACGCGCGCAGGAGGAGGCGGACCGCGGACGCGCCGCCAGCGGAGAGGAAAGAGGCGTAGCCGGTCATGGCCGCAGTCCTGGAAGTCCACGGTCTCGAGAAGTCCTTCGGCGCGGTGGTGGCGGCCCGGGACGTCAACGTGGCGGTGGAGGAGGGCGAGACCGTGGGCGTCATCGGCGCCAACGGGGCCGGGAAGACGACCTTCGTCAACATGGTCACGGGGCATTTGGCGCCCGACCGCGGCGCCATCGAGTTCATGGGCCGCAGCATCCTCGGCCGTTCGGTGCGCGCCATCGCCCGGATGGGGCTCTGCCGCTCCTTCCAGGTCCCCCAGGTGTTCCTTTCCGAAACCGTCTTCGACAACCTGATGATGGCCTACGGCATCGCCGAGGAGGACGGCCCCGGGCTGCTGACGCCGCTTGCCGCGGACCCCCGGGCGGCCCGGGTGGAGGCTCATCTCGCCCGCTACCGGATCACCGAGTACAGGGACGTGGCCGGTTCCGCGCTGCCCCAGGGGGTACGCAAGCTCCTGGACATCGCCATGGCCACGGTGCGCCGTCCGCGGCTCCTGATGCTGGACGAGCCCACCAGCGGCATCAGCGCCGAGGAGAAGTTCGGCGTCATGGACATCCTGATGCAGGCGCTGCGGGAGGAGCGCACCACCGTGCTTTTCATCGAGCACGACATGGAGATCGTCGAGCGCTACGTGGACCGGGTGCTCGCCTTCTACCAGGGCGCGATCATCTGCGACGCGCCCACCAGGCAGGCCCTTGGCGACCAAGGCGTTCGGGAATACGTGCTGGGCCGGGAACGCCGGGCAGGGACGGGAGCGCCATCGGCGCCGCGGCCCTCTCCGGCGGAAAGCGACCGCCCGGTGCTCTCGGTCAGCGGCCTCGACGTCCGCATCGGCGCGACCCCGATATTGCGCGGCGTCCGGCTGAGCGTCCCCTCCGGCTCCATGTGCGGCCTCATCGGGCGCAACGGCGCGGGCAAGACCACCCTGATGCGCGCGGTCATGGGCGCGCTGCCGGTCCGGCGCGGCGCCATGGAACTCGGCGACGTGGACCTTATCGCCACCCCGGCCCACGGCCGGGCCCGCCTGGGAGTCGGCTTCATGCCCGAGGACCGCCGGCTGGTCCCCGAGTTGACCGCGGAGGAGAACATCCTGCTGCCCGTGTGGGCCACCGGCGCAGTGGACGTCCGCCAACGCCTGCAATGGATCTACCGTCTCATGCCCGAGGTCGAGGAGTTCCGGCGCCGCGGGGCCACCACCCTGTCCGGCGGACAGCAGAAGTACGTGGCCTTCGCCCGGGCGCTGATGCGGGGCACGCGGCTGTTGCTGCTGGACGAGCCCAGCGAAGGCATCGCCCCCATCTTCGCCCAGCGCATGGTGGAGATCCTGGACGACCTCAAGCGGGAGGGCGCCTCGGTGCTGGTGGCCGAGTCCAACGACGTCCACATCGCCGCCCTCCTGGACCGGACCTTCGTCATCGAGCGCGGCAGCATCGTGGAGGACCGGTAGCGCCGCGGCCCGGGGAGACCCATGTGTTGCAACGCTGTTGGGGAAAGTCGATATGCGGTTGCGAGACCTGGATTCGATGGGATGTGGCAAGCGGGATTGGCATGGGTGGTTGCTGGAATTGCGTGGAGAGTTGGGAGATTTGAGGGATGAGATCCTATCGGTGTTGGATGAATCAATGGGGGAGATGGAAGGCAGTACAAGGGACTTTAGGAACGTGTGAGGAGACTCGGCATACGGGGGTCAACGCCGGATGATCCGGGAGCGAGCGCCAAGCGCTCAGGACTTTATCCATCGGAAGGGGCAAGGAAACCGATCTCTGACGGAAGATGAGCGAAGGCGAAGCCGGCCCAAGTCTCGAGTGCGAGCGAAGGTGGAGCATGTGTTCAAGGTGATGAAGCAGCGATTCGGCTTCACCAAGCTCAGGTACAAGGGGTTGCCGAAGATAATGATCGTAAGAAAAGGCCAGCAAAGGTCTTTGGCGTCTTCAGTGTTATCTTCACTCGGCTTTGTCTTTATAATTGAACTCGAGCTTGCTCTGCAAAACAATTTCGTCGATAACCGCCCTCAGATCTCCATCTGCCTGTATTTGTTCAAATCGGCGCAATAGTTCGTGAGTGTTGATAATCTCTTCAATACAGTTCATATAACGTGAAATAATTCTCTTGATCGGATAAAAGCGTCTCGCTTCACTTCTGATACGCCTACGGAGACGTTCCGGGGATTCGTTGGACTTGATAACAAAGGTGACGGGAAAACGTTGGACTTTATCAATGTCCAGAAAGTACTTTCTGACATCGGCAGTTTCGGTCACCTGAAAAAATCTGCCCAGTGGTTTCATGACAAAGTCAATTCCTCCGTCATTGGCATTTGTGCGGCCCGTCTTGTAGAGAACAAGTTCCTCTTCATGAATCTTATCCATGTCCCACCCCCAAAATATCGATTGGGAGCCGTAGAATTGCTTCAAGATGGCATAACTCACAATTTCAAACACACGTGCATCGACGTCTGGATTCAAGCGATCCTTGATAAACCGATGGACTTGATCAGGAGCATATTCTTGCAAGGTAACCATCTTCTCACAGTCTGCAATGAAAGATATGAAAGCGTCTTGTTTTGCTTCTATGTATGAGTCTATTATTTTGAGAACCGTTGGGGCCAAATTATATGTTCGTCGGCCGACAGTGGTCTTCAAGAGGTTTTCGTTGATCCAATATCGTCTGGTTTCGACATCCCGTATAATGACCGGATATTCGCAGGTTGGAAAGAATTTGGCGAATTCTTGATTGGTTCGATGATTCAATGCATGATTCTGCAATTTGGAACCAAACGGAAGTTCCCGTTGCCGATGAAACAAGTCTGAAAATCGAGATCCTTCGTACTCGCTATACTCTCCTTTTGCAGGGAACCCTTGTTTAACATAATCTTCGACAAGTACGTAAATTGCGTAAAGATTCCCAAACGCAGAACGTGACTTAGAACTCCGCGACACTGATCGAGTTTTCTCATTCAAGTACCGAAGCAGTTCATTTCTTCGATAAATGTCGTCTGCGTGTTCTCCGGCATCTTCGCCAAGGATCGACAGTATTCTGGTAGTAAATGGATGTTCCATTGCAATTTAGAAATAGAGTTTGCCGTTCGTAGGATGGCTCGCGACAGCGCCTCCGTGTATGCCGTTAGCATTACGGCGCTGGACCGTTTTTGTAACTGTACGTAGCCGCTCGCCATCCAAGCTATCCTGGATGGCGCACCGGCGAAGCCCTATCTTAACGTAGTCCTTCGCCAATTCTATGCTAATGCTCCTGCGCCCAAATCGTTGGGCAACCGCAGGAGTCGTGAATGTGCCAGCGAAAGGGTCAAGAACTATATCACCAGGGTTGCTGCTAGCGAGGACAACGCGCTCCAGTAATGATTCAGGCTTTTGCGTTGGGTGATGTTCGTACTCACGCATTCGGTAACGTACTCTTGCAAAATACCAGACGTTTCCGGGGGTCTTCGTTGTATTATATGGAGTTGGCGTAGTTTTCCGATAGTCTATGAGGCGCCGTTGAGCTCCTGTTCGAGCCTCCACGTTGATATCGTCACTGTTGAATGTGTAGTTATGTTTGTCTTTTACACAAAATAATATTGGCTCATAGGTCGAACCGAAATGCTTTTTGGCTTGTACGCCAGAGCTGTCATAATACCAGACAATTCTCGATGCTATGTGGATTCGTTGTCTAAGAAAAAGGTCGATATAGGGAATATGTTGTGTGCTATTCATGACATAGAGGCTACCGTTTGGCTTTAGCTTGGCGAGGCATAATTCAAGCCAAGTCTCACACCATTTTACATAATCAACCTCTGATGGCCATTTATCATAAGAATCTGCGAATCTTTTTCCGATACTGTAAGGTGGATCGGCAAAGATTAAATCGACAGATTGGTCTCTGATTCTATTTTCAAGCGTAGTCACGGCATCACCCCAATGGATGATATGCCCATCCTTCTCGAATGTTCGAATTTGCTTCATTGTTGATTCTCTTTCTCTTTTTCGTCGTGTCCGTTTCTCCAATATAGGGTTGGGTAACGGTAAGGCTGTGTTGAAGGTCGCCGGTCGGGAGAGTCTCGCACTCACATCTCTGCGCGGCCGCCACGATGGGAGCGTACAACAAGGCAGATAGACGAGGACATTGGTGTCAACGAAAGCCGGTCCGATCATGCAGTTCGTCCCGGGTTGGCTTGCGCCCATCCACCCATTCCAACTTGCGAGGTTTTCTGGCCAGATAGCGCTTCATCGCGGCCTCGTAACCGTCTTCCCGGCGTCGCACTCCTTCCAGCAGGTCGGCCAACCATTTGGAGACGCTACGCCCGTTCTCGGTGGCCTGGGTTCGCAGCCACCGCACAACCTCCTCCGGTAGGGTGACGGTGATGGTCTTCATGGTTCAAAGGTAGTGGAACAGGGGATGCGTGTCAACGAGGCGTGCGCCCCGTCAGGATGTTCCGGCTGACCGAACGGTGCCGGTGGGGGTCGGTTCCGTGGCGGGAGCGGGCTGCGCCTTCTCCGTCTTCAGCAACCACACCATCACCACTAGAGCCAGGTACGCGAGGCCGATCAGGACGAAGAGTTCGTGGTAGGCCCGGGTCACGCCCTCGCCGAGCAGG
The DNA here is from genome assembly GCA_965204235.1 of uncultured Binatia bacterium (SeqCode). Classification (GTDB taxonomy): domain Bacteria; phylum Desulfobacterota; class Binatia; order UBA9968; family JAJDTQ01; genus JAJDTQ01. The sequence continues at coordinate 3,217,826 of OZ241979.1, forward strand.
CTGTAGCCCAGCAGGGACTGGGCCCTTTCCTCCAGGGCGATGCCGTATTGGCCGGCGTGCTGCAGCAGGGCGCGTAGCTGGGCCGTCACGTGGTCGCGCAGGCCCTCGGTCAGCCGGGCGCCCAGCAGCGGCGTCATGGCCTCCACCTTGTAGAAGACGTGGCGTTCGAGCAGGAAGCTCAGGGTGGCGATGCCGAATGCCTCGCCCAGGCCCCGGCTGAGTCCCAGGATGCCGCTCCCCATGCGCGACTCGCCTTCGGGGAGCGCGCCCAGGGCGATGGAGTTGAGCGGCGCGTTGATGGTGGACTGCCCGACGCTCTTGAGCACCACCAGGAAGTAGATCAGTCCCACGCCGGTCCAGATGGTGACGGTGGAGAGTCCGAACAGCGTGCAGGTGAGGAGCGCGAGTCCCAGCACCAGCAGGAGCCGCGGGCCGAACCGGTCCGACAACATGCCGGCGAACGGGGAGACCACGCCCACGGCGATGGCCGCGGGAAGCATGAAGACGCCCGCCTGCAGCGGAGTGTAGTGGAGCGCCCGCTGGAGGAACAGGTTCAGTATGAAGCTGGTGCCGCGGAAGCCCATGACCCGGACCAGCACGATGACGTTGGAGATGCTGAAGTTGAGGTTCCTGAAGTAGCGGAGCTGCACGTAGGGGTTCGCCGCCCGGAGCTCCGCGGCGATGAACAGGGCGATGAGCAGGGCCGCGGCGCCGAACAGGGAAAGGATCCGCTGGCTGGTCCAACCCGCTTCCTGGCCCTGGGTGAGGCCGAGGAGCATGGCCACCAGTCCGCCGGTCAGGGTGGCGAACCCGAGGAGGTCGAAGGCGGGAGGTTTGTGGGACGAGGTCCGGCGGGGAAGGATGAAAGTGGCGGCTACGATGCTGAGGAGCAGGGTGGGAAGGGGCAGGTAGAAGATGGTCCGCCAGCTCACGTACTGGGCCAGGTAGCCGCCCGCCAGTGGGCCGAAGAAGGGACCCAGCGACCAGCCGGTCATGAACAGGCCCATGGCCAGTCCGCGTTCGTTGCGCGGGAACGCCTCGTACATGATGGACATGGACACGCCGATGAGCGGCCCCACGCCCATGCCCTGCACGATGCGGAAGAAGACGAGCGAGTTGACGTCCCAGGCGATGGAGCACAGGAACGAGCCCAGCGCGAAGGTCGCGGCGCTCAGCATGAAGAGGTTGCGGTCGCCGATGCGCTGCCCCAGCCAGCCCACGCAGGGGATGAGCACCGTGCGGGTAATCATGAAGGCGATCAGCACCCACTGGATCCGGTCCAGCGACGTGCCCAGAGACGACATCATGGCCGGGATGGCGATGTCGATGCCGGTGATGCCCAGGCCCACGCCGATCATCCCCAGGGACAGGGTGACGGTGACGGGCCACTTCCGGGCCGGGTCGTAGATCTGGGCGCAGGGCGCGGCAGGACTCATGCGCGGGAACGAGGGTTGGGGAACAGGGCCGTGCCAGCGTCCGGTGGCCCGGTCACAGGCTACCGGCGCTCGCCCGGGGAAGCTCCTCCGTGTCGGAGCCGCGGCCCGGCATGGCCTCCGCGGGCCGGCCGCCGGCTTGCAGCCGGTCCTGCCGGGTTTCGGGCTTCTCGATCCGAACCACCGCGAGCATTCCCACCCGGAGTATGCTGTCGGTGTCCTCCACGGCGATCTTCACCGGCAGCTTCTGCGTCGATTTGATGAAGACCCCGGTGAGCTTGTGAGGCGAGAAGAGGGAGAACTCGGACGTGGTGGCGCCCCCCACGTCCACGACCTCGCCCTCGAACCGGATTCCCGGATACGAGTCCAGCCGCACGGTGGCCCTGTTGCCGGGCTCGACGAAACGGATCTCGGTCTCGTCCACGTTGGCTTCCACCCAGTAACGGCTGGAGTCCACCACCATGAACACGGGTTGGCCGGCCTGCACGAACTCGCCGGGGTGGGCGTTCTTCTTCACCACCACGCCTTCCACCGGACTGCGCACGCTCATCAGGCCCAACCGGTGCCGGAGGTCCTTCAACTCGGCCTCCGCCTCCCGCACCCGGGCCTTCCTGGCCAGCAGGTCGGCCCCCTTGACCTCGGCGAGTTCCTCTTGCTGCTTCTCGCGCGCGTAGCGGACCTCCCGCTCCACTTGCAGGAGCCGGCTCCGGGCCCGGTCCACCGCGGCCTTGCGCCGTTCGATCCGTATCAGGACCTCGCGGGGGTCGAGTTCCACCAGGACCTCGCCGGGCTCCACGCGGTCGCCCTCATCCTTCCGCAGCGCGCGGATCCTGCCCGGCGTCCCCGTGCTGATGGTGACGATGTCGGCCTTGACCCGGGCGTCGTCGGTGGTGACGTAACCCAGCGACGACCACATCCAGAGACCGCCCCCGGCCGCGGCCAGCAGCATGAGAACCGCGGTTCCCGCGAGCCATTTCTTCCTGTTTTCGGCCATGATCGTCGGCGCCCGCAGGCGGCCGGTGGAGGCGAGGATACGGGTCGAACGGGAACGGGGCGGTCCGCCGGGGGCGCAGGACGGACGCAACGGGGACGCCGCAACTCCGACCCTTTCTTCGTGAACCACTACCACGTCCTCCGCGGATCCACAACGCGCCGGAGCGCGGCCCGCCCTGTCCCTCGGCTTCCGGATTCGGTATGCTGGCGGGCATGAAAGAAGTCCATTTCGTCGATACCACGCTGCGGGACGGTCCATCGAGCCTCTGGGCCATGGGAATCACCACGGACATGATGTTGCCGGTGGCCTCCCGGATGGACGAGGCCGGCTTCCTGGCCCTGGAGATCATCGCCTCGGCCTTCTTCAAGAAGTGCGTGCGGGAGCTCAGGGACGACCCCTGGGAGCGCGTGCGCCGGGTGAAGGAGCTGGTCCCCAGGACCCCGCTTCGCCTGATCCGGAACCGCTACATGGCGGCGTTCCAGCACACCCCTCCGGCCGTGAACCAGCTCTGGCTCGAACGCTTGTCGGCCAACGGCATCGGCGAGGCTCGGACGTCCGACCCTTCCAACACCCCCGCGGTGTGGGCCGAGCAGGTCCGCACCGCGGCCGCGGCCGGGCTGGAGACCATCGTCAACCTGATCTTCTCGGTCTCGCCGAAGCACACCGACGACTACTATGCGGAACGGACCCGGGAAGCCGCCAGGCTGCCGGTGAAGCGCATCTGCCTCAAGGACCCCGGCGGCCTGCTGACCCCCGACCGCACCCGGTCCCTGGCGCCCGTGGTGCTCGATAACGCCGGCGGCGTTCCGGTGGAGTTCCACACCCACTGCAACAGCGGCCTCGGCCCCCTGTGCACCCTGGACGCCATCGAGGCCGGCATCCCCATCATCAACGCGGCGCTGCCGCCTCTGGCCGACGGTTCGTCGAACCCGTCGCTGTTCAACGTCACCCGGAACGCCCGGGCCCTGGGCTACGCCCCGGTCATCGACGAGGAGGTCCTGGCGCCGGTGTCGGAGCATTTTGCCCGTGTGGCCCGGCAGGAGGGTTTTCCCGTCGGCGTCCCCCTCCCCTACGACGCTTACCACTTCATGCACCAGGTGCCCGGGGGGATGATCTCGAACCTGCGGCACCAGCTCGCGGGCATCGGCATGGGCGACCGGCTGGGCGAGGTGCTGGAAGAGGCGTGCCGGGTGCGGGCGGAGTTCGGCTATCCCATCATGGTCACTCCCTACTCCCAGTTCGTGGGGACCCAGTGCGCCATCAACGTGATCCTGGGGTCGCGCTACCAGCAGGTCACCGACGAGGTGATCCAGTACGCCCTGGGTTTCTGGGGGGAGGAGGAAAGCTCGTCCATGGACCCGGACGTCCGGGACCGGATCCTGGACCGGCCCCGGGCCAGGGAACTCAGGGGTTGGGAGCCGCCCCGGACGTCCGTCGAGGAGTTGCGGAGGCAGATCGGCGGCGCCGGCGTGTCCGACGACGAGTTGCTGTTGCGCTACTTCACGTCGGAGGACGACGTCCGGGCCATGCAGCGCGCGCCGCGCCGGCCCGGCAACGCCGGGAACCTGGTCGGTCTCATCAAGTCCCTGACCGAACGTTCCGAGACCCGGCAGGTCTCCATCCGCAGGCCGGACCTCTCCGTGCGCCTGGGCTGCCGGGCCTGACGGCCGTTCGGCTCAAAGCCCGTAGAAGCGCTTGGCGTTGTCGTAGAGGATCTTCTTCTTGAGCCCTTCGGACAGGTCGGGCCGTTGGAGGAACTCGGGGATGTCTGCGCCGAACTCGCCCACCGCCTTCTCGTGCGGGAAGTCCGACGGATACATGAGGCAGTCCTCGCCGAGCTCCCTGGCCACCACGTCGAGGATCTTCTCGTCCAGCTCGCAGGTGACGAAGACGTTGCCTCCCCGCACGTACTCGCTGGGCAGCTTCTTCAGCGGGAAGTGCTTGCGCTTGCGGTCCACGTGGAACTTGTCGTCCATGCGGTCCATCATGTACGGCACCCAGCCGGCGCCGGCTTCCAGGTAGCCCACCCGCAGGTCGGGGAAGAGCTCGAACACGCCGTCGAGCACCATGCTGGCGAGCTGGATCATCTGGGCGATGGGGTGCTCCAGGGTGTGGATCATGGACATGGTCTTCAGGTAATCGAACCCCAGCCCCTGGCTCGGGGCGCCGTGGATGGCCAGCGGGCAGCCCAGCCGTTGCGCCTCCTCGTAGAGGGGGTGGAAGTCCGGGTGTCCGAACCCCTTGTGGAGCACGTTGACCGCGGGCAGCAGGCCCGCCGCCATTCCCTGCTCCGTCACCGCGCGGCGCAACTCGGCCACTGCCTGCGGCGCGTCGTGCACCGGCAGCAGCGCCACTCCCTTGAGGCGCGGGCTCGTGCGCGCGTACTTGTCGTGGAACCAGTTGTTGTAGGCCCGGGCCAGCGCGCATGCCCAGTCGGAGTCCTGGATCAGGCCGAACGCCAAGCCCGCGGTGGGGTAGAGCACCGCGGCGTCGATGCCGGCCCCGTCGATGAACTCCATCCAACTTTCGGGTGAGGTCTGCGTCGCCTTCCTGAGCCCCTTGACCGCGCCCCGGGGCCAGCCGTCCAGCGAGGGGAACAGCGTGAACACCTTGTGCCGGCGGTGGCCCTCGTAAGGGCCTTCGAAGTACTCCTCGATCTCGTCGTTGTCTTCGAGTATGTGTCCGTCGGCGTCGATGACCGGAACCCTGTCCATGGAACGCTCCTCCCGTGCCCCGATGCCTACCCCAGTCGCCGCGGTGTGTCAAAGAGCGCCGAAATCCACAACCTGATCCGTGGCAGGCGGGGCAGGAGGGTCAAACGGGGTAGAACGGGTGTGTTCAAGGGCTTGATGGCGCATGGTTGAGTCGTTTCATGGCGGCAGCCAGTCCATATCCTCTCCCGCGCATCATCCATCGCCGCCATAGCGGATCTCCAGGAGCTCGCTTCGTACCGCCCGGGTGGCTCGTTCCTCCGGGAACTTCTCCACATTCGACACGTCGTGGATCGAGTCGAACACGACCAGCACCGCGCCGTCGGCGATCCGAACCTCCACCGCCTTGCCCTCGTAGGTAAACGTCACCAGGGCCCTGCGGCGGTCCGGGGAAATGGCGACTCCGCCTTTCCACGGGGTGAACAGGTCTCGTAAATGGCCGGGAGTGCGGTGGTTCGGGAAGATCGTGGTTTCCTCGCCGCTCGCCGCGTCCACCATCAGCAGCCGTGATATGCCCAGGGCGCCGTCCGCGGTCCTGCCGCCCTGGTTGTCCAGCATGAGGAACCGGGACCCCTCGAAGTGCAGGACGGAGTGCTGCATCATGAACCCGCCGCGCACCATGCGTTTCAACCGATGGGTGTCCCGGTCCAACAGGGCGAATGCGCTCAGGTTCCTCATGGACACGACCAGGTCTCCGAGTTCGAGGCCCGCGCCTGCGGCGTCTTCTCCCAGCGGGTGGACGGAATTGACGTGCGTCGGGTTACAGGGGTCCGCATGGAGCAAAAGCGAGGCGTAGGGGGACTGGAGTATGGCGTCGAACACGGACGTCTCTCCCAGCAGCCTCCCGGCAGGGTCGATTACGTTTACGAGGTCATAATACCATCGTGGACAATCCATCCTGATTCGGAGGTCGTCCCGTCCCGGTACGAGCCCGGTGTCGATGGGCCTGCCGCGCCGCAGGCCCGGAACCAGGGCCACTTCGCCATCGGTCAGTTGTGGTCGATGGTGGCTATAGTCCGGGCGGTACCACACCGGTTTGCCGGTCCGGTCGATACGCGCTGTCCCGCCGCCGTAAGGGTGGCTATGCTTCAAATGGAAGACCGCCAGAAGGTCCCCATTGGCGTATTGCGATATTCTCTCTACAAGTACATGTTCGATAAAGGAGAAACTGGGCGCGTGCTCGTACGGGAAGTCCGCGGTGAACTCGTCGTTCTCCAGCCATTTCACCAACTCGTCGGGGCGGTACGGCCAAGCCTGCCGGACTTCGCCGCGGCCTGTGTACTCCACCGCAAGACAGCCTACGTGGCCCGGACAGTACTCCCGGAAACGATGCCGCCCTCCCGGAACCAGGATCGGGTCGGTCAGGTGGTCGCTGCCGATGAACTCGAAGCGCCGGGCCGCGGCCTGGTCGGGAGGGACGTCCACGAACCTCCCTTGCTCGTGGGGGGGGGGGGGGGGGGGGGGACCTCGACCATCGAGACGAAGGTTTTCTTGGCGGAAGACAAGAGAGCGTAGGGGGGGACTTGGTACCGCGCGACGTACAGCCCGCCGGCGAAGGCCGCCAGCATGAGCGTCCCCACGAACAAAAGCACCGGCGCCCTTCCCATCAATGCCGAAACAGCTCCGTGCACCTCGCCAATATAGCAGAGCGAACGTCTATTATAATCTGCTTGCGCCCGTTGGGGATGGTTCTCTTCCCTTGTACGCCCATCCCGGTTCGCTTCCTCGCGGGCTTCAACCAAGCTCCATCGTGTCTGGTGGTGGGCCGGGGGCGCGCCGCCGCCTTGACATTACCGGCAAGTCTCTCTAACTGTTCGGGATCGACCCGACGAAAGGAAACCATCCATGATGCGGACTTCCTGGCGGAGGCCGGGAAGTCCCGGTTGGACATCGCGCCCATTGTCCGAGGAGCGAAAGTGAGTCTCAAACTCGGCATCACCATCCCCACCTATACGTGGCCGGACATGGATTACCGGATGGCCCGCACCGTGGTGCAGGAGTTCGCCAAACGGACGGAGGACCTGGGGTTCGAGTCCCTGACCGTGTGGGACCACCTGACGGACGCCCCGGGGCTCTACGGCGGTTCATGGATGGACCCCCTGGTCTGCGTGTCCGCGGCGGCGGCGTGCACCGAACGCATCAGGCTGGGCACGCACATCCTCGTGTTGCCGTTGCGGCATCCCGTGCTGCTGGCCAAGGAGGTCGCGACCCTCGATTACATTTCCGGCGGGCGGTTCTTCTTCGGCGTGGGGCCGGGGTGGAGCAAGCCGGAGTTCGACGCCATGGGCATCGACCTGCGGGAGAGGGGCCGCCGCACCGACGAGATCCTGGACGCGGTCAAGCTCCTGTTGACCGGCAAGGACGTATCGTTCGAGGGTGAGTTCTTCCGGTTCGACCACGTCACCATCGACCCCATGCCTCCCAAGTACCCCGAAGTATGGGTGGCCGGGGGCTCGCGCATCCCCGACGCCCTGTCTCCCGACAAGCCCTACATGGTGAAGACCGTGATGCAGCGCATCGCCCGGCACGCCGACGTCTTCACCTGCCGGGCCTCGGGGAAGCTCGAATGGGTCAAGCGGGACTTCGAGACCGTGGCCGCCTTCCTCGAGTCCGCGGGCCGGGACCCCGCCACCCTGGGCTTCGCCCACGTGCAGGCCACCTACGTGGTGGACATCGCGGATCCGGAGGAAGCGTTGCGGCTCCAGCGGCCCCACATGGAGCGCATGATGGGGAGCAACCGGAGTTGGGACCACCTCCGGGAGTGCTACATGGTCGGCAGCATCCCCCAGATTGTGGAGAAGCTGAAGGTGCTGGAGGCTTGCGGCGTGGAGCACGTGACCCTGCAACCCGCGGCCCCGGACATCGGCCAACTCGACCTGATCGCGGAGAGGATCGCGCCCCATTTCTCTGGGGAGTCGGTCCAGGTCAGCGAATCGTAGCGCCCCATCAAGCGCCGGGGACCAGGGAGGGTATTGCGTGCGTACATTGAAGCTTACGGTGGTCGGCATCCCTGAGATCGATTCGAACCTGCGCACCGAGGTCGAGCGCCCTCCACGTCCTTACGGTTTTGTGGACCTCCCTGATGTCCCTCAGCACTTGGATTTTCCGGTGAAGCGTATCCTGGATGCAGGGTTTACGAGCCGGGACCGGGACCAGGCCATGAAGCACGTGGAGGAGCTCAAGGCCCACGGCGTGGCCGCCCCGGATCGCATCCCGGCCTACTACGCGGTGGCCCGGGAGATGATCACCACCGGCGACGAGATCGAGGTGCTGGGAGAGGCAACCTCCGGCGAAGTCGAGGTGGTGTTCCTGTTTCACGAAAGCCAGATCTATGTGGGCGTCGGCAGTGACCACACGGATCGGGATCTGGAGAAGGACAGCATCCCCAAGTCCAAGGTCATCTGCCCCAAGGTGGTCTCCCGACAAGTGTGGAGGCTCGACGACGTCAAGCCGCACTGGGACCAGTTGACGTTGCGTAGCTGGGTCGAGGTGGACGGCAGACGGACCCTCTACCAGGAAGGTTCGCTTGCCGACTTCCTCCCTGTCGATGAGTTCCTCGACGGCGTAAAGGCCGTGGTGAAGGACGGCGCCTTGGACGGTATGGTGCTCTACATGGGCACGCTCCCGACCTTGGGCAGGGAGTTGCTGTTCTCACCCGTGTTCGAGGGTCAGCTATCGGACGACGTCCGGCAACAGAAGCTTTCATTTCGTTACGACGTCCGCCCCATGGACTGGCTGGCCTGACGAGGGCAGGGAGGCATGCAGTGAGCAGGGACCGACGGATTCGCGTGGCGTCCATCCAGATGAAGATGGACGACGGAGGCAAGGCAGCCAACCTGCGCCGGGCCGCGGCGCTCATCGACAGCGTGGACGGGGCGGACCTCATCCTCCTCCCGGAGATCTGGAACGTCGGCTACTTCGCCTTCGACGCCTACCGGGCCGAGAGCGAGACCCTCTCCGGCCCCACCGTGTCCATGCTGCGGGAGAAGGCGGCGGCCAAGGGCTGCTTCCTCTTCGGCGGCAGCATCGTGGAGGCGGACCGCGGCGCTTACTACAACACCAGCGTGCTCATCGACCGGCAGGGCGCCATTGCCGGAAGCTACCGCAAGATCCACCTGTTCGGCCACCAGTCCGAGGAAGCCAGGCTGCTGACCCGGGGCGACGCGCCGACGGTGGTGGACACGGAGTTGGGGACCTTCGGCCTCTCCACCTGCTACGACCTGCGGTTTCCGGAGCTCTACCGCGGCATGGCCGTGTCCGGGGCCGAGGTCTTCCTGGTGGCCTCGGCGTGGCCGTACCCCCGTCTCGAGGCGTGGCTCGTGTTCAACCGGGTCCGTGCGCTGGAGAACCAGGTTTTCCTCATGTCCAGCAACTGTGCCGGCGCCAACCGGGGCAAGGACTTCGTGGGGCACAGCATGGTGGTGGATCCCTGGGGGACGCCGTTGGCGGCCGCGGGCGACGGCGAGCGCATCGTGCGCGCGGAAATCGACGCGGCCCAGGTCCAGGCGGCCCGGTCCGTCTTCACGAGTTTCCACGACCGGGTCCTGATCGATTGAAGGGAGCGGAGAGATGCCCAAGGAAGAAAGAGAGTTCTTCGATACCGACGCCATCGACTGGCGCCCCGTGGGCGCCGGCTCGGGAGCCGCGGCCGACGGGGTCACCGAGAAGATCCTGAGCGAAGACAAGGACACGGGCAACTACACCCGCATGGTCCACTTCGCGGCCGGCGTGGAGACCACCGAGACCATCGAGCACGACTTCTGGGAAGAGGTCATCATCGTCGAGGGCAGCCTCATCGACACGCGGCTCAACCGGGAGTTCACCAAGGGCATGTACGGATGCCGCCCGCCGGGCATGAAGCACGGACCCTACAAGAGCCCCAACGGCTGCATCACTTTCGAGTTGCGCTACTACGACAGGAAGTGACGGGCGCGGGAGCCGCGTGTGTCCGGGATGAAGTTCGGCATCCAGCTCAACCCCCAGGTTTCCATCGAAAAACCGCCCCAGACCCTCCTGCCCACCCTGGCGGAACAGGTCCGGGTGGCGGACGCGGCCGGCTTCGATGCCGTCTCCATGGGGCAGCACTACAACATCCCGGGCTTCCAGCGGCTGCACCAAGTGCCGCTCCTGGGACGGCTCTGCGCCGAGGCGCGCCGGTGCGCGGTGGGCACGGCCGCCACGTTGCTGGGGCTTCACGACCCGGTGGTCATCGCCAAGGAGCTGGCCACCATCGACGTCATGAACGAAGGGCGCTCCTTCTTCTCGTTCGGGCTCGGTTACCGGCAGCAGGAGCTGGACGCCTTCGACCTTACCAGGCAACAGCGGTTCCGGCGTTTCGTGGAAGGGGTGGAGATCGTTCAGCGGCTATGGACCGAGGAGCACGTGTCGTTCTCGGGCAAGGCGTTCCGGTTGAAGGACGTGACCATCGCGCCCCGCCCGCTGCAACGGCCGCGCCCGCCCGTGTGGATCGCGGCCAACGGCGACAAGGGGGTGCGGCGCGCGGCCCGCATCGGCGACGGCTGGCTGGTGGGACCCCATTCCGCCATCGAGGAGCTGCGGGACCAGGCGGCCCTGTTCCGCCATGCGTGGAAGGAGACGGCGAAACCCGGCGCCGGCGCCCTCGTCATGGTCCGGGAATGCTTCGTGGCGCCCACCCGCGAAGATGCCGTGGCCAAGGCCCGCCCCTGCCTCGACAAGCTCTACCGCGACGTTTACGTCAAGTGGGGCCAGGACGACGCCATGACCAACCCCGACGAACTGACCTGGGACTTCGACCGCCTGGCCCGCCACCGCTTCATCCTCGGTTCCCCCGAAGACTGCATCGCCGAAGTCCGCTCCTACGCCGAATCCCTCCAACCGGACCTGATCCTGCTCCGCTTCGACTGGACCCCGGGGCTGGAGCAGAAGGACATCCTGCAGGCCATGGAGTTGTTCGGCTCGGCCGTGCTGCCGCACGTGTGACCGCTGGTGGGTCGGTGCATGAGATGGCTCTTCCGGCTTTTGTGTGGGTAAGGTAGGAGGGAGAGGGTGCGACAGGGACCACGCCGTCATTGCTCCGCAGACGCCTGCCCCGTCATTCCCGCGAAAGCGGGAATCCAGTTTCATCGCTCTCGTTGTCCAAACCTCTCTGGCTCGGATGATCCTTCTCGATCCACGCAATCTTCTTTGCCCGATTCCATTTCCTGATCGCCTTTTCTCTCTGGACAGCGCTTTTCATGGATTCAGGAACCTTGTATCCAATCAACTGGTGCACAGTGATGCAGGGCGCCATGGGGTTGGGTCGGAAGGATGGAAATACGGGGAGTTTTCACAAGGGAAACTCTGAACAATTGCCCCGTTCGTCCTGAGCGTAGCGTAGCGAAGTCGAAGGACGCGCTTTTCCATAGGGAGAGACACCTCGAGCTGGAATTGATCAGAGGTTCCCAGGAATGGATGGATTCCCGCTTTCGCGGGAATGACGGGGGTGAATGTCTGCGGGAATGACGGGGTGTGGCGTCCGCGCCGCCAAACCGAGGACGGCATGGTCGGAATGGGAGGGAAGTGGACCTCATCGCGTGCGTGGAGAGTGTCACAACTCACACGAATTCCTGAAGCGCCCTTGGGGTTTCGTCGGTATCCGGCGCGTGTCCCGACGAGGGAGGCAGGCCATAGCGAGGAACCGCGGCGCGGCTACTCCCAGAGCCCATCCAGGTGGTCAAAGGCCAGCGCCTTGCTGAAGTTGGCGATGTTGTCTCGCACGTTGACGATGAGGCAGCGCTCGTTGCCCCCGTTCCTTGGTCCCCGCAGACCTCTTCCGATCATCTGGAAATAGAGGTTGGGGCTGTAAACCGGACGCGCCACGATGATGACTCGTGTCCTGGGTGCGTCGAACCCTTCACGGAAGACGCCGTAGTTCACGAGGACGTCGATCTGACCCGCCCGGAATCGCTCGACGATGTCCCGGCGAACGGACGTCTCCGTTCCTCCGCTCACGGCCCTGGCCTTGGAGCCTTCCGAGTTCAGGAGCGCCGCCACGGTCTGGGCATGTTCCACGGAAGTGGCAAAAATGAGCGTGGGCCACTCCTTCGAGACGAACTCTCCGTAGGCATCGACGATACGTCTGGTTCGGTGCGCGTCCCGCGCGATGCGATCTTCCATGCTTTGCGGCAGCCAGGCAGGGTAGGGCATCGCCCGCATCTTCTCCAACTCATCCTCGCTCAACTCGAATTCACCGCCCTCGATGGTCTTGTGGTCGGCGTGCGCGAGTACCCGCATCTCCTGCAACTCGCGGATGACTTCCGTGGGTTCGTCGCTGGCGAACGCACCGGCGTCGAGACGGACGCCGCCGTAACGGCGCACCAGTCTCCTGGTTTCCTCCTCGTCATGTCCCCTGTAGGGTGTCGCAGTGAGACCAAGCAGGAAGGGCTCCTCCGCTCGCTGCCTGTGGGTCAGTCCGATCTCCTGCATGACAGAAGTGAAAATCGGCGCCACGGAGCGATGCGCCTCATCGAAAACGACGAGGTTGAAGTCAGCCAAGAATCTGTAATTGCCGAGTTGGTTCGAGAGCCTGGATTTAAGCGTCTGTATCGTCGCGACGATGACGTGGAGATCGCTTGTTGGCACTGGTCGGTCCTGCCCGGCCCACATCCTGGAAACCCGCAGGCTTTTCCCTTGAGCCCCAACGCTGGACCAGACCTGCCGCCACGCTTCCACGGCCTGCTCGCACAACTCGTCACGATCCGCGACCCAGAGGACGCCGCCGGTGAAACCGTTTTGCATGGCCTCGACGACAGCCTGCACCGCGACGCGCGTCTTGCCGGAGCCGGTTGGGAGGCTGATCATCCCGCGCCGCCCGCCGCCGTGTCCGTTGCAGAGCATGTTTCGCACCTTGGCGACGATGTGCTTCTGGTAGTCGTGCAGTTCGGGAAGCGAGCAGGGACCTTCTACTTCCAGAAACGGCGGGCGACGTGTATTCCGCCGTCCGGCCCACTCTGCGGAAAACCCCAGCGATCGAACGAAGTCCACTGCCGGTTGTGAGCCTGCCCAACTTGCAGGTGGATCCAAGTGAGTCAGGGCGTGACGATATTCCTTGAGGGCCACCGTGTCATACGTGGCTATGGCGGCTTGCGCGAGTTCGACGCCCGTCAACAAGGCGTGATTGCTCTCGAGTACGGCCAGGAGCGATCCGGGCAAGCCGGAGCGCAGGCTGTCTTCTCCCACAGCCCGCAACAGCTTCTCGGCATCCGTTTCGTATTCTCGAATGGTTGCGCGTTGTTCTGCGACTTCCTGAGGCGGAACATATTGCAGTATCGTTTCAAGCTGGTCGTCGCTGAGGTGCAGTCCGAGTTCTTGCGCCACTAGGCGCAAGTCGTGTATCTCATCACCGGTGCTGACGAGATAGACGTTGGCATCGACTTTCACGCATTGTCTGCCGCTCGGCGCGTCGCTACCATCCAATCCCTCGCATCGGATGAAGTACGTTCTTGATTGCCCGCTCAGATGCCGTGTCAGCCCGGGCCACGAGTCCGTCAAGGGAATCGGATCCGCTTCGCCGACGGGTTCTGGCTCCTTTTCGCTGACAGGTTCCAAGATCGTTCCTGCAAGACGGAAGGCTTCCTTGATCTGAGGGGCCATTTTATGTAACAGCAGGATTTGCAGAGCTTCCTGATTAGCTGGGTTAGGACCTTCTACATCGTCGAAAGGTACGTATTCACCGCCGCACTCGATGCGACCATGTTCGAACAACGATGTTATCGTTAGGTTCGGAAAATACCTTAGTTTCCTACAAGGAATCGGCGTGTAGCTATTTGGAGTGTCGTGTTGCATCATCCACTGGCGGTAGGTGTTCCCCAGTAACAGCAAAGCCTCGGTATAGCGTGCTTTTCCTTCGTCCGAGAGCAATCTCAGGACTTCCAGCGGCCCACTTCCCGTCGTCGAATCAAAATGTAGTTTGCTCCACTGTGGAGTCCTCGAAAAGGAGATTAAGGACAATTTGCGGAACATGCCACGGCATTCGGACTCAAAGTCCTCGAAAGAGGGTTCGGACGACAAATCTCGATCTTGTATTGGTTTCGCAGTGGCCCCCAGTCTCTTGAGCAGTTCCAAGTCCGTACAGTGGAATTCGACGTCGATGGTGGCTTCACGGTCGCGATCGCCTTCGCTCAGAACGATGTCTCCCGGCAACAGTACCGAATGAAGGGGCCGCCAGTCTCCCGACCGTGCACGTGCATGACTCGGTCGCTGATAACCTTTGGCAATTGCTTCCTTGATGATCTTGTAGGCTTGCTCAGGATCTATCTCACGCGATGCATCCCAGAATTCGCCCCACAACGCCTCGTCAGGCATGTTGTCATCGACAAGCGTTTTTCTGGTGAGAAACCGAAGACGGCTTTCCGCAGAGAAGTGCTTGACGCCAAGCTCTTTCAGAGCCGCCGCGGTCTCGGTATCTGACGCGAGGCGCGTGTGAACCATCAGTTGGCCGTCCAACCCCATGTCGTCGTCCAACGATGGCAAGAATACCTTTTCCGGGTCAGGGGTGCTCCAGCTACCGCTTTGAGTCAGGAGAATCTTGCCGAGCAATTTTCCCTTTCTCTTTTCCTCCGGTATCGCGGCTGCTGTCTGGACTGCCGCCATGGACGCCGCGATGACCTCTTCCCCGTCGAATCCTTCCACCAGGGCTTCCAGCCACTCGCTCAACGATGATCGACGCCACGCATCGGAACTCCGGATCCGGTCGATCTTGGCCATGCGGTTGATGGTGAGAGCGCTGTGGTGGAGCCAATCTGTTGGATGTAGATCGAAGCCTACCCATTTCTCGAGTGCGGCCTCTCCCGTTCGATCCTCGGTCAACTCTCGAGGCGCATAGGAAACATCCTGGATTCCGCGCAAGGTTCCTGTCTGATCCGGCGCCACGGGGCGGTGGCGCAGTTCCTCGTCCAACCGTTCACGCAGGTGGTTCCCGTGCTCATTGTCGCCAGCTTCATGCCGACGAGGCAGCGCGTCCAGATGGCGCGCAGGATCCTGCTCTGTGCGGAATTTCGGCAGGTGTTCGGCCACCGTCCTTGCCGCGGCGTCGATCAACTCGTCGTTGTACGGTCCCGGCAACAGGTTCTGGCGATCCTCGTTGGTCTTCCAGGGTGCGTTCAGGATGCCCGAAAGGTAGCTGGCTGTCTTGGTCGGGAAGAAGCTCCAGTAGTAACCGGGCTCGTTTAGCCCGTCCAGTGGGGCCGCCCACCAGATCGGCACGTTGCCGCTGTCGTCCAGCGAGCGGCGGTCTCCCTGGGCTTCGGCAGACAGATCGTGGGTTGTTTTGAAGCACTTCCAGCGCGAAGATCCCTCGCCGGTATCGAGCCGAAACTCGCCGTTCACGCTCTGCAGGGCGAAATCCCGGGAACGGTCGCCGTCCTCCAGGCTCAGGTGGCGGACGTGATCGACGAACAGCAGGAATTCCGGCGGGAAGTCCTCGATCTGCTTGGCCAAGTCTCCCTTGACGCCCGGTTTGAGGGGCAGGCGGACGATGTTCGTCGCCCACGTCATCATCTCGCGCAGGTCTTCGTCTTCCCCTGATACCTCAAGGGCATCGGCGGGGACGGGTAGCCGGAGCACTGGATAGCGGGCCGCTGGCGCGACCGCGGCGATGCGCAGAGCCGCGGATTGCCTGTCGAACCGGAAAGAACCCGGACGGCTATAGAACTCGGGCGAGTCGGTGACGCCCAGCACCGACTTGAAGCCGAGTCCGAAGCGTCCGATCTCGCTGGTGTCCCTCTTGCTCGACATGTGGGAGAACATGAGTGCTCGAACCCCGTCTTCGTCGATGGGCTTTCCGTCGTCGGCACAGTAGAGGTACTCCCCGGTCAGACGCACCAGGATGCTCGCACCGTCCGAGCGGGTCAGCGCATCCGCACCGTTCTGGACCAGCTCGAAGAGCTGTCGATGGGCGTAGCCGCCGTGAGCCGTATCGTGCTCGTGGTTGGCGTCCTGGGTCACGAGATTCGGTTGCTCTTGATAGGCGCGGAGGGTCCTCTTGGTTTCCTCCATGATGAAGGCAGCGATCCGGCTCTTGTCGCCGGCCCAGGGATCTTGTCTGGTGGGACGCGGCAGGTTCAACTTGGCGTCCTGACGGTAGAACTTGCCGCGCTCGCCCTTGGAAAAGTCGTACTCTCGTCTCATCTACCTGACTCGAACTGGCGTTGTTCGCTCCGCGTAGCCAGCCGTGCTGAAATGATTCGTACCGTCGTCCGGTCGCCGGTCTGGTGAAATGTATGACACACGACGAGCACTTGACCTTGCCGGGTTTGGCCTATGGTCACCCATCGATCTTCGGACTCGCTGTGGTCCCCATCTGCTATCGTCAATTCGAGCGGATCTTGAAATACGGTAGCGGCGAGCCTGAAGTCAATCCCGTGCTTGCGCAAGTTGCTCGCCGCCTTGCTGGGGTCCCACTCGAAGTCTAACATGTGCGGATGTTCTGTTGGAGTGCGGCTCCATGTGGGCTTCAAGGTCTCAGGTCGCCTTCGTCGAAGGGGATGGGTTTGGCGACGGTCTTGATGCCGTCGCCGTCCTTCTCCACGGTGATCCAGGTCAGGTAGTTCGCGTCGTCCCGCTCGGGGTAGTCCTCTCGGGTGTGCTGGCCGCGGGATTCCCGGCGCTCCAGGGCGCAGAGGGCCACCATCTCGCCGACCTGGGAGAGGTTCGAGCATTCCAGCGCCTTGATGAGGTCGCGGACGTTGGCCGCCTTGAGCCGGGGGACCTTGTCGCGGCGGATCTCCCGGAAGCGGTCCAGGCCGGCGGTCAGTCCCCGCTCGTTGCGGACCACGCCGGTGCTCTCCCAGGCGGTCTCCCGGATCTCCCGTTGCAGCTCGGCGGGGTCCAGGCCGGCTTCTCCCTTGAAGGCTTCGATCCGTTGGATCTCCCTTTCGGTCTCGTCCGGGTCGAGGTCGGTCAACTCCGTGTCCGCTCCGTGGATGGCGGCGAACTTGCCGGAGCGGCCGCCCAGGGCGAACGCGCTGGCGATGGCGTTGCCGGACAACCGGTTGGAGCCGTGGGTTCCGGTGGCGGACTCGCCCGAGGCGTAGAGGCCCTCCACTCCGGTCTCGCACCGCTCGTTGATGTGGAGGCCGCCCAGGAAGGTGTGCAGCGCCGGCACCCACTCGAAACGGTCGGAGCGGCCGTTGACGCCGGCCTTGGCCAGCTTGGGGCAGTACTCGAACTGGATCTCGTCGTCCCATTTCTCGTCGGGGATGTAGGACGGGTCCAGATAGACGGGGCCGCGCCCTTCGAGCATCTCCTTGTAGGCGGCGCCCACGAGTATGGCCCGGGTCGTGCCTTCGAGCCTTTCGGGGTCGTACCGTTCCAGGAACCGTTCCCCCAGCGCGTTGAAGAACCGGCCGCCCTTGCTGGTGAAGGGGGACAGCCCGGCCATGGAGATGGCCTCGCCCCCGGGGGCGGGGATCAGGGTGAACTCCAGGAACTCCAGGTTCGACAGGGAGGCTCCGGCGTCGAAGGCCGCGACGTAGGCGTCGCCGGTGGTCAGGAAGTTGGCGCTGGCGTACTTCTGGATGGCGATGGCGCTGCCCGCGGCCAGCACCACGGCCTTGGCGCGGTACGCGCGGTAGGTGCCGGTCTGGACGTTGACGCCGAAGGCCCCGGTCACCCGGCCGTCCCCGCGGAACAGCTTCGTGACCATGGTCCACTGGTGCACCTGCACTTCCCTGTGGAACACCTCCTTGCGGAGGGACCCCAGCATGCCCACGCTGCCGCCCACCGGCGGACAACTGCGCGGGAAGGAACTGCCGAGCCGCTTCTCCTGGTAGAACTTCAGGCCGTCCTGGGTCTTCTTGAAGCGCAGGCCCATCTCTTCCAGTTCGACCACTCGGTGGGTGACGTCGTTGACGATGGCGCGGACGACCTTCTGGTTGGAGATGAAGTCGCCTCCCACCACCGTGTCCCGGAAGTGCATCTCCTCGTTGTCCCGCGGGTCGGCGTGGCCGAAGGCCGCCTGGGGCACCCCGCCGGAGGTGGGGCTGGAGCCGCTTCGCCCGAGCCGCCCCTTGTCCACCAGCACCACGTCCATGTTGCGCTTGGACGCTTCCAGCGCCGCCATGCACGCGGCCAGCCCGCCGCCGATGATGAGGACGTCGCAGTCGGTGGTGGGGACCGTATCCATCATTCGCCTGCCGGTGGGTCCGCGGCGGCCTTCCTCTTTCCGGGCCGCAGCACCACCTCGATGGCGTCTTCCGGACAGACGAGTTCGCACAGGAAACAGTTGACGCAGTACTTGTTGCCGAAGGGAAAGACCTTGTCCTTCTTGTTGGTGAAGCGGAAGACGTCGGCGCCGCAGTCATAGACGCAGATGCCGCACCCGTCGCACTTGTGGGGGTCCACGCGTATCATCCGCAAACCCTACCCGCGGCAAACCCGACTGTCCACCCTCTTGAGGGCGCGCCAGACCTTTTCCGCGGCAAGCGGCAGGTGGGTGACCCGCACGCCCACGGCCCGGTCCACGGCGTTGGCGATGGCCGACGGCACGGTGAGGATGCCGCTCTCTCCCAGCCCCTTGGCGCCGTAGGGGCCGGCGCCGTTGCCGTCCTCGAAGATGACGTTCACCAGTTCGTCCGGCAGGTCGGAGACCTTGGGGAGCCGGTAGGTGAGGGCGTCGGGAGTCAGCATCCGGCCGTCCTCATAGACGGTCTCCTCGAACAGGGCCTGTCCCAGGCCCTGCAGGAACGCGCCCTGTTCCTGGGTGTGGCACTGCTGGGGGTTGATGGCCTTGCCCGCGTCCGCGATGGACACGTACTTGAGCACCCGGACCTCGCCGGTCTCCCGGTCCACGCGGACCCTGGCCGCCCCCCATCCCACTTCCCAGAACGGCGCCCGGGCTCCGAGGGGCGCGTTGGGGTCCTGCGCGCTCTCCTGCCGGCCTTCCCCCACGACGGCGCCCCCGTCGCCCCTGGCGTGCCGCACCAGGGTCGAGAACGGAAAGGCGACCTCCCCCAGGCGCGCCTCGCCGTCCCGGAGGGTCACGGCCGCGGCAGGGTCCCCGCTCAGCGAACGGGCCGCGTCCATGAGTTGCCGTCGGGCCGCCTGCGCGGCCTTCTGGACCGCGAGGCCCATGACTGTAGTTCCGCTGCTGGCGTAGGTCCCCATGTCGAAGGGGGTCGAGTCCGTGTCCAGCGGGGCCACTCGCACCGCGGTGGGCGGCACGCCGAGCTCGTGCGCCGCGATCCGGGAGAGGGCGGTGTGGGAGCCCTGCCCGATCTCCACGGTGCCTTCGTGCAGCGTGACCCGTCCGGCGTCGTCGATCTCCACCCGCGCACACGAGACTTTGTAGTTCCCGCCGCCGTCCTTGACCCCGCAACTGAAGCCGATGCCGCAGTCCGCGTCGGTATCCTCATCGCCCCAGCCGATTTCCCGGGCGGCCCGCAGCAGCCCCTGGGCCAAGTCGCAGTCGAGGGGCGTCTCCCCCGGCGCGAAGGCTTCGCCTTTCCGAAGGAAGTTCCTGAGCCGGAACTCCACCGGGTCCCACCCCATCTCCCGGGCCATGATGTCCATCTGGGACTCGTAGGCCCACACCACCTGGGGCGTGCCCATGCCGCGGAAGGCGCCCGCGGGGACCGTGTTGGTATAGACGGTGTAGGCGTGCGACCTGAGATGCGGGATCCGGTAGGGTCCCGGGGCGCGGTAACCCGCCTTCTGGGTCACCCGGGGACCCGAGTCCGAGTAGGCCCCGCCGTCCACGTGCACGAGGCAGTCCCGGGCCAGCAGGCGGCCCTCCCGGTCCACTCCCGTGCGGAGCCTGACCCGCATGGCCGGCTTGCTCACGGTGCGGGACTCCTCTTCCAGGGAGAGGTGCAGGAACACCGGTCGCCGCGCCTTGCGCGCCAGGGCCACGGCCAGGGGTTCCAGCTTGGTGTGGTTCTTGTTTCCGTAGGTCCCGCCCACCAACGGCACCACCAGCCGAACGCGCTCCCGGGGCAGGCCGAACATCTCCGCCAACTCCTGGCGGATGATGAACGGATGCTGGGTGGAGGCCCACACGGTGACGCCGTCGTCGCGCCACTCGGCCAGCGCCAGTTGCGGCTCCATGGAGTGGTGGGCGACCTTGGGGAACTCGAAGGTGTGCTCGAAGACCCGCGCGGAGGCGGCGAACCCGTCTTCGACGTTGCCCTTGCTCCGCTCGTAGTGGAAGCTCACGTTGGCGTATTTCCCGGCCTCGTCGTCCACGTCGGGATAGCCGGGGTACCTGGCGCCGTGGTCGCTCACGAATTCGTGCAGGGGAGGGGCGTCGGGATCCAGGGCCGCGTCCAGGGTCAGGAGCGCCGGCAACGGTTCGTACTCCACGCGGATGAGTCCCAGGGCCGCGGCGGCCGCTTCCGGGGTCTCCGCGGCCACCGCCGCCACCGGGTCTCCCTCGTAACGGACCTTGTCCATCGCCAGCACGGGGATGTCCTTCACCAGCGGACCGTAGTAGGGCGAGATGTCTTGCAGGTCCGCGGCCGTGAGGACCGCGGCCACCCCGGGATGGGACTCCGCGGCCGCGGTGTCGATGCCCAGGACGCGGGCGTGGGCATGGGGGCTGCGCAGGACCCGCCCATGGAGCATGTGCGGCCGCGTCAGGTCCGCGGTGTACACCGGCGCCCCCCGCACCTTGGCGCTGCCGTCGAGCCGGCGCGCGTCCGCGGCGCCGCGTCGGGGGGCTTCACGTCGTGCAGGCGCTCCCTTGGCGGCGTCGTCGAGCCGGCGCTCGTCCGAGGCCGAAGCGCCCGCGCCCTGTCCGCGCAGCAACTCCGCGGCCCTCCGCACCGACCGGATGATGGAGACGTAGCCGGTGCAGCGGCAGACGTTGCCGTCCAGCGCGGCCTTGATCGCGGCCTCCGACGGGTCCGGGTTCTCGTCGAGCAGGGCGCAGGCCGAAAGGATCATGCCCGGCGTGCAGAACCCGCACTCGAACCCCCCTTCTTCCCAGAACGCTTCCTGCACCGGGTGCAGCGCGTCCCCGCTGCCGAGACCTTCGATGGTGACGAGGGAGCGGCCGTCGATCTCCCGGGCGAGGGTGGCGCAGGAACTCACCGGGCGGCCGTCCAGCAGCACCGTGCAGGCGCCGCACACCTCCACCTCGCAACTCGTCTTGGTCCCCTTGAGACCCAACGAGCGCCGCAGGAGGTCCGCCAGCAACAGTTCCGGGGCCACCGCGGCCCGGCGCGCCTCGCCGTTCAATTCGAACCGGATCTCGACCTCGTTCATGGGTTCCTTGGCTACGCCACGCTCAGGACGAACGGGGAGCGTGGTTCAGGGTCCCTCGTTCGTAATCGACTCGACCTCCACCCGGTCGCCGAGGCCGAGGTCGGCCAGGGTCTGCCGTAGTTCCGTCTCCAGGGTCCGGGCAAGCCGTGACTCGACGTTCACCGAGAACTCGATGCCTGCGCTCAACTCGTTGCCGGACCGGAGTTTCGGAAGGATTCGGGTCCCGAGCTTGTTCCATGCCTCGGGGGGCACCACGCCGGTGAGG
The DNA here is from genome assembly GCA_965204235.1 of uncultured Binatia bacterium (SeqCode). Lineage (GTDB taxonomy): Bacteria > Desulfobacterota > Binatia > UBA9968 > JAJDTQ01 > JAJDTQ01. Next base: position 3,239,450 of record OZ241979.1, read on the forward strand.
CGCAGCGTGGTCCTCTGTCCCGCCTGCGTCGAGGGCGCGGCGGGCAGGGGGTCGGAACCGGGGTCCGGCTTCGATCCGGGGTCGTCGCCGCGGCCCGGAAGAAGCTCGGTTTGCGGCTGGGGCTGGGTCTCTGCCGCTCGAAGCGCTTCGGCCCTGGCCTTGCTCAGCAGGAAGACGTCCGACTCGAAGGCCGCCTCTTCCGCGGCCACAGGCTCCCTGTACCACACCCTCCGGTACCGGCCGTTGCCGCTTTCCCCGGAGGCCAACCCGAAGTCTCCGTTGGCCACGAACTCGACCACCTTCCGGCGAAGCACCGCGTCCGGGTCCAGCAGCCGCGTCAACGAGCCGTTCAGGAAGCTCTGACGCAGGCCCGCCAGGGGCCAGGCCCCCGTGTCCTCGAAGGCCGGCGGCCAGTTCCGGTCGATGTAGCCGGCCCCCACCGACTCGTTCAGCAGGGCCTCGGCCTTCAAGGCCCCGATCACCCGCCCGCACAGCGTGTCGCTGGCGCTGGCGTGGCCCGCGCCCAAGTCGAGGACCTTGAGGCGGTCGGCGGCCTTCGCGTCGGTCAACACCGCGAAGCGGTAGCCGGCCCACACCTCGTCCCGGGCCTCCTGCTCCGCCTCCTTGACCTTGGATCGCAACTCGTCCCGGTCGCCGCGGTCGAACTCGGCGCCGAGGACGCCTTCGGCCATCTCTCCGGCCACCCGCTGCCACGCGAGCCAGGTGGCGACCCGTTCCCGCAGTTCCCGGCCCGGCTTCTTCGCGCACCAGACCAGCGCGCCCGGGTACAGCCTCGGCGAGGCGCCGCGCTCGGTGCTCCACCCACGGATGCGCTCGACGCCCCGGCCCTCCCATTCCACGTCGGGGTCGATGACGACGAGGGTCAGCCTCGGCGAATCCTGGACCGCGGCGCCGTCCTGCGGAAAGAGGAGCACCGGCACGCCGGCCCCGCGGGTGAACTCGCTTTCGACCAGCTTCCGCATGGCCGGCCGGATCTCCGTGTCCTCGTCCAGGGAGGCCCGCCGGTCGCTGACCACCTTCTTCAGGGTTGCCTGGTGGTGGATGCGGAAGCCGTCGGCGCCGACCTTGCGGATGAAGAAGCCCGCGGCTTCGAGGGCCGCCGCGGCGCTGTCGATGGAGGTGGTCTCGACCTCCGGCTCACCGAGGGCGAAGCGCAACTCCGGCAGGTGGGCCACCTTGTCCACCTGCCCGCCGGACGACTCGAACAGGACCGCGGCGCCCACCCGGCGGTGGATGCCGCGGAGCGGCCCCCTGGTGTCCGCGTCGAGGGGGCCGGCCCGGGGCGTCGGCCCGGCGAGGTCGGCGTCGATGGCGGTGTCGAGCCGCGACTCGCCCAATTGGCCGAGGATGACGGCGCGGAACTCCGGCACGTGCAGCGGCGCCGAACCGAGGGTGATCAGCGGCTCCCGCCGGGCCTGCTGGAAGCCTTCGCGGGCCGCCCAGGAGATCCACTGGGCGAGCATGGCCAGCGTGCCGCGGGTCTGCTGGAATTGCGCCAGCGCGCGCCACTTGCGCTGGAAGACCGACAACGTGGCCGGATGAAAGGGGTAACAGCCCTCGAACCGCCCGCGCAGAAAATCGCGCGCCTTGGTCCCCGCGGGGGTGTCCACCGCGGTCCACTCGGTGGGCAGCCGGGCGGTGCGCTCGAAGCACCAGTCCGCATAGGTCCGGGCGACCTTCCTGCGGACGCGCTCCTGGCCCAGGTCCTCGAACAGCCGCCGGCGCACCACCTCGCCGATCTCGGCCTCGTCGTTGGCGATGAGGTCCCGGGCCACCCGGCGGACCACCTTGGTGAGACGGTCCTGCCACTGCTGGTCCCATTCGGTCATCTCCACTTGGCTGCGCGGCAGGCTGATGACCGCGGCGGCCCGGGTCGCGCCGGTGACCGCCACCGTCAGGTTCTGTATGAAGGCATGGAAGCCCTCGGCCATGCCGCGGTGGCGGTTGACGAAGTTCAGCACCTCGTCGAACAGCAGCAGCACCGGCGCCTCCGCGGCCGCAAACACCTTGGCTAGCGCCTCGGTGCCCGGCGGCGTGGTCCTGGCCGAAGGGCCGAGGGCGGCGGCCCCCGCGTCGCCGGCAAGCTGGCGCGCCAAGTCGATCCAGGGCGTCTCCCGACCCTCCGCGGGGTCCCAGGCGTTGCCCACGAAGACGCCGACACGGGCTGCCGGAGCGTCGGCCATGCCCGCCTCGCGCAACAGCCCCGAGACGCCGGGCAGCCCGGACGCGCCGGCCCCGGACCGGGCCAGGTGGTAGAGGGATGTCAGCGTATGCGTCTTGCCGCCGCCGAACTGGGTAATCAGGGTCAGCACCGGGGCCGTGTTCTCCGTCCGTCCGGCCAAGCGGCGCAGCACCATCCCGGAATGGTCCGTCAAGGCCCGGGTGAAGCAGGTGCGCGAAAAGAACTGCACGGGGTCGCGGTAGTCCTCCGGCGCGGTCCCGGCCACCACCTGTTCCAGCGCAATGGCGAACTCGTCCGGGCTGAACGACCGGCCTTCGCGGACCTCCTTGCGGGGAGTGACGACCTTGTACCAGGGGTCAAGCGCCATTGTGTCTTTCTCTCCTTGCCCGTTTCGCTGCGTGGCGTTTATCGAGACGGGTCACGGGCGCCCCCGATCAGGTTCTTCTGCCACAGTTCGCCCGTCGTGTATTCCTCCAGCCAGTGGCGGTAGTCGTTTTCGTCGAGCCGGCGGATCTCGGTTTGGCCCTCGTGCATGTCCAGCACCAGGATCTGTTCGAGATCGAACCCGTCCACGAGCAGGGGAGAGTGGGTCGCCACGATGATCTGTCTGTCCGTGGAGAGCGACCGGATCATGCCGCCCAGCAGGGTGACCGCCGCGGGATGCAGCCCCAACTCCGGCTCGTCCAGCAGGATGACGTCGGGCAGCATCTCCGGCGGAAGGTTCAGCAGCGTCACCAGGGCGAAAAAACGCAGCGAGCCGTCGGAGGTCAGGTGCGCGCCAATGGTCTTGTCCATCCCCTTGGCCTTCCATCGGAGCAGGGCTTTTCCATACCTTTCTTCGATCAGGAAACGGTCGAAGACCGGCAGCACCCGGCCGATGTGGCGGCAGATCGTCTCGAAGCGTCGAGGGTCTTCGCGTTCCAGGCGGAGCAGGACCGCAGCCAGGTTGCCTCCGTCCGAACGGAGATAGTTGTTGTCCTCCGCGTCCCATCTGACCTTGAAATTGGATCGGTCAGAGGTGTCGTGGAACTGATGGACCGCGCAGTTGCGCAGCAGATGGAGGAGGACCCGCGCCGTCGTCCGATTGCCTCCGAATTGGGGCGATTGCGCGGCCTCGACGATCTTCGCTTCCGAATGGCCGCCTCCAAGGTAGCGCCAGTCGGCTTCGTCAGAATGATCGTCCCGGCTGAAGCGGAACGCCTCGTCCGCAAAGATGAAACGGTCCGGGTGGACGTGAGCGAGCGAAAACCGATAATCGTTTCGACCGACCTCGGTTCGTATGCTCAGTGTAGCATCCATGCGGGAGGTGACCCTGCTCCCGCGGAACAACTGGTCGTCAGCGCCGCCCTGCTGCGCTGTGAAAGCGCCCAAACGGTGGGACCGCAGCATCCAACTCAGCATCTGGAAAAAGCGGACGAGGTTGGACTTGCCGGAGCCGTTGGCCCCTATCAGCACCGCAACCCTGGGCAGTTCGTTGATTTCCACGTCCGCAAGGGAGCGGAAGCCTTTGATGTGGATGGACTCGATCAGGTTCGGCATAGGTTCTTCCTGCCAAGCAGGCGCTTGTGCGCGCCTGTAAAGTTTTTGTTTTCTCGCGTCGAATAGATATTCCCTTGCGGGTGAATCAGCCTTCTGTTCTTGAAATCCTGCTGTAGATCACCGTCGTTCGAGTACAACAGACGGGTGCCACTCAATTGGGCCAAGGCGAGAACATGGGGATCGTCCGACGTGTGTTGCTTCTCCCGTTCGATTTGAGCGGTCCTTTCACAGACTTCGTTTTCGTTCAGGATCTTCATGTGCCCGGAACGGGCAACCTCCCTGGCCCAATCGCGGAAATCGGGGGAGCCTGTTTCCAGTTCCTCGAGCAGCTTGCCGCCAACCACCAGACGGTTGCTTCCCTTGTTGAGCCAATGGAAGAACATCTCTCCCGCTGGCGTCGGGTTGGGACCGAAGACTTCGTTGGCGACGTTGGCATCGACGATGGCGCACATCAGAGACCCCTATACGTTCCGTCTCTTCCAGATAGACCTTGCCGTTTCTTCGACAAAGAATCTCCGGTAGCCTTCCGGCGCGTCCAGGACGTTTCCTTCTCCATCCAATCGGATGGAATGGATGCGGACGTCCAGGTCGTCCCGCTCGAAGTACAGGATGGAAACGTCCTCGGGTTTGAGTCTTCCCACGCCGTCGCGCACATCCATGCGCACCCGGTCTATCAGATGGTCGCTGTGGGTTTCGACTACGAGTTGACGTTCCGGCCCTGCGATTTGGCAGAACAGGCTTCCGAGAGCAGCCTGGGCGCTGGGGTGGAGGTGCACTTCGGGCTGTTGCAAGAGGAACATCGGGGGGACATCCTGGCGCAACAGTTCAGTGATGACGGGCAGTACTTGGCTGACGCCGTAGCCGACGTCGATCAGGTTGCGTTGTGGCCCCTTTTTTTTCGCTTTCCCGAATCCCCTGACCTGTACCTGAAAAGGTCCGCTTTCCTTGTGATCCAAGGGTTTCACGGATATTTCATTGAAAAGTCCAGCCTCTTTTCCAAATTCCTCAAGAGCGTCCTTGAGAGTCTCCCATTTGCCCTTGTCTTGAAAATGTACGCTGGCAAGATACATAGGAACGTAATCGCCTTCGGGGTCTCTTGTGGGGCGCGAAGGGTCGTATGTCCGGTGAGGCTTAGATCGGACTGGAGCACTCGCATACGCCCATCTGTGGTTATAGGATAGCGATCCTCCAACTCTAGAGACCTGTTCGATCAGTTTCCGGTCGTTGCTGTTTGGCTGGTCTGTCCCGGTCAGTGTGGTCAGCTCAGGGTACAGTCCCCTGTTTCCTCTCTTCAGGTATCTGTCTACATCGTATAAGTAATAGAATGGTAATATCCGATCATCGTCATCCACTCGAAATTCGATACGCTCTCGCACCTTCAATGCCCACGCGCCTCTAGCCGTGCCGAAACGGATTTGTGGTGATGGATTCGTTTGGAGATCATCATGTTCGATCCAACAACTTTTAGTTATGTCGGAAAGTCGCCTTCTGACCGGAACCGGCACAGTCCCCTTTTTCCCAAAGGTTACCTCAAACCGATAATTTCCAATCGTTTCGTGTCTTTCGTCCTCAAGGGTGAAATCAAAGGCAACATCAAAGGTCTCCGCCCGACCACCCCTTCCTCCCCGGTGATGCGCGATTTCGTCGAAGCTGCCGAGATCGTAGGGGTCTTCTTTGAAGTCGGGGGTACGAGACCGATAGGCCACGTCCCACAGCGCCCGGATCAGCGCCAGGAAGGAGGTCTTGCCGGTGCTGTTCTCGCCCACGAGCAGGGTCAGGGGCGCCATGCGGGCGGTCTGCTCCTCGCGGAAGCAGCGAAAGTTCTTCAGCGTGATCCGGTCCATTGGACTGGCTTTTCTTATTTCAGTTCCGCCGGTCGTCGCGCAGTATTCTCAGGGAAACTCTGATCCGTTGAGAGAATATACCATCAAGCGGGCGTAGATCAGGCTTTCTTTAGCACCGTCAGCAGAGCCTCGCAAGGCGCCTCACCCCGTCTCGAAAGACCTGGAAGCTCCTGGACCGGTTGTGGTCCACGTCCATTCGAGGGGCGATCTTTTCGGCCCATTCGCATTTCGCCTGCCCGGACGCGGGCCACTTCCCAAGGGACGCCGCCCCGCCGGGATGGATTGCGTCCGCAAGCACTTCCCACGTGCCGCATCTGCTGTCCTGCACGTACCGGTCCAGAACGGAATCCCTTGCTCCGGGATAGGCCGCCTTCACTGCATCACGGTCTCCCAACAGCCACGCTTCGCTTTCCTCGACGGCGATCCTGAACAGGGTTCTTGGGCGAGGGTTGCAGGCGTCCAGCACGTCGAGCAGTTCCCGCTTGAACGCCCTGCAATCCCTGGCGTCCGAATCGACCACGACGAGGACCGCGGAGGGACCAACGTCACCGAGGCTACGCCCATATCCTTGCAGGATCCTTGGCAGTCGATCCAGGAGAAGCCGTTTCCGCGGGTCTTTCCCACTTCGCAAGTCCTTCGGAACGCGCCCGATACCCCTGTAAGGGTGGAGCCTCCAGGAGTGAACGGCGTTGTTCGCGCCAAGGATCTTCTTCAGGACGTGTTCGAGCGCGATGCTCCCCGACCTGTCTTCCACCAGCACCTCGAAATGCACCGGCCTATCTCGGGTCCAGGTAATCGCTGTACCACAGACCGCCGAGCGGCAACCCCTCGTCCACCATGGCCCTGACCGTTGGGTCGTCGCTGGCCCTGCTGATGGTCGCAAAGCCGTCCTCCCCCTTTTCCAGGATCCAGGTTTCCTCGGGTGTGAGGGCGTCGATGAGATAGGGTTGGTGGGTGGTCACGAAGATCTGCGGCGTGTTCTGCTCGCCCGCGGCGCGGCTGCGAAACTCTGCGGCCAGGACTTCCAGCAGCTTGTGGTACAGGCCGTTCTCCGGCTCCTCGATGCAGATGAACGGCGGCGGTGACGGGTCGTGCAGCATCAACAGGTAGGCGAAGATCTTCAGGGTCCCGTCGGACATCTGTTGGGCGTAGAACGGATCGGTGAAGCCCTTGTCGTTGAAGCGCAACAGCAACCGCCCGTCCGGGGTCTGTTGCGTGTCGATGCGGTCGATGCCCGGAACCCGCTCGGCAATACGCTCCAGGATGGTCTTGAATTGGTCGGGGCGTTCACGCTGCATGAACTGGACGACGTTGCCGAGGTTGTCGCCGTGGACGTTCAGGCGCCTCTGGGGACCGGCCAGGGGCAGACCGCGGGCCGCGTCCGGCCTGAAGTAGCTCAGATACCAGCCTTCGAGGAACTGGCGAAAAGCCGCAATCCGGGGATGCTCCTTCAACGCACCGAGTGTTGCAATGCCGAGTTTGCGATTGTCCTGAAGTTCGAAACGTTCCGTTTCTGCGCGGTTCTCGCCGGTCGATTGACTCTTGGTCTCGTCATTCAATGCTTCCACATCCGATAGAACGGGATCGTGCTCCTCAACTTGCTGTCCTTGGGCATACCCTTTCCAAGCGTATCCTTGGCCCTCGCTCATTCCGAAGACCAGAAAAGATCGGCCGTTTCCCTGTGCTTCGTCGCGCTGGTGAAGGACTTCAAGTAAGACGTAGGGCCTTCCCGAATCGTCCTTATCTATCTCCAGACGATATGTAATGGGCTGGCTGTGGGGATCCTCCCTGTAACAGACACGGAATCTAAGCGGGCCATCGCTTCCCTGAGAACAGACACGCTCGAATCCTCCCCGTCCTCGTGCGTCGCACGCCTCTTCGACACCCAATTTCAGGCAGTCTGAAAGAAACCCGAACGCATCGAACAAACAACTCTTGCCAACTCCGTTTTTGCCGATCACCGCGGTTATCGGGGTCAAGGGTTGGGCTTGCTGCGTAAACGGTAATCTTCCGAGCGTGATGTCCTTCAACACCCGGTAATTCTGGATACCGATTCCTTCGATCTTTGCCACGGCGTCAGTGTCTCCTGATGCCTTGTTTACGGTAGCTGTTACGAGACGCGGATCCTCGCAACACGACTGTCCGACCGATACCGGAGACAGGCTGGTACTGCATATCCATCACTCGTCAGCCTAGTTGTCGTGTCTTCCAGGTCGGAAGCGAATCCGTTCCCGCGTCACCACTATAAGCGCACCTTCGCGCATTGCATTCGCATGGTACTCAACGATTTCGCGCATGGCGTCAACCTTCTCAACCGTGCTCATTTCGACGAAGCGAACGATGCACGGGTGTGGCAGGCGGCGCACGAAGACCAGTTCGCCGAAGTCCTTGTCTTCCGTGATGAGCACTCGTCGGTCCTCGTATGCAAGTGTCAAGAGGGCTTCATCCGTAGCCTGTGAAAAACCGTCCCGGGCAGAGACGACGTCATGGCCAAGTTCGATTAGCAGCCGGTGCATACTTCGGGACGAGGCGCACACGTCCAGCAGAAACTTCACGGTGTTTCCCGTATGGGGACGCGCGCATGCACTTGCTCACCTGCCAGTGAGCGATGGGCAAACAGCAGGCATGCCTGTATGTCCTCGGGAGTCAAATCCGGGTATTCGTCAAGAATCGTCTCGGCAGTGTCCCCGGCCGCCAGCATACCCAGGATGTGTTCCACTGCGATGCGCAGGTCACGGACGATCGGTTTGCCGCCAAAGACGTCGGGACGTACGGTTATGCGTGACAACAGTTCGGCACGTGTCATGGTTTCCCCTTTCGGATCGATGCCTCTTGGTCCTCCTTGTCAGAGGGAGAGCCGCCTTGGTGTCGTCGGTCAGCCCGGAGGTCGGATTGGCCGACGGAGCACACGGTGTGGCCCCGGCGCGTTCCGTGGCGGCATACGTTCCACCAGACGGACCTGCACGATTCATCTGGGCGCCGCCAGCAGCATGGCGTCCAGCAGGCGCTTTTCTTCGCTGACGGAAGGGTACAGAGCGGACAGGGCATTGGCAAGGCGCAGGAAGTCGGGGCCGCGCTCCTGTTCGGCCTTCAGCAGGTTGCGGAGGGCCTGGCTGCGGCCCGATGTCTGCAAGAGCATGGCCGCGTGGACCCGGTCGAGTGTCGTGGCGTCGGGGGCCTGCATCTCCGCGTCATCGGCGATGAGGACCTTCCCGCCCCGGCTTCGGGCGCGTTTCTTCCTGGGAGCAGCCTCCATTTCGGGGAAAAGGACCTGCTGGACGGTGACCCCCGGGTCGCGTTCCATCCATTCCGCGGCCGTGTCCGCGCCGTCTTCGCCGAAAAGCTGTTTCCCTCGTTCCGTGACGTCCATCAGCCGCACCGCTCCTTTGTGGGTCTCGATGATCCGGCCCTCCCACTTGGGCAGTTCGATGCCGAGGGGCTGGGCAAAGCGGCGCGCCACGTCGAACACGAGACTGTAGCCCTTGGGCTTGTCCCGGGGCGCTTCGCCTGCCTCGTCGTCCTCGTCCTCCGCAGCGTCGCCGCCGTCTTCGGAAACCGCGTCTGCGCCGGTGCTTTGCAGGGTCCAGAGGAACAGGGCGGTCAGGCGGGCGTCTTCTTCCAGCGCCCCGGCCATGCCGTTGCGCGCCTTCGCCTCCGCAGCGCCGAGGACGTTTTCGAGCGCGGTGCGCCCCACCACTTCCCACACCCGTTCCAGGTACTCCGGCAGCCCCACCTGACGCCCCTCCGCGGTCTCCACCTGCCGGTAGCGGCTGTATATTTCCAGCGCCGGGCCGATGCAGGCGAAGACCAGGTCTGCGCCCCGAACCCCTTCGCCTTGCAGCCGTTCCATCCAGTCGCCCACGCGGGTCGGCAGTTCGCGCAGCACGTCCGCCCAATCGCCCACCGGCGCGTCCTCGGGCCGGGGACGGCAGACCAGGTGGACGCTGGTGGCGAGCGCCGCGGAATCGCGGGCGCGAAGGCGCGACCCCATCTCTGTGGCGATGGGCCACGATCCGGTGATGGTCCAGCCGCCCCGAATCATGCCGGCGAGCAGCGCCTCCCAGCCCTCGGTGGTCTTGTGGGCGAAGACGACGGAGCCGATACCGTCCTCGCGCAACACCCGGCGGCCTTCGGCGAAGGCCCCGCCCATGGTGTCCTCGAAGAACGCTCGGTCCTTGACGCGACCGTTGCATTCCTTGGTCTCGTCCTGCACCGCTTCCCGATCCTTGGGAGAGAGCGGGTTGTCAGGATCGAACGGATCGCGCAACAACGGATGATCGGGCAACGTGCGCTTGAGCCAGACGAGGAAGAAGTCGGAGAGATCCGAATAGGGAATGGCGTCGTAGTAGGGTGGGTCGGTGAACCAGACACCGGCAGCTTCGTCAAGTAACGGATGGTCTGTGGCGTCTCCGGGTTGTACTTGAGCAGCAGTCAACGCCCATGAAGTTGACTCAAGGACTTTCGCTATCGAGACGATAGAACTAATCCAACTCCTCGATGTTTCCGCCGCATAGTTTGATTCGCCAAAATCCCAAACAATCGGGAGAGCCTGTCGTGCGAACACATGCTTGACCTCTTCTCCGGAAGCCAGCCAACTGGAAACGGACGCACTCCCGTCGACGGTACGGTTCACTGCTACAGCCAGTAACACCCGTAATGGCCCTGCGGTTCTTTGGACTAAACGTCTAAACTCTACCATCGCCACCTTCTGCCGGGCCGTGAACAGATCACCCCATTGAATCATCCCGTAGCGCTGCACCCTGAAGCCCAACGTGCCGACCGGCGGCAGCGGCTCATCCGGCGCCGGACAAAGCCCCTGCCTCCCGTCCCGCTCCCATTCGTCGAGAATCCCCGCCAGCCGCGCCTGCGCCTCGTGCACCGCCGCATAATCGGCATCCGTCGGCAGCCGATAGCGCCGGCCCGGCTCGTTCTCCTTCAGCGTCACCACCGCGGTCATGCGCGCACCGCCCATGCGCTTCCCTCTGTCGTCGAACACTACGTCCGCGCCGCCGCGCTGCTCGGAGAGTTGCGCCCGCACCCGTTCCGGCGGCAAGACCGCGCCGCAGCAAAGACAGGCCGCCTTGGCCCGCGTGACCGTGCCAGTGCGTACCTCCTTGTCGGTTTCCGGCTCGAAAACCTCCAACTCCACATGCGGCGACCCCTTGGCCGGCCGCACGACCTTGCATCGGAGGGCCTGACGGCCCCTGACCTTGATCCGCTTGCCGCGTTCCCTCTTGAAGACCGCTTTCTTCGCCAACCACAGCGAGCGCAGCAGCGGGATCTCCGCCCCGCAGTTCGGGGCTTCGCAGCGCACCGTGCGCGCCCACAGGTAGGCGATGGGCGTGCTCCCGTCCGGGTCCGCGGGGTAGAGGTCGGCCAACTCCCGTTCCGCGGCCTGCTTGATCTCGCCGCCGACCCTGCGCAACTCGTCGGCCAGCCCCGGGCCGTGGCGCGGGATGTCCTCCAGCATCACCTTGAGGATCAGGCAGGCCACCGGGTTCAGGTCGCTGGCGAAGGCCTCGCAGCCCAACCGCAGGGCCTCCAACGGAATCGAGCCGCCGCCTGCAAACGGGTCCACCACCAGGGGCGGTTCCGAGCCGTGCGCCGCCCTCACCAGCGCCCGGGCCGTATCGAGCCAAGCGCCGTTTGCGGCAAGGTTCCAGTTGGCGAAGTCGGCGATGAACTTGAGCAGGACCCGCCGCAAGCCCTCGTCCGGCTCGATGGCCTCCATCCACCCGTCCGGCCGCCCGTGCATCCCTAGGAGGATCCGCCGCGTATCCTGTTTGAACGCCTCCGGGCAATACGGGTCGCACGGGTCCGGCAACAGCAGCGCCATCAGCATCGCCCGGCTCGACGCCAACGGTCGCCGCGCCCACCACAAATGCAGCGTGGAGGGGTGCCCGTGCCGGATGGACTTCTCCCGCGCCGCATGCCGCGACACCTCAGCAATGGGAAAATCCACCTCCGCCAGACGCCTGCACTCCCTGGGAATCATATGGCGTTTCCTCAAGGAGTATAGCGGGTCTTCGCGTGCCGGACCTCTGGCATCGGGTCGTTCTCAATGGTCTTCAACCAGCGCGCAACTGATGGTACTTCTTCGAAACCATGATTGGCCGCAGACACCGCGAGTCGGGCGCAGCGAGCCCTAAGCGAAGGGACGCTGTTCTCGTCTCCTTCTCGACTTCTGTCGTAGCGCAATTCCTCTGCCAGATAACCCAGTCCTTGGAACACCAGCTCACTTACGGCTCCTCTTTGGTCCTCGTTGCCTTCATTAAATATCCATTCAGCGATCTGCAAAGCCACATTGAGGGGGCCGCTCCGACGAGTCGCAACGATTAACCCGATTTCGCGGAGCAGTTCGGCCGAGGGGCTTGGAAATAGCGCCTCAGTTGCGTTGGAGGTCTTCATCCAGTAAAATAGTCCCGACGCCGCATCTTCGGCCAGACCAGATTCATCCGATACCAATCCCATTCGCATTGAAAGCACCACTTCATCAAAACGATCTGGCAGTGAGTTGAGGATGGCGGCCATGAGAGCAAAAGTAGGAATACTTTCCTCTTTTAATAATTCTTGTGCCTTTTCATAAAGCCTGTTGGCGGTGGAGGGTGGAATCACCACTTCAGGTAGGATTGCCTGCAACCCCTTTACGGAACGATGGGTAGCATTCTTAAGAGGATCTTCCCCAAAAGGGATGCGGCGTAGCAAAGGGTTGTAATGACGGGATATATGGATATCGGCCCATTTTCCGACAAGTCCGATCAGATACCTCTTTTCGTCGTTTGATAGATGCAAAATTCTTTCACGTTTTCTCAGCCAGAAAATTGCATTGCCAACTTGCCACAGGTTTTCGGCTAGACTCTCCAGGTCCTCTTGAGGTATGTTGTTCACGTTGAGCCATTTTTGACGGAAACGCTTTTCTGCCAAGCCTGGTTGTGGTTCCGGTAACGTAAGAAATACTACGTCAGAAAGGTCAGTATCCCGGGGCAGGTCAGCATCGGCGGCATATCGGGGTTCCCACAACGCCCGAGCAAGCTCAGCGGATTCGGGTTCGGTTAAGCGGTTCCATGAGGCTAGAAACGTAAGCCTGTATGCGGCTCGCTTCCGCGCTTCTTCGCCAGCACGGAGCCCTTTCACAAGCAAATTGACGATTTGTGTCCATTGTGCTTCATTGTCGGTCGTACGATTGGGAGGGTGCAAGTCATCTCTCAAGAGATGGCCCGGGTCGGGATCATAGCTGCCGGACGGCTGTCGGAAGTCATCCATCCCGACAATCTGCGCCTTCAAAAGATCGAGAACCCGACAATCACGTTGATCGGAGAGAAGGGTCTCCCAACTCCGTTCCAGTAGTCGTTTGAGGGGAGACATTAGGTACCGATGGGTGAAGCGATCATCTCCATAATAACCTAATGTAGCGTCGAAGATGGATTCTACTTGCTTTGGATCCAAGCGCAGCACGAGCCGTGACATCACCTCCATCACGACTCTCATCCTCTCTGTCCATGACATGGAGCCGTCAAGGACCTTTGTAGCTGCGAGCCGAGGTAGTCCATACTGGATTACACCATTACAGATATCAATGAGGTTTGACACTAAGTTCAGGGACATTACCGCCACGCGAGGACGAGACAGAATTCCTTGCAGGAGAGCATCCTGATCGTAGTCCACCGTTCTGAATACCAGTCGCAACGCCGTTTCCGGCTCTGCCACGGCCAGTTTGTCAGCAGCGAGTTTCAAGATATCCGAAGCCATCGTCCACTTGAAAGCTGAAGGCGGCAGACCGGCAACTTCGGAAAGGCGAATCGCACGACGTGCGGCAATACGTTGCCGGATTTCATCATCGGAAAAACGAAATTCAGTGCGCTGCATATTCAGGTCGAACGCGGGAGGTTTGATTTTCCCTTCTCCTTCGCTAATGGACCTCGACAAATGATCTTTATCCGACTTGGCGTCGCACTTGCGTGACGCCAGTTTACTCCATCTCCGATGGAATCGGGATAAAGTGAGATAGTCCCTTTTTGCCTCCCAGAATAGACCCACGTCATGAGCTGCCATCCAAAATAGTGCCCAGCCTTCTCGCGAAGCCCCGGCCACGCTACGTTCATTATCCATGATTTGGTGGATTTGTGAAAACGCCCTTCCGGACAATTCCTTTGCCTCGTCAGTGTAATTTGCTTCGACAAGGATCGCAGCCTTTCTAAGCATCCAAATAGGATCAACGTTCTCGACGTTCCAATTTTCCAGCAGTTCTTCCAAGGCCTGGAAATCCATCGACTGAATTGCCCAGAGACAGTGTTCGTGGTGGACTCTTTGGGCTACGTCCGGGTCATCGTCCAGAAAAGCCGAGAGTGCTTTGATCCGTTGGTCGAACAAGGTCCGATCGAAGTTATGTCGTGCAGTAGTCACGAGTGTGACTGCGACATCGCGCCACGCCTCTCGAACATCCTCCCAACGAACCCTCGGATCAGCAGTACCGATGATGGTGCGGGTTTGGCAGTCGATAAGCTGAAGCACATTGTCCGCTGCGGACTCGACATCGGGTGAAATCGGGACAAGTGAAATCTCTCGGCGCCACACCAGTTCTCGAATGGCGTTCAGTCGATCCACTGGTAAGAACTCGGGCAGTGCGCGCAGAATCAACGGTTCCCATTCATCGGTGCGGCGATTGAACAAAAAGAACACGCTGCTCGGAACAATCAACCAGCCGGGATAGAGTTTCCTGTTATGTGTCCAGACCTCGATCATATCCTTCGTTTGCTTGAACCAGTCGCCATCCATCGACCTTGGGGAAGATTCCGGCTCTTCTTTAGGTCTATCGGAATCGACAACGGCGACAGGTTGAATAGCGGTCGGAATCGGCGAAAGGGTCGGTTGTCCGGTTGAGGCAGAAGGCCATTCCGTAACGTCATATCGGCATCCGTGCTCGAGTGTGTGCAGAATCCATTCAGTTGCGTACCGATGACGAAGATGCTCAGGCCATTCTTTCGCCTTCGGGTGTAGAGACAGATCGATGGGAACCACGTTTCGATCTTCAAGCATGCGCCTTCGGTGATTGGAAAGGCCAAGCCATCCTGCCAGATAGATCTTGGGGGCCGATTCTCCCATATTGTCACGAACCCATCCGGACCAGTACAAGAAATTCGGATCATCACCCGAGAATCCGATAAGACAGAAAATCGTTTCCATCATGGCCTGTTGGACCGTGTTTACGAAAGGCGCAAACTTTACAGGGTATGTCCGATAGTCTTCTTCCGTGAGGATCAGCGGGAAATCCGATGGCATCGAGCCATGCAATTTGAAAATGCGTGGCGGGACTTCCAACGGAATTTCTTCCTTCCTCCGCACAATACTGTATTTGGGTCCAGAGATAGAAGCGTTGGCTCTTTCTATGAGGGTATCCCAATTTGTGGTGAACACGTCACGCCATGGGAGACGTAGGAGTCTCTGGTGTATTTCGTCAGGTTCATGGTCCTCGTCCCGAATCAGTTGTCGGGCGAATCCGTGCAATTCGGTACGCCCGAACGCTGTCTCGTATTCCTGTGCCAACCGAAGAAATTTTTCGGCGGATGGGGTGTTCCGTGTGTCTCCCGGAGGATCGTCGATGCTTTCTTGTGGGTATAGCTTGCCGAACATCTTCCCTGCCACGTCTTCCCACATCGGAGACTCGGGTGTCGCAGGCCCAGCTTTCCGGGCATATCTGCTGAAACCGGCCCCGACCATGACGGATGCGCCTCTGCCAGGGTGCTTCCACAGGGCGTCTCGGACTCGATCTATGTGGGTTTGGTCAGGAACGAGCATGGGATCAGTGGTCTTGTTGTGTCAGCAGATCGGTGCTTGATAGCCAGTTGGATGCGTTTTCTGACGCCCCGATCCAATCCTGGGTGGAGCGAGATTTGCCATCGCCTCCGCGGAAACGCCCCAGCGTCCGATTCAACGCATGTGTACGTTTTTACGCTTTTCTTTCATAGTGAGCGCCCCTTCCGGTGACTCCGGCACGGTGAAGAACCCGCTTGCATTGTGGAGATCATCGGGCGGAAAACGTTCAGGCGGCTTCATATACGACCCTTCCCTCCCGGAGAGCGGGTTTGATGACCAGGGCGTGGCTGTCCTTGAAACGCTCTACGTCCGCGGGAGTGACGACGACCGCATCGACCGCTGCGCCAACCTCGTGTAACTTCCGGTAGATTCTGGCCGTGAGATCGAGGGTGTCCACTGTTTCCTTGATGACAAGGAGGTCCACGTCGCTGTGAGGCCCCATGGCGCCCCGGGCCGCGGAGCCGAAGAGGATGATCTTCTCCGGTTGGGCCACCCCGACGACCCGCCGGATAACGTCGTCCAACGTCTTCTGATCGAGCCGTGCGTTTCTATTCGTTTCTTTCATAGCGGGCGCCCCTTCCGGCAGCCCCGACACGGCGAAGAACCCCGTCCGTCTCCATCTTCTTGAGCAACCTGTAGGCCCGAGGCGCGTCGATGGAGCAGAGTTCCGCGGCCTCCTCCCGCGAGATCGAGCCGTGCTCCTCGACGTACCGGAACACCTTCTCACCATGCCGGGCGGATGCCGTCCGTCCCCTGCCAGCATCCCTTCGATCCCCAAGCCGCTGCCCCGCGGCTTCGGACAACCGGAACGTCTGCCGCGGGGCAGCCCCCCGCGCCTCGACGATACCGCGTTCGCACAGCTTTCGCAAAACGCCTTCCGCCTCGCCGTTTCCCTTCTGGATCGTTGCCGCGGCCCGCAAGATGGTCAGCCGCGGCTCGCGCTCCAATGCGTTCAGGAGCAGCAGTTCATCCGGGGAGAGCGGTCGGCCCTGCCGTCCTTCTTCCGCTGCCAGACGCACGAAGCCGAGGTTGGGTTCGCCGCCAGGCAGCACCAGAGTGACGCCGGCCTCGGTGCTGCGTTCGTAGGAGGGTGCGGGGCGGCCGTTGCGGAGTTGTTCGTGGAAGATGGTGTCGATTCCGCGGGCGGTGCGCTCCACGATGCCGGCGCGCTTGAAGGCGTCGGCCAGCAGCGGGTTGCGGGGCCGCGGTCCGGTCACCAGCAGGTTGTCCAGGCGCACGCCCGACGGAAACCCGCCGGGGTTCGAGATCTCCATCCGGTCCTCGCGCCACTGCACATGGACGGCGCCGAGGCTCGTGTAATCGCGGTGGATCAACGCGTTGGCGACGCCTTCGCGAAAGGCGCGCTCCGGGTAATCGGGCACTCCGATGCGCGCCATCCCGACCTGGATTTCCCGTTCCCGGTTACGCGCCCGGAAGCGCGCCTCCATCTCCTCCATGACCCGGAGCAGGGGCCAGCGGAGGAAGTCGTTGACCTCCACCTCCGTGCCGGAAAGCACTTGGAACGCGACTTCGTGCGCGGGAAGCATGGAAGCCAGCACGTCCGTTCGACCGAAGAGCAGGAGTCCCAGGACCCTGACCGAGACCTCGCCGTTGCCGCATTCGACCGCGCCCAGCGCCTTGGCAAGCTCCAGGTCCCCGAGGTCGAGCAAGGCCGCATCCCCGCGGCTCCGGTTCTCCCGGATCATGCGGCGGAAGCGCTCGAACTCCAGCGGGTCCAGCGCCTCCATCCCGACGCCGTCCAGCCGCAGCGCCGAGTAGTCGAGCAGACCGCGGTCAGCCTGCTGCGCCTGCATCTCGTGGAAATGGAACGGAACGCAGCAAGGCCTTCCGTCCCCGCCAATGGCTCGGCGCAGATAGCGACCGTCCGAGACGCCGATGGGTTGGCGCACGGACGGGACCTGGATGACGAGGACCTCCCGGCCTGCGAGCGTCACCACTTCAGCGCGGACGGAAAGAGATGGACGGGTGCGGCTCGCGACGACCGCCTGTACCCGCCCGGGATCGGTCCTGCCTGCCTCGTGGCGGAAACGCGCGCCGCTCACCCGCCCGTCGTCCTCGACGCCGACCAGCAGCCAGCCATCGCCGTCGTCGCTCCGGTTGGCGAGACAGACGACCGTTTCGACGAGCTCACGGTCGGAGAAGGGGCGGGCTTCTTCCCCCTTGAACTCCACCGCGAGCGTTTCGCCGCCTTCGATGAGCGCCTTGATTCCTTCAGGGGTCAAGAGTCCCGTCCTCCGTGACTGTCGCCAACTGCCTCGAACCTTGGGGGATCATGAATCCTTACCTGCCTGCAAGCAGGCGAACTTCAGGACGCCCCATCCCCGTCCCCGTACGGCCGCGCGTCCTCCCGGACCTCCATCGGCTGCTTCAGGGCATCGACGCTCAGGTAGTAATGGGCGACCTTGCGGACCTCGCGCCAGGGGAAGCGGGCCGGGTCCCGGAGGGGGTCCTGCAAGGTCGGCGCCGCGGCGCAGTCCGTGACCACGTAGAGCCAGTAGCAGTCCCGGCGGTCCTCGGCCACGCGCCGCTCGTTGGGGGTGAGCATGACGGCGCCGCCGGCCCCGGCGAGTCCCTTGACCTCGATCAGCCGCAACTCGCCCGAGACCAGGTCCAGGCTGGTCACGTCGTAGCCCAGGTTCTTCTCGTGGACGTCGAAGACTTGGCGGCCCTGCGCCTTCTCGTGCTCCATGACCACCCCCATGGCGGTGTGCTCGGTCTCCGGGTTCGGGCGCAGACGCCGCACCTCGGGGGCCTCGCCGTCGGGATGGGGCAGGACCAGGACGCTGGCCAGCCGCTCGACCCCCTGGAGGGTGAGCGCCCGTTGCCGGCCGAGCTCCCGCCTGCGCCGGTCGCGCCGCGCCGTGGCCTCGTCGTGACGGGCTTCGGCTTGGGCCAGGCGTCCCTCGGCGCCGGTGGCCTGCTTCTCCACCTCCTCCGCGGCGTGGCCGATCTCCAGGTCGGTCCGTTGCAGCACCTCGGTCAGCGACATCTCCACGTGCTCGGCGATGCGGTCGGTCTCGGCGACCCGTTCCTCCCGGACCTCGTGGAGGAACGGCGTGAGCGCGTGCTCGTTGAGCCACGCCGCGGCTTCGGGAAGCCCGGCCGCCGCGGGCAGGGGGCGCGAAGCCGCGGCAGGGGTCAGGTTGCCGAGGACGTCGGGTTCACGAAGCCGCGGCTCGCGGCCGTCCGCCAACTCCAGGACGAACAGCCGTTCGTGGACTACGCGCCCCAGGCCGTCCACTACCCGCGCCCGGTAGAAGTCGAGCCGCGCCGGCGCCCGGTGCTCCAGGGAATGGAAGCAGGCCCCCTTGGCGAAGGCGTCCTGGGCCAGGTCGAAACTGTGGCGGCGCAGGGCCTCGAACAGGGGGTGGCCGGGGGTGACCCATTCCAGGTGGCGCGCCTCCGCGGTTCCCCGGTCCGTGGACAGGCGGGGGTAGCGGGAGACGAGTCCCGGAAGCCTCCAGTCCGGCTCCCGCTCGTAGCGCTTCAACGCAGGCGGCGTCCGGCCCGGGTCGAAGGTATGGGGCAGGCCGGGCGCCGGGTGGAGGGCGAGGTCCGCCTTGGGGGCGCTTGCGGTGAGGAAGCGCGCCAGGGTCTCGGGCACCACGCGCCGTTCCCGGGCCCGGGCGCGACGCTCCACGAGCATGTCCAGGTCGAGCTTCCTGGCGGCCAGGCCCTCCAGGGCCGTCTGGCAGATGGCCCGGAAGCGCCCTTCGTCCACGTCCTTCAAGAGCCGGTCCTCCAGGTCGGCGTCCCCCAGCCTGCCCGCGTAGTAGTCCCGCAGCACCCGCTCCACGTGGGCGGACGGCAGGACCTCGCCCACCACGTTGAAGACCGCGTCGTCGTCCAGGGCGTCCCGGATCTCCTGGAGCTTGTCCAGCAGGCGCTGGAGCACCCGGCCTTCGATGGTGTTGGCGGCGACGAAGTTGAAGATCAGGCAGTCCGATCGCTGTCCGTAGCGGTGGATGCGGCCCATGCGCTGTTCCAGCCGGTTGGGGTTCCAGGGGATGTCGTAGTTGAACAGGATGTGGCAGCACTGGAGGTTGATGCCTTCGCCGGCCGCTTCGGTGGCCACCAGGACCTGGACTTCGCCGTCCCGGAACTGCTGTTCCGCATGGACCCGCGAGCCCGGTTCGTCCCGTGAGCCGCCCTTCATGCCGCCGTGGATGCACCCGACCTTGAAGCCCCATGCCTTCAGTCGGTCCGTCAGGTAGTCCAGGGTGTCCCGGAACTCGGTGAAGATCAACAGCCGCTGGTCGGGGCGGTCGAAGAACCCCTGGTCCTGCATGATTTCCCGAAGGCGTCCGGGTTTCGCCTGGTCCCCGGAGCCTTCGACCGCCTTTGCCGCTTCGGCAAGCTGGCGGAGTTCGGCGACCTCTTCACGGACCTGCTCGGCGTTGTCCGTCAGCGTGACCGCCTCCAGCACCCGCTCCAGGCGTTCGCGCTCGGCGTCCTCCATCTCCTCCAGTTCTTCCGGTTCGGGAAGGTCCGGGGGCGCCGTTCGCGCCACCTCCCGTGCGCGTCGGAGACCCTCCTCCAGGCGACGGGCCCGGTTCTCCAGCGACCGCCGCATGGCGTAGGCGCTGGAGGCCAGACGCCGCTGGTACAACGACATGAGGAAGCCGACGGCCCGGGCCGTGGGGTCGTCGTCCCGGGCCGCGGCCCGGGCGCTCTGCCGCTTCACGAAGCGGGTGACCGCCTGGTACAGCTCGAACTCGGCGCCGTCCATGGTGAAGCCCGCGGTGTGGGTGATGCGCTTGGTGAACACGGGTTTGGCGGCCCATCCCCCGTCCGGCTGGCGCTCCGGAAAGTAGCACATGGCCTCCTTGGTCCGGCGCAGGTAGAAGGGCGCGCGCCGACGCTCCATGGCCTCGCGGATGGACTTCACGTCGGCGTAGGCGTCCCGGTCCAGCAGTTGCAGGAAGAGGGTGAAGTTGTGGGGGTCGCCCTTGTGAGGGGTGGCGGTGAGCAGCAGCACGTTGTCCGCGCTGTCCCGGAGGATCTCCCCCAGCCGGTAACGCTGGCTCTTGTGGGTCTCGTCCCGCGCCGACATGCGGTGGGCCTCGTCCACGATCACCAGGTCCCAGTGCGCCTGGCGCAGCCCCGGCAGGACGTCGGAGCGTTTGGCCAAGTCGAGGGAGGTGATGACCTGTCTCTGCTCGATCCACCGGTTCAGGCCGAACTGGTCGTGGATGTCGCCGCCCTTGAACACGAGGAACGTCTCGTCGAACTTCTCCTTGAGCTCCCGCTGCCACTGGAAGGTCAGGTTCGCGGGGCAGACCACCAGGACGCGCTCGACCAGGCCGCGCAGCTTGAGCTCGCGCACCAGCAGGCCCGCCATGATGGTCTTGCCGGCCCCGGCGTCGTCGGCCAGCAGGAACCGGACGCTGGGGAGCTTGAGGAGATGGTCGTAGATGGCTTCCAACTGGTGGGGCAGGGGGTCCACCCGCGAGACCGACAGCCCGAAACAGGGATCGAACTCGTAGGCGATGCCCAGGGAGTATGCCTGGAGGCCGAGCCGCAGCAGCCCTCCGTCGCCGTCGTAGGAAGGAGACGGGTCGGCGATGGCCAGTCCCCGCAGGTCGCTCCCGGTCAGCGTGACCCGCCGGAACCGTTCCGTCCGCTGCCCCACGAGACCCGCTTCCACCGCATCGGGTCCGTTGGGCCGGACGGTCTCCACCCGCATGGGCTCGCTGAACAGCGGCCCGGCCAGGATCTGTCCTTCCCGTATGGGGTTGTCGTCACTCAACGGGTCTCGCCCGCCGCTGCCGGACCCGGGATCGGTCCCGCGACGACAGGCCCTCCTTTCGGAAACTCGGAACGATTGCCTCCGTTCGTCCCGACTCGGAACGGTTACCCCCGTTCGTCCCGACTCGAAATGATTGCCTCCGTATGTCTTGACTCGGAATGATTACCCCCGTTCGTCCTGAGCTACCTCCGTTCGTCCTGAGCGTAGCGAAGCGAAGTCGAAGGACACCCCGAACCGGCTTCCGATCATACCCGCAAGCACGAATCCTGGGCAACCGGCCATGCGTGAGGGCAGGGAGGGTCCTGCGACGTTCGGCGCTTCAGGCTTCCAAGTGGATTGTGACACACCCGTTCCACGCGATGAGGTCCCATTCTCACCTTGCTGCCCCGGTTCGGCATAGCGCTCGGTTCGGCATGGCGGAGAACTCCGATCCCCTCCCCCCCTTGAGGGGGAGGGTTAGGGAGGGGGGCCTCCGTCGTGCCACCGAACCCATCGACGCCAGCACCAACGGACAGATGGCTGAAACGGGTTGGGCCGGTCCGTGTAGAGGACTCCTCCCCTCAACCCCGCCGTACCCCCCTCCCTGTCCCTCCCCCTCAAGGGGGGAGGGGACGCTACGCCGTGACACTCCGCTTGCACATACACCCCGTGAAACTCTGCCCACACGAAAGTCGGAAGATCTCGACGTTCGAGACCGGCGCCGTGGCCCTGTGGGACGGTGCATGGTATGCGATGGGCCATGGAACATCCGACCCATTCCGGTTCGAGGCGCCTCTTCCCATGAGAAAGCGCGTCCTTCGACTTCGCTTCGCTACGCTCAGAATGAACGGAGTTCTTCGCTTCGCTACGCTCAGAATGAACGGAGTACTTTGCTCCGCTACGCTCGGGACGAACGGGGGCAACCGTTCCGGGTTTCCTGTGGCGGGAAGGGCGCTCCGGTGGACTTTGCGGTTCGGCTGCCCGGCGGTGACGAGGTGGTTCCTGCCTTCGAGAGCGTGTTGGAGGGCGTTCCGATGGGTCACGCGGTTCGGCTGCCCGGCGGTGGCGGCGGTCTTGCTGCTCATGGGCGCGGTGGAGAGGGCGGTTGGCTTCGGGGGAGCGGGTTCGGCCTGCAAGGGCCGCATCTCCGGGGGGTCGAAGGCGACTCCCGTCGCGCGCATCCAGGGGCGGACCCATGCTTCGCCGCTCCGTGGGCGTACGGTCACCACCGGCGGCGTGGTGACGGCCGTGGACACCGACGGGTTCTACCTGCAGGACCCCGCGGGGGACGGCGACCCCGATACCTCGGAGGGCCTCTTCGTCTTTACCCGGCGGCGGCCCGGGGTGAAGGCGGGGGACGGGCTGTGCGTGCGCGGGGTGGTCACGGAGTACCAGCCCGGCGGCGCGTCCACCCATAACCTGACCCTCACGCAGTTGACGCGCCCGCGCGTGGCGCGGACGTCGCGCGGCAACCGCCTTCCCGCCCCCGCGGTGCTGGGGCGCGGCGGGCGCCTCCCGCCCACGGAGGTCATCGACGACGACAACTTCTCGGTCTTCGACCCGGGAGAGGACGGCATCGACTTCTACGAGACCCTGGAAGGCATGCGGGTCACGGTGAAGGACGCGGTGGCCGTCAGCCCCACGAGCGGCCACGGCGAGGTCTTCGTGGTGGCCCGCGGGACCTCTCCTTCGGGCCTGGGCCGGCGCGGCGCCCTGAACGTGGCCCCGCGCGACTTCAACCCGGAGCGCATCCAGGTGGACGACGACCCCGGACTCCACCCGAGGCCCATGCCGCGCGTCAACGTGGGCGATTCGCTGGGCGATGTCACGGGCGTCATGAGCTACGGCTTCGGCAACTACGAGGTGCGGGTCACCGAGGCGGTGACGCCCCGGCGGGGGCGGTTGGCGCCGGAGACCACCCGCCTCGGCCCGCGCGACGGCTACCTGACCATCGCATCCTTCAACGTGTTCAACCTGGACCCCAACGACGCCGACGGCGACGCGGACGTGGCGGACGGCCGCTTCGACGCGGTGGCCGCGGTCATCGCCAGGAACCTGCGAGGTCCCGACGTGGTGGCCCTCCAGGAGGTGCAGGACAACGACGGGACGGCCAACACGGCCGTGACCGCGGCCGACCGGACCTTGCGGTTGCTGACGGCGCGCATCGCCGCGGCGGGCGGACCCGCCTACCGGTTCATCGACAATCCCTTCATCCGCGACGACGCCAGCGGCGGCCGACCCGGCGGCAACATCCGCGCGGCCTTCCTCTACAACCCGAGGCGCGTGCGGCTCGCGCCGGGCTCGGTGGCCGCGGTCACCGAGCGGGGGCGGACCCATTCGCGCAACCCTTTCTTCAACAGCGTGTTGCCGCTGGCGGCCGGCTTCGAGGCGCGTGCTTCGGCCCAACCGCCCGCTCTCCCGGTGACGGTGGTCAACGTCCACTTCAGGGCCAGGATCGGCAGCAGCCCGCCGTTCGGCCGCATCCAGCCCTGGGCGGAGCTTCAGGAAGACCCCCGGGTGAACCGCGGCGTGGACCGCCGCCGGGCCCAGGCCCGCGCGGTCCATGACTTCGTGGCCGGTGCGCTCCGGGCCAGCGGCGGCGCCCCGGTCGTGGTGCTGGGCGACTTCAACGAGCTCGAGTTCGTCTCCCCCCTGAAGGTCCTCGAACGAAGCCTCTACAACCTCACAGGGAAACTTCCCGCGAACGAGCGCTACAGCTACATCTACGAGGGCAACGCGCAGGCCCTGGACCACATACTGGTGAGCGGCTCGCTGGCGGCCTCGGCCGAGGTGGACGTAGTGCACGTCAACGCGGAGTTCGCGCCGACCCCGGCCCGGGCCAGCGACCACGACCCGGTGGTGGCGCGGCTCAAGTTCGTGGGCCGCCGGTGAAGGGAGTTCCATGAACCTTCCACGAATTGCCCTGGTGGTCACCGGCGGCACCATCGACTCCGTGGGGGCCGACCGGCTGGACCTTGCCTGGTACATCGAGAACGACCGGCGGCTCGATGCCGGAGAGCTCGTGGCCTCGGTCCCGGAGCTTGCCGGCGTCGCCTCGGTGGAGGAAGCGCCGTTTCGGCGGCTGCCGAGCCACGCCCTGGCGGACCGGGACTGGCTCGACTTGGCGGAGCTGCTGCACGAGGTCCTGGAGCGCGGCCGCGCAGACGGCGCGGTCGTCACCCACGGCACCAACACCCTCGAAGAGACGGCCTACTTCCTGAACCTGGTCCTCAAGACGGACCGGCCGGTGGTGCTGGTGGGGTCCATGCGGCCGGCGTCGGCGTTGAGCGCGGACGGCTACCTGAACCTGCTCAACGCCGTGCGGGTGGCCGCGGCGCCGGAGTCCCGGGGCTGCGGCGTGCTGGCGGTGATGAACGACCGCATCTACGGCGCCCGGGACCTGACCAAGACGGCCACGTACCGCGTGGAAGCGTTCCAGGGGCGGGACCTGGGCCCCCTGGGCTTTGCCGACGCCGACGGCCGCGTGCGCTACTACCACCGCACCGTCAAGCCGCACACCACCGGGACCGAGTTCGACGTGGGCGGGTTGGAGTCGCTGCCCCGGGTGGACGTGGTGGTGTCGCACGCGGGAGCGGACGGCGCCATGATCGACGCCAGCGTGGCCGCGGGCGCCAGGGGCATCGTTTGCGCCGCCACCGGGGCGGGCCGGCCCACTCCGGCCCAGGACGAGGCGCTGGAGCGCGCCAAGCGCCGGGGCGTGGCCGTCTGCATCGGCAGCCGGGTGGGGTCCGGCCGGGTGGCGCGGAGCCCGTCGCTGCGCGCCCGGGGGGTCGTCGCCGCGGACAACCTCCAACCCTGGAAGGCCCGGGTGCTGTTGGCCCTCGCCCTCAGCGTCACCGACGACCCGGACTCCATCCAGCGGATGCTGGACACCTACTGAGCGGGCGTCTCCGCCCGGCGGAGGCCGCGACCTTGGTAGTCCCTGCGGGTGCGGTTCCGGTACGGCTTCTCCGTCCACCCGCGCCCGCGGCCCCGGTCCGGGTCAGCCGAGCACCACCCGGCTGTCCTCCTCCTTCACCTCGATGGCGTTCTGGATCAGCGCCCCGTAGCGATATACGGCGTGGGCGAACTTGCTGTAGGGCAAGGTCAGGAAGAGTCCGGCCACCACGCCCAGGTGGATGACCAGCAGCGTCCCCATGAACGACGTCTCGCGGAAGACCAGCAGCAGCAGACCTGTGAAGCTCGTCAGGAAGAGCATGACCAGGAAGGTCCGGTCCAGGCTGAGCATCTTCTCCTCGGCCGGTTCCCGATCGCTCCGGGACTTGAGGCACAGGAGCCCCACCGTGCCGATGCACATCATGACGCCGCCCACGGTCCCCAGCACCACGGGCGCGCTGAGGTAGGGGTAGGGCGCTTCCCAGTGCAGGAAGTGGTGGTAGAAGGCCGCGGTGGTGGTGGCCGCGAAGTCCAGCAGGAAGCCGTAGAACACCAGGTGGTGGTGCCACATGCGGCTCTTGGAGAACTTCTCGTCGGGGTAGTTGCAGCCGTCGCCCCCGCCCTTCATGTATTGCAGGCCGAAGGCGTCCTTCATGGCGCGCGCGAAGGCGGACGGGTTGACGAGGTCGGCGACGCTGCCGCGGGTCCGGCGCCAGAAGCGGACGAACCCCGCCAGCAGCGCGAATATGGCGTAGAAGAACATCACCGTCGCCGGCACCACCATGGCGCCGTAGGGCACCACCGCGTAGAACGCGCCGTCGCCCCGGTGGGCCGAGAACAGGGTGGAGCTGCCCTGGTAGGCGAGGGTGAGCACGAAGGCTGCGACCACGCACACGGTGGTGACGAGCCCTACCAGGAAGGCGTTGTTGCGGTACAGGCCGGACAGGATCCGGGGCCAGGCGTAGTCCGCGTAGGTGTCGGCCCGAAGCCGGGACAGGGCCTGGGGCACGTTGACCGCGAACTCGTGGGGCGGTGCGTACTGGCAGGCGTAGTAGCAGGCCCGGCACTCGAAGCACAGGTTGGACAGATAGACCAAGTCCTTGGCGTCGAAGGTGCGCCGCCGCTCCATGGCCGGGAACACCGCGCAGAAGCCCGCGCAGTAGCGGCAGGCGTTGCAGATGGTCATGACCCGGTTGGCTTCTTCGAGATTCTCAGACGACGGCACGCGCAGCCTCCCTTCCGGCGATGCGGCCGAACACCGTTCCGATGGTCATGCCGAACCCCGCCAGGTAGCCCTTGCCGAGGATGTTCCCCGACATCATCTCCCCGGCCGCGAAGACGTTCGGAGAAGGCCGGTCCTCGCCGAACACCACTTGCGCCTGCCGGTTCACGGTGACCCCCAGATAGGTGAACGTGATGCCCGGCCGCAGCGGATAACCGTAGAAGGGCGGGGTGTCGATGGGGCGCGCCCAGTGGCTCTTGGGCGGGTCCATGCCTTCCGTGGCGCAGTCGTCCAGCTCCGCGGCGTCGAAGGTCCCGGGCCGGACCGCGCGGTTGAACGCCTCCACGGTGGCCTCCAGCCTGGCGGGGTTGAGGTCCAGCGACAGGCCCAGTTGCCGGACGGAGTCCGCCCGGACCGGCGGGAAGACCGAGGGCAGGAACAGGTCGATGGACTTGGCGTCCACGATGGAATATGCCTCTTGGTCGGGTTGGCCGGCGATGAGCGTCCCCCAGATGGCGTAGCGTTTGGGCCAGAAGTCTTCGCCCTCGTCGTAGAAGCGCTCGGCGTTCCGGTTGACCACGATGCCGAAGGGGACGCTGTCGAGCCGCGTGACGATGCCGCCGTCGAACTTGGGCGCGCGCGCGTCCAGGGCGATGGCGTGGAAGCCTTTGGGCCGCCCCACCGGCCGCGCGCCGTTGTCCAGGAGTTGGCGCAGCACCCGCCCCTTGTTGTAGGGGGTGCCCCGGATGACGAAGTTCTCCGCGGCCTCGCCCCAGTACTCCTTGAGCCACGGGACGTTGGCCTCGAAGCCGCCGGAAGCCCCGATGAACGCCTTGGCCGCCACTTCCCGTGCGCGGCCCTGGCTCTCCACCACCGCGGAACGGAACACCCCGTCCTCGATGTCCAGGTCCCGCACCTCGGTCTCGTACTCCACTTGGACGCCCATCTTCCGGGCGGTCTCGTAGTAGGCGTTGACCAGGGCCTTGCCGCCGCCCAGGAAGAACGCGTTGGTGCGCGACAACTGGAGGGTGCCGCGAAGCGACGGCTGCCAGCGGACCCCGTGTGCGGCCATCCAGTCGCCCGCGTCCTGGGACTGGCGGATGGTGAAGCGCGCCAGTTCCTCGTTGGTGTCGCCGCCGGTCACGCGCAGGAGGTCGTTCCAGAACTCTTCCTCCGGGTAGGATCCCGTGAGGAACCCGTCCTCGCCCTCGTGCATGTAGCGAAGGTTGCGCGTGTGCCGGCTGTTGCCGCCGCGAAACGCCTGGGGGGCGGCCTCCAGCACCAGCACGCTGGCGCCCCCGTGGCGGGCCATGAGGGCCGCGCACATGGCGGCGTTCCCTCCGCCCGCGATGAGCACGTCCACGTCGGGAACCTTCCCCGAGCCGCTTCCCGCGGATGACGAAGCCATGTGGCTGTCTGAAGCCATGTGGCTATCTGTTAGAGGACCCGCCGGATTCTGTCAAGGAAACCCGGAACAACGACCCCCGGAACAACGACCCCCGGAACAACGGTCCCCGGAACAAGGAAACCTTGGAACAAGGAAACCCCGGAACAAGGAAACCCGTTCGTCCTGAGCGTAGCGAAGCGAAGTCGAAGGACGCGCTCTCCCGCCGCAAGTTGACAAGGACGGGCCTTGCTTGCCATGAATGAGGGGCGGCCTTTCCACCGCGTTCGCCGAACCTTGCAGCGTGCTCGCGGTTCGGGGAGGCGCGCGGCCCAGCGAGACTCTCCGGGAGCCTCTTGCAGCCATCCGTTCGTTCGAGGGGGATTCTTTCGTGGAACTCGGCATCTATTTCCGTTCCTTCTTCACCGATCCGGCGCGGCCGTTGCACGAGCAGATCGACGACGCGGTGGAGATCTGCCACGTGGCGCGCGACTGCGGCTTTGCCGCCATCACCATGCCCCAGCACTGGGTCTCGCACCCCACCATCTGGCCGCAGCCCTTTCCCATGCTGGCGCGGCTGGCGCCGGAAGTGGGGGAGATGCGGTTGCAGACCGGCATCGTGCTGCTGCCGTTGCACAACCCGCTCCAGGTGGCCGAAGACGCGGCGACCCTGGACCACATCGCCAAGGGCCGGTTCGTCCTGGGCGTGGGCCTGGGCTACCGCGACACCGAGCTGGAGGCGGTGGGGTCGAACCGCAAGCAGCGGGTCTCGCGGCTCACCGAGTCCATCGAAGTGATGAAGCGCCTGTGGACCGGGGAGGAGATCGACTACGAAGGGAAGTACTGGACCGTGCACGGGGCCAGGATGGGGTTCACGCCCATCCAGAAGCCCCATCCGCCCATCTGGATCGCGTGCCAGAGCGAAGGGGCGGTGCGCCGGTCCGCGCGCATCGCCGACGCGGCCTATCTGGCGCCCCAGGTGGGCTTCGACGACGTGGCCCGCCTGATCTCGGTCTATCGGGACGAGCGCAGCGCCACGGGCCGGGACCCCGGCAGGATCACCATCTCCCGGGGCGTGGCCTTCGCCCGGGACCGGGAGACCGCCATCGCCGAGGCGCGGGAGTCCGCGGCGTCTTCCTACAAGATGTACAGCAGTTGGAACATGCAGGAAGACACCATGGTCAAGATCAACATCGCCTCGGACTCCGAGGTCAGCGCCTGGGCCGTGGCCGGGAACGGCGACGATTGCCTGGAGCGGCTCGGACGGCTGGCCGACGACGGCGTGGAGTACGTGGGGATGACCCTGCTCAACATGCCCAAGGACCTGTCCGGCCGAAAGGAATACCTGCAAGGTCTGGCCGAGAACGTGCTGCGCCGGCTGAAGTAGGTCCGCGCCGGACGGGCGGCGGGGGCCGTATGGCGCTGGAGGTGGAGCGCAAGTTCCTGGTCACCGGAGACCGGTGGCGCCGCGCCGAGGGGGTCCTCCTCCGACAGGGCTACCTGAGCACCCGACCGGAACGGACGGTGCGCGTGCGCGTCGAGGGCGCGAAGGCCACTCTCACCGTCAAGGGGATCAACCGGGGCGCGGCGCGCACCGAGTTCGAGTACGAGATCCCGCTCGAGGATGCCACCGAGCTGCTGCGTTTGTGTGAGCGGCCCCTCATCGAGAAGGTGCGCCGACGGGTGGAGCACGAAGGCCTGGTCTGGGAAGTGGACGAGTTCCTGGGCGGCAACCGGGGCCTGGTGGTGGCCGAGGTCGAGCTCGACCGGGAAGACCGGCCGCTGACGAAACCTTCATGGGTGGGGGAAGAAGTCACCCGCGACCCCCGGTTCTACAACGCCAACCTTGTGGCAAATCCCTTCGCCAAGTGGCAGAATCCCCCCAAGGCGCCGTGACCGAAGGCGCGCGCGGTTTCCCGCATACGGAGGGGTGGCCGAGTGGTTTAAGGCGCCGGTCTTGAAAACCGGAGTCCGCTTGACCGCGGACCGCGAGTTCGAATCTCGCCCCCTCCGCCAGTTCATGCCTTCCACAACCGGAGGGTGAAGCGATTCTCCTCTTCGATCAGGTCCGGCTCGGTGCCGTTGTGGGCGCGCATCCCGGGGATGATCTTGTTGCGCACCCCCATGCCGCGAGCGTCCACGTACCCATAGTCACGCATTACGTTGACCAACGTCTGGTTGCGGGCATACCGCATGCCCAGTTTCATTCCCTCCGGCGTCACCGTGTTGGGCAAGCGTCCGGGGCTCGTGATTTCGAGGCGGTTGGGGAAGATCGCGAGCATGACGTCGGTCCCCGCCATGCTGTAGTCGCGGTGGATCAGGGCGTTGCCCACGGCCTCGCGCACGACGGCTTCGGGATATTCCCAGCGGTCCACCCTGCGCGCGCCTTCCAGCCGAGCGGAAGGGGTGGTGTTTCGGCGCACGAAGTCCCATGCCTGATCGACCAACCCGGGCTCGGCCAGCGAGCCGTCGTGGGCGCCCAGCGGCGCCAGAGGTCCCTTCAGGTCCTCGTCGGCGCGCGTGGCGTAGTCCGGCTCCTCGCCAAGGTAGCAGATGCCCCGGACGCCCGATTGAGGAAGGGCGCGTTTGGGATTCTTCCCGAACAGCAACGTCCCGTCGATGGTCGCAACCGTTCGTCCCGCCGAAGTGGTCGCCAAGTCCAGGTTCGACAGCAGCGTGCGCCACCCGTCGACGTCGTCGTTGCCCGGAGCGTCGCCTCCCAGGACGCGACCGAAGTAGTCCCGCAGACGACGCGGGTCGAGTGTGTCGATGGCGGCGCCGGGCACGGGCTTGAGGCCGTACCGAAGCCGCCCGGATTGTTGGTAGAGACGTTCCTCTTCCTCGCGCGTCGCGTCGCGCGTCGTGGTTCCGACCCGCATCTTCGTGACCCAGACCGATCGGTGTTTCGCCTTGTAGGGCTTGTCCGGCGCGTCCGCGGGGAGGGACACGATGCCGACCACTTTTCCACCGTCCCAACGGATGGTCTCCCAGTAAGGGGTCGCGGCAGGTTGCACATGTGTCCGAGCCGTCTCCATGACCCATTCCTCGGCCTTGGCCCGGTCCCGAGTCAGGCCGCTGACGGTCTGGTCCTTCTCGACGCCGAGGAGGATATGGCCGCCTTCCAGGTTCAGCAGGGCCGCCATCTCTCCGGCCAGCTTCTCCGGTGTGACGTCGTCGCGCTTGAACTCCACGCCCGAGTTCTCGTCGTTGCGGATCAACTCGATCAGTTCGGCTTTGTTCATCGCGTTCTCAGAACCCGTACTTGAGTCGTCTCGTCTCGAAGGCGTCCTTGCCCCCTTCGAGGAGATCCTCCACCAACTCTCGTACCGGCCGTGCGTCGATGGCTCCCATGTGTTCCGGCGCGATCCGCGCCTTTCCTCCATCCGCTTCGCCGGACGCGGTGAGCCCGAGTATCAATTCGGCGTCGCCCAGCACCGGGATGTTGGCGTTGTGGGTCGAAAAGATGAACTGCCGCCGACGTTTCCCTTCACGCATCCGGGGGATGACGCCTTCGGTGATGAAGCGGTTGTCGAGGTCGTCCTCGGGCTGGTCCACGATCAGGGGAGCGTTGGATTCGAGCAGCAGGAGCAGCAGCACCGCCGTGGCCTTCTGCCCGGTGGAGAGGTCTTCGAGCGCCCGCCATGATGGCGTCTCGCCGGTCGGCGCCAGATTGAGTTGGATGGCGGTGGTTGGCGGCAACTCCACCTCCTCCACGAGCATCAGGAACTTCGCAGACGCCTCGGCAAGGCGTTGCGATTGGGCCGGCGGCGCCGAGTATGCTTTTCGAACGGCGTCGGCGCCCGCGCGGCAGTTCTCGACGAACTGCGGCAACGAGAAGTCGTTGGCCTTGTCGAGGGCCTCGACGGCCTCCGCGATGCGACCGCCGATCTCGTCGCGGACGAGCCGGAACAGAGGCTCCCGGTCTCCTGCGGCCGTAACCTCGACTCGAACACGGTCGCGCAGTTTCCCGTTGACGTCCTTCGCGGCACGGTCCAGGAGTCGGAAATCTTCGGCCTTGAGGTCCTCCCACTCGACGAGCAGCGCCCGCCGCCGCTCCAGGCGCTCTTTCTCCAACCGTCGCAGCAGGGACTCGCGCTCTCGCAACGGGCGCAGGTTCTCGATCTCACGCCGCAGGCGGATGAACTCCTCACCGTCCACCGCGGATTTCCGGAGTTCGCGCAGGATCCTCTCGTAGGCATCCTGGACTTCCCGTTTGCGTTCGTCCCAGCGGGAGCGGATTTCGGCGACGGCTTCGTCGGCCCGCGTGAGCGCTTCCTCCAACCGGCGCGCCAAGTCGTCCATGTCCCGGCTCAAGCGTTCGAGGACCCCGTCGGCGTCCGCCAGGATCTCCTTTCCCGGCAGTTCCTCGAGCGCTTTCGGCGACAGGAACGTCCTGTCGATGGGGGTTGCATGGCGGAGGCCCGTCAAGCACTCCCGAAAAGGCTCCAGCCGCTCGGGAATCGAATCGAGTACGCTTTCCTCTCGAACGAGCAGGCTGCGCTCGAGGAGACGGTCTTCGAGCCCCGCCTCCCGGAAACGTTCGAGTGTTTCTTCGAGGCCGGGAAGCTTTGCCAGACGCTCCTCGATCTGTTCGAGCTCGACGCGCACGTCCAGGATCGACTGCCTGGTCTTTTCCAGGTCCCGACGGATATCGGCCTTGCGTCCGGGCAGTGATGGGTCGCGCTCGACGAAGCGGTGGAGGAGACGGGTGAGCTTCTCCCGACTCCTGGTCAACTCGGAGATCTCGTGCTGCCCGTACACCTCCACCTCCGGCAGCACGTCTTCGGGAAGCAGGTTCGAGATCTCGCCGCTCTCGTTGCGCACCACCGGCGGGTTCGGGACGGTGCGTTCGATCCGGTACTCGCGCCGCGCCGGGTGGACGGCGCGGACGCGAAGCGACAGCCTGGCGCCGCTGCGCAGCACTTGGCGCACGATCCCCTGGTGGGCCTTGTGCGCGTCCTCGCCCACGGGGTCCACGTTCAGTACGTAACGCAGGCTCTCGATGACCGTGGACTTGCCGGCGCCGCGCCCGCCGATGAGGACGTTGAGGTTCGGGTTCCATCGCACCCTTGCACCGTCGAGAAACCCTCCTTCCCAGGCGAGTTCCACCAACTCGGCGTGCTCTTCCGGCGCCGGCTCGCCGTTGCGGGGGTTGAGGCGAACCCGTGAACCCGGGTCCAGGAACGCCTGTCTCAATCCCTCGACGCTCACCTCGGACATCTTGATCCAGCAGGTTGCCGCGGGGTCGTCCAGGTCTTCGGGTTTCACGATGTCTCTGGCGTTGACCGCGGCCACCGGGGAGTTGCCGCTCGCGGCATGAGCGCGTCGATACGCGACGTCCCGGTTCTCGACGATGAGGCGGTCCGCCTGCGGCAGATCCTCCACGGGTCCCGGGATCTGAATGGCCAGGAGGTTCTCGTTGCGCCACGCTTTGATCCGTGGCTGACCCGACAGCACCCTGAACAGACCGTGGGCGCTCGTCACATGGGCGGCGATGGCGATGCCGCCCTGGGTTCGGACCGCCTCGATCACTCCTTCGAAGGGTTGGCTGGACAGGTCCGGGGACGGAGTGGTCTTGTGGATGCCGAATCCGCCGAGGAACCGGCCAAGGGCCTCTTCCTCGATCTCCGGCGGATAGATGCAGAGAACGTGGATACCTTCGGAGGACGTGATCTCGAAACCGGGGAATATCGTAATGCCGCGGCCCTCGGCAGCGTCTCGGAACGCGGCCACGCCGCCGACGTTGTTGTGGTCGGTGATCGCGAGGACGGAAACGCCAACTTCGGCGGCCTTCTCGACAATGGCCCTGGCGTGGGACAGGGCATCGGCATCGGTCGCCAAGCCGCGGTACGTTCCCCCGTAGTGGGACGGATTCACCTGCAGCGCGCACCGATGAAAGACGGCGCCGGTCGTGGGCGCCGTTGCGTTATCGACGTTGCCCTTGCGGGTGGGATCTCTTTCGCGGATGGGCGCTGTCACACGCGACTCTTCGGGAACCTCTGGACAATCGAGACATCCGGGATGGATTCCCTCACTCTGACCCCCCATCCCCGTTCGTCCTGAGCGTAGCGAAGCGGAGTCGAAGGACGGCTCATGCCCCCTGTCCCGATTGTTCAGAGGTTCCTTTGATTCGTCCTGGCCAGGGAGCATCCAGGGAGACGTTACAAAGTATATGAAAATCGTCGTCCCGGTCAATTCGCAAAGAGCCGCACGCGCGCGTCGGCCAGCAGGTCCCCGAGCTTCTTGCGGATGGCCCACAGGCACACCAGGGAGGGGAGCACCATCAGGGTCGTGATGACGAAGAAGGTCCCCCAGTCGCCGTCCAGCCAGTCCACCAGCGCGCCGGAGGAGGCGGCGAACAGGGTCCGGCCCGCGGTGCCGATGGAGGCCAGCAGGGCGTATTGCGTGGCGGTGTAGGTCCGGTCCACCAGCATCGAGATGAAGGCGACGAACGTGACCGTGGCAAAGGCGCTGGTGAGGTCGTCCATCACCACCGCGGCGGCGAACAGGGCCTCCGACTTGCCCGACCACGCCAGCACCGCGAACAGGAGGTTGGTGGAGGCCATGGCGACGCCGGAAAGCAGCATGGCCCGCACGAGTCCCATGCGGACGGCGAAGAACCCGCCCAGCACGGTGAACGCCACCGTGGTGACCCAGCCGAGTCCCTTGGAGTAGAGGGCGATCTCGGACTTGGAGAAGCCGATCTCCTTGTAGAAGACCAGGGACATGCGCCCCATGAAAGCCTCGCCGATCTTGAACAGGAAGATGAAACCCAGGACGGTCAGGGCAATGGCGAAGCCGTTGCGCCGGAAGAAACTCATCAGGGGGCTCGCCACCGTGCCCCCGAGCCACGCCGCGGCGCGGCCGAGCCGGCCGGAAACCCCGAGGCGGGAGGCGATCCGGCGCTCCTCCGCGGCCTGCACCGCCATGCGCTCCGCGGTCCCCTGCTCGTGCACGAACAGCAGTCCCGCGTTGGTGAGGACCACCAGCGCCCCGAGCGCCACGAAGGTGGCCTGCCAGTAGTCCTCGACCCCGGCGTTCTGGAACGCGGTCGCGGTCTCCAGGGCGACGATGCCGCCGAGCTTGTAACCGGTCCACCAGCCCACCACCGCGGTGGCCGCCCCCGCGGCCATGGCATCCCCTTCCGTCGTTCCGACCTGCTCGATGCGGAGGGCGTCCACGGCGATGTCCTGGGTGGCGGACGCGATGGCGATGGCCAGGCCGATGCCCACCACGGCCGCCAGGTTGGCGGTGGGATCGACCGCGCTCCACAGCAACAGGCACGCCACGATCACGGCCTGGAGCGTGACGATCCAGGCCCGGCGCTGACCCAGTCGGCCCGTGAGCCAGGGGATCCGGATGCGGTCGATGAGCGGCGCCCACAGGAAGTTGAAGGCATAGACCCCGAAGATCAGTCCGGCCCAGCCGATGGTGCTGCGGCTGAGGCCGTCTTCCTTCAGCCAGAGGTTGAGGCTGCTGCCGATGAGCACCCAGGGGAAACCGCTGATCACCCCGAGCAGGAGGATGCGCGCCATGCGCCGCTCCCAATAGACCGCCAGGGACTCGGCAACCTTCCCCATGGATTTCCTTATGGAACCTCTGATCAGTTCTGGATCAAGGCGCCTTTCCCTATGGAAAAGCGCGTCCTTCGACTTCGCTACGCTCAGGACGAACGGGGGCAATTGTTCAGAGTTTCCTTATACCGGACACGGCGCGGAAACAGTATCCGGGGGAAGGCGGCCGCGTCCTTGGGCCGGCCGCGCGCCCGCCGGCACCGGCATTCCCGCGAAAGCATGTCCTCGCGGAAGCAGGGGCGGGAATCCACCACCTCGTCATTCCCACCACCTCGTCATTCCCACCACCTCGTCATTCCCGCGAAAGCGGGAATCCACTTTGCCGGATCCGCGGAACGGGATTCGACGTGACGCCGACAGGCAGGGCGTCATGGGGTTTGCTCGCGAGTTCGGCATTTCGTTGACACTCGTCCGAGTCTTCGGCTAGTCTGCGTCCGCTTGCCATCTTGCGCGTTTCGAAAGGAGGACGGATCATGTCCCAATCACTCAAGAGCTGTTTCAGGACGTTGGCGGTGGCGTCGGCGCTTTGCGGCTGGCTCGCGGCGCTGGCCGTGTCGGCGCACGCGGTGGAGCTCAAGCTCGCCCACTTCACCTCTCCCAAGCACCCCATGGACCGGCTGGTGATGCGGCCCTGGGGGGACGAGGTGGCGAAGCGCAGCAACGGTTCGTTGACGGTCCGGATCTACCCCGGCGGGGAGCTGGGCAAGGGGCCGGCGGCCCAGTACAAGCGGGCGGTGGACGGCATCGCGGACATCACCTTCGGGTTGCAGGGATACACGTCTTCGCTGTTCCCGAGGACGTTGCTGGTGGAGTTGCCGGGGCTCGCCCCGGACGCGGTGGCGGCCACCCGGATGCTGTGGAAGGCCGCGGGCGCCATCGAGGGGGAATACGAGCGCACCCGGGTCCTCGCCCTGTGGACCAACGACAGGGCCGTGCTCATGACCCGGAACAAGGCGGTGCGGACCCTGGACGACGTGAAGGGCATGAAGATCCGCACTCCCTCCAAGCTCCAGGGCGACATCATCAAGGCGCTGGGGGCTACCCCCGTGGCCATGCCGGTCACGCGCATGTACAACGCCCTCAAGACCGGGGTGGTGGACGGGCTGCTGGTGGCGCCCAGCGTCATCCGGAGCTTCAAGATCGGCGAGGTGGCCAAGTATTATACGGTGGGACCCTTCGCCAACACCGCGTTCTTCCTGGTGATGAACCGCAAGGCCTACGACGGCCTCTCGGCCGAGCACAGGAAGATCGTCGATGAGACCTCGGGCGAGGCCCTGAGCGTCAAGGCCGCGGGCATCTACAAGAACGCCGGGGCCAGTTCGCTGGCGGGGGAGGAAAAGAGCGGACGGGGCGAGGTCATCCGCCTGTCCGACGCGGAGGACAAGCGCTTCCGCAAGGCGTTGAGCGGCGTCCGCAGCAAGACGGTCGAGGACCTCGCGGCCAAGAACGTCGACGCCAACAAGGTCCTCGCGGCCATGGGCGCGGGCGGATGAGCCGGTAGCCGGCGTTCGGGAAACTCGGAACGATTGCATCCGTTCGTCCTGAGCGTAGCGAAGCGAAGTCGAAGGACGCGCTTTCCCGTAGGGAGAGGCGCCTCGAGCCGGAATTGACCAGAGGTTCGTTCGCCATGCATAGCGAACCGGGCGCCGGGTTGCCGGGGGGCGCGGCCGCGGGCCGGACCACCCGCCTCCTGGCCTACGTGGCCGGAGCCGCGCTCCTGTGGCTCATGGCGCTGACGGTGGCCGCGGTGGTGATGCGTTACGTCTTCAACGCGCCCATCCTCGGCGCCCAGGACGTCTCCGAGTTGAGCTTGGCGGTGGTGGTCTTCCTGGGGATCCCCTACTGCGGCTGGACCGGCGGCCACGTGGCCGTGGACCTCATCAGCTCGGTGGTGGGGGAGAGCCGGTTGCGCTGCACCGACGCCCTGATGCGACTGGCCGGCGCGGTCCTGTTCGGCTACGTTGCGGTGCAGGCCCTGGGACAGGGTCTCGACGCCCTGGAGTACGGCGATGCGTCCAACCTGGTGGAGATCCCGCACCATCCCTTCCTGTTCCTGATGAGCTTCGGCTGGCTGCTGTTCGCCCTGGTGCTGCTGATCCAGGGGGCCGCGGGCATCATCCGGGCTCCCCGAGAGAACGGGGCTCCCCGAGAGAGCGCCGGATGAGTCCCACGGCCGCGGGGCTGCTGGGGTTGGCGGGGCTGTTCCTGCTGCTGGCGCTCCGTATGCCCGTGGGCATCGCCATGATGCTCGTGGGCCTCCTGGGGTTCGGCGCCCTCAACGGCTGGGGGCCGGCCCTGGCCATGCTGGGCAGCGAGCCCTTCGTCATCGCCACCAACTACGAGCTCATCGTCATCCCGTTGTTCGTGCTCATGGGGAACTTCGCCACGGTCTCCGGCATGAGCCGCGACCTCTACGCCGCGGCCTACGTCTGGTTCGGCCACTGGCGCGGCGGCCTGGCCTCGGCCACCATCGCCGCGTGCGCGGGGTTCGCGGCCCTGTCGGGGTCTTCGGTGGCCGCGGCCGTGACCATGGGCAAGGTGGCGTTGCCGGAGATGCGCGCCTACCGCTACGACCCGCGGCTGGCGACGGGCGCCATTGCCGCGGGCGGCACCCTGGGCATCCTCATCCCTCCGAGCACCGGCTTCGTGATCTACGCCATCCTGACCGAGGAATCCATCGGGCGCCTGTTCCTGGCCGGGGTCTTCCCCGGACTGCTGCTCACCGCGCTGTTCATCCTGTCCATATTCGTCCAGACCCGGTTCCGTCCGCGCCTGGGACCGCCGGGTCCGGCTTCCCCGGTCCGCGACCGCATCCGGGCGGTCCGGCAGGCCAGCGCCATGATCGGCATCGTGGCCCTGACCATCGGCGGCATCTACGCGGGCCTCTTCACCCCCACCGAGGCAGCGGGCGTGGGGGCCTTCCTCTCCCTGCTGCTCGCCCTGGTCCGGGGCCGCCTGTCGTGGGGGTCGCTCTCGTCCCTGTCCCTGGAGAGCGTGCGCACCACCGCCCTGGTCTTCCTCATCCTGGTGGGCGCCCACATCTTCAACCCGTTCCTGGCGTTGACCCACATCCCCACGGACCTGGCCGAGTTGCTGGTGGGCATGGAACTGCCCCGGCTGGCGGTGCTCGCCATCCTGCTGGCCGCCTACATCGTGCTCGGCATGTTCCTGGAAGGCTTCGCCATGCTGGTGCTCACCCTTCCCATCGTGCACCCCATCATCCTGACCCTGGGGTACGACCCCATCTGGTTCGGCGTGGTCATGGTCATCGTGCTGGAAATGGGACTCATCAGCCCCCCGGTGGGGGTCAACGTCTTCGTGGTCAAGGGCATCGCCGAAGACGTGCCCATGACGCAGATATTCGCCGGCATCCTGCCGTTCTGGATCGCCATGGCCGCATGCTTGGCGATCCTCGTGGCCTTCCCGGACATCGCCCTGTTCCTGCCGGACACGATGATCCGTTGAGGAACCTCTGATCCATTCCGGCTCGATGCGCCTCTCCCTATGGGAAAGCGCGTCCTTCGACTTCGCTTCGCTACGCTCAGGACGAACGGGGGCAATCGTCCAGGGTTTATCTGAAGGGACTGCGGAGCCTGGCGGAAGACCATCCCGAGGCGGGGCGGCGCGTCGTGGTGTGCCTGGAGCCCCGTGCCAGGCGCACGGAAGACGGCATCGACATCCTGCCGGCCTCCACCTTCGTGGCCCGCCTCTGGCGCGGCGACCTCGTGGCCGGGTAGGGTCGTTGCGGTGGTCGGATCGTTCTTGCTAAGTTTCCAAAGAGTGGTTCGAGGCTCAGTGCGCTGTGACAGGAGGCCGATATGGTAAGCGCGCAGACACGGAACGACGTTTGGCAGGAACTCCTGGATGTGGCGCGGTTGGTTCGGTACTACGAGGCCCTCTCGGACCGGCACCGTCGCAACCACATGATCGTCCGGTTTCTGCTGCTGGCCGCGGCCGCGGGCGGTATTGCCGCGCTGCTGGATCTGCTGCCCGCGGCGGCTCAACTCGTTGCCGGTGGGCTGGTAGCTCTTCTCGTTGCCTGGGACTTCGTCTCCAACTACGCCAGGAAGGCCGCGGTGCTGCAAGCCATCAGCCTCGAATGCAGCTTGCTGGAGGTCGAATGGCGCGAACTGTGGGCCGACATCAACGACGGTCACGTAAGCGACGCGGAAGCCCGCGGCAAGAACCATCGACTGGCACGGAGGATTTCGGATGTCACCGGCTGGGCAGGTCAGGCAGACATCGGGGAAGACCCGAAACTGAACGAGGAATGCGAGAGAGTCGCCTACAAAGTGATGGCTGACCGGTATGCCGCCTGACAGGATTCCTGCTTTCGTCGGAACAACGGTTGGAACTTCCAGCCGCCCCGTCACACGTTGAACCGTATGTGCATCACATCGCCGTCCCGCACTATGTAGTCCTTGCCTTCGAGCCTCATCTTTCCGGCCGAGCGGCAGCCGGCCTCTCCCCGGTGGTCCACGTAGTCTTCGTAGGAAATGACCTCGGCGCGGATGAAGCCGCGTTCGATGTCCGAGTGGATCCTGCCCGCGGCCTTCACCGCGGAGGCGCCGCGGGCGATGGTCCAGGCGCGCACCTCTGTGGGGCCTGCGGTGAAGAAGCTCATGAGTCGGAGATGCTCGTATGCGTGGCGGATGAAGCGGTCGCGCGCGGTCTCGGCAAGCCCGAGCTCCGAAAGGAACTCGGCGCGCTCCTCGGGGTCCAGTTGCGCGACCTCCATCTCCAGCTTGCCGCAGACCGGGACCACCGTCAGGTTCTCCGTCCGGGCGTATTCCCGGACCTCTTCGGGGACCGGCTCTTGCAGCGCGGTCTCGTCGGCGTTGTAAACCACCAGCAGGGGCTTGGCGCTCAGGAACGCGAAGCCCGAGAGCAGCCCCTCCTGCTCCGGCAGGAACTCCAGGTTCCGCAGGGGGCGTTCGTCCTCCAGGGTCCGTTGACAGCGCGCCAGCAGGTCCGATTCCCGTTTGTGGTCCTTGCCAGTCTCCTTCCGGATCCGCTCCAACCGCTTCTCGACCACTGCGAGGTCGGCCAGGATCAACTCGGTCTGGAACGCCTTGAGGTCCCGCAGGGGCGCCGGGGGCTCGTCGGCCATGGGGTCGGCGAATGCCATGACCACCTGGGCCAGGGCGTCCACCTCGCGCATCTGCGCCAGCGACTGGGTTTCCAGGGCGGCCTTCCGTTCCTGTGACGGAGGGAAGTCCAGGAAGTTGACCTCCGCGTACTTCTTCTCCCTGGGATGGACGATCTCGCTCAGCGCGTCCACCCGAGGGTCCGGCACCTTGACCACGGCCATGGCCGGCTCGCGCCCGCTGTGGAAGCCCCCCACTTCGGCGCTGAGCCCCGTAAGGGCGTTGTAGAGGGTGGTCTTCCCCGCCCGGGGAAACCCTGTGATGCCGACTTTCATGCGCTCCAATGTAGCAGGGGGCGGGATTATTCATAGGGGCGACGAGGGTCCGAAGCCCGGTATCCCGCCTTGAGACCGGGAAAACCGCGGAAGACACTCCGGTAACGCCAATCGTTGACCCCAAGGAACGGCCCTTGTAAGCTCCCAACCATGTCCTACCGTGAACGCATCACGATGGAGCCGGGAAAGCGAGGAGGGAAACCCTGTATTCGAGGTTTGCGGATTACCGTATATGACGTACTCGAATACCTTGCCGCCGGCATGACCGAACAGGAAATACTGGCCGATTTCCCTGACCTGGAGTCTGAAGACGTCAAGGCTTGCCTGGCCTTTGCGGCCGACCGGGAACGAAAATTTGTGTCGGTGCCTCCTCCGTGAAGCTCCTCTTCGACGAAAACCTCTCACCGCGTCTTGTCGATCTCCTTTCGACCCTGTTCCCCGGGTCCGCTCATGTCCGCGATGTTGGTCTGGCCCAAACTGACGATGGCACTGTTTGGTCCTATGCAAAGAGTCATGGATTCGCCATCGTATCCAAGGATTCAGATTTTCATCAAATGAGCTTCGTATGGGGATTTCCTCCCAAGGTGATCTGGATCCGACGCGGGAATTGCACCACCATGGATATTGCGGTCCTCTTTCAACGTCATCATGCTGACCTCCATAATTTCGAGGCAGATACCGACGCAACCTTTCTTGGGTTAGGTTGAATTCGCTGGCCGCGGATCCGAAGGTCCCATGTCCTGCCGGGGGCGTGAGACCGGCGCTGGGGTCAGGATGGGCCGGCGTCGTTCTCGTAGGCTTCGTCGATGGCCAAGTCCGGTCCGCGGGCGGCGGCCACCGCGAGTTCGTCGCAACGCTCGTTCAGCGGGTCGCCCGCGTGTCCCTTGACCCAGCGGTAGTCCATCCGGTGCCGGTCGGACAGGTCGAGCAACTCGGCCCATAGGTCGGGGTTCCGGGCGGACTCCTTGGCGTTCCTCTTCCAGTTCCGTTCCCGCCAGCGCTTGGCCCATCCCTTGGACATGGCGTCCACCACGTACCGGGAGTCGCTGTAGAGGGTCACCCGGCACGGTTCCTTCAGGGACCGAAGCCCTGCCAGCACCGCCATGATCTCCATGCGGTTGTTGGTGGTCTTGCGGAACCCGCGGCTGAGCTCCCGCCGGTTGCCGTTGTACAGGAGAACGACGCCGTAGCCCCCCGGCCCCGGATTCCCGAGGCAGGCGCCGTCCGTGTAGATGGTGACGTGCTTCAAGTTGGCGAATGAAGGCATGAGGATGGACCGTTCTCAGGATAGTACCACACAATCAGGCCCATGAGCGAAGCAGGAGGCAGGGTTGACTATTCTTTCTGCATATGATAGACCATAATGGTGCAGATTCTAATAAATAAACCATAAAGGTCACTAAAATGGCAAAAATAAACCCGGAAATCACCCCCGACGAGATCCGCGCCATTCGGCAGGAGCTTGGCCTGTCCCAGGTAGAGGCCGGTGAACTGCTGGGCGGCGGGCCGCGCGCCTTTACCAAGTACGAGGCCGGTACCGTGAAGCCCGCGGCGTCGGTCGTCAACCTGCTCCGGCTGCTGGAGGCCAATCCGGGTGCAATG
This sequence comes from uncultured Binatia bacterium (SeqCode), assembly GCA_965204235.1. Classification (GTDB taxonomy): domain Bacteria; phylum Desulfobacterota; class Binatia; order UBA9968; family JAJDTQ01; genus JAJDTQ01. The sequence continues at coordinate 3,281,699 of OZ241979.1, forward strand.
GCTACCCTGAAGGGAGGCACGCCTCGACCCATGAACGCTACCGAAAGGAATGGCCCGTTCGACGTGACGGGTGAACATATTGCGGTTCTGGACGAGCGGACGTTTCCGCCGCTCCTGCGACGGTTGCTGAATGCCGAGGCCCATGCCTACGGTGTCCCTACCGACGGCATCCATGTGGCAAGCAATGTGTCGGCTCCGGATGGGGGCGAGGACGGGCGCATCACCTGGACAGGCGGCCCCAAACGCACGCCATTCCTTCCATCCCGGTTCTGCCAGTTCCAGTTGAAGGCAGGGAAGGTAACGCCGGCCGCAGCGCGCCGTGAGGTCCTGACCAAGGCGGGCGCGGTCAAGGACATGGTGCGTTCGGTCCTTGAGGCCGGTGGCCACTACATCCTGCTCTGTGCCCATCCTTACGTCCAGAAGGAGATCGGGAAACGGGAAACCTCTATCCGTAAGGCCCTTCGCTACGCCGGCGTGAACATTGCTGATGAGCGGGTTGCCTTTCATGACGCCGACCAGGTCGCCACATGGGTGAATCACCATCCGGCCATCGCCGTATGGGTAAAGGATCTGACTCGACGTGGAACCATCGGTCCCTTCCGCTCCTGGTCTCACTGGGCCGGCCGCGCGGAGCACGAAGGCTCCCCCTGGGTCGAAGATGAACGTCTCCCCGGCCTGCGCGCCTTCGTGCGCGAGCGCGTGATGAAGCCGCGCGGCATTGCCCGCGTGGTCGGACTGTCCGGCCTCGGAAAATCCCGCTTGGTGCTTGAGGCTCTCAGGCCCGTTGAAGATGGGGACTTCCTTCACGTGATCGCGATGTACGCAGACGAGTCCGAGTTCGGCTCCGAGGCCATCAACACCGTCGTCCAGAACTTGGCGGATATGGGAATACGCGCAGTCGTAGTCGTCGATGGCTGTGTTCCCCAAAATCACCGGGTTCTCGTCGGCATGGTCTCGCGTAGCAGTAGCCGTCTCTCGCTGGTTACCATCGACAACGAAATCCCTTCCGGAACGCTGGACGAGACGACGATCAAGATCGACGAGGCGTCATCCTCCGTTACGGAAGCCATCGTCAACCGGGTATCCCCAAGCCTGCCTTCGGAGGACCAGCGTCGGCTCGTGGGTTCCTCTCAGGGTTTTCCGAAGATCGCCATCAGCATCGGACAAGCATGGAAGGGGTCCATCCCCATTGCCCATGCCACGGATGACGATCTTGTCGATGCCTTCGTCCGGGGACGGAGCACACTAGAGCCTGAACTGCTGCTCAAGTCAGCGAAGCTGTTGGCGGCATTCGGTCTGCTCAGACCTGATGATGACAGCCAACTCAACGAGATTGCTGCACGAGGGCGTAACCTCACAGAGGACGACCTGTATGCTGCCGTTGAAGATCTTGTCGGTCGGCGTGTCGCCCGGCGGCGGGGAGGATTGGTTGTCCTTCAACCGCGCCCAATCGCCCTGAAACTTGCCGAACGGCAATGGCGGGAATGGCGTCCATCGAGCTGGGACGAAGTACTGGCAGGTGACATCAATCCCGATCTTAGAGTCGGGGCCGCCCGACAACTGGCCTTGCTCGACACTACCGAAATCGCCAAGGAGGTGGTGGCCCGTGTATGCCGCGACGGTGGACCTTTCGACAACTTCAAAGGGGATTCCGAAGCTGTCCACGCGAAGGTACTGTCGGCTCTTGCGGAAGTAGATTCAGCGGTGGTCGTGGACCGGATCGAGCGTTTCCTGGGCCGATTCGGGGATCTGCTGGAAGTCAAGGGCGATGCGCGCCGTCACATTGTCTGGGCATTGGAGAAAATCGCCTTCCGTCCCGACACGTTCGAAGCTGGCGCCCGTCTTCTGCTGCGTCTCGCGGCCGCAGAGAACGAAACGTGGTGCAACAACGCCCATCGGTTGCAATCCTTCCTTTCGTTTATGGCGGTGGCAGAGAACGAAACGTGGCGCAACAACGCCACTGGTCAATTCACAGCGCTCTTTCCCGTGTTCCTTGGTAACACTGCGGCCGATGGTAGAGAGCGGCTCGCTGTCCTGGATGAGGCCGCTAAGACGGAGGATCCTGTCGAGCGCCGGATTGTGGTCGAAGCTCTGATCGCTGGATCACGGACAGGCCATTTCTCGCGCCTCATCGGCCCGGAAACTCATGGATCTCGTCCAGCGCTGGATCCCTGGCAACCGGCTACGCATGGTGATGTAGCTGACTATATCGAGGGGTGTGTGACGCGCCTCGTGCGGATCGCCGAGGGAAGCGATGAGTACGGCGATACTGTACGTACACGTCTTGGACCTCATCTGGATTCGTTGGTTTCCCATGGTTTCATTGATCTGGTGGAAACATTGATCGCTACGGTAGGCGGTGCAGCTACGGAGTGGAAGGAGGCTTTGGAAAATCTCGGGCTTTTCCTCAAAGATGACGCCGTGGACAAGGATGTGGCTGTTCGAGTCAGGAGACTGATTGCCAAGTTGCAACCCCAGGGTTTGAAAGAGCGTGTGCGTTTCCTCGTTACCGAAATGCCACGGAACTTTCCCGTTGGCGAGAAGCTGGACCGCGAGGGTCGCGTCCAGCGTCAAGAAGCAGCGGTGCGCGAGTTGGTGGTCGATCTTGTCAAGCAACCGGGGATCCTCAAGGGATTACTGCCTCAACTGGCGTGCGGTAGGCAGGAGAAGGCTTACACTTTTGGAGCGGCCGTTGCCGCCATTGCTGATGCACCCTTGGATTGGCAGGCGCCAATCGTCCAGGCGGTTCTGGAAACACCAGAAGGAGAGCGAAATTATGACATGCTGGCAGGTTACATAACCGGAATTGCAAAGGGTCATCCTGGAGTCGTGGAAGCGTTCAAGCGGGAGGCGGCGTGTTCAGCCGAGCTCGCGCCGGCGCTTCCCTTGATTTGCTCGCGGCTTGGCATTACCTTATCTGATGTCAGGCTGGTAATCGAAGCTCTTCGGGAAGGGTTATTGTCTCCTGACTATTTGGCGCCATGGACTTCGAGAGGAGCGCTCGCCAAGGTTCCGGCTTCGGAGGTCGCGCCGTTGTTCGATATGATGGTTGACCACAGCGCCGCCGCGTTCACCGTAGCGGTGGACTTGATGTGGACGTACGGCGACTTCGCAACTAATAATCTTGACGGCCTGCGGCCGCAAATCCGCAAACTCGCGGAAAAAGTCACTTTGTGGCAACAGTTGTGGGGTGAGGTAGAGGCCGATTGCCATTTCGAGCAGATCATGAAGTGGATGTTGAGCAAGGGTCGGCAAGATCCCGACGCTTGCGCCACGGCCTTGACCTTGGCGAGAGTACTGGTAGAGGCAGGTAGTTGGGAAGACGCACGATGCATCAAATCCGTCACTCCCATGCTGTTGTCCGACTTCCCCGAAATCGCTTGGCCCATCATCGGTCAGGCGATCGTCTCGGACAAGATGCGGGCGCAGAGTCTTTATATCCTGGGGGAGGCGCCTTCGTTTGATCGGCAACAGAATCCGGTGATCCTGAATCTTCCGGTGGACACGCTATTTGCTTGGTGTCACGCTCACCCAGGCCATGCGCCGGTTTTTGCAGCAAGAGTCTTGCCAATGCTCACGACTTACCGGAAGGACGCTCAAGAGCCAACGCTGAATCCAGTCATGACCCGATTTTTGGACGAATTCGGGGACCGTGACGACGTGTTAAGGGTTATTGACACCAATACACGCAATTTTGCCGGAGTTGAGTCGGTGGTGACGTACCTTGCGCTCTACAAGAAACCGCTGACCGAGTTGCGTGACCACCATCCGAAGGGAAAGGTGCGTAGGTGGGCCAAGAAAATGCTTCAACAACTCACCAAAAAGATTGAGGCAATCTGCGATGAGTACGAGGAGCTGGGGGCGCGCCGGGAGTTCTGGTAGGCGCGCGAGAACACTGAGGCTGATATACACATGGCGGTACGACTCGTTATTGCAGACGCGAGCACGCTGATCGGGCTTGCTTCTGCCGGAGCCTTTGATCTGCTTCGGCAGCTCTTTGATCGAGTCGCTGTCACGTCAACGGTGCGTGACGAGGTGCTGGCCGGCGATCAACGTCCCGGTGCTTCCGAACTGGCTGCCGCCATCAGGGACGGATGGATCACGGTCATGCCCGTCACTCCGGATCCGGCGCTGAGTGCCGAGTTGGATGCCGGTGAGGCAAGCACACTCACTGTTGCTCTTGGACACGCTGGCCCGTGTCTCGTGCTGATGGACGAGCGGCGTGGTCGCAAGTGGGCTGACAACTACGGGTTGAAAGTGATCGGTCTCGCCGGGATACTAATTGAGGCGAAGCAAGCGGGTCTTGTGAAGCGTATCCGTCCCTTTTTCGAGCGCCTGGACCGGGATGATTTCAGACTTTCAGGCGACCTCGTTCGCGGGGTTCTCGACGAAGTCGGGGAAGCTTAGCGGCAGTGTTGCTTGAACCTGCCGCTTCCTTACGGCATTGACGCATCTCTCCGCCATCTACGGAGAGTTTGGGCATCCTCGCGTGCGGTTTCGGCGTTTCCCTCCACCACGGGGATACCGAGACGTGACACGCGCTGGATGAAGGCTGCCATCCCCATGCCGGAGAAACGCGCCGCCTGTCCGAGGGAGAGGCTTCGGTCTCGGTACAGGGCCGTGGCGAGGGCTTGGCGGATGCCCGGCTCGTTGAGCGACGGATCTTCCTCCAGGTGCACCAGCACCGCTTCGGGCCGGTTGTGTTGAAGCACCACGACGGGGTGTTCACGCGCCTCGCGCAGGGTTGCGGAGGGATTGGTCTTGAGCTCGCGGACGGTGACGGCTTTCATCTTGTATCCTCCGATGGGTGGTCAAAGGTCACGGCAAAGCGCGGACTGTGGGACTTCAGCGCAAAACTCCTTCAGCCGCTGTGATGAGCCGAGTCTCTGTGCCGCCTCCGCGGCACGACCTGCGGCGATCAGCCTGTCCGCCTGCTCTCGTGTCAGGTGGCCGGTGGCTTTGAACCCTGCATCTACTTGCCACGAACGCAACGCGGCCCGGGTCCGTGTTCCGAAGACTCCGTCCGCAGCCCCCACGTCCTTGCCCAACGACGCGAGACCGCGCTGGACCAGGACTCGATCTGGACGATCCAGCTTCAAGGCCGCTTCCGAAGGACCTGTCCAGTGGACCTTGACTGCGTTTTTGAAGGCTTTTATCGCGTCCTTGACGTTTTTTGCTTCCGCCTGAGTGGACAAGATGTCAGTGAACGCCTCAAGGCGTTCATAGGACGCATCAATGTCCTGTGCCGCGTCGAAAGCGGCAGCAAACGTCCGACTGGCCGCCTGCGGCTCTCCCGCTTTCGCTTGTGCGGCTGCGATGTTCTTTAATACCGATGCACGCGACCCTGCATCGTCGATTCCCCGCGTGGTTTTGAGTACATCAACCACGTTTCTCGCTTTCGTTTGCGCGATTGCGATGTCCTGCAAAGCCGATGCACGAAACCATGCATCGTCGATTTCCTGAGCGATTTTGAGTGCGTCAGCGAATGTCCGGGTAGCGGCCTGTTGCTCTCCCGCCTTGGCTTGTTCGGTTGCGATGGTTCCCAATGCGTATCCACGCCACCTCGCATCGTCGATTCCCTGAGCGGCTTTGAGTGCATCAGCGAATGTTTTTCTAGCCGCTTGCTGTTCTCCTGCCTTGGCTTGTGCGGCTGCGATGTCGCTCAATGCGTATCCACGCCACATCGCCTCGTCAATTTCCTGCGCTGTTTTGAGTGCTAAGGCCAGCGTCAGTTTGGCGCCCTGCGTATCGTTCGCTTCTAGCTGCACACCGGCAATGTTCACTTGTGTCCCTACAACACTAGACAACGCGAACCCTCGCCGATGAGCATCCTCGATCCCATCGGCCTCCCGCCGCGCCAGCACCACGAGACACTCGAAATCCGGATCCTCCTCACACGCCGCCCTCATCTCCGCAGTCTCCACCGCCGACCAGCCCCCTTCCCGCAGCTCCTGCACCCAATCCGCGGGCAGAGCGAAGTTCAGGTTTTCGCCTCTCCACTTGAAGGTGGTGATTCCGACGAGTTCGCCGTTGGCGTTGAAGAGGCCGCCGCCGGACGAGCCGGGGGAGATGGCGGCGTCGGTCTGGATCAAGGGGCTGCGCCGCTTGCCCAGGACGCCGCGCAGTTGGGAGACGATGCCGCGGGACAGGGACAGTTCCAGGCCCCGAGGGGCACCGATGGCATAGACTTCCTCGCCCACGGACAGGGTCTTGGCCGAGCCAAGGCGCGCGGTGGTGGGCGCGGGCGGGTCCGACAACTCTTCCACGTGCAACAGGCACAGGTCGCGCTCGTCGTTCCGCGCCAGCACGGACGCCTTCATGCGCCAAGTCGTCTCGCCTGTGTGGTCCGAGGCTTGGCGCACCGCGATGCCCGCGGCCTTCTCGACCACGTGGCAGTTGGTGACCACTTCCGTTCGGCCCACCACCACGCCGCTGCCCTGGCCGGTGGTCGCGCCGTTCCTGCTCAGGGCCAGCACCACTACCACGGAGGGGGCGGCCTGCCGGAACACTTCCTTGGCTGACTCGCTCCAGGCGGCGGGCGGAACCAGCAGGAGTCCGGCTGTGAGGACCGCGGCGCGAAGGAGAGGCGAGGGTCTCATGGTGGCCGAAGGTGTCATGGTGGCGGGAACCATGGCAAATCCTGCCCGGGGTTTCAAGGAAACTCTGGACAATCCCGGAGGAAGAGTGCGTCCTTCGACTTCGCTTCGCTACGCTCAGGACGAACGGGAGGGTTAGGGCCATGCTCAGGACGAACGGGGATAGGGGGTCAGGGTGATGTTTTTCCAGACGGGAATCGGATCGGACGCGGGCAGGAGCGGGCGTGGCCCGCCAACGCTTGACACGCCGCGGTTTGTTTCCTTTAATCGCACTCACGCCAACGCACGAAGCACGACCCCAAGGCCGCGGACCTCAGCCCCCAAGGCGGCGACCCCAAGGAGACGCGCATGCACACAGGTTCCTACATCAACGGCGAGTGGCGCCAGCCCGATTCCGACAGGCGGGTGCGCAACGTCAACCCCGCGGACACTAGGGACGTGATCGCCGAGTTCCCCATGGCCACGGCTGCGGACACCGAGGGGGCTATCGACGCGGCTGCGGCCGCTTTCCGGGGGTGGAGGAAGACTCCGGGTCCGGAGCGGGGCCGGGTGCTCTGGCGCGCCGCGGACATCGCGCGCCGGCGCGTGGACGAGATCGCCGAGACCATGACGCGGGAGGAAGGGAAGATCTTCAAGGAGGCCCGGGGCGAGGTCCTCAAGGGGGTCTCGCTCCTGGAGTACAACGCCGGCGCCGGTTACCGCATCGGCGGCAAGACCCTTCCCTCCGAGGCCCGGGACACTTTCACCTACACCATCCGCCAGCCCATGGGCGTGGTGGGGCTGATCGCGCCGTGGAACTTCCCCTGGGCCATACCGGTGTGGAAGTCGGCCCCGGCGCTGGTGGCGGGCAACTCGGTAGTGCTGAAGCCGGCCTCCCTGACCCCGGCCACCGCGGGCCTGCTCGCGGAGGTCTATGAGGAAGCGGGCCTTCCGCCGGGAGTCTTCAACGTGGTGGTGGGCTCGGGGTCGGACGTGGGGGAGACCATGGTGGGTTCTGCGCGCATCCCGGTGGTGTCGTTCACCGGCTCCAACCAGATCGGCAGCGACCTCTACGTGAAGGCCGCCTCCCGGGGCGCCAAGGTGACCTGCGAGATGGGCGGCAAGAACGCGGTCATCGTCATGCCCGACTGCGACCTCGACAAGGCCGCGGTGGCCATCCGGGACGGGGCCTTCGGCTCCACCGGCCAGCGCTGCACCGCCACCTCCCGGGTCATCGCCATCGGTGCCGCCAAGGACGAGCTGGTGGCCCGGCTGGAGGACCACGCCCGGAAGATCCGCGTGGGGCCGGGCCTGGACGGCGACGTGGACATGGGTCCCGCGGTGGACGAGAGCCAGTGGAAGACCGACCTGGAGTACATCGAGGTGGGCAAGCAGGAAGGGGCCCGGCTGGTGGCGGGGGGCGGTCGGCCCCCGGGACTGGAGCACGGCTACTACGTGGAGCCCACGGTGTTCGACGACGTGACCCCCGACATGCGCATCTTCCGTGAGGAGATCTTCGGTCCGGTGCTTTCGGTGGCCGCGGCCAGGGACCTGGACCAGGCCATCGCCTTTGCCAACTCGGTGGAGTTTGGCCTCACCACGTCGATCTTCACCCGGGACGTGGAGACGGTCATGCGTTTCGTGGAGGAAGTGGAGACCGGCATGGTCCACGTCAACGAACCCACCATCGGCGGCGAGGCCCAGCTTCCCTTCGGCGGCATCAAGGCCACCGGGGTGGGGGAGCGGGAGATGTCCGAGGAGGGCATAAACTTCTTCACCGAGCTCAAGACCGTGTTCGTCAACTATTCGGGCGAGTCCGGCCGCTCGATGATACGCTGAGTGGTGCGCCGGGGCGCATACGGAGGTTTCCCTGATGGAACTCGACTACGGGATCATCGACGCGGACGGCCACGTGGTGGACCAGGACAAGGACCTGCGCCGCTACCTGCCGGAGCCCTGGTGCGACAAGGACTGGACCCGGGAGTACTATTTCTTTCCCCTCACCGACGGCTGGATGCGGGGCATGTCCTCCCGCCACAAGGCCGAGGTGCCGGACGCGGACAACTGGCTGAGCTTCCTCGAAGAATCGAACATCGAACAGACGGTGCTCTACCCCAGCAACGCCCTGTTCCACGGCCAGATCCGCAACAAGGGCTGGGCGGTCGCGGTGGCCCGGGCCTACAACGACTGGCTGCACGACTGCTTCGGGCGCCGATCGGACCGGCTCAAGGGGGTGGCCCTGCTGCCGGTGCAGGACATCGACGCCGCGGTGACGGAGCTGCGCCGCTGCGTCGAGGAACTGGGCATGGTGTCGGGGGTGATCCCGTCGGTCATGGCCCCGCTGGTGGGCCTGGGAGGGAGCCAATTCGACCCCCTCTACGCCGAAGCCGAACGGCTGGACTGCCCGCTGGGGGTCCACGGCGGGCCGGTCACCGGCCTGGGCCTGGACATCTTCGAGAGCCTGGCGGAAGCCCGGCCCCTGGAGCACACCATGCCGCAGATGATGCAGATCATGAGCATGGTGAACAGCGGCGTGTTCGACCGCTTCCCCAAATTGCGGGTGGCCTACTTGGAATGCGGCACCGGCTGGGTGCCGTTCATGATGGACGCCCTGGACGAGAACTGGGAGCGCCGCGGCCATGCGCTGGCGGTGCAACAGCGCCCCAGCGACGTCATAAGGGGCGGCAACGTCTTCTTCACCTGCGAGGTGGACGAGAAGAGCCTGCCCTACGTGCTGGACCGGCTGGGAGGGGAGCAGGTGCTGTGGGCCTCGGACTACCCCCACGAGCGGGCGCGCTCGGAGTTCTTCCATGACCTGCCGGACTTCTTCGCCCGCGAGGACCTGGCGCCCGAGCTCCGCAAGAAGATCCTGTGCGACAACCCCAGACGCTACTACCGGTTGTGAGGCATGGCCGCGGACCGTGGACGCCTCCACCTCGATCCTCGACCCTGACCCTTGCGACCGCCCGGAGTCCTCGTGACGAACCCTGCGAACCCCGCGGAACCCGTTGACCTGGAGCGGGCCGCGGCCTTGGGCCGGGCGGACCGGGACCACTTGGTCCACGGCTTCGTGCCGTTGTCCCGGCACCAGTCCGGCGGCCTGCCCGTGTTCGTCCGGGCCCAGGGGATCTACCTCTGGGACGCCCTGGGCAAGCGCTACATCGACGGCCTCTCCACCCTCTGGAACGTGCACGTGGGCCACGGGCGGACGGAGATCACCCGGGCCGCGGCCGAACAGATGGACCGGCTCGCCTTCGCCCCCGCGCTCGTCGGCCCTGCCTCGGACACCACGGTCCGGCTGGCGTCCCGGTTGGCGGAGATGGCTCCGGAGGGGCTCACCCGGGTGGTGTTCACCTCCGGCGGCTCCGAGGCCAACGAGAGCATGATCCGCCTGGTGCGGGCCTACTGGAAGGCCAGGGGGGAGCCCCGGCGGACCCGGTTCGTCACCCTGAACCACGGCTACCACGGCTCCTCCAGCGGCGCCGCCATGCTCACGGGCATCCCGGTCTTCAACCGGCAGATGGAGCCGGGCCTCCCGGGCGTGCGCCACATGGCGCGGCCCCACTGCTACCGCTGCGAGCTGGGGAAGACCTGGCCGGGCTGCGAGTTGGCCTGCGCCGACGAGCTCGAAAGGATCGTCGAGCGGGAGGGCGCGGACGCCGTCGCGGCCTTCGTGGCCGAGCCCGTGCAGGGCGGGGGCGGAGTCGTCGTGCCGCCCCGGGGATGGCTTCCCCGCATCCGGGAGATCTGCGACCGGCACGGCGTCCTGATGGTCTGCGACGAGGTGATCACCGGCTTCGGGCGCACCGGCAGCCTGTTCGCGTGCGTGGGCGAGGGCGTGACCCCGGACGTGCTCGTCACCGCCAAGGGGATCACCAGCGGCTATCTCCCGCTGGGCGCCATGCTGTTCCGGGAGGAACTGTTCCAGACCCTCCTGGCCAAGGGCGACGACGCGTTCTTCCACGGCTATACCTACACCGGCCACCCGGTGGCGTGCGCCGCGGCCCTGGCCAACCTGGACATCATCGAACGGGAGCGCCTGGTGGAGCGGGCCGCGGAGTTGGGACCTTACCTGCAGGAGCGGCTGGCCACCCTGTCGGACCTGCCCGCGGTGGGCCACGTGCGCGGTCGGGGACTCATGGCCGCGGTGGAGTTGGTGAAGGACAAGGCCACCCGGGAGCCCTTTGCCCCGGAAGAGCAGGTGGGGCGAAGGGTCTTGGAAGAGGCGCTGGCCAACGGTCTCCTGCTGCGGGTGTGCCCGGGCGACGCGCTTGCGTTGTGTCCGCCGCTGGTGGTCACCCGGGAGCAGATCGACGAGATGGTCGCCGTCTTGCGGGACGCCATCACCGCGGTGGCGGCAGACGGATCCCCCCTCCCTAACCCTCCCCCTCAAGGGGGGAGGGGACGCTAGACCGTAAGACCCTGCCCACACGGAAACCGGAAGAGCCGGAAAGGGAACGCTGCACGAGGAGGTAACCGTCGATGGTCGAATGTCCGGTCTGTGGAGCCGAGTGGGAGTTGGAGGACGATGCGGTGGAGGGCGAGTTGATCACTTGCGCCGACTGCGGCACGGAGTTGGAGGTCACGAGCCTCGACCCGCCGGAGGTCGCCGAGGCGCCCCAGGAAGAGGAAGACTGGGGAGAATGAGTCTCAAGGTCGGTTTGCTCCATTCGCTGGTCCGGCCCGAGGAGAAGCTCCTGATCCGGGAGTTCCGGCAGCGGGCCGATGTCGATCTCAGGATGATCGACGACCGGCGGCTCTCCTTCCACCTGGGCAGGGATCGGTTCGACCTCCACGTGCTGCTGGAACGGTGCATCAACCACTCACGCGCCCTGCACGGCCTGCGCCTGTTCGAGAGCGCCGGCGTGCGCTGCGTCAACTCGTCGTTGGTGGCCGGCGTGTGCGGCGACAAGATCCTCACGTCGGTGCAGCTTCAGGAGCACGGGGTGCCCCAGCCCGAAGTGCGCATCGCCTTCACCGAACAATCGACACTGGAGGCCATCGAGGAGATGGGCTATCCCGTGGTGCTCAAGCCCGCGGTGGGCTCCTGGGGCAGGCTCCTGGCCAAGGTCAACGACAGGGACGCCGCGGAGTCGATCCTGGAGCACAAGGCGACCCTGGGCACCTACCACCACTCCATCTTCTACGTCCAGCAGTACGTGGAGAAGTCGGAGCGGGACATCCGCAGCTTCGTGGTCGGGGACGAGTGCGTGGCCGCCATCTACCGCTACAGCGACCACTGGATCACCAACACGGCCCGGGGCGGACGCGCCGAGAACTGTCCGGTGACGGACGAGTTGCGGGACCTCTCGGTCCGCGCGGCCAGGGCGGTGGGAGGCGGCATCGTGGCCGCGGACCTCTTCGAGACCCCGGAAGGACTGCTGGTCAACGAAGTCAACTACACCATGGAGTTCCGGAACAGCATCGACACCACCGGGGTGAACATCCCCGGGCTCATCGTCGAGCACGTGCTCAGGGTGGCGCGAGAGGAGCGGGACCGAAGGGACGGCGCGGACCGGCCGCGGCCAGAGGCGTCGTGACTCGGGCCGCGGAGACGCATGGGAAACGTCGGAACGATGCAGCTTTCCCTTGGGAAAGCGCGTCCTTCGACTTCGCTTCGCTACGCTCAGGACGAACGGGGAAGGTCGTTCCGATCTCCCATGGGAGGGGAAGGCGCGGACCGTGGGTGAGAAGCTGAAGGTCTCCATTGCGGGGGCGTCGGGTTACACGGGCGGCGAGCTCCTGCGCCTGCTCCTGGGGCACCCGCGGGTGGAGGTGTGCGAGGTCACATCGGAACGCTACGCGGGGAAGTTCGCGTCCAGGGCCCATCCCAACCTGCGCAAGCGCACGCAGATCCGGTTCCGCCGCATGGACGAGCTCGGCCCGTGCGACCTGCTGTTCCTCTGCCTGCCCCACGGCCAAGCTATGGAGCGCATCGACGACTTCCGGGGGCTGGCCCCCAGGCTGATCGACCTGAGCGCGGACTTCCGGCTCGACGACCCGGACGAGTACCAACGCTGGTACGGCAAGCCCCACCTGCGCCCGGAACTCCTGAAGGAGTTCGTCTATGGAGTCCCGGAGCTGCACCGGGACGAGATCCGGGGAGCGAGCCTGGTCACCGGCGCCGGGTGCAACGCCACCGCCACCATCCTGGGCGTGTACCCGTTGTTCCGGAAGGGGCTGGTGGACCCGGACCGCACGGTGGTGGAGGTCAAGGTGGGCTCCAGCGAAGGAGGCAACGCCGCCAGCGAGGCCTCCCACCACCCGGAGCGGAGCGGCGCGGTGCGCTCCTTCATGCCCACGCTGCACCGCCACAGCGCGGAGGTCGTGCAGGAGTTGCGCTTCGGCCGGCGCATACGGGTCTATTTCTCCGCCACCTCCATCGAGATGGTGCGGGGCGTGCTGGCCACCGCGCACCTGTTCCTGCGCGAGCCGCTGGAAGAGAAGGACGTGTGGAAGATCTACCGGGAGGCGTACCGCGGCGAGCCCTTCATCCGCATGGTCAAGGAGGCCGAAGGCATCTACCGCTACCCGGAGCCCAAGCTGCTGAGCGGCGCCAACTACTGCGACGTGGGCTTCCAGAAGGAGAAGGGGTCGGACCGGCTGGTGGTGATGAGCGCCCTGGACAACCTGATGAAAGGGGCGGCCGGACAGGCGGTCCAGGCGTGCAACGTCATGAACGGCTTCGACGAGACCCTGGGCCTGGAGTTCCCGGGGCTGCACCCCGTGGGGTAGAACGTTTCGGCGCTTCCACCATGTGCCGCCTGCTGTGCGTCAAGGAGTCGGAACCGTTCGACATAGGCGAGCGTCTGGCGCACCTCGCCCATGTCGCCCGGAACAGCCCGGAATACCAGGGCCACGGCTGGGGCTGCGCCTACCTGGCGGAGGGCGAGTGGAAGGTGTACCGCAACGTCCGGCCCATCTGGGAAGACGACCTGGGGCAGTTCGGCGCCTCCACGCTCCTGTTGGGCCACGCGCGCAGCGCTTTCCGGGACGAGGGCATCGCGGTGGAGAACAACATGCCGTTCTGCGACGGCAGGTACGCGTTCGCGTTCAACGGCGAGCTCCGGGGCGTGCGCATTTCCGAGGCCGGCCGCATCGGCGCGGAGAAGGTCTTCAACTACGTCAAGCGCTTCGACAAGGGCGACATGGCCGCGGCCATGAGGAAGGGCATGGACGTCATCGTCCGCCGGACCCGGTACGTCCGGGCCATGAACATGGTCATCGCCGACAGGGAGAACGTCTATGTGGGGTCCCTGTTCAACGAGGACCCTGAGTACTTCCGGCTGCGCGCCCGGCGGAGCGCCCGGGGCTTCACCGTGAGCTCCGAGACCGTGCCGGACCCGCGGGACTGGCGCACGGTCCCCAACCGCACGGTGGAGCGGCACAGATGATCCTGGTGAAGGTCGGCGGCGGCAGCGCCATCAACCTGCCGGGCATCGCCCGGGACTTGGCCGAGGTGTCCGACCCCTTCGTGGTGGTGCACGGGGCCAACGCGGTGCGCGACGCCATCGCAGCCAGGCTCGGCGCTCCCACCCGGGTGTTGACTTCGGTGTCGGGCTACACCAGCGTGCAGTCGGACGAGGCGGCCATGGACGCCATCCTGATGGCGTATGCGGGTCTGCAGAACAAGCGCATCGTGGAGTTGCTGCAACAGAACGGGGTCAACGCCGTAGGCCTTTCCGGCATCGACGGCAGGGCGGTCCAGGGCCGGCGCAACAAGGGCATCCGGGTGCGGAAGGACGGCAAGACGCTGATCGTCCGGGACTTCTCGGGGAAGCCCCGGAGCGTCAACGAGGAGTTGCTCCGGCTGCTGCTCGACCACGGCTACCGGCCCGTGCTCTCGATCCCCATACTCGACGAGAGCCGCACCGCCATCAACTCCGAGAACGACGACATCGTGAACGCGCTCCAGGCCGCCTTCCACGCCCGGGTGGTGTTGCAGCTCATCGAAGCGCCCGGGTTCCTGGCGGACAAGGACGACGAGAGCACGGTGGCGCCGCACATCCGCGCGGCCGAGCTGGAGCAGCGGGAGGCCCAGGTGGCCGGGCGCATGAAGCGCAAGATGCTGGCGCTGCGGCGGCTGTTCGAGGAAGGGGCCGAGAAGGTGGTCATGAGCGACGGCAGGGTGGAGCATCCGATCCGCGACGCCCTGGCGGGGAAGGGGACGGTGATCCAGTGAGGGAAACCAACCGCGACCCGGGCGCCCGGCCCATCCACCGGACTGGCGGGGAAGGGGACGGTGATCCGATGAGGGAAACCCGGAACGATCGCCCCGTTCGTCCTGAGCGTAGCGAAGCGGAGTCGAAGGAAGCGTAGCGAAGCGGAGTCGAAGGAAGCGCTTTCCCATTGGGAGAGGCGCCTCGAACCAGGATCGATCAGAGGTTCCTGAGAACGGTGGTCCGATGAGCGGCTTGATGGAGTTGCAGCAGCGGTACGAGTTCGACGTCTATCCCAAGCGCGACGTGGTGCTGGTGCGCGGCCAAGGCGCCCAGGTATGGGACGACGCCGGCCGGGAGTACATCGACTGCGTGGCCGGCCACGGCGTCGCCAACCTGGGCCACTGCCACCCGAAGGTGGTGCAGGCGGTGATCGAGCAGGCACAGCGGATGCTGGTCTGCTCGGGCGTTTTCTACAACGACGTCAAGGCGCGGCTGCTGGAGCGGCTGGTGGGCCTCGCCCCGGGCAACCTCACCCGCGCCTTCCTGTGCAACTCGGGTGCCGAGACCATCGAAGCGGCCATCAAGTTCGCCCGGTTCACCACAGGCAAGCACGAGATCGTGTGCGCCATGCGGGGGTTCCACGGACGCACCATGGGCGCCCTGAGCGCCACGTTCACCCGCGAGTACAGGGAACCCTTCGTCCCGGTGGTGGAAGGTTTCCGGTTCGCGCCCTTCAACAACTTCGCCAAGCTGGAAGCGCAGGTGGGCGACGACACCGCGGCGGTGCTGCTGGAGGTGGTCCAGGGAGAAGGGGGGGTGAACCTCGGGAAGGAGGAGTTCTTCTCCCAGGTGGGCGAGTTGTGCCGGGACCGGGGCGTCCTCCTGGTCATCGACGAGGTCCAGACCGGTTTCTGCCGCACCGGCAAGATGTTCGCCTGCGAGCACTTCGGCCTGGAGCCCGACATCCTGTGCCTGGCCAAGGCCATGGCCGGGGGCCTCCCCATGGGCGCGGTGGTCTGTTCCGACAAGGTCACGCCCCCGGTGGGCAGGCACGGCAGCACCTTCGGCGGCAACCCCCTGGCCTGCGCCGCGTCGCTGGCGGCCATCGACGCCATGACCGAGGAACGGCTCGACCAGGCGGCCGCGGAAAAGGGCGCCTACCTGCGGGAGCGCCTGGAGGCAAGGGAGTTGCCGAAGGTCCGGGAGTTGCGCCAACTGGGGCTGATGATCGGCATCGAGCTCAAGGAGAAGTCCCAGCCCTGCCTGGTCCGGCTCATGGATCGGGGCGTCCTCGCCCTGCCCGCGGGCGCCACGGTGGTGCGGCTGCTGCCCCCCCTGACCATCACCCACGCCGAGTTGGATACCGTGGCCGAGGCCCTCGTGGATGTCCTCTCCAGCGGGGCGTGAGCCGGAAACGGCAAGCCGGCAGCCAAGCGTCGCGGACGCCCCACCCCGTCATTCCCACAGACGTCCGCTCCGTCATTCCCGCGAAAGCATGTCCTCGCGGAAGCGGGTACGGGAATCCACTCCGTCATTCCCGCGAAAGCGGGAATCCATCCATTCTTGTGAAAACTCTCCGTGTTTCCATCCTTCTTGCTGCTTTCTGGATTCCCGCTTTCGCGGGAATGACGGAGTGATCTTGAATGACGGGGTGGTCTTGAATGACGGGGTGGTCTTGAATGACAGAGGTGGTCTTGAATGACAGAGGTGGTCTTGAATGACAGAGGTGGTCTTTTCGGGAATGACGAGGGGTAGTTTTTCGCGGGAATGAAGGCATGGGCGCCATGCAGGCGCGGCCTTCGTGACGTCAGCCCTCGGTGGCCTCGTCCACCAAGCGCCGCCAAGCCTGGACCTCGAGATCGGGGCGCACTAGTTGCGCGGCCTTGGCGCAATGCCGCGCCAGGCTTCGGTAGAACTCCGGGTCGCCTTCGGCCCTGAGCAGTAGCCGCCGCAGTCCCCGGGTGTCTCCGAGCTCGAAGTACCCCGGATAGTCTTCGCCGAGGGTCCCCACCAGTCCCGGGATCTTCGAGGCCGCCACCGGGACCCCGGAGGCCAGGGCCTCGCACAGGACGTTGGAGCTGCCCTCCATGCGCGAGGTGACGGACAGGAGGTGGCCGCGGGCGAGGGTCTGCCGCGTCTGCCAGTGCGGCAGTTCCCCCAGCCAGCGGTAACGCGGGTTCCGCTCTTCCTCCCGCCGCGCGCGCCGCTCCATGTCCTCGCCCAGGGCGGCGCCCATGTGCAGCACCCGGATCCGGGACGAGGACGGCAACCCGCGCACCGCCATGGCGGTGCGGAACGGGTCCTTCTCGGTCCGCATGTGGCCCACCACCGATACGGTGAAGGCCCTGCGCTGGTTTCCGGGGGGCGCGGTGCAGGGGGACGCCGACTGGTAGATGACCCGGGTCTTCCTCCGGAGCGAAGGGGAGAGCTCCCGGAGCCCCTGCCGCTGCAGCACCACCAAGCGGTTCGCCAGCCGGAGGGACTCCTGCGCCTCCTGGTTGACGTGGATGTCGTGGTACAGGTCCGTCCCGGTCAGCACGACGACGATGGGCCTGTGGGGGTGGAGTTGGCGGAACCGCCGGACGGACTCGTGGCTGCGGCGGGCGTGCAGCGCGATGAGCAGGTCGCCGGGTTCCCTGTCGTAGCGGTCCAGTGCCCGGACCCGATGGCCCGAAGCCCTGAGGATCCGCCCCCACCGGCCCCCCGAGATGCGGTTGCCCGTGCGCGGGGTGGGTCCCGCGGGAGTCACCAGGACGATGGTGAGCATGGGTTCGAGTAAGTCGTTTGCCAATTCCGCAGTCCTCCCTTGCTATCCTCCCTTCGGCATAGCGGAGAATTCCGATCCCCTCCCCCCTTGAGGGGGAGGGTTAGGGAGGGGGGTCAATCAGCGCAACCACAGATCGGCGTCAGCACCGACGGATGGATGGCTGACACGGTTGGGTCGGTCCGTGGAGAGGACTCATCCCCTCAACCCCGCCGTACCCCCCTCCCTGTCCCCTCCCCCTCAAGAGGGGAGGGGACGCTACGCCGTGAAACCCTGCTTGTAGGTACACGCTCGTAAGTACACCCGTGAAACCCTGCCCGCACGAAAGCCGGAAGATCCCTTCATTCGTGAACCTGTCGTTCCATCCGCGGCCTTTCCGGTCAGTCCCGTGCGCAGGTGCGGAAGCCGGCGAGGACGTCCCGCCGGTCCGGTTTGTAGAAGTTGCGCCACGTGTTGCGGATCAGGTGCGAGCGGGTGGTCCAGCAGCCGCCGCGCAGCACCCGGTGGTCTCCGAACCAGGGCTCGGAATACTCCTTGTAGGGGTCCCGGACGAAGCCGGGGTAGGGTTGGAAGACGTCCGCGGTCCACTCCCACACGTTGCCGATCATCTGCCGGCAGCCCGCCGCGCTGTCGCCGGCCGAGAGCGCGGACACCGGGACCCGGCCGCCCGCGGCCCAGTCGAGGTTGCCGCGGTTCGGGTCGGGGGGCGCGTCGCCCCACGGAAAACCGCGTTTGGCCGCTTCCGGGTCTCCTCGGTGCGCGGGGTCCACGGCCGCGGCCATCTCCCACTCGGCCTCCGCGGGCAACCGGCGGCCGGCCCAGTTGCAGTATGCCTCGGCCTCGTACCAGTTGACGTGGATCACCGGGAGGTGGTCCCCGAGCGGCAGCCACCGGTCGAAGGTCCGCTCCAGCCAGCGTCCGGGCGACTCCCGCCGCCAGTACACGGGATGCGGCCCGCCTTCGGCCTGCCGCCACTCCCAGCCCGCGGCGCTCCACCAGCGCGGGTCCTCGTAGCCGCGGTCGTCCACGAACGCCGCGAACTCGGCGTTGGTCACCGGCGCCCGGGCCATGCGGTAGGGGGCCACGGTCACCGGGTGCCTCCATTTCTCGTTGTCGAAGACGAAGGGCGAGTCCGGGCTTGCCCCGAGCAGGAACTCGCCGCCGGGGACTTCCACGTCGCCCGGGTGGGGGGCGCCGGGCAGCGCCGGCCCGCGGGGGAGGAACGAGGGCGCGGGGTACGCCAGGGTCTGGCGCGTGTAGGTCAATGCCTCCGCGTGCATGTCTTCGTGCAGGACGCCCAGTCGGTGGAAGTAGGTTTCCTCCGGGCCGGGTGCGCGGCCGGGCAGTCCTTCCGAGATGCGGTCGAGGACGCGCGTCATGTAGTCGAGGGTTTCCCGTCTCGACGGCAGCGCCAGATCCCACCGGGAATCGTGGGGGACGATCGCCGAATCGTAGAGGGCGTCGCCTTGCGGGAGGATGGCGTCGTGGCCGCGCAGATGCCGGAGCGCCCATCGTTCGTGGAACCAGGCGACGTGGCCGATCTCCCAGAGCGGGGGATTGACGATCCGGAGGTTGGGGCCGATGAGCTGTTCGTCCGTGAGGTCCTCCACCAGGGCGAGGGTCCGGGAGCGCACCTCGTGCAGGGTGTCCAGCAGTTTACCGGCTGACGGCATTCCTTCCTCCATGGGGTGCAGGGACCGCGAACGCAGCGTACAGCGGGATCGCCAACAACGCCGTTCCTTCCTCCGCGGGGCGCAGGGACCCGTGCCTAGCGGCCGCCCGGTATCCGCGGGCGGCTCCTCCCGCGGCGCCGCGGCGGCCCGTCACAGGTCTCCCCGGAGCAGGAGCTCCAGCCGGGTCTGCCACGGGGCGAACTCCCGCCGCCACCGTTCGTCCCGGTGGGCGAGCAGGTAGGCGTGGGCCGCTTCGAGCTCGGCCCGTTCCGGCGCCGAAAGCGCCGCCGGCCCGGCCGCGGCGTCCGCGTCCTTCTCGCAGAACCGTCTGAGGGCGCGCCAGTGGTCCAGGTTGGCGGCGCCGAAGCGCTCGGTCACGGCCTCCTCCCAGCTCGCCTCCGGCGCGTACGCCGCCGGGTCCCGGGCATAGTCGAAGCAGGTGGCCAGGGGAACGAAGCTGAGATCTTCCTGCAGCAGCGGGTTGGCCAGGTGCGCGTGGACCCGCTCCGGGAGCCGCGGGTCCCGGCCCGTGAGCGGTCCGATGTGCAGCTCGTCGCTCATGGTGAGGTCGTTGACCGGATAGTTGTCCCAGAGCAGCAGCCGGTGTCCGACCCGTTCGCTCACCGCCTCCATGTGGGCCAGACCGATGCTCCCGGACACCACCTTCGGCCCGGTCCAGAAGCAGCCCACGGAAGCCGGCAGATACCGGCCGACGGTCTCCAGGAACCTGGGCTCGAAGGCCCCGAAAGTCCGGGCCAGCAACGGGTCGTCTGTATAGTACGAGGGACAGAACCACCACTCCGCGTCCCAATGGGAGGGTTGCCGCTCCAGCACGGTTTCGAGCCAGAGGGATTCGGCCCTGGCCAGGCTGCGGTCGAACTTCCGGACGTCTTCGGCGTGGGTGAGGTGCGACGGGATGTCGTCGAACAGCACGGCAAAGGTCCGTACGCCCCGATCGTACAGCCTCGCGGCCTTGTCGAGCAGGACCTGCACGGGTTCCGGGGCGCTGAAGCGCAGGTCCTTGCCGGGGTGGAAGCCATAGACGAAGTCGATGCCGCGGCCCCGGGCCGCCTCGACGAGCCCGCAGAGCTCGCGCCACTCCGGTTCCGGGTAGGGCAGCCGCCAGAGCTCCCGGTGGTACGGGTCGTCCTTGGGGGCGTAGAGGTAGGTGTTCATGCCCCGGGCCGCGCCGAAGGCGAACATGGCGGCGCGGTGGGCGGTGCTCCACGGGGGACCGAAGAACCCTTCGACGATCCCCCGCCGTTCGAATGTCCGCACGGAGACCCCGGTGTTACTGGCCCAGGTTGTACAACCTCGCACAGTTGTCCCAGAGGTACTTGCGCTTGGACTCGTCGGAGAACGGCATCTCCAGGAAAGCGTCCAGCGAGTGGGGATACTTCACGTCCAGGTGCGGATAGTCGGTGGAGAACACCAGGTTGTCCTCCAGGCCGTACTCGGGCATGTGCCTTGCGGTGACCTCGTCGC
Organism: uncultured Binatia bacterium (SeqCode); assembly: GCA_965204235.1. GTDB lineage: Bacteria > Desulfobacterota > Binatia > UBA9968 > JAJDTQ01 > JAJDTQ01. The sequence continues at coordinate 3,302,358 of OZ241979.1, forward strand.
ATTCGACCGCGCCGAAACACTGGCGCTGGAAGTATTCCAGGGGCTCCAGCTTGAGATCCGGGTACTCCGCCTTCCCCACCGATTCCATGTAGTCGCCCATGCGCCACAGGAGCCAGGGGAGCCACGAGCAGTTCCCCTCCAGGAACGCCACGCGCAGTCTGGGGAAGCGTTCCATCACGCCGCCGTAGATCATGTCCGCGCAGGCGAACATGTTGGCCAGCGGAAAGCTCAGGGTGTTGAACATGGAGAACGTGGGGATGAACTGGGAGATGGCGGGTTGCGGCTGATACACCCGTCCGGCTTCGTGGAAGCCCACCGGCACGTCGAGGCTCTGGCACACGTCCCAGAGGGGGTCGTAGTAGGGGTCGCTCCAGCATCGTCCGTTGGTCTGGTTGGGCCGCATGAATATGCCCCGGAAACCCATCCCGGTCACCGTGCGCCGGGTCTCCGCCACCGCGGCCTCCACGTTCTGGGGCGGCGTCATGGCGACGCAGAGCATCCGGTCCGGCGCGGCTTGCGCGAAGTCGTGGAGCCAGTCGTTGTAGGCCCGGGATATGGCCGCGGCGAGCTCGGGGTCGAGGCCGTCGATGCCCAGGACGAACAGCCCGCGGGTGGGGAAGAGGAAGGCCAGGTCGAGCCCTTCCTTGTCCATGGCCATGACCTGGCTCACGCCGTCGAAGCCGCGCTCGGCCACGTCGCTGTACTTCTCCTTGAGCGTGGCCAGGCGGTAGTCCCGGAGGGCCGGGTCCTCGGGCCGCCGGGGGATGGGGAGGACCTTCCCCTCCACCTCCACGCCCAGGTCGCGGAAGTCCCGTTCCAGTCCCTTGGGCGCCCGGTCCTTGAACTCCGGGTCCATGTAGCGCTCCCACAGGTCCGCGGGTTCGAAGACGTGCATGTCCGAATCCATTGCCTTGAAGCCTTGCTTGGCCATCTCCTGGTCCTCCGTGAGGGTCGGTGGTCTCTGCCCGAATCCTCCGAATCCTAGGCCGTTGCCGGAAGCCTGTCAAGGAAGTCCCCGGATCCCGGGACGCCTCAACCCTTGCCCTTCCACGGGATCATCCTGGCTTCCAGCTTCCGCATGCCCACGTCGATGGCGGCGCCGATGACGCCGATGATGATGACGCCCACCAGCACCAGCCCGGTCTCCAGGAACTTCCCTCCCACCACGATCATGAAGCCGATGCCCACGTCCGCGGCCACCAGCTCCGCGGCCACCAGGGTGCCCCAGCACACCCCCATGGCCACGCGCATGCCGGTGAAGATCTCCGGCAGCGAGTTGGGCAGGATGACTCGGAACAGCACCTGGGACCTGGAGGCCCCCAGGGTGTAGGCCGCATGGATCTTGGACAGGCGGATGCTCTGCACGCCCGAGCGCGCCGCCAGCACCATGATCCACAGCGCGGCCAGGAACAGCAGGATGATCTTGGGCTTGTTGTCGATGCCGGCCCAGATGATCATCAGCGGGATCAGGGCCAGCGGCGGTATGGGCCGCATGAACTCGACGATGGGGTCGAACAGGCCGCGCATCACCCGCGACAGCCCCATGGCGAAGCCGATGGGGACGCCCACGAGACAGCCGAGCGCGAACCCCATCAGCAGGCGATAGACGCTGACCCCCACGTGCTGCAGCAGGTTGTAGCCCCGGAACCCGTCGAGCAGCGTGCGGGTGAACTGCTGCCACACGTCCGCGGGCGGCGGCAGGAAGATGGGCGTGGTCCAGCGGTTCTCGGCGGCGACGAACCACAGCGCCACCACCCCGGCCACGGAGACGACGCTCCAGAAGACGCCGCCCCGGGCGGCCGCGGGGTCGCCGAAGGTCACGGTCTTCCGCGCTTCCTCTCCGGCCTTGCGCAGTCCCAGCCGGACCAGCGTCCGGCGCACGAGCGTCGGCGTCTCTCCGCTCATGGCGCCGCGGTTTCCTGCCGGCCCATGATCTCCTCTTCCATTTCCCAGATCATGGCGAGGATCTCTTCGCGCCGGGAGACGAACTCGTCGGTGGCCTTGATGTCGCGCAGGCTCTCCGTCAACCCGCGCCGGGCGAAGGGAAGGCGGTACTCCCGATGGATGCGTCCCGGTCGGGGCGCCATGACCGTCAGGCGCTGGCCCAGGAACAGCGCCTCCTCCACGCTGTGGGTAATCAGCAGGATGGTCTTGCCGGTCTCGTTCCAGATCTTCAGCAGCAGCGACTGCATCTTCTCGCGGGTCAGCGCGTCCAGCGCGCCCAGGGGCTCGTCCATGAGGATCAGCCCGGGCTCGTTGGCGAGGCAGCGGGCCAGCGCCACCCGCTGCTGCATGCCGCCGGACAGTTCGTACACGGCCTTGTCGCCGAAGCCCCGCAGACCCACGGTTTCCAGGTAGTGCTCGACGATGCCGGCCACCTCGCGCCTGGGCCGCCCCTGCATGGCCGGGCCGAAGCCGATGTTGGCGGCCACGCTCATCCACTCGAACAGCGCGCCCTGCTGGAACACCATGCCCCGCTCCGGGCTCGGGCCGGTGATGAGTTCGTCCATCCGGGCGCGTTCCGGACCGGGTCCGGTGATGGCGGAAGCGTCGAACCGCGCCGTTCCCGAAGTGGGCGCGAGAAAGCCGGCGATGATGTTGAGCAGCGTGGTCTTGCCGCAGCCGGACGGCCCCAGCACGGTCATCATCTCGCCGGGGTCCAGGCGGAAGGAAACGCCGCGCAGCGCTTCCACCTCCCCGCCGTCGGGCAGTTCGTAGATCATGCCCACGTTCTCCAGGGCCAGACCCGACATGGATGCCCTCCCGGGGTTCCCGGCTGCGGTGGCCGGCGCTACGCCTCGACCGGCGCTACTTCACCCGTTGCAGGTAGCTCGTGTTGACGGCGCCGCCGTAGTCGTCCAGGGCCCGGGACATCTGCTTCTGCTGCACGAAGAAGTCCGCGGCGCCCTTGGCCGCGGCCTGCACCGTGCCGCCCATCCAGGCCGGCGACAACTGCTGGTCCCGGGTCGGGAACGAGAAGCTGCCGGCGCTTCCGAGGTAGCTCTCCACCCGGTCCGGGCTCATTCCCCATCCCCTGGCGATGGCGTCCAGGTGGGCGGCGGGGTTGGCGGTGAAGGCGCGGTTGGCGTCCTCGGTGACCTGCAGGAACTCCACCACCCGGTCGGGGTGCTCCCGGGCGAACTTCCGGGTCACGGAGACCACGTCGAAGGTGAGTATGCCGATGTTTTCCTGCTCGGCGCCGGTCATCAACACCTTGCCCCTGGCCGTCATCCGGTCCAGCGGACCGCCGAAGGCGCAGCCCACGTCCACCCTTTCGCTCAGGAACGCCGCGGCCGCGTCGTTGCCGCCGCTGACCGGGACGATGGAGACGTCGTTCTCCGACAGCCCGTGGTAGGCCAGGGTCTTGAGCAGCTTGTAGTGGGTGATGTTGCCCACCGGCGTGGCGATCCTCTTGCCCTTGAGGGACTCGGCGAAGTTCATGGCGGTGGAGCGGTCGATCCCGGCCTTTTCATGCGCCACGCAGTTGTCGGCGTCGGAATAGGCCACGGCGATCCCCACCGCCTCCAGCGGCAACCCCCTGCTGACCGCGACGATGAACGGGATCAGCCCCTGGGAGTAGGCGATCTGCACGCCCCCCGAAGCCATGGCCGCGGACATGTCGTTGCCGGTGCCGAAGGATTTCCAGGTGACGTCCACCCCCAGCGCCTTGTCGTAGGCCTTCTCCATCTTCGCCACGACGTTCGGCGTGGGCCATTCCAGGAAGTGGGCCACCGTCACCCCGTCCGCCGCGCCCCCCACGCCGGCCGGCAGGAACAACAGGGCCAGGAGGCTGCCGAGACCCCGTGCAAAGAACGACGTGCGGGCTGCTTTCATCGTGATGACCTCCGTGTGCAAGGGACGATCCGCCCATGAGCCGGGCGCCGCGCCCACCATGGATGCAGCGTGCCGGGATGCCCGTGTCGAAGCGATTTTTCCCGCACGCTCGCGGCGTTGATCGCGTCCAGTGGCAATGCGACTTCAATGAGCTTCTTCCTGGTTTTCACATTGTGCTCCGTGACATTCGTTCCATGCCCGGACGGATCATTCTCTTCAGCAGTTCCGTTTGATGATGAGTCCAGCGGAAACCAGGTTTGAAGTAACTGTTTGAATCGCAGAAACGCACGATCATGGCAGCGTCTGGTGCCTGCTTTCAGTGCAAGTTCACGAAAGTATGCAGAGGAGACGGGAAGTTTCCTCGTCGTGCGCAACGCCCATTCAAGCGCTTTCTTCGGATCGGCTGGTTTGGGGTCGCCTGGATGCCATAAACCCTGTTGTTCAAGGGCCTTGCGTAAATCGGGTTTCCGATTTTCCCAGCCGAGTACGTTGTCGACATGAGGTGAGTCACTAAATACCCACGTTTCGAGCTCCGGCTCAATCACGACTGGAGCAGCCCAGTCCAAGATGCCATCACGCCTCAGTTCATCTTCAATCCAGGATTCGAGCTCGGCGCCGGATGATGCAGGAACTCCGGTCCATTCATAATCAAGTACGATCAATGCGTGTTCGGCATCATTGCGATAAGGAAGCAGTACTTTCATCGGATCGTGGCAGCATCCCGGGTCTCTCTCCTGATGTACCGGTGTCTCTTTCGTAATCGGTCGAATACCGAGCGCTTGCGGCCGCTCCAGCAAACCAGATATCGCCGCTTTCATGTTGCTGTCGGCAACAAGGCATACGAGGTCCATCATCCAAGGACTCCACTCGCAAGCAAAGTGCCTGGATCGATGACTCCCCGGCAATCTCGCAAGCGCGGGTGTGCAGGGCCTGCGACGACGTCTGTGCCGCTTTTATCGTCACGAGCGAAGCAGAGTATCTGCTCGACGCTGGCGAGGCGGACGACGTCGGGCAAATGGCTCGCCAGTAAAACCTGGGCGTCATAGACGGATGAAAGAGACTGAAGGATCGTTTCCACGTTACGAGGGTGTATGTCGTTCTCTGGCTCCTCGATCAAATAAGGACCGGTGGGGTCGGACAGGTACGCGATCAGTGTCAACGCGAGGAATCGAAGGGTGCCGTCCGAAACCAACCAGGATGGCGCTTCCAATCCATTGCGGTAGTGAATCATCAGGTAAGAATGCATATCTTCTGGCCGGTGCCGGACCGTGACCTGATCGATGTCCGGTAGTGCCTCGCGGACGTGCATCAACCAGTCAGCATAGCGGTCGGGGCGTTCGGTCCTTACTTTCTCCACGATATGGGGCAGGTTCGAGCCGTCGGGAAGATAGGTGTCGGACTGACCGGGCGGGCTGGGCCGGCGAATGATCTCGCTCGACAGGGCGATACGTTGAACACCTTCGCTCAGCATCTGCTTGACCTGAGCGGCAACCGGAAAAAGCTCCGTGTCCGGGGGCAGTCTGTACAGAGCGGACTCACTGGTGGGGACACGAAACTGGAAAGATCGTTCGGAGGTTTCAGGACGGAAGGTCACCTTTAGAGGATCGCTTTCCCGGAAAACTACCTTTCTCCAGCCCGTGGGTGAGCGTTTTTTCGGATCGACCATGATTCCTTCGGGGGGATCGGGCGGACTCGGGAACTGCGACCGCATGCATTCGGTTCCGGTATTCTTGTCTGGTTTAATCCAGAGGGTCTCCCGGGCGATGCGGTAGGGCTCGGACACCTCCACTGCGATTTCGTAGCGACATACGCGGTTCGTCTCGTCCTTCGGGTGCTCTCGAAGCGCATTGGGAACGGTCGTCTCGATGGCTAGTTCGAAGGACGTACCACGCCGCATCCAGGTAAGGTGCTGTGGATCGGTGGCGCGGAATGAATGATCGCCCATGATCGCGTGCTTGAGATCATGCCGTTGCAAATCGCCAAGGAAGGCCAACACGTCGAGAAACGCTGATTTTCCGCTGGCGTTGGGACCGACCAGGACGTGGAAGGGGCCTAGTCGCTGCGAGACGTAGCGCAGAGAGCGGAATCCGAGGGCCTCGATCCGGGTCACGATCAGTCCGGAACCCATGGTTTGCGAGGTGTTCATTGTGGTTTCCCGCCTCCATGGCAACAGGTTGATGGGAGTCCGGTGAGTCGTCCCCCCATCCCGGCTTCCTGGGTGCCGACGACCCTGTGGGGTACCTTTAATTTCAACTACAATTCTGGCCGGAGTGCAACCCCGACCTTCCGGACGTAACGCTCCCTCTGCCTGGTTTTCTCTTCCCGCCCCGGTCGTTTGCCCCCGGTTCCCAAAAACCCTATCCTGAAGGGATGCTTCTCGCGCTTGGCCGTGAAGGAGTCGGTGCCCTGCACCTCAAGTCGGCTGCATTGGATTTCAGGGAAACCGTTATGTTCGATGGTTCACGCTTGCCCGCATGGGTGAAGGCCGCCGCGCTGGCGGCGGGCGGGGCGCTGGCGGCGTCGCTCCTGGCCGCGGGCGCGGCGTCCGCCCAGAGGTGGGGCGACCGGCCGGTGGCGGTGAAGGTGGCGCAGGTGGAGTTGGCGGAGATCCCCGAGGTGGTCTCTTTCATCGGCACCGTCGAGCCCGACGTGGCCACCACCGTCGCTTCGGTGGTGTCGGGCCGGGTGGCGTCCGCGGACTTCCGCGAGGGCGACGCCGTGGCCGCGGGGAAGACGGTCCTGATGGAGCTGGACCGCGGCGGGCGCGAGATCGCGTTGCGGGAGCGGGCGGCCGCGGTGGCGCGGGCGCGCAAGCAGTGGGAGAAGGTGAAGGAGGGGTCGCGCTCGGAGGAGGTGGAGCAGAGGCTTGCCGGGGCCAAGGAGCAGGAGGCCATCCTGCAACGCGCCCAACGGGACTTCGAGCGCGCCAAGCGGCTCCACGACGACCAGCTCATCAGCCTCGCCGAGTTCCAGAAGATCGAGAGCGACTACATCGCCGCGCGCGAGAAGTACGGCAGCGCCCGCGCCGCGCTGAAGCTCACGCGCTCCGGGGCCAGGGTCGAGGACATCGCCATGGCCGAGGCCGAGTTCGACGAGGCCCGGGCGCGCCTGGACGCGGTGGCCTACGAGATCGAGAAGAGCACGCTGCTGGCGCCCATCTCCGGGTTCGTGGTCGGGAAGCACGTGGACGTGGGCGACTGGGTGCACGCCGGCGAGCCGGTGGCGGACGTGGTGGACCTGGATCCCGTCTTTGCCGCGGGACCGGTGGGGGAACGGAAGATCGGACTCCTGCGTGCGGGCCTCCCGGCCGCGGTCTCGCTGGACGCTTTTCCCGGCGAGGTCTTCTCCGGGGAGGTGGCGCACATCGTTCCCCAGGCGGATACCCGCAGCCGCAGCTTCCCGGTGAAGGTGCGCCTCTCCAACGCCCGGGGGCGGCTGAAGGCGGGGATGCTGGCGCGCGTCCGGGTCTCCGTGGCGCGCGGGGGTCCGAGCGTGCTCGTGCCCAAGGATGCGGTGGTCCGGCGCGGTGCCGACCGGGTGGTCTTCGTCGTGTCCAACGGCCAGGCCAGGGCCGTCAAGGTGAGCACCGGACGCAGCCACCGGGCGCTCATGGAGATCTCCGGAGGGGACCTCCGGCCCGGCCAGCAGGTGGTGACCCTGGGGAACGAGGCGCTGCGCGACGGCGCAAAGGTCCGTCTCGTGAACGGGACGGGGGCCGAAGCGGAGGCCGGGTCGAAGGCCGGGGCCGGGCGCGATGGGCATCGTTGATTCCTGTGTCCGCAACCCCGTCTCCGTGACCGTGGGCATCATCCTGGCGGTGCTCTTCGGGGTCATCGCCCTGCTGCGCCTTCCGATCCAGATGATCCCCACGGTGGACCGGCCCGAGATCACCGTGGAGACGGAGTACCGGGGCGCCGGGCCGCTGGAGGTGGAGCGCGAGGTGACCGACCGCCTCGAGGAGAACCTCAACGGCGTCGAACGGCTCCGGCAGGTCTCATCCACCTCCATCGAGGGGAAGTCCACGGTGGTCCTCGAGTTCGACTGGGGCGCCAACAAGGACGTGGCGCGGCTGGGGGTGTCCGAGAAGCTCGACCTCGCCACCGACCTGCCGCCGGACGTGGACGAGTCCCGCATCCGCGCGGTCAACACCGACGAGGAGATGCCCATCTCCTGGATCATCGTGGACACGGACGGCGACCTCAACCGGGTGTGGGAGGAAGTGAAGGACGTCATCGTGCCGCAGCTCGAACGGGCGCCCGGCGTCGGCGCGGTATGGCGCTTCGGCGGCCGCGACCGGCAGGCGCACGTGACGCTGGACCCCCGGGCCATGGCCGCCCGGGGCATCACCGTGTCCGACGTCCGGCAGGCCATCATCCGGGAGAACCGGAACGTCAAGGGCGGAGACCTGAGCGAGGGCAAGCACAGGCACCTGGTGCGGACCCTGGGACAGTTCGACGAGCTGCGCCACGTGGGCGACGTGGTGGTGCGGCACGACGACCGGGGCGTCGTGTACGTGCGGGACGTGGCCGCGGTCTCGTTCGGGTACGAGGACCGGGACTTCGCGGTGCGGATCGACGGCAGGCCGGCCCTGGGCCTGGGCGTGCTGCGCCGCTCCGGCGCCAACACCATGGAGGTCATGGAGGGCGTCCGGCAGGCGCTGGACAAGCTGCAGCAACGGTACCGGGACAAGGGCGTCCGCCTGGAGATGGTCTATGACGAGAGCGGCTACATCCGCGATTCCATGGGACTGGTGACCCGGAACGTCTATTTCGCGGTGGTCCTGGCGGTGCTGGTCCTGCTCCTGTTCCTGCGGAGCGTCGCCAGCATCGTGGTGGTGGCGGTGGCGATCCCGGTGTCCATCGTCACGACCTTCGTGGTCCTCCACGTCCTCGGCTCCTCTCTCAACGTCATCATGCTGGCCGGCCTGGCCTTCGCCACCGGCATGGTGGTGGACAACGCCGTGGTGGTGCTCGAGAACGTCTTCCGCCACCGGGAGATGGGCAAGGGGCGCGTGCAGGCCGCCGCGGACGGCGCCCGGGAAGTGGGCGGGGCCATCGTGGCGTCCACCCTGACCACGGTGGCGGTGTTCGTCCCGGTCCTGTTCATCCGGCAGGAGGCCGGCCAGTTGTTCCGGGACATCGCCCTGGCCATCGCGGTGGCGGTGGCGCTTTCGCTGGTGGTGGCCCTCACCGTGGTGCCCATGCTTTCCGCCCACGTCCTTCCGGCCCGGACGCGGGTGCGGTTCCGGCGCCTCCGCGCGGTCCTGTCCGTGCTGGACGAGGGCGGGGCCGGGTTCTCCCGGCTGGTCCTGGGACTGCTCGGGTGGCTCCGGCGCGGGTCCCTCCGCCGGTTGGCGGTGGTCCTGCTGATCGTGGGGGGATCGGTGGCGCTGGCCCATGCCTTCGCTCCTCCCCTCGACTACCTGCCGCGGGGGAACCGCAACCTCGTGTTCGTGGTGGTGAAGACCCCGCCCGGCTTCAACACGGACCAGAAGGAGGAGATCATCGAGGACCTGGAGTCCCGGTTCCTGGCGATCCCGCAGGTGGACCGGCTGTTCGCCGTGGTGCGCGTGGACACCCCCATCATGGGCGCCATCGTGAAGCGGCCCCATACGGACCTGCAGGGCATGCGGCAGGTGGTGGCGGCCATGCGCCGGGCCGCGGGGAGCATCGTCGGGACCCAGGCGGTCTTCGTCACCCAGTCCTCGCTCTTCCGCCAGCGCGGTTCGTTCTTCGGCGGCAACAACGTGGCGCTGGACGTCAAGGGTGACGACCTGGAGGCCATCCGGCGCATCGCAGGGAACCTGGAGGGCAGGATCCGCGGGGTGCAGGGGGTGAACTTCGTCAACTCGTCCTTCGAGTGGGGCAACCCGGAGATCCGCGTGACCCTCGACCGCGACCGGGTGTCGGCCCTGGGTCTGCGGGCGTCCGACGTGGGGGACGTCATCGAGACGGTGGTGGAGGGCACGTCGGCCGGCCGGTTCCGGGAGCGCGGCAAGGAGATCGACATCGTCCTCAAGGGGCCGCGCCGGGAGATGGAGCACACCCAGGACCTGGGCGCCATGATGCTCTCCAACGGCTCCGGCCGGCTGGTGCAGCTTTCGGACATCGCGGAGATCCGGCCCGGGGACGGGCCCACGAAGGTCGAACACGTGGACCTGGACCGGGCCATCAAGTTGAACGTGAACATGGAGGAGACCCTGCCGCTGGAAGAAGCGGTGCGGCTGGTGGAGGAGGACGCGGTGGCGGGCGTCCGGCAGACGCTCCCGCTGGGCTACTCCATCGACGTCAGCGGCCAGGCCCAGAGCTTGGCGGAAGCATGGGACGCGTTCAAGTGGACGTTCCTCCTGGCCGTGGTGGTGGTCTATCTCGTCATGTGTTCGCTGTTCGAGTCCTGGACCTACCCCCTGATCATCATGTTCAGCGTGCCGCTGGCGGCCACAGGCGGCGTGCTGGCGGTGAGCCTGGGCCACGCGAACGAGCCCACCATCAAGATGGACACGGTGACCATGCTGGGCTTCATCATACTGGCGGGCATCGTGGTGAACAACGCCATCCTCATCGTGCACCAGACCCTCAACTTCGTCCGTGCGGGAGAGGCGCCCCAGGAAGCCCTGCTCTCGAGCGTGCGCACGCGGATCCGCCCGATCTTCATGACCACCGCCACCACGGTATTCGGCATGCTGCCCCTGGTCCTGTCCCGCGGCGCGGGCTCGGAACTCTACCGCGGCCTGGGCTCCGCGGTGCTGGGCGGGCTCGCCCTCGCCACGGTGTTCACGCTGGTGCTCACCCCGACCCTGTACTCCCTCTGGCTGGACGTGGCCGAGGGTTGGCGCCGCGGTCCGGCCCCGGAAGAGGTGCGCGAGGACGCGGCGCCCGGAATCCATTGACCGGGACGCACGCGCCGGCGCGGTTCCCTGCTTCCCCTCTGTTCCCCGGGGGTGTCTCGTCAGGCGACACTTGGCTCTGGCTTGGCTCCGTTCCCCGGGGCGTGGGCGGGCGGCTCGCAGGGGACGCCGAAGGTCCGTGGCCGGACGCCGGATGGGATGCGCAAGGAGTCGTGGCGAGGCCGCGGCGAGATGCGGTATAGGAAACCCTGAACAATTACTCCGTTCGTCCTGAGCGTAGCGAAGCGAAGTCGAAGGACACGCTTTCCCATGGGGGAGTACACGAACGTCGAGAGGAGTCCATCGTGCCGAACGCTGAAATCGTCGCCATCGGGTCGGAGTTGCTGCTGGGCCAGATCGTCGATACCAACTCCGCGTGGATGGCCCAACGCCTGTCCGACCTGGGCATCGACCTCTTCTTCAAGACCATCGTGGGCGACAACCCCGGACGCATGAAGGACGTCATCGGCCGGGCCCTGGACAGGGCCGACCTGGTCATCACCAGCGGCGGGCTCGGTCCGACCCGGGACGACCTCACCCGGGAGATCGTCGCCGAGGTGTGCGGCCGCAAGCTCGTGCGAGACCCGGCGTTGCTGGAGCAGATCGACCGGCGGTTCCGTCGGCGCAACATGATCATGACCCCCAACAACGAGCGTCAGGCCGACATCCCCGAAGGCGCCATCCCGGTGGAGAACCCCAACGGCACCGCGCCGTCCTTCATCGTCGAGCACGAGAAGGGCGTGGTCTATGCGCTCCCCGGAGTGCCCCACGAGATGAAGTGGCTGTTCGAGAACGAGGTGGTCCCCTACGCCCGGCGCAAGTACGACCTTTCGGAGACCCTCACCTACCGGGTGCTGAAGGTGACGGACATGGGGGAAAGCTCGGTGGACGACAAGATCGGCCGCCTGATCGCCGAGTCGAGCAACCCCACGGTGGGCGTGCTCGCCCACCCGGGCCAAGTGGATGTGCGCATCGCCGCCAAGGCGTCGAGCCGAGAGGAGGCCATGAAGCTCATCGCGCCCGTGGAAGCCGAGGTGCGGGGGCTCCTCGCCAGCCATGTCTTCGCGGTGGACCACGAGACCATGGAAGACGCGGTGGGCCGGCTGCTGCGGGAGAAAGACCGCACCGTCGCGGTATTCGAGGACATGACCGCGGGCCTCGTGGCCGAGCGGCTGCAGCGGGCCAGCCGGGACCACTTCCTGGAGGGCCGGGTGGCGCCCGGGGAGCGCGCCGCGCGGCGGTTGCTGGCCCGGTCGCGCCGACCGGAGCAGGCGGACGCGCTGCTGGACCGGCCGGAGCAACTCGTCGAAGAGCTGGCTTGGACGGTCCGACAAGAGGCCGGAAGCGACCTGGGTCTCGCCCTGCACGCGGTGGAAGCCCCCGGAGACACCGCGGTGAACCTCGCCCGGGGCCAGACGTACATCGCCGTCACTGATGGAATGGACTTCCACACCCGTACCTACAACCTGGGCGGCCGCGGCGGCCCCGACCGCACCCGCATGAGCCTCAACGCCATCTCGCTGATCCGCACCGTGCTGCTGGAAGGGATGGAAGCTTCGGACGGGTGACCCGGGCGCCTGAGCGCCCGCCGACGCAACGCCGTCTCGCTGATCGCACGGTGCTGCTCGAAGGGAAGGGAATGGTCAGGGCGGGCGCTCGTCTGACCTTATTGCCGTAGGGATTTGATTCAATCCGGAGGTGTCCCATGCCCTACGCCGATTCCGATGGGGTGCGCATCTACTACGAGGTATCCGGCGAAGGACGGCCCTTCGTGTGGGTGCACGCCAACCCTTTCGACCACGACCTCCTCCTGTACCAGGCAGCGCACTTCTCCACGTGGTTCCGGGTCATCGCGTTGGACATCCGGGGTTACGGCCGGTCCGACAAGCCGACCACGGAGTTCTCCCTGCGGGACATGGCGGACGACGTGCTCGCGGTGTGCCGGACCGAAGGCGTGGGCGAAGCCGTCGTCGGGGGCGTCAGCGTGGGGTCGGGCATCGCGTTGCTGCTGGGACTCGACCATCCGGAGACGTTCCGCGGGGTCGTCCTCGTGGGCGGGAGCAGCGGCGGCGGCGCGCGCACCGGGGACCGGATCCGCGGCTACACGGAGGACGCCGCCGCTTACCACGAGAAGCACATCCGGGAGTTGGTGGCCCCGGGTTTCGCGGACACGAAGCTCGGACGATACCTGTTGGGCATCTTCCTGGAGCGCAACCCGCGGCTGTCCGGCGAGTCCATCGCGCAGATCTTTCGCGCCCGGGCCGCGGCCGACATGACTCCGCGCCTAGCGGAAATGAAGGTCCCGACGCTGGTGGTCAACGGCGAGCACGACATGTCGCTGGAAGGGGGCCGGCGGACCGCGGAGTTGATCCCGGGCGCGGTGCACAGGGTGCTGCCGGGCACGGGCCACGCGTGCTGCATCGAGGACCCCGCGGGGTTCGACGCCCTGGTGCTGGAGTTCCTGCGGGACAACGGCCTGATGGACTGAGCCGTCCGGGGACCGGGCTACGGGGTCGTCGCCTCGGCGTCGAGCCCGGTGCAGGAACCCCTGGTCAATTCCGGCTTGAGGCGCCTCTCCCTATGGGAAAGCGCGTCCTTCGACTCCGCTTCGCTACGCTCAGGATGAATGGATCTCTCCGCTTCGCTACGCTCGAATGAACGGATCTCTCCACTTCGCTACGCTCGGATGAACGGAGACCTTCGCTTCGCTACGCTCAGGACGAACGGGGGCAATCGTTCAGGGTTTCCTGTAGGGGGCCGCGGTCCAGTCGTCCCAGCGGCCCGCGGCCGCGGCCACGCAGCGGTCCACGTCCTCGGGCAGCAGGAGGCGCTGCTCCACGAGGGCGACGGCCGCGGCCCGGACCGCCTCCAGGTACGTTTCCCTGGACGGGTAACGCTCCTGGATCGAGGGTCGAGGGTCCCCTTGCGCGGCGCGCTCTTCCGCGGTGTTGGCGAAGCGCAGGGCGCTGCCGACGATGCCCGCCAGGGTCTCGGAGTCCTTGCGCAGGTTCCAGCCCACGTAGGTGGCAAGGGGCGCGGCCACTTCCGGGACCTGGACGCCGGCGACTTCGTTGCCGTCGGGGTCCACCGACGGCGTCCACACCGGATACTCCCGGGTCTCATCCTCCAGCGGCGGCTCCCGCGAGATGACGCCGCGGGCGAAACTCGCTCCGTAGTCCAGGCGGCGCAGTCGGTGGGGGCCGGGACAGACGCTTCCGGGCAGTTGCGGGAAAGCGCGCCCATAGGCGTCTCCGGTCACGAGTTCGCGGTCGGACCGCCTGGGGACCCGGCTCTCAGGCGGCGGCGCGCCCGCGGTGGCCCATTGGTCCAGGGCGGTCAGCAGGGCGCGCAGCACCGGGTTGGCCGCCAGAGGGTTCTGGGGATGCCTGGGCGCGCCGCCTTCGAGGGGCGCGGCCGCGTCGTTGTGCTGGAGGCAGGAGAGCAGGTAGATGCGGGCGTGCTCGTGTTCCGGCAGGTCGTTGCCGCGCCCGTCCGTATGCACCAGGGAGCCGCGGCGCTGCCAGTACTCGGTGGCGGTCTGGGTGTGGACGACGAGGGGGTCGGTCTCCGGGCGCTTCAGGATCGCGTCCTCCTCTCCGGTGAAGGGGTCTTCGGTGCGGCGGTAGGCGAACGGGAACTCGTCCGACGGGTAGAGGTGGTCCTCGTGCTGGCGGGGGTAGCGGTCGGGCTGCGCGAAGCGGTAGTCGAGGGCCAGCCGCCCGGCCCCGGCCACGTGCGGGAACACGCCGTCGAAGACCCGCCGTCCGGTGTCGGAGGCGTTGAACCCGCGATAGACGAACTCGCGCAGGAAGCGGCCGCTCTGGGAGCGTCCCCAGGCGTAGGCTTTCTCCACGGCGCACCCTCCGTCCCGCAGCGGGTTGGCCTGTCCCGCGGCGTCCTGGTCGGCATGGCGCAGGAAGTCCACGAGGTCGCGCACGCTGGCGAAACCCAACCCGAGCACCAGCGGGTCCCTGGCCGTGTACACCAGCTCGTAGATCCATCCGGGCCGGAAGCCTGCGGGCACATGGCAACTCGCGGCCGACGGCGCGAGCCCGCCGTGGGCGTCCGGGGCGGCGAACCGCCACTCGCCCGCGGGGACGGGTTGCCGCGGGTCCTGCTCCCGCGCTCGGCGCGTCAGCGTGGCGGCCCCGGTGTCCAGCCCCAGGGACGCATAGGGCCGGATGTAGTCATGCCCGCCCAGCGGCACGGTGGTGACACCGGGCTCCTCGACGATGAACTCGGCGCGCACGGTTCCGGTGACCGGAGCGCCGCCGCGGCTGGCTGTGGGCAGATCCATGGTCATGCGCCCTTCCACCGGAAGCAGGTCGCCCTGCCAGCCGGACCAGACCACGGTGTAACCCTGTCGCATCAGGAAGCCGTTGCCGGCGTCCCGGGCGGTGCGCGGGTCGTGGGTCGGCGGGGCGTCGTTGAAGAACTGCAACGCGCGCTTGTTGCCGCGGTTGACGACGTCGTAGAGCAGACGGCGATTGCCGCGGCCCATGTCCCGGGGCTTGAGGAGGAACAGGTCGGTGGAATACGTCACCAGCCCCCGGTGGTCGGTCGGCGCAAGCGGCAGATCGACGATGCGCTCGTTGGCGGACAGGCTCGGGTCGATGGCGAACCGGACCCGTCCCCTGATCCGTTCGTAGGGCCCCACTCCGTCGAAATCGGCGCCTTCGGCAAAGGCGGTGCGTTCCTCGATGGCCAGGGTGGTGTGCATCAGCGTCTCTCGTGGTTCGATCCGTCGCACACGCGGGATCAGCGGAGGTGGTCATGCCAGCTCAGGAGACGCCGGCCGGCAAAGGCGATCACGAACGACACCGCGATCAGGATCACCGAGAGGGCGTAGGCCACGCCCACCTCGCCCTCGTGGTACTGGGTCCAGATGAGGGTGCTGAGGACGGTGTTGTTGGACGACGCCAGCAGCACCGCGGCCGACAGCTCCCGGATGCTGTGCAGGGCGACCCACAACCACAGGCTCACCAGGGCGGGCAACAGGATCGGCACGATGACCTTCCTCAGGGTCATGCGGAACGAAGCGCCGCAGGTGTAGGAGGCTTCCTCCAACTCCTTGTGGATCTGGACCTGGGAGGCGATCATGGCGCGCGACCCGTACGACAGGTAGCGGGTGATGTGGGCCACGGCGATGATCCAGACGGTGCCGTAGATGCCCACCGGCGCGGACAGATAGACGAGGATGAGGGCCAGGCCGATGATGACCGAGGGGACCGCGATGGGCGTGAAGGTGGCGAGGTTGAGCACGGAGCTCAGCCGTCCCGGAAAGCGGACCACGATCCACGCCGCCACCGTGCAGATCAGCGCGGTGACCGTGGCCGCGGTGAAGACCACCACGCCGGTGTTCCAGAACGCGCCGAGGAAGTCCTCGTCGTCGAACGTGGTGTAGTAGTTCTCCAGGGACAACTGCTCCACCAGCTCCCAGGAAGGAGGCTGGTAGTAGGCCAGCAGGCTGCCCCAGGCGAGCACGATGACCGGCAGCACGATGGCCAGGACCATGTATCCGGCGAAGAACAGCGTGCCGGCGTAGCGCCACTTCCCCAGATCGACGATGGAGGGGCGGTAGCCGCGGCCTGTGATGGTGGTGTATTTCTCGCCGGCGCCCAGGACCTTCAGGTAGAGATAGACGAGTATGGCGCTCAGCACCAGCACCAGCGCGGCCAGGGCGCTGGCGATGCCGTAGTCCGGGAGGTCGCCCGTGGGCGGATGGACGGCCCAGAAGATCTTGGTGCTGAACACCAGGATGCCGGCCTGGAGCCCGATGACGCCGGGGATCTCGAAGGCTTCGATGGCGATGATGAAGAACCAGATCAGCGCGGCGAAGAAGGCCGGGTAAACCAGGGGCAGTGTGACCCGGCGGAAGGTGGCGTACCAGCTTGCGCCCGAGACCAGGCTGGCGTCCTCGAAGGAAGGGTCGAGGTTGCGGATGGACGGGGCGAGGATCAGGAACACGGTGGGCGTCATGGAGAGGCCCATGACGAACGACATGCCGGACAGGGTGAAGATGTCGAGAGGTCCTTCCTCGCCTTCCATGCCCGTCAGCGCCCGCAGGACGATGTTGACGAGGCCGATCTTCGGGTCCAGCAGACGCTCCCATCCCAGGGCCGAGATCATGGGCGGTATGGCCATGGGGACCAGGATGAGGCCGTACATGAGTTGTCGGCCCGGAGTGTTGGTGCGCTCCACCAGCCACGCCAGAGGGAACGCGAAGAAGAAACCGACGGCGATGGCGCCGGCGCCGAACAGCAGGGTGTTGGACAGCAGCTCGTAGGTGCCGGGGTCCAGATAGACTTCCAGGTAGTTGGCGACCGTGTAGCGGGCGGCGTGGGCCAGGGGCTCGGCCTGGAAGGAGGTCACCGCCACCATGACCACCGGGGCCAGCACCAGCCACAGCACCACGATCAGCGTGGCCCAGGACAGGAGGGAGCGTTCGTTGAACCGGGGGGCGATGGTCTCCCACCCCCATGGTTTGGCGGCGACGGCGTTGTCCGGGGGCATACGAGGGGTTCCGGGACGGTGGGACGATGCGGAGGGCCCGGAGGCGCGGCCCCGCGCGAGTCGGCGACTCCCCGCGGGGCCGCGCCTCGCTCCGTCCTATTTGCCCACGAAGATCTTACGCAACCGGTTCTGCCACTCCTTCTCCTGCCGGGCGGTCTTCACGTTGAGGGCCGTGGCCACCGTGCGGGTCTTCGACGCCGCCAGCAGCTTGCCGGTCTCGCTTCGGGATTCCAGGCTGGTCAGCGCCCGGAAGGAGTGCTTCTCCATGATCTTCCCGGCTTCCGGGGTGGCCAGCCATCCCGCCATGAGCTGCGCCGCCTTGGGGTTGGCCACCTTGTTGACCGCGTAGGAGTAGAAATGGAGCACCGGGGTCACGTCCAGCCACACGTAGTCGATGGGCGCCTTCTTCAGGTTCTTCGCGGTGAGCACGCGGTTGAGGTGGATGGGGCCGAGCAACGCCTGTCCGGACACGATGGCCTCGATGACCTGGGCGCCGCCCCGGGGGGTCAGGATGGGGTCCTGGGCTTTGAGCTTCGCCGCCAGGTCCATGACCTTTTCCTCGCCCCAGACCTTGGGCAGGTACTGGAACGGGTGGCCGCGGGCGATGAGGACGAGCTTCCGCCCCTTCCACTCGGGCGCCAGCATCCCCTCCCAGGTGGTAGGCACTTGGTCCCGGGAGAGCTTCTTGGTGTTGTAGGCCATGACGTACACCAGGTCGAACCAGGGCACGAAGCGGTTGCCGAAGAGGATGCCCTCCCGAGGCACGCCAAAGGTCTTGGCGTAGTCCACGCTGGCCACGAGACCGGCGTCCAGCAGGGGCTGGCCCGAAGCCGTGGTGGTCTGGGCCACCTCGATGGTGGCGTTGCCGACCTTGGACTCGGTCAGGATGCGGCTGGCCGCGTTGGATCCCGTGGAGGCGATGACCTTCGCCTGGACTCCCGGGAAACGGTCGTTGAAGCCTTTGCGCAGGGCCCTCAGGGCCTTGGGAGGCATGCCCGCGGCCATGAGCACCTTGCCTTCCTTCTTTGCTTCCTCGTACAGCGCCTGGATCTCCGCGGAGTCCGCCCCCAGGGCGTTGGCGGCCCCGAGGGTGAGGCACAAGGCTGCCGTGGTCCACAAGTTCCTTGCTCGCTTCATGTCCGCTCCTTTCCAGATGCTCGACGGATCGGGTATCGTTCCCGTCGGATCCTGCCCGGCCCTTCCACCATAGACCACACATCCATCACAAGTCCATCACGAGTCACGAATCCCGGTCGTCTTCCCCGCGGTAGCTCCTGGCCAGGATCTGCAACGGGTTGAGCGGGCGCTTTCCGGTGGCCTGCTCGATCTGGATGGCGGCCAGGGGACAGTCCGAGCAGCTCACCCGGGCGTCCGCGGCCTCAATGCCCGCGAATGCCTGCCTCCCCCATCGCAGGGACGCTTCGAAGTTCTCCCGCTTCATGGCCCAGGTGCCGTCGTGCCCCGAGCACGCCTGGACCACGGTGACTTCCGTGTCGGGCAGCAACGACAGCAGCGCGCCGGTCGTATTGCCGAGCCGCTGCGCGCGCAGGTGGCACGGCATGTGGTAGGCGATCCTGCCCGGGCCGGTCTTGAAGTCCCGGTCGAGCTTGCCTTCCGCGTGGAGCGAGGCGAGGAACGCCATCGGGTCGGTGGTGTGCTCCGCCACCTCCCGGGCCGCCTGGCTGCCCAGCATGCGTGGGTACTCGTCCCGCAGGGTCAACGAGCAGGTGGGGTTGGTGGCGACGATGGTCCGGCCCTCCGCCACGAACGGCGCCAGGAACTCCACGTTCCTCTGCGCCTGGGAGCGGGCCTTGTCCATGTCGCCGTTGTGCCAGGACGGCATGCCGCAGCACTCCCGGTACGCGAACGCCACGTCCACCCGGTTCCGGGCCATGACCTCCAGGGTGTCCATCCCGATGCCCGGCTCGTTGTAGTTGACGAAACAGGTGGAGAAGTAGGCGACCCTGGCCGCGGGCTCCGCCACCCTCTCCTCGGCCTCGGACCGATACCGGGAGGCGAAGGTCTTCCATGCGAACCGCGGCAGCTTCTTGTCCTTGTGGATCCCCAGGGCCCCCTGCAGGAACAGGCGGTGCACCCGGTTCTCGTTCCCCCAGTTGGCCAGGGGCGCGGTGGCGGAGCCGAGCTTGCCCACCAGGTCCGGGCTGGCCAGCGTCCGGTCCGCGAGGGAGACCCCGCGCTTCCTGACCTGCTGGGCCTTCGCCCGCGCCATGAGCCGGGGGAAGTCGATGGCCCAGTCGTGGTCCCCGGGTGTGTAGGGGCAGTTGATGTTGCAGAGTTTGCACTGGAAGCAGAGGTCTACCACCTCGTCCACGTCGTCCGGTTCGAGCTTGCCGGAGTCCACCTCTGCGAACTCTTCCTCGGTGCAGTACGAGTCGATGGCGTCGAACAGCTTCGGGAAGCTGCCGCAGAACTTCACGCACAGCCGGCATTCGGAGCAGAGGTGGAAGACGCGCTCGACCTCGGAGCGCAGGTCCTTCTCGTCCCAGAACCGGGGATCCGTGAGGTCGTAGGCGGGCGTGGCGTCGGGGACCTTCTTCATGATGACTCCCGCGGGCTGCGGCGGAAGAGCAGCAGCGAGAACCACCGGTCGGGGTCGGTCCAGTGACCCAGGTTCTCGAGTCCGAAGCACCGGAGCTGCGTGACCAGGTCGTCCGGGTCGAACTTGCGGCTGGTCTCCACCAGTATCCTCTCGTCTCTCTTCCACGTGAAGGCGGCCCCCGGCCGCGGAAAGTCCACGCGGTGGGTCTCCTTGCTGACTCCGTACATCTCCACCTGTTCCCGCCGGCGGTTGTAGCCGCTCCGGTAGGCGATCTTCTCCGGCTGGAAGTTGGCTCCGGTAATGCGGTTGACGTTGGCGAAGCCGTTGAGGATGAAGGCCGCGGTCACGCCGCGGGAGTCGTCGTAGGCGGGCTCGATGATCTCCGGGTCCTTGATCCGGTCCACCCCCAGGAGGAGGTAGTCGTCCGGTCCCATGTGGTCGGTGAGGTGGGTGAAGAAGTGCAGCATGTCGGTGGGGCTGAAGTTGCCGATGGTGCTGCCCAGGAAGACCACGAGCTTCGGGATGTCCCGGGTGATGCTCGTGATGGCGTCCTCGAAGCGGGCTTCGAACCCGGTGAAGGCCAGCTCCGGGAACAGCTCTTCGGCCATGCGTTTCGAGGCCATGAGCGCGGTGGCGCTCACGTCCACGGGCGCGAAGGCGCCGCGGCCGCGGTTCTTGCGCAACGCCCGGAGCAGATGGACGGTCTTCCGCGAGAAGCCCGCGCCGAGCTCCACGATGCATTCCACCGGCGCCAAGTCCAGGAGGGCGTCGGCCTCCCGCTCGAGGATCGCCGCCTCGGTGCGGGTGGGGTAGTACTCGGGCAACTCGCAGATCTCCTCGAACAGGAGCGAACCCCTTTCGTCGTAGAGGTGGCGCGGTTCCAGCCAGCGGGGGCGGTCGAACAGGGTCCTGACGATGGCCGCGGCGGCGTGGTCGGATTGGCGTTCCCGTGGAGTCAGTATGGCCGGGGCGGTGACGGTCCAGGTGGTTCGGTCACGCGCCGAAAGCAGTTCGAAGGGCATCGCGCCAATATAGAGAGGACGGCTCGGGTTTGTCCACCGGGCGCCCGTCCGCATCCCGGACGGAGCCGGGGTTACGGGTCCGGTTCGTCGCACCCCGGGCAGCCTCCCGGGTGCTCCCGGGGCGGAGCGGGGCGGTACAGCGTCCTGTAGAGACGGTGGTTCCGCAGCACCGCCTTCACGTACTGGCGCGTCTCCCGGTAGGGGATCCGCTCGACGAACACCACGTCGTCCCCGGAACCGAGGTTCCGGCTCCAGCGGTCCACCGCCTCCTTTCCCGCGTTGTAGGCGGCCAAGGCCTTGGCCCGGCTGTGGGAGTAGGTTTCGAGCAGTCCCTTGAGGTGGTGCACGCCGAGCCGGATGTTGAGCCGGGGGTCGAAGAGTTGCCGTTCCCGGGGTTCCGGCAGTCCCATCTTCGACGCTTCGCTGCGTGCGGTCTCGTGGAGCAACTGCATGAGACCGAGGGCGTTGGCCGGGGACACGGCGCCGGGCTCGAACCGGCTCTCCTTTCGCATGAGCGACAGCACCAGGTAGGGGTCCACGCCGTTCTCCGCGGCGCGCCGCCGGACGAGTTCCCAATAGGCGAGGGGGAAGCGGAGCCGCGAGGTTTCGGGGACCGCGGGCGACCGAAGCGCCAGGGAGAGGCTGCGGTGGTGCGCGTTGGCGTGCGCGTACTCGCGCATGAGCAACCGTTTCAGGCCCGGCGTTCCCCTGGCGTGCCGCCGTACCCGGTCGAGCTCGGGATGGGCGAGTCGGTCCAGGCCGAGCCGGGTCAGCGTCCGCGCGCGAGCGAGGTGGAACCTGGCCCGGTCCCCCAGGGGCGGGTCGCCGGTCCCTTCCCCGGCGCGGCTCCCGGCGGGCGGCGCATCGGGCAGGGCGGCGCCGAGGACCGCCAGCCGCCGCAGCGCGAGACCCGCGTAGTAGGACTCCGGCCGGTCCTCCACCAGGCGCCGGTACGTGCGCTCGGCCGCGGCGCGGTCCTCCAGCCTCTCCGCGGTCCGGGCGGCCCAGAAGGAAGCGGCCGTGCGGAAGTTGCCGGGCCTGCGGGCGATGCCGCGGAAGACGGCTCCGGCCGCCGGGTAGTCGGACCTCAGGTAGTGGATCCATGCCAGGCGCCACGCCGCGTCGTCATGGAACCGGCTGAAGCGGCGGTCCTTTGCGGACGCCCGGAGGTAGCCGCGTACGGCCTCCTGCCATCGTCCCATGGACTCGTGGATACGGGCCGTGACGTAAACCGCGTAGTTCCCGTAGGGGTGGTGGGGATACTCCTTCCCGTACCGACGCAGGGTTTCCAACGCCTTGGCGTCGTCGTCCCGGTTCCACTGGATGGTGGCGATCCGTACCAGCGCCGTCCCGGCCTCGGCGTTTCCCGGATAACGCCTGACCAGTTCGCCCAGGACCTGCTCCTCCCTGTCCCGTTGCCGCAGCTTGCGATAGACCGCGGCGAGGCCCTCCAGGGACAGTCGGCGGAAATTGGTTTCCCGCAGGATGCGCCGGTAGACGTCGGCGGCCGCGGAGTAGTCGCGTTCCCGTCGGAGCAGCCGGGCTTCCCGCAGCATGGGGTCGGCGCCGCGGAGACCGAGTCGCCGCGGATGCTTGCGCCGCAACTCCCGCACTCTTTCCCGGGCTCGTCTGCTCCACGCGGAGCGGGGCGCGCGCCCGCGGGCTTCCTGGTGGAAGGCGTATGCCTGCGGACTTTCGCCGATGGCCTCGTGGGCCCGGCCCAGGTAGTAAGCGGCCCTGGCCCGGGCCGTTTTCCCCGACGCCGTTCTTCGTTGCGCTTCCGCCCGGCGGATGGCGGCGCCGTACCTCTCCTGCGCCAAGTCGAGCTCGATGAGCTCGAAAGGGGACTCCGCGGCCCAGAGGCTCCGGGGATGGGAGTCCTTCAACCGCGTCCAGTAGTCCCGCGCTTGGTCATGGCGTTCCGCGTCCGAGGCGATCCTTCCCAGGTAATACAGGGCATAGTCTCCCAGGACGAAGTCGGCGTCCGACAGGGCGCGCCGGAAGAGGGGTTCCGCGCTCGAACGTTCCCCCGCGGCGTAATGCCGGTAGCCTCGGACGAACGCCGCCTCCGCTTCCGTCGAAGCCCGCTCCGCAGCCGGGGCGGGACCCGCGGACAGCACCAGCAGAAGGAGCCGCGAGAGCCAATGAAGGAAACTCGGAACCATTGCCCCCGTTCGTCCTGAGCGTAGCGAAGCGGAGCCGAAGGACGCGCTTTCCCGTCGGGAGAGGCGCCTCGAACCGGAATGGATCAGAGGTTCCTGAACGCGCTTTTCCATCGGCCAGTGTCCCGGACGACGCCTTGCGCCGATTGTAACAAGCCGGGAGCCGCGGGGTAAGGAGCCGCGGCGCGGTACGAGGCCGCCGGCTGCGCCCGCGTTCGGTCCCGCTCCGGTACACTCCGACAATGCCTGTGATATACTGGAACATACGGAAGGAAACTCGGAACGATTGCCTTGCCCCGTTCGTCCTGAGCGTAGCAAAGCGAAGTCGAAGGACGCGCTTTCCCATGGGAGAGGCGCCTCGAACCGGAATCGAACAGAGGTTCCTGAAACGAGTCCTGCATGAGCGGGGGAGCTCCGGGCGCAGGGGGGGGGGGGGGCCGGGCATGGGGCGGTCCGATGATCGACATCGCGGGTAACTGCAAACGGGTCATGGAGGCGATCGGTCGCGCCGCGGAGCGGAACGGCAGGGACCCGCGGCAGGTCAGGCTGCTCGCCGCCACCAAGACCCGGTCCGCGCCAGCGATCCGCGCCGCGGTGGAAGCCGGCGTGCGGCTTCTGGGGGAGAACTACGTCCAGGAAGCGCAGGCCAAGAAGGAGTCCGTCGGCGAGGGCGTCGAGTGGCACCTGATCGGTCATCTACAGAGGAACAAGGCGCGGGCCGCGGTGGACCTGTTCGCGTTGGTCCAGTCGCTGGACAGCTTGCGGCTGGCGCATGTGCTGGACCGGGAGGGCCGTGAGCGGAACCGGGACGTCCCGGTGCTGGTGGAGGTCAACCTCGCCGGCGAGGGGTCCAAGACGGGGGTGGCGGTGGAGGACCTCCAGCCGCTGGTGCGGGACGTGTCCCGGTTGGAGCGCGTCAAGGTCAAGGGCCTGATGATCGTGCCGCCGTTCTCCGAGGACCCGGAAGCCAGCCGGCCCTACTTCCGAAGGCTGCGGGAGTTGCGGGATTCCCTCGACGCGCTCGGCCTTCCCAACGTGGCCCTGGATGAGCTTTCCATGGGGATGACCCACGATTACGAGGTGGCGGTTGCCGAAGGGTCCACCCTGGTGCGGGTCGGGACCGCCCTGTTCGGCCCCAGGAGCCGGTCCGGATAGGCCAACGGCCGGCGCGGTGGAGGAACCGGCCGTCTCCATCGCGCCGCGGCCGGAACCGAGGCTTGCGAAACATGTTCGTTGCAGCCAATTTCCTGGAAGCGGTGGCGGGGGTCCTGGACACCGTCCTGACCCTTTACGTATGGGTCATCGTGGCGCGCGCAGTGGTTTCCTGGGTGGACGCCGACCCCTACAACCCCATCGTGCGAGCGCTCTGCAACCTGACCGACCCGGTCCTGGACCGCCTCAGGCAGTCTCTCCCACTGGCTTTCGGGGGCATCGACATGTCGCCGGTCGCGGCCATCGTCATCGTGTGGTTCCTGGACGCCTTCCTGGTGGCGTCGCTCTACGACCTCGCGCGAACCGTCCATTAGCGGGCGGCGCGGTTCCGAAAGCGCATCCTTCGACTTCGCTTCGCTACGCTCAGGATGAGCGGAAATCTTCGCTTCGTTCGGAAGAACGGAAATCTTGGCTACGCTCGGGATGAACGGAGCTCTTGGCTTCGCTACGCTCGGGACGAACGGGGGCAATCGTTCGGAGTTTCCTGTGGACGGTGCGGTTCGCGTGAGGAGGGAGGCGTGAACCCGATCCGAAATCCTGGTCCGCGATGCCCGATTGACGAAGGTGTGGTGCGAGGAGGGGGACTTGAACCCCCACGCCATTGCTGGCACTAGCCCCTCAAGCTAGCGCGTCTGCCTGTTCCGCCATCCTCGCACGTCATGGGTGAGCCTCTTTTCAGGGGGAAGCCGGCGGTTGGGCGGGCTTCTCGGGGCCTTCCGGCGTCGGCGCCGGGGCGGCGCCGGTCTCGGCTTGCGGCGTGACGTTGTCGAAAATGCTCGATACCGGCCCCTGCTCGGCAAAGTAGCCCAGGGTCAGGCACGTCAGCATGAACACCACGGCCATGCCGGTGGTCAGTCGGGTCAGGAAGTTGCCTGCGCCGCTGCTGCCGAAGACCGTGGCGCTGGAGCCTCCGCCGAAGGCGGCGCCCATGTCGGTGCCCTTGCCGGTCTGCAACAGGACGACGACGATCAGTCCCAGGCAAACGAGAATGTGAACGGTTGTGACCAGGATGATCATGCGTCCCCTGTCATGCCTCCGCTTTTCCCGCGGCGCTCGAGAATGCGTTGACGATGGCGGCGAAGCTCCGTGCGTCCAGGCTTGCGCCGCCCACCAGTACCCCGTCGATCTCCGGGACCGCGGCCAGTTCGCGCGCGTTTTCCGGGTTCACGCTGCCGCCGTACAGGATGGGCACTTCCCGGGCCTGCGCTTGTCCGAACCTGCGCGCGAGGGCTTGCCGGACCCAGCGATGGGCCTCGCCCACCTGCGCCGGGGCCGCGTTCCTTCCGCCGCCGATGGCCCAGACCGGCTCATAAGCCACCGTGAGAGACCCATTAGCACTTTTCGGGACGCCCTTCAACGCGCCGGAGATCTGCGAGGAGAGGACGCGCCGGGTGTGGCCGTCGCGGCGTTCCCGGCGGGTCTCGCCGATGCAGAGCACCGGCTTCAGGGACGCCTCCAGGGCGGCTGCGAGCTTCCGCCCCACGTCGCGGTGGGTCTCGCCGAAGAGGCGGCGTCTTTCCGAGTGGCCCACGATCACGTAGGCGCAGCCTGCGTCCCGCAGCATGTCGGCTGCCACCTCGCCGGTGAACGCCCCCCGGGGCCGCCAGTGGAGGTTCTGCGCGGACAGGCGCAACGGGCTTCCCGCGATCGCTCGCCGCACGGCCTCCAGCGCCGTAAAGGGGGGCGCGATCACGACCTCGGTGGTCCCATGACGGCGCCTCAGGAGCCGTCGAACGCCCTGCGCGAGGGTGCGGGCCTGGGCCCGATCCCCGTGCATCTTCCAGTTGGCGATGACCAGGCGTCTTGCCATGGCGGGATCAGGCGGGGTCCTCGACCTCCAGGACCCGGACCCCGGGAAGCGTCCTGCCCTCGAGGAACTCCAGCGCGGCGCCCCCCCCGGTGGACAGGTGGCTCATGCGGTCGGCGGCCCTGGCGAGCCGCACCGCCGCAACCGTGTCCCCGCCCGCGATGACGGTGGCGGCTTGCGACGCCGCAAGGGTCCGCGCCAGGGACACCGTGCCGTGACGGAACGGCGCCCGTTCGAACAGTCCGAGCGGTCCGTTCCACAGGGCCACGGCCGCGTCCTCCAGCTTGTCGGCGAACAGGGAGACCGTCTTCGGGCCGACGTCGAACCCGGTCCGGTCCCCGGGGATGGCGGCGCCGCGCGTCACCGAGGGCTGGCGGTCGTCGGCGTCCCGGGCGGTGACGTGGTCCACGGGAAGGACGAAGGGGACCCCGGCTCGTTCCGCCTCGTCCATGATGTCCCGGGCCACCGGGATGGAGTCCCTTTCCAGCAGGGACCTTCCGACGGCCACGCCGCGGGCGCACAGGAACGTGTACGCCATGGCGCCGCCCACCAGGATACGGTCCACACGGGGGATCAGGTTCCTGAGGACGCCGATCTTGTCCGAGACCTTGGCGCCTCCCAGGATGGCCGCCACCGGGCGCTCCGGCGAGTTCAGGATCCGCGTCAGGTAGTCGATTTCCCGCCGGAAGAGGAAACCCGCCCCCTTCTCCCGGAAGTGTCCGGCCATGCCGACCGTGGACGCATGGGCCCGGTGCGCCGCGCCGAAGGCGTCGTTGACGTACGCGTCGGCCAAGCTCGCAAGCGACGCGGCGAACTCCGGGTCGTTGGCCTCCTCGCCGGCATGGAACCGGAGGTTCTCCAGCAACAGGATGCCGGCTCCGTCCGGGTCCGCGAGCAACCGCCGGACCGCGGGTCCCACGCAGTCGGGCGCGAGCGCCACCGGACGGGACGCCTTCCCGTCCAGGTAACGCCCCACCGGGGCGAGACTCCACCGGGGGTCGGGGGCGCCCCCGGGCCGGCCCAGGTGGGAGGCGACCACGAGCCGGGCGCCGTGCTCCACCAGGTGCTCGATGGTGGGCAGCGCGCTGTCGATGCGATGCGTCTCGGTGATGACGTCCCCGTCCAGGGGCACGTTGAAGTCCACCCGAAGGAATACGGTCTTTCCCCTCACGTCGAGTTCCGACACGCTGCGGAGCATGGGCAAGTGAGTCCTCGTCGATGCGGCGGGTTCGCGGGTCCGCGGCGATCCCGATTGACTAGGTACAGAGAATATAATAGCTTTTCAAGACAGCAGGGTTTCGATGCTGTACTTCTCGATCTACCAGCTAGCGGTCCAGCCCGACCATTTCAGAATGCAGCAGCAGGGCATACTCGACCTGGTCACGGGATCGGGTCCCGTGGTCCAGGCGGTCCTGTACATCCTGGTCCTGTTCTCGGTGGTGAGCTGGGGCATCATCCTGTACAAGTTCCGACACGTGCGGGAGGCCAAGGTCCAGTCGGACCGGTTCATCGAGTTCTTCTGGGAAAGCCGCAACCTGGCCTCCATACACGAAGCGAGCCGGGAAATGGAAACGAGCCCGGTGGCTCACGTGTTCATGGCGGGATACGAGGAACTGCTCCGGGTGGCGCGCCGAAACACCGCGGAGCCGGAGAGCCTCACCACCGAGCTGGCCGGTGTGGACAACGTGGCCCGCTCCATGAAACGCGCCACCAGCGTCGAGTTGACGAAGCTCGAGCAGATGCTGACCTTCCTCGCGACGACCTCCGGCACGACCCCTTTCATCGGCCTCTTCGGTACGGTCTGGGGCATCATGAACGCGTTCCGCGGGCTGAGCGCCACCCAGTCTTCCACCATCCAGGCGGTCGCGCCCGGAATCGCCGAAGCGTTGATCGCCACGGCCGCGGGCCTGGTGGCGGCCATCCCTGCGCTCATCGCCTACAACCACTTCGCCCAGCAGATCCGGGAGTTGACCGCGGACATGGAAAACTTCACCCAGGAGTTCCTCAACATCGCCGAGCGCCACCTTACCAGGAAGTCGTAGTGTCCTGCGCGGCCGGAAGGGAGGAAAGCTGAGCCATGGCGGCGGATATTCCCCAGGGGCGAGGCAAGTCGCCGATAGCGAACATCAACGTCACTCCGTTCGTGGACGTCATGCTGGTGCTGCTGGTCATATTCATGGTGACGGCGCCGATCATCCAGCAGGGTGTGGAGGTCAACCTGCCGCAGGCCAAGGCCAGCCCGGTGGAGGACCAGGAAGATCCGTTGATCGTGACCATTTCCCGGGAGGGCCAGGTCTATCTGAACGACAACGAGATGGACCCGGCCGAGCTCCGAAGCAAGCTGGAGGCCATCAGCAGGCTCAACGCGCGGAAAGCCGTTTACCTGAGGGCGGACCGTGAAGTGCGCTACGGGTCGGTGATCGCCGCCATCGGCGAAATCAAGGCCGCCGGTATCGAGAGGCTCGGCATGATAGCGGCGCCGGTCGCCGACCGATGAGGCGCGTTCCGTAGGAGGTATCGACCGGCGATGCAGCAAGACCCCCACAATGGATCCGGCTCCGGGCAGGACGGCGGCCATCGTCTGAAGTGGTGGATCTTCTTCTCCGGCGTGCTCCATCTGGCGTTGATCCTGACGCTGCTGGCGGCGCCGCCGAGCACGGCGCGGCGGGGTTCCGCGGTCCCCGTGTACACGGTGGACCTGGTTGCCGGTGATGGGCCGGCGCCATCGGAACCCGGAGACGCGCGCAAGCCCGATCCGCCGCGGAAACAGGAGGCCCGGGAGCCGGTTCTCGAGACGGTGGCGCCGGAAACGGTGGAAGCTCCCAAGGAGGTCCAACCGCGGCCGAAGGCAGAGGCGCCGGCGAAGAAGCCGCCGCCCGAGAAGAAGGCCGTCAAGGCCAAAAAGGCGGCCAAAAAGGCCAAGGAAGCCAAAAAGGCCGAGAAGGTCGCCAAGCCCAAGAAGGTCAAGAAGGCGAAGAAAGTCGCCAAGCCCAAGAAGCCAAAGAAGGTCAAGAAGGTCGCCAAATCCAGGGATCTGGCCGAGTCCAAGAAGGTCAAAAAGGCTGAGAAGGCCGCCAAGCCCGGGAAGGAGAAGGCCGCTGCGCGGAAGAAGGCGGCCAAGGCGAAGAAGGTCGCCAAGGCCAAGAAGGCCACCGAGCCGAAGAAGGCCGCCAAGCCGAAACGCAGCGACGGGGGAGATTCGAAGCTGGTTCGGAGGTTGAAGCAGAGGCGTATCGACGCGGCCGTGGCCACCGCCAGGGAGCGGGCGCGGATGCGCCGCGAAACCGGCGGCGCGCGAAGCGGCAGCGGCCGCGGGTCCGGTGCGGGGGCCGGCAACGGCGTCGGCGGCCTCGTCAGGGGAATGGAGTTCGTGGCCTACCACAACCGGATGCTCGGCCAGATAAAGGAAAGCTGGACGTGGCCCCGGACGTGGCTCTCCAAGCCCGGCGCGCTCGAGGTCACGGTGGGTTTCGGAGTGCGTGTGGACGGGGAGATCGTCGGCGTCGAGTTGTTGCAGCGTTCGGGGGATGCGTCCTTCGACGAGTCGGTGGTGCGAGCGGTTCGGCGGGCCAGTCCCCTGCCGCCGCCGCCGCGGAGCCACGCGCGGGAGTTCGCCCAGGTCGAGGTGACCTTCCGCCCGAACGACCTGGACGGCCAGGGGCCTTCCGGGTAAGCGGACCGTAGCACGAGGTGCACCGGATGAAGAGATGGGTCGTCACCGCCGTGATGCTCGGCTGGCTGTTCCCGGCGCCGGTTCCGGCGCAGGTCAAGGGCCTTATCCTCGGTCCCGGCGCCGAGCGTTACCGGCTCGCGGTCTCGCCCCTCAGGAACCTGGGCGCCGCGCCGGACTCCGAGGGTCTGTCCGGCAGGACGGCCGACGTCATTGCCGACGATCTGGGTCGGTCCGGCTGGTTCGAGATCATCGACCGTTCCGCGTACATCGAAGACCCACAGGGAACGGGCATTCGTCTGGGCGGCTTCGACTTCCGCGACTGGGCGACCATCGGCGCCGAAGGGCTCGTCAAGGGCGGATTCAAGGTCCTCGAAGGCGGGAAGGTCGAGTTCGAGTTCTGGTTGTACGACGTGTTCCGGCAGGACGACATCATCGGCAAGACCTATTCGGGCGAGCGCCGGGACGCGCGTCGCATGGCCCACAAGTTCGTCGATGAGATCATCCTGAAGCTCACCGGCGCCCGCGGCGTCTTCGACACCATGATCGCCTACGTGTCCACCGGAGGCGCCCGGTTCAAGGAGATATACGTGTCCCACCTCGACGGGACCGAGAAGAGGAAGGTGACGGACAACCGCACCATCAACCTGTTCCCGTCGTGGGCGCCGGACGGCAGGAGGCTCGTCTATACCTCTTACAAGAAGGGCAGGCCCCATTCCCTCGGCATCGACCTCCTGACCAACCGGGAGACGCCGATCTCGGCGCGGGAGGGGCTGAACCTGGGAGGTCGGTGGGCACCGGACGGGCAGAGCCTCGCCATCGCGTTGGAGCAGAAGCGGAACCTGGACATCTACCTGTTGAACGCCTCGGGCGCCATCCTGCAGCGCCTCACGAGGAATTCGAGCATCGACGTCTCCCCCACATGGTCGCCGGACGGAGGTCGGATCGCGTTCGTGTCGGACCGCCACGGCGCTCCTCAACTGTACGTCCTGGAGCTTTCCACGGGCGTCATCCGGAGGCTGACTTTCAAGGGCTCCTACAATACCCAGCCCGATTGGTCGCCGACCGGGGACCGGATTGCGTTCACGGGGAGGTCCGGCGGGGTGCTGAACATCTTCACCATCCGACCCGACGGCAGCGACCTGCGGATGCTCACCTCCAACCGCCACAACGACGAGGATCCGTCCTGGGCCCCTGACGGACGGTTCCTTGCCTTTACGTCGGACAGGACGGGCTCGCACCGGATCTATACCATGCGCCGTGACGGGGAGAGCCAGAGAAGATTGACAGGTTCAACCGCAGATGATACAAGTCCGTCATGGTCGCCGCGGCTTCCGTAGCCGTCTTTCCCGTAGCCGGCTTCCGTCGTCGTTTTCGGCAGACCGTTTCCGGTGGACTCCCGTGAGTCGTTTCCGCGGAGCTTCGAGAAGCACGAGAAAGTAAAGGATGATGCGAACGGCGTTGGTCCTGTGCTCCCTCTGTCTCACCGTGCTTGCGGCGTGTGCTCCGTCGCCTCCCCCCGTTGAAGACCCGTATCTGCCGCCGCCGGACCCGTCGTCGGCCCAGGCGGGTCAGGACGACCCGGGCTCCATCTCCGAGGGAAACTTGGCCCAGGGGGGAGGGGCGGGCAGGGACGCCGGCCAGGGAAGCCTGGAAGCTCTCAGGGAAGGCACGTCTCCGGCCACAGGCGCCTTGAAGGACGTCTATTTCGATTTCGACCGGTCCGACCTGGGGGCCGAGGCGCGCGAAGTCCTGCAAAACAACTCGGACTGGATCCGGCAGAACCCGGGAATTTCGATAGAGATCGAAGGTCACGCGGACAACCGGGGCACCACCGAGTACAACTTGGCCCTGGGCGCCAGAAGGGCGCAGGCGGTCAAGGACTATCTCGTCACCCTGGGAAACGCTCCGGGTCGTCTTACCACCGTCAGCTACGGTGAAGAGCTCCCCGTCTGCGGTGCGAGCTCGGAGGAATGTTGGCGCAAGAACCGGCGTGCGCATTTCGTCGTTCGAGGCCAAAGGCCTGCCTCCTAGTGGAGTCTCGCTTGCGCGGGCAGGCTCCCGGTCACAACCGTCCACCGGTTCTTCCTTTGCGAGAGGGCTCCGTGTCCATGCGGGTCGTTTTCCCTGCCGTGTGCGCCGTCCTGTTGCTGGCGTCGGGTTGCACCGTCGATTATCATGCGGCGTCGGCGCCTTACGACCGGTCGCCGTTGACGGAGAGCGAGCGGGCCGAGATCGACGATTTGTCGGCGCAACTCGACCGCACCCGCCAACGACTGGCGGACACTCGTGCGGAGGTCACCGCCATGGGAGGGCGGTTGAACGCGGTGGAGGGAGCCGTCGAGGAGATCCGGAGCGCGGGCGGCGGCTCCGCGAGCCTCCCGGAGTTGGGCCGGCGGTTGGCGGCCCTGGAGACCGAGGTCCGGAGCCAGCGAGAGCTCCTGCAGGTGCGGGAGGAAGAGCTCCGGCTGCTGCGGGACGCGGTCCTGAACCGGTCCCGGGTCCCGGCCGATACCGTAGCTGCGGCTCCATCTCCGGCTCCGGGCGTTCCCGCTCCTGTTGCGGTTCCTGCTCCTGCTGCGGAGGGCGCCAAACCGGGTGTTCCCGTCCCGCAGGACGGCGACGTGGCCGCGGTCCAGCAGGACTACGAAAATGCTTGGAAGCGGTTGCGCGAAAGGGATTACCGCGGAGCCATCCAGCAGTTCAGGAAGTTCGTCGAAAAGCATCCGGGCAGCGCCCTGACGGATAACGCGCAGTACTGGATCGGCGAAAGTCACTATGCGCTTGGGGAGTTCGATCAAGCCATCCTCGAATTCGACGCGATCCTCAAGAAGTACCCCGATGGCGACAAGACTCCCGCGGCCTGGCTCAAGATAGGGTACGCCTTCGTGGAGTTGGGGAACCGCGTTGACGCCAGACTCTTTCTCCAGGAAGTCATCGATCGGTACCCGGGATCCAGGGAAGCCGGAAAGGCGCAAGCAAAGATCCAGGCCCTGGACACCTGATCCCGGATTTCCCGGGTCTTCCGCGAACACGGTCTCGTTCGAGCCTGAAAGGGCCGCCTGCCGACAACGACAGCTCTCGGAATGCAGGGCTGTGGCGTCGAGAACACGATGCAGATTCTGCGACACGTCAAGCGCACCATCGTTCGCCCGGTGGTGACCATCGGCAACTTCGACGGAGTGCACCTGGGACATCAGGACCTGCTCGGCCGCGTGATGGAGGACGCGAGGTCCCGGGGAGGATCCTCCGTGGTCCTGACGTTCGAACCCCATCCACTCAAGATCCTCGCCCCCGATTTTGCGCCGCGGTTGATCCTCACGCGCAAGGACAAGCTGGCGCTGCTGCGGCGCGTCGGTATCGACTACGTGGTGGTCCAGCGCTTCACGCCGGGCTTCTGTGCGTTGTCCGCCCATGATTTCGTGAACGGGTACCTGGCCCGGCTCGGGGTGGAGACCCTGTGGGTCGGGGAAGATTTCCGTTTCGGCAAGGACAGGGCCGGGACCGTCAAGGATCTGACGACCTGGGGGCCTGCCGCGGGGATCCGCGTCGAGGTCGTTCGAGCGGTGGCGGAATCGGACCGCGCCATCAGCAGCAGCCGGATCCGGGCACTGGTGGAAGACGGCCGGGTGGACGCCGCGCGGCGGCAACTGGGCCGCTGCCATTTCATCGAAGGACCGGTGGTCCGGGGCCATCGACGAGGCCGGGATCTCGGCTTCCCCACCGCCAACGTGCGCAGCAGGACGGAAGTGGTGCCGGCCAACGGGATCTATGCGACGTGCGCCGGGGTGGGCGGGCGGCTCATGCACAGCGTCACCAGTATCGGGGTGAACCCCACTTTCGGGCCGGGGGCCAGGACCATCGAGACGCACGTGCTGGACTTCGACGAGGACCTGTACGGCCGCCGACTGCAAGTCCATTTCGTGGAAAGGCTCCGGGAAGAGCGGAAGTTCCCCTCCGCAGACCGACTCGTCCGGCAGATCGAAGACGACGTCGCCAACGCCCGCGGGATATTGAACCGGACCGGTCCCGCGAGCCGGGGCGGCGCGCCGTGGGGCGCGTTCCGGTTCCGGAACGGCGCCGGGATAGCAGGCTGAACCAGACGCCCATGCTTGACAAAGCGGCCCATTTCGCCTACTATCCAGCCTGCCTCGTCACGAGAACGGCGTCCCGGGCGTTTCTGATCCAATCCGCTTTTTGTCCATCTTTACTACAGCAGGTCCGTGTTGAGGAACCTCTGCTCGATTCCGGCTCGAGGCGCCTCTCCCCATGGGAAAGCGCGTCCTTCGACTTCGCTTCGCTACGCTCAGGATGAACGGGGGCAATCGTTCAGAGTTTCCTATAGCCGATTCGTGCAACCGGCCGGCCAGGAACGTTTCTCGTCCGGGTCGGCAGGTTGACAGCAGCGTGATGGAAAGGACGGTTTATGGCTAACGTACGCACGCGCTCCATGGGAGAAAGCGAGACCAGGGGGGAGTCGGCTCCGAACCACCGCAGGAGTCGAACGGCTTCGGCGGCGGAGCCCGTACACCAGAACGGCTTGAACCTCAGTTCGCTCAAGTCCAAGAAGATCGCCGAGTTGGCGAACATCGGCAAAGGCTTCAGCATCGAGAGCGCCGCGAACATGCGGCGGCAGGACCTGATCTTCGCCATCCTGCAGGCGCAGACCGATAAGAACGGTTACGTGTACGGCGAGGGCGTCCTGGAAACCCTGCCCGACGGGTTCGGCTTCCTGAGGGCGCCGGATTACAACTACCTCCCGGGACCGGACGACATCTACGTCTCGCCGAGCCAGATCCGGCGTTTCGGCCTGCGCACGGGAGACATCATCTCCGGGCAGATACGGCCTCCCAAGGACGGCGAGCGGTATTTCGCGCTGCTGAAGGTCGAGTCCATCAACAACGATGAGCCCGACCGGGTCCGGGACAAGATCCTCTTCGACAACCTGACCCCGCTCTATCCCGACACGCGCATCACGTTGGAGCACCAGCCCAACGAATACACGACGCGCTTCATCGACCTGTTGACGCCCATCGGCATGGGCCAGCGCGGGCTGGTGGTGGCGGCGCCGCGGACCGGGAAGACGATGATGCTGCAGAACATCGCCAAGGCCATCGCCCACAACCATCCGGGCGCGGTCCTCATCGTCCTGCTCATCGACGAACGCCCGGAAGAGGTCACCGACATGCAGCGGTCGGTGGTGGGGGAGGTGGTCAGCTCCACCTTCGACGAGCCGGCCACGCGCCACGTGCAAGTGGCCGAGATGGTCATCGAGAAGGCCAAGCGGCTGGTGGAGCACGGCAAGGACGTCATCATCCTGCTCGACAGCATCACCCGCCTTGCCCGGGCCTACAACACGGTGGTCCCGCCGAGCGGCAAGATCCTCTCGGGCGGCGTCGATTCCAACGCGCTGCACAAACCCAAGAAGTTCTTCGGCGCCGCGCGCAACATCGAAGACGGCGGCAGCCTCACGATCATCGCCACGGCCCTGATCGACACCGGGAGCCGCATGGACGAAGTGATCTTCGAGGAGTTCAAGGGGACCGGCAACATGGAGATCAACCTGGACCGGCGGCTCATGGACAAGCGCGTGTTCCCGGCCGTGGACATCAACAAGTCCGGCACCCGCAAGGAAGAGCTGCTGATTCCCAAGGAAGACCTCAACCGCATCTGGATCCTTCGCAAGGTGCTTTCGCAGCTCAGCGTCGTCGAGGCCATGGAGTTCCTCCTCGACAAGCTCCACGGCACCAAGGGCAACAAGGAGTTCCTGGAGTCCATGAACACCTGAGCGGGCGGGGCGCCCTCCCGGAGTTCCCTTGCGTGGCGGTGCCGATTTTGCTAACAGTCCATCGTCGTTTTTCTTCCATTCCCGGTAGCCCGCCAGGATCGGCAGATCGGCCAACAGGAACGCGAGAGGGGACGAGGACGTTGCGCTGCGTAGAATTCGAGGTTCTGACGTCATGACGGACATATCCATGAAGCAGCTACTGGAAGCCGGAGTCCACTTCGGACACCAGACCAGCCGCTGGAATCCCAAGATGAAGCCCTACATCTTCGGGGCCCGGAACGGGATTCACATCATCGACCTCCAGCAGACCGTGAAGATGGTCAAGGACGTCTGCGTCCAGGTCCGGGACATGATCGTGGCCGGTGGCCACGTGCTGTTCGTGGGCACCAAGAAGCAGGCGCAGGACTCGGTCCGCGAAGAGGCGGAACGCTGCGGCATGTCCTATGTCCACCACCGATGGCTGGGCGGCACGCTGACCAATTTCCAGACCGTCAGGCAAAGCATCGAACGCCTCAAGAAGCTCGAGGAGATGGCCAACGACCCCAAGGTGGTCGAGGCGCTGACGAAGAAGGAAATGCTTTCGCACAACCGCGAGCGGGCCAAGCTGGAGCGCGCCCTCGGAGGGATCAAGGACATCCGGAAGCTGCCGGACGCGGTGTTCGTCATCGACCCCGGGCAGGAAGCCATCGCGGTCCGCGAGGCGCGAAAGCTGGGCATCAAGGTGATCGCGATCATCGACTCCGACTGCGACCCCGACCTGGTGGACTACAAGATCCCCGGCAACGACGACGCGATCCGCGCCATCCGGCTCTTTTGCAGCCTCATGGCGGAAGCCGTCAACGAGGGCAAGGCGCTCTGCGACCAGGCGAGGATGGAGGCCGAAGTGGAGGCCGAAGCCGAGCAGTCCCGGGCGGCCGCGGAGGCGGAGTCCGCGGAAGGGGCTTCGACGGAGGAGGAGCCGGTGGCTGCGGAACCGGCCGCAGGGGAGCCGTCGGCGGAGGCGGAGGGAGCCGCAGCGGAACCCGCGCCGGAAGGCGCCGACACGGAAAAGTCCACCGACGCGCCGACCGCGGCGGGGAGTTGAGGCAGGCATGGCCATCGATGCGAGTCTCGTCAAGCAATTGCGGGACAAGACGGGTGCGGGGTTCATGGATTGCAAGAAGGCCCTCGTGGAGTGCGAGGGCGACTTCGAGAAGTCCGTGGACCAACTGCGGGCAAAGGGGTTGGCGCTGGCCGCGCGCAAGGCCGAGCGCGAGGCGAGCGAGGGTCTGGTGGGCTCGTACATCCACGGCGGCAACAAGATCGGGGTCCTGCTGGAGGTGAACTGCGAGACGGACTTCGTGGCCCGGACCGATGAGTTCCAGGCCCTGGTCAAGGACCTTTCCATGCAGGTGGCCGCGGCCAGCCCGCGCTACGTGCGCCGGGAGGACGTGGGCGAGGAAGAGCTGGAGCGGGAGAGGGCCATCTACCGCCAACAGGCCAGGGAACTGAACAAGCCCGAGCCCGTGCTGGAGAAGATCGTCGCCGGCAAGATGGAGCGTTTCTACGAGGAGACCTGCCTCATGGAGCAGTCCTTCATCAAGGAGCCGACCCGCCGGGTGAAGGACCTGATCCAGGACACCGTCGCCCGTCTGGGGGAGAACATCCGGGTCAGGCGCTTCGTCCGCTACTCCGTGGGCGAGGGGATGAAGGACCAGGGAACGTCACCGGGATGACCGGCGCGGGGCTGAGATACAAGCGAGTCATCCTGAAGATTACCGGGGAAGTCCTCGCGGGAGAGCGCCAATACGGGATCGACCCCGCCACCGTCACCCGTTTCGTGGAGGAGATCCGGGAAGTCCATCAACTCGGTTGTGAAATCGCCCTGGTCATCGGCGGCGGCAACATCCTGCGGGGCGCCGAGGCCAGCGACCACGGCATCGACCGGGCCAGCGCCGACTACATGGGGATGCTGGCCACGGTCATCAACAGCATCGCGCTCCAGGATGCGCTGGAGAAGACCGGCGTGACCACGCGGGTGATGTCGGCCATCGAGATGCGGCAGGTGGCCGAGTTGTACATCCGCCGGCGGGCCGTGCGGCACCTGGAGAAAGGCCGGGTCGTGATCTTCGCGGGCGGCACCGGCAACCCCTACTTCACCACCGACACCACGGCGAGCCTGCGGGCCATGGAAGTGGGCGCCGAGGTGATCCTGAAGGCCACCAAGGTCCGCGGCGTGTACGACACGGACCCCATGAAGAACCACGGCGCGAAGCTCTTCCGGGAGCTGACCCACATGGACGTGCTCAGCAAGGAACTCAAGGTGATGGATTCCACCGCCATCTCCCTCTGCATGGACAACGGGCTCCCCATCGTCGTCTTCAACGTCATGGAGCGGGGCAACATCCGCAAGGTGGTGAGCGGCCAGCCCATCGGAACCCTGGTGAGCATGTGACGGACGGCGGCGGGCGCAAGCGGGCAGGTGACGGATGGACGACGGCTTCCATAGAGCTTTCCAGGACGAGTTGGAGAAGACCCTGGCGGCCATGCGCCGAGAGCTGGGCCGGGTTCGGACCGGACGGGCGTCGGCTTCCCTCTTCGACGGGGTCATGGTGGAATACTACGGCGCCCAGACGCCGCTGAACCAGATCGCCACCATCGCGGCGCCCGAGCCCCGGCTCGTGACGATCCAGCCCTACGACCCCGGCGTCATCGCCGGCATCGAGAGGTCCATACTGAAGGCGGACCTGGGTCTGACGCCGGCCAACGACGGCAAGTTGATCCGCGTGCCGATACCGGAGCTCAGCGGCGAGCGGCGCAAGGATCTGGTGAAGCAGGTCCGGAAGACCGCGGAAGACTACCGTGTCTCTGTGCGGAACCATCGACGCGCCGTCATCGATGAGTTGAAAGGGATGCAGAAGGACAAGGAGGTCACCGAAGACGAGGTGAAGCAGGGCCAGGACCGCGTCCAGAAGATCACCGCGGAGTTCATCAGCAGGGTGGACGGTCTTCTCAAGGCCAAGGAAGACGAGATCATGGAGGTCTCGTGATCCGTCGCCCACGGACCACGAGCGGCCGCCGAGGCGCCCCGGGAGCATGAGCCGCTCGGCCGACAGCGACGGAGACCGGCGGAACGCCGGCGGCCTGTCCGTGACGGGCCGCGCGTGTCCCGCCGCCCCCGAACCGGGACACGAGGGCTCTTCGGCAACGCGCGCCGCTTGCGAGGCGGAGCTCTACGGGCTGGAAAAGAGCCGGTTGCCCGATCATGTCGCGGTCATCATGGACGGCAACGGACGCTGGGCCCGGCTTCGGGGCAAGAGTCGCCTCGAAGGTCATCGTGCGGGGACCGCGGCGGTCAGGACCACGCTGGAGGTGAGCCGCAACCTCGGCATTCGTTACGTTTCCCTCTACGCGTTCTCGTACGAGAACTGGAACCGGCCGTCGGCCGAGGTCGGAGGGTTGATGGCGATCCTCCAGAACTACCTGCGGCGCGAGCAGGACCGCATGATGCGCGAAGGAGTGCGGCTGATGGCCATCGGCGACCGCAAACGCCTGCCCGTCGCGGTGCGCCGGGCGCTGGACCACAGCATACGCCTCACGCGCGACAACACGGCCATCACGGTGATCCTGGCCCTCAGCTACAGCGGCCGGCGCGACATCGTCAACTCGGTGCGGAACATCGCCCGGAAAGTGAAGGCCGGAGAGTGCGAGCTCGGGC
The DNA here is from genome assembly GCA_965204235.1 of uncultured Binatia bacterium (SeqCode). GTDB lineage: Bacteria > Desulfobacterota > Binatia > UBA9968 > JAJDTQ01 > JAJDTQ01. The sequence goes on from OZ241979.1 coordinate 3,341,509, forward strand.
AGATCGACGAGTCCATGATCGCGGCCAATACGGAGACGGGCCACATCCCGGACCCGGACCTGTTGATCCGCACCAGCGGAGAGATGCGCATCAGCAACTTCTTCCTGTGGCAGATACCCTATACGGAGTTGTACATCACGAACACGCTGTGGCCCGACTTCTCCGAGGCCCGGTACGTCGAGGCGCTGCTGGAGTTCCAGAGACGGAGACGTCGGTTCGGCAAGACGGACGAGCAGCTTCCGCAGGGTTGAAGCTCCATGCGCGCGCGGGTACTGACCGCACTGGCCGGGATTCCCCTGGTGCTCGGGCTCCTCTTGACGGACAGTCCGTGGTTGTTCCCGTCGTTCGTCGAAGTACTCGTCCTCATCGCCCTCATCGAATACTTCCGCATGGTCTTCCCGGACCATGGCGGGGCGCGAGCGGCCGGGGTCGCGGCCGGCATGCTGCTTTCCCTGACCCTGGTGGCGCCCGGGTTCTCGGCCCTGTTCCCGGTGGTCATCGTGTTGCTGTTCGTGACGTTCACCTTCGGCGGCGGCGCGGTGGAGCAACGTTACCGGAACCTCGGCCTCGCCCTGGCGGGGGCGTTGTACCTGGGCTACCTGTTCCCCCACTTCGTGGTCCTGTACCGAAGCGGGTACGAGTGGGTGCTCTGGGTCCTGATGGTGGTCTTCTCCGCGGACAGCGCCGGCTACTTCGTCGGTATGGCCCTGGGCCGAAGAAAGTTGTATCCTTCGGTGAGCCCGGGCAAGACCGTCGCAGGTTGCGTGGCCGCCACGGCGGCGGGCGTCGCCGCGGGATGGACCGCGGGTTGGCTGGTCCTGGCCCTGTCGTTCTTCCAGGCGGCGTGGCTCTCCCTGGCCGTCGTTCTCGTCGCCCAGGTCGGCGACCTGTTCGAATCGTTGATCAAGCGGAGCTTCGCGGTCAAGGACTCGGGTGGACTCCTCCCGGGCCACGGCGGCCTGATGGACCGCCTCGACAGCCTCGTCTTCCCCGGGGTCGTGAGCGCCTACTGCGCGCGGTTGCTGCAACCATGAAGTCCATCGTCATCCTGGGTTCCACGGGAACCATCGGCGTCAACGCCCTCGACGTCGTCCGGACCTTCAAGCGGCGGTTCAAGGTCGCCGGACTGGTGGCCGGGCGCAACCTGGACCTCCTGGCCCGCCAGGTCCGGGAGTTCGCCCCGCGGGTGGTCAGCGTCCGGGAGCGGGACGACGTGGACGCCCTGCGGAAGCGCCTCGGCCGGCGCAGCCTCGACATCGTCCACGGCGAAGAGGGCTCCGTGGCCGCGGCCACCGAACCCTCGGCCGACTTCGTGCTGGCGGCCATCGTCGGCGGCGCGGGCCTCGTGCCGACCTTCGCCGCGGTGCAGGCGGGCAAGGACGTGGGTCTCGCCAACAAGGAGGCCCTGGTCATGTCCGGGGAGCTCTTCGTGCGGGAGGCCAGGAAGCGCGGGGCGCGGCTGCTGCCGGTGGACAGCGAGCACAGCGCGGTGTTCCAGTGTCTCGAGGGACACCGGCGTCAGGACGTGGACAGGATCATCCTGACCGCGTCGGGAGGACCGTTCCTGCGCACCCCGCTCCGGCAGTTGCGCGGCGTGACCGTGCGCCAGGCGCTGCAACACCCCACCTGGAAGATGGGACCGAAGATCACCATCGACTCGGCCACCATGATGAACAAGGGGCTGGAGGTGATCGAGTCCCGCTGGCTGTTCGGCGTGCCCGGCGAGCGGGTGGAGGTGATGATCCACCCCCAGAGCATCGTCCACTCGATGGTGCGCTACCGTGACGGAGCGGTGATGGCGCAGCTCGGGGTTCCCGACATGCGCATCCCCATCGCCTACGCGCTCTCCTACCCCGAGCGGCTCGATACCGGGCTGCCCGCACTGGACCTGGAGAAGCCCGGCGAGCTCCACTTCATGGGGGTGGAAGGCCGGCGCTATCCCGCCCTGGACATCGCCTACGGCGCCCTGGCCCGGGGTGGCACCGCCCCGCCCGTCCTCAACGCCGCCAACGAGGTGGCGGTGGCCGCGTTCCTGGACGGACGCATCGGTTTCCGCCGGATCCACGAGATCAGCCGGGAGGCCGTCCGGTCCCACGAGCCCGTCAAGCCCAGGAACCTGCAACAGGTCCTCGAGGCCGACCATTGGGCGCGGGCGTTTGCGCAGGAGCTCGTGCAGAGCGGCGGACGGACCCAGTGATCGACGTCGCGTACATGGTGGTGGCCGCGGTCGCCGCCTTTGCCGTGCTCGTGTTCCTCCACGAGCTGGGCCACTTCCTCGTGGCCAAGAAGGCGGGCGTGGGGGTGGTGACCTTCTCCATCGGCTTCGGCCCGAAAGTGCTGGTCCGCCGGTACGGCGAAACGGAGTACTGCGTGAGCGCCTTCCCTCTGGGAGGGTACGTCAAGATGGTGGGCGAAGACCCCCGGGAAGACGTGGAGTCCGCGGACCGGGACCGCTCCTTCGCTCACCGGAGCCTCGCCAACCGCGCCGCCATCGTGCTGGCCGGCCCGGGGGCCAACTTCGTGCTCGCCGCGGTGGTGTTCCTCTGCGTCTTCCTGTTCTTCGGCGTGCCCTACCGCACCGCAGAGATCGGCGGCGTACAGCCCGGCTCGCCGGCCGCGGCCGCGGGGCTCCAACCGGGGGACCGGGTCGTGACGGCGGCCGACCGCCCCGTTCGTTCCTGGGACGAACTGTCCCGGGAGGTCCGGGCGAGCCGCGGCCGGCCCCTGGAATTGGGGGTCGTGCGCAACGGCAGGGAGTTCGTGGTCACGCTGAGCGCCGCCAGGGGCCGGACGCGGAACCTTCTCGGCGAGTCCGAGGAGGCGTGGCTCATCGGCGTCCAGGGCGCGGGGAACGTGGAGGTGGAGCGGGGGAACCCCCTGACCGCGAGTTGGCTCGCGGTCTCCCGCACGGTGGAGCTCTCGCTGCTGACGCTGGAGGTGCTGGTCAAGATGGTGGCGGGGCGCGTCGATTCGGCGAACCTCGGCGGTCCCCTCATGATCGCCCAGTTGGCCGGCGAGCAGGCCCAGAGGGGTCTCGCGGACTACCTGTTCCTGGTGGCGCTCCTGAGCATCAACCTGGGCGTCCTGAACCTCCTCCCCATCCCCATGCTGGACGGCGGACACCTGCTGTTCTTCCTGATCGAGGCGGTGCGCGGAAAGCCCCTCGACGTGAGGCAGAGGGAACGGGCCCAGCAGATGGGTCTGGTGGTGCTGGTCTTCGTCATGGTCTATGCGTTCTACAACGACTTGGCGCGCATCTTCGGCGGTTGACCGGGCCCATGAAGGTACTGGGACTCGACACATCCACGGCGTGGTTGAGCGCCGCGGTCCTGGACGACCACCGGGTGGCGGCCGAATGCGTGCGGGAGTCCGCCCGGGCCCACGACCGCCGGCCGGGCCGTTCGAACCACGCCGAGGTCCTGATCCCGCTCGTCGAAGAGGCGCTCCGGCGCGCGGGGACGGACTTCTCGAGCCTCTCGCTGCTGGGCGTGGCGGTGGGACCCGGTTCCTTCACCGGTCTGAGGATCGGGATCAGCACGGTCAAGGGCATGGCCTACGGTTCGGGAACGCCGGTAGTGGGGGTGCGCACCCTGGAAGCCATGGCGTACGGGGCGCCGCCCGGGGACGGCGCGGGTTTCGTGTGCCCCCTGATGGACGCCCGGAAAGGGGAGGTTTACGCGGCCCTGTACCGTCGCACGGCCTCGGCCTTCCAGTGCCTGATCGAGGACTGCCTGGCGGAGCCGGAGACCATGTTCCGGCAGGTGGACGCCGCGGCGGAGGGCCCGTGCATCTTCGTGGGGGACGGCGTCCGGGCTTACGCCGACCGGATCGCCCGGTGCACCCGCGGCCGCGGCCGGACCGCCGACGGCCGCGGCGGTCCCTCCACGGCCGTTTCGGTGGCCCGGATCGCCCAACGGAGGTTGCCGGCGGCGGGCGCCGCGGACGCGGCGTCGCTGGCGCCTCGTTACATACGCCCGCCCGACGCCGCGGCCCGGGCGGCTCGTTGACAAAGGACCGGGCGTTGGATAGATGTTTTCGTTTGCCCCAACACATCACCAGGAGGTCGTCCAATGGAGGAGAGAGAGGAGCGAATGATTGCCTCTGTCTTGGATAAGGACCCGGAATTGCGAAAATACTACGAAGAACACCTGGAGTACGAGAAGCAGTTGGTGGATCTGCACGGCAAGGGTTACCTGTCTCCCGAAGAGGAGATGGAGAAGAAACGCATCCAGAAGCTGAAGCTCGTGGGCAAGGACAAGATCATGGAGATCCTCGGCAAGTACAAGCCGGCGAGCTGACGGGAGAGAACCATGAGGTTGAACGGGTCGGAGATATTCGTCGAGTCGCTCAAGCGCGAGGGGGTGAAGACCCTCTTCGGCATCCCCGGCGGAGTGGTCCTCAAGCTGTTCGACGTGCTGCACCAGCAGGAGGACGTGGAGGTGATCCTGACCCGGCACGAGCAGGGCGCGGTGCACATGGCCGAGGGCTACGCCAAGGCCACTGGCAAGGCGGGCGTCGCGCTGGTGACCTCGGGTCCGGGCATGACCAACATCGTCACGGGCCTGGCGGACGCCATGATGGACTCCGTGCCGCTGGTGGCGTTCACCGGGCAGGTCCCCACCAACCTCATCGGCAACGACGCGTTCCAGGAAGCCGACAACATCGGCATCAGCCGTCCCTGCACCAAGCACAACGTGCTGGTGAAGGACGTGTCCGAACTCGCCACCGTCATCAAGGAGGCGTTCTACATCGCCAACACCGGCCGTCCGGGTCCGGTGCTGGTGGACATCCCCAAGGACGTGAGCACCGAGTCCGCGGAGTTCCGGTATCCCGACAAGGTGGCCCTCCGGGGATACCGTCCGACGGTGTCCGGCAACCGCCACCAGATCAAGCAGGCGGCCCACGAGATCCTGAAGGCCAGGAGGCCGGTGATCTACGTGGGCGGCGGCGCGATCTTTTCCGGCGCGGCCCACGAGGTGCGCGAGTTCGCGGACCTGACCCAGACGCCGGTGACCATGACGGTGATGGGGTTGGGGGCCTTTCCCGGGACCCACCCGTTGTGCATGGGCATGTTGGGCATGCACGGCACCTACTGCGCCAACATGGCCATGCACGAGGCCGACCTGTTGATCGCGGTGGGCGCCCGGTTCGACGACCGGGTGACCGGCAAGCTGTCCGAGTTCTCGCCTCGCGCACGGGTGGTCCACATCGACATCGACCCCACCTCCATCAAGAAGAACGTGCATGCCCATATCCCCATCGTCGGCGACGTGAAGGCGGTGCTGCGGGAGCTGGTGAACGTGTTGCGCTCCATGGACGGGGACCCCGACAGCGTCAAGGCGCAGCGAAGGCCCTGGCTCAAGCAGGTCCATGCGTGGGCCGCGGAGCATCCGCTGGCCTATCGGCAGGAGGGCGGGAAGCAGACCAAGCCCCAGTACGTCATCGAGAAGGCCTACGAGCTCACCCGGCACAAGGCCATCGTGGTCACCGACGTGGGCCAACACCAGATGTGGGCCGCCCAGTACTTCAAGGGCGCCGCCCAGCGCACCTTCCTGACCTCGGGCGGGCTGGGCACCATGGGTTTCGGGTTCCCTGCCGCCCTGGGCGCACAGAAGGCCTACCCCAACAAGACCGTGCTGTGCATCACCAGCGAAGGCAGTTTCCAGATGAACCTCCAGGAGCTGGCGGTGGCGGCCGTCCACAAGCTGCCGGTGAAGGTCATCCTGCTCAACAACCAGTTCCACGGCATGGTGCGGCAATGGCAGGACCTCTTCTACGAGGGGCGTTACGCCTCCAGCGACCTGGGCGCCATCCCCGATTTCGTCAAGCTCGCCGAAGCCTACGGCATACTCGGTCTCCACTCGGACGGACCCGCGGACGTGGAAGCGGTGCTGAAGGAAGGGCTCGGCCACAAGGGCCCGGTGTTGATGGACTTCGCCATCGACCGGTTCGAGAACTGCTATCCGATGATCCCGGCCGGGGGCGCCCAGCACGAGATGGTGCTGGAGGACCCGCCCCAACTGAAGACCGCGCGCAAGACCCCGCGAAAAAAGGGAGAGGATGCGGACGCCGTCCTGCCGGCGTAGGGGTTCGGGCGGATGGAACACATCATCTCCGTTCTGGTCGAGAACAAGGCCGGGGTGCTGGCCCGGGTGGCCGGCCTGTTCAGCGCCCGGGGCTACAACATCGAGAGCCTTTCGGTGGCGCCGACGCCGGACTCCAGCATATCCATGATCACGGTGGTGACCTCGGGCGACGAGGTCATCATCGAGCAGATCATGAAGCAGCTCAACAAGGTCATCGAGGTCCTCAAGGTCGTGGACCTGACCGAGGAGAACCACATCGACCGGGAGACGGCGCTCATCAAGATCCTGGCCAAGCCGGCGCAACGGGACGAAGCCATGAGGATCGCCCATGTATTCCGCGCCCACGTCGTCGATTCGACGCCGCAGACCTACACCCTGGAGGTGTCGGGGGACGCCCAGAAGATCCAGGCGGTGATCCACCTGTTGAAGCCCATGGGCATCAAGGAGATCGTCCGCACCGGCCGCATCGCCATCACGCGGGAGCCTCTGTGACCGCTTTTCCCGCCCACAGGGAGGTTGATCATGCAGGTTTACTATGACCGGGACGCGGACCTGGAGCGGATCCGCGGCCGCAAGGTGACCGTACTCGGTTACGGCAGCCAGGGGCACGCGCACGCGAGCAACCTGCGCGACTCCGGCGTGGACGTGGTGGTGGGGCTGCGGCGCGACAGCGCCTCCTGGGCCAAGGCGGCGGAAGCCGGCCTGGCAGTGATGGAGACCGCGGAGGCCGCGGAAGCGGGGGACGTGGTCATGGTCCTGCTGCCGGACGAGCTCCAGGGCGACGCGTACGAGCAGGTCATCCGGCCGGGCCTGAAGCCGGGGAACTACCTGGCCTTCGGCCACGGCTTCAACATCCACTTCAAGCGGGTGGCGCCTCCCGAGGACGTCAACGTCTTCATGGTGGCGCCCAAGGGTCCCGGCCACCTGGTGCGGAGCGAGTTCGAGCGGGGCAGGGGGGTGCCCTGCCTGTTGGCCATCGAGCAGGACCCGTCCGGAGACACCCGCTCCGTGGGTCTGGCCTACGCCGCGGCCATCGGCGGCGCCCGGGCCGCGGTCATCGAGACCACTTTCAAGGACGAGACGGAAACGGACCTGTTCGGCGAGCAGACGGTGCTGTGCGGCGGTCTCACGTCGCTGATCCAGGCGGGTTACGAGACCCTGGTGGAGGCGGGCTACCCTCCGGAGATGGCCTATTTCGAGTGCTGCCACGAGGTCAAGCTGATCGTCGACCTGATCTATGAAGGCGGCCTCGCCAACATGCGCTACTCGGTGAGCAACACCGCGGAATACGGCGACCTCACCCGGGGCCGGCGCATCGTCGGGGAGGGCGCGCGCAAGGTCATGAAGGAGATCCTGGCGGAGATCCAGTCGGGGAAGTTCGCCGACGAGTGGATGGCCGAGCACCGTTCGGGGTCGGCGCGCTTCAACGAACTGCGCCAAATGTCGCGCAGCCATCCCATCGAGAAGGTGGGCGAGCAGCTCAGGTCCATGATGCCGTGGCTGGCGGAGGGGCGGTTGGTGGACAAGAGCAGGAACTAGGCCATGCGGATCCCCCTCCATCGAGGGGAGCTTCATGGTTCCGCGGAGGGACTGCCATCAGGATCGCAAGGGAAGGCTACCGGTTCGTATTCGTTGCGTTGGCCGCGGGAGCCGCGGCCATGGCGGCAGGCTGGTTCGCGGCCGCCGCCGCGCTGGCGGCCGCAGCGTTGGCCCTTGCGGGGTTCTTTCGCGATCCGGAGCGGACCGCTCCGGACGGGGAAGGGGTGGTGGTGTCGCCCGCGGACGGCAAGGTGGTGGAGGTCGGCGCCGAGGGCCGCAGGCTCAGTATCTTCCTCTCGCCTCTGGACGTGCACGTCAACCGGGCCCCGATGAACGGACGGGTGCAGGACGTCCGCTACCGTCCGGGCCGTTTCTTCGCCGCCAACAGGGGCAAGGCGTCCGACGAGAACGAGCGCAACGTCGTCGAGTTCGTGGAGGATTCGGGGAAGACGCTCCAGGTGGTGCAGATCGCAGGCTTCCTCGCCCGCCGCATCGTTTGCGACGTGGGACCGGGAGACCCGCTGCGCAAGGGCGAACGCTTCGGCCTGATCATGTTCGGCTCCCGCGTGGACCTGCACCTGCCGCCCGACGCCACGGTCGAGGTGCGTCCCGGCCAGCGGGTGCGCAGCGGGGAAACCATCGTGGCAAGGCTCTGACGGGGTCATGGAACGTTCCGGAAACCAGGACGCGCCGGTGAGGAAGGTCCGCCTGCTCCCCCGGGGAAAGGTCCGGCGGAGTCGTGCGAAGCGCCGCAGTCCGGCCAACCGCCTGCGCCGGGGCATCTTCCTGCTCCCCAGCCTGTTCACGGCAGGCAACCTCTTCTGCGGTATCTTCGCCATCCTCTTCGCCTTCCGCGGCGAGCATCACCAGGCGGCCCTGTTGATCGTGGCCGCGAACCTGCTGGACGGCGTGGACGGCGTCGTGGCCAGGCTGACCCACACCACCAGCCAGTTCGGAGTCGAGTTCGATTCGCTGGCCGACGTCGTCTCGTTCGGCGTTGCGCCCGCGGTCCTCGCATACGTCTTCGCGCTGGCCCCCTGGGGCACCTGGGGCGGTCTCGGGGCCGCCCTGTTCGCCGTTTGCGGGGCGTTGCGCCTGGCGCGTTTCAACGTCCAGACGCTGGCGGCGGAGAGGAGCTACTTCACCGGGTTGCCGATCCCGGCGGCTGCGTCCATGATCGCCGCCTTCGTCTTCATCTCCTTCATGCTGGGGCTCGAGGACATGGACGGCAAGCCCATCGTGTTCATGGCGGCCGCGTGCACGCTGGCGGGCCTGATGGTCAGCAGCTTCCGCTATTTCAGCCTGAAGCAGCACCACTTCAAGAAGCGCAGCACCATCGGGTTGTTGCTTTCCGCGTTGGCAGTCGTTATACTGACCATCGCCATGTGGCAGATCGTGTTGTTCTCGGCGCTATTGCTGTACACCTTATCGGGTCCCTTGCTATGGTTGCTCGCCGTGCGGGAGCGACGGAGGGAAGAGCGGGCGCTCGCCCAAGCCTGACCAGGAAGCAGAACCAGCTCGCATGACCCGAACTCCCGCCGGAACTCCGCGGGAGTTTTTTTTTGAGGAGGAAGACCATGGGCGCCAAGGACGTTGTGAAGATTTTCGATACGACGCTCAGGGACGGCGAGCAGTCGCCCGGGGCGAGCATGAACATCGAGGAGAAGGTCCTCATCGCGCGTCAACTGGAGAAGCTCGGGGTGGACGTCATCGAGGCGGGCTTCGCCGCTTCGTCGCCGGGAGACTTCGAATCGGTGACGCAGGTATGCAAGGCCGTCAGGCGGCCCATCGTCCTGAGTCTTGCGAGGGCCCAGCAGGGCGACATCCGGAAGGCGGTCAAGGCGGTGGAAGGGGCGCGCAAGCCCGGCCTCCACACCTTCATCGCCACCTCGGACATCCACCTGAAGCACAAGCTCCGGATGGCCCGCAACGAGGTGCTGGACGCGGTGGGCGCGGCCGTCCGGTACGCCCGGAAGCACCTGGACTACGTGGAGTTCTCGGCCGAGGACGCTTCCCGCAGCGACCGGGACTTCCTGGCGCAGGTCTTCGGCGAGGCCATCAAGGCCGGCGCGAAGACCTGCAACATCCCGGACACCACGGGCTACGCCATACCCTCCGAGTTCGGGGAGCTGGTGCGGCACCTGATGGACAACGTCGAGGGCTCGGACAAGGTCACCTGGAGCGCCCACTGCCACAACGACCTGGGCCTGGCGGTGGCCAACTCCCTGTCCGCGGTGGTCAACGGCGTGCGCCAGGTGGAGTGCACGGTGAACGGGATCGGCGAGCGGGCCGGCAATACTTCGCTGGAAGAGGTGGTCATGGCGCTGAAGACCCGGCGGTCGGTCTTCCACCTCGACACGAACGTCCGCACGGAGCAGATCTATCCCACCTCGCGCCTGCTGTCCCAGGTCACCGGCATCGTCGTCCCGCTCAACAAGCCCATCGTGGGGGACAACGCCTTCGCCCACGAGGCGGGCATCCACCAGGACGGCGTGTTGAAGCAGAAGCTCACTTACGAGATCATGAAGCCGGAGACCATCGGCATCAGCGGCAACCGGCTGGTCATGGGCAAGCACTCCGGCCGGCACGCCTTCGGCGAAAGGCTCCGGCATCTGGGCTTCACTCTCAACAAGGACGAAGTGAACCGGGCCTTCGAGCGGTTCAAGCAGCTCGCCGACAAGAAGAAGGAAGTCTTCGACGAGGACATCGAGGCCCTGGTGGCCGACGAGGTGCTGCGGATACCGAGCCAGCCGGACCGGTACGAGCTGGTCTATATGAACATCGCGTCGAGCTCGTCCGCGGTCCCCTCCGCCACGGTGCGGATGCGGGTGGACGGCCATGAGCAGGTGGCCCACGACACGGGTGACGGTGTGGTGGACGCGTGCTACAAAGCCATCGCCCGGATTTCCGGCAGTCGTGCGAGGCTGCGGCGCTATTCGGTCTCGAGCGTCACCGGCGGCACCGACGCCCAGGGCGAGGTATCGTGCATGCTCCAGGACAAGGACGTCCACATCACCGGGAAAGGTTCCCACACCGACATCATCATGGCGAGCGCCCTGGCGTACGTGAACGCCCTGAACCGTATGGAGTACCGCAAGCGGCACCGTCAGGCGCCGGTAGAGGGGGGGCCATGAACCGCAAGGTTACGGTTCTTCCGGGCGACGGCATCGGTCCGGAAGTGGTGGCGGAAGCCGTGGCGGTGCTGCGGCAGGCCGCGGACCTCTTCGGCTTCGCGGTGGAGGTCGAGGAGGGGTTGGTGGGGGGAGCTTCCATCGACGCCCACGGAAGGCCCCTGACCGACGAGGTCCTCGCGCTGGCCAAGTCCGGCGACGCGGTGGTCCTGGGCGCCATGGGTGGACCCAAGTGGGACGGACTGGACTATTCCATCCGTCCCGAGCGGGCGCTGCTCGCCCTGCGCCGGGAGTTGGGCCTGTTCGCCAACCTGCGGCCGGTGAAGCTGTTCGCGCCCCTGGCGCAGGCTTCCACGCTCAAGCCCGAGGTGGTGGAAGGGACCGACCTGGTGGTGGTCCGGGAGCTGACCGGCGGCATCTACTTCGGGCAGCCCAAGGGGGTGACGACCGGGCCGGACGGGACCGAACGCGGCGTCAACACCCTGGTCTATTCCACACCGGAGATCGAGAGGATCGCCAGGGTGGCCTTCGACGCCGCGCGCAGGCGGCGGCGGCGCGTGACCTCGGTGGACAAGGCCAACGTGCTCGAGTCCACGGAGTTGTGGCGCAAGGTCGTGACCCGGGTCCACCGTGAGGAAGGCTACGGAGACGTGGAGCTCGAGCACGTGCTGGTGGACAACTGCGCCATGCAGCTCATTCGGGACCCCAAGCAGTTCGACGTGATCGTGACCACCAACCTGTTCGGCGACATCCTGAGCGACGAGGCCGCCATGCTGACGGGCTCCATCGGCATGCTGCCGTCGGCCAGCCTCGGCGGCACGGTGGGCATGTACGAGCCGGTGCACGGCAGCGCTCCGGACATCGCCGGAAAGGACCAGGCCAACCCGCTGGCCGCCATCCTCACCGCGGCGCTCATGCTGCGCCATTCCTTCGACCAGGGCGCCGCCGCGGACTGCGTCGAGCAGGCGGTGGAGCGGGTGCTCGCTGCCGGACATCGCACGCCGGACATCGCCGACGGCAAGGCTCCGTCGGTGGGGTGCAGGGAGATGGGCTCCCTCGTGCGGCAGGAGGTCGCGGCCAGCCGCGCGTGACCATGGGCAAGGAGAAGTACAACGTCGCGGTGGTGGGAGCCACGGGCGCGGTGGGCGAGGAGATGCGGAAGATCCTCGCGGAACGGCTGTTCCCGGTGGACCGGATCCGGCTGCTGGCCTCCGAGAGGTCCGCGGGCCAGAGGCTGGAGTTCTGCGGCCGGCAGGTCCCGGTGGAGGTGCTGGACGAGGACTCCTTCGACCAGGTGGACATCGCGCTGTTCTCCGCGGGCTCGTCGGTCAGCGCCCGCTATGCTCCGGCCGCGGTGGACGCGGGCGCGGTGGTCATCGACAACACCAGCCGTTTCCGGATGGACGACGACGTCCCGCTGGTGGTTCCGGAAGTCAACGCCGGCGAGATCGCCGGGCACGTCCGGCGGGGCATCATCGCCAACCCCAACTGCTCCACCATCCAGATGGTGGTGGCCCTGAAGCCCCTGTACGACGCCGCGGGGATCCGGCGTATCGTGGTATCGACCTACCAGTCGGTCTCCGGCGCCGGCCGGCAGGCCATGGAGGAGCTCGGGTCCCAGACCGCGGCGCTGTTCAACGGGCAAGATGCGGAATGCGAGCGGTTCCCGCACCAGATCGCCTTCAACTGCATCCCCCACATCGATTCGTTCCTGCCCAACGGCTACACCGGGGAAGAGATGAAGATGATCCGGGAGACGCGCAAGATCCTCGACGACCCGGACATCCGCATCACCGCCACCGCGGTGCGCGTCCCGGTCTTCTGCAGCCACTCCGAGTCCATCAACGTCGAGACCCGCACCAAGCTGTCCGCGGGCGACGTCCGCGCCATCCTCGGGGAGGCCCCCGGCGTGCTGCTCCGGGACGACCCCCGGGACAACGAATACCCGCTGGCCACCGAGGTGACCGGCAAGGACGCCACGTTCGTCGGCCGCATCCGGGAGGACGACTCCGTGGACAACGGCCTCAACCTCTGGGTGGTCGGCGACAACCTGCGCAAGGGCGCGGCCCTCAACGCGGTGCAGATCGCGGAGATCCTGATCCGGGACTACCACTGACGGGCGGGGGCGTCCGGGATCCGCTCCACATACGCGCGCGCCGGTCCTGCGGGCCCATGAACGTCCGACTGACCCTGGAGTACGACGGCGCCGGTTACCGCGGCTGGCAGGCGCAGCCCGGTGGACCCACCGTCCAGGGGGTGCTGGAAGAGGCCTTGGCCGTCCTGTTGCGGCGGCCGGTTCGGGTCCACGGCTCCGGACGAACCGACGCCGGCGTCCACGCGCTGGCCCAGGTGGCGAGCTTCGTCTGCCCCGACGACCGGGACCTGGCGCGGATCCGGCGGGGTCTCAACGCCCTCACCCCGCCCGACATCACGGTGAAGGCCGCCGACCCCGCGCCCCCTTCCTTCGACCCCAGGAGGGACGCCACCCGGCGGGTGTACGAGTACCGGTTGTGGAACCGCCCCTGGCGTTCGGTCTTCCACGACCGGTACGCTTGGCACGTCCCCAGACCCTTGCGCGTGGACGCCATGCGCAGGTCCCTGGCCGCGCTGGAAGGAGAGCACGACTTCTCGTCCTTCCGGGCCGCGGGATGCGGCGCCGCCACGCCGGTGAGGCGGGTCTTCCACAACCGGTTGTACCGCTGGGAGGACCATTGGGTCTATCGCATCGAAGCCACCGGCTACCTCCGGCACATGGTGCGGAACATCGTCGGCACGCTGGTGGAGACGGGCCTGGGGGAGCGGGACGTGGACGGTCTCCCGAGCTTGCTGGAGAGCCGCGACCGGCGGCTCGCCGGCCCCACGGCCCCGGCCCGCGGCCTGTTCCTGGTGGAAGTCGGCTACGAGTGAGTCCCGGGACCCGGCTCGAGGAAACTCTGAGCAATTGCATCCGTTCGTCCTGAGCGAAGCGAAGTCGAAGGACGCGCTTTTCCATAGGGAGAGGCGCTTCGGGTCAGGATTGTTCAGGGGTTCCTTGAAACGGCGCCGGTCCACGGCTATGATTGCCCGCAAGGAGAACCGATCCATGTCCGAACGCACTCTCTACGACAAGGTCTGGGACGCCCACTCGGTGACCACGCTCCCCACCGGACAGACCCAACTCTTCATCGGGTTGCACCTGGTCCACGAGGTGACCACCCCGCAGGCTTTCGACATGCTGCGGGAACGCGGGCTCTCCGTCGCCTATCCCCGGCGGACCTTCGCCACCGCGGACCACATCGTTCCCACGGACGTGCGCTCCCGGCCCTTCCTCGACGAGCAGGCCGAGGCGATGATGGCCGCCCTGGAGAAGAACGTCCGGGATTTCGGCATCGAGTTCTACGGCCTGGAGAGCAACCGGCAGGGCATCGTCCACGTCATCGGCCCGCAGCTCGGCCTCACCCAGCCGGGGATGACCCTGGCCTGCGGTGACAGCCACACCAGCACCCACGGGGCCTTCGGGACCCTGGCCTTCGGCATCGGCACCACCCAGGTGCGGGACGTGCTCGCCACCCAGACCCTGGCCATGGACCGGCTCCGCGTGCGGCGCATCAACGTCAACGGCCGTCTTCCCCTGGGGGTGCACGCCAAGGACGTAATCCTCACCATCATCCGGCGGCTCGGGGTCGGCGGCGGCAAGGGGTTCGCATACGAGTACGGGGGCGAAGCGCTGGACCGCATGAACATGGACGAACGCATGACCGTCTGCAACATGAGCATCGAGGGAGGGGCGCTGGTGGGTTACGTCAACCCCGACAAGACCACCTTCGACTACCTGCTCGGACGGCCTTTCGCCCCCAGGGGCGAGGCCTTCGACCGCGCGGTGGCCTATTGGCGCTCCATGGCGTCGGATGCGGACGCATGCTACGACGACGTGGTGGACCTGGACGGCTCGGCCATCGAGCCGACGGTCACCTGGGGGATCAACCCCGGGCAGGCGGTGGGGGTGCGGGAGAACCTGCCGCGGCCCGAAGACCTGCAAGACCCCAAGACCGTGGAGAAGGCCTACGAGCACATGGGTTGGGAGCCCGGAGCGCCGATCCTGGGGACCCCCATCGACGTGGCGTTCATCGGTTCCTGCACCAACTCGCGGTTCTCGGACCTGGTGGCCGCGGCCCGGGTTGCGGAAGGCAAGAGGGTGGCCTCGGGCGTGAGGGCCCTGGTGGTGCCCGGGTCCGTCGACGTCAAGAAGCAGGCCGAGGCTGCGGGGCTCGACCGGGTGTTCACCGAAGCCGGCTTCCAGTGGAGGGAGGCGGGCTGCTCCATGTGCCTGGCCATGAACCCCGACAAGCTCAGCGGCCGGGAGGTGTGCGCCTCCTCTTCGAACCGCAACTTCATCGGCCGTCAGGGGAGCCCGGGCGGGCGGACCCTGTTGATGAGTCCCGCCATGGTGGCTGCGGCGGCCCTCGAAGGCAGGGTCGTGGACGTGCGCGAGTGCAACTGATTCGACGGATCGAGGTCCCCATGAACGAGATCAAACAGGTAAGGGGCAGGGCGGTGGCGGTCCGCGGGCACGACGTCGATACCGACCGGATCGTTCCCGCCCGCTACCTCAAGGAAATCACGTTCCACCGCATGGGCGAGTACCCGTTCTTCGACGAGCGTTTCGACGCGGACGGGAACCCCGTGGCGCATCCGTTCAACGAGCCGCGCTTCCAGGGTGCCGAGATCCTGCTGGTGAACCGCAACTTCGGCTGCGGGTCGTCACGGGAGCATGCGCCGCAGGCGCTGTACCGCTGGGGCATCCGGGCCATCGTCGGCGAATCCTTTGGCCCGATCTTCGCCGGCAGCAGCGTGATGCTGGGCATGCCCACGGTGACCGCGGCGCCCGAGGAGATGGAGAAGCTGATGGCGCTGGTGGAGTCCAGTCCCGACGCCGAGCTTGCGGTGGACCTCGACGCCCGGAAGATCCGTCTGCCGGACGGGGGGCACGTGGACATCGACGTCCCGGACAGCCACCGGAACGCCCTCACCACGGGCGCCTGGGACTCCACTTCGCTGTTGCTCGCCAACATGGACCAAGTGGCCCGGACGGCCGAGGGACTGCCCTACACCACCCGCTTCGAGGGGCCGGCTCCCCTGTAGGGTTCCGCGGGAGAGCCGGCCGGCGTCCGAGTCGGCGCCGACCCCTTGCCGGCCCGGCCGGACTGCTAGCCCCGGACTTGCGGCAGCACCTTCTCCACGAAGGTGTCCAGTTGCCGGAGGTCGGCGACGGCCAAGCCGATGATCAGGGTCTGGAGTCCGCGGGCGAAGATCCGGTTGATTCCTTCCGCGCACGCGCCGGCGCTCCCCACCAGCATGTACTTCTCCACGTCCATCCGCACCTTGCCGTAGTAGCGGACCAGGTAGTTGCTGCACGCTTCCACCGCCCTGCCCTTGTCGTCGTCGATGGCGATGAAGGTGAGGCCTGCCTTCTCGATGCCGTCCGGGTCCCGGCCGGCGGTGCGGGCGTGGCCGCTGATCTTTTCCCACACCGCATCGAAGTCGTGCACCGCGCTGCTGCCGCAGATGTAGCCGTCGGCCAACCGCCCGACCCGTCTCAGGACGGCGTCCGCAGTGCCGCCCATCCAGATGGGGGGATGGGGCGCCTGGACGGTCCCGGGGCCGAAGCGGGTGCTGTGCAGGTCGAAGAACCTGCCGTGGTGCTCCACCTCCTCCTCGGTCCAGAGCCGTTTCATGAGGCCGAGGGACTCTTCGGCGCGGCTCCCCCGGTGTTCCCAGGGGACCTCCACGGAGGTGAAGTCGTTCTCCCGGCTGCCGAAGCCGATGCCCAGGGTCATCCGGCCGTTGGACAGGAAATCGATGGTGGCCACGGTCTTGGCCAGGAGCGCCGGATGCCGCAGGGCCGACAGCAGCACGGAGGTCCCCAGCCGGATGCGCTCGGTGGCGCCCGCCGCGGCCGCGAGCACGGTCAACGCCTCCAGGTTGTCATAGGCGATGCGGTCGATGGTCCAGAACGAATGCAGCCCCGCCTGGTCGCATTTCCGCGCCATGGCCGTGACGTAGCCGGGCTCGATCTGCGGTGCGGGATTGACGAAGCAGATTCCCAGGTTTCCCATGGTAACGATCCTTTCCGGTAACGAGACGATAAGGAGATGAGGCCGCGGCCGCGCCCCGATCCGCAACCGGGTATTCCTACACTAGGAGTCTGCGCCGCAGGAAGTTTTACGGCGCATAAAACGCCGTCAAATCCAGCCCGTCCACCAAGTCGCTCACATGATGCGCCAAATGCCCTTCCGGCAACCATTCCTGCAACTTCGGTGACAGCAGCAACATCTGCTCCGGCTCATATGGACGAAATGTCGTCGGCATCTCCCTGCATCCCCTCCTTTCCTACCCCCTCTATCCTGCCCACTATTTCCTGCGGCGCAAACTCCTGGGCATCTCGCCAAAAAGTAGCATGGCGAACGTACATGTTCCAACCCGGATCCACCACCAAATCCATGGTGGACGGGGTAGGCAGGGTCAAGGGAGAAGGGTGTGTTGGGGGGTGTTGGAGGGCAGGACTGGGTTGTTCGGTGAGGACAGACGGGCTGGTTGCAGGAAGTGGGCAGGGATTTCAGGCGGACAGGCGCTGTGCGGGAGAGCCGGTTTGCCCAACCGCCGCGCACTGTCTATGATGGGAGCCTGCGCGGCCGCGCAGGACTGCACGACACACGAGAGGAGACCTCCCCATGCCCAGACCGCGACCCATCCAGTGGCCGGACAACGCAAAGATATGCGTCACTTTCATCATTCCGTGGGAGGTGTGGCCGGACAACTACGCCACCCGGGGCTCGCTCCAGCGGGTCAGCCACCCCCTGCCGCCGGAGAACGCCGTCTTCAAGCAGAACATGGCCGCGGTCACCGAGCGGGAGTACGGCGACCGGGTGGGCATCTGGCGCATCATGGACATGTTCCAGCGGCACGGCCTCAAGGTGACGTTCCTGATGAACGGCAAGAAGGTCGAGCAGTTCCCCGACGAGGTAAGGGAGTTCCAGGCCCAGGGCCACGAGTTCTCCTCCGAGTGCTACGAGCACGAGTACGCTTTCATGTACACCCGGGAGGAAGAGCGGAAGTCGATCCGGGACACGGTGGCCGCCTTCACCAAGGTCCTCGGCGCGCCGCCGACGGGCTACCTGTCGCCCGGCCACGCCTCCACCGACAACACCCTGGACCTGGTGGCCGAGGCGGGGTTCGTGTGGTGGGCCGACCCGCTCAACTCGGACGTCCCCTACACGGTGGAGGCACGGGGCCGCAAGGTCGCGGTGGTGCCCTACAACGTGCCCGGTTGCAACGACTACTCCACCTACGGCGGCGGCCGCACGCCGAGGGACCTGCTCCAGATCATGAAGGACCAGTTCGACTACCTCTACTGGGAAGGGGAGCAGGGCGCGCCGAAGTTCTTCGCGTTCAACCTCCATCCGTTCGTTTCCGGCGTGCCCTACCGGACGAAGGTCATCGACGAGTTCATCAAGTACGCCAAGGGCTTTCCCGACGTCTGGTTCGCCAGGAGGATCGAGATCGCCAACTGGGTCCTGGAGCAGGGATACTGAGGCGGTTACCGGCCGCCGGGGCGATACGGTGCAGCCCGCGGACTCGCGCCGGGTGAGGCCGCGCCGCGGAGGTCGAAGGTCTGCCCGCACAGACCCCCGGCCAGGTCGCTGAGCAGGAAGGCGGCCACCGCGGCCACCCGGGGCGCTGCCGAGGGAGTCCCGCCCCCGGATGCGGGGCCGGCTTCC
This sequence comes from uncultured Binatia bacterium (SeqCode), assembly GCA_965204235.1. Classification (GTDB taxonomy): domain Bacteria; phylum Desulfobacterota; class Binatia; order UBA9968; family JAJDTQ01; genus JAJDTQ01. Next base: position 3,360,022 of record OZ241979.1, read on the forward strand.
GGCCGGGTTCCGCCCCGGCTCCGGCGCGCGTCGGAGCCGCGGGGTCCGGCCGCCTGGGCGGGCAGCAGCACGTTCAGGGTCACGTTGTCCCCGGCCACGCCCGCGGCCACGGACCGGAGCCAGGCGGACAGGGCGGCGCCGGCCACGCAGTGGGCCTGTCTTTCGGCGTCCGTCTCCGGGGCCGCCCACGGGATCATCCAGAGCACCCGGCCCCATCCGCGGCGCTGCATGCCGTGCACGAGCGTTTCGGTGGCCGCCCGGAAACCGAGGAAGCCGTTGCCGAGCCGGGTTTCCCAGGACGGCGCGCGCCCCTCCCCCGGGGCGGGACTCCGGGCCACCCCGAACAGCAGGTCGATGTCCCCGAAGTCCTCGGTGATGCGGCTGACGAGGGCGACGGTGGACGGCGCGTCCCAGCCTTCGATGCGGTAGCCGGCGGCGTTGACGCCGCTCCTCTCCACGTTCTCCGAAGCGACCCTTTGCGCCGCCCACCCCTTGCGAGCGCACACCGCCAAGTCGGCGCCCTCGGCCGCCAGGGCCCCGGCCACGGCCCGGCCGACGCCGCGGGAGCCGCCGAACACCAGCGCCCGCCTGCCTCTGATGCCCAGGTCCATGGCGGTTCAGGAGCGCGCCTTCCGACCCTCTCCCTCGTGCTCCCTCCTCGCTCGGAGGCGGATGGGGTGCTCCGGGTGCAGCGTCCGGAAGTCGGTCATGGAGAGCCAGACTCTCAGGAGGTGGCGGCCGGAGCCACGGTGGTCGGTGAACCCGGTGCGGGTATGGAGGACCACGTGGTTGTTGAAGTACTCGACGTCCCCGGGCTCCAGCTCCACGGATACCGCGACCCCATCGGCCACGGCGTTGAACGTCGCCAGCGCCTCGTTCTGCTCCGGGGTCAGCTCGGGGACTCCGGGCAGCGACTGTGCGCGCTTGATGTGGACCCTGTAGGCGCAGGCGTTGAAGACCCCGTCCCGGAAGCCCAGGAACGGCAGCCGGGTCCATGGGTGTCCGTGGTCCGGGTGGGGCTGTTGCAGGGCCATGTGGAAGGGTCGGGTCAGCACCCGCAACAGGCGTGGATGCTCCTCTCGCATGACGTTGTACACAGTGGCGGAGCTGGCGAACTTGCGCGTCCCGCCCGCGGACGCGGACCGTACGCACAGGAACCCGATGACGTCTTCGAGGTCGGCATGGAACGGAAGTTCGCCGGTGTTGCGGAAGCCGAACCTGGCTTGGCTCTCGGGCTGGGCGCGCACGTGGGCCAGGGTCACGCCGCCGGGCTGCTCCATGGGACGGCCGAGTTGGCGGCTCAGCGCCAGGAAGGCTTTGGGCGCGCCGTCCTTGCCCAACTCCCTGACCGGCAGGCCGCGGAGTATGCGGAAGCCGACCCCCGACTTGAGCTCTTGGACCGTCTTCGCGATCTGTGGAGCCAGGAGGGGGAGCGGCGGCGGCTCGTCCGCGCCCGCGGGTCTTCCGGCCGCGGCCAGCAGTTCCGCGGTCTCGCGGCCCGTAAGGTCGTGGCGCCACGCTTCCGAGCGGGCGATGTCTTCCGGCGTCCATGCCGCCGGGTCCGTGGTCCTGGGATGGTCTTCCGCGAGTTGGCCCATGAGCGTTCCCTCCTTGCGTGGCCGCGTCACCTTTCCCGGAAAGCGTCCTGGCGGTAGCCGCGCAGCGGTTGCAGGACGTACTCGATGACGCGCTGCTTCCCCAGTATGACCGAGGCTTCCGCGGACATGCCGGGCAATAGATCGATCTTCCGGCCTTCGATCTCCATGTAGGTCTGGTCCAGGTCGATGAGCGCCCGGAACAGGGGGCCGGCCCTTTCCGCGCCCGGCCCGGAAGAAGAGGACGGCTCCGAGGCGGAGGCGGCTTGCGGGGACGCCCGGCCGCCGTCCTGGAACCCCGCGTTCACCGCGTCCCTGCCCACGTGGCTGACGGCGCCCTCGATGGCCCCGTAACGGCGGAAGTCGAAGGTGGCCACCTTCAGGGCGACCCTTTGGCCGGGTTTCACGAAGCCGATGTCCGCGTTGGAGACGAAGGCCTCCACTCGAATGCCCGCGTTCCGGGGCACGATCACCATGAGCCGGGCGCCGGGCTCCACCATGCCGTTCTCCGTGTGCACGGCGAGGTCCTGGACCACTCCGTCCACCGGGGACGCCAGGGTGTGCCGGCTCCGGTGCTCCCGCGCCTGGCGGATCTCCTGGCGCAGCACGATCATCCGCTCCCGGACGTCGGCGAGGGCGGAGCGGCGTTCCCGGTAGAACTCCGACACCGCGCCTTCCTCCTGCGCCCGCAGCGCGGCCAGGGAGGCCCTGGCTTGGGCCAGCTCCTCCTCGCGGAGCGCAAGGTTGCCCTGGATCTCCACCAGGCGCTCCTGCTCTTCGAGGAGGTCGAGCCTGGAGCCGTGGTCCTTGTGGAAGAGGACCTCCCGCATCCGCGTCCTCTCGCGCAGGAGGGGCAGCAGTCTCCGGTGCTTGGCAATGCCCGCCTGGAGGGTGCGGATCCGGGCGCGGCGCTCCCGGACCATGCCGTCCAGCTCCTGGAGGCGGGCGCGATGGGAGGCGATCTGGTCCGCCAGCAGCCTTTCGTTGATGGCGGCGATCTCCGGCGGCGCGTCCGGGGGAGGCCGGAACGGCGCGCCCTTGCGCCAGCCCAGCAGTGCTTCCAGCCGCGCCGCCTCCGCGGACTTGACGCCGAGCTCCGCGGTATGCTTGGCGATGTCGGCGTCCACCAGGGTGGTGTCGAGCTCGACCAGCACCTGGCCCTCTTCCACCGCGCTCCCTTCCTCCACCGCGATCCGCCGGATCTTCCCGCGCTCGAACGACCGGATGGTCTTCACCTGCCCCCGCAGGACGATCCGTCCCGGGGCTACCGCGGCCAGCTCCACCTCGGCGATGGAGGTCCAGGCGAGGGTCGCGGCCAGGAAGGCGCAGAGGGCCACCGGCAGGATGACGTGGGTGCGGCGGCGCGGCCTATCCACCTTGCGCCTCCCGCGGACTCCGTCGGGCGAGGGGGCTCACCCCGTCCCCGGGCCTGGCGCCCAGCTCCTTGACGAGGGCCGACTCCTTGCGCACCATCGCGGCGAAATACCCGTCCCCCCGGGTCAGTTGGGCGGGCGTTCCCTGCTCCGCCACCTTGCCCTGCTCCAGGCAGACGATACGGTCCGCATGGCGCAGCGCGGACAACCGATGTGCGATGACGACGACGGTCCGCCCTTGCGTGAACCGCCGCATGTTCTCCTGGATCCGGCCTTCGTCCTCTCCGTCCACCGAGCTCGTGGCCTCGTCCAGGATCAGCACGCTGCCGGAATGGTAGAGGGCCCGGGCCAACGCGATGCGCTGGCGCTCGCCGCCCGAGAGGATCGCGCCCCGGGCCCCGACCCGGGTGGCGTAGCCCCTGGGGGTCCGGGTGATGAACTCGTGGGCGCACGCGGCCCGGGCCGCGGCGATGATGCGGGGCATGCGGTGCTCGCCCGGCCCCAGGGAGATGTTGTCGGCGACGCTGCGCCGAAATATGGGATAGTCCTGCTCCACCGCGCCCATGTGGCTGCGCAGCCAGTTCGGGTCCAGGACCGCGGCGTCCGCGCCGTCCAGGAGCACACGCCCTCCGGTGGCGAGGTAGAGTCGCTGGATCAGGCGCGCCACCGTGCTCTTGCCCGAGCCCGACGGACCCACGATGCCCAGGGTCTCGCCGGGTCCGACCTCGAAGGTCACGCCCTCCAGGGCGTCCCGGTCCGCGTCCGGATAGCGGAAACGCACGTCCTCGAAACCGATGGCCCCCTTGAGGGACGGCAGCTTCACGAGATGACCGTCCTGCCGTTCCGTGGGTTCGTTCAGCACCGTCCCCACTTCCTTCACCAGCGCCCGGAGCCGGGTGAAGTCATAGACGAACGTGCACAGACGCAGCATGGGCTGGGAGAAGCGCATGTTCACCAGGTTGACGGCCACGAGTTGCCCCAGGGTGAGTTGCCCGTCCAGCACCATGGAGGCCCCGAACCACAGCAGGCCCCCGGTGGCGAACCGGTTCACGAACTGGTTGTACTGGGTCATGGAGTCGCGCAGGTCCTGGGTGTCCTCGTCCGACGATGCGGCCTCGCCCACCCGTTGGGTGAGGAAGGCTTCCTGGGCGGGCTCCTCGTGCATGCCCTTGACGGTCTCGATGCCGTGGAAGGTGTCGAGCACGGCCTCGTTGCTCTCCCGGCGGCTGCCCTTGGTCTTCCGGCTCCGCTGCTGCAGCGTGGGCATGGCCACGAAGGCGGGGGCCACGTAGAGGGGCAGGCAGGCCAGGACCACCAGGGCCAGGGTGAGGCTGAAGTGGAACATCAGGACCAGGAAGACCAGCATGAAGAGGATGTCCACGAACACGAACACCACCGCGTTGGTGAGGAAGCGGCGCAGGTGCCGGAGCTCTTCGATGCGGGAGAGGGTCTCCACCGGCGTGTTGCGGAGGTAGAAGGAGACGGGCAGCTCCAGCGAGTGGCGGATGAGGCGCGAGAGGAGCGAGCGGTCCATGTCGCGGACGGAACGGCGCAGGGCCTTGTGGCGGGCGGCGCGAAGGACGGCCTCGAAGGCCAGGAAGAAGAGCAGGCTTGCGATGATGACGTCGAGGGTGGCGGCGCCCCGGTTGGAGATGACCTTGTCGATGATGATGAGGAAGGTGAAGGGGTAGATGTAGCCCAGCAGGTTGACGAAGAAGGACGCCGCCACCAACGGACCGAAGACGGCCTTGTGGTGGACCAGGTGCTCGGCGATGGAACGGAGCGTGAAGGTCCGGTGGTCCTCAGCCATGGCTCTCTTCGCCGGGGTCGTTGCCGCACGCCAGCATCAGGCCTTGCGCCGTCAGCCGCTCGACCAGGGCGTGGCGGGCGTTGCCGCTGGGCGCCGCGGTCTCCTCCGGGGCCGCGGCCGCACGGCCCCCCGGGGTTTCGCCGCCTTCCCGGGCGTCCGGCTCCGTCCGGGACCATTCCGCGGCCTCTTCCAGCAGCGCGAACGCCTCCGGCGCAAGCTCCATGACCGCGGGACGGCGACGCCCGCGTGAAGCCAGGACGGCCAGGTGGAGCGGCCGCGGACGGATCGCCTCCCCGGAGCGGGCGGACTCGAACAGGGGTCGGACGTCGTGGCCGCAGCGCACCAGCACCGCGCAGGGGTGGGTGCGGCGCCAGAGGTGGGGGGACCGGCTCGGGCGCTGCGCCATGGCCTCGCGCTCCATGGTTGCGGGACGGAACGTCCGGGCCCGGGACAGGGCCAGCTCGACGGCCGCCACGTCCGCGGTCCACGCAGGCGTCGGCGGTCGGCGGGCCCAGCGTTCCAGGAAATGGTCGAAGAAGCGCTTGGCGTCCGGGTAGCGCTCGTAGGACCTTGGCGGGCACGCGGCCGCAAAGTCCCGCACCACCGCGGGGAAGCGGCGGCCCAGCAGGTTCGCCGTCCGCTCGAAGGTCTGGCGGAGTTTCTTCACCCGTTTGTGGTAGGAGAACTCCGCCTCCAGCCGGAGGCGCCGGACGTCCATGCCCCGGAGGTCCGGGTCCAGGGCCGCGGACCCGAGTTCTTCCGTCCCGAAGATGAACGCCTGGCTCGTCAGGTGGCGCAGCAGGTTGGTCTGTCGGTCAATGAGGTTGCGCATGGCTTTCCCTCCGGGCGGCGGCCCGCGCCGCCTGCTCGCGCAGGCGCGCCACGTCCGTCAGAAGCTCTTCCCCCTGCTCATAGCCGTTGTCCCGTTCGAGGATCACCGTCCGCGGGCGTTGCCGCAGGAGCGCGTGCTCCAACAGGTCCAGGGTCTCTTCGGGCACCGGGTGGCTGTGGTCGTCCGCATGGAACGGCGCATCGAGGTACGGCCGGTGGACCAGGGGCCCGCCCGCGGCGTGGACGTCGGTCACGACGCCCTCGGGCAGCTCGTCCAGGAACGCCCGGGGGTCGAAGCGGTGGTTCCGGGAGTTGACGTACAGGTTCTCCACGTCCAGCAGCATGCCCACTCCGGTCTCCCGGAACAGCAGGTTGAAGAACTCGGCGTCGCTCATCTCCCCGTCCGGGAAGTCGAACACGTAGGAGATGTTCTCGATGGAGAACGGCACCGGCAGGCGGGCCTGGACTTGCCGGATCTTGGGGACGAGCATGTCCGCGGCGGCCCGGTTCCTGGGCACGGGCAACAGGTTGGCGATGTCGATGCCCGGCGCCTTGGTCCAGGCCAGGTGCTCGCTGTAGGACGGGGTCTCCAGGTCCTCGACGGCCCCGACCACCTCGTCCAGGTACTCTTCGTCCAGGGGCGCGTCGGTGCCGATGGATAGCCCCACTCCGTGGAGCACCAGCGGTATCCGGTCCACCAGGCCGCGGATCGCCTTGCGGGCGTATTCGCCGCCCTTGACGTAGTGGTCCACCGTCACCTCGAGCACGTCGAAGCGGTCTAGGTTGGCCAGCGTCCACCGGGCGATGGGAACCCGGAACCCGATGCCGATCAGGGGGGATGTGGATGTGTCGTTCATGCAGTCTCCCTGCGCCGCCGCCGGCGGAAGCTCCCGGACGGTCCGGTGGCCCCGCGTCGGACTTGCGCGGTCGCCGCCCCGGCCTCTCCGGGGGCGTTGGCCACCCCGTCATCGTTGGCCACCCCGTCATTCCCGCGAAAGCGGGAATCCCGTCGCCCTCGCCTCTCCAGGGGGCGTTGGCCTCTACAGGGATACTAATCGAACGGTCGGCCCGGAACTTTAGGAACGTCGGAACAATTTCGGCTCGAGTCCCTCTCCTCCGGGGGGCGCGTCCTTCGACTTCGCTTCGCTACGCTCAGGACGAACGTGGATCTTCGGGTTCTTCCGGCTTTCGTGTGGGCGGGGTGTCACGGGTGTACGTGCAAGCAGGGTGTCACGGGGTAGCGTACCCCATAGGCGCTAACTTGTTTTTGATTAGTAGGAGAAGTAGCGAGCCAACTGAGGGATACGGCGTTTTGGGGGTTCGGCGAGGGAGTGGGAGATGTGGTTCCATTCCGAGAGGATCCGGGACAGGGGGATGTGTGGATCGATGGTATTTTTGACCTGGTTGAGGAGGAAGTGGAAGTCTCTCCGGGGGCTATGAGGGCGAAGTTGTCTCCAGGTGGTATCCCCAGGGGGAAACGGCAGTGGCGTGATGGATGAGCTTTTCCACCAGCAGGGCCACGAGCATCTTGCCGTAGAGCCAGGCCTTGGCGCTTTCGTCGTTGTATTTGGGCAGGTGGCCCAATTGGGCCAGGGACTTGAAGCGCTTGAAGACCAGTTCCACCTGCCAGCGGATACGATACCATTCCAGGACATCCGCAGTGGGGAAGGTATTTTCGGGAAACGTGGTGAACAGGAGGATGTAGTGAGCGAAGGCGAGGGTTTCGGGCTGGGGACGCTTGCCGGTTTTCGCGGCTGCCTTGCGCAAGCGCTTCTGCGCCATCCGGGTGGCTTCCTGTGTCTTTCGCACTGCGCAGACCCGTCCGGCCACCGTCTCGCCCTGGGGGGTCTCGATTCGGGCCGGCCATTCCCCCACCATGCCCACCCGCTTGAGCGAGGAGACCACCGCAAGCAGATCCAGGGGCTTGCCCCGAATCGTCTGCAAGGGCAAAGCCCCGGTGTTCACCCTTACGGTCACATGGCCCCCCGAAGACGCCACGTGGCCGATGTCACCAGCCCGCGAATAGCCCCGGTCCGCTATCAGGTAGTCCCCTTCCTCCACCGGAAACCGCTGCAACGACTCTCCCGTGCCCTCACCCCGGGCCTCCGTCAGCTTGAAAAAGTCACACGTCAGAGACGGAAGCCGCACGCTGTAGTGCAGCCGCCACAAGGACCCCGACTTCCCAGGCTCCTTCACCGTGGTGGCGTCCACTGCCCGCACCTGAAACTCCCCCTCCTTCCCTTGCAGCATACCCTGTTCCCGAAACAGCTTCACACACAACCCGTGCAACCACTCCCGCGACTTCTTCAACCGCTTCAGCAACCCCACATCCGACAGTTCCGCCAACCCCCCTTCCCGCGCTCGCACCACCGTCTCCCGCAACGAGTGCCCACATCCCACATGCAGCAGAAGCGTCCGCAGCAGCTTCTCCACCGATTTGTCCTTGCGCAATCCCTTCAACGCTCCCGTCTCCTCCGCCAACTCCTCCCAATCCCCCGGCAGCAACCCCGTCAACAACTCCCAGTCCTCTCGCAACTTGCTTCCCCTCCCTCACTCTTGCTAATCTCCCCTCTTCATACAGTATCTGTCATGAAAAACAAGTTAGCGCCTATGTTCCCTGACCCTCCCCCTCAAGGGGGGAGGGCATCGGAGTCCTCTGCGATGCCGAACCGAGGACGGCAAGGTGGGGATCGGACCTCATGGCGTGGGAGGGGAGTGGGACAACCCACACGAAAGCCGGAAGCGCCACATTTCCGAACGGTTCGAGATCCAGGACGCCAGGGAACGGACGGACCGTTCCGCTTCGAACGAAGGAGGGTAGTCGTATGATGTTAAGGGAGTGCGAAGTTACCGTAGATGGCCTCAGGATCCGTTACCTGGAGGAGGGGGAGGGTTCCGGCGCGCCGGTGGTCATGGTGCACGGAGCTTCCCTGGGTTCGTCCGCGGACGTGTTCGACGCCAACATGCGCAGCCTCGCGCAGGCCGGGTTCCGGGCGCTGGCCTACGACCAGCCCGGCTTCGGCCTGTCGGACAACCCCGAGGACTACACGCTGGCCTACCGGACCGCTTTCCTGCCGCGGTTCATGAGCGCGGTGGGCGCCGAGCAGGCCGCGCTCATCGGCCACTCCCAGGGCGGCGGCATCGTGGTCCAGACCGCCCTGGACCACCCCGGGCGGGTGACCAAGGTGGTGGTGGTGTGCAGCGGCACTCTGTTGCAGGGCCTGCCGGGCTTCCCGGAGCCGGCCCGCGCCGCGGCGCCCCGTAAAGGGCCTCCCACCTGGGAGGACACCCGCAGGCTCCTGCAGTCCAACCTGTCCCACAGGGAGATGATCACGGCGCGAGTCGTGGAGAAGCGCCACCGCATGAGCCTGGGCAAGAACGTGGAGGCGTTCCAGGAGCGGTACCGGGCGGTGGAGCCCGAGAGGACCGGCCCCCGCCTGTGGGAGCGGCTTCCGGAGGTGCGCGCGCCGTTGCAGCTGATCTACGGCGGAAGGGACCGCAACCAGGCGGCCGAGAGGTGCGAGGCCCTGCAGCAACGGATGCCGGAGCTCCGGCTCCAGATGATCGACAGGGCGGGCCACCTGCTCATGTGGGACTCGCCCGAGACCTATGAGGCCCTGGTCTTGGACTTCCTGAAGGAATAGGGGAAACTCCGGACGATTGCCCTCGTTCGTCCTGAGCGTAGCGAAGCGAAGTCGAAGGACGCGCTTTTCCAGGCTCTTCCGGCTTTCCTGCGGGTAAGGCAGGATGGGGCGTAGGCGCGGCGGCCCGCGCCTACGCCCCCGGCCCGAAGTCCTGCACCGGCTCGCTCTCGTCGCTCAGTTCCGGGCAGAAGGTGTCCACCTGGAGCAGCGCGGCGCAGCCGGGGCAGTAGTACTCGACGAAGCAGGCGATGTACGGTTCCCCGGAGGGGGTCGTCTGCCCGGACAGCTCCTCCAGGTCGCGCTTCCGCCTGAGGGCGTAGCGCTTGTAGTTGTCGCCGGCTCGGCAGTAGCAGTGGCCGCACCGGGTGCAGCGGACCACCTCGCGGTCGCCTTCCCACACGATGGCCAGGCACGGATGGAACCGCAGCGCCTCCGTGCCTGCGGGCGCGGGTTGCGGTCCGTCGGGAAGCGCGCACGCGGCCCCGGCCAGGGGCGCGCCCTGGGCCCGGCGCTCGGCGAGTATGGCTTCCCGCCTGTCGGCCGTGGCCCGGGAGTCCACGGCTCCCGCTTCGGTCACCACCACCCCGAACACCTCCTCTGCGATGCGGCGCGAGGCGACGCCCACCCGGACGTCGCGCCGGACCTTCTCGGGGTCCCGCTCCAGCGGGTCGCCGAAGCCGCCGCCCCCGCCCACGAAGTCGGCCACGATGCAGTACTCCGGCAGCGGTACCCGGCCCTGGAGTTGCGCGGGGTGGGCCCGCACGCCCCAGCCCTCGCTTTCCAGTTGCCCCGGCCGGACGGGGTATTCGCCGCGGCGCAGCCGCTGCATCAGGGATTCGCCGTCGGTGTGGAACACCGCCCGCACCCCGCCGATGCCGGTGGGGTAGCCGCCGAACAGTCCGGCTCCCTCGGGCAGGCAGCCGTAGGGCGGGTAGTTCACGCTACAGTCCCGGCTGCCATAGACCATGTAGATCCGGTAGCTGCCGGCGCCTCCGGTGTTCTTGCCGGCGCCGCCCCCGTCCACGTGGTGGTTGCGGGTGAAATAGACGAACGGGTACTGCATCTCGATGCGCTCGATGTCGCTGATGCCGCCGCCGGGGATGTTCATGTTCCCGCCGCAGTGGACGCCGTCCCGCAGCGGCGTGGCCCCGAGGCCGGCGCCGTGCCCGTCGTAGAGGCCCTGGGCGGTGACCAGCCCCTCCCGGTTGTGGCCGCCGTAGAAGGCCAACGGTCCGCCGCTGTACCAGATGCCTTGCCACGCCGCGTTGATGTCCTCGTACCCGCCGCTGTAGAGCATGCGCGCAATGCAGTCGCTCAGGGCCACCTTGGCGGTCACTCCCACGGCCGGAGCGTTGCCGCACGCCGCGGGGAAGCGGCAGTTGAGGATGCTGCCCTCCGGTACGGTGACCGCGACGGGCTGGAACTTGCCGTCGCTCCAGGGGACGTCCCAGAAGAGGAAGTCCGTCAACGCCACCGCCAACTGCGCCATGGTGCCGGCCAGAGTGGAGTTGGAGGTGTCGTTCATCTGGCCGCTGGTGCCGCTGAAGTCGAGGCGCATCTCATCGGCCCTCTTCTCCAGCCGGCACACCACGTGGTAGGGCTTTACGCCGCCGCCCTTGCGGTCCCAGGCGGTGCCGGGGACCACGGAGGTCCACACCCCGTCCGGCAGGCTCCGCAGCCGGGCCCGGGCCATGCGCTCGGAGTCCTCGATGACCTTCTTCCCCGCCAGCTCCACGAAGTCCATGCCGAACTTGTCCACCAACTCCAGGAAACCCCTGGCGCACACGTTGTTGGAGGCCACCTGCGAGCGCACGTCCTGCCCCACGTACTCCGGGTCCCGGCACTGCTGCGTCAGGCACCGGAAGACGTCCTCCCGGAACTCGCCCTTCTCCACCACCTTGGCGCCCTGGATGCGGATGCCTTCGTGGTAGATCTCCGTGGCCACGCCGCGCAGCGAGCCGCCGGTGTCCGCGGTGTGGATGCTGGACGCGATCCAGTGGGTCAGCGCGCCCCGGTGGAAGACCGGCTTCATGATCAGCATGTCGTAGGTGTGGGCGCCGGCCACGTAGGGGTCGTTGAAGAAGAGCTGGTCGCCGTCGAAGAACCCCGGACTCTCGCCGTACCACTCGATGACCTTCCTGATGGCGTCCGAGGTGGCCGCGGCGAACCGCAGGTGGCCGGAGCACGCCAGGATCATCACCCCCTCCGCGGTATAGAACGAGGCCATGCACTCGCCCCCCTGGGACACGATGGGGGAGGCGGTGACCTTCTGGATGGACGACCGGCCTTCCTCGCCGATGGCCCACAGCCGGTGCAGGAACATCTCGTACCGGACGGGGTCCAGGTCGCTCGCGTCCGCCATGCGCCAACCTCCCGTTGCAGGTTACCGGAGCGCGTACAGCTCCGCGGGGTTGTCGTAGAGGATGCGCGAGACGCTGGCCGGGTCCAGGGACTCGCGCCGCCGGAGCAACTGGAGAGCGTGGATCTCGGTGGAGGAGTCGGCGTGGCCGTAGTCCGTGCCCATCACCAGGCGGTCGTCCCCCACGTACTCGATGACGTGCTCCAGGTCGTCGTTCGTCTGGCACGCCACCCAGATGTGGTTGTCCGCGAGTATGCGCTCCTCGAGCCTGCCGCCGCGCCGTTCCACCCGGCGCCGCAGGTCGTTGATGAGGTAGGGCAGCCAACCCGCGCTCAGTTCGATGATGCCCCAGCGCAGCTTCGGGAACCGCTCCGGCAAGTCCGACATGACCAGCAGGTGGAACGCGCCCAGGCCCACGAACTTGTTCCGCTGGTAACCGCACAGCGGCCTCCCCCAGATCCGGTCCATGTCCGGGCTGCTGGTGCCCGAGTGTATGCACACGGGCATGTCCAGGTCGCTGGCTTCCTGGTAGAGAGGGAAGAAGTCCGGGTCGTCGAGCAGCCGGTTGCGGTAGTCGAGTCCGGGGACGTTGACCGCCACCGCGCCGTTGTCCCTGGCCGTGCGCAGCTCCCGCCGGGCCTCCGGGATGTCGCTGACCGGGACCACCGCGGCCCAGCGGAACCTTCCGGCGCCGCGGCGGTGGATGTCCGCCATCCAGCGGTTGTAGCTCCGGCACAGGGCGGTCTCGACCTCGGGCCGGTCCGTGAGCGGGTGCACCCACAGGGTGGGGTAGAGGACCTGGATGTCCGTGCCGAGCTCGTCCATGTGGGCCACCCGGGCGTCCACGTCCAGCATGTACTTGGCCTTGAGGTCCAGCGGGACGTTGTCGATGAAGGTGCCGGTGATGGCGTCGCTCCGGGCGCCGCCCCCGGGCCACGGGGTGCCGACCTTGCGGTCGCCGATGACCCAGTACTTGAGCAGCTCGCCCGTCTCCAGCCGTTCGTAAACCGCCCCCGGCTTGTATTCCCGCTCGGAGGGCGCAAGGTATTCCCAAGTCTCGTCTATTTCCACCACGTGGGCGTCGGCGTCGATGGTTGGCATGTTCCCCTCCCGGCTTGCAGGCCCGGTCCGCGAGCGACGCGGGTCAGTTCGCCACAATCGCGGGTTCCTGTCAAACTGGAGGATGTCCGGACGATTCCGGCTGGGCGCCCTCCCTCCTGGGGGAGGGCGCCCTTCGACTTCGCTTCGCTACGCTCAGGACGAACGGGATGGTTTCGGGAGGAGGATTCCATGAGGTTCACGCTTGGGGCCTGGGGCAGGAGGTTTTCACGGACGGCGCCGGCCCTGGCGCTGGCGCTGGCCTTGGCGGGCTGCGGCGACGGGGCCGAGGAGCTGTTCGAGACCGCGCAGTTCGAGGAGGTCCAGGACAACGAGGAGCACGCGCGCAAGCTGTACCGGAGGATCTTGCGCGACCACGCGGACAGCCCCTTCGCCGCGAAGGCCCGGGAGCGGCTGGAGGCCATGGACGCGGGCCGGGGTTCTCGAACCGGGGCGGGGGAGGGGCCATGAGCAACGAAGACCGTCAGGTGATCTTTTCGTTGATCGGGGTGGGCAAGGTCCACCCGCCCAAGCGGCAGGTGCTCGAGGACATCTACCTGTCGTTCTTCTACGGCGCCAAGATCGGGGTCCTGGGCCTCAACGGCTCGGGCAAGAGCACCCTGCTCCGGATCATCGCCGGCGTGGACCGGGACTACCTCGGGGAGGTCACGTTCTCCAAGGGCTATTCCGTGGGCCTGCTGGAGCAGGAGCCGCGGATGGACCCGGACAGGACGGTGAAGGAGGTGGTGGAGGAAGGCTGCGCCCGGATGGCCGGGCTCCTGGCGGAGTACGAGGCCGTCAGCCGCAGGCTGGGGGAGGAGTCGGGCGCGGACGGGATGGAGGCCCTGCTGGAACGGCAGGCGCAACTGCAGGACGACATCGAGGCGGGCAACGGCTGGGAGCTCGAGAGCCAGTTGGAGGTGGCCATGGACGCGCTCCGCTGTCCGCCGCCGGAGACGAAGGTCGAGGTGCTCTCGGGCGGCGAGCGCCGGCGCGTGGCCCTGTGCCGGCTGTTGATCCGGGAGCCGGACATCCTGTTGCTGGACGAGCCCACGAACCACCTGGACGCGGAGTCCGTGCAGTGGCTGGAGCAGCACCTCAAGCGCTACCGGGGCACGGTCATCGCGGTGACCCACGACCGCTACTTCCTGGACAACGTCGCCGGCTGGATCCTGGAGCTCGACCGGGGCCGCGGGATCCCCTTCGAGGGGAACTACTCCGCGTGGCTCGAACAGAAGCGGGCGCGCCTGGAGAAGGAGGAGAAGGCGGCGTCCCGGCGGCGCCGGACGCTGGAGCGGGAGCTCGAATGGATCCGCCTGTCCCCCAGGGCGCGCCAAGCCAAGGGCAAGGCCCGGGTCGCGCGGTACGAGCGGCTGCTGGGGGCGGAGCAGGAGGGCGCGCGGGAGGACCTGGAGATCTACGTCCCCCCGGGTCCGCGTCTCGGCGACGTGGTGCTCCAGGCCCGGGGGCTCGCCCACGGGTTCGGGGACCGGTTGCTGTTCGAGGACCTGAGCTTCACCATGCCGCCGGGGGCCGTCGTGGGGGTCGTCGGGCCCAACGGCTCCGGCAAGACCACGCTGCTGCGCATCGTCACCGGCGAGGTGCAATGCCGGGCCGGCGCCTTCCGCATCGGCGACACCGTGAGGCTCGGCTACGTGGACCAGAGCCGCGCCCTGGACGACGAGCAGACCGTGTGGCAGGCCATCTCCGACGGGCAGGAGCGGATGGCGCTGGGGAAGCGCGAGGTCAACTCCCGGGCCTACGTGGGGCGGTTCAACTTCTCCGGCGCTGACCAGCAGAAGAAGGTGGGGGAACTCTCGGGCGGCGAGCGCAACCGGGTGCACCTTGCCCGGGTGCTGAAGGAGGAAGCCAACCTGCTGCTGCTGGACGAGCCCACCAACGACCTGGACGTGAACACCATGAGGGCGCTGGAGGACGGGCTCGCGGAGTTCGGCGGCTCCTGCGTCGTGGTGAGCCACGACCGCTGGTTCCTGGACCGCATCGCCACCCACATCCTGGCCTTCGAGGGCGACGGCCGGGTAGTGTGGTTCGAAGGCAACTACAGCGACTACGAAGCCGACCGCCGGAGACGCCTGGGCAAGGAGGCCGACCGCCCCCGCCCCATGCGCTACCGCAGGCTCACCCGGAACTGAACCGCGGCGCACGTCCTCATTGACCTGCGGCAGCTTCGTTCCGCAGCAGGAACCTTTGGAAACCCGGAACAACGACCCTCGTTCGTCCTGAGCGTAGCGAAGCGAAGTCGAAGGACGCGCTTGCTGCACTCCGGCGGGTTCTTGTTCCGTCAGCGTTGGAACGATATGCTTCCGGTGTAAGGCGACCTTTCGAAACGATCCGGAAACCCTGGAAGGGAGAACCGCCATGACGGAGTTCGAGATGGCCAGCTTGATGCTGCGGGGACTGGTAGGGGCCGGACAGATTGCCGTCGTTGCCGTCGGAGTCCATGTCATGCGCCGGGCCAACGAAGACCGCGCCGCGCAGATGGAAGCGCAGCGCCGCGAGGCCGACCAGCGAGAGAAGCGCGCCGATCAACGCCACGCCGAAGCCATGCGCGCCCTGGACGTGCTCATCAAGGGCATGGACCAGCAGGCCGAAACCTCGCGCGCCATCGTCAAGGGCATGGAGACCGTGATCGAGAGAACCGCACCGCGCCAGTAACGGCCGGCGCCGTCAGGGAAGGGAGCCGGACGCGGAACCTCAGTTGCCGGTTTCGCCGGTGCGCGGGTCGGCGCCGAAGCGATAGTATTGCAGGCCCACCCGGAACTGAGATCCCCGAAAGGAGATGGTGCAATGGGATTTACGCACGTCAACGTCACCATACGCAATCCGGCCGAGCCGTCGAAAAGTTGGGAAGGGTCGTTTCTGGTCGATGCCGGCGCAATGGATTCCCTCGTGCCGAGGCAGCATCTGGATGCCATCGGCCTCCGGCCCAAGGGACAGCGGCTCTACGAACTGGCCGACGGCAGCGAAGTCAGGCTGGACGTCACGACCGGGGACATCGAGTTCATGGGAGAGGTCACCGGAGGGCGCCTCATCTTCGGAGACGACGACGCAGAGCCATTGCTCGGAGTGACGGCCCTGGAGTCCGTGGGCGTCGAGGTCGATCCGCAGAACCAGCGGTTGAGGAAATTGCCCGCGGTGAGGCTCAAAGGTTTCGGGCAGGCCGCACGATGAAAGGACGATATGGTTCCGGTGGAAGGTGACCTTTCAAAGTCAATGTGTTAGACGTTGGTCACCTTCGGTCTGGCTGGTGAAGGTCCGGTCATTGGCCGGTTGACGAGATCGGGATGTCCTCGTGCACTACGAAAGTAATCCGAAACATAAGGATCCCTGGCAGTCAGGCCGTCAGGGTACGCTTTGCCCGGGGAACGTCGATCAGGCGATTGCGGAGCGACTGCTCGAGGATAGCGAAACGTCAGGCAACGTGCGATATGCGGTACATGAAGGCAGAGCGTACTGCGCACGGAAACACGGTGACGATGTCTGGCACGGGTATCCGCTCGGTTGGGAGGAAGTTCCCGAAAGTCTCCGTCGCAGGTGGGTGAGGGAAGGGCGGGTGCGTAGAAGGGACATCAACAGATACTGGCAGGGGTAACCGGACATGGCCACTCCATGGAAAAGGCTCGAAGGCGACACAAGTGTGTTCGCGATCGGAATGGAGTTCGCCCCCGACCCTGATGGCGGGCGGTACATCGATCCGGAGACCGGTCTCTCCTGGGGGAGCTTTCAGATCTGGGTGGAAGGCCGGAACTTGTGTTCCCACTCGGAGAAAGGCGAACGAATCGAATCGACTCATTGGTATCTTCTACCGCTCCTGGAATGGTTCGCCCGTTACTGGACCCCCCTGCTGCACGAGGAACGCCTTCCCATCAGGGTCGAAGGCGATACCGGATGGACGTCCTTGCACGCGACCCGGTTTCCGCCACCGGCAATCGAAGACGACGACGAGGAGGCATCGGAGTGGGAGAGTGCATGGCAGGATTGGTGGTTTCGTCATGGAATCAGAGCCGCTAGAGAAGGAGGACTATTCCCTGACGTCGTGATCAGACGTTTCCGGGATTCGGTCGAAGTGTCCTGGGGTCCCGTTCGGAGCGAAGGAATGCCGTACCGCTTCGATTCCACCGAGTCGGCGGGCTTCGGCCGACTGCCGCCCGGAACGGTCGCCGAGCCCTTGTATGCAGTCCTGTTGGGCGCGAGTGAACACCTGTTGTCGCTTGCGAAAGAGTCTCCCCGAATCGACGAATTCCCTCGAATCGAGGCGTTGCGCAGAGACCTTCGAGCTCTGAGAGGCTCGGCTGAAAATCATGATCGCCGCCTCATGTGGCTCGCTGGGCTGGGAACCGACGAGTCCACCGTTCGAACCGGATGGCAACGGGCCATCGACTGCCTTTCGGGATCGGCTGAAGCGCCGCGTCGCGCGATGCTGGAGGTTTCGGAGTCGTCTCTCGTCGTTACCGGCTCGTGTCAGGCGGCGCTCATGTTCGGTTCCCTTGCACCCGACGTCATGGAGCAGGACGTATTGAGCCTTGCTCAGGCAATGGTCGATCTGTACTCGCCGGAAGGCGACTCGGAGGCGATGCGGAAGATTTGCCGTGCCGCTCCGGTCGAGGAACCCATGTCCCCTGCGTGGTCTCAGGGATACGAGTTGGCCGATGAGCTTCATGAACATTTCCACGGGGAATTCGCAAAGGGTGGGTCCGTCGATCTCGAGGGACTGATCGAGAGGCTGGACATCAGGATCGAATATCTGAAGTTGTCGGATGACATGGTCCGAGGCGTGTCCATTGCAGGGCCACGACATCGGCCCGGGATCATCGTCAACTCGAACTGCCCCCTGAACGAGCACCCTTCGGGTCGTCGATTCACGCTCGCCCACGAGCTCTGCCACCTGCTGTTCGATCGTGAGGCCGGGCGCCGCTTGGCGATCGCCAGCGGGCGGTGGGCGCCGCGGGACGTCGAGCGGCGGGCGAACGCCTTCGCGGCGATGCTGCTGATGCCCACCTCGCTGGTGCAGAAGGCTGTGGCGGCATTGGCCGTTTCGGTCACCACGGTGGAAGATGTTCGGGAAATCGCAAGAACGCTGCACGCTGGACGCCCCGCCGTGCTGAACCACCTGAAGAACCTGGGGTTCATCCACGAGGCCGACCAGCTACGGATCGATGATCAGGTGTCGCGCCTTGGCTGGATCGCCCACGATGACGAAAGGCAACTCTGAACGATTGCCCCGTTCGTCCTGAGCGTAGCGAAGCGAAGTCGAAGGACGCGCTTGCGCCCTGGACATGCTCATCAAGGGCATGAACCAGCAGGCCGAAACCTTGCGCGCCGTCGTCAAGGGCATGGAGACCGTGATCGAGAGAACCGCGCCGCGCCAGTGACGGCCGGCGCCGCCAGGGAAGGGAGCCGGACGCGGGACCTCAGTTGCCGGTTTCGCCGGTGGGCGGGTCGGCCGACGGGCCGGCGCCGAAGCGATAGACCAGCGCCAAGCGGACGATGCCGAGACGGTTCTTCACCCGGTAGGGACAGGCCCGGTTGGGGCCGCCGGGGCCGCAGATGTTGTTGCCGGAGCGGTTGACGTAACGGGTGCGCTTTCCGAAGTCCAGGTACGAGCCTTCGATCCGCAGGCTCCAGGCCGGCCGGACAGGGAGGGGCGCCTCGACGCCCGCGCCGACGACCCAGCCGACCCGGGTGGAGTCGGTGCGAAAGGAGTCGTCCGGGTCCACGCTTCCGACGGGGTCCTCGATCCGGTTCGGGATGAAGTCCACGTCGGTCAACGAGTCGGCGATGCGGGACAGGGCGAGCCCGCCGCCGGCGAACAGCGTCAGCGGTCCGAGGGGCTGCTCCACCCCCGCCCGGGCCGTGGCGATCCATCGGTACTTGGATACCGCGGTCTCGTCCCGGGCCCCGGGGTCGAGCCGGCTCGTCCTTGCCGACAGGTTGGCCCACGCGCCATCGATCTCCAGGCGGAGAGGCACGCCGCCCACCGCGAACCCCTGCCCCAGGAGCGCGCCGCCCACGAACCCGGTGTCGCTGTACTCGACCGTCCACCCGCGCCTGCCCCAGTTGGAGAAGCCTTCCACGTCCACGAACTCGTTGTACCCCCAACCGGAACCCAGGAAGGCTCCCGCGTACGTCTCCCTCCACGTGAAGCCTTCGCCCCCGGCCGCATCGGCCAGGGCCAGGACGGCCGCCAACGCCGCGGCCGCGCATGTGACGCCGAATCTCATGGACCACCTCCGGTGCAGGGTCGAGCAGGGAACCCTTTCAAGGATAGCCCCACAATCTTCTACGGCGCAAACTCCTGACTCTATCCCAGCCGCCATTCCTTTTGCGGCGCTTCGGGAATTCGTGTGGGTTGTGATACTCCCCACGCACGCGATGAGGTCCGC
This sequence comes from uncultured Binatia bacterium (SeqCode), assembly GCA_965204235.1. Lineage (GTDB taxonomy): Bacteria > Desulfobacterota > Binatia > UBA9968 > JAJDTQ01 > JAJDTQ01. The sequence continues at coordinate 3,379,136 of OZ241979.1, forward strand.
TTCCCTTCCATTCCGACCATGCCGTCCTCGGTTCGGCGTCGCGGACGCCCCATTCCGTCATTCCCGCGAAAGCGGGAATCCATCCGTTCTGCTGCGGCGCACGGCAACCGACGGTTCGTCGTGTGGAGATGTGAAGTAGGTTCGGGTCAGCGCCGGTAGCCTCGGAGCCGGTCGTATTCCTCGATCTGCTCGGCCGTGAGTTCGCGAGCGCTCTCCATGTGTGCGAGCAGGTGGATCGCCTGGAGCTGGCCTCGCATGATGCCCAAGTGTTGGGCAATGCGTTTTACGTCCGCTACGGACGGCTGTTCGCCGACGGCTACGGAAGCGAAGAGGTTCGCAAGGCGGCGTTCCGCCATGAGTACGTCGTCGCCCTTGGTGATTGCCTGTGCTCGCATCTTCTCATGGATGGCCTCGATGCGTCTGATCTGTGCGGGGTCGAGGTCGAGTTCGGACGCGAGCTCGAGCAGATGCTTCGGTCCGGGGAAACGGTTCAGTTCGGCCGGTCGCGCGAGGCCCATTCCTTCGCCGTTCCGCAGTTCGCGCACCTCATCGGGCGTAAGGGTCGGCACGTCGTTGCTTTGGGTGTGTGCGTAGGGAGACGCCTGGTGAGCCTGGTGATGGTGGTGCTGCGCCGACGCCGGCGTCGGGGCGACGGCGATGGAGCTGATCCACATGAACAGTCCAAGCACGGTCGTCGTTGTCGTCTTCGGGAACCTCTGAACGACCGGGACAGGGGGTATGGGCGCGTCCTTCGACTCCGCTTCGCTACGCTCAGGACGAACGGGGACAGGAGGGTCGGGGTGAGGGAATGAATCTGTCATCGGCATGTCGGCAGCCTCCGCCATTCCTGTCCGCCCGTTGACCGCTCGTTCCCGCGGCACAGCCTTCCTCAGCCCTCTGATAGCCGGACAGCTAGCGCTATCACGGCTATCGCGACGGCGAGTACGACGATCCGAGCGGGCGACCGCGCATATGTCCGTGAGGACGTCGCTATCACGGCTATCGGGACGGCGAGTACGACGATCAATCTACCCCCCCGCCTCCTTGACGAAGTCGGACAGGCGTTCGCCGATCATGATGCAGGAGACGTTGGTGTTGGCGTGCACCACCGTGGGCATGATCGAGGCGTCGGCCACCCAGAGGTTGTCCATGCCGTGCACCCGCAGCGTCTGGTCCACCACCGCCTCGCGGTCGGAGGCCGGTCCCATCCGGCAGGTGCCCACGCCGTGGTGGTAGCTGTCGTAGGTGGCCCGGGCGAACCGGGCCCAGTCCTCGCCGGGACCGGGTTGCAGCAGTTCGCCGTAGAGTTCCCTCATGGCCGGGGTCTCGGCGACCTCCCGGATGAAGCCCATGGCCGTGGTCATGGCGTCGAGGTCCCGGGGGTCCTCCAGCATGTTGGACTCGATGACCGGCAGTTCCCGGGGGTCGCTGCTCTTGAGGTACATGCGGCCGCGGTTCATCTGCTCCAGCAGCGAGGCGGACAGGGGGATCGTGGGCCGGACGCCTTCCACCTGGGTGGGCGGACGCAGCGAGATGTGGAAGTTGGCGCAGTCGCGGTCCGCGTGGCTCTTGTAGAGGTAGCGTATGCGCGGGATGATCCAGTCGGCGTCGAACTCTTCCTTGCACGCGAAGGTCATGAACACGACCGCGTGGTCCTGGTAGTTCCGGCCCACCCCGGGCAGGTCCCTGACCACGGGGACGCCGAGCTTCCGCAGGTCGTCGGCGCGGCCGATGCCCGACAGCATGAGCAACGGGGCCGAGTGATAGACCCCGGCGCTCAACACCACCTGGCCGCCGGACACGGTCTCCTGCCGGTCGTCCTTCCGGTAGCGGACCGCGGCCACCCGGTTGCCGGAGACGTCGAGTCCGGTGACCTGGGCCTCGGCCACGATGCTGAGGTTGGCCCGGTCCCGGGCCGGGTCGAGGTAGGCCACCACCGTGGACTGCCGTTTGCCGTCCTTGATGCTGAAGGGAGGGTGTCCGATGCCCAGCGGGTCCGGGACGTTGGTGTCCTCCAGCAGCGCCAAGCCCTTCTGTTGGCCGGCCTCCACGAACGCCTGCACCGGGTCGGCTCCGGGCGCGTCGAAGGTGAAGGGGCGCTTGACGTACAGCGGGCCGTCGTTGCCGTGGAGCGGGCTGTCCGGGAAGTCCTGGTCCGATTCCAGCCGTTTCAGGACCGGCAGGACCTTTTCCCAGGACCAGTCCGGGTTGCCGTGGGCGACCCAGTGGTCCATGTCGGCCTCGAGGGGCCGGGGCGCGGCCATGACGTTCACCGAGGAGCCGCCCCCCATGATCCTTCCGGAGAGCTTGTAGCAGACGCTGCCGTCCAGGTCTCGCGGGCTCGGGTACATCACCAGGTAGTCGGTCTCCAGCAGCAGCCGCACCTGGTTCCGGGCCTCGGCCACCATATCGGGGATGGGCCGCGGGTCCGGCCCCGCCTCCAGCAGCAGCACCTTCCGCCCCGGGTCTTCGGACAGGCGGCCGGCCGCGGCGCAGCCCGCGGACCCCCCGCCGATGATGACGACGTCGTAGTGTTCCGCCATGAGATGGGTCCTTTCGCAGCGCGCTGCGCGCGTCAGGCCTTGGCGGCCTCGGCGTCCAGCGCTTTGCCCAGGCGTTTCCGGAACTCTTCCAGGATGAGGGACGTGGTGGCGCGAAGGATCATGTCGCCGAGGATGGCCAGCCGTCCCTGGATCTCCACCTCCGCGCGGTACTTCAGATCGGTGCAGTTCTCGCGCGGTTCTTCCATGCGGGCGTCCACCGAGGCCACCACGGTGCTCCTGGTCACGGAGTCCGTGCCCTCGACCCTCACGGCCAGGGACTCCTTGGGGAGGCTGTTGACGATGGTGGAGCGAAAGGCGAAGTTGCCGGAGATGGGGCCTACCTTGGCCTTGATCGCGCCGTCGAAGGTGGAGTCGTCGATCTGGTCGATGGAATCGATCCCGGGCATGCAGGACGAGAACTTCCGGATGTCCAGCACGAAGTCCCACACCGCGTCCCTCGGATGTTCGACCGAAATGGTTCCCTCGAAGATCATGGCGACTCCCAGCCCGAAGATTGGGGAGGGGTATAGCCTTTTCGGTGGTCTCGATCAACCGGGCGTGCTTCCCGGCCACCGGCCCTTGCGGTGGTCCTCCGGGTCCGCGGCCTGGCCGTCCGGCAACGGCCGGCGCTCGCGCCTTGTCCACCGCCGGAATTCGTGCGCATATTCGCAGGCTGCGCCCGGACACGGCTCCTCCTGTCCCAGCGCCCCGCGTTCCGAACCCCCGGATCCGAACCCCACGATCATGGATCACGCCATCGTCTTCGCCCTGGGCACGGCGTTCTTCCTTGCGTTGCGAGACGTCTTCGGACGCATGGCCATGCGCGGCGTCGATCCGCTCCTGGGCACCGCGGCGACCGCGTTCACCGGACTCGTAATCCTGGCCGCGGCGGCGTTCCTGAACGGCGACTTCGACGGGGCTTGGGCGGGCTGGGGACGGCCCCTGTTCCTCATCGGGCTCGCCGGGATCCTCCGCATTACCGTGGGCCGCACCACCCTGTTCACGGCCATCCAGTACATCGGCGCGGCCCGTTCGAGCAGCTTCAGCGCCACCAACGTCTTCTTCGCCCTGTTCCTCGGGGTGTTCTTCCTGGACGAGGTCCTGACCCTCCCGCTGGCGGGAGGCGCCGCCCTTGTGGTGGGCGGCTGCGTGCTGGTGGCCATGAGCCGCGCCCGGGGCGCTGCCGCGGGAACCTGGCGCGGCCATGCGGCCGGCATGTCCCTGGCCCTTGGCAGCGCCCTCGCCATGGCCCTGTCCGCGGCCCTGACCCGGGTGGTGGTCCACGAGTTCTCGTCGCCCCTCGGGGCGAACTTCTACGCCAGCGCGGTCGCGCTGCCGAGTTTCCTGCCAGCGGTCTGGAACCGGCCGGTGCGCAGCGCCGCTTCCTGGTCGGCGCGGACCTGGACCCATCTCTGGCTGGTGGGCCTGGTGTCCGCGGTCGGCACCACCCTGGGCTATTTCGCCCTCCGGTACGCGCCCGTGGTGGTGGTGCAGCCCATCGCACAGACGCGGCCGCTCTTCGTGCTGCTGATCTCCCGGATCTTCCTCCAGGCCTACGAGTCGGTCAACTGGAAGGTCACGGTCGGCGCTCTGGCCATCGTGCTCGGCGCCGTGTTGCTGACGGTGGAATGACGCCTCGGAGCGCGTCGGCCCCCTGAACCGCGGCCGGAACCTCTGTTCAATTCCGGCTCGAGGCGCTTCTCTCCATGAAAGAGCGCGTCCTTCGACTTCGCTACGCTACGCTCAGGACGAACGGGGGGTAACTGTTCAGAGTGGATCTTCCGGCTTTCGTGTGGGCAGGGTTTCACGGAGTAAAGTTCCCTCCCCCCTTGAGGGGGAGGGACAGGGAGTGTACAAGCCGGACATGGTTTACAAAACAAACCGGGAACATGGTTTACACGTGATCACCCCCGTTGATGCCAATGAGGGGCGGGGGAGATGGACAAGGTGCGTTCGTCGAGGATACCGAGGAGATGAAAGCGGAAGCGAATCTCCCAGCAGTCGTTGTCACAGGGGATGAGGCCAATGGGTTCCTGGGCGAGGACTTCGGAGAGGTAGAGGAGTTGTCCGCGCCATTTGAACTGGCCGTTGTGTCGCACCCGTCGCACCGTCACCCCCGCAGGGTATTCCACCTCCGGCAGCCTGTCAGGATAGGGTCGGGTGGAGGGGCAGTGGACTTGTCCGGGAGTGAGACGCTTCAGGGCTTCGTGCGAGCGCTCCCAGTTGAACTCCTGGACAAAGGCATCGAAACGCCGCTGCTGCTCCGCAAGAGTGTGCGCCGGCGGCTGGATGGCCGCCGCCTTCAGCGATCGGTGCATGCGCTCATGCCGCCCATTCTCGCTCGGCTTGGCCGGTCGAATCCGCTCCGGTCGAATCCCCAACCGCACCCACCACTTGGACAAATGGCTCAGACCACCCACTGCCAGAGAAGCAAACGGCGCCCCGTTGTCCGTGCGCAAGCTCTCGGGCAGCCCCTGTTCCCGAAACACCCGCTCCAACCACGGCCTCACCGCAGCCGTATGGGTGCTGCTCAACCCCCGACACTGCAACACGTAGCGACTGTAGTTGTCCGTCAACGTCAGCGGATAACACCGACCCCCATTGCCCAATCGAAAGTCCCCCTTGAAGTCCGCACTCCAACTCTGTCCCGGCCCCGTACCCTCCACCAATGCCTGCGGATGCGGCGCTACCCGACGACGCATCCGACGAGACCGCACCAAACCCTTCCGCCTCAGTATCTCCCCCGCCGTACTGTCCGCAGGCCACCGCCCCTGTGGCTCCGTCGCCCGCAGCCGATCCATCACCTTCTTCGGCCCAAAACTCGGATGCCGCAACTTCATCGCCACGATCCGCTCCACCACCTCATCCCCCGTCCTGTTCGGATGCCCGTGCGGGCGCCGCGACCGCTCCCCAAGACCCTCCACCCCGTACCGCTGATACCGCTCGATCCACTTGTCTCCCGTCGGACGACTCACCCCGTACTCCCGACACAACTCCCCCTTGCTGTATCCCCCTGTCAACCACTCCCCTATGAACCTGACCCGCTGATCCATGGCACACAGCTCCTTCCAAGGCATCGGCTCTCCCTCCTTGCCGATACCCCTTACCGTGTAAACCATGTCCCCGGTCTATTCTGTAAACCATGTTACCGGTCTGTACCGGACAAAATCAGTTGGTTACGGAGGGCGGGAGTTTTGAAGGGGGTGTTGATTCTATAACCAATTGATTCAGTTGGACTTTCTCGAAAGCGGAGACGGACAGGATCGGTAGAAGGATCTCTCTAAAACATGCCTGAAACGGCAATCCGCGTTCAAATCGACACCACCCCTTTCTCCGTGTAACTCCTTGTCGTATATGAAGATTTTCAACCCCATGCGCCCGTTAACCGGACAGCAGTGATGCCGAACCATGCCGAACCGAGGACAGCAATGTGGGAATCGGACATCATCGCGTGGAGGGGGTGTCACAACCCACACCAAATCCTGAAGCGCCTTCAGGGTTTGCGGCCGGCGGTTCGCATTCTTGCCGTGAAAGACCTACAAAGGGAAGCTCTGAACGATTGCCCCCGTTCGTCCTGAGCGTAGCGAAGCGAAGTCGAAGGACGCGCTTTTTCATGGGGAGAGGCACCTCGAGCCGGAATGGATCAGAGGTTCCAAAGACCCGTATCCCCGGACGCTGGGGCGGCGATCCCCGCAGGAGGACCCCCATGAAGGAGGACAAAGTCGTCAAGACCGATGCGGAGTGGCGGCGGCAGCTCACCCGCGAGCAGTTCGCGGTGACGCGCAAGAAGGCCACCGAGAGGCCGTTCACGGGCGAGTACCACGACAGCAAGGAGGCCGGGGTCTATCGGTGCGTCTGCTGCGGCGCGGAGCTCTTCGACTCCTCCGCCAAGTTCGACTCGGGCACCGGGTGGCCGAGCTTCTGGGCGCCGGCGAACCTGGAGCACGTGGCCACCGAGGAGGACCGTTCCTTCGGCATGCGTCGGGTCGAAGTCCTGTGCAGCGTGTGCGGCGCCCACCTGGGGCACGTCTTCGACGACGGACCGGCGCCCACCTACCTCAGGTACTGCATCAACTCGGCGTCCCTGAAGCACGAGAAGGGTTGAGGGCGGCGCCCGCGGGCCGCGTTCCGCCTCGGGCGGAAGGCTCGCGCCGGCAGGCCGCCCGGGAACAACGATCAAGGAGGTTCGATCCCATGGACAGCAAGCAGGTGTTGGCACAACTGGACCGCGCGCATCTGGTGGAGATGACCCGTGACCTGGCGGACATCGTCACGATCACGGGCGAGGAACAGCCGGTGGCGGAGTACCTGGGGCGCGAGTTCGAGCGCCTGGGCATGGAAGTGGAGTACCAGGAGGTGGAGGAGGGCCGCCTCAACGTCGTCGGCACGTTGCGGGGGTCCGGCGGCGGACCGGTGCTGATGTTCAACGGGCACATGGACCACTTCGACAACCCCGAGCCCACCCGGGTGACCGAGGACCGGGTGTACGGCCGCGGTCTGGTGAACATGAAGTGCGCCTTCCCCTGCTACGTCACTGCGGTGGACATGCTGCGCAAGGCCGGGGCCGAACTCAAGGGCGACGTCGTCATCTCCGGCGTGGTGGGCGAGATCGAGAAGGCCCAGGTCAACCGGTTCCACGGCAAGAGCTACCGGGGCGCCGGGGTGGGGGCGCGTTACCTCATGGACCACGGGGTCACCGCGGACATGTGCATCATCGGCGAGCCCACGGGCCTGCGCATGCAGATCGGCAACGCCGGCCTGGTGTGGGCCGAGGTCACTGTGGAAGGGCCGGCCAAGACCTTCGTCATGAAGGCGTTGGAGGTGGCCAGGGCGCTACAGGCGTGGGAGGCCGACTATCAGAAGCAGTTCCCGCACCCGTTCATGCTCCCCACCGTCCAGATCGGCGCCATCGACGGCGGCAACCCCTTCAAGCCCGGGACCAACCCGGTGACGAAGATCTACGTCATCGTCAAGACGTTGCCGCAGGTCCCGACCATGAAGATCCGGCGGGAGCTGGAAAAGGTCTGCGCGGCCGCGGCCGCCCGGGAAAAGGACATCACCACCCGGGTGAAGCTCTACCTGTCCACCGACGGCTACGAGATCCCCGAGGACGATTACGTGGTGAAGGCCATGGGCGCGGCGCACCGGGAGGTCAACGGCAGCCCCATGGAGTTCTCGGAACCGGTGCGCTACGGCATCACCAGCGACGGCTCGCGCATCCATCAGTACGGGGTCTCGGTGATCACTTACGGCGCCGGTTTCGGCACCCATCTGGTGGACCCGGACGAGCAGGAGACCGGCGCGGAATGGGACCGGCCTTCGGGCACGCGGCGGGGCGTGGGCATCCGCAACATGGTCCGCTGCAGCAGCGTCTATGCCCTGGCGGCCCTGGACATCTGCAGCAAGAGCCGCAGTGAGTTGGGCCTGGACTGACGTCCCGGCGCGGCCCGGGCGGGGGCGCCCCGCGTTCCGGCCCGCCCGCTCCCACAGGACCCCGGCGGAGCGCCGACGCCCCGCCGCGAGGAGGCCACATGGAGTTGACACTCGCACACTACCGCAACCGTTTCTGCATGTACCGCACCTACTATGCACTGGGGGCGGGGCTGGTGAGGCCCGAGGGCTTCGACCTCAAGGTGGTCGAGGTGGCCGACCCGCCGAGCCACGAGCAGGAGGAGGCGCTGATCCGGGGCGACGCGGCGTTCGCCAACCTCTACCTGCCGAACTTCCTCAAGCGCAGGCTCGGAGGCGCGCCCATCGTCGGACTGTCCACGGAATGGAAGTCCACCTCCAAGGGCAACGGCGTGTTCGTGCGCAGGGACGGTCCGGTGCGGACGCCGCAGGACCTTGCCGGCCGCGTGGTCGCGAGCCATCACTCGGACCCCCACGCCATGCACTGCTACCTCTTGCGCAAGCACTACGGGGTCGATGACGCGACCCTCCGGTGGGAGTCCCATCCCCAGGAGGAGCTCCTGGGGATACTGAAGGAAGGCAAGGCCGACGCCGTGGTGCTCATCGACCAGGTGTTCTTCCACGGGGAGAACGACCCGGAAGTCCGTTGCCTGTACACGGACGGGGACGCCTGGAGAGGCCTCCACGGGCTGCCGGAGATCATCAAGCACATGCTCGCCGCCAGGGAGGACGTCCTGCGGGACCATCCGGAGTTCGCCGGGCAGATCCTGGACGCGTGCCGCAAGTCCATCGCCTACAGCGACGCCCATCTCGACGAGGTGGCCGACCGGTTCATCGAACGGTACGGCGGCCGCAAGCAGGACATACTCGCCTCCGCCGGCTACCCCAGGATCGAGTTCACCTTTACCGACACGGAACGCAGGGAGGCGGAAGCCACCATGGAGATGCTGGTGGAGACCGGCCGCCTCGAAGGCCGCGTGGACCTGTCCCGGGCGTTCGTGGCGTGACGCGCGGGTCTTGACGGCTTTTCCCCGGCTCTATAGTGTGGGCGGCAAATCCATTTTTTAGAGTGACCCTAACCCGTTGAAACTACTAGCAAATTTCCGATTTCCTGTAAAGAAAAAAGTTGCGGTGCCCCGGCCATTGAAGAGGCGCCGGACGGATTCGTCCGCCAGCGTCCCATCCTGCCACCCTGGGCGCCTCCAAGCTCTCCCCTGACCCCAAGGCATAGGCAACCGGCAATTGTCGGTTGTGGGTGCGTTCTCGGCGATTGTGGGGGGTGTCTGGAAGGTCAGTCCGGGGTCTCTCTCCGGCTGGCCATCCGTGGACCTCGCCGCGGCGCCGTCGATGGGGGTCCGGGGTTCCAGCGTCCATCCTGTCCCGTGGACGCCTCCGAAGCTCTGCCGGTAGGGGTTGGGTAGGGAGAGAGAGAGAGAGAAGAAACGCCGCCCCTGTCCATCCTTGGGCGTCAGGGGCGGCGTTTCGCGGGGCAGGTTGGCTAGGGAGTGTCAGGGACCAGCTTTCCCCCGAATGCGCCATAGACAAAAAAGCTGTCGCTGTCGTCCCAGTTTTGGCCGCTGCGGTAAGAGTACACCCCTCCCACTTCGCCGCCTTGATAAAAACTACCCTCCAGTTTGTTAGCGCCTAGTACCCTGTCATCCGTTGTTATGTTATTATCGAAGTACCCTTGATTATCAACAGAAACGTTCGTCCATGTGTATGTACCAGTATATGGAATGGAAGTGTTAAGCGTCATGTCTAGCTGGCCCCCTGTAGCACCTGATGTATAGGTCAATTCAAAACTTCCCTGATGGTAATCGGGACCAACGGAAAATCCCCGATATACCCCCCTAATCGGGTTGGTGTCCCTTATGCCCATGGAAAGAAGAAGTAGGCTAGGATCAGAGCTGTCGAAATAGGCATCGACGTATTCGTTGCCGGGGAGGGAGCGAATATAGGCAGTCGCATCAGCTGCAATAAAGATGCTATTATCAAGCCAATGACCTTCAAAAGTTTCGAATTCCGCTGTTGAAGAGGTCACCCCGTCAACCGTGTACTCTATTTCGAAGTTCCTCCTCCCTTCAAAGTATCCAGTTGCTCCATACCGTTCCCTTACGTTCGCAAGCAGGGTTTTCACTACGGCTTGGCAGGCCGTAACGCCGTCATCACATGAGGATCCTGCGGATGCTTTTGATCGTAGCTCCGTCCGGTGGTTCATACGATCAACCAGAGTTGGCAGTTGCTCCCAAGTAGGAAGCGAGGGTTCAATGATCCGAGTAGGCGGAGTTACAGGCGGAGTTACAGGCGGAGTAGGCGGAGGTATATCCGGGAGACCTACAATTTCAATCTGAAGATTACCTGTTATCAAAGTGACAGTACCATCTTCAGCAACCCTGACCCTGCAGTTTTCGCTTCCGGCAGTACATCGAATCGTGGTCCTACTGCCGCCGGGTTCCTCAACCGTCCGGGACCCACCAGCAGGGATAGTAGTACCTGTCTGCAATCTATGACCCGTAGGCAGAGGGATAGTTCTTCCGGGTCCATAGGTTTGCGGTGTCGTAGGAGTCGGTGTCGAAGGTTCACCGCCCGAAGGCATACCGGCCATAGACGCGCCCCTACTTCCGCCGCCACCGCACCCGGCCACCAGCAACGCGCCCGCCAACGCTACCGCCAAGATCATTGTCTTCATGGGAACCTCCTTCCAGGTTGGCGGGCGGCGTGCAGGAGTCGAGGGTGTCGGAGAGAGAAACCCCCGGTAGTGGGCTGCACGCCGCCCTTTCCCCTCGCAGACCCACTACCGCCACAAGGGTCAAAGCCTACCCATACAATACCCCCCCCCCCCACCTGTCAACCTTTCTCCACGTCCTCGAAGGACAACCCGGTCACTTGTCCCCGGCCGCGGTTGAACCTGACGCCGGAAGTTCTTGAGGGCGCGCCGGCAGAGCTTCCCCCGGGGATCGTCCTTGTCTTCGGAGTCGCACCGCCACCGGGCCGCGGCGATTGCCGTATTCCCGCAGACGGGAGACTTCCCCCGGTCGAACAGGTATGATAGATAGCCTGCCAGGGTTTCGTCGGTAACGGGCCGTCCCCGCAACCATTTGTCGAGGTTCGCGAGGGCGTTTAGGTAAGTCTTTCGGGTGCTTTCGGCAACCGGGATTTCGTTGAGGTCAAGCATGATGTCTCCCCTCCGTTTTCGGGGATTTTTCCGACTCTACCGACTCTACCGAAACATAAAGTTGAATGTTCTGGCAGTGCTGTAAGTCCTCATAAAACCCAGGTTCTCCGTTCGAACGAGGGAGGTTCGCATGAGACGTTCGATTGCGAAGGCAGTGGCGCTTTCACTGGGCGCGGCCCTGTGCCTTTCCGGCGCAGCGCTGGCGTCGAGCGCCGATCTGGTGGCCGCGGCCAAGAAGGAAGGCAGGATACGGCTGATCACCTTCTCCAGCTTCAAGAAGGCGGCCGAGGCCTTCCAGAAGAAGTACGGCATCACGGTGGAGGGCACCTACCTGGGCGCGCCCGGGGTGCTCCGCAAGGTCAGCGAGGAGTCCCAGGCCGGGATCTTCGCCATCGACGTGTTCGGCACGTCGCCCGGGCCGCTGAGCGGACTCAACCACTGGACCCTGCCTTTCGAGCCCGAGGGTTACGAGAAGGTGGCGCACCACATGGAGGCGCTCCCCAGGGAATGGAACCAGGTGCCGATCTTCATCCACGTGGTGGGCGCTTCGTACCACAAGGACCTGATCCCGCCGGAACAGGCTCCCCGGAGCATCTACGACCTGCTCGACCCCAAGTACGAGGGCAAGATCATCTCCAGGCAGCCGTGGCTGGGTTCCAACTACCTGGTGCACATCGCGTCCTTGCAGGCGTGGTTCGGCGGGGACGAGGAGAAGTGGACCGACTACTGGACGAAGTTCAAGGCCAACGTCGGGCGGTACGAGCCCAAGTGGGGGCCGATGCACCAGGCGGTGGGCCTCAAGGAGTTTCCGCTGGGCATCTTCACCCTGCCGTACACGCCCTTCACCTTCGGTCGAAGCTATCCCGGTCTGGGCTATTCGACCTTCCGGGAACCGGCCATCTGGTGGCCCAACATGCTGGCGATCCACAAGAACGCGCCCCACCCCAACGCCGCCAAGCTCTTCATGGAGTTCGCCATCAGCGCCGAGGGACAGAAGCACTTCGTCGAAGAGGGCCTGATCCCCGCGGACAGCTCCATGAAGCCCAGGGAGTCCCTCACGAAGGAGCTCGAAGGCGTCCCCTTCTTCGCCAAGGCGCCGGAGATCATCGCGCACGAGGTGAGCAACAACAAGGATGCGTGGACCAAGCGGATCCAGGCGCTTTACAGGTAGCCCGAACCTACAGGTAGCCCGAACGGAACGGGCCGGGGCGGCGTCTCACGCCCGGCGTCTCAAGCCGCTTCCCGCCGGGACACCAGCAGGTGCAGCCCCAGCGACAGGGCCAGCATCAGCACGCCGATGACCGCGCCGACGCCGAAGGAGCCCTCGTCGAAGGCGCGCTGGAAGAGCAGGGTGGAGAGCACCTCGTTGCCGTAGGTGAACAGGATGACGGCGCCGGCGAACTCCCGCAGGTAGATCTGGAACAGCAGGATCCACACCGAGAACAGCCCGCCCCGCAGGAACGGGATGACGATGCGCAGGATCGTGCCCAGGGCGCCGGCGCCCGAGGTCCAGGAGGCTTCCTCGAACTCCCGGTGGAACTGGAACAGGAACGGGCTCAGGGTCCGCAGCGCGAACGGCAGGTAGTTGCCGATGAAGTAGAGCAGCAGGATCCACAGGGTGCCGTACACCGGGGTCCGGATGTAGGCCCACACGAAGCCCACCGCCAGGATGGTGCCCGGGAAGGCCAGGGGCAGCATGGCGGCCGCCTCGATGGGGCCCGTGAGCCTGACGCCGCTGCGCACCAGCAGGTAGCCGACCCCCAGGGCGATGGCGACCGTGGCGGTGGCGCCGGCGAAGCACAGGATCAGGGTGTTCCCCAGCGCGCGCCAGAACACCACGTCCCCCAGGGCGGAGTTCCAGTGGTCGAGGGTGAGCTGGGTCAGCATGTGCAGGCTGGGGGAGGCCACGAACCGGGAGAAGGAGAGCAGCACGATCACCAGCGCCGGAAGCACGATCACCACCGCGAAGTACAGCGAGCAGCACGCCAGGGCCGCGTAGCGCCACCGGCCCAGGTGGTGGACGTTCTCGGGCCGGGCCTTGCCGGTGACGGTGACGAAGCTCTCCGCGCGCCTCACCAGGCGGCGGTAGAGGAACAGCGAGAGCAGGCTCAGGGGGATCACCATCATGGCCAGGGCCGCGGCGGTGTTGTAGTAGATCAGCGACTGGTAGTCCGAGGCGATGATGTTGAAGATGGCGGAGGTGAAGACGAAGATGCCGCCGGGCGCGCCGATGAGGATCGGCACCTCCAGGGTGATGAGCCCGATGACGAACACCAGCAGGAACGAGGACAGGAGCAGCGGCCGCAGCACCGGCAGGGTCACCCGGCGGAGCGTTCCCATGACCGTGTTGCCGCAGGCGATGGACTGTTCTTCCAGCGACGGGTCCATGAGCCGGAAGGCGTTGAGGGCGATGAGGAACACGATGGGGGACTCGTAGAGGACCATGAGGAAGATCATCCCCGGGAACGAATAGAGGTTGAACAGGTTGGTCCCGAACGCCTCCCGGAAGAGGACGTTGACCACGCCGATGCGCGGGCTCAGGAGCAGGATCCAGGCCAGCGCCGCGATGATCACCGGAAAGGCCCGGGGGACGATCCCCAGCTTGGCGAAGACGTTGCCGTAGGGCATGTCGGTGCGCGCCGTCAGGAACGCCATGACGACCCCCAGCGCCACGGAGACCGCGGCCGTCACCAGGGCGAAGACCAGGGAGTTGAACGCCAGCGTGGGGAGGTCCGCGGGGATGCGGATGGTGAGGGCCCGGACCCAGTTGGCCAGGGTGACGTGTCCCGCGGCCACGGGCGAGGCGGACCAGAAGCTGCCGAACACCAGGGCCAGCACCGGGACCAGGATGACGAAGCCGATGACCGCCATCAGGACGGCGTACACGGCTCTCATGGCGTTCTCGGTGTGCATGGCCCTGGGTCTCCGTGCCGCGCAACGGGTCCCGGACGCGCTCCCCGCGCCCGGTCCGGGGCAAGGTCCGGGGCGCGCGCCTTCCGGCCGCGGGGGCTACGGCGTCCGCAGCAGGAAAGTCTGTCCGGTGACGAAGCGCGCCGCGTCGGAGACGAGGTAGCGCACCAAGCCGGTGATCTCGTCCTTCTGCGTAAGCCCGCCCTGCAAGGGGTCCTCGGCCTTGATGGCCCGCCATTGCTCTTCGGTATAGCCGGCCTGGGCCATGGGCGTCTCGGTGCGTCCGGGGCAGATGTTGTTCACGAGGATGCGGTCCGGGGCCACCTCCACGGCCATGGACTTGGTGAAGCCGATGACGCCGGCCTTGGAGGCCGCGTAGTGCGCCGAGTTGGGCGCGCCGGCAATGCCGCGGCCGGAAGCGACGTTGAGTATGCGCCCCTGCTTGCGCGGCCGCATGGCCGCGGCCGCGGCCTGGCAACAGAGGAAGACCCCCCGCAGGTTGACCCGGATGACCCTGTCCCACTCATCCTCGGACATGTCGGCGACGGGAAAACGGCCCATGAGACCCGCGGTGTTGATCTGGTGGTCGAGCTTTCCATAGGTCTGCACCGCGCGGTCGATCATGGCCCGGACGCTCTGCCCGTCGCCCACGTCCACGCCCACGGCCAGGGCTTCCCCGCCCTTGGACTCGATCTCCGCGGCCAGCGTCTCGGCCTCGTCCTGCCGGAAGTCGGCGACCACCACTTGAAACCCGTCTTCGGCGAGGGCGGCGCAGATGGACGACCCCAAGCCGCCCGCCCCTCCGGTCACGATAGCCGTTTCCGCCATGTGCCTGTTCCTCCTCGGTTGTACGGTTCGGCTCGGGCGCGCTCCACGCCCGGACCGGTGATGCCCGTCGAGGGTCCGGTCGGCGGCCTCCCGGACGCCCTTTCCCGCGGGCGCGAACCCTTTCGATGCGCGCTTCCGCCGCCAGCCGATCCATATCCCGGCGGATGTGGAAAAGCAAGCGAGGGCGCGGCTGCTCAACCGCCCGCGGACTTGCGGTACGCGGCGAAGGCAGCCTCCCAGCCTCCGCCGGAAAGGCGCCACAGGTTGGCGGTGAACCGCTGGACCATGAACAGGCTGAACCCCGCCCAGACCCCGAACAGGCCGAGCTCCAGCGCGAAGGCGGCGCCGGTGGCCGGGACGAACAGCAGCAGGCCGCCGGAGAGCATGGCCCACATGAGGAAGCGGGTGTCGTGGGCGCCCATGAGGAAGCCGTCGAGGGCGAACACGACGCCGTTCAGGGGTTGCAGCGCCGCGAGCAGCAGGAAGGCCTCGGTGCGCGCCAGCTCCGTCACCGCGGCCGAGGCGGTGAAGAGCTCCAGCAGCGGCTGCTGGAGCGCCAGGTAGGCCGCCCCGAAGACCGCGCCGCCTGCGCCGCCCCAGACCACGAGCAGCCGTCCGAGACGCCGGGCGCGTTCCGGGTCGTTCGCGCCCAGGCGCCGGGCCACCAGCGTCTGTCCGGCCACCGCCAGTCCGTCGATGGTGTCGGAGCAGAAGAGGAAGAGCTGGAAGACGATCTCGTAGGCCGCCAGGTACACCGGCCCCATGCGCGCCACCACCGCGGTGGCGAACACCAGCGACAGGCGGAGCCCCGCGGTGCGTACGGCAAGATCTCCGGCGATTCGGGAGAGGTTGCGGAAACCGTCCGGGCGCAGGCGTCCCCGGTCCAACCGGTAGGCGGCGGTGCGGCGCGAGAAGAACAGCAGCCGCAGGTACACGGCCAGGCCCAGGCCGTGGGCCGCCACCGAGGCCATGGCCGCGCCCCGGAGGCCGAAGGCGGGGAACCCGAGCCGGCCGTAGATCAGCGCGTAGTCCAGCGCCGCGTTGACGCCGCTCATGAGGAAGGCCACGAGCATGGGCGAGACCGTGTCCTGCACCCCGCGCAGGAAGCCCGCGGCCGCGTAGATGCAGAACAGCATGGGGATGGCGGCGCAGCGGATGCGGAAGTAGGGGACGCCCTGCTCGGCCACGTCCGGGCCGGCGCCCATGACCGCGTACAACCCGGGGGCGAACAGGAAGCAGAGGGAGGCCGCCAGCAGCCCGCCGGCCGCGGCCAGGGCGAGGGCGTGTCGGAAGACGTCGCCGCAGCCCGCGAAGTCCCGGGAGCCGTACCGGCTCGCCACCAGGCTGGTGGTGCCGAAGATGAGGAACGCGAAGATCCAGTTCACCGCGCCCATGAGGCTCGTGGCGATGGCCTTGGCCGCCAGGGGCTCCACCCCCAGGCGTCCGATCATGGCGGTGTCGGCGATGTTGAGCAACGGCTCGCTGGCGATGGCCAGCGAGGCCGGCACCGCGAGCTGCAGCAGGTCCCGGGCGTCCGACGCCCGGGCCGCGGGCGCGGCGGAGTCAGGCGCGGCCGAGTCAGAAATGGCGCGGACCGCCTTGGGTATGGATGTGGACGTTCGCGGCGGCGCGGTCGAAGCGCCGGCGCAGCCATCGCTTGAACGCCGTCCGGGCGGCGGGGACCAGCATGAGGAAGCCGCACGCGTCCGTGAGTATCCCGGGGGTGACGAGCAGCAGTCCCGCCGCCAGTATGATCACGCCGTCCACCATCTCCTCTGCGGGGACGACGCCCCGGTTGAGGTTCCGGTGGATCTGGCCCAGGGTCCGGAGCCCTTCCATGCGTGCGAGGAAGGCGCCCAACACCCCGGTGCCGAGCACCAGCAGGATGGTTTGGAGCCCTCCCAGCACCGAGCCCACCTCGATGAGGAGGTAGAGCTCCACCAGGGGCACCGCGGTGAACAGCAGCAGGAGTCGCGCAAACATGGCGTCGGGGAGCGGACGTGCGGGTCGGCCGCGGCCCGCGGCAAAGGCGGCCTCCCGCGCGTCCGGCAACGGGGCGCGGGTTCGCATGGTCCACGGGCGATCATAGGGGAGGGCGGAGGAGATTGCAATTCGGTGCGGCCGGCCCGCGGTGGACGGTACTTGGACTTGAAAGGCGGTCCGCGCTGGTCTATCCTGACGGGACCGTCGTTTGGCGGCGCTTTCAGTCAGGAGGTTCCGATGCCGATTACCAACAGCCTTCCCGAGACGGTCTTCACCACCCGGGTCGACGACCTGTTGAACTGGGGCAGGGCTTCGTCCCAGTGGTACATGTTGTTCGGCCTGGCCTGTTGCGCCATCGAGTTGATGCAGACCGGCGGGCCCCGGGCGGACCTGGACCGATTCGGGTGCGTGCCCCGGGCCACTCCGCGCCAGTCGGACCTGATGATCGTGGCCGGGACGCTGACCTACAAGATGGCCAAGCGCACGCGGCTGCTCTACGACCAGATGCCCGACCCCAAGTACGTGATCTCCATGGGAAGCTGCTCCAACTGCGGCGGCCTGTTCCAGATGGCCTATTCCGTGTGCAAGGGGGTGGACAAGATCGTGCCGGTGGACGTGTACGTGCCGGGGTGTCCGCCGCGCCCCGAGGCGCTGACCGAGGGCTTGCTGCGGATCCAGGACAAGGTGATGCGGGAGCGGTGGCTGGTCAAGGGATCGGCGGCGGCCGCGGCTCGCTGATTCGTGAGACCGAGGGAGGGATTTCATGGCAGGTTACGTCAAGGTGGCGACCACGGACGAAGTGGCGCCGGGCCAGCCCAAGCTGGTGGAGGTCAACGGCCGGAGGGTCGCCCTGTTCAACCTGGACGGCTCCTTCTACGCCATCGACGACGTCTGCACCCATCGGGGCGCGCCGTTGTCCGAGGGGGAGGTCATGGGCAAGGACGTCCAGTGCCCGTGGCACGGCGCGCTGTTCGACATCGCCACGGGCGCAGCCTCCGGCCCCCCCGCGGAGGCCGGGGTGGAGGTGTTCAAGGTCCGCGTGGAAGGGTCGGACATCGAGGTCGAGGTCTGATCCGGGAGCAGACCTGCGGGGCGCTGCAAGTCCCGGGAGACCGGGACCGGGCGCGAATTCCAGGAAGGAGAGAGCCATGGCGGACGAAGTCATCAGCAGGATCGAGGAGCAGGTGAAGAACAACCGGGTGATGGTGTTCATGAAGGGGACCCCGAATTTCCCGCAGTGCGGTTTCTCCGCTCACACGGTGGAGATCCTGCGCGCCCACGACGCGGAGTTCGAGAGTTTCGACGTGCTGTCCGACCCCGCGGTGAGGGAAGGCGTCAAGCGGTACTCCAACTGGCCCACCATCCCGCAGGTCTATATCGACGGCAAGTTCGTGGGCGGTTGCGACATCGTCCACGAACTGCACGAGCGGGGCGAACTCGCCGCGCTGCTCGGTCCCGGGGCCGGAGAGTAGCCGTCGAACGCCGCGTCCGGCGCTTCGGCGCCGCCGGGCGCATCCGGGCGCCGCGCCGAAAGTCCTTTTCGGAAACTCTGAACAATCGCCTCCGTTCGTCCTGAGCGTAGCGAAGCGAAGTCGAAGGACGCGCTTTTTCACAGGGAGAGGCGCCTCGAGCCGGAATGGATCAGAGGTTCCTTGCGCCGTCCGCGGCCCCTCGGTTGCGGCGGGTTCGGGCTTGCGCCCACCGGGGAGGGAAACCGACGGCTTCGCCATACGAAGAGATCGGCCCGGAGCGTCTGCGGGAAGTGGTCGACGTCTTCGTGGACCGCATATTCGACGACGTGATGATCGGCTTCTTCTTCCGCAACGCCGACCGCGGCCGGATCAAGGAGTTGGAGTTCCAGTTCACCGCGCGTTCCCTGGGCGCCGACGTCGAGTACGAAGGGCGCCCCCTGGAGCAGGCCCACGCGCCGCATCCCATCATGGGCGGACAGTTCGCCCGGCGGCTGCAAATCCTGCGCGAGACCCTGGACGAGTTCCGGGTCCCCGAATCCGTGCGCACGGCATGGCTGGACCACACCGAGAGCCTGCGCTCCCTCATCACCCGGGACCGGGGTTCCGACTGCGACCCCGCGGTGGCCCGGCGCAAGGCCCTCGGCCTTCGGTCGTGACCCGGGCGCGGAGCGGCAAGCCCGCCGTCGGGACGGCCCGGCACGAGGCATTCGCCGTGTACCGGAGGCTCCGCGATACCGAGACCGGCGAGGCGACATGGGAAATCGAGACACGGCGTCCGCGCGGGACTACCACGAGGCCACCAAGCACTCCCCGGTGAGCATCCGCAGCGGGCCGCACTCCCTGGACTGGGACAACCAGCCCCACCCCTTCAAGGTGTACGAAAACCTGGGTTCGCTGCGGCTGGAGCAGCACCTGGGGTCGTCGGACACGCCCGCGTTGCGGGCCGTATCCGAGTCCGCTCCGGAGGGCCCCCGGGAGGTCACCCGGCAGGAGTTGGGGGAGCTGCTGTTCCTCTGCGCCGGCGTCACCCGGCGGCGGCGCTATTTCGGCGGCGAGATGCTCTTTCGGGCGGC
Source organism: uncultured Binatia bacterium (SeqCode) (assembly GCA_965204235.1). Lineage (GTDB taxonomy): Bacteria > Desulfobacterota > Binatia > UBA9968 > JAJDTQ01 > JAJDTQ01. The sequence continues at coordinate 3,398,529 of OZ241979.1, forward strand.
TGCGTGCACGGGCGCGCTGTACCACATCGACCTCTACGCGGTCGCCGGTCCGTTGGCCGACCTCGACGCGGGCGTCTATCACTTCGCCCCCGACCGGTTCGGCCTGACTCCCTTGCGAGCGGGGGATTACCGGGGCGCGCTGGTGGAGGCGGCCGGCGGCGAGTCCGCGGTGGCCCACGCGCCGGCCGTCCTCGTGCTCGCGTCCACGTTCTGGCGCAATAGCTGGAAGTACCGCGCGCGCGCCTACCGGCACTGCTTCTGGGACGGCGGCACCGTGCTGGCCAACTGCCTGGCCGCGGCTTCGGCCCTGGGCATCCCGGCCCGGACTGTGATGGGGTTTGCGGACGCTGCGGTCAACCACCTGCTCGGCCTCGACCAGGACAGGGAGGCGGCCTTGTGCATGGTCCCGCTCGGCCGCTCGGGGACCGCGGCCGCGCCGTCCCGGGAGGCGCCGCCGCCCCTGGACCTGGTCGTCCGGCCGCCGTCCGCGCACGAGGTGGACTACCCGCCCATCCGGGAAATGCACGCGGCGTCGAGTCTCGGGAGCGGCGTCGAGGTCCGTCGCTGGCGCGAAGCCGGCGAGCAGGAGGCGGGGACCGGAACCGGCGGGGCAGCAGGGGTCCATGAGGCGGAAATCGAGGACGCGGGAGCCGTGTCCGCAGCGGTCCGCGAGCTGCCGCTGGAGGTCGAGTACGGGGCGGCGCTCCCGGCCGCGAGCCTGGAGCAGGTGGTCCTGCGCCGGGGCTCCACCCGGCGCTTTTCCCACGAGTCCATTGCCTTCACCCAGTTGTCCAACGCCCTGCACTACGCCACCCGGGGCGTGGCCGCGGACGTGGACCCGTCCGGCGCCCGGCCCCTGAACCGGCTCTACCTCATCGTCAACCACGTGGACGGCCTAGCCCCCGGCGCCTACGTCCTGGACCGGGGCCGGGGACGCCTGCAACTCCTTCGGGAAGGGGGCTTCCGCAAGGAGGCCGGCTTCCTCGGACTGGGACAGGAGATCCCCGCGGACGCCAGCGTCAACGTCTATTTCCTCGCCGACCTGGATCCGGTGCTCCGGCGCTACGGCAACCGCGGCTACCGGGTGGCCGGGATGGAGGCCGGCATCGAGGCCGGACGCCTCTACCTGGCGGCCTACGCCCAGGGTCTCGGGGCTTCGGGGCTGACCTTTTTCGACGACGAGGTGACGCGCTTCTTCTCGCCCCACGCCGCGGGCAGGAGCGTCATGTTCCTGATGGCGCTGGGCCGGCGGCTGCGGGCGGGGAAGGCGGGGGGCTAACGCCGGCTCCAGGCCAGCCAGCGCCGGAACACCTTCTTCACCAGGGGCGTCAACCGCGTGCGGTTGTAGGCGTCGCCGGCCTGCTTGATGGCCTCGGCCTGGGTGGGGTAGGGGTGGATGACGTTGGCGATGGCCCCGAGGCCGACTTTCCCGGCCATGGCCAGGGTGATCTCGCTGATCATCTCGCCGGCGTGGCGGGCCACGATGGTGCCTCCGACGATCCTGTCGGTCCCCTTCCTGACGTGGACCTTGACGAAGCCGTTCTCCTCGCCGTCGGCCAGGGCCCGGTCCACCTCCCGGAGCTCCCGCACGAAGGTGTCGATGGCGACCCCCTGCCGCTCGGCGTCCCGCTCGTACATGCCCACGTGGGCGATTTCCGGGTCGGTGTAGGTGGCCCAGGGCATGATGAGGGAGCTCAGCTTCCTGCTCTTGTAGAACAGCGCGTTCTGGATGATGAGGCGCGCCGCGGCGTCGGCCGCGTGGGTGAACTTCCAGTCCATGCACACGTCGCCGCCCGCGAAGATGCGCGGGTTGGTGGTCTGGAGGTAGTCGTTGACCACGATGCCGCGGGCGGCGTCGTACTGCACCCCGACCCCGTCCAGGTTGAGGCCGTCCACGTTGGGGGTGCGCCCGGCCCCCACCAGCACCTCGTCCACGGCCACCGAGTCCGCGGCGCCGTCCGCCTCGAAATGGATCGCTTTCCGGCCGTTCTCCGCGGCCACCCGGGTGATGGCGCTGTCGAGCACGAGCTCGATCCCCTCCTTCACGAACCGGTCCTGCACGATGGCGGCGGCGTCGGCGTCCTCGCGGTTCAGGATGTGGCCGCCGTTGTGGAACAGCGACACCTGGCAACCCAGGCGCCGGAAGGTCTGCGCCAGCTCGCAGCCGATGGGGCCGGCGCCGATGACGGCGATCCGCTCCGGGCGCTCGGTGAGCGAGAAGACCGTCTCGTTGGTGAGGTAGCCGGCCTCCGCCAGCCCCTCCACGGGCGGCCGCGGCGCATCCGCCCGGGCGCCCGAGGCGATGACGGCCTTCTTGAAGTGCAACGCCCGGCCGTCCACCTCCACGGTCTCCGGGCCGGAGAACCGGGCGTCCCCCAGGAACACGTCGATGCCCAGCTCGGTAAAGCGCTTCACCGAGTCGTGGTGGCTGATGTGGGAGCGGATCCGCCGCATGCGTTCCATGACCGCGGCGAAGTCCACGTCCACGTCTTCCGGCCCGCGGATGCCGAACGAGCCGGCCTCGCGGATCTCCGCGGCCACGCGGGACGAACGGATGATGCACTTGGACGGGACGCATCCGACGTTCAGGCAGTCGCCGCCCAGGTAGTGGCGCTCCACCAGGGCGACCTTGGCGCCGAGACCCGCGGCCCCGGCCGCGGTCACCAGCCCCGCGGTGCCGGCGCCGATGACCACCAGGTTGTAGCGGTCCGCGGGCGTGGGGTTGGTCCAGTCCTCCGGGTGGGTGTTGGACCCCAGCACCCGGTTGTAGTCGTCCTGCGGCGAAAGCTGCGGAATGTTGCGCATGAGTTCGTTCTCCCAAACCTTTTCGGTGACCGCCGCGGCCTTTGCGGCCCGGCCCCCTACGGCGTCTTCGCCTGCCTCCTCCTGTTGACGAGGGCGACGCATTTCTTGGCGATGAGGGGAAAGAGCCCGAGCAGTGCGAAGGAGAGCAGGAGCTGCCACGAAAGGATGCCGGCCAGGGAATCGATCCGGGCCAACTGGGTGCCGGCGTTGACATAGACGATGGTGCCGGGGAGCATGCCGAGTTGGCTCACGAAGAAGAACTGCGGCGTGCGGATGGGCGTCAGTCCCATTACGAGGTTGATGACGAAGAACGGAATGACCGGGATCAGCCGCATGGTGAAGAGGTAGAACATCCCCTCGTTGGCGATGCCGTTGTTGATGGCCTCGAGCCGGTCTCCGAACTTTCCCTGGACGCTGTCCCGCAGGAGGAAACGGGCCACCAGGAACGCCAGGGTGGCGCCGATGGTGCTGCAGAACGACACGATGACGGTCCCGGTGAGCACCCCGAAGAGGGCGCCTCCCAGGAGCGTCAGGACCGCGGCGCCCGGCAGCGAGAGTGACGTCACCGCCACATAGACGGCCGCGTAAGCCGCGATGGTGACGGAGGGGTTCTGTTGGTAGTATGCCTGGTAGGCGTCCCGCTGCGCCTTGATGAACTCCAGGTTGAAGTACCTTCCCAGGTCGAAGACGAAGAAGCAGACCACCAGGGCCGCCACCAGCGCCACGAGCGCTATCTTCACGAACCGTTGGTTCATGGAACCTCTCCCAAGGACAGGGGCTCGCTGGCCCCGGCGCCGCAACCGGGTTTCAAGGGGCAGGGTTTCATGGGTACGGTCCTTTATACTCGTTGCCTTCCCATATGGCTACCGCGGCCCCCCGGTATTGCTGGCTTGGTATTGATGAACGAGTCAGCGGTCCTTATAGTCGATTTGGTGTCCCAGGTGAATTCCGCGAAGGGCGGGCCGCTCCGGCCGGCCCTGGCCGTCATGGCGCGGGCGCCGAGTCCGGGCAGGGTCAAGACCCGGTTGTGTCCGCCCCTCGCCCCGGAGGAGGCGGCCGAATTCTACGACTGCCTGCTGCGCGACGTGCTCGGGGACCTGTCCCGCTCGGAGCGGTGGGACACGTGGGTGGCGTACGCGGAGCGCAGCCGGGACTACTTCCTGAGGCTGCGGGAGCGCCGCGCGGCCCTGCTGCCCCAGCGCGGCGCGTCGCTGGGGGACCGCATGCACTCGGTGTTCGTGGACCTGTACCGTGCGGGCTACCGGCAGGTGGTGCTGGTGGGCAGCGACGTTCCGGGCCTTGCCGGGACTTCCGTCAGGACCGCGTGCGAGGTCCTGGAACAGGGCCGGTGCGACGTGGCCCTCGGGCCCGCCCACGACGGCGGCTACTATCTCATCGGCCTCAACCGTCCCGCGGAAGGTCTCTTCCGCGGCGTCTCCTGGAGCACCGGGTCGGTCCTGGACCAGACTCTGGCCCGGGCCAGGGATCTGCGTCTGCGGACGCACCTGGTGGCGGCCGCATACGACATCGACGTGGCCGAGGACCTGCAACGGCTCCGGCGGGACCTGGAGGGTTCCCGTGAACTGCGTGCGGTCCGCCCCCGGACCCACGCCTGGATGAGCCGGCGGGCGCGGGCCGCGGGCGAGAAGACCCCATGAGCGTCTGATCCATTCCGGCTCGAGTTCCCTCTCCCCACGGGAAAGCGCGTCCTTCGACTTCGCTACGCTACGCTCAGGACGAACGGGATCGTTGTTCGGAGTTTGTCCAGGAACCCGGCGCCGCGCCCGAGTGGGCCGGCGGGTTGCGCCCGCGGTCAGGACGCGCGGAGATGGCGGCGGGCAGCGCGGATGGCCTTGGCGCTGAGGGAGGAGAGGGGGTAGGACGGGATCTCCGCGGCCCGGACCCAGCGCCACGAGGGTCCGTTCACCCGGACCTTGCGCCGCAGCACGTACACCGGGGCGGTGATGCGCCTGTCCGTGATGGCGTGGCGCACCACCGCCACGGGCTCCGACCCTCCCGACGTCGTTTCCGCGGCTTCCGCGGGCAGCGCCGCGGGCCCGGGCAGCTCCCAGAGGCCCGCGAGGATGCCGCTCTCCGGGCGGCGGTGGAGGAGGATCCGCGACCGCCACTCCACCAACACCATGGGCCATTCCACCGCCCGGGTGCGCAGGGGCCGGCGGCGCGGAAAGCCGAAGGAGCCGGTGGCGCGGGCTTGGCACCAGTGCGCCAGGGGGCAGCGCGGGCACTCGGGCGCGGAGGGCAGGCAGAGCGTAGCGCCCAGTTCCATGACCGCCTGGTTGAAGTCCCCCGGCCGGGACCGGGACACCATCCGTTCCGCGGCTTCCTCCAAGGCCCCGGGCTCGTTCCGTCCCAGCAGGCGCGCGTACACGCGCCGGACGTTCCCGTCGGTTGCGGCCCGGGGCTTGCCGAAGGCGATGCTCATGACCGCGCCCGCGGTATAACGGCCGACTCCGGGCAGCCGCAGCAACGCCTGGTGTTCGGCCGGCACCTTGCCTCCGTGCCGGCTTACCAGCAGCCGCGCCGCAAGTTTCAGGTTGGCGGCGCGCCGGTAGTATCCCAGGCCGCTCCAGACGCTCTGCACCCGGGGCAGGGGCGCCCGGTCCAGGGCCTCCACCGAAGGGAACGCTTCCATGAAGCGGCGGTAGTAGGGGAGCACCGCGGCCACCCGGGTCTGCTGCAGCATGGTCTCCGAGACCCAGATGGCGTAGGGGTCGCGGGTGGAACGCCAGGGCAGGGGGCGTTTGTGTCGGTCGTACCAGCGCAGCAGGGCCGCGCGTACCCGGCTCCGCGCCTTTGCCGGGAGCCCGCCGCAGGCGTCCGGCGGGACCGGTCCCTTGACTGTCAGGGCGCTCTGCGGGCGCCGTCGGCTGCTTCGCCCATCCTCGCGGCGGTCGGCCACTGCTAGTCGCGGATGTCCTGCAGGAACCACTCCCTGGGCAGCGGGTGTCCCAGCCCCCTGGCCTTGGCCCGCTCGAACGCGGTGCCGCCCACCGCGGCGAACTGGAGACCCTGGGTGCCCTGGTTGTTGAGGAACGTCACCTGCCGGGGGTCGGTCCTGCCGGGCCACTTGCCGGCCATCAGGTCGGGTATGGCGCCGATGTCGGGGTTGTCGATCTCGCGGATGGGCGAGGGGGGGATCCTGGCTTTCTCCTCGTCGGTGCCGGCGATGTAGGCGAACATGCCGTCGCTGCCGTGGACGGTCCCCGGCGGGGGGTCGTCCAGCACCAGGGTGGAGGCCCCCAGGCGCGCCTGGATGTCGCACTTGGCCAGTATCTCGGGGCCGGCTTCGTTGGAGCGGACGTTGGTGATGTGCATGCCCGGCTCCACCCATTCCGGCTTCATGACCTGCACCAGGGAGTCCGTGGTCAGGGCCACGATGTCCGCGCCGCGGCACGCTTCCTCGGCGTTGTCGCAGGTCTCGACGGTGAGCCCCAGTTGCTCGCGCATCTCCGCGGCGAAGCTCTCGCGGTTGGCCCTGGTGGGGCTGAACACGCGCAGCAACTCGATGTCGCGCACCTCGTGGATGGCCTGGGTGTAGGTCCGCGCCATCCCGCCGGAGCCGAGCAGCCCCACCACCCTGGAGTCCCGGCGGGACAGGTGCTTGACCCCGATTCCGGCGCAGGCGCCCACCCGCATGTGCTGCAGGTAGCCGTCGTTCATCAGCGCCAGCGGCTCGCCGTTGCGCACGCTCAGGAGGAATATGAGACCGCAATAGGTGCCCGGCTCCATGCAGTACTTGTCCTCGGTCTCGAACTCCCCGTCCCGCTCCCACACGAGCATGTCCGACTTCATGCGGATGGCCATGTAGCCCAAGGACCGGCTGGCGCCCTCCATGGTCCCCCAGCGATAGTAGTGGGGCTCCCGCGGCACGTAGAAGTCGATCCTCGGCCGGTACGCGGCCTCGTTCCGGGACAGGTCGCGGTAGGCGTCCTCCATGGCGGCGATGCAGGTCTTCATGTCGAGGACTTCCCGGATGTGTTCGTTGGTCAGGAACAGCATGGCTCCTCCTTGCGGATGGGTTCCCCGCGGGAGACCGGATCGGCTTGGGCCTCCCTGCGCGCGGCGCCTCCCGATGGTCCGGGCCTCCGGTCCCTTCGCCTCCCGGCGTCGCCTTCGCCTCCGGCCGGACCGCCGGCCCCGGGCTACCGGAAGCGCGTCCCGAAGTACTTCGTCAGGTCGATGTCGTCCGTGCCCGGGACCCGGATCTCCTGTGGGTAGTCGGACTTCCGCGTGGCGTCCACTCCCACCTTGGTGACCAGATGGGACCCGCCCGCGGGGTCGTAGGACGCCGGGTCCAACGGGGAGCCCCTGGAGTGGGTGACCATGAACACGTCCCGGTCCGCCCGGACCCGGGTGGCGATGGCGTGCATCACGTCGCTGTCGTTGCCGATGTCCACGTCCGCGTCCACGCACACCACGAACTTGAGGAAGGGGTCCGCGGCGAACGCGGCCATGGCGGCGTTCTTGGCGTCGCCATCGATGACGGCGTCCATCTGGATGTAGCAGACGTAGCGGGAGCGGCCGCAGGGAGGCACGTACACGGCCTTGACCCCGGCGCTGGCGATGCGGCAGGTGTGGTAGATGTAGCTGTTGCGGGTCACCCCCGAGAGCAGCAGGTTGTCCGCGTGGCCCACGAAGGAGCTCTGGTAGAGCGGGCTCTTCCGCATGGTCATGGCCTTGACATAGACCACCGGGTTGATGCGCTGGGGTCCGTAGGTGCCGGGGTACTCGCCGAAGGGCGCCTCCTCCTCCACTTCGGTGGGGTGGATCTCGCATTCCAGCACGATCTCCGAGCTGGCCGGCACCTCCACGTCGATGGTCTTGCACTTCACCAGCTCCACCGGCCTGCCCAGCATGGCCCCGGCGATGCTGAACTCGTCGGTGTCGATGGAGGTGAAGCTCAGGTTGCCGATGTTCATGGCCGGGTGGCCGCCGATGACCGCGGCCATCTGCGTGGGCCGGCCCCTGGCCTGGTTCTTCTTGAGGATGTAGTGGCCGTGGGCGGTCTCCGAGATCTGGATGCCGAAGCGGTTCCGGCCCTTCAGTTGCAGGCGGTAGATGCCGGCGTTGCGGATGCCCGTGTCCGGGTCCTTCATCACGTCGAACGCCAGCGTGACGTAACGCCCGGCGTCCAGCTCGTGGTACTGGAGGATGGGCAGCCGGGTGACGTCCACCTGGTCGCCGGTGAGCACCACTTCGTGGCACGGCGCCGAACCGCCGTCCACCACCACCGGCGGCAGCGGGTTGGCCTCGCGCCTGCCGTACTCGTGGATGAAGTCCGCGGGCGTGGCGTCGTAGGGCAGCCCGATGGCCATGGCCAGCCGCGGAAAGCTGGCGTGCATGTTGGTGACCAGCGGGATGGAGGACCCCCGGACGTTCTCGAAGACCACGCAGGGAAACCGCTGCTGCCTTTCGAGCCTGGCCAGGACCCCCGTCACCTCGAACACCGGGTCCACCTCCCGGGTCACCCGGACCACCTCGTCGGGATAGCGGGCTTCGAGAAAGGCGATGGCCTCCCCGAGGGTCTGGCCCATGCCGTCGGTTGCGTCGGTCGTCATGGCCGGACGCTTAACACGTGGTTCCGTCCGTCGCAAGGGATGGGAGGCGGGGTCGTTTTGGAGCAGGACTTGCCATGTAACCAAATATCGGTTACTTTCCTGCAATGTACGAGGTCATCATCAAGAGAAGAACCCTCAAAAGCATAGAAAGAATGCCCGAGTCCGTTCAGAAGAAGGCGGCCAACCTTGTAGAAGACTTGCGCGACATGGGTCCACTGAGAAAAGACTGGCCGAATTTCGGCAAACTTGGAAAAGATCAATATCATTGTCACTTGGCCTATGGTTGGGTGGCTTGTTGGTCCTATGAGCGCGACTCGGTCGTCATTGAGGTGTACTATGCAGGCAGTCGTGAAAACGCCCCGTATTGAGGTCAACATCAAGGGAGAAATCCCTCTCAAGCTGATTGCAGCCCTGGAAGAAGAATTTGGCGACAACCTTCTGCTTGCGGAAGAAAGCGATGAAGAAGTCGTGGACGTTTTTGCAACCGGTTGGTACCGGGAGATCAAGTCAAAGACCACTCCGGGCGAGAATCTCAAGATATATCGCGAGAACCATGGGCTGACACAAGTCCGATTGGGTGAAATACTTGGCGGAGTCCCCCGTCAGCATGTTTCCAATATGGAACGCGGCGTCCGCCCCGTGAGTATGAAAACGGCCCGCAAACTGGCCAGGATCTTCAAGGTGTCTCCGGCGAAGTTCATCTGATTCGACGCGAACCTGTAGAAGCCGGGGGGCCACCGGGATGGGAGAACCACTATGGCAACTGCCGAATCGCGGGATTGACAACGGGCCTCGGCTGGCCATAGAGTCGGGAGAGGGAACGGGGGGTGCTCGCACAGGTACGCGTGGCTCTTGGCAGGCACGCAGGAGGGAGTCATGGCACTCTATCCCACCGCGGGCCTGGGCATCGGCTGGATCCGCGAGACCGACCTCGCGGTGGCGCTGTGCAAGGCCTGGAACGACTTCGTCTCCGAGGAGTTCCAGAAGGTCAGCCCGAGGCTGAAGGGCGTCGCGCTGGTCTCCTTGAATCCAGCGGCGAGCCAGTACGTTCGGGAGGCGGACCGGCTGAATTTCCGGATTATCCACTCGTTGCGAAAGAGGGGTTTCGGATTCAAGGAGGACTTTTCGTTTTTCCTGACGCTGACGCGAAGTCTCTCGGGTCTCGAACTGCACGAAAGTCGGCTGCTGTCCCATGTCGCGGCCGGAAGATGCAAGCAGAAGCTCTGGAGATGACATGAGCAACATACGCAAGATCATCATACTGACCGATCAGCAAGACCAGTGGATCAAGACACAGGCTGCGGCTGGCAACTTTACCGACGCCAGTGAGTACATCCGTGAACTGATCCGTCGTGATCAGGAGCAGGCTGCCAGAGTTCAAGCTCTCAAGGGTGTGATTCAGGAGGGTTTGGACAGTGGGGTGAGTGATAAAACCGTACCGATGATCATGGAGGAAGCCGAAGCTCGGCTTCGAAACGATGGCCGCCTATAGGTTGTCGACGAAGTCGGTGACCGATCTCGATGACATATTGAAGATCTTAGAGTAGCTGCCACCACAAGAACGTATGATAGCGCGGTATCCGTCCCTGTTTACAGGCCCTTCATCCTGGTTTCCTTCCTGTCGAATGGCACCTACTCTAAGACCCTTAATATATGAGTACACCGCCCTGAATTTCAGGGTTGCCACAGGCTCGGAACTACTTGAACGGCCTGGACGACTGCTTCGAGATCCTCGCGCAGCAGCCAGCACGTGGTCGCAGAGCCGACCGGATCGCGCCAGAGTTGAGACGTTACGAGTACCGCTCCCACGTCGTGTTCTACGTACCGGAGGGTGAGGGTGTGATGATCGTGCGTGTACTGCATAAGAGCATGGATGCGTTGAAGCATTTTATTGAAGGTGAGACCGAATGATGAAGAATGGGCTCTCCCGGCTTACGTCATGGACGGCTGTCAAGGAGTCGGCAGCGCTGTCCGTGTCACGCCCTGCCTCGGTTGGTGACCTTTTTCGGGAGAGGAACCGACGAATATCCGTCATGCTCCACTGCCAACAGCACGATGGGGTAGTCTTTGGCCTCGCGTAATTCCTGCTCGATGTACCGGACGGCGTAGCTGAAGTTGGCCACGCGATCCGTCAGAAGGAATTCAAATTCGTCGGACGGAACGACGATCACCCCCACGTCGATATGGCTGTCCTGGAGGTTGTTGCGGATGTGGACGATATCCCGGGCAAGCAGGTCGCTCCTGCCCGAAACCTGAACCTCCACTCCCATCCTCGACACGATGGTCTGGTTGTACCGGAGTCTCTTGGTCCAATCCACGTCGCCGGACTTCGACTGGACCCAATCCGGGTACGCGCCGAATCGTTCGTCGATCATCTCCCGAACACTGCCTGCACCGTTTGCCCGCTTCTGGTCGAGCACGCGAACTTCGGTGGAAACGAGGATTTCCAGCAGTTCAAGAAAGAGATGCGCCAGTCCGAGACGGCACACCTTCTCTCTCGATCCGCCGTAGAACCGTATCTTGCCTATCTTCATGGGTAAACAGCTCCTCGAAGTCGAACCGTCGCGCCTGGGCGGAAAAGAGCGAAGCGTTCTCCGTCATGCGTCTGCGGATGTGCGCGGCGTCATGAAGCTCGGCGCCGATCCAGTGGCGGTGGAGCTTTTCGGCCGCCTGGAACGTGGAACCGCCGCCGCCAAACGGATCGAATACGACGTCGCCCGGTTGGGTCGAGATGAGTATGGCCCGTTCGGGTATCATCGGCTTCAGCTCGTTCACGCCCGGCCGGACCTTGAATTTCGTGTGACGATTGGGAGAGGTGTCGGTCCAGAAGTCCGTCAGGTTCACGCCTTCGCGGTTCATCTTGTTGCGATGGCCGCCGTAGTCCCGGATCTCCCTGCCGCAGTGACGACAGGTCTCGATGGGCAGGCGAAGCCTGTTGAAGGTGCGCGGCGCGCCCCGGGTGTAGTAGAGGAGAGCGTAGTGGGCCGGGTAGAGTTTCTTGCCCCGGGGATAGGTGCCCTTCATGGTGAGCGCAATCCAGTGGCGGAAATCCAGGTTCTCGCCCATGACGGGGGCGAACTGGACCGCCAGTTCCGGTGTGGCGTACAGGAAGAACGCTCCCCCGGGCTTCAGGATACGGCAACATTCGAGGATCCATCGACGACACCATCTCAGGTATTCGGCCTGGGCCGCGGCGTCGTTGTAGCCGTTCCTGTAGTCCTTGCCGATGTTGAACGGCGGATCGGCAAAGACCGTGTCGATGACCCCCGACTTCATCCCGCCGAGCACCTGAAGGCAATCGGCGTCGAAGAGCACTCCGTGGGAGGTGGTCAAGAACGGTGGTTTCACCTGCCGAACTCCTGAGACACTGCCTTGTCTGCGCCAGCCCGGAAGCAGTTTCCGAATCTACCACGCCGAGGTCCGGTCAACAACGCGGACTCCGCGGGATTGACAACGGGTCTCGGCTGGCCATAGAGTCGGGAGAGGCAACGGGGGGCTTGCGACAGGTACGCGTGGCTCTTGGCAGCCACGCAGGAACGCAGGAGGGAGTCATGGCACGGGACGTGGAAGTCATCGACGCGGACGGGCACATCACCGAGACCGACGAGCAACTCAAGAAGTACATGGAGGCTCCCTGGGTGGACCGGACCGCGACCCTCTACCCGGTGGACAACTGGGACCGCTCGCTGGGCGGGACCCTGGGGACCCGGGCCGCGGACGCGAAGACGTGGCTCGACGCCATGGACGAGGGCGGGCTCGCCACCGCCTACCTCTATCCCACCGCGGGCCTGGGCATCGGCTGGATCCGCGAGCCCGACCTCGCGGTGGCGCTGTGCAAGGCCTGGAACGACTTCGTCTCCGAGGAGTTCCAGAAGGTCAGCCCGAGATTGAAGGGCGTCGCGCTGGTCTCCTTCCAGGACGTGCCCGAGGCGGTCGAGGAGTTGCGCCGGGCGGTTCGGGAGTTGAAGCTCACCGGGTTGATGCTGCCGGCCGTGGGGCTGCGGCTGCCGCTGGGTCACAAGGACTACTGGCCCATCTACGAGGAGGCGGAGAGACTGAACTGCATGGTGGGCGTGCACGCCACGGTGCGGGGGCCGCAGTATTTCGGCGCGGACGGGTTCGACCAGTTCATCGAGGTGCACACCCTGTCCCATGCCTTCGCCCAGATGATGCAGATGACCAGCATGATCTTCCAGGGCGTGCTGGACCGGTTCCCGGACCTTCGGGTGGCGTTCATGGAGGCGGGCTGTTCATGGGCGCCCTACTGGGCCGGGCGCATGGACGAGGAATGGGAGAAGCGGGGCAAGGCGGAGGCGCCGCTATGCAGGAAGAGGCCCAGCGAGTACGTGCGCAGCGGCAACGTCTATTTCCACGCCGAGGACTACGAGCCCTTCATCGGCGAGACGTCCAAGTTCCTGAGCCCGGACGTGCTCTACTACGCATCCGACTACCCGCACTGGGACATGGAGTTCCCGGAGAACATCGACCACCTGGGCAAGCGGGAAGACCTGTCGCCGGAGGACAAGAAGTGGCTGCTCGCCGATTCGGCCAAGCGGCTCTACGGCGTCATGGGTTGATCCGCGCCCGCGTGATCGCCGTCAAGGAGCTTCTCTATGTGGGAAGCGCGTCCTTCGACTTCGCTTCGCTACGCTCAGGACGAACGGGGGCAATCGTTCGGAGTTTTCTTGACGGATAGTCGGCCAGTGCCCGAACCGTCGTTCCGGGCTCGACCCGGTGGTATCTGGGGGCCGATGAAGGAGGGGTTCAGAACTCCGTGACCTCCCGCAGCGGCAGCTTCTTCCGCAGGGCTTGGCGCAGCACGTAGGCGCCCACCGCCAAGTCCTCGTCCGGGATGCCGTTGGACTGGAACAGCACCTTGCGGGGCCGGTCCCGGACCCCGCCGGCCACGACGGTCTCCAGCGGTACGACGTCGCGCCAGCGCAGGTGTCGCGCCGCGCAGGCGGCGATGAGGTCGCCGCTGTCGTTCTGCGCGGTGGCGAGGTCGTCGGTGACCACCAGGTCCATGGACTTGACGAGCCGCCCGGACACCTCGTGCTTCCCGGGCTGGTTGGCGCCGATGGTGGCCACGAGGACGTCGTCCTTGAGCCGCCGGCCCTCGATGATGGGCGCGGTCGAGTCGGTGGCGACCACCAGGATGTCCGACTCGCTCTCCACCTCTTCCAGAGAATCCGCCGTCCGGAAGGGCGTGCGCACCACTTTGCTCATGGCTTCGATGAAGCCGCGGCGCCGCTCGGGGTTGCGCCCGTACACCAGCACCTGCTTCGGCCGACAGGCCTTGACCACGGCTTCCACCTGGAACGCGCCCTGCCATCCCGGTCCGATGAGGCCCAGCACCGCCGGTTTCGGAGGCGCGAGGCGCTTCGCCGCGACCCCGGTGGCGGCGCCGGTGCGCAGGCTGCTGAGGTAGGCGGCGCTCATGACCGCCTTGAGCGCGCCGGAGCCGCCGTCGTACAGGGTGATGGTGTTGGCCTTGGCCACGTAGCTGCGCAACGCGATCAGGTCCGAGCTCCGGTGCCAAGCGGCCATCACGTTGAGTTGCTTGCCGCTTCCGCTGAGCCGCCGGCGCGGCACGTTCCGCAACTTCCCCGCGGCCCGGTCCCGGAACATCCGGTCGAGCAGGCGGATGGCGGCGCCCATGTCGATGAGTTCGCGGGTCTGCTCCGCACTGATGATCAAGGCCATGGGGTTGCTTTCCTTTCGATGCTTCGCCCGCGGCAGGGGAAGGGTCTCCGCGTCTCACTCCCCGGAACCCAGCCGGCGGTCCAGGTTGAAGGCTGCGCTGATGAGCCCGAGATGGGTGAACGCCTGGGGGAAGTTGCCCAGGGACTCGCCCCGGGGTCCGATCTCTTCGGAATAGAGGCCCAGGTGGTTGGCGTAGCTCAGCATCTTCTCGAAGATGAAGCGGGCGTGCCGGAGCCGCCCGGCCCGGGTCAGGGCTTCCACCAGCCAGAAGGTGCACATGCTGAAGGTGCCTTCCTCGCCCGTCAGTCCGTCCTCGGTGGTGGCCACGTTGTAGCGATAGACGAGGCTGTCCGAGACCAGACCGCCCCGGTGCGGCGGGCAATGGACGGCGTCCAGGGTGGAAAGCATCTTGGGGTCCGTGGGCGAGACGAAGAACACCAGGGGCATGAGCAGGTTGCTGGCGTCCAGGGTGTCGCTGCCGAAGGATTGCACGAAGGCGTTGCGTTGCGTGCTGAACCCCTCGGACATGATCCTGTGGTAGATGGCGTCCCTGGTCTTGAGCCACCGCTCCCGGTTGGCCGGGAACGAGCGTTTCTCGGCCAAGCGCGCGCCCCGGTCCAGGGCCACCCAGCACATGAGCTTGGAATAGACGAAGTGCTGCCGTTCGCCGCGGACCTCCCAGATCCCTTCGTCCGGCCGGTCCCAGTGGTCGCAGACCCACTCCAGCAGACGGGACAGGTTGGTCCAGAGCTCCGAATCGATGGGGGTCCCGTACTTGTTGAAGAGATAGACGGAGTCCATCATCTCCCCGTAGATGTCGAGCTGGAGCTGGTTGGCCGCGGCGTTGCCGATGCGGACGGGCGCGGACTTCTGGTATCCCTGCCAGTGGGAGAGGATCGTTTCGGGTATCGTCTTCTCACCGCGAATGCCGTACATGATCTGGAGGGAACCGTCGGGTTGCAGGTCGCCGCAGCGTTCCTTCAGCCAGTCCATGAACCGGGCGGCCTCGTCGGTGAAGCCCAGCCGCATGAGCCCGTAGAGGCTGAAGCTGGCGTCGCGGATCCAGGTATAGCGATAGTCCCAGTTGCGCACGCCGCCGACGTCCTCGGGCAGGCTGCACGTGGGCGCGGCCACGATGGCGCCGGTGGGCTCGTAGCACAGGAGCTTCAGCACCAGGGCCGAGCGATCGACCATTTCCCGCCAGCGGCCGCGGTAGCGGGAGCGCCGGAGCCAATGGTGCCAGTACCCTTCCGTCTGCTCCAGCATGTGGAGGCAGCCGTCCAGGTCCGGGCAATCGGAGTCCGCGCCGCGGTCGTCCACTCCCTGGAACACCACGGCCAGCACGCTGTTCTCGTGCAGAGTGCCCCTGGCGATGACGCCGCCGTCGCCGTCCGTGCGGATGGCCATGGTCGTGCCGCCCCCGGTCGAGACCCTGAGCATGCAACCCAGGCCTTGGCTCTGGAACACGGCCCGGTCGCCGCGGACCTCCACCGTGTGCGCCGCGCGCCCGTAGTCGAAGGCCGGCCGGCATTCCAGCCTGAGCGGCATGACGCCGCGCACCACTTTGCCGATGCGGATGACGCGGCCGCGGTAGCCTTCGTCGGAAGGCCCGGGAGGCATGAAGTCCATCACCTCGCCGACGCCTTCCTCGGTGAGGAAGCGCGTGATCAGTATGTTCGTGTCCGGCAGGTAGAGTTGCCGGCAAGTGACGTTGCCGCCGTCGGGACCGATGAGGAAACGACCGCCCTTCTCGTGGTCCAGCACGGCGCCGAACACGCTGGGGGAATCGAACCGCGGGTAGCAGAACCAGTCGATGGACCCGTTGTTGCCCACCAGCGCCACCGTGTGGAGGTCTCCGATGACCCCGTAGTTCTCGATGGGAGCGTACATGTTGCGGCCGCTCTATCATACCCGCCAGGGTAATTCCATCGGACCGCGGCGTGGAAGCGGGTCTGCGTGTCCCGCCGCGCCGGTTCGTGTGGTAAGATGCACGGGATTCCGGGAACGCCGGGACCGGGAAAGGGATGGATCGAAGGAAGAGACCGGGGGGCAAGCCTTATACGAGGAGGTCCGTATGCAGTTGGGCATGATCGGTTTGGGAAGGATGGGCGCCAACATGGCCAGGCGGCTGATCCGGGCAGGGCACGAGTTGGCGGTCTTCGACAGGAGCGCCGACGCGGTCCGGGGGTTGGCGGGAGAGGGCGCGGTCGGCAGCGCCTCGCCGGCCGAGCTCGCGGCGAAGCTCCGGAAACCTCGGGCGGTGTGGATGATGGTGCCCGCGGCGGTGGTGGACCAGACCATCGCCGCGTTCGCGGAGCACCTGGAGGAGGGCGACATCCTCATCGACGGCGGCAACTCCCATTACATCGACGACATCCGCCGGGCCCGCGAGCTTGCGCCCCGGGGCATCCGCTACGTGGACGTGGGCACCAGCGGCGGCGTCTGGGGTCTGGAGCGGGGTTACTGCCAGATGATCGGCGGCGAGCCGGGACCGGTCGGCCATCTCGACCCGGTCTTTGCGGCGCTGGCTCCCGGCATCGCCACGGCGCCGCCCACTCCGGGCCGGGAGCCGGGCCGGGGCACCGCGGAGCGGGGTTATCTGCACTGCGGCCCCCCCGGCGCCGGCCATTTCGTGAAGATGGTCCACAACGGCATCGAGTACGGCCTCATGGCGGCCTACGCCGAGGGGTTCAACATCCTGAAGCACGCCAACGTCGGCAAACAGGGAAGCGCCGCCAGCGCGGAACAGACGCCTTTGAGGGACCCGGACCACTACCGGTACGACTTCGACCTGGGAGACGTGGCCGAGCTGTGGCGCCGGGGCAGCGTGGTCACATCCTGGCTGCTGGACCTCACCGCCAACGCGCTGCTGGAGGACCCGGACCTGGGACGGTTCGGCGGTCGGGTGTCCGATTCCGGCGAAGGGCGCTGGACCATCCACGCGGCCGTGGACGAAGCGGTGCCGGCCCACGTCCTGACCGCGGCCCTGTTCGAGCGGTTCAGCTCCCGCGGGGAAGCCGATTTTGCCGACAAGCTGCTTTCGGCCATGCGCTTCCAGTTCGGCGGGCACGAGGAGCTCCCCGGCAAGGACTAGCCGGAAGGGCGGCGGATGGACGTCGAGGTGTTTCCCGACGCGGATGCGGTGGCGCGGCAGGCCGCGGCGTTCATCGCCGCGGCCGCGCGCTCCGCGGTCAGCCGCCGGGGCCGGTTCGTCTTTGCCGTGAGCGGCGGCCGGACGCCCTGGGTCATGCTGCGCGCCTTGGCCCAGGAAGACGTTCCCTGGCAGGCGGCGGAAGTCTTCCAGGTGGACGAGCGGGTGGCTCCCCCGGGACACCCGGACCGGAACCTTGCCCGGTTGCGGGAGAGCCTGCTGGAGCAGGCGCCGCTCAGGCCCGAACAGGTGCACGCCATGCCGGTGGAGGCCGACGACCTCCACGCCGCGGCGCGGTGGTACGCCGACAGCCTGTCCCGGTGGACGGAGCCGTCCGGCGGTCTGGACCTCGTCCACCTGGGACTGGGCCCGGACGGCCACACCGCGTCCCTGGTCCCGGGCCAGCCGACGCTGGACATCCGCGATGCGCAGGTGGCGGTCACCGACCCCTACCAGGGCCGGCGCCGGATGACCCTGACCCTGCCGGCCCTGGACCGGGCGCGGCAGGTCCTGTGGGTGGTGACCGGAGACGACAAACGGGAGATGCTGCTGCGTCTGAGCCGCGGCGACGCCTCCGTTCCCGCGGGCCGCGTGGCTTCCCGGGCCGCGGTGGTCATGGCCGACCGCGCGGCCGCGGCGCTGCTCCGGCGCGGTTAGGGAGACGGGGGCGGCGCGGCCTTCAGCGCCGCCAGCATGTCCTCGGTGCGCGTCAGCTTGACCCGCACGCGTCCGGTCTCCCTGCCCCGGGCGGTCTCGATGTGGTCGAGACGCAGCCAGTCTTCGTAGGACACGTAATCGGGTTGCCGCCCTCGGACCAGCCGTTGGGCCGCGGCCACGTCCGGATGGGCCGGGTCCATGACCGCGCCGGCCCGCAAGTCCTCCAGCATGCGTTCGACGGTTTCCGCGGCATCGGGCTTGTTGGTGCCGATGACGCCGGTGGGCCCGCGCTTGATCCATCCCGCGGCATAGAGGCCGGGCAGCGGCTTGCCGTCCTTCTCCGCCAGCACCCGGCCCCGGTGGTTCCGGATCACGCCCCGGGCTTCGTCGAAGGGGACCCCGGGCAGCGCCACTCCCTGGTAGCCCACGGAACGGAAGACGATGTCCGCGGGGAGGGTCTCGCGCTCCTCCGTGGCGCGCGGCCGCAAGGCGCCGTTGTCGCCGGCGTAGAGGTCGTTTCTCGCCAGGCGGATGGCGCTCACGCGCCCCCGGGCGTCGCCGATGATCTCCGTGGGAGACAGCAGGAAGCGGAGGATCAGCCGGCGCGGCTTGCCGGTGGGTGGACGGCCGGCGTAGCCCTGCAGGATCTCGATCTTGCGGCGGAGCGCCTTGTGCGGCTGGGCCTCGACCGCGGCCTGGCTGAGAGGGTCGAGTCGCGCCTCTGCCGGGGGTATCTCCACGTCGGCCCCGGGGAGGTCCCCCATCTCCTCGATCTCCGGGTTGGTGAAGGCGGCCTGGGCCGGGCCCCGGCGTCCGATCAGGTAAACGTCCCGGATGCGGCTCTCGCCCAGCGCCTCCAGGGCGTAGTCGGCCATGTCGGTGACGGCCAACTCGTCGTGGGTTCGGCACAGGATGCGGGCCACGTCGATGGCGACGTTGCCCACCCCGATGACCACCGCGGTTTCTCCGGACAGGTCGAAACGGCGCTCCCGGTAGGCCGGATGGCCGTTGTACCAAGCGACGAACTCCGTGGCCGCGTGGCTGCCTTCGAGGTCTTCCCCGGGAATGCCGAGACTCCGGTCGGTCTGCGCGCCGGTGGTGAAGCAGACCTGGTGATAGTGCGCCTCCAGGTCGTTCCGGTGGAGGTCCCGGCCGTAGCGCACGTTGCCGTAGAAGCGAAAGTTCGATTTCCGGGCGATGCGGTCATAGATCCGCACCACCGACTTGATCTTCTGGTGGTCCGGAGCGACGCCTCCCCGCACGAGTCCGAAGGGCGTGACGAGTTCGTCGAACACGTCGATCTCGACCCACAGGCCCCGTTCGCGAAAGAACCGTTCGACGACGTAGAAGCCTGCGGGTCCCGAACCGATGACGGCGACTCTGAGGGGTTGCTCCTCGGTCCCTGCGTTGGGCATGGAGTTCTCCCGACCAGTCCCTGGCGGTGCAGAGAAAGGGGCTTGACTGCTCCGAACCTTGAAGATGCATCCGAATCTACCGGATTCGCCGGGCCGTTGCCAGTGGCTCGTTCCGGCAGCGCCGCGGCGTCCGGCGCCCGTCCGTCTTGATGGCAGGGGGTTGTCCGTGTTACTGGTTCTCCAACCTTGGGAAGGGCTTGCGCCTGCCACTCGCGACAGGGACTTCCGGGGACGCCGCGGTCGTTTCGGGGTGCGGAAACCGGACGGCAGGGGCAGCGAGTCGGGAGCGCATCCATGCGTATCGATCCATGCGTATCATAGTGTTGGGTCCGCCCGGAGCGGGCAAGGGAACGCAAGCCGGTTCCATTGCCGCGGCGTTCGGCATCCCGCAGATATCCACCGGCGACATGCTGAGGGCGGCGGTGGAGGAGGGGACGGCGTTGGGGCTCCGCTGCAAGGCCGTGATGGACGCGGGCGGGCTCGTGTCCGACGACATCATCGTCGATCTCGTCAAGGAGCGCATACGAGCCGAGGACTGCCGCCGGGGCTTTCTCTTCGACGGCTTTCCGCGGACCCTGGCCCAGGCGGAAGCCTTGAGGGACAACGACGTCCCGGTGACGCACGTGGTGGAAATCGACGTGCCTGCGGAAGAAGTGGTCGCGAGGCTCAGCGGTCGGCGCGTGCATCCCGGGTCGGGGCGTGTCTATCACGTGGCGTTCCACCCGCCGAAGGAGGAAGGCAGGGACGACGTCACCGGCGAAGCCCTGGTGCAGCGCGACGACGACGAGGAGGAGACCGTACGCCGCCGGCTGGAGGTTTACGGCGCCCAGACCGCTCCGTTGGTGGACTACTACACACGCTGGCAGGCCGGCGGGGACTCGGCGGCGCCCCGGTACGTCAAGGTATCGGGGCTGGGGCGAGTGGAGGAGGTGCGGAAGGCGATCCTGGCGAAACTGAACGAGGACTCGGCATGACCCGTCTTCGTCCTCGCGTGACCGTGGAGGACTTCGACGCGGTGCTCTTCGACCTGGACGGCGTCCTGACCTCGACGGCCCGGGTCCACTCCGTGTGCTGGAAGAAGATGTTCGACGCCTTCCTGCAGCAGCGCGCCGCGGAAACGGGCGGGAAGTTCACGCCGTTCGACCCGGACGCCGACTACAAGCGCTACGTGGACGGCAAGCCCCGTTACGACGGGGTCCGAAGCTTTCTGGAGTCCAGGGGCATCCGATTGCCGCACGGGGACCCCGGCGACCCCCCGGGAACGTCGAGCGCCTGCGGCCTCGGCAACCGCAAGGACCGGCTGTTCCACGAGGTGCTGAAGGCGGAAGGGGCCGAGGCCTACGAGGGGACCGTTCGCTGGGCGCGGGACCTCCGCAGCCGCGGCATGAAGACCGCGGTGGTGTCGTCGAGCAAGAACTGCAAGGCCATCCTGGAGGCCGCGGCCATCGACCGCCTGTTCGACGCCCGCATGGACGGAGAGATCGCCGCACGGCTGGGGATCCCGGGCAAGCCGGCCCCGGACACCTACCTCAAGGCCGCGGAGGAGCTTGGCGTGAGCCCGGAAAGGGCTGTGGTCGTGGAAGACGCCCTTTCCGGCGTGCAGGCGGGCCGCCGAGGCGGCTTCGGGCTGGTCATCGGGGTGGACCGCCACGCCGACGCCGACGCCCTCCGTGACCACGGCGCAGACATGGTGGTGGCCGACTTGGCCGAAATGCTGGACGACGGACCCGACCGTCGCCCGGCGTTCGGAAAGGACCTCTCGTAACGGGCGCGCATCCGCTCCCGACGTTTCCCGCAGTCCCGCGGCAAGGACTCGCTCCACGTGGATGGACGGCCCGACCGGCCGGAGGTGGTTTGCGTACCGGGACCGAAGACGATAAGAATCCAGGGAGAAGGGAAGAAGGGAGGGGGACCGATGAAACTCGAAGTCCAGGTTACGTTCCGGGACATGGAGCCCTCTCGCGGCATCGAGCAGGCCATACGCGAGAAGGCGGCCAAGCTCGACCAGTTCCATGACCGCATCACCGGGTGCCGCGTGGTGGTGGCCGCCCCCCACCGCCACCATCACAAGGGCAGGCTCTACAACGTCCGCATCGACATGACGGTTCCCGGCGGAGAGCTGGTGGTCAACCGCGACAACAGCCAGGCCACCGCACACCACGACGTCCACGTGGCCATCCGTGACGCCTTCAACGCCGCCAGGCGGCAGTTGCAGGACTATGCGCGCCGCCGGCGCGGCGAGGTGAAGACGCATCCCGCGGGGGGCGCGGCGCGGGTCAGCAAGCTGTTCTCTGCCAAGGGCTACGGCTTCATCGAGACCAGTGACGGTCGTGAGATCTATTTTCACGAGAACAGCGTGGTGGAGGGATTCCAGCGCCTGACGCTGGGAACGCGAGTCCGTTTCACCGAAGAGGAAGGCCAAAAGGGGCCTCAGGCCAGCACCGTCCGCCTGGTTCACGGATCGGTCTAGGAGAGGGGGAGGGTCGTTGCGCGGACAGCCCTCTCCGCGGTCCCGTAGCGCAGGGTTCCCCGGCCGTTTGCGCTACTCCTGGAGGTTCAGTCCCGCTACCGCGCTCCGAAGCTTCCTCAGCGCGCGCTGCTCGATCTGGCGGATGCGTTCCCTCGTCAGGGAGAAACGCTCGCCGAGCTCCTCCAGTGTATAGTCCCTCACCTCGCCGATCCCGAAGCGGAACCGGAGCACGGCTTCCTCGCGCGGCGGCAGCGTCGCCAGGACCCTCTTGACCTTGTCGCGCAGGTTGGCGTGGATGGTCTGCTCCAGGGGCTTGGGGACGTGCTTGTCCTCGACGAAGTCGCCGAGACGGCTTTCCTCGTCGTCCCCCATGGGGGTCTCCAGGGAGACCGGCTCCTTGACGATGCGCATCAGCCTGCGGATCTCGTCCGTGGTCAGCCCCATTTCCGCGGCGACTTCGTCCGGCTGCGGCTCCCTTCCCAGCTTGCGGTGGAGCGACCGGTGCGCACGGATGAGCTTGTTCCGGGTCTCGATCATGTGGACCGGGATGCGGATGGTGGGCGCAGAGTCGATGATGCCCCGGGTGATGCTCTGGCGGATCCACCACCCCGCGTAGGTGGAGAACCGATAACCCAGCCGGTAATCGAACTTTTCCGCGGCCCGCATCAGGCCCACGTTGCCCTCCTGGATGAGGTCGAGGAACTGGAGGCCGCGGTTGCCGTACTTCTTCGCTAGGCTCACCACCAGCCGCAGGTTGGCCTCGATGAGGACCTTCTTGGCCGACGAAGCCTTGAACTCGGCGGCGTTGATGGCCGCCACGTGACGCGCGACCTCCTCGGCGGACGACCCCGTGGCGTTCTCGACGGCCTTCCACTCGGCCGCGGCCCGCTCCGCGGCGTTCCCGCGCGTATGGATCCGGGCCTGTTCCCGGAGCTTGACGATGGTCCGGTGCGATTCCTTGAGGCTGGCGGCCACGTCGTCGATCCATTCCTTGGACAGGCGCAACCCCTTCATCGCGGCGACGATGCGCGCGCACTTCTTGCCCAGTGCGGTTTCCAGCTCCTTCCGACGCTTCTGGGAGGTCCTCTTGCGGGCCAGCTCCGCCTGCATGCGCTGTCGTTCCCGGACGAGGCGGCGCAGGTCCGCAACGCCCTTGCGGAACCGGGGGCGTTCGACTCCCATGTCGAAGGCTTCCCCGTCGTCGCCCGCCATGAGCACGCGTTCCAGAGAGGTTTCGTTCTTCTTGACCTCCTCGGCGAGGTCGAGCACGCGGCGAAGGGCAAGAGGCGAGGCGATGACGCCGTCGATGTACTCCTCCTGGCCCTGCTCCATCTGCTTGCCGAGCTGTACCTCGCGTTCCCTCGTCAACAACGGGGTGGAGCCGATGTCCCGAAGGTACAGCGATACCGGGTCGGTCTTCTCGTCCATCCGGTCGCTGTCCACCGGAACGGGACTCTGCGGGGATTCCTCGGAAAAGGACGCTGCCTGCTCCTCGTCCTCGACCTCCCCCATGGGGATATCGTCAAGCTCGTCGATTGAGTCGTCCATCGCATCCTCGGTACATTCGATGTTCAAGGCTCTCTCCATGGTCCTGGCCTTCACCGTGGTTCGTCGCGCCGTCCCTCGAGGGGCGGCGCTCCCTTGAGTCATCCGGCAATCCACCCGTCCGATGACGGAACGCAACGACACGAAACCGTTGGCGCCTCCGCTTGTCTGGCGGGCGGAAGCGTCACCGGAGAATCGACGGAACGGGCACGAATTGTACTTGTGCGTTGGGACAGTCCCTGCAGACCCGGCAGTGGTCCTTGAGGAAAAATCAGCAACGACTTACGTTATCACCGGCCATCTCCTTTGTCAAGCACGAAGTGGCCGGTTCGGGCCGTATCACTTGTCGTCGCGGAGGCCGTATTTCCGAAGTTTGTACCGGAGGGCGCGCTCGCTGATGCCGAGGGTTTCGGCGGCCTTGGTCTGCACGCCGCCGGCGGCGTTGAGGGCATCGACGATCATGCGGCGCTCCATCCCTTCGACCAGCGCCGCAAGGTTGGTCCGGTCCCCTCCGGCCGCGCGGGTCTCCTTGATGGTGAGGGGCAGTTCCCCCAGGCTGATGACGTCGTGGCGGGTGAGCACGATGGCCCGCTCCACCAGGTTTTCCAGTTCACGGACGTTGCCGGGATAATCGTAGCGCAGCAGCGCGTCCCGGGCCTCGTGGGCGAACCCCCGGATGGTCTTGTCGTTCTTCTCGGCGAACTTCCGGAGGAAGTGGTCGATGAGCGCGGGGAGGTCCTGCCGGCGCTCTCGCAACGGCGGCAGGATGATGGTGACGACGTTCAGGCGATAGTAGAGGTCTTCGCGAAAGCTCCCGTCCCTCATGAGTTGCTCGAGGTCCCGGTGGGTCGCGGTGATGATACGCACGTCGGTGGTGATGGCGCGGTTCGAGCCCACGCGCTCGAATTCCTTCTCCTGCAGCACGCGCAGGAGCTTCGCCTGCAAGTGGGCGGGCAGGTCGCCGATCTCGTCCAGGAGCAGGGTGCCCTTGTCGGCGATCTCGAAACGGCCCTTGCGCATGGCGAAGGCGCCCGTGAACGCCCCCTTCTCATGCCCGAACAGCTCCGATTCCAGCAGCGTTTCCGGCAACGCCGCGCAGTTCACCTTCACCAGCGGCCCGTTCCTGCGGGCGCTGGCGTAGTGGATGGCCTTGGCGATCAGTTCCTTGCCGGTGCCGCTCTCGCCTCGAAGCAGGACCGTGGCGTCGCTGGGAGCCACCCTTCGCACCAGATCCAGGACTTCCTGCATCTGGCCGCTCTCGCCGATGACGCCCTCGATGCGGTGGCGCTCCTGCAGCGCCTCCCGGAGCTCCGTGTTCTCCCGGAGCAGTTGGTGGCTTCGTTTGACCCGCTCGATGCGGAGTACGAGTTCGTCCAGGTTGAGGGGTTTGGTGAGATAATCGGTGGCGCCGTCCTTCATGGCGGAAACCGCTGTCTCGATGCTGCCGTAGGCGGTCATGATGATGACGGCCACCTCCGGATCCACCGCGCGGCATTGCTGCAGCAGGTCCAGGCCCGACATCTCGTGCATCCGCTGGTCCGTCAGGACCAGGTCGAAGGGTTCCAGGCGAAACCGCTCCAGTGCATGGGCGGCGCTCTCCATCAGCACCACCTCGAACCCGGTCTTGCGCAGGAAGCCGCCGACGAACTCGAGCTGGGTACGCTCGTCGTCCACCACCATGATGTGGAAGCGGTCGCCTCGCGCGGCCGCCCGGTGGCCCGGGGTCCGCGCTCGGAGGTCCTCCTGGTATGCCTGTTCGGTCACGGAACCTCTGGTCGATCCTGGTTCGAGCGCCTTTCCCCATGGGAAAGCGCGTCCTTCGACTTCGCTTCGCTACGCTCAGGACGAACGGGGCAATCGTTCAGAATTCTCCCTTGTGGGTATCGCCGCCGGAGGCGCCTTCGGCCGCCGGGGTCCTCACCCGATGGTGTGGTCCAACGGCAGGACGACCTCGAAACGGCTGCCGTTCCCCGCCTTGCTGGTCACGTCGATGGCGCCGCCGTGTCCTTCGATGATCCTGCGCGCAATGGCCAGACCCAGGCCCGAACCGTTGGTCTTGGTGGTAAAGTAAGGCTCGAAGATGCGCTCCAGGTTTTCCTGCGCGATTCCCACCCCGGTGTCGCTGACCGAAAGCCGCATCCTGCCGTCCCGCACCGAAGTCTCGATGGCCAGCCTGCCCCCCTGGGGCATGGCCTGAAGGCCGTTCAGGACGAGGTTCAGCAACACCTGCTTGAGGTAGTCGGGATCCGCCTTCACCACCGGCGGCGGCCCGTGGTGCGCCACATCGATCTCCACCCCGGCCGCGGCCGCGTCACCCCCGGTCAACGTCGTCAGTTCGTTCAGCAACTGATCGACCTTCACCATGTCCGGTTTCATGTTCAGCGGGCGGGCGAGGGTCAGGAACTCCTCCACGATGGCGTTCAGCCGGTGGACCTCTCCCCGCATCAACTCGATGAAGCGGCTGTACTCGCCCTCGTCCCGGGTCGGCTTGAACTCCGCCTTGAGACGTTGCAGTCCCATGGAGATGGCGTTGAGCGGGTTCCTGACCTCGTGGGCTACGGTGGCCGCCAGGTTGCCCATCATCGAGAGGTGCTCCCGGCGGTCCACTTCCGCCTCCAGGGCCTTGACCTCCTGCATGTGGGACCGTTGATTGTAGAGGATCGCGGTGAACCCGAGCATGCCCAACCCCAGGATGCCGAAACCGAGGCCCACCATGGACCAGAGACTCTGCCTCCACGCCGCGTCCACGGAATCCATGGACAGGCCGATCCTCAGGAACCCCATGGGAGCGTCGTCCAGGGTCATGGGCTTGACCAGGTCGTAACGCCGGCTCCCTTCGCCCGTGTCCACGATGCGATGGGCCGAACGCTCGGTGGACCGTGCCCTGACGGTCAGGTCGTCGGCCATCCGGGTCCCCACCAGCGCGGGGCTGGTATGGGCGAGCACTGTGAAGTCGTTGTCGAGCAGCGCCAGTCGATGGATGTCGTCCTGTCGTCCGAGGTCCTGGATCTGACGCTGGACGCCGATCTCGCGCTGGAGCTTCAGCATGTAGGATGCGTCCGCGTGGATGGCGATGAAGCCGGGGAAGCTCCGGGCTTCGAGAGCCACGCCGAAGACGCTGTCCTCCCAGAACTTGTGCTTGGGAAGCGTCGGCGGCTGCCCCGGAGGCTGTGACCAGAGCCGGCCCCAGATGTGGACCGCGGCCTTGCGGCCGGAGAACGGGTCCTGGAACTCGGCGATGAAACCGCTGACGCGCGGCTGTCCGCCTTCGGTGTGGGAGACCAGGAGGCGGCCCTGGCGGTCCAGGAGCTCCACCTTGTGGAGCCCGTTGAGGTCGCTGATGCGCTGCACCAACCGGGCAGGCGGATTCGAGGTCAGGAGCCGGTCGATGAGCCGCGCGTTGTCGAGCAGGCGCCGTCGGACCAACTCCTCGATCAGTGCGTTCCCCTTGATGGACTTCTTCGCGCTGGTCTCCATGCTCCTGGTCAAGGCCAGCGCCTTGACCTCGACCTGCCTTACGAGCTCCTCCTCCAGCCAGCGGCTCTCGTAGAACACGTATAGCGAGAAGAGGACCACCAGCAGCAGGACCGAGGCCAGGAAGTAGGGAACCAGGGAAGCTCGTTTCATGGCAGCGCGCACCCGTCTTCGAACGTCTCTCTCGAACCTCGGTCCGCTCTCGCGGTTAGCTCTTTGCAACGAAGAAGCGCGTCGTTTCGCCCCGCTGCACGAGGAACAGGGTGTTCCGGCCCTCGTCCCCCTGCGTCAGCGCCTGGTTGTATGCGGTCAGCGTCTCCGCGGACTTCCGGTTGACCTCCAGGATGACGTCGCCCCTGCGCAGCCCGGCCTCGTCCGCGGGGCTTCCGGGTTCCACCGCGGTGACGAGGACCCCTCCGGCTCGCTTCAGGGAGAGCTTCTCCGCGGTGTCCGGGGTTATCTCCCGCACCGTCAGGCCAAGGCCCGAGGCGTCTTCTTCCGTCGCTGCGACGGTCTCATCCTCGAGCTTGCCGATGCGGACCGTCAGCGTTCGCTCGCCGCCGTCGCGCAACACTCTGACTTCCACCTCCTTGCCCACCGGGGTCCGGGCCACGATCATGGGGAGGTCGCCGTGTTGCTCGACCAGTTTCGCGTCGAACTCCACGATGACGTCTCCGGCCCGGACTCCCCCCTTGTAGGCCGGGGTGTCGGGCAGCACTTCGGACACCAGCGCCCCCCGCGGTTCGTCAACGCCCAGGGACTCGGCCAGGAGCGGCGTCACCTGCTGGAAGGCCACGCCCAGCCAGCCTCGGGTGACGCGGCCGTCGTTCCGGAGTTGCGGCAGCAGTTCCTTGACGAGGTTGATGGGAATGGCGAACCCGATGCCGACGTTGCCCCCGCCTCGACTGTAGATGGCGGTGTTCACTCCCACGACCTCGCCGCGATGGTTGATGAGCGGGCCGCCGGAATTGCCCGGGTTGATGGATGCGTCCGTCTGGATGAAGTTGTCGTAGGGGCCGGCGCCGATGCGGCGTCCCTTGGCGCTGACGATCCCGGAAGTGACCGTGCGGTCCAGTCCGAACGGGTTGCCGATGGCCAACACCCCTTCGCCGATCTCCAGCTCGTCGGAGTCTCCCAGAGGCGCCGCGGGCAACTCATAGCCCGCGTCGATCCGGACCAACGCGATGTCGGTCTTCTCGTCCGTGCCGACGACCTTTCCCTCGAACTCGTTCTCGTCGGAGAGCGTGATGGTAATGACGCCGTTCTCATGGCCTGTCACGACGTGATGGTTGGTCAGGATCAGACCCTTGGAATCGATGACCACGCCCGACCCGAACGCCTGGGTCCTGCGGCGCGGCACGGAGGGAGCGCCCGGCGCTCCAAAGGGGCTCGGCATGCCGAATTCCTCGAAGAACTTCCGCCATGCGTCGGGCCAGGGATGGCCGAACCGCCGGGACCATTGGGTCGTTCCGGCTTCGCCCTTGGTGGTGATGTTGACCACCGCGGGGCTGACCGCCTTGACCAGGTTCACGATGTGGTTGACCGGCCTCTCGTGCGTGGCCGCGGGTTTCGTCGATGCGTCGAGACGCCGCTGGCCGAAACCTGCTGCGAGGGCGGTCAAGGCGAGCAACAGGGCACAGACGCCCAACCCTTTCAGGATCTTGTTGCGAGATGGATGACGAAGCATTGAGCTACCTCCTGCCGGAATGGGTTGACCCTATGGGAAGCATATTCCGTGCCATTCGTCGGCCATCCCGGGAACGTCGCCTTTTCAATGGGTTATCCCTGGTCCCTCGTTTCGGATTGCGTCCAAAGGGTCGAACCTCTTCGACCAATCCGTCGAACCTTGGAAGGAGCGGGTCGGGGACCGCCCCCCGGTTCGTCATTCGACCTCGAAGACCGCCTCGATCTCCACCGGGATGCCGTTGGGCAAGGTGGCCATCCCCACCGCGGAACGCGCATGCCTGCCGACGCTTTCGCCGAACACGTCCACCATCAGGTCCGAGAAGCCGTTGATGACCTGGGGGGTCTCCTCGAAGTCCGGGTCGGAGTTGACCATGCCCAGCACCTTGACGATGCGGCGGACCCGGTCGAGGCTGCCCAACTCCGCCCTGAGGGTGACTAGGCAGTTCAGCGCCGTCTGGCGCGCCGCCCGGTAGCCTTCTTCCACGGTCAGGTCCCGGCCCAGCTTGCCCCGGGCCACGGGCTTCCCGTCGTCGCCCAGGGGGCCGTGCCCGGCAAGGTACAGCAGCGAGCCCGTCCTCACTGCGCTGACGTAGTTGGCCATGGGCCTGGGAAGGGGGGGCAGGCCCAGGCGCAACTCCTTCAGACGATCTTCCGCACTCATGTCCGCGTCCCTCCTTGCGCCCGGCTACATGCCCCTGAACCAGACGTTGCCCGGGTCCAGGCTGAGGAGCGCCGGCGTGATGGCCGGGATGGCGGGGGTCCCCGTCATGATCATCACGCGCCTCAGTTCTTCGGTGAAGATCGACAGCACCCGGGCCACTCCCGCGGGTCCAGCGGCGCCGAGGCCCCAGCAGACGGGCCGTCCCAGCAGGACCGCCCTGGCGCCCAGGGCCAGCGCCTTGGCGATGTCGCCGCCTCTCCGAGCGCCGCTGTCGAGCAGCACCGGGACCCGGTTGTCCGCCGCGTCCGCCACTTCCGGGAGGACTTCGATGGCCGCGCGATTGAAATCGAGGATCCGGCCTCCGTGGTTGGACACCACCAGGCAGTCCGCGCCCGCGTCGATGGCGATGCGCGCGTCGTCGGGGTTCATGATCCCCTTCACCACCACGGGGACGGATACCTCGTTCTTGAGCCAGGCCACGTCGTCCGGCGACGAGAGGTGGACGGTGCGGGGCTTCCCGTCCGAGGACAGGGGGACCCGGTCCCTCAGCTTGGTGGGTTGCAACGTGTCCATGGTGAGCCCCACCGCGGCGTAACCGATCTCGTCCGCCCTGCGCACCGCGCGCAACACCGTCTCCCGTCCCTTGCTGAGGTACGCCATATAGACGAGGGGGGAAGAGATCCCCTCCGCCCACTGGTCCACGGTGGACTGGGTCGCGCCGCTGATGAACACCATGGTCCCGAACCGGCTGGCCCCTTCCGCCGCCTCGTGCTCGCCGTTCTTGCGCAACAGCCGGAAGCTTCCCACCGGTCCGACCAGGGCGGGCGAGGGCAGCCTGCGGCCGAACAGCTCGATGGAGGTGTCCGGGTCGGTCACGTCGTGGAAGATCCTCTGGCGGAACAGGAGACGGTCCAGCGCAACCCGGTTCCGCTTCATGGTGGATTCGCTCTCCGCCGCCCCCATGACGTGCTCGATGGCCTCGGGCCGGACCCGGCAGCGAAAGAGTTCGTGGATCTCCGCCAAGCTCAGCTCCTCGAGGGGCTTCCGTTCCACCGGTTGGGTGTTCATGGGTGGAATCCTAGATCATCCGTCGTCGTTCATCAATCGTCCGCGGTCATTCGGACAGGCGGAACTGGAGCAACAGCGTTCTCTGGAACGGCAGGAAGTTGTCGTCGGAAACGAGGTAGAGAAGGGTCCGTCCCTCCGCGTCCCGTCGGACCGCCAGTCCCTCGAAGTTGTCCAGCGGCAACGGACGCCGGAGGTCGGCCACGGCGCCTCCACGGACCTGCGCCCCCGCGGTCAGAGCGGCTTTCTCGATCCGCACGACCCGTGCGTGTTTCCTCACCAGGTCGAACTGTCGTTCGAGCAGGAGCACGTCGTCGTCGGGCAGGGTCGCGAGTCCCGTGGGACTGAACCCGTCCGCGGGAACGTAGGAGACGGCCTGGGCCACGCCGTTCTTCATGATCCAGCCCCTGAGGCTGCCGTCTTCGTTGACGTGGTCCTCGGTGACGCCGAAGACCGTGCCGTCCGCCAGGACCGTGATGGCTTCGAGCCCCCTGTTGAGGGGCGCTTTGGCCAAGCCGGGAGGCGTTGGCGTCGGTCGGGGAGGGGCGCTCAAGTCGCTCGGATACCTCCAGATCCGGTGGGCGCCCTCGAACGAGACGAGGAAGGAACCGTCGGGGTTCCGCGCCAAGCCTTCGGCGTCCTGCTGCAACAGGTTGACCGTGTGGCTCGTCGGGGTCAGGAGGGGAACGGAGCGCCATGAGCCGGCGGCGGCGAGACGTCCGTCAGCGTCGTGGGCCAGGTTCGCCGTGATCCAGTAGCCTCGGTCGGACACTGCGTAGAGGCGCGCGCCGTCCAGGCTCACGTCCAGTCCCGAAAGCCCGCCGAAGCGCGGATCGTCGGACGACAGATCGAAGCCGCCGAGGAACGACAGCTTCCCCACCCGCGGCTCGCCGGTCCACTCCGGTTCGACCGGACGCGCCTCGACCTCGATTTGCCCGGCAACGCCCTGGCCGCCGGCCGCGCAGCACAGCAGCGCCAGGGCGGCCAGGCAGGCGAGCGCAACCCGCCGCGGCCCCGGGCGTCCGCGCATCACAACCGCAACTCCGGGAGCACCGCCAGCACCGCTTCGCGCAGAAAGTCGCGGGTGTAGAGGGTGTGGTCGATGACCTCGCCGTTCCACACGACGATGTCGAGGTCGATGGTCCGGGGTCCGTACCGGTTCCGTCCGGGACGGCGTCCGAGCAGGAACTCGATGGTCTTGAGCTCGGCCCTGAGCCGCTCCCGTCCCACGCGGGTCTCCACCAGGAGCGTGCCGTTGGTGAAGTTCGGCTGGTGGACGTAGCCCACCGGCCAGGTTTCCACCAGCGGCGATTCGGCGACGATGACGTGCCGGTCGGCGATCCGCCGCCGGGCGTTGGCGATGTTGCGCCGGGGCTCGATGTTGGAGCCGACGCCGACCACGGCCCGGTTCATGCCGTTCCCGCTCTCGTCCTTTCCGCGGAGCACTCCACCGAGACCGAGTCCGCGAACCGGAGCGCGGACGGCTTGGCGACCCGGACCCGGGCCCGTTCCACCCGGAGGTCTTCCATGACCAGCGTCAGGACGTGGTCGCAGAGCTTCTCGACCAGGAAGAACGACGACCGCTCCACCGACTCGATGATCCGCTTGTTGAGCCTCTTGTAATCGACGGTCTCGTCGATGGCGTCGCGGGCGAAGACCGTGCCCGCGGCGAGCTCCAGCTCCACGTCGAGCACCACGTCCTGCTTCGTTTCGCGCTCCCAGTCGTTGACGCCGATGACGGTCCTGAGGCGCAGGTTCTCGATGGCGATCCTGACCGGGTTGCGTTGGATCATGGGACTTTGGCCGGGGGAGCGTACGGCTACAGGTGCTCGCCGCCATCGACGTAGATGCACTCCCCCGTGACGAACGGATTGTCCAGCAGAAAGAGCAATGCGGCGATCAGGTTAGCCGTGTTGCCGGTGCGTTGCAAGGGCAGGGCGGCGCTGCGCCGCTCCAACTCGTCGGCGACCCCGCCCGCGGGCGCCAGTATCATGCCCGGACAGATGCCGTTGACCCGGATGGCGGGGCCGAGTTCCCGGGCCGCCATGCGCGTCAACTCCAGCAGCGCCTTCTTGGACAGGGTGTAGGCCGCGTGTTGCGGCTCCGACTTGCGCACCCGGGTGTCGAGCACGTTGACGATCTGGCCGCTGGCACATCCCTCGGCAAACGCCCGGGTGAGAAAGAACGGCGCCCGGAAGTTGACGTGGAAGTGGCGCTCGAACAGGTCGAGGCCGGTGTCCCGAATGGCTGCCCGCTCGAAGACGGAGGCGTTGTTGACCAGCACGTTCAGGTGCGGGAAGACTTCCCGCACCCGGGGCGTCAGCGACGCGGTCTCTCCGGGATCCCTCAGGTCGCAACGGAACAGCCCGCACCTCCGCCCGGTCCCCTCCACCTCCCGCGCCGTCCGTCCCGCGTCCTCCTCCGAATCGAGGTAGTGCAGCGCCACGTCGTAACCTTCGCGCGCCAGCGCCAGCGCCAGCGCCGCCCCGATGCGCCTGGCCCCCCCGGTGACCAGCGCCGCTCCCCTGGGTGCAGCCATGCCCGGCATCATACCCGTTCTTCCACACCCTTTCGACCCGCGTCATCGGCAGGAAACTCTGGACGATTGCCCCCGTTCGTCCTGAGCGTAGCGTAGCGGAGTCGAAGGACGCGCTTATTCCGGTACTCGGTGTCGGACCAACCTGGTTTTTTGCAAGCCCCTGCCAGTCCCCGAGTGTGCGGTGGATTCAGCTCATCGAACGAGCTTGACGCCTCCCTTGCGACGCAGGCCATAGCTCACCCTGAAAATGTCCGGGATATTGACCCGACCGTCGTGCATGCGTTGGAAGACCCCCAGGGCTTCGAGGTCCTCACGGACGCCGTCGGGACCTTGTTCCATATGGCGGGGGGGCAGCTTGACCTGGTGCCGTTGTGCTTCCGCGGCGAGACGGTCGAGGACGCCTTCCTTGTCCCAACGGTGGGCAACGTCTTCGAATTCACAAGGCACGCCCATGTCGGCGAGGGGTTCCAGAACCCGATGCACCCACGGGTAATCCTCTCGAAGCTCCTGGACCCGTGTCCTCGATGCGGCCTGCACGCCAAATTGAATTGCGTCGTAATGCAGCGCATGATGGTGGTCGGGATGCTCGGTCCGGGTATTTTCCGCAGCCTTCTGCAACGCCGTGAGGAACGAACGAGGGCTTACCCTTCCTTCGGCATCGGCCAGATGCTTGGGAATCCAGGTGTAAGGGAACCCACGCCTTCGGTTCTTTCCCATCCATGGACCTGCAATGCGGTGAAACTTCTCGCGCTGGTAATTCTCTTCGAGGATCAAGGGCCGGGGGACCGGGTACAGACACCGTTGGCCGACCTGTATGGGCGGCCAGTCGTCGTTACTCAGGAACTTCCGAAAGATTTCACCATTCGGTCCATTGGCCGATTGGTGCCACAGGAGGCCGTAGAGTTCTCGGGCAGGCCAACTCAATTCGACGGCCGAAGCAATGACCTTCGAGGCGTCAGGGAAGTCGCCGATCTCGGTCTCGTCGTTCTGGTCGGATCGCAGAAACACCTTGATCCGTATCCTTCGGTAGGAGCGCATGTCGATGGCGGTCTGCATCAAACCGCGAATCAGTCCGTACATCGCCTTCCAGTCGTCGGAGCAATGGTCAAGGGCGTCGAACAAGAGCAGAAAGAACATCCCTTTACGATCGAATTCGACGTCACGCATCGCAAACAAACGGTCGATCATCTCCGGATTGTCGGAAACGTACCTTGTCCGCTGGATCCAATCATCCCGTTGCCGAAATGGATGGTCATGCGGTGCGAGATGCCAGGCCTGTACCGTTCGCCAGATGATCCTCGGCTCAACGCCGGTGCGCTGGACGAGTTGTAGCAACACGTCCTTACCGGGGTAAGCATCGGGCGCTGGTCTTACGCCGAAACCTGTTCGCACCTCGGTGTTTTCGCCCAACGTGGATTGGTTGGCGTATAGTCCCAACAGTCGGCGAACGTCGGCTTGCTGCAGGGCGCTCCACCAGAACGTCTTTCCTGCGCCGCGCATGCCGGTCACCAGCATTGTGTCCGGATCCATGGCCTTGAGGTGGGGACTCGGTACATACACGTGTTCGGGGGCGGGCGGCTCTCCGTGACTGGTTCCTTCCGGCAGTGAAGCGAGTGCTTCCCGGGCTCGTTGGAGGTCGATGGTCCCTGTCATGGCGCGTATCCGTTGTCGCTGACTTCGCCGTCGAACCATTTCAGGAACGCCGCGTAAGCCTGATGCACGGCTGCCCGGTCCAGGGAGCGCAGGGACGTACCGGCGGCGAGCCCGCGGTTCCAGTGGATGGGGATCGGGTAATGCGGGGCTTCTTCGTCATCCAGAGCGAACGAAAATTCATCGCCGGTGTTGTCGGGAGCAATTTCATCGTACAGATGATCTCGAAACAGGCTCCACGCCTTTTGCTGGAACCGCTGCAGGTAAAGTTCGGTATCGAGTTCGGGAGTCAGTGCCGACACGATGAACAGACGTTCTCTGATCTTTTTCGCCAGGTCATGGCTCTGCCAATGACGGAAGAGGATACCGTAGTCGGCCCAGGCGCTCTCCGAGTCGGTGGCGAAAAGCAGGACCATTGCATCGAGGTCGGTGACGGTGGCCGCGGCAATGTCGTGGAGACCGCTACGGCTCTCCAGCAGCACCACCGTCGGTTTGTGGGCGTCTTCGAGTTGTGACAACAGACCACTGAGGCGTTTGGCCCATGCAGTGCCGGCGCCTACATGGACACGCCCCAACTTGGCAAGGTACTCGCCGGGTTCGCTGCCATGAGCCGGCACCACCTGTACGTCGCCTTCCAGTTCTCGTGACCACGGTGGATGAGCGGCCATCCGTCCGATTACCTGCTCACCTTGTCCGACCAGGTCTTCCACGAACCAGTCTGTGACGCCAAACTCCGGCTGTGTCCGTACATCGAGCAGCGCCGACGACAATCCCGGGGACTCCAGATCCAGATCGACGACCAGAACTCGTTCACCGCGGCTCGCCAAGCGCCACGCGAGAACCGCGGCGGTAGTGCTCCGACCCACTCCGCCCTTGACGGAAAAGAGAGTGTAACGACGCGGACCGCCTTTCGGGAGGAGCGGGCTCACCGTCCACCAATCGCCGCCGGTCATCAGACGGTCCACCCAATAGACGTTGGACTCGATCTTCGAGGAGTCCTCCTGGAGGGTCTTCAGTCGCTCGGAATCCACGAACAGAACGGCGGTTTCTTCAGGGTAGGCATACGCACCCAGTTTTTCCTGCAGGCGGACTGCAAGACGGCTCAAGGCGTTGCGACGGGCTTCGTCCCGTACTTCATCCGATACGGCTATACGCACCTTTCCGTACAGGTTTCGTACCAGATAAACCTCACGGAGACCGTGTACCTCCTCCTGCGACCCCTGCAACACGTCCATCACTCGCGAGCGCACGGAGTCGAACGGAACGAATTCCGCCATCTCAGGGACCGTCCTCGATTGTGCGATTCACCATTGCGCTGATTTTCCTGGCGGCTTCCCGATGCCGCCTTACTCCCTCCTCCCGAAAGGGACCGCGATGGGCATAGCGGTCATGGTGGGACCAATCGACGAAGGGTTCGTCGGGCGGCAACAGGTCGAGAGTCCGGTTCTCTTCCCGTTCCCTGGCAAACGTTACGAATTCCCCCCAGAGGTCTTGCACATGCTTCCGGTGTTCCTTCTCGTTCGGCCGTCCTCTTTCGTCAACGGACATACCCCACCTCTGCATCACGGCCTTCAGACCGCATTCGGCGCTGAAGCCGTACAACTGATCCGAGTTGGCCCAACGACGGTGCTCGAACAGCAACTCGGCGTCTTCCCAGTGGCGGCGGCAGGCATCGAGGAAATCAGCGACGTGCGGCATTTCCTGCTCGTATCCCTTTGGCGTCGTCGATTCCATCTGCGGATTGCCTGCGGTTGCGACGGATCGGACGCCTCTCCGAGAGACGTCTCTGTCCCATCCCGGTACAGGGCCGAGTTCAGCCTAACGCAGGGACCGTCGGAAAGGCAAGCTCTCCCCTGACCCCAAGGCAACGGCTACCGGCAAACGTCGATCCTGGGCGATCCTGGCCTTCCCGTAGGCAGACTCTCCGGGGTGCGTCCGGGGGTGTCGGTCCATCTGGCCAGACGTGGACCTCGCCGCGGCGCCGTCGAAAGGGTGTCAGGATTCGGACGCCATAGGAACGCCGTGGACGCCTCCGAAGCTCTGGCCTAGTGGTTTGGGATAGGGGAGAGGGAGAAACGCCGTCCTGTCCATCCTTGGGCGTCAGGGGCGGCGTTTCGTTGGGAAGGCTTGCAGAGAACCGGCTACCTCGAGGTCTCCGGAATGTCGAAGGCCATTGCACGGCTGCTTGTGGCCGCAATACCGACGGCCCAGTCAACCCCTGTCCCATCCGTCCGCCTGACGAATGATCCCTGTAGGCTGCTACCCGTGCCATCAGCCTTCCAGAAGTTCGCGCCAGTAACAGGAACCCCGGACATACTAAACAGGTTCGTTGATTGAGAGTCGTTGATGCTGGCGTCCACGGTTCCCCGGTTGTAGTTCAGGGTGATTTGGCCGGTCAAACCGTCCGTGGAGTATGCGTTGCCCTGGAAAGTCAACTGTTCGTTGCTGGAAGGGCTGAACCGATGATATGCGGGATCGAGGAGAAGTTGCTGGGTGGAGTCCGTTCGGAAGAGGAATGCTGATATGAAATCGTAATTGCTCGAGCTCCACCGGCCATATCCTGTTACCTCTGCCACTCTGACGCTATCTGGCCAATTGGAAGTGCCCCTGCTGACAACACCCCCGGTTACGGTAACCGTACCGTCGGCCGCAACCGTAATGACGCAGGCCCAATCCTCCGTATGGCGGCAGTCGAATCCGATACTCAAGTAGGATGCACCGAGAGGCCAGCCTTCGCCCGGAAACAGGATGATCGTTCCGGCCGGGGGTCTAAAGCGGGCGGGAAGGTCGGGAATCTGCAAAGGTCTGGTTCTAGTGTAGAATTCTTCATTTGGCGGTACATTGCCAGCGTCCACTAGATATTTTCGAGAAGATAGCCTTGGCGTACCGCCCGTCAAGGTAGTCAATCCGTCCGGTTGAACCGTCACAACGCAGGCCTGGCCGCCTGTTGGGCACGAAAAGGTGGTGTGGCCGCGGGCGTTTCTATGGCTATGCTCGTAGGTGGTACGACTTTCGCCCGGAGGAATGGTCGTTGTGGTTCCGGCGGCGAATGGAGGAAAGGGGTAATGGGCGTAGAGCAATAGTCTTCGACGACCCACCGCGGGCCTGACGCTACGGTAGCCGATCCGTCCGTCCGGTAGAACCGTCACAACGCAGGCCCGGCCGCCTGATGGGCACCCAAGCACGGTTTCCTCGACGATGCGCAAGTCGGCGTCTTCGTGCTGATATATCGTTTCAGCGATGAGGGTCCAATGTTCGCCCGGAAGAATGGTCCCTGTTCCGATTTCGAGCCTATGCCCCGAGGGCAGGGTCAATGTCGGAAGCGTTGTCGTAGGCGGAGTTACAGTCGGAACACCTACGATTTCAATCTCGATATTACCGGCTATCAGGGTGGCCGTACCATCGTCGAAAACCCTGAAC
Source organism: uncultured Binatia bacterium (SeqCode) (assembly GCA_965204235.1). GTDB lineage: Bacteria > Desulfobacterota > Binatia > UBA9968 > JAJDTQ01 > JAJDTQ01. The sequence goes on from OZ241979.1 coordinate 3,436,349, forward strand.
TTGCAGTCTGCGCTTCCGGCAGTACATCGAATCGTGGTTCTCTGGCCGTCGGCTTCCCCAACCGTTCGAGCCTCGCCACGAGGGAGAGTACCTGACACCAGCGTATGGCCCGTAGGCAATCGGATAAGCCCCGGCCCATAGGTTCGCGTAGGAGTTGAATTCGAAGGCATACCGGCCCCGGCGCCTCCCTTCGATCCGCCGCCACCGCACCCGGCCAGCATCAACACGCCCGCGACTGCCAAGGCCATCAATATCTGCATTGCAACATTCCCGTCCAGTCAGGCTCGAACGCCCTATAACCGTTCATGGCGGGCGGCGTGCAGTAGTCGAGGGTGTCGGAGAGAGAAACCCCCGGTAATGGAAGCTGCACGCCGCCCAACCATCGCAGCCCACTACCACCGACGAGGGTAAACACCGCCCTTACAACACCCCGTCCCGCCTGTCAAACCCTCTCCGTCAATGTCCCTTCCCCTTCGAGAGGCGCGCCAGGTACAGCATCAACGCATACCGGATCGGCCCAAAATCTGCACCTCCTCAAATCCAATAGTCGATGCCCAAAGCATGGCTTGGCGGCTTCCCCTGGTCGAACAGGTATGATAGATAGCCTGCCAGGTTTTCGTCGGTAACGGGCCGTCCTCTCAACCATTTGTCCAGGTTGGCGAGGGTGTTGAGGTAAACCTTTCGGCTGGATTCGGCAATGGGTATCTCGGTCAGTTTCAGCATGGCGTTCTCCTTTCTTTTCGGACTCTACCAGAACCTGAAGTAAGATGTTTCGGGAATCCCGTAAGTCCTCGAAAACCGTGACGTTGTTGCATCCGGGCAGCATGGGCGCCGCGGTCGGCGCCGCCGCGAGGGGCGTCCGTGTGCTGTGGGTGTCCGACGGGCGCAGCCCGGGAAGCGCGGAACGGGCGCGTCGGGCCGGGCTGACGGAGGCGGCCACGCTGGCCGAAGCCGTCGGCGCCAGCGATGCGGTCCTTTCCGTGTGCCCGCCTCATGCCGCGGAGGAGGTCGCCCGAAGCGTGGCCGACCTGGGCTTCGCCGGGCTCTACCTGGACGCCAACGCCGTCTCCCGGGCCACCGCCCAGCGCGTGGGGGACGCGGTCCGCAAGGCCGGGGCCGGCTTCGTGGACGGCGGCATCATCGGCCCGCCGGTGAAGGAGCCCGGGACCACGCGCCTCTACCTTTCCGGGGACCGGGCCGCGGAAGCGGCGCAACTGTTCTCCGGCGGTCCCCTGGACGCCCGGGTCGTGGGGGAACAGCCCGGGGCCGCCTCCGCCCTCAAGATGGCGTACGCCGGCTGGACCAAGGGCAGCGATGCGCTGATCCTCGCCATCCGGGCGCTGGCGGCTCGGGAGGGCGTCGATGAGGCGCTGCTTGCGGAATGGTCCCGGTCCCGTCCCGACCTGGTGGATCGGAGCGTGCGCGCAGCCGCCGAGGCCGCGCCCAAGGGTTGGCGTTACGTGGGCGAGATGAAAGAGGTCGCCGCCAGCTTCGACGCCGCGGGACTCCCTTCGGGCTTCCACGACGCCGCGGCCGACCTCTACCAGCGGCTCGCGTCGTTCAAGGACCATTCCGGACCCGAGGTCACGGAAGTCCTCGACACCCTCTGCGGACGGACCGGGAAACGCGGCGCCGCCGGTGGCTGATCCCGTGCGCTCGGAAATGGAGGAAGCGGTGGCGCAAGAGGCCGGAGGACGCGGTTCCCCGTACCTCGGTTTCCGCGGTCGCCTCGCGGTCGCTGCGGGTCTCGCCAGCTTGCTGCTGCTCGCTTCCTGCGGAGGCGGCGGCCCGAAGACCCTTTCCGTGCCTTCGTCCACGCCAGACGAGGAGCCGCCGGGGTCGGTCGTGACGCCTGCGCCGGACTCACCTGCGCCGGACGAATTCGCAGGCCATTCGGAATACAGTCCCCGTGACAACACACGAAGGCAGCGTTGGGGGCTCGCCGAGGTCCGTGCGGCGGACGCCTATGCGCGCATTGCCCGGGAGGAAGCGCGCATTGCCCGGCAGGAAGGTCGCACGGCTGACACGGTGAAACCCGGCGATGGCGTTCGGGTGGGGGTCATGGATACGGGCATCGACCTGGACCACTGGGAGTTCGATCGCTCCCTGGTGAGCGAGGAGATCCTGCAAGGGGACGGCGACGCGCTAGGCGGTCGGCCTAGTCACGGCACCGCGGTGGCGAGCGTGATCGCCGCGCAACGCGGCGGAAGTCAGGCGCCTTACCACGACGACCCCAATTTCCACGGGGTGGCCTGGGGCGCCCGTTTGCAGGTGTATGCGCTGACGCTGGGGTCGGACGACGGCCCCTACACACCCGTGGACGTGGCCGCGTTGGGGACCGACGACTACGCGAACTGGTTCGACCGGGTGTTCGACGACGGCGTGGACGTGTTGAACCTGAGCTGGGGGTTCAGCGGCCTGATCGAGCACTACGGCGAGGCCGAGTTGCGCCGGAACCACCACGTGGTCATCGAGTCGCTGGCGCAAACCGACAGGACCGAAAAGGCCCTCGTGGTGGCGGCGGCCGGAAACTCCAACGGCCGGGAATGCGACCCCGGAACCGCGGGTTGCCGGGAAGTCCGACCCGGAGCGTTCGAGATCCGCGCCAACTCGCCTGATCTGTTGCCCGGCCTTCCGTTGCGCATCCCCGAGTTGCGAAGCCACATGGTAGCGGTGGTCGCAACCGGGCGGGGCGGGGCGCTCGCATCCTTCTCCAACCGGTGCGGCATCGCGGCAAGGTGGTGCATGGCCGCGCCCGGCGAGGGGATCCTGGTCGCCAGTTCCGGTCCGGACGGGCGGGGTTATGCGTGGGCTTCCGGCACTTCCTACGCAGCTCCCTACGTGACCGGCGGGCTCGCGGTGTTGCGGCACTACTTCCGCAACCAGATGACGAACCCCCAGATACTCGATCGCCTGTACCGGACCGCGACCGTCCGTCCGGACCCGGTGGCGCCGGGCGGGCAATGCCCCGCCCATCTCGATGTCGATGGCGACCGTTCCCGTTGCGAGTTGTCGTCCACCCACGGATGGGGGTTGATGAACCTCGATGCCGCAACCCGTCCGGTGGGCGTGACGAGCGTCGCCCTCGACGGCTCCCTGAACGGAAGGCGCGTCGCGGCCTCGACGAGCTTCCTGCGCGGCGGTCCCGCTCTCGGCGATGCGTTGGCGTCCGCCCTGCGGGAACGCAGCGTGGCGCTGTTCGACGAGCTGGACGCGCCCTTCTGGATCGGGCTGGACAACCTCGCGGGAGCCGCCGGCGGCCCGGCCCTTCCGTCCCGGCTGTCGCGGTTTCTGGCGCCCGGGGCCGAGGCCCGCGGGCGAGACGGCCTGCGCGCCTCCGTCGTGCCGGGCTTGGCCGGCGGTGTCGTGGAGTTCCCCTGGAGGTCGTCGCGCCTGCGCCTCGGTTTCAACCGCGCCAGCGGGGACCAGCAATGGTCCGGCGGCCACGCCGGGCTCGCCCCCCTTGCGCGCGGGGGCCTTTCGCTGACGGTGGACGCCGGCGCGTTCGAGGCTTCCACCTTTACCTCTGCGTCGGGTTTCGACCGGAGGGGAGGGGGACAAGGGTCCGTGGCCGGCGCGGTCACCGCGTGGCGGCCGCCGGGCTCGCCCCTCGGTTTGCGGCTCGGGTTCCTCCGCGAGTCCGACCGCGCCCTCGGGACCACCGCGAGCGGCGCCTTCGGCAGACTCGCGGCCGGCGTGAGCTTCGGCGGGATGGCTCTTTCCGCCCGGGTCGGCCCTTGGCGGCTTTCGGCCGACGGAGAGTGGGGGAGCGCCCGTCCGGAGGCCCGGTACGGACTCGTGCGCGGGATCTCGCGGCTCGTCACGTCAGCCTTCTCGCTGGCCGCGGAGCGCTCCCTGGGGGACGGCGCCCGGCTCCGGCTGTCGGCGTCCCAACCGCTGCGCGTGGAGCGCGGTCGAGCCCGGTTCCGCATTCCCACCGGCCGCACCCGGGACGGCGCGGTGACGCACGGCACGGTGGCTGCGCCCCTGTCGCCATCGGGTCGGCAGATCGACCTGGCGGGGGAGTGGAGCCGGCCCATGGCCCGCGGCGGCGAGCTGCGTCTGGGGGCCACGTTGTCGCTGCAACCCGGTCACGAGACCGGACGCGGACCCGAGTTCCTCCTGCTTGCGGGCTATCGTCTGGGGTTCTGACCGGGGCCGGGAACGCCCGCTCGACGGTCTGGCCGAAAGCGCCGCCCGCTAGTCCTCCTCCACCTCGCTGGCCTTGACCCGGCGGGACTTGAGCTTCTCGCCGGTCTCGAAGTAGCGCCCCTCCACCGCGAGCCGGGCTTCCTCGTCCAGCTCGTCGTCCCACTGGCCCAGGGAGTAGCCGTACCAGGGCATCTTGGGCTTCAGGGGCGGCAGCATGAACTCCTCCCAGAGTTCCCGGGCGTGCTCCATGTACTCGCGCTTGGGCAGGGACACGGGCGGGAACGGCTCCTTCTGGATCGCGTTGCACAGCATTCCCGACTCGTCCGCGGGCAAGTGGTACGACACCACGTCCGTGCCCTGGCGCTCGTCCTTGTAGAGGAACGGCGGAGCGTGCCCCTTCTCCATGCCGCCGATGATCTGCACGTCCTTGTGCGGCTTCATGCGGTAGCACATGGCCCAGAACACCGCGGCCTCGTCCGCGGGGTCGATGTCCTCGTCCACCGCGATGACGATCTTCCCGACCCCCGGGTGGAACGACGCCGCGGCGTGGAGCGCGCGCCACACTTCCGCTTCCTTGGGGCGCCGCATCTGCACGATCACGAGCTTGTAGGTGTTGGTCAGGGGCTCGTGCATCTCCACCCGGATGACGCTGGTGATGCGGCAGTGGTCCCGCAGGTGCACCAGCATCAGCCGGTCGTACCCGATCTTGCGGATCACCGACGACTCGCTCGGGGTGAGCTGGCTGAGCCACGAGACGTAGATGGCGTCCTTTCGGTGCGTGATGGCGGTGATGTCCATGAACGGGTTCAACTGCCGCGGATGCATGTACCCGTGGGACTCCCCGAACGGTCCTTCGGGTTCCACGAACTCGGTGTCGAGATGTCCTTCGATGACGATCTCGGACTCCGCGGGCACCTGGATGTCCACGGTCTTGCACCGGGCCATGCGGATGGGCTCGCCCACGAAGCCGCCGGCGATGGCCATCTCGTCCACCCCGTAATCGACCTTCTGGACGGACACGTAGGAGACCACCGGCGGCGCGCCGATGACCAGCGCCGCGGGCAGCGGCTCGCCGCGCTTCTGGGCGTTCTTCCAGTGGAGGTAGATGTCCTGGCCGAGTCCGGACGGGAACACCCCCACCCGGGTGCGGGACTTGATCTGGCCGCGGTAGTTGCCGATGTTGGCGATGCCGGTCTCCGGGTCCCTGGTGATCCAGTGGGAACAGGTGGTGTAGGGTCCGTTGTCGAAGCCGGGGGTCGAGATGGGCACCGGGAACGCGTCCAGCCCTTCCTCGTCCAGGGCGGCGCCGGTCATCACCCGTTCCTGGCACGCGGGGCTGTCCACCACCACCGGGCTGATGGGGTTGGAGAGGGCGTGCTTCCATTTCCCGTCCATCTCCTCGGCGCTGTTGCAGCCCATGCCGAGGAAGTAGATGGCCTTGCTGCCGGCCAGGGCGCCCACCACCACCGGGAAGTCGAAGCGGCGTCCGCGGGAGTCCGTGACGTTGGAGAAGTACCAGGCCTTGCGCTCCTCGTCGGGAATGCCGCCCCGGTACTGCCAGCGCACCAGTGGATGCAACTCGGTGTCCTTGTTGATGGTCTGGTTGATGCGGCGCAGATGCCCCGCCTCCTCGAGTTGCCTGAGATGTTCATGTAGATCCGCGTAACCCATTGTTGCCTCCTGTGGGATCGGTCTGTCGTGCGATGTCGGGCGAGTTCTCGCGGCCCCGTTCGGGGCTGTCGGAGAGAGACCGCAAGATACCCGATGGCGTCCGGCCGTGTCAATCGACCGCGCGGCCGGGACGCAGGAAACCCTGAACGATTGCCCCGTTCGTCCTGAGCGTAGCGAAGCGAAGTCGAAGGACGCGCTTATGCGTTCGCCGCCCCGGGACCGTCCGTGGCGGCGCCCGGCCCGGGTCAGGAAAGACCGTTGGCCGCGGGGGGCGTCTGTCCGAGGGTGAGCGAGAACCCGGGCTTGCGGATGTACACCTGGGTGTACTCCTTCTGCCGGGTGATCTCGTTGATGAGCCGCACCAGCGGCCGGCTCGCGCTCAGGTACTCCCGCGGCCGGCCCGCGGCCTGCATGGTCTTGACCTCGTCCACCCCCGCATAGACCCGCAGCACCAGCTCCTCGTCCGACACCGAAGGCCCGCCGAGCTTCGACCTGAGTTCGGAAAGCGACGGGTCCGGCTGTTCCCAGCCGGCCCACGCCTTGGCCCTGGGACGCCCGAGGATCCGGTCCTTCACGTCGGGGTCCATGAGCTCCGCGCCCTCCCGGCCCCAGATGCCCAGGGCGTACTGGATGGACTGGTCGGCCACCTCCTTGTAGCGCTCTCCGAGGATGACGTTGAAGGCCGCCTGGGTTCCCACGAACTGGGACAGGGGCGTCACCATGATGGGGTAGCCCCATTCGGCGCGCACCCGGGCGGCCTCCTCCAGCGCCGCGGGCAGCTTGTCTTCCATGCCCACGAGGCGGAGCTGGTGGACGAAGTTGGAGATCATGCCTCCGGGCACCTGGTGCAGGTACTGGGAGTGGTTGTACTCCACGGGCTTGCCCATGGGCAGTCCGTCCCTCTTTGCCACGAACGTGAAGTGGTCCTGGACGGGCTTCAGGACCTCGGTGTCCACCAGCGGCGTGTGCCCCATGGCGCGGACGTTCCTCACCATGTTGAAGATCGAAGGCTGGGCCGAGCCGTTGGCCAGGGGCGGCACGCCGGTGTGGATGGTGGTCATGCCGAGCTGGATGGCTTCGAGGTAGTTCAGGGGTGCCAGACCGTTGTTGCAGTGGGCGTGGAACTCCACGGGGGTGTCGCCGATGTTGTCGAGCACCAAGGGGACCAGGGCGCGGGTGCGTTCGGGGGTGAGCAGGCCGCCCACGTCCTTGAAGCAGATGCGGTAGGGCTTGATGGCCGCGGCTTCCCGGGCCTTCCGCGCGTAGTACTCGTCGGTGTGCCGCGGGGACACCGAGTAGATCAGGTTGACCACGGTCTCCATGCCGAGCTTGCGCAGGTCCGCCACCTCCTCGCCGAACACGTCGTAGTCGTTCCAGCAGTTGGAGGTGCGCGTCAGGGTGATGCCGCTGTCCACCACCCGCCCGATGATGAACCGCAGCAGGGCCGCGGGCTTCTTCTCCAGCCCGCCCTTCAGGCCGCCGTGGAGCCGGAGCTCGGTCTTGCGCAGGCGCTTGGTCCCCTCGCGGAGCCAGTCCCACGGGTTCTCCTTGTGCTCGCGCACGTACTTCTTGAACATGTTGGTGACGAAGAACTCCATGGACTCGAAGCCCGCCCGGTCCATCTGCTCGGCGATCTCGACCATGGCCGCGGTCCTCATGTTGAGCGCCCACAGGCTCTGGTTGCCGTCGCGCAGCGTGGTGTCCACGAATCGAATCTCGCTCATGACGTCTCCTGAAGGTAAGAAGCCGAAGTCGAACGCTCATAGTGACCGGAATGGGCAGGCGGGTCAAGGAGCAGGGGGTCGGGGAAGGAGGCGGCTTTCGGACAGTTGGGACCGAAGATGGCCCGCCCGCCCGTTCCGTAGTATAGGAAAGTCTGGACGATTCCGGCTTGAAGCGCCTTTCCCTGTGAAAAAGCGCGTCCTTCGACTTCGCTACGCTACGCTCAGGACGAACGGGGGTAATCGTTCAAAGCTCAGGACGAACGGGGGGTAATCGTTCAAAGTTTCCCATGGAATGCCGGGAGGGTGGACGGGCTCTTTCGAGGGAGGAACGGATGGTTGCGCAGGAGGCTCATGGGGTGGAGGACCGGATCGTTGGACTGCTGCGGCGTCTCGGCATCGGGAAGGCCCACGTGGCGGCCTGCCTGCCCGGGGACTGGAGCGGCCTGCTCGCCCGGCATCCGTCGGCGGTGGCGTCGCTGACGCTGGTATGCCCCCACGGCATGAAGCCGGACGTGCTCGGCGCCCATGCGCAGCGGCTCCTGGTGGTGGCCGGGGACCGGGGGAACTCGGTGGACGACCTGGTGCGGGGGGTCGAGGGCCTGCCCGGAGCCCGGCTGACCTTCCTCCGGGACTATTTCAGTCCCATGTGGGCGGACGTCCTGGTGGACCGCACCGGGGAGGTCGAGTCCGCCATGACGGAGTTCCTGGCGCTTCGGGAACGGGAGGACCCGACCCCGGGGGTGCGGCTGCCGGAGGGGGAGGGCGAGGAAGACGGCGTATCCTATTCCGTCAGGGGTTCGGGGCCGCCGCTGCTGCTCTTCCCGCTGGGGCTCGCCCCGTCGCAATGGCAGCCGTTGCTGCCGGCCCTCGGCCGGCGTCATTGCGTCATTACCCTGGGCGGCCCCCGGCTGGGCATGGTGGCGTTCCTGGAGACGCGCGGGCCGGGATACCTGCGCGCGGTGCGGAGCGTGGTGGACGAGGTGGGCCTCCGACCCGGCCAGGAGGTCCTGGAGGTGGGCTGCGGCGCGGGCACCGCGGCGCGATGGCTGGCCCGGTACACGGAGAAGCGCAACCCCATCGTGGGGGCGGACGTCAACGCCTACCTGCTCCGCGAGGCGGCGAGCCTGGCCGACGCCGAAGGACTCGGCGGCGTCATCGAGTGGCGCAGCGGCAACGGGGAGGCGTTGCCGTTCGCCGACGCCCGGTTCGACGCCGCCCTGGCCTTCACCGTCATGGAGGAAGGGGACGCGGACCGGATGCTGGCCGAGTGCGTCCGCGTGACCCGGTCCGGCGGCAAGGTGGCGGTGATCGTGCGCGCCCTGGACATGCCCTGGTGGGTCAACCTGCCGTTGCGGCCCGAGCTCAAGCACAAGGTCCAGACCGGGTACGGCGACGTGGTCCAGGGCGGCTGCGCCGACGCGAGCCTGTATTCGCGCATGGCCGCGGCCGGCCTCGAGCCGGTGGCCATGCTGCCCCAGTGGGCCACTTACGCCTCAGGGCAGCGGCTGCAACAGCAGCAGGAGCGAATGGCCGAGCGGCTGACCCTCGAAGAAGCCCGGGAGTGGCGCCGCGCCATCGCCGCGGCCGGCGATCGGTTCTTCATCTCGCAGCCGTTCCACTCGGCCGTGGGCGTGAAGCCCTGACCCCAATGCACGCCGTGAGATCATCCGAGCCGCGGAGTCCGTCGGCCCTCCTGGGGCCGGTCTTCTGTCTGGCGGCGTTCCTGGCGCTGCTGCCGTTCGGCGCGACGCCGGCGGCGGAGACGGGCCTTCGCCTGGAGGGTCCGCAGGTCCAGGGCGGCCTCTTGCGCGGGCGCGTGGCGCCGGGTTCCGCGGTGGAGTTCGAGGGCGTCCCTGTGCGGGTTTCGGAAGACGGGTGGTTCCTCGTCGGTTTTGGGCGGGACGCGCCGCCCAGGGCCGTGCTCACGGTGGCGTACCCGGACGGCCGGCGCGAGCGGCGCGTTCTGGCGGTGAAGCCGCGCAACTACCGCGTCGAGCGCATCGACGGGCTGCCTCCGCGCAAGGTCACGCCGCGCAGCGAAGAAGACCTTGCGCGCATCCGCGCAGAGGTCCGCATGGTCAGGAAGGCCCGCGGGACCGACGACCCCCGCACCGACTTCCTGACCGGTTTCCACTGGCCGGCCAAGGGGCGGATCAGCGGCGTGTACGGCTCCCGCCGCATACTCAACGGCGAGCCCCGCCGCCCGCACTACGGCATCGACATCGCCGCGCCCACCGGCGCCAAGGTGGTGGCGCCGGCCGCGGGCGTGGTCACTCTCGCGCACCCGGACATGTTCTTCTCCGGCGGCACCCTGATCGTCGATCACGGGCACGGGCTTTCGTCAGCGTTCCTGCACCTGTCGCGTATCCTGGTGGAGAAGGGGCAACGGGTGGAGCGGGAGCAGCCCATCGCGGAAGTGGGCGCCACCGGCCGCGCCACCGGAGCGCATCTCGACTGGCGCGTCAACCTCTTCGGCCGCCGCCTGGACCCGGGCCTGCTGGTGGGACCGATGCCGAAATAGGATCCCAAGGATTCGTGTGGTTGGTGAGACTCAACTCCGAACCCGTCCGGCCTCACCTTTATCCTGACCCTGCTATCCCCGTTCGTCCTGAGCTTGGCCTGGGTCTGGATCTTCCCGGAAGAGATGATCTCCCATCTCCGTTCGTCCTGAGCGTAGCGAAGCGAAGTCGAAGGACGCGCTCCGTTGTCTCTTTTTTTCTTGGGAAACCGGATTTCAGGATCTTGAGATGCGGTCCATGATGACTATCAATATCGCCACGATGCGTCTTGCAGTATCGGTGAAGTGACGGACTTCCTCCGGGCGCAGCGGTCGTCCGAGGACGTCGCGTTCGCGGTAGGAAAGCCATTTCTTGAGGACTTGGTAGCCTCCGAGCTTATAGTTCCAGACCGCGGCGGGAACATTGCGCCAGAAGGCGCGGTCGTTGAGGCAAACGTCGAAGGTGGTCGCGCTGAGGGCCGGGAGCTTGTCGCTCAGGGCGGCGCGTTCTTTCGGTGTGAAAGCGCGTTCGACGATCCGGCCCTGGCTGGGCATGACTGCGCCGCCGGCGGGCCCCATCTGGCGGTCAGCGCGAACTCGTCGCCGGTCATGTTGCGCCCGTCGGTGGTGGAGGGGACAGCGATGGCGGCTATTTCCGGGCGTAGTGCGTCTGTGGTAACGCCGGGGACCGGCGTATCGGGGTCGAGCAGGGCCGCGAGTTGGCGGCCCCGGGCGGCTGATCGGGCGAGGGCTTCCGCTACTTCATGGGTCTCCTTGTCCGGGGATGCGGAGCGTTGTTCGGATGCCGGCGAGACGCCTGCGGTCTCAGGGGCGGGCCAGCCGGGAAGCGGGATGCGCGGCCACCCCATGCGGAGCGCGCCGGCGTTTGCCTCCTGATAGGCCGGGTCATGGAGCGTTGCCAAGACGTGGTGGAACAGGTCCTCGACACCGAGGCCGAGGCGTTTGAGATAGCGTTGCGCCGTGCCTGAGAGGTTGGGGCGGCGGTTCGCGTCTTCGCTGTCGTCCCGGAGCCATATGGGAATGCATGATGCACCGCGGTCCATGAGATCAAGGCAACCGATATGTGAAATCGTTTGCGGTGGCGACCATTCCCGTCGCGTTTTCTGCTGTGTCACCAGCCATTCGTTCCCGTTGAACACGTGAGGCCGGTAGTCAGCGCGCGGACGGTCAAGCAGCCTGCCGGAGGTCACTCCCCGCTTTTTTGGGGGGCGGTCTTCCGGGGCCGCCCCCTCAGTTTTGCCCGGGAAAAATCATTATTTTTGTCCGCTCACAGACGCCCTACGGGGGCCTCGGACTGTCCGGGGACGGGGGCCACGGCGTGCGCCTGGGGGCGCGCTGGCGCGTGGAGCCTGCGTTCGAGTGGGAACCGGAAGGCGAACGCCAAGTGGGCCGGAACGCCCGTCCCGGTCACGGCCTGATGCTCCGCGGGCGCATGCGATGGTAGGCTTCGGCCCGCGGTTTCCGGAACCTCGGATCCATCCTGGCTCGAGGCGCCTCTCCCCATGAAAGCCTCTCCCCATGAAAAAGCGCGTCCTTCGACTTCGCTACGCTACGCTCAGGACGAACGGGGCAATTGTTCAGGATTTCCTCACCTTCCCCGTACCGGATTTCCAATCGCCCTTGCCGCATGATACTTGCAGCCGTTGGTGATGGTTCTCTCTCTTCCCACTCCATCCCGGCCCGCTCCCGTGCGGGCTTCCACGAGGCACTCCCTGGCCTGCCGAATCCGCTTCCTGCTGCCTTGGGTGCTGGCGCTGTTGGCCGCAGGCTGCGCCGGGGCCGGGGATGCCGGTCGGCTCGAAGCCTTTGCCGAGGCGGGGATCGCCTACGCCGACAAGGCCCCGGCGCTCATGGACCAGTCCTTCGAGGCCGCGGTGGCCGTGGATTCCGGCGCGTTGCTGGAGGAACGAAGCCGGTTGTCGGAACCCCAGCGCAGGGAGGCCCTCGAGAAACTCGACGAGGTCATGGAGGAGCGCCGCGCCGGATACGCGGTCGCCAAACGTCACAACGACCTGTTGAAGTCGTACTTCGAGGCACTGAAGCGCCTGTCCCGGCCCGACGCAGGCCAGGGCGTCGGCGCTGCGGCGAAGAAGCTGGCAGCGGAACTCGGGAAGCTCTCGCCGACGCTCAAGGAGTTGAAGATCGGGGGCTCTCCCGTGGGCAGCCTGGTGGAGCCGGCGGTCGAACTGGCGGTGGGGTCGTTCCGGTCGTCGTGGTTGCGCGGCGAACTCGAAGCCCGGGGCGCGGTCATCGAACGCGAGTTGGCGTTGCAGCATGCCCTGGTGGCGGCCATGGCGCGGCAGCTCCGTGCGGACCGGTCCGAGTCCTTGTCGCGTTATCGCCGCAACCAGGTGGTGGAGCCGTACGTGGGCGCGGGCCGGCTCCCCGGGACCTGGGCGTCCCGGCGGCTTCGGAGCCTGCGCGAAGCGGTGGACGTGGAAGCCGCCCGGGCCGCGGAAAAGGCGGTCCGGGCGTTGCGGGCGGCCTACGTCGCCGCGGCGGCGAAGCGCCTGGACGACCTGCGCACGGTCGAGTTGACCATCGACGTGCAACGGTTCGTGGATCTCGTGTCGCGGCTCACCGGCGAAGGGAGCAGGGCCGGCCCATGACCCCCGGAGAGATTCGACGAAGGACCCTGTCGGAGTTGCGGAAGGCCCGGAAGGACATGATGTCCGCAGCATGGCTCAAGGGCGTGCAGGAGTTGCCCGAGGCCGAGCGCACGACCGCGGCCGTGGCGAAGCTGGAGGTCTCGCTGGCGGTGCGCCAACTGGAGAACGCCGGCTTGGCGGCCATCGGGCAGGGGCTCGCCGAGAACGAGGCCGCCCTCGAAAAGGGGTTGCGCGACCTCGGGCGGGCGGCCGGGAGGCTCCACCGAATCAAGGCTCACCTGAAGGCGGTGACGACCCTGCTCAAGACTCTGGGCCGGGTCGTCGAGCTTCCCTGACCCCGCGCCTCCCCGGTTACAGGCGCCCCTTCTCCTCCAGGTAGGCGAGGACTTGGTCCGCGCATGCTTCGACCGGCTCGACCGCGGTCTTCAGCACGATGTCCGGGTGTTCCGGGGTTTCGTAGGCCGAGTCGATGCCAGTGAAGTTACGGATCTCGCTGGCCCGCGCCTTCTTGTAGAGACCCTTGGGGTCCCGCCGCTCGCAGATCTCCAGCGGCGCGTCCACGAAGATCTCGACGAATTCCCCCTCCTCGACCAGCGTGCGAGCCATTCGCCGTTCGTGGCGGAACGGCGAGATGAACGCCACCAGGACGATCAGGCCGGCGTCCACGAAGAGCTTGGCGACCTCCGCGATGCGACGGATGTTCTCGACCCGGTCGGCCTCGGTGAAGCCCAGGTCCCGGTTGATGCCGTGGCGCACGTTGTCGCCGTCCAGGAGGTAGCTGTGGCGCCCCAGGGCCGCGAGCTTGCGCTCGACGGCGTTGGCCGCGGTGGACTTGCCCGATCCGGGAAGGCCGGTGAACCACAACACGCAGGGTCTCTGTCCCTTCTGTCTCGCCCGCAGCTCCTTGCCCACGTCGAGGTCCTGCCATCGCAGGTTGTCGGTACGGTCCAGGCCGCGTTCGATCATCCCCGCGGCGATGGTGCCGTTGCTGAAGGAATCGATCAGGATGAAGCCTCCGGTCTCGCGCACTTCCCGGTAAGGATCGAAGGCGATGGCCTGGTCCAGTGCGAAATCGCAGTAGCCGACTTCGTTGAGCTCCAGGGTTTCCGCGGACGCGTGCTCCATGGTGTCGATGTCGATCCGGTAGCGCAGGTCCGTCACCTGGACCGTCGTCGTCTTGGCGCCGACCTTCAGCAGGTACCGGCGCCGCGGCAACAGGGGCTCCGTCCCCATCCAGACCAGGTGTGCGGCGAACCGGTCGGTGATCCCGGGCCCGTCCTCCGGCGCCGCCAGCACGTCGCCGCGGCTGATGTCGATCTCCCCGTCGAGGACGAGGGTCACCGCCTGGCCCGCCGCGGCTGCGTCCAGGTCGCCGCCGTGGGCCACGATACGGGCCACGGTGGAGGTCCGCTCCGAAGGATAGGCCCGGACCTCGTCGCCGGGACGCACGACGCCCGCGGCCACGGCGCCGGAAAAACCCCGGAAGTCCGGGTTGGGCCGGTTGACCCACTGCACCGGCATGCGGAACGGCCGGCGCGCGGGGTCGGCGGAGACTTCGGCGGTTTCCAGCACTTCCATCAGGGAGGGACCCCGGTACCAGGGGGTCTCCCGGCTGCGCTGCAAGACGTTGGCGCCGGTAAGGGCGGATAGGGGAATGCACACGTCAGGGTCGAGGTCGAGACCGCGGGCGAAATCGCCGTAGGCCCGGGCGATGCCGCGGAACACGTCCTCGTCCCAGCCCACCAGGTCCATCTTGTTGACCGCCAGGACGAACTGGCGGATGCCCAACAGGCTGGCGATGAAGACGTGGCGCCGGGTCTGGGTCAGCAGGCCCTTGCGCGCGTCCGCCAGCACCACCGCAAGGTCCGCGTTCGAGGCGCCGGTGGCGGTGTTGCGGGTGTACTGTTCGTGCCCCGGGGTGTCGGCGATGATGAACCTGCGCCGGGGGGTGGAAAAGAAGCGGTACGCCACGTCGATGGTGATGCCCTGCTCCCGTTCCGCCCGCAGGCCGTCCACGAGCAGCGCCAGGTCCAGGTTGCCGCCCTGGGTGCCGGCCGTCCTGCTGTCCGCGGCCAGGGCGGCGAGCTGGTCATCGAGGATCGCCTCGGAGTCATGGAGCAACCGGCCGATCAAGGTGGACTTGCCGTCGTCCACGCTGCCGCAGGTCACGAAACGCAGCAGGTCCTTCCCTTCCTCCGCCTTCAGGTATGCGTGGATGTCGCGTATGGGAGTGGCCGGGGGGCGGGGGGAAGCCATCAGAAATAGCCGTCCTGTTTCTTGACCTCCATGGATCCCGTCTGGTCATGGTCGATGACCCGCCCCCGGCGTTCGGACGTCCGGGCCAGCAGCATCTCGAGCAGGACCTCCGGCGCCGTCGCCGCGATGGATTCCACCGCGCCCGTCAGCGGGTAGCAACCCAACGTACGGAAGCGTACCGTCCTCGTCTCCGGCTCCTCGCCGTCGGCCAGCGGCAGACGGCGGTCCGCCGCCATGATGAGGTTGCCGCCGCGCCGGACCACCGGCCGCGGCGCAGCGAAATAGAGCGGCACGACCGGGATGCCCTCCAGGTGGATGTAATGCCAGACGTCGAGCTCGGTCCAGTTCGACAGCGGAAACACGCGCATGGACTCGCCGTTGTCCACCCGCGTGTTGTAGAGCCGCCACAACTCCGGGCGCTGGTTCTTCGGGTCCCAGCGGTGGCTGCGGGTGCGATGGGAGAACACCCGCTCCTTGGCCCGGGACTGCTCCTCGTCGCGCCGCGCGCCGCCGAACGCAGCGTCGAACCCGTACTGGTCCAGGGCCTGCTTGAGGGACCGGGTCTTCATCACCTCGGTGTAGAGGGCCGCGCCGTGGCGGAACGGGTCGATGCCCTCCTCGACCCCCTCCCGGTTGACGTGGACGATGAGATCCACACCGGGCTCGCTTGCCACCCGGTCCCGGAACGCATACATCTCGGGAAACTTCCAGGTGGTGTCGATATGCAGCAGCGGAAACGGAGGCGCGGAAGGGTGGAACGCCTTTCGCGCCAGGTGGAGCATGACCGAGGAGTCCTTGCCCACGGAATAGAGCATCACCGGGCGGCGGAACTCCGCCGCGGCCTCGCGCATGACGTGGATCGACTCCGCCTCCAGCAGGCGCAGACAGGAAAGGCGTTGCGGATGGACGGACATGGGCAAGACCCGGTTGCGAGCGGCGCGCCCGAGCGCGGTCCACTCCCGGAAAGGATAGCAGGCTACGCCTCGGAACGCGACGGTTCCGGGGCGGCGCGCCCGTACATGTCGTCGAGTCGGACGATGTCGTCCTCTCCCAGGTAGCTGCCCATCTGCACTTCGATGATCTCCAGGGGCGCCGCGCCCGGGTTCTCCAGTCGGTGCGCGACGCCCTGCGGAATGTAGGTGGAACGGTCCTCGGCGAGGGTGAAGGTCTCGTCGCCCCGGGTGACCCGAGCGGCGCCGCGCACCACGACCCAGTGCTCGGCCCGGTGGCGGTGCACCTGCAAGGACAGCCGCTGACCCGGCTGGACGGTGATGTGCTTGACCTTGAAGCCCTGGCCGTCGCGTACCGGTTCGTAGGAACCCCACGGTCGAAGGACCTTGCGGTGGCGCCGGTATTCGTCCCGGCCGACGCGCTTGAGCCGCTCCACCACTTTGCCCACGTCCTGGACCTTCTCCTTGTGGGCCACGAGCACCGCGTCCGCGGTATCGACGACCACCAGGTCGGCCGCGCCCACCACGGCCATCATCCGGCCGTCGCCGCGCACGTAGGTGTTGCGGGCGCCTTCCAGGATCACGTCGCCCTGGACCACGTTGCCGGTCTCGTCCTCCTCGGCGAACGACGACAGGGCCGCCCAGGACCCCGCGTCGGACCAGTCGGCGTCCAGGGGCACCATCACGGCGTCCGACGTGTGCTCCATGACCGCGTAATCCACCGAGATGGCCGGTGACTTCGCGAAGGACTCCGCATGGAGGTCCAGGAACCCGACGTTCCGCTCGGCCCTTTCATGGGCCTGTCGGACCGCTTCGCAGACCAGCGGCGCGCGGGCGCCGAGTTCCCGCAGGTACCGGGCGGCGCCGAACACGAAGATGCCGCTGTTCCAGTAATGGCCGCCGGCCGCGAGGTAGGCGGCCGCGCGCTCGGCGTCGGGCTTCTCCACGAAGCTCTCGATGAACCGGGCTTGGCCGCTTACCCCCGTAGGCCTCCCGGCCCGGATGTAGCCATAGCCGGTCTCGGCCCGGGTGGCCGCCACCCCGAGGGCCGCCAGCCTGCCGGCCGCGGCTTCCCGGACGGCGTGGCGCACCGCCGCGGCGAACCGTGCGTCGTTGCGGATGACGTGGTCGGCCGGCAGGACCACGAGGACGGGGTCCCCGCGGTGCCGGGCCAGGGCTTCCAGGGCCCCGGCGGCAATGGCGGGCGCCGTGTTCCGGCCTTCGGGCTCCGCCAGTATGGCCGTCGGCGTTACGTCGAGGGCTCGGAGTTGCTCCGCCACCGTGAAGGCGTGCTCCTTGCCGCAGACCACGATGGGCGCCTGGACGCCCTCCAGGCTCGAGATCCGTCGGGCCGTGGCCTGCAGCAGGGTGTGCTCACCCGCCAGCGCAATGAGCTGCTTGGGGTAGTGCTCGCGGGAAAGCGGCCAGAGTCTGCTTCCGGCGCCCCCTGAGAGGACCACGGGAACGACGGTCATGCAGCGCCCTTCGAGAAATGCGCTGCGCCCGTGCGGGTTCGAGCCCGGCTTGCGTCCATGGCTCAGACGTCGCCGTCAGGGTCGTAAGGAGTTCCGCTGGCGGTCGGTGCGCTCACTCCTGCACCGATTCCAAGCGCGGGGGAAGGTTGCAGCCGTTCGATGGGTTCCCGGCCCGTCTGGTACAGCAGGGCGTAGATCAGGATGGACGACGCCAGGGCGATGAGTAATGGGTTCCGGTCGTAGGGAACCAACGTCACCAGGATCAGGCTCGTCATGGGCAACGCCCACATCAACGCGCTGGTAACGGGATTGGCAAGGGCGTCGTTCGCCAACGCCTTCGCGATGGGACTTGCGAAGCGGCGATGGACCAGCATGTGCAGGTGGTGCTGGTCCGGTCGGTACGGCTTCATGCCGTTGCGGATCCGGCGCAAGATCGAGACCAGGGTCTCCGTCACGGGGTACGCCAGCACCAGCGTGCTGATCCAGGGCGAGATGTCCGGGTTTCGGACCGGAACCATGACCGCGGCGCAAGCGAGCACGAAGCCCAGGAAATAGGCGCCTCCGTCCCCGAGGAAGACGTGGCCGCACGGAAAATTGACCAGCATGAAACCCAGTGCGACGCCGATACCGATGAGGCAGAACAACGCCATGTCGTGGTCGCTGACCGTGAAGGAGACCACCGTGAACGCCGCCAGCAGGATGACGGTGGTCCCCGACGCCAAGCCGTTGAAACCGTCCACGATGTTGATGGCGTTGGTCACGCCGGTGAGCGCAAGGGTGGTGAACGCGACGGCGATCAAGGGGGACATGAGGAGGTAGTCGATGAAGTCGACCTCCACGCGCGTGACCGTATAGCCGGTCAGGGCGCAGAAGACCAGGCCCGAGAAGGCCGTGGCGGCGAAACGGAACACGACCCAATCCTTCTTGCGCAAGTCTTCGACCACGCCTGCCGAAGTGGCGAACAGGGCGCTCACGAGGACGGGAAACAGCAGTGCGCGTACGGACTCGGGCGACGCGGCCGCGGCCGCGGCCGTTCCGACGAATACGGCGACACCCCCGATCCGGGACGCCATCCTCCGGTGGACCTTCTGCACTCCGTACAGGGGATCGAAGCTGATTCGGAGGTGCCACCGTCGGGTCGCTGCGATCAGGATGGTTCCGACGAGGGTGACGACGAAGCCGATGAGGAACGGATAGACGATGGCGCTGGCTCCTTTCCCTGGAAGTCCGTCCGACGATGAATGGTGTGAAAGGCGGGCACGATAGCACGAACGTTGGGATTTTTCCAGCCTTTTCCGGTCGGCGCGCCCACTTGCGTCCGAACTTCCCACTTCCTCGCGGCCGTTGTATGATGGCCGGTCACGATCCGGCGGGACCATCCGCCGCGGAGGGAGGTCTGGCATGGGCGGTACGGCTTCGGGCCGTGTCTTCTCGGACCGCGAACGGGCGACCGTCGAGGCGGCGGTCGCGCGCATCGTTCCTTCGGACCAGGACCCCGGCGCGCGCGAAGCGGGCGTCGTCGAGTACATCGAGGGACTCCTGGCAACGGACGACGCGGACACCGACGTGAGTCCGCGGGAGAAGAAGGAGTACGCCAACTTCATCTTGGGGGGAACGGGCGGCCGCACCGAGGAGCGGCAGGCCGCGCTGTTCCGGCTCATGGAGTCGGGCAGCCGGCACCGGCAGGCCTATCGCGACGGGGCGGCGGAACTGGACAGGTTGGCTCGAGAGTTGTTCTCGGCAACGGGTTTCCACGGTCTGGACGAGGCGCGGCAGGACCGGGTCCTGAGCGTCCTGGACCACCGGGGCGACCCGTTCTTCGCGCTCCTGGTCATCCATGCCATGGAAGGGTTCTATGGCCATCCCCGTCACGGGGGCAACCGGGACCGGGCGGGCTGGAAGGTCCTGGGCTATCCCGGTCCGAGCTTTCCCCACGGAAACGATCCCCCCTATGGCTGGTACGACGCCAACGTGCCGGATGAGTTTGCCGCTGACGGGAAGGGCAAGCCGTAAGGATGGCAAAGCGCGATACGGTCGACGTCTGCATCGTTGGCGGCGGGGCCTCGGGTCTGGTTGCGGCCAAGGAGCTCACCGAGGCCGGCATGACGGTGTGCGTGCTGGAGCGGGGACCCTGGTACAGGCGCGAGGACTTCGCCCTGGGGGATGAGCTCCTCTACAAACGGCGCAACTTCTTCTGGCCCACGGTGGAGCTGGAGCCCCGCACGTGGCGGCCCAACGCCGACGCCTCCACCGAGCGCATCTCCACCCGGACCCAGACCTTCTCCAACGCCATGTGCGTTGGCGGCGGCACCGTCCACTACAGCGGGCTTTCCTGGCGCTTCCACGAATCGGACTTCTGCGTGAAGTCCATGGACGGTTCGGTCCCCGGCGCTTCCATCGAGGACTGGCCCATCTCCTACGAGGACATGGAGCCTTTCTACGAGAAGGCGGAGTGGACCATCGGGGTGTCGGGCAAGGGCTGGTCGAGCCCTTTCGACCCGCCGCGCCGGCGCGATTATCCGCTGGGGCCGGCCGCTCGCAACAGCCCGGGGGCGGCGCTGGAGAAGGGCGCCCGCAAGCTCGGGCTGCATCCGTTCCCCACCCCCCTCGCCATCCTTTCCGGCGACTACGACGGGCGCCCCGGTTGCATCGGCAAGGGGATGTGCTCGTCCTACGGCTGCCCGGTGGGGGCCAAGTCCAGCACCCTCGAGGCCCTCCTGCCCAAGGCCCTGGCCACCGGGCGCCTGGAGATCCGGCCCCTCTGCCTCGCCCGGGAGATCGTTCTCGACCGGCGCGGCAAGGCTTCCGGCGTGACCTATTGCAACGCCGAAGGCGAGGAGGAGTCGCAGCCCGCGAGGCTCGTGGTGCTCGCCGCCGGGGGGGTGGAGACGGCCCGGCTGCTGTTGCTGTCCGAGTCTTCGAGGTTCCCGCAAGGGCTCTCCAACCGCAGCGGCCTGGTGGGCCGGAACCTCATGTTCCATTCCCCGGGAGTGACGCTGGTGGTCACGTTTCCCGAGCCGCTGGACGGCCACATGGGCACCTCCAGCACCCGGGTGCTCCACGACTTCTACCGGACGGACACGCGCCGGGGCTTCATTCGCGGGGGCTTCATGCATCCCCGGGCCCACGGGGGCGACCCCGTGGAGCTCGCCCTGCGGCCCATCCACGGCAAGCGTTGGGGCAAGCAGCACAAGGACTCCATGCGCGGCACCTGGCGCCATTACCTGCACAGCCACTGCACCGGAGAGAGCCTTCCGGTGGAGAGCAACGCGGTGGACCTCGACCCGGAGGTCACCGACTGCCACGGGCTGCCGGTGGCGCGCATCACCTACACCAGCCACGAGAACGATGTCCGGCTCGCCGCCTACCTGGGGGAGCGTTCCCGGGAGATCTACGAGGCCGCGGGAGCGAGCCGGGTCATCGTGCCCAGGCCCGAGACCCGCAAGCTCCACAACCACCAGATGGGCACTTGCAGGATGGGCAACGACCCGGAGTCGTCGGTGGTGGACAAGTGGTGCCGTTCCCACGACGTGCCCAACCTGTTCGTCGTGGACGCCAGCGTGTTCGTGACCAGCGCCGGCCTCAACCCCACCCTCACCATCGAGGCCAACGCCTTTCGCGTATGCGACTACATCACGGGGGAGGCGCGGAAGGGCAACGTCTTCCACTGACCCGCGGTCCCGCGACGCGCGTCCCGGGGCGGCGGCAAGCGGTCCGGCCCGGGTCCGGCCAGCCTGCCGGATGCGCTCGTCCGCGGGACGGGCCGGTTCCCTACCGGTTGCGGGTGAGCTTCGGATCGATGATGTCCCGCAGGCCGTCTCCCAGCAGGTTGATGCCGAGGACGGTGACGAAGATGGCGATGCCGGGGAAGATGGTGAGCCAGGGGGCGCGGTACATGTAGCTGCGGCCCTCGCTCAGCATGGATCCCCAGGTGGGGATGTTGGGGGGGACGCCCAGGCCCAGGAAGCTCAGGCTCGCTTCGGTGATGATGACCACGGCCATGGCGAAGGTGGCGATGACCATGACGCTGGGCAGCGTGTTGGGGATCACGTGGCGCAGGATGATGTAGCCGTCCCTGGCCCCCAGCGCCCGGGCGGCCTGCACGAACTCGCGTTCCTTGAGGGAAAGGACCTCCCCCCGGACCACCCGGCAGTACTGCACCCAGCGGCTGAGCACCAGGGCGATGACCAGGTTCACCAGGCCTTGCCCGAGGAACGCCATGATGGCGATGGCCAGCAGCAGGAACGGGAACGCGAGGAAGATCTCCGTGGTCTTGTTGATGGTCTCGTCGATGAGCTCGCCGAAGTATCCCGCCACCGCGCCCAGGAAGCAGCCCAGCAGTCCGGCCAGGAAGACGGTGGCGGCCCCCACCAGCAGCGAGATGCGCGAGCCGTAGATGACCCGGCTCAGCAGGTCGCGGCCCAGGTTGTCCGTGCCCATGACGTGCGGGTTCTCGGCCAGGTCCAGGGACGGCGGCCGGAGCCTTTGCTCCAGGCTCTGTTCCTGGGGGTCGTAGGGCGCGAGCCACGGGGCCCCGAGGCCGCAGACCACCAGCAGGAGCACGATGACCCCGCCGCAGAACACCTTCGCGTAGCGCCGCCAGCCGATCACAGCCGGATCCTCGGGTCCACCCACGTGTACAGCAGGTCCACCAGAAGGTTGATGACGAAATAGACCATGGCGAAGAAGAAGATGACGCCCTGGGCCAGCTTGTAGTCCCGGGTGGTGATGGCCTGGATGAGGAGGCTGCCGATGCCGGGCCAGGAGAACACCGTCTCGGTGATGACCGAGCCGCTCAGCAGGGCCCCGAGCTGGAGGCCGAGGATCGTGATGATGGTGATGAGCGCGTTGCGGAGCGTATGCTTCCAGATCACCCTGCGCTCGCTCAACCCCTTGGCCCGGGCGGTGGTGATGTAGTCCTGCCGGATGACCTCCAGCACGCTGGAGCGCGAGATCCGCGTGATGATGGCGGCGAAGCTCGTCCCCAGGGTCACCGCGGGCAGGAGGATGTGCTTGACCGCGTCCCAGAACCCCGCGAGGTTGCCTTCGATCAGGGCGTCCAGCAGCACCAGGTTGGTGACCGGCGTCACGTTCACCCCGTAGGTCAGCCGTCCGGCCACGGGCAACAGGTTGAGTTGGCCTCCGAGAAAGAAGATCAGCATGATGCCGAGCCAGAAGTTGGGCACCGAGATGCCCACCAGCGCCAGGGTCATGCCCGAATGGTCCCACAGGGAGTTGTGCCGGATGGCCGAATAGACGCCGATGGGCAGGGCGATGACGATGGCCACCAGCAGGCTCGCCAGGGCCAGCTCCACGGTGGCCGGCAGCCGCTCGGCCACGAGCTGCGTCACCGGCTCCCCGTAGCGCATGGACTCGCCGAAATTGCCCCGGACGGCCTGGGTCAGGAACTGCCAGTACTGGACCACGATGGGCTGGTCCAGCCCCCACTCCCGGGTGACCTGCTCGATCTCGTGGGGCTCCGCGTCCTCGCCCAGCAGCAGCGTCACCGGGTCTCCCGGCGCGAGCTGCATGAGCAGGAAGACCAGGAAGGACATCCCCAGCAGCACGGGGACGGCCCCGAAGATCCTGCGCCGGATCATCGAGCGGCCTCGGCCGGCGGGTCGGGCCTGGGGTCCGGGGGCAGGGCGCCTCGTCCGTTCATCGGGTCATAGCCCCATCTGCGACATGGACCGGTCGAGCCGCGCCAGCGCCTCGGCCACCTGGTCCCGGGTGACGTTGAGCGCCGGGGTGATGCGGACCACGTTGCCCATGAGTCCGCCCTTTCCGATCAGCAGCCCGTTCCGCCTGGTCAACTCGAACAGCCTCGCGACCGCTTCCGGGCTGGGGGCCTTGTCCGGTCCCACCATCTCGACGGCCTGCATGAGGCCCATGCCGCGGACCTCGCCCATGATGGGGTACTTCTCCTGGAGCGCCTCCAGCCCCTCCCGGAGTTGCCGTCCCCGGCGGGCCGCGTTGGCGACGAGCCCTTCGCTCTCGATGACCTCCAGGGTGGCGAGGGCCGCGGCGCACGTCACCGGGTTGCCTCCGAACGTCGAGATGGACAGCCCCCGGACGCTGTCCGCGATCTCCGGGCGGGTGATGGTTCCTCCCACGGGGACGCCGTTGGCCATCCCCTTGGCGAAGGTCATGACGTCGGGCTCCACGTCCCACTGCTCGATGCCGAACATCTTGCCGCCGGTCCGGCCCCACCCGCTCTGGACCTCGTCGCAGATGAACAGGCCGCCGTACCGGCGCACGATTTCGACCACCTCCCGGAAGTACTCCCTGGGCGGCGTGATGAAGCCGCCCAGGCCCTGGATGGGCTCGGCGATGAACGCGGCGATCTTCCCGGACGTGGCGGTCTGGATGGCGCTTTCCAGGTCCTTGGCGCACTTGAGGTCGCAACTCGGATAGGTGAGCCCGAACGGGCAGCGGTAGCAGTAGGCGTTGGGGATGTGGTGGACGTTGGGGCTCGCGGTGGGACCCAGGCGCCAGGTGTATTGCCCGGCGAGGCTCATGGCCAGATGGGAACGCCCGCTGTAGCCGTGGCGCAGGGCGATGACTTCATGGCGGCGGGTGTAGAGTTGCGCCGCCAGCACCGCGGTCTCGTTGGCCTCCGTGCCGCTGTTGGTGAAGAACGACTGTTGCAGCGCCCCGGGGGTGACCGCGGCCAGCTTCTCGGCCAGGCGGACCTGGGGTTCGTTGGGGTAGAGGGTGGAGGTGTGCTGGACCTTGCGGGCCTGTTCCTCGACCGCGGCCACCACCTTGTCGTTGCAGTGGCCGACGCTGATGGTCAGGATGCCGCCGAAGAAGTCCAGGTACTCCCGGCCGTCCACGTCATAGACCATGGAGTCCTTGGCCCGGTCCACCACGAGGGGCTCCTCGTAATAGTTGGCCACGCAGGAGAACAGGTACTCCTTGTGTTTCGCGAGGATCTCCCGCCGTTTGTCCGCTTCCATCCAACTCACCTCGAACCGCGGTGCGCGTCTCCACGGGACCCTAACACAAAGCCGGAGAAACGGTCAAAGTTGTGGAAACTTGGAACAACCCTCCCCGTTCGTCCTGAGCGTAGCGAAGCGAAGTCCTCCGTTCATCCTGAGCGTAGCGAAGCGAAGTCGAAGGACGCGCTTTCTCGAGGGAGAGACGGCATTGGTCAGCCATTCCTTGCGCTTTCCCCGGGTCCATCGTCCGACAAGGACGGGGACGGGTCGGGTGCTACCGGACGTCGTCGTAGAGCCGCTTCAACCTGTCCGGGGGCGCCCCGGCGAGGTAGAGCAGCTTCAGGGCCCACATCA
This sequence comes from uncultured Binatia bacterium (SeqCode), assembly GCA_965204235.1. GTDB lineage: Bacteria > Desulfobacterota > Binatia > UBA9968 > JAJDTQ01 > JAJDTQ01. The sequence continues at coordinate 3,460,999 of OZ241979.1, forward strand.
GCAGGATGGTCCGTACGGGGCCGTTTCGTTCCCATCGGCGGGCCGAGCTCACCACCCGGGACCCGAGGCACGCGATGCGGCCTTCCTTCTTGAGCGCGCGGGAGAAGGCCACGTCCTCCATGATGGGTATCTCGGGGAAACCGCCGAGGCGCTCGAACACGGCTCGCCGTACGAAGAGGGCCTGGTCCCCCGTGGCCACCCGGGTGAGGCGGGAACGGAGGCTGATGAGGCGGCCCGCCAGCTTGAGCAGCGGGCGTTCGCTGTCGAGCCGGATGTCGAAGCGTCCGCCCACGCAGCGCGGGTCGTCCATGCAGTCCCGTATGTCGCGCTTGGCGGTGTCGGGCAACCGGGTGTCGGCGTGGAGGAACAGGAGCACGTCGCCCTCGGCTTGCCGCGCCCCCCGGTTCATCTGGGCGGCGCGGCCCTTCCCGGCCACCGCGAGCTTGGCCGCGCTCCGCCGCACGGCTTCGACCGTGCCGTCGGCGCTGCCTCCGTCCACCACGATGATCTCGTGGGGCCGGATGCGCGCCAGGTCCTCGATGGTTCCGCGGACGGCGCGTTCTTCGTCGAGGACCGGGATGATGATGGAGAGCCGCATGGGCGGCGGGTCCGCCGGCCGCGCCCGGCGTCTTCAGACCAACGCCCCGCCGCAACTGCTGCCGGTGCCCGCGGTGCAGGCGAAGCAGTGGTCCCCGGTCAGGATGGGCCGTTCCTCGAAGTCCGCGGCCGAGAACTCCCGGATGTGGGGCTTCCTGCCGTTGACCCGGCCCAGGGACATTTCGAGCATCTGGTTGAAGTCGCAGTCATACACCGAGCCGTCCCATCCCACGCTCAGGAGGTCCCGGCACATGACCCTGTCCACCGTGTCGGGGTTGAAGTTGTCTTCCAGGAGCCGGAGGTAGTCGTCGTACTGGCCCCGCTGCACGAGGAACTTCCGAAAGCGGGTGATGGGCATGTTGGTGAGGCAGTAGAGACGGTTGAAGACGATGCCGAAGTCGTCGCCGAGCATGCGGCGATAGTCGCCCTCGAGCTGCTCCTGCGGCGGCGGCAGGTAGTTGCCCAGGGGGTTGTACACGAGGTTGAGCTCCAGTCCGGAATCGGGCGCTCCGTACCCCAGGCGGTTGAGTTCCTGGAGTCCGCGCACGCTCAACCGGAACGTGCCGTCGCCGCGTTGGCTGTCCACGTTGTCCTGGGTGTAGCAGGGCAGGGAGCAGATCAACTCGACTTGGTGGCGCCGGAAGAACTCGGGCAGGTAGCCCTTGCCTTCCTCGTAGAAGACGGTCAGGTTGCAGCGGTCCATCACGTGGCGTCCCAGGTCCCTGGAGGACTCCACGAGGTAGTCGAAATGGGGGTTCAACTCCGGCGCGCCGCCGGTGATGTCCACCGTGGGGATGTCGGAGTCGCCGAGGAACCGCAGCACGTCTTCCACCGTGGCCCGGGCCATGACCTCCTTCCGGCCCGGCCCAGCCTCCACGTGGCAGTGAAGGCACGCCTGGTTGCAGTACTTCCCCATGTTGACCTGGAGCACTTGCAGCTTCTGCTTTTGCAGGGTCCGACCGCATCCCCTGACTTTCTGGTCGAAGTTTTCCGTGACCGCCTCCCGGGAACCGATTTCGACCCCGTTCGTTCGAGGGGTCTTGGGCAGTCTTGCAATTGGCCCCATATTGGTCAAGACTTGCAGCGAATTTTCCTTGCGCGCGGCTTCGGCCCGGGTACGGACCGCGGGCGAACGGAAGGACCGTGGACCCCCTTTCGAGAGAGATCCTGACTTTCTGGTTCGGCGGAGTCGATCTGGGCGTCGAGATGGAGAAGCGCCAAGTGTGGTTCCGCTCGACGCCCGAGTTCGACCGCTACCTGGTCGATCACTACGCGGAAGTCCACGAGCGGGCCGCGTCCGGGGACCTCGACCACTTCCGGCGGACGCCGGAGGACTGCCTGACCCTCATCCTCGCCCTGGACCAGTTCCCCCGCAACATCTTCCGCGGCGCGCCCCGGGCCTTCGCCACCGACCCCCAGGCCCGGGAGGCGGCCGGTTACGCCCTGGACGCGGGATACGACCGGGCCTTCTCCCGCTGGCCCCGCACCTTCGTCTATCTGCCCTTCGAGCACAGCGAGGCCCTGCCCGACCAGGAACGGGCGCTGGCCCTCTACCGGAGCCTCGGCAACGAGGACTCGTTGAAGGCCGCGGTCGGCCACCACGACGCCATCCGCCGCTTCGGCCGCTTCCCGCACCGGAACGCCGTGCTGGGACGCCCCAACACCCCGGAAGAGGAAGAGTACCTCAAGGACCCGCCCCTGTGGGGCAAGACCGCGGCGGAAGCCGCCGAGTTGGAGCGGCGCAAGGCCGCGTTTCCGAAGGAAACCAGTTCCGAAGGGGATCGGGATTCGAGGAAGCCCTGAACGATGACCCCCGTTCGTCCTGAGCGTAGCGAAGCGAAGTCGAAGGACGCGCTTTCCGACACGAACGAAAGGAAGACCGCATGGATTACGCCTCGATGGAGAGTCCGGTAGGCGAGCTGCTGATCGTGGGGGACGGCGAGGCCGTCAGGGAGATTCGTTTCGGAGAGGAAGGGCGGCGGTCCGCCTGGGTCGAAGACGGCTGGCGGCGCGGCGGTGCGGCGGTGGATGAGGCGAGGAAGCAACTCGACGAGTACTTCGAGGGATGTCGGAGGGCGTTCGACCTGCCCCTGGCCCTGTCGGGCACCCGGTTCCAGTTGCGCGCGTGGCGGGCGCTTCAGGAAATCCCCTACGGCGCCACACGCTCCTACGGCGAACAGGCGCGGGCCATGGGGCAGCCGCAGGCGGTGCGTGCGGTGGGCGCGGCCAACGGGCGGAACCGGCTCCCCATCGTGGTGCCCTGCCACCGGGTCATCGGCGGAGACGGAACCCTCACGGGCTACGCCGGCGGCCTCCACATCAAGGAGTTCCTGCTCGACCTGGAACGGCGGCAGTCAGGCGGGACTGCCGGGGGCAGGGGCTGATCCCATAGGCGTTAACCATCCGTGAAATCCTGCCACACGAAAGCCGGAAGAGCCTGTCTGGCGCTTCCAGCCTTCGTGTGGCTAGCGGCAACGTTCGAGGAGTTGCCTCACGAAACCCACGACGTCGGCCTGGATCGCGTCGTCGGGACCGTTGGTGAGGAACTCGGCTGTGCGCCGCGGCCCTATGCCGTCATGCTCTCCGAAGTTCTGCTCCAGGATGCTCAAGGCTTCCTCTGCGAACGGATCGTGGAGCAACGACTTCAGCGAGGAAGCAACGTCGTCGATGGGCGTTCCGTAGTTGCGGACGACATAGTACAGGTCATAGGCATCCTTGTTCTCTCCACGTTCTTGTAATGCGAGGGACTTCAGCACGACATAGGCGCCCGGGCCGCATACCCACACGGTCCTGGCGGCCTCTTCCCCGCGGATAGTCCTGCCCGAGAGCGTGACCCGTCTGCGATCCTCGAAAGCAAGATGCAGTCCCGGTGTGATCACCGCCGCAAAGTCCGGTTCGATGTCGCGCAACCGGCCGCCTCTGTCCTCGGGACGGCTTGGCGGGATCAGGAAATCAACCGTAACCGTCTCCGGCCCTTGTATCTTCCAGCATTGCAGGGTTGGATTGCCATGGCCGCTGACGTCCGGTTCGAACTCCGCGCGGCGCAGCCGCTCGGTCAACGTGTGGTAGCGACCGTCGTCCAGTAAATCGACGGTAATCCCCATGTCGAGGTCCTTTGTACCGAGATGTGGGTCAGACCCGGCCGGAAGGTTATCCTGGTCGATCAGCAGCGATGGGACCAGACCGCCGATTACGACCAGGTCGTCCATCATGTCGCCGAGCTTGGTGGCGACGTACAGGCAGGTCGCCCGTACGAATTCGGTATGTCCGCCTTCGTATCCCGCGGCAGTGGTCGGCTTGTCAGTCACCGGTTCCCCAGCGTAGTCGGTCGCTCCTCAACTCGCGCGCGACGTCCCGTGCTCGTTCGGGATGGGCATGGAGGTCGAGATATACCTGCACCGGATGGACGCAGTGAACGCCGTTCCGCATGGATACGCCCTGAAACACCCCTTCGTCGTTCGGGACGACCAACCAGACGTTGGCCCCGCGAGCGTCTTCCCGAAACGACAGTGCAGCGAGCAGGTCGGATGACGGTTCCTCCTGCAAATAGATGCTGGCGGTCCTGAATCCGGCGAAGCGGCCGAGGCTCCAGGCCGCGGCAAGGCCGGTGGCGGCATGGAAGACCGAAGCCCGGTTCAATCCGTCGCTCACTTGCCGCAGCAGTGCGTCGCCGGAACGCGCTGCAACGTGGCCGCGCACCACGTGGTGCTTCGTGAAATCGTAAACCTCCCGCCAAGCGTCCAGCAGCAGATCGGGGTCTCGGGGACGGACGGCTCCGGCATCGTTTCGGATGATGAGCCCGTCCTGCTCCAGCTTGGCTGCTACCCGGCTCGTATAACCTTCGTCCGCGCCGGTCGCCCGGGCCAATTCACGCTGGGTGAAGGGCCGGTTCGGGTGCATCAGCAGCCACCTCGTGATGCGTGAGCCCATTGGAGCGAAGGCGGTGGACGGGCGTCCTCTCTGCCTGTACCGGTTGGGCCGGCCGTCCATGAGGATTCGGATCCCTGGTGCGATGACACGCGCGTTGCCGGAAAGGTCCAGCCATGCCACGCCGTGTTCCGCACAACGACCGCGCCCGACCCGGCCCATGAAAGGGACTGCTATCAGCGGGACCACGCGTCCCTCCGGGTATTCCGTCTGCTTTATCTCTTCCGTATCGTCACGGACTTTTCTGATAAGGCTACCAACCGAGGCGGCTGACCCGACGCTCTTCCAGGCCACTGCGAACACGAAGCCGCCGGCACGCAACACTGCGTCGATTTGCGAGTCCCGACGGCTTGCTCCTACGGGGAATGCCTGGCAGTCGGCATCGACCCATTCCGCGAGACGTTCAGCGACCTCGTGAATGGCTTTCGGTTGAGAAGGTATGTCCATGCTTGACTAAATGGATCAATATGACCCCATTGTCAAACTGCCCTATTTAGTCAAGTCGCGCCCGTGGAAACCGGGGACTTCGTTCGGGAGAGTTTTGTGAGGTGGCCAGGGATGGGCGCATTCGCGGAAGGCTTGCGGAAGGGGGGCTACGCCGGTGGGCCTCCACTCCATCAAGGAGTTCCTGCTCGATCTGGAAAGACGTCACGCGTGACGTCAAGGGCTGAGGAGGTCCCGGCTCACCCCGGATACCTGGCCCGGGCCTGCCGTCCGTGGCCCTTCTGCCCCACCACCTTGCCGTCCCGATACACGGTGGTCCCGCGCACGAAGGTGCGCACGGGGACGCCCCGCACCTTGCGGCCCGCGTAGGGGGTCCAGCCGATGAGGCTGAGCACGTCTTCGTCCCGGATCTCCTTCTCCGCGGCGAGGTCCACCAGCACCAGGTCGGCGTCGCAGCCCACCTCGATGCGGCCTTTCCGCTCGACTCCGAAGATCCGCGCCGGTCCCGTGGATGTGGCCTCCACCACGCGCTCCAGGGAGATCTTGCCCTTGGACGCGGCGTCGAACAGCAGGCTCATGTAGTACTGGGTCGAAGGCGTGCCGGTGTGGGCCTTCCAGCCGTCCTCCCAGCCGATCTCCTTTTCTTCGCGGGTGTGCGGCGCATGGTCCGTGGCCACGATGTCGATGGTTCCGTCGCACAGGCCGCCCCACAGGTGCGGCGCGTTCTCCTCCGGCACCCAGTAGGAGAGGGCGTAGGATCCCAGCCGCTCGATCTCGGACCAGTCCGACCCCAGGAACAGCGCCCAGGGGTTGATCTCCGCGCTCACCCGCTGGCCGTTGGCCTTGGCCCGCCGGATGATCTCGACGCTGCCCGCGGTCTGGATGTGGAGCAGGTGCAGGTGGACGCCGGTGGCCTGCTGCAACCGCACCAGGAGCTGGATGGCGGTCTCCCAGATCACCCCGTCGTGGGCCGCGTACGCCTTGGCGTAGGCCAGGCAGTCGCGTTCCCCCCGGTCCCAGAACTTCTTCTCGATGTGGTCCATGAGCGCCTGGTCGTGGGGATGGACCATGAGCGGGACGTTGGCCGCGGCGCACGCCTCCATGATCTCCATGAGCTTGCCGTGGTCGTGGACGCCGATGCCCGGCATGTGGGGATAGTCCCGGCCCGTGTCCACCACCATGAACACCTTGAACGCGGCGATGCCCTGCTCGGCCAGCCTGGGGATCTGCTCCGGGATGGTGCCGGCCGGGTTGACGTTGTAATCGATGATGGACTTCTCCTCGTAGGCCCGGAACAGCGCGTCGAGCCGCTCCACCGTGTTGGGCGGCGGCGTCACGTTGGGCATGGCCACGGAGGTGGTGACCCCGCCCGCGGCGCACTGCATGGTGGCCGTGTGGATGTTCTCCTTGTAGTCGTACCCCCCCGGCTCGCCGCCTTCCCGGTGGTGGGAGTGCATATCCACCGCGCCGGGGACCACCGCCAAGCCCGCGGCGTCCACCGCCTCGCCGGCCTCCGGCCCGGCCCCGGCCGAGTAGATCCCGGCGATGACGCCGTCCCGGATGCCGATGGAGCCCTTGTAGCGGCCGTTGGCGTTGACGATCTCGGCGTTGGAAATCAGCACGTCCAGCATGGGAACCTCTCCTTGGTCGATGTCCTCGACGGGTGGGCGCTTCGGCACCCGTTGGTTTACCGTTTCAGCAACCGCGCCAGCGTGGCGTAGTCGCGCGCCACCGGATAGGCGGCGTAGCGCCGGGCGATGGCGTCCGGCGGGTTGAACAGCACCCCCCGGTCCGCGGCGCGCAGCATGCCCAGGTCGTTGTAGGAGTCCCCGGCCGCGGCCACGCGGAACCCCATGCCCTTGAAGGCCCTGACGGCCTTGCGCTTGCCGTCCTTCTGGCGCAGCACGTAGTCCGATATGTACCCGGACCGGCCCACCCGGAGCCAGTTGCACAGCAGCGTCGGACCGCCGAGCTTCCGCACCAGCGGCAGGGCGAACTCGTAGTAGGTGTCCGACAGCACCGCCACCTGGAAATGCCCCGCGAGGTCGTCGAGGAAGGCCCTGGCGCCCGGCAGCGGCTTCATGCGGGCGATGACGTCCTGGATGTCCGCCAGCCGGATGCGGTTCTTCCTGAGGACCTTCAGCCGGTGCCGCATGAGCTGGTCGTAGTCGGAGAGGTCGCGGGTGGTCAGCCGGAGGTCGTCGTTGCGGAAGTGGTCGGCCACCGCGATCCAGATCTCCGGCAGCAGCACCCCCTCCAGGTCCAGGCAACAGATTTGCATGGTTCCGATACGTCCCCGGCAAGGGTCCGAGTCCCCGCTCCCGGCATGGATCCCGGGTCCCGGGTCGGTCCGCGGACCGACCCGGGAGGTTAGCACATGGTCGGACGGGAACAAAACGGCCGTCCTTGACAGCACCGGGAACACCGTGCCAATGAGGACCCTCACCCGCCGGGGCGCGGGTGGGAGTCGGGGTCGGGAAAAGCCGCGGGGCCGGGGAAAATGCCGCGCCGCGGGAGATTTGTTCCTTGACTCCGTCAACGTCACTGCATAGAGTTGGCGGATTGCCGATTCGGCGAACGTCCAAAGGAGGTATGTTTTCGATGGCGACGAAGGAATACAAGACCGTGCTGGTGGAGAAGGAGGACGGCGTCACCTGGGTCATCCTCAATCGGCCCGAGAAGCGCAACGCCATGAGCCCGCAACTCCACTTCGACATGTACGACGCGGTGACCGAGGCCGAAGGGGACCCGGAAACCCAGGTGATGGTCATCACCGGAGCGGGCAACAGTTGGTGCGCCGGCCAGGACCTCAAGGAATACTTCCGCGAGGGCGACAAGGACCCGGCGCTTCGCAGGCAGGCGAGCTGGTGCAGCCAGGAGTGGCGCTGGCGCAAGCTCTTCACCTTTCCCAAGCCCACCATCGCCATGGTCAACGGTTTCTGTTTCGGCGGCGCCTTCACGCCGCTGGTGGCGTGCGACTTCGCCATCGCCGCGGAGGACGCGATGTTCGGGCTGTCCGAGGTCAACTGGGGCATCCTGCCCGGGGGGCTCGTGAGCCGGGTGGTCACCGACATGATGACCTTGCGCGACGGCCTCTACCACGCCATGACCGGCGACCCGTTCGACGGCAGGAAGGCCGCGGAGATGAGGCTCGTCAACTACGCGGTGCCCGCGGACCGGCTGCGCGCGGAGACCGTGGAGCTGGCGAAGAAGCTCATGGCCAAGAACCCCTGGGCCCTGCGGGCCACCAAGCAGGCATACAAGCTGGTGCGCAACATGGATTACGTCCAGGCCGAGGACTACCTGGCCGCCAAGGGCGCCCAGATCAAGATGCAGGACCGGGAGGACGGTTACGGTCAGGGGATCAAGCAGTTCATCGACGACAAGACCTACAAGCCGGGTCTGGGTCCCATGGCCCGGATGAACAAGGCATCCTGACCCCATACGGCTGGCGACGGGTGTCATGTGGCGGGGCGTCGGTCCGGGCGGCGCCGGACCGACGCCCCGAAGTTCGGACGACGGCGTTCACTGACCCAGGGAGGGAGCAAGCGATGAAGTCAACCGTACACAAAGCCGTGCTATCCACTTGCGCCGTGCTCGTGCTTGCGCTTTTGTTCTGCGCCCAGGCGTCCTCCGCGGACAAGCCCTTCTACCAGGGGAAGACCCTGAAGCTCATGGTCGATTTCTCCGCGGGCGGACCCACGGACATCGAGTGCCGGATCTACGCCCGGCACCTGAAGAAGCACCTGCCGGGGGACCCCACCATCGTGGTCATGAACCGGCCGGGAGGAGGCGGGACCCTGGCCATGAACTGGCTCTACGAGCGCGCCCGGCGGAACGGCAGCGTGATGGGGTGCCAGACCGCCAGCGGCCGTTACCAGGAGTGGTTCGTGGGCGACCCCAAGGGCGCGGGCCTCCGGGCCAACATGGAGGAGATCATCCCGGTCATGTTCACGCCGGTGGTGAGCGTCGGGGTGGCCAAGAAGGACCTGGATCCCATGCTCGACAAGCCCGCGGACCTGACCAGGGTCAAGAGCTTCACCGTGGGAGGGTTCCGCGCGGACAGCAGCAAGGACCTCAAGTTCCGGGCCCTCTTCGACCTCACGGGAGTGCCTTACAAGTACGTCACCGGATACCAGGGGTCCTCGGGCCTGCTGGCGGCGTTCCTGCGCAAGGAGATCGACTACGTGGACGGGAGCACGCCGTTCTATCTCACCCGGGTCAAGCCCATCGCGGTGGACAAGGGCAACGCCATACCGTTGTGGTACGGCAGCGACGCCGAGATCCCCCGCATCGCCCCGGGCCTGCCGGTGCGCCGGTTCGTCAAGGCGCTCTCCGGCAAGGATCCTTCGGGTCCCAAGTGGAAGCTGTTCCAGATCCTGAGCAGCTACCGCCAGATCCTTGCGCCCCCGGACACTCCCGCGGCCGCGGTGGAAGCGGTGCGCAGCGCCTTTGCGGCCATGAGCAAGGACCCCGAGTTCCTCGCGGAGTACAAGAAGACGGTGGGCATCGAGCCGAGCATGTTGACGACTCCCAAGGCCATCGAGACGGCCATGACGCCGTGGAAGACGGCCGGGGAGGAGATGAGGCAGTTCCGCCTGAAATACATCGAGGAAGGCCGCAAGCTCGCGGGCGAGAAATAGACCTTCCGACCGTATCCCGTTGCCGGCCGCCTGACCGGCGGGCCGGCAGCGGGATACCCTCGCGGGATTTGTCCGAACTCCACGCAGGATGCTAGAGGCAGCCCAACAGGGACTCCAGGGCGTCGTGGCGTGGCCGGCCTTCGGCTACCTGCTGCTGGGCATCAGCCTGGGGGTGTTCTTCGGCATGGTCCCGGGCCTCTCCGGCCTCTCCGGGATGGCCATCCTCCTGCCCTTCACGTTCGACCTCCAGCCTTACGAGGCCATGGCGCTGCTCATGGGCATGTACGCCATTACCTCCACATCGGACACCATCTCGTCGGTCCTCCTGGGAGTGCCGGGGACCGCCGGCTCCCAGGCCACCATCATGGACGGCTACCCCCTGGCCAAGAAGGGCGAAGCGGCCAGGGCCTTCGGCGCCGCCTACACCGTCTCGGGGTTCGGCGGCATCGTGGGCGCCGTCCTGCTGGTCATCTCGATACCGATCCTGAGCCCGCTGGTGCTCTCTTTCGGCGCCCCCGAGTTCTTCCTCCTGGGAGTCCTCGGCATGGCCATGGTGGCGTCCCTGAGCGGCAACGCGCCGGCCAAGGGCATACTCGTGGGCTTGCTGGCGTTGCAGTTGTCCATGATCGGCTACTCGCCCCAGGACGGCATCCCGCGCTTCTGGTTCGGCATTCCGTACCTGCTGGAACGGCCTCCCATCGTCCCGTGCGTGCTGGGCCTCTTCTCGCTCCCGGAGGTGATCGAGCTGGCGGTGCGCCGCGGCGCGCTGTCCGAGGCGCCGGAGATGGGCAGGGGCCTGTGGGACGGGGTGCGCGACGCCGTCCGGCACCGGTGGCTGGCGCTCCGGTGCGCGTTCATCGGCGCCTACATCGGCTTCATCCCGGGCCTGGGAGCGAGCATCGTGGACTGGGTGGCGTACGGACATGCGGTCCAGTCCAACCGGGACGGGGAGTCCGAGTTCGGCAAGGGCGACATACGCGGCGTCATCGCTCCCGAGAGCGCCAACAACGCCATGAAGGGCGGCTCGCTCATCCCCACCATCGCCTTCGGCATCCCGGGCAGCGCCACCATGGCCATCCTGCTCGGCGCGTTCCTGATCCACGGCATCTTTCCCGGCCCGGAGCTCCTCACCACGCGCCTGGACGTCACCTTCTCGGTCATCTGGGCGCTGGTCATCGCCAACGTCATCACCGCGGTGGTGTTGATGGGTTGCACGACGCAGTTGGCCAAGGTCACCACCATACGCGGCAGCGTGCTCATCCCCGTCATCCTGGTGCTGGTGTTCATGGGCTCCTGGATGGCCACCCAGGAACTGGGGGACTGGATCGTGCTGCTGAGCCTGGGGGGTCTGGGCTACCTGATGAAACGTTGGGGCTGGCCGCGCCCGCCCATCGCCCTCGGCATCGTCCTGGGACCCATCATGGAGCGGTACCTCGACATCAGCGTCAGCCGTTACGGCTGGTCCTGGTTGTGGCAGCGGCCCATCGTCGTGGTCCTGATCGCGCTGACGCTGGCGACCCTCTTCTTCGCGGCGAGGTCCCGGGCGCGCAAGTAGCGGCCCCGGAGGTTCACGATGGCGCGGCCACGCATCCGCGAGCATTACGTCGAAAGCCTGTTCATACTCGTGCTGGCGGTGGTGTTCGCCGTCGGCGTGTTCATGGCCAGGGACTGGCCCTGGAAGACCGCCCTGTTCCCCACGTTGATCGGGATCTCGGGCTGCATCATGGCCGCGGTCCTCTCGCTCTGGACGGGTTTGCGGGGAGGGGAGGCGAAGGCCCCCGAAGGACCCGCGGGAGCCGCGGACATCTTCCTCGACGCGAGCCTCCGGGGCGGCGAGGCGTTGAAGCGGACGTTGATCATCTGCCTGTGGCTCGTGGGCATATTCGCCGGCACCTGGCTCCTGGGACAGATCTTTGCGCTGCCCCTGTTCGTCTTCCTCTACCTGAAGGCGGGTTCGGACGAAGGATGGCTCCTCTCCCTGGGGCTGACCGCGGCGGTGGTGGTGTTCCTGTTCGGGGTGTTCGACCGGGTCATCCACGTTTCCTGGTACGAGGGGGAGTTTTTCCGCTACTTCGGCATCGAGTTGTTCTAGGAGTTTGCGCCGCAGGGAATAGTGGGCAGGATAGAGGGGTAGGAAAGGCGGGGTTGGAGGGAGATGCCGACGAGATTTCGACCTTATGAGCCGGAGCAGATGCTGCTGCTGTCACCGGAGTTGCAGGAATGGCTGCCGGAAGGGCATTGGGCGCATCATGTGAGGGACTTGGTGGAGGGGCTGGGTTTGACGGCGTTTTATGCGCCGTATGAAGGGGACGGGCGGCGGAACGCGCCGTACCCACAAGGGGCCTCTCCTCGGACTCCTCGAACCCTCTCCCGTGCCCTGCGCGCCATTGCACACTCCCCGGTCCCGGCACTCCTGCCCATCCTCCCATCCAATCCACTCCCCCATCTGTTCCCTCGTCCTGCAAAAAAACTTCCTGCGGCGCAGACTCCCAGGGAGGGAAGGATGCGAGACCGGGAGTTGTACGCGAGGCTACTGGGGATCGAGGCGCCGTGGCGAGTGGAGGGAGTGGAGTTGAAGCTGGAGGAGGGGGAGGTGGTGGTACAGGTGGGTCACGGGGGAGGGGAGTTGAGTTGCCCGGAGTGTGGGCGTGGGGGGAGCCGGTACGACACGCGGCAGCGGCGGTGCGGTTCCGGCCCCTACGATTTCTTCGCGTCCGGCTTCTCGTAGGCCGCGTTGCCGCCGCCCTTCTGGGATTGCAGGTAGCCTTCCACGTCGTTCAGGGGGTTGGTATAGACGCGCATGCGGTGGGATATGATCTCGTCCACCAGCAGCCCGCGGTGGTTGTCCAGGTCCATGGCCGTGTAGGCGGCGATCTTGGCGTGCTCCAGGGTCACCGGGTGGCGGCTGGCGATGGTGGCGGCGAAGTCCCGGACGAAGGGGATCAGGTCCTTCTCCGGCACCGTCCTGGACACCAGACCGAGTCGCTCGGCCTCGGCCCCGGCGATGTTCTCCCCGGTGAGCTGGATGTAGAACGCCTTCTTGAAGGGGATGCCGCTGCGGAAGAGGGTGGGCGTGGCGGTGGCGCCGTAGCTCCCGCGGATGATCTCCGGCATGCCGAACTGGGCGGTGTCCGCGGCGATGGCCAGGTCATGGCCGTTCACCAGCACCAGCCCGCCCCCCAGGGCCCAGCCGTTGACCGCGGCCACCGTGACCTGTGGGCACTGGCGCAACAGCGTGACGATCTCCCGCGCCGAGCCGCCTTCGTGGAGCCGCCGCCTGCCCTGCCAAGCCGTCCGCAGGTCGTACAGGTCCAGCCCCGAGCTGTAGGCGTTCCCTGCTCCGGTGGTGACGATGCAGCGGATACGGTCGTTGGCGGCCAGGGCCTTGAGACTGTCGGCCAACTCGCGCAGCAGCTTCCGGCTCAGGGCGTTCTTTCGCTCCGGGCGGTTGAGGGTGATCCACGCGATACCCTGCTCCTCGGAGATCTCTTCGACGATGCATTCCTTGTCCGACACGGGGATCCTCCCATCCATGTTCGGGAACCTCTGATCCATTCTGGTTCGAGGCGCCTCTCCCTATGGGAAAGCGCGTCCTTCGACTTCGCTACGCTACGCTCAGGATGAACGGGACAATCGTTCAGAGTTCAATCATTCAGAGTTTCCTCCGGTCCCCGCCGGGGGGCCGCGGTCGATGCGGCGCGGGTGAAGCGAAGCTCCGGCGCCGCGGTCAAGGGGCGGTGAACCGTTCCCGCCATGCGTCCACGCACGCGGGGTTCACCACGGTCTCGGGTGCTTGGCCCGCCAGCGCCGCGAGGATGCTCCGGGCCGCCATGCGCTCGCCCGCAACCTGGGACTGGGGGTTGGTGCCGATGATGTGCGGGGTCATGATCAGCCGCTCGGGGTCCACCTCGCGGAGAGGGTCCGACATGGGCAGCGGCTCTTCCTCGAAGACGTCCAGGGCGGCGCCGGCGATGACCCCGTCGTTCAGGGCCCGGACCAGGTCCTCCTGCCGGATCACGCCGCCCCGTGACGTGTTCACCAGGTAGGCGGTGGGCTTCATCTTCCGGAGTTCGGTCATGGTGACGAGGCGGCGCGTCTCTTCGGTCAGGGGCACGTGGAAGGTCACGAGGTCGGACTCCCGGAGCACCGTGTCCAGCGACGCCAGTTCCACGCCCAGGGACTGCACGGACTCTTGGGTGACGTAGGGGTCGCAGCCCATGAGCCGCATCTCCCAGGGCCCCAACCGCTTGGCGGTCTCCCTGCCCACCCGTCCCAGGCCGACGATGCCGACGGTGCGTCCCGCCATGAGGCTGCCGCGGTGCTCGTTCCGTTTCCAGCGGCCCTCGCGCAGGAGTTGCTGGTTGTGCGCCAGCCGTTTGAAGAGCATGGAGATGAGCCCGACGGTGGCCTCCGCCACGCCGGTGAAGTTCTCCCGGGCCGGGCTGTTGCATACCAGGATGCCGAGCTCGGTGGCGGCGTCCACGTCGATGGTCTCGTAGCCGATGGCGGCCTTGACCACCGCCCGCAGCTTTGGGCACCGGGCCAGCACCGGGCGGGTGAAGAGGTCCCGCTGGGCCGCCCACAGGGCGCCGCTGTCGCCGATGAGCTCCACCAACTCGTCTTCCGTGTAGCGGTGCCTGGGGAACTCGTCCTGGTCCATCCCCAGCACGAGCTCACAGCCCGCTTCCTCCAGCATGTCCCGCCCCACCGAAAGCTTGTGCGGCGCCGGGATGCACACCTTGTTGCTTTGCATGGCGACTCCAAATGTGGCTCAATGACGTGTGTCGGGCGGCGTCCGAAGGGAATCTACTTCCGCCCGAGCGGGGGTGTCAAGGATCGGGCAGGGTCGCCCGCGGGGACTCGGATGAAGATCACGGACGTGAGGACCCTGAGGTTGCGCGCGCCGCTGACCGTCCACGGTCAGGTACGGAGCCGGACCGGTGTGCGTACCCATCGCTACGCGTTGCTGGTGGAGGTCCATACCGATGAGGGAGTCACGGGCGTGGGTTCGTGCTCGGGCAACGGCGTCGTCCTGGAGACCATCGTCGCCCGGGTGCTGAAGCCCCTGCTCGTGGGCATGGACCCGCTAGCCATCGACGAGGTCTGGCGCAAAGGCTATTTCGGCGCCGGCGTCCGCGCCTTCGGCTCCAGAGGGGTCGGGGTGGTGGCCCTCAGCGGCGTGGACCTGGCCCTGTGGGACATCTTGGGCAAGGTGGAGCGAGCGCCGCTGTATGATCTGCTGGGGGGCAAGCGCCGGGACCGGGTCGAGGTCTATGCCACCGCGCTGTACCCCGAAGAGACCGCGGCAGCGGTGAAGAAGGCCGAGACCCTGGCCCGACAGGGCTTCCACGGCATCAAGATCAAGGTGGGGTTCGACCTGGCCCGGGACATCGAGAGGGTGACTGCGGTGAGGTCGGCCCTGGGCGCCGACTTCCCGCTCATGACCGACGCCAACATGGGGTATGAGCTGGACGCGGCCCTGGCGGCCGCGTCTGCCTTCGAGAAGCTTGGCGTGGGTTGGCTGGAAGAGCCATTGTTCATGGAGGACGTGGCCGGCCACGCGCAACTGAAGGCCCGTACGGGAGTGCCCGTGGCCCTGGGTGAGAACCTCCATACCCGTTTCGCGTTCGAATCCTTCATGGCGTGGGACGCGGTGGACGTCCTGCAGCCTGACGTGGCCCGGGCCGGCGGCGTCAGCGAGGTGCGCGCCATTGCCGCGGCCGCGGCCCAACGGGGCCTTCCGCTCTCGCTCCACACCTATGGAGACGGCGTTGCTCTGGCCGCGAGCCTGCACTTGGCCGCGGCCCTGGACAACATCGCGGTGATGGAGTTCGATTACAACGAGAACCCGCTCCGGAGCCGCCTGCTCAGGGAGCGACTGGATCCGGACAACGGCTTCATGCGCCCTCCCGACGCTCCGGGGCTGGGGGTTACCCTCGACCCCGAGACCGTCGAGGATTATCGTTTCGAAGGCGAGGCCGACCTTGCACAGTGGGAGCGGCCGTTGCGCGGCGTGGGATGACGCCGGAGGTCTCTGAAGGACGGCGACGGCTCGGAGGACGCCACGGGGAGAAGACTCATGACGACGACGCGCGAAGTACGGATTGGCTGTGTCCAGACGCCGCCGGTGGCGACTTTCGACGAGGCCATCGAGGCAGCCTGCCGTTTGGCCGGTGACGCGGCGGCGGCCGGCGCCGAGTTGGTGTGCCTCCCCGAGTACTGCGGCGGCCTCATGAGCGACCACGGCCTGCTTCGGCCTCCGTCGGCCCCGGAGGCGCGCCACCCCGTGCTGGAGGCGTTGCGCGGCTTCGCCCGCGGCGCCGGCGTGTGGACGCTCATCGGCTCCCTGGCGGTGGATGGACCGGGAGACCGGCTCATCAACCGCGGCTACGTGGTGGATCCCGAAGGGGAGATCCGCGCCCGCTACGACAAGATCCACCTGTTCGACGTGGACCTGTCCGAGACCGAGCGCTACCGGGAATCCGAGGTGGTCGATCCCGGTGAGCAGGCGGTGTTGGCGCCCACGCCCTGGGGCTGCCTCGGCATGACCACGTGCTACGACCTGCGCTTTCCCCATCTCTATCGCGCCTTGGCCCAGGCCGGCGCGGAGATCCTGGCGGTGCCGGCAGCCTTCATGAAGGTCACGGGCCAAGCCCATTGGCGCGTGTTGAACCGCGCCCGGGCCATCGAGAACGGCGCCGTGGTGGCGGCGCCCTGCGCGGTGGGCCCGGTGCCCGGCGGCGGCGAGGTTTACGGCCACTCGCTCATCGTCTCGCCCTGGGGGGAGGTGCTCGCAGAGGGAGGCGAGGATGTGGGCGCCATCGTCGCCTCCGTGGACATGGAGAGCGTCGCAAGCGTGCGCAAGCGCGTCCCGAGCCTCCGGCACGACCGACGGTTCGCTTCCCCGGATCGACCCGAGCCCGGGCGCCGCGCCGTCGCATGACCTCGGTCCGTCATCCCGGCCTTCCGATGCTCCCTTGCGGGTCAGGAGGTGGAGTTGCGTGAAGGAGTTGATCCTCGTGCGGCACGCCAAATCGAGTTGGAAGGACGCTGCCCTGAGCGACCGTGACCGGCCCCTCGACGAACGGGGGAAGCGGGATGCGCCCGATATGGGCTCTCGGCTTGCGCGGCGCGGGTACCGGCCCCACCGGATCGTGTCGAGCCCTGCGGTACGGGCGCTGGAGACGGCGCGGATCATCGCCGGGAAGCTCGGTTACGCGCGCCGGAGCATCGCGGTGGAAGAGCGCCTCTACGGCGCCGGCGTCGCCGACCTGCTCCACGTGATCCGCGGAGTGGAAGAGTCGGCGGCGACGTTGATGCTGTTCGGCCACAACCCCGGGTTGACCGAGCTCGCCAACCACCTGGGACCGCGGCCGATCCCCAACCTGCCCACCTGCGGCGTGCTGCACCTCGGGTTCGACACGGACGCCTGGTCCGCGGTGGGGTACGCCCGCGGCGCCGAGGCGCTGTTCGACTTTCCCAAGCGCTAGAAGCTTCGCTACGCTCGGGACGAACGAAGGCAATTACAAGCCGATTCGCCCCCTGCCGCGGGATCTGCTAAAATCTTGGGTCTCGCTCGGAGAGTCCATCTCCGGGAATCCATGTACGGTGCGGGCCGGGAGGGCGAAGCTTGATCGAGGTAGAGGGTCTCACCCGAAAGTACGGTGACCTGACCGCGGTGGACCACGTCTCCTTTTCCATTCGCAAGGGGGAGGTGGTGGGTCTTCTGGGGCACAACGGCGCCGGAAAGACCACCGTCATGCGCCTGCTTACCGGGTACATGGAGCCCACCGCGGGGTCCATCTCCATCGACGGCATGGCGGTCTCCGAAGCGCGGCTGCGCATCCAGCGCAAACTCGGCTACCTGTCCGAGAACGTGCCGCTCTATCCGGACATGTCGGTGATGCGCTACCTGGAGTACGTCGCCGACCTGCGCGGGGTCCCGGACGGCCATCGGGCCGCGGTGTTCAGGCGGGTGCTGGAGCGGACGTGGTTGACCGACCGGGCCCTGGACCCGGTGGGCACGCTCTCGAAGGGCTACAGGCAGAGGCTGGGGGTGGCCCAGGCCATCTTGCACGAGCCGGAGATCCTGATCCTCGACGAGCCCACCAACGGCCTGGACCCTTCGCAGATCTTCCAGATGCGGTCGCTGGTGAGGGACCTGAGCCGGAGCGCCACCATCATCGTCTCCACGCACATCCTCCAGGAGGTGGAGGCGGTCTGCGAACGGGTCATCATCATGGCCCAGGGACGCATCGCGCTGGACGCCCGGCTGAGCGAGCTGCAGCAGTCCAACCGGCTGGCGGTGGGCCTCGGGAATCCGTCCGACGACGCGGCCGACCGGCTCGGGGAGATCCCGGGGGTGGTCCGGGTCACCGTCGCGGACGGGCCGCGCCGCGGGAGTTACGGCCTCGAACTCGACGCCCCCGCGGATGCGGTGGCGCCCGTCGTTGCCCGGGCCGCGGTGGAACGGGGCTGGGATCTCCATCGCATGAGCGAGGAGGCGCGCACCCTGGAGACGGTGTTCCGTGAAGTGGGGGAGCAGGGCGGCCATGTCCGGTAGTATCTGGAGCATCGCAAGGAAGGAACTTTCCACCTGGTTCTCGTCTCCCGCGGCGTTCATCTTCCTGGGGGCGTTCTCCGCGGTGTGCCTGTTCCTCTTCTTCTGGGTCGAGCAGTTCTTCGCGCGGAACATCGTGGACGCGAGGCCGCTGTTCGAGTGGATGCCGGTCCTGCTCATCTTTCTCAGCGCGGCCCTGACCATGAAGATGTGGAGCGAAGAAAGGCGCATGGAGACCCTGGAGTTCCTCTTCACCATGCCGGTCAAGACCCTCCACCTGGTGCTGGGCAAGTTCCTGGCGTGTCTGGGGCTGGTGGCCGTCGCGCTGGCGCTGACGATGGGGATCCCGCTGACCGTCTCCTTCATGGGCCCCCTCGACTGGGGCCCGGTGCTGGGGGCCTACACGGCTTCGCTGCTGTTGGCCGCCGCCTACTGCTCCGTCGGCCTCTACGTCAGTTCCCGGAACGAGAGCCAGATCGCGAGCCTCATCCTCACCACCCTGATCGGCTTCGTGTTCTATCTCGTGGGCGTCCAGACCTTGAGCGGCCTGGTGGGGGTCCGCTGGGCCGAATACCTGGGTCTGGCGGCCACGGGCGTCCGTTTCGAGTCCATCACCCGGGGCATCCTCGACCTCCGCGACGTCTATTACTACGTGAGCATCGTCGGGGTCTTCGTCACCCTGAACGTCTTCTCCCTGGAGCGGCTGCGGTGGTCGAGGGAAGGGCAGAGGCCGCGCCACCGGGCCTGGCAGGCAGTGGCGGCGCTGGTGGCGCTCAACTTCCTCCTGGCCAACTTCTGGCTCCATCGCGGCGTCACCGCCCGGGCGGACCTCACCGAAGGAAGGGACTATTCCATCTCCGGGGCCACCCGCGACATCATCGCCCAGTTGCAGGAGCCGCTGCTCATCCGGGGGTATTTCAGCGCGCGGACCCATCCGTTGCTGGCGCCGCTGGCACCCCGCATCCGGGACACCATCCGCGAGATCGAGTCCATCAGCGGGGGCCGGGTGCGCGCCGAGTTCGTGGACCCGCGGGAGGACCCCGACGTCGAGGAGGAAGCCAACCAGCGCTATGACATCCGGCCGATCCCGCTGCGCACCGAGGACCGTTACCAGACCTCGCTGGTCAACTCCTACTTCGACGTGCTGGTCCAGTACGGCGACAAGCACGAAGTGCTGCGGTTCCCGGACCTGATCGAGGTCAGGGGAGGCCGGACCAGGACGGAAGTGCGCTTGCGGAACCTGGAGTACGACCTTGCCCGGACCGTCAAGAAGGTGCTGTACGGCTTCCAGGACATCGAGTCGTTGTTCGCCGGCATCGAACGAGCGGTGGAGTTCGAGGGTTTCATCTCGTCCGAAGAGAAGCTGCCCAAGTCCATGGCGGTCTTCCGGACGGAATTGGTGGGATCCCTGGACACGCTGCGCCGGGAGTCCGGCGGCAAGTTCCGGTACGCCATCGTGGATCCCGAGGCCGAGGGAGGGGAGGTCGCCAAGCAACTCGCCGACCGGTACGGGTTCCGCCCCATGGCCGCGGGACCCTTCGACCCGAAGCGGTTCTACTTCTACATGGTCCTGAAGAACGACGGCGCGACGGTGCAGGTGCCGCTGCCCCGGGATCTGAACGGGGAAGCCGCCAGACGGAGCCTCGAAGCCGCCCTGCGGAGGTTCGCGCCGGGCTTCATCAAGACCATCGGGTTCCATGAACCGCCGCCGCAGCCGCTGCCCCAAGCCCGGGCTCCCCAGGCCGGCCAGTTCCGGTTCCTGGAACAGAAGCTGCGGGAGAACTACCACATGGTCGAGGCGGACCTGGAGTCCGGCTTGGCGCCGGAGAACGTGGACCTGTTGTTGCTGGCGGCGCCCGAGGGGTTGGAGCCGAAGCAGCAGTTCGCGGTGGACCAGTTCCTCATGAAGGGCGGCTCCGTGGTCTTGCTGACGTCGCCTTACCGGGTGACGCGGACCCAGGCCGGCCTGTCCGCGTCCCGGCACACCTCCGGTCTCGAGCCGCTGCTGGAGCACTATGGAGTGACGTTGCGGAAGACCCTGGTGCTCGACCCGCAGAACGAGCCTTTCCCGGTGCACGTGAACCGGCGCGCGGGCGGCTTCACCGTGCGCGAGTTGCAGTTCGTGCCGTACCCCTACTTCGTGGACGTGCGGGGCCGGGGCCTCAACCGGGACAACCCCATTACCGCCCGGCTGCCCCAGTTGACCATGAGTTGGGCGTCGCCGCTTTCGCTTCCCGACGAAGAGGACGGGGTCACCCGCGTCGTTCCCCTGCTCGTGAGTTCCGACGCCTCCTGGACGTCGAGCTCCCCGAAGGTGCATCCCGACTTCAAGGTCCATCCGAAGCTCGGGTTCGAGCGGGAGGGGCAACCCGAGGGCCACGTGCTGGCCGCGGTGGTGGAAGGGGTCTTCCGCTCCTACTACGCGGACAAGGAGTCGCCGCTGCTGGCCGGGGACGACGGGGAAGCGCAGTCGCCGCCGGAGGGCGGGGAGGCCGAGGGCGCCGCGGACGGGGAGGCCGACCCGGTGGTCACCGGCATGATCGAGAAGTCCCCGGAGTCCGCCCGCATCATCCTCGTGGGCTCCAACGAAGCGTTCACCGACCAGACCCTCCAGTTGTCTCGCGCCGCGGCCAACGACCGGTTCGTCAACTCGTTGCAGTTCCTGGAGAACGCGGTGGACTGGGCGTTGGAGGACCGCGCCCTGCTGTCCATCCGGAGCCGCGCCCATTTCGCGCGTACGCTCGTGCCCATGACGCGCGAGCAGAAGGCGTTCTGGGAGTACCTGAACTATGGCCTCGTCCTGTTGGGCCTGCTGTTGCTCTACGGCGCGCACCGTTACCACCTGCGCGGCCTCCGGGACCGCTACGAAGGAATGCTGGCGGCCTGAGGGGCCAAGGACCCTGAAACGGAAAGGTTCTCTGCGTGGGCCGATCGATCAAGCTCTTGCTGCTATTGTTGATCCTCCAGTCGGGGCTGGTGGTGTGGGTCAACCTGCCCGGAGACGACCAGGACGTCTTCGAAGCGGGTACGCGGTTGCTTCCGCCGGACGCAGCCGAGGCGGATACGGTGACCATCGAACAGCCGGGCGAGCCGCGGCTGCGCATGGCGCGCAAGGGCGACCGCTGGGTCTTGTCCGAGCAGGGAGACTTCCCGGTCTCGCTGTTGAAGTCCGAGCAGTTCGAGGACAAGCTGCTCAACGCCAGGAGGTCCTGGCCGGTGGGCAGGACCATGGCCGCGGCGAAACGGCTCAAGGTGACCCCGGATCGATTCGAGCGGCGGATACGGTTCCTCCGGGGCGCGGACGTCCTGGGCGACGTCTTCATCGGCTCTTCCCCCGGGTTCCGCAAGGTCCACGCCCGTCTCGACGGCGACGAGCATACCTACGCCATCGACTTCAATGCCTTCGACGCCCCGGCGGACGCCGACCGGTGGTATGACACGGAGGTCCTGAAGATGGAGGTGGGCGACATCGTCCGAATCGACATGGGGGCCTATGCGTTGCGGGCGGAGGAAGGGGTCTTCCAGGTCGAAGGACTGGGGGAGGACGAAGAGTCCGATGCGGAAGCGGTCCGGAAGCTCGTGAAGCAGGTGTCGGGAGTGGCTTTCCGGGAGGTGCTCGGCGAGGACGGCAAGGCGCGCTTCGACGCCGGCAAGCGGGTGCTGGAGTACACCGTCGAGTTGAAGGAAGGGCCGTCCGTCACGCATGCGGTGGTGTCCCCGGAGGAAGGCGAGCGCTATATCCTCAAGAGCTCGGCACAGCCCCATTACTTCGAGGTGGACCGGGACCGGTTCGACGGGCTGCGGGACACCGGCCGGGCCCAACTGGTCAAGGACGCTGAATCGCTCGAGGACACCGATTCGGTGGAGGACGCCGAACCTGTCGAAGGCGCCGGATCGGTGGAGGACGCCGGGTCCTCGGATATTGCGCGGAGCAAGCCACCCGCGCCCGCATGGCAGTAGCGGCGCCGAAGGGAAGAGACCACATGAGCGCACGACCCATGCCGACCCGGGAGACGGAGCCGTCGGCCGCCAAGCTCGATCTCGTGCGCCCGTGGCAGATCCACGCCGAAGAGAGCGGGGAGGAGCGCATCGCCGCCATCATCGTGAGGGCCGAGAAACCCGGCGGCTTCCTGCAAGGGAGGTGCGATCCGGAGACCTGCAAGTACTGGCAGGTTACGGCCCGACGCAGATACCCTTCGAGTTGGAATAGCCACAGTAAGACCTCTGCATAAAGCGGGGAAGGCATGACAGGATGAGTACATGCAGAATCCTGAACGCCTCCCCTTGTGGTTGTTGCTGCTCGCCCTGTCCACGTTGTTCCCGTACAGCTTCGACAAGGGATACTTCTACCGTCCCGGCAACCATGACTGGATTACGGCACTGCACCTGACCGTCGCCGAGAACCTGTCCCCCGACCACGGTTTCCGGTTGTTCCTGGGGCGGCGCCCGGGATCGGGCGGCGCCCCCGCATACGAGATGTACAGCCGCTTTCCCGTCGGCGGATACGCACTGATCAAACTCGCCATCCTCCCCTTCGGAAACGACCTGTCGGCCAAGATCCTGGCAGCCCGCATGCTCATGCTGCTGTCGTTCAGCGCCGCTGCGCTCCTGGCCTTCCATTCCCTCGCACGGATCACCTCCCGCCCCTGGATCGCACTGGCCGCCACCCTCGCGGCCTTCTCCTCCTACTACCTGCTGTTGTACAGCAATGCGGTTTCCGTCGAGACGAGCGTGGACCTGTTCGCGGTGATGCTGGTGTTCCACGGCATGGTGGTGTTCGTGCAGGAGGGACGGTTCCGGCAGTTGCTGGCCAGGACCTGCGTTGCACTGCTGCTGGGGTGGCACGTGTATGCCTTCCTGCTGCCGTTCCTCATCCTGGGCCTGGCGAGCGAGGCGGTCCGGGCGTGGAAGGAGGGAACCGCGGTGTGGCCGCGTGTGCGCTCCATCGGGGCAGCGGTGCTGCGCAGCCGTTACACGGCGCTGGGCGTGTTCGCGCTGCTGTTCGGCGCGGTCGTCCTGGGCTTCAACTTCGCCAACGAGTACGCCGCGTTCGGAGGCCAGACTCCGGTGACCGAACTGCCGTCCTTCCAGTCCATGCTCAGCCGGACCGGACTGGACCAGGACCCGAACAGCACGTTCGACCGTGGGGGTTGGCTGCACTTCCTGCGACAGCAGTTCCGTCGTGTCTGCGTGGCGTCCGTTCCATCCGTGACGACCGACTGGGGAGCCAAGTTGCGGGGATGGTTTCCCTCTGTTGACTTTTGGGCGCCGGGCCTTTCGGGGCCGAAGTTGTCGCTTTACCTCCTGGCGTTGCTGATGGTCATGGTTGCATCCACGACCGTGGTTCGGCTTGCGAGGCGGCTATTGGCATGGCGACACAGCATGCTGCTGGCCACCCTCGCCCTGTCGGGGTTTTTCTGGGCCCTCCCCATGCGCCACAATGTGGCATACTCGGAGCACGACCCCGAGGCCATGTTCTACGTGGGCGTCCCGCTGGTGTTCTACTCACTGCTCCTGCTGTACGTCCACAAGCGCTTGGGGAGGGGGCATGGTCCGGTGGTCGGCCTTGCCGTTGCGGCGCTGCTCACCTTCGTCGTCTCCGTCTTCCAGATGGATCACCGATGGCGCATCGACGCCTATGCGGCGGAGATCCAACAGGCCGCCCTGGCCGAACTCGGGAGCATCCGCGAAACCACGCGGGGAAAGGTGGTCCTGATCCTTGGATCCATTGAGCCGGAAGGGTCCTGGCAGGTCACAGGGGAGCACAAATGGAAGTACTATCTCGCCGGAAGCGTCCTGTGGCGCTTCCTCCACCCGGTAGGCGCCGACATATCATACAATCCCGCGGGAAGCGTGCCGACACGCTTCCCGGACATGGAAGCCGTCGCCCGCGCAGCAGACTTCCTCCTCACCCGCGACCGCGTGGAGAGCGGTGCCTTGCTCACACCCGGGAACGAACAGGTGTTCCTGTATGATTCCGCGGGCATCGACGACTTGGTGGAGTTGTACCGGTCCACGTACCAACGGGTGGTGTCCGGAGAGCCTGCGGCGCGCTCCTACTTCGACGTCTATCTCCATGACGATGCGCTGGTCCACATCAGGGAGCCCTGCGTCCGGGAGGATGTGCCCGAGCAGGTCTTCGCGAGGTACGGCCGCGGGAAGCTTTTCATCTACGTCTGGCGAAGTGGCGTGCTGTTCGAAGGGAAGTGCATGGTTATCCTTCCATTGCCCGATTATCCCGTCTCCGGCATCCGGACGGGACACATGGAAGCACGCCGAAAGATCTGGGAAGTTGAGGTCCGATTCCCAACTCTTCCAGAAACTCCCGGAGCTGCTCCACCGTCCTCAAGTGCCCGTATCGATATGGGGGCCTATGCCTTGCGGGCGGAGGAAGGCGAGCGCTATATCCTCAAGAGTTCGGCACAGCCCCATTACTTCGAGGTGGACCGGGACCGGTTCGACGGGCTGCGGGACACCGGCCGGGCCCAACTGGTCGAGGACGCCGAACCTGTCGAAGGCGCCGGATCGGTGGAGGACGCCGGGTCCGGTTGACAGGGCGCCGGCTCCTCGGATATTCCGAGGAGCAAACTACCCGCGCCCGCAGGCCGGGAGCGGAACCGAAGGGAGGAGACCACATGAGCGCACGACCCATGCCGACCGGGGAGACGGAGCCGTCGGCCGCCAAGCGGTTCATCGCAGAGGCGCGGCGACTCTTTGCGGACGAGCCCGACGCCGACAGGCGCTGGCGGAAGATGGGGCCTCTGCTGGCGGAGCTCCTGGCGGACCCCGGCGTGAAGTCCCAGTCGGAGAAGTGGCCGTCCTGTGACCAGGGGGGCCTTTCCGAGGGCGGACAGCGAGCCCAGAACCTTCTCCTCTACGAGGACCCGGACCACGGCTTCGTCGTCAACGGGCTGGTCAAGGCGCCGGGAACCCGCACCAACATCCACGACCACGCGCACAACTGGACCCTCTACGGAGTGCTGGACGGGCACGAGACCATCGAGCGCTACGAGCGCCTGGACGACGGATCCCGGCCGGACTATGCGGAGGTGCGGAAGACGGAGAACGCCCATGTCGGACCGGGCAAGATCGACCTCGTGCGCCCGTGGCAGATCCACGCCGAAGAGAGCGGGGAGGAGCGCACCGTCGCCATCATCGTGAGGGCCGAGAAGCCCGGCGGCTTCCTGCAAGGGAGGTACGACCCGGAGACCTGCAAGTACTGGCAGGGTTACGGCCCGACGCAGATACCCTTCGAACTGGAATAGCCCCCGCGTGTCGAGCGGGACGGCGGAACGAAATCCTGGTCACCGGGGACCGGAAACGGCGGCCCTCTCCAAAGAAACCCTCCTCGAAAAGATCGAGGAGGCAGCCACCCTTTACAACCGCCTCGTCCTGGTGGTGGCCGGCCCGGAGAGAGCGGCATGAAGTACGGCGACCTGATCCAAAATGAGGGGATCTATGAGGTCCGCGCCGGCTTCAAGAAGGCGTGGCAGGAGCACGACTACGCCACCATCATCGCCGTTGCCGAAAAGATCCCCGAAACAGTCCTTCAGGAAGACCCCAAGTTGCTCATGTGGTACGACCAGGCGGCAACCCGCAGCGAGATGGGATGGATAATGCTGCTTGGTTTTTCCTGTCTTCAAATCAATCTGACAGGGCCACCGTAGCGGACGACATTGGCATCCCCGGTAAGCAATGTGATGCCTTCGACACGCGCTTGAGCAATGAGCATGCGGTCGAAAGGATCCTTGTGAATCAGCGGCAGAGCGGCGACTTCGAGAACGTGTTCCGACCGAACCTCAAGTTCGTCATAGCCATTCTCCATCAGGTCGTCCCGCAATCGAGATGGTTCGACCGAAAAGTCCTTCCTGCCGAGCGCCTTCTTGATGACAACTTCCCAAATGCTTGCAGTACTGAACACTGGCGCCGCAGCGAGATCAGAGAGAAGGGTCCGGGCTTGTGACGATAAACGATCCTGGGCGCCTGTGACCCAGAGCAACAGATGGGTATCCAGCAAATGGGTCACGCGTCGCCCTCGAACATTCTCTCTATCTCGCGTCTGCCCATGCGGTCGAAGTCGTCCGGGACCTTGATTTGTGGTGACATGGAACCAAGGCGCGAAAAGCCGGGAAGGAACAGCGTGGCCGGAAACGCAATCCGGTCCGTGGCGCCAAGTTTCGTCAGACTACGCCGGCGCACCTTGCCGTTGTTATCCAGGATGTTGATCTCCTTGTCCTGGTGAAGGGCGAGGATGATCTCATCGAGGTCCGAGAATCGGGCAGCGGTTTTATTTGCGAACGTATGCCTCACTGCGTCAACGGTGACAGGTTCGTCGCAGGCAAGACTGAACAGTTTGTCAGGCATGGAGGAGAGAAGCTGTTCATGCATCTGCTCCTTATCGATTTTCCCGAAGCGGAACAGCGGCAGTGTGCGGGATTCCAGCGCCTCCCACCCCAGCATCTGGAAATCTCCGGTACCGTAGTGATCGAATGTGTTGGTGGCGTTCCAATGACACTGGATCATCACGTCGCGTGCAGTAGGGTGTCTTGACAGGTGGAGGAACCACAGGGCTCGTCGTGACTTTTCCGGTCGAATGAAGAACGGTGTGTCATAAATCGCCTGCGTTCCGGAGCGAATGTGCTCCCGCAACACCCGTTGCACGAGTGCCCTTCCACCGTCACCGTTCCGGGATGCAATCATGTCGCGTATCTTTTTTTCCGTGAGTTCGAGAGGAGCGACCCCGTTGATGAACGCAGGCCTCTCATCGAGAAAACGGATGAGCGCATCCGCCGCAAAGGTCAGGATGACTTCCGCCGTCGGCAATTTCTGGAAGATCCTGGCAACAAGATTCAACGCCACTTGCCCATACCCTGTCTGATCCAGAAGAAAGATCGAACGTCCTGCTCGTGGTTGGCGGCGTCGAATTTCGGCAACGATGTCGTCCACCGCTTCCGCAAACGGGCTATTGCGAACAATGATTCTTTCCCCGTCCACATGGTGGCCGCGTTCCTGCAGGACTTTCCGAAGGTGGTCCGTATGAGCCGGCTTCACATCGACGAAGTAGTACTTGCAATCGAAATTCAGGGGTTTGCGGCGACCCCGACCCAGCCTTTCCCTTGCCTTGTCGGATTCCTCGAGCATGATCAGGGGCGTGCCGGACACCGTCTCGTTTCCATCCAGAAACGTACCGCCACCGGCGAAACCATCGACGAGGTCGAGCCTGAATTCTTCGCGAGCAAAGTTTTGTCCCAACCGGTCGAAATAGGCGCGAAGGTAGCTGCGCAAGACGGCGAGCTTGGCCTTGCCATGCTCCTCGATCGGAGGAGGGTCTTCGTCAGGATGCCACTTGAAGGGGTCCATGTTTCCTCCAGATCTTCGGACCGGAAGGCATAGCGTTGTGCTCCACTCCGTCAAGTAGCCGTCCGCCTGCCTTCGGCGTCAGGCCGCCCCATTGTTTGAAGAAAAAATCGACTCCTGCCCGTTGGCAATTGTCCCTGATGTCCAAAACCCAGCGCCTCTTCATGGGACGCGCCTTCGGACCGCTTTCGCCGCCCACGATGACCCAGGAGATCCCCTGGAGGTCAATCGCGCCTACGGGGCCGAGAAGCGGTTCGATGGAAAGAAAACGGACCGCCACCGGAGCTTTCCGAAGGTGTCGGATCCTGGCGGTCGCCACGTGGTCCTCAACGGAAACCCCGCACCAGATGTGCTGAGGGGCTACGGTCTGGCGGTATCTGCGTAGGAGATAATTCTTCATCAACGAGCTTCGCTTGGTGAGCACCTGGAAGACATGATGGTCGGCGGCCTCCATCGTGTCGAAGACCTTGTCAATGAACTCTACCGGAATATCCTTGTGAAAGAGATCGCTCATGGAGTTGACGAAAATCCTCCTGGGCCGCTTCCATGAAAGCGGCTGGGAGAGTCGTTCCGGGCGGAGCCGCAGTGTGAATCCCTGCTCGAACGGATGTCCGGGAATGCCGCGAAATCGTTCGGCAAAGCGCGCGGCGTAACAACGGTCGCAACCTCGCGTCAGTCTTGTACAACCCGTCACGGGATTCCAGGTTGCGTCCGTCCACTCGATTGCGGTTTTGTCACTCACCTGACCACGGTTCCCCTTTGTTGTCGATCCTGCGACTGGCGAGGCCTGTCAGGCCTATCTCTCAACTCATCCTGCAGGCTACCTGGCCTAGCACGATTTCTGCAATAGAGGACCTCCAATTTATTACCGCTTGCAAGAGGATAATGGTAGCGAAAAGGGGCTCTTCCGGTTTTGTGTGGGTAAGGTAGGATGGAAAGGGATCACGCCGTCATTGCTCCGCGGACGGCATGGTCGGAATGGGAGGGAAGCGGACCTCATCGCATGCGTTGGAGTGTCACAACCCACACGAATTCCTGAAGCGCCGATTCTTCCAGTCAGGGCGTCTATGGTGCGCTGGACGTACGGCGTCTCGACGACCCTCGGATGGTGGTATGGCTCATGGAGGCGCAACTGCACGCCAGACCCGAGGGGCGCAGCGCGTTGTCTTCGCTGAACGACCCCCTCAGCCTCTTTCCGTTCCGCCTCGACCGCGTCGGCTGCCGGCAGGCGCTGTCCCTGTCCGACCGGCTGGAGTTGTTCCCGGATGGCTCCGGGGACGAGATGATCGGGCTGCGCAGCACATACACCCCTCTTTACGCCCATAAGGACCGGAGCGTCGATAAAAGTTGACATAGCGGCTCAGATGCTGTAAGGTA
Organism: uncultured Binatia bacterium (SeqCode); assembly: GCA_965204235.1. Taxonomy (GTDB): domain Bacteria; phylum Desulfobacterota; class Binatia; order UBA9968; family JAJDTQ01; genus JAJDTQ01. The sequence goes on from OZ241979.1 coordinate 3,489,904, forward strand.
ACCACAAGATTTCGTTGACAGATCCCGCATGGTACGCAGACTTGTCCCCATCGCCGGCCTGCTGGTCTTCCTCTTCAGCGGGTTTGCAACGGCTCCGTCGTTGCTTGCAAGCGGCCCCGTTGCCCCGGCAGCCGACCCGTTCATCGTTCCTCCCGGCCTGGAGCCGGCGGTGGAGTTCTGGAAGCGGATCTTCCTCCGTTACGACTCCTCGCAACTGGTGTTCTTCGACCCGCGGGACTTCTCGAAGATACACGAGGTGGTGAAGGTCGGGCCGTACGCCAACGCACGCAAGGTGTTCCGTTCCGTACGGCGCCGGATCACGCGGCGGGGCGTCCCGTCCCACCGGATCCGGATGCAGCGGGGGATAAGCGACTCCTTCGTGGCCGGGGTGCGGCGGTCGGGCCGTTACATGGCCCACATGCGCAAGGTCTTCTCCGCTCGCGGACTGCCGGAAGAGTTGGCCTACCTGCCGCTGGTGGAGTCCTCGTTCCGGAACGACGCGCGTTCGTTCCGCGGGGCCGTGGGCATGTGGCAGTTCATGCCCGGCACCGGGCGAAGGTACATGCGGGTCACGCGGCACCTGGACGAACGAAGGGACCCCATGGAAGCGACCCGGGCGGCCGCCCGCCTGCTGCAGGAGAACTACCGGCAGCTCGGGACCTGGCCGCTGGCGGTCACCGCCTACAACCACGGACGCAACGGCATGAAGAGGGCGGTGCGCCAAGTGGGATCCCGGGACATCGTCAAGATCATCCGCCGCTACCGCGGACGCAGCTTCAAGTTCGCGTCGAAGAACTTCTACGCGGAGTTCCTCGCCGCGGTGCACGTCATGCGGGAAGTCGAGCGGCATCTGCCGGGGGTCCGGTACGACCCGCTGCTGCATCTCGAAGAGATCCGCCTCGCCAGGGGCGTCGCGGTCTCCTCGCTGCTGCGCCGCAGCAAGGTGTCCCGGGCGGAGCTGCTCGAATGGAACCCGGCCTTGAGCCGCCGCGCCCGGTGGATCCCGGAAGGTTACCGGCTGAAGGCCCCGCAACTGCAAAGCCAACGGCTCCGCAGGGCGTTGGCGGGCATGAAGTCCGCGCCCGCGTTCCCTTACCACGTGGTTGCCAGGGGCGAGACGCTTTCCCTCATCGCAAAGGCCTACGGCGCGTCCATGTACGACATCCAGGCGGTCAACGGAGTGGCGAACATCCACCGGCTGCGAGCGGGACAGCGGCTCCGGATCCCGAAGGGCAAGTCGGTCCGCAACGGCAAACCGAGGACGGCGTCGACGCGCAGACCGAGGGCCTACCATCGCGTGCGCCGGGGCGAGACCCTCTCGACCATCGCCGGCCGCTACCGGGTGTCGGTGGCCGCCCTCCAACGAGCCAACAAGATCTCGAACGTCCACCGGATCCGGGTGGGCCAGCGCCTCCGCATACCCGGGACCCGCTCCTGACCCCCGTCGGGGACCCCGGGACGCCAGGGCTTCCCCCGGCTGGCCGCGAGGTCGCCGTTCCCCAAGGTCCCCGTCGGGGACCCCGGGACGCTAGGGCTTCCCCCGGGGATGGGATATAATGTCCCCGACTCATGCACGAGAGCCTTCAGTCGGCCGTGGCCGGATCCTACCTCCTGGCCACGGGCGCGTTCATCCTCTACCTGTTCTCCCCGCGGGAGGCCTTCTCCCGTGCGGGCCAGGGTCTGCTGCTGGCGGGCTTCATCGGCCACGCGGCAAGGTTCGCGCTGCTCTTCCATGACGCGGGCTTCCCGGCCCTCGCCCAGACGCCGGCCACCCAGTCCTTCTACGGCTGGTTGATGGTGGGCGTGTACCTTACCGTACAGCTCAATTATCGGCTTCCGATCCTGGGGTGCTTCGTCGCGCCCGTGGCCTTCCTCATGGCCCTGAGGTCCGTGGCCCTGGGGGATCCCGGTCTGGAAACGCCGCCGGCGTTGCTGACCCATTGGCTGCCGCTGCACGTGACCCTGGCGTTGCTGGGAAACGCGGTGTTCGCCCTGGCCTTCGCGGTGAGCGTCGTCTATCTGCTGCTCCGGCGCCAACTCAAGAACAAGAGGGTGGCGGGTTGGAGCCGGGCCCTGCCCGCCCTGGAGACCCTCGACCGCCTCAACAAGGTCTTCCTCGTCTGGGGCTTCCCGTTCATGACCCTGGGCATCCTTACGGGCAGCGTGTGGGCGCATGCGCATTGGGGGACCTGGTGGTCCTGGGACCCGCGCCAGATCACCTCCGCGTTGACCTGGTCGCTGTACGGGATACTGCTCCACGGTCGTCTGACCGCAGGCTGGCGGGGCAGGAAGGCCGCGGTCTGGACCATCACGGGTTTCCTGATCGTCCTGGGCTACTTCCTCTGGGGGGACGCGCTGTTCCCGAGCCGCCACGGAGGCCGCTTTGAGTGAGCCGGGACGACAGATACTCGTGGTCGGCCTGAACCACCGTACCGCGCCCGTGGAAGTCCGCGAGCAACTCGCGTTCCCCTCCGACCGGCTCGACGGCTCCCTCCGGGAGCTCATGGCGCTTCCCTCCGTGGACGAAGGCGTGATCCTGTCCACTTGCAACCGGGTGGAGGTGGTGGCGGTGGCCCGGGACGGCCCCGCGGGCTTTGCGGAGATCGGGGGCTTCCTCGAGAGCCGCCCCGGCGTCCGCCTGGACCCCGCGGGGGACCAACTCTACCACCACGCCCGCAAGAACGCGGTGCGGCACCTCTTCCGCGTGGCCTCGAGCCTGGACTCCATGGTGGTGGGCGAGCCCCAGATACTCGGCCAACTGAAGGAGCACTACTCCATCGCCAGGCGGGCCGGCGCCGTCGGCAGCGTCCTGCACCGTCTCTTCGACCGATCCTTTTCCGTGGCGAAACGGGTGCGGCAGGGGACGGGCATCGCCAACCGGCCCGTTTCCGTCGGCTCCGTGGCGGTGGACCTGGCCAGGCGGATCTTCGACGACCTGGGGGAGAAGACGGTGATGGTCATCGGGTCCGGCGCCATGGGCGAGTCGCTGGTGCGGCACTTGGTGGAGAACGGCGTGCGGGGTCTGATGATCACCAACCGCACCTTCGAGACGGCCGTGGAGTTGGCGGACCGTTTCGGGGCCAGCCCCATCCGTTTCGAGGACTACGCCCGCTACCTCACGCTTGCCGACGTGGTCATCGGCTCGGTGGAATCGGAGGGGGCGCTGATCACCCGTGACATGGCCGCGGAAGTGTTGCGGGAGCGGAAGCAGGGCAACCTGTTCCTCATCGACCTGGGCATGCCCAGGAACTTCGACCCCCTCATCGACGGCCTGGACAACGTGTACCTGTACCACATCGACGACCTGGCCGACGTGGCCCGGGAGAACCTCAAGGGGAGGGAAAGCGAGGCCGACAAGGGGGAGCTCATCGTGGACCGGGAGGTGGAGACGTTCTACCGGTGGCTCACGTCCCTGGAGCGGGTCCCCACCATCATCGCCTTGAAGCAGAGGTTCGAGGAGATCCGCCAGGGCGAGTTGCGGAAGTCCCTGGAGTCGAACCTCAAGGACGTTTCCGAGCGGGAGCGCAAGGCCATCGAGGACCTGACCGCGGCCATGATCAGCAAGATCCTCCACGGGCCGCTGACCCGGCTCAAGGAGGGTCCCGGGGAGGACGCCGCCTACCACGATGCCGTAAGGGCGCTCTTCGACCTGGACCAGGAGACGGACCCGGGGCGGGGCGACCCTTGAACGGATGACGTCCATGGACCGGATCCGCATCGGGACGCGGCGGAGCGCGTTGGCGCTGGCCCAGGCGCAATGGGTCCGGGGCCGCATGCAGCGCCGATACCCGCGGCTGGAGGTGGAGGTGGTGCCCATTCGCACCAGCGGCGACCGGTTCCGGGACGTCCCCATCGACCGGATCGGGGCCAAGGGGGTCTTCATCAAGGAGATCGAGGACGCGCTCCTGGAAGGCGGCATCGACGTCGCGGTGCACTCCATGAAGGACCTGCCCACCGAGGTCCCCGAAGGCTTGGCCATCGCCGCGGTGCCGGAGCGCGAGGACCCGAGGGACGTGCTGATCAGCCGTGTGGCCCGGCGCCTCTCGGAACTGCCGGCCGGCGCCCGTGTGGGCACCGGCAGCCTCAGGCGGCAGGCCCAGGTGCTGCACCACCGCCCGGACTTGGCGGTGGTGCCCATACGGGGAAACGTGGACACGCGGATGGCCAGGCTCGACGACGGCGAGGTGGACGCCCTGGTCCTCGCCCTGGCGGGGATCAAGCGTCTGGGCCGGGAGCGCGACGCGACCCAGCCGTTGCCCTCCGAGACCTGGCTGGGCGCCGTTGCCCAGGGCGCCCTGGGCCTGGAGACCCGGCGCGGTGACGCGGAGCGGCTGGGTTTCCTGAACCACGAGCCGTCGGCGCTGGAGGTGGAGTCCGAGCGGGCGTTCCTGAGGCGCCTGGAGGGGGGATGCCAGGCGCCCGTGGGGGCGCGGGCGGTGGCGGCCCGGGACCGGATCGCGCTTTCGGGCATGGTGGCGGACCGCTCCGGCAGGCGGATCTTCCGAGGGGACATATCGGGCGCGCGCGCGGATGCGGCCGCCCTGGGGACCCGGCTCGCCGAGAGGCTGCTGGAGGAAGGGGCGGGCGCGGTGCTGAGGGAGTCCCGGGCATGACCGATGCGGCCGCGCCGACCGCGGGGGAGTCCGGCGGCGCCCCGTTGTCCGGTCAGCGGGTGCTGGTCACGCGGCCGCGCGAGCAGGCCGCCGCCCTGGTGGAAGGCCTGGAATCCCTGGGGGCCCGGACCGTGGCGTTCCCCACGGTGGAGATCCTGCCGCCGGAGTCCGGCGGCGCCCTTGACGAGGCCGTCCGCAGCCTGCCCGGGCAGGACTGGGCGGTCTTTACCAGCGCCAACGGCGTGCGCTACTTCGCGGCGCGCTGCGAGGCCCTCGGCCGCATGGAAGACCTGGGGCGTCTCGACATCGCCGCCATCGGCCCGCAGACCGCCCGGTCGCTGGCGGATCGGGGCCTTTCGGTGAGGCTGGTGCCCGAGGAGTACCGCGCCGAGGGCATACTGGCGGCCCTGGGCCCGGAACGGGTCCGCGGCCGCCGGTTCCTGCTCGCGCGGGTGGCGGGAGCCCGGGACGTGCTCCCCGAGACCCTGCGCGAATGGGGCGCGCGGGTGGAGGTGGTGGAGGCCTATCGAAACGAGCCGGTGCGGGCCGGCGCCCGACGGCTGGCGGAGATCCTGGGGCGGGTGGACTGGGTGACGTTCACCAGCCCGAGCACCGTGAACGCGTTCCTGGACCTGCTCGAAGCCGGGCGCGCAGCCTTCCCGGCCGCGGGGGTCCGGGTGGCCTGCATCGGTCCGGTCACCGGGGACGCGGCCCGCGGGCGCGGCTTGAGCGTGGACGCGGCGGCCCGGGAATACACCGTGCCGGGCCTGATCCGGGCCCTGGTGGAGGGCGTCCGGGCGCGGGACGCCCGTTCGTAACCGGGAGGGACCCATGGCGTTTCCTGCGACCCGTCCGCGGAGGCTTCGACGGACCCCGCTGTTGCGCGACCTGGTGCGCGAGACCGCGTTGAGTCCCCGGGACTTCATCTACCCGCTGTTCATCTGTCCGGGGCGCGGCCGGACGCAGCCGGTGAGCTCCATGCCCGGCGTGGCCCAGCTCTCGGTGGACCGCGCGGCCGAAGAGGCCGAGACGGTGCGGGGCCTCGGCATCCCGGGCGTGATCCTGTTCGGCGTCCCCGAGGTCAAGGACCCGGTGGGGTCGGAGGCCTATGCCGACCACGGCGTGGTGCAGGAAGCCATCCGGGCCATCAAGGACAGGGTCCCGGACCTGCTGGTGGTCACCGACGTCTGCCTGTGCGAATACACGGACCACGGCCACTGCGGGGTGGTCGAGGACGGCGACGTGGACAACGACGGCACCCTCGAACTGCTGGCGCGGGAGGCGCTGTCCCACGCCCGGGCCGGCGCCGACGTGGTGGCCCCCTCGGACATGATGGACGGGCGGGTGGGCGCGATCCGCACCGCGCTGGACCAGGACGGGTTCCCACAGGTCGCCATCCTGTCCTACGCCGCCAAGTATGCCTCGGCGTTCTACGGACCGTTCCGGGAGGCCGCGGAATCGACGCCCCGGTTCGGTGACCGGCGTTCTTACCAGATGGACCCCGGGAACGGCGACGAGGCCCTGCGGGAGGTGGAGGCGGACATCGCGGAGGGCGCCGACATGGTCATGGTGAAGCCGGCGCTTTCGTACCTGGACGTCATCTCCCGGGTCAAGCGGCGCTTCGGGTTCCCCACCGCGGCTTACAACGTGAGCGGTGAGTACGCCATGATCAAGGCGGCGGCCCGGAACGGCTGGCTCGACGAGAGCCGGGTGGTCCCCGAGGTGCTGCTGTCCATCAAGCGGGCGGGGGCCGACTGGATCCTCACCTACTTCGCCAAGGACATGGCCAGGTTGCTGTAGGGTCTGCGGCGCGGCCTGCGGCGGCCCCGGTCCGTGTCCGGGGAGAAGGTCACGGCCCGCGGAGCAGGCGGCGCACTTCCCTTACCCGGTTCCGCAGGGTCTTCTCGCACTCGGGCTCGCGTCCGGGCGTGTGCACCTGGGCTTCCGAGAGCCGGAAGAGCAGGACCCGGGCGCCGGAGACCAGGCGCAGGACGTAGGTATTGGAGTCCGCGTCGTGGTAGGACTCCGCGGCCTCCACCGCGTCGTCCTCGGAGCGGATGACGTGGTTGGCCCAGGCCTCGATGTCCGGAACCGCGGCCTCTCCCAGGCGGGTGGTAATCATGGGCCGCAGGCGTCAGTGCCTCTGCTTGGGTTTCCGGAAGGCCCGGTGGCAGCTTCCGCAGGCGTTCTTGCCGAAACCCTTGACCAGCTCGGACACTGCCGCGGCGTCGCCGGCCCGGGCCTTCGACGCGATGTTCCGGGCCAGTTGGACCGCGTTCTCGGCGGTCGCCGTGAACTCGTCCCATCGCTCCCAGATTTCCGGCTTCGCGCGTGAGCCGTCCGAGCTTCCCTTGGGAAAGGTGTCGGCGTTGATCCTGGCCAACGCTTCCGCCAGCTTGTCGGCGTTGGCCGCTACTACGGACGGGTCCGCCGCGGTCCGCATGGCCTTGTTGGCGTCGCCGATGTCATGCATCAGTTGATGGCGTTCCTCGATGACCTCGTCGAACGGTCCGGCCGGCATGACGGTCGAGGCCGTCGAGAGGAACGCCCCGGTCATCAGCGCCAACGTCCACGACACTTTGCGCATGGTCCCTGCCTCCTCCGATCGTTATTGCTCGAACTCGTGCTTCTGGAGCTCCCGCACCAGCGCGGTCAGGTTCGGATCGCTGTTGACCACGTCGTTCACCTTGCTCTGGAACTCGCCCGCGGCCCGCTCCAGCGGGCTGGTGTCGATGCGGATCCCCAGCCACTGGGTCAGGCGCAGGACCAGCGCCAGGGTTCCCCGTGGGTTGGGCGACGGCGCCAGGTAGTGGGGCAGCGCCGCCCACAGGCTCACGTGGGGCATGCCTTCCTTGCGGAAGGCGTCGCCCAGCACCCCGACGATGCCGGTGGGACCCTGGTAGCGCGACGGGGTGAAGTCCAACTCCTTCATGAGCGCCGGGTCCGACGAGAAGCCGTTCAAGGGCACGGGCTTGGTGTAGAGCACCTCGTCGAGGAGGGCTCCCAGGGTGATGATGCGAGCCACCCTCCACTCTCGCGCAAGGTCCATCACGGCGCCGGAGAAAGACTTCCAGTGGAGGTGCGGCTCGGCCCCCGAGGCGAAGATGAAGTCCCGGTCGAGCTCGCTGCCGGTCTTGTAGTAGTGGAAGGCGTAGGACGGCCATTCGATCTCGCGCTGTCCCGACACCAGGCGTACGTGGGGCCGTTGGACCGAGAAGTCGTAATAGTCTTCCGGGTCGATCCTGGCCAGTTCCGTGGCCAGGAGCTGTTCGATGAGGTAGCGCACCGCGGACGTGGCCGAAGATCCGGCGTCGCTCCATCCCGAGAACGACAGGATCAGGAAGGGATGCCGCAAACGGGGCCGGCGGAGGATGGAAACAGCGTCGGAAACCATGATCCTGATGTAGCACAGATGGGAAACCCTGGACAATTGCCCGCTCTCTGAACAATTGCCCCGTTCGTCCCGAGCGCAGCGTAGTGAAGGTCCCCGTTCATCCCGAGGGTAGCGAAGCGGAGTTTCCCGTTCATCCTGAGCGTAGCGAAGCGAAGTCGAAGGACGCCCTTGCATGCGCCGATTCCGCGGCCGGCAGCCCGCCGACCCGCGTTGCGTTTCCACGGCCATGCGGATCTGGTAGGAATCCCAGCCTCCGGCATCCATTGACGAATCCGTTGACGAGGATCCTCCACTGCCCTGGTCCGTCATGTCCGACCTGATCCCCGATCCCGAAGCGGCGCTCTTCGGCCGCGCCGCAACTCCCCGGATGGTGGGTCTGGAGATGGAAGGCAGGGATCGGGTCCGGGTCTTCTCCAGGGAGGCTTCCGCGGTGCGTTCCCGTACGGTCCGGTTCGAGCCGTTCCTCTGGCTCGCGTCCGAGGACGGGATCGCGGGATGGAGAGGCGAGTGCCGGGTCGAGCGGCTGGAGGGGACCGGCGCCTTCCGCGGGCTGGCTTCCTTCCCGGACCTCGACGCACTGGAATCGGCCCGCTCCTGGCTCCAGCGCAAGGGCGGCAGGCGCATGGGCGCTCCGGGTTCGCCGTACCTGTGGCTGCGGGACCCGGTGCAGCAGTACCTTCTCCGGTCCGGCGAGACCCATTTCCTGGGCATGAGCTTCGACCGTCTCGTGCGCATGCAGATCGACCTGGAGGTATATCGCACGGAGGGCTTCGAGTTTCCCAACCCGCGCCGCCCCGGCGACCGCATCACCGCCATCGCCATGTCGGACACGAGCGGTTGGGAGCGGCTCATCCCGGGCAGGGACCACGACGAAGGGGAGATGCTCCACGAGATGGCCGCGGAGATCCGCCGGCGCGACCCGGACGTCATCGAGGGGCACAACCTCTTCCGCTTCGACCTCCCGTACATCGACGAGCGCGCCAAGCGGTTCGGCGTGAGCCTTCGGGTGGGCAGGGACGGCAGCCCGCTGCGGCACGCGCCGGCGCGGTTCCGGGTGGGCGACCGCGTGATCCCCTACCGCAACTACGCCATCCATGGGCGCCACGTCATGGACACCTGGTTCCTGGCGCAACGCTACGTCCGCATCCACCGGGAGCTCAAGCGCGACGGCCTCAAGGACGTGGCCCGGCACTTCGGCGTCGCGGCCCCGGACCGGACCTACATCCCGGGCGAAAAGGCGAGCTGGTACTTCGACCACGACCCGGACACCCTGTTCCGCTATGCCATGGACGACGTCCGGGAGACCCGGGCCATATCCGCGGCCCTCTCTCCGGGTTGCTACGTGCAGGCGCGGATCTTCCCGTGCCGCTACCAGGATACGCCGCTCACGCCCGAGACCACGAAGATCGACCGGCTCATGCTCAGGGAGTACCTGGCCCGGCGCCGCTCGGTTCCCGAGCCCGGGCCCGCGGCGCCGGCGGCGGAGAAATACGCCGCCCTCGAGGTCGAGGGAGTTTCGCAACCGGTGCTCCGTTGCGACGTCACCCCGCTCTATCCGGCCGTCATGCTGGCCGACGGCGTCTTTCCCGTACAGGACGGCCTCCGGCTCTTTCCGGTCCTGTTGCGCGGGTTCCGGGACCTGTGGGAACGGCCCGGCCCGACGGCCGACGCCGCTCCCGCAGAGGGCGCCCACCGTTTCCGCTCCACCGTCCGGGCCGAGATCAAGGCGCTGGCGGATTCCTTCCTCGACTACCTGGCCTGCCCCGAGGCGCACTTCAACGACTTCGATGCGGCAGGCCGGGTCACTCGTACGGGGGAAGCCCTGGTCCGCGGGTTGGCGGAGCGGCTGGAGGAACTCCGCGCCCGGGTGGTCACGGTGGATGCCGGCGGCGTCTATTTCGTTCCCCCGGCCCACGCGGCCGGGGCCGCGGCCGAGGAAGCGCTGGCCGCGGAGGCGTCGTCATGCCTGCCCTGGCCGGTCAGCCTGCCCCTGGAGCGGTACCGGGCGATGTTCTGCATCGCCGCGGACAGCCACGCGCTGCTGGACCACGAAGGCGGCCTTTCCGTCAGCGGCCCCGGCCTGAGTCCCCGCGGTCTGGAGCGCTACCGGCGCAAGTGGCTGGAGGAGGCGCTCCTGCTCCTGCTCCAGGGACGGAAGGGCGAGGTCCCCGCCCTGTACCAACGCTACCGGGACGCCATCGGGGACCACCGGCTCGGTTTGTCCCTGTTGGCGAGGACCGAGACCTTGCGCGAGCCGCTGGACGACTACCAGATGAAGGTCAAGGGCGGCAGGCAGCAGCCCCGGGCTGGGTACGAGGTCGCGCTTCGGTCGGAGCGGACCTACCTGCCGGGAGACCAGGTCTCCTGGTACGTCACCGGCCAGGGCGCCGGCGTCCGGGTGAACGAGAGCTGCAAACACGTGTCGGAATGGGACCCGGCCGAGCCGGACGAGAACCCGGACTACTACAAGGCGAGGCTCCACGAACTCTACGAGAAGTTCCGCCCCTTCCTCGTGGAGGAGGGATGAACCCGGCGGCGCGGACCGTTCGGGGGGCTTGCGGGCTTTTCATTGACGATCCGGCCCGTTGCGTCATATAATGGCGGGCGTTCGAGCGTTGGGGGAACACAAACAGGAGGTCATCGATGGATCATGTGGAGCTTTTGCAATTCTTGTTGCGGTGGGTGCATTTATTGGCCGGTGTGACATGGATCGGCCTGCTCTACTACTTCAACTTCGTCCAGACGCCGTTCTTCGCCGAGACCGAGGCCGGCACCCGCACCGGCGCCATACAGAAGCTCGTGCCGCGGGCTCTCTGGTGGTTCCGTTGGGGCGCCATGTTCACCTTCCTGGCCGGGATCCTGATCTACCTCATCAGGCTCGGGCAACAGGGCCCGGGCATCTTCTTCACATCCGGTTACGGCATGGCCATCACCATCGGCGGGACCATGGGCACGATCATGTTCCTCAACGTGTGGATGGTGATCTGGCCCAACCAGCAGGTGGTCATCGCCTCCGCCAACAAGGTCGCGGAGGGAGGCGAGGCGCTTCCGGACGCGGCGAGCAAGGGCCAGTGGGCCGGCTTCGCATCCCGCACCAACACGCTCTTCTCCATCCCCATGCTCTTCCTGATGGGAGCGGCGAGCCATTACCCGCATTCCGAGACCAGCGCCACGGGTCTGACGACTTTCTGGATCGCCAGCCTCGTGATCATCGCCGTGGTCGAGTTGAACGCACTGGTGGGCAACGCCCAGGGAGGCACGAAGAAGCTCCTGACGTCCATTCCGGGCGTGATCTGGAGCGGCATGGTCCTCACGGCCATCCTGTGGGCGCTGCTGGAGTTGGCGTAAACCGGTCACGGTTGCGCCAGGTAGGCGGCAATATCGGGAATCCTCTTCCTCAGTTGGGGGTAGGTGGGCATGGCCTGGGTGGGCCGTTTGGGCCGGTAGCCCGGCGGGTAGCGCTTGTGCAGGACCTTGGCCTCCAGCAGCGCCTCTGACGCCCCCTTGACGGCCGGACCGAGGGAGCCGTCCTTGCCCGGGTCGCTGTTGTGGCAGACGATGCACGTGGCGATGTAGAGGCGCCTCCCCCGGTCCGGGTCCGGTCCCTTCACAGTCTGCGAATCGCCGCCCTCGCCGCCGCAGGCGCTCGTGAGGACGAGGGCGAGCGCCAGGCACAGCGCCGGGGCGGGTCCGAGTCTGCGTATCGTCCGCACGGGCGGCTGAAACGGCGCTAACCCGCCGCGGCCGCGGGTTCGCGCATGGTCACGAACTCTTCCGCGGCAGTGGGATGAATGCCGATGGTCCGGTCGAAGTCGGCCTTGGTGGCGTTGCAGTTGAGGGCCACGGCCAACCCCTGGACGATCTCTCCGGCGTCGGCGCCGACCATGTGGCAGCCCACCACCCGGCCGCCGGCGCGCTCCACCACGAGCTTCATCATGGTCTTCTCGTCCCGTCCGGAAAGGGTGTGCTCCAGCGGCGTGAAGACCGTCCGGTACACGTCCACTTCGCCGTGGATCTCCCGGGCCGCTTCTTCGGTGTGTCCCACCGTGGCCACCGGCGGCTGGCTGAAGACCGCGGACGGAACGTTGGCGTAGTCCATGGGACCGGCGCCGCCCCCGAACAGGGTCCGCGCGAAGACCATGGCCTCCGCGATGGCCACGGGGGTGAGCTTGACCCGGTCGGTCACGTCGCCGAGGGCGAAGATGGACGGGACGCTGGTCCGGAAGCGCTCGTCCACCACCACCGCGCCGTTGGGGGCGAGCTCCACGCCCGCCTCCCGTATCCCCAGTCCGCGGGTGTTGGGCAGTCGGCCGGTCGCGAACATCACCGCGTCGGTCTCCAGCCGCCGGCCGTCCTTCAGGGTCGCGGTGAGGGTCCGCCCGCTCCGTTCGATGCCGGCAACGTCGGCGTCGAAGCGCAGGTCGATGCCCTTCTTGCGCATCTCGTCGGCGAGGGTGCGCCTCACGTCCATGTCGAACCCGCGCATGAAGAGCGGGCCGCGGTAGATCTCGGTGACCTCGACCCCGAGGCCGTGGAAGATGCCGGCGAACTCCACCGCGATGTAGCCGCCGCCGACGACCACGACGCGCCTGGGCAGGCGGGGCAGGTGGAACGCCTCGTTGGACGTGATGGCGTGCTCCCTTCCGGGCACGTCGGGGACCGTGGGCCAGCCGCCGGTGGCCACGAGGATGTGCGCCGCGGTGACCTTCCCGCCGCCCACCTCCACGGTGTGCGGGTCCAGCACCCGGGCCCGGGCCTCGAACAACGCCACCCCGCGGTCTTCCAGCAGCTTGCGGTAAACCGAGTTGAGGCGCGCGACCTCCCGATCCTTGTTCCGAACCAGCGAGGGCCAGTCGAACGCGCTCTCCCCCACGGTCCAGCCGAAGCCCCGGGCGTCCTCGAAGTCGTCGGCGAAGTGGGAGCCATGGACGAGCAGCTTCTTGGGGATGCAGCCGACGTTGACGCAGGTGCCGCCCAGGTAGCGTTCCTCCGCCACCGCCACCCGGGCGCCGTAGGCGGCCGCCATGCGGCTCGCCCGCACGCCCCCGGAGCCCGCGCCGATGGTGAACAGGTCGAAGTCGTAGCGTGTGTCCGCGCTCAAGGGGCGCCTCCCTCCTCCGTCCGGTGGAACAGGAACGACGCCCCCAGGGCCTCGGCCCCGGGCACCCTCAGGGAGTCTTCGTCCGGGGTCTCGTACCGGACGCCGCGGTGGTCGAAGTGCCGGCGCGTGGCGGCGAGGTCGTCGGTGCGCAGGGAAACCTCGACGATGCAGGGCGTGCAGGGGAGCTCCCGATCCGGGTAGATCTCCCGAAAGCGTCCGGCCCCGACCAAGGCCACGCGGCCTCGGTGGAGACCCACCTCCCACCCGTCGGACGTGGCCGTCGCCTCCACGCCGACGAACCGGCCGAAGCGGGCGGCCGCCTCCCGGGCGTCGTCCACGCACACCAACACCCCGGTCAGGGCCGCGGCCCCGTTGGGCTGGCGCTGGTAGCGGCGCTGCCACACCAGTTCCGGCGTGTGGTGCGTGACGGTCTGGATGCGCCCCTCCGGCATCACCTCCGGCGGAACCCGGATGACCGAGAAGCGGGCGGTCTCCTCGCCGGCGTCCGTGGGCACGGGGCGGGCCAGGCGCACCAGCGGCAGCGGCCGGAAGCCCTCCCGGGCCAGGCGCTCGTGGTTCTCTTCCGGGCGGTTGGCCGCGAACGCGATCAGGTGCCATCCCGGGTAGCGGGCGAGCTGCGCCCGGAGCTGCCGTGACAAGGGGGTGTCCACGGTAGGCCCGAGCATCTCCAGGTAGCCCTGGCCGAAGATGGCGCATTGGTTGCCCGTGCCGCTGGGCGCGGGCTCGACCCCCGGCTCGGTGCTGGCCATGTGGGCCACGAACGGCGTGAGCGAGAACCCCAGTTCCTCGAGCCTTCGGGGGGACGCGTCGAAGTCCGGGACGAACAGGCCCACGTGGTCGAGGAAGACCTCATGCCCCTCCGGGACGAGACGGTTTGGCGGCATGGCGACTCCTTGTCTTCGGGAACGGGCGACCACTGCGGTCGTCCGGTCGGTCCGGCCGGCAATGGCTCGGCAGCCACTACCCTCCGGCCCGGGGGAGGTTGGCCCGACGCACGCGGACACGAGTCCGTTCCGGGGGAACGTAGCCAATACCCGCGGTTCCCGCAACCGTGCCGAACCTGGAATCGTTGGAGATGGCGGGGTTACCGCCCCTGGACAGGGACGTTTCCCGCAAAATTGGGCTTTTTTGTGGTATGATAGGCAAAGACTTGGAGCAGGATCGGCCCGAATACGTATGGGAAACCGTGAACGATTGCCCCTGTTCGTCCTGAGCGTAGCATAACGACGTAGCATAGCGACGATCCCCGTTCATCCTGAGCGTAGCGAAGCGAAGTCGAAGGACGCGCTTCCAGTCCGAGGAGGACCGCATGGCGTTCGTTTCCATCTCGTTGACTTTCGGTCGCCTTGCCATGGCGCTGGCGGTCGCCGGTTGCCTCTCCTTGGCGTTGAGCGGAGCGGCCCACGCGGTGGGCGGAGGATCCCACGCGACGCCCGATGCCACCGTGGACCGGCATGCGTTCCCTTCCTGGCTCACCGGAGCCATCTACTGCGGAAACGACTTCGAGCAATCCACCCGTTCCGGCTGGCGCTGCCTGTCCGGCCGCCTCGGCGACCTGGTGGTGGAACGGACGTCGCATTTCGTGAACGAGCAGGGTCGGGCGCTGTTCGGTCCCAACTTCCGCTTCGTCCAGGGTCTGTCGTGGTCGCCCTACGGCGAGGGCCTCAACGGGAACGTGGACACGGTGCTGCCGGTGGCGTCGTTCAGAGCGAAACCGGGCAGCGGTACTGCGGTGATGAACAGCGGCGCGTTCTTCTTCCAGCAGGGCGCCACGCGTTGGACCGACGACCGGGGCCGGCGCCGCAACGACCTGCGCTACGGGGCCGCGTACCGCTTCTCGCTGTTGGGCGAACCCGGGACCAGCGTGTTCGGCCTTTCGACCCTGGTGCAGGAGAACGTCGAGCGGGGCCATCGGCGTGTGGTGGCGGGCATCGACTATGCCGGTCGGTGGGGCCGGGCTTCGCTCCAACAGTTCGTTCCGGCCACGGATTGGCAGCCGAGTCGGTTCGGCTACGTGGAGCGTCCGCGGGGCGGCACGCGGTTGGGGGCGCGGCTCAACCTGACCACGACGGTATTGCTGGATGCGTCGGTGGCCGAATGGGAGACGAGTCGCCCCGGCAGGCGGGAAACGGACGGTCGCGTGGGCCTGGGCTGGCGTCCGCACCCGTGGCTGCGCCTGCGGGCGGGGTTCGCGGGCATCGGCTCCGCCGAGGATTCGGGTTCGGTCACCGCGGCGTTGCGGATCCCCTTCGGCGTTGGGACCCGCAAGGCGCCGCGCTGGGAATGGCTGGGAGTCGCGGGCGGTTCGCGGGTTGCCGCGGACGTGTGGCGCCCGGTGGAGAACGTGGAGAGGCTGGAAACCATCGAACGCGAAGCCGCGGCCACGGGACCGGCGGCCGCGGGCAGCGCCGGTGTGCGGTTCCTCCAGTCGGGGGCTGCGAGCGGAGCGGAGATCGGAGTCGAGGCGTACATCCCGGCCCCCTTGTCGTCGGACCTCCGACTTCTGGTGAGGCTCGTGCCCGGTGACGGAGCCAATCCCGCGGTCCCGGGCGTGGACTACGCGGACGAGCCCACGGAGGTCACGATCCGAGCGGGAGCGACCACCGCGCGGGCCACCATCCGGCTGCTGTCGAACCCCGCCATGCGAGAGGCCCGCAGCCTTTCCGCGGAGGTCTCTCCCGCGGCCTGAGCCGGCAAGGCGAACGATCCCATCCCCGAGGAGCCCCCGATGACGCCCATGCAATCGCGAACGAACAAGCTGACGCTGATCCTGCTCTGCTGTTTCGCTCTCGCGGGTTTCGCGGGACTCGATCTATGCCGTGACAGCGGCGGCGGCGACAGGCGGCCCACGATGCAGATCCAACCCCCTACGGCTCCTGTGGGGCGAGCTCCTGTGGCGCGAGGCGCCATCCCCGATCAGACGTTGGTCGAGGGCGCCACGGAGACATTGGACGTGGAGCCGTATTTCACGGACCCGGACGGCGACAGTTTGACCTACACCGTCGCTGTCGTATCTGGCGCCTCCTCGGTGACGGTCGCCGTTTCCGGCAGCGAGTTGACGATTCGCGGGCTCGTAGCCGGTACGGCCGGGGTGCGTGTGACCGCGACGGATCCCGGAGGATTGACCGCAAACCAGGATTTCGATGTACGAGTCGAAGCTGTTGTCGAAATCCCCCCCCCCCCTCCCCCTGTGGTGTCTCCTCCCGTGACGCCTCCCCCTGCGGCGTCTCCCACTGTGGAGCGCACTATCGACGATCAGAATGTAGTCGAGGGCATCCCGAAGACATTGGACGTGGAGCCGTATTTCACGGCCCCGGACGGCGACAGTTTGACCTACAGTGTCGCCGTTCTATCTGGCGCCTCCCCGACGGAGTTCTCCGTTTCCGGCAGCCTGGTGACGATGCACTGGCCCCTAGGCGGTACTACGGCAAGGGTGCGTGTGACGGCGAGGGCTCCCGGAGGACCCACGTACCAGGATTTCACCGTAACCGTTCTGGTAAATACACAATAGCAGCGTTTCCGTAAGGAAACCCTGAACTTCGGAGGCCCATGAAGATCGACTGCCACGCTCATTACGTACCGCCGGCCGTGCTGGAACGGCTGCGGAAGGACGGGCCGTCGTTCGGGGTGGAGGTGGGGGAGGAGACGCCCCAGGGGCCGCGCCTGCGTCTGGGGCAGGGGAGGCCCTTGGCCCGGCCCATCCTGGCCCCGGCCATGGACCTGCCGAAGCGTCGGGAAACCTTGCGGGAGAGCCGCGTGGACCGGCAGGTCCTGTCCCCCTGGATGGACGTCGTGGGGTACTCGCTGCCCGTGGACAAGGCGGTCCGCTGGAGCCGCATGTTGAACGAGTCCATGCGGGAGGCCCTGGATCCCGCGGACGGCCTGTTCCGCGGCGCCGCCACCGTGCCGTTGCAGGACGGCGCGCGCGCGGCCGAGGAGCTCGAGTTCGCGGTGGGGGAATGCGGGCTCGGCGGCGCCATGATCGGCTCCAACGTGGACGGCGCCAACCTCGACGACCGGTCGCTGGACCCCTTCTGGAAGGCAGCGGAGCGCCTGGAGGTCCCGCTCATCCTTCACCCGCTGAACCCCCTGGGGATCGAACGGCTGGGGTCCTATTTCCTGACCCATATCGTGGGCCTCCTGGCCGACACCACCGTAGGCGTTGCCTGCCTCTACTTCGGCGGCGTGCTGGACCGGTTCCCGGACCTCAAGATCATCCTGTGCCACGGCGGCGGCTTCCTGCCTTACCAGTTCGGCCGCATGACCCGGGGCCGGGAGATCCAGCCGGAGATCCGGAAGGCCACCGCCCTCATGGGGCGGGACGTGCTGCGCTGGTTCTACTACGACACCATCGTGTTCGAGCCGGACGTGCTGGAGTTCCTGGTGGCGGAGGCGGGCGCCGACCATGTGCTCCTGGGCAGCGACTGCCCGTTCGGCATCGGCGACCCCAACCCCACGGAGGTCGTCCACGCGCTGCGTCTCGCCCAGACGGACAAGGACAAGATCCTCGGCGGCAACGCCGAGCGGCTCTTCGGCGCACGCTGACGGGGTTCCGTCAGGACCCGGGGACGGGCTGCCGCACAAGGGAGGAACCGCGTGAAGGACCTGCGGTCGTTCATGGAGCGTCTGGAAACCGAAGGACCCGAGGAGCTGCTGCACGTGAGGAAGGCGGTGCGGCGCGAGCACGAGGTGACCGGCCTGCTCATGGAGCTGGAGTCCTCCGGCAGGTTTCCGACGTTGTTCTTCCACGAGGTCGAAGGCTCCTCCATGCCGGTGGTCACCAACCTCCACGCCACCCGCCGGCGTCTGGCCATGGCCCTGGACGTGGACGCCGGCGATCTGGTGGAGGAGTACCGCAGGCGGGAAGGCAACCCCGTGGCTCCGGAACTCATCCGGGACGGGCCGGTCAAGGAGGTGGTGCGCACCGGTGCGGACGTCGATCTGGGCGAGCTCCCGCTGCTGACCCACTTCGACGTGAGCACCGCTCCCTACGTCACCGCGGGCATCGTGGCGGCGCGGGACCCCCTGAGCGGCGTGCGCAACCTGAGCTTCAACCGCGCCATGATGGTGGAGCGGAACCGGCTGCGCATGCACCTCGCCCCGGGCATGCACCTCCGGCGCTGCCAGCGCAACGCCGAGGAAAGGGGCGAGCCCCTGGAAGTGGCCCTCATCGTGGGGGTCCATCCCGCCTTCGCCATGGGCGCGTTGTCGCTGGCGCCCTTCGACGTGGACGAGTACGACGTCATCGGCGGAATGCTGGGGGAGCCGGTGGCGCTGACCCCGTGCGAGACCGTGGGGCTCGAAGCGCCGGCCCATGCGGAGATGGTCCTGGAGGGGCGGATCCTGCCCCACGTGCGCGAGGAGGAGGGTCCCTTCGGCGAGTTCACCGGGCACGCGGTGGGCGTGCGCAAGAACCACGTGGCCGAGGTCACCGCCATCACGTTCCGCGGGAAGCCGCTCTACCAGGACATCTTCACGGGCCACTCCGAGCAGCGGCTCATGGGCTCCATCCCCCGGGAGGCCGCGATCTTCGAGGCGGTGAAGGCGGTGGCCGCGGGCGCACGGGCGGTCCACATGCCGCCGTCGGGATGCTCGCGGTTCCATTGCTACATCTCCCTGGACAAACGTTCCGACGGCGAGGTTCGCAACGCGGTCATGGCGGCCATGGCCACGGACCTCTACTTGAAGCTCGTGGTGGTGGTGGACGGGGACGTGGACGTGTACAACGACAGGGACGTCCTGTGGGCGGTGGCCAACCGGGTGCAGGCGGACGCCGACACCCTGGTCATCCCTCGTTGCCAGGGGTCGGAGACCGATCCGTCGAGCGGTCCGGGGGGACTGACGGCCAAGATGGTGATCGACGCCACCAAGAAGAGGAGCGACTTCCCCAGGAGGCTCGACGTGCCCAGGGAGGTCCGCGAAAGGGTCCGGCTGGAAGACTACATCAGGTGACCGGGAGCGGGATCGGAACCCCGTGTTCGCGGCGCATCGGGCGTAACGGGACCCGGAAACCCACCGGGCAGACCAAGGAGGTTCACGATGGCACAGACCAGCAGGGCGGCGACTTTGGTCGCGCCCAACCGGCTCGAGGTCCGGGAATATCCCATACCCGACATCCCGGACGACGGCGGACTGTTGAAGGTGGAGATGGGAGGAGTGTGCGGCTCCGACGTGAAGTACTACCACGGACGCATCAACCTGCCGTTGCCCATCATCCTGGGACACGAGATCCTCGGCCGGGTGGAGAAGCTCGGCGCCAAGGCCGGGAAGATCCACGGCGTCGAGGAAGGCGACCGCGTCATCCTCAAGGGCGCCATCGGCTGCGGCCGTTGCGCCGACTGCCGCCGCAACGCCCATCGGTTCTGCAAGAACCGCACCAACTACGGCGGCCGCACCACCTGCGCCGACCCTCCCCACCTGTTCGGCGGCTTCGCGGACTACCTCTACCTGGCGCCCGACGTGCTGATGACCCGGATCAGCGACGACCTTCCCCCGGAGGCCGCGGCGCTGATCGGCTCGGTCATGGCCAACGGCTTCCAGTGGGCGCTTCGCCGCGGCGGCGTCAAGATGGGCGACTACGTGCTGATCCAGGGTCCCGGCCAGCAGGGCCTGGCGTGCACCTTCGCCTCCAGCCACGCGGGCGCTGCGCGGATCTTCGTATCGGGGATCGGCCGGGACGCGCCGCGGCTGGAGTTGGCGAAGAAGTGGGGCGCCCACCGGACCATCAACGTCGAGCAGGAGAACGTGGTGGACGTCGTAAGGGAAGAGACCGACGGCGCCATGGCGGACGTGGTGGTGGACGTGTCCGGCAACCCCAGGGCGATCCTGGCCTCCATCGATTGCCTGCGGCGGCAGGGGACCATGGTGCTGGCCGGGCTCACCGGCGACGCCACCGTGACCGAGGTCCACATGGACAAGCTCGTGTGGGGCGAGATCAAACTCCAGGGCTGCTTCACCGGCGACAACGACGCGGTGGATGCCACCATGCGGCTCATCGAGGCCACCCGGTTCCCGGTGGAGGAGATGGTGAGCCACGTCTTCCCGCTGGACGAGACCGAGCGGTGCATCCAGGCCGTGGGGGGCGAGATACCGGAGATGTTCCCGACCAAGGCGTTGATCAAGCCGTGACCCGGGCGGCCCGGGGCGCATGAGACTGTTCGCTCCCGCCAAGGTGAACCTCTACCTCCGGGTCACGGGCCGGCGCGAGGACGGCTACCACCTGCTGGACACCCTGATGGCGCCCATCAGCCTGGGGGACGAGGTGGAGGTCTCCCGGGCCGACGGGCCTCCGGGGTCGATGACGGTGCGGGCGGACGACCCGGACGTCCCGCGGGGGCCGGAAAACACCGTCCGCCGCGCCGCCCGGGCGTTCCGGGAGAGGACGGGCCTCCGTGACCCCGTTGCCGTGGACCTTCGGAAACGCATCCCCGTGGGCGCCGGCCTGGGGGGCGGCAGCACCGACGCCGCGGCCGCCTTGCGGGGCATGAACGACCTGCTCGGAGCCGGCCTGTCCGACCACGACCTCTTGGCCCTGGCGGTCTCGGTGGGCGCCGACGTGCCGTTCTTCGTCCGGGGCGGGGCCGCCCGGGCCGGGGGGATCGGCGAGAAGCTGGGCCCTGCGGGTCCGCTGCCGAGGCTCTGGATGGTGGTGCTGTTTCCGAACTTCCCGGTCTCCACCGCCTGGGTTTACCGCAACTACCCGCTCAAGTTGACAAAATCGTCGGACGATAATAACTTGATCGAAAAACTGGGCACTCCCCGCGAAGTTGCCCGGGTCATGGTCAACGACCTTGAAACGGTAACCATCGGCCGCTATCCGCGCATTGCGCGTCTGAAGAGCCGCCTGGACGAAAGGGGCGCCGTCGGCAGCCTCATGTCCGGAAGCGGTTCCGCGGTTTTTGGCCTGTTCGCCGACGAAGCGGACGCCAGGACGGCGTTCGCCGGGCTGGAGGGCGAAAAGGACGTTCGTGCGCATCTGGTTTTCTCGCTGACGTAAGGGCGCATGCCATCGCCGGCCGGGATGGGCGGTCGCCAAGTGGTAAGGCCCCGGATTTTGGATCCGGTACTCGAAGGTTCGAATCCTTCCCGCCCAGCCAACCCCTCTCCCCGGACGGGCCGGTGAGCGGAACGCCGCCGGCGCTTCCTCTTCAGCGACGCAGGTAGGGACATGGGATCGTCACACAACGGAATGAGGATCTTTGCGGGCAACTCCAACCTCCCGCTGGCCCGGGCCATCTGCGAGGACCTCGAAGTCCCGCTGGGGGAGGCTGTGGTGGAGACCTTCAGCGACGGGGAAAGCAAGGTGGAGATCAAGGAGAACGTGCGCGGCTGCGACGTCTTCGTGATCCAGTCCACGTGCGCCCCGGGCAACGACAACCTGATGGAGCTGCTCATCATGCTGGACGCATTCAAGCGTGCGTCGGCCAAGAGGATCACCGCGGTGGTGCCTTACTACGGCTACGCCCGGCAGGACCGCAAGGTGGCTCCCCGGGTGCCCATCAGCGCCAAGCTGGTGGCGGATCTCATCACCACCGCGGGCGCCTCGCGCATGCTCACCATGGACCTCCATTCGGGCCAGATCCAGGGCTTCTTCAACATCCCGGTGGACAACCTCTACGCGTCGCCGGTGTTGCTGGAGTACATGAGCGAACGCATCGGCCCCGACGAGCTCATCGTCGTCTCTCCGGACGCGGGCGGCGCCCAACGGGCCCGGGCCTTCGCCACCCGGCTGAACGTCTCCCTGGCGGTCATCGACAAGCGCCGGGCCGACGCCAACGTGGTGGAAGAGATGAACATCATCGGCGAGGTGGAAGGCAAGACCACCATCCTCATCGACGACATGGTCGATACCGCGGGGACCATTGCCATGGCCGCGGAAGCCCTGGTGCGGGCCGGCGCCAAGGGGGTCATCGGCTGCTGCACCCACGCCATCCTTTCGGGCGAGGCCCTGGACAGGATCAACGAGTCGCCCATGCGGGAGATGGTGGTCACCGACACCGTTCCTCTGAGCGGCAAGATGGCCCTGTGCAGCAAGATCAAGCCCCTGTCGGTGGCGCATCTCATCGGGGAAGCCATCCGCAGGACGCACCTGGAAAGGTCCATCAGCTCCCTTTTCTGATCGGCGCATCCAGTCAGGAGGTCCAGTTTTGGAAACGGTCGAGGTTTCGGTAGAGTCGAGGCGAGTCGGCAACAAGCGCGACGCCGGTCGCCTGCGCCGCAACGGCAAGCTTCCGGGGGTCGTTTACGGTCGGGGGACCGACGGCGTGGCCATGCAGGTGGACCAGCGTGAGATCAGCAGCCGCGTGGGCAGCCTGGAGGGATCCCACCTGCTCCGGTTCCGGTCCGGTTCCGACGGTCTCGACGGCAGGCTGGTCCTCGTCAAGGAGGTCCAGTACCACCCGGTCACCCACGCGGTCGCCCACATCGACTTCTACGAGGTGGACGTGACGCGGAAGATCACCGTGATGGTGGGCATCCATTTCGTGGGGCGGGCCGAGGGGGTCGTCCAGGGCGGGGTGTTGCAGCCCATCGTCCGGGAGCTGGAGGTGGAGTGCCTGCCCCTGGACATCCCGGCGCGTCTGGAGGTGGACGTGTCGCCGCTGCAGATCGGCCACGGGCTCAAGGCCAGCGACGTCGCCCTGCCGCCCAACGTGGCCAACCACACGCCGGACCTGGTCCTGGTCTCGGTGTTGGCGCCCACCGTCTCCACCCGGGAAGAAGAGGCCGAGGGCGAGGCCGCGGAGGAGACCGGGGCCAAGACCGAGTCGGCCGGGGAACAGACCGGCGAGTGATGCCGCGGGTGGGCCATGTCCCTCATGGATCCTTCGGGAGACCCGCGTGAGCGCCAAGCTCGTCATGGGTCTGGGCAACCCGGGCAGGCGGTACGCGCGCTCGCGCCACAACCTGGGTTTTCTGCTCATCGACAGGGTCGCCGACTACTCCGGCGTCCCCGTGACGAGGAAGACGTGCGAGTCCCTGGTGGGGCAGCGGGAACGGGAGTGGACCCCGGTGACCGCCGAGTGGCTGGAGCCCCTGGTGCTGGCCAAGCCGCAGACCTACATGAACCACAGCGGCGTGGCCGCGGCCGCCCTGGCGCGGCGCTTCGGCGCCCGGGGCGCGGACCTGGTGGTGGCCTATGACGACCTGGACCTGCCCTTCGGGCGGCTCCGGATCCGCTGCGGCGGGTCGGCCGGCGGCCACCGGGGACTGGCGTCGGTCCTGCACCATCTGGCGGACCGTGACTTCGTCCGGCTCCGGGTCGGCATCGGTCGTCCGCCCGCGGGCGTGGACGCGGTGGACTACGTGCTGAGCCGGTTCTCGCCCGAGGAGATGGAATCGCTGGACGGCGTGTTGTCGAGGGCCGCGGAGGCGGTGGAAGCCATCGCGTCGAAAGGCCCCGTCTGGGCCATGGAAAACTTCAATCGAGTCCAATAGAGGAGGGGTTATGGACGGTTTGGCGGTCTGGGCGGCGGCGCCGGGAGCGGTCGGACTTCTCATCGCTTACGGGGCGTATCGAGCCATTGTCAAGGTCGGGGTCAAGGATGCGGGGATGCAGTCCGTGAGCGACTCCATCTACGAAGGGGCCATGGCGTTCCTGAAGCGCGAGTACATCGTTCTTTCGGTGTTCGTGGTGGTGGTGGCGGCGCTGTTGGCGTGGCAACTCGGAGCCGCCACCGCGCTGGCGTTCTTCGCGGGCGCAGTCTGCTCGGTGGTGGCCGGTTTCTTCGGGATGAAGGCGGCGACCCGGGCCAACGTGCGCACTTCCCAGGCGGCCGCGGAGGGCGGCCAGTCCGAAGCGCTGCTCATGGCCTTCAACGGCGGCTCGGTCATGGGCCTGTCGGTGGCGAGCCTCGGCCTCCTGGGCGTGGGCCTGCTCTACCTGCTCTACGGCGACCAGGACAACGCCAAGTACATCAGCGGCTTCGCCATGGGCGCCAGCTCCATCGCCCTGTTCTCCAGGGTCGGCGGCGGCATCTACACCAAGGCGGCCGATGTGGGGTCCGACCTGGTGGGCAAGGTCGAGGCGGGCATCCCGGAGGACGACCCCCGCAACCCCGGCGTCATCGCGGACAACGTGGGCGACAACGTGGGCGACGTGGCCGGCATGGGCGCCGACCTGTTCGAGTCCTACGTGGGCTCGGTGATCGCGTCCATCGCCATCGCCAGCACCCTTGCGCCCGCCAGCCTCTCCGCCCTGTTCACGCCCCCGGCCGAAGCCTCCCGGGCCGTGTTGATGGCGTTGCCGCTGCTGCTCGCGGTCCTGGGCCTCATCGCCTCGGTGGTGGGCATCTACTCCATGCGCGTGTTCAAGAAGATCGACCCCCAGTCCGCGCTGCGAGGCTCCACCATCCTCACCACGGTGCTGTTCCTGGCCGCCGCGCTCCTGCTCATCGTGGCCCACGGCGTCACCGTGGGCGTCTTCTGGGCGGTCCTCGCCGGTTCGCTGGGAGGCATACTCATCGGCCTCATCACCGAGTACTACACGTCGGCCAAGCCGGTGGAGCGCATCGCCGGGGCCAGCCGCACGGGCTACGCCACCAACATCATCCACGGCCTGGCCGTGGGCCTGGAGAGCGTCGCGCTTCCGGTGGTGGTCATCGCGGTCGCCATCTGGGTCTCCTACGCCGCGGCCGAACTGTACGGCATCGGGGTGGCCGCGGTGGCGATGCTGGCCACCGTGGGGATCACCATGAGCGTGGACGCCTACGGCCCCATCGCGGACAACGCCGGCGGCATCTCCGAGATGTGCGGCCTGGGCCCCGAGGTGCGGAAGATCACCGACGGGCTCGATTCGCTGGGCAACACCACCGCGGCCATCGGCAAGGGGTTCGCCATCGGGTCCGCGGCCCTGACCGCGCTGGCCCTGTTCTCGGCCTACACCAGGACGGTCGACACCGAGCTTGCGGCTCTGGGCCGGCAGCCGGTGCAGATCCTGGTGACGTCGCCGGAGGTGGTGGTGGGTCTATTCATCGGCGGCCTGATCCCGTACCTGATCGGCGCCATGACCATGACCGCGGTGGGGAGGGCCGCGGGCAGGATGATCGACGAGATCCGTCGGCAGTTCCGCGAGATCCCCGGGCTCCTGGAAGGCCGTGAGGGGGTGAAGCCCGACGCCGCGAGCTGCGTGGACATCTCCACCCGCGCGGCCATCAAGGAGATGGTGGCGCCGGGCCTGGTGGCGGTCATCGCGCCGGTGCTGGTGGGTTTCCTGCTGGGGCCGGTGGCCCTGGGCGGGATGCTGGCCGGGGCCATGGTGTCGGGCGTGTTGCTGGCCCTGCTCATGTCCAACGCCGGCGGCGCCTGGGACAACGCCAAGAAGTACATCGAGCGGGGGGACCTCGAAGGCGAGCACAAGGGCAGCGAGGCGCACAAGGCCGCGGTGGTGGGCGACACCGTGGGCGACCCCCTCAAGGATACCTCCGGCCCGTCCATGAACATCCTCATCAAGCTCATGTCCGTGGTGTCGCTGGTCATCGCGCCGCTGCTGGTGTGACGGCAACCGCGGTTGTAAAGGGAAAGTCCCTGTGTTACATCTTTCGACGGACCATGGCTGAGAACATCCATTACGAGACGCTGTTCATCGTCCACCCGGTTCACGCCGGCAGGAACAAGGAACTCTGCGAGCGGTTCCGGGGGGTCCTGGAAGGCCAGGAGGCGACCGTTACGCACTTCGAGGAATGGGGCATGCGCGACTTGTCCTATCCCATCGAGAAGCAGGGCAAGGGGTTCTACAACCTGGTCCAGTACCAGGCGTCGCCCGGCGCCAGCCGGGAGTTGGAGCGGTTGATGCGGTTGAGCGACGAGGTCATGCGGTGCATGACCGTGGTCCTGGACGAGGACGTGCGTTCCCTGGCCCGGACGGAGGAGCCGGCGCCGGAACCGGAACCGGCCCCTGAACCGGCGCCGCAGGAGACCGCGGAAGGGCAGACCGCGGAAGAAGTCCGGGAAGGCCCCGAAGCGCAGGACGCAGGCACGGCCTAGCGGGACGGTTTACGAACGATGGCGGAATATCGCGGAAGAAGAGGCTCGGAAGACCATCACGATTCGCCGCCTCGCCGGCGCGGCATGTCGCGCCGGAAGGTCTGTCGCTTCTGCGCCAACAAGGACCTGCGCTTCGACTACAAGGATACCCGGCTCCTCACCGGGTTCATGACGGAGCGAGGCAAGATCACGCCGAGCCGCATCACCGGGACGTGTTGCTGGTGTCAACGACGCTTGGCCAGAGCGATCAAGCGGGCCCGTCTGGTCGCATTGCTCCCCTACACCACCGTAAAGCTCTGATCCCGTATCTTTCTCGCCCCCACAAGTCGGCTTATGAGAGGGCCTGAAACTCTGAAGGTGTTCGGGCTTGGGTTGGCTGCCACTCTCCTGCTCTTCCTGGCAGGGGTGAGGGTGCCGTTCCTCGGCCTGGTCGCGCTGCCGCTGGTGGTCTATCCGTCCCTGTTCGTGGGCGTCAGGGCAGGGAAGGAAGCGGGGCAACTGCTGCCCCTGGCCGCGGCGGCGTGCATCTACGCGCTGGCCGGGCTCGAAGCCGCAGCCGTCTATCTTGCGTTCGCGCTGGTGGCGTTCGCGCTGTTCCATTGCTTCGGACGGGGTTGGTCCATTACCGCGGTGGTGAGCGGCAGCGCCCTCTTCCAGGTCTCGGTCATGGCGCTGGCGGCGTTGGCGTTCGTGGGATCCTTCTCCTCGCTGTGGCGGACCCTGCACGCCGGCGTCCAGGCCCAGGTCCTCATGACCCTGCAAGTGTACGAGCGCATCGGGTTGTCGGGCGATACCGTCGAATACCTCAGGGACCATGCCGGACAGATGGCGGCGCTGTTCGTCCAGATGCTTCCGGGCATGACGTTCTTCGTCATGGCGGTGGTGGTGCTGGCCAACCTGGCGCTGCTGCTGTGGCAGTTCCCCCAGTACCGCTCGTTCTTCTTCCAGTCCGGGGACCTCCGGGAGTGGAAGTCCCCCGACCGTCTGGTATGGGTGCTGCTGGCGCCTAGCCTGGCCCTCTTCCTGCCGCTGGGGTGGCCGGTGCGCGCGGTAGCGGTGAACCTGGTCTTCGTCTGCCTGTTGTTCTATTTCTTCCAGGGCTTGGCCATCGTCGCCTACTATTTCCATCGCAAGAGGGTCCCGATGTTCTTTCGTGTCCTGGGATACCTGCTCATCGTATTCGAACAGTTCCTCACGGTCCTGGTCATCGGCCTCGGGTTCTTCGACCTCTGGGGCGACTTCCGTCGCCTGGAACGACGCACCACGAGCGTGACCTGAAGGAGTTTCCATGGAAGTCGTGTTGCGGGAAGACATCGAGAACCTGGGCCGCATGGGCGACGTGGTGCGGGTCAAGGACGGTTACGCCAGGAACTACCTCCTGCCCCGGGGGCTGGTGGTCCTCGCCGACAAGAAGAACCTGAAGGCCATGGAGCACGAGCAGCGCATGATCGCCCAACGGCGGGAGCGCCTGACCAGGGAGGCGCGCAGCTTCGGCGAGAAGCTGGCGCAGGTCTCCCTGGAGTTCGCCGCCAAGGTCGGCGAGGAAGGCAGGCTCTTCGGCTCGGTCACCAACCTCGACATCGAAAAGGCCCTGAAGGCGCAAGGCTTCGAAGTAGACCGCCGAAAGATCCTCCTGGACGCCCCCATCAAGACGGTAGGCGAGTACGACGTCCCCGTCCGCCTCGGCCCGGAGGTCACGCCAACCGTCAAGGTCAAGGTGGCGCCGGAAGGCGGAGAGCCGGCTGCCGAGACGGAAGCATCGTCAGAAGTGCCGCCCGACGAACCTTCCGGCGTTCAAGAGGGAGGAACGGAAGAATGAAACCGGGTGCGTTTGCGTTTTGCCAATATCAATGGCTGGTGAGTGCATTCCGATGCCCCCGAAAGTTCGAGACCTCATCGCGGAACTGAAATCGCACGGGTTCATTGAAATAAGGGGCGGTGGCAAGGGTTCTCACCGGAAGTTCGAGCATCCGGAATTTCACGAGGCTGTGACGGTGAGCGGCAAGGCAGGCGAGGACGCAAAGCCATACCAGGAGCGTCAGGTTCGACGCGCAGTCGAGCAGGTTACCCGATAGAGCGTCGCAGGTGGCCGATGAGACCGAGTGACAGATACCACAAATGGGTCGAGTGGAGCGACGAGGACAACGCCTACCTTGGTCGTTGTCCCGACGTAATCACCGGGATACACGGCAGTGACCCCATACGGTTGTACCAGGAACTTTGCGAAGTGGTGGATGACGTGCTTACGTCCTTCCAGGCATCCGGACGCACGCTGCCGAAACCGATCACCAAGCCGATGCGCGAAGTGGCATGATTGATTGACCAGATGTTTCCTTGAGACCTCTACATAAAGGGGGATTTCGGGATGTTTTTGAACAGAAAAGGGTTTTGATGGAGGATACGGTACACGGAGAGCCCTGTGTTTGAGCCCGTGCGAGGCTGAAACCCAGCCCGTCAATCAACTCCAAACCTTGCAGCGTAGCCTCTGACTGATTTCATTTATGCTCGGCAGATCCTGCACATCGAGGATATTGCCGAGGTCGAAGTAGCGCTGCTTCAGCATCCCACCCCTCGACTTCTTTTTGTAGTCAGTTTCGACCATCTCGTTGCAGAGATAGAACTTGTAATTGTCGCGTTTGTGATTGTCGCGTTCTGAGTTCAATTCACGGGTCGCGCAGAGAATACGCTGCTTCTCCTCGTCCGTAACGGTCGAGTCGCTCTCTAGTTCCCCGCGGTCAGGGTCAATCCACCTGCAGGTGACTACCTTGTCTATCCGTCCAATCGCTTGGATGGACTTTTCCTTGTAGATGCCGAGAAAAGTCGCTTTTCGCACGCGTCGTTCGGCAGGACAATAGTAGAGACGGTGCTTGAGATTGGACTTAAAAGACCTTCCACACGGCGGCGTGAACATTGTAAAGCGATCTCGAGGCAAGAGTTCTTCGTCGCTGCAGAATTGCTCGAAGTCCTCAATGACTGCGATCATCTCTTCATCGTGCTCAGAAAGGCAGTTTCTAGCGGCTGTCAAGATCTGTTGGAAAGTCGTGCGAAGAACGGGAACCTCAAAGTCGGCCGTATCCACGTCGTCGGGGTCGTTTGGACTCAAGAGCACGAGCAACTGGCCCCCGGAGCCGCATGATTGGTCGAAGGCGGAGAGGTGGCGCAATAGTTGATCTCTATTGAAGGCATTTCCATCGAGCTTCGACTCGATGACGACCTTGATGCTTTCTTGCATTACGAAGCCATCGGCTACGCTGGATATCGTTGGTTGTTGTTGGTTGAACTGCAGCCCCAAACGCTCTGCGATGTCGCTTGCATCGTCGCCTAATCCCTCGAGGAATTTTGCGAATTTCAGTCGGTTGAACTCGTACAGATGTCGAAGCAGCAGCAAAGTGTTGTTGGTGACGTGATTCTCTTTCTGGGCATACCGCGGAAAGTACGTTACCTGAGTCATGTGCGCCTCCCGATTATTAAAGGTCTTAGGGCGCTTCCGGGTTTCGTGTGCGCAAAGTTTCACGGCGTAGAGTTCCCTCCCCTCAAGGAGGGAGGGGACCGGAGTTCTCCGCAACGCCGAACCGAGGACAGCAAGGTGGGAATCGAACCTCATTCCCCTGGCTTCGGTCAGGGGAGCGGGTTGAGACCATCAACCCTTCGGCGCGGTCCGTTCGATGACGGCCTCCATGCCCTTGACGGCGGCGCGCAAGGTTTCTCCCTGCTGGTCCATGCTCGGATGACGGCCTGGAGCGCTTCCATGTTTTCGGCGTGGTGCTGGTCGGCGCGTTTCTCTCTCTGTTCGGCATCGAGGCGCTGCGTTTCCATCTGCGTTTCGAACTGGCGGGTGTGGTCCCTGTTCATCCCCGCATGACCATGATGCCGATGGCGACGATGCCGATCTGTCCGGCCCCTACCAGACCCCGCAATATCAAGCTGGCCGTCTCGAACGCCGTCATGGCGTGTCTCCCCTCCGTGGCGCGGTTCGCTCGATCACGGTCTCCATGCCCTTGATGAGGGCTTCCAGGGCGCGCATGGCTTCTGCGTGCCTGGCGTCTTCGCGCTTCTCGCGTCGCTTTCCGGCGCGGTCCATGATCCAGAGGCCAAGCCCGATGAGACCGGCTTGCAGGACCCCGACCCCGGCGTCGGTCCAGATGGCGGCTTGCTGGTAATACAGGGTTGCGTTCTGAAAGGCGATGGTAGCCTCCTGAAAGCTGATGGTAGCGGCTTCAAACTCCGTCATGGCGTGTCGCCCTTCCGTGGCTGCCTACCACCAATCCCAACCCTAGGTGTAGAGCACGTCGCGGCCCACGTAGTTGGCCAACCGCCAAGGGGCGGTGGCAAGACGCGTGCGAGGGAGTGTGTTGTAACCTGCACGAAATCCTGAAGCGCCTGCTTATGGAACAAGGATTCATCGAAGTGCATTCGCTATTATCCGAATTGCCAAATATGAGAGAATAGATGGAGGTCGGAAAAGGTCATCTCGAGAAGTGCTTTTAGTTCGCAAAATGTTTGTTGACGATAGCATCGAAGATTTGTTTGCCAAGTTTGTCGATTAAGGGCCTGTCAACACGATTATTTCTGTCCCGTGTAACGAAGCGTTCTTTCGACATTTCATAACCAATCTCGGCAAGATTTGGTACATTGAGGGCTGAGATGGCATCGAGCCTTTCGTAGTAATATGAGTTAGGCGGGGTTTCTCTTGAGATATGAAGGGTTACGTTACAATTAGGACGCAATACTTGACTGCTGAAACCAAAGAAGAAGAGGTATCGCGCCGATTTATCTGAAACTCGGAAATCGATCCGAAAAAACCATGTGCGTTTTGTGGATTCGCCTTGCCTTAAACTATAATATTTTTCAAATTCAAGATTTCCGAAATCCTTGAAATATATGCGTCCCGAATCTGCGGTTTCACTGAAAGTTTCGTTGAGAATATCGGAGGCTTGTCGCATATAGCTTTTGAATAGCTCCATCGCATTTCGCCAAACTTCGTATTCGTTCATTGCCCGAGTTCGTTCCGGTTGCGTCATCTTTTGGACCAACGACTGGGCCCATTCAGTTTGCTCCCTCTGCTCCCTTGAAGCGGCTTCGTACTCTTCGAGACTTTCTTGTATGCATTCAGCAACGAGGACGCTTAATGGCGTCAAGTCCGACGCTTGAGACTCTTCCAGAGCATCGTAGTATCTTAGTCGGTCTTCTTTGGAAATTATAGCGATGGGAAACCCGTACCTCATTAGCACCAAGTTCATGAGCAAACGAGCTACGCGGCCATTGCCGTCGATAAAAGGATGGATTGTGACAAACCAGGTATGCGTCGCTATAGCGACAAGTAAGCCGGTGACACTGGCGAAAGTATCGGTGGTTGGTATGCTGACTTCGCCGAGCCACGAAGAAAATTCGTTCATCTGTGCAGCGACAGATTCTGGTCCGGGTGGTTTGTATCCTGAACCACTGATTTCTACGGAAACGGTTCTATATGCTCCTGCCTCGTCGCTTATCCCGCTTAGTACGAATGAATGAAGTTGACGAATATCGTACTCTCTGATTGGTTCATCGGAAGTGCCTGCAAGAGTTTCAAGGAAGTCCAAGGCTTGTGATAGATTGCGTGCCTCTGCTTGGTCTTTCATCGGTTTTCCGGTAATGGTAAGGCCCAGTTCGACAACTTGGCGAGTTTCGCCTACTTCAAGGAGGTTTCCCTCAATGGCGTTCGAGTGATAGATGTCCTTGATTCGGAAGAATTGGCGTATTCGATGAAGAACCTCGGGGGATAGTTTTCCGGTGGTGCGCATGCTCTTTACGCGAGCGCACAATTCTTGGAATTGATTGGATTGGGTGTTTGCATAACAGTATGGTGTGCCATCAATGTCGATCATGATCCTTCTCCGCGTTCTCTTTCGATTCAGGTTTTTGAGGAAGTCCGCCGCTAATCGATGATCTCCAAGGCCGCGGCGCTCACGTGCTCGGCCGACAACCCGTACTTCTCGTAGAGACCCCGGGTGTCCCCCGACTCGGCGAAATCCCGGACGCCGACCCGCTTGACCCGGCCCCGGCCGAGTTCGGCCACGGCTTCGGAGACGGCGCTGCCGAGTCCGCCGGAGATGCCGTGGTCCTCGACGGTGACGATCTTGCCATGCCCGGATGCGATGGATTCGATGAACTCCGTGTCCAGGGGTTTGAGGGTGTGGACGTTCACCACCTGGGCTGCGACCCCCTTGGCGGCCAGCAACTCTGCCGCCTTGAGGACGTTCTCCATGACCGCCCCGGTCCCCAGCAGCGACACGTCGCCGCCCTGCCGGAGCACCACGGCCTTGCCGAACCGGAACTCGTAGCCTTCGCCGTTGATGTCGGGCACTTTCTGGCGGGTGAGTCGGAGGAACACCGGTCCCTCATGTCGTGCGATGTATTCCACCGCGCCGCGGGTCTCCACCGCGTCCGCGGGCTGCACCACCGCCATGTTGGGCAGGGTGCGCATGAGGCCTACGTCTTCCGTGGCCATCTGGCTGTAGCCGTCCTCGCCGATGCCGATGCCGGCGTGGGTGCCGACGATCTTGACGTTGGCCCGGTTGTAGGCCACGGCCATGCGGATCTGCTCGAAGCGGCCGGCCACGAAGCAGGCGAAGCTGCAAATGAAGGGGACTTTGCCGGCCAGGGCCATGCCCGCGCCGACCCCGACCATGTTTCCTTCCGCGATGCCCACGTCGAAGAACCGGTCCGGATGCCTCTGGGCGAAGGCGTCGGTCATGGTCGATTTCCGCAGGTCAGCGTCGAGGACGACGATGTCCGGGTTGGACTCCGCCAAGCGGGTTACGGTCTCGCCGAAGGTGACCCGTGTGGCCGTGGCAGTCATGCGGATGGCCGTTTCCGAGGCGCGGGAGAACCGTGTTCAGGCATTTCGGATTTCATGGATGGCGCGTTCTCCTTCCTCGACCGTGGGAGCCTTGCCGTGCCACTCCCATCGGTTCTCCATGAAGCTGACGCCCTTGCCCTTGATGGTCTGGCAGACGATGATGGTGGGGCCTTGGTGGAACTGCTCCGCCTGTTCCAGCGCCCCCAGGATGGCGGGGAAGTCGTGGCCGTCGATCTCCAGGGTGTTCCAGTTGAAGGCGCGCCACTTGTCCAGCAGGGGCTCCAGGCTCATGATCTCATCCACTCCGCCGCTCAACTGGATGTGGTTGTAGTCCATGAGAACGCAGAGGTTGTCGAGCTTGAACCGGGGCGCGGCCATGGCCGCCTCCCATATCTGGCCGGCCTGGCACTCTCCGTCGCTGACGACGCAATAGACCCGGTAGTCCCTGGCGCCGGTCTTGCCTGCCAGCGCCATGCCCGCGGCAATGGACAGTCCCTGCCCCAGGGAGCCGGTGGAGGCTTCGAGGTAGGGGCAGCGGTACCGGTCCGGGTGGCCCTGCATCCGGCTGTCGAGCTTCCGCAGGCTGAGCAGTTCCTCGCGCGGGAAATAGCCGGCCTTGGCCAGGGCGGCATAGACCGCGGGCACGCAGTGGCCCTTGGACAGCACGAAACGGTCCCGGTTCGGCCAGTCCGGCTCGTGCGGCCGGTGGCGCATCTTCTGGAAGTACAGGGCCGTTACCACGTCGGTGCAGGACAGGGACCCGCCGGGATGGCCGGACCCCGCTTCCACCAGCATGCGGATGACGTCGACTCGCAGTTCCCTGGCGATGGCCTGGAGCTCGGGGACCGTCATGGGTTCATACCATCACTTGTCCGCCGCAGATGTTGACGGCCTGGCCGGTGATGCCGGCAGCTTCGTCCGAGGCCAGATAGACGGCGAGTCCGGCGACTTCCTCCGGCTCCAGCACCCGCTGGATCGGCACCTTGGAAAGCACCTGCCGCCGGGCGGCCTCGGCGTCGATCCCCTGTTCGCGGGCGAAGTCTTCGATGCCGGCACGGGACATCTCCGTATCGACCCATCCGGGACACAGGGCGTTGACGGTGATCCCGCGGGACGCCAACTCCAGGGCGAGGACCCGGGTCAGGCCGATCACTCCGTGCTTGCTGGCGCAGTAGGCGGCGTATCCGGGGACCCCGAACTTGCCCAGTACGGAGGACATGTTGATGATGCGGCCGGAACCTTCCCGGTCCATGATCCCGAGTACTTCCTTCGTGACCCGGTAGGCGCCGGTGAGGTTCGTGTCCACGATGGCGCGCCAGAGCCGGTCCTCTCCGTGGTCCACGGGGGTCACTCCCGAGACGCCGGCGTTGTTGACCAGGATGTGGACTTGGCCCCAAAGGTCCCTGACCTGCGCCACGCAACCCCGTACGCTGGATTCCTCGTTCACGTCGAGGGAGAGGGGGAGCACGGAACGGCCTTCCCGGCGCAAGGTCTCGGCCGCGTTCTCCAGGCGCGTCATGTCGCGTGACGCGATGACGACCCGGGCCCCGTGCTGCGCCATGGCGCGCGCAACGGCCTTGCCGATGCCCGTGCCGCCGCCGGTGACCAACGCGACTCTTCCCGATAGTTCCATGGACCGGCGTCAGGCGCGTTTCCCGCTCAGCGCCCGGAGCAGCCGCGCCACGGGGTCGTAGAACCGCGTCACCACCCGTTCCTTCATGGGGATGATGGCGTTGTCGGTGATCTTGATGTGTTCGGGACAGACCTCGGTGCAGCACTTGGTGATGTTGCAGAAGCCCAGCCCCTCTTCGTTGCGGAGGAACTCCAACCGGTCGTCCGTGTCCAGGGGGTGCATCTCCAGGCTCGCCACCCGCACGAAGAAACGCGGTCCGGCGAAGCTCGGCTTGTTCTCGTCGTGGTCGCGGATCACGTGGCAGACGTCCTGGCACAGGAAACACTCGATGCACTTGTGGAACTCCTGCACCCGGTCGATGTCCTTCTGGTACATGCGCCGGGTCCCGTCCGCTTCCCTGGGCCCGGGCTTGAAGGGCGGGATGCGCCTGGCCTTCTCGTAGTTGTAGGACACGTCGGTGACGAGGTCGCGGATGATCGGGAAGGTCTTGATGGGCGCCACGGTGATGGTGTCGCCCGCGGGGAACGTGTTCATGCGCGTCATGCACATGAGCCGCGGCTTGCCGTTGATCTCGGCGCTGCACGAGCCGCACTTGCCGGCCTTGCAGTTCCAGCGCACCGCGAGGTCGCCGGCGTGCATGGCCTGGATGTTGTGGATGACGTCCAGCACCACCATGCCCTCCTGGAGCGGCACTGTGTAGTCCCTGAACTCTCCGCCTCCGGCGTCGCCGCGCCAGACCCGCATCCTGGCTTGCGCCCCGTTTCCCGCACCGGCAACTTCAGGCATCAGACTGGCTCCTCGACGATCTTCCTGAGCTCTTCGGGCATCTCCGGCAACGGTTCCAGGGAGACGGAAATGGCCCCGTCCCTCTTTCGCGTCACCACGTTGACCTTGCCGAACTCGGGGTCCGGGTCCGGATAGTCGTCCCGGGTGTGCCCGCCCCTGCTCTCCCTGCACTCGATGGCCGACAGGGTGGCGGCCTCGGCCACGGCGAGCAGCGACCCCAAGTCCAGGGCCAGGTGCCAGCCGGGGTTGAAGCGCCGGCCGCCTTCGACCTTGACCCGGGCGGCCCGGTCCTTGAGCGCCGCGATCTCCTCCATGGCCTGCAACAGCTCGCTCTCCGTCCGGATGATGCCCACCAGCTCGTGCATGGCGCGCTGGAGGTCGCCGTGGATGGCGTAGGGGTTCTCCGCGCCCCGGTCGGTGAACGGCGCCAGCATCCGGGCGGCGAGCCGTTCCACTTCCGACGGGTCCGGCGTGGGCGCGGCGTCGAGTCCCAGGGCGTATTCCGCGGCCGACTGCCCGGCGATGCGCCCGAACACCAGCAGGTCCGACAGGGAGTTGCCGCCCAGGCGGTTGGCCCCGTGCAGGCCTCCGGCCACTTCCCCCGCGGCGTAGAGCCCCGGCACGGTGGTGGCCGAGGTGTCCGCATCCACCCGCACGCCTCCCATGATGTAGTGGCAGGTGGGTCCCACCTCCATGGCCTCCCGGGTGATGTCCACGTCCGCCAGCTCCTTGAACTGGTGGTACATGGACGGGAGGCGCCGCATGATGTATTCCGCGTCCCGGCGGGTGGCGATGTCCAGCAGCACCCCGCCGTGCTCCGTGCCGCGGCCGGCCTTGACTTCGGCGTTGATGGCCCGGGCCACCTCGTCCCGGGGCAACAGGTCCGGCGTGCGCCGGTTGTTCTTCTTGTCCCGGTACCAGGCGTCGGCTTCGGCCTCGTTGTCCGCGGTCTCGGCCTTGAAGAACTCCGGGATGTAGTGGAACATGAAACGCTCGCCCGCGGAGTTCCTCAGGGTCCCGCCGTCGCCGCGCACGCCCTCGGTCACCAGTATCCCCCGGACGCTGGGCGGCCATACCATTCCGGTGGGGTGGAACTGGACCTTCTCCATGTCGATGAGGTCCGCGCCCACTTCCAGCGCCATGCCCATGCCGTCGCCGCTGTACTCCCAGGAATTGGAGGTCACCTGCCAGCACTTGCCGGAGCCGCCGGTGGCCAGCACCACGGCCCTGGCGTGGAACGCCACCAGGTCGCCGCTCTCCCGCCAGTAGCCCACCACTCCGCCCACCTTGCCGTCCCGCATCAGCAGGTGCTGGACGTTGCACTCCATATGGACGTCGATGCCCAGGGCCACCGTGCGCTGCTGCAAGGTGCGGATCATCTCCAGGCCGGTGCGGTCGCCCACGTGGGCCAGCCGGGCGTAGCGGTGGCCGCCGAAGTCCCGTTGCAGGATCAGGCCGTCGTCGGTGCGGTCGAACAGGGCGCCCCATTCCTCCAGTTCCAGCACCCGGTCCGGGGCCTGCTGGGCGTGGATCTGCGCCATGCGCCAGTTGTTCAACAGCTTGCCGCCGCGCATGGTGTCCCGGAAGTGCACCTTCCAGTCGTCTTCCGGCCAGACGTTCCCCATGGCCGCGGCGATGCCGCCTTCGGCCATGACGGTGTGGGCCTTGCCCAGCAGCGACTTGCAGATGATGGCGGTCCGGGCGCCCTTGTCGTGGGCTTCGATGCCGGCCCGCAGCCCCGCGCCGCCGGCCCCCACCACCACCACGTCGTACTCGTGCGTCTCGCGGCTCCCACCGGCCATCAGACGAACCTCAGGTCCTGCAGGACGCCCATGGCCACCAGGCGAACGTAGAGGTCGGTCACCGCGACCCAGACCAGGCTCACCCAGGCGATCTGCATGTGCTTCTCGTTGAGCTTCGTCACCGCGCTCCACAGGCCGTGGCGTCGGGGCGCTGCGTGGAAGCTGTTGCGGCCGCCGCCGCACAGGTGCCGGCACGAGTGGCACGAGAAGCTGTAGAGCGACAGCAGCGCGGCGTTGACCAGCAGCACCAGCGTCCCCAGGCCGATGCCGAAGCCGTCGGCGAAATGGAACGCGATGAGGGCGTCCCACCACAGGAACGCCAGGATCGGCAACGACATCCAGAAGAAGTAGCGGTGGACGTTCTGCAGGATGAAGGGGAACCGCGTCTCGCCGGAGTAGCCGCGGGACGCGTCCCGCACCGCGCAGGCCGGAGGGGACCAGAAGAACGACCGGTAGTAGGCCTTGCGGTAGTAGTAGCAGGTGAGCCGGAAACCGCCGGGGATCCACAGGATCAGGATGGCCGGCGACCATTGGAACCACGAGCCGAACAGCGGCGCGCTCACGTGCTCGCAGTTGACGGCCAGGCACGGCGAGTAGAACGGCGAAAGGTACGGAGACGCGTAGTAGTGGGCGTTCTGGAGCGCGGCCCAGGTGGAATAGACGACGAAGCCGCCCAGCCCCAGGACCACCGCCATGGGCTCCAGCCACCAGAGGTCTTGCCGCAGGGTCCTCTTGTTGTCGATTGCGATGCTGCTCATGGTTCGGCGCCCTTTAGCGCTCCCTCCGAGGGGGGCGCGGTCATTGCTTCTTTCTCACCACCTCGTATCCCAGCTCGTCGATGCCGGACAGGATCTCCGCCAGGGCGGTCTCGTCCTCGACCCACGCGTGGCCGAGCCGGACCTTGACGGCGTAGTAGTAGCCGAAGGGAAGCTGCGCCTTGCGGAACTTGAAGAGCTCCCGCGCCAGGTTGACCGGGTTGGGCTTGTAGTCCTGCTCCACGGTCCGGGCCGTCAGGTGAGCATGTCCACCTTGTCGTTGACCGCCTTGGTCGAAACGATGTGCCGGCCCAACTGCATCTCGTCGGTGTCGAACCCCAGGGCCAAGCCCAGGAGCTGCGGCAGGTGGACGATGGGCAGGTCGATCTTCTGGCCCTTTTGGGCCTCGGCCCTGGGCTGGTTGCCGTCGAGGTTCAGGTGGCACAGGGGGCAGGGCGTCACCATGCAGTCCGCGCCGTTCTGCCGCGACTCGCCGGCGTGTTTGGCCACCATGCCGAGGGAGCCTTCCTCGTTGGCCGTCAGGATGGGGAAGCCGCAGCACTTGGTCTTGCCGCTGATGTTGACGTTCTCCGCCCCGAGGGCGCCGATCAGGTCCTCCAGGTATCCCCTGCGGCCCGCCACGTCGCTGTTGGGCACCATGATGTTCCCGGGCCGGCGCAGGAAGCAGCCGTAGAACGGGGAGACCTTCAGGCCGGCCAGGGGGCGCTGGATCAGCGGTTTGAGTTTCTCCATCCCGTAGTCCTCGAACAGTACCCACAACAGGTGCTTGACCTCGGTGGTCCCCTGGTAGGAAAGCCCTTCCTCCGCCAGGTATTCGCGGTTGATCCGCTCCCGGTACTCGGTGTCGTTTTGGAGCCGGTGGTTGGCTTGGCTGAAGACTCCCTGGCAGGTGCTGCAGATGGTCATGATGGGCAGCCCCATCTGCTCCGCCTTGGCAAAGGTCCGCGCGTTGAGTGGGTCCGACAGGTGCGTCGGCATGCAGCCGGCGCCGGTGCACGCCACGTCGGTCATCTCCTCCAGCTCCAGGTCGAGCTTCTCCGCCACCTTGACCGCCGCGGTGTAGAGCTCGGGGCAGCCCCCCTTGGCCACACATCCGGGGTAGAACGCGTATTTCACTTGGACTCCTCCGCTTTCTCGATGATGCGCCGGACCTGTTCCGCGCCCGGTCGTTTCTCGTGGCGCCCGGGCATCTTCCCGCGCCGCAGCGCTCGGACCGCGGTGGGCAGGAGCTTCATGAGTCCGGCCACGTTGGTCATGCCCTCGGTCTCCATGGCCAGCTTGCGTTCGTCGAGCCAGCCGGTGTGCTTCACCGAACGGATGAAGCTCGCGTGGTGCCGCGCCACCTTCTCGTGGGTGATCCCCGACTTGAAGGCCACGTCCCGCACCTCCATGATCTTGTTGGACGGCGCCAGGCCCCGCGGGCACTTGCCGTTGGCCTCGTAGCAGTGGGTGCAGTCCCACAGCCCCTTGGGCTGCTCGACGACCTTCATGCGCGCTTCCTGCCGCGCCCCCGATTCCCGCGGGTCCATGACGAACCGGTAGCCCTTGACCAGGGCCGCGGGTCCGAGGAAGTCGAAGTCCACCGGCAGGACCGCGCAGCCCTCGTCGCACAGGCCGCACTGGTAGCAGCTCATGGTGCGCCGCACTTCCGCCATGTCCGACTCGGGAACCACGTTCTCGGTGGGGGCGAACTCTTCTTCCGGCTCCATCCAGGGCTTCATGGCCGCGATCTTGTTCCAGAGGAAGGCGTCCATGTCGAACACCAGGTCCTTGACCACCGGGATGTTGCGGACGGGGTCGCAGAGGATCTCCGGCCCTTTCTTCGTCACCGCGGAGATCTTCGTGGTGCAGGTGAGCTTGGCGCTGTAGTTGATGCGCACGCTGCACTCGCCGCAGAACCCCTGGCAGCACGAGGCCCGGAAGGCCAGGGTGTCGTCCTGCTCGTCCCGGATCTTCTGGAGTCCGTCCAGCACCGTGGCGTCTTCGGGCAGGTCCACCTGGTAGGTC
This sequence comes from uncultured Binatia bacterium (SeqCode), assembly GCA_965204235.1. Taxonomy (GTDB): domain Bacteria; phylum Desulfobacterota; class Binatia; order UBA9968; family JAJDTQ01; genus JAJDTQ01. The sequence goes on from OZ241979.1 coordinate 3,529,856, forward strand.
GAGTAACCGGATCCGCCGCCGTTCTCCGGGTCCTTGCGGTGGACCTTGTAGGTGACTTCCATGGTCGCTCCTTTGCCGGCGCTGCGTCCCGTTCCCGTCCCGGTTCGGACCGGCGGGCCGCGGCGTCCGTCCTATACCGATACCGCCCGGGTATCCAGCTTCGGCGCGCCGTCCTGCCGGCGCACCACGGTGTGGACCTTCCAGTTCGAGTCGTCCCGCTGGGGAAAATCGTCCCGGACGTGCGCGCCGCGGCTCTCCGTGCGGCCGCGCGCGGCCAGCGCCACGGCCTCCGCCAGTTGCAACAGGTTCCCCAACTCCAGGTAGCTCGTCAGGGCATAGTTGTAGATCCGGGACCGGTTGTTGACGCGAAGGGCCGCATGGCGCTGTCGGAGCGCGCGAACCTTCTCCTGGGCCTCGCCGATGCCGGCGTCGGTGCGGGTCACGCCCAGGTTGGCCGCCATCAGCTCCCCGAGCTCCCGGTGGATGCCGCCGATGGTGTCGTCGGACGACCCTCCCGAGGTGATCTCGGCCAGCCGCCGGTCGTCGTTCGCCGCCTGGGACGGGTCCGCCCCTTTCCTGCCGGCCGACCGGGCATGGGCCGCGGCCGCTTCCCCCACCCGCTTGCCGAACACCACCGCCTCGGTCAGGGTGTTCCCCGGCAGCCTTCCGGCGCCGTTGAGTCCGTTGTGGGCGCACTCGCCCACGGCGAACAGCCCGGCCACCGAGGTCTCTCCGGAAGCGTTGGTCTCGATGCCCCCCATGGGCCGGTGGGCCACCGGTTGCACCGGGACCGGGTCCTTGGCAACGTCGATGCCGGCCATGACCTTGACCAGCTCCGCAGCCTGGGGGAAGCGGGAGGCCAAGTCCTGCACCGGTCGCAGGTCGAGGGCCGCGGGGCCGCCCCCGTTGCGGCCCGCCTTGTGGACCTCCACCGCGAGTTGGGCCCTGGAGAGCCCCTTGGCCTCCACCAGCGGGTCGCCCGATGCGTTCCGTAGCTGCGCGCCTTCGCCCAGGGTCGCCTCGCTGATGAGCACGGTTTGCGCGGCGCTGTAAACCGTGGGATGGAACTGCACCATCTCCAGATCCACCAGGCCCAGACCCGACTCATAGCCCAGGATCAGGCCGTCCCCGGTGGCGCCCACTCCCGCGGTGCACGGACGGTACAGCCGGGTGAACCCCCCGGCGGCGAGGACCACGGCGCCGGCGCTGAAGGTCTCCAGTCGGCCGCTTCGGAGTCCCAGCGCCACCGCGCCGGCGCACGCTCCGTCGTCCGTCACCAGGGAGGTTGCGAACCACTCGTAGAAGCAGGGGATGTCCTCTCGGAGGAACTGTTCGTGGAGCACGTGCAGGACCATGTGCCCGGTGCGGTCGTCCGCGTAACAGGCGCGGTGGACGCTGCCGAACCCCAGCGGGCGGCGGTCGATGCGGCCGTCCCCGTCGCGGTTGAACGGCACCCCCACGCGCTCGAGCCAGACGACTTCCCGGGCCGCCTCCGCGGCCAGCGCCTCCACGGTCTCGGGGTCGCAGAGCCCGTCGCCCGTGCGGACGACGTCCTCGGCGAACTTCTCGGGGGAGTCGTCCCGGCCCAGCGGCGCGTTGATCCCCCCCGGCGACAGGGCGGAGTTCGTGCGCAGCGGATGGACCTTGCTCAACAACGCCACCGACGCTCCGGCCCGCTTGGCGGCGATAGCCGCCCGCAAGCCGGAGGCGCCGCCACCCACAACGAGAACATCACATTCCGGCACTGGGCATCCCCTCTTGGTTGTCGTCGTTGACGCGCTGCACGCGGACCCTCTGCGTTTCGAGCGGGTATGGGAAACTCTGAATAATCGCCCCCGTTCGTCCTGAGCGTAGCGAAGCGAAGTCGAAGGACGCGCTTTTCCATAGGGAAAGGCGCTTCGATCCAAGATCGATCAGAGGTTCCTATAGCAAAACCCCGTCCGAGGCGTCAAGGTGGATTCCCGCGGCGCATAACGGCCCCGGCTCGCCGGGAAGCAGTAAGCCGGCAGGCGCCGCGGACGCCCACCCCGTCCTCCCCGCGAAAGCATGTCCTCGCGGAAGCGGGGGCGGGAATCCAGCCATGTCGGTGGGGCAAGCCTTCGGTCGGGAGGTTGCCGGCCCCGGCCCTACCAGACCACGCCCACACCGCCGCGGACGCTGACTTCGTCTCCACTGGCGAGGGCCACGCCGGCGTTGACGAAGACGCGGCTCTGGATCCGGGCGCTCATGCCGATGGCGAGGGCCTGCTCGCTGCTGTAGTGGCCGGCGCCCACGCCGAGGAAGAAGCGATTGTCCCCCGGCACGACGTTGGGCAACGCGCTCAACGCGGAAGACATGGCAGTGGCCTTGTTCAGGCGCTCGCTGAGGGACGTCACTCGCCGGTCCACTCCCGCCAACCGCTGCTCCATTCCCGAGAGGTCACCGAAGTCGAGGGTCCGGAGCCGGACGGAGCCGTCGCGGTTGGTATCCTGCACCACCACCCGCCGCTGCTCTGCGGTTGCCGGGGCAGTGGGACCGGAACCGATGGCGGGCGCCTTCTCGTAGTCGGCTGCCTCCGTCCGGCTCACTGCGGTCACCTCCGAGGAAAGCCGTGCGGCGCCCCGCAGGACGGCGCCCCGGGAAGAAGCCGTTCCGGTCGCCGTGGTCTGCGTGGAGAGCCGACCGGTGCTGTCCACCGTCACCACCCGGGTCCCCGAAGTGATACCATTCCCCAGACCCGGCAACTTGTAATCATGTTCATCAGTGCCGACGACCACCTCGTCCTCTCCGGCATCGACTTGACTGCCGATGGCGATGCTGTCCGTGCTAGCCTTCGCGCCCAGGCCCAGGGCGATGCTGTTCGTGCCGTCAGCCCGTGCGTCCCGGCCGATGGCGATGCTGTTGGTCCCGATAGCCTGCGCTCCGGGCCGAATTGTCGAGCCCGATATCCAGCCCGAGCCGATGGCGATGCTGTTGGTCCCGGTAGCCTTCGCTCCGGGCCAAATTGTCGAGCCCGATATCCAGCCCGAGCCGATGGCGATGCTGTTCTTCATGACGGCATGGGAATAAGAGCCTAAAGCAATGGAGTTATCGTTCTGGGCACGGGAACGAAGGCCTAAAGCAATGGAGTGCTGGCCCTCGGCACGGGAAGTATCGCCTAAAGCAGTGGCGTGCCTGCGGGCAAGGGAGTTAAAGCCTAAAGCGACGGAGCCCCTACCCCGGGTGTTGGCGCTGCTACCGATGGCGACGGCGCTGTAGCCTACTGTTCGGGAGGAGGCGCCGATGGCGACGGCGTTGCCGTTTTCTGCGTTGGAGGAGGCGCCGATGACGACGGCGTTGCCGCTTTCTGCGTGGGAGGAGAAGCCGATGGCAATGGCGCCTTTGTCCTTTGCCTTCGCGTCCCCTCCCACGGCCACGGTTTTCAATGTTCTGTCGTCGTCAACAGGGTCTGGAAGGGTGATGAGGGTGCGATGCTCTTCGAGTTCGGTGACAAGGTACACCAAACTCCCAATCTGGACGTGCGTGTATTTATTGTGAGGCGCCGGCTCTGCTGTAAAGTAGTCATTGCGGGTGGCGTATACCTTGAGGTTCGAGGGCCTGTCGTCAGCGCCCGTTCCGGCCTTGTATGCCCAGGTCGGGGAGGCGGCGAAGCAGGACAGGCCGAGCAGGAGGGACAGGACACCGGCGGCAATGGGCCGGCGGGGTCGCACGGGGGTTGGACCGGGGAGGTGGATGCGGTGGTCAGGGGCTACGCGGTCCGGATCATTCGTCATGGGGTTTGGATACATGGTCTTCTCCTTTTCGTCCGTACTTGTGGGACAAGTTGGACAATACTGCGCCGGGTTTCCATACCATCGATCGGAGTCGGCAATTCGCACGAGGTTGGGGGCGTCCGGGTCTCGACCGTCCGGTGTGTGAGACCGAGGGTGGGGGACGGGGGCAAGCCGGTTTCGAGACTCGATGCAGGTTTCCCCTGCCCAAGTCCAGGACAGGGGAGTTGGACGGGTGACGGTGCGCCCTGTGGGTTGTGTTGGCTGTGCCGCGAGGGCAACCGGAGACGGAAGTCGTTGTAACGGAGGGGGGAACGGAGCGCGGGCAAAGGGGTCGGCGGGTTACCTGATCTGATGCGTGTGAAAATGGGGGGGGGGGGGGGTGAGATTATTCATTGTTTTCAGGTTCATGGGACGGTTATGTGATCCGATTTCGCGGTTTCCGACGGTCAAGGCATCCCGTTGAACCTCCTCCCTTATTACACATGTCGGTCGTTGTCAAGCCGCTCCAAGAATCCCGTTCGTCCTGAGCGAAGCGAAGAGTTCCGTTCATCCTGAGCGTAGCGAAGCGAAGTCGAAGGATGCGCTTTCCCATGGGGAGATGCGCCTCGAGCCAGGGTTGATCCGGGGCCGGTGGCGCACGCGCGCCGGATGCGCTATGCCGTTCGGCCTATGGACAGGGACTCCCTGGCGCGGGTCAACGCTGCCGTGGTCCGGTGCGGCAAGTGTCCCCGTCTGGTCGCCTGGCGCGCCGAGGCCGCGGCGAACCCGCCGCGGCGCTACCGCGGGTGCGCCTACTGGGGCAGGCCGCTGCCGGGCTTCGGCGACCACGCGGCCCGGCTCCTGGTGGTGGGCCTTGCGCCCGCGGCCCACGGCGGCAACCGCACTGGCCGCATGTTCACCGGAGACCGCAGCGGCGACTGGCTGTACGAAGCCCTGTTCCGGACCGGGTTCGCCAACCGGCCCACTTCGGTGCGCCGCGGCGACGGCCTGGAGCTCACGGACTGCTACATCTCGGCCGCGGTCCGCTGCGCGCCCCCCGCCAACAAGCCGTTCCCGGACGAGTTCCGCGAGTGCCGCGGCTACCTCGTCCGGGAACTCGGACTGCTGCCGGGGCTGCGGGTGGTGCTGGCCCTGGGAAAGATCGCCTTCGACTCCTATCTCAAGGCCGCGGCGGACCGCGGCGAGGCGGTCCCCCGGCCCCGCCCCCGTTTCGGGCACGGCAGCCGCCACGAGATGGGCAACGGCGCGACCCTGTTGGGGTCGTACCATCCCAGCCAGCAGAACACCTTCACGGGCAGGTTGACGAGGCCCATGTTCCACCGGGTCTTCCGCCAGGCGCGGGAGATCCTCCGAGCATCGTCATCCGATTCGTGATAGGAACATCGGATCGATTCCTGCTCGAGGTGTTCTCCCCATGAAAAAGCGCGTCCTTCGACTTCGCTTCGCTACGCTCGGGATGAACGGAACTCTTCGCTTCGCTACGCTTGGGACGAACGGGACAATCGTTCCGAGTTTCCATATGGATTCGTGATATGGTCAACCCGAGGAGAACCGCCCATGGCGCGTGACGCTTCACAGGACTACCGGGATACCGAGGCCGAGCTCCGCAAGCGGGTGGAGGGAGAGGTCCGGTTCGACGCCTACTCGCGGCTGCTCTACTCCACGGACGCCTCCATCTACCAGGCGGATCCGGTGGGCGTCGTGGTCCCCCGCCACAAGGGCGACGTCCAGGCGGTGATGGAGGTGGCCAACCGCCACCGGGTGCCGGTGCTGGCCCGGGGCGGCGGCACGTCGCTGGCGGGCCAGACGGTCGGCCACGCCATCGTCATGGACTTCTCCAAGTACATGAACCGGGTGCTGGAGGCGAACCGGGAGGAACGGTGGTGCCGGGTGCAGCCGGGACTGGTCCAGGACGCCCTGAACGCCCACGCCGCGCCCATGGGGATGCTCTTCGGTCCCGACACCTCCACCTCCAACCGGGCCACCCTGGGGGGCATGATCGGGAACAACTCCGCGGGGGCCCATTCCGTGGTGTACGGCAAGACCCTGGACCACGTGCTGGAGCTGACGGTGCTCCTGGCGGACGGAAGCGAGGCCGTCCTCACCGACCTCTCGGACGACGCCCTCGCCTTCAAGCAGGCGGGGAAGGGGCTGGAGAGCCGGATCTACCAACAGCTTCCGCGGCTGGTGGAGTCGGCCCGGGACCTCATCGCCGAGCGCTACCCGAAGCTCATGCGGCGGGTCTCGGGCTACAACCTGGACGAGTTCGCCAGGGACCGGCCGTTCAACCTCTCGCGGCTGGTGGTGGGGTCCGAAGGCACCCTCGCGTGCGTGGTGGAGGCGCGCATGCGTCTGGTGCCCAAGCCTCCCTGCACGGCTCTGGACGTCCTCCACTTCCACGACCTCCAGGACGCCCTGGCCGTATCGGAAGCCATTCTCGAGACCAAGCCCTACGCCATGGAGTTGACCGACAAGCCCATACTGGACCTGGCTCGGGGCAACATCGAGCAGTCCAAGCGCCTGGGCTTCGTCCAGGGGGACCCGGACGCCATCCTCATGGTGGAGTACGACGGCGAGACGGCCGAGGAGGTCCGGGACAAGATCGACAGGCTGGAAGCCCTGCGGAAGCGCGAGAACATGGGCTATGCCGCCTCGCTGGCCTACGAGCCGCGGGAGGTCCGGCAGATCTGGGGGGTGCGCAAGGCGGGCCTGGGGCTGTTGCTGGGCGTCAAGGGGGAGAAGAAGCCCATCGCGTTCGTGGAGGACACCGCGGTGGACCCGGTGAGGCTCCCGGAGTTCATCAAGCGGTTCCGCGAGGTCCTCGCAGGCCACGGCGTGCGCGCCGGGTACTACGGCCACTGCTCCGTGGGCTGCATGCACATCCGCCCGTTCATCAACCTCAAGGAGGCCGGCGAGGTCCGGAAGATGACCGAGATCTCCCGGGAGATCTCCGACCTGGTGCTGGAGTTCGGCGGCGCCATGTCCGGCGAGCACGGCGACGGCCTGGCCCGGAGCCACCTGAACGAGAAGCTCTTCGGACCCGAGCTGTACCAGGAGTTCCGCAAGGTCAAGCACCTGTTCGACCCCCAACGCCTGCTGAACCCCGGCAAGATCGTGGACGCGCCGCCCATGACCGAGTCGCTGCGCTTCGGCGCATCCTACAAGACTTGGCAGCCCGAAACCGTGCTGGACTTCGGCGACCAGGGGGGCTTCGTGGCCGCGGTGGAGATGTGCAACGGCACCGGCGCGTGCCGGAAGACCCTGGGCGGCACCATGTGCCCGTCCTACATGGCCACGCTGGAAGAGGAGCACTCGACCCGGGGCCGCGCCACCGCCCTCCGCGCGGTGCTGTCCGGCAAGGTCCCGCGTTCGGAGTTCACCGGGGAGCGGCTCCACCAGGTGCTGGACCTCTGCCTGGAGTGCAAGGGCTGCAAGGCGGAATGCCCCTCCAACGTGGACATGGCCAAGCTCAAGTACGAGTTCCTCCACCACTACCAGCGGGTGCACGGGGTCCCGCTCCGGGGCCGCCTCTTCGGGCGCATCGGCGCCCTGAGCCGCTGGGGCTCCCGGCTGGCGCCCGTCGCCAACCGGGTGAACGGGAACTTCGTCCACCGCTGGATCCTCGACCGTTTCCTCGGCATCGACCGGAGGCGCCCGCTGCCGAGCTTCGCGCGAAACAACTTCGAAGGATGGTGGAAGAAGCACGAGCCCGCGGGGAGCGGCGCCCGCGGCTCGGTGATCCTGTTCCACGACACCTTCAATACCTACAACACGCCCGAGGTGGCGGTGGCGGCCACGCGCCTGCTGGAGCACGTGGGCTACCGCGTGATGACCGTGCCCAAACGCTGTTGCGGCAGGCCGGCCATCTCCAAGGGGATGTTGCAGGAGGCCAGGGACTACGCCGCCTGGAACGTGGCCCGGCTGCTGCCCCACGTGGAGCAGGGGGTTCCGGTGGTGGGACTGGAGCCGTCCTGCATCCTCACGCTGCGCGACGAGTACCCCGACCTCCTGCGCAGCGAGCCGTCGCGCCTCTTGGCGGGCCGGACCCTGCTCATCGAGGAACTCCTGACGCAGGAGGACGTGGCGGCCTCGTTGCGGGACGGCCCCGGCCCGAGGCCGCCGGTGCTGCTGCACGGCCACTGCCACCAGAAGGCGCTGGTGGGCATGGAGCCCACGGTCTCGGTCCTGCGCGGCGCCGGCCACGAAGTCCGGGAGGTGGACTCCGGCTGCTGCGGCATGGCCGGTTCCTTCGGCTTCGAGAAGGAGCACTACGACGTGTCCGTGGCCATCGCCTCCCGCCGTCTGGCGCCCGCGGTGGAGGCCGCGGCCGAGGGCGTGCGCGTGGTCGCTTCCGGGATCTCCTGCCGGCAGCAGATCGAGCATCTCACCGGCCGCCGGGCGCTCCATCCGGTGGAAGTCCTGTGGGAAGGCGTTCGGGAAGGCGGGGGTTGACCGCGACATGGGCAGGATCGCCGGGTTGCGTTGTCCCCAGTGCGGCTGGGAGGCGGTCACCGACCGCACCTTCGCGTGCGGCGACTGCGGCAGCGTGCTGGAGGTCCGCATGGACCTGGGGGGCCTCACCCGGTCCCACCTGCGCGACGTCCGCGCCAGCAGCGACGGAACCCTCTGGCGCTGGTTCGACTTCTTCCCGGTAAAGCGCCGGGGCTCGGTGGTGTCCCTGGGCGAAGGCTATACCCCGTTGGTCCGTTGCCGACGGTTGGGCGAGCGCGTGGGGCTGCGGCGGCTCTACGTCAAGAACGACGCGCTGCTCCCCACAGGGTCCCTCAAGGACCGCAGCAACACCGTGGGCGTCTCCAGGGCGGTGGAACTGGGCTTCGATACCGTCTCCGTGACGTCCACGGGGAACGCCGCGGCTTCGGTGGCCGCCTACGCCGCGGCCGCAGGCTTGCGCAGCGTCGTGATGGTCCCCGCGGGAACCGACCGGGCCAAGGTGGTCCAGGCCTACGCCTGCGGCGCCACCGTGGTGGTCGTGGCCGCGGCGAGCCTCGACCACATGGGCGCGTTCTACCGCGAAGCGGTCCGGGAGTTCGGCTGGTACGATTGCCTGTCCAGCAACCCGTACCGCAACGAAGGCAAGAAGTCCTACGCTTTCGAGCTCTTCGACCAGATGGACGAACACGTGCCCCACTGGATCGTGCATCCCACCGCGGGCGGGGCGGGTCTGGCGGCCATGTGGAAGGGTTACCGGGAGCTGCACGGCCTCGGCTGGGCCCATCGGTTCCCCCGGCTCGTGGCGGCCCAGAGCCAGGCCGCGGCGCCCATCGTCGCAGCGTTGCGGAACGATAGCGCTCGGGTGGAGCCGGTGGCTGCCGGCCCGACCGTGGCCGAGAGCATCCAGGTGGGCGACCCCAGGGCCCTGGGGCTGCGGGCGCTGCGCGCGGTGCGGGCCAGCAACGGCGTCGGGGTGGCGTTGACGGACGAGGAGATCCTTGCGGCCCAGGCTCTTCTGGGCCGCCTCGCCGGCATCTTCGCCGAGCCGTCCGCGGCCGCCTCCCTGGCCGCGGCCGTGCGCCTCCGCGGGGAGGGGGTCATCGGAGCCGAGGACACGGTGGTGTGCAACGTCACCGGCAACGGCTTGAAGCAGGTCGGCAGCGTGGCCGCGGCGCCGGAGGAGCTGGAGCCCATCGAGCCGGCGCTGGGGGTCTTGAGGAAGAGGCTGCGGGAGGAGGAAGGGCGCCGGAGCGACCGGCCGGGACCGGGGTCGGATGATGCCGAAAGCGAAGGACCGGCATGAAGTTCGGATACTACCTGCTCAATACCTACGTCCCGGAGCTGGACGGCGGTTCCCGGGACCTGTATGCCCGTTGGCTGGAGCAGATCGACGCCGCGGAGGACCTGGGGTTCGACAGCCTCTGGGTCACCGAGCACCACTTCCGCCCGTTCGGCGGCATGATGCCCAGTCCGCAGATGCTGCTGTCCGCGGCCTCGCAACGGACCCGGCGGCTCAGGCTCGGGTCCGCGGTGTCGCTGGTGCCCATCCACCACCCCATCCGGGTCGCCGAAGATTTCGCCATGCTGGACCTCCTCTGCGACGGACGCCTGAACTTCGGCGCCGGGCGGGGCATGAGCGTCGCCGAGTACGAGGTGTTCGAGCGGGACTGGAACACCGCGCAAGCGCGGCTGGAGGAGGCACTCCGGGTCATCCGCATGGCCTGGACCGACGAGGCCGTGAACTGGGAGGGGGAGCACTACCGCTACCGCGGGTTGACGGTGCGGCCCAAGCCCGCCCAGCAGCCGCACCCGCCCATCTACGTGCCGGCCAACAAGGAGCCGGACAACTTCCGCATGATCGGACGCTACGGCTACCACCTGATGACCCTCCCGTGGATCACCGGGAACCCCGAGCAGCGGCCGCGCATCGAGATCTACCTCGACAGCCTGAGGAACGCGGGGTACTCGGAAGAGGACCACGACGTGTTCGTCATGTACCCGGCGTACGTGGGCGAGACCGACAGGCAGGCCCGGGACGAGGCGGAGGACGCCTGGCATCGCTGGCGCCGGTTCGCGTTGGAGGAGGTCCGCATGGACCCCGCCCGGGCGCCCATGCTGGACAAGGTCCACGAACGGCTCTCCTACGACTCCATGGTGCAGGACAGCCGGGCGGTGTTCGGAGGACCCGAGACCTGCATCCGGCACCTGGAGCTCATAAGGGACGTGGTGGGGCCCACGCACGTGGGTCTCTGCTTCCACTTCGGCGGCCTGAGCCAGGGGAAGGTGCTCGCGTCCATGGACCGCTTCGGTCGGCTCGTGGCGCCCGCGTTCCGACCCGCGACGCAGGCCCCTTGACCTCGCCTCCCCGGGGAAACGCCGGCCCCCGTCCAGTGCCATCCCCCATAGGGATCACGTCCCCCTTCCGTGTCATCCTGCATTGGAAAGTCCTCTCCCTGCTCATGCCCGCGGCTTTGTGTTAGACTCGGCCCCATGGGAACCGGGAAGTCCGGCGGGACCGGCTGCGTCAGGAAGGCGGAGGATTTCCGCGGCGAGGCGGTCCGGGTCATCGCCCGGCACGCGGAGTTGGACCGGGAGACCGTGGGCCGGTTGTTGGCGGTCCCGCCCAGGCCGGACATGGGCGACTTCGCCTTCCCCTGTTTCACCCTGGCCGGGAAGCTGCGCAAGGCGCCCCCGGTCATTGCCCGGGAGATCGCCGAGAAGGCGTCCGCGGACTTGGACCTGCTGTGCGGCGCGGAAGCCCTGGGCGGGTACGTGAACCTGTCGGTGAACCGGTCCCGGTTTGCCCGCGCGGTGCTGGACGAAGCCGCGTCCGCGGGGGAGGACTACGGCCGTTGCGAGGACGGCGCCGGCAAGACCCTCGTCATCGACTATTCCTCCCCGAACATCGCCAAGCCCTTCCACGTGGGCCACCTGCGCTCCACCATCCTCGGCGGCGCCCTGGCGCGCACGTTCGAAGCCCTGGGCTACCAGGTGGTCGGCGTCAACCACGTGGGGGACTGGGGCACCCAGTTCGGCAGGCAGATCGCCGGTCTCAAGCGGTTCGGCCGGCCCGGGGACGAGAACGACCTGGTGAAGCTCAACCGGGTGTACGTCCGGTTCCACGAGGCCGCGGAGGGTGATCCGACGCTGGTGGAGGAGGCCCGGGATTGGTTCCGCCGCCAGGAGGCCGGGGACGAGGAGGCGTTGGCGCTCTGGGGCCGGATCCGCGACACCAGCCTCGACTACTTCAAGCGCATCTACCGTCGGCTGGGCGTGCGGTTCGACTCCTACACGGGGGAGTCGTTCTTCAACGACAGGATGGCCGCGGTCATCCGGGAGGCCCGGGACAAGGGCCTGGCGACGGTTTCCGACGGCGCGCTCATCATCGACCTGTCGGGCGAAGGCATCGAGACGCCGGCCCTGCTCGAGAAGGCCGACGGCGCCACCCTGTACCTGACCCGGGACGTGGCCGCGGCCGAATACCGGCGCGAGACCTACGGGTGCGACCGCATCGTCTATGTGGTGGCCAGCGGCCAGGCGCTGCATTTCCGGCAGCTCTTCAGCGTGTTGAAGCTGCTGGGGCACGAGTGGTCCGAAGGCTGCGTGCACGTGAACTTCGGGCTCGTCCAGGGCATGTCCACCCGCAAGGGCAACGTCATCTACCTGGAAGAGTTGCTGGACGAGGCCCGCCACCGGGCGCTGGCGTACATGCGCGAGCGGATCGAGAAGAAGACGGAGGTCGAGGACGAGGAGGCGGTGGCGGAGGCGGTGGGCATCGCCGCGATATTCTTCGCCGACCTGTCCAAGCAGCGGATCAAGGACTATCGCTTCGACTGGGACCTGGCCATCTCCTTCGACGGCGACACCGGCCCCTACCTCATGAGCGCGCATGCCCGCATCGCCGGCATCCTGCGCAACTGCGGGCTGGTTCCGGACCCCGACGCCGACGTGGCCCCGCTGGTGGAGCCCGAGGCCCATCGGCTGGTGGGCCTGGTGGCCCGCTACCCCGACGTCCTCCGGGAGACGGGACGTCTGTACGAACCCTCGGTGCTGGCCAACTACCTGCTGGAGCTGGCCCGGGCGCTGCACGCCGGCTACGCGGCGCTGCGGGTCAAGGGCGAGGAAGCGGGCAAGGCGCAGGCGCGGCTGCGGCTGCTCACCGCGGTGAAGCAGGTGCTCCGGAGCGGCCTGGTCATCCTTGGCGTCCGGCCGCTGGAACGAATGTAGGAAGCTCTGGTCGATTCCGGTCCGAGGCGCCCCTCCCTGTGGGAAAGCGCGTCCTTCGACTTCGCTACGCTACGCTCAGGACGAACGGGGGCAATTGTTCAGAGTTTCCTGCAGGGAGGAAGCTCCAACCGAATGGCGGCGGGGACGGCCTCGACCAGGGACACCGTCCTCGGCTTCGGAGGAAGTTCCCACCGGGCGGCGGGGACTCTTCGCCCCCGGGGCCGGGCTCCCCGCCCGCCCCGCGGAGGCCATCCTTGCGGAAAGAGACGAGGACGTGAAACTGTTGCTGACCAACGACGACGGGTTCGATGCTCCCGGGCTGCGTGTGCTGGAACGCGCGGTGCGCGACTGGGCCGAGACCGTCGTCGTGGCGCCCGCGGAAGGGCAGTCCGGCGTGGGCCATCGGGTGACCACGGACCGGCCCATCCCGGTGAAGCGGGTCGGCGCCGGAAGGTACAGCGTCCAGGGGAGCCCCGCGGACTGCGCGCGAATCGGGCTCACCGAACTCGCCCCGGATGCGTCCTGGGTGCTGTCGGGGGTGAACCGGGGCGCCAACCTCGGCGCGGACGTTTACACCTCGGGCACGGTAGCCGCGGCCCGGGAGGCTGCGCTGCTGGGTTGCCGCGCCGCGGCCGTCTCCCAGTACCTCGCCAAGGGGCAGGAACTGGATTGGGAGACGGTGTACCGCAGGGCGGCGCCGCTGCTGAAGCGGCTCCCGGCCTGGGAGTTGGCACAAGGCGAGTTCTGGAACGTGAACTTCCCGCACCTGGCCTCCGGCGGCCATGCGGGAGTCGTGGCGTGCGCCCTCGACACCGGGCCGCTCGGGGTGGCGTACCGGAACGAAGGGGACGCGTTCCACTACCAGGGGGAATACCACGAGCGCCCGCGGCAACCCGGCAGGGACGTGGACGTCTGCATGGGCGGTCGTATCTCGGTGACCAGGATGGTGCTGGACATCGCTGCGATGGTTCCCGACCTTTGCGGACCGGGCGAGGGGCCGCTCCCGTGAATCCTCCGGCTCGGCGACCGCCCGTCCGTCGTACGGAACGTCTGGACGATCGGGACATGGAGGATGGATTCCCTCACCCTGATCCTCCTGACCCCGTTCGTCCCGAGCGTAGGGGAGCGGATGAGCGCGTGCTCGGACACGGTCGCGGGAAGCAGGCTCCTGACCCCGTTCGTCCTGAGCGTAGCGTAGCGGAGTCGAAGGACGCGCTCCTGGTCAGAGGCTCCCTGCCGTGAACCGAGGTGATCCATGGCTTATGCCGACGTGTTCCGCACCGCGGACGTCTCCACCCTGGCGGTGGTCAAGTCGGTCCTGGACGGCGCCGGCCTGGGCTACGTGGTCCAGGGCGAATCGGCGCTGACCCTGTTGCCGGTTTGGGGCGGCCTGGGCGCGGCCGGGGTTGCCGCGGTCGTCCAGGTGCGGGAGGAAGACGCCGAGGCTGCCCGGGAGTTGCTCCGGGGCGTCGCCGACCCGTGACCGCGTCACGACCTGCGCAAGGCCACGAGGCGGAACAGCTCGGGGTACAGCGACGGGTTGGCGGCGATGACGCCGTTGCGCAGGGTGTCGGGCTGGTTGAACGAGAAGGGCCTCCCGTCCAGGTCGGTGACCTTGGCGCCGGCTTCCTCCGCCAACAGCACTCCCGCGCACACGTCCCACTCGTTCTTCGGCGCGAGGCTCACGGTCACGTCGGCGCGGCCGCCGGCCACCTCCGCGAGCTTGTGGGCGATGCTCCCCGTGGGTTTGATGGACAGGACCTCCCCGAGTCCGTTGACGAGTCCCCTCCGGGTCTCGCTCCGGCTGGCCACCGCGGTGGCCCCCCGTAGCTGCGAGCGCTCCGACACCCGCACAGGCCGCCCGTTCAGGAAGGCGCCGGAGCCCCGGATGCAATGGGTCATGCGCCCCGCCGCGGGGTTGTAGGTCACCGCCAGCACCGGCGCGGCGCCCTGCACCAGCGCGACGGACAGGGCGAACTCGTCGATCCCCTGGATGAACTCCCGGGTGCCGTCCAGCGGGTCCACGATCCACACCCATTCCTTCCCCAGCCGCTCGCCGTCGTCCGGCGACTCTTCCGACAGCCAGCCGGACTCGGGAAACGCTCCGAGCAGCGCTTCCCGCAAGACCGCGTTGGCCTCGAGGTCGGCCGTGGTGACGGGGTTGCCCCCGCTCTTGTGGTGGACGGCGTACCGGGACGTGTAGTAGGACAGGACCGCGGCTCCGGCCCGGTGAGCCGCCTCCTGCGCCGCGGCGAGGGCGTCCTGAAGATTCATGGCGTGTTCGTCGAACTACCCGGATGGACTTCCGGGTAGCCTAACAGCCGCGTCTCCGTCCGTCCACCGGGGCGGCGTCCGCACTCGTTTCCCTGGTTCCGCGGCAACGTGTATATTGCCCCAATGGGGTGCGAGGACGCCATGGCGGGCCGACCGGAGGGTTCTTCCGTCCCCGGCGCGCCGGCCGGGGAGGAACTGCGGGAGGTCCTTGCCGCGGCCTGCGGCATCGTCCGCCAGACGCGGACGCTGATCGAGGCCGCGCTGGACAAGGGTTTCAGGCATGGGTCCAAGGCCGACGGGAGCCTCGTGACGGAAGTGGACATCGCGGTGGAGGAGAAGGCCCGGGCGCTCCTGGCCTCGCGCTTCCCCGCACACGGCGTCATCGGCGAGGAGCTGCCCGCAGCCGATGGCGGCCGCGCGCTGACCTGGGTCATCGATCCCATCGACGGCACCCGGAGCTTCCGGCACAGGGTGCCGCTGTACGGCACCCTGCTGGCCCTGCTCCACCGCGGCGAGCCGATCCTGGGGATCATCGACCTGCCGGGCCTGGACAGGACCTACAGCGCCGCGAGGGGCCTCGGGACCCGCTGCAACGGCCGGCCGGTTACACTGGAGGACCTGCCCGGGGACGCGGCGCCGGAGGACGAGATCATCGGTATCGGTGACCGGCAACAGTTTGCCGCGGCCGGGCGGCCGGATGTGTTCGACGCGCTGATGCAGGCCCATCCCGCGGTGCGGACCTACACCGACTGCTTCGGCCACGCCTTGGCCCTGGAGGGCTCCGTGGGCGCCATGGTGGACTTCGACCTCCGTATCTGGGATACCGTGGCGAGCAAGGTGCTGATGGAAGAGGCCGGCGGCCGTTACGTGTGCTTTCCAAGGACCGGCAAGGAACCGAACGGACGTCGTTTCGACGTCATACTGGGGAAACCCCGGGTGGTGGACTGGATACTCGACCGCGTCGCGGTGGACCGGCAACCGTCCGGTGGAGCGTAGCTTTCGGATTCGAGTCAGGAGGCAGGGTTTGGAAATTTATCGAACGGTATCGCGGTTCGTGCGCCTGACGGCGGCGTTCCTCTTGTTGTCAGGCGCAGCGGCGTCCCATTCCGGAGCCCAGGGAGGTGAAAGGCCCGTGGTGATCTTTTCCACGTCGCAAGGCGACATTACGATCGAGTTGTTCTCCGAGGAAGCTCCCGTTACGGTGAAGAACTTCCTCGACTACGTGGATGCGAAGTTCTACGACGGCACGATCTTCCACCGGGTCATCCCCGGTTTCGTGATCCAGGGCGGGGGCTTTACGGACGACATGAACCAGAAGCCCACCCGGGCGCCCATCGAGAACGAAGCCGACAACGGAGTCAAGAACGCCCGGGGCACCCTGTCCATGGCGCGCACGTCGGACATCCACAGCGCCACTTCCCAGTTCTTCATCAACCTGAAGGACAACGCCTTCCTCGACCACGGCACCCGGGACTTCGGCTACGCGGTCTTCGGACGGGTCTCCGAAGGCATGGACGTGGTGGACAAGATCGCCGGCGTGAAGACCGGCAACCGTGGGCCGCACAGCGACGTGCCGATGGATCCCGTGGTCACCACCACCGCCCGTCGCAAGGAAGCTGCCCCGTAGGAACATCAGGCCGATTCCGGCTCGAGGCCATCTCCCTACGGAAAAGCGCGTCCTTCGACTTCGCTTCGCTACGCTCAGGACGAACGGGGGCGGTTGTTCAGGGTTTCCTTGAGGCGCCTCTCCCTATGGGGGCGCTTCAGGAATTCGTGTGGGTCCTCGATTGAGGTCGCGGACACCCCACCTCGTCATAGCAGATGCCCACTCCGTCATTCCCGCGAAAGCGGGAATCCATCCATTTTTGTGACAACTCCCCGTGTTTCCATCCTTCCGACCCAACCCCAGGGCGCCTTGCATGAGAGCGATGAAAGTGGATTCCCGCTTTCGCGGGAATGACGGAGTGGGCTTTCGCGGGATCGCGGGAATGACGGGGCAGGCGTCTGCGGAGCAATGACGGCGTGACCCCTTTCCCTCCTGCCTTGCCCACACGAAAGCCGGAAGATTCGTCCGTTGGCGAAGGGCGGTCACGACACCCGTTCCTGCGGTCTGCGCTCCGCTTCCAGGTCCGCCAGTTTGAGGGTGTGGTAGAGGTAGTCGTTGAGCGGCGTGGGAACGCCGTGGGCCCGGCCCATGCGCGACACGTAACCGCACAGCGAGTCGATCTCCAGACGCCGTCCGGCCTCCACGTCGTGGCACATGCTGCCTTTGCCGGCAGGGTCCTGTTGGGCCATGAACCGGTACGCCGCGGCGTCCGCGTCCGGTGCCAGCGGGATCCCCAGGGCCGAGCCCAGTCGGCGGACTTCCCGCATGACCTCCCGGGCCATGCGCGCGGTCCCTTCGTAACCGAGGATGTCGCCGAGGGGGCGCCGCGTCAACGCCGTCATGCCGCTCACCGCGCAGATGAGGATGAACTTGTTCCAGAGGTCCACGCGGATGTCCGAAGACAGGCGGGCGTGCACCCCGGCCCCGCGCATCGCGGCCGCGACCTCTTCCCCCTTGTCCTTCGGCCCGCCTCCCAGCGGACCGAAGACGAGTTGGCGCGGCCCGCCGGTCTGGTGGATCCTCCCGGGACCCGCAACGGCGCTGAAGACGTACGCGGCGCCCGCCAGCACCCGGGCCTCGCCGTATTCACGGGCCAGCAGCTCGCCGTTATCGACGCCGTTCTGCAGCGAGACGACCACGGAGTCCGGGCGCACCATGGGCCGCATGAACGGTATGGCCGCAGGGTTGGAAGTGGTCTTGACGCAGTGGAGGACCACGTCGCAGGGGCCGGCCTCCTCCGGGTCGTCCGTGAACAGCGCGTCCCGCACGTGGAACGAGCCCGGCTCCACCGAATCGACGGTCAACCCGCGCTCCTGCAGCGCCCGGAGGTGGGGACCCCGGGCGATGAAGCACACCGGCGCCCCCGCCCGGGCCAGCAGGCCCCCGAAGTAGCCGCCGACCCCGCCCGTTCCCATGACTCCGAACCGCATCATGCCATTTCCCGAGGTACGGGAGCCTACGGCGTCAGCACGATCTTGCCGAAGAACCGGCTGCTTTCCATGAGTTCGTGGGCGCGCCCGGCCTCGCGCAGGGGCAACACCTCGGACACCACGCCCCGCAGCTTTCCCTCGCGCACCAGGCGCATGACCTCGGGCATGTCCTCCCGCGGCCGCATGGTGGTCCCCATCAACGTCAGTTCGCGGGTCCAGAGTTGGCCCAGGTGGAGCTCCGCGCGGTGGCCCGCTGTGACCCCGGAGTTGACGAAGCGGCCGCCCCGCCGGAGGCTGGCGAAGCACTCGCGCCACACCGCGGCGCCGATGTGCTCGAAGACCACGTGCACGCCTTCGCCGTTCGTGAGATCCCGGACCTTGCGGCTGAACTCCGGGAACTCCCTGTAGTCGATGCCCGCGTCGGCGCCCAGCTCCGCGGCCTTGTCGAGTTTCCATTGTGAACCCGCGGTGGTGATCACCCGCGCTCCCAGGAGCTTGCCGAGCTGGATGGCGCCGGTTCCGATGCCGCTGCCCGCGGCCATGACCAGCAAGTCCTCGCCGGATTTGAGCGCGGCCCGGCGCACGAGCATGCGCCAGGCGGTGCCGAAGGGAACCGCTATGCACGCCGCTTCCTCGAAGGACATCCATTCCGGAAAGGGATAGGCGTCCGCGGCCTCGACCCGCGCGAGCTCCGCGTAGCCGCCGCTCCGGCAACGCCCCAGGACCCGGTCCCCGACCTGGAAACCCCCTGCTTCCGCCCCCGCCTCGGCCACCTCCCCCGCCACCTCCAGGCCCGGGACGTGGGGCAGGGGGGGCCTGACTCCGTGGCTCCCTTCGCGGGCGAACACGTCCCGGCGGTTGAGCGCCGCGGCCCTGACCCGCACCAGCAGGTCTGCGGCGCCGGTCTCCGGCTCCGGCGCCTCGCCGTAGGTGAGGACTTCCGGGCCGCCGGTTTCCGGGATGAAGACCGCTTTCATGGTTCTACCTTCCGCGTGGGAGATCCCGGCGCCGTTCCGGCGCGCGCCTGTCCGAGCTCTTCGAGAAAATCGCCGTAGCCGCTCTCGCCGCCCCTTTCCCAATGCTCCAGCAGGGCCGATCCCACCACCGCGATCTCGCAGACGCCGTGGAGTTGGCGCACGTCGCTGCCGCCGGCGATGCCGAAGCCCAGGGCCAGGGGCAGATGGGTGGCCGCCCGGTAGCGCGCCGCGAGGGCGGCGACCCCGGCCTTGAGGTCGGTGGGGCTGCCGGTGACGCCGCGCCGCGCCACTCCGTAAACGAACCCGCGGCCGTGCCTGCCGATCTCGGCCAAGCGCGCGTCGGAGTTGGTGGGCGTCACCAGCGCGATGGGCGTCAACCGGTGCTCCTCGCTCAAGGGAAAGAGGTCGTGGTACTCCTCGATGGGGAGGTCGGGTACGATGAAACCCGCGCCCCCCGCCGCGCTCAGCCGCTCGCAGAAGGTTCGGTGGGTGAGCCGGAACACGGTGTTGTAGTAACCCATCATCAGGTGGGGGAACCTGAACCGCTCGGTGGCCCGCCGCAGGAAGTCGAAGTATCGGCTCGTGGACAGGCCCTGCCGGAGGGCCTCCTGGTTGGCCCGGGTGAAGAGCGGGCCGTCGGCGATGGGCTCGCTGAAGGGCATCTGCAGCTCCACCAGGTCCACGTCCGCCCGCTCCATCCGCTCCAGCATCCGCCAGTTCACCTCGAGGGACGGGTAGCCCACGATGACGTGGGTCATCAGCAGGACCGTCCGCGGGCCGAGACGGCCTTGGATGTAGGTCTGGAGGTTCAACGGAGGGTCTTCCGCTCCAGGAACTGCCGCCAGCCCGGGTCGCCCAATGCCTCGGCGATGGTGAAGATGTCCTTGTCGCCCCGTCCGGACAGGGTCACCAGCACGGTCCGGTCCCGGCCCATGCGGCCCGCTTCGCGGACCGCGCCGGCCACCGCGTGGGAGCTTTCCAGCGCGGCGATGATCCCTTCCCGGCGCAGCAGCGTCCGGAACGCTTCCAGGACCTCGCGGTCGGTGGCCGCCTCGAACCGGACCCGCCCGCTCTCCCGCAGACAGGCCAGGATCGGGCTCACGCCGATGTAGTCCAGGCCCGCGGCCACGGAATGGGTCTGCCGCATCTGGCCTTCGTCGTCCTGCAGGAAGTAGGTCTTGTAGCCCTGGGCCACCCCGGGACTGCCGTCCGAGCCCGCCAGGCGGGCGGCGTGGCGGCCCGAGTCGAGTCCTTCCCCGCCGGCCTCCATCCCCACGAGCTCCACGCCGGCGTCGTCGAGAAAGCCCAGGAACGTGCCGGCGGCGTTGGAGCCGCCGCCCACGCAGCAATACACGCGGTCCGGCAGCCGGCCCGCAGCGGCCATCATCTGCTCGCGGCATTCCTGTCCGATGACCTGCTGGAAATAGGCCACGATCTGCGGGAACGGGTGCGGGCCGCAGGCGGTCCCCAGCACGTAGTGCGTGTCGTCCATGGAGAAGGCCCAGTCCCGCAGGCACTGGTTGATGGCGTCCTTGAGCGTGCCCGACCCGTCTTCCACCGAGACCACGTCCGCCCCGAGCTGCTCCATCCAGAAGACGTTGGGCCGTTGCCGCTCCACGTCCACCGCGCCCATGTAGATGGTGCACGCCAGTCCCATCCGGGCGGCCATGGTGGCGGTGGCCACGCCGTGCTGTCCCGCCCCGGTCTCGGCGATGACGCGCTTCTTGCCCATGCGCGCCACCAGCAGCCCCTGGCCCATGACGTTGTTGATCTTGTGCGAGCCGGTCTGGTTGAGGTCTTCCCGTTTGAGGTAGATCTGCGGACCGCCGAGGGCGTCGCTCAGGTTCTCCAGGCGGGTGATCGGGGTCGGCCGGCACGAGTAGGTCTGCATGACCGCCCGAAACTCCTCGTAGAAAGACGGGTCCTTGCGCGCCGCCTCGAAGGCCGCCGCGAGTTCGTCCAGGGTGGTGCGCAGGATCTCCGGGGTAAAGGCGCCGCCGTATGCCCCGAAGTAACCGGTGCGCCGCTCCACGTCTTTCAGCAAGCTGTCCAGCATGTTCCGGGCACGGACCCGCGTTCCGGATCCCCGCCGACGAAAGGTTTAGGAACACTTCGCGGGTAAGTCAAACCGGAGCAGGCGCGTTCCCCGTCTCTGCGCTCCGTCGTCCCTCGACACGCGGCCACGGACTCGCCAAACGGCTCGCCGGTGCTATGATGGAGAGGAACGTCTGGACGATCCCGGAGGAAGAGCGCGTCCTTCGACTCCGCTTCGCTACGCTCAGGACGAACGGGAACGGGAAGGCCACGTGAGGGAATCTCCTCATCCACAGCGGATCGGGTGGGTGGCCCGGAGAATCCGCATGGGACGGGAAGCCCACGTGAGGGAAGCCCCCATCCACGGCTCGATTGTTCGGAGTTTCCGAGCGGCTACGGAAGAACGGGATACGGACGCGCCGAAGCTGGATACCCGAGCGGTATCGGCACGGGTTTCCGAAAGAGATACGGAAGGAACTCTGAACAATTGCCTCCGTTCGTCCTGAGCGTAGCGAAGCGGAGTCGAAGGACGCGCTTGAGGCGATGCCGCGCGGCGCGCGAGGAAAGGAGGTCCCCGCATGAAGATACTGGTGACCGGAGCGTCGGGACTGGTGGGCAGCGCCCTGGTCCCGTTGCTGACCGCGGAGGGACACGAGGTCGTGCGGCTGGTGCGGTCGGCGCCGGGCGCCGGCGAAGTCCCCTGGGACCCGGACGCGGGAACGCTCGGAGCGGAAGCCCTGGAGGGGTTCGACGGAGTGGTCCACCTGGCCGGCGAGAGCATCGCTTCCGGGCGCTGGAACACCGGGAAGAAGCGCCGCATCCGGGAGAGCCGCGTCCGCGGGACGCGGTTGCTGTCCGAAACCCTGGCCGGGTGCGAGCGGCCGCCCCGGGTGCTGGTGTCCGCCTCCGCGGTGGGTTTCTACGGCGACCGCGGCGAGGAGGAACTCACTGAGGGGAGTCCGGCGGGTACGGGTTTCCTTTCCGAAGTGTGCCGCGAGTGGGAAGCGGCCACCGAAGCAGCCGAGGGAAAGGGCGTCCGGGTGGTCCACGCGCGGCTGGGCATCGTGTTGAGCAGGCGGGGCGGGGCGTTGGCCAAGATGTTGACGCCTTTCCGTCTCGGCGTCGGGGGCGTCATCGGGAACGGCCGGCAGTACATGAGCTGGGTCACCCTGGACGACGCGGCCGCAGCCCTTGGCCACCTGCTGGCCGCGGACACGGTAACGGGGCCGGTGAACGTCGTTGCGCCCGCGCCTGTCACCAACCGCGAGTTCACCGCGACCCTGGGCCGCGTGCTCCGCCGGCCCGCGGTATTCCCGGTTCCCGGTCCCATGGCCCGGTTGGCGTTCGGCGAGATGGCGGATGCGCTGCTGCTGGCCAGCGCCCGGGTCAAGCCGGAAAAGCTGTTGGACTCCGGGTACGCCTTCCGCCACGGCTCGCTGACGGAGGGGTTGCGCCATGTCCTCGGCGCCGGGTGACGTTCCGCCTGCCCGGACGCTTCCGCCCTTGCGGCAGAGGCGCGTCGAGCACCGATCTGCCGGTCGTTGCCGGGATGTGTCCGTGTGCCCGCCCCGGGGCGGGCCCCCAAGCTCTTGACTTCGCTACGAGAATCCCACCATATTCGTTGCGGGTGCAGGGTTTACCCAAGTCACCAGAGGCGCGGCAGGAGCCCGTACAGGAAACCCTGAACAATTGCCCCGTTCGTCCTGAGCGTAGCGAAGCGAAGTCGAAGGACGCGCTTTCCCATAGAGAGAGACCTCAAGCCAGAATGGATCAGGGGTTCCTGTAGATGGCACAGACGTACATGAGCAGCCTGGTGTTCGTCGGTGGGGAGTTCCCGCTCGCGATGTTCGATGAACGGGCGTTGTTCGACGGCCACCTGGATCCGGACCAACTGAAGGCGGGACCGATTGGCCAGTTCAGTTATTCATCGGGCCTATACCGTTTCAACGTTACGCCAGAACGAATTGACTTGGCCTGCCAGAGCACCCTTCTATTGCCGCAAGCAGTCGTTGATGCCGCCAGGATCATCGCGGACGTGATCGAGCCGGCGCGTGGAGCTGTTCGTATCTCCGGCTTCGGGATGAATTGCAATACTGTATTTGATCAGCAGTATTGCGGCATGAGCGGCGCCAGCTTCTGCTCGCGGTTGTTCGATTCCCGGATGTCCGTTCTTGTCGGTGCGTCGCCCATCGACGCTTTTGGACGTGCGCGCTTCCGTAAGGGCGAAGTGCTTTACGACGTTCGCATTGAACCGGAGGTGAATTCCGGTGGCGAAGACCTGTACATCGCCATAAACGGCCATCAGGATGTCAAATAGGATGAGCGACTGGAGATGAAGATGAACCATATCGGAGACTTCAGGGCGTACGTTGCAGCGTTTCAACGGCGAATCGCCGACAGTGCGAAGAGTGAATGACATGGAATTCCAGAAGACGACGACTGATCCTGTTGTGAGTCCCACTGGGGCGCCGCATCCCTCTGTGACCGTCGCCATTACCGAACTCGCGGAGCACGACGAGTCTGTGGGCATCCCATGGACCGAGTTACTACGGCTGAGCGGTAAACAGGCGTCACTGAAGCAGCCCCTGCGGGGTTTCCGGGAAACGGGGACGTCCGTAGCGCCGGCACAGGTTGACTTCCTGTTCATGCAGGGCAAATTCACACTTCCCGTTGACGTCCACTGCTTCAGGGGTGTTCCTTGGACGGTGACCCCCAACGCGTGGATCGATAGATACCCGGATCCGGACAGAGAGTCGCTCAAACAGGAAGTTTACGCTCTCTTGAAGCAGGCCGGCGCCGAAAACTGGGATGGCGAAGGCGCGCTTGCGCTTGCCCGGGAGACGGTCGACATTGCGCAGAAACTCATAGACCAGTTTCCGGGTTACGTCGCCCGGCCCGACGTCGCCGCCACGCCGCACGGGGAAGTGGATTTCGATTGGGTTATCGCTCAGGACATGATGCTTACGATAAGCATTGGTCCTTCCAGGGAAATTGCATTTTCCGGACTGTTCCAAGGCGCTCGATGGAACGGTTGTGAACCGTGGACCGGAAGGTTGCCACAATTTGTGCATTGCTGCTTTGAACGGTTGCGGAGCGCTCAAACCGAATGACCGTCAGGGCTGCGGGTTTGCTTGCCAGGTTCGCGGTGGAGAGCGGCCGTCTCACCGACTCAATCCAAGGCCGGAATCAGGAACCCTTCCGAGTGAGCGGGAATCCACTGTGATAAAGGTTGACGGGTCCCGATAACTCGCGCCTTTTCGTCAGTCCGAGTGTCAATGGCTCAGGCCGCGCTTGCGTTCGTCAACGTGTCCAAGGTTTACGCGGGGTCGGGGTCCGCGGAGCGCTACGCACTGCGCGACGTCTCCTTCGAGATCGACTCCGGCAGGACCGTGGCCATCGTGGGCCGCAGCGGCAGCGGCAAATCGACGCTGCTGCACTTGGCCGCGGGCATCGACGCGCCTTCCCGCGGGTCGGTGGCGGTGCGCGGCACGCCCCTGGAAAGTCTCAGCGAGACCGGCCGCACCCGGCTTCGACGCCGGGAGGTGGGGTTCGTGTTCCAACTGTTCCACCTGCTTCCCCACCTGACGGTGCGGGACAACGTGGCCCTGCCGGAACTCATCGCGGGCGCCCGGGAGCGCGCCTTCCGCTCCCGCGTGGTTGCGCTGCTGGACCGGGTGGGCCTGCGGGACCGGGCGGACCATCGGGTGGCCGGGCTGAGCGGCGGCGAGATGCAACGGGTGGCCATCTGCCGCGCGTTGCTGCGGCGGCCCCGCCTGCTGCTGGCGGACGAGCCCACCGGAAGCCTGGACGACGCCAGCGGCCAGGTGGTGATGGACCTCATGCGGCAGATGGTGGCGGAGGAAGGAGCGACCCTGGTCTATGCCACCCACAGCCGGGAACTCGCGGCCATGGCCGACCGCGTCCTGCGGCTCCACAGCGGGATCCTCGAGCCGGATTCCCCCACACCGGCGTGACTCCGGGAGCATGGCCCGCTACTTCTACAGGACGGTGTCGGCGCATTGGCGCACGAACCCGGTGCTCTACGGCCTGACCGTTCTCGGCGTGGCCCTGGGCGTGGCTTCGGTCATCAGCATCCGCATCCTCAACCAGAGCGCGGTGGCGTCGTTCGCCGCGGGGGTCCACACCATCGGCGGCGCCGCGGACGTGGTGGTCACCGGCAAGGGGGGGACGCTGCCGGATCGGGCCTTCGCCCTCGTTCTCGCCACCCCCGGGGTCGGCGCGGCCTGGCCCGTGTTCGAGACCACGGTGTCGGTGCAGGGACGGCCGGACGCTTTCGTCCGGTTGCTGGGAGTGGATCTGCTGGCGCCCGCCCGGGACTTCCGGGACGCGCTTTCGGGGCTCGCGCCCGATGCGGAGGCCGTGGGCGAGCCGGGCTGGGCCGCGGTCACCCAGGAGTTGGCCGCGGCCATGGGATGGTCCGCGGGAGACCGTTTCGAGGCTCGCGCCGGCGCCCATGTGGGCGCGCTCCGGGTGGGGGCGTTCATCGACATGCGGCGCTGGGGAGCGTCCGGCAGCCGCAGGGCGCTGGTGATGGACATCGCCGACGCCCAGTCCCTGTTCGGCGGTTCCGGGACCCTGCACCGCATCGGCGTCCAGGCCGCTCCGGGGACCGAGCCGGCGTCGCTGGCGGCCCGGCTCGAACAAAGGCTCGGCCGCGGCGCGGAGGCGGCGACCCCGTCGGAACGCGCCGGACAGGCGCAGCAACTCCTCGGGGCGTTCCGCCTGAACCTGACCGCCTTGAGCATGGTCAGCCTCCTGGTGGGGGCGTTCCTCGTGTTCAGCAGCATGCGCGCCTGCCTGGTGTGGCAGCGGCGGGAGTTCGGGCTGTTGCGGTCGCTGGGCTCCACCCCGGCCCAGGTATTGACGCTCATCCTCGGGGAGGCCGCGCTGCTGGGGGTCATGGGAGTGGCCGTGGGCATACTCGCGGGCTACTGGACCGCGGTCTGGAACCTGGACGCGGTGAGCTCCACCCTGACCAACGTCTATATGCTCCGGGAGATCGAGTCCCTGGAAGTATCGACCGGCACCCTCGCCCTGGCGGTCCTGGCAGGCATGGGAGGCGCCCTGGGCGGCACGTTGCCGCCGGCCCTGGGCGTGTGGCGCCGGGACACGCGGGCGCTGCTGGACAACTTCCCGGCCCGGTCCGCGGGTCTCGCCGGCGTCCGCAGCATCTTCCGTCTCGGCGTCGCCATGGTGGTCGGCGTCCTGGCCTGGTACTGGCTCGCCGGTTGGCGCTGGCGCCCCGCGGGCTTCCTCCTCGCCACCGCCCTGTTGCTGTGCCTCCCGCTGCTGGCGCCCTGGCTGGTGCAGCGCTCGAGCGGCCGTGTGACGGTCTCGGACTTCGGTTTGCGCTACGGCGTCCGCAGCCTGGGGGCGACCCTGGCCAACACGTCGTTCTCGGTGTCGTCCCTGGCCATGGCCGTGTGCCTGCTGGTGGGCATCACGCTGCTGGTGGAGAGCTTCCGCGAGACCCTGGTTCGTTGGGTGGACCGGTCGTTGCGCGCGGACATCTATGTCACCGCGGCCGCGGGGGCGCGGCCCGCACCGGGCGCTACCCTGGATGCGCAGCTCATGGAGCGGTTGGCGGCCATGCCCGAAGTGGAGGGCGTCGATCCTCTGCGCCGTCTCTTCCTGCGGGTCGGCGGCCGGCGGGTGGCGGTGGTGGGTGTGGACCTGGGCCTTCCCGCGGAACGGCGGCGTCTGGCGCTCCTGTCAGGCGGCGGGGCCGCCGAGCGCACGCTCCGGGACCGGGGGGTCCTCATCGGCGAGCCGTTGTCCCGGAGCCTTTTCCTGGGGGCGGGGGACGAGGTGGAGATGGAAGGGCCGGAAGGGTTGGTGCGGCTGCCCGTGTCGGGAGTCTATCGCGACTACACCCAGGGCGGCTCGGTGACCATGGACATAGGCCTCATGGCGGCTGCGCTCGGACCCGGGCGCCCCACCAGCGTCGCGCTCCACCTGCGGCCCGGCGCCGATGCGGAAGTAGTGGCGGCCGGCATCAAGGGCCGCCATCCGCACGACTCCGTGCGGGTGCGCAGCAACCGGCGGCTCAAGGAGGACGTGCTCCACGTCTTCGACCAGACCTTTGCGGTGACGCGCATCCTCCAGGCCATGAGCCTGGTCATCGCGGCATGCGCCATCACCCTGACACTGCTGGTGGTGGCCCAGGAGAAGGCCGGCGAGGTTGCGTTGTACCGCACACTGGGCGCGTTCCGCACGCAGGTCTTCCGGCTGTTCGTGAGCAAGGGGACGGCCATGGCGTTCATGGGCTTGGCCCTGGGCTTGGCCGCGGGCATCGGCCTCGGCGCAGTCCTCATCTTCGTCATCCAGAAGAGCTACTTCGGCTGGAGCATCGAGTGGACGTGGCCCTTGCTTCCGCTTGCCGGGCAAGCCCTGGCCATCGTGTCCGCGGCGGTGCTGGCGAGCCTCTACCCGGCCTTCCGGGCCAGTCGCACGCCGGCCAACGAGTTGTGCCATGCGGATGCGTGAGGGAAGGCCGCGGGGCCTCGCCGGATGTGTCATGCGGATGCCTGACGAAAGTCCGCCGGGCCGAGCCGGAAGCCGGAAAACGCGCCGCCGGGCGATACTCCAGGCGATATTGGCCCGGGGATGCGGCCGGCGGCTCGCGGGTCTTTTGCTGGCCGCGTGTCTCTTCGCGGGGGCGCCGGGGTCCGCGGCCGACACGTGGGTCCCCGCTCGACCGGGTTACGCCTGGTCGTTCCCGCGGGACCACTGGGCCCGGCACGGCTACAAGACGGAGTGGTGGTACTTCACCGGGCGCCTGCGCACCGCACAGGAGCCGGTGCGGCGTTTCGGCTACCAGTTCACCTTCTTCCGGATCGGCGTTTCGCCAAGCGCGCCCAAGAGCGACTCGTCCTGGGCCGCCAGGGACGTGGTCATGGGTCACGCCGCGTTGACCGAACTCGACACCGGTCGCCACAGGTTCAGCGAAGTGGTGGTGCGGGCGGCGCCGTTCCTGGCCGGCTTTGGCCGCCACCCGGACCCCCGGCTTGCCTGGAGCGTGGGGCCTCCGGGCACGCCGGAGCCGTGGCGGCTCCGCTGGAACGGCGACGGCTTCGACTTCACCATGGCCGACGCCGGGAAGTCCTTCGGTTTCGACCTCTCCACCCGTCCACTGAAGCCCGTGGTGCTCCAGGGACCCGGAGGCCTGAGCCGGAAAGGGGAGGGCGCGACCGAGGCGAGCCATTACTACAGCTACACGCGCATGGCCACTTCCGGCGCGGTCCGCGTGGACGGACGGGAGCTTGCGGTGGCCGGGGTGAGCTGGATGGACAAGGAGTTCGGCTCCAACCAGCTCGGCGAGGACACCCGGGGTTGGGACTGGTTCAGCCTGCAATTCGACGACCGCCGCGAGCTGATGCTCTACCTGCTCCGCGACCGCAGCGGCGGCGCCTACTACGCCGGCGCTACACTGGTGGACGCTGCGGGAGCCGTCCGCTACCTGCGCCCCGGCGAATGGGAGTTGCAGGCCACCGGAGCATGGACGAGTCCCGTCACCGGCGCAGATTATCCGGCAGGGTGGACCCTGGACGTCCCCGGGGCCGACATCCGCGCGGTCATCACCCCCAGGCTCGCCGACCAGGAGAACCGGAGCGCGCTGATCCCCAACCTCTTCTATTGGGAAGGCTCCGTTCGCATCGAGTCCGGGAACGGGGAGCCCATCGGGCAGGGATACGTGGAGTTGACGGGGTACGGCGACAACAGTCGGCCGCCCATCTGAGGTCTGGACCGACTCCGCCGAGGCTTCCCAATTCCCCATACGGCCGAATCGGCAGGTAGGCAGGGGGAGGGTGCGTCGGTGGCCGGTTCGAGTTTGCGCGTCGGGCGCGAAGGGGCTAGATTTCGATCCTTTATCAAGCCACAGGGAGGGATCCTCATGTCGGACATCAATGAAGTCGGCTCGACCGCGTTCTTCATCGCGGGCATACGGGAGAAGGAGAAGGACCAGGAACATCCCCTGTTCGAGGACCCCTATGCGGAGTTCTTCGTCACGGACGAGGTAAGGGAACAGGTCCGCAAGGTGTTCGCGGTGCTCCCGGACGGGATGGAGTTGGTCCGTTACCGCTCCTTCCTGTTCGACGACATCGTTCGGCGCGAGATCGGCAACGGCATGCGGCAGATCGTCGTTCTCGGCGCCGGGTTCGACATGCGACCGATGATGTTCCAGACCGACGGGGTCCGGTTCTGCGACGTGGATCAGCCCGCAGTGCTGGCCTTCAAGCGCAAGGTCATCGAGAGCCGCGGCTTGACCCCTTGCGCCGCCATCCCGTGCAACTACCTGGAGGTGGACTTGCCCGGAAAGCTCGCGGAAGTGGGGTTCGATCTCGACACCCCGATCCTGTTCGTCTGGGAAGGCAACACCATGTACCTGCCGGAGGGCCTGGTCCACGGCTTCCTCAGTGGATTGTCCGGCAGGCTCCCTTCCTTCAAGATCGCTTTCGACTATTTCTCCAGGCAGGTCATCGACCGCACGTCCGGCAACGACGGGGTCACCGCGGTCACCGACATGTTCGAGAAGACCTTGAACGTGAAATGGGTCACCGGGTTCGACGACCTGAGGGCCCTGGGTGAGCGCACCGGCCTGAAAGTGGCCGAGTCCGGCAACCTGTGGGAGGTTGGTCAACGGGTGGCGCCCGGCGGCGCATCGACACTCGCCGAAATGGCCGGGTTGTACGCTTACGGCATCCTGGCGCGCGGGGCGGCGTAACCTGAACCCGGCAGTCTCCTCTGTGCCTCGGTTCCGGGATTCCGTCCCGCCGGACGATCCGGTTCCGCAAGCCGCCGCAGAGACCGGGTTTGACAAAAAGCCCCCGTCCGAAGACGGGGGCTTCTGCCGGCGGATGACCTTGGGACGCCGAGCCCTCACGAAGGGTCGATTTGCTGCGAAAAGCAGATCGGCCACTTCTCGATTTGCTATGCCCTTGATTCTATGGCTTTATCACGGGTTTTGCAAGGGGGTTTGATGCATGAAGCGGATTTTCGGACTCGACATCGGAACCACCTCCATCGGTTTTGCCGTCATCGAACACGATGACGACGAGCAAGGACGCATCCGACGGCTCGGCGCGCGGATTTTCCCCGAAGCGCGCGACCCGAAAGGCATTCCACTGAACCAGCAACGCCGGCAGGCGCGCATGCGTCGGCGGCAGTTGCGCCGCGGCCGCCAACGGCGGCGCGACATCGGCTCGGTCCTCCACGAAGTTGGCTTTCTTCCCGCACTCGACTCCTCGCCAAGGTCGGAGTGGGGCGAACTGATGAAGCTCGACCCCTACGGTCTGCGAAAACGCGCTCTCGACGAAGCAGAAATCCTTACGCCGCACGAGTTCGGACGCGCCCTTTACCATCTCGCCAAGCGCCGGCATTTCAAAGCCAGAGACTTTGAAGAGGACGACGGTTCTTCGGAACGAGAAGATGGAGATAAGGAAAGCGCCGAGGAGAAGGAAGCCAAGAGTGGGCGGGACGGAACGCTGCAAGCATTGGAAGCGGAGAAGAAGAAAGACCCGAACGTCACGCTCGGGGTTTGGTTGTCGAAGCGAGGGCCTCACGAGCGCAAACGAGGTGTCCACGCGACGCGGGCCGTTGTCGAAGAAGAGTTCGATCAACTGTGGAAGGCACAGGCCGGACACCACAAAACCTTGCAGGATCCCGACTTCAAGGAGGCGGTCCATGGAGCGGTCTTTACGCAACGGCCGGTCTTCTGGCGCAAGAAGACCTTGGGCGAATGTCGGTTTATGCCGGACAACAAGGAACTCTGCCTCAAGGCCGCTTGGTTGTCTCAGCAACGGCGGATGCTCGAAAAACTGAACAACCTGGAAGTAGTGGTCGGAGAGGGCCGCCCGCTGAACAAGGATGAACGCGAGAAGATTCTCGAGAAGTTGCAGGTTCAGGCGTCCATGACGTGGGGCGGCGTTCGTGCCGCGCTCAAGCCTCTGTACAAGGCGCGCGGAGAGTCAGGAGCGGAAAAGCGCCTGAAATTCAACCTCGAACTCGGCGGCGAAAAGAAGCTGATCGGCAATCTTCTCGAAGCAAAGCTGGCAAAGGTATTCGGTGACGCTTGGCAACAGCACCCGTACAAACAGGCCATTCGAGAGACGGTCCCGGCCCGTCTGTGGTCCGCAGATTACGGAGAAGTGGGTACTCAGCGAGTCGTCATCTTGCCCCAGGCAAAGCGCGTCGAGAATCGGAAGGCGGTGGCTCGTGGTCTCGTCGAGGACTTCGGCATGAGTACAGAACAGGCCGACGAGTTGGCGGATATGCAATTGCCCTCCGGATGGGAACCCTATTCCACGGAGGCGTTGCAGGTCATCCTCCCCCACTTGGAGGCCGGTGTACGTTTCGGCGCCTTGGTGAACAGCCCTGACTGGAAATCCTGGCGCAACGAGGTCTTCCCCGAGATGAATCAGCCGACTGGCGAAAAACTGGACCGGCTGCCGAGTCCTGTGAACAGGGAAGAACAAGACCACATCAAGAAACTGCGGAACCCCACGGTCGTGCGGACTCGCAACGAACTGCGCAAGGTCGTCAATAACCTCATCGACCTGTTCGGCAAGCCTGATTTGATCCGTGTCGAATTGGCCCGTGACGTGGGCAAGTCGAAACGAGAACGCGAGGAAATCCAAGGCGGGATTCGCCGTCAAGAGCGGCGGCGCAATGAAGCGAAGAAGGATTTAGAGGAAAAAGGGATTGTCCAACCGTCGCGCGCCGACGTCGAAAAATGGCTTCTCTGGAAGGAGAGCCAGGAGCGCTGTCCCTACACCGGCGACCATATCGGCTTCGCCGCCCTGTTTCAGGAAAACGAGTTCGAGGTAGAGCACATCTGGCCGCGGTCCAGGTCCTTGGACGACAGTTTCCGAAACAAGACGCTCTGTCGGAAGGATGAAAACCTGAAGAAGAACAACCGGACGCCGTTTGAGTATATGGGACACGACGACGACCGGTGGACAGCCATCGAAACCCGCCTGCAAAAAATGCGAGCGCCGCGCGTCGGCGATGGAATGCCGCTCGGAAAGATCAGGCGGTTTCTCGAGCGTTCCATGCCCGACGATTTCGCCGCGCGCCAACTCAACGACACGGGGTATGCCGCACGGGAGGCCGTTGCGTTGCTCAAGCGCTTGTACCCCGATGCCGGTCCGCAGGCGCCGGTGACAGTGCAGGCCGTCACCGGGCGTGTCACCGCCCAACTTCGCAAACTCTGGGAGTTGAACAACATCCTGGGTGACGACGGCGAGAAAACCCGATCCGATCACCGTCACCATGCCATCGACGCGCTGGTGGTCGCCTGCGTGCATCCCGGCATGACACAACGGCTGTCTCGTTACTGGCAGGCCAGGGAGAGGCGCGATGTCCAGCGTCCTATCCTGTCACCGCCCTGGGAGACGATTCGCGCCGATGTGGAACGAGCCGTCGCGGATATCGTCGTCTCCCACCGCGTACGCAAGAAGGTCTCCGGTCAGCTACACAAGGAAACGACCTACGGCGATACGCAAACGGACGTGGTCACCAAATCCGGCATCTATCGCCAGTTCGTGACCCGCAAGAAAGTCGAGGACTTGAGCAAGAGTGAGTTGGCCAAGATTCCCGAGAAAGACGGGGAGGGAATCCGTGACGACAATGTAAGGAAGACTGTCGTTAGGTGGGTTGAGGCTCACGGTGGCGATCCGAAGAAAGCGTTTCCACCGTACCCGAAATGTAGTCTGGACGGCCCTGAAATTCGCAAAGTCCGTCTTCTGAGCAAGCAGCAAAAGGGCCTGATGGCGCAGGTGGGGACCGGCTACGCCGATTTAGGCGATAACCACCATATCGCGATTTATCGTCTGCCCAGCGGGAAGACCGACTTCGAGGTAGTCAGCCTGTTTGAAGCATCTCGGCGACTGGCGAGGCGGGAACCTGTGGTGAAACGTGAGCGGGGCGACGGTGCTCAGTTCGTCATGTCGCTGTCGCCGGGCGATACCTTGGATTTTCCAGATGGAGACAAGGTCGGCATACGGATTGTCCAAGGAGTCTGGGATTCTGGACAAGTTGTTACTCACGAACACCTGGATGCGACAGGTGCAACGGTCTGGCGTCCGAATACAAATTCCATCGTCAAGCAGAACGCCAAGAAACTTTCCGTTGATCCGATAGGCCGGATCCGCACAGCCAATGACTGAACCAAGCAGTAATCAATGATCCGAAAAACATTGGAATTCTCTACGCCGGGAACCCGTCTTTCGATTTCCCACCGGCAACTTGTCATAGATCGCCCTGGCCAGCCAAGAATGACGCGCCCCGTAGAAGACTTGGGTGTGGTGATCGTGGATGATGTCCGCGCCACGTACACGCAGTCCGTTTTTTTGGAGTTGCTCGAAGCCGGGGCGACTGTCCTGGTTTCAGGCCGCAACCATCTTCCCACCGGCCTCATGCTGCCCCTTGATGCCCACCATGTTCAGACCGAACGTCATCGCGCTCAGGTTGCCGCCAAAGAACCGGTGAAAAAACGGGTCTGGCAGGCGATCATCCGGACGAAAATCGCACAGCAGGCGGCAGTATTGACTCATTTTACGGGTAGAGATGCCGGACTTGCCCACATGGTGGGACGGGTCCGTTCGGGCGACCCCGACAATCTCGAAGCGCAGGCGGCCCAACGCTACTGGCCGCGTCTTTTTGGCGCGGTGTTCCGCCGCGACCGTGACGCCGATGGCGTGAACACCCTGTTGAATTACGGCTACGCCGTCATCCGGGCCGCGGTTGCGCGAGCCATTGTCGCGGCCGGGCTGATCCCGTCGCTTGGCGTGCACCATCGAAACAGAAGCAATCCGTTCTGCTTGGCGGATGACTTGTTCGAGCCGTATCGGCCGTATGTAGATTGGCGCGTCAAACTGTTGACGGGCAACGGTACGAGCCCGGCCCCGGATCTGTCACAACAGGAAACCCGGGCCGCGCTTCTGTCCCTGTTCAACGAGACGGTTCGGGTTGACGAACGCCGCATGCCCTTGCTGTACGCCATCCAAGCCGGTGCCGTTTCTCTCTGCCGTGCATTGACGGGCGGCGGCCGGACCTTGGCCCTCCCGGAAGGGTTGCCCTTGAAACCGGAATCCCCGGAGAGGGTCGGGGGCGATTGATGGCGCGCCCGCGACCCTCTCCGCAAATTCCCTGGGGATGGCGATCCATGTGGGTTATCGCAATGTTCGATCTCCCCACCGATACGGCCCAAGCACGCAAAGCCTACATCCGCTTTCGCAAGGACCTGCTGGATGACGGCTTCACCATGATGCAGTACTCCGTGTACGCTAGGCACTGTGCGTCCATCGAGAACGCCAACGTTCACGTCACGCGCATGGCCGACCGGGTGCCTGCGGCAGGAGAGGTGCGTTTTCTGACCATCACAGACAAACAGTTCGGCCGCATCAAGGTGTACGTCGGGAAAAAGCGGGAGCCGACGCCTCTCCCTCCCGCCCAACTGGAATTTTTCTGACGGGCGGGAGGAGAGAAAACGTAATCTTTTCAACCTCTTGCGGCTGAGATAGTATAGCAAATCGAGAAGTGGCCGCAATCCGCAGCAGTCGTCCGTGTTTACGGCCCTTCATTCCGGAGTATAGCAAATCGAGAAGTGGCCGCAATCCGCAGCCGGCCTTTGTGGCTACATCCGGAGCGTAGGAGTATAGCAAATCGAGAAGTGGCCGCAATCCGCAGCGTAGAACGTCATGGGCCCGTATCCGTCCGTAGTATAGCAAATCGAGAAGTGGCCGCAATCCGCAGCGGCTTGCCATGCCGGAAGACTCCCGGCCTGAAGTATAGCAAATCGAGAAGTGGCCGCAATCCGCAGCCAACATCAAGAACCCCGTGCACGAACCCGGAGTATAGCAAATCGAGA
Organism: uncultured Binatia bacterium (SeqCode); assembly: GCA_965204235.1. Taxonomy (GTDB): domain Bacteria; phylum Desulfobacterota; class Binatia; order UBA9968; family JAJDTQ01; genus JAJDTQ01. The sequence goes on from OZ241979.1 coordinate 3,564,499, forward strand.
AGTGGCCGCAATCCGCAGCGACCCAACAGTGCGCCGGCATGTCGAACTCAGTATAGCAAATCGAGAAGTGGCCGCAATCCGCAGCGCCATCACACGTCGATCCGTAGCACGCTCAAGTATAGCAAATCGAGAAGTGGCCGCAATCCGCAGCGTGTTGAGGTACACGAGTGCTGGCAGCCGGAGTATAGCAAATCGAGAAGTGGCCGCAATCCGCAGCCGCATCGAGGATAAGGCCAAGGACTTCGTGAGTATAGCAAATCGAGAAGTGGCCGCAATCCGCAGCACCCTTGGACTGGAAGTGGCGGATAGCCTCAGTATAGCAAATCGAGAAGTGGCCGCAATCCGCAGCCGTACGCCCGACATAGACATCGCCGACAGGAGTATAGCAAATCGAGAAGTGGCCGCAATCCGCAGCTTTCCCGGGCCGCGGACGCCGGCCGCTCCAGTATAGCAAATCGAGAAGTGGCCGCAATCCGCAGCTCGGTTGCCACATGGGTGATGACTACCGGCAGTATAGCAAATCGAGAAGTGGCCGCAATCCGCAGCCCGGCGCGCCTTCACCACCTTGTTGGCAACAGTATAGCAAATCGAGAAGTGGCCGCAATCCGCAGCCTAGAACGGGATGTCGTCGTCGAGGTCGGGAGTATAGCAAATCGAGAAGTGGCCGCAATCCGCAGCGACTGGGCAATCGAGTACGACGAGGTCAACAGTATAGCAAATCGAGAAGTGGCCGCAATCCGCAGCAGTTCAGCCTCCTCGTACACGGCCACCCTCAGTATAGCAAATCGAGAAGTGGCCGCAATCCGCAGCCAGTTGGGCAAGGCGCTGCAGGACCCCGTAAGTATAGCAAATCGAGAAGTGGCCGCAATCCGCAGCGAGGGCAGAGTTGCAGGCGCCGTAGAGCGCAGTATAGCAAATCGAGAAGTGGCCGCAATCCGCAGCCCCCCCGACGGCGGTATCGACTCCCCCCTTAAGTATAGCAAATCGAGAAGTGGCCGCAATCCGCAGCTGGACCGACGAACAGCGGGCACAGGCCATAAGTATAGCAAATCGAGAAGTGGCCGCAATCCGCAGCCTCCCCAAGGGCCACGGAGCACGGAGAATAAGTATAGCAAATCGAGAAGTGGCCGCAATCCGCAGCGACACAGCCCGGAGGGTGCACCGTGGCCGGAGTATAGCAAATCGAGAAGTGGCCGCAATCCGCAGCTGTAGGACGTGCAGATACTGGGAGGAGGAAGTATAGCAAATCGAGAAGTGGCCGCAATCCGCAGCTGGCCTAGCGACAGACCACATACATGGTCGAGTATAGCAAATCGAGAAGTGGCCGCAATCCGCAGCTCCGAATACCTCCGGCCCATGAACTGCCGCAGTATAGCAAATCGAGAAGTGGCCGCAATCCGCAGCCGGGACCAGGAGCAGCGGATCGTGCTGTCCAGTATAGCAAATCGAGAAGTGGCCGCAATCCGCAGCTCCCGGGCGATGCGGCCGGCCGGGAACAGGAGTATAGCAAATCGAGAAGTGGCCGCAATCCGCAGCTAGATGCTGCTTGCCTCCCTGACGGTAGCCAGTATAGCAAATCGAGAAGTGGCCGCAATCCGCAGCCATGCGGTAGTGCAGCTTGCACAGGCCGTTAGTATAGCAAATCGAGAAGTGGCCGCAATCCGCAGCTAAGCCGACAGCACCTTCTCCACGTCGGCCAGTATAGCAAATCGAGAAGTGGCCGCAATCCGCAGCCCGATCCAGGAAAGGCTGAACGTCGCCACGAGTATAGCAAATCGAGAAGTGGCCGCAATCCGCAGCTTCTATCCCTATTTGCTGTTCCTGGCCGCGAGTATAGCAAATCGAGAAGTGGCCGCAATCCGCAGCCAGAGCAGGCACGCAAGACCGCGGAGGAGAAGTATAGCAAATCGAGAAGTGGCCGCAATCCGCAGCAGCGCGCCGTGCTGGTCTGTCAGGGGGTGTAGTATAGCAAATCGAGAAGTGGCCGCAATCCGCAGCGTTACCCGGTATTGGAAGTACTCACAAGAAGTATAGCAAATCGAGAAGTGGCCGCAATCCGCAGCCGTCCCTCGTCGATGGGCGCATCATCCCATAGTATAGCAAATCGAGAAGTGGCCGCAATCCGCAGCCCGAGGGGTCCCCTGCCGCTACCCACCACCAGTATAGCAAATCGAGAAGTGGCCGCAATCCGCAGCACGGCCATGAAGGTGTTGAACCTGTTGGCGAGTATAGCAAATCGAGAAGTGGCCGCAATCCGCAGCCCACCTGGGTGTCGGTCATGGCGGCGGCGCAGTATAGCAAATCGAGAAGTGGCCGCAATCCGCAGCTTCGCGGGCGCGGCCCTGTACGCGGAGCAGAGTATAGCAAATCGAGAAGTGGCCGCAATCCGCAGCGGTAACCGAATCGACCGTCCCGCGTCTCCGAGTATAGCAAATCGAGAAGTGGCCGCAATCCGCAGCCTTTCCGGCCATCCGATGAACCGGGTCAGCAGTATAGCAAATCGAGAAGTGGCCGCAATCCGCAGCAGGCCGGGTGAATCGTCGCCGGCCGTGCCTAGTATAGCAAATCGAGAAGTGGCCGCAATCCGCAGCGTGGAATGTTGCGTGCCCCAGGCTCCGGTTAGTATAGCAAATCGAGAAGTGGCCGCAATCCGCAGCGGACCGGAGTCGAGGGCGATAAGGTGCACGAGTATAGCAAATCGAGAAGTGGCCGCAATCCGCAGCATGTACAGTCGGACACCTGGCAACCTCTGTAGTATAGCAAATCGAGAAGTGGCCGCAATCCGCAGCTACAGAGGCTATCTCCCCTGTCGTGGTGTAAGTATAGCAAATCGAGAAGTGGCCGCAATCCGCAGCCTACCACCGCAAGACCGCGTCGCCCGCGGGAGTATAGCAAATCGAGAAGTGGCCGCAATCCGCAGCTCTTCGAGGAGGCCGATACCGGACGCTTGCAGTATAGCAAATCGAGAAGTGGCCGCAATCCGCAGCGAGCGTGAGTTGCAGGCCAACGTAGAGCGGAGTATAGCAAATCGAGAAGTGGCCGCAATCCGCAGCAAACCTCATGGAGGCCAAGCACCCGGCCCTAGTATAGCAAATCGAGAAGTGGCCGCAATCCGCAGCGCAACCGAAGCGACTCCACTCGCCCGGCTGAGTATAGCAAATCGAGAAGTGGCCGCAATCCGCAGCAAGGCGGAGTACCTCGAGCTCTTCGACGTGAGTATAGCAAATCGAGAAGTGGCCGCAATCCGCAGCGCAGCTCACAGCCGGACGTCTTCCCAGGGAAGTATAGCAAATCGAGAAGTGGCCGCAATCCGCAGCGTGGTTGGCAGTGTTACCGTTTCGTCGATGAGTATAGCAAATCGAGAAGTGGCCGCAATCCGCAGCCTCCCTCTCATGTCGCATTACCCTGTCGAGAGTATAGCAAATCGAGAAGTGGCCGCAATCCGCAGCTGAAGATCACCAAACAAACAGCCCCGAGGCAGTATAGCAAATCGAGAAGTGGCCGCAATCCGCAGCGTCCACCCGGCGCCTATCCCGGTGCTCGCCAGTATAGCAAATCGAGAAGTGGCCGCAATCCGCAGCCGACGTCTTGACCATCGAGTACGACGCCTCGAGTATAGCAAATCGAGAAGTGGCCGCAATCCGCAGCGCTTGCTTGGGACGCCGCCGAGTGCAAAGGAGTATAGCAAATCGAGAAGTGGCCGCAATCCGCAGCCCCGCCAGTATCATCCGCTTGTGCGAGGTGAGTATAGCAAATCGAGAAGTGGCCGCAATCCGCAGCGCGATGGCGCCCGTGGGGTCCGGGCCGCCGAGTATAGCAAATCGAGAAGTGGCCGCAATCCGCAGCGTTACCCGGTATTGGATGTACTCACGAGAGAGTATAGCAAATCGAGAAGTGGCCGCAATCCGCAGCGAGCATGTCCACGGTGACCGGATCCAGGAAGTATAGCAAATCGAGAAGTGGCCGCAATCCGCAGCAGGGAACCGAGGACGCCGACGACGAGCGCGAGTATAGCAAATCGAGAAGTGGCCGCAATCCGCAGCCGCATGGAGTTCCGGGAGACGTCGGACGGCAGTATAGCAAATCGAGAAGTGGCCGCAATCCGCAGCTCATCCACGAGCTTGACGGCAAGCGGGGAGAGTATAGCAAATCGAGAAGTGGCCGCAATCCGCAGCCCAGCCGGTCCGTCGCGCCTCGCGGATCAAGTATAGCAAATCGAGAAGTGGCCGCAATCCGCAGCCGGTCCAGGGACTCTTGTTCGAGACCGGGCAGTATAGCAAATCGAGAAGTGGCCGCAATCCGCAGCCCTCGCGCTATCCGTGGTACTCGGACAGCAGTATAGCAAATCGAGAAGTGGCCGCAATCCGCAGCCAGGCGGGCCGGCTCAGCAACGGATTGAAGAGTATAGCAAATCGAGAAGTGGCCGCAATCCGCAGCCACTGGAGCGATCCATGGCTGTCTCGTCCGAGTATAGCAAATCGAGAAGTGGCCGCAATCCGCAGCATCATCATCGCCAAGAGAGTGGAGACGGTGAGTATAGCAAATCGAGAAGTGGCCGCAATCCGCAGCCACTTCGCCTACTTCCTGAAATCATCCTTGAGTATAGCAAATCGAGAAGTGGCCGCAATCCGCAGCCAGGACAAATTATCCGCCGGCCTTACTCCGAGTATAGCAAATCGAGAAGTGGCCGCAATCCGCAGCAACACCTAACGGGGCTACTGCTTCGTTTGGAGTATAGCAAATCGAGAAGTGGCCGCAATCCGCAGCAAAGACGATACTCCTACTGACGATACTCCGAGTATAGCAAATCGAGAAGTGGCCGCAATCCGCAGCGAGACACGAAGGCATCGGCCGATGTTGAGCAGTATAGCAAATCGAGAAGTGGCCGCAATCCGCAGCGTCTCCCTTTTTCTCGGGATACGTCTATAGAGTATAGCAAATCGAGAAGTGGCCGCAATCCGCAGCAATTTGGTAAGCGTGGTAGGGTGACTTACGAGTATAGCAAATCGAGAAGTGGCCGCAATCCGCAGCACGCAAGCATAGGCGCACGTAGCTGCCCCTAGTATAGCAAATCGAGAAGTGGCCGCAATCCGCAGCATGCAACAGCGAGAGCTAGACGTGCGAGAGAGTATAGCAAATCGAGAAGTGGCCGCAATCCGCAGCGTCATCACAATGGGAGCACCCGAAGGACAGAGTATAGCAAATCGAGAAGTGGCCGCAATCCGCAGCAGTCTTCCTGTCTTGTCTCCCTGTTCGACCAGTATAGCAAATCGAGAAGTGGCCGCAATCCGCAGCTATTTGAGACGAGCAAAGTTTCGATCTTGCAGTATAGCAAATCGAGAAGTGGCCGCAATCCGCAGCGGCGAGGACGTGGAACACGTACAGGCGAAAGTATAGCAAATCGAGAAGTGGCCGCAATCCGCAGCGCAACCCGGTACATGGAGCACGCGGCAGAGAGTATAGCAAATCGAGAAGTGGCCGCAATCCGCAGCATTTCCGCCGTCGCAGGTGTTTCAGGTCTAAGTATAGCAAATCGAGAAGTGGCCGCAATCCGCAGCACACTCCAAAAGCTGCAATTGCGGCAGTCCAGTATAGCAAATCGAGAAGTGGCCGCAATCCGCAGCTACATTTGTCTATAGCATCGAATCAAGGTTAGTATAGCAAATCGAGAAGTGGCCGCAATCCGCAGCGCAACGCGAGGCCCGGACCGGGCGCCCGGGAGTATAGCAAATCGAGAAGTGGCCGCAATCCGCAGCGTGCAGCCGCCGCGGGTCACTGGACAGCACAGTATAGCAAATCGAGAAGTGGCCGCAATCCGCAGCAGGACCTTGGACGGCGCCCCCCGCGCGCGGAGTATAGCAAATCGAGAAGTGGCCGCAATCCGCAGCTGGATTTCAGACCACTGGCCACTCGATACCAGTATAGCAAATCGAGAAGTGGCCGCAATCCGCAGCTACCTCTGTCGCATGTGTTTTCACGTGTGGAGTATAGCAAATCGAGAAGTGGCCGCAATCCGCAGCCTGTGCGCTTCCATGTACTCCGATGAGCATAGTATAGCAAATCGAGAAGTGGCCGCAATCCGCAGCTCCACTGCCTCGCGTTCTGGCCTGAAACCTTCCTTCCCGTCTTCCGATCTCACATGGATATTGCGCTCGTCGAGGCACTTGCCTTCCGCGGGTCTCGGCTCGTTGCCCTACTCCGAGACCTTGGGTAAACTACCTGGAGCCATCCGTCGGGGAGAGGGATCATCATGCTGACGAAGCTCACTATCCGTAACTTCAAGCGCTTCTCGGAGGTCGAGGTCGAACTCGGCAGCCCCGTGGTCTTCGTCGGACCCAACAACTCGGGCAAGACCTCGGCGCTCCAGGCGTTGGCTCTGTGGGACGTTGGCTTGGCGCGCTGGAACGCGAGACGCTCGGGGACGAAGACGCCGGACAAGCGTCCGGGCGTGGCGGTCAACCGCCGGGACCTGGTGGCGGTCCCGGTTCCGGACGCCAACCTCCTGTGGCGTGGATTGCATGTTCGCGACGTGCGCAAGGTCGATGGCCGCCAGAAGACGGACAACGTGCGGATCGATGTCGTGGTCGAAGGGATCACCGCGGACCGGGACTGGACGTGCGGGCTGGAATTCGATTACGCGAACGAAGAATCGTTGTACTGTCGGCCGTTGCGGCAACCCGGGGGGCGGATGCCGGTCCCGCCGGAGGCCAGCGTGGTCCCGATTGCGTACCTGGCTCCCATGTCCGGGCTTGCGGCAACGGAGACGCGCCTGGACCAAGGCGCGGTCAACGTGCGCATCGGCGAGGGGCGCACCGCGGAGGTGCTGCGCAATCTCTGCCACCGTGTCCACGAGGAAGACCCTGGAAGATGGCGGAAACTCGCGGATTCCATCGACGATCTGTTCGGGGCGCGGCTCGACCCGCCGCGCTACGTCGCCGAGCGCGGCGAGATCACCATGGCGTACCGGGAGCACGGCGTGAAGCTCGACCTTTCGTCCGCGGGACGCGGCTTGCAGCAAACCCTGCTCCTGCTGGCGTATCTGTACGCGAATGCCGGTTCGGTCCTGCTCCTCGACGAGCCTGACGCGCACCTGGAGATCCTCCGTCAGCGTCAGATCTACCATCTCCTCACCGAGGCGGCCCGGGAGCGCGGCAGCCAGATCATCGCCGCGAGCCACTCGGAAGTGATCCTCAACGAGGCCGCGGGTCGGGATCAGGTGGTCGCCTTCGTCGGCCGGCCTCACCGACTCAGCGGCCGCGGCAGCCAAGCCTTGAAGGCATTGAAGGAGATCGGCTTCGAACAGTACTACCAGGCAGAGCAGACCGGTTGGGTGCTGTACCTGGAAGGCTCCACGGATCTTTCCGTGCTCCGGGGGTTCGCCCGCCGGCTCGGCCACGAACCGGCCTCCCGCGCCCTCGAACGACCTTTCGTCCACTACGTCGGCAACCAGCCGCGAGCTGTCCGGAACCACTTCCACGGGCTCGCGGAAGCGGTCCCCGGTCTCAGGGGCGTGGCGCTCTTCGACCGCTTGGAGGACGGCAAACCGGACCTCGCACCGGTCGAATGCCTGATGTGGGAGCAGCGCGAGATCGAGAGCTACCTGTGCTCCCGATCCGCGCTCGAAGCCTACGCTGCCGCGTCGGCCGGCGAGGACGTACCCGGCCCTCTGTTTACCGTGGCCGAAGCCGACAAGCGCCTGAGCGCCATGCAGGAAGCCATCGGGGAGATGGAGTCGGCGTTGGAGACCCTTGGCCGGGGCTCCCCCTGGGGATCCGACATCAAGGCCAGCGATGAATTTCTGGCGCCGCTCTTTCGCGCCTACTTTCGGAAGCTCGGCCTGCCGGATCTGATGGCCAAGAAGGACTTCTACGAGTTGGTGGAGCACGTTCCGGCGCCGGAGATCGACCCCGAGGTCGTCCGGAAACTGGACGTGATTGCACGGGTCGCCGGGCAAGGATAGGCGGAACGGCCCGGGAACACCTGCTGCATACCTACTTCCGGCAGGGGCCTGCCGGTCGGACGTGATCCCGGCCCTGGCCCGCGGATAGCGGGTGAAGGTCCAGGTAGCTCTGGTCGAGGAGGTACGCCACCCGGTATCGGGTTGCGTAGCGGCGCATGAGCTCCAGGGGAACTTCGAGCGGCACGAGACCCAGACGGTAGTCCTCCACCATCCCTGCAAGCCTTCTCCGGCCCTCGACAGGCAGTTTCCCGGACAGGAACCCTGCCATGTGCTGTAGCGCGTTGGCGTTCGTCCTGGTGGTGGCCGATTGCTTGAGGGCCTCCATGAACAGGCTGCCGTATCGGGCCGTCACCCGGTCGAGCGGGGCCGTCCCGGCCTTGGCCAGCAGGCGTCCCAGCAGCCGCATGTGCCTCTCGCTGTGGGCCAGAAGGGTGAGCTTGTGGCGGGCGTGGAAGTCCATGAGTCTTCCCAGGGACGCCTCCCCGCCAATCCAGTTGCGCCATCGCCGGTATGCGTACACGCGCTCGACGAAGTTCTCGCACAGCGGCGCGTGGTCCAGACGGCCTTCCTCTTCCATGGGCATCAGCGGGAGCGCCTCCGCCAGCGTCCGCGCGAACAGGCCGCGGCCTGTGAGGTCAACGCCTGCGTCGCGCCGGCCTCCACGCGCCGTCCGCGCCGTCCGTGCGAACATGCCCCGGCCCGCAAGGTCAGCGCCCCCGGACTGCACAGGGACGCCGTCCAACCCGCAACTGGGGGAACCCTGCTTGAGGATGAACCCCGACACCTCCAGCTTCTCGATCTCCGCGGCCCGCCGACGCCCGTGCCGGCGCATGGTCTCGGTCCAGTCCGCGCCGGACCGCTTCCCGATCATGAGGGGCTCTTCCGGGTCGCCCACGAGCTCCACCGGCTCCCGCGGAACCCCCATGCCCGCCTCCCACTCCGGACAGACGGCCACGACGTCGAAGATGCGCGACAGTGTTTCCGTGACCGCCCGGTGGCGTTTGTGGCCGCCGTCGTAGCGGACCGAATGACCCAGGAGACAAGCGCTGACTCCGATGCGAAGCCTGGTGGGCATGGTGGTTCGACCGTCCGGTTCCGTACCCGTCCGCGGGAACGAGTCCCCATGCTACCATACGGTCATGGGGGGCGTGTATCGGTCATCGCCCCGCCCGGACCACTCTGAGGAACCTTTGGATAATCTCTGGATTCCCGCTTTCGCGGGAATAACGAAGTGGGGCTTTCGCAGGAATGACGAGGTGGGGTTTCGCGGGAATGACGGGGCAGGGTCTGCGGAGCAATGACGGCGTGGTCCCTTTCGCTCCCCTTTCCCTCCTGCCGTACCCACACAAAAGCCGGAAGCGCCCTTTCTCACAGGGAGAGGCGCCTCGAGCCGGAATGGATCAGGGGGTCCCTGATGCATTCCGGTGACCGCTGGAGTAGAATCGGGGTAGAATGCTCCGTGCGTTCGGTCTTGCCTCCGGCGGTCGTCGAATCCCATGCGCGGCCGCGGGAGACCGGGCGCGGCGCCGGAAGCGCGGCGGTCTTGCGGGCTACCTGCGGGCTATGGAGGTGTCCCATGGGAAGGGTAGGTCTCCTGGCGGTCCTGGTCCTTGTTCTGGCGGCGTCCGTGTCCGGCGAGGAGTTCACCGCGGAGACCCTCGACGCGGTGGTGAAGGTCCGGGCGGAAATACCCGCGGACGCGCGCACCGCGGGTTCCCTCGGCCCGTTGCGGGAAGGCAGCGGCGTGGTCATCGACTCCCGCGGGCTCATACTCACCATCGGCTACCTGATCCTGGAAGCGTCCCGCGTGCGCGTGACCGACGCCCGGGGCAGGGTGGCGAAGGCCAGGGTGGTGGCCTACGACCATGCCACGGGTTTCGGCCTGCTCCGCGCGCTCTCGTCCGTGGGTTCCCGCCCCTTGCCCATGGGAGTGTCCGAGGGCCTCGAACGCGGGGCGGAGGTGCTGATCCTCAGCTACTCCGGCAACGGGCCGTCCGGACAGGGGGCGTATGTGGTCTCCCGGCGCGTGTTCGCGGGTTACTGGGAATACCTGTTGGAGCGGGCGATCTTTACCGCGCCGCACCACTCCGCCTTCGGTGGGGCCGCGTTGATCGACCGCGGCGGCAGCCTGCTGGGCGTCGGGTCGCTCCAGGTCCCGGAGGCGGCGCCCGGCCACCCGGCTCCGGGCAACATGTTCGTCCCCATCGACCTGTTGAAGCCGATCCTGTCGGATCTGACGCGGAAGGGAAGGTCCGCGGCCAGGCCGAGGCCGTGGCTGGGGGCGCAGATGGAAGAGTCGGGTGGACGTGTGGTGGTTCGTCGTGTATCCAGGGGAGGGCCCGCGGCGCGGTCGGGCCTGCGGGTCGGGGACCTGATCGCCGGGGTCGATGGCGCCCCGGTGGAAGGCTTGGCGGACGTTTACCGCAAGGTCTGGTCCCTTGGCTCCGCGGGTGTGAGCGTTCCGCTCAACGTCCTCAAGGGGGTTCGAGTGGAGGAGGTGCGGGTGGCGTCCGGGGACCGCTACGACTATCTGCGATTGGACCCGGGCGATTGAGCCTCGGCTGCGGGTTCCGGCCCGCGGGAGCGTCGAAGCCCCGTCCGTTCTCGAGGAGAAGACCGTGACTTTCACCCACCGCCGCCGGCAGTACCGCCGGTTGCTGCAGGGGACCGTCTGCCATTACCCGGCGTCGGTGTTCGATCCCGTGTCCGTCCGGCTGGCCGAAACCGCGGGTTTCGAGATCGCCATGCTGGCGGGTTCCACCGCCTCGGCCGCGGTGCTGGGGGCGCCGGACTTGGTGGTGCTGACCCTCACCGAGCTCGCCGAGCAGGTCCGCCGCATCGCCCGGGCCGGGAGTGCACCGCTGATGGTGGACGCCGACCACGGCTACGGCAACGCCCTGAGCGTCATGAGGACGGTGGAGGAGCTGGAGTCGGCCGGAGCCTCGGCCCTGACCATCGAGGACACACGCTTGCCCAGGGGCTTCCGGCAAGCAGGGACCGAGTTCGTCTCGGTGGAGGAGTTCGCCGGCAAGCTGAAGGCCGCGGCCGCGGCCCGGTCGGACCCGGCCCTCGTGATCCTGGGTCGGAGCGGGCTCCTTCCGGCCCAGGGAACCGAGGGAGTGGCCGCGCGGGTCGAGGCGTGCGAGGCCGCGGGGGCCGACGGGATCTTCCTCACCGGCGTGAAGTCCCGCGACCAGGTGGAGCGCATCGGGGCCATGACCCGCCTGCCGCTGGTGCTGGGCGCGATCCCGCCGGACCTCCAGGACCGCGGGTTCCTCGCGGCCCACGGCGTGCGGGTGGCGCTCCAGGGGCACGCGCCGTTCCAGGCGGCGGTGCGCGCGCTCCACGAGTCGTATGCGCACCTGCGCCAGGGCCGCCCTCCCGCGGACCTCCGGGAACGGGCCGCCTCCCCGGAGCTGATGGACTTGGCGCTGGGCCGCGGTCGGTACGACTCCTGGACCGACGAGTTCCTGGAGTAGCGTTCCCGGGGCGGAACGATCTTTCATCGGGGGAAACCGACATTCCAGGCTGGCTGGTTACGACGGTGCAGCGCTACGGACGAGTGGCGCTGGGCTTCCTGCACATCGGCTTCAACCGCGGCGTCCGCGGCGCCTACGCGGTGTTCTACGTGGCGTTGTTCCAGGCTTTCGGCTGGTCCCGGGGGGTCACCGCGGGGGCGCTGTCACTGTCGGTGCTGGTGGAAGGCTTCTCCCTGCCGGTGGCCGGCTCGCTGGTCGATCGGTGGGGGGCGCGCAAGACCCTGGTGCTGGGCGGTCTGCTGCTCACCACGGGCTTGGCGTTCAGCGCTACGGTCTCGTCGTTGTGGCAGGCATACTTCTGGCTGGGAGTGGTCACCGCCCTGGGTCTCGGTCTCATGGGCATGGTGCCCCACGTGGCCATCATCGCCCGCGAGTTCACGCGGCGCCGCGGCTTGGCCATGGGTCTGGCCTGGGCCGGCGGCGGCGTCGGCCTCTCCCTCCTGGTGCCGCTGACCCAGTTCGTCATCGACTTCTGGGGCTGGCGCATCGCGTACGCGGCCCTGGGCGGCTTGGCCCTGGTCCTGGTGGTGCTGCCTTCGGGCATGCTGATGCCCCGTGACCGGACGGAGCCGCGGAAGGCCGCGGACCCGGCCGGAGGCGCCGGGGACTGGACCGTCGGGGAGGCGCTCGCCAGCGCCATGTTCTGGTCGCTCTTCCTGTCGCGGGTCATCGCCAGCATGGGCAACCAGATCATCACCACGCACCAGGTGGCCCATGCGGTGGACATCGGCTACAGCCCGCTCTTCGCGGCCTCCGTCCTTGGCCTCATGGGGATATGCAGCATCTTCGGCCGGGTGCTCTTCGGTTACCTGACGGACCGCGTCAACCACCAGCTCGTGTACACCCTGGTGCAGGTGGTCTCCTCCGCGGGGATCCTCGCCCTCGTGACGGCCGACAGCACCGAGTACCCGGCGCTCCTCTATGCGTACGCGCTGTGCTACGGACTCGGTCAGGGGTCCAGGGCGCTGGTGCTGTCGGCCATATCGGCCGACGTCTTCCTCGGCAGGGACTTCGGCGCCATCTACGGTTACTTCACCATGAGCATCGGCGTCGGCGGGGCCATCGGGACATGGCTCGGCGGTTTCCTGCACGACGTCACAGGAAGCTATACAGTCCCCTTCCTGATCGCGTTGGGGAACTTCGTCTTCTCCATACTCCTGGTGTGGGGCATCCGCCTCCTCAAGGGAGGCAGGCGGGGGAGCGGCTTCTAGCGGGGCCGGCGGACAGGTGTTCCATCGGTTCGAATTCGAAGCGGAGTTCTATCCGGGCCTGGAGCGGATACCGTTCCACGTGCGGATGAAGCTCGACTTGGCCGGGGTGCGGGTGTCGCTGAAGACGTGGCGCGCCTTCCGCATGGAAGAGCGCCGGGCGCTTTGCCACCTGCCCGCGGACACGGACGAGGAAAGGGAGGTGTTCGCCTCGTTCCTCGCGGCCCTCGCCCAGGCCCGTGCGGACGCGGCCATCGAACGTTGCCCGGCGCTGGACGGGGACGCCTGGGCCGCGGCCGGCGTACCGGAGCCGGTGGCGGTCCGAAGCGGCGGTACGGGGACGCGGGTGACCCTCGCGGAGTGGGGGCGCTGGGCTGCGCACGAACGCTACGTCCTGTACAAAACCGGAGTTTCCAGGGACCCGACCCTCTTTCGCATGGCCCTGCAAGAGCTGCGTCTGAGGCTCTGCGCTTGAAACGCCGTGCCCATGAGCGACGAGACCGAGACGGTGGGCTCGGCCGTGGTCCTGGCGGGCGGCAGGAGTCGCCGCATGGGCCGGCCCAAAGCGCTGCTCCCCTTCGGCGGGCAACCGTTGATCCTGCACGTGGTCCGGAGGATCCGGTCGCTGTTCCCCGACATCGTGGTGGCGGCGGCGCCGGAGCAGGAGTTGCCGGAGCTTCCGGCCGCGCTGGTGCGCGACGATGTGGCGTACCAGGGTCCGGTGGGCGGAATGTGCCGGGGACTCCGCGCCTGCAAGGGCGCCGGGGCCTTCGTGACCTCGTGCGACCTGCCCTTCCTCAACCTTTCCCTGGTGTCCCACTTGGCGTCCCGACTCCCCGGCCATGACGTGGTGGCGCCGTACTGGGAGGGGCGTCTGCAACCGTTGCACGCAGTGTACCGGCGCGGCGTGTTGCCGCTGCTGGAGCAGCAGCTCTGGCGCGGCGAGCTGCGTCCGGTGTCCCTCTACGACAAGGTGCGCACCTTGGAGGTGGACGAGGACGAGGTCCGCGCCTTCGACCCGGAAGGGTTGAGCTTCTTCAACGTGAACACTCCGGACGACTACGCCCGGGCCCGGTCCCTGTGCTCAGAAGTTCACTTTCGGTGACTCCCCGGCCTCTTCCTCGATGGCGAAGTACTCCGCCTTCTCCACCCCTGCAAGGTCCGCGTAGAAGCGGCCCGGCAGCTTGCGCACGAACGTGTTGACCGCGGTCACACTGTCGTTGAACCTCTTCCGCTCCACCGCCAGGCGGTTCTCCGTGCCTTCGAGCTGGTCCTGGAGTTTCAGGAAGGACTGGTTGGACTTGAGTTGCGGGTATTGTTCCCGCAGCACCAGCAGCCGGGACAGCGCGCGCTCGAACCCCGCCGCGGCCTGGGCCTTCTGGTTGACCGTGGCCGCCTGGAAATAGGCTTTGCGCGCGTTGGCGACCCCCAGGTAGATCTTGTCCTCCTGCTTGGCCACCCCCTTGACGGTCTCCACCAGGTTGGGGATCAGCTCGAAGCGCCGTTGGAGCTGGTTCTCGACCTGCGCCCACTGGTTCTTCACCGCCTCGTCCAGGGTGATGGCCCGGTTGTAGCCGCTGAGGACGCAACCGCCCGTCAACAGCACGAGCCCGACCACCGCCGCCAGCATGGCCAGGAGGATCTTCGATGCGCTCACGGTTCACTCCTTTCGGAACGTCTGGTCCATTCCGGCTCGATTGCTTTCTCCCTACGGAAATGGGCGTCCTTCGACTTCGCTCCGCTACGCTCAGGATGAACGGAGGACTTTGCTTCGCTACGCTCAGGACGAACGGGACCGTTGTTCAGAGCTTCCTTTCGTCCGTCGGGGTATCCACGGTTCGTCGGAACCGTCGAGCGGGTCACCATCCGGCTCCGCCGCCGCCGCCGCCGAAGCCGCCGCCACCGCCGAAGGAACCCCCGAAGCCTCCTCCGAAACCACCGCCGAATCCGCCCACCGACCCGCCCCACGAACGGTGGCTTCCTCCCAGGAGACTGCCGAGGACGGCGCCCATCAGGAAGCCGGACGCCGCGCCCCGTCCTCCCCAGGCGGACCGATGACGCCGGCGGCGCAGCGAACCGAGGAAGAACAGCAGCACCAGCAACGGCATCAGGGCGCTGCCGACCCCGGCGCCGGTCATGCGCCCGCGGCCGCCGCGGACCCGGTGCTCGGGAACGCCGCTGAGTTCGACCCGCGCCGCGTCCGCCACCCGGTTGGCGGTGGCCACGGTGAGGAACAGGAGTCCTTCGGCGTACCTGCCCGCCCGGAAGAACTCGGCCGCGGCCTGTCGGGAGGCCGAGCCCGCCCAGGAGTCGGGCAGGGTTCCTTCCAGACCGTAACCCGTATGGATGCGCACCCGCCGTTCCTCGACCGCGAGGACGATGAGCGCGCCGTTGTCCTTGCCCTTGCGTCCGAGCTTCCAGGCTTCCGCGTGGCGCTGGACGAAACCGAAGAAGTCCTCCCCGTCGGTGGTGGGAACGGTCAGCACCTTGACCTGGGCCGTGGTCTTCCGCTCCAGCTCGCGCAGCCAGCCCTCCATTCGGCGCTCGGCGGCGGGCTCGACGAGGCCTGCGGTATCCACCACGTAGGAGCCGGGGTCCTCGACGGTGACCGCCCCGTGCGCCGCGCCGGCAAGACACAGGAACAGGGCGAGCCCCGACAGGGCGCTACCACGCATCGATATGGGTCCTCAGGGCGTCCACGTCGGAGTAGAGGGTCTTGAACTCGTCCCATCCGTGCCGGTTCCGGTGGTCGATGGCGCTCCGGACTCCGGGCAGTGGACGGCGGATGCCGCTTTCGATGGCCGCCACCGTGTCCGCGGCCGGTCCGGGCGCCGCGTCGCCGTGCAACCAGAGCAGGCCCTGCAACGAGCGCAGCAACCGCTCCCCCACGTCCACCTCCACCGTGGTCAGGGCCTTGTCGCGGCCCGCGGCGGCGAGCAGCGCCTGCCGCATACCGATCTGGATGGTCTTGAGCTCGCGTTCGCACTGGCGCCTCACGTCCGCGGCCTGGAGGGGCAACTCCCGGAAGTAGTCCTCGCCGAACACGCAGACGTGGCGCTGCGCGATCTCCAGGAACTCCAGCGGGAAGGTGTCCACGGACGCTCCGATGTACTCGGGGGTCATGACGAGCGGCGCCTCGATGCGCGCCTTCCCCAGGCGCGGCCCCTGCCTCGCCAACCGCCGCAGCATCTCCAGGTCCACGGCGCCTACCACGAAGACGCTCCGGGCCGTGTGGGTCCGGGGACTGAAGACGCCGGCCGCCACCGCGCCGAACAGCGTCAGCGACCGGGCGTTGTCGCCTGCGAGCCCCCGCAGGGTCTCGGCGTAGCGCCGGACCGGCTCGCGCATGGCTTCCGGCACGCCGGTCAGTACGTATTCTGCATCCATGATCTCTTGCCTCCACGGAGCACGTGGTCAACGAGGTCCCGGGGCCCGCGGGAGTCCGTCCGGGCCGCCGCGGACGTTTCCGCCGAACCGGGCAGGGGAGAACTGCGGGTGCGGCTCCCCTCCGAAGAGCGCGCGCGCGGCCAGCGAGCCGACCGCGGCGCTGGTGGTGACGCCGTGGCCGCCCAGGCCGGCGACCCAGAAGAACCCCTCGACCCCGGGGTCCCACCCGATGACGAAGCGGCCGTCGTCCGTGAAGGTCCGCAGTCCGGCCCAGTAACGCCCGATGGGGACGTCGGGGAAGTCGGGGTACGCCGCGGCGAACCTCTCCGCCAGGAGCGCGACGGCTCCGTCGTCCGTCGGCGGGTCGCCGGGGGGCAGTTCGTCCTGGTCGCACGGACACAACATCAGGCCGCCGGCTTCCGGCCGGAAATAGACCTCGTCCGAGACGTTGAGGACGAAGGGCCAGCGGGGGTTGACCCAGTCCAGCGGCGGGGTCACGAACAGGTGGCGGCGGCGTGGATGGAAGGCGATGGGCGCGGCGCCGGCCATGGCGCCCACGGGACCGGCCCACGGTCCTGCCGCGTTGACCGCCACGTCCGCCTCGAAGAAGCCCCGGTCCGTTTCGACGCCCTCCACCCCGCGGCCGCGCACCCGGATCTCCCGCGCCTCCACCCCGTATCGGACCACGGCGCCGCGGCCCTGGGCCGTCTTGAGATAGCCGGACAGCAGGGCATGGACGTCGATGACCCCGTCCGACGGGCACCAGACGGCCCCGTCGAGGGCGCTGCCCTCGATCAGCGGCGCTGCTTCGATAGCCCGTTCCGGCGGCCACAACTCCACCTCGACCCCCTGTTCGCCCGCGTGCGCTGCGTCCTGCTGCAGCGCTTCCCATTGGGCGCCGCGCCCGGTGATTACCGAGCCGATGGCGTTGTAGGCCACAGGCTCGGGCCAGTCCGGAGGGAGGTCTCGAATGAACGCGGCGCTCTCGGCCGCAAGGGACGCCATGGACGGCTCGGAGAGGACCTGGCGCAGGAACCCCGCGTTCCGGCCCGACGAGTGGACCCCGGCTACCGCTTCCCGCTCGATGACCGCCACGTGGCGCGCGCCCCGGAGCGCCAAGTGGCACGCGGTGGCCGCGCCGGCGAACCCCGCCCCTATGACGACGTATCGTGCCTCTTCGGGCCGCATGCCGTCAGCACCTCGCGGATCCGCCGGAGCGCGTCGCGGATGTCCGGATCCGAGATCTGGAGATGGGTGACCGCCCGGATCCATCCGCGGCCCACGTGGTTCATGAGTACGCCCTTGCGGCGCAACCCCTCCACCGCTTCCGGTCCGTTGGCGACCCGCCAATAGACCATGTTGGTGGGCGGTTCGGGAATATCCACCTGGAGCGGCCGTCCGTCGTGGACCAGCTCTTCCAGGCCCCGGGCCAGCGCCGCGGCGCGTCGGTGGTCTTCCGCGAGGCGGCCGCGGTGTTGCCGTACACCGTACAGCGCGGCCGCGGCCAGGAACCCCGCCTGGCGCATGCCGCCGCCCAGACGTTTGCGGATCTTTCGCGCCCGCGCCGCGTCTTCGCGGCTGCCGGCCAGGGCGGAGCCCACGGGCGCCCCCAGGCCCTTCGAGAAGCAGACGGCCACCGTGTCGAAGCCCGCGGCGAGGTCGCGTTCGGAGTCGCCGGTGGCCGCGGCCGCGTTCCAGATCCGGGCCCCGTCGCAGTGGGTCTTGAGCCCCAGGCCCCGGGCCGCGGCAACGATCCGTTCCGTTTCCCGACGCGGCAGGGCCCGCCCGCGGCCGCGGTTGTGGGTGTTCTCCACCAGCATGAGCGCAGACGGCGACTCGTGCAGCCCGTCGGCGCGAAACCTGCCCGCGATGGCTTCGTCGGACAGGTTCTCGCTGAACGGGATGAGGTCGAACTGCACCCCCGAAAGGGCGGCGCCGGCGCCCGCTTCATAGACGAAGGTATGCGAGCCTTCCTCGCACAGGACCGAGTCCCCGGGTCTGGTATGGAGCCGGATGGCGATCTGGTTGGCCATGGATCCCGAAGGCGTGAAGACTGCCGCCTCCTTGCCCAGGATCCCCGCTACCTCTTCCTCGAGCCGGTTGACCGCAGGGTCTTCGCCGTAGACGTCGTCGCCCACTTCGGCGGCTGTCATGGCCCGGAGCATCTCCGGCGTCGGTGTCGTAACGGTGTCGGAGCGTAGGTCGATCATGCCGCGGGTTACTCGGGAGGCGGGAGTTCGAAGTTGCGTACCACTTGGCCGGACTTTCCCACGGGAGGAAGCTCCTCCCCGTTGAACCTGAGACGGACTCCCCCGGCGTTGCCGAACGTGATGACGAATCCGGTTCGAGCGGACAGAGTCGCGACCTGTCCGGGGTCCAGGAGCATGTCCCGCGACTTTTCGTCGTCGGCCCGGACTCGCAGCCATGACTTCTCGTGGGCCTCGATGGTCAGGCTCTGTGCGCCCGGCGAGTCAGCGGCCTCCGGCGTCCCGGACGCCGCGGCGATGGGCGCCGGCGCGGCCTCGGGAGGGTCGGTTGCTTCCCCGTTGCCGTCCGCTGCGGCCGGTTGCGGTTCATCCGCGCCGGAGGCGGCTGTTTCCTCCGGCGTCGTCGTGGGCGCGTCCGTTGCGTCCGTTGACGCCGAAGCGTCCTGCGTCGGTGCAGGCGGCTCCTGCACCGACGCGGCGGGTTCCGGCTCCGGCTCCCGCGGCGGCGCGGCCACCAGCCTGGGTTCCGCGGGGTTGGTTTCGTTGGCTTCCGGTTGCAGGACGGAGTCCGCGGTGTCGTCGTCCGCACCGGGCGTATCCGGCGCCAGCAACGGCTGCGTCACGGCCAGTTCCGAAGGGGTCGAAGGCGGCGCTTCCTCCTCCACCCCTGCCTGGCGGAAGTCGAGCAGGGTCGGGCCGTGGAGATAGGCGCCGACCCCGGCGCCCGCCAGCACGACGGCGACCAGGGCGAAGAAGACGGGCTTCCGGGAACGGGACTCCTCTTCGGGGAGTTGTTGGGCCGCGGTCATGCGGCGGCTCTCGCGCAGGAACTCCACCTCCAGCGGCTCCACGTCGAGTTCCAGGAACGCTGCATAGCTGCGGAGGAAGTGCACCATGTAGAGGCGGTCCGAGATGAGTCGCTCGTCTCCCGTGCCTTCGAGGATCTCGAGGTAGTAGCGCGGGATACGCGTGGCCTCTTCCACCTGCGCCAGCGTCAACCCCTTTTGCTCCCGTGCTTCGCGAATGTGGTCGGCAGTCTCGCTCATGGATCCCGGAATACCCTCGCGCGCGTCCCGTGGTCCGACACGCTTCCCAAAGTCTGCGTTCAATATAACGAATATGTCGGCGTTTTCCGATACCGGGGTCAGTTCGCCGTATCGAACACCGGGGCGCCCGGATAGAAGGCGGCAAAGCGGTCGTTCAGGATCGGGTTGTACAGGAGTTGCCGGAGCTTCCTCCCCTCGAGCGGACCCTCCAGGGCTTCTCCACGCAGCCACGACCACAGGCTGCCGGTCTCGCGGTCGCGCAACAGCGCGTTGCCCCGGGCGTCCTTGCGGTCCGATTGCGCAAACGTCAACACGCGGTGGTCGAGTTCCCGGCGCCACGCTGTCGCGGTGGCGTCGTCCGGGGAATAGAAGACCAGGACCTTGGCGCCGTTGAACTCGTCGTTGACCACGTTCCGCCGCTCCAGCGCCCGGTAGGGGTAGAGCTTGCCCTCGAACCGGACCACCACCGCCAGTCCGAGGATGTCGCTCTGGAAGGGACCCACGTAGGTCCCCATGAACCCGCCGCGCCGGTGGCCCGGCAGGACCAGGGTGTGGGGATAGTTCCTCTTCCAGTTGGCCCAACTCGTCACCGTGGATGGCATGAATTCGAGCCGCTTCCCCTCGAGGGGGCCGAAGGCGGCCTCCCCGGTGACGTGGACCCACAGCGAATCGGTCTCCCGGTCGTACATGACGAACGAGTTCTCGTAGAGGATGCCCGCGTGCCCGAAGCTCAGCACCCTGTCGTCGAGTCGGCGTCTATACACGATAGACGTCTGGCACAGGGGTCACCAGGAGACGGCGATGGGCGTCCCTCCGATGGTGTCGTTGCCGAGCTCGTGGACGCCCATGATGGTGATGGGGTATGCCTTCGCTTCCCCGCGGTGGGCGACGCCGATGACCGCGTCCCGGTCGAAGATGACCTGGGCCGCCTCGGCTTCCGCCGCGCGCAGCATCTCCGGGTCGTCGAAGACCGGGAACGCGTCCCGGGGCACCGCCTGGTAACCGATGGGTTGGGCCGCGGCAGTGGCCGCGAGCGCGGTCAGCGCCGCGGCGCTCAACCAGACTCTTGCACGGTTTCCGGGCATGGGTTCGCCTCCTGCGCGGTGCGCCGCCGTATCGGCGGGTTGTGGAAACTCCGAACGATTGCCCCCGTTCGTCCTGAGCGTAGCGAAGTCGAAGGACGCCGGACACGCCCCGAGTTCACGGCCGTTCGAACCCCAGGACCTGGCCGGTAACGTAGTCGCTGTCGCTGGACGCGAAGAAGACGAACGCCGGGGCCACGGCCTCCGCCGGAACCGGGCTCGGCCGCGCCCGGGCGGTCTGCCCGCGACCGCGGAACTCCACGATGGCGTCGGTCATCCGCGTGTCCGCCACCGGCGAGATGCAGTTCACCTGGATGTGGTGAGGCTTCATCTCGTTGGCGACGTTGCAGGTCAACGCGATGATCCCGCCCTTGGCGCTGGCGTAGTCCGACACCCCGTGGGAGGGCCGCAGCGCCGCGGGTCCGGTCAGGTTGATGATCTTGCCCGACCGTTGCCGCTTCATGGCGGGCAGCACGGCCTGGGTGCAGTTGAAGGTCCCCTTGAGATGGACCCGGATGGTCTCGTCCCACTGGTCCTCGGTGATTTCCTCGAACCGGGCGAGCCTCAGTATCCCCGCGTTGTTGACCAGGACGTCGATGCGGCCCCAGCGCTCTCCTACTTCCTCCATCAGCCGGTCCACCTCGGGGCGTCGGCCCACGTCCACCGTCCGCGCCATGCTCTCGGCGCCGAGCTCCGAGAGCTCCCGTTGGACCGAGTCGAGAGCCGCCCGGTCGTGCACGCCCACGATGGCCAGTACCGCGCCCTCGCGTGCGAACGCCAGCGCCACCGCCCGGCCGATGCCGCGGCTGGCGCCGGTGACCACCGCCACCTTTGCGTCAAGCCTTCCCATGGGCGCGTCTTCCGGCCAGGTCGTTCACGGTCCGGGCCAGGCTCCGGCACAACTCCGGCAGGTCCTCGCACTCGACGCCGCAGTAGGCGATACGGAGCCCGTTCATGGCGCCTCCCTCGAACGGCACGGCGCCGACCCCGTGCTCGTCGAGCAGGTGGTTGGCCACGTCCGTGGCCCTGAGCCCCGACTCCGGCAGCAGGTTCACGAAGCAGAAGAAGCCTCCGTGGAACGGCTCTACGGTGAGGAGGTCGGTTTCCAGCCTGTCGAGTTCCTGCTTCAGGGTCTCGTACCGCCGTTTCAGCAGGTCGAAGGTCCGGCGGCGTTCGTCCAGCAGCCGGTCCATCTGGGCCAGGGCCTTTGCGGCCACGGACTGGGTGACCGTCGGGCTGTTGGAGAACAGGCCCCGGATGACGCCGCCGAACTTGTTGTCCAGCTCCTCCGCCAGGTCCCCGGCGTCGTTGGGGGCGCGCCAGTCGTCCGGACAGGCCAGCGAGATGGCGCCCGCGCGCCCGCCGTACCACAGCAGCTCCTTGGTGACGCCGTCGATCTTCACGGGCAGGAAGTTCGGCCGTGGCCGGCACCGGTAGAACAGCGACGACTGCATGGCCGCGGGGTCGTACACGTAGCTTTCGTAGGCGTCGTCGAACAGCAGCGCCAAGCGTTTCCCGGACCCTTCGGCAAGCCGCTCCAGCGCCTCCACGAGGCGCCGGCCCGCGGCCTCGGAAGGGCAGAAGCCCGTGGGGTTGTTGGGGAAGTTGAGCAACGCCACCGCGACGTCCTGCCGGAGCCACACCCGTTGCACGGCCGCCAGCAACCCGGCCACGTTCAGGTCGCCGTCCCGGAGCAGCGGGAACTCCACGACGTCGAGGCCCAGGTTCCGTCCGAGGACGTGGTCGTAGTTCTCCCAGCGCCGATCCGCGACGACCACCGACCGGCCCGGGTCCACGAACATCCGCGCGCAGATGCTGATGGCCGCGGTGATCCCCGGCGTGAGGATGGGCTGATGCAGTTGTCTTTCCAGCCGTGCAGATTCGTCTCCCGCCCGGGAGAGTATCCACCGGCGCCACGCCGCGCGGAAAGCGGGAGTGCCGGTCTCCGGCGTGTACGGGACCACCTCCTCGGTGTCCAGTCCGTGGAAGAACGAGTGGATCAGCGGCGCGCAGAGCGTGATCTCGCGCTCCCCGCCATCGGGGAACACCGCGCTCTCGCGTCCCCGGGCGGACCCGATGGTGGCGTTGATCCGGGCCGCGGCCCTGGCCTTGCGGGTCCAGTAGAGGATGCCCTGGGGGTTGTAGATCCTCTTCCCGAACTCGGAGAAGAAGTCCGCTGCTCCGGTGTGGCGCAACGCGGGAAAATCCATTGGGCGCCTCAAGCCTCCTCGGTCCGGCATGACCGGCTTTGCTGCCCGTTCGCTCCAACGGGCGCCTTGCCGACGAGCCTCGCGCTTCCCGCCAACGACTCGTCCGTGACGGGGTCCTAAGCGAAGGCCCGGTCCAGGCGGGCCATGTCTTCGTCGGACAGACGCCAGTCCGACGCGCCGCAGTTCTCGGCGGTCCGGGAGACGCTGTCGGACTTGGGGATGGCGATGACGATCTCGTGGGAGACGCACCAGTTCAGCGCCGCCTGGGCGGGCGTCTTCCGGTTCTCTTCGGCGACCTCCTGAAGCACGTTCGTCCCCTTTGGCGAGAAGCGGCCGGCTTTGGCCGCCAGCTTGCCGCTGTCCAATGGGGTGTAGGCGATGATCGTGACGGCGTGACGCTCGCAATAGGGCATCAGCTTCCGCTCGATTTCGCGGCTTCGGAGGTTGTACAGGACCTGGTTCGACACGATGGGATGATGGCGCATGGCAGCCCGGGCTTCCGCCAACTGGTCCCTGGAGAAGTTGCTCACGCCGATGTGCTTGATCCGGCCCGAATCCGCCAGCGCCTCCATGGCCCGCATGGTCTCCTTGATGGGCGCGCGATGGCTCGGCCAGTGGATCTGGTAGAGGTCGATGGCGTCCACGTCCAGGCGCCGCAGGCTGGCCTCCGCAGCCCTGAGCACGTCGTCGTATCCCAGGTGGTCCCCGGAAACCTTGCTGGCGATGAAGACCCGCTCGCGGATTCCCCGAACCGCCTCGCCCACCGCGTCCTCGGTGCGGTACATTTCGGCCGTGTCGATGAGGTTGGCGCCCAGCTCGATGCCGCGCTGCAAGGGCTCGACGCCGCCCCGGTACTTCCAGACCCCCAGCCCGATCTCGGGAACCCGGACCTCGGTGCCGCCGAGTGGTTTCGTCTTCATGGGGCGCTCGTGGTCGAGTCCGAGGCGGCTCGACGCGCCGAAGGGAAGGCCGCGTCTCGGAGTCCCCCGTGAGCGGGACGAGGACGGTCCGAGACGTGCAGGCGTCTATCAGGATGCGTTGGCTGCGGCGCCGTCACCGGAGGAGGAGTTTTCGGAAGTCTTGCCGCCCGTCGATGAGGCGGAGTCGGAGGAACCCTTGCCGTCGTTGTCAGTGCCCTCTCCCTTGTCCCCGTTGGAACCCTTGCCCCGTCCGTAATCGGTGACGTACCAACCGGAGCCCTTGAGTTGGAACGACGTGTTCGAGATGAGCTTCCGGACCTTGCCCTGACACGTCGGACACTCCTCCAACGGGTCTTCCGTGATCCTCTGGGTCGCCTCGAAAACACCGCATTCCGCGCACTTGTACTCGTAAATGGGCATACGCTGGCCTCGCACGGGTAAGGTAAGTTGTCCCAAACTTACTCACTGGACGCCGGGTTGTCAACGGCGGCACTTGCAGGGTGGGGTACGGAAGGGTTTGTGCGTGAGCGGAATCGGAGAGACGCGCCGGGTGTAGCGTGGTTCTCCTTTGTTTGTCCAATGTACAAGTTCTCTCCGCGGGGTAGTCACGCCAAACCCAGTCGAGTCGGTGGGCGGCCGCGGGCTTGACTTGCCGTTCGACGGGATGTTACCAGCGATCATCCGGCGCCGGGCGCCGACGGCTGCTTTCTCGGCGTTCCCTTGCCGCCGTCCGGCGGCGGTCGAGGCTTCGCGGACGGGGACCGGGCTGGCGCAGGCCGTGAGACAAGGAGGGCAGGAATGGATTTCGAGCTTCCCGAAGAGGTCAGGATCGTCAAGAACACCATGCGCGATTTCGTGGACCGGGAGTTGATCCCGCTGGAGCGGGACTACCGGCCCGAGGGCGAAGAGATGCCCGAGGATCTGTACAAGCCGCTCCAGGAGAAGACCCGGGCCATGGGGTTCTGGATGCTCGACGTGCCCGGGGAATACGGAGGCGCCGAGCTCGACCTGCTGACGCGCTGCGTCATCCAGGAGGAGGTCTCCCGGAGCGTCGCCATCCCCTTCCGCAACAACCCGATCTTCGGCCCGGACGTGCGTGCGGTCCTGTTCGAGTGCAACGACGAGCAGAAGGAGCGCTACCTCTACCCGGTCATCCGCGGCGAGAAGACCGCGTGTTTCGCCCAGACCGAACCCGATGCCGGCGGCGACCCCGCGGGCATGAAGACCCGCGCGGTGCTCGACGGCGACCATTACGTGCTCAACGGGACCAAACGCTTCATCACCGGCGCGGGCTTCTCGGACTTCGCCCAGGTCATGGCGGTGACGGATCCCGAGAAGCGCGCCCGGGGCGGCATCACCTGCTTCCTCGTGGACATGGACACCCCCGGGGTGACCATCGAGCGCCGCTGGCCCACCATGATGGGCGACGCGCCTTTCCAGATCCTCTTCGAGGACGCCCGGGTGCCGGCAGCCAATGTGGTGGGGGAGGTGGGGCAGGGCTTCCGGCTGGCCCAGACGTGGCTTCAGGAGGGACGCATCAAGGGCCACGGGGCGCGCTGCCTGGGTATCGCGGAACGGTCCCTGGACATGATGATGGACTACTCGCAGGTCCGCACCACCTTCGGCCAGCCGCTGGCCGAAAGACAGGCGGTCCAGTTCATGATCGCCGACTCCGTCATGGAGCTGCACATGGCGCGCAACCTGGTCTATGAATGCGCGTGGCGCCACGACCGCGGCGAGGACGTGCGCAACCTGGCCTACATGGTCAAGTGCGTGTGCACGGAGATGGCGAGCCGGGTGGTGGACCGCTCCATCCAGGTCCACGGCGGCATCGGCCTCACCAAGGAGCTCCCCCTGGAATGGTGGTACCGGCAGATGCGCAGCATCCGCATCACCGAGGGCGCCACCGAGGTGTTGCGCTGGCGGCTGGCCCAGAACCTCCTGCGCGCCCGCGCCAAGAACCGCAAATGAGCGGCGAGACCCTGCTTTCGGGGTTCAGGGTGCTGGACCTGAGCTCCTCCATGGGGGCCTTCTGCGGCAAGGTGCTGGCGGACCTGGGCATGGACGTGGTCAAGGTGGAGCCGCCGGCAGGCGAGGAGCTCAGGAGCGAGCCGCCCTTTGCCAGAGGCCGGAACCACCGCGAGGGCAGCCTTCGGTTCGCCTATTTCAACTCGGGCAAGCGCGGCGTCACGCTGGACCTGTCCCGGCAGGCGGGCCGGGACCTCCTGCTGGAGTTGGTGGAGAAGGCGGACGTGGTGGTGGACAGCCACGAGCCCGGCTACCTGGAGGGAGTGGGACTGAGCTATGGCGAGATGGTGGCGCGCCGCCCCAGGCTCGTGCTGGTGTCCATCTCCGGCTTCGGGCAGGACGGTCCCTACCGCGACTACCTGGTGCCGGACCTGGTGGCCAACGCCATGGGCGGCCTGCTGTTCATCAGCGGCGACCCGAGCCTCGCGCCCTGTGTGCCCCCGGGGGGCCAGTCCTACGTTTACACGTCCCTCTACGCCGCGTTCGGCGTGCTGCTCGCCCTGTGGCAACGCGAGACCAGGGGGCTGGGAGCGCACATCGACGCATCGGTGCAGGCCAGCATGGCGCTCCACGAGCACGTGGCGTTCACCTACTCGGCCGAGGGGCGGCTCATGAAGCGGGCCGGCAGCCAGCACCAGCACGTGGCTCCGGCGAACCTGTTCCCGTGCAAGGACGGCTGGATCTCGTTCTTCGCAACCCAGCGCCACTGGCCCATCTTCCTCGACATGTGGGAGGGACATCCGCCCGAACTGGACGACCCGGAGTTGCGCATCAACACCAAACGGCGCGCGGCCGCGGACTGGATCAACCCCATGGTGGCGTCGTTCACCTCCGGGTACGGGAAGGAGGAGTTGTCCCTGCTCTTGCAGAAGCACGGCCTGCCCGCCTTGCCGGTGAACTCGCCGAGGGACTTCATGGACGACCCGCACATCGTGGAGCGGGGCTTCTTCGGCACGGTCTCGCACCCCGTGCTGGGCACGTTCTCCCAGCCGGGAGCGCCCTTCCTGCTGGACGGCGTGCGCTCCGGCCCCCGGCCGGCGCCTATCCTGGGCCAGCACAACGGGGAGATCCTGGGCGGCGAGCTCGGGTTGAGCGAGGAGGACATGGGGGTGTTGTCCGCGGAGGGGGTCCTGTGACCGCGGCGCGCGTTTCGCGGCCGCATGCGAGGGTCCGGTAAGCAGGCCCGCGTTCGTTGCCGCGGGCCCCGGGGAGTCGTCATGGCAAGTCCCAACAGGATTCTCGAAGGCGTTCGGATCATCGCCTTCACCACGGGTTACGCGGGTCCCTATGCCGCCCGGCTGCTCGCCCAGTACGGTGCGGAGGTCATCAAGGTGGAGTCCTGCCCGGGCGGCCTCGACACCTTCCGGCACTATGGCCAGCACAACGACGTCAACGCCGCGCCGCGGTTCATCGAATGCAACCTCGCCATACGGTCCATCACCGTCAACATCAAGCACGACTTGGGCAAGAGGGTCATCCGGGAGCTCGCCGCCAAGTCCAACGCCTTGCTGGTGAACTTCCGGCCCCACGTGCTCGCGCGGCTCGGGCTCGGCGACGACGAGCTCAGGAAGGTCAATCCCTCCCTCGTCATCCTCAAGTTGCCGGGACTCGGCGAGACCGGACCGAAGAACTGGTTCGGCACCTGGGGCTTCAACCTCAACGCCTTCAGCGGCATGACGTACCTGTGGAACCACCCCGGACAGGAACGCCCCATCGGCAGCCAGGGCGTCTATCCGGACCACCTCGGCTTCATCACCGCGCCCACCGTCATGATGGCCGCGCTGCTGCGCCAGCGGCTCACCGGCAAGGGCGCGTCCATCGACGTGTCCCAGGGCGAGGTCACCGCCTATACCCTGGGGGTCAGCTACCTGGAATCGAGCATCAACGGGGTGGACCCCGAACCCCAGGGGAACCGCAGCCCCACCGCGGCGCCGCATGGCTGTTACCGCTGCCAGGGCGAAGAAAGGTGGTGCGTGGTCTCGGTGGCGAGCGATGACCAGTGGCGGCGCCTGTGCCGCTTCATGGGAAACGAGGAGATGGCCGACGACCGCCGCTTTGCCACTTGCCTCGCGCGGCGGCGCAACCGGGAGGCCCTCGACGTCCTCATGGCCGGGTGGATGGCCGCCCGCACCGCGGAGGACGCGGCCCACGGCCTGCAGGCGGCCGGGGTCGCCGCGGGGGTGGTTCAGAACGGCGCCGACCTGGTGAAGGACCCGCAGCTCCGGCATCGGGACTATTTCCAGAAGTACGACGACTCTCCCATCGGCCCCTTCGAGGTGCCCCGGGGCGGCCTGGTCTTCAAGGACATGCCCGACGAGGACATACCCCTCACCCCGGCGTTGGGCGAGCACACCGGGCAGGTCATGCGCGAGGTGTTGGGTTACGACGACGCCACCATCCGGGAGTGGAAGGATGCGGGCGTGCTGGACTAGGCGCGGAGCCGGTCCGGGCGGCGGATCGGAAGCCGCTCGTGGGACGGACCCTCGCAACTTGGCAGGATAGACGCATGACCCGGATGGCCGACCACGCTCCGAACTCGCAGGAGGCGCTGAACGCCCTGCTGTGCGACCTCCTCCCGCGGCAGGGCGCATGGACCGACGACGCCTACCTCTGGCTCACGGACCGCAGCCGCCGCCTGGTCGAGTTCACGGACGGCCGGGTCGAGGAACTGCCCATGCCCACCTCCACGCACCAAGCCATCCTCGCGTTCCTCCACGTTCTGTTTCGTGACTACCTTCGGCCGCGCGGCGGCATCGTGATGTTCTCCGCGTTGCGGATGCGCATCCGCGAGGGCAAGTTCCGCGAACCGGACCTCCTGCTCCTCCGCGACTCTTCGGACCCCCGCTACCAGGACCGCTACTGGCTCGGCGCCGACCTGGTGGTCGAGGTGGTGAGCCCGGACGACCCGCAACGGGACCTGGTGGAGAAACGCGCCGACTACGCCGAAGGCGGCATTCCCGAGTACTGGATCGTGGACCCCCGGGACGAGACCATCACGGTGCTCGCGCTCCGGGGCGACGCCTACGTCGAGTACGGCGTCTTCTCCCGCGGCGCCGCGGCCGCCTCCCCGCTGCTCGAAGGCTTCACCGCGGACGTGTCCGCGGTGTTCGACGCCCCGGAGTCCGGGGCGTAGAGGGCTTTGGCACGGGACCTGGGACCCACGCGGTATCGATCAGGACCAAACGGAGCGTCCGGACCTCGTGGCGGTCCATACCGGTGGGCGTTAACGCCGAAGATGTTGCCCGGATGAATGAGGGGACCACAGCGCCGAGACCGGCGCGGCGAGCAGGCGTTCGCCGAAAGGTACGACTTGCTCGTGGTCGTGGAGGACCAGTCCGAGTACGAACCTGTCGCCGCAGGCGTCGGACAGGCGGCGCAGGCCCGCGAAGTCTCGATTGGAAACGGTGGCGGAGGCCTTGACCTCGATTCCGACCACGCGTCCGCGGCGGTCCTCGATGACGATATCGACCTCGTTCCGTTCCTTGTCGCGGAAATGTGAGAACTCGTACCGGTCCTGAGACCAACTCGCCAGTTTCAGGAGTTCGGCCAGGACGAAGGTTTCCAGCAAGGGCCCCAACAAGGTCCTGTCTTTTCGCAGCCGGTCCGGGGAAACGTCCCTCAACGCCGCGAGCAGTCCCGAGTCGAGAAAATGCAGCTTGGGTGTCTTGGTGAGCCGTTTGAGCGCGCTGCTGTACCAGGGTTGCAGGGAACGCAGGAGGTACAGGCTTTCGAAGACGCCGGTGTACTTGCGCGTGGTGGGGTGGTTCATTCCCAGTTGCGCGCCGAAACCGGAGTGGTTCACGAGCTGTCCGGAGTGTTGGGCGAGAACCCTCAGGAGTTTGGGCATCGAGGGCAACTTCTCGAACTGACCGGCGTCGCGGACGTCCCGCTGGACGATCGCCTCCAAGTAGTCGAGATACCAGTCCTGCCGGCGGTTCCACCGTGAACGAGCGAGGGCCTCCGGATAGCCGCCCGCGACAACCCGGTCGATGAGTTCGTGCCCGACGATGGCCTCGCGGGCCTCGGGCGCGCGACCTTCGAAGGCCAACTCCAGGAAGGCGGACGGCTTCCCGTGCAATTCCGCCTGGGCCAGGGGCAGCAGGCGTACGACTTCCATTCGGCCGGCGAGGGAGTCGGCCACCCGCGGCACGGTCATGAGGTTTGCGGAGCCGGTGAGGAGGAAGCGTCCGGGCCGGGGGTCCGTATCGACCGAAGTCTTGATGGCTAGCAGGAGGTCGGGCGCTCGCTGGATCTCGTCGATCACGGCCCTGTCGAGCCCGCGTACGAAACCCACCGGGTCTGCGGATGCCGCATCCAGCGTAGTCTTGTCGTCGAGGGTCAGAAATGGAATTCCCCCCGCGGCAACCTGGCGAACCAGCGTGGTCTTGCCGGACTGTCGAGGGCCGGATACCAGCACGACTCTGGTATCCGTCAACGCTTCGTTGACGCGCTTCCGTATGAAACGAGGATACATGGTCAGGTTGCTCCAACCGGTCGGTCCCAAGAGGATAAACCTCCGACCAATTGAAAGTCAACCTCCGACCAATTGAAAGCAGATGTCCGACTAATTGAAAGTGAAACCGTGACTGATTGAAAGGCCAGAGCAGGGTCGGACCGCGTTGACGACGCGGCTCACCCGTTTCCACGCGGACGTATCGATCAGGATCACGTGGACCGACCGGATCGCAACTCGTCCAGGTCGCCGTCCCAACCCGACCCGCGCAGCCGCCGGGCTTCAGCGATACTGAGGGGCTCCGCGGCGAGAGCTCGGAGTGCGAAGTTGATCGCCTCCCGCTTCGTCGTCAAGTGGTAACGACGCATGACCTCCGCACAGGCATCATCGTCGATGTTCACATGGGTGTGTGACATGGGTACAGTATAAGCCGTCAGGGGACGGTTTTGAGCAGCGGCGCATGACCCGGGACACGTCCTCGAAGTCCCGGCCGCCTGCCGCGCCGGCCCCTACCCGGCATAGCGCGGCACGATGTTGACCGGCGTGTACTCGGCCGGCGCCTCGGTCACGAACAGTTCCGGCTCGATGCCGTAGAGCCGTCGGGCGTTCCCCCCCAGCAGCTTTTCCTGCACTTCCCGGGGAACCCCGTGGCGGTCCATGTTGTCCACCGCTTCCCAGGTGTCGGAGGCGTCGTGGTGCGGCATGTCCGACGACCACAGGCCGATGTCCTCGAAGATGTCCCACAGCCTGAGGGTGACGTCCTCGTCGCTCTCGAAGGCGATGAAGCACTGCCGGGAGAAGGTCTCCCGCGGGTCGGACACCTGCTGGGGCGGCTTGGCCTGCTCCCGCACGAAGCGGTAGAGGTCCAGAT
Source organism: uncultured Binatia bacterium (SeqCode) (assembly GCA_965204235.1). GTDB lineage: Bacteria > Desulfobacterota > Binatia > UBA9968 > JAJDTQ01 > JAJDTQ01. The sequence continues at coordinate 3,595,410 of OZ241979.1, forward strand.
AGGTCTCGGCCTTCTCCAGGATCAGCGGCAACCAGCTCGAGTTGGATTCCAGGATGGCCACCTTGAGGCGGGGGAACTTCTCCAGCCATCCCGTGAGCAGCACCACCATGGTCCAGGTCTGGGCCTCGCTGATGAAGCTCAGGGACTCGGATCCCGGTTGCACCGAGCCCATGCTCCGCATGATGTTCTCCACGAACTGTCCTGGCGAATAGACGTGCACGTCGTGGGCGGTGAAGGGCGAGCGCTGGGCGCTGCTCTGGCCGAGGGCGCCGGACGACATGCGCTCCGCCATGGCCTCGGTCACCGCCTCGCCGCCGGACGGGAAGGTGTGCATGCCCAGGGCCATGCCCAACTCCTCGAACTCCTTCCACAGGGGGTCGAACTCGGGGAACGTGGGGTAGCGGTCGTTGACGACCACCGGCCGGACCACCGCGGACTTGAAGCCCAGTTTGGCCACCCGGCGGAGTTCCCGGACCGAGTGCCCCACGTCCTGGACCGGCAGCACCGCGCACGGGAAGAGCCGCCTGCGGTCCGCGGCGCAATAGTCGTTGACCCAGTCGTTGTAGGCGGCGGCGCAGATCCGCGCAGCTTCCGCGTTCCGGACCAGCGGCATGCGCACGAACGTGGACGGGAACACCATGACCTGGTCGATGCCCGACGCGTCCATGTCCCTGAGGCGCACCTGGGGGTCGCGCTGGCTGGCGTTGCGGCCGACCTCCCGGTCCCATCGGGGGTCGCTGGGCGGGATGGACCCCAGGATCTTCTTGTTCATTCCCGGGTGCCAGCCTTGTCCGGGGTAGGCGTAGGTCTTGGGGTTGCCGTAACTGACGCGGCCGTTCATGACCATCACCAGCCGGTCCATGTCCCGGTAGAAGTGCTGCTTGGCGAACGCCCGCTGTTTCTCCGGTATGTACTCGTCCCAGACGTCCCGGGGTTCGTGGATGTGACTGTCGCAGTCGAAGACCGGAAAGTCCTTGGTGCGCCCCTGTGCCGTATAAGCCATGTTTCACTCCCGGTGTGGGGGATGCGCCGCGCCGGCCCGCTCCACCGCCCGGACGCGGCGGCCCCGGTCGGGCCGAGCCCGTGTGGCTAAGATCTCGGCTTGAACTTCGGCAGCGTGTACTCGTCGTGGTCTTCGAAGACCACCTCCACCGCCATGCCGACCTTCACGTCTTCCGGCGCCATGTCCACCACGTTGCTCACCAGCCGCGGCCCCTCTTCCAGGTCGATGAGCGACACGTTGTAGGGGATCCGGTCCTGGTACGCCGGATGCCACGCGCGATGGTAGGTGACGAAGGAATAGACGACGCCCCTGCCGCTCACCGGGACCCATTCGTTGTCGGAGGAAAGGCACTTGGCGCACAGCGCCTGGGGCGGGAAGTGGAAGTACGTCCGGCACGAGTTGCACCGCTGCGCCGTGAGCTTGTGCTCCCTCAGGTTGTCCCAGAAGGGCTTGGCCTCCACCTCCGCGAGAAACGGTTCGTTGCGCGGGGCCGCGCGCCCGCGCTGGTCATGCGCCTGCTGTGGTTTGCTCATTGTACCCCCAGGATGAGCGATGCGTGCATGCACAGGCTGCCGCCGTGGCCGCTGATGATGCCCGTGCGGGCGCCCTGCACCTGCCGCTCCGGCTCCACCTCGTTGCCGCGTAGCTGCTTGACGCCTTCGGTGACGTGCATGATCCCCTCCAGATGGGCCTGGGAAAGCAGCCCGCCGTGGGTATTGACCGGGATCTCGCCGCCCACTTCGATGCGGCCGTCCTTGACGAAGTCCTTGCCCTCCCCCTTGCCGCAGAAACCGTAGTCCTCGATGGTGATCATCGTGGTGATGGTGAAGCAGTCGTAGATCTGGGCGAAGTCCATGTCCCCGGGTCCGAGTCCCGCCATGCCGTAGGCCGACTCGGACGATTTGCGGCTTCCCAACGTGGTGAGGGTGGGCGCGTCCATGACGCTGGAATGGGGGTGGTGCTGTCCCATGCCCAACACCAGCACCGGCTTCCCGGGCAGGTCCCTGGCCCGCTCCAGGCTGGTCACCAGCAGGGCGGCCCCCCCGTCCGACTCCAGCGAGCAGTCGAAAAGGTGCAGCGGCGCCACGATCATGCGCGACGCCTGGTGGTCCTCGATGGTCATGGGCTTCTGCATGGCGGCGTTCCGGTTCATGCACGCGTGCTTGCGCGTGGACACCGCGACCTGGCCCAGGTCCTCGCTGGTGGTGCCGAACTCGTGCATGTGGCGCGTGGCCGCGAACGCGTGGTTGGCCACCGCGGAGAAATGGCCCCAGGGCTGCTCCCAGTGCTCATCGCCGCTGCGGATGGGGTACCCGGGGGTGGGGTCCGGCGTCGCCCGCTTGCGCGCGTGGACGCACACCACGTAGTGGGCCATGCCCGACTCGATGGCCATGACCGCGTTCTGGATCATGGCGATGGGCGTGGCGCCCCCCAGGGCCAGGTCCGTGGCGTAGTTGGGATCGATGCCGGCCATGTGCGCCAAGCGCACCGCATAGCTCCGGTGGGCGTCCGTGAGGGGCTGGTTGGTAAGGAAACCGTCCACCTGCGAGGCCTGGACTCCGGCGTCCTCCAGGCAGGCGCGAATCGCTTCCAGATGCAGCGAGTTGGTGGTGGCCTCGGGCCGCTTGCCCACCCTGGTCTCGCCGACGCCGACGATGGCGTATTTCCCCGACAGGTTCGACATGGCCGCCTCCTACTTGTCCAGGCCGATGATCTTCCGGGTGCGGCTCACCACCTCCGGCGTCATCTGCGTCTTCATGTTGGCGATGAGGTCCGTGAGGTACTTGCCGCTCCTGGGGTTGATGTCCAGGCGCGTCCGCTTGGCGTCGGCCAGGAACTGGGGGTCCTTCAGCGTGGCCTCGAAGGCGTTCCGCAGGACCGCCACCCTGTCCCCGGGCGTCTTCGGGGGCACGGCCCAGGGCCGCAGCATGGCCGCGGGCAGGAGCAGGACCTTCATGAACGCGATGTCCGCAGGCTTGGTGATCCTTTCGTTCAGGAACGGCACTTTCCGTTCCTCCAGTTCCGGGTGGCGGTTGTAGTCCAGGTAGGCGATGATCTTCGCTTCGCCGTCGTCGAGCATGGACATGCCGGTGGACTTCACCGAGTCCCAGCTCCATCCGGTGAGGCCGTCCACCTCGTTCTGCAGCAGCGCTGCGCGGATGGGCGCGGTGCCCTTGTAGCCGGCCACGATCTCGGAGGTCTTGCCGAAGATGTCGTTCATGGCCAGGGGAATGCTGCAGGTCAGGCTGTTGCGCGACGTGCAGCCGAAGATCAACGGCTTGGTCTTGGGGTCGAGCCACTGCTCCATGGTCTGGATGGGGGAACCCTTGCGCACTACCGCGGTGATGGGGCCGCTGTTGGCCAGCCCCAGCCAGATGAACTTGGTGACGTCGTACTTGATCCCGGGAAAATCCAGGTACTGGGCCTGGGCCACGCCCCAACTGGGCTGGACCAGCGCGAGGCCGTCCGGCTTGGTCACGTTATAGACGTAATTGGTGCCGATGAGGCCGCTGGCCCCGGGGATGTTGATGACGATGACGTTGGGCTTGCCCGGGATGTGCTTGCCCAGGTGACGCGCGAAGAGGCGGGAGTAGGTGTCGTAGCCGCCCCCCGGCGAGTGCACCGACACGATCTTGACCGTCTTGCCTTCGTAGAACGACTTCGCTCCGGCCGCGCTCCCGACCGCCAGCAACGCCGCCGCGATGAGCCCGACCCATGCCATTCGTCGAACCATGTCCGTTCTCCTTCCTCGTTGGACAGAAAGACCTCGCCGATTCCCGGACGCTACGATAGACCAGCCGGCAGGCCATTTCAACCGGGAAACGGGCGCAGCCTCCGCGCCCTGCCGGAGGCCGGAGACGCCGGGTTTCGTCGCCAACCGCGGCTCCGTTCGGGGGCGTCGGTCCCCGGTTGAACGGACCTTGCGATTGGAGTAGCTTTCCGGTAGCGAATCCGGCGGGCCGGGGCGCCGGTGCACGAACCGGGCATCCTCCAGGGGGAACCATGTCAGACGTCAAGGCCGGATTGGAAGGTGTGGTTGCGGGTGAGACGGCCATCTGTGCGCTGCGCGTCGAGGAGGGCCGGCTGCTCTACCGCGGCTACGACGTGCACGATCTCGCCGAACGGGCGGCGTTCGAGGAGGTGGCGTACCTGGTGCTCTTCGGCAGGCTTCCCACCAGGGCGGAACTGGGATCCTTCGACGCGGAGTTGAAGTCCCACCGGACGTTGCCCGCGGGCGTCACCGACAGCTTCGCGCTGCTGCCGTCGGACGCCGTCCCCATGGACGCGTTGCGCGCCGCGGTATCGACGCTGGCCCTCCACGACCCCGACCAGGGGGATGATTCACGCCATGCGAACCTGCGCAAGGCCACCCGTCTGCTCGCCCGGATGGCCACGGCGGTGGCGGCGCTTCACCGACTCTCCCAGGGTCTCGACGTGGTTGCGCCGGACCCGGGCCTCGACCATGCGGCCAACTTCCTCTACATGCTGCGGGGGGAGCGTCCGGACGAGTTCGAAGCCAAGGTGCTGGAGGTGACGCTGATCCTCTACATGGAGCACGAGTTCAACGCCTCCACCTTCACGGCCCGGGTCATCGCCTCCACCCTGTCCGACCTCTACGGCGCGGTGGTGGGCGCCGTCGCCGCTCTCAAGGGGCCGCTTCACGGAGGCGCCAACGAAAAGGCCATGGACGTCATCCTCGAGATCGGCGACCCCGCCCGAGCCGAAGCGTGGGTGCAGGAGAGCCTGCGGCGGAAGAAGCGCGTCATGGGGTTCGGCCACCGCATCTACAAGACCGGGGACTCCCGGGTGGAGTTGGCGAAGAAGTGGGGCGGGTTGCTCGGCCGGCACCTCGACGACAGCCGCTGGAACGACGTCTGCGCCGCGGTCGAGGACGTCATGCGGCGGGAGAAGGGCCTGTTTCCCAACGTCGATTTCTACGCCGCCCCCATCTACTACATGATGAAGATCCCCATGGGCCTCAACACGCCCCTGTTCGCCATGAGCCGCGTCGTGGGCTGGTGCGCCCACGTCATCGAGCAGATGGACCACAACCGCCTGTTCCGGCCCAACTCCCGGTACGTGGGCGCGGAGGGTCTCGCGTTCGAGCCGCTGGACCGGCGCGGCTGATCCGGATACGCGGCCTGGAGGCGGCCGGCGCCTTTCGAGCTCCGGCCGCCGCGGTGGCAACACCCCGCGGACAGAATCGAGGAGGACCATGGACTATCAAGCCATCGAGTTCGAGAAGAAGGACGGCATCGCCTGCGTGACCCTCAATCGGCCCGAGGTGCTGAACGCACGCAACCGGCGCATGCGCGAGGAGCTCATGGACGCGGTGGCCGCGGTTCGGGCGGACCCGGAAGTGCGGGCGGTAATCCTGACTGGCGCCGGGGAGAGGTCGTTCTCGGCCGGACGCGACCTGAAGGAGGCGGCCCGGGAGCAGACCGGCGTGGTGGCCGCCCGGCAGCAGAAGCTGGAGACCAGCGACACGGAGATGATCGCCCGGCTCCGCAAGCCCGTCATCGCGGCCATCAACGGCTACGCCCTGGGAGGCGGCTGCGAGTTGGCGCTGGCCTGTGACATCCGGGTGGCGGTGGAAGGCGCCAGGCTGGGTCTGCCGGAGGTGTCCCGGGGCATGATCCCCGGAAGCGGCGGGACCCAGCGTCTGTCCCGGGTGGTGGGGCTCGGCAAGGCCCTGGAACTGATCCTTACGGGCAGCGTCATCGACGCGGGGGAAGCCCTTCGCATCGGGCTCGTCAACCGGGTGGTTCCCCGGGAAGGGCTCATGGCCGCGGCCGAGGAATACGCCCGGGCCATCGCGCGTCAGGCGCCGTTGGCGGTGGTGTTCGCCAAGGAGGCGGTGCGCGAGGGCTACGAGATGTCCCTGGACGATGGCCTGCGGCTCGAGACCGACCTGTCGGCGCTCCTGAGGACCACCGAGGACATCAGGGAAGGGGCGCGCGCCTTCGTGGAGAAGCGGCCGCCCCAGTGGCACGGACAGTGACCCGAGCCGGAATGGTTCAGGGCATAACCGGAGGGTTCGTCATGGCTTACGACCTGGTCATTCGCGGCGCGACCATCTGCGACGGTTCCGGGAAGCCCGGTTACACCGGGGACGTGGCGGTCCGGGGGGAGGCGCTGATGCAGGTGGGCGGCAAGGCCGGCGCCGCTCATCGCGAGGTGGACGGCGCCGGCCTCGTGGCGGCTCCGGGCTTCATCGACGGCCACACGCACATGGACGCGCAGTTGCTGTGGGACCCCCAGGTGACGAGTTCGTGTTACCACGGCGTCACCAGCATCGTCACCGGCAACTGCGGGTTGAGCCTCGCCCCGTGCAAGCCGGAGGACCGGGACATCCTGCTCCAGACCTTCTCCCACGTGGAGGGCATGGACATCGAGTTGCTGCGGCGTGCGGTGGAATGGAGTTGGACCGACATGGCGGGTTACATGCGGGCGGTGGAGTCCATGCGACCGGCGTTGAACGTCGGCATGCTGGTGGGGCACTGCCCGCTGCGCCAGTACGTGATGGGAGACGACGCCGTCAGGCGAGCGGCCACTGCGGATGAGGTGGCCTCCATGCAGGCATTGCTGCAAGAGGCCCTCGAGGCGGGGCTGATGGGGTTTTCCACCAACCGCAATGAGCGCCACTTCCGCGAGGACGGCGAGCCGTTGCCGAGCCGGTTGGCGGAGTGGGATGAGGTGGAAGCCCTGGGGCAGGTGCTGGCGGATCTTGGGCGCGGGGTGATCCAGATGAGTTCGGCCTCCCAGAGTGCGGAACGGGTGGCCGCGTTGGGGGATTTCTCCCTGCGCACCGGCCGTCCGGTGGTGTGGAACTCGATCCTGCACCGGTGGTCCAAGCCGGACGAGTGGCGCGAGTTGCTGGAGGCCGCCGCGGCCGGTTTCGAGCGTGGCGCGCGGGCTTGGCCCAACACCAACGTCCGCCCCTTCGACAACCGCTTCAACCTCATCGACGGGCAGGAGTTCGACGAGTTCCCCACTTGGCGCGGCCTCATGTTCAGTCCCATGGAGGAGCGCCGGGCCGCGTTCCGGGACCCGGAGGTTCGCAAGAAGCTGCGCTGGGAAGTAGTGGAGGACCCCACGCCGGCGGCCTTCCACAAGCGCTGGGAACTGGTCTATATCGTCAAGCCCGCGCGTCCCGAGCACGCCCACCTTCGGGGCGAGAACGTGGCCGACTACGCCCGCTCCCAGGGCAAGGACGTGCTGGACGCCTTCTTGGACCTGTGCCTGTCGGAGGACCTGGAGACCGGCTTCCAGACCGCTCACACCAACGGGGATCCGGACGCGGTGGGAACCATCGTGTCGAGTCCCTACACCGTCCTGGGGCAGTCGGACGCCGGCGCCCACGTGGCCATCGACGCAGGCTTCGGCTACTGCACGTTGCTGTTGTCCAGGTACGTGAGGGAGCGGGGCGACCTCACCCTCGAAGAGGGCGTCCGCAAGCTCACCTCCATGCAGGCCGAGATCTGCGGCATCCCCGACCGCGGCCTGCTCCACCCCGGCATGGCCGCGGACGTGGTGCTGTTCGACCCCGCCACCGTGGGTCCGCAGGAACCCGAGCTCGCGCACGACTTCCCCGGCGGCGCCGCCCGATTGGTGCAACGAGCGGACGGCATCCGCACCGTACTGGTCAACGGACGGGTGGCGTTGGAGGAAGGCGCTCCTACCGGGGAGCGTTCCGGCAGGCTGCTGCGCAGCGCCCCTGCGTCTTCGAAGCCCTCATCAAGAGCATGGAGACCGTGACCGAGAGAACCGCGCGACCGCCAAGGGATACGCCATGACACGCATAGATGCAGGCCTTGGTTGATTGTGGCAGGCGGTTGGTGCGCGGCGGCTCGAAGGGCAAGGGGCTACCGTTGCGCCTCTCCCTCGGCATTGATCGAAGCTTCAGTCTCGTCAGTCGGAACAGGATCGGTGTCAGGCAGCTTGGCTGCGGCCTCCCGCACGTCGAGCTTGCCGGTGACGACGTCGGCAATCAGGTGGGCGCGGTACTCGTGCAGGAGCTTGATTTGGCGACGGGTGTGGGCGATGGCGGTGTCGAGGTCAGCGGTGGCCTTGCCGATGTAGGCAACAATGGCGTTCTGCTCGGGGAGGGGCGGGACAGCAGTTCTGATCTCTCGGACCTCCCCTTCACTAACGGCAGGGACCGGACCCGGCTTCGCAATCGTTGCCAAATCAATGTGTTCCAAGAGCAACAGGACGAATTGCGGATTGCGGCGGACGATACAGCCCATCAAGTTGTTGTCAATACAGCATGGACGCTCAAGCAGGCGCCTCTTATTGGTCAACAAGGCGCCACCGACTTTCGGGAAGATAATGGTTCCCGCCGGAAAAACTGTCGCGCCCAATCGTCTTGCCGTGCTGTGAGATACGGAATTATACTGGATCGTCATCACCCTGTCGTTACCGGGCAGGTTCATGTCCGAGACCTTGAAAAACGGCAAATCCAGCCCTCGTTTGCCTTGTTCATCAATGGGGAAACCCGATCCACTACTGAATCGGCCTAACCGCTTCAGGGGTAACACCTCCCAATGGGCTGGCACGTCGCCTAGCCTCGAAATGCCAGAGGGTTTGAGGTGGACGGTGGGATCAAGTCCCTGTGTAACCGCACGATGGATCACGGCCTGCCGCTGTTCCTCCAGCAGGCGGACGAGCTTATGCTTGGCGCTGATGTACCGGCGGATACGCCGGTCGGCGTGGTCAAGGTAGCGGGCGATGTCTGTCTGTTGGGGAAGGGGCGGTACAGGTATCGTCAATGAAGCAAATTTCTCCACAGTGAAGTGGGCTATGGTGGCTTTGCTGTTGAGAGCATCAAACCAGCCAGTGTTTGCAATTGCACTCATCACATATTGTAAATAGTCGTTCCTGCAACTTGCTGATGGCCTGACACGGTGGAGAGCGTTTTGAATGATGTACCCAGATTGCACTTCTCCAACAAGCCCACAACGGCCCCCTTCGCCTCCTTCACAAACAAGCAGATCTCCCGCTCGAATGCCGTATTGCTCGACCTCGCGGAGGCTGGCCCACATTGTAGGTACATCTGTTGTCTGCACAGAAAACCACTGGACGTTTTGAGCCTTCAGGTAGGGGACTTCAACGTCCGTTGGAGCGGTCGGACGATTCTGCAACATCTTCCCAAGCTGTATGGAGTAGTGTCGCTTGACTTGGGCAACTCCCCAATGCGCCGGCACTTCCCCAAGCCACTCCACGCCGGAGGGGTTGTAGGCGGGGTAGGGATTCAGGTCGCGTATTTTCATGAGTCTTCGGAGTGTGTTGGCACGGTTTTTGATAGAGATAGTTATGACAAGTTTTCCGATGCGAGCCGAGCTGGATCAGGCTAGCAAACTCTATAAGGTCATACAAGAACCGCGATTCGCTGGGCCGTCGAGTCGGTGTCTTGTCCATCAAGAACAATGGGTGTAGGCTATACTTTATGGAATGTGGTTTGTCGTCAGTGATTGAGAGAAGGAAAAACCTCAGGCTACCGTTTCGATAGCGCAGAGGCAGGAATAGGAGTAAGAAAATGAGTAAAACAGCAAATGGTCTGGAAAAATTGCGAAACGCAGCAGAAGCAGGACGGGATCGTCTTGATAAAGATGGCAAGTTGGATCTGAGTTATCTCACCGAGCTTGTGACTCCGATTTTGAAGGAAATCATACCAGAGATGCTAGACAAAATCGAAGTACGTCATCGATTTGATAAAACTGAAGACGATAAAAAGATTCTCGTAGTTCACTATACAAATATGGGTGCTCTTCTTTCCATGCTGCAAACTGCTATGAATAATAAGCAAGGCAAGCCGAAAAGTTCACAGGGTGCATCGTTGCGATTATACGACTCTATACATTTCAATGATCCTGACGAAGGAAATTATCTTTATCGTCAACTCAAGTTAACTCATGGATATGACTGGCTACACGAACAGAAAAAATCCCATGCCTATATCGCATCTTTTATCAAGCCAAATGCTCAAGTAGACATAAGCGACAAGCTTGAGTTCTGGGTCGCCTATGGGAAGGAGGGAGAAGGTTGCTCGTTGACACTACCTGTTCCGGGTTCTCGATTGAGAAAAGTCCTTTATGGTGCCGGTGAAGTAAGGAAAACTGGACAGACCCTAGAACCTCTCCTGGAGTCTCTTTTGCCGTTGATAGGACTACCATGCCCGCGGGGTGGAGAGGAAGTTCGGACAAAACTACTAGAAACCGTTGGTGTATGTTTGGAACCAGTCCGATACCTGTATAAAAGTGAAGCCTACCGTTATGAAGATGAGTGTCGTTTTGTCATTCCTGAACCAAGGACTGTTCAGAATCACATCCGCTTTGAGGAGGATCGACAGAGCGATGATCCTGGAGGCATGAGGCACTATTATGAAGATGATGCTCTCGATGTTGAAAAACTGTTTGTAAGTGGTAGTTCAATCACTCTCGGACCGTGTGTGCGTAATTCTTACAACGTGGCCTATTACCTCGAAAGACGTCTGCGATTAGCCGGACTGGAAGGACCGAAGATCAAGGTTTCCAGGATCTCTTATCGAAAAGTTCAATGATGTCTTTCCAGATTGTGTGCCACCAGGATTTCGGTGGCTCCGCATGTTTTTCTTCTACCAGATAATACGGATTCTCCGCATCTCCACGTGCGCGACGTTTACGGAAAGAGCAGTAGGGATAACATTTATCATTGATGATACGTGTTTCAGCCGTCACGAACTGGTAGTCCTGCTGGCGGACCAACGGCCACCAATCCGCGGCAAGCAGGTAGCGGAGCATCAAGTTCACCTCCATCCCGGCAACGCCTAAACTGAACGGGAAAACGTTTTGATTGCGGGTTCGCTCTTCGGGTGGCAAGTTGCTGACATAAGACGGGTCGTCAAGCGACCCGTCCAGTTCCGTGACTACCATGCTTGAGTTGTACTGCTTGCTGCAGCGCAGGCATTGGTGATAGGGCGTGACGATATGTGCGCGCCAATGCGCGGAAAAAAGACGATCCTGGCGTCTGTCTGTTTCCACCGCGACGCCGCCGTCGATGACGGGAATCAAATGAGCTTGAGCGATGTAATTCAACACGTCTCGGGGCACCGGACGATCCACACAACTGAAGATCACGTCGCAATCCAAGGCTGTCTCGTAGGCGGTATTATGGTCGACCGAAACGGGCAAGGTGGTTATTCGGATGCTTTCAGCGGTGGCGTTGCGGCGCATGGCTCGTGCAGCCAATTCAACCTTTAGTTTCCCGATGTCTTCTACTGTTCCGTAAAGGAGTCTGTCGAGGTTATGCTCTTCGACCTTGTCTGGATCGATCAAGGTGACTTGTGCAACTCCCATCCGCGCTATGGCCTCAGCGACGATGCAACCCACGCTGCCAAGGCCGACGATGCCAACCTTCAAGCGCGAAATCGTCTGTTGCGCCTCGCGCCCCCAGGTGTCGAAAGTTCGCCTGAGAATATCCCTCCGCGGTGGGGGAGGGGCGATGTCGTCGTTGAAATAAAGCTCGTAGGACTGCGGTCCGACGACACGGACTTTTTCGCACCAGTAGCGCTGCATCCGTCCGTTGGTTCTCTCCCAGAAGCGGGCGCTCCAGTAACCATCGCTGCCGATGGTCAAACCTACCAGGGGTAAACCTGTCGCCCCGGCCGGATAGGCCAAGGCATCCCGTTCTGCTTCTACGTCGGATGGACTCATCCCTTGCCATCCATGGCTTGGATGGCTGTGCATAAAAGCCAACCCTGCGTTCTTTTCTCGCGCCGACTTTATCGCTCGCGTGAGATAGTCGGGCTGGAAACTGGTGTTGCCGTGCAAGAGGCGATCGCCCTGATGGGGCAGGATGATTTCGTCTATCAAAGCAGCTTGACGCAGTTTTCCCGTAGATGGACGCCACAAGGCGAAGCACAGATCTTCCTGGCGCTCGTTGCGCCGGTAATGTTGCAACAGGTGATCTCTCGATGTCGAGTCTGCTTCCGCCGTAAATACGACCTCGAAGCTCATATGTTGTTCCAGAAGCGTCTGAGATGTTCGTAGAGGTAAGCGCTCATATGCTTTGTCGGCAACTGATCCCACATTTCCCCGGGAGGTCTGCTCATGGTCACCCATTCGTGGCCATTCGCGTTGTATCTGGCAACCGCACCGCCCATCCCATCGTCGATCGGAGGGGTTACATGAATCCAATGGGGGGGGTACTCAGGATACTGCTCGGTTCCCTGGAAGCTAATGCCCAACGTGACCTGTTTGCCTTTGTGGGAACCGGCTTCGACCGTATAGGAAAAAGAAACCGTCCTTCCTTGCGGGCTGTCAAACACCGAGGTTTCATAGCCCAAGGCTTCCAATTCTGCCTGTATTCTGCCAATGCTCTCGGACATCTTGTCTTTGTGTCAGGCCACTGGCGTGGGTTTGTTTGGAATGGTGATGAACAGGTTATCTTCCTCCAGATCGACCCAGTCATCCCATCCATATTTGCCTTTGTCGCCTTGCAGGATGTAATCCTCCGGTTTACCGGGAATAGCTCCATTCTTTTCAGCAAGTTCCAGAACGTCATGTGCGACCAACTTCTGATGCAAAGTGGTCATTTCAATGCCGTTTACCTTCAGCGTGAAGGATCGTCCTTCTTCTTTTTCAGCCATTGTAGGCCCCCTGACGTTAAGCTGCCTCAAGAATCGACGCTTTGACCGCCTTTAGTGTACCAACAGCGTTCCGAAGGTCAAGCACTTCTGAACAGGTTTCCCCCGCCGTCATCCCCCCTCCGTCCCCTCGTTCAGTATGGCAAGATACCGGTCATAGACGAACAGTCGGTCACGGCGTCGGCCGGTCAGTTCGCGGGCAACCTCCTGTTCGACCAGCAGGTCCATGGCCGAGGAAACGGTGGGGAAGGAGAGGGTGGTGCGCCTGACCGCCTCGGTCAGGGACAGGATCGGCTGTTCCTTCAGCGCCTCGTGGACGCGCAGGGCCGAGCCGGCGCGGCGGCCGCTGCTCGCCTGGATGCGCCCACGGTCCTCCTGGAACGTATGGGAGATGCGTTGCGCGGCCGAGACCGCGCTCTCCGCGGTCTCGCGCACGCCGTCGAGGAAGAAGTCAATCCATGCCTCCCAATCGCCGGTGCGGCGCACGTGGGTCAGGAGGTCGTAGTAGGCGCTCCGGTGCTGCTTCAGGTAGAGGCTCAGGTACAGGAGCGGCTCCCGCAACAGGCGGGCGTGGCACAGCAGGAGGGTGACGAGCAGCCGTCCGACCCGGCCGTTCCCGTCGAGGAAGGGGTGGATGGTCTCGAACTGGACGTGCGCGAGCCCGGCCCGGATCAACACGGACAACCCGTCGCCGCCGGCGTGGAGAAAGCGTTCGAAGGCCGCCATGCAGTCGGGCACCGCGGTGTGTGGCGGCGGCACGAAGGCGGCGTTGCCGGGTCGGGAGCCGCCGACCCAGTTCTGCGAGCGGCGGAACTCGCCGGGCGTCTTGCCGCTGCCCCGCCCGTGTGACAACAGCACCTCGTGGACCTCGCGGATCAGCCGGTTGGAGAGCGGGAAGCCCTCCCCCAGGCGGCGCAGTCCGTGGTCGAAGGCCTTCACGTAGTGGGAGACCTCCACCACGTCGTCGAGGGGAACGCCGGGCGCCTCTTCGAGCTCGTAGAGCAGGAGGTCGGACAGCGACGACTGCGTCCCCTCTATCCGGGAGGAAAGCACGGCCTCCTTGCGCACGTAGGCGTAGAGGAAGAGCGTCCGGTCGGGCAGGAGCGCCGAAAGGCCGTCCAGCCGGCCCAGGGCGAGCACCGCGGCTTCGAGTGCCGGCTGCAACGGACCGTCCAGGGAGAGGGGAGGGACGGGCGGCAGCGGCGTCGGCACGAAGGCGCGGACCTGTTCGCCCCCGGCGCTCGTGACCTCGTATGTGCCGATCTCTCCGCGCTGCATACCGGCCGTTCCTTATGAAAGATTTTTCAAGAGCTGGGAGTGCAATTCAATTTTACAGGTTATTTTTGAATAATCAATGGGTTAAAGCAGTAATCCTTATTATGCAAAGTTCTTTAACGTCCGGGAATGTTATTTCATTTTATGCGTCCAATCTTCATTAATTCTATGGGAAAGCGTGTCCTTCGACTTCGCTTCGCTACGCTCAGGACGAACGGAGGCCGTTGTTCAGAGTTTTCTTGACGAAAAGACCGATGCAACGGGAAGTTCGCCAGCCCTGCGCCTACGCCGCCCGCCGCCGGCGTATCAGCGCCAGCACCCGGTCGGGCGACAGGGGGGTCTCGGACACTTCCACGCCCAGGGGGCGGAGGGCATCGACTACCGCGTTGGCGATGGCCACCGGGGGGGCGATGGCGCCGCCTTCGCCCAGGCCCTTGAGTCCCAGGGGGTTGAGCGGGGAAGGGGTTTCGAGATGGACTTGCCGTATGTTCGGTATCTCGCCGCAACCGGGCAGGATGTAGTCCAGCAGGGTGCCGGTGACGAGCTGCCCCAGGTCGTCGTACACGAACTCCTCGTAGAGCGCGCCGCCGATGCCCTGGGCCGTGCCGCCCCGCACCTGCCCCTCCACGAACAGGGGGTTGACCGCGGGTCCGGAGTCGTGGGCCACCGCGTAGTCCAGGATCCGGACCTCCCCGGTCTCCGGATCCACTTCCACCACGGCCACGTGCGCGGCGTTGGCCCAGGTCACCGTCCGCGGCACGTAGTAGTAGCTGGCCTCCAGGTCGGGCTCCATGCCCTCCGGCATCCGCGAGGTCCAGCCGGGTGCCGCGGCCCGGGCCAACTCGGCCAGGGAAACGCCCCGGTCCGGCCTTTCCTCCACGAACACCTGGCCATTGCGGGTGGCGAGGTCGTCGGGGTTGGCTTCCAGAAGGTGCGCGGCCAGCTCGAACACCTTGGCCTTGAGGCGCCGGGTGGCTTCGTGGATGGCGGCGCCGACGTTGACCGTGCTCCGGCTGGCGAAGGTGCCGCAGCCGTAGCGGATGGCCGCGGTGTCGCCGCCCACCACGGTGACGTCTTCGGGACTCACCCCCCACAGGTCCGCGGTGACCTGCGCGAACACGGTCTCGTGTCCCTGGCCGTGGCCGCTGGCGCCCACCGAGACCATGAGCTTGCCGGAGGAATCCACCTGCACCCGGGCGCCCTCGAAGGACCCCACCCCGGTGCCTTCCATGTAGAAGCCGATGCCCGCGCCCACGTAGCGGCCGGACTCCGCGGCCTCTTTCTGCCGCGCGCGCACGCCGCGGTAGCCGCACGCCTCCAGCGCCTTTGCGAGGGTGGCGGGAAAGTCGCCGCTCTCGTAGCACACCGGCTCCCCGTCCCGGTAGAGGACGCCGGCGTCGTAGGGTATCCGGTCAGGCGTCACGAAGTTGCGGAAGCGTACTTCCGCGGGGTCCAGGCCGAGTTCGCCGGCGATGCGGTCGATGCAGCGCTCCATGACGAACACCGCCTCGGGCCGGCCGGCGCCGCGGTAAGGTGCGTTGGGCACCTTGTTGGTGGCGACGCAGGTGCCGGTGACGGCGAGGTTCGGTATCCGGTACGGCCCCTGCAGGTGGGCCGAAGTGTTGTAAGCGTCGGTGAGGCCCAGGGGGTTGTAGGCGCCGTTGTCCAGCAGGAAGCGGTCCTTGAGGGCGACGATCCTGCCCTCCCGGTCGAACCCCAGCTCCACGTAGTGCACTTGGTCCCGGGCGTGGGCCGTGCTGATGAAATGTTCCCTGCGGTCCTCGATCCACTGCACCGGACGCTGCAACTCCAGGGCCAGGTACGGCACCAGCACTTCCTCGGGATAGACCAGCACCTTGGGTCCGAACCCCCCGCCCACGTGGGGCGCCACCACCCGGATCGTCTCCTCGGCCAGACCCAGTTGGGCGGCGACCTGCCGCCGCACGCTGTGGGGCACCTGGGTGGACGACCACACGGTCAGGCGCCGGGGTTTGGCCTCGGCCATGGCCGCCACCCCTCGGCCCTCCATGGGCGCCGCGCCGTGGCGCCGGTGGTGGAAGCGCTCCGCAATGCGATGGGGCGCAGTCTCCAGCGCCCGTTCCGCGTCCCCCTTGGCGATGCGGAAATGGAACACCACGTTGTCGTCGGCGCCGTCGTGGACCCTTTCGGCGCCCGGCGCCAGGGCCGCTTCCGGGTCCACCAGCGGGGGAAGCTCCTGGTAGTCCACGTGGACGGCGTCCACCGCGTCCTCGGCCCGGTACCGGTCCTCGGCCACCACCATGGCCACGGGCTCGCCCACGTAGTGCGCCTTGTCCACGGCCAGGACCCGCGCCCGCGGCCCCTTGAGCACGGGCTTCACCCGTTCGAGCCAGGGGGGCGGGTGGATCTCGAAGCTCGGAGGGAAGGGCGCGATGGCGTCCTTGACCTCTTCTCCCGTGACGACCCGCTCTACCCCCGGCATCCGCAGGGCCCGGCTCGCGTCCACCCCGCGTATCCTCGCGTGCGCGTGCGGGCTGCGCAGCACCGCGGCATGGAGCATCCCCGGAAGCCGCAGGTCGCCCACGAACGTCCCCCGTCCCCGCAGCAGGGGTTCCGCCTCGCGCATGGGGATGCTCCGCCCCATGTGGCGTCTGACGCCTCGATCGTTCATGGCCGTTCCTCGAGTCCGCGTCCGGGTCCGGCGCTATGCCGCGCCGATGGTCCAGATGTCGTAGAGCAGCTCCATGCGCCGGAAGGTGACCTCTCGCGTCTGCTGCTGCAGGTTGGGCGAGTCGAGATAGCGGCGTCCGACGTCTTCCGCCAGAGTGCCGTGCTCTTCGTCGGCTTCCACGTGCACGGTGAAGAACCGGACCGACTCGGGAGACATGCCGTAGCGGTCCATGAAGCCCTGCCCCAGGGCCGCGGCGGCCGGCGAGAAGGTGCCCTCGGCGCCCATCTGCGCGGCCATCACCACGAACCACGGCTGCGTGTGGATCACCAGCTCGGCATAGTAGAGGTGGGCGGCCGTGGCCGGAAGGAGGGCCGCGCGCTCCAGGTCGCCGCGGGTGAGGCCGATGGCTTCGGCGAACTCCACGAACATGTCCGGGTGGCCGGAACTCCCGGGCAGGAGGCCGCGGGTCTCCTCTTCCGCCACCTCGAACAGCCGCGGGGCGAACTCGGGATCGGTGCACGCCACGTAGCGGAGCAGGGCGATGCGGGGCACCGCCCGCCGGAACTGGTAGTCCTGGACCGCCCAGGCGCGGATTTCCTCCAGGGTTGCGGCCCCCGAGCACACGGCCGCGACGAACGGATGGTGGACGCGCAGCTTGGGGAACCCGGCGATCTCGCGCTTGAGGTCCTCCACGAACGCGTCGGCGGAAAGGGTTTCGGTGCTGCTCATTCGGTCGTCTCCTCCGGTGAGTTCGATACGGGGCGCAAGCGTCAGGCTATCGGCTTTGGCGCAAGAAAGCGAGTCCACGGAGCCGTTGCCGTGTGAACGCGGGGGGTGTTATGATCCCACCCGCACCGAACAGCGTCAATCTTCACAGGAGGTGTCACCATGAAGGCTCTCAGGCTATTGGCAGCGTCTCTTCCGGCGTTGCTGGCGTCAACCGGGATACTGTGGGCGGAGACCGTCAAGGTAGGCGTGATCCTTCCCTACTCGGGTCCCAACGCGCAACTGGGGCAACAGGTCGATCGGGGTTTCGAGCTCTACCGGAAGCTCCACGCCAACGAGGCCGGGGGACACGAGATCGAGGTCATCAAGCGGGACAGCACCGGGCCCAAGCCCGACGTGGCCAAGCGGCTGGCCACGGAGCTGATTACCCGGGACAAGGTGGACATACTCGCGGGGGTGGTCTATTCCAACAACGCCTTCGCGATCTCGGACGTGACCCGGAAGGCGAAAGTCCCGTTCCTGATCATGAACGCCGGGACCTCGGCCATCACCACCCGGTCTCCCTACACCGCCCGGGTGTCGTTCACCATGTGGCAGGCGGCGTACCCGCTGGGCCGCCACGCCTACGAGAAGATGAACATCCGCACCGCGGCCGTGGCGTACGCGAAGTATTCCCCGGGGATCGACAGCAAGACCGCCTTCACCGAGGCGTTTACCGCCGCGGGCGGCAAGGTGGTGGCCGACATACCGTTCCCGTTCCCGAAGATCCCGGACTTCACGCCGTTCCTCCAGCCGGTCAAGGACGCGGGGCCCGACGCGCTCTACGTATTCATCCCCGCGGGCAAGTGGGCCACCGGGGTGATGAAGACCTATGACGACCTCGGCATGAGGGCGGCGGGCATCGAGCTCATCGGCCCGGGGGACATCACCCAGGACTCGGAGCTGCCCAACATGGGGGACGTTCCCCTGGGAGTGGTCACCATGCACCACTACTCCGCGGCCGCGGACCGGCCCGAGAACAAGGCGTTCGTGAAGGCCTGGAAGGATGCCTACGGCGCCGACAGCACGCCGGACTTCTTCGGCGTCCAGGGCTGGGACGGCATGGCGGCCATCTTCGAGGCGGTGCGGCGGCTCGACGGCAGGATCGACGCGGACAAGACCCTGGCCGTGTGGAAGGGGTGGAAGTTCGACAGCCCCCGGGGTCCCATCATGATCGACCCGGAGACCCGCGACATCGTGCAGAACCAGTACCTGCGCAAGGTCGAGAAGCGCGGCAACGCCCTCGCCAACGTCGAGACCGACACCCTGGAGATGGTCAAGGATCCGTGGAAGCAGCTCGAGAAGAAGTGACCGGAGGGCGGCGCTCCGTCCCGTGAAGGCGCGGGGCGGAGCGCCGGGAACCCCAGGTGCCCGCGCGTCGTCCGCCGCACCGGCGGCGAAGGGCGGGCGCCGGGCGCTTCCCGTGGCCCATGGCCCGGCCGCCTGACGGGTCCACAGGTCGTTTCCCGTGGTCAATTCCCTGGTCAGCATTGCGTTCGACGGTTTCGCGTTCGCAATGATCCTGTTCATCATCTCGGTGGGGCTGTCCGTGACCATGGGCCTCATGGGGTTCGTGAACCTGGCCCACGGGGTGTTCGCCATGCTCGGCGGGTACGTCGCGGTGTCCTTCATGCGGGAGTGGCACGCGCCGTTCCTGCCGGCCGTGTTGCTGGCCTGCGCCGCGGTGGCGCTGGTGAGCGTGGCGCTGGAGCGGTGCCTCTACCGCCGGTTCTACGGCGCCGACGAGCTGCAGCAGGTGCTGCTGACCATCGGCCTGGTGTTCATGGGCATCGCGGTCTGCACCTTCGTCTGGGGCCCGCTCAACGTGCAGCTCGACGTGCCGTCCTGGCTCAAGGGGCAGGTGGACCTGGGGTTCCGGCGGTTCCCCACCTACCGCACCTTCATCATACTGGTGAGCCTCGGGCTGATCGTCGCCCTCTGGTACGGGTTCGAGCGCACGCTGCTGGGCGCCAGGATCCGGGCCTCGGTGGACAACCGCCGCATGGCCGAGGCCGTCGGCATCAACATCCGTCGGCTGTTCACGCTGACGTTCGCGTTGGGGAGCGCGCTGGCCGCCCTGGGCGGCGCGCTGGGCGCGGAGATCCTCGGCCTCACCCCCACGTACGCGCTGGAGTACCTAGTCTATTTCCTCATCGTCGTGGCGGTGGGCGGCCTCGGCAGCCTGCGGGGGGCGTTCGCGGCGTCGCTCATCCTCGGCATCGTCGATACGGCCGGAAAGTATTTCCTGCCGGGCTTCGGCGCCTTCTTCCTGTTCGCGTTGACCATCGTCCTGCTGCTCTGGCGTCCGCAGGGGTTCTACGCCCGGTAGCCGCGCGCCCCCGCCCGGAGTCGAAGCCTTCGCCCCGATGGAACCGCGGTCGCCGCAACGGACCCCAGCCTTCCGCTGGCCGGAACTGCTGCCCTGGCTGGCCGCGGGTCTGGGGTTCTTCGTGTTCCCCGACTACCTGCTGCTGGGGTCCCAGATCCTCATCATGGTGCTCTTCGCCATGTCCCTGGACCTGATCCTGGGCTATGCCGGAATCGTCTCCCTGGGCCATGCGGCGATGTTCGGCGCCGGCGCGTACACCGCCGGCATCCTGTCGGCGCACCTGGGCTGGAACGAGCCCGTGAGCGGGCTGCTGGCCGCGGGCGCCGCAGCCGGCGTGGTGGGCTTCGTGTGCGGCGCGGTCATACTCTACACCCGCGGGCTCACCCTGCTGATGCTCACCATGGCCGTCACCATCCTGCTGCAGGAGTTCGCCAACGAGCAGGAGCACTGGACCGGCGGCGACGACGGCCTCCGGGGCGTGGTCATGGATCCGCTGCTGGGGATCTTCGAGTTCGACCTCTACGGGCGCACCGCGTACCTGTACGCGCTGGCGGTGCTGTTCGTGGTGTTCGTGGCGGCCCGCGCCATCGTGAACTCTTCCTTCGGCCAGTCGCTGCGGGGCATCCGGGAGAACGAGCGGCGCATGCACGCCATCGGCGCCCCGGTGTACCGCCAGACGCTCCGCATCTACACCATCGCGGCCGTCATGGCCGGCATCGCCGGGGGCCTGCTGGCCCAGACCACCGAGTTCGTGGCCCTGGACGTGCTCAGCTTCGAGCGCTCCGGCGACGTGATGATCATGTTGATCCTCGGCGGCGCCGGCCGGCTCTACGGCGCCTTCCTGGGAGCGCCGGTGTACATGATCCTGCAGGACCAGCTCGCCAGGCTCAGCCCGGAGTACTGGCTCTTCGGCATCGGCGCACTGCTGGTGGCGACCATCCTGTACGCGCCGGAAGGACTGTTGGGACTGTTGGAGCGTTTCGGCGTCCGCGCCGGACGGAGGACGCCGTGACCGGGCCCCTGCTGGAGGTCCGCGGCCTGTCCAGGAGCTTCGGCGCCCTAGTGGTGGCGGAGCGCGTGTCGCTGGCTTTGCGGCCGGGCGCCCGCCACGCCCTCATCGGTCCCAACGGCGCGGGCAAGACCACCCTGGTGAACCTCATCACCGGCGCCCTCGAACCCTCCGGCGGGTCGATCCTCCTCGGGGGCGACGACGTGACCCGCTGGTCCCAGGCGCGCCGGGTCAAGCACGGACTCGCCAGGACTTTCCAGATCAACACGCTCTTCCGCGGTCTCAGCGTGCTCGAGAACGTCTGCCTCGCGGTCAGCGAGCGGCGTTCCCTGTCGGCTCGACTATGGCGCCGGGCCGACGCCCGCGGCGACGTCCTCGCGGAGGGGATGGCGCTGCTCGCTTCCCTCGAGCTCGACGGCGACGCCCGCCGGCCGGTGCGGGAGCTTCCCTATGGCCGGCAACGGCTGGTGGAGCTGGCCATCGCCCTGGGCCTTCGTCCCAGGGTGCTGCTGCTCGACGAGCCCGCGGCCGGCGTCCCCTCCGCGGAGAGCCACGTGCTGCTGGATGCGGTGGAGGCGTTGCCCGAGTCCATGGCCGTGCTCATGATCGAGCACGACATGGACATCGTCTTCCGCTTTGCCCGGCGGGTGACCGTGCTGGTGTCCGGCGCGGTCCTCACGGAGGGCTCGCCCGCGGAGGTCGGCGCGGACGCGAGGGTGCGGGAGGTATATCTCGGCCAGGACGCCGGGCTTCACGGAGCAGGGGGTTGACCGCTCCGTCGTACAAGGCCCTCGACCTCGCCCGGGTGAGCGCCGGCTATGGCCGGACCGTGGTGCTGGAGGACATCGACCTCACCCTCGCCCGGGGTGAGCGGCTGAGCGTCATCGGCCGCAACGGCGTGGGCAAGACCACCCTGTTGGGAACGGTGATGGGCTACACCACGCTGCACGCGGGCCGCATCGAGCTGGCCGGCCGCGACATCTCCCACGCGAGGACCTACGACCGGGCGCGCGCGGGCCTGGGGCACGTTCCCCAGGAACGCGAGGTGTTCCCGTCCCTGACCGTGCACGAGAACTTGGCGGTGGCCCGGAGGCGCGGGGACTGGACCCTTGACGGGGTCTATGAGCTGTTCCCGCAACTGGCCGCGCGCGCGACCCACAAGGGGAGCCAGCTCTCCGGCGGCGAGCAGCAGATGCTGGCCATCGCCCGGGCGCTGGTGGGGAACCCCGCGGTGCTGCTCATGGACGAGCCCACGGAGGGGCTGGCGCCGGTCATCATCGAGCAACTGGTGGAGGCCATGCACACGCTGCGCTCCCAGGAGGGGCTCACCCTCGTGCTGGTGGAGCAGCACGCGGGCATCGCCCTGGAGTTCTCGGAACGGACCGTGGTCATGAACCGCGGCCGCATCGTCCATGACGGTCCCAGCACCGCCCTCGCCGCCGACCAGGCGCGGCTGAACGCGCTGGTGGGCGTGGCCGGGGAGTGACGGTCGAGGGTCTCGAACCCGCGAAACTCTGAACGATTGTCCCAGTTCGTCCTGAGCGTAGCGAAGGGAAGTACTTCCGCTCATCATGAGCGTAGCGAAGCGAAGTCGAAGGACGCGCTTTCCCATCGGGAGAGACGCCTCAAGCCAGAATGGATCGGGGGGTTCCAATGGGTTCGAGAGATCGCTGAACGGGACGGTGGCCGTGTTGGACATTTCGCCGGTTTTGGTGTGTAATTCCACCCGTTGCGCCCGCGCCGTCCGGGACGCGGCGCCGGACCGGAGGAGACGCCATGAAGAGCCCTGACGATGGAGAGAAGCTGGGCCGTCGAGAACTGCTGCGCCGGGGCGCCTTGGCCGGGGTGGCCGCGGGGCTCCTGCCCTTTGCAGGAAGCCGCGCGGCCCGAGCCGAGACCCGGGCCTCGGTCAAACGCTACGTCACGCTGGGCCGCACCGGAATGCGCATCTCCGACATCTCATTCGGGTCCAGCCGTCTCGACGACGGTGAGGAGCGCCTGGTCCTGGACGCCCTCGACCGGGGCATCAACTACTTCGACACCGCGGAGAGCTACCGGGGCGGCGATTCCGAGACCACCATCGGCAACGCCCTCCGGGGCAAGCGGGACAAGGTCTTCATCGCGTCCAAGACCCACACGAGCTCGACGGAAACCCGGGCGTCGATGATGCGGTCCCTCGAAGGCAGCCTCCGGCGGTTGCGGACGGACTACGTGGACGTTTACTTCACCCACGCGGTGAACCACGTGGGTCGGCTGGAGAACCCCGAGTGGAGCGAGTTCGTGGACCTGGCCAGGAGGCAGGGCAAGATCCGCTTCTCGGGGATGTCGGGCCACGCGGGCCGGCTCATCGAGTGCCTGGACTACGCCCTGGACCGGGACATGGTGGACGTGGTGCTGGTGTCGTACAACTTCGGACAGGACCCGGCCTTCTACGAGCGCTTCACCCGGGGCTTCGATTTCCGGGCGCGTCAACCCGACCTCCCGCGGGTGCTCGAGAAGGCGAAGACCCGGAACGTGGGCGTCATCGCCATGAAGACCCTCATGGGAGCGCGTCTCAACGACATGCGGCCGTTCGAGAAGGATGGCGCCACCTATGCCCAGGCGGCGTTTCGGTGGGTGTTGTCCAACCCGGACGTGCACGCGCTGATCATCTCCATGACCGATAGCGGGGTGCTCCGGGAGTATCTGGGAGCCTCCGGCTGGACCACCGCGGCCCGCGGCGACTTCGATCTGCTCGAGGGCTACGCACGCATGAACGGCGCCTCGTACTGCCGCCACGCGTGCAACGACTGCGAGGACGCCTGTCCCTACGGCGTCCCCATTGCCGACGTGCTGCGGACGCGCATGTACGCCCGGGACTACGGCGACGAGCGGCTGGCCCGGAGCGAATACGCCGCGCTCGGAGCGGGCGCGGCCGCCTGCCTGACTTGCCCGACCCAGGCGTGCGCGGGTTCCTGCACCCACGGCCTGCCCGTGGAGAAGCTGCTGGCGCCGACGCATCGGCGGCTCACGCGAAACGCCTGAGCCGCGGGAGGCTCGGAAGACCACAGCCTCCGGCGCCCCTGACCGGGACCCGGTGCGGAGGCCGTCGAGGAACCTCTGAACGATTATCCCCGTTCGTCCCGAGCAAAGCCAATTGCCCCCGTTCGTCCTGAGCGTAGCGAAGCGAAGTCGAAGGACGCGCTTCAGACCGCTGCATCATCCACGAGAAGGCGTCGCCGAGTGACCTTGTGTCCCGTTCACCCCGAGCAGCGTGAAGCGGACCCCTCCGCGGGAGGTCCCGAGCGCAGCGACGCGCCCGCGGAAGGAAGTCCGGGGAAGCGCGGGAAGGTCGAAGTTCCTGGCTATGGCGGTTTGCCTGACGGCCCCATCGTCGTCACCGGGGCCAACGGCGTGTTGGGGGCCGCGCTGATCGGGCTTCTGGCCGCGCAGCCCGGAGCGCAGGTGCGTGCACTGGTCCGGGGACTGGAGCAGGCGGCCCGCCTGGAAGGGCTGCCGGTCAGGATCCTGCAAGTCGATTACCGGAGTCAGGGAACCCTGGACGCCGCGGCGCAAGGGGCGGCGGTCATCGTCCATCTCGCCGGCGCCCTGCAACCGCGGCGCGGGGAGCGGCTTCACGACGCCAACGTCGAGACCACGCGGCGTCTGGTCTCGGCCGGCAAGGCGTCCGGGGTCCGGCGGTTCGTCTATCTCAGCGCGCCGGGCGCAACTCCCGCCTCCCGGAACGAGTACCTGCGTTCCAAGGGCGTGGCCGAATCGTCGATACGGGAGGCGGGGTTTTGCGGGGTCGTCTTCCGGGTCCCGATGGTGCTGGGCCGGGGAACCCCTTCCATGCAGACCCTCATGGACTTGGCCCTCCGCTGGATGGCGCCGTTGGTGCGGGGCGGCAAGGTCCGCATACAACCGGTGGCGCTGGCGGACGTGACTCGCGGCGTCCGGTGGGCTCTGGGAGACCGGGCGCCGGTCCTCCGCACCCTGGATCTGGTGGGACCCGAGGTCCTGACCTACGTGGAGCTTCTCGGAAGGGTCGCGGACCTGCTCGGCAGGTCGCCGCGGGTCCTGGGGGTGCCCGGGGTCCTGGCGGAGGTCGCCGCAAGGGTCGCCGGCCCTCTGGGGTCGAGCTGGAACTGGTCGTTCTTCGACACCCTCTTCCACGAGCGCCTGGGAGACCCCGCGGAGGCGCGAAGGCTGCTCCCGTTCCCGCTGACTCCGATGGACGGAGTGCTGCACGAGGTCCTGTCCGATGGCCATGGACGGTGAGCCGGGCGGCGCCTCGACTCCCGAAGCAACGGCGCCCCGGAAAGGGCCGAACGCCTGGGCGCGGCTGGTCCCCGCGGCGCTCACCGTCGCGGTCTTCGGCCTCATCTTCTGGCGCATTCCGTTCCACGAGTTCTGGCAGGCGGTTTCCGGCGCGCGGCTGTTGCCGTTCTTCGCCCTCATGGGTTCGTTCTCACTGTGCTTCTTCCTGGCGGACGCCGCGGTGCTCACTGCGCTGATCCGCTGGTTCCACGGGCCCATCCGCTACCGGGAGCTCTTGCCGGTGCGGGCCTCCACCTACATCGTCTCCATCATCAACACCCAGCTCGCCCAGGCCGCCCTCGCCCTCTACCTGAACCGGCGCTTCCGGACGCCCCTGGGCGAGGTCACCGGCACCGTGGTCCTGCTCATCCTGCTGGAGGCCACCAACCTGACGTTCTTCGCCACCATCGGGTCCGCAGCCTTTCCCGGCGGAGCGCCCGCAGTCTTCTTCGTGCTGCCGGCGCTGCTCGCCCTGACGTGGCTCGCGGTGACCCGCATGGCCCGGGGCGGGCTCGGCGCGTTGGGGCGAAGGGCCGGCGGCCACGTCCTCCTGTCCACGTTCGGCAAGGTCCGGTTGCGCCAGGGCTTGGCGATACTGGGGATCAAGGGATCGGTGTTCTTCCTCTCCCTGCTGGTGCACGCCCGGGCGCTCACGTTCTTCGGCGTCGAGGTCCCGGTGCTGCCGCTGCTGGCCTTCCTTCCCATCGTCTATCTCGTGGCCGCGTTGCCCGTCACCGTGGCCCATCTCGGCACCTCCCAGGCCGCCTGGATCTTCTTCTTCGGCGGCTACGCCGCGGAAGCCGACCTGCTCGCCTACAGCCTCGCCGCACACCTGACGTTCATGCTGGCCAACGGCGCCTTCGGCCTGGTCTTCCTGCCGCGGGTCTATGCCGATCTGTTCTCGAAGCGGGGAGGAACCCGGCCCTCTCCTGCCTCCGACCCCTTGGGGAACGTCTGAACGGCGCCGGCCCGGGGAACGAAAGCGGCGCTTGCCCGCTTCGCCGCGGCATGATAGCGGATTGTGCAGAAGGAAACCCTGGAGCATTGCCCCCGCTCTCTGAACGATTGCCCCGCTCTCTGGACCATTGCCCCGTTCATCCTGAGCGTAGCGAAGCGAAGTCGAAGGACGCGCTTTCCCATGTGGAGAGGCGCCTCGAGCCAGAATGGATCAGAGGTTCCAGAAGAGGGTTCGGACGCGGCAGATCGATTGCTGGCGGGTGGCGAGGATCTCTGCGCACCGCGGCTGATATGGGCATGTTGTTTCACAGGCTGAAGTTCTCGGGTCTCCTGTCCTTCGGGCCGGCCGGCATCGACTTGCCGATGGAGCCGCTGACCGTCCTGATTGGCCCGAACGGTTCGGGGAAATCGAACTTGCTGGAGGCGATCTCATTACTCCGGGCGGCGCCGCGTGGCGTCTCGGAACCCATCTCACGCACGGGCGGCCTTCGGGAGTGGCTGTGGAAGGGGCCGGAGACGCTGCATTCGATCTCCTTGGAGGCCATCGTTGACTATCCGCCGACCGAAACGTTGCGGCATTCGCTGATTTTGACCGACCAGGGTGGACGGCCGTTAGTGGCCGACGAACGGGTCGATCCCTCGAAGAAACACCGGGAGAAGCGTATTGGACAGTCTTACTATCGTCCTCCCCGGGGCGCGCAAGCTGCATGGGAGACCGCGGAAGTCAACCCACGCATGCTGGCGGAGTTGAGGAAAGAGCATCCGGGCGAAGGGCCGCCCCCGCTTATGATACGGCGGTCTCGGCGAAGTGCAATCGAGTTCGCGAGCGAATTCGAACCGCACGAATCCCTGCTCGCTCATGCTGCGATTCCACAGTATCCGGCGCTATGGCATCTGAAGGAGCAATACAGGCGCGTCCGTCTCTACCGGAACTGGTCGTTCGGACCCCATGCGAACTCACGTCAGCCATGCAGCGCGCATGAGCATAGCGATTTTCTGGACGAAGGCGGCGGGAACCTGCCGCTTGTGCTGTCACAACTGCACGGCGCGTACAAGAAAACATTCTTGAATGCATTGAGTCAGCTATTCGATGGCATCGTCGATGTGCAGTGCCCGGTGACGGGCGGCACGGTGGGGTTGTTCCTGGAAGAAGCCGGCAACCGCTCGATCCCGGCTACCCGGCTCTCGGACGGGACGCTGCGTTACCTTTGCCTGCTTGTGACCCTGCTGCATCCCGAACCGCCCCCCTGATCTGTATCGAGGAGCCGGAATTGGGCTTGCATCCGGACCTGCTGCCGACGTTGATCGACTTGATGCGAGAAGCATCGGAACGTACGCAACTGATCGTAACGACACACTCGGACGTGCTTGTGGATGCCCTGACAGACAGGCCGGAAAACGTCGTCGTTTGCGAGAAGCACTACGGGCAGACGGAAATGCGTCGTCTCGACAAGGACGATCTGACGAAGTGGCTGAAGGACTACAGACTTGGCAACCTTTGGACTTCGGGCGAGTTGGGCGGCAACCGATGGTAACGGCAACGCTGTACATCGAAGGAGGCGGAGAGGGCAAGGAGCTTCGTGTCCGTTTTCGGGAAGGCTGGAGAAAGTTCCTCAACTCCGCTGGCGTTGGCGGCAGGACGAGGGTCCTCGAAGCGCTCGGACGCGCCACCGCTTCATGCCGTAAATCCTATTCCAAGGGCAAAGTCTCTTTCGAATTGCTGGCGCAAGTCGATCCCGCTCGTGTCGAAGCCGCCTGCCCGCACGCCAAGGCATTCCTGAGTGGGTTGAGAGGGTTGTGATGTCGGCCCTCTCTCGTCGATAGTGCGTCCTCCGTCCGCCACGTTCCTCCGCTCGCGCGGCCGGCGTCTTCGCGCCGCGGCCCGGGACCTGGGTCACGAGCGGCTCAAGCTGCTGGGCGTCGTCACCGGCGGACACATGATGATCCACTGGTTCCAGCAGTTGTTCCCGGTGGCGCTGCCGTTCATCAAGGCCGGTCTGGGTCTCAGTGCGGTCCAGACGGGGGCCCTGGCCACTGCGCGCCAGTTCGGGCAGGGGACCCTCAACCTGCCCGCGGGCATGCTGGCGGACGCGCTGCACCGCTACCGGGACGTGATCCTGGCCTCGTCGCTGGTGTTCATGGGCGTGGCCTACCTGCTCTTCGGCAGCCGCGGCGGCTTCGGGACCGCCTTTGCGGCCAGCGTGCTCATCGGGTTCGGCACCGCGCTGTGGCATCCCACCGCGGCCGCGACCCTCACCTCGAAGTTCCCCGAGCGCCGGGGCACGGCCATGTCGGTCCACGGCACCGGGGCCACGTTGAGCGACAGCCTGGCGCCGTTGGCGCAGGGAGCGCTGCTCACGGTCCTGCCGTGGGAGGGGATCCTCTGGTGGCAGATCGTTCCGGGGGTCCTCTTCGGCTTCCTGGTCCTGCGCGGCCTGTTCGGGGCGTTCCGGCCGGAGCCCGCCGGGGCTTCCTCACCATGGGGCGCGTGGTGATCCTGACCTTCCTGCCCATCTACCTGGTCGAGGATCTGCGTTTCTCGGCCAACGCGCTGGGCCTCTACATCATGCTGCTCCACGTCATGGGGATCTTCTCCCAGACCGTCCTGGGCTATCTCTCCGACCGGTACGGCAGGAAGCCGGTGCTGGTCCCCTCCATGCTCGCGTTGGGCGTCCTGTACGTGCTGCTCGCCGTGGCCCCGCCGGTGGCGGCCCTGACCCTGGTCATCATCGCCATGGGCACTTTCTTCTACACCCTGATGAACGTGCTCACCGCGGCGATCTCGGACGTGGCCGGGGCCAACGTCCAGGCGTCTTCCCAGGGTCTCACCACCGTCGTCGCCCAAGTCGCGGTGCTGCCCACCCCGGTCATCGCCGGGTACCTGGCCGACCGCTACGGCATGGGGTCGGCGTTCGTCCTGGCGGGCGCGTTCGTCTTCCTGGCGGCGCTCTGTCTCGCGCCGTTGCAGCTCTACGGGGGAGACCGGACTGGCTCCTAGTGTGCTGTTCCACAGATGAGCGGTATAATCATGGCTGAAGCTGCGAAAGGAGGTGCTTCGGGATTTCGTGTGGGTTATCACACTCCCTCCCATGCGAGGAAGTCCGATTTCCACCTTACTGCCCCCGGTTCGGTATTGCAGGGAACTCCGATCCCCTCACAGCGGAGAATTCCGATCCCCTCCCCCCTTGAGGGGGAGGGTTAGGGAGGGGGGTCTCCGCGCCCCCGGACCCATGGGCGCCAGCCCCAACGCACAGACGGCTGAAACGGGTTGGCCGGTCCGTGTAGAGGACTCTTCCCCGCAACCCCGCCGTACCCCTCCCTGTCCCTCCCCCTCAAGGGGGGAGGGTACGCTCACCCGTGACACCCTGCTTGCACGTACACCCGTGCACCCCGCCCACACGAAAGCCTGAAGAGCCCGGAAGGAGTCCAGCCATGCCCCCATTTCGTCCACTGGAGGTCATTTTCTCTTATTCCCGGGACAGCACACTAGCCCGAAGTTCTTGAGGCCGAACGGGGTTGGATTCTCCCTAACCCATTGATAATACTAAGGAAACGGCTTGCGGGGCGTCGATTCCGGCGTCAAACTGTAGTCACTAAAAATGAATAATGTCTATTGACATTCCCTCTTGCATCGTTGTATCATGCAGCATGCCTCGTCGTAACCAGGTCGTTCACGTCGTTACCACACGGAGACGCTACAGGGACCGCACCTACGAGACCCACCTGCTCCGCCGCTCCTACCGGGAAGAGGGCAAGGTCAAGAACGAGACCCTCGGCAACATCTCCCATCTGCCTCCCCATCTCATCGACATCATCCGCCGCACCCTGCGGGGCGATACCTTCGTCTCCGCCAGGGACAACCCGGCCATTTTGCGCTCCCGTCCCCACGGCCACGTGGCCGCAGTGCTCGGGGCCATGGAGAAGCTCGGTCTCCCTCGCTTGATGAGCGCACGCCGGAGCCCGGAGCGGGACCGGTGCACGGCCCTGATCGTCTCCCGCCTGCTCGCTGCCGGCTCCAAGCTGGCCACTGCCCGCGCTCTCCATCCCGAAACCGCCACCTCCACCCTGGGCGAGAGACTGGCCTTGGATGACGTGAGTGCAGAGGACTTCTACTCGGCCATGGACTGGCTGCTCCCACGCCAGGAGACCATGGAGAAGGCCCTGGCGCAACGCCACCTGCATGACGGCACCCTGGTGCTCTACGACGTGAGTTCCAGCTACCTGGAAGGACGGCACTGTGAACTGGCGCGTCCGGGCTACTCCCGGGACGGTCGGAAGGGAACCTTGCAGATCGTCTATGGGCTGTTGTGCAATGCCGAGGGCTGTCCGGTGGCAGTGGAGGTCTATGCGGGCAACACCGCAGACCCCAGGACCTTGTCGGATCAGATTGCCAAGCTGCGCACCCGCTTTGCACTCAAGCGCGTGGTGTTCGTGGCTGACCGGGGCTTGCTCACCAGTGCGCGCATCGACTCCGAACTGCGCCCGGTGCAAGGGCTGGACTGGGTGAGCGCGCTGCGCAGCCAGGAAGTGCGCCAACTGGTGGACCGGGACGGGCCGCTGCAACTGTCCCTGTTCGACCGGCGGGACCTGGCCGAGATACGCCATCCCGACTTCCCGGGGGAGCGGCTCGTGGCCTGCATGAATCCTCTGTTGCGGGTCGAGCGGGCGCGCAAGCGCGAGGACCTGCTCCAGGCCACCGAACGCCAACTCGACAAGATCGTTGCCGCAGTCTCCCGACCGCAGCGCCCTCTGCGAGGCGCCCACAAGATCGGGGAACGGCTGGGCCGGGTGATCCACCAGTACAAGATGGCCAAGCACTTCGAGACCGAGGTCACCGATACTTCGTTCCACTACCGGCGCAAGACCGACCGCATCGAGGCCGAAGCCCGTCTGGACGGCATCTACGTGATTCGTACCTCCGTGGACTCCCAAACCCTGGACGCCACGGAGGCGGTCCACGCCTACAAGCGTCTGGCCACGGTCGAACGCGCCTTCCGCTGCCTCAAGACCATCGACCTGCACGTGCGCCCCATCTACCACCGACTCGGCCATCGCGTGCGAGCCCACGTGTTCCTGTGCATGCTTGCTTATCATGTGGAGTGGCATATGCGCCGCTGGCTCGCCCCCCTCCTGTTCGCGGATGACGACCCCCACCCTTCCCCCACACCACGCCCCTCCCCCGTACAGGCCCCGGAACGCTCCCCGAGCGCCCAACACAAGGCCAGCACCCGGCGCACCACCCACTGCGAGTTCCCGGTGCATCACTTCCGGGGCTTGCTCGATCATCTCGCCACCCTCACCCAGAACACCATGCGGATGCACGGTTCCGCAGACACCTTCGAGCTGCTCACCGTGCCCACACCCATCCAGAGAAAAGCCTTCGACCTCATCGGCGTCCCACTCTCAATGTAGTCAGAAACTCATCCTCTCCCCAGACTAAAACCTAATGAAAACAACCACTTCACTTGTCATCACGCCAGAACTTCGGACTAGCCGCGGAGCCGCACGGCTTTCGGGCGTCAGCGCGGCGCGCTCCTCCGGCGGAGGTTCCACGTGAACACGACCGCGGTGTACGCGAACACCAGGTTGCCCGTCCACCATGTCCAGGCCGAGGACCGGGCCGAGTCCAACCAGAGTCCCAAGGCCACGGCGCCCACCAGCAGGTAGTAGAGCACGCCCGCGGCCTTTCCCGGAAGGTCCTCCCGGAGTCGGGGCCGGCGGTCGGACGGCGCGGTCCGGTTCCGGTAGAGGAACTGCGTTCCGAGGGCCGCCACTCCCAGGGGCACCCAGTATCCCAACCGTCCCAGCCATGCCGCGGCCAGCAGGCCGGAGGCGTTGAACAGCATGTCCGCCAGCGCGTCCAGCCGTCCCCACGCGGGGCTCGGGGCTCCGGCCTTGCGCGCGAAGTACCCGTCTAGCAGGTCCGACAGGGCCGTGAGCAGGTAGAGGAGCAGGAGCAGCGCGCCCGCGGCGCCGGATGCGCCGCGATGGGCTTCGAACATGAGGTAGATGAAGGGGAGGGGGACGGCAAAGCGTCCCAGGGTCAGGCCGTTGGCCAAGCCGCGGTAGAACCCGGAAACCGGCGCCTCGGCCCCGCGGTTCAGTGGATCGGCTCCATGAGCGCTCCGCAGCCTTCACACTTCCGGTTCGCTTCGTTGTTCCAGAAGCGCTCGAAAATGGGCGGAAGCTGGGCCACGATGTCGCTGAGCTGCACCGCTTCCTCGTAGATCTTCGCGTGGCAGCCGTCGCAGTACCACTGGAACAGGTCGAGCTCGCCCTCGCGCCGCCGGCGTTCGATGACGAGGCCTACCGTGTCCGCGCGCCGCTGCGGCGAATGAGGCACCTTGGGAGGAAGCAGGAAGATCTCGCCCGCGCGGATGGGAACGTCCCGGGGCGCGCCGTCCTCCATGATCCGCAGCGTCATGTCGCCTTCGAGCTGGTAGAAGAACTCTTCGCCCTCGTCCACGTGGTAGTCCTTGCGGGTGTTGGGTCCGCCCACCACCATGACGATGAACTCGGTGTCCTCGTACACCACCTGGTTGCCCACCGGCGGCTTGAGCAGGTGACGGTGCTCGTCGATCCATTTGGCGAAATGGAAAGGGGGGGTGATGCGGCTCATCTTCGTGTCCTCCCTCCAACGATACGTCGTCCGGACCTCCTTCCTTTGTAACATGGCCCGGCGCCGAAAGAAAGGAAATCAGGCCCGGTCGGCAAGGCTCGCGGCCCAGTGGACCACTTCGTCCTGGGCCGTGTTCTGGGGCCCGGAGCCGGCCCGCCGGACCGCGGTCCGCGCCGCGTCCGCGCCCACGCCCATGGCGAGCAGCACGCACACCGCGAAAGTGCCGCTGCGGCCGATGCCCGCGGCGCAGTGCACGAGGATGGTCTCCCGCGCGGCGAGCCGCCGGGCCGCCTTCTGCGCCAACGCCCAGAACGCTTCCCGGTCCGCGGGCGCTTCCAGGTCTTCCACCGGGAAGCTCTCGTGTTTCCACGGGGTCTTCCCTTCGTCGAGCGCGCGGGCGTACCGCGGCGACTTGTCGCGCAACTCCTCCGGGGGAACGAGGCAGATCACCCGCGCGATCCGGTGCCGGCCGATGGCGCTCCACGCTTCCTCGAACGCCTCGTAGCGTCCCGGCATGCTGCCCAGGTACAGGCGGCCGGCCACCGTGTCGGGAAGCTCCACCGCCCGGTACACGGGTGCAGGTCCGTGCGCGGGTGAGGCCACGCGGTTCACAGGGTCCGGCGCAATTCCGCGGCCGCCGCGGCCAGCAGCCTGGCCTTGGCCAGGGCCAGTTCACGGCTCACGGTCATGAGGCCGCAGTCGGGGGCCAGCAGCAGCTTATCGGGTTGCAGGTACCGGAGGGCCTCGCGCACCCGGCCCACCACCGCTTCCACCGGCGGCGTCGGAACGTCGCCGGGGTCCACGCAGCCGAACATGACGAGCCGGTCCCTGCACGGCTCCAGGATGGCCGGGTCGTAGTTGCTGCGGGCGAACTCCACCGCAAAGCCGCCGACGCCGGTCCGGAGCAGCAACTCCAGCAGCCTGGGGTACTGGTACTCGTGCTGGAGCCCCTTGCCGCCGGGATAGCCGTAACACAGGTGGACGATGGTGGGGACGGTGATCCCCTCGACGCACCGGTCGAGGGCCCGGGCGCCATAGGCGGCCGCCTTCTCGTGGTAACGGGTCATGGCGGGCTCGTCGATCTGGACCACGTCGCAGCCCGCGGCCTGGAGGTCCCGCAACTCCAGGTTGATGGCCGCGGCCACGTCCATGGCCAGGGCGGCCTCGTCGCCGTAGAACTCGTCGTAGGTGCTGTCCACCACGGTCATGGGACCGGGCACCGCCATCTTCACGGGCCGGCGTGTGCGCGCCTTGGCGAACCGGAGGTCGTCCACTACGGCCGGGGTCCGGCGTTTGACGGCGCCGTACACCCGGGGCACCTGGTGGACCTCCTCGCGCCGCCGGTACATCCCCTTGGCGTGCCGGTTCACCGTGTCCACGCCGTCCAGCGAGTTCAGGACGTGGTCGATGAAGTGCGGGCGCCGCTGCTCCCCGTCGGTGACGAGGTCGAGCCCCGCCAGCTCCTGGTCGCGGATGGCCACCGCGGTGGCGTCGTCCAGGCCCTCCCGGAGCCGGTCGCCGTCCAGGTGGAAGGCGACTTGGCTGCGCGTGTGGGCGGCCAGCCATCCGGGCCGCGGAAAGCTGCCCACGGTGGTGGCGGCAATGGGCGGTAGCTGCATGGGAACCTCCGTTATTTCCGGCGCGTGACCGAGTCGGCGCGGACCTGCGGCCGCGTCACGCCGGGCGCGGCGCCGGGGCCAGACGGGGCCGCGGCGCAATCTGCATCACCAGGGCCGCGGCGAGGACCGCCATGGTAGCGCCGGCGAGGAACGCGTACCGGTATTCCCCGAAGTGGTCGTACACCACCCCGGCGCCGTAGCCTGCGACCGTGGCCCCGAGTTGATGCGCGAGGAAGATCCAGCCGAAGATCCGCGCCACCGCGTGGCGGCCGTAGGTGTCCGCGGCAATGGCCACGGTGGACGGGCCTGTGGCGTACCAGTCGATGCCGTAAACCGTGGCGAACAGGACGAGCCCGGGCAGGGTATCGACGAAGGGCAGCAGGACCAGCGAGCAGCCGCGCAGGAAGTAGGCCAGGGCCAGGACCTTGCGCGGGTCCACCCGGTCCACCAGCCAGCCCGCGCCCAGGGTGCCGACGAAGCTGATGCCGCCCATGACCCCCACCACGAGACCCGCCGTCACCTTGGCCACGCCCAGGTCGTCCACCACGTGGGGGATCAGGTGCAGGCCGATGAGCCCGTTGGCGGTCAGGCCGCAGACGAAGAAGCCGGCGCTCAACAGCCAGAACGTGGAGCTGTGGAAGGCGTCGCGGACGGGCGTGGCCGACGCCCGGGGCTCGGGCCGAGCCGCGTCGGCGCCGCGTTCCCGGCCGTAGGGCTCCAGCCCCACGTGGGCCGGCTCGTCGCGCATCCACATGGACACCAGCGCCATCAGGCCGAAAGCGACGGCGCCCATGAACAGCATGCTGCCGCGCCAGCCCGTGCTGACGATGGCCGCCATGAGCAGCGGCAGGAACACCATCTGTCCGGCGGCGTTGCCGTTGGTCAGGATGCCGATGGTGACCCCGCGGTGCTTCACGAACCAGCGGTTGGCCACCGCGGCCGCAAGCACCGGGGTGGCGCTGGCGCCGAAGCCCACCAGCAGGCCCCAGAACAGCAGGAGTTGCCACCAGTGCTGTACGATGGCCGTCCCCACCAGACCGGCGGTCACCAACCCCAGGGCATACACCACCACCTTGCGGACGCCGTGGCGGTCCACCAGCCAGCCTGCGGCCGGCGCGCCGATGCCGAACAGGAAGAGGTTGAGGCTGCCGGGTCCCGACACCGCGGCCCGGGACCAGCCGAACTCGGCTTCCAGCGGGTTGATCAACAGCGAGGCCGCGGAGCGGGTGCCCGCGGCCGTCAGGTTGACGCAGAACGTCAGCGCCACGACGACCCAGCCGTAGAAGAAGGGCACCGGGATCGGAGGTTGGCGCCGCGTCACCACCGCAGGCCGCTACCCGAGCCGGTAGAAACGCCGGGCGTTGGCGTGCAGGATCGCAGCCTTGTCGTCGTCCGTCAGCCCGGTGTTCTCGCGCAGTTCCCGGATCTCTTCCTTCGCGGTGGCGTGGTTCACCTCGTGGGGGAAGTCGGACGAGAAGACGAAAGGCTTGTTGCCGGCGACGCGCACCGCGAAGGGCAGGGTGAGCTCGTCCCCCTCCACCCCCACGAATATCCGGTCGGCTTCCACGTGCCTGAGGACGTAGTCGGTGACCGATTCCCCTTTCCCGAGCCGGAGGAAGCGTCCGTGGGGGTCGTACTGGACGTGGCTGCTCCAGGACCGCTCGAAGCGTTCGAGGCAGTTGACGAACCACGCGGACCCGGCCTCCAGGAACCCGAAGCGGGCGTTGGGGTAGCGGTCCAGCACGCCGTTGAAGACGATGCCGGCGAAGTTCACCATCTGCCCGAAGGGATGCCCCAGGGCGTTCACCGGCGCGTACGGACTCATGTCGTCCAGGCCCATGTTGTCGTGGACGCCGCCATGGATGCCCAGGGCGCATCCGAGCCGGTCCGCCTCCTCGTATATGGGCCAGTAGCGCTCGTCTCCCAGGTGGTTCTGGAGCTGCTTGGCGCCGGTGCCCGGCAACATGGCGCCGGCGAAGTGCAGCTCCTCGACGATGCGGCGGAGCTCCGCCGCGGCCTCCTCGGGATCGTGCAGCGGGATGAGCCCCACGGCCTGGAAGCGCGGGCTCCGGCCGGTGTACTCGTCGTGGATCCAGTCGTTGTAGGCCCGGGCCAACTCGATGGCCCAGTCGCGGCTCACCACGCGGCCGAAGGCCAAGCCGTTGGACGGATAGAGGACCGTCCGCTCCACCCCCACGTCCTCCAGGAACTCCAGCCAGCCTTCGCGCCCCACCTTGGCGAACGCCCCTTCGGGCACGAAATGACGGTTGGCGGCGTGGAGGTGGTCGTTGGGAGCGAAGGGACTGCGCATGGACCAGTTGCTGGCCCGGTACTCCTCGGGCATACGCTGCCAGATGGCTTCGTGGTCCTCGACCACGTGGCCGTCGCCGTCCACCACCGGCCCCTGTTCTCGTAACGTGCTCACGGTTGGCCTCCCGTTGGTCTGTTGCGCCGGCGAGCCGGCGTCCGCGGCCTCCCCTTCAAACCGCGGCCGGGTCTCTTCCCGCGGCGTCGCCTTCGCCCATGCGGTAGAACCGCTGGGCGTTGCGGAAGAGGATGGCGTCCTTGTCGTCCGCGGTGAGCTCGCCGTTCTCCTGCAACTCCTGCAGTTCGCGCTTGCAGGTGGCGGCGTCCACCTCGTGGGGGTAGTCGGAAGAGAACAGGAACGGCTTGTTGCCGACCACCCGCACCGCTTCGGCGATGGACAGCTCGTCGCCCTCGACCCCCACGAAGATCCGATCCTCGTCGATGTGGCGGCAGATGTAGTCGGTCATGTCCATGCCTTCGCCGAGTTCGAGGAAGCGTCCGCGCGGGTCGTACTGCACGTGGCTGGCCCAGGAGCCGGTGAAACGTTCGATGCAGGTCAGCAGCCAGGCGCAGCCCGCTTCCAGGAAGCCCAGGCGCAGCCCCGGGAACCGGTCCAGCACGCCGTTGAAGATGATGCCGGCGAAACAGATCATCTGGCCCATGGGGTGGCCCAGGGCGTTCACCGGCGCGTAGGGAGTCAGGTCGTCCATGAGCATCCCTTCGTGGCCGCCGCCGTGGATGCCGATGGCGCATCCCAGCCGCTCCGCCTCCCGGTAGATGGGCCAGTAGCGCTCGGACCCCAGGTGGGGCATGTTGGCGCCGGTGGACGGCAGCATGCCGCCGCAGAGGCCCAGTTCCTCCACCATCCGGCGCAGCTCCTCGGCCGCGGCTTTGGGCTCCTGCAACGGGATGAGTCCCATGGCCTGGAAACGGGGGCTCCTGGCCACGTAGGTCTCGTGGATCCAGTCGTTGTAGGCCCGGGCGAGCTCGATGGCCCAGTCCCGGCTCACGATCTTGCCGAAGGCCAGGCCGGCGCTGGTGTAGAGCACCGTGGCGTCGATGCGCACGTCCTCCAGGAAGTCCTCCCAACCCTCGGGACCCACCACCGCGAAGGCGCCTTCGGGTGTGTAGTGGCGGTTGGCCGAGTGGAGGTGGTCGATGGGAGGGAACGGGCTCTTGCCGCGGGCCTCGGAAAAGCTCCTGCCCACGTATTCCCGCGGCATGTGCCCGAGGATGGCGGGGATGTCCTCGACCACATGGCCGTCGCCGTCGATGATTCGTTGAGGATGCGCTGAGGTCATGTGCCTGCCCCCTTCGGAAACGGGATGGAGCGGTCGCGGACGCCGTGTTCGGGGATTATCCGATCCCCGTGGGCATGTCAAACTCGCGATGTAGTTCAGCTTCTCCGTCCCCGGCCGCAGCGCTTTCCCGATTATCCCGTCTCCGGCATCCGGACGGGACAGGAGGGAGGAGGAGGCCGAGTGCTCTGGGAAGCAGGGATACCGGCCCGGTAGTCCCTGCGGTCAACGCACCCGTTCTACACGGATCGGCCTCGCCAAACCCCGCCTGCCAAGATCAGGTGGTGGACTTGGGTAGTCCTGCGGCGTTGACAAACACCGGCGGACGCCTCAAA
Organism: uncultured Binatia bacterium (SeqCode); assembly: GCA_965204235.1. Classification (GTDB taxonomy): domain Bacteria; phylum Desulfobacterota; class Binatia; order UBA9968; family JAJDTQ01; genus JAJDTQ01. The sequence goes on from OZ241979.1 coordinate 3,633,501, forward strand.
CCTGATGGATCATCGAGGAGGTGACGGATGGCGGTTTCGGCTTTCGAGTACAGCAATCCTCGCGTGGAGCGCATCGTCTTCGGTCGCGGGGCGGTAGGCAGGTTGGCGGACGAGGTCCGGCGGCTGGGCGCGGCGCGGGTGTTCGTGGTGACCTCGCCGTCCATCGCCCGGACGTACCTGCTGGATGCGGTGCGTTCGGCTCTGGGCGACCTTTGCGTCGGAGTCTTCGACGCGGTGAAGCCCCACTCGCCCACGGACTCCGTGGCGGCCGCGGCAGGGCAGGCGTCCGCGGCGTCCGCGGACGCTTTCGTCAGCGTCGGCGGCGGCAGCTCCATCGACACCGCCAAGGGCATGGCCGCGTACCTGGCCGAAGGCCGTCCGCTGAAGAGCCTGGCCACCCACTTCATACCGCCCGACCGCAAGGAAGTCCCGGACATGCCGGCCCCCAAGCTGCCGCATGTGGCGGTCCCGACCACGTTCTCGGGCGGCGAGTACAGCTATTCCGCAGGCTTGGCCGAAGCGGGCCGCAAGCTCATCCTCGCCGACCCCAAGCTGTCGCCCCGGGTGGTGCTGCTGGACCCGGAAGCCGCGCAGACCGCCCCGCCCAAGTTGCTGGCCGCGTCCGGCATGAACGCACTGGCCCACTGTGTGGAGGCCATCTACTCGACCCAGACCCAAGTGCTGAGCCAAGCCTACTGCTTGGCCGCGGTGGGACCCATTGCCGCCTATCTGCCGCGTCTGGTGGCGGACATGGACGACCTGGAGGCCATCGGGGAGATGCAGGTCGCCGCGTGCCTGTCGAGCATGGGGGTTTACAGCGCCTGGACCGGCATCCACCACGGCATCGTGCACGTCATCGGCGGGCGGTTCACAGTCCCCCACGCCAACGTCCATGCGCTGATGCTGCCCTACGCCATGCGCTGGAACCTGGACGGCACCACCCGGGCCATGGCCCGCATCGCCCGCGCCATGGGGGTGAGCGAGCCGGACGACGTGAAGGCCGCGGTCCAGGCCCCGGAAGTGGTGTACGGCATGAACGTCGAGATGGGGCTGCCGTTGCGGCTCCGGGACCTGGACATCCCGCGGGACGCGCTGCCGTCCTTGGCCGAGGCGGCCCTGGACGACATCAGCACCCACAACAACCCCAAGAAGATCCATTCGGCGTCGCAGGTGCTGGAGTGCCTGGAGAGGGCCTGGTGACCGTTGCAGCGAACTCCGATTCCCTCCCCCCTTGAGGTGGGGGGCCGCGGCGGGGCCGGGTGGGTCGCACTCCGTGACTCGAACCGGGTCACCCGGCCACCAGCCGCCCCGGGTTGCGCTTCATGGCGGTCTCCACGTCTTCCCGCGAGACGCCCTCGGCCATGAGTCCCCGGGCCAGCCGGCCCAGCCCTTCCGCGGGGCTCACCCGGTCCACCTGCCCCAGGTCCGTGGACAGGACCACGCGGTCGGCGCCCACTTGCCGGAAGACCGCGGCGGTGTCCGCGAACGACACCAGGTCCATGTCCACCAGGACGTAACTGAGCTCGACGTACGCCCCGGCCGCGGCCAGTTCCTCGATGTCGCTCACGTCGAGGGCCGGTGGGTCGTAGCAGGGGTGGGTGACGATCACCTTCTCGACTCCGAGGGCGCCGGCCCGCTCCATGACGTGGAACACCTCGTCCCGTCCCACGTGTCCGGTGGCCAGCGCCAGCCCTTCGCCGGCCGCGATGCGCATCACCTCGTCCAGGGGAGGCCGCACCCCGGCGGCGAGCACGTTGATGGGATCCACCTGCTCAAGGGGCCGGGCCAGGCCGGAGACGGCGCCGCCGCACCACTCGGGCGGGATGTCGTACCGTTCCCCTTCATGGCGGCGCGCGGTGAGATGGGCCGCGGCGTGGACCGTGGGCAGCCACACCACCTTGAGGTAAGGCTCGCCGTCTTCCGACGGTCCCAGGGCGCCGCGCACCGCCGCGGGGTTGATGCCGCCCACGTAGTGGTTGAGCGCCACCGAGCCGTGGAGGCGGAAGCCGGTGACCCGGTGGGCCATCTGGGCCCAGCTTCCGGTGGCCGCCATGTGCGACTTGACCACGGCCCCGGCCAGCCCCGACTCGCGCGCGTGCCGGGCCAGGGACACGGCGTCGTAACGCCGCGGGATGCCTTCGGGTCCGCAGTGGACGTGGAGGTCCACTGCCCCGCTCACGTCGAAGTCCGCGCCGGGCGCCGCGGCGCGCTGTGCGTCGCCGCTCATGCGGCCCCGCAGACGTCCATGGCCGTATGGGCCAGCACCTTGGCGCACTCCACCATCTCGCTGATGAAGATGTAGCCGCCGTCCGGGCCGGACTCCAGGAAGCCGCCGCCGGGACCGTAGTGCAGGCACGGGATGCCGTGCTTCCACAGCCAGCAACTGTCGCCCGCGGAGTAGGACATGGGCAGGCAGGCGCCGATGAGGTTGGGCGGCGAGCCCGTGACCCGCTCGTGGTTCCGCGCCACCGCCTGGACGATGGGCGTGTCCCGGGGCACGTCCAGTGGGTCCATCACCAGCCGCCGGCACCCCTCGAAGAACGCGGGCGGCGGGGTCTCGATGGCGTAGTCGAAACGCGGGTCCCGCTCCTTGAGGGGGTCGAGGGCGCGCTCCACGTCGGCGATGACCGAGGCCGCGGTCTGTCCGGGCGCGAAGTGCACGTCCACGATGACGGTGCACAGGTCGGGCACGTAGGGCGGCTCGGTCAGCACGTAGCCGTCGCCCCGGCCGCCGATGATGCCGCCCACGTTCAGGCGGGGCAGGGCAGGCAGGTCGGCCCTTGGGGTATGGGAGAACTCGACGCTGCGCAGGGCTTCGATGACCCGGGTCATCTGCTCCACCGCGTTCACCGTTTCCTCGACCCTGCTGACGTGCCCGGTGACGCCGTAGGTGTGGACCGCGAAATGGACGATGCCGCCGTGCACGGTCACCAGGTTCCCCAGGCCGAAGGGTTCGGGCAGCACCGCCATGTCGGTCCGAAAGCCGCTCTCCATGAGGTGGTGGGTGCCTTCTCCCCCCTGGGTCTCGCCCACCACGCAGGCCAGCACCAGGTCTCCGCGCAACCGGACTCCCGTCTGGCGGACGGCTTCGGCCGCGGCGATCATGGAGGCCACGCCGCCCTTCATGTTCTGGACCCCGTGGCCGTAGAGGCGGTCGCCCTCCACCACCGGAGTCCAGGGGTCCCGCTTGCCGCCGCGGGTGAGGGAGTTGATGTCGATGTGCCCGTTGAACATGAGGCTCGGGCCGCCGCCCGCGCCCGGAAGGGTGGCGATGGTCTGACGGCGCCCGGGCTCCACCTCCTGCATCATCACCCGGTACCCGCGGTCCGAGAGATAGTCCTGCAGGAACAGGGCCGCGGGGGTCTCGTGCGGACAGAAGCTCGGGATCCGGACCAGCTCTCCGGCAAGGTCCACCAGCGCCGCGGGGTCCACCTCGATGTCGGGGACGGTCACGGGGTCATCCGGTCGAAAGGAGCCCTGCCGCCGGCGCGGTCACGGCGCCGCGTCGGCAAGCCGCAGCACCATGCCGGCCATGAGCATGGCGCCGTGGGCCAATGCCTCCTCGTCCAGGTCGAAGGTAGCGGTGTGGTGTCCCGAGGGGGCGCCGCCGCCCAGGAGGAAGTAGAGGGACTTGCCGCCTCGTTCCTGGACCCGGCGCATGAAGTACGTGGCGTCCTCGCCGCCTCCCAGGGGACGAGCGTCGTGGACGCGGAAGTCCACGGGCAGCGCCCGGGCCACGGCCGCCAAGTGGTCCTTGAGCTCCCGGTCCGAGTTGGCGCCGATGGTGCGGCCGGTGACCTCGGTGCTGGCCTCGACCCCCTGGAGCGCGGCCGCGCCTTCGATGCAGCGCTGCGCGCCCGTCTCCATGAGCTCGCAGATCTCGTCCGTGCCGCCGCGCACCTCGTACTTGATGTGGGCCCGGGACGCCACCACGTTGGTTCCCGTGCCCGCGTTGAGCACGCCCACGTTGACGAACGTGGCGCCCTGGCCGTGCCGGGGCAGGGCGTGCAGGGCCAGGGTGGCCTGGCAGGCCGCCAGCAGCGCGTTACGGCCCCGCTCGGGGGCGCCGCCCGCGTGGGAGGCCGCGCCGCGGAAGTGCGTCTCCATCTTGACGGACGAGAGGAAATGGGTGGCCTCCAGGGCCACTTCTCCCAGCGGCAACGCGGGCCCGCCCATGTGGAGACAGGCGAAGTAGTCCGCGTCGTCCACCACCCCGGCCTCCACCATGGGTTGGGCGCCCCGGCCTCCTTCCTCCGCGGGCTGGAACAGCAGCTTGAGCCGGCCCCGCCAGTGGGGGCTCTCGGCCAGCAACGCCGCGGCGCCCAGGCCGATGGCCACGTGGGCGTCGTGCCCGCAGGCATGCATCACTGCGGGCTTCCCGGAAGCGAATCCACCCGCTGCCGGACGGTGCCCGGCGTCGGACGACTCGGCCACCTCTGTGGCGTCCATGTCGAAGCGCAGCGCCACGGTGGGGCCGGCGCCGCGCTCGAGGATGCCCACGGCCCCGGGCGTCTCGACCTCCCGGCCCAGGTCCCCCGCCTGTTCCCGGCTCTCCCGCACCACCCGCTCGTCCGGCCATCCGCGCACCGCGTCCGCACGAACGCATTCCGCTCCCGTCTGCACGCGGTACCCGAGCTCCCGCAGCCGCCGGACCACCATGCCGGTGGTGCGAAACTCGGTCCACCCCGCCTCCGGATGCCGATGCAGGCTGCGCCGCGCCTCGATCATACCGGGGAGCTCCCCCTCGCACCGCTCGGCCAGTTCCTTCAGATACTCGTGCGCCATGATTTGGCCCTATATCATATGCCCCACACCGTGTCACATGCCCCATACCGTGACCGGCGCTCCGCCTTCCGTTTCTTCGCGGCGGTACACCCGCTCGTCCCACGACCTGTCCCGGCTGCGGTCGAAGATCACCAGGTGTCCTTCCGTCGCGGCGCAACAGTCCATGTAGGCGCGTGTTTGCGCGAGACCCTGCCGGAGGGTCTCGTCCAGGCCGCGGTGCAGCACCTTGCACTCGATGACGATTTTCTGCGTCCGGTCGGCGTCCCCCGCCACCGGCCAGACCATCAGCAAGTCCGTCCGCATGCGCCCCAACCCGTACTCGCGCTCGATGCGCCCGCCGCCGTTGACGATGCGCTGCAGGAACGCCTGCAACAGCAACTGTGGTCCGGCCTCCGGGTACTGGAACCGCTCGATCCAGTGCTCCGAGTGTTCGCGGAAGAACGCCTGGAACGCAGCCAGCAGCCCGTCCGTCCGCAGCCCGCCGTCGTCGCCCACGTACCATGCAGGCTCGTGATGGATGTTCATGGCCTGGGTGGTGCAGGTGAGGTCGCGGGGGACCACCTCCCGGTATATGGGGTTGGCGATGGCCACGGGACCGTCTCGCGCCACCAGCCCCAGGTCGCGCACGTACTGCAGGTCGTCGGGCGGAATGGAGTCGGTGGAAGGAACGCCGCTCAGGATGGGTTCCACCACCCGGCGCACGCGTTCTTCCCGGAGCTTGTCCGCAAGCTGGTCCAGGTGCGTGTCGCGGCGCAGGATCAACCGTTCACGGGCCCGTTGCACCGTCTCCACGTCGATGGCTTCGTGGGCATGGTCCGCGACCTCCGCGCCAAGGGCGTTCACCAGCCACGGCTGGCCCCGAGTCAGTTCCCAGATGAGGGCCACCGCGTCGTCGCGCCACACGCGGCCCGTCTCCGCCGCATGTTGCGCCAGCAGCGCCCGGGTCTCGGCCTCGGAGAAGTCGCCGAGGCGCAACGAGGCGGCCTTGACGTTGAAGGCGCTGCCGCCGGTCACCAGCGCGCCTTCGCCGAGCGAGTGGATCCGGTAGTCCCGCACATCGCGCACGCCGCACAGGACCACGCTCTGGGGAAAGCGTTGCGGGCGCTGGTCGTAACCGGCCCGGAGTTGTCGCAGGACTGTCAGGAGCGTATCGCCCATCAGCGCATCGATCTCGTCCACCAGGAGCACCAGAGGGGTCTGGTCCGCCTGCGCCCAGCGGCTCAACACCTCCTCGAGGGCGCCGTAAGGTCCGGCTCGGTCAAGGGCCTCCGGCCAGATGCGGGCCACGAAGTCGTCGTCCATCGCGGCGCGCGCACGGAGCGCCATGTGGTTGAGGATCGCCCGCATGGCCGCGCCCACGTCTTCCCGCGCCGCCTGGGCGATCTCCACGTTGACGTGGACGCAACGGTAGGCGCCGGTGCGGTGCAACCTCTCCAGCAACGCCAGCAGTGCGGATGTCTTGCCGGTCTGTCGCGGCGCGTGCAGCACGAAATACCGCCGCTGGCCGATCAGGCGCAGCACGTGGCCGGCGTCGAGACGCTCCAGCGGCGGAATGCAGTAGTGGTCCCGCGCATCCACGGGACCGGTGGTGTTGAAGAAACGCACGGTTCAATGTCGCACGTTGCGACACGCATTTCCACAACGGGAAAGCCTGAACAATTGCCTCGTTCGTCCTGAGCGTAGCGAAGCGAAGTCGAAGGACGCGCTTTCCCATGGGGAGAGGCGCCTCGAGCCGGAATGGATCAGAGGTTCCAATGGACGCTTCCGGACTGACTCGGACGTGGGCGCGCGGCGCCGTCCTCCGTACCGTGGGCTATTCGTCCCGGGCCAGGGCCACCACGCGTTTGCGCTGCTCCTGGGCGCCCAGCGGCATGAGCAGCGGCAAGTCCAGACCGCCCCGGACGAACTCGTCGAGGCGTTGGCGGCAGTCCTTCGGCGTTCCGGAAACGGAGTGGGCGAACACCACTTCGTCGCTGATGAGGCTCTTTGCCTCGTCCCAGGCCCTTCGGCCCACCGCGTCCGCCAGCCGCTCCCGGTCCACGGCGCCGCCGCCGAGCCGGATGTTCTCCGCATGGTGCGGGTTGCGGAAGATGTAGGCCAGGAAGGTCCGGGCGGCGTCCATGGCTTCCCGCGGGTCGTCCGCCACCGAGGCCGCGACGAAGCCCGCCGCCTTCCGTCCGGCCGATGCGCCGGCGCGGGGTTCGCCCTTGCGGAACTCCCGGACGCAACGTTCGATGTAGGCGGGGGCGCAGCCCGCGGACAGGAGCACGCCGTCGCCCATCTCGCCGGCCAGGCGCAGCATCCGGGGGCGCACCGCGGTCATGTAGATGGGGATGGGGTTCCGCGGCGTGATCCCCATGCGGGCTCCCCGGAGGGTGAAGACCTCGCCGTCGAACTCCACGGTCTCCCCCGCCAGCAGCCGGCGCAGCACCGTCATGTACTCGCGCATGGTCTCGATCGTCCGGTGGGCCTCGATACCGATCTCCCGGAGAGCTGTGGGGTTGGCCGTGCCCGCGGTGGCCGCCACCCTGCCGGGCGCGAACTCGTCCATGGTGGCCAACGCCATGGCGGTGACCATGGGGTGCCGCGAGTAGGGGCTCAGGGGAGCGGGGTTGACCGTGATGCGCTGCGTGGCCGCCAGGAGGGCGGTGGCCGAGGCGATGGAGTCCCTGAAGCAGATGTGGTCGGACATCCAGAGGGAGTCCATGCCGCTCTCGTCGGCCATCCGCGCCAGCTCGATCATCTCCCGGATCGAATAGAAACCGTCGAAGCACAGGCCGGCGTTCATGGGTCAGCTCCGGGTTCTCGGGTCCAACGCGCCGCGGTTTCCGGGCGTTCGTTGTTCAGAGTACGTTGGATCGCCATAGCTCCAGGCTGCGGAGGATGGCCCTCTCCAGCCAGGGGAGGAAGCGCTTCTCCGCCTCCTGTTGCGACTCCCTGTAGTTGATCTGGAACACTTGGTCGCTCGCGGGCGTCAATGCAGCGGTCTCGCGTCCTCCTTCTTCCGTTTCCACCCGCTGGAACCAAGTGGCCGAACAGACCAGCACTCCCCGGAACTCGCGACCGACGCCATGGAACGCGATCAGCAACTCCGTCTGGTTGGCATTCCTGATGACAAGGCGTGACCACGCGCGATAGGTTTGCGTGTTGACGAAATAACGCAGTATTTTTGCGGTTTCGATGATCTGGAAGCGATAGTAATGGTCTCGTTCGTCGTCCACGGCACTGTCCGCGAAGAACTCGGCGTGTTCGAGAACATCTTGTGTTGTCTCGCGCAGCTTTTCGGCCACTTCGTCGAGACGCTGCCTGGATAGGCGGCACAGATGGTTGGCGATGGACTTTGCGGATTCCTGCTCGGCCACGAGTGAATCCCGGCGTCTTGCCAACTGCTGCCCGATGGACTTGATGGTGTCATCCAAGCGTAGGGATTCGAGCACATCTTCGGAGATGCTGAGAGCGCCCACGAATGCGTCTTTTTGCAGGCCGGCAAAGTACTCTACCAAATCCGCCAAGTCCCCGTCGTCCGCGGCTTCCAGTGCGTCGATATAGCTCGCCCGGTTTTGGTCCCGGACTACCAGCGGAAACCATCCCGCCTTGACAAACACAAGGCTCGCTAAAGCGCGGGCGATGCGCCCGTTGCCGTCCTGAAAGGGGTGGATCTGAGTAAAGCGATGATGCAGCCAAGCAGCTTCCACTTCCGGCGCGACGCCTTGATGACCCAGGTGCATTGAGATGAGTCTGTCCATTTCCGATGCCACGTGCTCGGGCGGGCAGTACTGGTGTAACGTTCCGTCCGGGCGTGTGGGGTTATTGGGCAAGCGCTTGTAGTCGCCGCGGAGGAGCGGAACCTGTGTCTTCCTGCCCAGGGTGTCCATGCCTTCCACCATCTCCTGATGCCGCGTCATCAGGTGGTGCAGTTCCTTGACGTAGCTAGTGGACAGCGTGCGGTTGTCCTTGACGAAGTCGAACACGCCATCCACCGCCTGCTGATGGTCTTCGATCATCGACACCACGGTGTCCGGATTCGGTGTGCTTCCATGCGGAATCAGCGCGGCCTTGATTCCGTGCTCGATTAACATCTGCGTGATGCCCCGATCGAGCGTGTAGAGCCGCTCGATCAACCCGGTCTCAATGGCCCATTCGCGTTTCAGCCGTTCTAAAAACTGCCGGAAGGCGTCTCCTTCAGCCAACTGTTGACGCTGTTCCTGCCAGACTTCGGCCAAGGCTCGCAACTCGGCACGGGCGAGATCCGCGTGCGGAGTCTCATACTCCCGGATTTCTGTCCATTCCTTCGACATAGGTGCCTCCGATCGCCAGTGTGGAAAAGTGCGCTTTCGTGGCCATCTACCGCTGTCTCCTGCTTATTATGGATCTTTCGGCTTTCGAGTGGGTTGTGACACACCCGTTCTGCGCGATGAGGTCCGATCCCACCTTGCTGCTTCGGTTCGGCTTGTACATATTAAGGGTCTTAGAGTAGGTGCCATTTGACAGGAGGAAAACCAGTCTGAAGGGCCTGTAAACAGGGACGGCTGCCGCGCTATCATACGTTCTTGTGGTGGCAGCTACTCTAAGATCCTCAATAACCAGTGAAACCCTGCTCACACGAAAGCCGGAAGAGACCTTATTATACCGCATCCGCGCACGCCGTTGAAGGCGCAGCGCGGGCCGGGTCTCGACCACGGCGCCGCGCAGCGCATCCCGGCTCCCGCGCCTCAGCGGAACCCGTGCTCCAGGATGGTCCGCAGGTCCGCGGCGGCGGCGTCCCGGAGTCCCATTCGTTCCAGGGTCAGGCCGTCGCCGCGGTAGTCCCGGCGGTTGATCTCCGAGGCCAGGGTGACGAGGGCGTCGATGGCGGGGGTCCCGACTCCCAGGAGCCTGCCCAGTTCGGCCATGGGCACGAGTCCGTAGGCCACGTCTTCGTGCAGGTAGCGGTGGTCGTGGGTCGTGGGCGCGGCGATGGTCCGGTTGGGACCGCTTTCCCGTATGGCCCGGAAGACGGAGCCGCTCCGGAGGGCGGCTTCGGAGGTCAGCCCCGCGGCGTGGAAGATCTCCACGAAGGTGCGTTGGGGAAGGTCCAGCCCGCGCACGATGGCCAGGCGTTCCCGGTCCACCGCCTCGATGAGGCGCGCCACCGCGGGCGAGACCGCCTGCCCATAGAACAACAGCTCGCCTGCGTGCTGCTCGATCCAGCCCGCGTTGGCCACCATGCCCGCGGGATGCATGACGGCGTTGATGTTGGACAGGCCCGTCTCCATGACGTTCTCCGCGGGGACGACGTTGGGGAACGCCGCTGTGACCTCGGGCAGGACGTCCGGCGCGAGCTCCGCGGGGAACGCCGCGCACCCGAGCCGGGTGGTGCGCCGATAGACTTCCACCCGGGCCGGGCCGGTCATGCGGCAGATGCAGGTGAGCGTGGCCGTTTCGCAGCACCGCACCGGGCGTTCGCAGCCGGCCCGCCGAAGCTCGCGGACGAAGTGCAGGCTGCCCCCGGTCTGCCCCGGGTTCAGGTGCACGATGGGGTCCTCTCCCAGGAGCGGCGCCAGGGAACGGGCCATGGATCCGTGGGCCGTGGCCGGGACGGCGACGACGATCAGGTCCGCCCCGGCCACGGCCTCGTCCAGCGCCGACGTCACCAGGTGGGGGCGGACGAAGGTCTCCTCGCCTTGCTCCACCAACTCGATGCCGCGGCGCTGCCTGACGGGTTCCAGGGTCCGCTCGGAACGGGAGTAGAGTCGGGTCTCGAACCCCCGGACGGCGAGGTCCGCGGCGATGGCGCAGCCGCCGTTGCCCGCCCCGAGGACGGCCGCCTTGCGAACGGTCATGGCCGCACCATGGACGCGCCGACCTCTCCCCATGGACGAACGACATCATACGAAGCCGTCGCCTGGCCGCGGTCCTCGGACTCGCGCATGGATCGAGACCGCCGCTACCCCCTGTCCAGCCGGTAGCGTTCCACCTTCTCCTGGTCCAGCTCGATGCCCAGGCCCGGCCGGTGCGAGACCTTGACCGCGCCGTCGGCGAACTCGAACGGCTCGGTGACCACGTCGTCCTTGTAGTAGATGCCCGCGGTGCGTCCCGCGGCTTCCGCGTCCGGGGTGGTGACCGGTATGACGCAGGCCAGGTTCACGGCCCCGGTGGAAGCGGCCAGGTGGACGTTGGCGGCGTTGCCCACCCCCGTCTCCACCGAGCCGTTGACGTTGCACGGGAACCCCGCGGCCTCGGCAATGGCGGCCACCTTCCTGGCCTTGAGCAGGCCGCCGGGCTTGGTCGCGTAGATGGAGATGATGTCCGCGGCCTTCTTCTCGATGATCTCCAGCACGTCCCAGGCGGTCCAGGCGCTTTCGTCGGCCATGATCGGCGTATCGACCCTCCGGGTGACCTCGGCCATGGCGTCCAGGCCCTCGACGGGTTGCTCCATGTAGAGTATGCCGTATGGCTCCATGGCCCGGGTGGTCCGCACCGCTTCCTTGGCGGACCTGTAGCCGTTGTTGGCGTCCACCGTCAGGTTCACGTCCGGTCCCAGCGCTTCGCGGACGCGCCGGAGCAGCTCGACGTCCCGCCCGGGCTCCACGCCCCCCTTGAGCTTGATGGTCCGGATCCCCTCGGCCTGCACACGCCGCGCCTCGTCCACCGCCTCGTCCATGTCCATGAGGCCGATGCTGTGGGAGATGGGGACCGACTCCCGGTAGAGCCCGCCCAGGAGCTGGTAGGCCGGCACGCCCGCGGCCTTGCCCGCCACGTCGTGGAGGGCCATGTCGATGGCCGCCTTGGAGTAGGGGTATCCCTTGACCGCCCGGTCCATCAGGGTGTGGAGCCACTCGATGCGGCGGGGGTCCTCGCCCGCGAGGCTCGGCGCCAGGATGTCCCGGATCACGTTGGCGACGGAGGAGGGGGTCTCGCCGTAATACCGCATGTGGTCGCCGCCCCAGTCCTTGAGGGCCGGGGCCTCGCCCAGGCCGGTCCAGCCGTCGTCGGTCTCCAGCCTGACCAGAAGATAGACGCCGATGGGCGTCTTGAGGTTCGCCCACTGGTGGGTCCGCCGCGTGGGCAGCCTGACGGGAATGGTCTCGATGGATTGGATCTTCATGGTCGCTCCGATGGGTGGGTCCGCTTGCCGCGGTCAGCCGACCTCCATGAGCCTGTCGGTGGCGGTGACGTCCGAAAGCAGCTCGCACCCGTCCCGGGTCACCAGCAGCATGTCCTTGTTCTGGAGCCCCATGCGCCCGGGTATGTACACCAGGGGCTCGATGGCCAGCACCATGCCTTGCTCCAGCGTCTTCCCGCCGTACCGCCCCAGGTAGGGTTCCTCGTGGAGGAACACGCCGATGCCGTGGCCCACGAAGCTGATGGGCTCCAGGCCCAGCTCGCCGAACTTCTCCAGGAACCGCCGGTACACGGTTCTGGCGTGGGCTCCGGGCTCGATCAGGCCCATGACCAGACGTTTGCACTCCATGAGGTTGTCCCAGATGCGCGTCTGCTCCGGGGTCGGCCGGCCCACCACCGCGGTGCGGCACACGCCCGCGTGGTAACCGTCGATGACCCCGAAGATCTCCATGCGGATCAGGTCCCCTTCCCGGAGCGTCCTGTGGGTGGGACCCACGTTGGGGAACTGGCTGCGCTCGCCCGAGGCGACGATCATGAGTTCGAAGTCGTGCGCTCCCAGGGAGAAGAGCCGGCCGGTGAGCTCGCCGGCCATCTCGAGCTCGCTCATGCCCGGACGACCGTGGGCCAGGGTATCGCCGATGGCCTGGTCGGTGATGCGGCTCAGGGAGCGCAGCAGTCCGGTCTCCCGAGTGGTCTTGACCTGACGGAGGTCCCGGAAGATCTCGTCCGCGGCCACCAGCGCGGCCCTGGGCAGCCGGCGGCGCAGGGTGGCGAAGTCCCCCGCGGGAAGGTGTTCCATCTCCACGCCCACGGCGCCGGCTGCGAGGCCCCGGTCCTCCAGGGCGTCGGCCGCCTCCTGCATGGGATCGTCCGTGAACTCCCGGTAAACCCGTGTGTCGTCGAAGGCGGCATGGGCCTTGACCGTGGTCTCCTCCATGTCGATGGTCACCATGGTGGTGTGGCCGGACGGCTCCACGATGCACATGGCGTGACGCCAGCGCATGAGCCGCTGCGAGGGGACCACGAAGCCCGTGGTGTACGCCAGGTTCTCGGGCGAGCTTGCGACCAGAGCGTCCAACCCCCGCTCCTCCATGGCCTTCCGTTGCTTCGCAATGATCTCGTCGTCCATCTCGTCACCGTCGCCGCGCGTCCGGGAAGACGGATTTGGATCGCAGGTTGACAGTCCCGGCGGCGTATTCCATGTATTCTACCTGCTTCCACCTGCGCTGCATGATGGTAGTCCAACCCCGTCCGTCAGCCGGGTCCAGCCAAGCGCACGGAGACGGAGCCACACGGACAGAATGGTAGGCCATGCCGCAAACGTCGATCCCTGGAGGATGGAGACAGACACCCGTGAAGCCCCCCCGGTTCCGGCCTGAACGCCTCACCCTGTGGTTGCTGCTGCTCGCCCTGTCCACGTTGTTCCTGTGCAGTTTCGACAAGGGATACCTCTACCGTCCCGGTATCGGTGACTCCAATACGGCGAGGAACCTGGCCATCGCCGAGAACCTGTCCCCGACCACTTATTTCCGGTCGTTTACGGGCTTGCGCCCGGGATCGGGCGACGCTCCCGCATACGAGATGTACAACCGCTTTCCGGTTGGCGGATACGCGCTGATCAAACTCGCCATCCTCCCTTTCGGAAACGACCTGTCGGCCAGGATCCTGGCCGCCCGCATGCTCATGTTGCTGTTGTTCAGCGCCGCCGCGCTCCTGGCCTTCCACTCCCTCGCCCGGATCACCTCCCACCGATGGATCGCGCTGGCCGCCACCCTCGCGGCCTTCTCCTCCTACTACATGCTGTTGTACGGCAACGCGGTTGGCGTCGAGTACAGCGTGGACCTGTTCGCGGTGATGCTGGTCTTCCACGGCATGGTGGTGTTCGTGCAGGAGGGACGGTTTCGGCAGTTGCTGGCCAGGACCTGCGTCGCGCTGCTGCTGGGGTGGCGCGTCTATGCGTTCCTGCTGCCGTTCCTCATCCTGGGTCTGGCGAGCGAGGCGGTCCGGGCGTGGAAGGACGGGACCGCGCGGTGGCCGCGTGTGCGCTCCACCGGGGCAGCGGTGCTGCGCAGCCGCTACATGGCGCTGGGCGTGTTCTCGCTGCTGTTCGGCGCGGCCGTCCTGGGCTTCAACTTCGCCAACGAGTACGCCGCGTTCGGAGGCCAGACCGCGGTGACCGAACTGCCGTCCTTCCAGTCCATGCTCAGGCGGACCGGACTGGAACAGGACCTGGACACCCCTTTCGGCCGTGGTGGGTGGCCGCGTTTCTTGCGAGATCAGTTCCATCGTGTACGCGTGGCGTCCGTCCCATCGGTGCTGACCGACTGGGGAGCCGAGTTGCGGGGGTGGTTTCCCCCGGTTCCCTTTTCGGCGTCCCTCCTTTCGGGGCCGGCCTTGTTGCTTTCCCTCCTGGCGTTGCTGGTGGTCATAGTCGCATCCACGACCGTGGTTTGCCTTGCGAGGCGGCTGTTGGCATGGCGACACCGCATGCTGCTGGCCACCCTTGCCTTGTCGGGGTTCTTCTGGGCCCTGCCCATGCGCCACAATGTTGCAGCCCCCAACCACGACCACGAGGCCCTGTTCTACGTGGGCGTCCCGCTGGTGTTCTACCCACTGTTCCTGCTGTACGTCCACAAGCGATGGGGGCATGGTCCGGTGGTCGGCCTTGCGGTTGCGGCGCTGCTCGCCTTCGTCGTCTCCGCCTTCCAGATGGACCGCCGATGGCGCCCGGACGCCCGTGCGGCCGAGCTCCAACAGGCTGCCATGGCCGAACTCGGGACCATACGCGAAACCACCCGGGGAAAGGTGGTCCTGGTCCTCGGGTCCGTCGAGCCGGAATGGTCCTGGCAGGTCATACATCGGCACAAATGGAAATACTATCTCGCCGGAAGCGTCCTGGGGCACTCCCTCCACACGGAAGACGCCAGGAGACACTATCCCGCCGGAAGCGCCTTGACACATTTCCCGGACATGGAAGCCGCCGCCCGCGCCGCGGACTTCCTCGTCACCCGCGACCGCGTGGAGAGCGACGCCCTGCTCACGCCCCGGAACGAACAGGTGTTCCTGTACGGTTCCGCGGGCATGGACGACCTGGTGGAGTTGTACCGGGCCACGTACCAACGGGTGGCGTCCGCCGGAGAGCCTGCGGCGCGCTCCCATTTCGACGTCTATCTCGTTGACGGCGCGCTGATCCACGTCAGGGAGCCCTGCGTCCGGGAGGACGTGGGATACGGGATCTTCGTGGAGGTGGTCCCGGAAGACCCGAAGGACCTGCCCGGACGGCATCTGCGGTACGGCTTCAAGGATCTTCGCACCATCTTCCAACACAATGGCGTGCTGTTCGAGGGGAAGTGCATGGCTGTCCTTTCATTCCCCGATTATCCCGTCTCCGGCATCCGGACGGGACAGTGGCCACTCCAACACCCCCGCTGGGAAGGACACCGCGTCTGGGCAGTAGAGATACCGGCGAGCCGGTAGCCCCGCCGACCGAGGCATTTGGTTCTCCACGCCCCGCCATCCCTGCCCGCCGCGGACCAGGGGGTGGAAACGGGTTTCCCCGAACCCTTCTCAAACCGTGTCCGATCGTATAGGGAATGGGGGCGGCGGGTCGGCGCCGTGCGGGCCGCGCCTTCGATCTGCGGGGAGGAAACACGGGATGCTGCTCATCAACAACCGGGAAGTGGAAGAGCTGATGGACATGAAAGCCTGTCTCGACGCGCTGGAGACGGGCTACGACGACCTCGCCCGCAACGACGCGGTGTACCGGCCGAGGCTCGACGTGTGGGTGCCCTGCGAGCGTCCGGACGGTTATTACCGCTGGGGCACCATGGAGGGAGCCAGCCGCAAGATCGGCACGTTCGCCATCCGCATGAAGTCGGACGTGGTCTATTGGCCCGGCGGCGATACCGAGGAAAAGTACTGCATGGAGCCGGGCAACTACTGTGGCCTCATCATGGTGTTCCGCATCGCCAACGGCGAGCCCCTGGCCATCATCAACGACGGCGTGCTCCAGCACATGCGGGTGGGCGGCTGCGCCGGGCTGGGGGCCAAGCACCTCGCCCGGGAGGACGCCGCGGTGGTGGGCATGTTCGGCTCGGGGGGCATGGCGCGGACCTACCTCATGGCGTTCCACGAGGTCCGCTCCCTGGAGGAAGTCCGGGTGTACAGTCCCACCCGGGCCAACCGGGAGGCCTACGCCGGCGAGATGGGCGAGCGCCTGGGCCTCAAGGTCGTGGCAGTGGACCGGCCGGAAGACGTGGTGCGGGGTGCGGACATCGTGTCCGCCTGCACGGACTCCACCCGGGTGGTCTTCGACAACCCCGAATGGCTCAAGCGCGGCGCCCACCTCACTTGCGTCCGTTCGTGCGAGATCGGTCCCAGGGCGGTGAAGGCGTGCGACGTCTCGGTCAAGCTCGGACGCAACACCATGGTGCAACTCGACGAGGGCATGGTCCGGCTCCACGGGAACGTGGGCTACGTGGCCGGACAGCCCGAGGAGGTCGCGCGCATCCCCAACCCCACGGTGGACAACTACACAGGGGACTACTTCCACTACTTCATGGACGTGAAGCTCGGCCGGAAGCCGGGGCGCACCAGCCCGGACCAGACCACCTTCTTCATCAACGCGGGCACCCAGGGGCTCCAGTTCGCGGCCTGCGCGGGGCGCGTCTATCAGATGGCCAGGGAGAAGGGCATGGGCCGCGAGTTGCCGACGGAATGGTTCACCCAGGACATCCGGGACTAGCGGGCCGTTGCCGGGCCGTCGGCCGCCTGTCCGCGGTGCGCATGCTCACCGTGGTCCTGGCCGCGCTGCTGGGTAGCTGCGAGTTGGCGCAGCCGCCCGCGTTCCCGAAGACGCCGGAGGAAGTCGGCGACGACCTGGACGCGCAGTCGCTGCGTGCGGCCGTGGCCGAGAGCCTCCGGTTCCTCGACGGCGTGCCCCCGGGGCGGCTCTTGGGCGACTGGCCCCGCCGGACCACCGCGGCGGACGTCCGGGCGACCCTGACGGACTTCCTGGAGCTTCTGGACGAGCCGCGGGAACCGGGGGCGAGCTGGCCGGACCGCGCCGCGGAACGGTTCGACTTCTTTCCCGCTCCGCCGGGTCCGAGCGGTGCGGACCCGCTGTTCACCGGCTACTACCAACCGGTCCTCGACGCCAGCCCGGTGGAGGCCGACGGTTACCGCTATCCGGTGTACCGGGAGCCGGACGAGCTGCGCGCCCGTTCCGGTGCGGCGGGGGAGGCGGCGGGGTACTCCCGCCGCCACATCGACGTGCTGGGGAGCCTCAGGGGCAAGGGTTACGAGATCGCCTGGCTCCGGGACCCGGTGGACCGCTTCTTCCTGCACATCCAGGGCTCGGGGCTGCTGCGGATGACCGACGGGCGCGAGACGCCGCTCAACTTCGCCGCCTCCAACGGCAGACCCTACACCAGCATCGGCCGGGTCCTGATCGACGAGGGCAAGCTGGACCGGGAGTCCATGTCCATGCAGCGGCTCCGCCGTTACGTTGCGGAGTTCCCGCACGAGCGCGAGGCGTTGTTCGCGCGCAACGAGCGGTACGTCTTCTTTCGGCTGGGGGAGGAGGGGCCCATCGGGAGCCTCGACGTCCCCCTCACGGCCGGGCGTTCGGTGGCCGCGGACCCCGCGGTCTATCCCAGGGGCGCGCTCCTGTTCATGGAGACCCGGACTCCGGTGGTGGACGAGTACGGGGCGCTGGCGGGTTGGCGCCCGGTCCGGCGGTTCGTGCTCAACCAGGACGCGGGCGCGGCCATCCGCGGCCCGGCCCGTGTGGACCTCTATTTCGGCAGCGGCCCCGGGGCAGGGGGGCAGGCCGGATACATGAAGAGCAGGGGAAAGCTCTATCTCGTGGTGAAGCGGGGACCGGCGCCGTCCAATTGAGGAAACTCCGAACGATTGCCCCCGTTCGTCCCGAGCGCAGCGAAGCCGAAGGCGGGGCAGGGAGGACCGCAATGGCCGAGAAATTGCCCCCGTTCGTCCTGAGCGTAGCGAAGCGAAGTCGAAGGACGCGCTTTTCCATGGGGAGAAGCGCCTCGATCCAGGATTGGAGCGCCGCCGCGGCGTAGATCGACCACAGGGAGGTTGCAATGGCGCAAGTCTTGTTGCTGGGACCCGATGACATGAACGGGCTCATCACCATGAAGGAGGCGGTGGACGCCATGGAGCGGGGATACAGGGACTGGGCGGCGAACCGGGAGGTGGCCGCGGTGCGGCGGCGGGTCCACGCGCCGTCCGGGGCCCGGGTCACGGTGCACCAGGGCGCTCCGTACTCCGCGGGCTCCACCGGCATACTGACTCACTGCGAACAGGTGGTGGTCCACGACGACGGCATCCAGACCTACGCCACCCGGGGGCGGCCGGTACGGGTCATGTTCGACTCCGACAACTCCGAGCTCAAGGCCATCACCGTGGGCGAGTTGCGGGTCCGGGAGTTGCCCGAGGCCAACAACGTGGTGAACGTGCAGACCGCGTGCTCCACCGCGGTGGGCATCAAGCACCTGGCGCGCCAGAGCTCCAGGGTAGTCGGCGTGCTGGGCTCCAGGGCCCAGGCCGAGTGCCAGTTGACCGCGTGCAAGGCGGTGGTTCCGGGCCTCCAGGAAGCCAGGGTCTATAGCCCCAACCCGGACAACCGCACCCGGTTCGCCGCCAGGATGACCGAGATCCTGGACATGGAAGTGCGGCCGGTGAGCTCGAACCGGGAGGCGGTGCAGGGGGTGGACGTGCTGCTTTCCGTGACCAACTCCAACGTGCCGACCTTCGAAGGCGGCTGGCTCGAGCCGGGGGTGCACCTGTGCTCCATCGTCTCCAGCAACATCGGCCTGCTGCGCGGCGGCTTCATCCGGCAGAAGCGGCGCGAGGTGGACGACGCCACCCTGAAGCGCTGCGACGTCATCGTCTGCAACTCGAAGGACCAGGAGATCCTGGACGAACCCGGAGTCCTGTGGGACCCCGTCCAGCAGGGCGTCATCACCTGGGACGACGTGTGGGACCTGGGCGAGATCCTGTCCGGACAGGCCCCGGGCCGGACCTCGGAGGAGCAGATCAGCTTCTACAAGAACAACGCCTTCTGGGGCGTGGGCGACCAGGCCATCGGCCAACTCCTGTACGAGCGCGCAGTGGAGAAGGGGCTGGGGACCTGGCTGCCCATCGACGGCGCCGAGTACCGGGAGTCGTAGCCGGCGGCCGGCTCCTATTTGGCGTTCCCCTGTCTTTCGAGGATCTCGATCCGCACGTTGTCCGGGCCGCGCACGAAGGCGATCTTGAGGCCAGGGCGAAGCAGCCGGGGCTCGGAGAAGAACTCCGCGCCCCGCATCCTGAGCTCGGCCGCGGCCTCGTCCAGATCCTCCACCCGCAGGCCGAAGTGGTCAAGGCCGATGTACGGACGATCCGGGGCGGCCGGCGCGTCTTGGTCCGGCTGGGCCCGGGCGATGCAGATGGTCAGGCCGCCGATCTCCACGTCCACCCGGGAGCGTCCGTCGGTCTGGACGGACTCGACGATCTCCGCATCGAACATGTGGCGGTAGTACTGCGCCGCGGCCTCGGGGTCCCGGCTGCGTAGATGGATGTGGTCTCGCGTGTACTTGGGCATGGGTCTCCTCCTGCGGCAGCGAGCAAAGGGAAGCTCCTGCCTCCGTTCGTCCTGAGCGTAGCGTAGCGGAGTCGAAGGGCGCCAT
Source organism: uncultured Binatia bacterium (SeqCode) (assembly GCA_965204235.1). Classification (GTDB taxonomy): domain Bacteria; phylum Desulfobacterota; class Binatia; order UBA9968; family JAJDTQ01; genus JAJDTQ01. Next base: position 3,653,081 of record OZ241979.1, read on the forward strand.
CCCGTTGCCTTGCCCCCAGTTGGAGGTCGCCATGCGATGCTTCCGGTACGACCACCCGCCATCCATATAGCCCCTCGACCGATATCGGCCGATTGTCGAGAAGCCGTTCTCCCTCCGGGTTGAGGATCATGCCGCTTCGAGCCGGCCAAGGAGCCTGAAGATTGAGCGTGGCGCCGGTCACTGGTTCGGACAGCCTGAGGTCAATCAGGCCTGGAGCCATACCTTGCGTTTCCAGAGACAATTTCACTGCCCCGTCGACAACGTCAGATCTTTTTTCGACTCCACCGGCCCGCATGGTGACGCGCCACTCGCTTTCGAGTCCTTCAGCTTTGAGCGTAACTTGTCCCGGACTTGTCTCACGCAGTCCGAAATGCGTGGATTCGGGAATTCGGAAAAGCTGAAAACTCGCCAAGGTAGCGCCTTGTCGCACCCATTCTACGATTTCGCTGAAGAGAAGCTGTCCGCGCGTTCGTTGAAGTTCGTGCTCCGGAATTCGGTGTAAAGGGGATGCGCCGATCTGCCCGAAGAAGACTATTTTGCCTTGGTAAACAGGTGCGTCTCTCTGAAGACGCCATCCACGCAGAATCTTGCCAGATACCGTGAACCGTGCTTCAAGTGCTTCGTCTTCGGAGTCTGTCTCGATCAGATAGCGTCTTTTGCCAAGCTTGATGTCGCCTTTTCCTGAAATGCGCCAGAGAAACCCGGCAGGCGCGATTTTCGGCTCTTCAAGCATCAGTCCGGTATCAGTCTCGGGCTCGACATCCTGAGACGTCAAGAGCCAAAGGCAAGCCGCCCGTGTCTTCCCACTGCTCGACAGTGGCGTCAGCCGCTGATCTGTGGCGCCTTCGGTCCGATCGGCGCTTCTCCAAAAGCTTGGCGCTTCCTCTGGAGCGGGAAACCCCGGGTCGATCACCGCCTCTCCTTTCATCCGGCCGTCGGCGAAAGCTGCCAGTGTGAATGGTTCCTGCGGATGAAATGGAAACTGCATCCCTCCGGTGCCCCCAAAGCGGCGGAGCCGCCAGCCCTTACCCTCAGGTGCGGCACTGTATGTGAGTCCGTCGATTGACTTTGTTCCTGCGGGCAGCAGTCGAAATCTGAGTTCCTCACATCCGGGAACAACGACGCAGGCAGCCACCCGTCGTCATTGAGAGCCAAGTAACCATGCCAAGCTCCCGTTTCGTCACGCCGCAGTTCACGCTTCGAAGTTTTCCGGCGAACAGTCATAAGCGTGAAGAGGCCGTCCATCGGGTTCCGCCAATCCGCACTGGTTGATGATTTTGGATACCGCTTCCACGTGCCGGTCACCATTGAGAAACCGACAGTGGTTTCGGTGATTCATCCATGAGATCGTGAAGCATCTTGGACTTACTCCGTTTCGGTGGACAGGTGATGGCTTTCGCCTATGTCAAGGTGATGGGTGAGAGCCGGTAAGGGGAGATTCTCCTTGGTTCCGGGGGTGATTGTGGACCCCGGCCTGCGAGACCGTGCCCATGGCGTTGTCGTAGCAGTCGCCCGCGGAGCCGGTCAAGGGCCCCACAGTCATATTGAGAAGACCCTGAACAATCGGGACAGGGGGGCATGAGCGCGCCCTTCGACTCCGCTACGCTACGCTCAGGACGAACGAAGAAGAGGGTCACGTGAGGGAATATCTCTATCCATGACTCTATTGTTCAGGGTTTCATCAAGCCTAACGGACGTTCCAGAGCTTGTGCTGCTGCACCGACAGGCGCCACCGCGGGTGCTCCCTGACCAGTCGAACGCACCATTCGAGGGTCCTGGGGTCCAGGCGGCTGCCGTCGAAGGCGGGGGAGATGAGGTAGTGGTCGGCTTTCACCACCGTCCTCGGAATGCCCTGGCCGTGGGCGCGCACGTACTTGACCTCGTGGGCCACGCGCTGGCGGACGCAGTGCTCCGCCACCTTGGGCGACACGGTGATCCAGTCGATGCCCGGCGGAAGCTCCACCGTGCCGTTGGTCTCCACCGCGAGCCGGTAGCCCCGCTCGTGGAGGTACTCGACCAGCGGGGCGTCCACCTGTTGGCCGGGTTCCCCCCCTGTGAGTATGACCCAGGAGCATTGGGGCGCCAGCTCCCGCAGGTAATCGACCATGGCCTCCGCGGTCCACCGCCTGCCGGAGACGAACTCGGTGTCGCAGTCGAACCCGTGGGTCTCCGCGGCGCACCGCAGGTTGCACCCCTGGAACCGCAGGAACAGGTTGGCGGTGCCCGCCCGCATGCCCTCGCCCTGGAGCGAGTAGAACATCTCGTTCACGCGGTAGGTCTTCATGGCCGGTACTCGCACCTGCTGGTGCACGTCTCCTCGATGACGACCGCGGCCAACAGCGGCAGCCCGGGTTTGAGCCGGTCGTAGATCCAGCGGGCCACCTCTTCGCTGGTGGGGTTGTCGAGTCCGGTGGAGTCGTTGAGGTGCCAGTGGTCCAGCGACTCTTCCACCAGCGGCGCCACTGCCGCGGCGATGGCGTCGAAGTCCATGACCATGCCTCGGTCGGACCCCGCGGTGGAAAGCTCGCTCGCGGAACAGACCACGCGCCCGACCCAGGAATGGCCGTGCAGCCGCGCGCACTTGCCCCGATGGTGGGGCAGGCGGTGGCTCGCCTCGAAGCGGAATTCCTTGGAAACGGTCCACATGGCGCGTCGCAGGGGCGTCCTGGTCCGGCCGCGGTCCCTGTGCCCGGGGCCGCGGTCCCCGGAAGTTTACGACGCGCTCCCCATAACATCAACGGACGCTTTCGGAGACATCCTTCGGATCCCTGCGCGAGGGAGCGGCGCGAGGCGCCGGAGCCGTCACCGCCGCCCGGATCTGCGCCAAGTTCGAGTCCATGCGCGCGGGAGCGGCGGCAGCGCTTCCAAGTAACGAACCGGACTGTTAGATTTCCAACTGAAGGAAACCCTGAACGATTGCCCCGTTCATCCTGAGCGAAGCGAAGTCGAAGGACGCGCTTTCCCATAGGGAGGGGGGTAGATGGCCTCAAGCCGGAATCGTTCAGAGTTTCCCGAAAGCGAGGGCAGGTGGCGGGAGTTACGTTTTCCATCTGGGCGGGGGTTTCGGGCGTGCTCGCGGGCGCGCTCGCGTTGGCCTGCTTTCGGGGCCGTCTCGGAAACCCGGAACGGTACTGGCTGGTGGGGCTCCTGGCCGTGGCTCCCGCCTGGGTCATCGCGCTGACCGTCCTGCTGGGAGGGTTGTCCGGCGAGGACCCGGACAAGAGCCTCAAGGCATTTCTGGCGGCCTCGTCCGCCTGTGCGCTGCTGGGCGTCATCGTCACCGAGTTCTGCGTGAGACGCCTCGAGGTCCGGTCCCCGGTGTTGCACTGGCTCCTGGGGGCCGCGGCGCTGATGCCTTCCTGGGGGATCATCCTGTGGAGGGTGTGGTGAGTTTGGGGACGACGACGCCCCGGCGGCCGCGTTTCCGCCGGCCGGCCTGCGCCGGGGCCCCGGTCCGGTCCGTCCCGGCGCGGCGGGAAGACGCCGGCCTCGCCCCGGCCGCCTCACCCTCGACGGCGGCGCCAAGTTGGGGTCCGCGGGCGGCGCGCTGGAAAGGCGCCGGCCTCGCCTTGGCCGCGGTCCTGTGGCCGCAGGCGGTGGGTGCGCACGGCGGCGCGGCCCACGAGCCGTTGCCGCTCGACGCGCTGGTCTCGGTGGCGGGAATGATCGACTGGAACTGGCGGGTGGACATCCTCCTGGTCCTGCTCCTGGCCGCCGGCCTGTACCTCCGGGGATGGTTGCGCCTGCGGCGGCAGGCCGAAGGCGCCGCCACCGTGCCCGGCCTCGCGCTCTACCTGGGCGGCATTGCCGCGCTGGTGGCCGCGCTGGTCTCTCCGGTGGACCGTCTGGCGTCCGAGCGCCTCAGCATGCACATGGTGCAGCACGTGCTGCTGTTGATGGCGGCGCCCCTGGGGATCCTCCTGGCCAATCCCTTTGCCGCGGTGGTCTGGGGTCTCCCCGCGTTCGTCCGGGACAGGTTCGCGGCGCTGTTCCGGGAAGGCCGCCCCGGGCGTTCGACGCTCTCCGCGCTGACGTTCATGCCGGTGGCATGGACCCTCTACGTGGCCAACCTGTGGGTATGGCACCATCCGGTCCTGTACCAGGCGGCGCTGCGCCACTGGTGGCTGCACGACTTGGAGCACTGGCTGTTTTTCGCCGCCGCAGTGCTCTTCTGGTGGCCTATCGCCAACGCGGCGCCCCTGTTCCGACACGGACGCCCGCTGGGGCCGCGGGTCGTGTACCTGTTGGCCGCCACGTTGCAGAACACGCTCCTGGGCATGGCCATCGCCCTGCCCGAACGGGTCCTCTACCCGTTCTACGGCGCTCTTCCCGTGCTGGAGGCACTCACTCCCATCCAGGACCAGGCCCTCGGCGGCGGCATCATGTGGGTCAGCGGCCACATGTACCTTCTACCGCTGCTGGCGCTCGTGGCCCGCCGGCTGGTTGCCGAGGACGACGCAGCCAACGCCGAGGACCGGGACGCGAGCGTAGCTCCCGCCGCCCGGTCGCCCCACCCGGTGGAGCCATGAACCGTCTTGGGGAACCTCTGAACGATTCCGGCTCGAGGCGCCTCTCTCGATGGGAAAGCGCGTCCTTCGACTTCGCTTCGCTACGCTCAGGACGAACGGAGCTCTTCGCTACGTCATGTTCGGGACGAACGGGGGCAATCGTTCGGAGTTTCCCTGGAGCCATGAAACGAGCCCTGGCGCTCCTGCCCCTCCTGGTCCTGTGTCCATTGGCGAGCCCTCTGGCGAGCGCCGCCGCGGACGGGGACCGGCTCCGGGACCTGGGCTTCCTCGTCCAGGAAGGGGTCGTGGCCGCTCCCGACTTCACCACGGAGGACGCAGCCGGAAACCGGGTCTCCTCCCGGTCCTTCCGGGGCAGGGTGGTGTTGTTGAACTTCTGGGCCACGTGGTGCCCCCCCTGTCGTCTGGAGATGCCGTCCATGGAGCGGCTGTACGGGGAGTTCCGTGAGCGGGGGCTCGAGGTCGTCGCCGTCAACTTCATGGAGCCGCGGGAGTTGGTGCAGGCCTTCGCCAGGGAACGGAAGCTGACGTATCCCATGCTGCTGGACCCGCGAAGCGACGTCGCCGAGCTGTACGGCGTGATGCGCCTGCCAGAAACGGTGGTCATCGGGCGCGGCGGCGAGGTCATCGCCAAGACCACCGGCTACAAGGACTGGTACAAGGAGGACGTGCGCGAGCTCGTGTCCGCGCTTCTCGAAGACCGGCAGCCGGCGCGCCCCGCGCCCCGGGAGGCGCCTGCGCCGCCGCCGGAGCAGCCCTCGCAAGGAGTCTGGCGTTACCTGGCCGCGGTCGCCGTCGTCCTCCTGGCCGCGGCGCTGGCGGCGTTCCGGCTCAGACGCCGGGGAGTCCGCGGGAGCATGGGCTGACGCCCCCCGCCTGACAGCCGTCGAGACGGAAGTGTTGCCGTTTCCCCACATGGACCCCGTCGCCTTCCGCATCGGGCCGCTGGCGGTGCGGTGGTACGGACTGATGTACCTGTTCGGGTTCGTTGGCGGGTACTTCGTGGCCCGCTGGGTGGCGCGCAAGCGGGGACTGCCGCTCGCGGGCGACGTCCTGCTGGAGCTCCTCAGCTACTTGGCCCTGGGCGTCGTCCTGGGCGGCCGGCTGGGTTACGCGCTGTTCTACAACCCGTCGTTCTACCTGGCCTACCCGCTGGAGATCCTCGCCTTCTGGCAGGGCGGCATGTCGTTCCACGGCGGCCTGCTGGGGGCCGCGGCCGCGGGCTGGTGGTACGTGCGCAAGCGGGGGTTGCCGTTCTATGCGGTCGCCGACTGCATCTTTGCCGCGGCGCCCGTCGGCCTGGGTCTGGGCCGGGTGGGCAATTTCATCAACGGCGAACTGTACGGACGCCCTACGGACCTGCCCTGGGGCATGGTCTTCCCGCAAGCCGGCCCGGCGCCGCGTCACCCGTCCCAGCTATACGAGGCCGCGCTGGAAGGCGGGCTGTTGCTGGCGGTGCTGCTGTGGATCGCGCTGCGGGTGCGCCGGGACGGGTTCGTGACCTGGGCGTTCGTCGGCGGCTACGGCGTGGTCAGGTTCCTGGTGGAGTTCGTCCGCGAGCCGGACGCTCACCTGGGGTTGGCGTGGGGGTTGTCCCGGGGGCAGTACCTCAGCCTCGTGATGGTCGCAGGGGCAGCGGTGTTCTTCTGGCGCCGTTGGCGGCAGGCCCCGGGCGCGGCCCGGCCGATGGCGCCGCGCGCGTCCGCATGAGTGCTCACTCGTCCATTTCGCCGAAGTAGTCCCTCAGGATCCGCTCCTTGACGTACTCGAGGGCGCCGAGGTCGTGGAGGATGTCGCCGCCGGTGTCGTAGAAGAAGATGTCGCCGTTCTTGTTCCGTCCCACCGCCATCAGCCATTCGAGTTCGTCCCGGTCTTCGAGCAGGTAGTTGATGGTCTGGCTGGCGCCGTTGCTGTCGATGATCGTGACCTTCGGTGTCAACTTTTTCTTCGGCTGGCTCATTTCTCCCTCCCGCTCGCCAGTCTATACCAGTCGGAGCCGGTAGCTCAACCCTTCGGGGGCTGCGGACGGGATTTTCCGGCCCGCGGCCTCATTTCAAGTGGATAGACAGGAATAACGGATAACCTTTTGACATATTTCGAGATTCAGGATAGGTAACCCGTTTGTGAAGGTCCACAGGGCTTCCATCCGACCTTCTCGAACGGCATGGAGCACGACCCGCGCTTCCTCAAGGGCGTCGATGAGTTCAACCGGGGGCTCTTCTACCGGTGTCACGAGACCCTGGAGGAGATCTGGCTCGAAGACCACGGTCCCGAGCGCGAGTTCTACCAGGGCCTCATCCAGGTGGCCGCGGGTTACTTCAAGTGGGAGCAGGAGGTCCCGCGCGGCGCGGTCAAGCTGTTGCGCGCCGGCATCGAGAGGCTCCGACCCTATCGGCCCGTCTGCCGGGGCGTCCGCGTGGCCGAGTTCCTGGCCGCGGTGGAAGCCGACCTCGCGGTGGTCGAAGCCGCCCGGGACCGGGGCGGCGAAGTGCCGGAACCGCGCGCGCCGCGGCTTTCGCTGGAGGGCGCCGCGGGCGAATAGACTCCGACACCGGCGCCGCGACCCGCGTTCCCGGGGTGGGCGGCTTGGGGCGGGACGTTGCCGACGCGACGGCTCCCTGGCCGGCTACGGGGCGCGGGAGGCCGTGGTCCGGGCCAGCCGGGTCCTGCCGAGCAGCAGATAGACGTAGGCGGAAATCAGGTACAGGACGACGACGCCCAGGAGCGCGGGGCGGTAGCTCCGGGTCCGGTCGTAGATGGCGCCCGCCAGGTAGGGGCCGATCAGGCCGCCCCACTGGTAGAAGAAGCCCATGGCGCCGCGCACCGTGGCGAAGCGCCGACGCCCGTAGAGTTCCCCGACCAGGGCCCAGGTGACCGGGAACACCGCTTCCACCAGCGAGAACAGGGGAAGGAAGAGCCACAGCAACAGGGGGTTGCGCGCATACGCGAGCAGCACGAGGCCGGCGGCCGCGGCCAGCATGCAGACCGCCATGAGCCGGGGCTTGTCGAGCCGGTCGGCCATCCAGCCCACGATCAGGTGCGTGGGGAGCGACAGGGCCGCGAACACGCCGAGGTAGTAGCTGGCGGACAGTTGGTCGATGCCTTTCCAGTCGAAGATCGGCACGAAGTGCGCGATGACGGTGCTGAGGCCCAACACGCGGAACAGGGTGGAGACCACCAGGAGCCAGAAGGGAGCGCCCCGAAGGGCCTCCCGGACGCCGACGTCGGCTTCGGGGGTTGCCGCGGAGCCGCGGGCGGGAGGCTGGCCGGGCCGGGGAGCGAGGCGCGAGGGATGGCCTCCGTCCGGCGTCAGGCCCATGTCCTCGGGGGAGCGCCGGACCGTGGCCGCCAGCGGCGTCCCCAGCAGGAGGAAGACGGCGCCCGCCAACACCATCCCCCAGCGCCAGCCGTAGGCGTGCACCACGTGGGCGAGGAGCGGCGTGAGCAGGGCGCCGCCGATGCCGATGGAACTGCTCACCAGCGACATGGCCCGGGCGCGCCAACGGTAGAACCAGCTATTGGCGAGGGCCATGGGGCAGTGCATGAAGCCGGCGCCGAAGGCCAGCGAGACGACCCCCAGGTAGATGAGCAACAGGGTCAGGTAGGACTCGACCCAGTAGAGCAGCAGGTAGCCCGCACCGGTCAGCAGGACCGCGGCCACCATGATGGGGCGCGGTCCCAGGCGGTCGATCAGATACCCCGCCAGCGGTCCTTCGAGGGCTCCCTCGGCCCGGGCCAGGCCGAACACCAGGGAGGTGGCCGCGCGGCTGATGCCAAGGTCCCTGCTCAGCGGCAGGACGAAGACGGTGAAGCCGTAGAAGTGGAAGCCGCCGCCGAGGAACCGGAATAGGCAGCCCACCAGCACCATCCGCCAACCGAAGAAGGAGAGGTGGTTCCGGCAGTCCCGGACGAGTCGGCTCAAGCGCATGGGATGCCTGTTCCCCTGCTCCCTCGAAAGGGAGGGTCGAGGCGGGGGCGGGGGACACGGGCGGTCTGTGACGGACGAACCGTTGGCGTTGCCGCCGCGGCCCGGCCCCGGGTCAGGGCGCGCCTCCCGTCACGTTGCCGCCGATCATCTTGCCGATGAGGTCGGTGATGTCCGGCGGCGACTCGGTCTCGCGTATCCTGCCGCCGGGCGGAATGGTGCGGTCGGACGCCCCGGGGGAGAGGGCGACGTACTTGTCGCCGATGAGCCCCCTGGACCGGACCGAGGCGATGACGTCTTCCTGCAGGGTCACGCCCGGGTCGATGCGGAGGGTCAGGCGCGCGCGGTCGTCCACCAGGCTCATGGAGTCCACGCGCCCCACGTTGACGCCGGCGATCTCCACCGAGTCTCCCCGGCGGAGGCCGGCCACGTTGGAGAAGTCCGCATGGACCACGTATCCCGAATGGCCGAAGGCGTCGAGCTTGCCCAGGCGGATGGCGAGGTAGCCCAGGCAGAGGAGGCCCGCGATCACGAACAGGCCCACGACGATTTCCGTGACTCTGTGGTTCATGCCGCGCCCGAGGCTTCCGGGGCGTCGCTCTGCAGGAAACGCCGCACCGCGGGGTTCGGCGACGCCAGGAACTCCGCGGTGGGACCGCTGTCGGCGATCACCCCGTCGGCCAACATAGCCACGCGGTGGGATATTGTAAAGACTTCGGGGATGTCGTGGCTCACGATGACGCCGGTGAAACCGAGACGGGCCTGCATGGCGGCGATGAGGTCATGGATGCTCCGGCCCAGCAGCGGGTCGAGGCCGGTGGTGGGCTCGTCGAACAGCACGATCTGCGGGTCCGTGACCAGGGCGCGTGCGAACCCGGCCCGCTTCTTCATGCCTCCGCTCACCTCCGCCGGGTACTTGTAACCCATGTCCTTGAGGCCCACCTGCTCGAGCCGCTCCCGCACCTTGCCGGCCACCGCGTCCTCTCCCAGGCGGGTCCTCTCCCGCAGCGGGAAGGCCACGTTGTCGAAGATCGTCATGGAGTCCAGCAGGGCCGCGCCCTGGAACAGGAAGCCGAACTTCCGCCGGGTCTCGTCCAGGGACCGCTGGCCCATCCGGGTGATGTCCGCGCCGTCCACCAGCACGCGGCCGCGGTCGGGCAACAGCAGGGCGATCATGGTCTTCAACAGCACGGTCTTGCCCGAGCCGCTGCCGCCGATGATGGTGGTGATGCGGCCGTTCTCGATGGTCAGGGCGGCGCCCTTGAGGACCTCCTGGCGGTCGAAGTTCTTGTGGACGTCGATAACCTGGATCATGGAGGCTCCGGGCCTGTCCGCGCAGCGCCTGCGTCCGGCGCTACAGCAGCACCGAGGTCAGGAAATAGTCCGAGGCGAGGATCAGGACGAACGAGAGCACCACCGCTTCGGTGGTGGCCCGGCCCACGCCGGTGGCCATGGGGAGCGCGTGGAACCCCTTGTAGCAACACACCCAGGAGATGACGAGCCCGAAGGTCGCCGACTTGACGAGGCCTTCGCCCACGTCCCGAAGCTGCACGCTCTGCTCCATGCCGGACACGTAGCTGCCCGAACCCAGGTCCAGCAGGACCACGCCGGTGAGGTAGGCCCCGCAGATGCCGATGACGTTGAACATGCTGGTCAGCAGCGGCATGGCGATGACGCCCGCGACGATACGGGGCGAGACCAGGTGCTTGACCGGGTTGATGGCCATGGAGTGCATGGCGTCGATCTGCTCGGTGACCCGCATGGAGGCCAGCTCCGCGGCCATGGCGGAGCCGGTCCTGCCGGTGACCATGAAGGCCGAGAGCACCGGACCGAGCTCCCGCAAGAGGCTCAGGGCCACCACCGCGCCGAGGAAGCTCTCGGCGTTGAACTTGCGCAGGCTGTAGTAGCCCTGGAGCCCCAGCACCATGCCGGTGAAGAGGCCGGAGAGGAGCACCACCAGCAGCGAATCGACCCCGATGGCGCGGATCTGTTGTATGATGAGACGGAGCTTGGCGGGCGGGCGCACGGCCCAGGTCAAGGCGGAGCCGAGGAAGACCACGCCTGCGCCCATGCCCGCCGCGAACCCGAGGGTCCGTCCGCCGATTCTTGCCAGGAGAGCGGTCATGCTGCTTCGATCAGGGATCGGGGGTCGAGGATTGCGAACAGGGGAGTTCCTATAGGAAAGTCGGGGTTCGGACAAGTGAAGGAACCTTTGGTCCATTCCGGCTCGAGGCGCCTCTGCCCATGAGAAAGCGCGTCCTTCGACTTCGCTACGCTCGGGACGAACGGGGGCAATCGTTCAGGGTTTCCATGAGGCGCAGTGTGGTGGCGGAGACCATCGACAGGGTGTTCGGCGGCCGCGTGGCCGTGGTCCAGCGGCGCGGCGGCTTTCGGTTCTCGCTGGACTCGCTCTTGCTGGCGCGTTTCGTGGAGATCCGGGGCCGCGAGCGGATCGTCGATCTGGGGACCGGGAACGGCGTGGTCGCATTGTCCCTGGCCGCGTGGAACGACTCGGTGGAAGTGGTGGGCGTGGAGTTGCAGGAGGCCATGGTCGCTCGCGCGCTGCGGGGCGCGGCCCTGAACGGCCTGGAGAAGCGGGTCCGGGTAGTCGCCTGCGACGTGCGCCAAGTGGAGCGGCGTCTTGCGCCCGGGAGCTTCGACGCCGCGGTGTGCAATCCTCCCTACCGGCCGCGCCGGAGCGGCCGGGTCAACCCCGACCCGGAGCGCCTGCTGGCCCGACACGAAGTGGAGGGAGGGCTCGCCGACTTCGTCCGCGCCGGGGCCTGCCTGCTCCGGCGCCGTGGCCGGATCTGCTTCGTCTATCCGTCGGAAAGGGCGGTGGAGTTGTTCTCGGTCATGCGCCGGCACCGGCTGGAGCCCAGGCGCGCCCGCTTCGTCCATTCGTTCGGCGGGACGCCTGCGACCCTGGTGCTGGCCGAGGGCGTCAAGGAAGCTGGCGCGGCCCTCACGGTGCTGCCGCCGCTGGTCATCTACCGGAGCGAGGACCGTTACACGGACGAGACGGCCGAGATGCTGGGAGCCGAGCCGTAGTCGTCGCGCCGCTTCATCCGGCGTCGTCCGTTGTAGAAGCGTTCGGCGTTGGCGTAGAGGGGCGGAAACTCTGGACAATCGCCCCGTTCGTCCTGAGCGCGCGCCATACGCCGCCTTGACGGCTGCCCCCGCGAGCCGGTTCGTCTGAACAATTGCCCCGTTCAATTGTTCCGTTCGTCCTGAGCGTAGCGAAGTCGAAGGAAGCGAAGGAAGTCGAAGGATGCTCCTTCTGCCGCGCCTACCGTCCCGGGCGCGGTTTCGTGAGGTGGTTCACGAACAGCCGCCGCAGCGAGTCCCGGAGCTCGGGGTTGCCCACGCGAGCCAACTCGCCCTCCGGCAGCCGCGTCGCGTCCAGCGGGGCAGGGGGAGCGTCCGGCGCATCGGGCCGGGCGTCGGCGGGGAAGTCCCCCAGCACGAAGAAGACGTTGGTGACCACCTCGCGCTCCATCCGTTGGTTGAGCTTCTCGACCATGATGTCCTTCATGTACTGGAGTTGCTGCATCCACGTGGCCGCCCGGACCTTGACGAACAGTGTGCCGTGGCGAAGCCCCACGGGCTGGGCGTTGCGTGCCACGGCCGGCCCCACGGTCTCGTCCCATACCGTCCAGAGGGCGTAGTCGTCCAGCCTCTGCCTGAGCGGCAGCCGCTTCAACGTGCGGTCGAGAACGTCGCCGAGTCTTTCCATGTTCCCCTGGCGGTCTTCCAACTTGGATTAGCCCGATCCTCATGTTATCAAGGACGCAGGCCACGCTCAAGGAACATGTCGAGGTGGTAGAAACAGGAAACAGTGAGGAATGATTGCGAACAGTCGTGGCCGCCTGAATCCGTGTTCGAATCGACTGACTGCTTGATGACGACATTCGGTCTGGCCAACTGATGGAGGAGAAATCCGATGTCCATACTCACGTTTGAGCGGCTTCGTGACGCCGTAGCCGGCGATGCGGTGGCTTTGCGGTCGCGTCTGGATTTGCAACCTGCAGGAGGCCAAGGAGACAAGGTTTTTCCTCCCTCCTACGCCATCGACGGGCGTGCTGACCACAAGTACGCGGTGGAGGAACGGAGAACCGATGATAGTGCCCAGCCATCCGTCACCGTGCTGTTGGACTCCGTAGCGTCGCAAGCGAACCGAGCTGAACTGGCTCTTCGCGAGGGCTGGGAGAAAGGCGAGCTGGTTTTCCCCGTACCCTACGTCGACTTCAGCGAGGACAACGGCGTGACCGACTATGGGAGGTTGACCGTACTGGAAGCGCCTCACCGGCTGGCAGACGCCATTTTCCGGGATAGCCTGCTGGACGGCAGGCTGTTCCGTTTGTCCGATGTTGGACGCGCGATCACCGACGCCACGCCGCGCAACGCCACCGATCTGTTCCGTTACTCCCCGACCTCGCTTCTGTTCGGCATGTGGGACTCTACGGGACCCAAGGGCGGGGGAGGGTCGAAGTTTCAGCGAGCCTACGTTTCGGAGATTGTAGGCTTTGACGCTGCGATCGGCAAGAAGGTAAGAAGCCGCATCGATCCATTGCAGATCGAAAAAGTGGCTTCGCAGGCTCTCGTCTTCAACAGCGCCGATCCGAACGAAGTGTGGACGGATGATCCCGAGCGGGCAGAAAAGGACAAGAACGGTAAACCAGTGTTCGCCTCGCGTAGCGACGCCAGCGGTGAGCCTGGACAACCGTCCAAGATCAACCACGGCAACATCCCTCCGTCCATAGACGCTCAAGCTGGCGGCGTCACCATCTCAAAGGCTCGGCAGGTCACGGTACTCTCCTTTGCGGCGTTGCGGCGGCTCCGCTTCAAAGGGTTCCAACGCAATGCCGAGGAGTCGGCGCGTACTGCGATCGCAGCGCTCGGGGTTGCCGCCATCGCCTATCAATACGAGATGGACTTCGACTTGCGGTCTCGCTGCCTGTTGCTTCCCGCCCATCCGCCCCAGTTGGAGTTGCTTAACCGGGACGGCTCGGCCAGCGAGGGGGTGTCCTTGGACAGAAGGTCGGCAGCCCAGATTCTGTCGGATGCGGCTTCGCATGCGGCGTCGGCCGGCATCGGCTGGGAAACAGGTGACATTCGCCTCGTGCCGGCGCCGAAGCTGATCGAATTGATTCGCCGCAGCCGCGAGGTTTCAGCCGCCGAACAACCCGGGGGATAGACGATGCCGGCCGTCGCGAAGTTCGGTATCGAGGTAAACTTCCTGACGGGGCGCTACGTGGCCACCTGCTACAACGACCGCCGGCAATCGGAATGGCCGCCACATCCCGCCCGTCTGTTCTCGGCGCTCGTGTCAGCATGGGCCGACGCGGACGAACCTGACGCCTCGGAACGTGCGGCTCTGGAGTGGCTGGAAGACCTCGGCGCGCCCGCCATTGCGGCCTCCAGCGCGATTGCTCGCAACGCGGTTTCACATTTTGTGCCGGTCAATGATGCAGTGGTGAGCAGTAGGACGACGAGTCTGTCCTCGGCCATGGAGATGCTTCCGGACCAACGACCTCGACAGCAGCGGTTCTTCCCATCGGTGACGCCTGATGAAGCCCGGGTGACCTATCTCTGGGAAGTCCATCCCCCTGACGAGTTGAACGAAGCCCTCGACTGTTTGCTCTGTCGGGTTACCCGGTTGGGACACTCCTCTTGCCTCGTTTCATGCAGGATGACTTCGGATCCGCCAGAGGCCAACCTTGTTCCCGGCGAAGTGGGAAGCAGCCTGCGCAATGTCCGCCGGGGTCAACTCACCGAGCTCGAGCGTCAATACGCTCGTCACCATGGTGACTTGCCTCGCTCGTTGTCTTATACCGACGTTCGATACCGGGCTGTCACCAGGATGCTGTCGTCGGCGCCGCCATACGAGCCTGACACGGCCGGCGATTGGATCGTTTTCGAGTTTGCCCACGATTCGCGCTCCATGCCCGCCACCCGGGCGGTGGAGTTGGCGGCCGTGATGCGCTCGGCCATATTCCATTACGCTGAGGATCCGATACCCGAAGAACTCAGCGGGCACAGGCCGGACGGCGCCCCCACACTGGCGCCGCACCTTTCGCTCCTTCCCCTCCCTTACGTCGGTTTCGAGCACGCTGACGGCAGGCTGCTCGGGATAGCCGTATCCGTGCCAAGGGCTATGGGTGACACATCCCGGCGCGCGTTGTACCGTGCCATCGGAACCTGGGAGAACAGTACCTCCCAAGGTTACCTGAAGCTGGTCCTGGGATCGCAGGGGGTCGTCCGTCTATCGCGGCTTCGTGGACCCGCTACGCTGCATTCACTACGTCCCGACGTTTGGAATCGAGCGTCGCGCCGTTGGGTCTCTGCGACTCCTGTTGCCCTTCCAAGACATCCCGGGCGGCTCGGTCGAGGGACCCGGGCGGTGCGGGCCAAGGCATGGAAAGAGGCGGAGACTGCGGTCAAAGCTGCTTGCTTGCACGTCGAGCTGCCCGAGCCTTCGATAGTAGAGGTCGGTTTCGCTCCGTTCGTAGCTGGCGCCCGCGCGGCTGCGCATTTCCCGCCGTTTCGCCAGAACGGGCGGGATGGCAGCCTGGTCAGGCGTCAGCTCGTTCACGCCGCGGTAACGTTTGACCACCCTGTAGCCGGGCCAGTGTTGCTTGGGGCAGGCCGATTCCTGGGGCTTGGTCTGATGCGCCCGGTATAAATGATAACAATGAGCGACTCGCCATGGACGGGACAATGAGTGAAGGAACACTGACGGCTGACGACTTCATCGATTTCTTCCGTGACGTCCACGACTGCGATCCTTTCCCTTGGCAGCGGCGCCTGACTGCACAAGTGCTCGGTCAGGGAACATGGCCGAAAGTCATCGATTTGCCCACCGGTACCGGCAAGACCGCCGTGCTTGACACGGCCGTATTTGTCTTGGCCGCGCGGCCGGCCGTTTCTCCCCGGCGCATCGTGTTCGTCATCGACCGGCGCATTGTGGTCGATCAGGTCCATGAGCGAGCGCAGCGAATCCGGGACCGTGTGAAGGAGGGCAAGACGCCCGTCCTGAGACGAGTCCGGGAAGTACTGTTGATGTTGAGCGACGGGGAGCCGCTGGACGTGGCCGCACTGCGGGGCGGCATACCCATGGACAACGAGTGGAGTCATCGTCCGGATCAACCCTCGGTCATGGTATCAACCGTGGATCAGTTCGGTTCACGTCTGCTGTTCCGCGGTTACGGAGTGACACCCGGCATGCGCCCGATTCATGCTGGACTTGCAGGCAACGACTGCTTGGTGATCCTGGACGAGGTACATCTGAGCGTTCCGTTTGCCGAGACCCTGGCCCAGGTCGCCATGTGGGAATCCAAGCGGTTACCTCGACGTTTCACCGTGCTGGAAATGTCGGCAACGCCCAGTAATCGTAACGCTGAACGTTTCCGTCTGGAGTCGGGCGATCTCGACGAATGCCAGGAGCTGAGGCGGCGGGTGAGGGCCGTCAAGGAAGCGGATCTGGTTTTGGTCAAGGACCACGACGCTCTCCCCGCCAAAGTCGTGCAGATCGTCAAGTCGATAGCGAAGTCGCAGTCCCACGGCGGTCAAGATATTCACAGCGTCGGTGTCGTGCTGAATAGGGTCAAGACCGCCCGCGAGACATATCGAACACTTGAGGAAGCCGGCTGCGCGGCTCATCTGGTCACAGGGCGCATGCGGCCCTTGGACCGCGAGGAGACTTTGACTCGGATCGGTCCTGCCGTGGAGCCCGACGGCCAAAGACAGTGCGATGATCTGACCGTTCTAGTCGCAACCCAGGCCATCGAAGTGGGCGCCGACTTCAGTTTCGATGCGCTCATCACCGAATGCGCCGCTATCGACAGCCTCCGACAGAGATTCGGTCGTCTCGACCGCCGAGGCACGCACTTCGACAGGACGGGCATAGCGGCCCGGGCTTGGATCCTCGGCCCGAAGTCTGTCGTTTCCGCCAGCAAGTCCGATCCAATCTATGGCGATTCGGTCAAGGCCACATGGGAGGTGCTCCGGCGCAATGCCGAGAAAGGTCCGATCGACGTCGGTGCGTGCTCTCTGCTGGATTTCTCCGAGAAGGCCACCGCGCCCAAGGTTTCGGCCCCGCTCTTGCTGAAGACGCATATGGATGCGTGGACTCAGACCAGCCCGGAACCGATTGCGCAACCGTCCGTGGAGTGGTTTCTCCACGGAATCCATGATCAGGACCGGATGGCGGACGTTTCCCTCGTGTGGCGTCGGGACCGGTCTCCAGAAGTGCTTCGGCTGGTGCCTCCCCGGCAAGCCGAGTTCCTGCAGGTTCCCATCGACGCTGTCAAGTCCTGGCTGGCTCGAGGTCCGGAAGTCGACGTCACCGATGTTGTGCAGGTCGCGTCACACCGCGATGAAGTCGTCCATCTGGATAATGATGACAGCGCAGACTGGGTACGCTGGTCCGGGTTCGACAGCGATCCGGAACGTATCGACATCGGTGAGATTCGTCCGGGTGACGTCCTCGTCGTGGACCCGACGCGAGGTGGTCTGAAGGCGGGAACTTGGGATCCTTCGTCGGAGAAGCCGGTAACGGACTTGGGAGACGCGGCGCAAGTGGCCCATGGCCGTAGAGTGACTCTGCGCCTCGACCCTTCCCTGCTGGACACTTCCCCGCCGGCGTTGCCGGGTGACGAAGCCGAAGTAGACGTTGCTGCCCGGGAGCGCATCTCGCAATGGCTGAGCCAGTGTCAAGCGGACCCCGATGGCCCACTCGACAGATTCTCGGAGATCGCCAGGAGACTGGGCCACAATTTCGAAGTTACAGCGGTCTTTCCCCGCAACAAGACCCCGGATACCGGGTACTATGTCCTGACCGGGACGCACGCCAGCACCGGGAAGTCCATAGTCGATGCGGTCACCATGGATGGCTCCGACGAGTCCTGCTCCATGACTGGCTCGGGCATAACGCTCCAGCGCCATCTCGACGGCGTCGGAAACAGAGCCGGACGCATGGCTGAGCGCTTGGGCTTGGCCGCCGGGCTCGTTGACGACCTGCGCTTGGCCGGGCGGCTTCACGACCTTGGCAAGGTGGATGAACGGTTTCAGGCCCAGTTGGTGGGCGGCGATCCGGTAGAGTTGGAAATGCTGGCAGAACCATTGGCCAAGTCCCGACCGGGAGTACACAGGGTCCGGCGATACCCGGAGGGGATGCGACACGAAGTAGCGAGCGTGGCGATGATCGGGTCGAACGACGCCGTCCTCGAGACCGCCCACGACAAGGACCTGGTGCTCCATCTGGTCGGCACGCACCATGGCTGGGGGCGTCCTTTACCACCTGTGATCGAAGACCCGGAACCACGGATGCTTACCTATACGTTCGACGGACACGAGATGCAGGTGAACTCGGAATTGGTGGAAGGCTCTCTGGCGCTT
Organism: uncultured Binatia bacterium (SeqCode); assembly: GCA_965204235.1. Lineage (GTDB taxonomy): Bacteria > Desulfobacterota > Binatia > UBA9968 > JAJDTQ01 > JAJDTQ01. The sequence continues at coordinate 3,670,931 of OZ241979.1, forward strand.
GACATGGCCGATCGTTTCTGGCGTCTGGTGGATCGGTACGGATACCACGGACTTGCTTGGCTGGAAGCCATCTTGCGTCTGGCCGATCATCGACAGAGCGCCGCGGAGGCAGCACAGCCATGAACGGAACGCATCTCACTGGTCTTGACGGGACGAACCCACTTGGGTTCCTTGCCGCGCTTGGCGTGCAAGTGGCTTTTGCCGAGGAGTGCGAACAGCCGCGTTTGTGGTGGAGTGACGACGTCACCCCGCACGCGGTGGTAGACAGCGCCTTCACCATCGACCGGATCGCCGATCAGGCGTTGACGGTTTTCGTCCAATGGAAGGACAGCCCGACAATGATCCCCAGGTACGACGACGGTTCCCCCATGCAAAAGGGCGATGAGCTCAAGCTTCAACCCCCTGACCTGCGCACCTATCTCAGTCAAGCTGGTCGTTGCAGCGCTGGCAGTACTCTGATCACTGCGCTTGTGGCTGAAGGGAGCCTGGACAATCAAGACGTGGCCAAACCTTCCGATCTCTACTTTACGGCAGGGAATCAGAAATTTCTGAAAATGGCGCGCCAGATCTTGGACGGCGTGTCTCGTGAGGACTTGGTCACGGGACTGAAAGGCCCGTGGAGCTATCGAAGCAGATTGCCTTCTCTCATGTGGGACGTGAGCGACGACCGGGTATATGCGCTAAGGGTAAGTAATCCTGCGCTTGAGAAGAAACTTACCAACCCTGGCCCTGAGGCGTTGGCTATTCTGGGACTGAGCCTGTATCCTGTGTTCGCGGGCCGGAGCAGGACGCTCACGCAAGGATGCTCAGGGTCGTGGAAGGCAGGCCACTACTCTTGGCCGCTCTGGTACAAACCAACGTCGCTTAATGTGACCGGGTCACTGCTGGCCCACGCCTACGACGATCCAAAGGCCAAGAGACGCCGCCACTGGTTCCATGCATGGGGCATCTCCAAGGTTCTTCGTTCACCAATCCGGCGGTCCGATCAGGGCGGTTATGGCACGTTCGGTCCACCCGAGGTCGCATGGCAGGCGCCAGTACTCGAACAGCCTCACGGCACGGCATGGGTACGGCTGTTCGAAACGATGAATCGATTGGGAGCCGAAGCGGGCGAGAACGGCTTGACCGACACCAAGTTGGAGCAACTCCTGGCCGATGAGAGCTGAGCGTATCGTTCTCGATACGAACATCCTGATCAGCGCTGCTCTCGTTCCGAACAGTGTCCCATACCTGGTCCTCGGCGCCGTGCGGTCCGCGAACGGTGTGGTGTTGTTCTCCGATGAAACGTTCGACGAGTTGGATACGCGGATCCAGTATCTCAAGTTCGACAAATATGTCAGTCGGGAAGACAGGGTCCTGTACCTTGCCCAACTCAGGGATATTTCGGAATGGGTACGGATCAGCGGTGTTCGCCTGGGCTGCCGTGATCCGGACGACGACAAGTTCCTTGAGACGGCCCTCGAGGGAGAGGCAGACTGTCTGGTTACGGGGGATGCGGATCTTTTGGTCATGTCGCCGTTTCGCGATATTGTCATTCTGAACCCGGCAGAATTTCTTGAAGATGCAATACGGTCATGAACCGGCTGGTAGAAGCCTGATTTTTGGGGCATCATGACTTCCTGTCCATACGCGAAATAGACCCCCAACATGAGCGTTGATATGAGTCCGGACAACGACACGCTCAACATGTCGAAAAGGGATGGCGGGAAGATTTCGGCGACTCCTGCGGGGGACGAACTCAAGCGGCGCCTTGGCGTCGCGCCCACGCCCCGAATGTTGACGCTATCCGAGATCGCCTTGCTGCGGCGGAGTAAGAAGGAAATCTTGCTGATTGTTAGCGAAGTCCTCGCAGGTAAACGCAATACACGGGAACGCTGAAAGCTCCTGTTGGATGATCCCGACGAGCCATTCCTCAATCCATCTTTCTCCAAGATGACATCGAAGAGTTCCATAGCCAACCGCCCATGACCCCCAACCACCAACTCTCCCTCGGTTTGCCTCCGCCGCTGATCACGGGTGACGTGCCGCTCATTCCGGTTCGGATGATCAACGAGTGGGTGTACTGTCCGCGGCTGGCGTTTCTCGAGTGGGTGGAAGGGGAATGGGCCGATAGTGGCGACACCGCCGAAGGGAAGCGCGCGCACGCACGGGTGGACGAGGGTGGGGGACGGTTGCCGGATCCCGAAGACCTTGGTGACGACATGGCTCGGGCCAGGGCGGTTACCCTGTCCTCGGAGCGCTTGGGGATCATCGCCAAGATGGACGTGGTGGAGACGGACGAGGGGGCGGTCACGCCCGTGGATTTCAAGAGGGGGAAGCGGCCGCACGTGGCCGCGGGCGCATACGAACCCGAACGCGTTCAGGTCTGTGCACAGGCCATGATCCTGGAGGACAACGGTTATACCGTGGACCGGGGGGCGCTGTGGTACGCCGGTTCGCGCGAGAAGGTCCCGGTGGTTCTGGACAACGAGTTGCGCGCCCGGACGCTGGATGCGGTCTCGGGCTTGCGTGGGGCCGCGACCTCGGGACGTCGGCCTCCGCCGCTCGACAACAGCCCCAAGTGCCCGCGCTGCTCGTTGGCGGGCATCTGCCTGCCGGACGAGACCAACCTGTTCCGAAAGGGCTATCCGCCGCGTCCGCTCAACCCGGCCGACGACCCGGCCCTGCCGCTCTACGTGCAGACGCCGGGTGCGAGGCTGCGCAAGAGCGGCGAACAGTTGGTCGTCGAGGTGGAGGAGGAAAAGGTCGAAGTGCCCCTGATCAACGTTTCCCAGGTCGCGCTGTTCGGCCCGGTCTCCGTCACGACACCGGCGCTGCATGCGCTGATGCGCGACGAAGTTCCGGTCTCATGGTTCTCCACCGGCGGCTGGTTCCTGGGCCACACCTTCGGGACCGGCAGCGGAAACGTGATGGTGCGCGAGGCGCAGTATCGGTTCGCGTTCGACAAGGCTCGCTGCATGGGCTTCTCACGTGCGCTGGTGGCGGCCAAAGTGCGCAACGCCCGCACGCTGCTGCGCCGCAACTGGCGCGCCGACCGGAACGGCGAGGGCAAGGACGAGACGTTGTCGCGTCTCAGGCGGGTGGCCCAGCGAGCACCCTACGCCGACAGCGTCCAGCAACTCATGGGCATGGAAGGGGAGGGCGCCGCCATCTATTTCGCCAACTTCGAAAAGATGCTTGCGCCGGACGCCGGAGAGGAGTTTGCCGCGTTCGCCTTCTCGACGCGCAACCGGCGCCCGCCGACGGACCCCGTGAACGCAATGCTGTCCCTGGCCTATGCGCTGCTGTCCCGAACCTTTGCCAGCGCGGTCTCGGCCACTGGGCTGGACACCTACATGGGGTTCTACCACCGCCCGCGCCACGGTCGTCCGGCGCTGGCTCTCGACGTGATGGAGCCGTTCCGTCCCCTTGTGGCCGATTCGTGCGTGATCCAGGTCATCAACAACGGCGAGGTCAAGCCGAGCGATTTCGTTTTCAACGGCCCGGCGTGCGCCTTGAAGCCGCGTGGTCGCAAGGCGCTGATCGCCGCCTTCGAGCGCCGCATGGAACAGGAGACCACCCATCCGCTTTTCGGCTACCGCGTCTCCATGCGCCGGTTGATCGACGTCCAGACGCGGCTTCTCGCCCGGCACTTGCAGGGCGAGATCCCGACCTATCCACACTACCTCCCCCGGTAACCGTCATGGCCAACGAGCGTCTCTACGTCGTCACCTACGACATCGCCGAGCCGAAACGATGGCGCCAAGTATTCAAGACCATGAAGGGCTACGGCCAGTGGCTGCAACTGTCGGTCTTCCAGTGCCGGTTGACGGCGCGCAGAAGGGCGGAGATGACCGCACGCCTGGAGAACCTCATCCGGCCATCGGACGACCACGTCCTGATCCTCGACATGGGTCCCGCGGACCAGGTCCATCCTCACGTGGAAAGCATAGGCAAGTTCTATGAAACGCCCACGCGCCAGGCGACCATCGTCTAACCCGACGATGCCGAGCCCCCCGCGAGTGCTCCATGAACTCCAAAACACCAAGCAGCGCTCGCATGAGGACTTTCTCTCGAAACATCGGGAGGCTACCTGGATTCGTGACGAGCATTACAAGGAGAAATCATGCCAATCTGAACCCCCAGACCCCAGCGCTCGCAAGTCAGGAAAATAATCCAGTCGATGCGCAAAGATCAAAGGGGATGGTTTCCGGGGCGTTGTTGCCCCGGCCTCATTGAAGGGCGGGTCCCTGCCGTCCCCGCGGCGGGGAACCCCGGAAGGTTTCCGGGGCGTTGTTGCCCCGGCCTCATTGAAGGCTCGAATTCGCTACTACGGCGCAGGTGGAAGCAGGGTGTTTCCGGGGCGTTGTTGCCCCGGCCTCATTGAAGGCTGCTCCTGGCGGGCTCGTCCAACGCCCTTGCAGCGGGTTTCCGGGGCGTTGTTGCCCCGGCCTCATTGAAGGGCCTGGGTCGACCCGGAGGACGGGATGGCCCGGAACGGTTTCCGGGGCGTTGTTGCCCCGGCCTCATTGAAGGATCCGCCGTACGGTCCGCGGCGAGAGCTCCCGGCCCCGTTTCCGGGGCGTTGTTGCCCCGGCCTCATTGAAGGGCGGGCGGAAAGGGACGGTAATGGGATACAGACTAAAGTTTCCGGGGCGTTGTTGCCCCGGCCTCATTGAAGGTGATTTGTACGAAGAAACAAATATCAAATACAGATTGTTTCCGGGGCGTTGTTGCCCCGGCCTCATTGAAGGTCTCTCATATCAGCTTCATGCTTCTGTTGATCTCTAAGTTTCCGGGGCGTTGTTGCCCCGGCCTCATTGAAGGGATAATTTAGGTACTCCACTACTAAATTGGTATTGGGTTTCCGGGGCGTTGTTGCCCCGGCCTCATTGAAGGAAGCTGAAGTTCTGGCATATATACACTCCTGATGCAGGTTTCCGGGGCGTTGTTGCCCCGGCCTCATTGAAGGCGGAAGTCGCTGGCCTCCGTCGTGCAGCAGATCGGGCGTTTCCGGGGCGTTGTTGCCCCGGCCTCATTGAAGGGCTGCGATGCCCGGTCTGGCGCTCCGCTGCTCGATCGTTTCCGGGGCGTTGTTGCCCCGGCCTCATTGAAGGATGGCCCGGAGCGTGCGAGGCGCAACCCGGGTGGTGTTGTTTCCGGGGCGTTGTTGCCCCGGCCTCATTGAAGGGCGGCTGTGGTGGGAGAGCAGATGCCCCTCCCGCTGGGTTTCCGGGGCGTTGTTGCCCCGGCCTCATTGAAGGTATAGGGAACACGTGCTGTAAGTGCTGTACGTGCTGGTTTCCGGGGCGTTGTTGCCCCGGCCTCATTGAAGGTGCGCCAGTTTTCGCAGAGCGCGTGCAATCGCCTTGTTGTTTCCGGGGCGTTGTTGCCCCGGCCTCATTGAAGGTGCGCCTGCAGGCAGAGCAGAGCCGAGAGCAGCCGCTCGTTTCCGGGGCGTTGTTGCCCCGGCCTCATTGAAGGTGTCGATGGCAACGGTTCCGGTTCCATCCGGCGCCCGGTTTCCGGGGCGTTGTTGCCCCGGCCTCATTGAAGGTTCGGATCGCAGACTCGAACGGTGAGCGGTAAGCCCCGGTTTCCGGGGCGTTGTTGCCCCGGCCTCATTGAAGGCCCGGGGGACGTATTCGGCGATGGTAGAGCGGGGGGAGGTTTCCGGGGCGTTGTTGCCCCGGCCTCATTGAAGGTCTGTCAGATGGTGCGGCAGTCGGCAGGCCGGGTATGTTTCCGGGGCGTTGTTGCCCCGGCCTCATTGAAGGGACGTCAGTTTTCGACTCGTCAAAGCTGCTGACAGGGTTTCCGGGGCGTTGTTGCCCCGGCCTCATTGAAGGAAAGAGATTGGGCGGGTGGCCAAGCGGGTAGTAAAAGTTTCCGGGGCGTTGTTGCCCCGGCCTCATTGAAGGACCCCTACCAGTACCGGTTCCGTCTGCGGCCCGTCCGGGTTTCCGGGGCGTTGTTGCCCCGGCCTCATTGAAGGGGCCTCGAGGATGAAGGCCGTCGCCAGGGCGAAGCCTGGTTTCCGGGGCGTTGTTGCCCCGGCCTCATTGAAGGAAGCTTTTGCAGCTTTGCCAATACATTACTAGCTTGTTTCCGGGGCGTTGTTGCCCCGGCCTCATTGAAGGGCCAACCTCGGGGACATAGCCGCGGCCAGCGGCCGGAGTTTCCGGGGCGTTGTTGCCCCGGCCTCATTGAAGGACGCGGATCATCGCCGTACTCCCTGCCCTGGTAGGGTTTCCGGGGCGTTGTTGCCCCGGCCTCATTGAAGGGGAGAGATGTCGCTAGGCGCCGTCCCGGGCCGGGAGAGTTTCCGGGGCGTTGTTGCCCCGGCCTCATTGAAGGGGGCCGTCCGGTCCGGGGCCGCGCTTCCGGCGCCCGGGTTTCCGGGGCGTTGTTGCCCCGGCCTCATTGAAGGCCGCCAGGTCGAAGCCAGGGACGCCAGGCCATCCGGGTTTCCGGGGCGTTGTTGCCCCGGCCTCATTGAAGGCATTTGATTCGCCCGGCTGGTGCGGCCCATGGCCACGTCGTTTCCGGGGCGTTGTTGCCCCGGCCTCATTGAAGGAGGTACGCGACCAGGGCCTCGGGGCGGGGCTCGCGGAGTTTCCGGGGCGTTGTTGCCCCGGCCTCATTGAAGGCGGCATGCCGTCGGCGGTCCAGAGCTTGGGGTCGTCGTTTCCGGGGCGTTGTTGCCCCGGCCTCATTGAAGGCTGTAGGCTTCGTGTATGAAGTTCGGGAGTGTTCTGGTTTCCGGGGCGTTGTTGCCCCGGCCTCATTGAAGGGAATTGTCGGATGTGGGCCTTTGCTCGCTCTATCCGGTTTCCGGGGCGTTGTTGCCCCGGCCTCATTGAAGGCGGAGTAGCCTTGTTTCCGGGCGGTATTTCTACCGCCCGTTTCCGGGGCGTTGTTGCCCCGGCCTCATTGAAGGTCCCGGTCCGTCTCGATCCGCCCCTCGACGATCGAGGTTTCCGGGGCGTTGTTGCCCCGGCCTCATTGAAGGACCGATTCCCTTGGCGATAAGCATTTGTTGCCAATTGTTTCCGGGGCGTTGTTGCCCCGGCCTCATTGAAGGCGGCCCGCTATAGGACGCGGCAATCGATATAGGCGTAGTTTCCGGGGCGTTGTTGCCCCGGCCTCATTGAAGGGGGAGAAGCCACAGGAGATTGGTTAGAGAATGCTTCCCGTTTCCGGGGCGTTGTTGCCCCGGCCTCATTGAAGGCGCACCAGATCCCAGATAGCCTGATGCTTCGCAGAGCCGTTTCCGGGGCGTTGTTGCCCCGGCCTCATTGAAGGCAGTAGGTGTTTGAGACGTCTGCAACGGGGTCCTGTGCCTGTTTCCGGGGCGTTGTTGCCCCGGCCTCATTGAAGGTCTCGCAGGGGCTGTAAGACCGGAGGCGCCAGGAACCGGTTTCCGGGGCGTTGTTGCCCCGGCCTCATTGAAGGGTCCAGGACCGGACGTCCCCGCTCGACGAATAGGGCGGTTTCCGGGGCGTTGTTGCCCCGGCCTCATTGAAGGGCGCCCGTGGCGGAGCTGTTGTGCACCGCCACCCCCGGTTTCCGGGGCGTTGTTGCCCCGGCCTCATTGAAGGTCCTGCGTCGTGGACGCGGCCGTCCACGCACACGACGAGTTTCCGGGGCGTTGTTGCCCCGGCCTCATTGAAGGTGCTCGGTGAGTGCGGCCCGGACGTACCGGCCCACCCGGTTTCCGGGGCGTTGTTGCCCCGGCCTCATTGAAGGAGCACGGCACGCCAGAGGTCCCTGTCTTCTCTGAGGAAACCCGTTTCCGGGGCGTTGTTGCCCCGGCCTCATTGAAGGGCATCGAGGCCAGGATCTGGCCCTACGTGGCAGGCGCGTTTCCGGGGCGTTGTTGCCCCGGCCTCATTGAAGGCGCGGGCTACCTCTGGCGGGACGCGGTGGCCTGAGTGTTTCCGGGGCGTTGTTGCCCCGGCCTCATTGAAGGATAAGGATCCGGCCGTGGTCCTCGTCCACCTCGAATTTGTTTCCGGGGCGTTGTTGCCCCGGCCTCATTGAAGGTGGCGCGCGACGAAGGCGTCGAGGCGCGCCAGCCGCTCGTTTCCGGGGCGTTGTTGCCCCGGCCTCATTGAAGGAGTTCCGCCTCCACGCCGTCGAGCTTCTGCTCGGTGGTTTCCGGGGCGTTGTTGCCCCGGCCTCATTGAAGGCAGCCGTTCGGCGGGAAATGCGTGTCCCACCAGGGAGTTTCCGGGGCGTTGTTGCCCCGGCCTCATTGAAGGGCCGGCCTCCTCCTGCAGCGTCTGTAGAGAGGCGGCCGCGTTTCCGGGGCGTTGTTGCCCCGGCCTCATTGAAGGTCCACCGCCCCCTGCGCCGCGGCCCGGTGCCGCCCCTGTTTCCGGGGCGTTGTTGCCCCGGCCTCATTGAAGGTCGCGCAGGACCGCACAGCGGCTGTGGCGGATCATGCCGGTTTCCGGGGCGTTGTTGCCCCGGCCTCATTGAAGGCGGGCCTACGACCTGAACCAGGAGGTCGAGCCGTCACAGTTTCCGGGGCGTTGTTGCCCCGGCCTCATTGAAGGACATCGCGCCGCGTATCCCCGATACATGGCTACATGTGGTTTCCGGGGCGTTGTTGCCCCGGCCTCATTGAAGGCGAGGCGGCGTCGCAGCTCCTCGCTGCCGCCCTGGGTTTCCGGGGCGTTGTTGCCCCGGCCTCATTGAAGGCCGGGGTCCTGTAGTACCTGGAGGCCCCCGAACGTTGTTTCCGGGGCGTTGTTGCCCCGGCCTCATTGAAGGCGACGCCAAGGCGCGTCCAATGACCGCCATACCCGAGGTTTCCGGGGCGTTGTTGCCCCGGCCTCATTGAAGGTCCCAGATGGACATCAGGCCGTTCAGGGCTGCGGCGGTTTCCGGGGCGTTGTTGCCCCGGCCTCATTGAAGGCTGTTCTACAGCAAGGGCCAATCGTGGACGTGGAACGTTTCCGGGGCGTTGTTGCCCCGGCCTCATTGAAGGCACGCCTTGCTCCCGCAGCCAGTCGCAGATCTGCTGGGTTTCCGGGGCGTTGTTGCCCCGGCCTCATTGAAGGCGTGCCCACGCTCTGGTCGATGTAGGTGCGCGCCCGGTTTCCGGGGCGTTGTTGCCCCGGCCTCATTGAAGGCATGCGCTCGCGCATCGCCTCGTGGCGCTGACCGTAGGTTTCCGGGGCGTTGTTGCCCCGGCCTCATTGAAGGGATCGATACCAGGTCGCCTACCAGGAACCGTCCGTGTTTCCGGGGCGTTGTTGCCCCGGCCTCATTGAAGGGTCACCTCATCCACGATCACCGTAACGCCTGTCCAGAGTTTCCGGGGCGTTGTTGCCCCGGCCTCATTGAAGGGTCACCTCATCCACGATCACCGTAACGCCTGTCCAGAGTTTCCGGGGCGTTGTTGCCCCGGCCTCATTGAAGGGTCACCTCATCCACGATCACCGTAACGCCTGTCCAGAGTTTCCGGGGCGTTGTTGCCCCGGCCTCATTGAAGGTACCGGACCCGCAAACGGGCCGACTTCCGTCTCGAAGTTTCCGGGGCGTTGTTGCCCCGGCCTCATTGAAGGACGCTGGCGTCGATCTCCTTGGGGCGGTTGTACCCGCGGGTTTCCGGGGCGTTGTTGCCCCGGCCTCATTGAAGGTCGAAGCCGGTGATCTCCAGGAAGAGCCCGTTGAATGTTTCCGGGGCGTTGTTGCCCCGGCCTCATTGAAGGGTTGCCGGCCGGGATTGATTGTTCGTCAAACCTACCGTTTCCGGGGCGTTGTTGCCCCGGCCTCATTGAAGGCACGAACTCCATGGCCAAGACGCCGATGGTCCTCAAGTTTCCGGGGCGTTGTTGCCCCGGCCTCATTGAAGGAGCCGCCAGGATAGCCCATCGCCGCTCCGCGTCAATGGTTTCCGGGGCGTTGTTGCCCCGGCCTCATTGAAGGTTGACGGATCCAACGCCTGCCACGTTTGGCTTGTTGGGGATGTTTCCGGGGCGTTGTTGCCCCGGCCTCATTGAAGGTCCGCCACGTACCAGTTGCCGCTTGAGTCCACGGCGAAGTTTCCGGGGCGTTGTTGCCCCGGCCTCATTGAAGGGCCGACCCCGACCTCGGTTGCCAGGTAGAACGTCCGGGTTTCCGGGGCGTTGTTGCCCCGGCCTCATTGAAGGACAGGCTGCAAGCGGCTCGCCTTCACCATCGCCTGTTGTTTCCGGGGCGTTGTTGCCCCGGCCTCATTGAAGGCAGTTGGGCATCATTCCCTCCGATCAACCCGCGAGCCAGTTTCCGGGGCGTTGTTGCCCCGGCCTCATTGAAGGGCGTCCCGTCCCTCATAATAGGGCGCCCCTAGGGCGCCAGTTTCCGGGGCGTTGTTGCCCCGGCCTCATTGAAGGCAGGGCGGCGCCGACCAGCTTGCGCTGAATCGCCACCGTTTCCGGGGCGTTGTTGCCCCGGCCTCATTGAAGGGGACGGACCCCATCTATCGCTTCGCCCGACTCCGGTCAGTTTCCGGGGCGTTGTTGCCCCGGCCTCATTGAAGGGTGAAGAAGGACGACTCGGCTGCCGCCAGCAAGGTGGAGTTTCCGGGGCGTTGTTGCCCCGGCCTCATTGAAGGGGCGCGATTCATCCGTGAGCGCGTTCGAGGCGCGCGGGTTTCCGGGGCGTTGTTGCCCCGGCCTCATTGAAGGCTGCCATGTATCGGACTTGGCCTCTGTCGAGGACTCGGGTTTCCGGGGCGTTGTTGCCCCGGCCTCATTGAAGGCGAGACGCTGTGCGGATACTCGAACTACACCCATCCGGTTTCCGGGGCGTTGTTGCCCCGGCCTCATTGAAGGAAGTGACCCCGGGAGATGATCGGATCATGCTTGATGTTTCCGGGGCGTTGTTGCCCCGGCCTCATTGAAGGCGGGGGGAAGTCCAAGAGGACATGAACAGGTGGTGGGGTGGTTTCCGGGGCGTTGTTGCCCCGGCCTCATTGAAGGGCTTGCATCCACACGGACAGTAGCCATACCGACACTGTTTCCGGGGCGTTGTTGCCCCGGCCTCATTGAAGGCGGACGGGGCTCGCGCGTCACTGTGCTCGACGACCCACTGGTTTCCGGGGCGTTGTTGCCCCGGCCTCATTGAAGGTGGGTCAACCAGGTGGTTACCAGGTGGTTGTCACGTTGTTTCCGGGGCGTTGTTGCCCCGGCCTCATTGAAGGCACGCCCGGATCTGCTTGCTGTTCGATACCGCCCGGTTTCCGGGGCGTTGTTGCCCCGGCCTCATTGAAGGGGCCACTCTCGCGCCCGGCGCGGGTTCTATCCTGGCGGCGTTTCCGGGGCGTTGTTGCCCCGGCCTCATTGAAGGACGAGGACGGCCAGGAACTGCGCATTCGGGCCGTGCTGTTTCCGGGGCGTTGTTGCCCCGGCCTCATTGAAGGCGCATGGTCTCCCTGTCGCGTCATGGGCCATGCGCACGGTTTCCGGGGCGTTGTTGCCCCGGCCTCATTGAAGGCCGGCGGGTGCGCAGCAACTGTCCCTCTCGGACAGCAGGGTTTCCGGGGCGTTGTTGCCCCGGCCTCATTGAAGGCGCTGTCTCGGCTGTCGCACGTGGATCGCCGAGTTCGTTTCCGGGGCGTTGTTGCCCCGGCCTCATTGAAGGGATGAAGACCCATGCCTTCCCGTCGCCCCGGAACCTGTTTCCGGGGCGTTGTTGCCCCGGCCTCATTGAAGGAAGGCGGAGTTCAACATCGCGGCGGATTACTCGGACGAGGTTTCCGGGGCGTTGTTGCCCCGGCCTCATTGAAGGATACAAACGGCATCGAAGGTCTATGGGCTATGACCAAGTTTCCGGGGCGTTGTTGCCCCGGCCTCATTGAAGGCGTTTTTGACCCCCGGATGGCCGCTGATCTACGAGAGTTTCCGGGGCGTTGTTGCCCCGGCCTCATTGAAGGGAGTCGGGGTCGCTCGGGGTGGTGTGGGAGGAGCAGTTTCCGGGGCGTTGTTGCCCCGGCCTCATTGAAGGGAGTGCCGCGGCCCTCTGCTCCAGCTCCGCGGTGTCCGGTTTCCGGGGCGTTGTTGCCCCGGCCTCATTGAAGGCGAGGTGAAGGACCCCATGTGCCTGGCGGGTGAGGAGGACGTTTCCGGGGCGTTGTTGCCCCGGCCTCATTGAAGGGAGGGGGTCCGCCCCCGCTGCTCCTGGACTCCTGGAGTTTCCGGGGCGTTGTTGCCCCGGCCTCATTGAAGGGTCCGCTAAAAAACAGGAAGGGGACAGAGCATGACGAGTTTCCGGGGCGTTGTTGCCCCGGCCTCATTGAAGGCAGGCTTTCCCTGGCGAGGATGCTTCCGAGCGAGGGTGTTTCCGGGGCGTTGTTGCCCCGGCCTCATTGAAGGGACTGTCAGACGCTGCCACTTCTGCCTGCCGATCGTCGTTTCCGGGGCGTTGTTGCCCCGGCCTCATTGAAGGGTCCCTCTGCAGATAGGACGAGTGATCGGCCTGCAAAGTTTCCGGGGCGTTGTTGCCCCGGCCTCATTGAAGGACCAGTCAATCACTGGGACACGCACAGATGTACGCTGTTTCCGGGGCGTTGTTGCCCCGGCCTCATTGAAGGGAGGAAGGAATCGTCCCGAAGATCCGCGAACGCCCACAGTTTCCGGGGCGTTGTTGCCCCGGCCTCATTGAAGGTGTCGAATGGGGTAGCTACTGTGAGTCATGCGAACTAGTTTCCGGGGCGTTGTTGCCCCGGCCTCATTGAAGGGTCAGCCGAAGGCAATTGCCGAACTGAAAACCAAGGTTTCCGGGGCGTTGTTGCCCCGGCCTCATTGAAGGGTCACAGGGACCTCCAACAACTTCGGGCTGTACGCGGGTTTCCGGGGCGTTGTTGCCCCGGCCTCATTGAAGGTCCGAGAACGACCAGTACTACGGGAGACAGGTGACCTAGTACCCTGTAACAGTGAATTCATTAGTGGGGATAGGAAGCAAAAAGTGCCCTATCGCCAATTACTGCTGTTTACTGTACATGGTGCTATATCAAGTCTCGGTGGTAAAGTCACTGTTACAGGGTACTAGTTTCCGGGGCGTTGTTGCCCCGGCCTCATTGAAGGGGAGAGTAGTGCGCGTCAGTCAACTGTGTGCGCTGCCGTTTCCGGGGCGTTGTTGCCCCGGCCTCATTGAAGGGGCCATCCCGGTATCCTCCCCTTGAGCATCTGGGCAGTTTCCGGGGCGTTGTTGCCCCGGCCTCATTGAAGGGGTGATGGTTTTTGCTTCCTATGCTTGTGCTCCCTCCCGTTTCCGGGGCGTTGTTGCCCCGGCCTCATTGAAGGCGCGCCAGGGATCGACTGGCCCGCCGGAGTTCCTTGGTTTCCGGGGCGTTGTTGCCCCGGCCTCATTGAAGGCCTCTGCTGGACCGCGAGGTGACGGTGGAGTCGGACCGTTTCCGGGGCGTTGTTGCCCCGGCCTCATTGAAGGCTTGCAACCTCTCTGGTACAGGATGCCACCGGCGCAAGTTTCCGGGGCGTTGTTGCCCCGGCCTCATTGAAGGGCCGAGCTTTGCGCCACCCCTCCGGCTGCGTGCAGGTTTCCGGGGCGTTGTTGCCCCGGCCTCATTGAAGGCTGTTGCGGCGAGCCGTCAAGCTGGCGCGGGCCGCGGTTTCCGGGGCGTTGTTGCCCCGGCCTCATTGAAGGCCGGAGCAATCGGGCTTCGGCAGCCGGGGGTCATCCCGTTTCCGGGGCGTTGTTGCCCCGGCCTCATTGAAGGCTCGTGCGTGTCCACGGCCAGATTGAAGGGTCGTGCGGTTTCCGGGGCGTTGTTGCCCCGGCCTCATTGAAGGACGACGGGGCTGGTGCGCCAGGCGCGGTCCGTCCACGGTTTCCGGGGCGTTGTTGCCCCGGCCTCATTGAAGGCGCGCAGATCGTGTAGCAAGTGTCGATCAAGGAAAGGGTTTCCGGGGCGTTGTTGCCCCGGCCTCATTGAAGGTGGGCCACGTTGCTCATACTGCGACATCTTTGCAGAGTTTCCGGGGCGTTGTTGCCCCGGCCTCATTGAAGGGCGCCGTAGCGCTTGAATTCGACCGGCCACCAGCACGTTTCCGGGGCGTTGTTGCCCCGGCCTCATTGAAGGATCGCATCCTGGATCTGGCGAATGACTACCCTGCCGGTTTCCGGGGCGTTGTTGCCCCGGCCTCATTGAAGGCGGGTCGGCGAACATCGCCGCAACCTCCTTGGCCAGCGGTTTCCGGGGCGTTGTTGCCCCGGCCTCATTGAAGGGGCCTCCGGCTTGCCGCACGGAACGCACGTCGGCCCGGTTTCCGGGGCGTTGTTGCCCCGGCCTCATTGAAGGCATTCCAGAGGTCCATGAGGGCCTGGAGCGACGGCCAGGGTTTCCGGGGCGTTGTTGCCCCGGCCTCATTGAAGGGTCTCGTGGCCGTTCTCCAGTCGATTCACTCGCTGGGTTTCCGGGGCGTTGTTGCCCCGGCCTCATTGAAGGGGCCCTTATTCGGTTAGCGGCTTGCCCCAAGGCTTCCGTTTCCGGGGCGTTGTTGCCCCGGCCTCATTGAAGGCCCTCGAGGATGGCTTCCAGGTCACGGTGCTTGCTTGTTTCCGGGGCGTTGTTGCCCCGGCCTCATTGAAGGCTGACGGGCCATCTCCACCCGGCGCGGGCATACCAGTGTTTCCGGGGCGTTGTTGCCCCGGCCTCATTGAAGGGTTGGAAGCACGCCGGAATCCAGGGACTTCAGGGCGGTTTCCGGGGCGTTGTTGCCCCGGCCTCATTGAAGGGTCGATGACCAGCAACGCCCCCCGCCCTTCGAGTGCGGCGTTTCCGGGGCGTTGTTGCCCCGGCCTCATTGAAGGGGATGGGGCGGGTAGGGTAGGTAGAGGGAGGGGAGCTAGTTTCCGGGGCGTTGTTGCCCCGGCCTCATTGAAGGTGGACCGGCCGGCCTACCGGAGGTCAACGCTCAACCCGTTTCCGGGGCGTTGTTGCCCCGGCCTCATTGAAGGACCGATCCGCCCGCGGGAATGGTTTCCTGGACGGTGCGTTTCCGGGGCGTTGTTGCCCCGGCCTCATTGAAGGTGCACTATGCAGAGTGCATGATGACCGGAGCGGAGCAGTTTCCGGGGCGTTGTTGCCCCGGCCTCATTGAAGGACGAAGAAAGGAAGACAATGCAATACGAAGAGACGGGGTTTCCGGGGCGTTGTTGCCCCGGCCTCATTGAAGGCACACGACGCTGAGCGGCAACAGCCAATGGAGCGATTGTTTCCGGGGCGTTGTTGCCCCGGCCTCATTGAAGCGTGCCCTTGGCCGAAGTCTTCGCCCAACCCGCGATACGAGGTTTCCGGGACCTGGATTCCCGCTTTCGCGGGAATGACGGGGCAGGCGTCTGCGGAGCAATGACGGCGTGCTCCCTTTCCCTCCTGCCTTACCCACACAAAAGCCGGAAGAGCCGCTTTCCCCCATTTCTCCCTCGGATTCGTCGTTTTCCAGAACGGAAGGAGATCCCCCTGAACCCTGGCGCTGATCCCCGGCAATCGAGTCTCCTCGAAGCACCCGCCAAAGGCCCCGCTGAACGAACCCTCGTCTGAAGCGTCCGAGGGTTGACAGTCACAACATGTTGTGGGTATCTTCAGGGTTCTGCACCATATAGGGCCGACATTGTATCGACTCGATTCCACGAGAGGGAGGAACCATGGCAGCCATCACGACCACCACAACGGCCAAGCCGCTTCGCGAGGACGTCGTCAAGGGCCGGGGGCCGGGCATTCGGGTCCCGCGGTATTTCACCAGGGAAGGGGTCAACCCCTACGACGAGATCGAGTGGGAGATCCGCTCGGCGACGATCCAGAACGACGGCGGGCAGGTCGTGTTCGAGCAGAACAACGTGGAAATGCCCAAGGCATGGTCGCAGATGGCCACCAACGTCGTGACCTCCAAGTACTTCCGCGGCCCGCTGGGAACACCCCAGCGGGAACGGACGGTGCGGCAGCTCATCAGCCGGGTGGTGGACACCATCGCGGGGTGGGGCCGGGCGGACGGCTACTTTGCCGAAGAGGACGACGCCAGGGCCTTCTCCGATGAGCTCACCCACATCCTCCTGCACCAGAAGGCGTGTTTCAACAGCCCGGTCTGGTTCAACTGCGGCATCGAGGAAAAGCCCCAGTGCTCGGCCTGCTTCATCCTGTCGGTGGACGACACCATGGACTCGATCCTCGACTGGTACCGCAAGGAAGGGATCATCTTCAAGGGAGGCTCGGGATCGGGGGTCAACCTGTCGAAGATCCGCTCGGCCAGGGAAAGACTGGGGGGAGGCGGCACCGCGTCCGGACCGGTCTCGTTCATGAGGGCGGCGGACGCATCCGCGGGGGTCATCAAGTCCGGGGGCAAGACCCGGCGCGCGGCCAAGATGGTGATCCTCGACGCGGACCACCCGGACATCGTCGAGTTCATCAACTGCAAGGTGGAGGAGGAAAGGAAGGCCTGGGCCCTCATCGGGGCCGGGTACGACGCCAGTCTGGACGGCCCGGCGTACGGCAGCGTGTTCTTCCAGAACGCCAACAACTCGGTGCGGGTTCCCGACGAGTTCATGGAACGGGTGCTGGACGACGGCGAATGGAGCACCCGCTACGTCACCACCGGCGAGGTGTCCGAGACCTTCCGCGCCCGGGCGCTGTTGCGGATGATCGCGGAGGCGGCCCACCTGTGCGGCGACCCCGGCATGCAGTTCGACACCACCATCAACGACTGGCACACGTGCTCGAACACCGGGCGCATCAGCGGCTCCAACCCGTGCTCGGAGTACATGCACCTCGACGACTCCGCGTGCAACCTGGCGTCCCTGAACCTGCTCGAGTTCCTGCGCGGCGACGGCGTGTTCGACACCGAGTCCTTCCGCCACACCGTGGACGTCATGGTCACGGCCCAGGACATCCTGGTGGACAACTCGTCCTATCCCACCGAGGAGATCACGCGGAACGCGCGGGACTTTCGCGAGCTCGGGTTGGGCTACGCCAACCTGGGAGCGCTGCTCATGTCCCTGGGGTTGCCCTACGACTCCGACGCGGGCCGTTCCTATGCCGCGGCGGTGACCGCGCTGCTCACGGGCGAAGGTTACCTCCAGTCGTCCCGCATCGCGGAGCGGATGGGATCGTTCGGAGGGTACCCGGTCAACCGGGAGCCCATGCTCAAGGTGCTGGACCTCCACCGCGCCCACGCGCGCCGGATCGCCTCGACCCACGTGCCGTTGGACCTGTTCACCGTGGTGAGGGACGTGTGGGATACGGTGTGCAGGGAAGGGGAGAAGCACGGGGTCAGGAACTCGCAGATCTCGGTGCTGGCGCCCACCGGCACCATCGCCTTCATGATGGACTGCGACACCACCGGGGTCGAGCCCGACATCGCCCTGGTCAAGTACAAGAGGCTGGTGGGCGGCGGGATGCTCACCATGGTCAACCACACCGTGCCCCGGTCGCTGCAGCGGCTCGGTTACGACGCCAGGCAGACCCAGGCCATCGTGGAGTACATCGACGAGCACGGAACCATCGAAGGGGCGCCGTACCTTCGGGAAGACGACCTGCCGGTGTTCGACTGCGCGTTCAAGCCCGCCAACGGCAGCCGCGCCATACACTACATGGGACACATCCGGATGATGGGGGCCACCCAGCCCTTCATTTCGGGGGCCATATCCAAGACCATCAACATGCCCGGCGATGCGTCGGTGGACGAGGTCGCACAGGCTTACGTCGAGGCGTGGAAGCTCGGGGTCAAGGCCGTCGCCATCTATCGGGACGGGTCCAAGCGCACCCAGCCCCTGAGCACCAGCGCCAGGGACCAGGGTCGGGACGAGACCGGGGACTCGCGCCCGTTGCGCCACAAGCTGCCGGACGAACGAAGGTCGATCACCCACAAGTTCGACATCGCCGGCCACGAGGGATACATCACCGCGGGGATGTACGAAGACGGCCAGCCCGGCGAGATCTTCATCACCATGTCCAAGGAGGGTTCCACCATCTCGGGCCTCATGGACTCCTTTGCCACCGCCATCTCCATGGCGCTCCAGTACGGCGTGCCCCTCAGGGTGCTGGTGGACAAGTTCAGCCACATGCGTTTCGAGCCCTCGGGTTTCACCAGGAACTCCGACATCCCCATGGCCAAGTCCATCATGGACTATATCTTCCGGTGGCTCGCCACCAAGTTCCTCGACGGCAAGGCGCAGACCGAGGTGGGCGTCGTCGCCAAGGGCACGGACGACCTTTCCGAGCTCCCCGCGCCGGAACCGAGCGCGCCGGCGAGACCGGGCGCGGCCTACGGCATGGCCGAAGGCTTCTACCAGCAGGACGCGCCGTCCTGCTCGGACTGCGGCGCCATCATGGTGCGTAGCGGCGCGTGCTACAAGTGCATGAACTGCGGCTCCGTGAGCGGTTGCTCGTAGGCGCGTCTTCCCTCCCGACCCGCGAGCGCCGTCGCACCCTCCCGGAGCCGTACCGACTCTTGCCACACTGGAAACGGAGGGGCTGCCTGTACGATCGTACAGGGTGGGATGACCGGGAGGGGCCGGCCGTTGCATAGCCGCCAGCCCCCGGGCTGGGCCGCCGCGGTCGCCAGCGTCGGCGGCCTCGGGTTCTGTCCGCTGGCGCCGGGTACGGTCGCCAGCGGGTTTGCGGCGGCCGCCTACTGGTTGGCGGAACCGCTTCCGCACGCCGCGGTGCCGGTCATCGCCGCGGCCTTCGTGCTCGGCGGAGTGAGCGTGCGCGAGGTCTTGCGGCACGGCGGCGAGGATGCGGACCCTTCCCACGTGGTGTGCGACGAGGTGGTCGGACAGTGGCTGGCGCTCCTGAGCCCTGCCTACTCGGGCCGCTGGGAATATGTCCTGTTGGCGTTCCTGTGGTTCCGCGCCTTCGACGTGCTGAAGCCGCCGCCCGCCTCGTTCTTCGACCGCCGCAAAGGCCCGTGGAACGTCATGATGGACGACGTGGCGGCGGGGGGCTACGCCAACCTGGCGAGCCATCTCTGCCTCGTTCTCGGGTCTGTCGCGGTTCGCTGAACCGGCGGCTTCCGCGTCGGTCGTTCGCCTGTTGGGGCCGACTCCCGCCGCGCAGCCCCGGAGCGGGGAAGGCGCGGCTACCGTTCCAGTCCCAGCAGCCGCACGGCGTTGCCGCCGAGGATCTTCCGCTTGTCCGCGTCGGACAGGCGCACGTCCCGGACCGCGTTGACCGAGCGCTCCAGGGGGATCGGCACGGGCGGGAAGTCGCTGCCGAACAGCACGTGGTCGGCGCCCGCAGTCTCCACCGCGCACATGACCGCAGGCGCGTGGAGGCTCACGGTGTCGAAATAGAGCTGCTCGATGTAGGTGCTCGGGGCTCGCGGCAGCACGTCGGGTTCCCACGGACCGAAGCTGTCGTCCTTGCGGAGTTCGTAGCCGAAGTCCAGGCGTCCGGGCAGCATGGGCAAGGCGCCGCCCACGTGGGAGCAGACCATGACGAGCTTCGGGAACCGTTCGAACCCGCCCGTGAGGATGAAGCGCGAGAGGGAGAGCGTGGTATCGAAAGGCCGTCCGACCATCTCGGGCAGCCGGAAGATCTCCATCCGCTCCGCCCCGATGGTCACTCGCGGCGGGTGGACGAAGAGGGGCACGCCCAGGTCGGTCACGAGCTCGAAGAAAGGCACGGCGTTGGCCGAGTCCAGGTACTCGCCGGCGACGCTGGAGTTGACCATGATCCCCTTGAGCCCGTATTCGCGCACCGCCCGCTCGGTTTCCTCGAGGAACCGCTTGTCGCCGAACGGAACCGCGCACGCCAGCCCGAGCAGGTGGTCCGGATACCGCCGGGTGGTCTCCGCGGCGAACTCGTTGAACTCCACCACGATGTCGAAGGGGTCTTTGCCGGACGGCGTGCGAATCCAGTTGTTGCCGAATATGGTGAGATCGACCCCGGCGCGCTGCTGTTCTTCCAGCAACCCGTCGATGTCGAACATGGCCCGGGGCGACTTGGGGTGATACCAGCCCTGGGGCACGAGATGAGCGTGACAGTCGATGACCATGGGAACCGGTAACTACTGGATCTCGCCCGCGCTTTCAAGCCCGGAACGCGGAGGGCCGCGGCGTGCGGGGGTATCTTTTTCATGGGGAATTGCCTACGGTAGGCCGCTGGGAAACCCATCGGGATGAAGCTCGACATCGAGTTCAATTCGGGCGCCCAGCTCCCCATGCATGCGATCCCCGAACTCGCGGCGGCCGCGGAGCACAACGGGTTCGAGGGCGCCTGGGGCGGGGAGGCCAACAACAAGGACCCCACGGTCATGCTGGCGGCCGCGGCCGCGGTGACCGGGCGGCTGGAGCTCGGCACCGCGGTCTTCCACATGCTGGGCCGGACGCCGGTGAGCATGGCCCTCCACGCCGCCGGCCTCGACGAGTTGTCCCGCGGGCGTTTCCTGCTGGGGCTCGGGATCTCGAACCCCACCATCGCGGACTGGCACGGCGCGGCCTTCGACCGTCCGTTGGGGCGCATCCGGGAGTACCTGGAGTTGGTGAGAGCCGCCCTCCGGGGCGAGAAGCTCGATTTCCGGGGCGCGTTCTACAAGGCCCGCGGCTTCAAGCTCGCCTTCGAGCCGTCCGGTCGAAACATCCCCGTGTATCTCGCGGCCTTCGGGCCGCAGATGAGCCGGCTGGCCGGCCGGTCGAGCGACGGCGTGCTCATCAACATGGCCGACCCCAGGGAGGTCCGCAGGATCGCCGACAACGCCCGGGAGGGGGCAAGGACGGCGGGCAAGGACCCGGACGGGCTGGAGGTCATCTGCAAGGTGCGCTGCTGCGTGGCCCGGGACCGGGGCGCGGCGCGGCAGGCCCTGGGGCGCATCCTGACGTACTACGCCCTGGCGGACTATTACCGCGACCTGCTCACGCGCATGGGCTTCGGCGAAGAGGTGGCGGCCATCCGCCAGGCTTGGCGCGCGTCGGGCTTCCACGCCGCGGCCGCGCAAGTCACCGACCGGCTGTTCGACGGCCTGCCGGTGGTGGCGGGCGAATCCGTCGAAGAAGTCCTGGCCAGGGTGCAAGCCTACCGCGAGGCCGGCGCCACCCGCGTGATCCTTCCCTACGTGCCGTGCACCGACGACGTGGTGGGGGAGACCCGCGAGTTCATCCTGGCGTGCGGCCGGAGATAGGGACCGCGGGAAGCGATCCGTCCTGGGATCCATGACCTCTGGTCCCGGCCGCTCGACCGTCCTCTGGCGGCGCCGAGGGAGGCTATCAGAACCGTGAGGTGCGGCAAGGCCTGAACCCCGGCCGCTTGACTTTCCCCGATGGTGCCGAGGGAATGTCGGCGCCATCCGAGCAGGCCCGGAAGGGTCCCGAAGAGTCACAGGGGAGGCGTGTCATGGCTTTCGAACTGATCAATCCGGCGGGACTCGAGGACCCCGCAGGCTATTCGCACGTCGCCAGGGTCTCTTCGGGCAGGCTCGTGCTCGTGGCGGGACAGGCGCCGTTCGACGCGGACGGGAAGGTGGTCGGCAAGGGGGACTTCCCGGCCCAGTGCCGGCAGGTGTGGCGGAACCTGCGGTTGGCCGTCGAGGGCACCGGAGGCCGTCCCCGGGACTACGCCGCCCTCACCATGTACGTGACCGACGTGGAGGCCTACCACGCCCACCGAAAGGAGGTCGGCGCGTCTTATCGGGCGGTGTTCGGAAAGCATTTCCCCGCCATCACCCTGGTGCAGGTGGAGGCCCTCTACAACCCGGACTGCATGGTGGAAGTGTCCGGCCTCGCCGTCATCGACTGACGGGACGCGGCCTTGCCTTCCGCCCTGCGTGTGCGGGCGGACCGCTTCGGCGAACGCTCGCCGTCATCGACTGAAAGGGTACGACCTTGCGTCTCCGTCCATGCCGCCATCGTGGTCAGCGCCCCGGGGTTCTCACCGTCATCGACTGAAAGGGTACAGTCTTGCGTCCCCTCCCCCCTTGAGGGGGAGGGACAGGGTGGGGGGAAGCGTCGAGGCGCTTCAGGTCAGTTCGGCCTGGGGGTCGGCCTTGGCCAACAGGTCCAGCAGGGCCTGCTTGTGACGGCCCTCCACCTCCACGAGCTGCCGGAGCAGCCGGCTGTAGTCCGGCGCTTCCAGAGCCAGGTAGGCCATGTCGTCGAGGAGCTTGGCCTCGACCCGCTTCTGGTCCTCCACGTCCTGGCGGAGGCGCTCCCAGTGGTTCTTTCCGGACGGGATGCCGGGATCGAACTTGGCGACGCGCGCCCCCAGGTGCTCGATGCCCTCGAACAGCAGCGCGATGTTCTTTTCCTTCTCCGCAGCCATCTGCCGCAGCCGCTCCACCACGAAGGGGTAGGGGGCCTTTTCCGCGTGCAGCTTGAGCTGGTTGGCGAGCTTGGCGAGGTCCCGGTAGTCGTCGGCGAGCACGGTGCGTATGCTGCGCTCTTCCCGCCGCTCCCGGCCGCGTTGCAACCAGCCCGTGATCGCCTCCGTCAGTGCCACGGCACCAGCATAGGACCCCTCGCGGGTCCTGTCAACATTTCATGGCCGACGTCATGTCCTCGATGTAGTCCCTGAACCCGGCTTCCACGTCGTAATCGGGCTCCCAGCCGAGCATCTCCCTGGCCCGGTCGATGACCATGGGCTGTCGGGACGAGCGGGGCGGTTTCCCTGGCAGGATCTCGACTTCCAGCTTGGGCAGCAGCTTCTGGACCAGCGCCGTCAGGTCGTCGAAGGTGAGGAGCACGCCGGTGCCGATGTTGAACGTGGTCTCGGCGGGGACCGGGACCGTGGCGGCCAGTTCGATGGCCCGGCCCACGTCCTTGAAATAGACGTACTCGAAGTCCCGGGCGGACTCCTGGGGGATGTTGGCCACGCCGCCCCGGATGCCGGTCTCCACCATGGTCTGGAGCATCTCGCCCCCCGCGGAGCCGCCGGTGAAGTGGCCGAAGCCGAACACGTTGGCCAGCCGCAGCACCATGAGTTCGAAGCCGTAGAGCCGCTGGTAGGCTTCCACCATGAGCTCCTTGGCCACCTTCGAGTTGCCGTAGGCGTTGCCGTCGCCGCGGGGGAACCCTTCGTCGATGGGCGAGTCCCCCTCCATGCGGCGGTTATAGACGCCCATGGTGCTGATCTGGACCAGCCGCCTGACGCCCGTAAGCCTCACCGCCTCGGCCACGTTGACCGTGCCCATGACGTTGATCTGGAGGCCGCTGTACACCGGGTTGGCCACCGCGCCGCCGATGAGGCCGGCGGTGTGCAGCACGGTATCGACCTTGTGGGTCTGCATGGCGTCGATGAGCGCCGGCAGGTCCCGGATGTCCCGCTTGAGGACGGTGACCTGGGCCTTCCCCAGCTTCCGCTCCAGGAAGTCCATCCGGGGCGCCATGTCGAAGAACACGATCTGCTCGCCCCGCTGGATCGCGCGTTGCGCAAACGCGGTGCCCACCAAGCCCACGCCGGTTATCAAAGTGCTCATGGAGACTCCCTTCCCGTTTTCTTCCCGAAGAAACCCCGAATCCATCGAGTCATGGATCGGGGTATTCCCTCACGTCACCTTCCTGCCTCCGTTCGTCCTGAGCGTAGCGAAAGGCGCCAAGTCGAGGACGCGCGGATCCGGCTCCTGCCTCCGTTCGTCCTGAGCGTAGCGAAGCGAAGTCGAAGGACGCGCTTTCCCGTGGGGAGAGGCGCCTCAAGCCGGATGGGTCAGACGTTCCCCAACTACGTGCACCAACCCCGGCGGCGTGTCAAGGCGTCCGGCGCCGCGGCCCCTCACGCCGGCCCGGCGACCGCGATGACCCAATCCTCCTCGAACCGCCGCACCGCGGCCCGCACGCCATAGACCTGGGCCATGCGTTCCGGCGTCAGCGTCTCCTCCGGGGGGCCGTCGGCCACGATGTAGCCCTCCTTCATCCACAGGAGACGGTCTGCGAAGCGCGCGGCCAGGGCGGCCTCGTGCAGCACCACCAACGCGCCGTTGCCGGCGTCCGCGTAGGTCCGGATGAGTGTCATGACCTGGTGCTGGTGCAGCGGGTCCAGGGCCGCGGTGGGCTCGTCGGCGAGCAGGAGCGGCGACTCCGCGGCCAAGGCCCGGGCCACGTGGGTGCGGGAAAGCTCGCCGCCCGAGAGGGCGCCGCAGGAACGGTCGGAGAGGGGGCCGAGGCCGCAGGCCGAGAGCGCGCGCTCCACCGCGGCGGCGTCTTCGCCCCCGAGCCGTCCGGGCGAGGCGCCGTGGGCGAACCGTCCCAGCGCCACCACGTCGCGCACCCGCACCGGCCACGCCAGCGGCCGCGACTGGGGCAGGTAGGCCATGCGGCGCGCCCGCTCCGCCGCGGTCAACCGGGCCGGGTCGTCACCCCCCGCCTCGACCCGGCCGCGGCTGCGCTTCACGAGCCCCAACACCGCGCGGAGCAGCATGGTCTTGCCGGCGCCGTTGGGGCCGAGCAGGGCCACCATCTCCCCCGGCGCCACCCGCACCGACGCGCCGCGCACCACCTCGCGTCCGCCCATGGCCACGTGGAGGCCCTGCGCCGCCAGTTCAGTCACCGGACGGCCGCCTCCTCGCGGCGATCCAGGCGAACACCGGCGCCCCCAACAGGGCCGCCACCACCCCGAGCTTGAGTTCGACGTCCGTGGGCGCCGCCCGCACGCCGATGTCCGCCGCCACCAGCATGAACCCCGCGAGCAACGCCGACGGCGCCAGGGTCCGGGCCGGGTCGTGGCGCACCAGGGGGCGCACGAGGTGGGGGGCCACGATGCCGACGAAGCCGATGGTCCCGGCGATGGACACCGCGGCGCCGGTGGCCAAGCCCGCGCCCACTACCACCAGCAGCCGCGCCCGGCGCAGGTCCAGGCCCACTCCCGCGGCCGCCTCCTCGCCCAGGGTCAGGGCGGCGAGGCCGCGCCGTGCGGCGAAGAGGAGCCCGAGACCCGCCAGCAGGAAGGGCGCCGCGGGCGCCAGGTCGTGGAAGCTCCGGTTGGCCACGGTGCCGAGCATCCAGTTCAGCATGTCCGCCAGGGAAAAAGGGTGCGGCGCCAGGTTCATCAGCAACGCCATCGAGGCGCCGGCGAAGCTCGACAGCCCGACCCCCAACAGGATGAGCGTCACCACCGAGTCCACGCGCATGGCCGCCGCGGTCAGGAGGGCGGTGGCCGCCAGGGCGCCGGCGACCGCGGCCAGAGGCAGGGCGAGGGCGTCGGCGTTCGCGATCCCGTAATAGATGACGAAGGTGGCGCCCAGGGCCGCGGCGGCGGACACGCCCAGGACTCCGGGCTCGGCCAGCGGGTTGCGCAGCAACCCTTGCAGGGCCGCGCCCGACGCTCCCAGGGCGGCGCCCACCACCAGCGCCGCCACCGCCCGGGGCAGGCGGATCTCCCACACCACCACACGGTCGCCCGCGGTCGCCCCGCCCAGGAGCGCCGCCAGCGCCCGCTCGACGCCCAAGTGGAATGATCCCACCAGGCAGGCCGCGGCCAGGGCCGCGGCGATGGCCGCGGAGAGCACGAGGGCAAGGCCCCGGTCGGTCACGGTTCCGCCCGGGTCGAGAGCGCACCGTCGAGGGCCGCCAGCGCCTCCACCGCGTCGGCCAGGAACCACCCGCCGCAGGAAGTGGTGGCGCCGTCGAGGGCCGCCGCGGGAAGCGAACGCATGGCGCGCTTGGCCACGGGATGCCGGAACGGGGTCCACGCGTCCTCGTGGTCGTGCGTTTGGCCGAAGGAGGCCGCGGCGATGAGGTCCGGGCGCTCGTAGGCCAGCCGTTCGAGGGGGATGGGCCGCCACCCCGGCCGTGACTGGAAGTTCTCCAGTCCCGCGGCCGCGAACAGGTGGTGCACCAGGGTGCCCGGGCCGGCCGTATAGCCTGCCGGCGTCACGTAGAGCGCCCGCGTCTCCGGGGCATGGACCCGGGCCCGCTCGAGCCGCGCGTCCATCTCCGCCAACAGCGCCTCGCCACGTTCCGGCACGCCGAGCCCCCGCGCGGCGTCCCGGACCGCGGCCCGTGCGTCGTCGATGTCGTCCACGAAACCGATTTGCAGCACCGGCACCCCCGCCCGCTCGAAGAACGCCCGGGCCCGGGGACCGCCGCCGTACGATCGAACCACCATGTCCGGCTCCAGCGCCAGCACGTCTTCGGCCCGCGGCCGCACCGTGCGCAACCCCTCCGCGGCCGCCCGCATGTAGGAGAAGGCCGCGTCCGCGTCCGGCGACACCGCAAGGATGCGCCGGCGCTCCGCAAGCCCCAGCACGAACTGGTCGGCGCAGTAGTCCAGGCTCACGATCCTCCGGGCCGCGGAGGGCTTGAGCGGCGGCGGCTCGCAGGCGGCGACCAGGAGGCAGGCGGCGAGCGCGAATGAAGTCCTGCTCTCTCCCATTCCGACCATGCCGTCCTCGGTTTAGCATGGTTCGGCATAGCGGAGAACTCCGATCCGATTCCCTCCCCCCTTGAGGGGGGAGGGTACGCTAACCCGTGACACCCTGCTTGCAGGGGGGAGGGACGCTACGCCGTAACACCCTGCTTGTACGTACACCCGTGAAACCCTGCCCATACAAAAGCCGGAAGGGCGTGCTGCGGTGAAGGGCGTGCCGCGGTGCGGCTTGACTGGACCGGAGCTTTTTCGTATGGCTGACCGTGAGGAGAACGCCATGCGCAGGACTCACGACATGGGCGGGGACACGGACGCGGGACCCATCGATCGGTCGCAGCACGAGATGGAGGACTGGGAGGTGCTGTCGGACGCGCTGAACCAGGTGCTGGGGGTCAAGGGCGTCAAGCGGACGGACGAGACGCGGCGGGCGCGGGAGGACATGGACTCGGAGGAGTACCTGTCCCTGAGCTACTACGAGCGCTGGACCGCAAGCCTGGAGACCATCCTGGTGGAGAAGGGACTCCTGACCCGCGAGGAGATCGACCGGAAGGTGCGGGAGCTCGAAGAGCAGTGGGGTGACCCGTGAGCGAGCCGCGGCAGTCGGGGTTCCGGGACGGGGAGCGGGTGCGGGTGAAGTCCCACTTCCGGGCGGGGCACGTGCGCACCCCTTTCTACATCAAGGGCAAGACCGGCTGGGTGCAGGATTGCTGGGGCGAGTTCCTCAACCCGGAGTCCCTGGGACACGGCGGCGACGGGCTCCCCCGGGTCCGGCTCTACCGGGTGGGCTTCCACCAGCGGGACGTGTGGGACCGCTACGACGCGGCCGCCCACGACAAGATCTTCGTGGACATCTTCGAGCACTGGCTGGAGCCCGCTTCGGGCGGGCCGGTTCCGCTCGGTTCGGAAGGAGGGTGACGATGGCGCACGAACACGGCCCCGAGGGCCACGAACCGGGACCTCGGCACGAGTTGAGCCACTGGGCGAAGCGGACGTACGCCATGCGCGACCTCCTCATCGAGAAGGGCGTGGTGACCCGCGAGGACCTGCGGCGGCAGGCCGAGTTCACCGACTCCAGGACTCCGGCCAACGGCGCCCGGCTGGTGGCCCGGGCGTGGACCGACCCTGCGTTCAAGGAGCGGCTCATGGCCGAGCCCAAGGAGGCGTGCGCCGAGATGGGCATCGACGCCGCCTCCCTCAACGAGTTCGTGGTGCTGGAGAACACGGACGAGGTGCGCCACGTGGTGGTGTGCACCCTGTGTTCCTGCTATCCCCGGCCCATCCTCGGCAGGCCGCCGGACTGGTACAAGAGCGTCAACTACCGCAAGCGGGCGGTGGTGGACCCGCGCGGGGTCATGCGGGAGTTCGGCCTGGACGTGCCTGACCGGGTGGAGGTGCGCGTGCACGACAGCACCGCGGACATGCGCTACTTGGTCATCCCGGCCCGTCCGCCGGGAACCGAAGGGCTCGGAGTGGAGCAGTTGGAGAAGCTGGTGACCCGGGACAGCATGATCGGCGTCACCGACGCCCTGCCCGCGGCCCCGTGAAGACATGACTCATGGGCGACGTGGGAACCGTGGTCGATCTGTCTCCTCTCGACAGTCTGGAAGTCGAGTTCCCGGACCGTGACGTTTGGACTCGACACGTTGGCACACTGTCCAACGACGACGTGCTCGTTCTCGACCGGGAACGAACTCGCGTTGCATGAACCGCGGCGGCCGGGCTTACGGGTGCAGCGGCTTCAGCCAGCGCGCCAGCAGGCCCGGATGGATCTCCTGTAGCGCCTTGCGCTTGTGGATGTCCTGAACGTCCGCGGCCAGGGCGAGAGCGAGGTCGAAGGCGCGTTCGGGCGGGGTGGCGCCGCCCCGCGGGGCCGCGGCCCGGGCGATGCCCGGGTCCCGGAGCGCCATCCACGCCGGAAACCAGGGCGGGGACATGGGCGGCTCCAGGTCTTCGTCCAGCGCCCTCCGCCAAGCCTCCTTCAGGGACTCGTCCGGGAACCCTTCCTGCTCCAGCGCCGCTTCGAAGTGCGCCGGCGACCGCCAGCACAGCGTGAACCACAGATCCAGCGCGGCCGCGCGGCGGCGCAGCCGGTGCTCGGCTTCGGCGAGCCGTTGCAGCAACACGGGCTCGGAGCGGAACCCGGCCACGCTTTGCACCGTGCGCCGGACGCTCTCCCAGTCCAGCCCCTTGCCATAGGCCCAACTCGAATGACGGCAAGGCCGTCCGGGGTCGAAGGCGGCGCCTTCGAGTGCACTGCCGACGGCGCGCCACAAGGGCGTCAGGAACTCCTCCGCGGCGTCCCGCCACAGGGCGCGAGCCGCGGGTTCCCACACCCGTTCCAGGGTATCGAGGCGCGCCGCGGCCTCGCTTTCGTCCCGGGGAGCGGGCGCGCCCAGGGCTTCGATCAACGCCGCGGCCCGGGGCAGCGCCGGATGGTGCGGGTCGATGCCGTGCAGCCGTTCCTTCAGGGTCCCGGCCAAGGCTGCGTCGCCGCGCCACAGGGCGTCCCTCAAGTCGTTGACGGCCAGGGTCTCGGCGGTGTCGAGGAACAGGTGGAGCTGGGTCGGGTTCCAGGATTGGACCGGGTTCCTGGGTTGAACCGGGTCCCCCGGGTCCGGGGCGACATGGCGCATGGTCAACGCCTCCGCGGTTCCACGCCGTCTTTCACCGCTCCATCCCGTTCCGATTCAACCCGTCGTGGCCGTATCCGTTTCCCGACGGGCGGGAGCGAGGCTCCGCTCCGCGAACGACTCCGCGGCCCGGTAGGAGCTTCGGACCAGGGGGCCGGCGGATACGTGGCGGAAGCCGAGGCGACGGCCCTGGTCGGCGTACTCCCGGAACCGGTCGGGGTGCAGGAACTCGGCCACGGGGAGGTGCCGCGGGGTGGGCCGGAGGTACTGGCCCAGGGTGAGGATGTCCACGTCACGGGCGCGCAGGTCCTCCATGGCGGTCCGGACTTCCGCGGGGGTCTCCCCGAGGCCCAGGAGCAGGGCGCTCTTGGTGTAGATACGGGGGGCCAGGGTCTTGACGCGCCGCAGCACGTCGAGGGTCTGTTCGTAGCCGCAGCGCGCGTCGCGGGCGTAGCGGGTCAGGCGCCGGACGGTTTCGAGGTTCTGGCCGATGACCCGGGGGCCTGCGTCCACCACTTTCCCGAGGGCATGGAGGTCGCCGCGAAAGTCCGGGATCAGGGCCTCGACCGTCAACTCCGGGCAGCGGCGGCGGGTCTCGCGGATGGTGTCGGCGAAGGCCCCGGCGCCGCCGTCTTCGAGGTCGTCCCGGTCCACGGAGGTGATCACCACGTAGCGCAGGTCCATGCGCGCCAGGGCTTCGGCCACTCGCACCGGCTCCTCCGGGTCGAGGGCCGCTCCCGTCTTCGCGGTCTTGACGGCGCAGAAGCGGCACCCCCGGGTGCACACGTCCCCGAGGATCATGATGGTGGCGGTGCCGGAACGCCAGCACTCGCCGATGTTGGGACACATGGCTTCCTGGCAGACCGTATGCAGCCGGAGCCGCCGGAAATCGTCCCGGAGGCGGTGGTACGCGGCCCCGGACGGGAGGCGGACCTTCAACCAGGGAGGTTTTGCAGCGGCGGCGGGCATGGGGAAAGGACTACGAACCGTTGCCGTTCAAAAGAACCCTCCGACGATGGCGTCGCGCCAGAGCCGGCATACCGGCGGGACGATGCCTCGGGGGAGGTCGTCTTCGGTCAGGGACCATGTGTGCACGCCGGCTCCAAGGGAAACGCAGGCTACCTTGGGGGGCGGGTCCATGGCCCGGAACAGCGCCAGGGAGTCGCGGCACCGTCCGAGGGTGACGGTGTCGTCGTCGAGGCCGTGGAGCGAGAGGAACGGGGGCACGGGTTTGACTCCGGGTCCGGACAGCTCCCGCAGGTAGCCCAGGTAGCGGGCCACGAGCTCCGCTTCCTGCGCGGCGTCCATCCCCAGGCGGCGCGCGGTGACCCGTGCGGCCTGTTCCAGGGCGGCGGCGCCGTTCTTGTGGACGAAGTCCTCGGCCTTGAAGTTGGCCCGCTTCTTGGCCGTTTCCCACTTCTCCAGGGTCAGTTCCATGAGCATGGGCAGACCGTAGCCCTTGTCCTTCAGCCCCTCGTAGAGGTAGCGGGCGGTGTCGCGCCAGGTCCGCAGCCGCAGGTGGTTGAAGGGCAGGTTCCATTGGTCGCCGGTGACCGCGGCGTAGATGTAGCCGAAGGAGGACGAGCCGTAGCCCAATACGCCGGCCACGTTGGCGACCCGCTGGGCCGCGATCATGGCGAAAGGCCCGCCGGTGGAATGGCCGTGGACGTAGAGGGCGTACTCCGATTCCGGGAACTCCCGACGACAGCTCTCGCGCATGGCTTCGTCGAAGGCCACCGGCCACGCGGCCATGCGGTGGTAGAACTCGGTGCCCTCCCTGGCCACGAGGGACAGGACGTCGCCGTAGCTGGTCCGTCGGGAGTCGTCCCGGGCCACCTCGTACTGGTCGGGGGTGATGCGCGTCTCCCGGGTCCACAGCGGCGTCCGGCCTGTGCCGTCGGCCTCGATGGTGTCCCCGGGCCAGTCCCTGGAAGGGTCCCGCAGGTAGAGGCGTCCGGGAAAGGTCATCAGCGTCGCCTTGAAGCCGAACTTCCCGGCCAGCGTCCGCGCCACCGGGTCCAGCGACTTGTAGTCCGACGTGCCGCCGTGCAGCAGGAAGACGCCCGCGAGCCTTCCGTCCGGGGCCCGGGGCGCCTGCGTCGGGTCCGCGGGGGCATGGGTCATGGTCCCGATGTCCCAGTCCATCTCCATGGCGCGGATCCGGAAGACGTCCTCCCGGCTCCGGATGGGCAGGTCGGGCAGGGCCAGGGTGCGCCGGGAAAGTTCCGCCACTTCGTCATGGGAGAGGGCGTCGGGAGGAGTCCAGGCGTCGGTCCGCGGGGTCATGGAAGAGTCTCCGGGCGCAGGTCTCCGGGGTTCAGTGTCCGAGCAGCCCCGGTTGTCCGTGGTAGAAGAGTCCGGCCAGGGCGCCGGTCATGAGGGTCGCGAGGGTAGCGCCCGCCAGGGCCGGCAGCCCCAACGACGAGAGCTCGCCGCGCCGGCCCGGGGCCAGGGCCGCGATGCCGCCCACGAAGATCCCCACCGAGGCCACGTGGGCGAAACCGCACAGGGCGTACGACAGGACCAGCAGGGTGCGCGGCGACACCGTTCCCGCCAGCTTGCCGAGGTCCTGGTAGGCCACCACTTCGGTGAGGATCACGCGCTCCCCCAGGAGACGGCCCGCGGCCGCGGTGTCCGGGCCGTCCAGGCCCAGGAGCCAAGCCAGCGGCGTGAACAGCCATCCCAGCGCGCGCCGCAGGTGGACGGGTCCGCCGAGGGCGTCGCCCAGAGGGGCGGTGGCCTTGACGAGGCCGTAGTCCACCAGCGCCACCACCCCCAGGACGGCGATGAGCAGTGTCGCAATGCCCGCGGCCAGCTTGAGTCCTTCCCAGGAGCCGTCCATGAGCGCGGCCATGGTGTTCTGCTTGCGCCGTTCGTCGGACGCGGGGGGCACCGAACCGCGGGTCTCCGGGACTTGGCTCTCGGGCAGTATCAGCTTGGACGCCAGCACCGCGGCCGGAATGGACATGACCGAAGCGGACACCAGGTGGCCGGCGATGAGCGGGAAGCCGTCCTTCAGGAACAGCACGTACAGGGCCAGGGTGGTGGAGGCCACCGTGGACATGCCGCAGGTCATCAGGGTGAGCAGTTCCGACCGGGTCATGCGGTCCAGGAACGGGCGCACGGTCATGGCCGACTCGACGCCGATGAAGATGTTGGACGAACCGGCCAGGGCCTCGGCGCCCGACAGTCCCAGGGTGCGGTGGAACAGCGCCGCGAACGCCTTCACCACGAGTTGCAGGACGCCCAGGTGGTAGAGCGCGGCCATGAGCGCGGCAAAGAATATGACCGCGGGGAACACTTGCGCGGCCAGGACGAAGCCCACCGACGGCGCGCCGCCCGCGGTGGCCTGCCCCGGGTTGAGGGCCAGCGGGCCGAAGAGGAAGCGCGCGCCCTCGTTGCCCGCGGCGAGCAGGGCGATGACCGCGTCGTTGATCCAGATGAGGGCGGTGCGAGTCCACGGCGCCCAGAACACCACGGCCCCGAAAACGAGCATGAGGCCCCCGGAGGCGAGCACCGGGCGCCAGGGAACCGGACGACGGAATCCCCCCGCGGCCCAGGCCAGGAAGGAGAGGGCGACGAGGCCTGCCAACGAACCCAGGTTGAGCCAACTCATGTCAGTGTACGGGACATCGGTCGGACCGCGGCATCCCCTGATCGCGTAGCGTCGTGCGGCGCACGGAGGGCCGCCGTTCCCTTGGGGAAATGCGCCGCGCACGGCCCGCCCGCGCTTGGCGCCCGGCCAAGTTCCGGCGCGGAGATCTTGCGCGGCGCCAGCCTGACCGAGTAAGCAGCATGGCGGCGGCAAAGTCAAGGAACCTTCGATCAATTCTGGCTCGAGGCGCCTCTCCCCATGGGAAAGCGCGTCCTTCGACTTCGCTTCGCTACGCTCAGGACGAACGGGGACAGGAGCCGGGTCCGTCGCGTCCTCGACTTGGCGTCTTTCGCTACGCTCAGGACGAACGGGGCAATCGTTCAGGGTTTCCTTTCTTGACATCGCGCAGGGAGCCGGTTAATACCCGGAACGGATCGGGAGCCCGCGCACTCCGTGGGGCGTCCCGCAGGGTGCGCGGCCCCGTAACACGAGGAGGCAGTCATGGGAAGCAAATACCGGATCATCGACGGCGACGGCCACGTGGTGGAGGACATGGAGGCCATCACCGGCCGCTTCCCGGAGGCGGTGCAGCGCCAGATGCGCTGGTCCAACCCGTTTCCCCCGTTGGACCACCTGCATTCCGCCAACGCCCACCAGCTTCCGCCGGGGTCGTTCCAGCAGGTGGGGTTCGACGGCTGGGTGGAGTTCCTGGAGGACGTGGGCATCGAGCGGACGGTCCTCTATCCCACCGTGGGCCTGTCCTACGGCAAGGTGGTGAGCCAGGACTGGGCCATCGACTTGGCGCGCGCCTACAACGACTGGATCGCCGAGAACTACGTGCAGAAGAGTCCCCGGTTCCAGGCGGTGGCGTTGATCCCGTTGCAGGAGCCCGGGGCCGCGGTGGCCGAGCTGCGCCGGGCGGTGGAGGATCTGGGCATGTGCGGCGCCATGCTGCCGTCCACGGGCATCCAGTTGCACCTGGGCCACAAGTACTACTGGCCCATCTACGAGGAAGCCGACCGCCTGGGCTGCTGCCTGGGCATCCACGGCGGCGCCCACGAGAACCTCGGCATGGACGACCTGCACCCGTATGCCCCGGTCCACGCCCTGGGCCATCCCTTCGGACAGATGATCTCCTTCGGCGGCATCGTCTTCAACGGTATCTACGACAAGTATCCCAACGTGCGCATCGGTTTCCTGGAAGGCGGGGTGGCCTGGCTGCTCATGTGCCTGGAACGATTCGACCGTTCCTACGAGACCCACATCCAGCACGACCCCCGGGGCGAGTTCCTGCAGCTCGGGAAAGGCGAGAGCGTCAGCCAGTACGTGAAGCGGCACATCCGGGAGGGGCGCATCTTCGTGGGCTGCGAGGGACACGAGCCGGACTTGGCCCACGCCATCAAGACCGTGGGGAACGAGCCCTGGGTCTATTCCTCGGACTTCCCCCACGAAGTGAACAACGAGTTCTGCAAGGAAGAGCTGGGCGAGGTCATGGAGAGCGAGGACCTCACCGAAGAGGACAAGACCGCGGTGCTGTCCCGCAACGCGGAGCGTTTCTACGACCTGCCCGCGGGGCTGTAGGCCCGTCCCGGGCGGGTCCCGGTCTCAGTCCTCGCCGATGTCGATCAGGACCCCGTCGGGGTCCACGAGCAAGTCGGCCGTCTCCAGCGGCGCGGCGCCTCCTCCGCGGCTCATGACGCGGGGTCCGGGGTGAACACGGTGCTCTCCTGCACCTCTTCCCCCAGGGCCTTGAGGGCGGTCTCGACGATGGACTTGCGCAGCTTCTCGTCCACCTCCGGCGGCAGGCTCGGGTCGCCGCAGGGATGGGGGATCTTGACTCCCTTGACGATGCGGCTGGCGCCCACCTGCTCCGCCAGGGGGAACATGGCGCTGATCATCGACACGGGCACGCCGGCACGGTCCAGTTCCTTGCTGATCACAGCTCCGCTGCGACTGCACGTGCCTCACGTGCTCACCAACAGCGCCGCGTCCACGCTGTTGGCCTTGAGCTCCGCGGCGATCTCCCGGCCCACCCGCTGCATGGCCGAGGGCGACCCCTGGTTGCCGGGGACGACGTAGTAGGCGGGGTAGAGGTCGTCGTACTTCCCCTCCTGTTGCAACTCCCGCAGGGCGTCGAGGGGGACGCCGTAGAGGGGGTTGGCGTTCATGTGGGCCACGTTGTAGCCGCCGTGGACGGCTTCCCAGACGCCGGGATCCATGGTCTTCAACTCGGCCACCGGGTACTTGCGCCAGAAGGTGTTGCGGAACGTCTTGAAGCCGTCCGGGTTGCCCCAGGGCACCACGCCGCTGGTGGTGACCAGCGCGACTCGCGCCTTGTCCACTTGCTTCACCGCGGCCGCGGGCGCCACCCGCTCCCAACTCTGCATGGGGATCTCGGTGGCGAAGGGCTTGGCCTGGAGCTTGTCGAACAGCATGTCCAGGGCCCGTTCGGCCCCGGTCCGGCCGGCTCTCTCCTGCAACCGGATGCCCCGGGGCAGGTAGCCCTCGTCCGCCGCGGCGCCCATGGGCTCGCCCCGCAGCAGCTTGAGGACGAACCGGCCCAGGTCGTCCAGGGCCCGGCCCATGCCCGCGGCGGTCTCCGCGCTGGGCAGCAGGAAGAGCCTCGGGTCGTGGTGCTCCCTGTAGGCGTCCACCGCGGGGTTGTCCGGGTGCATGGCGGTGACGCACGGGCAGCCGAGTTCGACTGCGGCCGCATGGCCGACCTCCACGCAGGCCAGACCGTAGCGGCCGGCCTGGAACGCCGGTCCGAGCACCACCACGTCGGGCGCCGCCGCGGCCAACTCCCGCAAGAGGGCGGCCTTGGCCTCGTCGGGCCGTTCGTGGAAACGGTTGTCGCCGAAATAGAGGGTAGGGGCCACCTCCGCATGGTCCTGCAACAGCCGTTGCAACCCCCGCGACGGCCCCGCCAGGGTATCGAGCGTTCCCACCGCGGCGTCCGCCCGGTCCTCGCCGCCGATGCCGGCGAAGAACTGGTTGACCACGTGTGCCACACGTTTCATGGTCTGCCTCCTTGGCGCACTGCTTCGCGTTCCCTTGCCGTTTGGCGTTCCAGCGGACACGGTAGCGAAGACTCGGGTTCCGCGCAAGGGACCTCACGGGTACGAACGACGTACGGAACCTCTGAACAATTGCCTCCGTTCGTCCTGAGCGTAGCGAAGCGAAGTCGAAGGACGCGCTTTTTCCTGGGGAGAGGCGCTTGGAGCCAGGATTGATCAGAGGTTCTTTACTTCGACGGGTCGTGCTCGGCGGCGTCGGACACGCCGCGCGCCCGACGTGCGCATGGTCGGGGCATGGTCCGTTCCGCCCCACGGGAGGGCAGGGGACCGGGAGCAGGGTCGTCCGGTTGACGAAGAACCGGCCCCAAGTTATGGAAAATATCGGCTCTTCAGGAATTCGTGTGGGTAGGGTTTCACGGGTGTATGTGCAGCGGGGTGTCACGGCGTAGAGTCCCCTCCCCCCTTGAGGGGGAGGGACAGGGAGGGGGGTACGGCGGGGTTGAGGGGAGGAGTCCTCTACACGGATCGGCCCAACCCGTTTCAGCCGTCTGTCCGTTGGCGCTGACGCCCATCGGTCCGGTTACACCGACCAATCCCCCACCCTGACCCTCCCCCTCAAGGGGGGAGGGAATCGGAGTTCTTCGCGTGGGAGGAAGCGTCACAACCCACACGAAAGCCTGAAGCGCCGAAATATCCAGCGCCGGGATGGTGGAACAGGTAGACACGCGGGACTTAAAATCCCGCGGGCGCAAGCCCGTGCCGGTTCAAGTCCGGCTCCCGGCACCAGCAAGGGCCGCGTCGTACCCACCCGACGTCTCGCGCGCCGCCGCCGGGACCGGAAGCGCGAACGACGGTGTGCCGCCGACACCGCCGCGGAACCGGTTCCGGACGGGTTGCCCGTTGTGACCCAAAGCGCGAAGCACGGTGTTCGGCCGACACTGCCGCGGTCAGCGTTGGGTCAGCGGCACGTTGCCGAACTTCTCGCGGATCTCCCGGGCGATGTGCTCCAGGGCCTGTTCGCGCTTGTCGTAGAGACGCTTGAGCGTGCGCGGCGGGCGCTTGTGGATGGCGTAGGCGGTCATCAGCGGCAGGGCGATGGTGCTGTCCACGTAGCAGACCACGGAGTCGGGAAGCCGGTCGGGATCGACCTTGCCCCAGCTCACCGCCTCCGCGGGCGTGGCGCCGGAAAGGCCGCCCGTGTCCACCCGTGCGTCGGTGATCTGGACGAAGTAGTCGAAGCCCTTCTCCTCCAGCCCCAGCACCTCCTGGATGTGGGGCTCGGTCTGGAGCAGGAAGTTCTTGGGGGACCCGCCGCCGAGTATGACCGCGGCGCTCCGTCCTCCGGCGCGCTTGGCCTCCAGCACCAGGGCCGCGGACTCGTTCACGTCCCGGGACACGTCGAAGCGCAGCCCGTTCCCCTTGAGGGCGAGGGCCGCGACGTTCATGCCGATGGAGCTGTCCCCGGGTGACGACGTATAGACGGGCACCCCGCTGCGGTAGGCCGCGGCCAGGAGCGAGCGCCGTTCGAGCCCCAGGATCTGTTCCCGCTCGTGGAGGTACCGGCCCACCCGGTAGTGCATCTCCGCGGTCCCCATCTCCTTCTGGAACTCCGGGGCCTTCAGGACCTCGCGGAAGAAGTCGTCGGTGGAGATGAGCACGTCGTAGTCGAAGAAGATGTCGTAGATGCGCACCACTCCCTGTTCCCGCAGGTCCACGTCGTCGGCGTCGAACTTGCCCCGGTGCATGGACAGGCCGATGGCGAAGTGGGTGTCGTGGTAGAGGTTCGCCCCGGTGCTGACGATCCAGTCCACGAAGCCGTTCTCGATCAGCGGGATGAACGCGGTCATGCCGAGGCCGGCCGGCGTGAGCGCGCCGGTGATGCTCAGCCCCACGGTGACGTCGTCCGCCAGGATCTTCCGGGTGAAGAGCTGGCACGCCTCGCGCAGGCGTCCGCTGTTGTAGGAGACGAAGTTCTCGTCGATGAGGTCGGCGATGGTGGTGGCGGCGTCGATGGGCCTGGGGTCGATCTTCCGGCCCGACAGGAGTGAAGGTTTGCTCATGGCCGTTCCGGTTGCGGGACGTCGTTTAAGCGCGTCCTTCGACTTCGCTTCGCTACGCTCAGGACGAACGGGGGCAATTGTTCAGAGTTTCCGAAAGTCGGATTTCATGCAAGCTATCGTGATGGTTCGTTCATGCGTTCCGGTTGCGGGACCCCGGGCGCCGACGACCTGGCCTGCTCCAGCTTGCGCCGCCGGATTTGCAGGTAGGCGTTCCGCGCCGCTCCGTAGGGGTCGATGCTGCGCTCCAACTGCTCGAACGCTTCCATGTTCCTAGCCCGGGTGTTCACGAGACCGACGCCGGTGATGCTCAAGGGCACGTAGTCGGGGGTCAGCCACCTCAGCGGGTTCATCAGGGAGTCCGCCACGGTTCCCACCCCGTCCCTCACGGTGGTCGGCGGCAGCAGCGGCAGCACCAGGTAGGCGCCGTGGCCGAGGCCATGGAGACCCAGCGTGATCCCCATGTCCTGGTCGGCGGGCGCCAGCCCCATCTTTTCCGCCACGTCGAAGAGCCCGGCAACGCCCAGGGTGCTGTTGACGACGAAACGGGCCGCCTCGCGGCCGGCCGTCGCCGGTTTCCCCTGGAGGACGTTGTTGACCACTTTCCGGACCACGTCGAGGTTCTCCACGGCGTTGTGGATCCCGGTCTGCACGGGCGGGGGGACCACCGCGGCATAGCCTTGGGCCACGGGCTTCAGCAGGACCCGGTCGAACCCGCGGTTGAACTCGAACACCTTGTCGTTGAAGGGTTCCAGCGGGTCGTAGGGTGCGTCCCCCTGGGTGGTCGAGGGTGCGTCCCGGGTGGTCGGCTCCGCGAAGCTCGGCCCGTCGCCATGCGGCGCTTGCGCGCCCGCGTTCCCCGGGCTGTCCCGGGAATGGGCCGGTTGGAGCAGGGTCAGGTTGAGCAGCAGGAACAGGGTCAGGTGGAGCACCGGACGAAGGAACCTCTGATCCGTTCCGGCTCGAGGCGCGCCCTCCCTATGGAAAAGGGCGTCCTTCGACTTCGCTACGCTACGCTCAG
Source organism: uncultured Binatia bacterium (SeqCode) (assembly GCA_965204235.1). GTDB lineage: Bacteria > Desulfobacterota > Binatia > UBA9968 > JAJDTQ01 > JAJDTQ01. The sequence goes on from OZ241979.1 coordinate 3,709,529, forward strand.
GACGAACGGGACAATTGTTCGGAGTTTCCCGAAGGAGCGGCAGACTTGAGGTTCGCATGGGTGTCGAGCGGTTCAAGGTTCCCGCAGGATACCACCACGGCCCCGTGAAATCAAGCGGACGCCCGCCCCGTCATCCCTGCGAAAGCCCTACTCCGTCATTCCCGCGAAGGCCCCACACCTCCTCATTCCCGCGAAAGCGGGAATCCATCCGGCGGCCGCAGCCGCCCATCCGCATCCAGCCGCGCCCCCTCACTCTCGTCATTCCCGCGAAAGCGGGAATCCATCCGTTCCTGTGAAAACTCCCCGTGTTTCCATCCCTGTGACCCACCTCCATGAGGATTGTACAACGAGAGCGATGAGACTGGATTCCCGCTTTCGCGGGAATGACGGAGGACGGGCGTCTGCAGGAATGACGGGGCATAGGCGTCTGCGGGAATGACGGGGTGCGGGGTCAACCGGCATCGTTCGCGTCGTTCACGCGGCCCAGTCCGCGGACAGGGCCTCGGCCTGCTCCAGGACCGTCCGCGTGGCCTTTTCCTGCTTGTCCGGCGGGTAGCCGTGCTTGCGCAGGACCCGCTTGACCAGCACCCTCAGGTTCGCGCGCACGTTCTCGCGGAGGGTCCAGTCGATGGTGACGTTCCGCCGCACGGTCTCCACCAACTCACGGGCGATGCCGCACAGGGTCTCGTCGCCGAGCACCCGCACCGCGCTGTCGTTGGTCTCCAGCGCGTCGTAGAAGGCGAGTTCGTCTTCGGTGAGGCCCAGGGCCTCGCCTCGGGCGCCCGCTTCGCGCAGGTCCCGGGCCAGCCCGATCAGCTCCTCGATCACCTGGGCCGCTTCGACGGCGCGGTTCTGGTAGCGCCGGACGGTCTGTTCCAGCAGTTCGGCGAAGGAGCGCGCCTGCACCACGTTCTTCCGCCGCCGCGCCGCCACCTCCCCCTTCAGGAGCTTCTGCAGCAACTCCACCGCGAGGTTGCGCTGCGGCATGTCCCGCACCTCGGCCAGGAACTCTTCGGAGAGGATGGAGATGTCGGGCTTGCGGAGGCCCGCGGCGGCGAAGATGTCCACCACCCCTTCCGGCGCCACCGCGCGGGAGACGATCTGGCGTATGGCGTGGTCGAGGTCCTCGTCGGTCTTCCCTTCGGACGGCGTGCGCTTGAGCAGCGCCGCTCGCACGGCCTGGAAGAACGCCACGTGGTCGCGGATGCGGAGCGCCTCGTGGTGGGGCACGGCCAACGCAAAGGCTTGCGACAACTCCTGCACCGCCTTGAGGCAGCGTTCCTTGCCGTTCTCCTGGGCGAGCACGTGCTCCTGGGCCGCGGGCAGCAGGCCCAGCCGCTCCTCCGGGGCGCCCCGGACCCACGCGGCCCGGTCGAACCCGTGGAACAGGCCGCAGCAGACCTCGTACTTCTCCAGCATCGCCTTCACCGCCTGCTCCTGGTCCAGCGTGGCTTGGCCGGCGCCGCCGCTCTCGGTGTAGGTGGCCAGGGCGCGCTTGAGCTCGTGGGCGAGCCCCAGGTAATCCACCACCAGGCCGCCGGGCTTGTCCCGGAACACGCGGTTGACCCGGGCGATGGCCTGCATCAGCCCGTGGCCGCGCATGGGCTTGTCCACGTACATGGTGTGGAGGCTCGGGGCGTCGAAGCCGGTGAGCCACATGTCGCGCACCAGCACCATGCGCAGCGGGTCGCCGGGGTCCCGGAACCGTTTCGCCAATGCCTCGCGCCGGGGCTTGTTGCGGATGTGGGGCTGCCAGTCCGGCGGGTCGGACGCGGCGCCGGTCATCACCACCTTGAGGCTGCCCCCTTCGTCTTCGTCGCAATGCCAGTCCGGGCGCAGGCGCACGAGCTCGCGGTAGAGGTCCATGCAGATGCGTCGGCTCATGCACACCACCATGGCCTTGCCGTCCATGGCCCCGGTGCGGTCCTCGAAGTGGGCCACCACGTCCTCGGCCACGAGCTTCAGGCGCTTCTGGGCGCCGACGACGGCTTCGAGTTGCGCCCACTTGGTCTTGAGCTTTTCCTTGCGGTCGATCTCCTCGCCCTCGGTGGCTTCCTCGAAGCCGGGGTCGATGCTCGGCCGCTCGTGCTCGTCGAGGGCCAGCCGGGCGAGGCGGCTCTCGTAGTAGATGGGCACCGTGGCTTTGTCCTGCACCGCGCGTCGGACGTCGTACACGCTGACGTAGTCGCCGAACACCGCCCGGGTGCTGGCGTCCGCAAGCTCGACGGGGGTGCCGGTGAAGCCGATGAACGAGGCGCGGGGCAGGGCGTCGCGCATGTGGCGCGCATAGCCGTCGATGAAGTCGTACTGGCTCCGGTGCGCCTCGTCGGCAATGACCACCACGTTGCGCCGGTCGGAAAGCAGCGGATGCCCGTCGCCCTTCTCTTCGGGGAAGAACTTCTGGATGGTGGTGAACACCACGCCGCCGGACGCCACCGCCAGCTTGGCGCGCAGGTCGGCCCGGCTCCGGGCCTGCACGGGCGGCTGGCGCAGCAGGTCGGCGCAGCGCGAGAACGTGGCGAAGAGCTGGTCGTCCAGGTCGTTGCGGTCGGTGAGCACGACGATGGTGGGGTTCTGCATGGCCGGTTCGCGGACGACGCGCCCGGCAAAGAAGGCCATGGTCAGGCTCTTGCCCGAGCCCTGGGTGTGCCACACCACGCCGATGCGCCGGTCCCCCGGGGCGCCGCCCGGCCGGCGGCCCGACTCGTAGCGGCCCGCTTCGTCGGCCCACCTCGACGCTTCCCGCTGCAACTCGGCCGCGCGCAGGGTCTCGGCCACCGCGGTCCGCACCGCGTGGAACTGGTGGTAGCCCGCCATCTTCTTGGCCGGCGCGCCGCCGCCGTCGTCCTCGAACACGATGAAGTCGCGGAGCAGGGCCAGGAACCGCGCGGGCGCACAGACGCCCGCCAGCATGACCTGGAGCTCGGGCAGGCGCGGGTCGGCCAGGGTCTCGCCCGAGACCGTGCGCCAGGGCTTGAACCATTCCCGCCCCGCGGTCAACGTGCCGATGCGCGCCTGGGTCCCGTCCGAGACCACGAGCATCTCGTTCATGGAGAACAGGGCGGGCAGGTCGGCCTTGTAGGTCTGCAACTGCCGCCACGCGGTCCAGACCGTGGCGTTCTCGTCCGCGGGGCTCTTGAGTTCGACGACTCCCAGGGGAAGGCCGTTGACGAACAGCACCACGTCGAGCCGCCGCTCCCGCCGGTTCTCCACCACTGTGAACTGGTTGACCGCCAGCCAGTCGTTGTGGCCGGGGTCGTCGAAGTCGATGACGTGGGCCTGGGCGCCGCGGATGGGGCCGCCGTCCGCGCGGTACTCCACCGTCACCCCGTCCACCAGCATGCGGTGGAAGGCGCGGTTGCGGGCTTCCGTCGTGGCCCCTTCCGGCCGGGTCAGCTTGCGAAAAGCGTCGTCCAGCGCGTCCGCGGGAAGGTCGGGGTTGAGGCGGACGAGCCATTCGCGCAAGCGCCTTGCCAACACCACGTCGCCGTAATCCGCCCGCTCCGCGGCCGCCGCATCCGGCGCAACGTCCACCCCGCGGACCACGCGCCACCCGAGACCCCCCAGCCACTTGAGCGCAAGCTGCTCGACGTCGGCTTCGGTGATACTCGTCATTGCGTTTCCCCGGTCATGGTTTCAGCCAATCCCCGACCGGCTTCGACAGGAAAGTCTCCACGTCGATGCCGTCGCCGCCCACCAGCAGTTTCCGCGTCGGCCGAAACGCCTCGGAAAAAGCGGCCATGCCGGCCAGCGTGTCTGTTGCGCGTCCGCTCTTTACCTCGATGGCGACCAGCCTGTTGCCGGCCCGCACGACGAAATCCACCTCGCGGTTGCGCTCGCGCCAGTAATGGGCTTGGCAGTCGCCCGTGGCCGCGGCATTGGCCAAGTGGGCGCCGATGGCCGACTCCACCAGCCGGCCCCAGAACGTGCGGTCTTCGCGGGCCTGTTTGAGGGTCGTTCCGGCCTGGGCGGTGATGAGGGCGGTGTTGAACACCTGTAGCTTGGGGCTCGACGAACGCCGCCGCGCCGCGCCGCCGGCGTACTTCTGCAGGCCGGTGACCAGCCCTGCGCCGGACAGCAGGTCGAGGTAGTGGGCCAACGTGGTGGCGTTGCCGGCGTCCTGTAGCTGCCCCAGCATCTTGTTGTAGGAAAGGATCTGGCCGGAATAAGCGCACCCCAGTTCCAGCACCCGGCGCAGCAAGGCCGGCTTATCCACGCGGGAGAGGAGCAGCACGTCGCGGGAGAGGATGGGTTCGATGAGCGAGTCGCGGACGTAGCGCGCCCAGCGGTCCGGTTGCCGGATGAGCGGCGCCGCGCCGGGATAGGCGCCGTAGAAGAGGTATTGCTCCAGGGACCAGCCGAACGCCGCCCGCATCTCGGCAAAGCTCCAGTGCGGCAAGCGCAGCATCTCGAAACGCCCTGCCAAGCTCTCGCTCAGCCCGCGCTCCACCAGCAGGGGAGCGGAGCCAAGCAGCACTGCCTTGAGCGGCCGCCCCGTGCGGGTATCCGCATCCCACAGCCGCTTGACGGTCTCGGACCACCCCGTGACCTTCTGCACTTCGTCGAGAACGAGGAGCGCCCCGTCTGCGTCCGCCCCATCCGCGAGGCTCCGCGCCGCCTCCCACTGCTGCTCGATCCACTGGACCCCGCGCAAGCTCGGCTCGTCCGCGCTGGCGTACCGCGTCGGCAGACCGGACTGCCGCGCCACCCGCTCCGCCAGCGTCGTCTTGCCCACCTGCCGCGACCCGGCAACCACCTGGATGAAACGGCGCGGCTCCCGCAGCCGCTGGACAAGCTCTTGGGTTTGGGGCCGGGAATATGGTGACGATTTACTCACTGTCTTGAGTAATTTTACTCAAACAGGTGAGAAGTTCAAGTACCAGAGGCAAGTTGAAGGCGGAACATGGGATGGATGGCGGTTGCCTGCCCGGCGCAGCTTCGCCCAGAGCTTACACGTTCTGCGTCCCTCGTCCCGCGCCTGCTGCGGGTGCGCAACCCATCTGGTAAACTGGACGAGATCGAGATGGAAGACAGGGAACATCTGAACCAGATCCCCGTTGAGGAGACTCTGAATGGCCAGCCGTCCGGCTAGCGACCCCAACGAACTCCGCGTTCTTTGCGCGATGGTGGACAACCGCCGCGTGGCCCGCTCCAGCCATCTGGCGCCGCCCGCGGCGGCTTGGGCCGCAGGGTTGATGGCCTGAACCTGCTTGGCGAACCCTGCTATCTGCCGTTCGTTGGTTTTCGCGCCCTCAAGGACGATCTTGTGCCGGGTGGTGAAACTATCGGCCATAGCCTTGCTCCGGGGGACTTATCGGGCTAACGTGTACGGCATGGATTACTCCCAGCTTTCCCTGTTGGACATTTCGCTAGGCGTCTTGATCGCGGTCCTGGCTGTCATGGACATCTTGTGGGACGTGATCAAGCTCGTGCTGTTGGCCGGCCTCGGCGCCCTGCTCTGGATTCTTTGACTTCACCCCCGGTTCAGCTCCCGCTCCGCGCCCGCCTGCATCGCCATCAGCCTTTCCAGCACGTCCGGAGAACCAGACCCCCGTTAAGGAGACTCTGAATGGCTTACAATACCTCCGTTCGTCCTGAGCGTAGCGAAGCGAAGTCGAAGGACGCGCTTTCCCATAGGGAGGGGGAATTCAAGCCGGAATGGACAGACGTTCCATAAGGAGGACACCATGGGGGAACGACAGCCGCGTTACAGCAAGGAGGAGTTCGCCCGGCGCGGTCAGGCGATCTACGAGAAGCGAGTGAGGCCGCAGGTGGAAGAAGGCAACAGAGGCAAGATCGTGGCGATTGACGTGGAGACAGGGGAGTTTGAGATGGGGGAGGACACGCTTGCCGCTTGCGACCAACTCCTTGCGCGGTGTCCGGATGCACAGCCGTGGCTGGTTCGCATCGGGCACCGTGCGGTACATCGGTTCGGACGCTCCCATGCCGGCAGCACCGATAGAGAAGGGGTCAATCGCCGCCCGCTCGCGGTTGTTTGCGCTTACTCCAGATTTCCTCGATCTGCTCGTGTTCCAAGGCCTTCTGGACTACCTCGATTGCCTTCTGGGAGTACCGTTTGTGCACCGTTTTGCCAATTCTGATTCGGCAAGTTGCTTAGCCCCCAGGTTATAGTAGTCGAGTTCATTGACGCGTTTCTACCCCAAGCGGTGGGGGATTGAGACGAGCTTTCGGGACATCAAGGACTTGCGCTTCGGGATGGGGTTGGGAGCCATGCGGATAGCGAATCCGGCGCGTCGGGACCGGATGCTGCTGCTGAGCGCCCTGGCCATCGCGTTGCTGAGCCTTCTGGGGGGTGCGGGAGAGAGCCTGGGTCATGACCGGTGGTTGCGGGCCAACACCGTGAAGCACCGCACCCATTCGTTGTTCCGACAGGGCCTGATGCTCTATGACCACATCCCCAACTGGCCCGAACACCGCCTGCGTCCCCTCATGGATCGGTTTGCTCAAATGCTCATGGAACAACCACTCCATCGCAATGTCTTCGCCATCCTCTGAACCCTCAAAAATGAGGGGATGTTTGAGGTGTCATGCGGCAAGTTCCTCGCGTGCATCCTCCCGGGCTGACCATGGAATCGGATTCACGTCATAACTGCGCATGGCTGCGAGCACGTTTTCTGAAATCGGGTTGTCCGTGTCGTTGAGGAGGGCGTAGGCGCGGCAGCCCGGCGAACGCACCTCTTTCGTATCGACCCACGAAAACGCGATTGCCTGTGCGGTATCGCGGCTCGGACGGTTGATCGTCCGTAGGACACGCTTCGGCTTGACCCTTGACTTGGGTATGACGAAGTCGAATCGATGATCGTAACCGCTCTTGCCGGAAAACTTGACGTTGGGCGTATATCGAATATCGAAAAGATCCAGCCACGCCACCACGTCTTCATAGAACAGGCTGGTAGTGAGAGGCGAAGCCAGATAGAATAGATCACCGACGGCAAGCATCGCCTGTATCAGGTTGTGCTTTCGCAACGCAAAGTTGTCGGAGGATGCTCGAACTTCGAGGGTTTTCTCGATGATCTGTACGCCGAAACCATTGAGGATCGTTTTCAGCAGCTCGCGTCTCTTGCCACTATCGATCTTACAGCCCGATTGTTCCAGGTCGTTGAGGATGTAACCGTCGTCGGTCAATATGAATCCGCCATTGGACCGTTTGGCGTAGATTTGGAGACAATCGTTATGACGATCCAGATACGGTGTGGTGATCTCTATCCAGTCGCCGGTCTCGCGGAGACTCGTACGATCCCGCAGCCAGACCCAATACTGATCTAACAAAGATTGAATTTCGTCAATCATGGGAAAAGACCTCGTCGAATCACGGGCGGTTCCACGATGTGGCAATAATGCATGAAGTCCTGGAGGGTTTGCCATGCGTCGGGGAGGTTTGGGAAATAATCGCATGGAGCCGGCATTGCCCATTTGTTAAGGGTCTTAGAATAGGCGCCATTTGATGGGAAGGAAACCGGGCTGAAGGGCCTGTAAACAGCGACGGCTACTGCGCTATCATACTGTTGTATGGTGACAGCTACTCTAAGATCCTCAATATCGCCAAGCCCCTCGCGGTAAACATGCAGGTGGGGTGACCTGATTTCTTCGCCATCGGGATTGCGATGTGGCGCACCGCCAAAATCCAGCCGGGCAAGGACCACGACCTGACGTCCCCGGTTCTGGTAGGTGCCCTTGGTCAGGTCGATCCGTCCCCGACGCAGGTCGAGGAGAAACGATTCGCGCCGGTCCATGGAAACTAGCGGAATCGTGACAGACCCGCCGAGGTCGGGATATCGCCACTCCGTTTCATCGCTGCGGCGCTTCTCCATTGCGGTCAACGCATCGGCTTCCGCCTGCGTGAGGTTGACGTCAGCCATCGTGGAACTCCGTCGAGAAGCCTTGTGGAGCATCTATTCGTAGCTCCCCCGAAACCAGCTTCGGCAAAAGTGTATCTCGCAGGGAAGCCAAGGTACGGCTTTCTTCCTCCAAGCCATGCCGGCGCGTAAAGAGGCTCTGCACATGCTCGCCGAAGCGGGCAACAAGGGGGGTTGGCGGTGTCACCTGCTTGTTGAGGTAGGCCAAGTTCCGGTTCAGGCCGGGCACCGCTGAGTCGGCAGCAACGGAGGGCAACCCTTGGCCTTCCAGGGCGTAGAACAGAAAAGGCAGGCTTTGCGGCGTGTCCTTGGGAACGACATAGAAAGTGGTGTCAATGGGAAAGCAAGCGCCAGCGGCCCAGGTGACGGTTCCCGGATTTCCCTTGCGGCCCACAATGATGTTCGGTCCCTGGATGAATGGCTGGTCATGCCAGCCGATGCGGCCATTTGAGCCGTACACCGGGACCGAGCCGGTCTGCCGTTGATCCGCCTTGAGCGCTTTGCCGTACGCGAGTTCGACGAGAGCTCCGAGCGGCTTGACCGCCCACCCTGCGGGAATCGGCCCCAACTCTGACGCCGCGAAGCTATCCGAAAACAGTGCCGCAATTTCTGCTTCCATCCCGGCCAGATATGCCTGGGCGCGCTCGGCTGTCCAGTCGCCGCCCTTGAGAAGGGGTAGTGGCGTCTGACTTCCCCCCACCGGCTCGACTGTGGGCTGACGCCCTTGTCTCGCCGACTCCCCCTCAAGGGGGGAGTGATCGGAGGGCGTAGCTTTCGTTGATCGGGTGGAGTCTTCCCGACGAGGGATCTGGTTGGCAGTGTGACGTTTCAGGGTGGCCTTGGCGTGGGCGGGGTCGAAATCGACGAACCAGGACTTGAACAGCGCCCGCGCCATTGCCTCCAGGGTCTCGTTCATGCGGCGGTTCAACTCGATCTTGTCGTCCAGCGTGCCAAGGATGTGGGCGATGGCGCGTTGTTCGCTGAGATCTGTCGGTATTGCGATTGGAAAACTGCCCATCTCGGTCAATGGGATACGATTCACGGTACTGCCATGAATTGTTCTCGACCGAAGGACTTCCTGGAAGCGTTCCCCGAGAAAGGCATACAGGAGGAAACGAGCGTCTATCCTGCGGTCTTTGGGACGGAGCAAGCCCATGCGTCGTCCAAGACAGCACCGAAGACCCGTGGGAATATGCGCGGCCTCTCCAAGACGGGTTTCGTAGGAAAAAACGGTGTCGCCCGGTTCAGGAGTTACCCGTTGCGTCCAGCGCTTATAGTCTTCTTCAGAAAGATGTTCGGTTTTACCCAGGTCAAGGCGGCCCGACGCCAGATTTGATATCCCGAGAAAAATCGGTCCCGCGTCTGTCTTCTTGGGGGTGGCATGAGGGCCATCGTAGATTTCGACAAGTTCACCAAGGGCGACCTCCTGCCGTTTGCCCGCGGTGTTGCCGTCCTCCTTCTCCACCAACACCACATACCCCCGCTCGATCTCCCGATGAAAGCCCTTCGGCAGCCTCGCCCAGTCGCGTGCTTCCACCAGAAAGGGGATGTTGGACTCCTGCAGGGCTTCCCGGAAGTCGCCCACGCGGCCGATTGGAATCTCTTGCAGGTCGGGGCTGCGCAGGACCAAGTCCAGGTCGCTGCCGTCGTGGCTTTGGCCGTTTACGCGGCTGCCGTAGGCCCATACCTCGATTCCGGGCAGGTGTTCCCGCAGCAGGGCAAGCAGCATTTCCCGATGTCGGGGCAACAGGTGCAGCCTGTGGGCTGGCAATGCCGGGCCGGTGTGAGGCTTACTCATCGCCTGCTTCCTCGAGCACCGCGGCCAGCGCCTTGGCGTCGGTGATGAAGTCCGGCAGGAGCCGCAGGGTGGTTTCCGCGAAGTCTTCGCCGTAGTCGTGCGCGGTGTCGTTGCGGTTGTCCCGGTACCGTAGCCAGCGTTCCGCGGCGTCGGTGGGGATCAGTCCGTGCTTGGCGGCGTGGCGGAAGGCGTCCTTGAAGATCAGGTGGTCGGCCTGCCGGTTGCTGGCGAACCAGGGACGCAGGCGTTTCTTGAGCAGCTTGCCGCTCTGTTCCAGCACCAGTTCGAACTCCTTGACGCAGGCGGCGCGGCAGATCTCGTAGGCGATCCCCTCCGCTTCGCCGCGTTCGAGGGGTTTGAAGGCGGCTTCCAGCGTATCGAGGCAGCGCCTCAGGTAGTCGGTGTTGATGGTCATGGCCTTGGGGAAGGTCTCTTTCAGTCCGGTCACCCGTCCGTCCGCTGGCGCTGGTTTTCGGCTATCCGGTTGCATTGATTCCCCCCTCCCTAACCCTCCCCCTCAAGGGGGGGAGGGGATCGGATCGGAGTTCTCCGCTATGAGGGGATCGGAGTTCTCCGCAAGGCCGAACCGGGGACAGCAAAGTGGGAACCGGACATCATCGCGTGGGAGGAGGTGTCACGACCCACACGAAACCCGGAAGCGCCGGAAGAAACGGGATCGGGAGTTACGGCTGTTTGCTTGCCCACCAGAGAAGCGGGCCGCCGATGGCGATACCTACGAGGAATAACAGAATGTATTCCATGGTCATGTCCTTTCTGGCGGTTCCGATAATAGCACGGCGGCTGTCAGAAAGACAGGCCAGCACTTTTGCCCGTTCCGTCCCAAGCTGTAGTCTGAACAGTTTGAAGGCGTGCCCGAGCATCTTTGCCCCTTTATGGTTGACCGCCGAACCCGAGACGCTTCAGGTTCTCGGCGATGGCGGCGTCGAGCCGTGCGCCTTCGGCCTGCTGGGCGCGGAGGTCCGCGGCCAGCCGCTTCATCTTTTCCTCGAAGGGCTCGCCGTCGTCCTGCTGCGCTTCCGCGCCCACGTAGCGGCCGGGGGTGAGCACGTGGCCGTGTTTGCGGATGTCCTCCAGGGGGGCGCTTTTGCAGAAGCCGGGGACGTCGGCATAGGGAGGGGCGCCGTCACCCCGGCTTTCCTTCGGGGGAGTGGGGACAGGATGTAGCAGTCTCTTCGAGCGGGAGGCGGTCCGCCGGTCGCGCCCGCGCCCACGATCCGCCGCTTGGGGCGCTTCCGTCGCAGGGACGGCGGTGCCGCCGCGATAGGCGTGGTAGGTGGCGGCGATGCGGGCGATGTCGTCGTCGGTCAGTTCGCGGTGGGTGCGATCGACCATGCGGCCGAGTTTGCGGGCGTCGATGAACAGGACCTCGCCGCGGCGGTCGCGGAACCGGCCGTTGCCGCGGTCACGGGCCAGGAACCACAGGCAGGCGGGGATCTGGGTCGAGTAGAAGAGTTGGCCGGGCAGGGCGATCATGCAGTCCACCAAGTCGGCTTCGACCAGGTTCCTGCGGATCTCGCCTTCGCCGGACTGCCCGGACGACAGGGAGCCGTTGGCGAGCACGAAGCCGGCTGCGCCCGCGGGCGCCAAGTGGTGGACCATGTGTTGCACCCAGGCGAAGTTGGCGTTGCGCCGGGGCGGCGCGCCGTACTGCCAGCGCTTGTCGTCGGTGAGGCGTTCGCCGCCCCAGTCGGAGACGTTGAAGGGCGGGTTGGCGAGTATGAAGTCGGCCTTGAGGTCGGGGTGGCGGTCGTCGTGGAAGCTGTCGCCGTGGGCGATCTGTCCCTCGATGCCGCGGATGGCGAGGTTCATCCTGGCCAGCCGCCAAGTGGTGTAGTTGGACTCCTGGCCGTAGATGGAGATGTCGCTGCGCGCGCGGCCCCCGTTGCCGTTGCCGCTGGCGTGGGCGCGGATGAACTCCACCGACTGCACGAACATGCCGGACGAGCCGCAGCAAGGGTCATAGACCCGGCCCCGGTAGGGCTCCAGCATCTCCACCAGCAGCTTGACCACGCAGCGCGGGGTGTAGAACTCGCCCCCCTTCTTGCCTTCGGCGCTGGCGAACTGGGACAGGAAATACTCGTACACGCGCCCGAGCACGTCCCTGGATCGGGCTTCCTCGTCGCCCACCCGGATGTTGCTGATGAGGTCGATCAACTGGCCGAGCCGCTGCTTGTCCAGGGCGGGGCGGGCGTAGTCCTTGGGCAGCACGTCCTTGAGGGCGGGGTTGTCGCGCTCGATGGCGCTCATGGCGCGGTCCACGACCTGACCGATGGCGGCCTGCCGCGCCTGCGCCTCGAGTTGCGTCCAGCGCGCCTCGGACGGCACCCAGAATATGTTCTCGGCGCGGTACTCGTCCGGGTCCTCCGGGTCGGCGCCCCGTTCCTCTTCGCCCACCAGGCGGGCGTGCATCTCCTCGAAGGCGTCGGAGATGTACTTCAGGAAGACCAGGCCGAGGACCACGTGCTTGTATTCCGCGGCGTCCATGTTGCCGCGCAAGGTGTCGGCCATGCGCCACAGTTCGGCCTCGTAGCCGGTGGTGGCGCCCTGGGTCGTGGTGTGCGTTTCCGCCATGGGCAGTCCTTTCGCGTCCTTCGGCGTCCTTCGACTTCGCTTCGCTACGCTCAGGACGAACGGGGAGCTTCGCTGCGCTCGGGACGAAGGAGGATCGCTGTTCAAACGAACGGGGGTGGTTGTTCCGAGTTTCCCCTATAAGACTACAAGCGCCTCCTTGCCGACACAAACTCCCGCACGCCTTTGCCCTCGCGGGCGCGGATGGATGGATTCCCGCTTTCGCGGGAATGACGGCGTGGGCGTTGCGGGAATGACGGGGAATGACAGTGGGACGTTGCGGGAATTGCGGGGAATGGCGAGGAATGACGGGGTGGGCCGTTCGCCCTTGCGGGCGCGCGTTGAGCGTGCATTGAAAACCTTTCGTGGATCGGATAGTTTCCGGGGCGTTCCGTCCATGAGGAGTCGGGGATCGTTCCGTGGAGAAGCCGAACGTCGTACTGGGGGTCGCCGGAGGAATCGCCTGCTACAAGGCGTTGGAGCTCGTGAGGCTCCTGGTGCAGGAACCTTGCGCCGTCCGGGTGGTGATGACCCGGGCGGCTACGGAGTTCGTCACGCCCCTGAGCTTCCAGACCCTTTCGGGGGAGCCCGTGGCCACCGACCTGTTCAGCCTGACCCAGGAGTCGGAGATCGGCCATATCCGTCTTGCGGACAACGCGGACCTGCTGGTGGTGGCGCCGGCCACCGCCAACGTGGTGGCCAAGCTCGCCGCGGGCATTGCCGACGACGTCCTCACCACCGTGGCGCTGGCCACCCGGGCGCCCCTGCTGGTGGTCCCCTCCATGAACGTGCACATGCTGGCCCACCCCATGGTGCAGGCGAACCTGGAGAAGCTCAGGAGTGTCGGCTGCCACGTCATGGAGTCCGCGTCCGGCTACCTGGCGTGCGGCTACGAAGGCAAGGGCCGTCTCCCGGAGCCTTCGGCCATCGTCGAGGAGGTCCGCAGGCTGCTCCGTCCCGGGGACCTGACGGGCGAGCGGGTGGTGGTCACCGCGGGCCCCAGCCGGGAGCCGCTGGACCCGGTCCGCTTCCTCTCCAACCGGTCCTCGGGGAAGATGGGTTACGCCCTGGCGCGGGCGGCCGCCCGGCGCGGCGCCCAGGTGGCGCTGGTGAGCGGCCCCACCGCGCTGGCGCCTCCCGCGGGGGTCCGGACGGTGCCGGTGGTGACCGCCGACGAGATGCGCCGGGCGGTGCTGGCGGAGTTCGACACGGCCACCGCGGTCTTCATGGCCGCGGCGGTGGCGGACTACCGCCCGCGTTCCGCGTCGAAGCACAAGATGAAACGCAACGGCGAAGCCGTCCACGTGGAGTTCGTCCCCAACCCGGACATCCTGGCGGAACTGGGGGCGAGGAAACGGGGCCAAGTGGTGGTGGGGTTCGCCGCGGAGACCGAGTCGCTGCTGGAGAACGCCCGCTCGAAGCTCCACCGGAAGAACCTCGACCTGCTGGTGGCCAACGACGTCACCCGGGAAGACAGCGGCTTCGACGTGGACACCAACGCGGTAACGTTGCTGGACCGGGACGGCGCCGCGACCCCCTTGCCGCTCATGAGCAAGGACGCCCTGGCCGACCGGCTCTGCGACTGGTTCCTCCGGCGCCGGGACGACGCCCGGCGCCGCCAAGCCTGACGCGGCCTTCCGCGAGGCGCCGCGGAGGCGCGAAAGGGCGCGGTTGCCAGACGGGCTCTTCCGGAATTCGTGTGGGCAGAGTTTCACGGGTGTATGTGCAAGCAGGGTTTCACGGCGTAGCGTCCCTTCCCCCTGCAAGCAGGGTGTCACGGGTTAGCGTACTGCAAGCAGGGTGTCACGGGTTAGCGTACCCTCCCCCTCAAGGGGGGAGGGGATCGGAGTGCTCCACTATGAGGGGATCGGAATTCTCCGCTACGAGGGGATCGGAGTGCTCCGCTACGAGGGGATCGGAGTGCTCCGCTATGCCGAACCGAGGCGGCAAGGTGGGATCGGACCTCATCGCGTGGAACGGGTGTGTCACAACCCACACGAAAGCCGGAAGACCCGCCAGACGTTGCCATGCCGCCGGTATTGTCGTAAACGTGGATCATTGGAGTCGAAGTTCGATGGCGTTACCGGCATGAACACGATGCGGCAACAGTTGGCGGTCGCGGCGGCGTCCCTGAGAAGCTGCCTGGAGCAGCAACGGGCCGCGGGGGTCCACGTGCTGCCCGCGGGCAGCCGCCCCGGGCGCCCCGAGGCGACGGCCCCGGGGTCCGGGGCCGCAAGGGACGAGTCCCCGGCCGCAGGCGGCGAGACCCCTGCCGCAGGGGACGAGACCCGGGCCGCGGCGAGCCTTGCCGAGCTCCGGGACGTGCTCGGCGACTGCCGCCGGTGCAAGCTGTGGCAGGGACGCAGCCGCATCGTTTACGGCGTGGGCAACGCGGACGCCGACGTGCTGTTCGTGGGGGAGGGGCCGGGCAGGGACGAGGACCTGCAGGGGGAGCCTTTCGTGGGGCGCGCCGGACAGTTGCTCACCGACATCATCACCAAGGGAATGAAGCTGCGGCGCGAGGACGTCTATATCGCCAACGTGGTCAAGTGCCGTCCGCCGAACAACCGCGACCCGGAGCCCGACGAGGTGGCGTCGTGCGAGCCTTTCCTGCTCCGGCAGATCGAGTTGGTGAAGCCGCGGGTGGTGGTGGCGTTGGGGAGGTTCGCGGTGCAGACCCTGCTGCGCTCCACGGATCCCGTCTCCCGGCTGCGCGGAAAATGGCGTGACTACCACGGCATCCGGCTGATGCCGACCTTTCATCCGGCTTACCTGCTGCGGAACCCCGGGGACAAGAGGCTCGTCTGGGAAGACATCAAGAGCGTCCTGCGGGAGATGGAGACGGCGGTTCCGTAAATGGCGCGTATGCGGCCGAGGCCGGGCGTCCGGGTGTGGACGCTGCTGCTCCTCGTGGGCGTCGGGTGGGGGGCGTTCAGCGCAGGCGGTTCCGTCCAACCGTCCGGCCCCGGCTCCCACGTCAACCTCATCGTCGTGGACGGCGGCATCAACCCCGCGGTCAAGGACTTCATCCGGGACAGCATACGGCAAGCCCGGGAGGGCAACGCCCGCGCCCTCGTCATCCAGCTCGACACCCCCGGGGGACTCCTGTCCTCCACCCGTTCCATCGTCAAGGACCTGCTCAGCGCCCCGTTGCCGGTCATCGTCTATGTGGCGCCCAGCGGGGCCGGCGCGGGCTCCGCGGGGGTCTTCATCACCATGGCGGCCAACGTGGCGGCAATGGCCCCCGGCACCAACATCGGGGCCGCCCACCCGGTGGCGGGCGGCGGCCAGGAAGTCAAGGGCGTCATGGGCGAGAAGATCGAGAACTTCACAGCTTCGTTCAGCGAGACCATCGCCGAGCGGCGCGGGCGCAACACCGAGTTCGCCGTCCAGGCGGTGCGCCGGAGCGTCTCCATCACCGACAAGGAGGCCCTGGAGAAGCGCGTGGTGGATATCGTCGCGGTGAACCTGGGCGACCTGCTGGAGCAGGCCGACGGGCGCGAGGTGGACGTGGCCGGGGCCAAGCGCGTGCTCGACTTCGACGGCGTGTCGGTGGTGCGGTTCGAGATGGGGTTCAAGCTCAGGGTCCTCAACATCCTGGCGGACCCCAACATCGCCTACCTGCTGATGATGGCCGGCATCCTGGGGCTCTACATGGAGTTCTCGAACCCGGGCTCGCTCTTCCCGGGCATCGCCGGCGGCATCGCGCTGCTGCTGGCACTGGCGTCCTTCCAGGTGCTGCCCATCAACTACGCCGGCCTCCTGTTGATCGGCCTCGGCGTGTGCCTGCTGGTGGCGGAGGCGTTCCTGCCGAGCTTCGGCATACTCGGCATCAGCGGGGTGGTGTCCCTGGGCCTCGGCTCGCTGCTGCTCTTCGACGCAGGGGAGACCGACCTGACGGTGGACCGCTCCATCGTGCTGGCCGCGGTGGGCACCTTGAGCGCGTTCGTGCTGGTGGTCACCTGGCTCGTGGTCAAGGCCCAGCGCAGGAAGGCGACCCTGGGGTTCGAGGGGCTCATCGGCGAGGTCGGCGAGGTCCGGGAACGCCTGGACCTCAGGGGCAAGGTCTTCGTGCACGGCGAAGTGTGGAACGCGGAGGGAGCGGAGCCGCTGGAGCCGGGCGACCGCATCGAGGTGGTCGCACACGACGGGATGACTCTCAAGGTCAAACGCGCGGCGGAGGCCTGACGAGGGGCCGGGACCCTCGGACCGCCCCCCCGCCGCACAGGAGAAACCCATGCTGGAATTCGGACCCCTTGCCATCGTGCTGATCATCGTACTCGGGCTGGCCGTCAGCGGCATCAAGGTGCTCAAGGAATACGAGCGCGGAGTCGTCTTCCGGTTGGGACGCATGGTGGACTCCCGGGGGCCGGGGATCATCTACATCATCCCCTTCATCGAGAAGATGGAGCGGGTGGAGCTCAGGACCGTCACCATGGACGTTCCCTCCCAGGACGTCATCACCCGGGACAACGTGTCGGTGAAGGTCAACGCGGTGCTCTATTTCCGGGTGCTGGACCCCAACCGCGCCATCCGGGAAGTGGCCAACTACCTGTTCGCCACGTCCCAACTGGCCCAGGTGACGCTGCGGAGCATCTGCGGCCAGGCGGAGCTCGACCAGCTCCTGTCGGAGCGGGAACGCATCAACGCCGACATCCAGAAGATCCTCGACGAGCAGACCGACCCCTGGGGGATCAAGGTGGTGTTGACCGAGCTCAAGCACATCGACCTGCCGGAGGAGATGCAGCGCGCCATGGCCCGGCAAGCCGAGGCCGAACGCGAGCGGCGCGCCAAGATCATCCTGGCCGACGGCGAGTACCAGGCATCCCAGAAGCTCCAGGAAGCGGCCACGGTCATCGCCAAGGAGCCCATGGCCATGCAGCTCCGGTTCCTGCAAAGCCTGCAGGAAGTGGCCAGCGACAAGAACTCCACCACCATATTCCCCGTGCCGGTGGACCTCCTGACGCCGTTCCTCAAGAAGGCGGCCGGGGAGGAGGACGCTTCCTAGCGGCCCCGCCTCTCCATGCTGCTGGAAGATCTGGCTTACGACCTTCCCGAAGCGCTGGTCTCCGCCTACCCCGCGGCGGACCGGACGTCGGCCCGTCTCATGGTGGTGGAGCGCCGCTCCGGGAGCGTCGCCCATTCCCGTTTCGCCTCCCTGGGGGAGTTCCTTGCGCCCGGGGACCTGCTGGTGCTCAACGACTCCCGGGTGATCCCCGCGCGTCTCGAAGGGCGCAAGGAGAGCGGCGGCAGGGCGGCGGTGCTGCTGGTGGAGCCCTTCGACGTCCGGCGCGGCCTCTGGCTCGCGTTGGCGGAGACCTCCGGCAGGCTGCGGGCGGGCGCGCGCCTGGAGTTCTCCCCGGAGGTCAAGGCCACGGTGGTGGGGGAGCTCGGGTCGGGCCGCTACGGGCTCCGGTTCGAGTACGAGGGGGGCTTCATGGAGCGGCTGGACGAGCTCGGCGCGCCGCCGCTGCCCGGCTACGTCCGGCGGGTGCGCGGGGTGGAGGACGGCGACCGCGCCGGCTACCAGACGGTGTACGCCTCCGCGCCCGGTTCGGTGGCCGCGCCCACCGCGGGCCTCCACTTCACCGAGGCGCTGCTGGACGAGCTCACGGGACGGGGCGTGGACAGCGTGCGCGTCACGCTGCACGTGGGTCCGGGGACTTTCCGTCCGGTGCGGGAGGAGGTGGTGGAGGACCACCGCATGGAAGGCGAGTGGTATTCGTTGAGCGAGGCCGCGGCCGAACGCATCCGCCGGACCCGGGAACGGGGAGGGCGGGTGGTGGCCGTGGGCTCCACCACCACCCGCACGCTGGAGAGCGTGGCCCGGCGCAGGGGCAGGGTGGTGGCCGACCACGGCATCACGCGGCTGTTCATCGCCCCCGGTTACCGCTTCCGCGCGGTGGACGCCCTCATCACCAACTTCCACCTGCCGCGCTCGACGCCGCTGGCCATGGTGGCCGCCCTGGCCGGCCTCGACCTGGTCCGCCGGGCCTACGCCGAGGCCGTCGAACGCGGCTACCGCTTCTACAGTTACGGCGACGCCATGCTGATCCGGTAGGGACCCGCGGGACCGCGGCCACGACGCCATGAAGTTCACGGTTACCGGCAGGGACCCGGACAGCCGCGCGCGAACGGGCCGGCTGGAGACCGCCCACGGCGTGGTGGAGACCCCGGCGTTCATGCCGGTGGGGACGCGCGGCGCGGTCAGGGCCCTGTCGCCCCGGGACCTGCGGGAGGTCTCGGCCCAGATGGTCCTGTGCAACACCTACCACCTCTACCTGCGGCCCGGGGAGGAGCTCATCAGGGACCTGGGCGGCCTGCACGAGTTCATGGGCTGGCAGCGGCCGATCCTCACCGACAGCGGCGGGTACCAGGTGTTGAGCCTCGCCGCCATGCGGAAGATCTCCGAAGAGGGGGTCGCCTTCCGCTCCCACCTGGACGGCTCGCCGCACCTCCTGACCCCGGAGAAGGTGGTGGCCATCCAGCAGGCCCTGGGCGTGGACATGGCCATGGTGCTGGACGAGTGCATCCCGTACCCGTCGGACCGGGACTACGTGGAGCGCTCCGCCAACCGCACCGTGCGCTGGGCGCGCCGTGCGCTGGAGGCGCCCCGGAACCCGGACTGCGCCCTGTTCGGGATCGTCCAGGGGGGCGTCTTCGAGGACCTGCGCGAGGAATGCGCGGCCCGGTTGCGGGACCTCCCCTTCGACGGTTTCGCCGCCGGAGGCATGGGCGTGGGCGAGGGGCCGGCCCTGTTGGCGAAGACGGCGCGCTTCACCGCGGGGCTGCTGCCCGACGACCGTCCGCGCTACCTCATGGGCATGGGGAAGCCCGAAGACTTGATCCACGGGGTCCGATCCGGCTATGATCTGTTCGATTGCGTTCTGCCGACCAGGAACGCCAGGAACGGTACGTTATACACTGCCGCGGGGAAGCTCAGCATCAAGAACGCAGCGTTCGCCCGGGACCCGCGCCCCGTGGACGAAGGCTGCCCATGCTACGGTTGCCGGCATTTTTCGCGTGCCTACCTTCGCCACCTCTACATGGCTGGCGAAATCCTTGCGGCCCACCTGAACACGCTGCACAACGTCTGCTATTATCAGCGGTTGATGGCGGAGTTGCACGGGGCCATTCGGGATCGGTCGAGCCTGGAGGACGTGGCCGGGGGCATATGGCGCCCCGCCCATGCGGCCGGTTGAGGCGTGCGGGGTCTCGACGCGCAGCCGCGCCGGGCCGTCGTGGACGAGTTTCGAGAGTCGGAGCTTCGGAGGAGGGAAGAATGTGGGACGTAGCCTACGCGCAGGCCGGAGGCGGCCCCAGCACCTTCATCAGCATGTTGCCGCTGGTGCTCATCTTCGCGGTGTTCTACTTCCTCCTGATCCGGCCGCAGCAGCGCAAGGCCAGGGAGCACCGGAACATGCTGGCCCAGCTCAAGCGCAACGACGAAGTCATGACCACCGGCGGCGTGTTCGGCAAGGTCCTCGGGTTGACCGAGACCGAAGTGACCCTGGAGGTGGCCCCCAACGTGAAGATCCGGGTGAGCCGGAGCTACATCGCGCAGCTCTTCAGGGCGGACAAGCCCGGCGGGGCCAAGGAGGTCAAGGGCAAGTAGGCGCGGCGGACGGCGCGGCCGCGGGGCCGCGGCCGCCGGTTCGGCGAACCGGTTCGGGAAACGAGCATGCGTCAAAGCCTGGTCATACGCCTGGTCCTGCTGGCGGTCTGCATGGCGGCCGCGGGGTTCTACCTCGCTCCGAGCTTCGTGTCCGGCCTGTGGTTCCTGCCCGAGGTGGGCATCCGTCTGGGTCTGGACCTGCAGGGCGGGTCCCACCTGGTGCTGGAGGTGGAGGTGGAGAAGGCGGTGGAGAACCGCCTGCGGCGGGTGCGCAGCGCGCTCCGCGACGAGCTGCGGGACCGCGGCATCGCCTTCGGCGGGATCGAGATCGACGACGCCCGGGAGCTGGTGGTCACCGCGTCCCAGGACCAAGCGCAGCGGATCCGGGACGTCCTGTCCACCGAGTTCCCGCAACTGGAGGCGTCCGGGTCCGGCGCGGGCCCGGACGGTTTCGAGTTGCGGGCCGCCTTCAGCGCGCGGGAACTCGAGGAGGTCAGCGACTTCGCGGTGGACCAGACCCTGGAGACCATCCGCAACCGCATCGACCAGTTCGGGGTGACCGAACCGACCATCCAGCGCCAGGGCCGGCGGGACATACTCGTCCAGCTTCCCGGGATACAGGACCCGGAGCGGGCCAAGACGCTCATCGGCAAGACCGCGCTGCTGGAGTTCAAGCTCGTGGACGAGCGCGGCGACGTGGAGCAGGCGGTGCGCTCCGGCGCGCCCCCGGGCCGGGAGGTCCTCTTCGGCTACGAGAGCACGGACTCGCCCGGGGTGCGCCGGGAGAAGATACCCTACCTGCTGGAAGCGCGGACCCTGATGACCGGGGACGCCATCGCCGACGCCAACGTCCGCAGGGGCGATCAACTGGAAGGGGTGTACGTGGAGCTCGCCCTCAACTCCGTGGGCAGCACCGCGTTCGACCGCCTCACCGCGGAGAACGTGGGGCGGCTGCTGGCCATCGTCCTGGACGGCCGGGTCTATTCCGCGCCGCAGATCCGCGAGCGGATCTCCGGCGGCGTGGCCTCCATCACCGGCAGCTTCAGCTTCCAGGAGGCCCGGGACCTGGCCATCGTGCTGCGGGCCGGCGCCTTGCCCGCGCCCGTGAAGATACTCGAAGAGCGCACGGTGGGGCCGTCCCTGGGGCGGGACTCGGTGCGCCAGGGGGTGGTCTCGTTCATCCTCGGCAGCATCCTCGTGCTCATCTTCATGGCCGCCTACTACCGGGGCGCAGGCCTGCTGGCGGACGTGGCGCTGGTCCTCAACGTCTTCTTCATGATGGCCATCCTCGCGGGCTTCGAGGCGGTGCTCACGCTGCCCGGCATCGCCGGCATCATCCTGACCATGGGCATGGCGGTGGACGCCAACGTCCTCATCAACGAGCGCATCCGCGAGGAGGTGCGCAACGGCAAGTCCGCGCGGTCCGCGGTGGACACGGGCTACGAGCGCGCCATACCGGCCATACTCGACTCGAACCTGACCACCTTCCTGGCGGGCGTCATCCTGTTCCAGTTCGGCACCGGTCCGGTGCGCGGCTTCGCCGTGACCCTGTGCGTGGGCATCCTGACCACGGTGGTGTCCGCGGTGTACGGGACCCGTATCTACTACGACTACCGCCTGGCTCGGCGGAACCTCGCCAGGCTGTCCGTATGAACGGAGCCGCGGCCCGAGCCCTGCGGCATTGACCTGCGACGGACCGGACTGCGAAAGACATGGAAATCATCAAGCCGGGAACCCGGATACCTTTTCTGAGCTATCGCCGATGGGGCTTCATGCTGTCGTCGGCGCTCATGGTCGGCGTGCTGCTGCTGCTGTTCACCAAGGGGCCGAACCTGGGGGTCGATTTCGAGGGCGGCACCATGGTCCACGTGAAGTTCACCGAGCCGGTGACCATCGGGCAACTGCGCGGCGCCCTCGCCCGATCGACTCTGGGCGGGGTGGTGCAGGACTTCGGCGGCAGCGGCTCGGGCGAGTACCTGATACGCATCGAGAAGTCGGCCACCCGGATCGACACCGTCGGACGAGACATCCGGGAAGTCCTCGACCGGGCGTTCGGCGCGGGCGGATACGAAGTCCTGCGAGTGGAGTCCGTGGGTCCCAAGGTCGGCGACGACCTCCGCCGCAGAGGCATACTGTCGGTGATCTTCGCCACCATCATGATGGGCGCGTACATCTGGCTCCGGTTCGAGCTGCGCTTCGGCCTGGGCGCCATCGTGGCCCTGGTCCACGACGTGCTCGTGACCGTGGGGGCGCTGGTCATCGCCGGCTTCGAGTTCGACCTCCCCATCGTCGCCGCGGTCCTCACCATCGCCGGCTACTCGGTCAACGACACGGTGGTGATCTGCGACCGCATACGCGAGAACATGCGCAAGCGCCGCCGGGACTCCATGGAGACCATCATCGACGTCAGCATCAACGAGACCCTGGGGCGGACCATCCTGACCACGGTGACGACGCTGCTGGTGTTGACGGCGTTGCTGGCGCTGGGGGGCGGGGTGATCCGGCCCTTCGCCTTCACGCTGTTCGTGGGCTTCCTGTCGGGGCTCTACTCCACCATCTTCGTGGCCACGCCCACCATCCTCCTGTTCGAGAGGGGCAGGAGGCGATAGACCCCGGTGGTTCGCTTTCGGCCCCGGGTGCGGCGCGTGGGGGACCCGCGGGAGCTTCCTCGCAGGCGGTGGACGCGAGGGCGGCGAGGCGAAGGCTCCCGACAGCTGACGGAAGGCTGACGCATGCCGCGCGACGTTCCCAGGCGCTGGGTCCTGCGGGAGGCCGACGAGACCTCGGCGGCCCATCTGTCACGGGAGCTGGATCTCCCGGGGCTGCTGGCCCGCATCCTCGTGCAACGCGGCTTCGCGGACGCGGACGCGGCCCGGAGCTTCCTTTCCTCCAGCCTGAGATCGGACCTGCCGCCGCCCCACCTGCTCGCCGGGATGGAGGAGGCGGTGGGGCGCATCCGCCGCGCCCTCGATGACCGGGAGCGGGTGGGCGTGTGGGGCGACTACGACGTGGACGGCACCACCGGCGCCGCGGTCCTGGTCTCGTTCCTGCGCGAGCTCGGCTGCGACGCCACGTTCTACATCCCCCACCGGATCGAAGAGGGCTACGGCATGAGCCGGAAGGGGATCGAAACGCTGCGTTCCCGGCAGGTGACGCTCATCATCACCGTGGACTGCGGCGTCTCCAACGCCGAGGAGGTCGCTTTCGCGCGCACCCTGGGCATGGACGTGGTCATCGTCGATCACCACCAGTTGCCCGCGCGCATGCCGGACGCGGCCGCCGCGGTCATCAACCCCCAGCGCGCCGACTGCGCCTTCCCGGACAAGGGACTCTGCGCCGCGGGACTCGCCTTCTACCTGGTCATCGGGCTACGGGCGAGCCTCAGGGCGTCGGGCTGGTTCGAGCCGGACGGCGCGCCCGACATCCGGCGCCACCTGGACATCGTGACTCTGGGCACCATCGCCGACATGGTGCCGCTGCGGGGCGCCAACCGGGTGCTGACCCGGAGGGGCCTGGTGGAGCTCGGGGGTTCCACGCGCCCGGGCATCGTCGCCCTGCGGGAGGTCGCGGAAGTGCCCCCAGGGCCGGTGGACGCCGGCGCCGTGGCCTTCCGGCTCGGACCGCGCATCAACGCCGCGGGCCGCATGGACGCCGCACGCAAGGTGGTGGAGATGCTGACCACCGATTCCCGGGAGACCGCGGACGAGATCGCCAGGGAGCTCGACCGCCACAACCGGGAACGGCGGGAGACCGAGGCGCGGGTGCTCGCCGAGGCGCTGGTCCAGATCGAGGAGAGGCGCCTGCAGGAGCGCTGGTCCATCGTGGTGGGGGGTCGGGGCTGGCATCCGGGGGTGGTGGGCATCGTCGCCTCGCGCATCGTGGAGAGGTTCCACCGCCCCACCGTGGTGGTGGGGCTGGACCGGGGCGAAGGCAAGGGCTCCGGGCGCAGCATCCGCGGGTTCCACATGGTGCGGGCCATGAACCGCTGCGCCGCGCTGCTGGAGCGCTTCGGAGGCCACGAACACGCAGGGGGCCTGAGCATCCGGGAGGAGAACCTGGAGCCCTTTGCCGAGGGTTTCGAGGCCGCGGCGCGGGAGTTCCTGAGCGAGCAGGACTTGGCGCCGTATCTCGACGTGGACGCCGAGGTGGACTTCGGGCAGTTGAGCCTGGGTCTCGCCCGGCAGATGCGGCTGCTGGGCCCCTTCGGCGTGGGCAACCCCGAACCCGTGCTCCAGACCCGCGGGGTCGAGGTATGCGAGCGCCGGGACTTCGAATCGGTGTCGCGTTTCCGGCTGCGGCACCACGAGCACTCGGTGACCGCGGTGGCCTTCGGCGCGCCCGGGCAATACCCCGGCCGGGTGAACGACCGGGTGGACGCGGCCTACCGGCTGCGGGAGAACGAATGGCGGGGGACCTGCGCCATGGAGCTTCGCCTGCTGGAGACGCGGCCCGCGGCCGTTTGACACGGACGGCGTTCTCGGTTACAAAACGACGCAACCATGGGACGTTATGCGGTCGTCAAGACGGGCGGAAAACAGTACCGGGTGGCCGAGGGCGAGTTGGTCGAAGTCGAGCGCCTGGGCGGCGAAGTGGGCGCCACGGTAACCTTGGACCAGGTGTTGCTGGTGAGCGGCGACGGTGACGACGGGCAGGCCAGGATCGGCGCTCCGGTGGTGGAGCAGGCCCGGGTCACCGCGGAGATCGTCGAGCAGGGGCTCGACCGGAAGATCGTCGTGTTCAAGAAGAAGCGGCGGAAGGGCTACAAGCGCAAGCAGGGCCACCGCCAACGGCATACGACCTTGAGGATCGTCGAAATACGGGCGTGACCCGG
Organism: uncultured Binatia bacterium (SeqCode); assembly: GCA_965204235.1. Classification (GTDB taxonomy): domain Bacteria; phylum Desulfobacterota; class Binatia; order UBA9968; family JAJDTQ01; genus JAJDTQ01. The sequence goes on from OZ241979.1 coordinate 3,734,239, forward strand.
AGGGACCGATGGCGCACAAGAAGTCGGGCGGAAGCTCCCGTAACGGCCGCGACAGCCAGGGCCAGCGCCGCGGCGTCAAGCGCTACGGAGGCCAGCACGTCAAGGCGGGCAACATCCTGGTCCGCCAGTTGGGCACGAGGATCCACCCGGGCAGGAACGTCGGCATGGGCCGGGACTACACGCTGTTCGCCCTGGTGGAGGGTACGGTGGAGTACCAACGCTGGGGCCGGTCGCGCAAGAGGGTGGCCGTCATACCCGCTACCGCCTGAGAGGCTTCCCCACCCGCATGAACGCGCGCCTCGGCGGCTTCCACCTTCGCGGCCCTGCCGTACTCCGGTAACCCCTTTCGGAACCGCTGATCCACTCTGGCTCGAGGCGCCTCTCCCGATGAAAAAGCGCGTCCTTCGACTTCGCTTCGCTACGCTCAGGACGAACGGGGGCAATCGTTCCGAGTTTCCCTTACTTTTTCCCGTCCCGTGACCGTTCCCCGGCCTTGGAGGAGAAGCGCCCGGCGTTGGCCTCGACCGGCCCGAAAGCACATGGGTCATGAAGTTCGTGGACGAGGTGGAGGTCACGGTGAAGGCCGGCGACGGGGGCCGCGGCTGCATGAGCTTCCGCCGTGAGAAGTTCGTCCCCAAGGGGGGACCGGACGGCGGCGACGGCGGTGACGGCGGCCACGTCCGGGTGGCCGCGGACCCGGGCCTTTCCACCCTGCTCGACCTCCGCTACCAGAGGCTCTACCGCGGCGGCCGCGGCCAGCACGGGCGCGGCAAGGACCAGCACGGCAGGAACGGCGCGGACCGGGTCATCCGGGTCCCCCTGGGGACCCTGGTCCGGGACGCGGAGACCGGCGACCTCATCGCCGACATCGACGCGCCGTCGTCCGACGTGGTGGTGGCCCGGGGCGGCAAGGGGGGCAAGGGCAACGGCCGCTTCGCCACGCCCGCGCGCCAAGCGCCGCGTTACGCCCAGCCCGGACTGCCGGGCGAGGGGCGCGATCTCCGGCTGGAGTTGCGGCTGTTGGCCGACGTGGGTCTCGTGGGCTTGCCGAACGCGGGCAAATCGACGCTCATATCGGTCATCTCCGCGGCGCGCCCCAGGATCGCGGACTACCCCTTCACCACCCTGACGCCCAACCTGGGAGTGGCGCGCTGCGGCGACCGCAGCTTCGTGGCGGCCGACATCCCCGGGCTCATCGAGGGGGCCCATCGCGGCGAGGGTCTGGGGCACCGCTTCCTCAAGCACGTGATGCGCACCCGGTTGCTGGTCCACGTGCTGGACGTCTTCCGGCTCGGGGACGGGGACGCCAAGACCGACTTCGAGACCGTGAACCGCGAGTTGGCGCTGTTCGACGACGAGTTGCCGCAGAAGCCCCAGATCGTCGCCGCAAGCAAGGTCGATCTGCTGCCGGACCGGGGCGCGCTGCGCGCCCTCGAAGAGTCCTTCCGTTCCCGCGGCTACCGGTTCTGCGCGGTGTCGGCCGTTACCGGAGAGGGGTTGGAGCTGCTCAAGACCCTGGTGGTCCAGGGTCTCGCGGCCCAGGATGCGCCCGCGGCCCCGATCCGGCCGCCCGCGCGCGGCGTGGAGTCCCATGGCTGACCTGCGGCGCAAACACGTTCGCCGGGCGCAACGGGTGGTGGTCAAGATCGGCAGCCGCATCCTGTCCTCCGAACGCGGGTTGCACCAACGGCGGATCCGCCGGATCGTGAGCGAGCTGGCCGCCCTGCACGACCGGGTGAAGAACCTCGTGGTCGTGAGCTCGGGCGCCATCGCGTCCGGGATCAGCCGACTGGGCCTGACCGAACGTCCCAGGGACCTGCCCCAGGAACAGGCGTTGGCCGCGGTGGGCCAGATCCGGCTCATGGCCCTCTACGAGAACTCCTTCCGCGGTTTCCGGAAGCACATCGCCCAGGTGCTGTTGACCCACGAGGACCTGGCCGACCGCAAACGCTACCTCAACGCCAAGCACACCCTCAAGACCCTGCTCGCCTGGAACATCATCCCCATCGTCAACGAGAACGATACGGTGGCGGTGGAGGAGATGAAGTTCGGCGACAACGACCATCTGTCCGCGCTGGTGGCCACCCTCATGGAGATGGACCTGCTGGTGATACTCAGCGACGTGGACGGCGTCTTCGACCGGGACCCCAGGTCCGACCCCGACGCCCGCCTCCTCCCCGTGGTCACCGACGTCGAGGAAGCCAAGAAGGCGACCCGGGACGCCCGGCCGTCCGAGCTCGGGCGAGGGGGGATGTTCTCGAAACTCTGCGCCGCGGAAGAGGCGAGCCACGCGGGCATCCCCACCGTCATCGCCAACGGGCAGCAGGAGGGCGTCTTGAGCGGGTTGTTCGACGGGAGCCGCGAGTCGGGCACCCTGGTGCTGCCCGACGAACGCCGCCTGACCAGCCGCAAGCACTGGATCCTCTACAACCTCAAGCCGTCGGGCGAGGTGGTGGTGGACCGCGGGGCCTGCGCCGCGGTGACGGTGAAGGGCAAGAGCCTGTTGCCGTCGGGCCTGAGGGAGGTGCGCGGCTCCTTCGGCGCGGGGGCGTGCGTCCGGTGCGTGGACCACGAGGGGGGCGAGTTCGCCCGCGGGCTGGTGAACTACAGCGCGCAGGAGCTGCGGAAGATCAAGGGGGCGCACTCGGGCAGGATCGAAGCCATCCTGGGATACAAGGCCTACGACGAGATCATACACCGGGACGATCTCGTGTTGCTGTAGCGGTTCCAACGGGGGTCACCATGGGAGTAGCCGAGGAAGCGGGCGCCATCGGTCGGCAGGCCAGGGAAGCGGCCGGCGCGCTGGCCAACCTCTCCACCGACTCGAAGAACCGGGCCCTCCTGGCCATGGCCGACGGCCTCCGGGAACGCCGGGACGCGATCCTGGCGGAGAACGCAAGGGACGTGGAGTACGCGGAGGCGAAGGGGCTCTCGAAGGCCGTCATCGACCGCATCGCGCTGGACCCCGGGCGGGTGGAGGCCATGGCCGCGGGGATACGGGACATCGTGGCCTTGCCGGACCCGGTGCGGCAGGTCACCCGGAAGTGGCGCCGCCCCAACGGCCTGGAAGTGGGCCGGATGCGCATCCCGCTGGGCGTCATCACCATCATCTACGAGGCCCGGCCCAACGTCACCGCGGACGCCGCGTCGCTGTGCCTCAAGTCCGGCAACGCGGTCATCCTCAAGGGCGGCAGCGAGGCCGGGTTCTCCAACCGGGCCATCGGCGGCGTGCTGCGGGAGGCGTGCGCCCGGGTCGGCGCGCCCGCGGACGCGGTGCAGGTGGTGGCGTCCACCGACCGGGCCATGGTCCACGAGCTGCTCAAGCTGGAGCAATACGTGGACCTGGTCATACCCCGGGGCGGCGAGGCCCTCATCCGGTTCGTGGCCGCCAACTCCTCCGTGCCCGTGGTCAAGCACTACAAGGGCGTGTGCCACGTCTATGTGGACGGCGGCGCGGACCTGGACATGGCGGAACGCATCGCGCTCAACGCCAAGGTCCAGCGCCCGTCGGTGTGCAACGCCATGGAGACCCTGCTGGTGCACCGGGAGGCGGCGCCGCGGTTCCTGCCGGGGGTGGTCGAGAAGTTGCGGGAGAGCGGGGTCGAGGTGCGCGGCTGTGACCGGACGAGGGCGTTGGCCGCGGGGGTCGAACCGGCGAGCGAGTCGGACTGGAGCGAAGAATACCTGGACCTGGTGCTGGCGGTGCGCGTGGTCGAGGACATGGACGAGGCCATCGAGCACATCCGGCGGTACGGCTCGGACCACACCGAGACCATCGTGACCGGGGACCGCGGCAAGGCCGAGGACTTCGTGGCGCGCGTCAACTCCTCCGCGGTCCTGGTCAACGCCTCCACCCGCTTCAACGACGGCGGCGAGCTCGGCCTCGGCGCGGAGATCGGCATCAGCACCAGCAAGATCCACGCCTTCGGCCCCATGGGACTGGAAGAGCTCACCAGCACCAAGTTCTTCGTGTTCGGCGATGGACAGGTCCGCGGCTAGCGCCCCGGCGGAGGGGAGAGGGACCCGGTGAGGCTGGGGCTGTTCGGCGGCACCTTCGACCCGGTCCACTGGGGGCATCTCAGGAGCGCCGAGGAGGTGCGGGAGGCCTGCGCCCTCGACGAGGTCTGCTTCGTCCCGTGCGGCGTTCCGCCCCACAGGAGCGCCGAGCCCGCGGCCGCAGCCCGTCACCGCCTGGAGATGGTGCGGCTCGCGGTGGAGGACAACCCGGGCCTGAACGTCTCCGACACGGAGGTCGCCCGTCCCGGAAACTCCTACTCCATCGACACCGTGCGCCGTTTCTCGAAGGACCTCACGCCCGCGGACAGCCTCTATTTCATCCTGGGACTCGATGCGTTCCTGCTGATCGACGGCTGGAAGGACTGGCGCGAGCTGTTGCGGCTCACGCACGTCATCGTCACCTCGCGTCCGGGCTTTGGCGACGCCCTGTCCTACGACGCGATCCCCGTTGTCGTGCGGGACGCCTTTTGCTATGGTCCGGTGCGGTCCGGCTTCCGCAACGAGTACGGCAAGGAGATCCTGTTCCAGAGGCTGACGGACCTGTTCGTGTCCGCCTCCGCGGTTCGGGGTCTGCTTGGGAAGGGGATGTCCATTCGCTACCTGGTCCCTGCGGCAGTACAGCGCTACGTGGAAGAACAGCGCCTCTACCGGGAGTTGCCGGAGTGACCACCCCGCTCGACGCCGCCTCCCCGGCCATGGACGCCAGGGCGAAGGCCCTGCTGCTCTGCGGTTTCGCGCTGGAGAAGAAGGCCCAGGACCTCGCGCTGCTGGAGGTTGGCAAGCTCACCACCATCGCCGACTTCTTCCTCATCTGCTCGGGCCGCTCCGACCGTCACGTCCAGAGCATTGCCGAAGGAATCAGGGAAGACGCCCGCCCCCACGAGTTGCGTCCCATATCCAGTGAGGGGATCCCGCTGGGCCAGTGGGTGTTGCTGGACTTCTCGGACGTCCTGGTGCACGTCTTCTACGAGCCCGTGCGCCGGTTCTACGACCTCGACGGCCTCTGGGCCGGGGCCGCGGTGGTGGAGTTGCCCGAGCCCCACGCGACCCTCGCCGCGCAGTTCCGCGCCGACGCGTCCGAGTCGTGGAGCGAACGGGCAGGAGGCGGGAGTACGGAGGGTCCGGCAGGGCTTGTGGATTGATCCCAACGGGACTCGAACCCGTGTTTCTGGCGTGAGAGGCCAGCGTCCTAACCGCTAGACGATGGGACCGTGGCTGAGGAGGTAGGACTCGAACCTACAATCGCCTGATCCAGAGTCAGGTGGCTTACCAATTAGCCGACTCCTCAAGTCGGCTTCAAGGATAGAGGAAACGGGCCCGGGCGTCAAGCTGGCGCAGGTCACCCGGCCGGCAAGATCTCTACTTCCCAGCCGCGGTGTCCTTTCCAGCGGGGGTGCGGGCGTGGCCGCTGTCCCGTCCTGATGACGGAGATGGGATAATCGGGGAGTGAAAGGACGGCCATGCACTTCCCTTCGAACAGCACGCTGCCGTATTGGAAGGGGATGACGAGATTCCGAAAGCCGTCCCCCTCCCCTCCTGCTCCGTCCGGCAGGTCCTTCGGGTCTTCCGGGACCGCCTCCACGAAGATCCAGTATCCCGCATCCTCCCAGATGCAGGGATCCTTGACGTGGAACAGCGCGCGGTCACCGAGATAGACGTCGAAGTGGGAGCGCGCCGCAGGCTCTCCGGACACCACCCGTTGGTACATGGCCCGGTAGAACTCCACCAGATCGTCCGTACCTGCGGAATCATACAGGAATACATGTTCGTTATGGGGGGTGAGAAGGGCGCCGCTCTCCACGCGGTCGCGGGTGACGATGAAGTCTGCAGCGCGGGGGGTGACTTCCATGTCAAGGGATTGCGCCAAGCTTCTGACGGGAAAGTATTTCCATCCGTAGTCCGCTCCGTAGTCCCACCCTATGAACTGCCTTGACCATTCCGGCTTGACGGATCCAGGGACCAGGACCACCTTTCTTCCCCGTATGGTTTCACGAATGGTCCCGATTTCGGACAGGACGGCGTGTCGGATCTCGGCCAACCGGGCGTCCGGGCGCTGTCGTTGGTCCATCTGGGAGGCGGAGACGACGAAGGTGAGCAGCGCCGCAACCGCAAGGCCGACCACCGGACCACGCCCCCAGCGCTTGTGGACGTACAAAAGGAACAGTGAGTAGAACGCCAGCGGGACGCCCACGTAGTACAGGCCCTCGTGTTCGTGGTTTGCATTGTGGCGCATGGGCAGGGTCCAGAAGAACCCCGACACGGCAAGGGTGGCCAGCAGCATGCGGGGCCGCCGGGCCAACAGCCGCCTCGCAAGGCAAATCATGGCCGCGGATGCGACCGCCACCAGCAGCAACAACACGAAGTAAACTGACAATTCCGGCCCCGAAAGGCCGGACGTCGAAAAGGGAACCGAGGGAAACCACCCCCGCAAATCGTCCCCCCAGTCGAGCAGCACGAAGGGAACGGACGCGATGCGGACACGATAGAACTGCTCTCGCAGGAAGCGCGGCCACCCACTAAGGTCGAAGGGGGTGTCCAGGTCCTGGTCCAGTCCGGTCCGCTTGAGCATGGACTGGAAGGACGGCAGTTCGGTCACCCGCGTCTCGCCTCCGAACGCGGCATACTCGTTGGCGAAGTTGAAGCCCAGGACGACCGCGCCGAACAGCAGCGCGAACAGGCCCAGCGCCATGTAGCGGCTGCGCAGCACCGCCGCCGCGGTGGAGCGCACACGCGGCCACACCGCGGTCCCGTCCTTCCACCCCCGGACCGCCTCGTGCGTCAGGCCCAGGATGAGGAACGGCAGCAGGAAGGCACACACGCGCCACCCCAGCAGCAGCGCGACGCAGGTCCTGGCCAGCAGTTGCCGGAACCGTCCCTCCTGCACGAACACCACCATGCCGTGGAACACCAGCATCACCGCGAACAGGTCCACGCTGTGCTCCACGCCAACCGCGTCGCCGTACAACAGCGGGTAGTAGGAGGAGAAGGCCGCGAGGGTGGCGGCCAGCGCGGTCCAGCGGTGGGCGGTGATCCGTGCGAGGGAGTGGAAGGCCAGGAGCGCGGCGGCGCTGAACAACAGCAGCATGAGCATGCGGGCGGCCAGGATCTTGGCGGGCAGGTCGTTTCCGAAGGGGAGGATGGCGAGTCTGATGAGCGCGTATCCGCCGACGGGAAAGCGGCTGTACATCTCGTATGCGGGGGCGTCGCCCGATCCCGGGCGCAGCTCCGTGAACAACCGGAAATTGTGGTCGGGGGACAGGTTCTCGGCGATCGCCAAGTCCTTCGGCGAATTCCGGGTGGCGTTGCTGGGACGGTAGGAATATCCCTCGTCCACGTTGCGCAGGAACAACGTGGACAGGGCGAGCAGCAGCAACCACAGGGTGAGGCGTTCAGGCTGGAGACCGGAGAAGGGAGGCTTCACGGGTGGTCTGTTCCATCTTCCAAAGCTGACGTTTGCGACATGGCCCACCATTCATACCGAAATTCTGGCGTGGTGCAAGCCAAGTGGTTGTTTTCAATGGCGTCCTCGGATTGGAATATGCTGCTGGCGCAGGTCACCCGGCCGGCAAGATCTCTACTTCCCAGCCGCGGTGTCCTCCCCGGGGAAAGTGTCGGCTTGGCCGCTGTCCCGTCCTGATGACGGAGATGGGGTAATCGGGGAGGGAAAGGACGGCCATGCACTTCCCCTCGAACAGCACGCCGCCGTGATGGAAGGGGAGGACGAGATCCCGAAAGCCGTCCTGCCTGCTCCGTCCGGGCAGGTCCTTCGGGTCTTCCGGGACCGCCTCCACGAAGATCCAGTATCCCGCATCCTCCCGGATGCAGGGATCCCTGACGTGGAACAGCGTGCGGTCACCGAGATAGACGTCGAAGTGGGAGCGCGCCGCAGGCTCTCCGGACACCACCCGTCGGTACGTGGCCCGGTAGAACTCCACCAGATCGTCCGTACCCGCGGAATCATACAGGAACACATGTTCGTTATGGGGGGTGAGCAGGGCGCCGCTCTCCACGCGGTCGCGGGTGACGATGAAGTCTGCGGCGCGGGCGGCGACTTCCATGCCGAGAGAGGGTGTCGAGACGCTTCCGGCGAGATTCCGGGGGCCTGCGGGGTACAGGTGACGTATATCTGCGAGGTCGGGGGATTGCGTCAGGACGCTTCCGGCGAGATAGTATCTCCATCCGTAATCCGATCCGTAGTTCCACTGTTTGAACTGCCTTGACCATTCCGGCTTGACGGATCCGGGGACCAGGACCACCTTTCTTCCCCGTGTGGTTTCGCGAACGGTCCCGATTTCGGCCAGGGCGGCCTGTTGGATTTCCGCCGCCTGGGCGTCAAGACGCCATCGTCGATCCATCTGGAAAGCGGAGACGACGAAGGCGAGCAGCGCCGCGACCGCAAGGCCGACCACCGGACCACGCCCCCAGCGCTTGTGGAGGTACAGCAGGAGCAGTGAGTAGAACGCCAGCGGGACGCCCACGTAGTACAGGGCCTCGTGGCCGTGGTGTGCATTGTGGCGCATGGGCAGGGTCCAGAAGAACCCCGACAGGGCAAGGGTGGCCAGCAGCATGCGGTGGCGCAGGGCTAACAGCCTCCTCGCAAGCCGAACCGCGGCCGCGGATGCGACCGCCGCCATCAGCAACAACAGGAGGTAAAGCCACAACTCCGGCCCCGAAAGGCCGGACTCCGACGAGGGAACCGAGGGAAACCACTCCCGCAAACCGGCTCCCCAGTCGGTCAGCGCCAATGGAACGGAAGCCACGCGGACACGATAGAACTGCTCTCGCAGGAAGCGCAGCCACTCCCCACGGTCGAAGGGGGTGTCCAGGTCCTGGCCCAGTCCGGTTCGCCTGAGCATGGACTGGACCGACGGCAGTTCGCTCACCCGCGTCTCGCCTCCGAACGCGGCGTACTCGTTGGCGAAGTTGAAGCCCAGGACGACCGCGCCGAACAGCAGCGCGAACAGGCCCAGCGCCATGTAGCGGCTGCGCAGCACCGCCGCCCCGGTGGAACGCACACGCGGCCATACCGCGGTCCCGTCCTTCCACGCCCGTACCGCCTCGCTCGCCAAGCCGAGGATGAGGAACGGCAGCAGGAAGGCATACACGCGCCACCCCAGCAGCAGCGCGACGCAGGTCCTGGCCAGCAACTGGCGGAACCGCCCCTCCTGGACGAACACCGCCATGCCGTGGAAGACCAGCATCACCGCGAACAGGTCCACGCTGTACTCCACGGAAACCGCGTTGCCGAACAACAGCATGTACCAGGAGGAGAAGGCCGCGAGGGTGGCGGCCAGCGCGGCCCAGCGGTGGGAGGTGATCCGGGAGAGGGAGAGGAAGGCCAGGAGCGCGGCGGCGCTGAACAAGAGCAGCATGAGCATGCGGGCAGCCAGGATCTGGGCGGACAGGTCGTTTCCGAAGGGGAGGATGGCGAGTTTGATCAGTGCGTATCCGCCGACGGGAAAGCGGCTGTACATCTCGTATGCGGGGGCGCTGCCCGGTCCCGGGCGCAAGCCCACGAACAACCGGAAATGGTGGTCGGGGGACAGGTTCTCGGCGATGGCCAAGTCCTTCGATGAATTCCAGTTGGTGTTGCCGGGGCGGTAGAAGTGTCCTTCGTCCACGCTGCACAGGAACAACGTGGACAGGGCGAGCAGCAGCAACCACAGGGTGAGGCGTTCAGGCCGGAAACCGGGGGAGGAGGGCTTCACGGGTGGTCCGTCTCCATCTTCCGGAAGCTGGCGTTTGCGATATGGCCCACCATTGTAACCTCTGGTCCATTCCGGCTCGAGGCGCCTTTCCCCATGGGAAAGCGCGTCCTTCGGCTTCGCTTCGCTCAGGACGAACGGGGCAATCGTTCAGGGGTTTCCATTATAGGATGAGCGCGGGAAGTTGAAAAACGCCGGCGCTTCGGCTAGCGTCCGGGAGTTCCACGAGTCCCGCGAGGAAGGAGTCGCAAATGGCTTACACGAGTTGGCGCGGCACCGTCGGCATCATCAAGCCGACCATGAGGCCCGGTTCCCTGGAGGAGTTCATCCGCATGATGCCCGAGGGCATCGGCGTCATCCCCCTCTTCATCGGTTTCCGGCGCGGCACCGCGGACGAGTTCCAGCAGGCCATGAACGCGTATGAGGAACGGGTGGCCGAGCTCGCCGGTTACGAGGTGGACCTGATCCACCCCGAAGGGGCGCCGCCGTTCATGTTCCAGGGGTTCAAGGGCGAGCGCCGCATCGTCCGGTCTTGGGAACGGAAGTACAAGACCCCCATCGTGACCGCGGGCATGACCCAGGTCGAAGCCCTCAAGGCGCTCAAGTGCAAGAAGATGGTCGGGGTCACCTACTTTACAGGCAAGATCAACGAGACCTTCGCGCGGTACTTCGTCGAGGCGGGGTTCGACGTCCTGGCCATGGAGGGCATACCCGTGGAGTTCGAGGACGTGGGCAAGCTCGCCGGGCAGGAAGTCTATGCCCACACGCGCAACGCATTCCTGCGCCACCGGCAGGCGGACGCCATCTACATGCTGGGCTCGGGGTGGCGCACCCTGGACATCATCGAGTTGCTGGAGCAGGACCTCCGGGTGCCGGTGGTGCACCCGGTCCCCGCCAGAGTGTGGGCCATCCAGAAACGGCTGCACGTCAACGAGTCGGTCATGGGGTACGGACGCCTGCTGGAGGAGATGGTCTAGGGGTTCGTCCGAGTATGCAGAAATCTAATACGAGACAGATAAGTAGTTCTACTATAGGAGTAACTCCATGAAGACCTTAATAGCTATTCTTGGAATTTTGGCGATGGCCGGATGTACGACAGTCGGCCCGGTCGAAATTGGCTCCTACCCGACGAACTATAAGAACATCATCAAAGCACATATTGAGCGTTCATTTTTCGACCCGTACTCACTCCGAAATGTTTCAATAACGGGACCACTAAAAGGTCCCTTGGGCTGGATTGTGTGTCTGGAGGCCAATGCAAAAAACAGAATGGGTGGCTATACAGGCCTTCAGCGAACCTCCTTTGTCATCAATTCTGGAAAAGTCATTGATTCTCTGACTCTGAAACCAGCCCTTCTTTGCCACGGAATGGTTTTTACAAGGTGGCCGGAAATGGAACGTTTGCAATAGCTCGCACTCGGTCTTGAAACCCACGTCACTCAAGAGGTGGACGAAATCGCCCATGACATTCACTGGGATCTGTGCGAGCTTCAGGAAGTCATCCAGCGTACGGGCTGACGACAATACGAACAAATAGCCGACTCAAAAATCCTGCTCATCTCAAAGGATCGGATTCATGGACGAGAACATCGGTCTTGAAATATACAAAGGTAAACTTCCAGCACCCATCGAAATACTTGAAAGTCTGCTAAAGCAAGCGGGTACGTCCATAATCGAAGCTGCTTTCGCCAGTAGTTTCTTTGTCAAGCCTGCCGCGGCTAGGAAGCGCACCATCTGGTTCCCAGGCTTCGCACGCTGTAGCTTGAAGCATCATCCAGGCAAAAAAAGGGGAGAAACTACAGATTGGAAGGGTAGGCCTGTCAAGATGGACGATAATTCTCGGGCGCAGTTGGCTTGGAACAACTATACAGGTCACCCAGTGGTCCGCAAATCAGGCTACGGTGTTCGACACATTTGGGGTCATCCTTGGGACCCTGATGCGTACACTGCGGGCTGGAATCTCTGCTACATGCCGTTCTGGGTGGGGATGCTGACCGAGGATCAACATCCCCATGTCGACCTGCAACAGGCCATCAAACAGGCATCGTGGGATCTATTTTTCGCGGAAAATCCCATTTGCAAACCTCCAGCATTCGTAAGAAATCCATGTTTCGATTTGGTTTCTGCGCTTCGTAGTCAGCCCATTCGATTGCTTGGAAGGACGGAGATGAATTCGATTTCCGACTCTGCGAAATGTTCGGAGAGCGTCGTGGATATTGTTCGAAAAATCCGTCACGAGAGACACCAAAGCTGGAAGAATTTGCGGAAGGCCGTTCGTGCACTTATGGACCTGCCGCACCAGCCGTTCGGTACGGAGAACGTCGCTGCTAGTTCCAAAAGCACCGTTCGACTGATGCAGAAGGAGACAGGTGCGCCGCTGCATAGCCTCAAGGAGGTGTTGGATTCTCTGTGATGTGATAGTGAATAGCCGCTTATTCCCGTTCAGCTTGCCAGTTGCCTTGGCTCTACTTGCGCTCCAGGCTTTCGTGTGGATTATGACAGTCCCTCCTCCCGTGATGAGGTCCGATTCCCACCTTGCCGTCTCCGGTTCGGCATAGCGGAGAACTCCGATCCTCTCCCCCTTGAAGGGGAGTGCATAGGGGGTACGGCGGGTTGAGGGGAGGAGTCCTCTACACGGATCACCCAACCCGTTTCAGCTATCTGTCCGTTGGTGCTGACGCCGGGTGGGAGAGGGGACGCTATGCCGTGAAACCCTGCCCACACAAAAGCCGGAAGATCCTGGTTTTTTTGATGTCGTTCTCTCCCGGTTGCCGGGGTTCAGGTTGACGTTCGGCAAGGGGGCCTTCGCCATGCTGCCGTGCCGGTCCGGGACGGCAATGTGCGGATCCTGTGGGTCAACCGCTGGCGCGGCGAAGTCCGCGGAGTTGCAGCAACACCCCCGCGGCCACCAGCGCCGACCCCGCCGCCAGCATGTTCCACCCGGGCAGGATGAGCAGCACGCCGCCGGCGATGAGCACGCCGCGCACGGGCCACGTGAGCACGCGCAGGCCGTAGCCGATGGTCCCCGCGGACAGGCTCACCGCCCCCACCAGCGCCGACACCGCGGCCAGCGCCACCGAGTCCCACGACCCCCGCAGCAGCAGGGCGGGGTGGAGCGCGAAGGAGAACGGCAGCAGGTACTTGCCGATGGCCAGGCGCACCGCGTGCTTGCCGGTTTCCCAGATGCCGGCGCCGCTGATGCTGCACGTGACGAAGACGGTGACGCACACCGGCGGCGTGATGTGGGACGCCAACCCCCAGTAAACCACGAACAGATGGGCGGCGATGTCCGGCACCCCCATGAGCACCAGCGCCGGTGCGCACAGGGTGGCCACGGTGATGTAGGCCGGAAGGGAGTCCATGCCCATGCCCAGGATGAGGCTGGCGAGCCCCACCAGGGCCAGGGCGATGGGCAGGTTCCCGCCGCTCAGATCCACCAGCGCGCGCGAGAACTTCGTCCCCAGCCCGCTGAGCCCCAGGGCGGCCACCAGCATCCCCACGGCCGCGGTGAGGATCGCCAGCGGCACCCATGCCTTCACCGCGGCCACTAGGGCCGAGCGCACGTGGCCGGGGTACAGGCGCTTGCCGCGGTCCCTGGACAGGAAGCTGACCGCCACCAGCAGAGGCAGGCTGAAGATGCCGGCCATGTCGGGGTCGAACTTCTGCACCAGCATCAGGTAGATCATGGCGCCGATGGGCAGCAGGAAGAACCAGCCTTTCCGGAAGGTGGCGCCCAGGGACGGCAGCTCGTTCCGGGGCAGTCCGGCCAAACCCTGCCGGGCGGCTTCGAAGTCCACCCCCATGAAGACGATGACGAAGTAGAGCAGGGCCGGCAGGGCCGCGGCCAGCGCTACCTGGTAATAGGGAGCGCCCAGGAAGTCCGCCATGACGAAGGCGATGGCGCCCATGACCGGCGGCAGGATCTGTCCGCCCGCGGACGAGGCCGCCTCCACGCCGCCGGCGAACCCGGGCCGGTATCCTGCCCGCACCATGAGGGGGATGGTCACCGCCCCGGTGGTGGCGGCGTTGGCCGACGGCGAGCCGGAGATGGTGCCGAAGAACGCCGAGGCCAGCACCGCGGTCTTGGCGGCGCCGCCCCGGGTCCAGCCGGTCAGGGCCAGGGCCAGTTCGCTGAACCACTCGCCCACCCCGGCCTTCTGCAACAGGTGGGCGAAGATCAGGAACACCATGACGATGGTGGAGGCCACCCCCAGGGGAACGCCGAAGATGCCCTCTCCGGGCACGTACACCGCGTAGGACAGCCGGTCCCAGGCGTAGCCCTTGCCGAACAGCAGGCCCGGCAGGAGGTTCTGGAAGCGCGCCACGAAGAGGAACACGCAGATGATGGTCACCAGCACCCAGCCCACGGCCCGCTTGAGCGCCACCAGCAGGGAGAAGGCCAGGGCGAACGCCAGGACCATGCCCGGCGGGTCGAGGAACCCGTACTCGTCGTAGTCGGTGACCCGTTCGTAGAAGAGGAGGATGAAGCCCAGGGGCGCCAGACCCAGCGCCAGCAGCGCCGCGTCCCACCACCGGCCCCGGTTCGCCGGGCCCCGGCGGCGCATATGGACGAGGTAGGCCAGGAGCAGGGCGCAGGTGAGGCTCACGGCCCGATGGAAGGGAGTGGGGAAGAAGACCCCCAGGTAGATGAACGTCCGTCCCACCACCACCAAGTGGTAGAGGGCGGTGAGCAGGGCGATCCAGTCGATGACCCGGTCCCAGGCCGGGGTGGTCCCCGCTTCCCGGCCCGAGTGCGGCGCCGCGATGTCAGCCATCCCGTGCCCGGTCCGGGGCGCGGCGCCCCGGACTCCGTGCGAGGACCGCGGCCCCGGTCATTGGCTGTCGAGCAGCGCCTGCTGCGTCTTCGCCAGCGCGTCGGTCCACTCGCCGACCTCCCGGTAGTAGCGGACGGCGCCGGGATGGAAGGGGATGGTGGGGTTGGCCAGGCTGCCCTTCAGGGTATATTGCTTGGCCGACGCGTGCACCGGGTAGAACTGCTCCAGGTTCTCGAAGAACGCCTTGGCGACTTTGTAGATGACTTCCTCCGGCACGTCCGCGCGGGTGGCGGCAAAGGTGCCCACGGCCAGCGAGTCCACGTCGCTGTCCAGGCCCTTGATGGCGCCCTTGGCGATCCTGGCGCGCCGGTAGCCCTTCAGCCGCGGGTCTTCGAGGATCTCCGCGGCCTTGTCCCCGGGGATGGCGATGACCTTGAGGTCGATGGCCTGGGCCAGGCGCCGGAGCGGCGGCGAGGACGTGCGGGGGCTGCCGAAGGGCATGACCACGGCGTCCGCGGCCCCCAGCTTCAGGGACTCGAGCTGCTCGTTGGTGTTGCCGTGCCTGAGGATCTTCACCGACGATTCCGGGATGCCGTAGGCCCGCATCACCGCCCGGGCGAACGCCTCCAGGTCCGCCAGCGACTTCCGTTTGGCCTGCACGGTCTTGCCCTCCAGGTCCGCGGGGGTGCGGATGCCCCGGTCGGCCCGTGCGACGATGGCCCGGGCTCCCAGGCCGCCCTGGAAGACCAGCCGGAGCGGCGCCTTTCCGTCCTTTTGGAACGAGCCGATGCCGTGGTACCCGTGGGTGCCGGCCAGGGAGTTCAACAGCGCCAGCTCGATGCGCTTGGCCGCCAGCGCGCGCACGTTGGCGTCGCTGCCGCCGATGGGCTCCACGGTGACGCTCACGTCGGAGTTGCGGCTGACCGTATCGCCGATGCCCACGGCGAGGATGTGGAAGCGCGCGCCCACGGTGGATGTGCCCAGCGACACGGCCGTCTGGGAGTGCGCCGAGGCTGCGAAACAGAGGACGCCGGCGAGTAACGCGAGGTGGAAACGCAACGAGGTCTTCATGCCCCCCTCCTTGAAAGTAGCCGAACCAATGTGTTGCAAGGGTGGGCAAGCACTAACACCGTTGACACCGGGTGTCAATTGGGCGACGGTGGCGCGCCCCCGCTTCCTTCACTACGCTCCCTGCTACAGCGCGGTGATGGCCATGGGTGCAGGCTACTGGGATCTCGAAGCATCGGATGCCGGACGCGGCCGCTGGAAGAACGCTGGACCTCCCTGGCGGCGGAGATCCGCGCCTGGAGCAGGCGGCGCTGAGGCGACCTCACCCGCGGTTGCAGGGGAACCTGGCGTCCGATATGGTTCCACACATGCGCACGACCCTCGACCTCGACGATGAACTGTTGCGAGCGGTCAAGGTCCATGCCGTCATCGTGCGTCAGACCTTGAAGGTTACGGTCGAGCAGGCTCTCCGTGCATTTCTGGAGGCACAGGGCGGCGTTGCCGCCAAGTGCCTGCAGCCGGTTCCGATCTTCCGCGGTCAGGGCGTACAGCCAGGAGTGGACCTCACCGACAATGCAGCGCTTGAGGAACTCATGCGTGCAAAGTACTGTCGTCAACGTTTTGGTGAACGCTTTTGTTTCCCAATCAACGGTAGGTTAATCTTCATCTTCTTCTGCCATCTCGTCTTCCGATAGCGTGCTGACTTTGAGCGATTCTCCAATGACTTCACGAACGCGGGAGACGATCAGCTCGGCACGTCGTCGACAGAAATCTTCAAATTTATCGAGAGCAAAGTTGTCGGGCCATGCTGGATTACTCGGATCTCCTGGAATCATGCAATCGCTCAACCTTCTTTGTAAGCCTTCCAGTGTACCTTGAGCACGAGCTTGATCGGCCATTTCTTTCAAGTATTCTTGCGGATATGCTTCATTGAGAGATTGGTTGGATGTACTCAAAATCGGAATACGATTACAAATGCTGTCCAGCATTTTCAGAGAAAGACGGTGCCTTTTGTGGGCGTTTCGTGGATAGATGTGATGGTCATCAAGTTTTGATTCCGAATTGATATTGGCTCCGGAAATGAGATCTTGTCGAATAGTTGTCGCAAATACATTTTGTAGAGATTTGTATCGAACATCCGATGGTTTGATTGTCAGAATAATATCGGGATTCAAGATTACTTCTTCAGGGTGCGGATGAATTCCTTCCTTGATGTATCGGTGTAATGCTTGAAAATCCTGCCCGATTTTATAATTCGACGCCTGGGATGCGCCAGCCTGGATCACTTTGCTGAAATACCATCGCCTGATAAAGTCGTTGTCCGGCCATATGGTTCTGTTCAAGTCCTCCGACGAGAACAGACTGCGTACAGCCGCCAATGCTACCAGAACATTGTGATTTGGCAGTGTCTCCGGTCGTGCACCTTGCGCCTGCGCCCATTGATACGTTATTGCGAGAGCCTCGCATGATCTGGCCCATTCTCTGTTGATTGAGTCAGGCCGCAGGGCGAGTTGATTGTTCCGCGAAGGATCCGGGTATTTGCCTTCTCGTCCGGCCAGCACCAGATACAGCACTTGGAGGACGCGCTCACCATCTACATCGAAACCCTTTTCCGATAAGATCGGAAATCGTTCCAGGGCATCCTCCCAAAGTTTTCGCAAATCCGGTTTGGGGAAAAATCGGGCCACCGCAAGATCGAACGTCCTCAGTCGAGTTCCCGTGCTGTTAATCGTTTCGAACACTCGGCAAACGGATTCGACGCCACGGTCGCGATCAAGGGTAACCACGGGTACTTCGTAGTTTCGTATCGTCTCGAAAATTCCCTTGATTGAAGCTGCTGCCTCGCGAGCAGCTTTTCGGTCAGATTCAAATTCTGGGAAGTCGCCTGAATCTTCTATGTATTCGCTGACATAAATGTCGGCTTTCGACTGATCGAGAACCAGATCGGCACGTAACAAACGATTGTTCTTCTTTCGGTCAGGATTCGTTTTTCCTCTGGCCGTGACACGAATCCATGACGTTTCCTCTTTAGGGTGCAACTCAAGCATAGACTTCAGATCGACGTAGTAGAGTTTTTTCGGATGAGCGTTCAGGAAGACACGGGCTATCGAAGTCGTTCTTTGTTGCCCATCCAGAATGTAGGATTCTATTTCCGTCTGAGTTCCAACGTTGCCTAAAGCGTCGCTCGGCGGATCTTCCCGGATTTCTGCTTCAATACTCCTCGATGCAAGCGGAAGATCCGGCTTCTTGTCCAGTATGAGCAAAGAACCGATAGGGTAGGATCGCGATATCGAATCGACCAATAACTTTACCTGCGCCTCGCTCCAGATGAATTTTCGCTGGAATTGCGGGATGGTCAGGTTTTGATCCCGGACCCTCCTTAGCAATTCCCCCAGGCTGTAACTTGTGGTTTGCATCGTGTTTTCCTCGTGATGATGGAGGTGCGGGGATCGCTCTTTCCCCGACAGGGGGTTCTTTGTCTCGATCGTTCAATGACCCCGCCTCCGGACGTTCAGCGAGTGCCCTCACGCCGCGTCCATCAGCGGCGCCACGTTCAGGTTGTACAGGCGGGCCACGTTGGAGTGGAGCAGTTTCGTGCGGTCGCCGGGGTCGAGGCCGCCCAGATCGCGGGCGATGACCTCTCGGGAGCGGGGCCAGGTGGAGTTCTGGTGCGGGTAGTCGTTGGACCACATGCAGTTGTCGGAGCCCCACCAGGGGAACAGCCGTCCGCCGATGTGGTCGTTGAAGAACGTGGCATAGACTTGCCGGGCGAAGTATTCGCCGGGTTCCCTGTGGATGGGCAGGGACTCCGCGTGGCGGTGACGGCGGAAGTTCTTGTCGCACTGTCCCAACCAGAAGGGGATCCAGCCCACCTCGTTCTCCACGGACACGACCTTGAGCGAGGGGTAGCGCTCCAGCACCCCGGAGAAGATGATGTCGAACAACGCGTCCTCGATCTCACGGGTCTGGCGGACGCCGATGCGGTAGCGCCCCATGCCGTGGGTGGTCTGGCGGCGCATGCTGTCGCCGAAGCCCGTGAGGATATGGAGGTGCACGGGCATGTCCAGGTCCTGGGACGCGGCCCAGTAGCGTTCGTAGTGGTCCGAGGTGAACGGCAGGTCCTTGTGGGGCACTTGCCAGATCAGGGTCCCCACCATCCCTTCCCGCTTGCAGCGCTCCATCTCCGCCACCGCGTGGTCCACGTCGAAGGCGGAGATCAACGCCACGCCGAACAGCCGGTCCGGGGCTCCCTGGCAGTATTCGATGAGCCAGTCGTTGTAGGTGCGGAACAGGGCCTGCTGGAACGCGGGGTCCTCGACGCAGAAGAACCCGAGTCCCAGGCTGGGGTAGAGCACTTCGCCCGACACGCCGTCCCGGGCCATGTCCTTGATGCGCTCCACCGGGTCCCAACCCCCGGGACGCGCCACCGAGAAGCCCGCCCGACGGTAGTCCTCCACGTTCTCGGGGCGCTGGCCCGCCATGAACAGCCCGCCCACGGCCTGCGGCGCCACGTCCGGCGACCCGAACATCCAGGCGTCGCGTCCCTCGTCGAAATAGGCCTTGGGCGCCCGGTCCCTGAAGGCCGCGGGCAACCCCTTCTCCCAGAGGTCCGGGACCTCGATGACGTGCGAGTCTGCCGAGATGACGGTCTCTTCCATGACGGTTCCTCCTCTTCTGCGGAACGATGGAAACGAAGGTTCGCGCCCGTGCGGGCGTGGCGTGACACTAACGCCAACGCCCGCGGTTGTCAAAGGCGGACCTTCCGGCTCGAGGCGCATTTCCCCATGGGAAAGCGCGTCCTTCGACTTCGCTACGCTACGCTCAGGACGAACGGGAGGCAATTGTCCAGGGTTCCCCCTGACTTGTTCATGCGTTCCCTGACGGGTTCGCCTCGACGCGCCGCCCGTCGGCGCCCTTCGGGACGAACGGGGGCGCTTGTTCCGGTGTCCAGGGTTTCCTTGACTTGGAAACCGAAATCGTCCATGGAGGACAAAATCGTCCATGGAGGAGCCATGCGCATCATCGACGCCGACGGCCACGTCAACGAGTGTCCCGCGACCTTCGACGACAAGTACATGGACCCGGTGTTCCGTTCCCGGCGGCCGGTCATCGTGGGCTCGTCGGGGATGTATTACTGGATGATCGGCGAGCAGCTCGTGCCCCGGCGGGCCGGGGTCGGCTGCAACAACTTCAGCACGCCCGCCCGGGTGGACGGCCAGCCCACGAAGCACGGCGCGCTCATCGAGGGGCGCAACCGGGACAGCCTGGAGAGCCAGGAACTGACCGACCTCACGGCGCGTCTGGAGGCCCTGGACGCGGAGGACATCCACCTGCAGGTCATCTACCCGACCCTCTTCCTCGCCTACCCGCTCACCAGCGATTCCGCCCTGATGACCGCGTTGTGCGCCTCGTACAACCGCTGGATGGGAGACCGGACGTCGGGCAGCGAGCGTCTCAAGTGGGCAGGGGTGGTCAACCTCGAAGACGTGTCCGGGGCGGTGCGCGGGGTGTACGAAGCCAAGAGCCTCGGCGCCTCCGCCATCATGGTCCTGGGGACCGCGGGGGACCACACCCTCGACCACCCCTCGCTGCTGCCGTTCTACGAGGCCCTGGCCGAGACGGACCTGACCCTGGGAGTGCACGTGGGCTGGTCCTGTCCGTCCCTGAACAACCTCTACAGCGACCTCTATCCCTCGTGGTTGACCGCTTTCCTCATGCCCGTGCTCATGGGGTTCGTGGCCTTCATGACCGGGGGCCTGCTGGACCGCTTCCCGAACCTGCGGGTGGTCTTCCTCGAGGCGGGCTGCCTGTGGATCCCCTTCGTCATCGACCGCCTGAACCATCGGTTCCCCCACGCGCAGCGCTTGGCGAACCTCTATCCGCAAGTGGCAATCCGCGCCGCGGAAGCGCCCGACGCCTACCTCCAACGGGGCAACCTGTACTGGAGCGCCGAGGTGGAGGACGCCATGCTGCCCCAGGTCATGGACCTGGTGGGGGAAGGCCAGATCGTCTTCGGCTCCGACATGCCCCACTCGGACCGGGAGCGCTTTGCCGCGCGTACGCTGCTGGCCCGGGACGACCTGGACGAGTCGGGAAAGAACGCCATCCTGGAGCGGAACCCGGCGCGGCTCTACGGGTTCGAACTCGACGGCGCAGACACAGGGAGGTAGGGATATGGCCGATCCAGCGCTTCGAGGCAGTTGCCTCTGCCAAGCCGTCCGTTACGAGGTGACGCCCCCGTTCCTGAGGTTCGCCCACTGCTACTGCAAGCGCTGCCGCAAGGCCACCGGCGGTCTGCGCTCCACCAACGTCGCGGTGCCCCCGGAACAGTTCCGCTGGCTCTCCGGGGAAGACCTCGTCTCACGGTACGACCTGCCCGAGGCCAGGAGTTTCGCCACCGCGGTCTGCACCCGGTGCAACGGGCCGGTGCCCCGTCCCACCCGGGACCGCTCGCGCATGACCGTCCCTTCGGGCACCCTGGACGACGAGCCGTCCACCGAGCGCCCATCGGCCCACCGCTTCTGGAGCAGCCGCGCGGGCTGGGCGGCCATCGACGAGTCCCACTTGCCGTGCGAGGACTGACCTCGGCTACGGCCGTCTCCTCTCCGAAATGCCCGACCCCGGCCTTCCGGTGGCGGAACCGGGAGCGTAGCTCCCGTTCCCGCCAACCCTTGCGTTCGAAGGTGGGTCGCAGCTTGGCGCTTGACGCGGGAATTGTGAGTCATTATATGAATCGCAATGAGTCTCACGGTGTCTTGCAAAGGAGCAAAGGTATGAACCAACTCACGATAAGGGGGTTCGACGACGAATTGACTGTTCGCATCCGTCAGTTGGCGAATAGAGAAGGCATTTCGCTCAACCGAGCCGTGTTGCGGTTGCTGCGTCGAGGGGCCGGCCTCGGCGAACGCCAAGGTGAGACCGGTACCGTGGGCTCTTCGCTGGATCATCTGATCGGCACTTGGACGGAAGAGGACGTGGTCGAGATGGACCGCGCCCTTGAAGACCTTTCCCGGGTCGATGAAGGAATGTGGCGATGAGGGTCATGTTGGACACCAACGCCTACTCGCAATTGAAGCGAGGGCATCACCGCGTGGCCGATCTCTTGCGTGGCGCGGAGCAGGTGCTTCTTTCCTTCATCGTCATCGGCGAGTTGCTCTACGGTTTTCGCAAGGGTTCGCGCCAAGATCGAAACATGCGTGAGCTTCGCGCCTTTCTCGACAATCCCCATGTCGCCGTGGTGACGATGAATTTCACCACCGCGGATCGCTATGCGCGAATCGTCGCCAGGTTGCGAGAAAAAGGATGCCCCATTCCGTCGAACGACGTATGGATTGCGGCGCACGCCATGGAGACCGGCGCCGACCTCGTTTCGTTTGACCGGCACTTCGGAGAAATCGACGGTCTTGCATGGGTGGACGTTTCCGCCGCGTGACGACCTCCGGGCGCCGGTAACGGTTTTCCACATGGACGTGCGGGGACGGTAAGCGGTGCGCTTTTGCAACACCATCTACGCGGAAGTGGCGCCGCGGGAGTTGGGGAGATAGGGGAGCAAAGACCTTGGGGCCATCCGTCATGACCGCGTACGCGACCTTGCGGGAGCTGTTGCGGGACCAGGTCGAGGAACGGCCGGACGCCCCCTGCCTGATCCACGGGGACAGGCGCTGGAGCTATGCCGAGTTCGCCCGGGAGGCGGAGCGGGTCGCCCGCGCCTTCGCGGCCCTCTCCCTGCGGAGGGGCGACAGGGTGGCGCTGTTGCTGCCCAACTGCCCGGAGTACCTCTGGACGGTCTTCGCCATGACGCGCTCCGGAGGGGTGTTCGTCCCTCTCAACACCGCGCAGACGGCCGGGGAGCTGCAATACCTCCTGGCCCACTCCGAGGCGCGGTTCCTGGTGACCACCGACGCCTTCCTGCCGCTCGTGGAGGGCGTCCGCGGCGACTGTCCCGATCTGGAGCACGTGGTCGCCCTCGGTTCCGGCCGCGGCGGCGACGCCCTCGGGTGGGAGGACTTCATCGGACAGGCGGGCGGCGGGCGGGAGCTCGCGGATGCGTCCCCTGACGACCTGGCGTCCATCATCTACACCTCCGGCACCACCGACCGTCCCAAGGGAGTCATGCTCAGGCACTACGCCTTCGCTTTTGCCCCGAGCCATCGGGCGCATGCGCTGGGATGGACCGCGGAAGACCGGGTGCTGGTGGTGATGCCGCTGTTCCATGTCAACGCGCTTTGCCACATGACCATTGCGATGATGTCGGTGGGGGGCGTGGTGGTGCTCGGGGAACGGTTCAGCGCTTCGCGTTTCTGGAGTGACGTAAGGAAGCACGGAGTCACGACCTCGAGCATCATGCAGACGATTCCCCGCATCCTGTTGAACCTGCCTCCGGATCCGGCGGACGCGGACACGCCGTTGCGGCAGGTGGTGGCGCTCCTGCCGCCGGACGTGCACCTGGAGTTCGAGAGGCGTTTCGGCGTCACCGCGGTCCCTTCCTACAGCCTCACCGAGGACCTGCTGAGCGTCCTCGGTCCGCTGGAGCCCTCCCGACGGAAGCTCGGCAGTTGCGGCGTGGCCATCGCCCCCGAAGCGCACCGGGTACGTATCTGCAACGACGAAGGGGAAAGCTGCGCACCCGGGCAGACGGGCGAGATCGTCAAGCGAAGCCCCGCGGTGATGACGGGCTATTACAAGAATCCCGAGGCGACCGCGGCCGCCCTGCGGGACGGCTGGCTCTACACCGGCGACCTGGGCTGCCTGGACGAGGACGGCTTCGTCTATTTCGTGGACCGCAAGAAGGACGTGATCAAGCGCAGCGGGGAGAACATCGCGTCCGCGGAGGTGGAGCGCGTCCTGAACTCCCACCCGCTCATCGTGGAGTCCGCGGCGGTGGCGGTCTCCGACCCCATCCGTCAGGAAGAGGTCAAGGCGTGCATCGTGCTGGGCGAAGGGGCGTCCCCGGAGGACCTGCCGCCGGAGCGGTTGTGGGAGTTCTGCTCCGAGCACTTGGCGCCGTTCAAGGTCCCGCGGTATCTGGACTACAGGAACGACCTTCCGAAGACGCCGAGTTCGAAGGTGCAGAAGAACCTCCTCCGGGAGGAGGGACTGGCCTCCGGTGTGGCGGACCGCCAGACTCCGAAGGACGCGGCGTCGTGAGGCCCGGCCATCCCGGGCCTGGCCCGGTGTTCCGCGAGTCTGACGGCGCACCTTGACGATCTCGCGGCCAAGGCCGATGATGCAAGGCGTACTCGGCAACAGGAAGGGGGAACCACAGTGGCAGGACGGAACGACCGCACCGCATCGAAGCATCGACCGCAGGACCTGGGCAGCCCGAAAATGCGTTGGGGCAGCGACGTGGTGGCCGCGGTCGCCCGCAAGCTGGACCTCAAGTACATCGCGCTGGTGCCGGGGGCCAGCTACCGGGGTTTCCACGACAGCCTGGTGAACTACCTGGGCAACGAGAACCCGCAGATGGTCACGTGCCTGCACGAGGAGCACGCGGTCTCCATCGCCGACGGGTACGCCAAGGCCACGGACGAGCCCATGGCGGTGGCGCTGCACTCCAACGTGGGGCTGATGCACGCCACCATGACCATATTCAACGCTTGGTGCGACCGCACCCCCATGGTGATATTCGGCGCCACCGGGCCGGTGGACGCTCACAAGAGACGGCCGTGGATCGACTGGATCCATACCGCCAAGGACCAGGGCGCCATCATCCGCAACTACACCAAATGGGACGACCAGCCGGCCTCGCCGAAGGCCGCGGTGGAGTCGGTCTTGCGGGCC
The DNA here is from genome assembly GCA_965204235.1 of uncultured Binatia bacterium (SeqCode). GTDB lineage: Bacteria > Desulfobacterota > Binatia > UBA9968 > JAJDTQ01 > JAJDTQ01. The sequence goes on from OZ241979.1 coordinate 3,758,525, forward strand.
AACCAGATCGCGCGCACCGCGCCCTTCGGCCCGGTCTATGTCTGCCTGGACGTGGGTCTCCAGGAGGAGCCCCTCGACGAGGAGGTGCTCATCCCGGACGTGTCGCGGTTCGCTCCGGCAGAGCCGCCCTGCGCGCCGCCGGCGACCGTCAACCGGGCGCGGACCCTGCTCAAGAAGGCGAAGTTCCCGGTGGTCCTCATGGGGCGCATGTCCCGCGGCAAGGCCGACTGGGACCGCCGGGTGCAGTTGGCCGAGGCGTTGGGGGCGCCGGTGCTGACGAGCTCCAACGACCCCTCCTCCTTCCCGACCACGCATCCGCTGCACGTGGCCCCGCCGGGACTACGCCCGTCCAGGCAGGCCGCGGCGCTGGTCAAGAAGGCCGACGCCCTGCTCAGCCTCGACTGGCTGGACTTGGCGGGCTTCCTCCGGGGCTGCCTCGGGACGTCGCAGACCCAGTCGCCGGCCGGCAAGGCCATCGTGCACTGTTCCATGGACACGTACCGCGCCAACGGCTGGAGCATGGACCACCAGGCCCTCCCCGCGGTGGACGTGCCGGTGGCGGCGCCCCCGGACACCCTGGTGGCGCAACTGCTGGACGGGTTCGGCCGCAAGCGCCCCCCGGCCCCGGGCTTGAAGAACGTCACCCATTGGACCCGCACGCCCACCGGCAGAGCGCGGCCCGGGAAGGGCGCCCCCATGACGCTCATGGACATGGCGCTGACGGTGCGGGAGTTCGCCCGCGGCAAGCCCGTCACCTTCGCCCGCCTGCCCATCGGCTGGCCCGGCGAAGGCGCCGAGTTCTCCGACCCGCTGTCGTTCATGGGCAACGACGGCGGCGGCGGCGTGGGCAGCGGGCCCGGCCACGCGGTGGGGACCGCCCTGGCCCTCCAGGGCAAGGGCCGGCTGGTGGTGGGGGTCCTGGGCGACGGGGACTACCTCATGGGCTGCAACGCCCTCTGGACCGCCACCCACATGGACCTGCCGCTGCTCGTGGTCATCGCGGACAACCGATCCTACTACAACGACGAGATGCACCAGGAGCGGGTGGCGGTGATGCGCCAGCGGCCGGTGCGGAACCGCTGGATCGGACAGCGGCTGGACGACCCGCCGGTGGACCTCATCGCCATGGGCCGGGCCCAGGGCTTCGACAGCGAGGCCCCGGTGTCCACGTCCGAGGATCTGGCGGCCGCCCTGGAGCGCGGCGCCCGCGCCGTGGCCAAGGGAGGCCGCTACGTCATCGACGCCCTGGTGGAGCCCGGATACGCCGAGACCGGCGCGGACCAGCGGGCCGGTATGGGGAAGAAGAAGGGCTGACCCTGTTTTCTCCCGGTTGTTTATGCTATTTGTCGAATAAGATAATCCACGTTTAGGTTATTCGGCGGATAGCATAAATTCCGTGGAGAAGACTTTGGTTGTTCCCACCTCCCGCTCACAGGATCTGGAGCGGGTGTTCGACGAACAGAACCCGTGGCATGAGACCGGCCGTGTGGACCCGGTCTCCGCCCCGCCCCGGGAACGCCCCTTGGCATCCCTGTTGTGGCGGCGGTTGATGGACCACCGGCTGCCCCGGTACCAGTTGATCGTGGGTCCGCGGCGGGTGGGCAAGACCACGGCCCTCTATCAGACGGTCCGCCGTCTGCTGAGCGAAGGCGTCGCCCCGGACCGGGTGTGGTGGCTGCGGATGGACCACCCGCTGCTGATGCAGCAGAGTCTGGGCGACCTCGTTCGGGAAGTGTTGCACCGCTCCGACGCCGCGGCCGGTCGGCCCGTCTTCCTGATGCTGGATGAACTGGTCTATGCCGCGGACTGGGACGTCTGGCTCAAGACCTTCTACGATGAACGGTGGCCGGTGAAGGTGGCCGCGACCTCCAGCGCCACGGCCGCCCTGCGGAACCGCCGTCACGAGAGCGGCGTGGGGCGCTGGGAAGTCCAGTACCTCACCCCCTACCTGTTGACCGAGTACCTGGACCTCCTCGGACAGCCTCACGAGACCGATACGGGCGATACCCTTGCCGAGACGTTGTCGGCCCTGCGTCGGGGCGAGCGCGCTCCTCGGGAGGCGACCGACCGGCGCAAGAGTCTGATGCTCACCGGCGGTTTCCCCGAGCTCCTCGACCCGGTTCACGGCAGCGGCGGGGACGATGAACGGGGCCGGTTGCTCCGGTCCCAACAGGTGCTCCGCAGCGATGCAGTGGAACGGGCCGTTTACAAGGACATTCCGCAGTCCTTCGGAGTAGGCAACCCGCTGCTGCTGGAACGGTTGCTCTACGTCCTTGCCGGACAGATGACCGGGGTCCTTTCGCCCACCAACGTCTGCAAGGAACTCGGAATGTCCCAGCCCACGTTCGACAGCTACCTTTCCTACCTGGAGAGCGCTTTCCTGGTGTTCACACTGCCGAACTTCTCCGGTCGTGAAGCCACGGTCCAGAAACGAGGCCGCAAGCTCTTCTTCCTGGACGGCGCGGTTCGCAACGCTGCGCTGCAGCGGGGTCCGGCGCTCCTGGACGACCTCGCCGAGATGGGCTCCCTGTTGGAGAACCTGGCGGCTTCGTCCCTGTATTCCCTGGCCGTCCGGTCGGGGGTCCGCCTGCATTACTGGCGTGAAGGCAGGGACGAGGTGGACCTGATCTTCAACCACCCGGGCCGTCCCCTCGCTTTCGAGGTCGCGTCGTCCCCGGGACACGCCCGCTCGGGCTTGCACGCCCTCATGGAACGCCACCCGCAGTTCCGCGGCGCCTGCTACCTGGTGGCTCCCCAGGCGTCCACCCTCCACCCCGACGAGTCCACGCCGGGAACCCTGCCCCTGGACCTCCTCCTGTTGGCCGTGTCCGCCCAGGCCCATCGAGCCCTGACCCGGAGCATGGGCGGGTGACCCCTCACCCTGCGGCTGTCGTCCCGTCGGCCCCGCGGCTGGACTTCGCCGGCAACCCGGACGCGTTCTCCGCGGTGGCCGAGGCCTTGCGGCTGGCCCACGGGCACCAGTTCAACCCTGCGTTCGCCAGCGAGACCTCGCGCATCGACCCGCTGCCGCACCAGCGCATCGCGGTTTACGAACGGATGCTCGACCAGGAGCCGTTGCGGTTCCTGCTGGCCGACGACGCCGGGGCCGGGAAAACCGTCATGACCGGCCTGTACGTGCGCGAGATGCTGTCCCGCGGACGCATCCGCCGGGTGCTGGTGGTCCCGCCCGCAGGGCTGGTGGGGAACTGGGAGCGCGAGCTCCGCACCCTGTTCCGCCTGTCGTTCCGCATCGTCACCGGCGCCGACGCGCGGAGCGGCGTCCCGTTCCGGGGGCCGGAGGGCGACCGCGTGATCGTCTCCCTGGACACCCTCACCGGCGAGCGGGCGTTCGAGGCGCTGTGCGATGCCGGTACGCAGCCCTACGACCTCGTGGTCTTCGACGAGGCCCACAAACTGGCGGCCGAGGCCGACGACCACCGGGTCCGCAAGACCCGGCGCTACGAGTTGGCGGAAGCGCTGGCCGGGTGCGCCTCTCCGTCCGGCCGGTACGCCGACCTGGGCTGGGCGGCGCGGCGCCTGCTGCTGCTCACGGCCACTCCGCACATGGGCAAGGACTCTCCGTGGCATCATCTCTGGCGGCTGCTCGACGCCCGGGTCTTCCCCACCGGCGAGGCCCTCCGCCGCTTCCCCCGGGAGGATCGCCGGCGGCACTTCATCCGCCGCACCAAGGAAGAGATGGTGGGCCTGGACGGACGGCCGCTCTACCCGCGGCGCGCGTGCGACACCTTCAGCTACGACCTGAGCCCCGGCCCGGACGGCGAGCAGGCGCTCTACGACGAGACCGCGTCCTATCTCCGCCGGGCCTATGGCCGGGCCCTCGACGACCGCCCCGCGGCGCGGCTCGCCATGAGCGTCTTCCAGCGGCGGCTGGCCAGCTCCACCTGGGCGCTGTGGCGCTCGTTCGAGCGCAGGGTCGAGAAGCTCCAACGTACGGTCGAGGACTTGCAGTCCGGGCGCGTGGACGCGGCGGAGTTGCAGCGCCGGCAGAGCGGGCTCGACGGCCGGCGCCGGAGCGATTTCTTCGACACCCACGGCGCCGACGAGGACGCCCTCGACGACCGCGGCGAGAGGAACGAGGAATACGAAGACGAGGTGCTCGGGGCGCTGGTGGCGGTCACCGTCGAGGAGTTGCGGCAGGAGATCGACCAGCTCCGGGACCTGAGCGCGCGGGCGCGCCGGCTCCACGAATCGGGCCGCGAATCCAAGTTCGAGAAGCTGCGCGAGGTGCTCGAAGATCCGCGTCAGGCAGGCGAGAAGTGGCTGGTCTTCACCGAGCACCGGGACACCCTGGACTACCTGGTCCGCCGCCTGGAAGGTCTCGGCTTCTCGGGGAAGATCGCGCAGATCCACGGCGGCATGGCCTGGCCCGAGCGCGAGGCCCAGGTGGAGCGCTTCCGCCGCCCGGACGGCGCCCGCTACCTGGTGGCCACCGACGCCGCGGGCGAGGGCATCAACCTCCAGTTCTGCCGCCTGATGGTGAACTACGACGCCCCCTGGAACCCAGCGCGGTTGGAGCAGCGCATGGGCCGCATCCACCGCTACGGCCAGAAGCACGACGTGCGCATCGTCAACCTGGTGGCAGGCGGCGCCCACGAGGGGCGGGTGTTGCAGGTGCTGCTCGAAAAGCTCGACGCCATCCGCGCGGAGATCCGGTCCGACAAGGTGTTCGACGTCGTCGGACGGCTGTTCGAGAACGTCTCGCTGCGGGAGTACATGATCGAAGCGCTCACGGACGAGGGCGAGCGGCGCGTGGTGGAGCGCATCGAGAGCGCGCTCACCCCGGAGCGGGTGCGCGCCGTGGACGAGCGGGAGCGGCGGGCGTACGGCGCTCGGGGAGAGGTCGCCGAGCGCCTGGACGGGCTCCGGGACGAGGTGGAGCGCGAACGCTACCTGCAACTCCTGCCCGGGTACGTGCGGCGCTTCGTGGAAAAGGCCGCGGACCTGCTCGGCCTGGAGGTGCGCGGCGACTTGGACGGCTTCTTTGCCCTGGTCTCCGGTCCCAGCCGCGCGGGCGCTCCGGACCCGCTCGTTGCGGCACTCGAAAGCTACCCGGCCACGGCCCGGGAACGCCTGTGCGCACGCCGCCCCGGGAGCGTGCAGGGACCGGCAACCGGGTCCGACGCGCCCTGCGTCTGGCTGCACCCGGGCGAGCCGGTGTTCGATGCGCTTTCCGACTTGGTGCTGGCGGCGTTCGGCCGCGACGCCCTGCGCGGCGCCATCTTCACCGACCCCAGGGCGGACGCCCCGTACTTCTTCCACTTGGCCAGGGTCTCCGTGGAACGGGAGCCGGAACCTGCGCCGGACGTGTCCCAAGAGCCGGAGCTGTTCGAGGCGAAGGCCCCGGTCCGAGCCGACGTTCGAGCCGAACCCGCGGACCGGGCCGACGGGTGGGCGGAAGCCCCGGGCCGGCCCCACGGATCGGCCGAGACCGTGGAACGCCAAGTCGTGGAACGCCGGCTGGTGGGTTTGCGCCAGGACCCGAATGGCGTCGCCGAGTGCCCGGTGGAGCGGCTGCTCCTGCTAAGCGGGGCGCCGCACGTCTTTCCCGGCGCAGTGCCGCTGGCGAGCCGCTCCGTCGGCATGAGGACCGAAGCCGCGGACTTCGCAGAGCGACAGTTGCTCCAACGGCTCGTGGCCGAGCACCAAGACGCGGTGCGCGCCGACCTGCCGGACCGGCGCCGCGGGACAGTGGTGGGATTCGACCTGCGCGCCGCGGCGTTGGCCCGGCGCCGCACGAATCTGGGCGCCGCGGGGGAACCAGACGACGACCTGGACGAGGTCCGCCGGGAGCAGCGGGCCCTGGCCGTGGAGAAAGAGCGCGCCCTCGCCGAGCTCGACGCCGCCCCCGACCGCATCGTTCCCGGGGGCGTGCGCTTCCTCGCCCACGCCCTGGTAGTGCCCGCGGACGACGCCGGTGAGACCGGACGCCACGACGCCCGGGTGGAGGATGTCGCGGTCGGAATCGCTCTGGCGTGGGAGCGGACGCGCGGCGCGGAAGTGCGCGACGTCTCCCGCCCCGAGCTCGCCCGGGGAGCCGGCTTGCCCGACTGGCCCGGCTTCGACCTGCTCTCCACCCATCCCGGCGGCGAAGTGCGCAACGTCGAAGTCAAGGGCCGCGCCGGGCATGGCAGCATCCGGATGGAAGTCAACGAGTGGAAGCAGGCGTGTCACCTGGGCGCCCGCTACTGGCTCTACGTGGTTCTCGACTGCGCCACCCCCGCGCCCCGGCTGCTGCGGGTGCAGGACCCCTTCGCCAAACTGCTGGCCTCCCGCCGCGAGTCCGCAAGTTACGCCATCTCCGCCAAGGCCCTGGCGGAGGCCGCGGAGGGCGGGTGAAGCCTCCTACAGCCGTTTGTTGCGGGTATTGGATCACTTCGCTAAACTTCGGACCAGAAGCCACGGCGATTCGACTCATGCCGTGGAGTTGTCGGCGGTGGGCGTTTCCCGCCGACTGTGAGTGACGTACCGGAATGGTCCTGAAAGAGGAGGGACGACATGAAACAGTACGAGCAGAGAGAGGAAGTGCCGGTGATGGAAGACAGACTCCCGGAAGACGGGATCAAAGATCCACAGGATGACGATGATGAGCTTGAAGGGATCATCCGATACTCCATATCGTTCTACGGGGCCGACATGCCGGTTGACGGACTCGTGGATCGCCTCAATCGAGAAGATATCTTCATTCCGTCATTTCAACGGGAATTCGTGTGGACCCAGGTGCAAGCATCGAGGTTCATCGAGTCTCTGATCATCGACCTTCCTGTTCCGGGAATCTTCATGTTCAAGGAACCCGATTCGCGAAAACTCATGGTCGTCGATGGACAACAACGCCTGCGAACCTTGCAGTGCTTTCACGATGGGCTTCTTCGTGGACGCGAGTTCCGTCTGGTGGGCGTCTCGAAGGAGCTCCAGGGAAAAACCTACAAGAATCTGAGTGATGAAGATCGGCGTAATCTTGACGATTCAATCCTGCATGCAACGATTTTTCGACAAGATCAACCAAGTGATGACCGTAGTTCTATCTACTCCGTCTTCGAGCGCCTGAATACCGGCGGCACTCCGCTGCAACCTCAAGAAATCCGTGCTTGTGTGTACCCTGGAAAGTTGAATAAGCTTCTATCGGAACTCGCGGGCAATTTCCATTGGAAAGAGGTCTACGGACCGAGCAGTGCGAGAAAAAAGGATGAAGAGATAATCCTGCGTTTTTTTGCACTCTATCATGCACAAGAGAGATATGAGCGCCCGATGAAGCAATTCCTGAATGATTTCATGGGAGGCCATAGGGACATGGGCGACGAGTTGAGAAGTCAGTTTCGTCATGTATTCGAGAGCACCGTCACAACGGTAGCCAAAACTCTCGGACCAGAAGCCCTTCGCCCCGAGAGAAACCTCAATGTGTCCGTCGCCGATGCGGTGCTGGTGGGTCTCGCTCACCGCTTGGAATCCGGTCCGATCCACGATCAGGATGGTTTACGGTCGGCGCATCACAGGTTGTTGGAAGGTCTGAGAAAGGAGGAACTATACTCCATCGGGACTACCAGCAAGGAGCGGGTCAACAGGCGGATCGAGCTTGCCCGCGCCGAATATGAGGCGGTCGAATGAGTTTTCAGGACAGCAGGCGGTTGGAAACGGCCATCGATTCCGTACGCAATGATGTTGCCTCCTCCCAACTGTCGGAGGCAACCAAGGCGTGGCTCGCCCAACTCATGACGATATGGGCTTCGGGCTACCTGGAAGCCATGTGTCGAGGCGCAGTGCTGGAATATACGAGAAAGCGGGCGAATCCGAAGGTTGTTAACTTCGTGAGCCGAAGCCTGGACCGGCTTCCGAACCCGAGGATGGACAACATACTGAAGCTGGTGCGAAGACTGGACAGCGACGTCGCTGATGACCTCAGGGATTTCGTTGACGAGAGCATAACCACGAGTGTGAATAGTATCGTAGGAGTTCGGAACCGGATTGCCCATGGACGCTCTGCAAACATCAGCGTTGGGCGAATTACGGAGTACTTCGACAACGCCAGGAAGTTCGCTCGGAAGATGGAAGAGCTTTTGCAATGACCGCGGGTTCCGCACTCAGTCCGGCGGAGGAACGGGCGGTGGTCGGCGGCAGCCTGGATGACCTGAACAGGGACCGGTTGGAGAAGTACTTCCGCGCCCGTTTCCCGGAGTGGGCGCCGCCGGGCGACTGGGTTCCGGTCCTGACGGCTCACAAGCTCGCCGCGGTCACCGACTCCGGCGCCGTGCCGACGCACTTGGGAATCCTCCTCTTCGCCGATCAACCGGACCGACACGTACCCGGCGCCTTCATCGACATGGCTTCGTACAAGCACAACGCGCCGGATAGCCAACCCGCGGACAGCGAACGCATCACCGGGCCTGTGCCGGAACAGATCCGACAGGCGACCCGGTACTTGATGGTGTCGCCTCTGACGCCGACGGTATCCAGGAAGGAAGACGACGGCCGCCACGACTATCCAAGCTATGCCAACCGGGCGCTTCAGGAGGCCGTGGTGAACGCTGTCGTTCACCGGGACTACGAGGTCCGGGGCTCGCAGGTCCTCATCCGCCTGTTTCCGGGCCGTATCGAGTTCCAGAACCCTGGCGCACTCTACAATACACTGACCGTGGAGAACCTTTATGCCGGCTGCCAGCCGGTTCGCCGCAACCAACTCCTGGCCGGCTTCATGCGGGACTACGAGAGCACGGTGACCGGCGGCAGTTTCATGGAGGCCCGGGGCGAGGGGTTCCTGAACCTGGTGAGGGACAGCCTGAAGCTGTCGGGCCGCCGGCCGGACTTGGAGCAGATCGGGGAAGCGACCAAGCTCACGATCTATGCGGCGCAGTACGAGGACGGGTAGTTCCCGCGTGCTTCCTGGTCGAAACGGCAGATCGGAATGGGGTACAGTGGGGGCAGCTTGATGGCAGGAACGGACTTCAGGAAGATCCTGATCATCGCTGGCCCGAACGGGGCAGGCAAGACGACCTTTGCCATGGAATATCTCCCGAACGAGGCAAACTGCCCGATCTTTGTCAACGCGGATCTCATGGCCGCGGGGTTGAGCCCGTTTCGCCCGGAATCGGTCACGGTTCGGGCTGGTAGGCTGATGCTGGCGGAAATCAGCGAACACGCGAGAAGGGGAGACAACTTTGCCTTCGAGACCACGTTGAGCGGACGCGGTTACGCTCGGCTGATTCCTCAATGGCAGGATCGGGGCTACCGGGTCGGGCTGATTTTCCTGCGGTTACCGACTCCCGACATGGCTATGGCCCGGGTTGCTCAGCGGGTATCGACCGGAGGACACGACGTACCGCGTCCAGTGATCGTTTGGCGGTATCACAAAGGATGGTTCAATTTTGAGACTGTGTATCGCGGTGTGGTGGATGAGTGGGAGGTGTATGACAATTCGGGTGAAAGCCCGGTATTGCTGGATGAAGGGAGGCGATGTGAGCACACGTGACAGGAAAACTCCGATGCGGTCTGACAAGGTTGCGCTTAAGGGAGTCGAGGCAGCTTTACGGAGATCTGCAGCGCGCGCACGCCGGGACGCCGGACTGGTGGGCGGATCAGTAGTGTTGTACAGAGACGGAAAGATCGTCCGGGAGAACCCGAATAGGGAGTGGGCTTCACAAGGTGATGGTTGGAGGCGATCACGTCCGAAGAAAGATCGGTGAGATGATGATCGTGCACGCGTTGACACTGAAAGTAAATTGGTAGAAAAAGAAGGTTTCTCAAGAAGTGCAGGTGATAGATCCTTGAATCGTATGCGAAAGAACTTATCTCGATGACAAATAAGTTATCAATGATCCCATTAGACGATTTTGCTCGCCGCTTCCCATTGCGCGCGGAAAAGCTGATGTGGTTTCTCGGTGCTGGGGCATCTGCATCAGCAGGACTTCCTACCGCTACAGATATGATATGGGAATTCAAGCAGAAACTGTTTGTGAGTCAACGGCGCGGATCAAGTAATGCAGTAGCAAATTTAGCACAGCAAAATGTCCGTGCTAGGCTTCAAGCCCATATTGATTCACTGGAACACCTACCAAAATCAGGCACCCCTGAAGAATACGCTGCGCTGTTCGAGGAGGTTTATCCGGCAGAATCCGACAGGCGAGCGTTTTTGGACGCGAAACTTGCTGGGGCGAAGCCCTCATATGGACACTTAGCCCTTGCTACATTGATGCATGGACAACGGAGTCGCCTTGTATGGACAACTAACTTCGATACCCTTGTAGCCGATGCCTGTGCGAAAGTTTTCGATAGTACAGGTGCGCTAACCACAGCAGATCTAGATGGGACTGATTTGGCTAAGCAGGTCATCGGCGACGAGCGCTGGCCTGTCGAAATCAAGCTTCATGGTGACTTTCGTTCTCGGCGCCTGAAGAACACTGATGGCGAATTGCGACAACAGGATGCCACTCTAAGGCGGCTGCTAATTGACTCCTGCCACCGCAACGGTCTTATCGTGATTGGCTACAGTGGGCGGGATGAGTCAGTGATGGATGCTCTGGAAGAAGCCATAAAGTATCCAACTCCCTTTCCGGCAGGACTGTTTTGGCTGCATCGTGGAGAAGGAGAACCTTCACCTCGCGTTGCAAACCTACTGAATTTGGCGCTTCGTGAAGGAGTAGAGAGTGCATTGGTGCCTATTCAGAATTTTGATGAGACTATGTGCGATTTGATCCGTCTTACTGATGGACTTGAGACAACGGTGCTGCAGAATTTCGCAAAGGAACGCCGGCGTCGAACCAGGGCACTAATTCGTCAGGGACGACGCGGTTGGCCGGTCGTGCGTCTCAATGCACTACCGATTATTAGGTCTCCAAGTACATGCCGCCTTGTTGTCTGTGAGATTGGAGGCACCGCGGATGTACGTAGAGCTGTGGCAAAGGCTGGCGTAGATGTTTTAGCAGTCCGTTCGCGATTGGGAGTTTTGGCTTTCGGTGCCGACTCTGACGTCCGATGTGCTTTTGAAGCATGCGATATTACTGGGTTTGATCTCTATACCTTGGAACCTAAAACGAGACATTATGAGTCCAGCGAACGTGGCCTATTGCACGATGCATTAATCCGAGGAATCGTACGGCATCGCGGTATGAGGCTAACACAGGGCTCGCGATGGCACTTGATACCAAAGGATTTGCAGGATTCAAAGTGGACACCTCTACGAGCCTTGGTCGAGAGACTAAGTGGCACGGTAAAGGATCATGCTACTTTGCGATGGTACGAGGGGATCGTTGTTCGTTTAGATTCGGTTAATGACCATCTTTGGTTGTTATTCGAGCCTAAAATTATTTTTGAGGGACTTACAGATCAAAACAAGATAGCGGCAGCGGATTTTGCCCGCGAGCATGGGATTAAACGGTATAATCGGGAACTCAATCAGCTACTGGGCTTTTGGGCGAAATTTCTGGCGAAAGATGAAGAAGAAATGAGGGCATTCAATCTTGGCGATGGAATTGATGCTATTTTTGCACTTTCCCCTGTTACCGGATTCTCTCGGAGAGTTGTATCGTGAACAGTGAAATCGCCTCTCACATCTGGCTCCCCGAACCAGAATTGAGTTTCCATTCGACTCAGGAAAGCAATCGTTCGCCTCATCCGCTGCGTGGATTACTGGAATACGGTCCTTACTCTGCCGGTTGGATGCCGAATCCTATCCGTGTGGCTACGCTGTCGCCGGCGGGCGAGAGGCAGATCCTCTATGACTTTTTGAAGGATCTGAAGTCCAAGCATTTTCCTCGGGAACGCAGAGACTACCTGCCGGACTGGAACGGATTTCAGGGTGTCTTCGGAATTCACGTGCAACCGGCTCCCAGAGGCTGCCACATAGAGCTTGACGATCAGACGGAGATCAACCTCAAGCATTCCTCAACCTCTCATGTCTTCCTTGCTGAGACTCTAACAAGAGCGATCCATCGCCTTGGTCTTCGGCGAAATGACTTTGAAGTTTTGTTTATCTATTTGCCTAGACGCTGGGAATCTGGTTTTGTCGGTGCTTCGGGAGAGGATTTTGACTTACATGATTACCTGAAGGCTGCCACCGCGTTACGCGGAATTCCTGTGCAACTAGTACGAGAAGATAAGGCACTTGCCTATCCGTGTCGAGCAAGTGTCATGTGGCGTATAGGATTGGCGCTTTATGTCAAAGCTGGTGGAATTCCTTGGAAACTGGCCGAAGCGGAGTCAGAGACAGCATATATTGGTATTTCGTATGCCCTGCGTCCTGTGACGACACGACAATCACGGTTCGTTACTTGCTGCAGCCAGGTTTTTGACGCAGAGGGTACTGGTCTGGAATTCGTCGCCTATGGCGCGAAAGAAGTGGATATACAAGGAAATAATCCTTTCCTTTCGAGAAACGAAATGTTCCGAGTTATGACGCGATCGGTGGATCTATATCGCCGCCGGCATGCAGGGAAAATACCTCGTCGCGTGATAGTACATAAGACAAGTGAGTTTCGGTCGGAGGAAATAGATGGCTGCATGGAGGCGTTGCATTTGTGTGAAGCCATCGATCTTATTCAAGTTGTAGAGAATGTGAGTTGGCGGGGAGTCCGTATTGAATCCCACGGTAAGGAAACCAAGGGTAAGGCAACGCCCTTTCCGGTACCGCGCGGCACCCTTATTGGCGGAGGACCGTATGATGCATTGCTTTGGATCCACGGAGATGTGAAGGGCATTACACGGGCTTCCTATTTTCAAGGTTCTCGAAGCACTCCTCGACCTGTACGACTCATACGCCATGCAGGTCACGGATCGTGGGACGAGACTGCGCGCGCAGTCCTTGGGCTTTCAAAGATGAACTGGAACAACGATGCACTGTATGATTCGTTACCCGTTACGATGGCGTATGCCAAAGTACTCTCCAGGGTTGTCAAACGTATGTCTAATTTAGGAAATACACCCTATCAGTTTCGATTTTTCATGTAAATTGGCAGAGGTTCAATGAGAAGCCACCACCATTCGGGTGCGATATAGGAACACACCTTGATTTTCAATCGCCTCATCGAAGCCGCGTTCCCTCTCAAGCAGGTATCGTTGGACTCGGTGCACGAGAAGAACGTGCGGCACGGGCACATTTCCACGTTGCACATCTGGCCGGCGCGGCGGCCGTTGGCGGCGAGTCGGGCGGCGTTGCTTGCGACGTTGTTGCCGGAGCCGGACGGACGGGAGGCCCGCCGCAGGCTGTTGGAGCGGATGGCGGGGCAGGTGGTGGAGTTGCGGAACGGGGCGGGGGAGCGGGCGGAGACCCGGGGCGGGATCTTTCGGTGGGGGCGGGAGGGCGGCGCGGAGGTGGCGCGGTTTCGGGAGGAGGTCCGGGAGGCGTTCGGCGGGCGGGCGCCGCGGGTGCTGGACCCGTTTGCCGGGGGCGGGGCGATTCCGCTGGAGGCCATGCGGCTTGGGTGCGAGGCGGTGGCTGCGGACATCAACCCGGTGGCGTGGTTCATCCTGCGCTGCACGCTCCATTACCCGCGGCTGCTGGCAGGGAAGACGCGGGCGTTGCCCAACTGGGCGTTGGGGGACCGGGAGTTCGCGGAGGCGTTCCTGAAGGCGCAAGGGGTGACCACGGCGCCCCTGGTGCACGAGGCCATGGCCCGGTACGGGCACGAGGACGGGGAAGGGGTGCAGGCGCCGCCGCTCTGGCTGGACGCGGCGTTGCCGGAGGCGCGCGCGGGTTTCGCCTGGCACCTGCGGGCGTGGGGAAGGTGGGTGCTGGCCGGGGCGCGGCGGGAGTTGGCGCGGCGTTATCCCACGTACGCGGAGTTCGAGCCGGTCCGTCGCAAGGGAGGCGGGCGGACCCGGTTGCCGCGGGCGGCGCGTTACCGGTCCCGGAAACCGAGGCTGCTGGAACCGGACGAAGACGGGCAGGTGTCCGCGGCTGCGCTCAACGCGGAGTTCGACCCGCTCTATCTCGAAGACGAGGCGAACCCGCGGTGGGTGGCGAAGCCTGCGGTGGTGTATCTCTGGGCGCGTACGGTCCGCTGCGGCGGGTGCCGGGCGGAGGTCCCGCTGCTGAAGACGCGCTGGCTGTGCAAGACCGCGAAGAAGCGCGTGCGGCTCACCATGGAGCCGCGGGAAGACGGCGCCGGCGTCGCGTTCGGCATCGAGGGAAACGTGGCCGCGGGCGGCGGCAACCCTGCGCAGAAGCGGGAGCACGACCGGGAACTCGGGGCCGGCACCATGAGCGGGAGCGGGGCGAAGTGTCCGTGTTGCGGCGCAATCGTCCCCATGCGGGACATCCGCACCGAGGGCCGCATGGGTCGCCTCGGAGAGCGCATGACCGCGGTGGTGGTGGACGGGCAGGAGGGGAAGGAATACCGCTTGCCGACCGAAGTCGATGTTGCGGCCACGCGCGTAACGGAGCAGGAACTCAACGCGCTATACCGTGAGGTTCCCTTTGGTCTGCCGGACGAACCCGTCAGCCCGGATAGACCGTCGCCCAATTCACGCGGCGCCTCCGGCCTTCCGCGTTACGGATTCGACACGTGGCGGCAACTTTTCACGAACCGGCAGATCCTCGCGTTGGGAACGTTCGTCCGGGAGATCCGTCGTTGCGCCGAACTGATGAGTGAGGCAGCCCCGCTCGGTCATGATTCCGGGTCTTCGGAGCTACGGCCGCGGGCAAGGCAATCCGGCAGCATGACGTCATCCTACGGAGACTCTGAACGATCCGGGAGGAAAGTCGCGTCCTTCGACTCCGCTTCGCTACGCTCAGGACGAACGGGGATGGAAAGGTCACGTAAGGGAATACCCCCATCCAATAGCGTCCGGTCAAGGATGGGACAAAATCCGTTGGTTACGGATGGCGGGAGTTCAGAGTTTCCCTACACGGAACCTGTCGACGGCTACCCGGAGGAATGGCGCGAAGCGTTGGTCGCGTATCTGGCGCCAACCATCAATCGACTGGCCGACCGCGGCAGCGCCCTCGCTACGTGGACCAACGATCCAGAGAAGATACGCAGCACCTTTGCCCGTTTCGCGCTGCCGATGGTGTGGGACTTCGCCGAATCGTGCCCGCTGGAGGACACGAGCGGCGGCTTCATCCAGGCCGTCGAATGGATCGCTCGCGTAGTCGAGCACGTCCAGACCGCGACAGCGGATGCGCCCGCTCCCAGCGTGCTGCGGTCGTCGGCTACCGACCTGCAGTCCGGCAGCTTCGACCTGATCTGCACCGACCCGCCCTATTATGACGCGATCCCGTATTCCGACCTGATGGACTTCTTCCACGTCTGGTTGCGCCGTGCGTTGTACGGGCTGTCGCCGGAAACCGACGCCGCGTTCGCCGAGCCGCTGGGTCCGAAGTGGGATCGGGAAAGGAACGATGGCGAACTGGTGGATCAGCCGGGCCGCTTCGAGTCCGACGTGGCCGCGTCCAGGATGGCCTATGAAGAAGGCATGTTCCGGGTCTTTCGGAATTGCGCGGACGCGCTCCGTGAAGACGGAAGGTTGGTGGTGGTCTTTGCCAACAAGCAGCCTTCCGCGTGGGAGACGCTGGTGTCTGCGTTGATCCGTGCGGGCTTCGTGGTGGACGGCTCGTGGCCCATCCAGACGGAGATGCAGAACAAGGTTGCCGGCGGCGCGCGTCTTGCTTCCTCCATCTGGCTCGTGTGCAGGAAGCGCCCGGCCGGGGCGCGGCCGGGTTGGGACGGCAGGGTGCTGGCGGAGATGCAGGAGAAGATCGTCGGGCGGCTGCGGGACTTCTGGGACGCGGGGATACGCGGGCCGGACTTCGTGTGGGCGGCCACCGGGCCGGCGCTGGAGGCGTTCAGTCGGCATCCGGTGGTGCGGAAGGCGGATCGGGAGGGGGAGCGGTTGGCGGTGGCCGAGTTCCTGCGGCAGGTGCGGCGCATGGTGGTGGGGTTCGTGGTGAGCCGGCTGCTGCAAGGCGAAGGGGGCGCGGACGACGACCTGGACGACCTCACCACCTACTACCTGTTGCACCGCAACGACTTCGGCCTGGGAGCGGCCCCGGCCGGGGCGTGCATCCTCTACGCGCTGTCGTGCAACCTGTCGGACGCGGACCTCACCGGGCGGCTGGACTTGTTGGCGCGCAGGGGGTCCGCGGAGGACGAAGACGGGGAGGAGGGGGGAGAGATCTCCGGGAGCGAGGCCCGGCTCAAGGCGTGGAGCCGGCGGCGCGCCCGGGACCTGGGGGAGCGGTCCTCGGGCGGCGGACCCGCACCGCTCATCGACCGGGTGCACAAGCTGATGCATCTCTGGAAGACCGGCGAGCAGAGCCGCGTGGACGGCTACCTGGAGTCCCAGGGCCTGTGGCGCCACGACCTGTTTGCGCGTGTGGTGCAGGCGCTCATCGAACTGGCCGAGGCCGGTTCGGAAGAGCGCTCGCTCCTGGAGTCCATCCAGAACCACGTCCGCACCCGCGGCGGCGTCCAGGTTCCGCGCCAGGGTGCTTTGTTGTAGGATTGCCCCATGATCCGCCGCGTCCAGGCACTCAATTATCGTTGTCTGCGCTACGTGGACGTGCGGCTCGACCGCTTCCACGTGCTGGTAGGCCCCAACGCCAGCGGCAAGAGCACGCTGCTGGACGTCGTGCAGTTCATGGGGGACGTGGTGTCCGCGGGTCTGGAAACCGCGGTGGAAAAACGCGCCCGGAATTTCCAGGATCTGGTATGGGACCGACCCGGTCAAGACCTCGGCTTCGAGTTGGCGGTGGAGTTCGACATCCCCGGGGAGGTGAAGGAGAAACTGCCTCCGGACAAGCCGTTCGAGTTGTTCCGTTACGAGATAGCGATCCGGGAGGGGAGGGACGGAATACGCATCGACTCCGAAAGGGGCCTCCTGATGCCTCGCAAGAAGGAGTCTCCCATTCAGCAGTCTCCCATGCGGCAAGCCCTGCTTTTTCCGGATCCTCCGGCGGCGCCGGAAACCATCCTGATGGGCGGCGGACGTCCGGGTTCGAGAACGATACTGAGCAAATCCCGCGGAGGAAGGGACAGCTTCAACATCGAGGTATCGGAAGAAGCGGGGAAAGGATGGACGATCAATATCTCCTTCGGCCCCGGAAGATCGACCCTGGGCAACCTGCCCGAGTCTCCTGATAGATTCCCGGTCTCCACTTACGTGAAGCGGCTACTGGAGGCGGGGATGCAGAGACTTTTCCTGGACAGCTCCCGAATGCGTCAGTCCAGCCCTCCGGAGAGGCGGCGGGAGGTCTTTTCGCCCGACGGCTCCAACCTTCCACGGGTGATCCGACGACTTCGAGAAAAACACAGGACGGCGTTCGACGACTGGTTGCGCCACGTTCGCGCCGCGCTGCCCGAAATCGAGGACGTTCGCGTGGTGGAACGCGAGGACGACCGTCACTGCTACCTGATGCTCCGCTACGAGTCGGGAGTGGAGGTTCCTTCGTGGATGCTCTCGGACGGGACGCTGCGGCTGCTGGCGTTGACCTTGCCGGCCTATCTCCAGGACCCGGGGAAGATCTATCTCATGGAAGAGCCGGAAAACGGATTGCATCCGGGAGTCATGGAAGACGTTTACGACGCGTTGTGCTCCGTTTACGGATCCCAGGTGCTTCTGGCGACCCACTCCCCGGTCTTCCTGAGCCGCGTGGACCTGGAGCACGTTCTGTGCTTCGGAAAGGACGCTGACGGAGCGACGGACGTCGTTCCGGCTCGGGCGCATCCCGATCTGAAGGACTGGCAGGGTTCCCCGAACCTGAGCGTCTTCTTTGCGGCAGGGGTGCTCGGATGAAATCCGGTGCAGAGCCGCGTCATCTCATCGTTCTGGCGGCGGACAAGCACATCGCGTCCGTGTTGGAGACATTGCTCAGCCGCCGCCCCTCGGATATGGGAATCCACGCCATGTCGTTCGACGTACGCCGGCACCCGGAGTCGGACCCGGGGTGTCGAACGAGGTCCGCCGAATTCCTGCGTCCGTTGATCAAGGGCTATCGGCACGCGCTGGTGGTCTTCGACCATCGGGGATGCGGCGACGAGAAAAGGACGCCCGCGGAGATCCGGGGGGAAGTCGAAGACGAATTGGGACGCAACGGTTGGAGGGAGCGTTCCAGAGCCATCGTCATCAAACCGGAACTGGAGTCTTGGATCTGGAGCCGGTCCGGGCGAGTCGCGCATGTGCTGGGATGGGGCCGCAGCTTCGAGCCGTTACGGGAATGGCTTCAGGCGGAGGGTTTCTGGCCTGCACCACAACCCAAGCCTTCCGATCCGAAGCGGGCCGTGGAACACGCGCTCCGCCACAAGGGAAAGGTGCTTTCATCGGCCCTGTTCCGGGAATTGGCCGCCTCCGTCCGACTCGACGGCTGCCAGGACCCCGCCTTCAACGACATCAGGAAGACGCTCCAAGCCTGGTTTCCCCGGGAGGCAACTCCGTGACCCGCCGCAATCAGCCCAAACCCTGGCGCCAGATGGTCCGCCTCAAGGAGCGCTCGCTCCTGGAGTCCATCCAGAACCACGTCCGCACCCGCGGCGGCGTCCAGGTGTAGGTTGTTCCCGCGGGAGATGGGTGTAAAATGCGCTACGAGAGCAATCCGAAGCACAGCGAACCTTGGCAACAGGGATCCCGCGGCACCCTCTGTCCAAAGGAAATCGATCAGGCGACGGCTAGGCGACTGCTCATGGAGAGCGAGTTGGAGGGTAGCAAACGGTATGCAGTGCATGAGGGGAGGGCGTACTGTGCGCAACAACACCGCGCAAATGTTTGGCATGGCTATCCGGTCGGCTGGCGTAAGGTTCCCGAAGGCGTGTGGCGCAAGTGGTTGAAAGAAGAGCGTGTGAGTAGAGGGGACAGAAGGAAATACTGGGATTGAGGAAATGTCTGCCGTAGAGGAAAGATGGGAAAGATTCGCGGGCGATACCGGTGCATTCGGGTTGAGAATGACGTTGGAGCCCGATCCCGATGGCGGGCGGTATATCGATCCCGAGGTCGGCCTCTCCTGGGGAAGTTTTCAGATATGGGCTGGTGGAAAGAATCTTTGTGCGCACCGGGAGGGAGAGGTGCGTGTCGATTCGGTCCATTGGTATCTTCTTCCACTGCTCGAATGGTTCACCCGTTACTGGAACCCGCTGCTCCACGAAGAACGCCTTCCGGTGGAGAACGCGGGCGACACCGCATGGCACTCCTTGTGGGAGACCCGGTTTCCCCCGCCGGCCGTTGAAGTTGACGAACAGCGCGCCTCGGACTGGGAACGGACGTGGCAGGAGTGGTGGACTCGCCACGCGCTACACGCAGCGAGTGAAGGCGGGCTGTTCCCCGACGTGATCTTCCGGCGGTACCGGGATCTCGTCGAGGTGTCCTGGGGTCCCGCCCGTACCGTGGGCATGCCGCCTTACTACGAGTTCACGGAGTCGGTGCCGGGCGTCAGCAGACTGTCACCATCGGTCGTAGCCGAGCCGTTGCATGAGGTATTGTCGAGCGCCGCTGACCATCTCCGGTCGCTTGCGCCCAAATCCAGGCGAATGGGAGCATTGAGGAAGGGTCTGCGGAGTCTGTCCGCGGCGTCGGCTTCTCGCGAGCAGCGCCTGATGTGGCTTGCCGGTTCGGGGACGAACGAAAGCACTATCCGAAGCGGATGGGGGCGGGTCACGAAACACCTTTCGGATTTCGCCGAAGCGCCGCGCCGCGCAATCCGCGCAATGTTGGACGTTTCGGAGTCGCCGCTCGTCGTCACCGGATCCTGTCAAGCCGCACTCATGTTCGGTTCGCTTGCGCCCGACGTCAAAGAAGCGGATGTGCTGAGTCTCGCAGGGATCATGGCGGGCCTCTATTCCCGCAAGGGTGACTCGGACGTAATACGGAACATCCGCCGTGACATACGGGTGGAGGAGTCTTGGCAGCGAGCCTGGGATCAGGGGTATGAACTGGCAGAGGAGGTTCATAAACGCTTCCTGGACGGAATCCGAGACGACACGTCGGTCCGTATCGAACGGCTACTGGAGACCTTGGACGTAAAGGTCGAGGAACTGAGTCTCTCGGACGAAAACGTGTGCGGCGTATCCATCGCAGGACCGGAACACCGACCGGGGATCGTCGTCAACATGAACCACGGGAAGAACGCCCATCCCTTCGGCTACCGTTTTACGCTGGCCCACGAGGTCTGTCACCTGCTGTTCGACCGGGACGTGGGATGCCGCTTGGCCATTGCCAGCGGGCCGTGGGCTCCGCAGGACGTGGAGCAGCGCGCCAACGCGTTCGCGGCCATGTTGCTGATGCCCTTTCCTCTTGTG
Organism: uncultured Binatia bacterium (SeqCode); assembly: GCA_965204235.1. Classification (GTDB taxonomy): domain Bacteria; phylum Desulfobacterota; class Binatia; order UBA9968; family JAJDTQ01; genus JAJDTQ01. Next base: position 3,778,756 of record OZ241979.1, read on the forward strand.
CAGCAAGCCGTGAACAGGTTGACCGTTGACGTCGCTACCGTGGAAGGGGTGGAGGAAGTTGCACGGCAGCTAGAGGTGGGACGTTTGGCGATGCTGAATCATCTGAAGAACCAGGGGTTCATCGACGAGACCGAACGGCGACGTATCGAAGACAGGTTCTTGTCCTCGGTCGATGAGTGATCCATGACTCGCAGCAACCAACCCAAACCCTGGCGCGAAGTGGTCCGCCTCAAGGAGGAGTTGCGTTCCGGTGAGCTTGCGCTTGCGGAGTTCGCCGCGGACCTCCACGAAGTGACGCTGGGGCAGGGGCGGCGCGCGGTGTACGAGGAGCCGGAGAAGTTCTTTGCGTTGACGTATCCGACCCACGCGCTGCGGGAACTGGTGAAGGACGTGGCCGGGCGGCTGGCGGGCCGGAGCGACAAGGCGGTGCGGCAGCTCGAGCTGACCTATGGAGGTGGCAAGACCCACACGCTGATCACCCTCTGGCACCTGTTCCGGGACCCGGAGGCGCTGCCCGAACTGCCCGCGGTGCGGGAGTTCCGGGAGCACGTGGGCGCGCCGCTGCCGCGCGCGTTCACCGCGGCCCTCTGCTTCGACAAGATCGACGTGGAGCGGGGCATCGACGGGGTGCGGGCGCCGGACGGCGAAACCCGCATGCTGCGCCACCCCTGGAGCGTGCTCGCCTTCCAGCTCGCGGGGGCGGAGGGGCTGCGCGCGATCCACGCCGAGGGCCGGGACGAGGAACGCGAGACCCCGCCCGCGGAACCGCTTTTGGTGAAGCTCCTGGAGAAGCCGCAGGAGCAGGGGTTGGCGACCCTGGTCCTGGTGGACGAAGTGCTGATGTACGCCCGCGAGAAGGCGGGCATCGACCCGGTGTGGCGCGACCGCATCAGGGACTTCTTCCAGTACCTGACCCAGGCGGTGGCCAAGGTGGAGCGGGCCGCGATGGTGGCGTCCCTGCTGGCCACCGACCCGGCCAAGCAGCGGGGAGAGGCGGGCCGCGAGCTGATCGCCGGGCTGTTCGACGTGTTCCGGCGGCAGCGCGAGGAAGGGGTGCAGCCGGTGCAGAAGGAGGACGTGGCGGAGGTGCTGCGCCGGCGTTTCTTCGAGCCGGAGGACGTGCGGGACCCGGACCGTTTCCGCTCCCACGTCATCGGCGTGGTGCGGGGGATCGCCAGGCTCGACGAGACCACCGCCCAGGAGAGATCGGCCGCGGAAGAGCGTTACGGCAAGAGCTTTCCCTTCCATCCCGACCTGACCGACGTCTTCTACAGCCGCTGGACCCAGCTCGAAGGGTTCCAGCGCACCCGCGGCCTCCTGCGCACCCTTGCCACCGCGCTCCGGGAGGCCGAGCCCTGGGACGCCTGCCCCCTCATCGGCCCGTCGGCCCTGCTGGCCGCGCCCGGCGCGACGAGGGTCTCGGAGGCGGTGCGCGAGCTGGCGGGGGTGGCCACCACCGACGGCGCAGAGGGCAACCGGACGGACTGGGCGCCGCTGCTGGAGGCGGAGTTGGCCAAGGCGCGGCAGATCCAGGAGGAGCTTCCCTCGCTTGGGGAAGGGCGCGAGGTCGAGCAGTCCGTGGTTGCGGTGTTCCTCCATTCCCAGCCGGTGGGCCACAAGGCTCATACGCCGGAGTTGATGCGGATGGCGGGGACCCGGACGCCGGACGCCATCGAGATGGAGAAGGGGTTGGGCCGCTGGCGGGAGCTCTCCTGGTTCCTGGACGACGAGGACGCGGGCGAGACGGAAGGGCGGGCCGCGGCCCCGCAACTGCCCAAGTCTTGGCGTCTCGGCAACCGGCCGAACCTGCGCCAGATGCACGACGAGGCGTGCCGGCAGCGGGTGAGCGCCGATGCGGTGGAGGCGCGGCTGGAGGACGCGGTCCGCAAGACGAGAGCGCTTACGGAAGGCGCCGGTGCGGCCGGAGCCAAGGTGCACACGCTGCCGTCGTCGCCCGGAGATGTGGGCGACGACGGCAGCTTCCGGTACGTACTGCTGGGGGCCGATGCGGTCTCCGACTCCGGCAAGCCGAGCGCGCGGGCGCGCCGTTTCCTGGAGGAGATCACCGGACCGGACCGGCCGCGCGTGCACCGGAACGCGGTGGTGCTGGCGGTTCCGTCGCACAACGGGCTGGAAGCCGCGCGCTTCGCGGTGCGTTCGCTGCTCGGCTGGGAGGACGTCCAGGAGCAGCTCGCCGGCCACTAGGTGGACCCGATCCGGTCGGAGCGCCTGCGGCGTCGGCTCCAGGACGCCCGCGGACTGGCGCCCGACACCGTCCGGCAGGCCTGGTCCGTGGTGGTCTCCGTGGACGAGGGCAACGAAGTCCACGCCTTCCGGCTCGCCGCGGGCGCGAGGCCGCTGTTCACCGAGATCCGGAACGACGAACGCGCACGCATCAAGGGTGACGCGGTGAACGCCGAGGCGTTGCTGCCGGAGGGTCCCTACGACCTCTGGCGTGAAGGCGAGGACGCCCACTTCGTGAAGGACCTGGCCGGGGCCTTCGCCCGCTATACCCGTCTTCCCAAGGTCCTGAACCCCAAGGTGGTGGCGGACACGGTGCTGCGCGGGGTGGAACGCGGCCTGCTGGCGGCGCGCCTCGTCCGGCCCGACGGCAGCGCCCGCACCTGGTGGCGCGAAGCGGTGGACCCGGAGTCGTGCGCGGACCCGTTACTGGAAGTGGTGCTGCCGGAGAAGGCCGAGTTGGACCGTCTGCCCGAAGGCCTGTTGGCCCCGGGAGCGCTGCCGGATCTCTGGACCGGCGCGAGCGGCGCGCACGGGGCCGGGCGCGCGGGACCGGAGGCGGCGCTCGCGTGGCCGGCGCTGGTGGACTACTTCCGCGGCGGCCATGAGGCGCGCGTCCCGCGGGAGGGATACGACGACGCCTTCCTCATCCCGCGTTGCCCGGAGATGGTCCTCCGGGAGGCGGTGCAGCGAGGCGTCGAACGGGGAACGGTGTGGCTCACCAACGGACCTGCGTCGGTGTGGAAGGAGACGCTGCCCTACGGTCTGCTCGACCAGGGAGCAGTGCTCCATCCGCCGCCCGGGATCATCCCGCCCCAGGAACTCGGGGAACACTCCCTGCCCGGGGCATGGCGCGACGGCGGGACCAACGGGGCCGCCCTCGCCCAGGCGGCTTCCCAGGTCCGGGGCGCGGCGCTTCCCTGGGGCCTCGTGCGCGACAGCATCCGGGCCGGCGTGGAGAGCCGCTGGTTCGTGGTGGCCGAAGGCAGCGGTCCCGCGGACTGCGGGTACGACGGGGCCGGAAACCTGCGGCTGAAGCGGCCTGCGCAGCCGAAGCCTCCGCCGCGGCCCGAGCCGGCCGCGGTGCTCGAAGGCCACCAGATCCAGGAGCTCGCGGACCTGGTCCCCCGACTCCTGGAGGCCGGCGCGGGGAGCGAGTTGCGTTTCCACGTCCGCGTCACCCTCCACGAGGACGCCTCGGAACAGGTCCGCGCCGCCTTGGACCAACTGCTTGCCGACGAGGTGTCCAAAGACCTCAAGACTTCCTCGTAGGGTTCCACGGGCAAAGTCCCCTCAGTCGTCTCTCGGCATGATACGGAGCATGAATTCGTCGAACATGGGCACGGTGAAGGCGGTGTCCCCGTGGCTGGGACTCCATACGGCGCCTTTGCGGATGAGTTGGCTGCGGGTCGGGGCCAGGGAGTTCACCGTGCGGTTCAACTCTGCGGCGATGTCGCCGGAACGGTGCGGTCCCGGACCGAGTTGGGCCATGGCGCGGACATAGCGTTTTTCGGAGGGAGTCAGCCGGTCGAACCGGACCAGGAAGAAACTGGCGTCGAGGGCGGCGACGGCCTGTCGGGAAGCGACTGCAACGCTGGCGTCGGTGATGGGGGAGCGTTCGGCGACGTCCCAGAGATGCTTGCCCCACTCCTGGAGGAAATAGGGGTAACAACCCGTTCGGGCAACGATGGCGTCCAGCGCGGCGGCGGTGATCGTCACTCCCTCTTTCTCGGCCGGTTTCACGATGGCCTGCCGGGCGTCGTCGGGAGACAGCGGCCCGATTTGGGGAAACTCGAAAAGCCGCTCGGCGTAGGACTTGGCCTTGCCGAGGTTGCCTCGTACCTGGGGCAAGCCGGCGCCGAGCATGATCACCGGGAGCTGCCGTTGAGCCATCCGGTGCAACGCCATGACCAGGGCTGCGAGTTCGTCCTCCTTGACGTACTGAAGTTCGTCGATGAACAGGGCCAGGCACGTGGCGTCGGCCTGGGCTGCGGAACCTGCGGCCGCCAACAGGTCAGGAAGGTCCGCTTCCAGGTCTCCGTTGTCGGCCAACCCGGGTTCGGGGTCCAAATCCAGGACCATCTGGATATCGTGGTACTTCACCTGGAATGCCTTGACGAATCCCGCCAGCCCGCGCAAGGCCCGTTGCGCCAACTGCCTGGCTTTCTCCCGGTTGGAAAGTCGCAGCAACGCGAGCCGCAGTCGAGGGGCCAGAGCCGCGGGAAGGGATCGGTTTTCGGGCGCCTCGACGTTCAGCGTACAGATGCCTCGGTCCTCGGCCTCCTGCCGGATGCGGTCGAGCAGCACGGTCTTGCCGACGCCGCGCAGACCGACCATCATGATGCTCTTGCCGGGACGGCCGGCCCGGACACGCTCCAGGGCGATGCGGGCGGTCTCACGGAGGTCGTCCCGCCCGGCCAGTTCCGGCGGCGGCGTGCCAGCTCCGGGAGCGTATGGGTTGCGGACAGGGTCCATGTCGCCAGTTTATAGCAAAGTTAGCCCGAGTTACAAGAAAACCCTAACTTGGCTAACTTCACTATATTTTCAGGAACTCCGAGCAATTACCCCGTTCGTCCTGAGCGTAGCGTAGCGAAGTCGAAGGACGCCCTTCACGTCTATACGTCGAAGAACACCGTTTCCCGGGGGCCTTGGAGGTGGATGTCGAACTCGTAGAGGGGCGGGGTTTCGGGGGCTTGCCGTCTGACGGCCAGGAGGGTGTTGCGGCGGGCGGGGTCGGGGATGGACTGCAGGACCGGGTCCTCGGCGTTGGCCGCGGGCTCGTCCGAGAAGTAGAGGCGGGTGACCAGCCGTTTGAGCAGGCCCCGGGCGAAGAGGGAGACGGAGATGTGGGGGGCCTGCACGGTCTCTCCGGGTCCGGGGACGCGCCCGGGCTTGACGGTGACCATGCGGAAGCGGCCGTCCCGGTCGGTGAGGGTGCGGCCGAAGCCGTCGAAGCCCTGGACCAGCGGGACTTCACGGCTGTCCTCGGGATGGGCGTAGCGGCCGTGGACGTTGGCCTGCCAGACCTCCATGAAGCAGTCGTCCACCGGCTGCCCGGCGCCGTCGAGTATGCGTCCCTGCACCCGGATGGCGTGGGGGTCGTCCGGGGCCGCCAAGTCGGCGCCGCCTTCCCAGGGGACCATGATCCGGTGGAACGGGCCGATGGTCTGGGACGGTGTGGTGAGGAGTTTCTGCGCCATGGTCTCAGGACTCCATGGGGGTGGCGTCACGGCCCCTCAGCACGATGTCGAACTCGTAGGCCAGGGCCCATTCCGGTTCGGTGGCGTCCAGGTCCAGGCGGGCCACCAGCCTTTCCCGCGCCCGCGGGTCGGGGATGGAGTTGAGGATCGGGTCGCGCGCGACCAGGGGGTCGCCGGGGAAGTACATCTGGGTGATCAGCCGCGTGGCGAAGGCCGTGCCGAAGAGCGAGAAATGGACGTGGGCCGGACGCCACGCGTTCGGGCCGTTGCCCCAGGGATAGGCCGCGGGCTTGATGGTGACGAAGCGGTAGCGCCCCGCGTCGTCGGTGGCGCAACGGCCGCCGCCGCTGAAGTTGGGGTCCAGCGGGGCCGGGTGGCTGTCGGCGTCGTGGCGGTAGCGTCCCGCGGCGTTGGCCTGCCAGATCTCCAGGAGCGCGTCCGGCACGGGCCTGCCGTTGGCGTCCCGCACGCGGCCGAACACGATGATCCGCTCCCCCAGGGGTTCCCCGTCGTGCTGGCGGGTCAGGTCGTGGTCCATGTCCCCCACCTTCCCGTGGCCGTACACGGGTCCGGTGACCTCCGACAGCGTGTGGGCCAGAGGGACCAGCGGGCGCCGGGGCGCCCTCGACTCGGTGGAACGGTAATCCGCGTGGAGGTAGGGGGGTTGCCCTGCGTCGTCGTCCCGTCCGTATCCCATGAGTCGCTGCATCGCGGTCCTCCCGTGGGGTGTCTGCCCGTGGCGGGCTTCTCGATCCATGATCCTGTGATATCCTCCCTGCGGAACGTCTGAACGATTCCGGCTCGGGTTCCCTCTCCTCCGGGAGAGCGCGTCCTTCGACTTCGCTTCGCTACGCTCAGGACGAACGGGGATCGCTGTTCACGAACGGGGATCGCTGTTCAGATGTTTCCCTACAACGCACAGAGGATCCTGGCAAGCGCCCGGGGCCGCGGCGTCCGGTCAGTTCCGGGTGGCCCGGGCCAACCAGGCCGTCCACAGGAAGAACAGCCCCACCCACACGAAGCCCATGTGGAACGCGCCCAGGTCGCCGCTGAGGCCCAGGAACCAGGGGATGAGCCCGCCGCCCAACACGAAGGCCAGGGGCACCACCAGCGACACCGCGGTGCTTCGGCTGCCGGCGTCGCCGATGGTCGAGAGGGCGGTGAAGCCCGCGGGAAAGAAGCCCGCGGAGACCGAGGGTTGCAGGAAGACCACCAGCGTCAGCCAGGAGTCGGCCACCAGCCCCAGGAGCATGGTGGCGGCGCCGGTGAGGACCAGGGTCACCGTCAGGGTGCGGCGGACGCCGAACCGGTCCGAGACCCAGCCCGCGGCCAGCGCCACCAGCGGACACGCCAGACGGGAAAGCCCCGTGAGGGTGTTGGCCCATCCTTCCGCCATCCCCCGGGTGGACACGAGGTAGAGGGGCAGCATGGCGAACACCCCCAGGGTCGCGCCGACCCCGGTGACGAAGAGCAGCAGCACCACCCACAGGAGCGGGTTGCGCACGAGTTGGCCCACCACCGCGAGTTCCGGGGGCCGGCCGGCAAAATGGCCGCCCCGGCCGAACACCGCATAGACGCTGCCGGTCACGAAGGTGGCCGCGCCCAGGTAGAGCAGGCAGGTGCGCCAGGACGAGACCCGGAGCAGCAACTCCGCCAGCAGCGGCACGCCGAAGAAGCTCACGTTGGGCGCCAACTCGTGGATGGCGATGGCCTTTCCCCAGTCGCGGGAAGCCACCAGCGAGGTGATGGTGGCGATGGCCGAAGGCAGGTAGAGTCCCGACCCGAACCCCATGCTGAACAGCCCCACGCGCATGGCCGCCAGGTTCGGCGCCCACGCCACCCCCAGGGTGGACAGACCCAGCAGCGTCAGGGAGAGCACGATGGCGCCGCGGTGCTTCAGGCGGGCCGAGAAGTAGCCCGACACGGTCATGGCGATGAGGTATCCCGCGGAGAGGAACAGGAAGGACATGCCGGCCTGCGCGTGGGTCAACGCCATCTCCTCCTCGACGGACGGCAGCAAGGGCGCGAGCACGACGCGTCCGGTGAAGTTCATGAGGAAGACGACGGTCAGCAGCAGGATGGCCGGCGTCTGCTGCCGGAAGGGCGGTAGCGGGGGGGCGGTGGGGCTGGACGGTACAGACATGCCGCGGGCCTGGGGGAATGGGCGCGATGCGTCGAGGGCTCAGGGTGCGGCGCCGGTGCCGGGCGCCTGCACGGGCGGCGCCCGAAGGCTACGGCTCGTTCCCCTCGTGGATCATGGACTCGTAGTCCTGGCCCAGGACGGAGCCGACGGGGCGTCCCTTGCGGACCTCCGCGGCCATGAGGCTCTCTCGATGGGCGATGCGTTCCGCTTCGGCCACCACCTCCGACTCCCGGGAGCGCGGGATGAAGACCACGCCGCTGCCGTCGGCGACCACCAGGTCTCCCGGATGCACCTGGACCCCGCAGAACTGGACTTCCTCGTTGCAGGACTGTTCCAGGATGCGCCCCCGGGCCGTCATGGGCGCCACGCTCCGGGCGTACACGGGGAACCCGAGCTCGCGGCTCTCGTCCACGTCGCGGCAGGCGCCGTCCACCACTACCCCCGCAACGCCCTTCAGGCCCGCGGCAAGGGACAGCAGCCCGCCCCAGCCGGAGACCGGTCGGCCGCCGTTGTCGATGACGATGACGTCGCCGCGGCGGGCCGCCTCGATGGCGCGGGCGCCCAGGTGCCGCTTCGACGTTTCCAGCCCCGCGGGCTTGAGCTTCACGGTGACCGAGCGGCCGCAGATCCGCGGGCAGGGCCACACCGGATGCACGCCCGCGGCGGCGCCCGGCAGGCGGAGCCGGTCCAGGGCGTCGGAGACCGCGCAGGCGTCGAGCCGCGCAAGCCGTTCCACGAGGTCGGGTTCAGCGGCCACGGGAGTCCGGTCTCCAGTAGGCGAACCCCATGCCGCACCCCGTGCCCGCGGGGGAGCGGTAGCCCGGCACGTAGTCCACCAGGGTCATCTCCATGAACTCCGCGGCCCCGCCCAGGGCCACCCAGTTGAGGATCTCGGAGGTGCCGCTCCGGAGCTTCTCACGCGGCAGCGAGCAGAGGGCGTCCGCGTCCTTGGATGCCAGGGCGTCCAGGGTGCGGCGGTCCATCTCCTCGTCCACCACGAAGTGGCTCAGCCCGCCGGAGGCCATGAGGGCCACGCGGGCGTCCGATTCCCAGGACTCGACGGCTTCGCGGACGCTGCGGCCCAAGGCGTAGCAACGTTTCGGTGTGGGCTGGTTGGGCGGATAGTAGGTGTTGACCATCACCGGCACCATGGGCAGGGCGCCGCCGGGCAGGATGCGCCGGTAGAAGAAACTGAACGCGTGGCCGACGCCCTCCTCGCGCAGCCGGTTGGAGCGGGCCACGTCGAACTCGTGGTCCGAGAGCCAGGCGATGAGGTACTCGGCCAGTTCCCGGTGGTTGGCGTGGACCGGCGCGGTCTCGGCCCAACCCCGTTGCTCGGCCCTCTTCCATTCGGGCATGGCGCCCTTGCGTTGGGGCAGCGCCAGCTCGGTCCCGTGGTAGATGGCGAACGTGGGCAGGTTGTCGTCCAGGAACTGTTCGTGCTGGTCGTCGCCGAAGGTCACCACCACGTCCGCACGGGCCTGCCGCAGTTGGTCGCCCAGCACCGCCAGGGCGCGCTGGCACGCCCGGAACCGCAGGCGGAACTTCTCCTCGGTGGTCTCGCGCAGGATGTCCGGCCCGGCCGCGGCCAGCAGCGCCGGGTAGTCGAGCCTCGGATCGTTCTCGTCCTTGGTCTGGAGCATGCGCCAGTCCTCGATGCTCAGTTGCGGGGTGTGGGAAGCGGCCAGCGCCAGGACGATCTCTGCCATGGGGGGTCTTTCGGTACGGAGCTGCAACGGAAGCGCTTATTGGAAAAGGCTGCGCCTGTCAACCTCGCGGTCCGCTGCGCCTTGACAGGGAAGGAATCCCCAACCTATAATCCCGCGCTTTCGCACGGCTCCCGGGAGGAGCCGCGGGCGAGCCTCCCGGACGACCATCGGAACAACCCATCAGGAGGTGCAGATGAAACGTTTGGCAGGGATCGCGGCTTTGGCGTTGGCGGTCGTGGCGTCCGGTTCGGTCCACGCCGCGGACGACTTCTACAAGGGCAAGAAGGTGCGTCTGGTGGTCTCTTCGACACCCGGCGGCGGCAACGACACCTACTCGCGGCTCATTGCGCGGCATATCTCCAGGCACATCCCGGGCAACCCCACGATCATCGTGCAGAACATGCCCGGGGCCGGCGGCCTGATGGCCGCGGACTACCTCTACCGCAAGGCGCCGCGGGACGGCACGCTGTTCGAGCAGATCAACTGGGGAGTGTGGTTCTGGCAGGTCATCGGCGACAAGCGCGCGCGGTTCGACTTCGAGAAGATGAACGCGGTGGGCGTCGCCGCCATCGAGAGCGCCATCCTCTTCACCCACAAGCACGAGTTCCCCGACTGGAAGTCCGTGATGGCCGCGGACAAGCTCATCACCAGCGGCAACAGCGGACCCCAGTCCCTGGGCCACACCATGGGCAAGGTCATGGAAAAGATGATGGGGAAGAAGATCTTCGACTACGTCTTCGGTTATCCGGGCGCCCGGCAGTACAGCCTTGCGTTCCGCCAGGGCGAGGTCCAGTCGTCCGGCAACACGCCGGGCTCGTTCCGTGACCAGCTCGGGGACATGTGGGACGCCGGCAAGGTCGCCATGCTCGCCCAGGCGCCCACGCCCGAGGGGAAGCGGACCAAAGAGTTCCCCGATACGCCCACGCTGCTGGAGTACGCCAGGAGCGACAAGGACCGGGAGCTGATCAAGGCCACGTTCCTGCTCACCCACTACGGCCGCCCGTACTCGCTTCCTCCGGGCGTGCCCAAAGAGCGCGTGGAGATCCTGCGCAAGGCGTTCACCGCCACCATGAGCGACCCCAAGTTCCTGGACGAGGCCGGGAAGCTCAAGCGGGTCATCATCCCGTCCACAGGCGCGCAACTCCAGCAGCTCTGGAAGGACGTGCTCAACGCGCCCCCCGAGAACAAGGCCATCATCAAGGAGATCTTCGGCAAGAAGTAAGTCGTGAAGTCGGATCACCCTCGAAGGAACCTCGGAACGATTGCCCCGTTCGTCCTGAGCGTAGCGAAGCGAAGTCGAAGGACGCGCTTTCGATCGGAGGTTCCCAAAGGGGTTCCGGACATGGACAACAACCTGGGAGGTAACACAATGCAGGCTGTATTGGGTCTTGCGGCGCTCGCGCTCTTCCTGCTCGGAGCAGGTGCGGCAGGGGCGGCCGACGATTTCTACAAGGGCAAGAAGATCCGGCTGATCGTCTCGTCTTCGCCGGGCGGCGGCAACGACACCTACTCGCGGCTGCTCGCGCGCCATATCGGGAGGCACATCCCGGGCAACCCCTCGATCATCGTGCAGAACATGCCGGGGGCGGGCGGCGTCCGGGCGGCGAGCTACCTCCACAACAAGGCGAGGCGCGACGGCACGGTGATGGAGCAGATCAACTGGGGGGTGTGGAACTGGCAGGTGGTGGGCGACCCCCGCGCCTCCTTCGACTTCCACAAGATGAACGCCATCGGCGTGATCGTCATCGAGAACGGCCTGATCTACAGCCGGAAGGACCGTTTCCAATCGCTGGACGACATCAAGAAGTCGGGCAAGCTGGCCAGGGTCGGCATCAGCGGAAACCAGTCCAGCGGGTTCGTGCTGGGGAACATCCTCGAGAAGCTGCGGGGCGAGAAGCTGTTCGAGTACGTGTACGGCTATCCGGGCGCGCGCCAGTACAGTTTGGCCCTCCGGCAGGGCGAGGTGGACGTGTCGGGCAACGTGACCTCGTCGTTCCTGGACCAGCTCGGGGACATGTGGAAGGCGGGCGACCTCGTCATGCTCGCCCAGACCGGCACGGTGGAAGGGAAGAAGAGCCCCGAGTTCCCCAACGCTCCGCTGCTGGAGGATCTCGCCAGGACGCCGCAGCAGAAGAAGCTGGTGCAGGCCACGTTCCTGCTCTCGCGTTACGGGCGTCCCTACTCCATGCCGCCGGGAGTCCCCGCGGACCGCGTAGCGCTGGTGCGCAAGGCCTTCGACGACACCATGAAGGACCCGAAGTTCCTGGCGGAGGCGAAGAAGCTCAAGCGGCCGGTGAACCCCACCACCGGCGCGAACCTCCAGAAGATGTGGAAGGACTCGCTCGACGCTGCGCCCGAGGACAGGGCCATCGTGAAAGAGATCTTCGCGCCGAAGAAGTAGCGCGCGCCGACACCGTCGGGCGCTCGAAAAGGGGGCGCCGGAGACATCCGTTCTCCGGCGCCCCTGGTTTTTCCGGGTCCGGCGCGGACCGGAAAGGCCGGGGTCAGCCCAGCCAGGGCATGATCCCCTTGAGGAAGTTCTCGGGACCGGCAATGACCGGCGCCAGCCAGTGGATGTGGAGGATCTGGTCGAACACGCCCACGAAGAACACCAGCATTCCGGCGGTGAGCCACAGGGTCAACGGCCACCCCTCCCTGGCCTGGTACTTCAGGTACAGCAGGGTGAACACGGGCACGGTGAGGAAGAAGCCGAACAGCAGGATGCCGAAGAACATGCCCACGAGCCAGGCGGCGAAGGCGAAGCCCCGGGCCGCCACTTCGGCCGCGGACATGGTCCAGTCCACCTGCAGGTCGCCGGTGTCCCGGACGCCCGCGCCGGACGCCCGGACGGACCGGTAACCGTCCATGATGAGCTGCAGCAACGCCATCACCAGCACGGGGATGCCCACGAACCGGGGGAACAGGCCGGTGCCCAGGGGCCAGTCCCTGGCCGTATAGACGCAGCCCGCGGCCACCACGGCCACGAACAGCGTGAACAGCAGCGAAGGGGTGACGCGCATGGTCATTCTCCCGTGAGCTTCCGCACCTTGCGTTCCTGCACCACGCTGTAATAGATGGTCGCGATGGTGACCGCCAGGACCACCAGCACCAGGGGCCGGACGAGGAACGCGGCGCCGTAGGCGCGCACGGAGATGAACAGGTACCGTTCGATGAGCCCGCCCAGCAGGAAACCCAGCAGCAGCGGCGGCCGGGGCCAGCCGCACCGTTTCATGACCCATCCGAGCAGTCCGAAGATCAGCACCGTCACCAGGTCGAAGATGCTGGCGGTGGCCTGGTAGGCGGCAAGGAACACCACCACCGTCACCAGCGGCGCCAGGACGTTGATGCGCACCGAGGAGAGCTTGGCCAACTGGTTGGTGAACCCCAGGGCGATGGCCGTGGCCATGACGTTGGCGATGGCGGTGCTCCACACGATGGAGTAGGTGATGTCCAGGTGCTGGTTCAGCATGGCCGGCCCGGGCTGCAGGCCATGGATCATGAAGGCGCCGATGAGCAGCGCCATGGAGGCGCTGCCCGGGATGCCGAAGGCCAGGGTGGGCACCAGCGCGCCTCCCTGCTTGGCGTTGTTGGCGCTCTCGGGGGCGATGACCCCGCGCACGTCCCCGGAGCCGAAGCTGCCGGCCGCGTCCCGGCAGGTGGACTTGGCGTGTCCGTAGGCCAGCCAGTCCACCACCGCGGACCCCAGGCCGGGGATGATGCCGATCCAGGTCCCCAGGAAGGCGCAGCGCAGCATCAGCCACCAGTTCGCGAACACGTCCCGTATGCCGTGCCCCACTCCCTTCATGGCCTGCTTGGGCACGCTGCTGATCTGCTTGCCTTCGATCACCATGTCGGCCAGCTCGGGCAGCGCGAACAGCCCCAGGCTCACCACGATGATGTTCAGGCCGTCGAACAGGTAGAGCGAGTCGAAGGTCCAGCGCAGCAGCCCTTCCTGCTTGTCGATGCCGATCATCGAGAGCAGCAGCCCCATGCCGCCCGCCACGATGCCCTTGAGCGGCACCCGGCCGCTCAGGATGGCCACCATGGAGATGCCCATGATGCCCAGCGAGAAGAGCTCCGGGGCGGCGAACAGCAGCACCAGCGGTTTGAGCACGGGGATGAGCAGGCCGAGGATCACGGCGCCGATGATCCCCCCCAGCAGGGAAGCGAAATAGGCGGCGCCGAAGGCGCGCCCCGCTTCGCCCTTCCGGGCCATGGGATGGCCGTCCAGGATGGTGGCCTGGGAGCCGACGGTGCCCGGCACCGCGAAGAGCACGGAGGGGATGGTGTCGGTGGTGACCGGGACCGAGGACAGGGCCACCAGCATGGCGATGGCCGCGGTGGGGTCCATGTCGAAGGTGAACGGCAGCAGCAGGGCGAGGCCGACCACGCCTCCGAGCCCGGGAATGGCGCCCAGCGCCATGCCCACCAGGACCCCGAAGATCATGAACAGGAACCGTTCCACGCTCAAGAGCGCGGTAAGCCCGTCGGCCATTGCTTCGAACACGTCGTCACTCCTTACTACATGCGGTATGGCCGTATCAAGGGAGAGGCCGTTCGCGTCCCCGCCGGCCGTCGCCGTCATTCCTTCGGTTCGAACTCGTAGGCTTCCGGCGCCGGCTTGTAGGCGCGCAGGAGCCACAGCGGGCGGCGCAGGTTGCCCGGCCCCGGCGCAGGCCGCGTCAGCTTGAGCCAGCGCTTATAGACTTCGTGGGACTTGTGGGTGTCCACGAAGACGTCGCCGTAGCGGTCGTCCGGGCCGGGCCTTGCCACCCGGACCTTCTGGTGCCAGCAGTGCTGCCCGCTGACGTTGTCGGGCTGCACCGGAAAGGTGAGGTTCTGGTGGACGCCGGCTTCCTGCCACCACACCCGCCCGGAGTCCTTGTCGGCGCTCTCGAACGGCCGGACTCCGTGGACCTGGCGCATCATCCATTGCCCGGGCGCTGTCTGCTCCAGCTTGACCAGGGCGGTGGCGAAGCGGCCGCCGCCGGTCTCCTCCTCCAGGCGCCAGCGCCCCAGGTGGTGCGAGCACGCCGCCACCCCGGGCCGGATCCCCTCGGTGACCCACACCCGATCCACGAAGTACCCGATCTCGGTGTGGACCTTGAGCAGGTCGCCGGTGGCCACCTCCAGCCGTCGGGCGTCCTCCGGGTGCAGCCACACGGGGTTCTTGTGGGAGATCTCGTAGAGCCACTTGGCGTTGGCCGAACGGCTGTGGATGAGTGTGGGCAACCGGAACGTCGGGAGGAGCAGCATCTCTCCCTTGGCGGCGTCGATGTGGGACGGGTGCACGTGGCTCTTGATGTACCCCGGGAACCGGTGCTCGGGCCACTTCCAGTCCTTGAGGGTCTCGGAATAGAACTCGAGCTTGCGCGAGGGCGTGGGGAAGCCCACCTGGGCCTTGCCGTCCACCTCCACGCCGATGGCGGCCCCGTCCCGGACGACGACCTTCGTCACCGGGTCCACCGCGGCGGCCTCCACGTCCTCGGGCTCGAGCTCCGCGGCGTGGCTCTCGTAGATGTTCTCGGCCACCAGGAAGGCCCCGTACCGGCGCATGTATTCCAGCGGCGAGAGGCCCTCCTCCGCGGCCGCCTCCGGCAGTCCCGGCACGCTGTTCTCGAAGATCCACCGGTAGTAGTCGGCGACCGTGAGCTTCTCGCCCGGCCGGTAGGGCGACTCGAAGTACTTGCGGATGCCCAGGGCGCCGTCCGGGTCGATGCGCCAGGACAGCTCGATCCAGAACTCGTCCTCTTCCCACACCTCCCCCAGGCCGGCCTCCCGGTGCGCCTCCCAGGTAGTGTCGAAGGTCTTGCCCCGCCGTTCCAGGGCCACCCGGAGCACCGGTTGGCGAAAGCCGATCCAGCGCGCCGAATGGGTCTCCTGGCTCATGAGGTCGTGCCGCTCGGACGCCAGGCCCATGGGCAGCACGTAGTCCGCGAACCAGGCGGTCTCGCTCCAGGTGGGCGTGAGGCAGGCATGGCGCTCCACCTTGGCCTCGTCGCTCAGCATCTCGATCCAGCTCATGCCGTCCGGGTTGGTCCACACGGGGTTGTAGACCCGGGTGAAGTACATGGCCAGCTTGCCCCGTCCTTCCTTGACCAGGTGCGGCAGCAGGAAGCTCATCTCGAAGAACGCCAGCGGGTATTCTGGCGGGTACATGAGCTCGTTCCACGCCTTGGCCGGCGGCGGCATCATGGGCGGGGCGGGCACGAACTTGTTCCAGGCGTTGGGCGCGGTGCCGCCGGGGGTTCCCACCGCGCCCGCCAGCACCACCAGGAACTCCAGCGCCCGGGCTACCTCCCATCCGCCCAGGTTGCCGGCCGCGGCGTTGCGCCACACGTGGGTGGCCAGGGCGGAGCCGGCCCGGGCCGCCTCATGGGCCACCTCCACGATCGTGGCCGGGTCCACCCCGGACTCGGCCGCGGCGAACTCCGGCGTATATTGTCCGTAGATGGTCTTGAGGATTTCCTCGAACCGCTCGAAGGTCTGCGGCTCGTCCGGATGCTCCTGCCGCAGGAACTGCTCCCAGTTGACCCATTTCCTCACGAACCCGCGGTCGTAGAGGCCCTCCTGGAGCAGCACGTTGCAGATGGCCAGCAGCACTGCGGCCTCGGTGCCGGGCCAGGTGGCCATCCAGTAGTCGGCCTTGGACGCGGTGTTGGACAGGCGCGTGTCGATGACGCAGACCTTGGCGCCCCGTTCCCTGGCTTCCATGATGCGCTGGGCGTGGGGGTTGAAGTAGTGCCCGGTCTCCAGGTGGGAGCTCAGCAGCAGCAGGAAGCGGGCGTTGGCGTGGTCCGGAGAGGGGCGGTCGATGCCGCACCAGAACGCGTAGCCGGTGCGGGCCCCCGCGGAGCAGACGTTGGTATGGCTGTTGTGCGCGTCGATGCCCCAGGCGTGCATGATGCGCTGGTGGTAGAGGAGTTCGTGGCCGGGCCGCCCCACGTGGTACATGACCTCGTTGCGCCGGCCCTCCAACAGGGCCTTGCGGATCCTGCCGGCCATGTCGTCCAGCGCTTCGTCCCAGCTCACCCGCTCCCACCGGCCGCCGCCCCGGGCCCCCACGCGCTTCATGGGGTAGAGTATGCGTTCCGGGTCATGGACCTGGTTGATGGTGGCCGGCCCCTTGGCGCAGTTCCGGCCGCGGCTGCCGGGGTGCTCCGGGTTGCCCTCGAACTTGCGGACCTTCAGAGTGTCCTTGTCCACGTAGGCCAGCAGGCCGCACGCGGCCTCGCAGTTGAAGCAGATGGTGGGGACCAGGTCGTAGCGCCGTTCCACCCGCTTGGGCCACGCGGCCGCGTCGTACTCGGTCCAGTCCGACCAGCGCTCCCGGGGCGGGAAGCTGCGGAGTCCCTCCGGAGGCGGCTCCAGGTTGGCGGCGTCCGGGCTCAGGGGTTGCATGTCGTTCTTCATCGCGGGGTTCCTCTCGTCAACTGAGTGGTACGGCTTGCCCGGCCTCCACCCACAGCCTCTCGAAGGCCCAGAGTCCGACGAGGGCCAGCACCGCGGCAAGGGAGTGCAGGAACCAGGAGGCCGGCTCCTGGGCTCCGGCCCAGGCGAGGAAGACCACCGGCAGGACGATGCCCACCGCCACCACCAGCCCCCAGAACCTCTCCCGGAGGGCGCCCCGGGTCAGCAACTCGGTGGCCCGGCGCACGTCTTCGCTGACGGGCGTGAGGGTCATCTCCCCCAGCATCAGGGCCGCGGTGACCACCAGCGACGCCAGCAGGATGCTCCCCGCCGGGGCCATGGCCTCGCCTTGCAGTCCAGTGGAGAGTCCCGCCAGGATCAGGGCCGCGGCCCCCGCGGTGACGGCCTGGGCCAGCAGGTGCCAGAGGAAGAGGGGACTCTGCCACAGGTCCCGGCCCTTGGCCTGGGCGAACAGGAACGCGGAATAGCCCGCGGAGCCGACCCCGAGGACGCCGCAGACGGCGACCACCCAGGCCGGTACGCTGCCGGTGCCGGCCCCGTAGGCAAGCCAGAGGACGCTCGCCAGGGAGTAGGCCATGAGGATGTACCCTCCCAGCACCAGCCACGAGCGGAGGTTGGGTTTGGTCAGCAGGTAGTAGAAGCGGTCGGGCCGCTTGAGGTCGAAGATCAGCAGGGCGGTGGTGAGGGCGGTGAACGCCAGCGCCAGGAGCGGGCTCACGGTGTGCAGCAGCGGCCCCTCCGGGCTCCGGCCCAGGAGCATGAGCAGCGCCGCCGCCAGCAGCACCCCGGAGCCGATGGACTTGGTCCAGAGGTAGGCGGCGATCTTCGACCCCCAGGGCTGCGGGTGGGGCGCGTCGTAAACCTCCCGGGCGCTGCCGGGGGCCGGGTTCCCGCGCCGGGACGGGGAGAGCGCGAGCAGGTCCTCTCCCGGGTGCTTGTCGGCCCAGAAATGGGTCTGTGCGGTCTCGGTCATGTTCGGCTGGAGCGCGTCTTCCTCCACGCCCACGTAGAAGAGTTTGGGTTGGGTGCCCTTGTGGGGCTTTCGGAGGGAGACCTTCCGGGTGGCGACGGTGCGGCTGATGGGGCTGCCGGGGTCGTCGAGGTCGCCGGACAGTATGGCCTGGGTCGGGCACACCACCTCGCAGGCGGGTTGCAGCCCGAGCTCCACCCGGTGCGCGCAGAAGTTGCACTTGGCCGCGGTGTTGTGGTCGGGGTCGATGTAGAGGGCGTCGTAGGGGCACGCCTGCATGCACGACTTGCAACCGATGCACCGGTCGTTGTCGAAATCGACGATGCCGTTGGGGCTGCGGTAGAGCGCGACCGTGGGACAGATCTCGATGCACGGCGCGTCGTCGCAGTGGTTGCACCGGAGCACCGCGAAATGGCGGCTGGTGGCAGGGAAGGCGCCTTTCTCGATGTACTTGACCCAGGTCCGGTTGACGCCCACGGGCACGTCGTGCTCGTCCTTGCAGGCCACGGTGCAGGCGTGGCAACCGATGCAGCGGTTCTGGTCGATGACGAATCCGTAACGCATGAATCCCCCCAAGCGGTTATCGATGCGGCCGTCCATCGGCGACCGGATCGATTCCTGGCGGCTATCTATATCGGGCAGGACTCCGGGCCGTCAAACCGTCCGGGCCGCCGGAGGCCGCGCCGACGCGCCCCGTCCGGGGTCTTCCCGCCGCGGGAAGAGGCGCCCCGCGGCGGCTCCGGGGCCGCTTGCTTCGAGCGGGGCAAGCGGTTAGATAGTCCTGCCATGCCGAAGCTCCGCAGCCTTCGAGACGCGGTCGCCGAGGAGCTCGAGGACGGTATGTCCGTGTTCATGGGGGCCGCCCTGGAGTCCCTCATCCCGTTCGCCGCGGGTTACGAGATCATGCGCCAGCGGAAACGGGACCTCGACCTGATGACCACCATCTCGGACATGCAGTTCGACCAGCTCATCGGCGCGGGCTGCGTCCGCAAGGTCAGCGGCGCCTGGGTGGGCAACGTGGCCGCGGGTCTCGGACACAACTACCGGCGCGCGGTGGAGCGGCGGGAACCGGCGCCCCTGGAGGTGGAGAACCACTCCAACTTCTCCATGGCCCTGGGCCTCAAGGCCGCGGCCATGGGCGTGCCGTACCTGCCCACGCGGACGCTCCTGGGCAGCGACTTCCGCGGCGAGGGGTCGTTCGCGGGGGTGACCTGCCCCTTCACCGGCGCGGACCTGCTCGCCGTGCGCGCGGTGAAGCCCGACGTGGCCATCCTGCACGTGCAGCGGGCGGACGCCGACGGCAACGCCCACGTCTGGGGCAACCTGGGAGTCACCCAGGACGCGGCCATGGCCGCGGGCAAGGTGGTGCTCACCTGCGAGGAGGTCGTCTCCCACGACGTGATCCTGAGCGATCCCAACCGCACGCTGGTGCCCGGCTTCCTGGTGGCGGCGGTGGCCTGCGTGCCGTTGGGCTCCCACCCCTCGCCCACCCAGGGGTACGCGCGCAGGGACGACGCCTTCTATTTCGACTACCACGCCCGCTCCCGGGACCGGGCCGGGTTCCGCGGGTGGCTGGACCACTGGGTGCTCGGAGTCCAGGGGCACGACGGTTACGTGGAGCGGCTCGGGCAAGAGAGGGTCGGGCGGCTCAGGCCGGACCGCGGCCGCACCGCGGCGCCGGTGAGCTATGGATATTAGGGAAACCCTGGACAATTGCCCCCGTTCGTCCTGAGCGTAGCGAAGCGAAGTCGAAGGACGCGCTTTTCCATAGGGAGAGGCGCCTCGAGCCGGAATGGATCGGAAGTTCCTCGATTCCCCGACCCGGGGCCCGGACGGCGCGGCCATTGAATCCCGCGGCCGGGGATGCTACCGGGAGTGGGACCGCGGCGAGGGGGGCCCGGTTCGCCCGTTGCCGACCTCATGGAGTACACACGGCGAGAGCTCATGGTCATTGCCGCGGCGCGCGAGATCCGCGACGGAGAGCGCGTCTTCGTGGGCATGCGGTTGCCGCTCCTGGGGTTCGCGGTGGCCAAGGAGCTCCACGCGCCCAACGCCATCGGCATCTTCGAGAGCGGCGTGGTGCGGGACTGGCCGGCGCTGGAGCCGATCTTCACCATGAGCGATCCTCCCAACGTCGCGGGCGCGCTCTTCTGCGGCGGCCTGATCGAGGTCATGAGCCTGCTCCAGAGCGGCCGGGTGGAGATGGGGTTCATCGGCGGCGCCGAGGTCGATCGTTACGGCAACCTCAACACCCACTGGGTGGGGGACCACGAGCGGCGGGTGCGGCTTCCGGGCAGCGGCGGGGCCGCGGACATCGCCACCCTGGCCGGTCGCTGCGTCATCATCATGCACCACGAACGGCGGCGGTTCGTGCCCCGGGTCCGGTACGTCACCTCCCCGGGCTACGGCGACGGCCGCGGCTGGCGCGAGGGGCGGGGCCTGGCCGGAGGCGGGCCGAGCCGCGCCATCACCAGTCTCGGCATCTTCTCCTTCGACCCCGACACCCGGGAGATGCAGGTGGAGTCCTGCCATCCCGGGGTGACCCTGGAGGAGGTCCGGGGACAGACGGACTGGCCGCTGAAGGCGTCCCCGGACCTCACCCGGACCGCGGAACCGTCCCGGGACGAGCTCCGGGCCGTGAGGAAGCATGACCCCGACGGGGTGTGGACGTCGTAGCCCCCTTCGCCGCGGACAGTCCCCATGATCGTCGCCGTCCTTTCCGGTTTCGTGGTCGCCCTGCTGGCCCCGTCCCTCCATCGCGTGAGCGCGCGGTGGGCGGGATGCCTCTTCGCGGCGTTCCCTGCGGCGCTCGCCCTCTACTTCCTGGGCCACGCGGCGCGGGTGGCGGGCGGCGAAGGGGTCCGCGTAGTCTATCCCTGGGTCCCGGCCATGGGCCTGGAACTGTCGTTCCACCTGGACGGCCTCGGGCTCCTGTTCGCGCTGGCCATCACGGTGGTGGGGACCCTCATCATCGCCTACGCCGGCAGCTACCTCCGGGGCCATCCCTCGCTGCCCCGCTTCTACCTCTTCATCCTCATGTTCATGGCGTCCATGCTGGGGTTGGTGCTGTCCGACAACCTCATCGCGCTGTTCGTGTTCTGGGAGCTCACCAGCGTCACTTCCTATTTCCTCATCGGGTTCGAGCACGACCGGGATACGGCGCGCGCGGCCGCGCTGCAGGCGCTGCTGGTCACGGGCGCGGGCGGGTTGGCGCTCATGGCCGGGGTCCTGCTCCTGGGGCAGATGGGCGGCAGCTTCGAGATAACGGCCCTCGACGCGGAAGCCGTGCAGGGCCACCGCCTCTATCCGCTGGCCCTCGCCCTGGTCCTCGCCGGCGCGTTCACCAAGTCGGCCCAGGTCCCGTTCCACTTCTGGCTGCCTTCGGCCATGGAGGCGCCCACGCCGGTCAGCGCGTACCTCCACTCCGCCACCATGGTCAAGGCGGGCGTCTATCTGCTGGCCCGGCTCAGTCCGGCGTTGGGAGGCAGCGACCTGTGGTTCTACACGGTCACCGGCTTCGGCGCGGTGACCATGCTGGCCAGCGCCTGGCAGGCCCTCCACCAGACCGACCTCAAGAAGATCCTGGCCTATTCCACGGTGAGCGTCCTGGGAACCCTGACCCTGCTCATGGGCCTGGGAAGCGCCCTGGCCGTCCAGGCGGCCATGGTCTTCCTCATGGCCCACGTCCTCTACAAGGCCGCCCTGTTCCTGGTAGCCGGGGCCATCGACCACGAGACCGGCACCCGGGACGTGAGGCTCCTGGGGGGACTCCGCAAGACCATGCCCGTGGTCTGCGCCGGCGCCGCGGTGGGGGCCCTGTCCATGGCCGGCCTGCCCCCGTTCTTCGGCTTCGTGGGCAAGGAGCAACTCTACGAGGCGTTGACCCACGAGAACGCGCTGGTGACCGCGGTGGGGGCGCTCACCAGCATGCTGCTCCTGGCGGTGGCCTGGCTGGCCGGCATCCGGCCGTTCGCCGGCCCCGAGACCCATACCCCGAAGCATCCCCACGACCCGCCCTGGACCATGTGGATGGGACCTGTCCTCCTGGGGTGCCTGAGCGTGGTCTTCGGGGTGATGCCCGCGCTGCCCGAGGGGCTCCTGTCTGCGGCCGCGGCATCGGTGCTGGCCCGGCCGGTGAGCTTCCACCTGGCCCTGTGGCACGGGTTCAGTCCGGTCCTGTTGCTGAGCTTGGCCACTTTCGCCGTCGGCGCGCTGCTCTACCGGAAGCGCGCCGCGCTGCTGCGGGCCGCGGAGTTCGCGCTTCCCGCGGCCCGCCGGGGCCCCTCCCACTGGTACGCACTGTGGCTCCGCTCCCTGAACTGGTCCGCGGCCACCCAGACCCGCTGGCTCCAGAACGGATACCTGCGGTTGTACCTGGCCACCGTCATGACCGTCACCGCGGTGCTGGCCTGGTACACCTTCCTCGCCCAGGCCGACCTGGGCGTGGTGGACGTGGACTGGGGCGACGTGGGCGTGCACGAGGGGGTCGTGGCGCTGGTGGCGCTGGTGGGCGCGGTCGCCACGGTGCGGGCCCAGACCTTCCTGCGCGCGGTCATGGGGCTGGGGGTGGTGGGCTACAGCGTGGCGCTGATCTTCGTGCTGTTCGGCGCTCCCGACCTGGCCATGACGCAGTTCCTCATCGAGACCCTCTCGCTCATCCTCTTCGTGTTCGTGTTCTACTACATGCCGCCGTTCAAGCGGTTCTCGACCCGCGGGGCCATGCTGCGGCACGCGGTCATCGGGACCGCGGTGGGCGCGCTCTTCACGCTGCTGGTGCTGGTGGCCACCTCGGTCCAGTGGCGCCCCGCCATCTCGACCTACTTCTCCGAGAACTCGGTCCTGCTGGGCCACGGCCGCAACATCGTGAACGTGATCCTGGTGGACTTCCGGGGCTTCGACACCCTGGGCGAGATCACCGTGCTGGCGGTTGCGGGCATCGGCGTGTATTCGCTCGTCCGGCTCAGGTCGGGGAGGGGAGGGGGCGCTTGAACTCGCTGATCCTCAGGACCGCGAGCCGGTTCCTCCTGATCCTGCTGTTCCAGTTCTCGGTCTTCCTGCTGCTCCGCGGGCACAACGACCCCGGAGGCGGGTTCGTCGGCGGCCTGGTGCTGGCCGCGGCCCTGACCCTCTACGCCATCGCCTACGATGTGCGCTCCATGCGCCGGTTCCTGCCCTGCCGCGCCCAGACCATCATCGCCTGGGGGCTCCTGGCCGCGGCCCTGAGCGGCGTGTGGTCCCTGTTCCGTGGACAGCCGTTCATGACCGGCCAGTGGGCGCACGTGTACGTCCTCGGCCTCGACCTCCACCTGGGCACGCCGCTGCTCTTCGACATCGGCGTCTATCTGGTGGTGGTGGGGGTGGTGGTCCTCGTCATCGTCAGCCTGGCGGAGGAAGCGGAGGAAGAGTAGTGGAAGCCCTGCTCGCGGTCGTCATCGGCGGACTCTACGCCTCCGGCATCTACATGCTCATGCGCCGGAGCATCGTGAAGCTGATCATCGGGCTCGGGTTGCTGGCCCACGGCGCGAGCCTGCTGGTGTTCACCGCCGCGGGCCTCACCCGCGCGGTCCCCCCGGTGATACCCCAGGGGGCCATGACCCTCACCGAGGCGGCGGCGGACCCGCTGCCCCAGGCGTTGATCCTCACCGCCATCGTCATCAGCTTCGGCGTGCAGGCGTTCGCCATGGTGCTGGCCTACCGTGCTTACCAGACCGTGGGCACCGACGACCTGGACGACATGAAGGCGACGGACACGTGAACTCGCTCATCGCCCTGCCCATCCTGATCCCCCTGCTGGTGGGGGCGAGCTGCGTGGCGGCGTGGCGCTACGCCGCGGCCCAGCGGATACTCACGCTGGCCGGCAGCATCGCCTATTTCGCGGTCGCCATGGTGCTCCTGGGCCGGGTGGCCGAGGAGGGGATACAGGCGGTGCAGAAAGGCGACTGGGCCGCGCCGTTCGGCATCACCCTGGTGGCCGACACGTTCAGCGCCGTCATGATCGCCGCCACCGGCGTGGTGGCGCCGGTGATCGTCGTCTATTCCCTGGCGACCATGGACCGGGGCCGCGAGGCTTACGGCTACTATCCGCTGCTCAACATCCTGCTCATGGGCGTTTCCGGCGCCTTCCTCACGGGCGACATCTTCAACCTCTTCGTCTGGTTCGAAGTGCTGTTGATCTCGTCGTTCGTGCTGCTCGCGCTGGGCGGCGAGCGCGCGCAACTGGAGGGCGCCATCAAGTACGTCACCCTCAACCTGGTGGCGTCGGCGTTCTTCCTGGCCGCGGTGGGCGTCCTCTACGCCATGGCCGGGTCCCTCAACATGGCGGACCTGTCCCAGCGTCTCGCGAGCGCGGGTCATCCCGGCGTGGTGACCACGCTGGCGGTCCTGTTCCTGGTGGCCTTCGGCATCAAGGGGGCCATCTTCCCGTTGTTCTTCTGGCTCCCCGCGTCCTACCACACGCCGCCGGTGGCGGTCTCGGCCATGTTCGGCGGGCTGTTGACCAAGGTCGGCGTGTACGCCCTGATCCGGGTCTTCACCCTGCTGTTCCTCAACGACGTGGACTATACCCACACCCTGATCCTGGCCGCCGGCGGCGTCACCATGGTGACGGGAGTGCTGGGCGCGGTGGCCCAGTACGAGTTCCGCCGGCTGCTCTCCTTCCACATCGTGAGCCAGATCGGCTACATGGTCATGGGGCTCGGGTTCTTCACCCCCCTGGCCCTGGCCGGCGCCGTGTTCTTCATCGTGCACAACATCTTCGTCAAGACCAACCTCTTCCTGGTCAGCGGAGTCTCGTACCGCCTGCACGGCACCTATGACCTGAAGAAGCTGGGGGGCCTGTACCGGGCCCATCCCTGGCTCTCCCTGCTGTTCGCGGTGTCCGCCTTCTCCCTCGCGGGCGTGCCGCCGCTCTCCGGCTTCTTCGGCAAGCTCGTGCTGGTCAAGGCGGGGCTCGGCATCGACCAGTTCGTGCTGGTGGGGGCGGCCCTGGGGGTGAGCCTGCTGACGCTCTTCTCCATGACCAAGATCTGGGCGGAGGCGTTCTGGAAACCGCTGCCCGCGGACACCCCGGCGGACCCGCCGGGCGGCGGCGCGGCCCTCCTGTTCGGCCCCATCGTGACCCTGGCGGTGCTGGCGGTGGCGCTGGGGGCGGCCGCGGGGCCGTTCTTCGACCTGGCCCTTCAGGCGGGCCACCAGTTGATGGACCCGGAGGGGTACGTCCGGGCGGTGCTGCGGGCGAGGGGAGGACCGTGACCGCCCTGTTGTGGAACATCATGCTCGCCCTGAGCTGGGCCGCGTTGACCGGGGAGGTGACCGCCCTGAACCTCGCCGTGGGCTTCGTGCTGGGCTTCGCGATCCTCTACTCGGTGCGGCGGTTGCTGCGGCCGTCCCGGTACTACGAGAAGCTGTGGCAGGGCCTCCGGCTGGGCTCGCTGTTCGCCTGGGAACTGCTGCTGGCGAACCTGCGCATCGCCTACGAGGTGACGACGCCGTCGCACAACATGAAGCCCGGGGTGGTGGCGATCCCGCTGGACGTGGAGACCGACGCCGAGATCACGCTGCTGGCCAACCTCATCACCCTGACCCCCGGCACCCTGAGCCTCGACGTGTCGGACGACCGGCGGGTGCTCTACATACACGCCATGTACGTGGACGACGCGGACGAGTTGCGCCGGTCCATCAAGGACGGGTTCGAGAAGCGCGTCATGGAGTTGCTGCGATGACCAACCTCGCTTTCGTTCTGCTCGCTGTCCTCAGCCTCGGCATCGTGCTGGCCTTCATCCGCCTGCTCCGCGGCCCCAACATACCGGACCGGCTGGTGGCCCTGGACCTGTTGACCACCGTCGGCGTGGGCATCGCCGCCCTCTACGCGGTGGCGTTCGACCAGCGGGTCTATCTGGACGTGGCCATCGTGCTCGCCCTGGTGGCGTTCCTGGGCACGGTGACCTTCGCCCGGTACATCGAGAAATGGGCCCACCATGGTGACTGACATCGTTTGCGGCGCCTTCATGATCGTCGGCACGGCCTTCATGTTCCTGGGGTGCCTGGGCATCCTCCGCATGCCGGACCTGCTGACCCGCATGCAGACCGCCACCAAGCCCCCCACGCTGGGGGTCTTCTGCCTGATGGTGTCGGTGGCGCTCCACTTTCCCGACCTGGGCGTCACCGTCCGGGTGCTGGCCATCACGGCGTTCGTCTTCCTCACCGCGCCGGTGTCGGCGCACATGATCGGCCGGGCCGGGTACCAGGTGGGCGTGAAGTTCTGGCGGGGCACGGTCATCGACGAGTTGAAGGACAAGTACCGGGGCTCGTCCATCGACTCGTGAAGGGGCGGGACGACCGTCTTGCGGAAACTCGGAACGATTACCCCGTTCGTCCTGAGCGTAGCGAAGCGAATTCGAAGGACGCGCTTGGGACGCGCTTTCCCATGGGAAGATGCGCCTCAAGCCGGAATCGATCAGAGGTTCCTTGCGCCTATCCGGTGAGCGGTCCGTACTCCACGTAGATATAGACGGCGTAGGCGGTCAGGCAGAGGACGCCCGTGAGGCGTCCCAGCCGCCCGCGGAACATCAGCCACGAGACCAGCACGACCGTCACCGCCGCCATCGTCCCGAGGGCGAGGTCGCGAAGGTGCGCCGGGACGTCGAGGGGATGGACGGCTGCCACCAGGCCGCCGATGCCCAGCAGGTTGACGATGTTGGCGCCGAGCACGTTGCCTACCGCCACCTCGGGATGGCGGCGGTAGGCGGAGACGACTGCGGTGGCGAGCTCCGGCAGCGAGGTGCCGACGGCGACGACCGTCAAGCCGATGACCGCCTCCGACACGCCGAGCAGGCGCGCAAGGCCGATGGCGCCCTCGACCAGCAGGTGGGAGCCTGCGATGACGCCGCCGAGGCCGATGGCGAGCTTGCCGACCACCATCCAGGGCCGCTGGCCCGGCGCCTGATCTTCCCCTCGATCCTGGGGGTCGCCGTAGCGGGATCGCAGGTAGGAGGCCGCGGTGAACGAGACCAGACAGGCCAGCAGCAGCACGCCGTCGAAGCGGCTCAGGCTGCCGACCATCGCCAGGACGAAGAACAGCGCGGTGACGCCGATGGCCGTGCCGCCCTCGAATCGGACCACGCGCGGCTCCACGGCCATGGGACAGACGCATGCGGCCGCCCCGAGGATCAGGAGCAGGTTGCAGAGGTTGCTGCCGACGATGTTCCCGATGGCGATGCCGGGTGCGCCACGGACGGCCGCCTCCAGGCTGACCACCAACTCGGGCATGGTGGTGCACCAGGTGACCACGGTGAGCCCGATGAGCAAGGTCGAGACCCCAAGGCGTGAGGCAAGCTGCACCGCGCCGCGCAACACGAACTCGGCTCCGGCCAGGAGGAGCACGGTACCGACGACCAGTTGCAGGTAGATCATGGGAGTCCCGGGCGCGAGCCGCGTCCCGGTCGGGCCTCGGCGTGCATGCGTGTTCCAGGAATCGCCCGCCGGGATTCTTCCCGGCCGCAGGGTCCTCGAAGGACCCCGGGGACGATGGTCGATGTCGGCCGCGTGATGGGCGCCATGTGGGTGCGTCTTTCCGTCTGTGGTCTGGTGGATCGGGAGCCGCCCGGAGGCTCTTTCCATAGTACCATCCCCGCCGTCAGTCAATCGCCTCGAGGGAGGCGGGTCTCGGAAGGGCGTTCAGGCGCGGTCGCCCCCGGCGTGCGAACCGTTGGAGGATCCGCGTCCCGATCTGGTAGAAGGGACCCCATGGCGGTCGGCATCGGCATCGGATTTGGCGGGTGGCCCTTCGGCAGGAGCGGCCCCGAAGCATTCTGGCGCGCCATCGACTTGGCGGAGTCCCTGGACATCGACTCGCTGTGGCTGAGCGACCGGGTGGTCTCCGCTTTGCCGAGCCTGGATCCGGTGGTGGCCCTGTCCTGGGTGGCCGCCCGCACCCGGAAGATGAAGTTCGGCACCAGCGTGCTGGCGCTCCCGCTGAGGAACCCCACGGTGCTGGCCAAGGAGTTGGCCACCCTGGACTTCCTGTCAGGCGGACGCCTGCTGCTGGCCGTGGGCCTGGGGCGCGACGAGGAGGCCGAGCCGCGAGCCTGCGGCATTGCCCGTTCGGAACGGGCGGGGCGCACGGAGGAAGCCGTCCACCTGCTTCGCGCGTTGTGGTCCGGCAACGAGGTGAGTTTTCAGGGGCGGTTCTACCAACTCGACAAGGTAACGATCCAACCCAGGCCGGCCCAGGCCGTTCCTCCCATCTGGGTCGGTGGACGCAGCGGGGCCGCGTTTCGACGGACCGCGCGCCTTGCGGACGGTTGGTTGGGCTCGCAGATGACCCCCGAGGAAGTGAAGTCCGCCATCGGCCGGATCCGGCGGTACGCAGGTGAATGCGGCCGCCGCATCGACGCAGACCACTTCGGAGTGCTGTTCAACTTCTGTTTCGCCGGGGATCCGGCATCGGGGGCCAGACTCGCCAAGCCCTACGCGCTTCGGAACCGTCCGGAGGCGGACTTCGTCCAGTCGTCGGCGCTCGGAAGCGCCGACGACATCACCGCCATGGTCCAGCGCTATATCGATGCGGGTGCGTCGAAGTTCGTCGCCCGCCCGGCCTGTCCGCCCGAGGCCGTCCACGAGCAGATCGAAAGGTTGGGCACGGAGGTGATTCCGCGATGCGCATGACTCGTGCGCCGCGGCCGGCGCCCGATCCGCGGTTGGATTGCGTTTCGGTCCGAAAATCTTCGGTGACGACCGGGTGGGAGGGGCATCCTACAACAGCTTCACCAACGCGACGATCAGGCCGCCCTGGGCGATCATGGCGCCGAACATCCACTTCAACAGGTCGGCCTTGACGGATTCGATGTCGGCTTTGGTCTCCTGGCGCAGGGAATCGATGCTGGCTTTGGTTTCCTGGCGCAGGGAATCGATGCTGGCTTTGGTTTCCTGGCGCAAGGAATCGATTCCAGCCTTGGTTTCCTGGCGCAAGGAATCGATTCCAGCCTTGGTTTCCTGGCGCAGGGCTTCGATTTCGGCCTTGATTTCCTGGCGCAGGGATACGATGCTGGCCTTGGTCTCCTGGCGCAGAGATGCGTTATCGGCCTTGGTTTCCTGGCGCAGGGCTTCGATTTCGGCCTTGGTTTCTTGGCGAAGAGAATCGATTCCAGCCTTGGTTTCCTGGCGCAGGGCTTCGATTTCGGCCTTGACAGATTCGATGTCGGCCTTGGTCGCCAAGTTGCTGTTGAGGAGGTTGACCTGCTCACTGGCCAGGGCCTCGGCCTGTTGCTCGGTGAAGCCGCTGGCGGTCAGGTGCTTGACGAACCTGTGGGTGTCGAATGCGATGGCTTCGCTCACGAGGAAAATTGTAATGGGTCGCCTCGCCGGATGCAATCCCTTCAACCCATGGTCTTGTTGAAGGCGTCGTAGGCGGCCACCTTGTAGGCTTCCGCGAAGGTCGGGTAGTTGAACACGTTGTCGCGGAAGTACTCGATGGCGCCGCCGTGGGCGATGACCGCGTGGCCGATGTGGATGATTTCGGTGGCGTCCTCGCCCACTGCGTGGACGCCGAGCAGCTTCCGGGTGTTCGGGTCGAAGAGGATCTTCAGCATGCCCGCGAGGTCGCCCACCATCTGCGCCTTGGAGACGTCGTCGTAGAGCGCCTTGCCCACTTCGTAGGGCACGCGCTCCGCGGTGAGCTGCTGCTCGGTGGGACCCACCATGGAGATCTCGGGGACCGTGTAGATGCCGTAGGGAAAGAACGCCGCGGGCTTGAGGGCCGGACCGTCGAACATGTGGGTGCTGGCCAGGCGGCCCTGTTCCATGGATGTGGAGGCCAGGGCCGGGAAGCCGATGCAGTCGCCTGCGGCGTAGATGTGCGGCCGGACGGTCTGGAAATTCTCGTTGACCGCGATGCGGCCGCGGGCGTCGGTGTCGATGCCGACGGCCGCCAGGCCGAGCCGGTCGGCGTTGGAACGCCGTCCCACTGTGTAGAGCAGGGCGTCGCCGGTGACTCTCTTGCCGCTCTCCAGCTCGGCCCGGACCCTGCCGTTCTCCTGCACCCGCACCCCGGTGACGGTTTCTCCCAGGCGGAAGATGGCGCCGCGCCGGCGCATGTGGTAGCGGAGCGCCTCGATGATCTCGCGGTCTACGAAGTCCAGCATGGCGGGTCGCCGTTCGATGATGGTGACGCGCACCCCCAACGCCGACAGCATCGAGGCGTATTCCAGGCCGATGACCCCCGCGCCCACCACGATCATGCTCCGGGGGATCTCCCCTCCGTCCCCGCGTCCGAGGTCTTCGGCCAGCATGACCCTGCGTCCGTCGTAGGGGATCTCCGGGTTGCGCGCCGAGCGTGTGCCGCAGGCGATGAGTATGTGCTCGCCCCGGACCTGCCGGCCGTCGTCGGTCTTGAGGGTGTGGGCGTCTGCGAAACGGGCCCAGCCGTCCACCAGGGTCACGCGGTTGCGCTTGAGCTGGTCCGTCACCTGGGCCTGCTCCCGCTCGACCACGGTGCGCACCCGGAACATGAGGTCCTCCGTCCCGAGGTTCGCCTTGGGTGCGTAGGCCGCGCCGTAGAACGACTTCTGCCGAAAGCCCGTGAGATAGAGCACCGCCAGCCGCAGGGTCTTGCTGGGGATGGTGCCGGCGTGCAGGCACACGCCGCCGATCATGTGGGTCTTGTCGATGACGGCCACGCGCTTGCCCATCTTGGCGGCCGCAATGGCGCCTTTCTGGCCCGCGGGTCCGCTGCCGATGACCACCAGGTCGAAGGTCTGCGGCTCCATGCCTTCAGTCCCCCCGGGGAGACGACGCCAGTTTCTCGTCGTCGGGCACGGTGTCGGTCACGAGGTCGCGGATCAGGGGCCGTTTGGGCAGCGGCTCCACCCGGCTTCCGGCCGGCGTCAGGCGGGCGGTGCACAGGTAGGCCACTCGGCCGTCCACCAGGGCCATGCAGGTCTTGCAGGCGTTGGCGTTCACGCAGCCGTAGCGAAAGGCCAGGCTGGAGTCCACGTGGGCGCGGACCCACACCAGCGCGTCGAGCACGGACATGCCCTCTTCATAGGGCGTCCGATACGTTTCGTAGCCGCGGTCGCCCGAAGGGCCGCCGCGCCGTACCCGGATCTCCGTCGTTGGTCCGTCGCTCCCGCGCACTGCATCCGACATGTGGACCTCTACGAGGGCTTGGCCTCGTTGGACCAGCTCGTCTCCATCCGTTCCCCTTCCATGGCCAGCGTCTGGTTGCCGGTCCATCGCGGGTCCCCGTCGGGGAAGTCCAGGCGCTGGTGCGCCCCGCGGCTCTCGGTGCGGCCCAGGGCGGCGCGCACCACCGCCTCCGCGGTGGTCAGCATGGCGCGCAGCTCCAACCGGTCCTGGACGTCGAGGTTGAAACCTTCGGTCGAGCGGACGGCCACCGGCTCTTTACGGAGTTCACGGACGCCGTCGAGGGCCATGCGGAGGTCCTCTCCGGTGCGGAAGGGCCCGGCGCGCTCCCACATGAGGTCTTGCAGCTCCCGTTGGAGCACGTTGGCCGGCACACCGTATTCCGAGGAGGCGTCCAGGGCGCTCCGGATGCGCTCCACCGCGTCGGCCGCGGCTTTCGCGCTCCAGCCGTCGGCCGCGGCGACGGCGGCTCCGCCAGCCTCGCTCCCGGCCCGTTCGCCGAACACGAGGGCCTCGGTGATGGCGTTGCCGGAGAGGCGGTTGGCGCCGTTGGCGCCGCCCACCGCCTCTCCGGCGGCGTAGAGTCCGGGCACCCGCGTCCGCATGCGCTCGTCCACGCGGATGCCCCCCATGTGGTAGTGGGCCGTGGGCGCCACCTCCACCGGGGTCCGGGTGAGGTCGATGCCGTTGTGCGCCAACCGGTCGATGACCGGCCCGAAGGCGGCCCTGAGCGTGTGGTCGGGGACGTGCCGGAAGTCCAGGAAGACGCCCCCGTGGGGGGAGCCCCGGCCCGCCTCCACCTCCTTGAGTATGGCGTAGGACGCCTGGTCGCGCACGGTGGTGTAGGCGCCGTCGTCCCGGTTCCCGTACCGGTGCATGAACTCTTCGAAGCGGCCGTTCAGCAGCCGCCCGCCGAGCTTGTAGCGGAAGGGGTCCCACATGATGGGGTCCATGCCCACCAGCCGCGGCGCCAGGTGGGCGATGGGGAAGAACTGCACGAACTCCATGTCGATCAACTCCGCCCCGGCCCACAGGGCCAGGGCGTAAGCTTCTCCGCCCATGTTGGTGGACGCGCTGTTGCGGCGGTAGATTTTCGTGAGGCCGCCCGCGGCCAGGACGACGGCCTTGGCGGCGAACGTGACGATTTCGCCGGTGGCCACGTCCAGCCCGACCGCGCCCACTGCTCGGCCGTCGCGCACCACGAGGTCGGTGACCGCCACGTTGCTCAGGCGGCGCACCGGAGCCATGACGCCCACTTGGCGTCTCAAGGCGCCCGCCACCCCGGGGCCGGTGTTGAGGAAGTCCACGTAGCAGCAGCGGGCCCGGCCGTGTCCCGGCGCCTTGACCTGGCGGATGCGCCCCTCGGCGCTCCGCGCCCAGTGGGCGCCCCAGCCGTCCATCTCGAAGATCCTCGCAGGGCCGTTCTCGCAGAGCAACCGGGCCAGGTTCGCGTCGCAGAGCCCCCGGCCGGCCGTCAGCGTGTCCCGGAGGTGGTCGGTCCAGTGGTCGGGCTCCTCCTGGCCGATGGCCGCGGCCACGGTCATCTGCGCCATGATGGTGGCGCCGCCGCGTCCGACCAGGGACTTGTCCAGCAACAGCACCGACGCGCCCCGCCGGGCCGCGGCAATGGCCGCGTACATGCCGGCGCCGCCGGCTCCCACCACCAGGACGTCTGCGGACAGATGGGTCACCGCGGAAGTCTAGTCCAAAGCGTGTGGAGCGTCCAGAGCGGGCCGATCTTCTCCTTGACGGGGCTGACCTTTCGGTCTAACTAGAGTATCCAGAGCAGGGTATCCGGAATATCCGGGTTTCGAGTTTTCAGGACAGGGGCATCGGACCGGGGTCGAGTTCTCCGGAAACCGCGGAAGGGAGAAAACCATGGCGCATGATCTGGTCGTGAGGAACGGCCTTGTGGTGGACGGCACCGGCAGCCCCGGCTTCGAGGCGGACGTGGGCATCGACGGGGGAACCATTGCCGCCATCGGGAAGGACCTGGGATCGGGCGACACCGAGATCGACGCCCGCGGGCAGGTGGTGGCGCCGGGCTTCATCGACTCCCACACCCACATGGACCTCTTCATCGTGCAGTACCCCCACGGCAACCCCGTGGTCAATTACGGCGTCACCTCCATCGTCATCGGCGACTGCGGCGCGTCCATTGCCCCGGTGCCGCCCAAGGGCGAGCCCCGGGACGTGCTCATCGCCTACCTGCGCCGGGTGCTCGACGACTACGTGGAGGACAAGGACTGGAAGTGGACCACCTTCCCCGAATACCTGGACTATCTCGAAGGCAGGGTCGGAGTGAACGTGGCCGCGCTGGTGCCCCACTCGCCGGTGCGGCTGACGGTCATGGGGGAGGCGGCCTACCGGCGGGAAGCCACCCCCGAGGAGTTGGAGAGCATGAAGCAGATGGTCCGGGAAGGGATGGAAGCCGGGGGCATCGGCTTCTCGTCCAGTCCCCGGGGCGGTCCGGCGATCCACGCCGGCACCCCCAGCACGCTGGCGAGCCAGGAGGAGATGGCGGCGCTGGCCAACGTCGCCGGCGAGTACGGCGGCTGCTTCCAGTTCAACGGCTTCGGCAACCTGCTGAAGCCGGAGAGCGGCTTTCCCGAGCTGGTGGAGAAGATCCACGTGCCCATGATCGGCAACGAGTTCCGCGTGCGGCCGGGGGAAAAGGAAGACGGCCTGCGGGCCATCGAGCTCATGAAGGAGGCCCGGGAAAGGGGCAAGGACATCTACGGCGTGGTCATTCCCTATTCCCACATCCGGCGTTTCGACCTGGACGATTGCTTCATCCTGGACGGCCTGCCCCTGTGGGAGGAGATCAAGCAGGATCGGGACGAGTTGCCGCGCAAGCTCCGGGATCCCGAGGTCCGACGGAAGCTGGACGAGCAGAGGCGCGGGAACGCGGGCGAGCCGGTGTATCCCGAATGGCTGGGGTGGGGCGGCGTCTATTTCGACGTGATGCAGCGGGAAGACCTCAAGTCCCGTGAAGGCCGGAACGTCCCGGAGGTCGCCGGGGCCGCGGGCAAGTCCGAGGTGGACGCCTTCTTCGACGCCTGGCTCGAGGACGGACTGGCGTCGAAGTTCTACTACCAGGGCTTCGCCAACGGACACATGGACCTTCTGGCCGAGATGATCAAGACCACCGAGGGGCTCATCGGCACCGACGCGGGCGCGCACCTGGACCGGTTCTTCTGGCACGGCGCTCCCACCCGCGTGCTGGGTTACTGGCGCCGTGACAAGAAGCTCTTCAACCTCGAGGAAGCGGTGCACAAGGTGACCGGCCATCCTGCGGCCAAGCTCGGGATGAACCGAGGGCGGCTCAAGACCGGTCTGCCGGCCGACGTCACGGTGTTCGATCCGGACAAGGTGGACGACCTGGCCAGCAAGCGCATGCCGGCCAAGCTCGACGAGGCGGAGATCCACCGCCATCCGCCGGGGATCGGCGCGGTGGTGGTCAACGGCAAGGTCGTGCTGCAAGACGGCGAGTGCAGGGACGTCTTCCCGGGCCGGGTGCGGCGGCAGGAGCTCTTCATGCCCGGACAGTAACGGCATGGGGGAGGTACGCATGGAGGTCCTCGGGCCGGAAGCCCTGATCGACGACCTGCGCCAAGTCCTGCGGGGCCGCTACCCGGTGCATCCGCTGCGGAGGCTGCTCCTGGAGGGCCGTCTCGGCCGGGAGCAGTTGCAGGGTTGGGCCAAGAACCAGTTCCACGAGTTCCGCAACATCCATCGCTTCTTCGGCATCCGCTACCAGAAGTGTCCGGTCCAGGCGCTGCGGCGGATGCTGCTGGAAAACATGGTGGAGGAGGAGGGCGAGGACCTGTTCGGCGGGAAGTATCCCAGCCACGCCGAGTTGTGGACCCGCTTCGGGGAGGGCCTGGGGATCCCGCGCGAAGAGATGCACGGCTACGAGCCGCTGCCGGGGGTCCGGGCCGCCCTGGAGATGTACGTGCAACTGGTGCAGCAGAGCCACTGGGCCGTGGCCATCGGCACCGGGCTGGTCTTCGAGGGAGAGGGGCCTAGGCGCATGGGGGAGGAGAGGGAGGCGCTGGAGACGCGCTACCCCTGGATACCCTCCGATTCCCTGGCCTTCTTTCGCGCCCACGAGTATCATGACGAGGGGCACGGCAACTTCATCGTGGACGTGATCAAGGAGCACGTCATGGACGTCAGCCTCCAGGAGGAGATGCGGGCCGCGGTGAGGACGCGCGTGGACATCATGTGGTTGCAGAACGAGTCCATCTACCAGGCGTTCGTCCGCACCGGGTTCGGGCCGGAGAGCGTTCACGGAATCGAAGCTGCGACCGCGTGACCGGCAGCGGACGGACCGCGGGCAAGGACGGCGCACCTTTCGATGGGATCGGGGATCGGTAGAGCATTCGCAGTGCTGGCTCTCGTGGCGGCCGTGGGGTACACCGCGTGGGAGACCCACAACCTCAGGACGGTTCTCGAACGGATGAACGAGGGCAACGAGACGGACCTGACGGAGATGATGATCTCTCTCGCCCGCACCGAAGGACAGCTCGCCCGGGTCCGGGAGACGGTGGACCTGCTCGGCGGCAAGGGGGCGCAGGAAGCCGGACAGGATACGGACGCCGGCGCGCTGGCGGGGGAGGTCGCCGCGGCCCTGACCGGGCCCCAGCGGGAAATCCTGCAGAAGGAACTGGAGAAGTGGGTCAAGGAGTTGAGGGACCGGAGGGAGAAGGGCTGGGCCGCGTTGCAGGAGGCATTGAAACAGGAACTGGGCCGCTACGAGACCAGGGCCGATGAACGGGACCAGCGCTGGGAGAGGTTGACCGCGCTCGTGCAGGAAAACCAGAAGAGTCTGACGGCGCAACTGCGGGAGCTGGGAAGCGGCCTCTCCGGGCCTTCCGGCGCCACGGACGCGCAGCGCGCGGCGTTGACCGACCTGGAGGAGCGTTTGGCCGCGGTGGTCGAGGCCGGCGACAGACGCGAGCAGGCGTTGACCCGGCGCAACCGGCGCGACGACAAACGCTGGGAGGAACTGTTCCTGGCGTTGCAGGAGAACAAGGAGGCCACCCGGCAACGCTACGCCGAGGTGGCCGCGCGCCTGGACGAATGGCGGCGGGACGGCGCTTCGAGGCCGGTGAACACCGCGGCGAGGCAGGGACCCGCGGGCGGCAGGGACCGGGGAAGGAGGACGGGAGGCGGAACCGAGCAGGAAAGGCTGGCGGAGTTCTGCGCCGAGGTGCCCCAGTCCGAACTCTGCCGGGACCTGTAGCCATGGGCAAGGTACAGGCCGCCATCCTGGACGATTACCAGGACGTCGCCCGCTCCCTGGTGGGGTCGAGGGAGGTTCCGGAAGACCTGGAAGTCACGGTCTTCCGCGATCACCTGGACGACGAGGAGGCGCTGGCCGAGCGGCTGCGCGGGTTCGAGGTCGTCTGCGTCATGCGGGAGCGCACGCCGTTTCGCCGCGGCCTCCTGGAGCGCCTGCCCGACCTCCGGCTGCTGGTGACCAGCGGCATGAGGAACGCCTCCATCGACATGACCGCGGCCCGGCAACGGGGGGTCACGGTCTGCGGCACGCCCAGCGTCGGCGGGCCGACCGCGGAGTTGACCTGGGGCCTGATCATCGGGTTGCTCCGGCACATCCCGCGGGAAGACCGGGCCACCCGCGGCGGCGGTTGGCAGGAGACGGTGGGGAGCGGCCTCCTGGGCAAGACCCTGGGGGTGGCCGGGTTGGGGAAGCTGGGCGCCCGGGTGGCCCGTGTGGGGCTTGCGTTCGACATGGAGGTGATCGCGTGGAGCCGGAACCTGACCGAGGAGCGCTGCCGCGAGGTCGGGGTCGCCCGGGTCGGCAGGGACGAGCTGCTGTCACGCTCGGACGTGCTCACCATCCATCTCGTGCTGAGCGACCGCACCCGGGGACTCCTGGGGGCCGCGGAGCTCGCGATGATGAAACCCACCGCGGTGCTCGTCAACACGTCCCGGGGCCCCATCGTCGAAGAGGCCGCGTTGATGGATGCGTTGCAGCGCGGGGTCATCGCCGGCGCGGGCCTGGACGTCTTCGATACCGAGCCGTTGCCTCGGGACCACCCGCTTCGGCGCTGTGACAACACCGTCCTCACGCCGCATCTGGGCTACGTGGAAGAGGCGAACTACGGGGCCTACTTCGACGGCTACCTGGCGGCCATCCGGAGTTACCTGGACGGCTCCCCGGTGAACGTCGTCGGGGGTTCGACCGGAACGGAAGTCCGACAGTGAACGACAGAGCACAGACCGGGAACTTGGCCCAGACCGAGAACCTGGCCCTCTACTGCGACTTCGAGAACATCGCCATCGGCGTCCGCGACGCCCGCTACGCCGACTTCGACATGGGGAAGGTCCTCGACCGGCTGCTGGTCAAGGGCAAGATCGTGGTCAAGAAGGCCTACTCCGACTGGGAGCGCTACCGGGAGTTCAAGCCCGCCATGCACGAGGCATCCTTCGAGTTGATCGAGATCCCCCACGTGCGCCAGTCGGGCAAGAACTCCGCGGACATCCGCATGGTCGTGGACGCACTGGACCTGTGTTACACCAAGTCCCACGTGGACACCTTCGTCATCATCAGCGGCGATTCCGACTTCTCCGCGCTGGTCAGCAAGCTCCGGGAGAACAACAAGGTCGTCATCGGCGTCGGCGTGAAGAACTCCACCTCCGACCTGCTGATCGCCAACTGCGACGAGTTCATCTACTACGACGACCTGGTGCGCGACTCCAAGCGCCGAGGCGGCGCCAAGCGGGAGAAGCCCGCGGGACGGACGCCGCGCAAGACGGTCGCGGCTCCCGCGGAGGAGAAGGAGAAGAAGGAGGCGTTCGACCTCGTGGTGGAGACCGTGACCCACCTCTTCGACGAGCGCGGCGAGAAGGACACGCTGTGGGGGTCCATGGTGAAGCAGGCCCTGAAGCGCCGCAAGCCCGGTTTCAACGAGCGCTACCACGGCTTCCGCTCCTTCGGCAAGCTGCTCGAGGAAGCCCAGGCGCTGCGGCTGCTCGACCTGGAAGCGGACGAGAAGTCGGGCGACTACGTGATCAAGGGGGTGACCCAGGAAGACTGACGGAACCGTCCGTGCAGACTCCCCACGGACCGGCATGTCCTCCAACCTGCTCTATTCGCTGGCCGCGGTCTGCATGGCCTCCGGCGCCATCGGCAGCGCCTTGCTGGCGCCGTTCTACATGGACGCCAAGGGGTTCCCCGTGTCCCTGGTGGGCGTCCCCCTGGTGCTCAACGGCGTCGGCGCGCTCTGCTCGGACGTGGTGTCCGGCGCCCTGGCCTCCTACTTCCGCTCGAGCTTCCTCCTGCTCGCGTCGATGCTGGTCGCGGTGGCCGCCAGCCTCCTGGGGTTCGCCTTCCAGGAGAGCCTGACGGTGTTCCTGGCCGCGTTCGCCGTACTCGGTCTCACCGAGGCCATGTTCAGTCTCGCCATCCGACGGATCGTGTTCGTGCAATCGACGCCGGAGCAGCAGGGCAAGGCCCAGGGACAGGTGGCCGCGGCCCTGGGGTTGGGCTTTGCCCTGGGCCCGACCCTGGGCGGGTTGGTGGGGGAGTGGTGGGGCGTGGACAAGCTGTTCCTGGTGGTGGCCGTGCCCCAGACCGTCGGGTTGACCTTCCTCCTGATGGCGAGGGGGCACCGCACGGAGAAGCCGGTGGAGCGCAGTGCGACGCCCTTGTGGAGGGTGGGGAGGGGACTCCTGGCCCGGGTCGGCTTCCTCGGCGCCGCCCTGGCCGTCTTCCAGTCGTTCCTGTGCCTGATCGGGGTCACCCGGATCGCGTTTCCGTTCCTCGCGGTGCGGCGGGGGCTGACCCTGGACGTCATCGGCGCCATGGTGAGCGTTTCCCGTCTCACCGACACCGCGGGAAGGCTGGTGGGGG
The DNA here is from genome assembly GCA_965204235.1 of uncultured Binatia bacterium (SeqCode). Classification (GTDB taxonomy): domain Bacteria; phylum Desulfobacterota; class Binatia; order UBA9968; family JAJDTQ01; genus JAJDTQ01. The sequence goes on from OZ241979.1 coordinate 3,817,472, forward strand.
GCCGGCTCTGCGACCGCATGGGGAGCCGCAGGGTGATCCTCACGGGGGTGTTCCTCACGGTCCCGGCCTTCGTCCTGCAGGTCCTGGGCCGAGGTTACTTCGCGTTGCTGCTGCCCCTCTGCCTGATGACCGCAGGGTTCGGACTCTCCAACGTGGGCTCCACCACCCTGGCCCTGCAACTGGCGGACGACAGCAGCAAGGGCGTCGCCCTGGGGCTGATCCGCGCCGCCACCTCCTTCGGCCGCATGTTCGGTCCCCTGCTCGCCGGCGTGCTGGTGGCCGACCTGGGCTTCCACTGGGGGTTCGTGGCCCTGGCGCTGGTCTCCCTGGCCATCGGCGGCAGCGTCTCGACCCTGTTCCGGCGCGAACGGACCGCGGCACAGTGATACAAGGCATGTGACAAACGCCTTCCATGACCACGATGAGGAGATCCAACCGCTTGTCCCGCGGACGGGAAGCCCATAGAATTGCCTCCCGGGGAGAAGCGCAGAGCGCGCCATGACGGTCCCGACCATATTCGATACCTGCCGCCCGCGGGAAGACGTTCTCAGGGGCGCCATTGCCGAAGCCGACTTCGCCGCGGACCTGGCCCAGGTGGTCGTGGGGAGGGGCAGCGGCGAATACCGCGACCCGGTTCGCTTCTTCGCCAACACCTACCCCACGAGGGGGCTCAGGAACCTGCTCGCCAACGTGTGCCGGCGGCTGACCGGCAAGGGCGGCGAGGCCGCGGCGATCTTCCGGCTCGACACCTCCTACGGCGGCGGCAAGACCCACGGCCTCATCGCGCTGGTCCACGCGGCGCAGGGCATGGCCGGGGCGGCCAACGCGGGTGAGTTCGTCGATCCTGCGCTGCTCCCGCAAGGACCCGTCCGGGTCGCGGCCTTCGACGGCGAGAACGCGGACCCCGCCAACGGGCGGGCCATGGGCGAAGGCGTGCTGGCCTGTACCCCCTGGGGAGAGATGGCTTACGCCCTCGCCGGGCGGGAAGGGTACGAACGGGTCCGCACCAGCGACGAGCATCGGGTGGCGCCGGGCGCCGAAACCCTGCGGGAACTCTTCGGAGGCGAACCCACCCTGATCCTGCTCGACGAGCTCTCGGTCTATCTGCGCAAGGTGCGCTCGTTCGACGGCGCCCACGACCAGTTGACCGCGTTCCTGACCTCCCTGTTCAAGGCGGTGGAGGGAGCGCCCAACGCGGCCCTCGTCCATACCCTCGCCATCGGCAAGGACGGACGCGCCGCGGATGCCTATACCGCGGAGAACCAGTTCATCGCCGACCGCCTGGCCGAAGCCGAGAGCGTCTCCGCGCGCAAGGCCACGCTGCTCAACCCCACGGAAGAGGACGAGACCGCACAGGTGCTGCGCCGGCGCCTGTTCGAGGACATCGACGACTCCCGGGCCGCTTCGGTCATCGCGGCGTACCGCGAGCTTTGGAGCGCCGGCGGCGAGGCGCTGTCGGGCGACGCCGCGCGCCCCGAGACCGCCGAGGCGTTCCGCGCGAGCTACCCCCTGCATCCCGAGGTGCTGGGAACCTTGACGGCCAAGACCGCAACCCTCGGCAACTTCCAGCGCGTGCGCGGGATGCTGCGGCTGCTGGCCCGCACCATCGCCCATCTGTGGCAACGGCGGCCCGGGGACGCCGCCGCGATCCATCTCCACCACATGGACCCCGGCCACGAGCCCATCCGGCAGGAGATCGTCACCCGTCTCGGCCAGACCGCGTACCTGCCGGCCATCGCCAACGACATGGCGGGCGCGGACAAGAGGTCGCTGGCCGAGGAGATCGACGTCGAGCACCACCGCGGCCTGCCGCCCTACGCCGCCTATGCGGCGCGCACGATCTTCATGCATACCCTCGCGTTCAACGACCCTCTCAAGGGCCTGTCTCCCCACCAGTTGCGCTACTCGATGCTGGCCCCGGGCCTGGACCTGAGCTTCGTCGAGGAGGCGCGCCGGAAGTTCGTCGCGGAATCCGCCTATCTCGACGACCGGCCCGGCGCGCCCATGCGCTTCCTGGCCGAAGCCAACCTGAGCCAGATCATCCGGCGCGAAGAGCAGCACGTGGACGCCGGCGAGACCCGCGCCCACCTGGACGACTGCATCCGCGGCATCTTCGGCGGAGGCGCGGGCGGCGCCTTCGAGTCCGTGCCGTTCCCGGGCGGCCCCTTTGACGTGCCCGACGAGGTGGGGGACGGCCGCCCCAGGCTGGTCGTGCTCGCCTATGACGGCGTGGCCATCGGCAGCGCGGTGGAGGGCGTTCCCGAGTTGATCGGACGCATCCACTCCCGCAAGGGATCGGAAGGCTCGGCGCTGCGGACGTTGCGCAACAACCTGGTGTTCGTGGCCGCGGACGACGCCCGCAAGGAGGAGATGCGGCGCAAGTCCCAGCGGCGGCTGGCGTTGCAGGACCTGAAGAAGCCCGAGCGGCTGGTGGACCTCGCGGAGCACCAGCAGGACAAGATCCGCGAACTCGAAGCCCGTTCCGAGCAGGAGTTGGCCATCGCCGTCCAGCAGTGCTACCGCCACGTCTTCTACCCGTCTCGGAACCGCATCGGCGCGAGCGGCGTCGATCTGGCGCACTCCGCCATCGACGTGCAGTCGGCCTCGGACCGCCCCGGTTCGGGACAACGACAGGTGGTGCGCGCCCTCCGCGACCTGTCGAAGCTCCGCCTGGCCGAGGACGAGCCGGACTCTCCCGCGTACGTGCGCGACCGCACGCCGCTTCGCAAGGGCCAGATCACGACCCTCGCGTTGCGCGACGAGTTCCGCCGGGACCCGGCGCTGCCCATCCTGGTGGGGGACGACATCTTCGTCCGCGGCGTCCTGCGCGGCATCGAGCGGGGAGAATACGTCTATCAGCGCGGCGACCTGCTGTGCGGCCCCGGCGATCCATTGGCCACCATCGTCGTCGATGAGCAGTCCGTGGTTTTCACCATGGCCTATGCCAGGAACAGCAGGATCTGGCCGCGACCGAAACCGGAGACGCCCACGGACCGGCCTGCCGCCGTCCCCGCGGGAAAGGGTGCGGACCGGGAAAGGGACACGACGTATGTGACCCCTCCGGGGGACGGCGGCGGCAGGGTGGGAGAACCGCCTCCCGGCGACCTGTCGGCCGAAGGCCTGCTCCAGGAAGCCCTGGCCAGGCTTTGGGAACAGGCCCGCGCCCGGAACGTCGGGAAGATCGCCGTCCTGACCATCCGTCTGTTCGAGGCCGGGGACGCCTTTCGCCTGCTGGGAGCGGTGGGCGCCGTTTCCGGCGCGGACAAGCTCGTGACCCTCACCGGCGGTTACGAAACCCGTGACCGCGGCTCCTTCCAGTTGGACTTCCGGGGTCCGGTGTCGGACGCCCAGCCGGTGCGGGAGTTCCTCGAACCGCAGCTACGCGCTGCCGCCTCCCGGAGCATGGAGGTCGGCTTCGAACTGACCTTCACCGAGGGGTTGTCCATGGAGGGCGACGCCCCGGAGAAGATGACCGAGCGGTTGGCGCGGTTCGCCAGCAGCGCCGCGTTCGTCACGGCTACGGCCAGAGAGGCGGGCATCTGATGGCGCGCCTTATGCGGACCGCCCAGATCGACACGCCGGAATCGGCGCCCCGTTACGAGTTGCGGGTGCGGCGCCACGGTCCGGCGGACGCCGAATACGAGGTCTGGCAGATGCCCGCGGCCGCCACGCCGCAGGTGACTTCGGCGGTGCGCGTGGCCGGGCTTCGGGGCCGCAACCTCGAACTGGTGGAGCACCGGTTGCTGAAACGGCTGGCGCAGTCCGGCGTCAGGCTCGGTCCGGGCGCCGATTCCCGGAAACGCGGCTACGCCCTCGACGAGGACTCGGCGCTGACGCTGGGGCTGCTGTTCCGCACGCTGGCCCCCATGCGAAGCCGCGACAACATGCGTTCGGTGGCGGAAGGCATCGAGGCCATGGGACGCGAAGAGGCCGCCTACTGGCTCGGCATGGCCATGCACCGCAAGAACCCGCGCCGGGTGCTCACGGCGCTGCGCTTCCTGCTGACGGAGCCGAGGAGGAGGGGAGCCTTCTCGTGAAGGCGCGTCGAACCCCGTCGTTCCTCTTCTCCTGCCGTTCAGACCCTCCCCCGTCATTCCCGCGAAAGCGGGAATCCATGCGGCATCCGCAGGCATGAGGAGAAACCCAACATCGAGGAGGCAACCAACCATGAAGCTGGATCTCTACAGCAGGGTCGTGTTGACGGTCATCGCGCTTGCGCTGTGCGTCCTCGTCTTCCAGAACGTGGACTCGGTATCCGCCAAGTCCGAGACCTGTGGCAACAGGTCGTTCAATCCCTGCCACGTGACGGTCCAGGACATGTCGTACCATCTCCTGGACAAACTCGGGCGTCTCGGAAAGTGAACTCGTCCACGTGGAAAGGGCCGGGACCATGAAACCGAGGGCGTCGCGGGAACGGAGGGAACAGCGTGACGGGCGGGGGTTGCCGGGAGGGTTGACATCGCCTCGGTAATTTGCCAACAATTCCGTTGCCAACAATCCAATTGTCAACGAGGTTGATGGAAATACCATGGAGGCGCTAAGGAAGGCAGGCGGCAACTGGGTCGAGGGGGATCGCTTCTTCGACCGGGAGGCCGAGATCGAGGCTCTTGCGGAGCGGGTTCGGGAGGGGGTCCGCCGCGGCCTGGACCGAGAAGTCCGGCAGCGTGAGTCTCTCGCGGGCAAGCTCATGGCCGATCCGCCCCTGGTCGAAGACGTGATCCACGTGCTGGAGCACGATGGGTATCTGGCCAGGCAGGGCGACGGTTACCGCTTCGTATCGGGGCTGCTCGAAGACTGGTGGCGCGTCCGGTACGGCCGGTTCGGCGCTTCGTCCGCCTCGCCCGGGGCAGGACCTGCCCGGAGCGCCAGACGATGACCGCGGCCGCCCCCCCGAAGGCCCGGAAGTACAACCCGGGGTTCCTCACCGACGACGAATTGGTAGCCTCGTTCTGTGTGCGCACGAACGAATTCGACTCCGTCGTCGAGACGCTGCGCGAATGCACCGGAAGCTCGAACCCGCATCAGATCGTAATCGGACCGCGCGGCAGCGGCAAGACGAGCCTGCTCCTGCGGGTCGCCGCGGAGGTGCGCCGGGACACTGCGCTGTCGTCCGGCTTCTTCCCCATCGTCTTTGCGGAGGAGAGCTACGAGGTGGCCACCGCGGGGGAGTTCTGGCTGGAATGCCTGTCCCGTCTGGCGGATCAGGCACCGCAGAGGGAAGGCGGCCCCGACCTGCGTCTGACCTTCAAGGACCTGCGCAACCTTCGCGACGACCGGACCCTTGGCGAACGCTGCCTCGGTTCTCTGCTGGACTTCTCGGACGGGGAGGGCAAGCGACTGGTGCTGGTCGTGGAGAACCTGAACATGATGTTCGGGGACATGACGGACTCCGAGGCGGGATGGCGGCTGCGCAAGACCCTCCAGACCGAGCCGCGGATCATCCTGCTGGCCAGCGCAACCAGCCATTTCGACGAGATCGACCGTCCGGACCGCGCCCTGTACGACCTTTTTCGGATCCTCACCCTGCGTCCTCTCGATACGGACGAATGCACCGTCCTGTGGGAAAGGGTGTCTGGCCAGCACCGCCCGCACGACACGATTCGTTCGCTGGAGATCCTCACCGGCGGCAGCCCGCGCCTGCTCGCCATCGTGGCCCGTTTCGGTGGGGAGTTGTCCTTCCGTGATCTCATGGATGACTTGCTCGACTTGGTGGACGACCACACGGAGTACTTCAGAAGCCACATCGACTCGCTCCCGGCCCAGGAACGGCGTGTCTATCTCGCGCTCGCGGAGCTATGGAGGCCGGCGACCACAAAGGAAATCGCGGACAGGTCCCGGGTGGAGACGAGCAAGTGCAGCGCCCACCTCGCCCGCCTCATCGAGCGGGGCGTCGTTCAGGTGGCGGGCGGCACCGCCCGGCGCAAGCAGTACTACCTGACCGAGCGCCTGTACAACATCTACTACCTGTTGCGGCGCAACCGCGAACCAGACCGCCTGATCGAAGCCCTCATCCGCTTCATGGCGTCGTACTACTCGCCGTCCCTCGCAGGCGGCGATCCATCTACCCGTGAACAGGACGTCGAGGCAATTCCTGCAATCCTGCCAAAGCTTGCCGCGCCTTCGAGGGAGAACCTGGAGGCTTTGATGGAGTTCAGCCTCGACTTCGGGCCGGCGCGAATGTCGGAACTGATCCAGGCGTCGCCTGCGGCGGATTTTCTGTTGCCCTTCAGGACAGCGTTGGAATGGGAAATGGGGCTTGAGCCTCGGGTTGCGCGGGAGGTCGAGGAAGTGGCTGAGGACGTCCGGCGGGAACTGGCGAAGCTGAGGGAAGCTCGGGCCCTTGGCATCGAGAGCGTCCGTGATAACATGGAGGCTGCGGCCGAGGGCTGTCGAAACCATGGGTCAAGAGAAGCCCGCTCACCGGCTCGGAAGGCGCCCGTGCCATAAGCGTCTCTACCGGAAGCAGGCAATTCTGCATGTTCTGTTGGCTTGGTCGTCGAGGGAGTAGGGCGGTAGCCGAGCGTATGACGGCGGGGAAGAACGTGTAGTGGTATGGAGCGATAGCATGATGGAAACCCTGCAACCCGAGTTTCAGGTCGAAGAACCCGAAGGTCTGGATTACGATGGTGGTTCGTGGGGCGAGTATCCCATCGACGACCTGCTGATTCGACACGAGAACCGGACGATCCATGACGTCATTCGGCGGATCGACCAGAACAGTTACGTCATGGATCCCGACTTCCAGCGCGATTTCATTTGGCCGGAGGACAAGCAGAGCAAGCTTGTCGAATCGGTCATCATGCGCATCCCCCTGCCGGTGTTCTACGTGGCGGAAGACGACCTGGGCAGGATGGTCGTCGTGGACGGATTGCAGCGCCTGTCCACCTTTCGCCGCTTCGTGAAAGATGAATTGCGCCTTCACCTTCCCGATCGAAAGGAACTCGATGGCAAACGTTTCTCGGATCTCTCGTCCAAGCTTCAGAACCGCGTCGAAGATTGCAACCTTATCTTTTATATCATCGATTCGAAAGCGCCGGAGCGCGCCCGTCTCGACATCTTCGAGAGGGTGAACAGCGGTGAGCCATTGACCAGGCAACAGATGCGTAACAGCCTGTTCATGGGAAAGGCTACTCGTTTTCTCAAGAATGAATCGAAGACGGAGATTTTCCTGACCGCGACAGGCAGCAGCCTGGATGCGAAGAAGATGAGGGATCGGGAGTTCGTCAACCGCTTCTGTGCCTTCCAACTCCTTGATCTCGCGGAATATCGTGGCGACATGGATAATTTCCTCGCGGAATGCCTGCGCAAGATGAACGGAATGGCGGACGATGAGTTGTCGTCGTTGTCCGAAGAATTTCGGAGAGGCCTCGCCAACAACTTCGCGCTGTTCGATCAGCATGCATTCAGAAAGCATGCCCCGGGGCAAGACCGGCGCGGCGTCCTCAATGCGTCGTTCTGGGACGTGATGTCCACTGGCCTGTCCCGCTACACCGAGGAACGGGTCAAGGTGTGCGCCGATCCTCTTCGCGAATCCGTATACCGGCTTCTCGGCGACGAAGATTTCAACATCTCGATCACCTATGGCCCAAACGACGCCAGGAAGGTACGGCATCGGTTCCAAATGACCTGGCAGAAATTCGAGGAGATACTGGGTGTTCAGGCGAATTGATCTTCGACACTTCAAGTGCTTCACTCTGTTGAAGTTGCCGCTTTGTCCACTGACCCTGCTTTCCGGCGCCAATGCCTCCGGGAAGTCGTCGGTGCTCCAGGCGCTGGCTCTCCTGCATCAGTCGATGCGGGAGGATGAATGGGCGGGGCGTCTGATGCTCAATGGCGGCGCCGTTCGCCTTGGCGCGGTGTCCGACGTCATCGACCAGACTCACGGACGCCGCTCCATTGGGATTACTCTGCTGGATGACGAACACGAGTTTCAATGGGAATTCGTGGGCGGACGCACCGAGATGTACATGGAAGTGGCGCGGCTTCGCCTCGATGACGTCGAGGAATACAAACCGGAGGTATTATATCACTTGTTGCCGTTGTCGCAAGGCAAAGACGTATGGTTCGGTCCGTCTATAGATCGTCTATGCGGGCTCACCTACCTCACCGCCGAACGGGTGGGACCGCGCGAGATCTATCCGTTGGAGGATCTCCGGTCCGCGCCTGTGGTCGGCCCGAAAGGAGAACATGCGGCCAGCATCCTGTACTCCGGTAGTGACACTCCCGTTCTCGAAGGATTGATCATCGAGGATGTCCCGCCGACCCGGTTGCGTCAGGTCGGAGCGTACATGAAGCGGTTTTTTCCAGGCTGCGAGTTGACCGTCGGGAGGGTCCCGCAAGCGAACGCGGTGACGTTGGGGCTGCGGACGTCGAAAGGCATGGAGTTCCACCGTCCAATCCATACAGGCTTCGGATTGACGCAGGTATTGCCGGTAGTGGTAGCGGCCTTGTCGGCAAGCAAAGACGACCTGCTGTTGATCGAAAACCCGGAAGTGCATCTCCACCCGGCCGGGCAAGCCGTGATGGGCGCGTTCCTGGCCAAAGTCGCGGTTGCCGGAGTGCAGGTCATCCTCGAGACGCACAGCGACCACGTGTTGAACGGCATTCGGCGGGCCGTGAAGGATGGCGTTCTTCTTCCCGAAGACGTTGCTCTCCACTTCTTCCGCCTGCGGTGGGAGGAGGAGTCGGACGGCGCCGCGCAGGTCCAAACCCCGATCCTGGACCGGGACGGCAACGTCGATACATGGCCGGAGGGCTTCTTCGACCAGTTCGACAAGGACATGGACTACTTTGCCGACTGGTGTTGAATTGGATCTCCTTGCCAACGACCTGTCGATCCACGGACAGTTTCACGATACCGGGGCGTTTCGTGACGCCTTCGCGCGGATGATGGCCATGCGCTCGGCGGCCCGGCGCCTCGGCCGGGAAGTGTATTGCAATCGCATGTTGCTGGCGGCCGAAGGTATGCCGGGTGTGCCCATGCAGCAGGCGCTTCAGCGGCTTTCCGTAAACGAAAGGCGCTCCGCGGTGAGATGGATGACCCGCGGCGGCCCCTTCTGGGACGAGGACGCCCTTCGCCGGCACGGAGCCGACGATTACCTGGAATGCCGTGGTGATGTGGTGACGGATCGCGCGGTCGGCGAAGCGGCGTATCGGACGCTGCACGACATGGAATGCTCTCTGGTCAGCTTTACGCCGTCGGATTGGGATTTTTCGCCCGTCGAGGTGACGTGGCGACTTGACGGTGGATTGGCCGACCAGACAGTGGCTCTCGAAAACTGGCGGGACGCCGCGGCGCTGGAAAAGGGATTGCGGGGCACGTCACCGCCAGTTCGATCTTGGGACGACTTGCGAGAGATCTCGACAAGTCGCTTCGAAAGTCTGACGTTCGCCGGCGATTGCTTCGATCCTCTCGAAGGGATTCCGTTCGTCAAGAGCGCGGCGGATCGCTTTCTCGTCCTGCTCGACATCCTGGATCGGTTCGCGCGTGCGTTCGACGCCGATGGCGCCCGGACTTCCGAGGGCCATCGGCTCTATCAGGATTACTTCACCGGAATTGACGATCAAGGATTGTTCTCCGACTCGTCAGAGAGGGAAAAAGGGAAGTTCCAGCGGGAATTGACGTTCCCCCATCCCGACGACCCCGGAAAGTTCCTGTCTTGCACTTGGCATGGGAAGGTGCGCCAGCCCGCACTCCGCTTGCATTTTTCCTGGCCTATCCGGAGCGGTGAGCCGGTTTACGTCGTGTACGCCGGCCCGAAGATCACCAAACGGTGAACAGTATAGCGATGACCAGAGCCGCGGGGAGGCAGTCATGTCCGATACCCGGCTGATGGAGGAGGGCCGATCCGAGCCGCGGACGCGAAGGAGGGACCAACGATGAAACTCGAACGGGTGGAGATCGAGAACTACCGCGCCATCGAGAAGTTGGACCTTCCGCTCGACAGTGACTTGACCGTGTTCTACGGCGCCAACGGGCACGGCAAGACGAGTGTCCTGAGCGCCATCGCCGCGGGACTTGGCAGCATTCCGATGTTGTTGCCGGATGTCTCCGGCGTCGGGTTCCGCGAGACCGACCTGCGTGGCTCGCGGCCTCTCCAGGTCACTCTGAACACCCTCGACGGAATCCACTGGGATCGGAAGCGGCAGTATGGGCGACGGGGTAAATCCTCTCGGCAGGACTTGAGTAAAGTGATCGAAGCCCTCGTTTCCGCGGACCGTGAAGGGGCCTCGCCGCACGACCTCCCCATCGTCGCCTTCTACGATACGGATCGCGCAGTCGTCGATGCGCCGCATCGACGCCGGAGCTTCAAGACGGAGTTCCCGCGCTACGCGGCGTTGGAAGGAGCGCTCGACCCCCGCGCCAACTTCAGGGAGTTCTTCAAGTGGTTCTACGCCATGGAGTACGAGGAGTTACAGGAAAAGAACGAACGGCGGGACTGGGACTACCGGTTGAAGGACCTGAACGCCGTCCGGGAGGCCATCGAACGCATGGTTCCCGGAGTCTCCGACCCCCGGATCAAACTCCGCCCCTTACGGTTCGTCGTGTCCTTGGAGTCGGAAGCGGGCAAACCGGAAGAACTGGCGCTCGACCAGTTGAGCGGCGGCTACCGTATCATGCTGGCGCTGGCGGCCGACCTCGCTCGGCGCATGGCGCAAGGGAACCCGCATCTCGACGCCCCGCTCGATTCGGAAGCGGTGGTGTTGATCGACGAGGTCGATCTGCACCTGCATCCTGGCTGGCAGCAACGTGTACTGACCGATTTGGCGGTGACTTTCCCGAACACGCAATTCATCGTCTCCACCCACAGTCCGCAGGTGCTGACGACGGTTCGGCCCGAGCAGGTCATGCACCTGCACCGAAAGAACGCGCGTATCGTCGCGGGGCGGTCTTCGGCGCCGACCTTCGGCGCGGAGGCGGGAAGCGTGCTGGAAGCGGTCATGGGAGTGCAGGAACGGCCGGCCGCTGAACACAACGAATTCGTGAAGAAGCTCGACGAATACATGCGTCTTGTCGATGACGGCCTCGGTCGCTCCAAAAAGGCCAGGGCGCTCAGGAACGCGCTTGAAAGGCTCTCTGCGAGGGATCCGGCGCTCTACGAGGCGGATATGGAGATGGAACGGCAAGAAATTTTCGAGCGGCTGGAGAAGACGTCTTGAAACGGATACGGAGACACCCGGGTCCCATGCCTGGTCTTGCCGCGTACCAGAATCAAGCCGGCGCGGATGCGAGTTGGGAGGGATACCGTCGCCGCCGCGTGGGAGGTCGAAGAAGTTGCCCTGGATGTCCGGCGGGAACTGGCGAGGCCAAGGGACGGGTGAATCGGTCGCGGTGGATCCTTGGCGTTCCGCTGATGAGGGCGTCTTGCCTACGGCGCGCCTGAAATTCGCGGTTGAATACCGAGACGTTGCCGCACTTCCTGATACACGGGTATGCCCATGCCCGCTTCGATTGTGATAGCCAGTCCATACCTGATCGGCTGATCGAGTGTTCCGCCCTGCTCGCGGCAGAACACGCGGAATCCCAGGCGCCCGTTATCGACGAACGATACGGCGCTGTCGCCTTCGTAGTGGACGTGAAACAGCGACCCACGCGGCACCGACTTGTCGGAGGGCTGTGACTTCCTGCGGTTCACTCCGAATCCGGCCTTGAAGTCGATGGGTTGGATCTCCAGCTTTGCTCGTCGATACGCCCGATGACGAACGTTGACGGGCGAGAACCAGGCGAGCGTCAACGTGACCGACCGCGGTTCGGTGACGTTTTCGAGGCTTCCGGGTAACGGAAGCCGATAGAGGACCGCGGATCCATCTGCCGACACCTCCCCGTAGCCCACCAGGGTGGCGCGGTTCTCCGCACAACTCATCGCCTCCTCGACGGTTGGCTGTCCGTATCCCAGGACGCGGGTGATGTTGTCGTTGCGTGCAATGTGTGTCCCTTTGCCGGTCGGGCCATAGATTTCTTCCAGCAGGTCGCCTTTTTCTCCCCAACGCGCGCGATGCACGAGAAGTGCTTTGACGACAACGCTGTAGTACATCGGATCGATACCCTCCAGGATCGCCTCGTTGTCCGGATCCATCAATGCGTCGAACAGGCGATGGGCTGCCCTTGTTGCGAGGGCCGTCGCTGCACTCGTCCCGGCCGTCAGTCCTTCCTGGTCAAGCCGTCCGCCCGCATCCGGGATCGCGGCCTTCAAGCCGTAGAGCTGGCCCGTTGGGGCATTCCGAATGCGCAACCCTCCACCGCTGCTCATCACGCGGAAACGTTCCCGGCCGCCTGGCATGAAAATGTCGGGCTTGACGACCTTGCGATGGCCCAGGCCCATGGCGGACGTAAGGTTCGGTCCTTCCTCCGTGTAAGGCGCGTGCACGATGGATGACTGGTTGACGCCGCCAACGGCGTCCTCGTACCAGGAGCCGACGGTGATGACGTTCAAGGCTTCCGCCGGGGACAGCAGCGTTCGTTGGGAGCGCTGTTCACCGAGCGCCTGGAGGATCGCCCTTTCCACTTCCTCCGGCGCAGCCGATTCCAGTTCCGTGGTCCCGGTGAATGCCGAAACCGGCAGGGGGTCGGAAACATTGCCCGCACTGACCACGAACAATATACCGAACCGCTCGGCCAGGTAGTCGAGCAACCGGCCCCACGGGCTCATCGGTCCGCTGAACGGTCGATTTTCATCCCCGAGCGAGAGGTTCACGACAAAGACATCCGGCGCAGTGGCGTCGCCTTCCGTGTCTCCGGTCTTCATTCGCTGCACGGCGCGATAGATCGTGTCGATCAGCAGGCGGTCCTGTTGAGATCGTTCAACGTCCTCGGCCTCGGACGCATAGAGCACCGGTCGCAGATAGAGCGGGCGTTGCAGCGAAGGCTCACCGAGATTTCGGTCGCCGTGCAGGATGAGCGAAGCCATTTCCGTGCCATGACGCCGTTTCGAGACGACACTGAGCGTGTCGAGGTCGTCGGGGTCATCGAATCTCAGGCGACCGTCCAACAGCCTGTGTCTGTGCACGGGAACGCCGTCGAAGAGGGCGGCGATGGGCTGAACGTCGGCCGCGGGCGTCGGTTCAACGGGTTCACCCGCTCCGAGTGTCTCGACTTGGGTTGGAAACGTGGCCGTTGATTGCGGTCGCACGACCATGACGCCATCGCAGATGGCGAGGTGTACTTCCTCCCGCTGAACCAGACGGCGGATCTCCGACGCCGGCATTTCGACCAGCGCGGCCTCGTATGCGATTTCTGGAAGCGAGACCGGATGGATCACTTCGCCGTCAGCGGCGCGGACAGCCTCGCGGAAACGGGCATTGGACCGGCTTTGTCGTTCGCGGCTCTGATAACTCCAGAGTTCGATCTCGACCCGTACAGCAGAACCGGGCCGCTCTTCGAGCCGGTGTCCGAGGTAGGCGATCGTCTCTTGGGGAATCCGGTCCGATGGACCCCATGCCCGCAGACGATGGAGTCGTTTGAACACATCGAACCACGGACCGAAGCCACGCGGCGGCGGCTGGCCAGCCTGATAGCGATCCCATAGACGGACCAACTGTCCGAGGGCGTTGGTGTCGGGCATCGCCAAGTACAAGCGTCCGCCCACCGGCTTGTCGTCACGGACCTGGCCTTCCCGGCCCTTTCGCGTATCGGGGACCGCGAAATCTTCGTCTGCATCGAAGTCCGTCTCTTCCTCGCCGAGATACTCGAGGCCGGTGACGCGATGAGTGGCCTGGTAGAACTTGTCAACGGATCCCGCGACCTCCAGCACGAGCGCCCGCTCCGGCGCGATGCCTGCGGGATCCTCGCTCAGGGTCAGCGGATCGCGGTCGGCGTCGAACACGTCTCGGAGACGCTGGAAGACCGGTTGCATCCGCTCTCCCTGGCGTGCTGGTCCTGGAAGTCGCAGCTCGCCGCCGCCACCGCGGCCACGGGGGCGTTGGTCAGTCTCGGGCGCCGGTATCGGCAGTAACGGGAACTCCGCCATTCGTTGTCTCTGCGGGTCCGGCCGTCCGTGACCGTTCGCGCCAGTGCTTCAGCCGCTCGGCAACGACGACCTCCATCGGTTTCTCCCCCAGCGCGAGGACGCTGCGTCGCCGTACGTCCCTGCAGAACTCCTCCGCCTCGGCGTAGCTGACGTCGCCGAGTGTTCGCGCCACCGTCTCCGCGGTCCGGCCCAGAGGTTCATCGAGGGTGCGCGCAAAGCGTTCGACGTAGGCGGCGAGTTCCCGCCGACTCGGCGGATTGAGCGCCAAGCGTACCTGGAAGCGGCGCCATGCCGCCCGGTCGAGCAGTTCGGCATGGTTCGTCGCGGCCACGACTACGGTGTAGCTCGGCAGATCGTCGATCTGCATCAACAGCGACGTGACCACGCGCTTGATCTCTCCGGTCTCGTGAACGTCGCCGCGTTCCTTGCCCACGGCGTCGAACTCGTCGAAGAACAGGACGCAGGGAGTCGTACGGGCATAGTCGAAGACCCGCTTGAGCCGCGCCGCGGTTTCCCCCAGGAAGCTGCCGATCATCGCTTCGTAGCGCACTACGAAGAACGGCGCCGCCAATGCTTCCGCGATGGCCTCGGCGAGCGAGGTCTTGCCGTTGCCTGGCGGCCCCACGAGCAACACGCGATGCCGCGGTTCCAGCGAATGCGCACGCAGGACGGAAGCCCGATGCTGCTCCTCGATCAGTTCGTCGCATGCTTGGCGAGTGAGATCGGGCAGGATCAGGTCATCCAACCGTCGGTGCGGCGTTATTTCCAGCAGGAACTCGCGATGTCGCTGGTTGTGGCCCACGAACCTGGCCGTGGCGGGGTTGGCGCCGTTGACGCGCATGGCCGTGGTCAGGCGGTCTGCGAGCACGTTGTGGCGCTTGGCGCGCTCTTCGGCGATGATGGCTTCCGTAACGGAGCGTGCGCCTGTGGTATCACCGCTCGCCCCGGCCTTTACCAGCGAAAGGAGGAGGTCGCTCCTTGCCATGACGATTCCCTCCTGATCCCGCCCCCGCTCCCTACAGGGCGCGTCTCGGAGCATGAGGCACGAAGACGGTTCCGAACCTGTCGTCCAAGCTACAGAACCGCACGGGAGATTTCAATCTCGCTTGCGCGGGACTCGTTACCCGTGGGATTTCTCAACGATTACAGCTAGATGGAAGCAATTCGTTGCATGCATGAACCGGGCGGAGCCGCGCGATGTCTGGTGGACGCAACGTTTCCCAATGGCCTCCCTGCCGTCATCGGACGCGGTCCGGCAAGCCCCCCTGCACGTTTGTCTCAACGTGAAACCGTGATAACATGCGGAGCTCTTCAGGTCGAGAAGCGCGTCTTCCGTAACGAAGGGCTGTTTCCCCTTCCAGGCGCTCCCGGAGGGCATCTCCTCTGCGTGTGGCGCGGCAAGGTGCGCCATATGGCTGCACCTTCATTTTCCGACACGTCCGGCTTGACGAGACGGTATCCGTCGTCCATGCAGGCAGAAGATGACCAGGGGATAAAGTGATGACGATGGCCGCCAACAGTCATGCCTGACGTCCGTCTGATCGAACGGTGGCTGCCGATTGCGGCGCTTGGGGAAGAGAGCACCCGCGAGCGGCGGTCGATGACGGCGTTGCCGCCGATCTACTACCTTCATGTCTGGTGGGCGCGGCGTCCGCTGGTGGCGGCGCGGGCCGCGGTGCTGGCATCTCTGCTGCCGGCGGACGCGGATCGGGATCGGTTTCTGCACGTGCTCGGGATCCACGGCGATCCGGTGGCTACTCGACGCCGGATCGATGCGGCGAAGCGCACGGGGGAGAACCTGGGACCGGACCCTTATGGCTACAGACGCGCCTTCACGTATGCTCCAAGCGATGAAGACAAGGGTTGGTTGGCGAGCGCGGCGGGACGCCCATTGTCCTCCGTTTCGGTACTCGATCCGTCCTCCGGCGGCGGCAGCATTCCCATGGAAACGGAGCGGCTGGGGACCGCTTCCCTGGCGAACGACCTCAACCCTGTCGCTGCGCTGATTCTCATGGCCACCGTCGATTGGCCGTTCCGACATGGGTCCGCGCTGCTCGAATCGTTCGAGGCGTTGAGCCGCGAGTTTATCAGCCATGCGGAGCCGAAGTACGAGGGAGTTTTTCCTCCTGAACCCGATAGCGTTCAGATCGTCGGTTACCTCTGGGCGCGCACCATCACTTGCCCGTACTGCGACGGGCTCATTCCGCTCTCACCCAACTGGCGGCTGACGTCGGGCGGTACCGGGGTCAGGCTCATGCCGCATCTCGGCGGCGGCCCCGGATCGGAGGGCCGCGCCTGCGCGTTCGACATCGTGGATTCCGCAGCGGAGCAGTCGCCGGGCACGGTCTCGGACGGGGCGGGGGACTGTCCCTACCCGGATTGCGGGCGCATCATCGACGGGGACGTGATCAAGGAACAGGCGCAGGCCGGGAAAATGGGGGAGCAGCTCTACGCCGTCGTCTATAAGGAGCGGGTCGAAGTCAGGACGAAGACGGGGCGGGTTCGCGAGAAGTGGGTGCGCGGCTACCGGGCGCCGCGGCCGGAGGACGACAACGGCGCTCTGGTTCGGGCGCGGCTCGACGAGAAGTTGCCGGAGTGGGAGGCCTTCGACATCGTGCCGAGCGAGCGGTTTCCCGAGACGAGCAACGACGACCGGCCCATACAGTACGGGATGCCGCTGTGGCGCGACCTGTTCTCGCCCCGCCAGCTTCTCTGCCACGGCGCGAGCGTGGAAGTCTTCCGGGAGATGCTGGACGCCGACCGGTCCGCTGGCCGGTTGGACGAAGCCCGGAAGGCGGCTTACGGGTACTTGGCGCTGACGCTCGACAAGCTGCGCGATTACAATTCCCGCATGACCCGCTGGCACGTGAATCGGGAGGTCATGGTCAACACGTTCGACCGGCATGACTTCTCCTTCAAGTGGTCCTACGCCGAGATGGCCCCTCTGGTCACCGGTCTCGGCTACGACTGGGCCATCGGGCAAACCGCCAAGTGCATCGCCGAACTCGTCGCACTCGTCCGCCCCGCTGCCCCGGCCGGCGAGGGTGACCTGTTCGCCGGGACCGATCTCATCGCCCGCGCCAGCCGTCTCGAAGCCGCCAACCACCCCGCCGGCGCAAACCGCCCTGGCCCCATCGACCCCGGCGACGACCGAGCCTCCCCCGCCCCGCCCCCCATCACCATCACCTGCAAGCCGGGGGACAGCCTGGACCATCTCGGGGACGCCTCCATCGACGTGGTGGTGATGGACCTGCCGTACTACGACAACGTGATGTACGCGGAGTTGTCGGACTTCTTCTACGTGTGGCTCAAGCGCACCGCGGGGCGCGTCTTCCCGGAGTTGTTCCGCCGCCAGCTCACGGACAAGGAGAACGAGGCGGTGGCCAACCCGGCCAGGTTCCGGGGAGAGAAGGGCGCGCGGGCGCTCGCCGGGCAGGAATACCGGGAGCGGATGGCGGCCATCTTCGCCGAATGCCGCCGGGTGCTGAAGCCGGACGGGATCATGACCCTCATGTTCACCCACAAGGCCACCGGCGCCTGGGACGCGCTCACCAAGGGGTTGATCGAGTCGGGTTTCATCATCACCGCCTCGTGGCCCGTCAACACCGAGGCCGAAGGCAGCCTGCACATCAAGGACAAGGCCGCGGCCAACAGCACCATCTTCCTGGTGTGCCGCCCGCGGGCCGTCGAACCCCAAACCTTCCTGGTGCGGGACGAGCCGAACCTGTACTGGGAGGACGTGGAGCCCAAGGTGGCGCAAGCGGTGCGGCGGCGGGTAGGCGAGTTCCAGGACGCGGGCATCACCGGGGTCGATCTCTACCTGGCCTCCTTCGGGCCGGCGCTGGAGGAGTTCTCGCGCCACTGGCCGCTCAAACGCGGCACGCCGCGGGAGCTGCCGGCAGAGCGCCGCCGTCGGCGCCAGCAGGTGCTGTTCGAGGAGGAATGGGACCCCTACGCGGTAACGCCGGAGGATGCGTTGGACGCGGCCCGGCGCGAGGTCAAGCGCTGGATTCTGGAACAACTGACCCATCTCAAGGCCAACGCCGACCTCGACCCCGTGACGTCTTTCTTCGTCCTGTCCTGGCACGCCTTCCGTGCGCCCGCGTTCTCCTACGACGAAGCGCTCAAGCTCGCCCGCGCCACCGGCGTCGATCTGGACGGCGAGGTCGTGGGCCGGCTCGCCGAGAAGAAGGGGAGCGACGTCCGCCTCTGGGACAGCGCGCGGCGGGCCGCCAAGGGCGCGCTGGGTCCCGCGGACGGCTCCCGCGGCATGATCGACGCGATCCACCACGCCGCCAACCTGGCCCGGCTCCGCTCCCTGGACGCGGCGCGGGACCTGCTGGCCGCCGCCCGGGTGGACCGGGACCAGCGTTTCTTCGCTTCCCTGGAAGCGGTGCTGGAGGTGCTGCCGGTCTCCGGCGCGTTTACCGGCGTCGAGTTGACGGGCGAGGCCGCGGCGTCCGGCTCCGACTTCGAGATCCTCTACCACCTCTCCCGACTCGCGTACGGAGACCGCATCGACGAGCCGGAGCAGTTGAAGCTGTGGCAGGACGAGGTTCGCTGAACCATGCTTCGGGACCGGGAATGGAAACTCAAGTACACGCCCGACGACGGCGACCTGGTGCGGCTCTTCTACGTCCCCGCGCTGGAAGACGCCGAGCGCTACGACCGCCTGACCGGCTATTTCAACGCCGGCGCCCTTGCCTTGGCCGCGCGCGGCATCGAAGGGCTGGTGCGCAACCGCGGCCGCATGCGCCTCATGGTGGGCTGTACGCTGTCCCAGCCCGAGATCGAGGCCATCGAGCGCGGAGAGGAGTTGCGCCGGCAAGTCGAGGCGCACTTGGCGGCCCTTCCCCTGGCCCCGCCGGATGCGGCCGCTTCCGGCGCCCTGGAGTTGCTGGCCTGGATGGTGGCCCGGGGCTGCCTGGACGTGAAGGTGGCGGTGCCCTGCGACGCCGGCGGAAGGCCGGTGAGCGAAGACGGCATCTTCCACGAGAAGGCCGGCGTCATCGAGGACCGCACCGGCGAGCGGCTCGCCTGGAACGGCAGCCTGAACGAGACCGCGGCCGGCTGGCGCACGAACTGGGAGAGCATCAACGTCTTCACCAGTTGGGGGCCGCAGCCGGAGCGGGTGGCCGCGGAGGACGAGAACTTCGCGCGTATCTGGGCCGGGCGGAGCCCCCGGCTGATGGTGCTCGACGTGCCGGACGCGGCCCGGCGGAACCTGCTGCGTTTCCTGCCCGCGGAAGACGCGTTGCCGGAACGGTTGAAGGGAGTCGTGGAGGGGACCACCGGGACGCCGGAGGCCGCGGAGACGCCGCCGGCCGGTCCGGGGCCTCCGCCGTCCGCGGAGTCTCCCGCGGACCTGCGAAGCCGGGTGTGGGCCTTCATCCAGCGCGCGCCGACCATCCCCCACGGCGGCGCGCAAGTGGGCGAGGCCACCGCCGCGGTGACGCCGTGGCCGCACCAGGTCCGGGCCTTCGAACGCCTGTACGGGAACTGGCCTCCGAAGTTGTTGATCGCGGACGAGGTGGGGCTCGGCAAGACCATCCAGGCGGGACTGCTGCTCCGTCAGGCGTGGCTGGCCGGGCAGGCGAAACGCATACTGATCCTGGCGCCCAAGGCGGTGCTGGGGCAGTGGCAGACGGAGTTGCGAGAGAAGTTCAACCTCAACTGGCCCATCTACGACGGCCACAAGTTGGCATGGTATCCGTCGCCGGCGTTGCGGGGCGGTCACAAGCGCGAGGCGGCGCACCGGCACTGGCATGAAGAGCCGGTGGTGATCGCGTCGAGCCACCTCCTGCGACGGCGGGAACGGGCCGAGGCGCTCCTGGAAAACGGGCAACCCTGGGACTTGGTGGTCCTGGACGAAGCCCACCACGCGCGCCGGCGCGCGCCCGGCACGGCCGGCGAAGGCGGCCCCAACGCGCTGCTCCGACTGATGCAGCGGCTCCGGGAACGCGCCCGGGGCCTGCTGCTGCTCACGGCCACGCCCATGCAGGTCCATCCGGTGGAAGTGTGGGACCTGTTGCACCTTCTGGGTCTGCCGCCGGAGTGGAGCGCGGCCGCCTTCCTGGAGTTCTTCGACGACCTCGACGCGCCGAGTCCGTCGCCGGAAGCGCTCGAACGCATGGCGCGGCTGTTCCGGGCCGCGGAGCGCGACTACGGCAAGGTGGCCCGGGAAGACGTCCAGCGCCTCACCGAACTGTCGCGGCTCAAGGCCGACAAAGTGCTCCGGGCGCTTCGGGGCGTCGCCACCATCCCGCGCCGGCAACTGGAGACCACGGAGCGCCAAGCGGCCCTGGGCGTCATGCGTGCGCATACTCCGATCCGGCATCTGGTGTCACGGCACACCCGGGAGCTGCTGCGCCGCTACTTCAAGGAGGGTTTGCTCTCGACCCCCATCGCCGAGCGGCAGGTGGAGGACCGGTTCATCCCCATGACCACGGCGGAAAGGGGACTCTACCAGGCGGTGGAAGAATACATCACCAACACCTACAACCAGGCCGCCGCGGCCGAGCGGTCCGCGGTGGGATTCGTGATGACCATCTACCGGCGCCGGCTGGCGAGCAGCTTCCGTGCGCTTCGGGTCACGCTGGAACGGCGCCTCGACGCCATCCGGGACGGTGACGGAGGGCGGCTGGCCGGGCTCGAAGAGGACGCGCCGGACGACGAGGCGGTGGACGAGATCCTCGACGTGGACGAAATGGCGGACCTGGAGCGCCGGGCCCTGGCCGCGGAGGAAGGGACGGAGATCGAAAGCCTGCTCGACCGCGTCCGGGCGCTGCCGCGGGACGGCAAGCTGGCGCGTCTGACGGAGGTCCTGGCCGGGCTGCGTCAACAGGGCTACCGGCAGGCGATGGTGTTCACCCAGTACGTGGACACCCTGGAGTTCCTGCGCGACGCGCTTCGAGAGCCCGGGGACTGGCGGTTGATGTGCTTTTCGGGGCGGGGCGGAGAATTGCCCGTTACGGATGGCGGGTGGCGGCGCATCGGTCGCGACGACGCCAAACGGCGTTTCCGCGAGGGTGAGGCCGATCTGCTGCTGTGCACGGACGCCGCGGCCGAGGGGCTGAACTTCCAGTTCTGCGGCGCCCTGGTCAACTACGACATGCCGTGGAACCCCATGCGCGTGGAGCAGCGCATCGGCCGCATCGATCGTGTCGGTCAGGCGCACCCGACCATCCGCATCGTCAACCTGCAATACGAAGACACGGTGGAGACCGACGTGCATCGGGCGCTCCGAGACCGCATCGGCCTGTTCGAGTCGGTGGTGGGCCGCCTGCAGCCGATCCTGGCCCGCCTGCCCCGGACCATCTCGCAGGCGGTGCTGTCGGGCGCGGACCGGGACGCCCGGGGCCGGGCTGACGTGGTGGAGGCCATCGACCGCCAGGTGCGTGAAGCCGGGGGAAGGGGGTTCGACATCGACGCGGTGACGGAAGACGCACTGGCCATGCCCCCGCGGCCGCAGTCGCCGGTGACCCTGGACGACCTCGACCGGGTCATCGCCTCCCCCGACCTGATGCCCCCCGGCACGGACGTGCAACCCATGGGTCGTCGTGAATACGGCCTGCTGACCCCCGGCATGGCGCAACGACTCCGGGTGACCACCGATCCCGCCTATTACGAGGAGAACGCGGAGAGCGTGGAACTGTGGTCCCCGGGCAACCCGCTGTTCAACCCCCCGGACTTCCTCGCCCCCGCCCCGGCCCCGCCCTCCGACAAGACGCTGAAGGACATCCTGGAGGGATGAAGAACGTTGGCTTTGGAATACGAAGCCATATGCTGTGCTCCGACGCAGCGACGCGTCTCCGGCCTCGGCGAGGAAGAGGCGGAAACGGTCCTTTCCGCGCTCTGCGCAGTTGCCGAGCCGGTAGAGTCCCGCTTTCCGTGGCGTCCACAGCTTCGAGATCCGGCGGACGAGATGGTGTTCGAGACCGCGGTCAACGGCAATGCCGATGCGTTGGTGACTTTCAACCGCCGGAGCCCGCGGACAGACGGTCCAAGTGACCCGCGGGGTTCTGCTCCGTTGGCCCTTCCGGTTTCGGGCCTTCCCGTGACCGTCGATTCGTTGCAATGCCCCCCGCCCGGTGTTATGCACGCTGGAACGGGATGTGACCGCGGCCCGCAGGACGGCGCCTACGGGCATGTCCATCCCTGACGAATCCCGACGGTCGCTTTCTTCCACGCCTTCACGCCCTATGCGCAGCTTCGATCTACTGGAGCCTCGGACGGTCGCCGAAGCGTGCCGGATGCTGGGCGCCGGCGCGGACGTGCGGCCGGTGAGCGGCGGCACCGCGCTCCTCATCCTCATCAAGCAGGGTCTCCTGAGGCCCCGGACCCTGGTGAACCTCAAGAAGTTGGAGGGCGCGAACGCCATCACCTGGGACCCTGCCGCGGGCGTCCGGATCGAGGCCATGGCCACCATCCACGAGGTGGAGACCTCGCCGGTGGTGCGCGAGCGTCTGCCGGTGCTGGCCGCGGCCTGCCACCAGGTGGCCAACGTCCGCATCCGCCACTTGGCCACCATGGGCGGCAACCTGGCCCACGGCGACCATCAGTCGGACCCCCCGGGCGTGCTGGCGGCCCTGGACGCCGCGGTGGAGTTGCGCGGCGCCCGCGGCGCGCGGACCATGAAGCTGGCGGACTTTCTGGTGGGCGTGTACGAGACCGCGCTGGAAGAGGGCGAGATGGTCACCGCGGTCACGGTCCCGCCCGTGGAGGGACGGTTGGCGGGACGCTACCTCAAGTTCACCACCGGCTCGTCGGAGGAGCGGCCTTGCGTGGGGGTGACCGGGCTGGTGCGGCTGGCGGGAGGCCGCCCAGTGGAGGCGCGGCTTGCGGTGGGAGCCGCGGCGGCGCGGCCGCTGCTGCTGTGCCGGGCGGACCCGTCCGAGGCGGCGTTGGCGGAAATGGCCGACCGGGCCGCGGACGAGATCGACCCCATCCCCGACCTTCGGGGATCCGCGGGATACAAGAGGCACTTGGTGAGGGTCCTGGGGCGGCGCGTTCTCGCCTCGGTGTGGAAGGAGGCCTGCCCATGAACGTGGTCGGCGGCAGCGCGCCGCGGGTGGACGGCGTGGCCAAGGTATCGGGAACCGCTCAGTACGTGGCGGACATGGAGTTGCCGGGCATGCTCCACGCCAAGGTCCTGCGCAGCCCCCACCCGCACGCCCGGTTGCTGGAGGTGGACGTGAGCCGGGCCGCGGCGTTGCCCGGCGTGACCGCGGTGGTGACCCGGGACGACCTCGGAGGCCTGAACCCCTGCTACGGCGCGGTGGTGGAGGACCAGCCGGTGCTGGCCATGGACCGGGTGCGCTGCGTGGGCGACGTGGTGGCGGCGGTGGCCGCGGAGGAGTTGGAGGTCGCGGAGGAGGCGGTGGAGTTGATGGAGGCGCGGTACGAGCCCCTGCCAGCGGTCTTCGACGTGGTGGAGGCGGCCCGGCCCGGCGCGCCGGTGATCCACGAGGAGCGCTTCGAGACCAGGGCGGCGGTCTTCCGGGAGCAGCTCAACCTCAACGCCGGCGGCAACGTGTGCAGCGTCTTCCGGGCCGCGGACGGGGACGTGGACGCCGGCTTCGCCGAGTCCGACGAGGTCTTCGAGGGCGTTTACCGCATGCCTCCGGTGCAGCACGGCCACATCGAGCCTCACGTGGCCGCGGCGTTGTGGGAGTCGCCCAACCGGCTGGTGGTGCACACGCCGTGCCAGAACCCGGTGGGGCTCCAGGAGCAGTTGGCGCGGATCTTCCGGTTGCCCGAAAGCGGCGTGCGGGTGGTGGTCCCGTTCGTGGGCGGCGGTTACGGCGGCAAGACCCACGCCCGGCTGGAGCCGGTGGCCGCGCTGCTGGCGCGCAAGGCCGGGCGGCCGGTCCGGTGGCTGCTCACCCGGGAGGAAGTGTTCCTCACCGGACGCCGGTACGGCGGGTTCGTCAGGATGAAGACCGGGTTCCAGCGGGACGGCCGCCTGGTGGCCCGGGAAGTGGAGGCGTTCTACGACCTGGGCGCGTACGCCCTCTCCGGACCCGCCAACGCCAAGACGGGGTCCTACGTGGCCAGCGGGCCGTACCGGGTGCCCCACCGCAGGTTGACCACTTACGCGGTCTATACCAACCTTCCTCCCGCGGGTCCCTACCGGGGCGTGGGCGTGCCGCACGTGGCCTGGGCTTACGAGTCCGAGATGGACCGCATCGCCCGGCACCTGGGAATGGACCCGCTGGAGCTTCGGCTCAGGAACCTGGTGCAGGAAGGCGACGTGTTCGTGACCGGAGAGCCGCTGGCGTCGGTGGGTGTCTCGGAGTGTCTCCGCCAGGCGGCATCGGGCGTCGGCTGGCGCGGGCCGGGAGAGATGGAGGGGGCTCCCGTCTCCGGGTCGCTGCGCCGCGGCAAGGGCCTGGCGGTCATCATGAAGAGCACCACCACGCCCACCGCGTCCGCGGCCAGCGTGCGGCTCAACGGCGACGGCTCGGTCATGCTCATGACCAGCAGCACCGAGATGGGGCAGGGAGTGCGCACCTGCCTGGCGCAGGTGGTGGCGGAACGGTTGGGCCTGCCGGTGGAGCGCGTCACCGTGTCGGCGCCGGACACCGACGTGACGCCGTACGACAAGTCCACCAGTTCCAGCCGCACCACCTTCCACATGGGCAACGCCGCGCTCCGGGCGGCCGAAGAGGTGCGGGAGCAGTTGCTGGAAGCCGGCGCCCAGGGGTTGGAGGTGGACAAGGAGGACCTGGAGCTCGACGCCGGGGGCGTGCGGGTCAAGGGCGTGCCGGACCGGCGCCTCACCGTGCCGCAACTGCTGAAGGTCAAGTACGGCGACTCCGTGGGCAGCGTCTTCGGGAGCTGCAACTTCCAGGTCCGGGGCGGGCTCGACCCCCGCACGGGCAAGGGCAAGGCCGCGGCGTTCTGGTTCTTCGCGGCGTGCGGCGCGGAGGTGGAGGTGGACGTGGACACCGGCAAGGTGAGGGTGGTCCAGGTGGCCACGTCGGTGGACGTGGGCAAGGCCATCAACCCGTTGCAGTGCTGGCTGCAGAACGAGGGCTCCATGCTGGAGGCCCTGGGCGCGGCGTTCTTCGAGGAGATGGTGTTCGAGCAGGGGCAGCCGGTGAACGGCAGCCTGCTGGAATACATGCTTCCCTCCATGGAGGACCACCCGGACGGGTTCCGGTCGCTGCTGGTGGAGACGCCTCACCCGGACGGACCGTTCGGCGCAAAGGGGGTGGGCGAGGCGGTGATCCCCGCGGTGGCGCCCGCCATCGGCAACGCCGTGGCCAACGCCCTGGGCGGCGTGCGCCTGAACGAGTTGCCGCTGCGCCCGGAACGGATCGTGGACGCCCTGGCCGACCGGGAAGCCGGCGCGTCCGGCGAGGACGGCCCATGAGACACCTCATCACCGCCAACGTGAACGGGCGCCAACGGGAACTCTCGGTCAAGTCCCACCAGACCCTGCTGGAGGCGCTGCGGGACGACCTGCGGCTCAAGGGGACCCGTGAGGGTTGCAGCGTGGGCGTGTGCGGCTCGTGCACGGTGCTGGTGGACGGCAAGCCGGTGAGCTCGTGCCTGATGCTGGCCAGCAACGCGGAGGGCAGGGAGGTGCTGACCATCGAGGGGCTCGGACGGGAGGGCCGGCTCGACCCGGTGCAGCAGGCCTTCCTGGACCACCAGGCGTTCCAGTGCGGTTTCTGCACCCCCGGCATGATCCTGGCCGTCAAGGGGCTCCTGAACGAGAACCCCAGGCCGGACGAAGCCCAGGTGCGCGACTACCTCTCGGGCAACATCTGCCGCTGCGGCGCCTACGTGGAGGTGATGGCCGCGGTGGAGGAACTGGCGGGTCGCAATGGCTGAACGAATACTCGCGGGAACGCAAGAGGGGCTCCGGGCGTGGCGCGGCCGCGGAGACGGTTGGGAGGAACTCGACGTGGCCTTGCCTCCGGGCACGGTGGACGCAATCGACGGGCCGCGGCAACGGCCGCAGACCGTGTACGCCGGCGTGGCCGGGCAGGGGCTCTGCCGCAGCGACGACGGCGGAAGCCACTGGCGGATCGTTCTCCGGCACGACAAGGTGCGCGCGGTGACCGTGGACCCCTCCGACCCGGACGTGGTCTATGCGGGGACGGAGCCCATCCGGCTCTACAGGAGCGAGGACCGCGGCGACGCCTGGGAAGAACTGTCGGCCTTGCAGGAGTTGCCGTCGGAAGTGCGCGCCAAGTGGACCTATCCGCGCCCGCCCCACCGGGAGCACGTCCGGCACGTGTTCGTCGCGCCCGACGACCCGCGAACGATCTACGTGTGCCTGGAGCACGGCGGCATCGTGCGCACCTTCGACCGCGGGGAGAGCTTCGAGGACGTGAGCGGCGGCATCGACTACCTGGACATCCACCACATCGGCGCCGCGCCGGAGGGCGCCGGCCCCATGTTCGTGGCCACGGCCCGGGGCTTCTTCCGGAGCCACGAGCCCGGCGCCGGATGGCGGCGGGCCGAGAACGGCATGACCCGCGACTATTTCCACGACTTCGTCTTCCTGCCCGGCGCGCCGCCGGTGATGCTCGTTGCCGCCGCGGACAAGTCCCCGGGCTTCTGGGACCGGCCGGAGCGGGCCCGGGGGGCGGTCTTCCGCAGCCGCGACCTCGCCGCGAGCTGGGAACGGGTAGGCGTGGGCCGGGGGCTGCCCGACCACATGCAGCAGATGGTGTGGGCGCTGACCCGGCCCCCCGACCATCCGGGACGGGTCTATGCCGGGCTGGGGGCGGTGTCCCGCGGTCGTTCCAGCGATTCGAGCCAGAAGGGCAGGGGCGACGTCCTGGTGTCCGAGGACGAAGGGGAGTCCTGGCGGCGGCTGCCCCTGGAGTTGCCCGCGGACCGGGTGCTTCGGGTGATCCCGGACTGAGCCGCCGGGGTCGGACCTTCCACGCCTTGCGAGGATCAATGACCTACGCCATCTTCGACATCGAGACCCGCATCGACAAGGAACTGGTCAAGTCGGTCTGTTACCCCAACGAAGGGGTCTCGGCCCGGGAGGCGCATGAACGGCTGCGCACCGAGCGGGTGGCCGCGACCGGCAGCGACTTCCTCCCCATCTCCTTCCACGTGCCCATCTCCATTGCGGTGGGCACGGTGAACAGCGACGCGGCGCTGGTCAACGTCGAGACCCTGTGCGAGGACGACTACGGCGAGGAAGCCGTCGTGCGCGACTTCTGGCAACGGGTGGAGCGGTTCAACGGCGTACTGGTGTCGTTCAACGGCCGCAACTTCGACCTCCCGGTCCTGGAACTGCACGCGCTGAAATACGGCTGCCAAGCGCCGCGCTACTTCAACCAGCAGTACGGACACCGGCACCGGTACTCGGAAGAGGGTCATTACGACCTGTACGAGTTCATCGGCAACTACGGGGTCAACCGGATCCGCGGCGGCTTCGACCTCCTGTGCAAGCTCATCGGCCTGCCCGGCAAGGGGGCCATCGACGGATCCATGGTCCAGGGGCTGTGGGAGGAGGGGCGGCTGGCGGACATACACGAGTACTGCCGCCAGGACGTCGTACAGACCTATTTCCTGCTGCTTCGCGTGGAACTCATGCGCGGCCGCCTCGACCGGCAGCGGTACGAAGCCGCCTGGACCGCCGCCCAACCGTTCCGCAGCCGGCTGGAAGCGTCCGACCCGCAAGAGGAACAGGACCCGGGAGCCGGGGATCTCGCCTGAGTAGAGGGCCTGGGAAGCCGGAGCTCATGCCTCGGGTCTTCGACAACATCGAACGGCATCTCCAACCGGCGCTGGCCGAGACCCTGGAGGTCTCCGACCGGGCGGACTTCTGCGTGGGATACTTCAACCTGCGCGGCTGGCGGTCGATCGACGAGTACGTGGAGGGATGGAGCGGCGGGGACGGCCATTGCTGTCGGCTGCTCGTCGGCATGCAGCGACTCCCGCACGAGGAAGTGCGCCTCGCCCACAACTTGGCGGCGGGCGGCGGGGAACTCGACAACCGGACAGCGCTGCGGTTCAGGAAACGGCTGGCCGAAGAGTTCCGCGAACAACTGACCTTCGGCGCTCCCACCAATGAGGACGAGGCCGGCCTGCGAAGGCTGGCGCGGCAGATCAGGGCGCGGAAGGTCGTGGTCAAGTTGTTCCTCAGGCATCCACTCCACGCCAAGTTGTACCTGCTGTTCCGTGCAGACCCCATCAACCCGACGGTGGGATACCTGGGCAGCAGCAACCTCACCCAATCGGGCCTGTCCCTTCAGGGCGAGCTCAATGTCGATGTGCTGGACCACGACGCCTGCGAAAAACTGGCCAAGTGGTTCGAGGATCGGTGGAAGGACCGCTGGTGCGTCGATATCTCGAGAGAGTTGGCGGAGATCATCGAGGAGAGTTGGGCGCGGGAGGAGCCTCTCCCGCCGTACCACATCTACGTCAAGATGGCCTACCACCTGTCGCAGGAAGCGCGCGCCGGGCTGACGGAGTTTCGCATCCCCAAGGACTTCGGCAACAGGCTCCTGGACTTTCAGACCGCGGCCGTAAAGATCGCCGCCCACCACCTGAACAAGCGGGGCGGCGTGATCATCGGCGACGTGGTGGGGCTGGGCAAGACCCTGATGGCCACTGCCCTGGCGCGAGTCTTCGAGGACGACCACGGGCTCGAGACCCTGGTCATCTGCCCGAAGAACCTCGTTCCCATGTGGGAGGACTACCGCGAGCAGTACCGCATGCGCGCCCGGGTGCTATCCATAAGCCGCGTGCTCACGGAGTTGCCCGAGCTGCGCCGCTACCGCTTGGTGCTCATCGACGAGAGCCACAACCTGCGGAACCGTCAGGGCAGGCGCTACCGGGCCATCCAGGAATACGTCCGGGAGAACGACAGCAAGTGCATCCTGCTGTCGGCCACGCCCTACAACAAGACGTACCTGGACCTTTCCAGCCAGCTTCGCCTGTTCGTTCCCGAGGACGAGGACCTGGGCATTCGCCCGGAACGGCTGTTGCGGGAGATGGGCGAGACCGAGTTCCTGCGCCGCCATCAGGCCCCGGTCCGGTCCCTGGGGGCCTTCGAACAATCCGGGCACGCCGACGACTGGCGGGAGCTGATGCGGCTGTACCTGGTCCGCCGGACGCGCAGCTTCATTCAGGACAACTACGCGGCCACGGACCCGACCGACGGCCGCCGATACCTGACGTTCGAGGACGGCGCCCGGTCCTATTTTCCGACGCGGGCGCCGAAGACGCTCCGCTTCGACATCGACGCGCAGTATGCCCGGCTCTTTGCGGACGAGGTGGTGGACGCCATCAACCGCCTGGAGCTCCCGCGCTACGGCCTGGGCAACTATGTGGCGGCGTCTCCCCGCAAGCCGCCGACGCCGGACGAGGGCAGGGTCTTGAACGACCTGTCACGCGCGGGCAAGCGCCTCATGGGCTTCTGCCGCACCAACCTGTTCAAGCGCCTGGAGAGCAGCGGTCATGCCTTCCTGTTGTCGGTGGAACGCCACGTTCTCAGGAACTTCGTCTTTCTCCACGCCATCGAGCACGGTCTGCCGCTGCCCATCGGAACCGCGGATGCGAGTCTGCTGGACTCGCAATCCTTCGACGAGGACGCCGAGTCGGCCGTCGGGGACGTCTTCGACCCGGACGACGGAGAAGCCCGGGAACCCGTGGAAACGACCTCGCTCAGGAGCGAAGCGGCTTTTCGCACGCGCGCCGCCGAGGTTTACGAGGGTTTTCGCAACAGGTACGGGAGTCGGTTTCGCTGGTTGGCCTCCGAACACTTCGTCGATGCCCTTCGCAAGGACCTGATGGCCGATTCCGGGATCCTGCTCGCCTTCCTGGTCCGGTTCGGCGCGTGGCAGGCGGCCGAGGACGCGAAGCTGGGGGCGCTGGAAGATCTGCTGGTGAACGGCCACTCGGAAGAGAAGGTCCTGGTCTTCAGCCAGTTCGCGGATACGGTTCGCTATATCGAAGCGGAGATGAAGTCGCGCGGCGTGTCTCGGCTGGAGGGGGTGACCGGAGACACGGAAGACCCCACGCGCCTGGCTTGGCGCTTCAGCCCGAAGAGCAACGGCAAGGAAGACCGCGTCGCCCCAACCGACGAGTTGCGCGTGCTGGTAGCCACCGACGTGCTGAGCGAAGGCCAGAACTTGCAGGACTGCGCCATCGTGGTGAACTATGACCTGCCGTGGGCCATCATCCGCCTGATCCAGCGCGCCGGCCGGGTGGACCGCATCGGCCAAAGGGCGCGCGACATCCAATGCCATTCCTTTCTGCCGGCCGAGGGGGTCGAACGGCTGCTCCGGCTCCGCATCCGCGTGCGGAGCCGCCTCCGGGAGAACGCCGAAGTGGTCGGCGCCGACGAGGCGTTCTTCGAGGATGAAGACGAACGGGCGGTGCTCGACCTGTACAACGAAAAGGCGGGGATTCTCGACGACGAGGACGGGGCGGACGTGGATCTGGCCTCGTATGCCTACCAGGTCTGGCGGAACGCCACCGAGGCGGATCCGGCGCTCAGGAAGACCATCGAGGAACTGCCCTCCGGGGTGTATTCCTCGAAGGCGTACCGCGACAGGCCGGAGCGGCCGGAAGGGGCGTTGGTCTATATGCGCACGGCCCAGGGATACGATGCGCTGGCCTGGATCGACCGCGACGGCAGGAGCGTCACCGAGAGCCAGTTCGAGATCCTGCGGGCCGCGGAATGCCGGCCCGATACGCCGGCCCTGCCGCGTCACGACACCCATCACGGTCTGGTCCGCAAGGCCGCGGAGCACATCGTCCGCGAGGAAAAGCAGGTCGGAGGCCAACTGGGCCGCCCCTCCGGGGCCCGGTTCCGTACCTACGAACGGCTCAAGAACTACGCCGAAGGGATCAAGGGCACGCTGTTCGACACCGAGCCGCTGCGCCGCGCCATTGACGACATCTACCATCATCCCCTGCGACAGTCCGCAGTGGATACCCTGAACCGTCAATTGCGCAGCGGCGTCTCCGACGAAGCCCTGGCCGGGCTGGTCAACGCGCTCCGGGATGAAGACCGACTCTGCGTGGTCCACGAAGAGGACGAGCGCCAGGAACCGCGTATCATCTGCTCCATGGGTCTCATCCAAACCCGGACTTGACCCTTTTGCCTTACCGTACCGGCGCGTTCCTCATGCCGACCCGACTCGACAGAAACACCGTCAGACGCCACCTGGAGGAATTCGCCCTCCGGCCGCTCTTCATCGAGGAGTTGGGCTGGGACCACGGCGGCGCGGACGTCGAGGCCGCGGTCGCGGGCCGGACGTTCGCGTTGCAAGCCATCGCCCACAAGCGCGGCATGGTGGCCTACCTGTACGTGGCGGACTCGGACACCGCCTTCCCCGACCGTCCTACTCGCCAGAAGATCGAGAAAGCCGTCGCCAAAACCGTCCGTGAGCACCTCACCGTGTACGCCTCCCATGACAGGAACGTCCTGTACTGGCAGTGGGTGAAGCGCGAACCGGGCCGGCCGGACCGGACGCACACGCACATCTATCGCCGAGGTCAGTCGGGCGAAGCGCTGATCCAGCGGCTGGAGCAGCTCGTCTTCACCCTGGAGGAGGAAGAAGACGTTACCCTTGTCGAGGTGACGGGCCGGGTGCGTGCGGCCTTCGACGTGGAGAAGGTCACCAAGCGGTTCTACGACCGGTTCAAGAAGGAGCACCGCGCTTTTCTGGACTTCATCGAAGGCATCACCGCCGCGGCCGACCGCGAATGGTACGCCTCGCTCATGCTGAACCGGATGATGTTCATCTACTTCATCCAGAAGCGCGGCTTCTTCGACAACGATACAGACTATCTGCGCAACCGCCTGGAACGGGTGCGGCGGCAGCAGGGCAACGGCAACTTCCACAGCTTCTACCGGCTGTTCCTGCTGCGGCTGTTCCAGGAGGGTTTGGGTCAGCCCGAGGCCGCCCGCGCCCCGGAGTTGGCCGCCTTGCTCGGCAAGGTCCCGTACCTCAACGGCGGCCTGTTCGACGTGCACGACCTGGAGCGCGACAACCCGGACATCTGCATCCCGGATGAAGCCTTCGCGCAGATCTTCGCCTTCTTCGACGCATACCAGTGGCACCTCGACGACCGGCCGCTGCGCAACGACAACGAGATCAACCCCGACGTGCTCGGCTACATCTTCGAGAAGTACGTCAACCAGAAGCAGATGGGGGCCTACTACACCAAGGAGGACATCACCGGCTACATCAGCCGCAACACCGTCCTGCCGTTCCTGTTCGACCGGGCGAAGAAGGACTGTTCCATTGCGTTCAAGCCCGGCGGCGGCGTGTGGCGGCTGTTGTCGGACGACCCGGACAGGTACTTCTACGATGCGGTTCGCCATGGCATCACCTACGACGTTCACGAAAAGAAAGCCCTTGCCGACAAACGCGAGCTGCCGCCCGAGATAGCTGCCGGCGTGGACGAGGTGACCAAACGCGGCGGCTGGAACCAGGCGGCCCCGCCTGCCTACGCCCTGCCGACCGAGACGTGGCGCGAGCACGTCGCACGCAGGCGGCGCTATGAGGAGGTCCGCGCCAAGCTCGCCGCGGGGGAGGCCACGTCCATCAACGACCTCATCACCTATAATCTGGACATCGAAACGTTCGCTCAGGACGTGATCGCCGGCAGTGAGGGGCCGGAACTGGTCCGCGCCTTCTGGAAGGCGCTGCGGAAGGTGTCCGTTCTCGACCCCACGTGCGGCTCCGGCGCCTTTCTGTTCGCCGCGCTCAACGTCCTGGAGCCGTTGTACACCGCCTGCCTGGGCGCCATGCGCGGCTTCCTGGACGACCTGGAGAACTCCCGGCGCAAACAGCGCCCCGAGAAACTGGGCGACTTCCGCAAGGTCCTGGGGCAGGTCGAAGAACACGCCAGCGAGCGCTACTT
The DNA here is from genome assembly GCA_965204235.1 of uncultured Binatia bacterium (SeqCode). GTDB lineage: Bacteria > Desulfobacterota > Binatia > UBA9968 > JAJDTQ01 > JAJDTQ01. The sequence continues at coordinate 3,850,297 of OZ241979.1, forward strand.
CATCCTCAAGTCCATCATCATCGACAACCTGTACGGCGTGGACATCATGGAAGAGGCGGTGGAGATCTGCAAACTGCGCCTGTTCCTGAAGCTCGTCGCCCAGTTGGAGCGTTACGACCAGATCGAGCCGCTGCCGGACATCGACTTCAACGTCCGCACCGGCAACACGCTGGTGGGGTTCACCTCGTTGGATGAGTTGAAACAGACACTGAGCGCCGACCTGGTGAAACAGTTGGCGCTGCCCCGGATCGAGGAGCGCGCCGAAATCGCCGACCGCGCCTTCCGCAAATTCCGCGAAATGCAGACCGAGCACGGCATGGGTGCGGGCGCGTTCGCGGCGACAAAGGTGGAACTGCGGAAGCGGCTCGACGAACTGCGGGACGAGTTGGACGAGTACCTGGCCGGCGACTACGGCGTGAAGGTGGAGAACCGCAAGGCCTACCGGCGATGGCGGGACAGCCACCAGCCGTTCCACTGGTTCGTGGAGTTCTACGGGATCATGCACGGTGGCGGGTTCGACGTGGTGATCGGGAACCCCCCCTATGTCGAAATACCAAAAATATCCGGTCATTATTCTCTGCAAAAATATGAACTCGTCGGAACTGGAAACCTCTATGCGGTTTGCCTTGAGCGATTCCTCCAGCTTCTTGGCCTGAACAGGAGATATGGAGCGATTGTTCCTGTCAGTTCGGTTTCCACACCAAGGATGCTGCCCCTTATGCGTCTCCTTGTCAACAACTCTTCGGCGCACATCAGCAGTTTTGCCGTCCGCCCTGCCAAGCTGTTTTCCGGAGTGGATATGAATTTATCCATTTTGATAGGGACAGCAACTGCAAGGAAGGATCGAGAGCAGATTTTCACGACCGCCTATACACGATGGAATGAACCTTTCAGAGAGTACCTGTTCGACACGATTTCCTATATTGCATCGACCTTCCATGAACCCCTTGCCGCAATCACGAAAATCAGTTCGGAGATCGACCGTATCATTCTCGTTAAGCTCCTGAAATATCGGTCGTTGGCCCGTCTTCGGACAAAAGGGGCGCAAAATCCAATCTACTATCACAGTGGAGGAAGGTATTTCCGAAAGTGTATCAGAACAAAATTGTCCAGTGAGTACAAGGAATTGCCTCTTCACAACGAAGCAGCAAAGCCGGTTTTGTGCCTGCTCTCGTCGTCGCTCTACTACTGGCTCTGGATCCTTTTTTCCGATTGCTACCACGTAACCCGCGCGGACGTGGACATGGTTCCGGTTCCCGATTCGATCATGTTGGACAAAAGATTCCACAGATTATCTGACGCACTCGTGGAGGATCTTGAAAGAAACGCCGAAGTACGTATCCGGCGGAGAGCGGATGGCAGCGAACAAAAGGAAGTGAATTATCTTGCCGGGAGATCAAAGCATTTAATGGATCGAATCGATCACCTGCTTGCCGAACATTACGGTTTGTCGGAAGAGGAGGTCTGTTACCTGGTGAATTACGACGCGAAATATCGAACAAACGACATGAGTGATGGCTACGAACAGCAAGCTGGAGGGAGAAATGCCTGTGATTCTGACGGAACCGGATGATGTCGTCCAGGATGGTCGGGGAGGAGAAATTCCGGTCTGGAAGTGTCCACGTTGCCAAAGACTCCTCAAGGTTGACGATTTCGGATGGCGTAAACGAAACGACATATTAAGGGTCTTAGAGTAGGTGCCATTTGACAGGAGGGAAACCAGTCTGAAGGGCCTGTAAACAGGGACGGCTGCCGCGCTATCATACGTTCTTGTGGTGGCAGCTACTCTAAGATCCTCAATATACCCCGGTCAAGATGTTTGGCACAAGCAGTCCTGGTGTCGGGAATGTCGTGGAAGTTGACGGGTCGGTAGTCGCGCTAGTACCCTGTAACACTGGCTTTGCCATCGAGACTTGATATAGCCCCATGTACGGTAAGCAGCAGTAATTGGCGATAGGGCACTTTTTGCTTCCTATCCCCACTAATGAATTCACTGTTACAGGGTACTAGTTTATTGAGGCGGCTTTTCCGGCTTTTGAGTGGATAAGCAGGAGGGAGCGTAATTCTGAAGAGCCGAATATGTCTGACGAGATTATCGAGGAGTTGTGGCGGGTCAAAGACGAAATCGCCCGCGAACATGGATACGACGTCGAGTCGCTCGCCGCCTATTTCCAGGGCAAGGAGCGGACGGGGGAACGGCAAGTGGTGGATTTGCAATCCATGAGGAAGGCTGCCGGACAGGGCAAATCGCCGACGCCCTCATCTTCCGGAGCTTCCGGTCCGAAGGGAAGTTCATGAAACTGCATGTCGAAAAAGTACAACCATTGGTTGCACAAATTGCTTGGACCCACGGATGGGGAAGAATCCTGGGCATCCGGTACGGTTGAGACCCGACTGCCTCGACTATCCCGCGGTATTGCGGCGTTGCGCCGGGGAGAGCCGTCCGCTTGCCGTCACGGCGCAAGGTAACCTCCGTGTGCTCGAGGGACCTCTGCTGGGTTTCTTTTCCTCGGCGCGCTCCACGGGCGAGGTGATCCTCAAGACCTACGACCTTGCGCAGGCGCTCCGCGGCGTGGACGTGACGGTGGTCGGCGGGTTTCAGTCGCCAATGGAACGGGAGTTCCTCGACTTCCTGTTGCGGGGCACGGCGTCCGTCGTCGTCTGCCCGGCGCGGGGGTTGGGGAACATGCGGATTCCACGGGCATGGAAAGACCCGCTCGCCCGAGGCCGCCTGTTGCTGTTGTCCTTCTTCGACGACGGCGTCCGCTGTCCCACCGCGGCCATTGCCGCCAAGCGCAACGCCTGCGTCGCCGCCTTGGCGAACCGTCTCCTCGTGGCCCACGCCGAACCCGGCGGCAAGACCGCCGGACTCTGCGCCGCGGCCCTGACCCGCGGCCAGCCGGTCTTCACCGTCGATTCGCCGGACAACGCCCATCTCGTCACCCTCGGCGCCGTCTCTCTACCCGCGGACGACCTCACCCTTCTGACGGCGTAGGGAGAAGCGCCTCCACGGACTCGAACCAGGCGTAAACGACTCATCCGAGGACCGGAACTTCTGAGCAATTCCGGCTTGAGGCGCCTCTTCCCATGGGAAAGCGCGTCCTTCGACTCCGCTACGCTACGCTCAGGACGAACGGGGCAATTGTTCAGGGTTTCCGACCGGAAGTGGTCCGTTGCGGGGAGGACTTCGAGTTGCGACGCAGCGGAACGGACCTACTGTACAACCCGAACGTGGTTCACACCTGATGACTCCCGTTGGCGGCAGTGAAGGACGGGAGAGACGGATAGAGTCCGGTCCATCTACCGCTCCAGCGTCTCCCTGGCGCCGAAGGCCAGCAGCAGCGTGGAGAGCCAGAGCAGCGGCGCAAGGGCGAGGAAGGGGACCCCGGGGTGGAAGGCGTTGGCGAGCATGCCGCCGGCCAGGGGCGCGCCGAGACCCACCAGGTCGGCGATGGTCCGGCGCATGGCCTGGAGGCGGCCGCGGGCGTGTTGCGGTGCCACGTCGTAGGTGGAGGTGGCCAGGCAGCCCAGGGAGAGGCCGTTGGAGACCCCGGTGAGGGAGACCAGCACGGCAAGCGCGCCGAAGCTGTCCGCGGACGGGATCATCAGGAAGACGACGGCGGGAATGAGGTTGCTGGGCACCGTGGCCCATTTCCTGCCCACCTTGTCGAGCACGAACCCCGCAGGCAGGATCATGGCGAAGACCACCGTACCGGAAATGGAGAAGAGCAGGCCGACCTCCACGGGCGTGAAGCCCAGGTGCACCCCGGCGTAGAGCGGCAGCATGCTCTGGAGGGTCAGCCGGAACATCAGGCTGACGCACGTGGCGAACACCAGCACCGCATAGGTCCGCCGCAGCGGCGGCGCCACCTCCCTGAACAGCGCCCGCATCCTTTCGCCCCAGTGGCGAAGCCCCCTGCCTTTCGGAGCCGGCCCCGACGCCGGACGCCGGGGCCGGCCGGACGCGCGCACCGCGAGCCCGCACAGGGCCGCGAGCCCCCCGGACAGGGCATGGGCCACGAACACCGCGCGAAAGCCCAGGCTGACGGTCAGGAAGCCGCCGATCACCGGCCCCAGCGCCAGTCCGGCGTTGTGCACCCCGTGGAACCCGCTCATGACCCGCCCCCGCTGGTTCTGGCGCGCGAGGTCGATGCCGGCTACCTCCCGTCCCATGGCCCAGATGGACTCCGCGGCGCCCACCGCGAAGAGCGCCGCCAGCAGGCCCGCGAACGCCGTGCTCACGGAGGCCGCGAGGGCCGCGGCCGCGGTGACCGCGGCGCCCCCCACCAGCATTGCGCGCGGCCCCGTGCGGTCGAGCATGACGCCGCTGGCGGGGGTTCCCGCCAGGCGGCCGGCGGCCCAGGCCGTCACCGTCTGGGCGGCCACGCCCCCGGAGACGCCGAAGGCCTCGGTCAACACCGGGATGGTGGGCAGCACCATGCCCCAGCCGAGGCCGGAGAACAGGGCGCTGCCGTACAGCAGGAGAAAATCGCGGACCGCGGGGTTGCGCGGGTTGATCCAGTTCGGCAGGGACACCGTGGAATCGCCTTTCCGTCCGGGTTGGAGGGCGGAGCTCAGGACGAACGGGGACCGTGGTTCCGGGTTTCCCGTGCCCGGTCTCCGGGTGGAGCGCCGCGGGCCGGACTCAGGACCCGCCCAGGGTGATGGCCACCGTGCCGGCCACCACCACGGCGCTGCCCGCCGCGGTCCGCGGCGTCACCAGTTCGACGGAACGGAGGAACGCCACGGTGAAGAGCAGCACCCACATGGGCTGGGTGGCCACCATGGGGGTGACCAGCACCACCGGGCCGATGCTGAGAGCCACGTTGAACAGGAGGAACCCCAGGTTCTCCAGCGCCGCGGTCGCCAGGAAGGGCGCCATGGCCCGGCGGCTCCACAGCGGTCGGTCGGAGCCCGGACGCGCCCGGAGGTAGCCGGTGAAGGTCGCCAGCGAAACGAAACCCACGATGGCTGCGAACAGGATCGGGTAGCCGGCCGAATGGAGCGAGAAGCGCACGAGGTTGTGCACCAGGGCGGCCAGGACCGCGGCCAGGATCGAGTACAGGTTGTGCCACCAGGGGACGGGGGCGCGCTTTCCCTCTTCCCGCCAGGAGATCAGGACGATCCCGGCCACGACCAGGAGGACTCCGGTGAGCCCCCACGCGGTGGCGGTCTCCCCGAGGAAGGCCAGGGCGAGCATGGCGCTGAAGAGCGGGTGGGTGGAGCGGAGCGCGGCGCCGCGGGCGGCTCCGACCTTCGCAATGCCGGTGTAGGTCAACAGACGGACCATGGGCATGAGGAAACCCACGAGCACCGCGGCGAGCAGGAAGGTCTTGCCCACGGCCGGGATGCCGGTAACGAGGAACGCCAGGGTCCATAGCGTCACGGTCTGGAACAGGAGGGAAAGGTAGGTGACCGTGGTGGCGTTGGAGTACTGGAGACCCCGGCGCGCCGAGATGATGCTGGCGGCGTAGGTCAACGCGGTGATCAGGCCGACGGCCTGGGGCAGCAACCCGGTCATGGCGCGGGACCCTGCACACACGAAAACCTGGAGCGCCTGACGGATCTCGCCGGGACCCGGGCCGCTAGTTCCGGATGTCCTGCTGGAACCACTCCAGCGGCAGGCTGCGCCCGAGGCCGTTCTCCCTGGCATGGCGATAGACCAGGTAGCCCACCGCGGCGAACTGGATGCCGGCGGAGAAGTTGTGGTGCAGGGTGGTCTGGGAGTCGTCCTCCCGGCCGGGCTTCTCCCCGGCGAGCACCTCGGCGAGGGTGGTATGGTTGCGGTCCGTGTAGCGGCGTCGGTAGTTGTCGTCCATGGGCCGCCGGCCGCGTTCTTCCGGGGTGCCCAGGGCATAGTTCAGGACGGCGTCGTTGGAGGTCCCGACCACCACGTCCGCCTTCTCGTAGGTGTCTCCTTCCAGCTCTTCGGGGCGCACGTCCACCACGTGCATGCCGGTCTGCAGCCAGTCGGAACGGAACAGCGGGATGCGCGAGTCCGTGCAGGTGGCGCCGATGTCCACGCCGCTCATGGCTTCCCGGGCCGAGTTCACCGCGGTCACCTCCAAGTCGAGCTCCCGGGCCATGCGCCCGGCGTAGGCGTCCCGATGGGCGGGCGTGGGGCTGAAGACCTTGATTCGCTCGATGGGGCGGACGGCGCACGCGGCCATGGCGTAGGTGCGCGCCATGGCGCCGGAGCCGAGGACGCCGAGGACCCTGGAGTCCGGCCGGGACAGGTGCTTGACCCCGACTCCCGCGGTGGCGCCCACCCGGTAGCTCTGGAGGTATCCGTCGTTCATGATGCACAGCAGTTCGCCGGTGCGCGTGTCCACCAGCAGGATGATGCCGCAGTACTTGCCGGGCTCGACGTTGAACCAGTGTTCGGTGACCGCGCCGCCGTACTCCTGCCAAGTCAGGATGTCCAGCTTGAAGCGGAACGCGAGGACCGGCGGGTCCTTGATGGCGCCCAGGAGCGAGCCCCAGCGGAAGTAGTCGCCGACGGTGGCGGTGGGAGACCAGAGGTCCGTCCTGGGTTGATAGACCGCGTTGCCCTCGGAGAGTTGTCTCAGCGCGCTCTCCATGGCGCCGATGGCGTCGTCCATGTGGAGCGCCTGCTCCGCGATCCGGTTGTCGATGAGTAGCGGCATGCGTTCCCTCCGGTTGCCGGGAAGTGGCGCCGAATCGGGGGGAGCGCGCCCGCGGCGCGTCCTCGCCCGGCCCTCGGCCCTTCCTCCCACTACCAGCTTTTCCTCGAAGGTGTCCACCCTGCGCCCTCGGAACGGGGAACCCTGACAATGCCGGGGCGATGATGTATAGAGAGGGCGAGGAGCACAGGAGACGGACATGGCCGGACAGACCGCGATCCCCTGCACCATGATGCGCGGCGGCACCTCCCGAGGGCCGTATTTCCTCGCCCGGGACCTGCCCGCGGACGAACCCGCGCGGGACCGGGTGCTGCTGGCGGCCATGGGGTCGCCGGACCACCGGCAGATCGACGGCATGGGCGGCGCCACCACCCTCACCAGCAAGGTGGCCATCGTGTCGCCGTCCTCCCACGACCGGGCGGACGTGGACTACCTCTTTGCCCAGGTCTCGGTGGACCGGGCGTTCGTGGACTACGCCCCCACCTGCGGCAACATGCTCGCCGGCGTCGGTCCCTTCGCCATCGACCGGGGGTTGGCGCCCGCGGACGATCCCAGGACCGTGGTGCGCATCCGGAACGTCAACACCGACTCGCTCATCGAGGCGGTGGTGGAGACCCCGGACGGCCATGTGGAGTACGACGGCGACGCCGTCATCGACGGGGTCCCCGGCAGCGCGGCGCCGGTCCTGCTCCACTTCATGGACGTGGTGGGCTCCAAGACCGGGGCGCTGTTCCCCACCGGCCGCCGCCGGGAGCGCATCCTGGGGGTCGAGGTGAGTTGTGTGGACGTGGCCATGCCCATGGTTTTGGCCACCGCGGAGGGTATGGGCGTGCGCGGCGACGAAAGCAAGCGGGAGCTGGACGCCAACCGGGCGCTGCTGGACAGGCTGGAAGCCATCCGGCTGGCGGCCGGCGAGCGGATGGGTCTGGGCGACGTGCGGGGGCAGGTCATCCCCAAGTTCGGCATCCTTTCCCGGCCGCGCCGCGGCGGTGCGGTGACCTCCCGCTACTTCACGCCCACGGACTGCCACGCAGCCCATGCAGTGTCCGGCGCCGTCTGCGTCGGGAGTTGCGCACTGGTGCCCGGGACCGTGGCCGACGGCGTCGCCGAGACCACGGACGAGCCCTCGCAACGGGTGGAGATCGAGCACCCCGGCGGCTCCATCACCGTGGCGTTCGAGCTCGACGGGGTGGGGGACGACTTCAGGCTGCGGAGGGCCGGAGTGGTCCGGACCGCAAGGAAACTGTTCCATGGCCAGATCTTCGTGCCCGGCCGGGTGTGGAGCCCCGGGCCGTGAAACGGACTGCGGAGACGGGTGGACCATGCCGCAGGACCTGAGAAGCTACCTGGATCTCGTGGAATCGCAGGACGAGCTCGTCCGGGTCTCCGAGCCGGTGGACCCGCGCTACGAGGTCACCGCGCTGGTGGCGAAGCTCGCCCGGGAGCGGCGCCGGAGGCCGGCGCTGTTGCTGGAGAACGTGAAGGGCAGCGCGTTCCCGGTCCTGACCAACCTCCACGCGAGCCGGCGCCGCATGGCCCTGGCCATGAACGCCGAGCCCCGGGATCTCCAACGCGCGTTCCTGAACGCCATGGAGCGTCCGGTGGCGCCGGTGGCGGTGGACGCCGGGCCGGTCAAGGAGGTCGTGCGCACGGGCCGCGAGGTGGATCTCCTGGAGCTGCCGCAGATCGTCCACCACGCCGCGGACGCCGGGCCCTACGTCACCGCGGCCATCTCGTTCGCCCGGGACCCGGAGGACGGCGCCTGGAACTGCGCCTACAACCGTCTGATGATCATGGGCCGGGACCGGACTTCCATCCACATCACGGCTTCCAAGCACCTCTGGGAGTTCTTCCAGAAGGCCGAAGCCATGGGCCGATCCCTGCCCGTGGCCTTCGCCGTCGGCGTCCACCCGGCCATCGGCCTGGGAGCGTTGGCCATCGGCTCCATCGACGAGGACGAACGCGCCATCATGGGCGGCGTCCTGGGGGAGCCGTTGGAGCTGGTCCCGTGCGAGTCGTCGGACCTGCTGGTCCCCGCCCACGCGGAACTGGTCCTGGAGGGCGAGATCCTGCCCGGCGAAAGGACCCCGGAGGGGCCGTTCAGCGAGTTCACCGGATACAGCCTCGGCGAGCGCCGGCGCGAGGTGGTCCGGTACACCGCCATGACCATGAGGGAGGACGCCCTGTTCCACGACATCGCGGTGGCCCAGGTGGACCACCTGTTGCTCTCCACCATCCCCATGGAGGCGAACCTCTACCGGGCGGTGCGCGCCATGGTCCCTTCGGTGGCCGCGGTGCGGGTGCCCGCGCCCTATAGCTGCTACGTGGCCATCCGCCAGCGGACGCCGGGCCAGGCCAAGAACGCCATACTGGCGGTGCTGGGCGCGGACATGTACATCAAGCGGGTGGTGGTGGTGGACGACGACGTGGACGTCTTCGACGACCGGGAGGTGGCCTGGGCCCTGGGCACCCGGTGCCAGGCCGACCGAGACATCACGGTGGTCTCCCATACCCGGGGCTCGGACCTGGACCCGTCCACGGACTCGGACGGCTACACCGCCAAGTGGGGCGTGGACGCCACCGCCAAGCCCTCCCTGGCGCAATACACGCCCCGCAACCGGATCCCGCAAGAGGTCATGGACCGCATCGACCTGGACGCCCTGGGGCTCTGAGATCCGCGGAAGGGACGGCGTTGGCCCCCGCCGGACGGAACTTCGTCTGCCTGCTGGAGCGGACGGCCCGGCAGCACCCGGAAAGACCCGCGCTGCTGTGCGGCGGCGCCGTGCTGACCTGCGGTGAGCTCCATGCCCGGGCCGCGGGCTTCGCGCGGGAGCTGGCGGACCACGGGGTGGGCGCGGGAGACCGGGTCGCGGTGGTGCTTCCCAACCACTGGACCTTCGCCGCGGCTCTCCTGGGCGTCTGGAAGCTGGGCGCCACCGCGGCGCCGCTGAGCCCGCTGCTCAAGCCGGAGGAAGAGGAGGCCATACTCGCCGACGTGGCCCCCGCCAGGGTCGTCCGACGCCTGGACCCTTGCGAGGGGTCGTGGGACACGGTGACGGAGTGCGAGGCGCCGGCCCTCATCGGCTACAGTTCCGGCAGCACCGGACGGCCCCGGGGCGCGGTGTTCAGCCATGCGGCGCTGACCTTCGCGGACCGTTCGTGGGCGCACATGATGGCGGTGACCGCGGACGACGTGGTGCTGTCGGTGCTGCCGCTGCCCCATTCCTTCGGCATGCACGGCTCGCTGCTGGCGCCGCTGCTCATGGGCGCCCGGGTGGTGATCCTCGACGGGTTCCGTCCGGACGCCGTTCTCGCCGCGGTGGAGGAGCACCGGGTCACCCTGTTCCCGGGCGTGGCCACCATGTTCCGCCGTCTGTTGGGCGCGCCGGAGTTCGATGGCGCGGACCTGTCGTCCCTGCGCCTGTCGGTGTCCGGCGCTGCGCCGTGCCCCTGGGACTTGGCCGAGGAGTGGCGCCGGCGCAGCGGCGTCCGCATCCTCCGGGGCTACGGCATGACCGAGCTCTTCCGTCCCGTCTCCTACCTGGCCGGGGACGAGGACGACCGTCCGGAGTCCGTCGGGCGGGCGGTCCCGGGCGTGGAGGCGCGGGTGGTGGGGGAAGGGATGGCGGGGGAGGGGGGCGCCGCGCCCGGCGAAGGGGAGGCGGGGGAGTTGTGGATCCGGACGCCGGCGGCGCTCGAAGGCTACTGGAACGACCCCGCCCCGGTGCTCACGGACGGGTGGTTCCGCACCGGCGACTTGGCCCGCATCTCCGGCGACGGCTTCGTGGAGATCACCGGCCGCTTGCGGGAGCGCATCCTCCGGGGCGGCTACTCGGTCTTTCCCCAGGAGGTGGAAGCGGTGCTGGCGGCGCACCCGGAGGTGGCGGAGGCCGCGGTGGTGGGGGTGCCTCATCCCGACCTGGGAGAGGAGGTGGCGGCTTTCGTGGTGGCGAGACCGGGGGCCAACCCCGCGGCGGACGAACTTGCGGGCTACTGTGCGGCCCGGCTCGCCCGCTTCAAGTACCCGCGCTACGTCCGCTTCGTCCCGGAGTTGCCCAGGGGGGCCACCGGAAAGGTGTCGAAGGCGGAACTGGTCCGGGGTTGGCCTGCCGGAAAGGAGGGCGGATGAGGCGACGCGGGAATCGCCGCCTCATCCCCGTGGACGGACCCCTTGCAGGCTACTTGCGCACCAGGAAGGACAGGCTCTCCTTCACGTGCGGAGGCATGTTGATGATTTCGCCCACGAGCCTCTCGACCTCCGGGCCGGAAACGTAGGTGACGACCAGCTTGGCTTTCCGGGCCTCCTCCAGGAGTCCGGGGTCTTTCAGGGTCTTCTCGTACGCTTGCCTCAGGATGGCCAGACGGTCCTCGGGGGTTCCGGGCGGGACGGCGAGCATCCGCTGGAACGCCATCTGGGAGGCCCAGGAGTTGTAGATCTGGAGGCCTTCCTTGCTCTTGATCACGTCCTTGAACAGCGGCAGGTCCCTGGTCTCCGGGTCCTGGTAGCTGTGGCTGTCGATGACGAAGGGCACGAGCTTCTGCCCTCCCTCGGCGTCCAGCATGCTTCGGGCCGTGACCCTCATGGACTCCCACTGGGAGCAGAAACCATCGACTTCACGCCCCTCCAGCGCCAGCCGTATGGTCGCGGTTCCCCGGTACCCGGTGATGAGCTTGAAGTTGGCGCCCATGGTCTCGTTCATGATGGTCGGGATGTCGTAGCCGGTGGAGCCTGCCCGGGTGGCGCCCATCTTGATGGGCTCCTTGGAGGCGAGCACCTCATCGAGGGTGGTCTTGCCGGTGAAGGCCATCATCATGCAGACGATCTCGCCCCGGCTGGGCGCCCCCACCCACTCCAGCTTCTCGAAGGGCACCGTGACCTTCTTGTCGCCCAGGCTCTTCTGCACGATCAGCGAGTTGTTGAACACTGCGCCGGTGAGGCCGTCGGGCTTGGCCCGCCGGGCGATGTAGTTGGCCGAGATGAGGCTTCCGGCCCCGGTCATGTTCTGCACCAGGGTCGTGGGGTTGCCGGGAACGTACTTGCCGAAGTAGCGGGCGATCAGCCGCGTGTAGGTGTCGTAGCCGCCCCCGGGCGAGAAGCCCACGATGAAGCGGAACGTCTTGCCCTTGTAGAAGTCCTCGGCGTGCGCCGCGGAAGCCGCGGCGACGACGCTTCCAAGAACCAGCGCCGCGGCCATACAGGATATGCGTCTCATGGATGCCCCTCCGTTTCCTCCGTGTTCCGGCGTCCCCGACGCCGAGCCCCCCCTTGGCTACAGAAGCGCCGCCGGGATGTCAAGGCTTTCCGTTCGCGCCATAGCGGACCTCCCGGAGCTGGATCCGTGCCGCCCGGGTGGATCGTTCCTCCGAGAACTTCTCCACATGCGACACGTCGTGGATCGAGTCGAACACGACCAGCACCGCGCCGTCGGCGATCCGAACCTCCACTGCCTTGCCCTCCTGGGTAAACGTCACCAGCGCCCTGCGGCGGTCCGGGGAAATGGCGACCCCGCCTCTCCACTGGGTGTACAGTTCCCGTAAATGGCCGGGAGTGCGGTGGTTCGGGAAGATGGTGGTCTCCTCGCCGCTCGCCGCGTCCACCATCAGCAGCCGTGATACGCTCAGGGCGCCGTCCGCGGTCCTGCCGCCCTGGTTGTCGAGCAGGAGGAACCGGGACCCTTCGAAATGCAGGACGGAGTGCTGCATCATGAACCCGCCGCGCACCAGGCGCTTCAACCGATGGGTTTCGCGGTCCAATACGGCGAAGGCATGCAGGTTCCTCATGGACACGACCAGGTCTCCGGGTTCGAGGCCCGCGCCCGCGGCGTCTTCTCCCAGCGGGTGGACGGAATTGACATGGGTCGGGTCACAGGGATCCGTATAGGTCAACAGCGAGGCATAGGGGGACTGCGTTAGGGCGTCGAAGACGGAAACCCCTTTCGGCAGCCCCCCCCTCCCCCCGTACGGGTGAGTATGACTGAACCGGAAGACCACCAGGAGATCCCCATTGGCGTATTTCAGTACTCCCATTATCCGCGAATGGTCGAGAAAGGACCACCCGATCACGTGCTCGTACAGGAAACCCTGGGTGAACTCCTCCTTCTCCAGCCGCTTCTCCAACACGTCGGGGCGGTACGGCCACGCCTGCCGGACTTCGCCGCGGCCTGTGTACTCCACCGCAAGACAGCCTACGTGATCCGGACAGTACTCCCGGAAGCGATACGGCCCTCCCGGAACCAGGATCGGGTCGGTCAGGTGATCGCTGCCGATGAACTCGAAGCGCCGGTCCGCCGCCTGGTCGGGAGGGACATCCACGAACCCCGTCATCAGGACATGGGAGGGAGTAAGGAGGTTCGCCGCGACCGCCACGGTGAAGGTCTTGTAGGCGGTGCGCAGCAGATCGTAGGGAAAGACCCTGTACCGCGCGACGTACACCCCGCCGGCGAAGGCCGCCAGCATGAGCGCTGCCATGAACAGGAGCACCGACGCTCTTCTCGGCAATGCCCGAAAGGCTCCGTGCATCTCGCCAACCATAGCATGGCGAACGTCCGTGTCCAGATCCACCACCAAACGAGGGGAGCGCGCGTTGAGAAATGGTCTGACGGGTGTTAGGCTGTGATGAACCAGCCGGAAGGAGGAACCCATGCCAGAATCCGTCATCCTGTTTACCCAGCCCGGTTGACCCCCTTGCCATCGAGAGAAGGAGTATCTTTCTCAAAAGGGCGTCGATTTCGTGGAGAAGAACATTCGCGAAGACCAGGAGGCCATGAAGGACCTGCTGGCCCGCGGATTCCAGAGCACCCCCGTGGTCATCATCGACGGCGAGGCGGTGGTGGGCTTCCACCCGGAGCGCATCGACTCGCTCCTGGGTTCGTGAAGGCATAGCCGCCGCCGCGGCGCGGGTCGGCCGAGGCGGCCGACCCGCGCCGCGAGCGCCCTGGGGGTCCCTCCCCCGCCGTTTCCCCTTCCCGCGGATCTCTACGGCGGGCATGGCGCGGACTCACAGTCGAAGCCGTTTGGAAACCTCCGCTTCACCGTCGGAAGGCGCCGCCGCATGAAACCGGACGCCTTCATCGCCAAGTGGCGGGCGTCGGAACTGAAGGAGCGCTCCGCGGCCCAGGAGCACTTCATCGACCTCTGTCGGCTGCTGGGCGAACCGACGCCGGCCGAAGCCGACCCCACCGGCGAGAGCTACTGTTTCGAGCGCGGCGCGCGCAAGGACGCCGGCGGCGACGGCTGGGCCGACGTGTGGAAGCGGCACTGCTTCGCCTGGGAGTACAAGGGCCGCCACGCCAACCTCGACGCCGCCTTCGACCAGCTCCGGCAGTACGCGCTGGCGCTGGAGAACCCGCCGCTCCTCATCGTCTCGGACATGGTGCGGTTCCGCCTCCGCACCAACTGGACCAACAGCGTAAGCGAGACCCATGAGTTCGCGCTGGACGACCTGGCGGATGCGGCCGTCCGCGACAAGCTCAAATGGGCCATGTCCGATCCCGAGCGTCTGCGGCCCGGTGAGAGCCGACAGGCGCTGACGGAGCGTGCAGCCGCGGCCTTTGCCTCGCTGGCGCAGGAGTTGCGGGAGCGCGGGCACGAGCCGCAGGCGGTGGCGCATTTCGTCAACCGTCTGGTCTTCTGCATGTTCGCGGAGGACGTGGGCCTGCTGCCCGACCGGATCTTCACGCGGATGCTGGAGCAGGCGCGCCTGCGGTCCGGGGAGTTCACCCACATGGCTCGCGCCCTGTTCGGGGCCATGGCCGCGGGCGGCCTCGTCGGCTTCGAGCCGGTGGCGTGGTTCGACGGCGGGCTGTTCGACGACGATGCGGCGCTGCCCCTGGAGCGGCCCGAGATCGAGACGGCGCTCGCGGCCGCGGCCCTCGACTGGTCGGAGATCGACCCTTCGATCCTGGGCATGCTGTTCGAGCGCGGTCTCGACCCGGACAAGCGTTCGCAGCTCGGCGCCCACTACACCGACCGTGACAAGATCCTGCGGATCGTGGAGCCGGTGGTGACCCGGCGGCTGCTGGCGGAGTGGGAGTCGGCCAAGGCGGAGATCGCCGCCGCGCTGGAACGGGCCGAAACGGCTCGGTCGCCGGCAGCGCGAACCCGGCAACGCGCACGAGCCGAACGGTCGTTGCGCGAGTTCCTCCGGCGGCTGCGAGGCTTCACAGTGCTCGACCCCGCCTGCGGCTCGGGCAACTTCCTCTACCTGGCGCTGCACGCGCTCAAGGACCTGGAACACCGGGTGCAACTGGAAGCCGAGGCCATGGGCCTCCAGCGGGCCTTTCCCGCGGTGGGGCCGGCCAACGTCAAGGGCATCGAGGTCAGTGCCTACGCCGCGGAGCTGGCCCGCGTCTCGGTGTGGATCGGCGAGATCCAGTGGATGCGGCGCAACGGCTTCTCCGAATCGAGGGATCCGATCCTGAAGCCACTGGAAACCATCGAATGCCGCGACGCGCTGCTGACGCCGGAGGGCAGGGAATCGGAATGGCCGCGGGCCGACGTGGTCATCGGCAACCCGCCGTTCCTCGGCGGCAAGCTGCTCAACGCCCACCTCGGCGAGGACTACGTTTCGAGCCTTTTCAAGGTCTATGAAGGCCGTGTGCCCGCGGAGGCGGACCTCGTCTGCTACTGGTTCGTGAAGGCGGGAGAGCAGTTGAGGCGGGGCAGGGCGAAGCGGGCAGGCCTGGTCTCGACCAACTCCATTCGGGGTGGGGCGAACCGGCGGGCCTTGCACCGCGCCGTCAGGGACAGTCCGATCTTCGAGGCATGGAGCGACGAGCCGTGGGTCATCGACGGGGCCGCGGTGCGGGTGTCCCTGGTGTGCTTTTCCCGGCAGGAGGAGGCGCCGGGACCGGAGAGGCGGCTCGACGGGCGGCCGGTGGACGAGGTCCACGCGGACCTGACCGCGAGCCGCGGCGGCGCCGGCATCGACCTCACCGGGGCGCGGCGGCTCCACCGGAACGCGGGCGTCGCGTTCATGGGCGACACCAAGGGCGGCTCTTTCGAGGTTCCGGGAGAGCAGGCGAGGGACTGGCTCCGGGAGCCTGTGAACCCCAACGGAAGGCCCAATTCGGACGTCTTGCGGCCCTGGATGAACGGCATGGACGTGGCCCGGCGTCCTGGGGATAAGTGGATCGTCGATTTCGGCTGGAGCATGGTGCGGGAGGAGGCGGCGCTCTACGACGCGCCGTACCGGCACGCGAGGGAGCACGTCCATCCCATGCGGCAGCGCAACCGCCGCGAATCCTACCGCACGGGCTGGTGGCGGCACGTGGAGCCAAGACAGGGCATGTGGCGGGCGCTCGAAGGACTTTCGCGTTACATCGCGACGCCGCGCCTGACGAAGCACCGCCTGTTCGTCTGGCTCGACGCCGGCATCTGCCCGGACAGCCAACTGATCGTCATCGTGCGTGAGGACGACGCGACTTTCGGGATCCTGCACAGCCGCTTCCACGAGGCGTGGTCGCTGCGGCTCGGCACCAGCCTGGGGGAGACCCCGCGCTATACACCCACCACCACCTTCGAGACCTTCCCCTTCCCCGAAGGGCTGTGGCCCGACGTCCCCGCGGCCGACTGCGCAGGCCATCCGCGCGTCGCGGCCATCGCAGAGGCGGCCCGGCGGCTGGTCGAATTGCGGGACCGCTGGATCAACCCGCCCGAGTGGGTGGAGTGGGTGGACGAGCCGATCCCCGGCTACCCCAAGCGCCCGGTTCCCCGCGACCGGGCGGCGGCGAAGAAGCTCAAGGCCCGCACCCTCACCAACCTCTACAACACTCGCCCGCAGTGGCTCGCCGACGCCCATGCGGACCTCGACGCCGCGGTCGCCGCGGCCTACGGCTGGCCGTCGGACATCGGGGAAGACGACGTACTCCGCGAACTGCTGGCGTTGAACTTGGCGGCCAAGCGCCGGTAAGCCGCGCCGAACCTGAAATCGGAGGTAAGGAATGTCTGAACAAGACTGGCTTGAGTTCCTCTCTATCTGGGAAAGGGCTAAGGCGAGGCACTGTCCTCATGCAGGGTCATCTCTACGGGAACGAGGCGCCGTCTCGACAGGCTGGAAACCGAAGGGAATCATCCCTCGATGTCTCGATCCTTCAGGGTTCCCATGAGCGAGGCCGCGTCCAGATGCAAACCGCTCCGGCGATCCTCGAAACGGGGTCACGTCGATACCGGAGGATCCTGCATGGACAAACTCGACGGATCGCCGTATGGTATCTGCTGGAAGCGAGGTGACCCCATGAAGACGAACGGTGAACCGGAGACCCTTGCCGAGGCGGCCCGGTCGCGTGGACTCGTGGCCGCTCCCGGACGGCTGGTTGCAGGGTTGGCGTTGTTCCTGCTGGTGTGCGCGCCACTGGCGGTCTTTGCGGCTCCTCCGGCGTTGCAGACGCCGGCGCCGGTGATCTACCTGGCGGACAACCTCGACGAGCAGGACGACCTGGGGTTCTGCATCGACACGGTGGGAAGGGGTTTCGGGGAGAAGCTGCACGCCCATTCGTGCAAGCCCCGCGGCGGGGACGTGCAGTTCTCGTACGACGAGGCGTCGCGGCGGATCGTTTCCGCGACCTACGCGGGCAAGTGCGCGACCTTGACGGCGCCCGCGGCCCCGGGCGTCTCCCTGGGGTTGGTAGATTGCTCCGACGACTCCCCCGAGCAGCGGTTCGATTACGACCGCAAGACCCTGGAGTTCCGGCCTGCGGGCGGCGAGGCCCTCTGTCTTGCGGTGGGGTCCGCCAGCAGGACGGCCGGGCCGTTCATGTCCCGCAGCCTGGAGCTCGCGCCGTGCGGGGCCACCGACGCCAGGTACAGGCAGTGGCGCATCGAGCGCGGCAAGGGTTGAGGCAGTCCGAAGCGCGTCCTTCGACTTCGCTTCGCTACGCTCAGGACGAACGGGGACAGGGTCCGCCCCGAATCCACACTCGCACGCCCTGGGTCACGCCGCTGTGCCCGGGACGAAAGGGGAGAGGAGGGGCACGGTGGGGGAAGTCCCCCATCCATGTCTCGATCGTTCATGGTTTCCCGGTATGACAGGAGGGCGGGCGTGAACGGGGGCGTCGGGAACGGATGACCAGCAGACCGAGAGTCGGCGCCGGGGGACGGGGGAGCCGTGACAACCCACGGAACCGGTTCGAGGCCGTCGCACTGGTTCCGGACGAACCGTCGGACGGACCCCGCACCACGCTCCTGAGGGACCTCTCCCGGTCCATCATCTCCTACAACGACAGCCCCGACGTCGGCTTCGAGGCCAGCGTCAACCCGTACCGAGGCTGCGAGCATGGCTGCATCTACTGCTACGCCCGGCCCACGCACGAATACCTGGGGTTCTCCGCGGGCCTGGATTTCGAGTCCAGGATCCTGGTCAAGGAAAAGGCGCCGGAGCTGCTGAGGGCGGAGCTGGCGTCGCCCCGGTGGAAACCGCAGGTGATCGCCATGTGCGGCGTCACCGACCCCTATCAGCCGGTGGAGCGCCGGCTGGAGCTCACGCGGGGTTGCCTCAAGGTGCTTGCCGCGTTCCGGAACCCGGTGGCCATCGTCACCAAGAACCACCTGGTGACCCGGGACCTGGACCTGCTCGGGGAGTTGGCGGCCCACGACGCGGCCCTCGTGTTCGTCTCGGTCACGACCCTGGACGGCGACCTTTGCGGCAGGATGGAGCCCCGCGCTTCGCAACCCGGTCTGCGTCTGGACGCCATCCGCGCCCTGAGCCGCGCCGGTATTCCCGTGGGCGTGCTGGTGGCGCCGGTGATCCCCGCCCTCAACGACCACGAGATGCCGGCCATCCTGGGGGCTGCCGCGGAAGCCGGGGCCGGGTGCGCGGGCTATACGCTGTTGCGTCTGCCTTTCGGCGTCAAGGGCCTGTTCGAGAACTGGCTGGAAGAGCACTTCCCCGAACGCAAGGAGAAGGTGTTGCACCGCATCCGCGAGGTCCGCGGGGGCCGCCTCAACGCCACCGGCTTCGGCGCCCGGATGAAAGGGCAGGGGATCTTCGCCCAGCAACTGAAGGGGTTGTTCCAGGCCGCCTGCCGCAAGGCGGGCCTGACCCACAGGACCTGGAGCCTGTCCACCGCGTCGTTCCAGGTGGAGACCCCGCAACTCCCGTTGTTCGGCAACGGCTAGCGCCGCGTTCCGGACCCGTTCGGCAGTCGCCGGAGGCCGTTTACGGCATCAGCTCCCCGCCGTTGACCCCCACCACCTGCCCGGTCATGTAGCTGCTCGCAGGGCTCAGCAGGAACAACGCCAAGTCCGCTACCTCGCCCGGTTGGCCGAGCCGTCCCATGGGCACGATCAGGGAACGTTCCGACCGTCGCTCGTCCAGGGCGGCGCCGGTGAGTCCGCGGCGCCACATGGGCGTGTCGATGGGGCCCGGGGCGAGGGCGTTGATGCGGATGCCGCGTCCCGCGACCTCACGGGCCGCGGCCTTGGTGAGGGCGGCGATGCCGGCCTTGGCCGCGGAGTAGTGGGACGCGAACTCCTGGCCCTTGAGACCGTGCATGGAGGAAAGGCTCGCGATCGCGCCGAACCCGGCCTCCATCATCCGGGGCAGGACCGCGCGTATGCAGTAGAAAGTCCCGTTCAGGTGGACGTCGATCATGCGGGCCCAGTCCGCGTCGCTGATCTCGTGCACCGGCTTCTGCTGGGAGATGCCGGCGACGTTCACCAGGTAGGCGAGGCCGCCGAACTCGGCGTGGGCCCTGGCGACCGCGGCGTCCACCTGGTCCGAGCGGGAGACGTCCAGGGTCAGCGGCAGCGCGACGCCGCCGGCCGCGGTGATGCGGGACGCGGTATCCTCGGCCTTGGCGGAGTCCAGGTCGGCCACCGCCACCCGCACCTTCTGCGCGCCCAGCTTGAGCGCGACGGCTTGGCCGATGCCGCTGCCGCCGCCGGTCACGAACGCGCTGTCCCGTTCCATGTCCCACTGCATGACCACCTCCGGGGTTCGCCTGCGTCGATGCGGCGAACCTATCACCGGGGGCCGGCGACGGTCAAACAGCCGCCGCCGACAGCGCCGCCATTGGCTTCCGGCGCGAGTTGGCGTATGGTGCGACCGTGGGCTACGAGTTCGAGTGAGACGATGCCAAGGCCAGGACGAACATCATCAGTGCAAGACGCGCGACGCGACGGGAAAGGATGCAATATGAAGAAGGCGGAAACCAGCGAAAGGCCTGACGACGGCGCGCTCCGGCCCGATTACGACTTTTCCAAGGGGCGGCGTGGCGTGACGGCCCGTAGATACGCACAAGGCGTGGTCGTCCACAAGCTGGGATCCAACCCGCAACATCGAGGGAGTTAGCCTCAGGGGAAGCGGCCTGCTCGAACGGAGGTGTCTCGATGGAGTATCGCCAGCTCGGTTCATCGGGCGTCCGCGTCTCGGCCATCGGCCTGGGGACGAACCGGTTCGGCTCGCCGGTCCTGCCGCAGGACCGGGTGGCCGACATCATGGACGCGGCGGTGGATCTGGGCATCAACTTCATCGACACGTCGAACAGCTACCAGGAGGGCCGTTCCGAGGAGACCCTCGGCAACGCGCTGCAAGGCCGCCGGGACCGCTTCGTGGTGGCCACCAAGTTCTTCTTTCCCACGGGTGACGGTCCCAACGACCGGGGCGCGTCGCGCTACCACCTGATGAACGCTGTGGAGGGAAGTCTCCGGCGCCTCCGTAGCGACCACATCGACGTGTATTACGTCCACCGATGGGACGCCGCCACGCCCGTCGAGGAGACCCAGCGGGCGCTGGACGACCTCATCCGCCAGGGGAAAGTCCGCTACGTCGGCGCGTCGGATTTCGCGTCGTGGCAACTGGCCCGGGCCAACCTCATGGCCGAGTTCCGCGGCTGGACCGCGTTCGCCGTGCTCCAGTCCCACTACCACATGCTGGAGCGTGAGGCGGAGCGTGAGGCGCTGCCCTGTTGCCAAGCGCACGGCGTGGGCTTCGTGCCCTATTTCCCGCTGGCCGGGGGTTTCCTCACCGGCAAGTACGTCCGGGGTCGAAAGCCGCCTCCCGGTTCCCGGGGCGAGAACCACGCGTACGTGCAGCAATACATGACCGACGGCAACTACCACGTGGTGGAGCGCCTGCAATCGTGGGCCGAGGCCCGGGGACGGGGATTGAACGAATTGGCCCAGTGCTGGCTGCTGGCGCAACCCCAAGTCTGCTCGGTCATCTCCGGCGCGACCCGGCTGGAGCAGGTCCGGGACAACGTCAAGGCCGCGGACTGGGCGCTGACGCCGTCGGAGTTGGCCGAGGTCAACGAGATCCTCGGTACTTGAAGCTTTTCCTGTTCGGGAAACTCTGAACAATGGCCCCGTTCGTCCTGAGCGTAGCGAAGCGAAGTCGAAGGACGCGCTTTCCCATAGGGAGAGGCGCCTCAAACCAGAATGGAGCAGAGGTTCCTTTGGTGTGAGGCTTCGTCAGACCTGCGCCAGGAACTCCCGCATGGCGGCGTGGGCGGCGTCCGGGTTGGCGAAGAAGTAGCTGTGCCGTTCTCCGGGCAGCACCACCAGCCGGGCGCCCGGTATGCCTTTCTCCAGGATCTCCGCGGAAGTCCGATGGGACATGTCGCTGGTGACGTTCCGGTCGTCCTCCCCCACGAGTATCAGGGTAGGGGCTTCGATCTCGTGGAGCCGGCCGCTGGTGTCGTGTCCCTGCCGGGCCAGCAGATGCCGGAAGTAGAACTCCACAGGACCCATGTTGGCCATGCGCACGCGCAGGTAGCGTTCCACCCTGTCCGGGTGGCGCTGGGCGAACTCTTGGGTGAAGCCCACCAGGATGGAGTGGTCCCGGACGTATTGCTCGTAACCCCATTCCACCATTTCGGTGATGATCTTCAGGGGAATCTCCTTGGTTTCGGGATAGGCCGCGCCGGTGGAGGCCAGGACGAGGGCCTTGATCCTCCCGGGGTGGTCGAGGGCCATGACCTGGGCGACCCGGCCGCCCATGGAGTGGCCGCAGACGATGGCCTCCAGCGCCCCCAGATGGTCCAGCAACGCCACGGCGTCGTCCGCGAACGTCTGCGTGGTGTAGGGGACGGAGGGCTTGCCGGACCGGCCCGTGCCCCGGTAGTCCATGGTGATGACCCGATGGTCCCGGGAGAACTCCGGGACTTGGTGGATCTTCCAGACCTCTCCGTCGCAATGGGTCTCGCTGAGGAAGAGGAGAGGCTCTCCCTCGCCGTGGACCTCGTAGTACAGCTCGGTGTCGCTGACGCTGAGCAAGGGCATGGAACCTCCGGGGAAACGTTGGCGCGGGTCGCGCGTCCTTCGACTCCGCTACGCTACGCTCAGGATGAACGGAGCACTCTGCTACGCTACGCTCAGGATGAACGGAGCACTCCGCTTCGCTACGCTCAGGATGAACGGAGCACTCCGCTTCGCTACGCTCAGGATGTAACGGAGCACTCCGTTTCGCTACGCTCAGGACGAACGGGGCAATCGTTCAGGGTTTCGTCTAATCGAAGTACCCGGTCTTCAGCGCCCACAGCCAGGAGTAGGCGATCTTCTCGTTGTACAGCGCCCAGTGGCCCATGTGGGTGTACTTGGGAACCAGCCCCACGTGCACGCGGGCGCCGGCCGCGGCGTACTTCCCGGCCATGAACATCTCCCGCTTGTCGCCCAGGCTCTTGCCGCCGATCCAGTGGCCGTGGTCGTTCTCGCCCACCAGGAGCAGGACCTTGAGGTCGGCGAGCCATTCGGACGGCGGGTCCTGCAGGTGGTCGAAATACTCCTCCCGCGGCAACCCGGTCACCCGGACGTACTCTTCCAGGCGCTCGGGGAACACGTTGTGCTGGTTGTCCCTCAGTCCGATCTTGATCTGGGGCCGGGTCTTCTCGGTGAGCCGGAAGAAGTCCTCCATCCGACCCCAGGGCGTCAACTCCGGCAGGTCTTCGTAGTGGGACTTCCGGTACGCGGCCACCGTGCGCCGGGAGACCTGCGCAAGGTCATGGGGTCTGGGGGACTCCATGCCCGTGGCCTCCCGCCATTCACGGCGCCAGCCGTCCGGTCCGCCGCTGCCCCAGCCGACCACGCCGACGACTTCCGCTTCCCGGGCGAACCGCGTCAGATGGGCGGCCATGGGTCCGCCGGTGGAATGGCCGAAGGCGATGAGCCGCCGGCCGCGGAGGTGCCGGTCGGTGAGGAGTCCGGCGCCATGGAGGACCACGTTGAACGTGCACTTGAGCAGGCGGTCGTGGAGCTCCTCCTCGTCGGTGTCCGCGTCCAGGAGGTAGATGGGTGTCCGCTCCGCGATGGGCCGGGTCCATTCCCCTCCCGGCGGCCACAGGCCCGGATAGCTCAGGGCCAGCACCGTGTGCCCCTGGGCCGCCAGTCTTCGGGCCAGGCCCGGGCGTCCGTCGGGAGTCAGGTCCATCACCTTCTCGTTGGCCCCGCCGCCGTGGAACACCACGAAGGCCGGTCGGTCGCCCCGTTCCCTGGCCGGAGTGTACAGGGATCCGTGCATGTCCCACTCGTGGCCGTTGCGGCCGTAGCGCTCCACCACCTCGGTGACGGTGAACGCGCCGTCCTCGTCGGGCGGGGGCATGGCGAGCCAGTCCTCCCACCGTATCCGGACGAGGGTCTCGTCCCCCTGGAGGGATCGGGTGAACGCCTGGGTTCCGGCCGATGGCTCGGGCATGTTATCCTCCGTGACGGAACGAGGTCGAGCGCCTTGCAGGGCCAGTAGCGTATAGCGGGAACGCCGCCGGAAGACAACGCGGGGCGTGGGGAGCGTGTCATGGAGTTGGGCCTGTCGCTGTTTTCGACGGAGCGGTCGGGGGCCGTGGGCGACATCGCCGGGGAAGCCGAGACCCTGGGCTTCGAGTCCCTCTGGTTTCCGGAGCACATGCTGATCCCGGTGCATTACCGGACCCGCTACAAGCGCACCGCGGACGGCAGTGTCCCCGATTCCTTCGCGCACCTGCCGGACCCCTTCATCGCCGCGGCCATGGCGGCCCAGGCCACGGAGCGGCTGCGGGTGGCCACCGGCATCTGCATCCTGCCCCAGCGCGACGTCATCGCCACGGCCAAGGCGGCCGCCACCCTCGACCTCCACAGCCGCGGGCGGTTGATCCTGGGGGTGGGAGCGGGCTGGTTCCCGGAAGAAGCGGAGGCCATGGGGGTCCGGTTCCACCGACGGTGGCAGGCGCTGCGCGAGGGGGTCGAGGCGCTGAAGGCATTGTGGACCCGGGACGAAGCCTCCCACGACGGCGAGTTCGTCCGCTTCCCGCCCGTGCGCGTGTTTCCCAAGCCCCTGCAGAAACCCCACCCACCCATCTACCTGGGAGTCCACGACCCCCGCACCGCGCCCGCCCGGGTGGCCCGGTACGCGGATGGCTGGTGTCCGGGAGACCTGCCGGTGGAACAGGCCGCGGACGCGGTGGCCAGCGTGCGGCGCGCCGCCGCGGAGCGCGGCCGCGACCCCGACGGCATCGAGTTCTCGGTGGTCCTGACCCCCGGCGACGGTTTCCCCACGCTGGACCACATGAACCGGTACCGCGCCGCGGGGATGCGGCGCATCGTGTTGCGGGTGACGGAGGCGGCCACCGGCAGCGGCGTGGCCGCGGTCCGGCGGCTCGCGCCCTTCCTGGAGCAGGCCGGCCGCGTGGATCCGTGAGGAGGCGCGGCGTAGCGCTCGACCCGGAGCCAGGCCGGCGTCGCGCCTCTCCCGCTGAGGCGCATCGAAGGAAACGCTGAACAATCGAGCCGTGGATGGGAGGTATTCCCTCATGTGACCTTCCTGTCCCCGTTCGTCCTGAGCGTAGCGAAGCGAAGTCGAAGGACGCGCTTTCGAGAGGGGGGGCGACCGAAGGACGGGACGCTATTCGAGGGACAGGAGCCGGGTGAGCAGCACGGCCAGGCCCAGGCCCCAGCAGTAGCAGGCGAACCAGGTGAGCCTGCGCGCGAGCAGTACCTTCCACAGCACGTTGATGCTGAGGTAGCCGGCTGCGAACGCGGCCAGGAAGGCCAGCCCGTAGCCCCAGACGTTCGCTTCCCGCGCCCCGTCGAGGCCGTGGGTCAGGAGCTGGAGCACGAACGCTCCGAGTATGGCGGGGACCGAGAGCAGGAACGAATAGCGCAGGGCCAAGTCGCGCCCGAGCCCCGAGAAGACCCCCGCGGCCACCGTGGCCCCCGAGCGGGAGACGCCCGGAACGATGGCCGCGCCCTGGACGATGCCGATGAGGATGGCGTGGCTCGCGCGCATGCCCTCGACCCCGCGGGTCCGATCCGGCGCGCGGTCGGTGGCGAAGAGCAGGACTCCGGTCACCAGCAGCATGCTCGCCGCGGTGGGGACGCTGGAGAACAGGCTTTCGAGCGCTTCCGCAAAGAGGAGGCCGATGAGGGCGGTGGGCGCGACGCCGATGACCACGAGCCGGAGCAGGCGGACGGTGGAGGGATCCGCTCGACCGGGCATGACCGCGGCGCCCGCCAGCGCCGCGACGTCCCCGCGGAAGTAGAGGAGCACCGCGCCCAGGGTCGCCAGGTGCACGGTGACGTGGAACAGCACGCCCGGCTCCCGGAACCCCGGAAGCACGGACTGGAGCAGCACCAGGTGGCCCGAGCTGCTCACGGGGAGGAACTCGGTGAGTCCCTGCAACAGGCCGAGCGCTGCGAGGGTCAGGGTGGGGGTCACGGGAGAGGGCGTCCTTCGACTTCGCTTCGCTACGCTCAGGACGAACGGGGATGGTTGTTCGGGGTTTCCTGTAGAATACTACGAAACGGGGATGGTTGTTCAGGGTTTCCTGTGAAATACTACGAAACGGGGATGGTTGTTCGGGGTTTCCTGTGAGATGGTAGTTCGGGATTTCCCATGGAATACTACGAAACGGGCGGTGAGTCCAGGTTCCGTCTCCGGGGAGGCGGTTGCGGGATCCCTGGTTGACGTTGGCGGCGGACCGGCGCCGCATGGGACGCGTTTGCGGGAAAGGACGGTCATGGCTGCATTCCAGGGTACGCTCGGGCTCCAGTTCGTGGCCCACTTGGCGAACCATTATACGGTGAACCAGCTCGTGGAGCTGGCCGCGTTGGCCCACAGGCGGGGGTTCGAGAGGATCTGGGTCAACGACAACGCCCGGTACCGGAGTCAGGTGGTGGTGCTCTCCGCCATTGCGGCGCGCGTGCCCATCGGTATCGGCGCCGCCATCCTGGTGCCGTACCTGCACCATCCCATCGAGGTGGTGGACTCCCTCGCCACGTTGTCCGAACTGGCCCAGGGAAGGGAGGTGGGTCTCGGACTGGCTCGCGGCGACTTGGCCCAGACGCCGCAACACGTGGAGGTGCGCAAGCCCATCGGGCTGGTGCGGGAGACGGCCGTCTTCGCGTCCCGGGCGCTTGCGGGAGAGCGCGTCGCCTACCGGGACTTCCCGGTCCTGTGCGACTACTTCCACCTGAACCCCGACGGCGGCTTCGAGTTGGCGTTCCGGCCCAGGTCTCCGGTGGTGATCTATTCCGGCGGCAACGGTCCCCAGTCCTTGCGCATGGGCGGGGCGGTGATGGACGGGATCATCAGTTCCGGGACGTTCATCCCGATGCTTCGGGCGGGCCGGTTGCAGGAGATGCACGAGGCGGCCGAGGCGGGCGCCCGGAGCGTGGACCCGCACAAGACCCTGCGCAAGATGGTCGAGCTCAACGTGTCCGTGTCGCGGGACCGCGCCGCGGCCATCGAGTTCCCCAAGCGCCAAGTGTCCCATTCGATCCTCCAGTGGGAGGCGTTGGGGTTCACTTCGGAGGAGTACGCCAGGCTCGGGGTGGACCGGCAGAGGGTGTTCGACCTGAAGGAAGCCTTCGCCCGGGGCGCCACCATCGAGGGGGCCGCCAGGATGGTGACCGAGGAGATGGTCCTGGCCTATTACGTGGCCGGGCGTCCCGCGGAGGTGGCCGACCAGATCGTGGAGATGGCGGAACAGGCCGGCGCCATGGGCTATGACGAGATCGCCTTCGCCAAGCTCGGCCCGGACTACGAGGAGGCCATCCACGTGATCGCCGACAGCGTGCTGCCGCGGTTGAAGGGGTAGGGCGCCGGAGCCTCCCGGGACTTGCCGACGGACGTGGGGCCCCGCTTCCGTCCCGTTTCCCGGCCCGGGAACGCGGGCGTCCCGCCCGCAAGGGGGTGAAGGCCCGCGGCCGCCTCGCCAGGTAGGTGACGGACTGGAACTTCCCCGTTCCGCCTTCAAGGGGAGGTCGAAGGTCCGCGGCCGGCCGCGGGCAGGCGGCCCGGTTGCCCATGGGACCCAAGTTCGTTATGGAAGGGTCCTGTGCGTGGTTCGGGCCTGGGGGAACGGGCGCGCTGCGCGCAGGTATCCAGCGGGTATCCATACGGGAAACCTTGGACAAATGCCCCGTTCGTCCTGAACATAGCGAAGCGAAAAGCTCCGTTCATCCTGAGCGTAGCGAAGCGGAGTCGAAGGACGCGCTTTTCCACAGGGAGAGGCGCCTCGAGCCGGAATTGACCGGAGGTTCCTGGAAGGGAGTCAGGCGATCATGGCAACGACACTCGTCACCGGAGTGGGTCTCGTGGGCGCGTCGTTCGCGCAGGCGGCCCTGAAACGCAACGAAAAGCTGGTCTTCTACGACTTCATGCCGCGCACCGAGTACCTGCGCCAGAAGCTGGGGAAGGCGGACGTGGACGTGGTGCAGAAGGACATCCGGGACCTGCCGGCGCTTACCGAGGCCATGCAGCGTTACCGTCCGGAAACCGTGGTGCACACCGCGGGACTGATCGGACCGCGGGTGGTGGAGTCGCTCCACAACGGCCTCCAGATCAACGTCATGGGCACCATCAACGTGCTGGAGGCGGCGCGGCTCACCGGGGTGAAGAGGTTCGTGCTGATCAGCACCTTTGGCGCCTACGACCGGCGGCGCTTCACCGACCGACCCATCCACGAAGACATGCCCCGCGGACCCGGATCGGGTTACGGCAACTCCAAGGCTGCCAAGGAACTGATGGCGGAGGCCTACCAGCGGCTCTACGGCTTCGAACTCCTGGTGCTGCGGTTGGCCAACGCCTACGGGCTCGGGCACTTCTGGGGCGGCTCCGGCGGCGGCGAGAAGGTGCAGACGCTGCTCGAAGCCGGGATCCGGGGCGATGTGGCGAGGATTCCCCAGGCCCAGACCATGGACTTCGAGTACGTCTATGCCAAGGACGTGGGCCGCGCGGTGGACTTGGCGGCCACCGCGCCCATGCCGGAGAAGAACGTATTCAACATCGGGGTCGGTCAGGTCACGACCTTCGACGGACTGGTGGCCGCGGCGGAGCGGCAGTTCCCCGCGCTGGAGGTGGAAATCGTTCCCGGGAAACCCCCGGAGACCGCGGTCAGCGTGCCGCTGGACATATCCAGGGCCAGGGAGCACCTGGGCTGGGAGCCCGAGTACACCATGGACGACGCGTTCGAGGACTACGTCCGGGACCTCCGGGCGGTGATGGACTGAGCATGGATCTGCTTCACTGCGTGTACGAGCCTCCGGGCGAGGGTCCCCATCCGACGGTCCTCGCGCTCCACGGCCGGGGTGCCAACGCCCTGGACCTCCTGGGGCTCGCCCCCCACTTGGCCGACGGCGCCTTCCGGGTCATCTGTCCCCAAGGTCCCCTGGAGACGCCCGTGGGTCAGGGCGTGACCGGTTACGCCTGGTTCCCCATGTCCACGGGCGGAGAAGTCGATGCCGCGGCCCTCCTTTCGTCCCGCGACGGCCTTCGGCGGTTCCTCGACGAGTGCCTGCGCCGCTATCCCATCGACGCCCGCCGCCTGGTGCTGCTGGGCTTCAGCCAGGGCGGCGGCATGGCCTACAGCCTGGGCCTGTCGGATCCGGGCCGTTTCGCCGGCATGTGCGTCCTGAGCTCCTGGCTTCGGGAGAACATGCTGCAACGGTTCGGCGTGGCCGACGGAGTGGACTCGCTCCAGACCCTGGTCCACCACGGCAGACGCGACGAGTTGATCGAGCTGGAGCGGGCCAAGCACTCCGTGACCCTGCTCGAGAACCTCCACGTCCCGGTGGACTACCGCGAGTACGACATGGGACACGAGATCAGCTCCCGCAGCCTCGCAGACCTCTCCACGTGGCTCCGGGAAAAGGTGCTCGCGTCACCCATCCTGCTATAGCCTCGTCAGGATTTCGCGGTCCGGGCGCGGCGGACTCCCCGCGCCTCCAACCCCTTTCACTGCTTTCCCAATATCTGGTCTGCGATGATTCCGAGATCGCTTCTGCGAGTCCGACGCTCTTCGTCGAGCGCTTGTAGTTCATCGAGCCTGCACTCGGCGAGGACATGCAGGAGAACGGGGAAGGCATCCGTGCGGGACCGGAACCGTTCGGCAGGGATGCGCCGAGCTTGCAGAAAGTATCGCACGTCTCGAAGTTCGGGGAGAAACTCCCTGTTTCCGTACGCACGGGCCAGTTTCTCTATGAAGGGTCTGGTTTCGGGGTCGTTGCCATTGAGGTTGCGCAGCATGTCCTCGACGCTTTTTCCCGGTCGGCGCGGCGCCTTGCTCCGCTTGGAAGCATTCCCATACTCCTTGATTCCGGCATCGATGGTGGCGAGATCGACGTCCACGATGGCCGACAGCGCTTCGCTCACCCGTGCCTTGCCGTGCCGCGCAACCAACAGGCGCAACTCGAGGTCGAGGAGAGTGTTGTCCTGACTCATGGCGTTCTCCTTTCGATGCCGAGCTTCTCGAGAATTTCGCCCTTGAGTTTTGCAAACTTGTCCCTGACAGGCTCACGCGCGTAAGGTGTTTGATCTATCGGAGTCCCTTCCCTTGCTGCTGCTGGATATGATGCAGAATAGTCCAGTCGGTGCGAGAAGATTTGCCAGCCGCGTTTCCTGGCCTCTTCCTCAACATCCGTGATCGACCGTCGTCCTTCAGGTCCTTCGGAGTAAGAAGATGAGTAATTGATGATGAGGCCGGCGATTTCGATTTTGTGATCATCGTTCTCGGCTTGGAACGCCTGGATGGATCGGGCAAGCAATGGCAACCCGATTGTGGCCATGAATTCCGGCTTTACCGGGACGATTACGTATCGGCTGGCGAAATAGGCCACGTCCGTCAAGATGGAGTCCGTTGGGGCACAGTCGATGATGATCAGATCGTATTGATCGCTGACCTGCGTCAGGGATCTCGCAAGCCGCCTTTCCTTACCCGTGGGATTCCTGAGGGTCCGGCTGAGTTCCAGCCGGGATGGAATCAAGTCAAGGGCGCCACCTTCCAGGTACCTCCAAGGGCCCGGATTCTTGACCGTCACATCGGCAAGATCGATGGGACGAGGGGAGCCCAGGTCTCCTCCAGGCGGAATATATTCTTCGAGGATTTGCGCGACGGTAGGCCGATTGTTCTTCAGGTGATCCACGTAGTCCCGTGGACCCATCATGGATTGGCTCAGGTTCGATTGCGGATCCAGGTCGATCGCCAAGACCTTCAGCCCGTCATCGCTGGCGGCATAGGCCAACTGCGATGCGATTGTCGTTTTACCCACTCCGCCCTTCATGTTGATGAGGCTGACGGTTACGGCCATGGATAACGTCTCTCCTTTCCCGGACAGCCCGAACACCCCCCGGTTGCGCTTCAGCGCGTCGTTGCTGCAACCGGCGCAATTGACCGGACTTCCTCAAGCGCCATCGTACCACAAAGATATGGCTTGGTGGGCACGCTGACACCATGGATGGGGCTCGTGTCGAATCCCCGGTCGTCTGCGCGGGTGCTGCATATGCGGCTCAGCCCGAGGATAGCGCCGTTTGGCCTCCAAGTGAACCTTGACGACGCCGCGGCGCGCCTTCACGCCACGTAGATGCACGCCACGCCGGTGATCACGAACAGGGTGGCGACGCCGGTGCGGAGGTTGACCTGCTCGATGTCCCGGGACAGGAGCATGGTGCCCAGGAGCACCCACAGGGGGGCGATGCACACGATGGGTCCCACCACCACCACGTGGCCGACGCCCAGGGCGGCCACCAGCGACCAGATCCCCACCGCCTCGAAGACTCCGGTGGCGAGGAACCAGGGAAGGGCGCGGCGGTCCAGCACCAGTTGGCTTCGGGCTCGCGGGCTCAGGAGGTTGAGCAGCATGGGGGCGAGCGCCGCGGCGCCCATGACCGCGCTGAGGAACAGGGGCTCGTTGGCGACGGTGAGGCCGTAGCGGCGGATGGGGTGGTTCAGCCCGGCCGTGGCCGCGGCGCCCAACGGGAAGACCAGCTCCCAGGTCCGGTACGTCTGTTGCGGTTGCGGTCCCCAGGAAAGCAGCACGATGCCGAACACCACCGAACCCGTGCCGAAGAGCAGGAACGGAGTCACCGTCTCGTGCAGGAAGAGGACCGCGAGAGCCGTGCCGAAGAGGGGGTTGGTGGCCTGGACGGTGCTCGTGACGCTCGCCCCGAGGCGCGCCACCCCGTTGTAGGCGAACAGGCGGGTGCCGAGCTGGATCAGGCCGCCGGCCACGAAGCAGGCCGTGGCCAGGAAGGGGACGGCGGGGACTCCGCCGGACAGGAAGACCACCGTCCACAGGATCACGGTGTTGACGCCCAAGGCCACGTAGGCCGCGGTGGTGGGGGTGGAATGGATCAGGCCGCGGCGGGTGGCCAGAAAGCAGCCGGCGTAGAACACCGACGTGACCAGGGCCAGGAATTGCGGCGTCATGGGAGCGCGGCGGCCCCTGCGGCGCCCGGGCGACC
This sequence comes from uncultured Binatia bacterium (SeqCode), assembly GCA_965204235.1. Lineage (GTDB taxonomy): Bacteria > Desulfobacterota > Binatia > UBA9968 > JAJDTQ01 > JAJDTQ01. The sequence continues at coordinate 3,881,584 of OZ241979.1, forward strand.
GTCGTTCATCCTTCCGCCAAGTCCCGGCCGAGTCCCAGGCGGCCCACCAGCGGGAGCTTGAGCGCGGGCCGGGCCAAGTCGATGCCGAAGACCAGTCCGAGGACGTTGAGCTCCAGCCCTTCCTGGACGGCGAGGGTCAGGCCCAGGAGGCCGTACAGGGAGAGTTGCCAGCCGGTCCGGCTGGGGGTCGGGGCCAGGAACCGACCCTCGTCGAGGTAGTCCTTGCCGAGGGCGTTGGAGGGCAGTGCCGCCCCGAGCTCCGGCACCCTACGGGCCACGTAGCCGGTGAAGGTGTTGCTGTTGGGGCCGGGCCACAGTCGGTAGGCGTCCGCATAGGGGTAGCTCGCCGCGGCCTTGCGGATTCCCGGGATGGCGCGTTCAGCCGCGGCTCCGCGCAGGTCCGCCAGGACCTTCGGGCGGCTGTCGAACCAGAGTCGGTCGGGGAGGTCCTTTCGCACCACTACCACCGGCAGGTTGCGCAACGCGCGCCAGCCCACCACCTGATAGACCACGTAGGCGTCCGCGTTCGCGTCCTTGGCCGCGATCCAGGTGTGCACGCCGAAGAGTCCGCGCCAGTTGAAGGCGCGGGCGGCGTACATCTGCACCACCGCCTCCCCGGTTCGTTGGGGGTCCGGGGCGATGCCCGAGCTCGCGCGGCTGGCCGTGCGCCAGTCCCTGTTCCAGACGACGGAACTTCCGATGGCCAGCGCCGACGCCAGCCCGAGCGCCAGGATGACAACGACATACCGCATGGTCGAATACGTGCTCGCGTCCTTCGACTTCGCTACGCTACGCTCAGGATGAACGGGGGATCTTCGCTTCGCTACGTTCAGGATCAACGGAGATCTTCGCTTCGCTCGGGACGAACGGGACATTTGTCCAGAGGTTCCTTGACACTCGATCCCCGGGTTCGCTACTACTGGGAACGATGGACACGGGCGAAGGCCGTGCGGCGGCCGTCCCTGCCCGCGGCCTCGACCGCGGCCGGGTTGACCCCGTGCGGAGCGTTGCGCGGCGCCGCTTCCGAGTCTAGGCGAAATCAGCGGAGGAGACAAACCGCGTGTACGGCCCCGAGCAGACCGACGAAAGGAGAACGACCATGTCCGGCAACGGCAAGACCCTGGTAGTGGATGCGGACGCCCACGTGGTGGAGACCGAGAGGACGTGGGACTACCTGGAGGCTTCGGAGGAGAAGTTCCGTCCGCAACTGTTCGGCTCTTCCGAGGACCCCACGACTCAGTACTGGGTCATGGACGGGAAGGTGCTGGGGTTCCGCTTCCAGACCCTGAGCGAGCAGCAGCTCGACGAGGTCTCGGCCAAGGCCGGAAGGCAGATGCAGACGCCGCAGGAGGCCCGGGAGCTGCAGGACGTCCAGTTGCGCCTGGACCACCTCGACGAGCTCGGCATCGACGTCCAGGTCATGTACAACACCCTGTGGATCGAGCAGGTCACCGACCGCGCCGACGCCGAGGTCGCCCTGTGCGCCAGTTGGAACCGCTGGATGGCGGACGTCTGGAAGCAGGGCGGCGGGCGGCTTCGCTGGGTCTGCGTGGCGCCCGTCATGACCATGAGCGAGGCGTTGGCGCAGATCCGCTTCGCCCGTGAGAACGGCGCGGTGGGCGTGTGCCTGCGGCCCTTCGAAGGCGACCGGCACCTGGTGGACCCCTACTTCTACCCGGTGTTCGACGAGGCCATGCGCCTGGACATGATGATGGGCATCCACATCGCCAACGGCAGCCCCGGGCTCGCCGCCCGCTTCCGGCCCCGTTACGACTCGGGCGGCGGCCTTCCGGTCTTCCGCATCCCCACGGTGTCCACCTGCTTCACCCTGATGATGAGCGAGGTCCCCAAGCTCTTTCCGAAGCTGCGCTGGGGGTTCATCGAATCGTCCGCCCAGTGGGTGCCCTGGGTCGTCAACGAGACGCTGCGCAGGTCCGCGGGCAGGGACTACCCCGAGAACCCCATGAAGGAGTTCCGCATCTACGTGTCGGCCCAGACCGACGACGACTTCCCTTACGTGCTGAAGTACGCGGGGGAGGACAACATCGTCATCGGCACGGACTACGGGCACACGGACGCCTCCAGCGAGGTGGACGCGTTCACGATCTTCCACCGAAACGACGACATCAGCGCGGAACAGAAGCGGAAGATCCTGAGCGACAACGCCAGGGCGCTCTACGCCCTGTAGCCGCGGTCAGCCCCCGAAGAGGCTCGCCGCCTCGTGGCAGAAGCCCGTGAAGACCGGGCTCGCGCGCAGCCCGGTCCAGACGAAGAGCTTTCCTTCGGCAAAGAAGATGTGCATGCCGCAGTCGAACACCAGCACCACCGCGGCCAGCACGCCCGCGGTGACGCATCCCGCGGTGAGCCGGCTCTCGCCGGCGCTCCTGAGGTAGAGCAGCGTCGCCAACGCGACCCCGAGTTGGAAACCCGCGAGCCAGATGGCCGCGGCGAAGCCCAGGATCCAGCCGATGATCGCCGCGGTCCGGCGGCGTTCCCCGGACGGGTCCGCGGGCGCCGCGGCGGGGCCGCCCGGCCCGCCCGGCCCGCCGCGGAAGACGCCTTCCCGGTCGCCCGGAGCGGGGTCGGCCCGGTCCGGCCTTCCCGTGAGCTCGCGGGCGAGTTGGAGCGCCAGCAGGGCGGCCGTGGGCAAGCCGATGAGCCAAGCCATGAGGCTCGCCTGGACGGGCCACCCGCGGGCTTCCCACAGGGCCCAGGCCGTGAGCGCGAACAACGCGCCGGTGAAGGCGGCGGAGGGGCCGCGGGAGCTCATGACGCCGGCCCGGGGTTCCGGCGGCGAAAGCGGCTGCGCACCGCCGGGTAGGAGACGCTGGCCAGGATGAGGCACAGGATGACGAGGACCCCGGGCCGCGCGAGGAAGCCGAATTCGTAGCGCGAGTAGCTGATCCAGAGGTAGTTGTCGGCCAGCCGGCCCAGCACCAGGCCCAGCAGGAGGGCGGGTCGGGACCAGTCGAACACCACCATGAGCCAGCCCAGGGCGCCGAACGCCAGGGTGACGAGGATGTCGCCGAAGCTGTTGGTGTGGGTGTAGGATCCCAGGTAGATGAACAGCAGCAGCGGCGGTATCAGCAGCGTGCCCTTGATGCGGGTGAGCCGCGCCAACTGGTTCAGGAAGAGGAAGCAGACCGACACCGTGACGACGTTGGACACCACCAGGACCCAGATCAGCGAGAAGGTCACGTCCAGGTCCCGGGTCAGCATGGAGGTGCCGGGGCGCAGGCCCAGGATGAGGAACGCCCCCAGCAGGATGGCGGTGGTGACGTTGCCCGGGATGCCGAAGGCGATGGTGGGTATGAGCGCGCCGCCGAGGGTCGAGTTGTTGGCTGCGCCGGGCCCCACCACCCCCTCGATGACGCCGGTCCCCACCCGGTCCTGCTTGCCGGACGACTGCATGGCCAGGGCGTAGGCGACCCATTGGGATACGGGTCCGCCCATGCCGGGGATGACGCCGACGTAGGCGCCCACCGCGCTGCACCGGACCACCAGCCACCAGTGGCGCAGCGCGTCCCTGACCCCCTGGAGCACTCCCCCGAGCCTCCCTGCGTGGGCCTGGGCGATGCTGCCCCCCTTGGCGGCGAGGTCGATGATCTCGGGAATGGCGAACAGCCCCACCGTGGCCGGCACCAGCCCGATGCCCGCGCCCCCGGTCTCGCCGCCCCCCCACAGGTAGAGGAAGCCGAAGGTGTAGCGCTCGGTGGCGGTCTGCGGGTCCAGGCCCACCAGCGAGAAGAGGAAGCCCAGGCCGCCCGCGGCCAGCCCCTTGACCACGCTGCCGCCGCTCAGGGCGCCCACGAAGGTGACCCCCGCCACCGTGAGCATGAAGAACTCCGGCGTGCCCAGGGCGAGCACCAGCGGGGTGACGACGGGGATGGCCGCGGCGATGGCGCCCGCGCCGATGAGCGCGCCCATGAGCGAACTCATGAGCGACGCGCCCAGGGCCCGTCCGGCCTCCCCCTTCCTGGCCATGGGATGGCCTTCCACGATGGTGGAGGCGGTGGAGCCTTCGCCGGGGATGCCGAAGAGTATGGAGGTGATGTCGCCGGTGGTGGCAGTCACGGCCATCATGCCGAGCAGGAAGGAGAAGGCCTCCACCGCGTCCATCTTCAGTTGGAACGCGAACCCGAGCATGAGGGCCATGGTCACGGGTCCCCCGAGGCCCGGCAGCATGCCCACGGCGAAGCCGATGGCGTTGCCCAGCAGCAGGTAGCCGAAGGCCGGCCAGGAGAACACCCGGGACAGACCTTCCAGCGAGGCCGCGCCGATCTTCCCGGCCATCCCCTCGGCCAGGAAGATCCACAGCGCAAGGAACGCGAGGAGGGTGAGCCAGCTCAGGCTTCGCTTGAGGGTCACGACGGGGACGCGCGGGGGGCGGCAGGCGCGCTCAGGGCTTTTGCGCCATGGCCTTCAGGATCTCGATGGCCTCGGGGTCGCGCTTCCGGATCTCCACCACCTTGTCGATGATGGCCTGGGCCTGCGGCGCGTCGAGCGACACCAGCTCGAAGCCGATGGCCTTCTCGAAGTGGGCGCTCATCTCCGGGTCCTTCAGGAACCGGTCGAAGCTCGCGGCCATGGTGGAGAAGACGTCCTTCGGCACCCGCGCCGCATAGACCCAGCCCCGGCGGACCCCCGACAGGTAGGCCAGTAGCTCCATGGCCCGGTAATCCGGGTGCTTCCGGACGGACTCGCCCTTGAGCTCCAGGACGATCTCGTAATAGGTGGGGAGGTCGGGCAGACGAGGGTCCCTCACGATCTTTCCGTCCTGGACCGTTCCCTCCTGGGCGATGGGCGTCACTACGCCTTCCCGGACCATGGGCAGGACCGCGGCGAAGTAACCGCTCTGGCTGTCGTTGGTCATGTTCAACTCGCCCCGGCGGATGGCCGCGCGCATGTCGCCGCTGCTGCCGTACCCGGTGACCAGTTTGTGGTCCTTCCCCAGGATCCTCAGGAGCAGCCGCGGCAGCATGGAGCGCGGGCTCTGTATCGACGTGGTGCCGAAGAAGATCTTCTCGTCCAGTCCGGCCAGCTCGCTCCCCCTGGTGATGCCCAGGTCCTTGCTGACGAAGGTGACGGTGGTCTCCCGCACGCCGCCCAGCCACTGCAACTTGCCCAGGTCGAACTTGGCCTTGTCGGGCTTGAAGATGCTGTCGGTCACCGACGTGGAGAACTGCCCGATAACGGTGCCGTCCGCAGGCGCGGAGTTGTACACCCAGTTCTCGCCGACGATGCCTCCGCCGCCGGGCATGTTCTTGATGATGGTGGTGGGGTTCCCCGGTATCTGCTTCCCGATGAAGGGCAGCATCTGGCGCGCCATGATGTCCGCGGCTCCGCCCACCGAGTACGGGATCAGGATGGCGACGGTCTTTCCCTCGAAGGAGACCTGGGCGGCGGCCTTGGCGGCGGCGCCGAAAGCGAGGCACAGGGCGACGGCTACGGCTGCGATGGCGGCTGGACGTGCGGTCATGGAGTGCTCCTTCCCGTATCTTCGAGCCCGGTTGGTCGAACGCGGATCCGGCCGGCCTCGGCCATGCCCCGCGGATAGCCGGCGCGCGGCCGGATAGTGGCCTTGTATTTCGGGTTGACTCCCCGTGTCAACCGGAAATCCCGGCCGCGGGCGGTTTGACAACCTCCGGTGCTTCGGCTAAGAACCGGATTTTTCGGAGAATCCGACCATTCCCTGAGAGAGGTGACACATGCCCAAGAGCCTGGGGTCGTTTCTGGAAGACTGCCGGCGCGAGATCCCCAACGAAGTGGTCCACGTGGCCAAGCAGGTGGATCCGGCCCATTACGACGTGAGCGCGCTCATCAAGCATCTCGACGAGTTGAGGAAGTTCCCCATCCTGGTGTTCGACAACCCCTTGAACCTCCACGGGAAACCGTCCGACATCAAGCTGACCATGAACTGCGAGATCTCCCAGGGCAAGACCCAGGTGGCGCTGGGAGTGGACAGGAGCATGAGCCGCGAGGCCATGACCGACGTCTGTCTCGAGCGGGAGGAGCACCGCATCGCGCCGGTGGTGGTCGAGCGGGACCAGGCGCCGGTGATGGAGAACGTCCAGACCGGCAAGGACGTGGACATCTACCAGATCCCCGTCATGCGGCACCACTACATGGACGGCGGCCCGTACATCGTCATGTCCACGGTCACCAGGGAGCGGACCTCGGGCATCTACAACTGCTCGTACCACCGGATGGAGGTGAAATCGCCCCAGAGCACCGCCCTCTACGCCTCTCCGCGCCACCTGTGGAAGATCTTCCGGGACTACGAGGACAACAACCTGGAGTGTCCGGTGGCCACGGTCCTGGGGCATCACCCGGCCTACCACATGGGTGCGTGCTACAGCGGCCCGTTCGAGGTCAGCGAGTTCGAGATCATCGGCGGCTACATGCAGGAGCCCCTGCGGCTCACCCCGTCGTCCACGTGGGGCGACAACTTCCTCATCCCCGCGGACGCGGAGGTGGTCATCGAAGGGTTGCTCCAACCCAACAAGCGGGTGGTGGAAGGTCCCTTCGGGGAGGCCCCCGGTTACCTCGGTCCGCAGCGCTACACCACCTGCGTGGAATACAAGGTCACCGCCATGAACTGGCGCAAGGGCGCCATGTTCCAGTCCATCATCACGCCGGAGGGCGACAAGCCCTGGATGGACCTGCCGCGCGAAGGCGCCTACCTCAGGCGGTGCAGGGAGGCGGTGCCGGGAGTCACCGCGGTGTGCAAGATGGGCCGGCACGCCCACTACAACGTGTTCATCTCCATGAAGAAGATGTCCGAAGGGGACCCGGGCCGGGCAGCGGCCGCGGCCTTGACCTTCGACCACACGAAGAACGTCTTCGTCTTCGACGAGGACATCAACGTCTATAACCCCACGGATATCCTGTGGGCGCTGGCCACGCGCGTGCAGCCGCACCGCCAGGTATCGATCCTCCAGCCGCTGTTCCGCGGCAACTTCCTGGACCCGTCGCTGGTGGACGAGATCAAGACCTCGGGCATGATCGTGGACGCCACCCGGCCGCTGGACCGTCCGTTCTCGCCGGTGTCGAAGGTGCCGGACGAGGCCATGGAACGGATCAAGGTCGAGGACTTCATACCGGGCGAGATCGTCTCCCACATCCCCATCGACCGCACCACGTACTGGTCCTAGCGGCCGGTGCGGTGACGGTTGCGGACGGAAACGCGGAGTGAAACGGAACGGAACGAAAGGAAAGCTCCATGGGTCAGGCGGTTGAAGTGACGTGTCCCAAGTGCAGTGAGAAGTTCGTGGTGAACCCGCACATGCTGGGGTCGGGCATGGAGTTCCACTGCCCCTTCTGCGACGTCTATTTCCCCGAGGAGGAAAGCCCCAGGATCTGGAAATAGGGCAGCTTGCCGCAACACGACTTCTCGGACGTCCGGCGCCTTTCCCGTTTCCGGGAGGCGCTGGAAAGCGTCGAGGCCAGCCTTTCTCCCAAGGCTGTCCCGGTAGCCGGCCTGGACCGCGTTGGCCGCGGCCGGGTGGGCATCCTGCCGGGCTCGTTCAATCCCCCCACCGTCGCCCACCTGGAGTTGGCCGCCGCCGCCCGCCGCGGTTTCCGCCTGGACCGCGTGGTGTTCTCCCTGAGCAGTGTCATCGTCGATAAGGAGCGCGTGCAGGGGCTGTGCCGGGAGGACCGGCTGCTGCTCCTGTCACTGGCGGCGGAGGAGCATGCGTGGGCCGGGGCCGCGGTGGTCAACCGGGGTCTCTACTACGAGCAGGCGCCCGCGTTCGGCGCCTGCTTCGGCGCGGACCTCTGGTTCATCGTGGGCATGGACAAGGTGGTCCAGATCTTCGACCCCAGGTACTATGACGACCGGGACCGGGCCCTGGGCGCGCTGTTCGCCCACGCCCGGCTCATCGCCGCCAATCGAGAGGACCTGGGCGGCGAGGAACTTCGGGCGCTCCTGGAACGACCCGACAACGCTCCTTACAGGGAGCGGGTCCATCCGCTCGTGCTTCCCTCCCATCTGAGAGACCAGTCCTCGAGCGGAGTCCGGCGCGCCATCGAAGACGGGTCGCCTTGCGAGGACGCGCTTCCCCCGGTGGTCCGGTCATTCATCGAGGCCACGTCCGCGTTCCGGCCTCCGTATGACCTGCGCGCCGCAGCCCTGGACGCGCTCCATCCCGTCCCTGCCAGGCCGACGCGCCGCGGTGGCCCGCGGTGACGTGTCCGAGGTCGTACCGGGGTCCGTCCGCGGCATGGCCGTGGCGCGCCGGGTCTTCGGCCGGCAGCATGGGTGTGGCTTCTCGATTTCATCGAAGGCTGGTACAATAACTCCGCCAAGAAGATCAGGAAGAGGCATGGAGCAGTCGGCAAGACCGCGGTGACCGGCATGAAGGACAGGGAGACGGACCAGGTGACGGCTGCCAGCATCGAGCGGACCGAGGAACGGCCGGTATTCCAGACGGAGAGTGACCTATTCCAGGGGAGGCGCGCAGGACGAAAGGGAGAGTTGCCATGAGCAATCAATTGGAAAAGAACTGGGCCGCTTTCAAGGAGGCCGAGGAGTCGCTCAGGGCCGAACATCTCGGGCGCATCGTTCTGTTGCATGACGGGAAAATCATCGCGATCTACAATGACAGTGGAGATGCATACGCCATTGGTTGTGAGAAATTCGGCTTGGGCAACTTCTCGATAGAGACTGTCGGAGATGAACCAAAGTCCTTGGGGTTCCTTACAATCCATGCCCTTGGGTGTCCTCGGCCTCAAGGAGTTCAAATAGGCTGTTAATCGACGCCTCGTGGCCACGTCGATCTCCAAGTGCTCCATCACCATACGTCATGCGAAGGTCCTCGCCTGTCTGCTGAAACGGGAACGATTCATGAAGTATTATGCTCACACAGCCGAAACGGAGACAGGGAACACCGATCCGAACAAGTTGCGCTGGCATCCACTCGCCAAACACCTGCGAAACGTGGGCGATAAGGCTCGTGAATTTGCCGAGATGCTGTTTGCCGATCCGGCCGAGCAGGCTGGCCTGCTTCATGACCTGGGGAAGTATCGAGTCCAATTTCAGGAGTATCTGGCGGGCAAACTTCCAGGATCGGTTGAAACTCATCACGCAGTGTACGGCGCCGCCGTGGCCTTCAAGAGAAACTGGCTGGGGCCGGCGTTTGCTATTGCGGGACACCATGCGGGACTGCATGACTTGAACGATTTGCAAGATTTGGTTTGCGGGGCGAAATACCATGCGGTGAACCACCTGAAGCCCTTGGAAGAGTTGTTTGAAGCGGAGTTGAAAAAAATCCCTGTTGAACTGAACGAGCCGGAGTTTGCCGGTCTTGGAAAAGACGCAGCCTTTACCGAACTCTACGTGCGAATGCTTTTTTCCTGCTTGGTGGATGCGGATTTCTTGGATACGGAACGATTCAAAACCGGCCGGGAACGACACTCCGTAAAGATGGACCCTGCGTTGCTCCTGAAGCGGCTACAAGCACACCAAAGCAGGTTTGATTCCTCAAGGGAACTCAACAAATTACGCAAGGTCGTGTGCCAAGCCTGCCTGGCGAAGGCGGCAGAGCCGAGAGGGTTCTTTTCTCTGACTGTCCCGACAGGTGGCGGAAAGACGCTCTCGAGTATGGCATTCGCCCTGGAACACGCACGACGGCACGGAATGCGGCGAGTCATAGTAGTGATACCTTACTTGTCTATCATTGAGCAGAATGCCGCCGAATACCGAAAAGTGCTTGATCCTGAAGGCGAAGGCATCGTGGTTGAGCATCATTCGGCAGTAGATTCGAGGGACGATGTGGAAGAGCAGATGAGAGCGCCGGAAGAAGTGGCCGCGGAAAACTGGGATGCACCGGTAATCGTCACCACTTCAGTGCAATTCATCGAGTCACTCTTCTCGAACCGAACCTCCAAGTGCCGAAAGCTCCACAACGTTGCGAATTCCGTAGTATTACTGGATGAGGTACAGACGCTGCCTTCCCATTTGCTCAATCCGCTCCTGCATGTGCTGCAGGACCTCAAGGAACACTACCGTACGAGTTTCGTTTTCTCCACCGCTACCCAACCGGCTTTCCGGCGCAGCCCATCGCTGTCGCACGGCTTTGAGGCGAATGAAGTGCAAGAAATTGTGTTACAATCCGGCGAGTTGTTCAAGAAGTTGGGCCGCGTAGTGTACGAAGTGCGAAAGGTGAAAAATGATTGGTCGGAACTGAGTGCGGAATGGATGAGTGAGCGGCAAGTCTTGGGTGTAGTAAATACACGGAAACAGGCGGCTGAGTGGTGGGAGTCGTTGCGGGACCAGAAAGCAGAAGGCGTGCTGCATCTGTCCTCGGCCATGTGCGCCGAGCACCGTGCCAGGGTGTTGGCAGACGCGCGAGAGCGTTTGGAGAACGGCAGACCTTGCCGCTTGGTGGCTACGCAGGTGGTCGAGGCCGGGGTGGATGTCGATTTCCCGGTGGTTTACCGCGCATTGGGGCCGCTGGATTCGGTTGTACAGGCGGCTGGCCGCTGTAATCGGGAGGGCCGCCTGCCGGAGAAAGGGCGCGTGGTGGTGTTCCGGCCCGCGGACGCCAAGTTGCCCGGCGGCGTGTACCGCGTAGCTACCGATATTACAGCAAGGTTGCTGGATCAGTTGACAACAGATGACTTGTCTGGCGAGCCGGAGCTATTTGGGCGCTATTTCAGAGAGCTTTTTGACTACGTGCCCACAGATCACCAGGATATGCGAGAGTGCTCCATTCAGGAGGATCGAGAGAAGTTGCGCTTTCGCGAGGTGGCTCGCAAGGCAAAGGTAATTGGCGATGCCACCCGACCTGTCGTTGCACCCATGAAGGAAGCATTGGAAGAAGTGGGTGTTATCCGGGAACACACCCAAATGGGCCGCCCGCGTCTAATGCACGAGGATTTGCGTGCTCTTCAACGCTTCATGGTCAACCTGCACTTGCAGGACTTGCGAAAACTCGAGGCAAGGGAACTGCTGCACCCGCTGTTGCCTGACATGGAACTGAGCGTACTGAGTGAGGGTGCCTATCACGAACATCTCGGGGTAGTCGTTGACCGACGTCCAACAGAGGACTTTTTGTTGTGAAAAATAACCAGGTACACTTGAGAGTTTGGGGCGATTGGGCCTGTTTTACTCGTCCCGAAATGAAAGTGGAGCGCGTCAGCTATCCGGTCATGACGCCCTCTGCGGCCCGAGGCGTCTTGGAGGCTGTCTTCTGGGAACCGCAAGCCTACTACTATATCGCTACCATTCGAGTAGTCCGGCGAGGTCGCTGGGTCTCGATTCGGCGCAATGAAGTGCAGAAGGTCATCAGCCTCGACAATGTGATCAGCCACTGGATGCAACAGCCGCAGAAAGTTTCGGCTATCGATGCCGGAGGTGGCGCGCCCGACGGTACCCAACGGAACATGCTGGCCTTGCAGGACGTGGAGTACATCATCAGCGCCGAGTTGCGTACCACGTCGTTGGCGGATTCCAGGGCCGACCGGCCCGTGAAGTACATGGCTGAATTCAAGCGCCGTGCCCAACAGGGCAAGTGCTTTCATCGCCCCGCCCTGGGCATGCGTGAATTTGCAGCGGATTTCGAATGGGTGGACGACCCCCAAGCAGTCTTGGAACAGCGAGCCGCCGAGTTGGGGACCAGTTGGCGACAGCCTGAAGAGGAGCTGGGTCCAATGCTCTATGATGTCTTTTCGCCTGAGACCCGCACACAGGGTTTTCGTTGGAAACGCCCTGAAGAGTTTGAGGATAAGCCCAAGAGGGATACCTTGCGTTTTATTGGTGTATTGGTCCAACCGAGCCCTTGTTTTTTCCGTGCCAAGCTCAGGGATTCTACCTTGGCTTGTCATCCCGACGAAGTCGAAATCCTTGAATCACGTGGAGCCTGAACATGTTGCTACAACATTTGAACGATTTTGCGGACTCGCGGAAGCTTCTCGACAACCTGCCCTTCAAACCCAAGGCGGTGCGCTGGATCCTCACGTTGGACGAGGCGGGGAAACTCGTGGGGTATGGACCTGTAGAAACCGAAGGCTCAAATAGACGCGGCAAGGAGTTCAGTTGCCCGCAAACCACGCGACCCAAGGTAGCCGGCGGAGTGGCGGAGTTCATGGCGGATGGCATTGCGGCCGTATTCGGTCTCGACACGGACTTGGAGAAACCCATGTCTGAAAACCAGCGGAAGGATCGGGACAAGAACAACCGCCGGAAATACGATGACTTTTGGGGGCAGATTGAACAGGCTCATGAGGAGACATATGCTCCAGCGCTCAAGTCGCTGTTGGCTTTCAAGCCTGATCCGGGGCAGATGCCGTCTTTTTTGCGTTGGGGGACCAGTTCTGATCCCAAACCCAAGGAAAAATCCGCTTGGTGGATCACGAAGGCCGATGGCGAAGAAGTCAGGTTTGGGACGGACAACTTCTCCTTCCGCTTAGGAGAACAATTGCTGCTGGAAGACGAAAGTTACGTCCGACCCTTTTGGAGGGCGCAATTCGAGAAGGAAAACGAAACCCACGAAACAGATGCACCCCGCGGACTCTGCCTGGTCACTGGTAAGCCCGATCAAGCCATCGCGTTGACCCACAACCCCAAAGTGCAAGGCGTGCCCAACACCGCAGCCTTTGGTGCGGCGATTGTCTCGTTCGATAAGGACGCTTTCGCTTCCTACGGTTTTGAGCAAAGTCTCAACGCTTCCACCTCCACGCAGGTGGCCACCGCCTATTGCACCGCGCTCAACGAGATGCTCAGCCGCGAGGAACACTCCATTCGCTTAGGGCAGTCATCTTGTTGCTTCTGGACGCGGAATGAAACGGGAGCCACCAGTACTTGGGGAACTTTGCTCAACCGCGCTGACCCCAAGGCAGTGGCGGATTTTCTGAAGTCTCCATGGGCTGGCCAAGAGCGCGAAGCGCTAAGGCAGGAGAAGTTCCACGCTGTTACCCTTGCGGGCAACAGCGGGCGGATTGTCGTGCGCCATTGGATGCAGACCACTCTGGAAATCGCGACGGAAAACCTGCGCCACTGGTTCGAAGACCTTGAGTTGGAACCCATGCGCTTCTTCTCCGGAAAAGAGAAGATGCCGCCGTTGGCACTGTTCCGACTGGCTTGCGCCACGGTACGCGAAGCGAAAGATTTGCGGACGGAAGTGACTGCTCAGTTATTTCGCGCCGCGCTGGAAGGTATTGCGCCCTCATTGACCCTGCTGTATCCCATATTGAACCGCTTGCGCGTTGACATGGCGCACGATGGGAGCACGGCATTGCAGAAGCATTCCCGGTTCGCATTGACGAAACTCGTCCTAAACAGAAACCGGAGGGAACACATCATGGAAATCCGAAAAGGAGTAACTGCCGGCACAGACGATGCATCCTACCAGTGCGGGAGGCTGCTTGCCATTCTCGCCGAGACTCAGGCCAAGGCGCATGACTATCGGCTTGAGGGAGCTGGGGTCACCGAACGCTATTTTGGTACCGCCATGGCTTCGCCCGCCTCGGTTTTTCCCCTCCTTCTCAAGCTCAATCGTTATCACCTTAACAAGATCAGCAAATCCGACAATTTTCACGGCCATGAGCGTTTCCTTGACGAGGCCGTTCAAGATGTGTTGACTCAGGTTAATCAATTCCCCCGCACGCTGGATCTGCATGCACAGGGACGCTTTGCCATCGGATTTTATCAGCAGAAAGCCGCTGACCGCAGGGCTCGCGAGGCAGCCAAACAAAGCAAGGAAAAGGAGTGAACAGGCCCATGAGTGAAACCAATGACATCCTTAGCAATCGGCATGACGTGTTGCTGCTCTTTGAGGTTACCAATGGGAACCCCAACGGTGATCCGGATGCCGGTAATATGCCGCGCATCGATCCCAACAGCAATCGCGGTATCGTGTCGGACGTGTGCCTCAAGCGCAAGGTACGCAACTTTGTTGAAATGTTCTCTCCCGAACGGGCTGAAGGGGACGACGCCAATGGCTATAATCTGCTGGTAAGGCAGGGGGCGGTACTCAACAACGAAATCAACAACGGCATTGAGAAAAGCGGCGAGCTGTTGACTTCGGGCGCCCCCAAGGCGGAGAAGCAAGAGACTGCCATGAAATGGCTTTGTCGCGAATTCTTCGACGTCCGAACCTTCGGCGGTGTGCTTTCTACCGGCAACGACATCATGAAAGGCTCCGCGTGGGGACAAGTACGCGGCCCGGTGCAGTTTACCTTCGGCCAGTCGTTCCATCCCATCACGCCGATGGAGATCTCCATCACGCGCATGGCAGTGACCAGGGAGGAGGATGCCGAGAAGGAGCGCACCATGGGCAACAAGCACATTGTGCCTTACGCTCTCTACTCCGCCAAGGGATATGTCTCGCCTGCCTTTGCCGAGCGGACTGGTTTTACCAACGCCGACCTCGCGTTTCTCTTCGATGCACTCAATCACATGTTCGAGCATGACCGCTCCGCGGCTCGTGGCGAGATGGTGGTGCGCGGCATCTACGACTTCGAGCATGTCGGCACTCAACATGGTAATAACTCTGCACAAAACAGACGAGAAGCCCGCCTTGGCTGCGCTCATGCCCACAAGCTCTTGGAGGGAATCGAGGTTCAACTGAAGGATGGCGTTGATCTCCCTCAATCCTTCGCCGATTATGAAGTTGGCTGCAAGTGGGACACTGAGGCCTTACCTCCCGGCGTGCGCTTGAACAAACGTCATGAGTGATACGACGTGACTCTGGCCATTCAAGGATTCGAGGGCGAGGGGCGCGTGATCCCTCTCTCTGCCGTAAACCACTATCTCTATTGCGCTCGCAGAGCAGGACTTATTCACGTCGAAGGTGTCTTCACCGATAACCAGCATACAGTGCTTGGAAACCAGCTTCACGAGGAGGTCGATATTTCCGGCTACGAAACGGTCAGGGGCGTGACCTTACTCCGCGCTCTGCCCGTGTGGTCGGAACGGCTCGGGCTCAGCGGGAAGTGCGATGTAGTCGAGCGTCATTCCGAAGGCACTTTGATGCCGATTGAGTTCAAAATCGGCAAACGCCGCAAGTTCGATAATGATGATGCTCAGCTTTGTGCTCAGGCTTTGTGCCTTGAAGAAATGTTCGGACGGGATGTTCCCCGTGGGGCTATCTTCCACGCCAAGAGCAGACGTCGACGAATAGTGGAACTCACTGATGAGTTGCGTCGCCGCACAGAGGAGTCCATTTGGGCGGTGCATCAACTGGTCGAGGAAGAAGCCGTTCCTCAGGCCGTCCACAAACCCCAGTGCTCAGAGTGCTCGCTTTTTGAAAATTGCATGCCCGAAATTACCAGTTCTCCACCCATCTTGACGCAGTTCGGTCGGGCAGTGTTCGAGGCGGGCGATTAGAGAAATTTTCCGGCTTTATCGAGGCGAAGGATGCACCGTGGCGGTTATTCAGAACACCCTTTACCTGACGACTCCGGGGACGGTGGTCGTCAAGGATCATTTGACGCTGCGAGTCCAGGTCGAGAAGGAAACTCGCCTGACAGTCCCTATTCATCACCTTGAGAGCATTTGTGCATTCGGACAGATCGTAGTGACGCCTCCGGCCATGGCTTTGTGCTGGGACCATCAGGTGGCGGTTCATTATCACACCAAGAATGGTTACCTCTTGGCACAAGTAGTGGGAAGTGGAGACACTCGTTACTTGCTGCGCCGTGCGCAGTACGCCGCGGCAGACAGTCCGGAGGTCTCGGCCCGCATCGCGCGGCAGTTCGTCGCCGGAAAGCTGCAAAACTCCCGAGCCAATGTTTTGAGGGCAGGACGAGAAGCCGATGCCGAGTCGGATCGCGAGAAGCTGGCGGAAGCAGCCACTGAGCTCGCCCGACTCATCCGCCGGCTTGGTCGTGACGAGCCTGTGGCCCAGGGGTGCGAAGTCCGCGAGGCACTTGATCCGGTCAGGGGATTGGAGGGTCTGGGCACCCGAATCTATCTGTCGGTGTTCCACTGCATGCTCAAACAACAGCGCGAAGACTTCCGATACGTAGCCCGCACTCGCCGTCCTCCGAGAGATCGGATCAACTGTCTGCTTTCCTTTATCTATGCCTTGGTGCGCCACGATTGCCTTGCCGCACTGACGACCGCCGGATTAGATCCGTATGTTGGGTGGCTTCATGCTACCCGCGCCGGCCGGCCTGCCTGTGCACTTGATTTGATGGAGGAGTTTCGGCCCTGTCTGGCAGAACGACTGGTTTTGACCCTCATCAATCGCCGCCAGATTGATCCTAGGCACTTTCGTGAACGGGAAGGCGGTGCCGTGGAATTCACCGACCGGGGCAGGAAAGAAGTCATCCGAGCTTGGCAGCAACGTAAGCAAACCGAAGTGAAGCATCCTCTGTTCAAAGAACCCATCCGTTTAGGACAGGTGTTCAGCATCCAAGCCAAGCTGTTGGCTCGAAAGCTTCGTGGCGATATCCCCGAGTATATTCCATTTATCCCGAAGTAAGGCCATGTTCATCCTGGTCACTTACGATGTCTCCACCGTTGACAAAGCAGGGCAAAGACGACTACGCCGCGTGGCGAGAGCCTGTGAGGATTACGGGATCCGGGTGCAGAAGTCGGTTTTTGAATGTCAAGTCGGAAAAACTGAATGGGCAGTGCTCAGAAGTCGTCTGTTGAAGGAAATGGATCCCCGACAGGATTCTCTCAGGATATATCATCTGGACGAAGGTACCAAAGACAACACTGAACATCACGGGCTCAAGGAACCTCCGGACCTGAACGCTCCTTTGATACTCTAACGGGCGCGAAGGTAAAGTAACGGCCTCTTTGCCGTTGATTTCGCGTCAGGTGAAAACTCATGGCTGATAACAGCTTACGGCTGGATTATTGACACTGGCCTCGGCGTCAGGATGCTGAAATAGGGGGTTCGCGCATCTGCTCGCAAAACCATTTGGTATTCGGCTGCTTGCCACAGCCGGGGTCTCCCCTGGCTTCGGTCAGGGGAGCGGATTGAAACATGGAGCAGATCCTCGGCAGGCCGCTGCGCGATACGGTCTCCCCTGGCTTCGGTCAGGGGAGCGGATTGAAACTATGAGGCGGCCCGGGAGGACGAAAAACCGCTCCAAGTCTCCCCTGGCTTCGGTCAGGGGAGCGGATTGAAACCATCAGGTCCCGCGTCAGGCGTCCGAACTCGGTGGTCTCCCCTGGCTTCGGTCAGGGGAGCGGATTGAAACTGGAGCCGGTCCATCGCCTGGCTGTCATCCCTCAGGTCTCCCCTGGCTTCGGTCAGGGGAGCGGATTGAAACCCTGCCTCTCCCCCCTACTCTCCTGTCGGGGAGAGTCTCCCCTGGCTTCGGTCAGGGGAGCGGATTGAAACTTCGATGGGCCGGTCTCCCCACCCCGGACCGGCCGGTCTCCCCTGGCTTCGGTCAGGGGAGCGGATTGAAACAGTCGTCCTCCCGCCGGGTCCCCCGATCCCGTCCCGTCTCCCCTGGCTTCGGTCAGGGGAGCGGATTGAAACAATAACCCAGTCTGGCGTCCCGGGGACGATTTTGGTCTCCCCTGGCTTCGGTCAGGGGAGCGGATTGAAACAGGGCCGGTGCCGCCTGTGACTTGAAGCCGTCGTAGTCTCCCCTGGCTTCGGTCAGGGGAGCGGATTGAAACAGCTTGGCGTTTGGCCTCACGCTCGTTCTCCTCCGCGTCTCCCCTGGCTTCGGTCAGGGGAGCGGATTGAAACCTGGCCTCGGGGCGGGCCGAGGCTGGCGTGGATCGTCTCCCCTGGCTTCGGTCAGGGGAGCGGATTGAAACCGGTCGTCCGCGGCATGAGGTCGTGCGATGGCCATGGTCTCCCCTGGCTTCGGTCAGGGGAGCGGATTGAAACTCATAGGCGTCGGCGGCGTCCACGTAGTCCACGACGGTCTCCCCTGGCTTCGGTCAGGGGAGCGGATTGAAACACGCCGGGGATCTTCAGATAATCTGGTCCATCCCGGTCTCCCCTGGCTTCGGTCAGGGGAGCGGATTGAAACGTGTAGGGCTGCGCGGCCAGGTCCGGGTGGAGGCGGGTCTCCCCTGGCTTCGGTCAGGGGAGCGGATTGAAACATCATCGTCCTCCTCTGATTAAGATATAGCGAGTGTCTCCCCTGGCTTCGGTCAGGGGAGCGGATTGAAACCGCTGCGGACGCGCTCCTCGATGGCCGCGCCCAGGTCTCCCCTGGCTTCGGTCAGGGGAGCGGATTGAAACGGCCAGGTCCTGACCGAGTGGCTCGAGCGGGCGCAGTCTCCCCTGGCTTCGGTCAGGGGAGCGGATTGAAACGAGAGCACATCATAGCGAATGATCTCGGCCGTATCCGTCTCCCCTGGCTTCGGTCAGGGGAGCGGATTGAAACCGGCCCGTCGGAGTTCGATCAGCCCCTCTGCCTTGTCTCCCCTGGCTTCGGTCAGGGGAGCGGATTGAAACTCGAGAGGGAAGCCGCTGAAGGCGGCGTTGCGGAGTCTCCCCTGGCTTCGGTCAGGGGAGCGGATTGAAACAACGGCTCCGCGGCGTAGACGATGACCCTGTCCTGTCTCCCCTGGCTTCGGTCAGGGGAGCGGATTGAAACTCGAACCATACGTCCATCATCGTATCATCGTTCCGTCTCCCCTGGCTTCGGTCAGGGGAGCGGATTGAAACACGGTAGCCCCATGCGATGGTGTTCGGAGGGACGTTGTCTCCCCTGGCTTCGGTCAGGGGAGCGGATTGAAACCTTGATCATTGTGGTGTACTCGCTGGTCAGGGGTCGTCTCCCCTGGCTTCGGTCAGGGGAGCGGATTGAAACCTTTGTCCATGCCAGGCTGTCGGGCAGGTCGGTAAGTCTCCCCTGGCTTCGGTCAGGGGAGCGGATTGAAACGAGTACCTGGACGACCGTAAGCTGGTTGATGGTTGTCTCCCCTGGCTTCGGTCAGGGGAGCGGATTGAAACCTGTCCGGTGGGCTGCAACTCCCCCGATCAGTGGAGTCTCCCCTGGCTTCGGTCAGGGGAGCGGATTGAAACTGTCATTCCACGACGACCTTCCACGCGACGGACTGGTCTCCCCTGGCTTCGGTCAGGGGAGCGGATTGAAACCCTGTTGGCTCATGCAGCCACGTCCTTCTCGCGCGGTCTCCCCTGGCTTCGGTCAGGGGAGCGGATTGAAACTCTCCCGCCGGAGCGCGGGGGCTGGCCCAGTTCATGTCTCCCCTGGCTTCGGTCAGGGGAGCGGATTGAAACAGCCAGGCGGCCCAGGTCGTGAGATCCTGCCAGCGGGTCTCCCCTGGCTTCGGTCAGGGGAGCGGATTGAAACACGCCAGATCCGAGGAACTGGATCTCGTCGATACGTCTCCCCTGGCTTCGGTCAGGGGAGCGGATTGAAACCGCCAGGTCCCGGTAGGCGCCGACGGCCACCCGAGTCTCCCCTGGCTTCGGTCAGGGGAGCGGATTGAAACTCCGCCCGCGCCGCAGCGCCGGCGCTCATCCTGCCGTCTCCCCTGGCTTCGGTCAGGGGAGCGGATTGAAACGGCCATGGACACGAGCAGGTAGTCGCCGTCGGTAAGGTCTCCCCTGGCTTCGGTCAGGGGAGCGGATTGAAACCTCGTACTCGCTCCGCCGGTCGCGGACTCGGACCCGTCTCCCCTGGCTTCGGTCAGGGGAGCGGATTGAAACCGGAGTCCGGCAGCCCACCGGCCGACGGCGGCGGCGTCTCCCCTGGCTTCGGTCAGGGGAGCGGATTGAAACACTGGCCCGCAGACTCGCGCTGAAGCGCAGGGCCACGTCTCCCCTGGCTTCGGTCAGGGGAGCGGATTGAAACCGTCAGATCCTCGATCGATCCGCGCAGCTGCTCCGGTCTCCCCTGGCTTCGGTCAGGGGAGCGGATTGAAACCGGTCGCTCGGGTCGGCGCTCCGGAGCCTGCCCGGTCTCCCCTGGCTTCGGTCAGGGGAGCGGATTGAAACGCGGGTCAGGCGCAGCAGCCCTATCCACCCGGTGGCGTCTCCCCTGGCTTCGGTCAGGGGAGCGGATTGAAACCAGTATCCGCGTCTGCCGCTGCTCCGCCTCGACCGGTCTCCCCTGGCTTCGGTCAGGGGAGCGGATTGAAACGCCGAGCGCCTCCCAGGCGCCCCGGACCGTGTCCCGGTCTCCCCTGGCTTCGGTCAGGGGAGCGGATTGAAACGTCGTAGAGTCGGCGGCGCGCCAGGTCGCACCCTGTCTCCCCTGGCTTCGGTCAGGGGAGCGGATTGAAACCGGGGCCACGGGCAGCAGCCCCGCCAGGTCCAGCAGGTCTCCCCTGGCTTCGGTCAGGGGAGCGGATTGAAACAGAGATCCCCCTCCGGCACAGGGTGCAGCGCCGGGTCTCCCCTGGCTTCGGTCAGGGGAGCGGATTGAAACGCTCCAGGCGCTCGCGTCCACGCTCCGCGCCAGCGGTCTCCCCTGGCTTCGGTCAGGGGAGCGGATTGAAACCGCTGGTCGGGATCAGGAGCCCGGCGGAGCCGCGGGTCTCCCCTGGCTTCGGTCAGGGGAGCGGATTGAAACCCACCCGAGACCACTCCGCCCCACCTATGCTGGCGTCTCCCCTGGCTTCGGTCAGGGGAGCGGATTGAAACGCGAAGACCACGCGGACGGAGGGCGGCCGGGACCGTCTCCCCTGGCTTCGGTCAGGGGAGCGGATTGAAACAATAGGGCCTCCGAAGCCCGTTTCCCGGACCGTCGTCTCCCCTGGCTTCGGTCAGGGGAGCGGATTGAAACAGGATCCGTCTGCCGGGGATCACCTCGCGCGCGCTGTCTCCCCTGGCTTCGGTCAGGGGAGCGGATTGAAACACGTCGAGGTCGCTACAGACCGCCAGGGTCTGCAGTCTCCCCTGGCTTCGGTCAGGGGAGCGGATTGAAACGAGGAGGTGGATCACCAGCTGCGTGACCCGGAGTAGTCTCCCCTGGCTTCGGTCAGGGGAGCGGATTGAAACGAGGAGCGAGTGGGACAGGTAGACCACGTCGCCGGTCTCCCCTGGCTTCGGTCAGGGGAGCGGATTGAAACATCAGCATTCCCGCGGCGAGCGTCAACGGGCTCCTGTCTCCCCTGGCTTCGGTCAGGGGAGCGGATTGAAACGTCATGATGGGTCCCCCCTCTCAGTCAGTCGCGGAGGGTCTCCCCTGGCTTCGGTCAGGGGAGCGGATTGAAACAGCGCGCGCCTGCGCCTCGGCGGCCCGGAGCGCGGGTCTCCCCTGGCTTCGGTCAGGGGAGCGGATTGAAACGGCAGACCGGGGAGACCTCGACACCGGACGCGACGGGTCTCCCCTGGCTTCGGTCAGGGGAGCGGATTGAAACCGCGGTCACTGGCTTTGCGCGCCGCGGCACCGCGGTCTCCCCTGGCTTCGGTCAGGGGAGCGGATTGAAACGGGGTGCTGTGGGTCCTCGCCTGCAGCGAGGCGGGTCTCCCCTGGCTTCGGTCAGGGGAGCGGATTGAAACCGGAGCGGCCGCGCCCTGTCTCCCCAGGACGCCCGCGTCTCCCCTGGCTTCGGTCAGGGGAGCGGATTGAAACTCCGTGGGATCCGGAGCCCCGGAACGTGGAGGTCGGTCTCCCCTGGCTTCGGTCAGGGGAGCGGATTGAAACCAGCCCCCGGACCGCGCGTCGCCACCGCGCGATGGTCTCCCCTGGCTTCGGTCAGGGGAGCGGATTGAAACTCCCTCCTCTGCGTAGTATGACATCTCACTCTCCTGTCTCCCCTGGCTTCGGTCAGGGGAGCGGATTGAAACGCGAGGCGGTCGGTCTGTCTCCTGGTCCATCTGGTGTCTCCCCTGGCTTCGGTCAGGGGAGCGGATTGAAACCCGGTACCGGTACACTGCGTACGCGTCCCCCCACGGTCTCCCCTGGCTTCGGTCAGGGGAGCGGATTGAAACGCTGGTGGTCAAGGTGACCCAGGGGATTACGCGTGGGTCTCCCCTGGCTTCGGTCAGGGGAGCGGATTGAAACCGCGAGCGTGATCTGCACGCCCCGCTGGCCCTGGGGTCTCCCCTGGCTTCGGTCAGGGGAGCGGATTGAAACACCCTGCCGAGGCGCGCCGTGAGCCTCCTCGCCGGTCTCCCCTGGCTTCGGTCAGGGGAGCGGATTGAAACTCGCCCCGGCGCCGGCTGGTTGCTCTACCCTTCGAGTCTCCCCTGGCTTCGGTCAGGGGAGCGGATTGAAACAAGGAAAAAAGAGGGGGGGGCGAAAAATTTATCGGTCTCCCCTGGCTTCGGTCAGGGGAGCGGATTGAAACCACCGCGGCGGCCGGCTCCATGCCATCCCGGCGCCGTCTCCCCTGGCTTCGGTCAGGGGAGCGGATTGAAACCGGGGTCTGTCCAGGTCGCGGGCCGTGCAGCTTGCGTCTCCCCTGGCTTCGGTCAGGGGAGCGGATTGAAACGAAGCCCGGGCATGGAGAGCCTGGCGCATGGCAGGTCTCCCCTGGCTTCGGTCAGGGGAGCGGATTGAAACGCTGCCGTCCTTGCGGGGCTGCCAGCCCGCCACCGTCTCCCCTGGCTTCGGTCAGGGGAGCGGATTGAAACGTCGATCCGGAACGCGTCCCCGCTCTCATCCACTGTCTCCCCTGGCTTCGGTCAGGGGAGCGGATTGAAACAAAGTGCTGACGCCCCGAGAAGCGGCGCGGATGGAGTCTCCCCTGGCTTCGGTCAGGGGAGCGGATTGAAACTGCCAGCGCCGTGGACGGCGGGCCGGTCTGCCAGGTCTCCCCTGGCTTCGGTCAGGGGAGCGGATTGAAACGAGCTCCTCCGCGGCCGTGTCGCCGTACTGCGCGTAGTCTCCCCTGGCTTCGGTCAGGGGAGCGGATTGAAACCTTGATAATCTTACGGAATAGGAAAAATTTCCCGGTCTCCCCTGGCTTCGGTCAGGGGAGCGGATTGAAACACGCCCCGCCTGCCCTGGGCGGCCTGCCACGACTGGTCTCCCCTGGCTTCGGTCAGGGGAGCGGATTGAAACACCGTAGGTGGTCACGGACTGTAGCTGCGCGGCATAGTCTCCCCTGGCTTCGGTCAGGGGAGCGGATTGAAACACGGTCTGCGACGAGCTGGACAGAAGACTGCCGGAGTCTCCCCTGGCTTCGGTCAGGGGAGCGGATTGAAACCGGTCCGACGGTCAGGCGGCACTCGATCTGCGCAGTCTCCCCTGGCTTCGGTCAGGGGAGCGGATTGAAACTCCGCCCGCACCGGAGCGCCGGCCCGGCGGTGCCGTCTCCCCTGGCTTCGGTCAGGGGAGCGGATTGAAACACCGGCCGCGGCCGCGGACGCCGCGGCCAGAGCCGGTCTCCCCTGGCTTCGGTCAGGGGAGCGGATTGAAACCGGGGTCTGGACGTCCTGCTGGCCGAATCGCCGGGGTCTCCCCTGGCTTCGGTCAGGGGAGCGGATTGAAACCGCATGAAGGCGCTGCACCGGGAGGCGGACCGGCAGTCTCCCCTGGCTTCGGTCAGGGGAGCGGATTGAAACGATGATGACGGGTGAAGACATCGAACACGTGCAGGGTCTCCCCTGGCTTCGGTCAGGGGAGCGGATTGAAACCAGCGACAGAGCGGGCGTCCTCGAGGAGCTGGACGAGTCTCCCCTGGCTTCGGTCAGGGGAGCGGATTGAAACATCATCGAGGTGGCCGTCTCCGTCCGCTCGGTCCAGGGTCTCCCCTGGCTTCGGTCAGGGGAGCGGATTGAAACCATCATCCCCGACCTGAACCGCTCGCCGGCCCGGGTCTCCCCTGGCTTCGGTCAGGGGAGCGGATTGAAACGCCGGTGGTACTGGCGAGGTTCGCTGTACGTCGAGTCTCCCCTGGCTTCGGTCAGGGGAGCGGATTGAAACAATGAGACCATGGACGGCGCGGGCAAGCCAGGCGGGTCTCCCCTGGCTTCGGTCAGGGGAGCGGATTGAAACCGGCAGACAGACGTCCAGGAGCGGCGGCAATGGGGTCTCCCCTGGCTTCGGTCAGGGGAGCGGATTGAAACTGATCGCCATGCCCGGCATGGTCAAGGAGTGTAAAGTCTCCCCTGGCTTCGGTCAGGGGAGCGGATTGAAACCACCAACCCTTCGGTCCGTCCGATGATGTCGTCGAGTCTCCCCTGGCTTCGGTCAGGGGAGCGGATTGAAACACCCCCTCGGTTCCTCCGTTGTTCACGTTCGCGTGTCTCCCCTGGCTTCGGTCAGGGGAGCGGATTGAAACTTGAACTTGTTCCCTGTCGTGGGGACCTCGACGTGTCTCCCCTGGCTTCGGTCAGGGGAGCGGATTGAAACGATGATCTCACGCCATCGCCTATCCTCTAGTTCTGTCTCCCCTGGCTTCGGTCAGGGGAGCGGATTGAAACAACATAAGCCTTGACTTTTGCAGCATCAGGAACCTGTCTCCCCTGGCTTCGGTCAGGGGAGCGGATTGAAACTCTGCACGGACCGCGGGGAGTATCGGCGGCGGCTGTCTCCCCTGGCTTCGGTCAGGGGAGCGGATTGAAACAGATTCGGCTCAGGAGCCCGTTTCGGGGTCTGGCGTCTCCCCTGGCTTCGGTCAGGGGAGCGGATTGAAACATGTTCCCTGGCGCCGCCGCCAGGAGGCGGGCCCGGGTCTCCCCTGGCTTCGGTCAGGGGAGCGGATTGAAACATGTTCCCTGGCGCCGCCGCCAGGAGGCGGGCCCGGGTCTCCCCTGGCTTCGGTCAGGGGAGCGGATTGAAACCATACAGGCCCCTGCGCCGTGTCGCGTGTCAGCCCGTCTCCCCTGGCTTCGGTCAGGGGAGCGGATTGAAACACCCTTTCGCGCTGTCCAAGCGGGAGGGGCATCTGGTCTCCCCTGGCTTCGGTCAGGGGAGCGGATTGAAACCATCCCGGGGGGACGGCTACCAGCATACGAGGCCGGTCTCCCCTGGCTTCGGTCAGGGGAGCGGATTGAAACCCTGCTTCGACGGCCTCGACACCACCACCACGGAAGGTCTCCCCTGGCTTCGGTCAGGGGAGCGGATTGAAACCTGCCGTCCGGGGAGCGGGTGCACGTGAGACGGCGTCTCCCCTGGCTTCGGTCAGGGGAGCGGATTGAAACCCATCCGGGCAGGGGCTCGGGCCTCGCGTTGTACAGTCTCCCCTGGCTTCGGTCAGGGGAGCGGATTGAAACCGGTATCCGAACCGGTCGGCCCGCGTCTCCGGTTGGTCTCCCCTGGCTTCGGTCAGGGGAGCGGATTGAAACTCCGGGGTCGGTTGTGACGTCCACGTCGTTCCGGCGTCTCCCCTGGCTTCGGTCAGGGGAGCGGATTGAAACCAGAGGTCGGACGCGGCAGTGGTCTGCGCGTCCGGTCTCCCCTGGCTTCGGTCAGGGGAGCGGATTGAAACACCAGTCCGGCAGCGGATGGCCGGCTGCTGTCCGGGTCTCCCCTGGCTTCGGTCAGGGGAGCGGATTGAAACCCAGATAGCCTGATTTTTCCCGGTTCCGATGGCGAGTCTCCCCTGGCTTCGGTCAGGGGAGCGGATTGAAACCTCTTAAGGCAGCTAGAACCATGCTTAATGATTTTGTCTCCCCTGGCTTCGGTCAGGGGAGCGGATTGAAACACAACCGGGGACGACGGGAACAAGCTTCCCGAATAGTCTCCCCTGGCTTCGGTCAGGGGAGCGGATTGAAACAAGGCTCGTAGTACGTCTGCCCGGACGGTGTACGGTCTCCCCTGGCTTCGGTCAGGGGAGCGGATTGAAACACTGTGGCATGCTCTAAGCATCGAATGGGGTGGCGGTCTCCCCTGGCTTCGGTCAGGGGAGCGGATTGAAACCGGCGCCGTGGACCGCTTCGCCAGCGAGGGGGCGCGTCTCCCCTGGCTTCGGTCAGGGGAGCGGATTGAAACCCCGACTGGTTCGACGTTCGCGATCTGCGCCCGCGGTCTCCCCTGGCTTCGGTCAGGGGAGCGGATTGAAACACGTGGCTGAACCAGCTTGACTACGTTGACCACGAGTCTCCCCTGGCTTCGGTCAGGGGAGCGGATTGAAACCCTCTCTCTCTGCGGGCCTCTCTCGGTCAGGGGGGGGTCTCCCCTGGCTTCGGTCAGGGGAGCGGATTGAAACGCCGCCCCCGGGTCGCGGGGCCGTGCGCACCGGCGTCTCCCCTGGCTTCGGTCAGGGGAGCGGATTGAAACGCTGCCCCAGACGACCTGGTCGCGGCCGGCGACGGTCTCCCCTGGCTTCGGTCAGGGGAGCGGATTGAAACTCAACCGTTCGGTGATGATCGTGTGTACATCACGAGTCTCCCCTGGCTTCGGTCAGGGGAGCGGATTGAAACTTTTCCCGCTGGGACAAGCGGTTCGGCAAAAGGCGGTCTCCCCTGGCTTCGGTCAGGGGAGCGGATTGAAACACCCGCCGCTTCTTCACCGCTATCACCGGCCCCGGTCTCCCCTGGCTTCGGTCAGGGGAGCGGATTGAAACATGGACTGGATCGAGGAAAACGACGTGCCCGCCGTGTCTCCCCTGGCTTCGGTCAGGGGAGCGGATTGAAACGCGGACGACGGCGGGTCCGAGAACGCTCGCGGGATGTCTCCCCTGGCTTCGGTCAGGGGAGCGGATTGAAACGCGGACGACGGCGGGTCCGAGAACGCTCGCGGGATGTCTCCCCTGGCTTCGGTCAGGGGAGCGGATTGAAACCTCCATGTGGTGCGGTGTAGATTGTGTTAGCGAACATCTGATCAATTTTGGCTTGAGGCGCATCTCCCTATGGGAAAGCGCGTCCTTCGACTTCGCTTCGCTACGCTCAGGACGAACGGGACCATTGTTCAGGGTTTCCTTAGGAGGGTCTCCCTTGGCTTCGGTCAGGGGTGATGTTCCACCTGTATAGCCGTACCGCTCCACGGACTACTTGAAGCAGGGTACGGAGCCGGGAAGCTCCGTAAAGTATTTCCTGTTGATGGACTGGACCAATTTTGATACCATCCGCTATGTACCGTGGCCCGAAACGCATCAAGGCGCTCTTCTTCCGCTCTGAAACCGGCACTGAGCCGGTTCGAGAGTGGCTGAAGTCCTTGAGCAAGGAGGACAGGTTCAGGATCGGGACGGACATCAAAACGGTCGAGTTCGGTTGGCCCATCGGAATGCCGACTTGCAGACCCCTCAGGCGTGGTCTTTATGAAGTCAGGACCCATCTCGACAATCGGGTCTCTCGTGTCTTTTTCTATGTCGATGATGGCAAAATGGTCTTGCTGCATGGATTCATCAAGAAGACAGACAGAACTCCGAAAGCCGACCTCGACTTGGCCCTCGATCGGAAGCGCAAACTGGAGTCCGAGACATGACGAAGAAGTCGAACCGCCACCTTGGCTCTGCGTTGGATGACCTGCTGGAAGAGGACGGGACCCTTGCGGGCGTACACGCCGTCGCCATCAAGAGGGTTCTCGCTTGGCAGATCGGTCAGAGCATGAACGACGAAGGGATCAGCAAGTCCGAGATGGCGCGCCGCATGCGGACGAGCCGCGGGGCGCTGGCGCGGCTTCTCGACCCGGACAATCCGTCGGTGACGCTGCTGACCATGGACAAGGCCGCCGCAGTGCTCGGCAAACGCCTGAAGGTGGAACTGGTCGAAGGCGGGGTGTAAACACTCCTTTCCCTGGGCCGATGTCCATTCCCGTAGTCGGCCCTCCCGTGAAGATCCACACGAAGGAGGTCCCGCATGATTTCCGAAGTCGAGTTCGCTCCGGGCAAGAAGGGCTATCTGGCGAGGGCCTCGGAAGGCGGTCGCGCGCCCGCGGTGGTCCAGCTCCACGAGCGCTACGGGATCGTGGAGCACACGACGGACATCGCCGAGCGGTTGGCGCGCAGCGGCTACGTGACGCTGGCGCCGGACCTGTTCTCGCGGTTCGCCGGAGACCGGGAGGCGCTGGCCAGAGGGGACGTGGGCGTCGGCATCCGGGACGACGAGGCGTTGGTGGACCTGGATCAGTGCCTGGGCTACCTTCGGGGGCTGGACTACGTGGACGGCCGGCGGATCGCGGTGATGGGGGTGTGCCAGACGGGACGGCAGCCGCTGCTCGCCGCGGCCCGCCGCGGCGACCTCCGGTGCGCGCTCGTGTTCTACGGCGGGATCTACGAACGCGACTGGCAGCCTCACGAGGAGCGCCCGACGCCGGTGGGAGAGTTCGTCCGACAGTTGTCCTGCCCGGTGCTGGGGGTGTTCGGGGACAGCGACCACATCATCTCGGTGGACGACGTGCTGCGCTTCCGGCGCGCGCTGGAGGATGCGTGGAAGAGTTACTCCATCCGCATATTCCGGGACGCGCCCCACGGCTGGCTCAACGACACCATGCCCGGGCGCTACCGGCCCGAAGCGGCCGAGCAGGCGTGGGCGCTGTTGTTCCGGTTCCTCGAACGGCACATGGGGCCGGAGCGGAACGACGCCCGGGTGGCGTGGAGTTTCGAGAGCGACGTACCGGTCGATTACGATTTCTCGAAGACCGTGCGGCTGGCCTGACGTCACGCGGAAGCGGCGTCATGGTTGGATTCCCGGGGATTATTGCGTAGATTATGACGGTCGGGGGGACATGGAGCGGACATGGGGCGGGAAGGAATGCGTCTGGTGAGTCCCGGGGTCTCGTGGGTATGCACGGTCCTGCTCGTCCTGTGCGGTTCCGCGTCCCTGTCCCGGGCCCAGGAGGCAGGTCCTCGGCAGGAGGTCGAACGGGCGCTGCAACAGGTCACGACGATCCTCGAGTCGGACCTGGAGGTGGAGGACAAGGTCGAGCGCCTGCGGGCGGTGGTGGTGCCGCTCTTCGACCTCTCCGAGATGGCTCGGCGGTCCCTGGGCCGCCACTGGCGCCGCCGGACGCCCGAGCAGCGCGAGGAGTTCACGAGGCTCTTCTCCCGGTTGCTGGAACGGACCTATGCAAGCCGGATTACTTCCTACGATTCCCAACGAGTATATGTGGTCGGGGAAGAGATCGACGGCCGCTTCGCCCAAGTGGAATCCCGGATCGTGGACCGGGCGGGACGCAGGTTCGACATGGACTACCGCCTGCACCGCACGGGAAGTCCGGGCGCATGGCGCATTTACGACGTGGTGGTCGAGGACATCAGCCTCGTCAACAACTATCGTGCACAGTTCAACCGCGTGATCGACCGGGAATCCTACGAGAGTCTGGTGGAAAGACTGCGGAGCCAAGCAGGCTGAAGCAGGCCGCTGGCGCCCGCCCCAACCTCGACACCCGTGCGCTGAGGGTCCATGCCGGAAAACCGACCTCCAAAGAGAGCCTCCACCATCGTCCTGGTGCGCCCGGCGAAAGACGGGGTCTTCGAGGTCTTCATGACGCGCCGCCCTCGGGAAATGCGCTTTCTGGGAGGGTTCTTCGTCTTTCCCGGAGGCAGCGTCAAGCGTTCCGACAGCGCTCCGGACATGCTGGGTCTGTGCCGGGGCCTTTCCCCCGGGGAGGCCCGCGCCCGGCTGGGAGACGAGCTCGGCGCCGAAGACGCCATGGGCCATTGGGTGGCCGCGGTCCGGGAGCTGTACGAAGAGGTCGGCGTGCTCCTGTGCGTGAGGCCGGATGGCGGCCCGGCCATGGGGGCGGAGACGCGCGAACGCGTGGGCGCCAAGCGGTCGTCCGTGTTGCGCGGGACCCTCGGCTTTCCGGACCTGCTGGCGTCCGAAGGGCTTTGTTGCGACGTCGGCAGCCCGGTCTATTTCTACCACCGGACCACGCCCGAACGATACGCCATGCGGTTCGACACGCGCTTCTTCCTGGCCCCCCTGCCCGAGGGCCAGACCCCGTTAAGCGTGTCGGAAGAGGTGTCGGAAAGCCTCTGGATCACCCCCGGGGAAGGACTCGAACGCGCGGACCGCGGGCGTATGGCCGTC
Source organism: uncultured Binatia bacterium (SeqCode) (assembly GCA_965204235.1). Taxonomy (GTDB): domain Bacteria; phylum Desulfobacterota; class Binatia; order UBA9968; family JAJDTQ01; genus JAJDTQ01. Next base: position 3,911,349 of record OZ241979.1, read on the forward strand.
ATACCGCCGACGCTGCACACCTTGCGCACGCTGGCCGACCTCGGGACCTGGGAAGCCCTTTGCGGCGCGTTCGCCTTGCCCGCGCCCGGACGCTAGATCCCTTGTGGACCCGGCGCGGCCCTGCTCGCGCGCCAATAGGGGGAAGATCGAACTCATGAGAACGGTGGACGTCATCGCACATATCCTGGAGCGGGAGGGCATTCGCTATCTGAGCGCGTTCCCGACCTCGACCCTGATCGAAGCCGCGGCGGAGCGCGGCATCCGTCCCGTCATCTGCCGACAGGAACGGGTGGGCGTGGGCATCGCGGACGGCTACAGCAGGGTCAACAACGGCCGCCCGCCGGGCGTGTTCGCCATGCAGTTCGGTCCCGGGGCGGAGAACGCCTACGCCGGAGTCGCCACCGCGTTCTCGGACGCCGTGCCCGTGCTGTTGCTGCCCCTGGGCCACACCCGGGAGCGGGACGGCGTGTTCCCCCAGTTCAGTTCGTCGAGGAACTACGCCCCGGTGACCAAGTTCGTGGAGCAGGTCACCACCGCCGACCGGGTCATCGACACCATGCGGCGAGCCTTCGCCCGGCTCCGCATGGGGCGCCCGGGTCCGGTCATGGTGGAGATACCGGCCGACGTGGCCGCGGAGCAGCTCGACCCGGCCATCGTGGAGTCGTATCGGCCGGTCAAGGCGGCCCGCTCGGAGGCCGACCCGCGGGACGTCATGGCCGCGGCCAGGGCGCTGCTGGAGGCGCGGGACCCCGTCATCCATGCCGGCCAGGGGGTGCTCTACGCCGAGGCGGGACCCGAGTTGCTGGAGTTGGCCGAGCTCACGGCCATCCCGGTGATGACCACCATGGGAGGCAAGAGCGCCTTTCCCGAGACGCATCCGCTGTCGCTGGGAAGCGCTTCCGGGGTGATGAACCGGCCGGTGCGCCACTTCCTCGGGAAGGCGGACGTGGTCTTCGGGGTGGGCACGAGTCTGACCCGCCATCCCATGACCACCCCGATCCCCGGCGGCAAGACGTTCGTACAGGCCATCGACGACCCCATCGACATCGGCAAGAACTACGACGTGGAGTTCCCCGTCATCGGTGACGCCAAGCTGGTGCTGCGGCAGTTCATCGAGGCCGTCGGGGAGCTGTTGCGCGGGGGCTCCAGGGCCGAGCGCTCGCCCGCGGCGGAGATCGCCGCGTTGCGGGCGGCGTGGCTCGCGGAATGGAACGCCAAGCTCACGTCGGACGAAACGCCCATCAATCCCTACCGGGTCATCCGGGAGTTCATGGAGGCGGTGGACCCGGCGGAAGCCATCGTCACCCACGATTCCGGCAGTCCCCGGGACCAGCTCATGCCGTTCTACCGGTCGGCGGGGCCGCGGTCGTACCTGGGGTGGGGCAAGTCCCACGGCCTGGGCACCGGGTTGGGCCTGAACCTGGGGGCCAAGCTCGCGGCGCCCGACAAGTTCGTGGTCAACTTCATGGGAGACGCCGCCTTCGGCATGACCGGCCTGGACTTCGAGACCGCGGTGAGGTCGCACATCCCCATACTGACCATCGTGCTCAACAACTCCACCATGGCGGTGGAGACGCGGCACATGGCGCTGTCCCACGAGCGTTACGGAACCCGGGACCTGGGCGGCAACTACGCGGACATGGCCCGGGCCATGGGCGGCTGGGCGGAGCGGGTGGATGAGCCGGCCGCGGTGGCGCCGGCCATCGTCCGGGCCCGGCGGGCCACCGAGGAGGGCAGGGCGGCCTTGCTGGAGTTCGTCACCGGAGCGGAGATCGAGTACTCCCACAAGGGCGCGTTCTAACGGCCTGCATCGAAACCCGGCCAGCCGCCCGGGAACGCGCGGCTCTCCGGGAGACAAGAGGACCCCATGCGAAAATCCATCGGTCTGATCGTGCTCGGCGCGTTCATCCTGTTCTCGCTCTTCGGCGAGGCCATCTACCTCTATACCGACTACCTCTGGTTCCGTGAGGTCGGCTATGCCGGAGTCTTCACCAAGACCCTCTGGATCAAGGTGCTGCTGGGGGTGGTCTCGGGGGTGCTGTTCTTCGCGCTCTTCTACGTCAACATCAAGCTCGCGGCCCGGCTGCGCGACGGCGTGGTCCCGCTCCGGAGCCAGAACCCGGAGATCCCGGGTCCCGAGGAGTTGGACCCGCTGATCCGGCGGTTGCTGCTGCCGGTGGCCCTGGTCCTGGGGTTCCTGGCCGCGCCCCAGGCGGCCTCGCACTGGCAGTCGGTGCTGCTGTTCTTCAACGGGGTCCCGTTCGGCATCCAGGACCCGCTGATGGGAGAGGACGTCGGGTTCTACATCTTCCGTCTGCCGGCCCTGGAGGCCCTCTACCGCTGGTTCCTGGTGGCGTTGGGACTGGTGCTGGCGGCCACGGCCTTCGTCTATCTGTTGTACGGCGGGGTCCGGTACTCCGAGGAGGGGCTGTCGGTCGAACGCGCCGCCAAGGTCCACCTGTCCGTCCTGCTCGCCCTGCTGCTGGTGGCGCAGAGCGGCGGTTACGTGCTCGACGCCTACAAGCTGCTCTACTCCCACAGCGGCGTCGTGTTCGGCGCCGGTTACACGGACATACACGCGAGGCTTCCGGCCCTCCGGGTGCTGGCGGTGCTGGCGGTGCTGGCGGCGGCGCTCTGCCTGTTCCAGATGCGGCGGCCCGGTCTCAGGACCCTGGTGATCGGACTCGGGGTCCTGGCCGCGGCCCACGGCATCGGGATGTACGCCTACCCGTCGTTCCTGCAACAGTTCCACGTGGTCCCCAACGAACTCGTGGCCGAGACCCCCTACATCCAGCGCAACATCCGCTCCACGAGGCACGCCTACGGCCTCGACCGGGTGGACGCACAGGAGTTTCCGGTGAACGAGGCGCTGACGGTCGAGGACCTTCAGGAGAACGACGCCACGGTCAAGAACATCCGCCTGTGGAACTACCAGCCGCTGCTCTCCACCTACGCCCAGTTGCAGCAGATACGCACCTATTACGAGTTCGTGGACGTGGACAACGACCGTTACGAGATCGACGGGACCTACCGCCAGGTGATGCTGTCGGCCCGGGAGTTGTCCCACGAGCAGCTTCCGAGCCGCATCTGGATCAACGAGCACCTGGTGTACACCCACGGCTACGGCGTCGTGTTCAGTCCCGTGAACCAGATCAGCAAGGAGGGTCTGCCCGAGTTCTTCGTCAAGGACATCCCGCCGGTGTCCAACGGCTTCGTCCACGTCACCCGGCCGGAGATCTACTTCGGCGAGGTGGACAACGACTACGTGTTCGTGAAGACCCTCGCGCAGGAGCTCGACTACCCGGCCGGCGACCGGAACATCTACACCACCTACCAGGGCGAGGGCGGCGTGCCGCTGCGGTCGTTCTGGCGCAAGCTGCTGTACTCCGCCCGCTTCGCCACCCTGCGGATCTCCCTCTCCAACGACATCACCCCGGAGAGCCGGATCCTCTACTACCGCAAGATACAGAACCGGGTCCAGAAGCTGGCGCCGTTCCTGGTCTTCGACGAGGACCCGTACCTGGTGGTCACCCCGGAGGGCCGGCTCTTCTGGATCATCGACGGCTACACCACGTCGGAACGGTACCCCTACTCGGAGCCCACGGACGGGGTCGGCAACTACATCCGCAACTCGGTGAAGACCGTGGTGGACGCCTACAACGGCACCGTCGATTTCCACGTCAGCGACCCGGACGACCCGGTGGTCAAGGCCTACGCCAAGGGGTTCCCGGGGCTGTTCAAGCCGCTGGAGGCCATGCCCGACGCCTTGCGCTCCCACGTTCGCTACCCGCAAGACCTGTTCAAGGTGCAGGCCCGGATGTACGCCACCTACCACATGCAGGACCCGCAGGTCTTCTACAACAAGGAGGACCTCCTGAGCATCCCCATCCGGACGGTGGACGAGCAGGAACGGGAGATGGAGCCTTACTACACCATCATGCGCCTGCCGGGGGAGGCCAGGGAAGAGTTCGTGCTGCTGCTGCCTTTCACCCCCAACAACCGTGACAACATGCGGGCCTGGTTGGCCGCCCGAAGCGACGGCGCCCACTACGGCAAGCTGCTGGCCCTCAACTTCCCCAAGGCCAAGCTCATCTACGGACCCAAACAGGTGGACGCCCGCATCGACCAGGACGCGTACATCTCGCAGCAGTTGAGCCTGTGGGGCCAGCGCGGATCGCAGGTGATCCGCGGCAGTCTGCTCGCCATCCCCATCCAGGACTCGCTCCTCTACGTCCAGTCGCTCTACCTGGCCGCGGAGCAGGGGTCGCTTCCCGAGCTCAAGCGGGTGGTCGCGGTGTTCGGCAACCGCATCGCCATGAGGGAGAACCTGGAGGACGCCCTGCGCGACCTGTTCGGCGAGGGCGTGGAAGGTCCGGCCGCGGCCCCGGCCGTTCAGGCGGTCGCGGCGCAAGAGGACGGCGACGCCCCCGAGGCCCAGGCGCTGGAATACTACCGGCGCTCCATGGAGCGCCTCCGGGAGGGGGACTGGGCCGGCTTCGGCGAAGCGCTCCGCCAACTCGAACGGTCGCTCCAGGCCATGCAGGCGCCGTAGCGCCCCGGAACGACTCCGGTGGGCGGTACGCACGTCGGGGCCCGGGTGGAAGGAGCGAGGGATCCATGAGAAGCATGACCGGCTTTGGCCAAGCCGTCCTCCAGGACAGGCAGGTCAAGGTTTCCGTGCAGATACGCAGCGTCAACCACCGTCACGCGGACATCCACCTGCGGACGCCGAAGCTCTACCTGAGCCTGGAGGACGAGTTGCGCGAGCAGGCCCGGGCGAAGATCCACCGGGGCCGCACCGACGTCTATATCGACCGGACCCCGTTGAAAGGGCGCGGCTATCGGCTGGAGGTGGACGACGCCCTCATGGAGCAATACTGCGAGGCGCTGCGGCGCATCAAGGGACGGTTCCGACTCCAGGGAGACATTGACCTCCGGTTGGTGCCGCGGCTGCCCGACCTGTTCCAGTTCAAGGAGCCGGAGCACGTCGAGGGCAGCGAGAAGCGGCTCGTGCTGCGGGCCCTGGACGCGGCCTTGAAGGGCCTGACGCGATCCCGGGACCGGGAAGGGCGAAACCTCAAGCGCGACATGGTGGCCGAGGCGCGCCAGTTGAGTCGCGCGGCCCGGGACCTGGGGCGGTGCGCCGCGGCCATCGACCGGCGTCTGCAGGAACAGGGCGCCGCGGCCAACCCCGGGGGCGAGGCCGGAAGCGGGACCTTCAAGGGCAGCATCAACGAAGAAGCGGTGCGGTTGCGCAGCCACGTGGAGATGCTCGCGGGCCTGATGCGCGAGCGGCAGCCGGTGGGCAAGAAGATCGACTTCCTGCTGCAGGAGATCCAGCGGGAGCTCACCACCATCGGGGCCAAGGCGCCGCAGTTGGACGTGGTGCGGCTGGTGCTCGGCGGCAAGGAGAGCGTGGAGAAGGTCCGGGAACAGGTCCAGAACATCGAATGACGGTCTCCATCCGCAATTTCGCCAGACCCCGCCGGGGCATCGTCTTCATCGTTTCGGCGCCGTCCGGGGCGGGCAAGACCACGTTGACCCGCGAGGTGCTGAGCGTCTATCCGGAGATGAGCCTGTCGGTGTCCTGCACCACGCGCCCGCCGCGGGACGGGGAGGTCCCCGGCAGGGACTACCACTTCGTCTCCGAGGACGCCTTCCGTCGGATGCTCCGTGCGGGAGACTTCGCCGAGTGGGCGGAAGTCCACGGCAGCCTGTACGGCACGCCGCGGCGGGTACTCGAAGGGCAGGTCCGGCGCCGCCGGGACGTGCTGCTGGACATCGACGTGCAGGGGGCGCGCCAGATCAAGGAGCGTTTCCCGGGCGCGGTGGCCATATTCGTTCTGCCTCCGTCCCTCGACGAGCTGCGCCGCCGCCTGGCGGCCCGCGGCACGGATGCGCGCAAGACCATCGAGCAGCGCTGGCGCAACGCGCGGCGTGAAATGGACGTCCGGGAAATCCGGAGATATGATTATTCCATAGTCAACCGCGACGTGAACGACGCGGTGGAGAGGCTTGCCGCCATCATCGCGGCCGAAAGGCTCAAGGTTTGCAGGTTCATCCAGAAGCCCGGGTAGGACCTCGGCGCCGGTCCAGGGGCGCCGGCGCCAACGGCGCGGTCGGAGGGCTGGTGGACAAGGTGCTGCAATACCAGCCCACCGCGGACGTGGAGCAGTTGCGCCAGGCGTACGAGTTTTCGTCCGAGGTGCACGAAGGCCAGAAGCGCCTGTCCGGGGAGCCCTACCTGGTTCACCCCGTGGCCGTGGCCGGCCTGTTGGCGGACCTGAAGCTCGACCTGCCCAGCATCATCTGCGGGCTGCTCCACGATACGGTCGAAGACACCCTCGCCACGCTGCCGGAGATCGAGTCCGCCTTCGGCGAGGAGATCGCGGTGCTGGTGGACGGCGTGACCAAGTTGAGCCGCGTCAACTTCACCAGCCACGAGGAGAAGCAGGCCGAGAACTTCCGCAAGATGATCATGGCCATGGCCAAGGACATCCGCGTGGTCCTCATCAAGCTGGCCGACCGCACCCACAACATGAGGACGCTCCAGTACCTGGCGCCCGAGAAGCAGCGCCGCATCGCCCAGGAGACCCTGGACATCTACGCCCCCATCGCCCACCGGCTGGGTATCTACTGGATCAAGAGCGAGCTGGAGGACTTGGCCCTCAAGCACCTCCGTCCGGGGATCTACGCGCAGTTGAAACGGGACGTGGCCCAGAAGCGGAAACACCGGGAGAAGTACACCAACGACGTCATCTCGCGGCTGAGCAAGGCCCTGGCGGAAGAGGGCATCGACGCGGAGGTGAGCGGAAGACCCAAGCACTTCTACAGCATATTCCGGAAGATGGAGAACCAGAGCCTGGACTTCAGCCAGGTCTATGACTTGGTGGCGTTCCGGATCGTGGCGGACACGGTGCGCGAGTGCTACGAGTCCATGGGCGTGGTCCACGCCAAGTGGCGGCCGGTGCCGGGCCGGTTCAAGGACTACATCGCGTTGGCGAAGCCCAACATGTACCAGTCCCTGCACACCACCGTCATCGGCCCCAACGCCCAGCGCATCGAGATCCAGATCCGCACCCACGAAATGCACCGGGTGGCCGAGGAGGGCATCGCTTCCCACTGGCGGTACAAGAAGGGTAAGGACCTGCAGGTGACGGACATGCAGCGTTTCGCATGGCTCCGGCAGCTCCTCGAATGGCAGCGCAACCTGTCGGACCCCCAGGAGTTCCTGCACAGCATCAAGGAGGACCTGTTCCCCGACGAAGTCTATGTGTTCACGCCCAACGGGGATCTGCACGGCTTCCCCAAGGGGGCGACCATCATCGACTTCGCCTACCGTATCCATTCCGACATCGGGCAACACTGCTCGGGGGCCCGGGTGAACGGCCGGCTCGTCCCCCTGAAGTACATCCTCAGGAGCGGCGACACCGTGGAGATCATCACGACCCAGGAGCAGACGCCGAGCCGCGACTGGTTGAAGGTGGTCAAGACCCCTCGGGCCCGGTCCCGCATCCACGCCTGGATCACCTCGCAGCAGCGGGAACGGAGCATGGCCCTCGGACACGAGATCCTGGAAGGGGACTTCAGCCGTCACGGGCTGGACTACCGGGAACTTCGGTCCCGGGGGACCCTGGAGACCCTGGGACGCGACCTCGGGGTCAAGAACGAGGAGGGGCTGCTGGCCGGCATCGGCTACGGCAAGGTCATGTCGCGGCAGGTCCTCGCCAGGCTCCTGCCCGCGGAGCAGATCGCCGGCGAGGAGAAGCATCTGGAGGGCGGGCTGGAGCGGCTCTTCCGGCTGGTGGGGGCGCGCGACCGCGGGGTGCGCGTCAAGGGCATCGAGGACGTGCTGGTGCGGTTTGCCCGCTGCTGCAACCCCTTGCCCGGCGAGAGCATCGCCGGAATCATCACCCGGGGGCGGGGGGTGACGGTGCACGTGGCGAGTTGTCCCACGGGGCTGGAGGGAGATCCCGAAAGAAGGGTGGAGGTGGGCTGGTCGGAGGATGCGCAGATGCCCCGGGCGGTGAAGATCGAGGTGAGTTGTGCGGACGAGCCCGGCCTCCTGGCCGCCATCAGCTCGGTCATCTCCGAAGCCGGCGTGAACATCGCGCGCGCCCACATACGAACGTTCGACGGCAGGGCCGTCAACGCCTTCGAGATCATGATCGGAAGCTCCGACCAGTTGCGGCAGGTGCTACAGGACATCTCCCGGGTGAAGGGAGTCTTCAAGGCGAGTCGGGTCCAGGGCTAGGTCCGAGGCCCGGGCCGGGTTCAGGCGACCTTCTCGACCTTGCCCGACCGAAGACACCGCGTACAGACCCGGAGGCGCCGCACCGCGCCGTTCACCCGGGCCCGGACCTGTTGCAGGTTGGGAAGCCAGCGGCGCCGGGTCTTGTTGTTGGCGTGGCTGACGTTGTTTCCGACCGATGGTCCCTTGCCGCAGATGGAGCATTTCCTTGCCATGGCTCTCGAATCCTTTCGATCCTTTCCAATGGGCGGCGCCCGTTGCAGGACGGCGCTTCGCCGCCCCGGGCCCTCCCGCGTCCCTTCCGATGGCGTCTTCGCGGCGCCGCGGGGCGTCCCCATGAAGGCGCGTCGGGTTGCAACCGGCGGATGATACCATAATGGTTCGGTGTTTGCGAAGCGTGCGGCGCAGCCCGCGCAGCCGCGGACTCCGGGCCGCGTCCGGGCAGGGATCGGGCGGCGGCGCCTCCGGCGGCATCCCGGGAGGCGGTCTTCGGCAGTGTCGTAAAAACGTCGGTCGTGCGCATTGTGTTTTGTCGTATATGGTGGTAATGCTGACCGTAATTTGACACTCGAACAGGGAGGAAGTTCTATGGCTCTGGATCTGAAGGTCAGTGTGAAGAGGCACATGGATGGGTTGAAGGAGGAGTTGGCTGCGGTCACCCGCCGACAGGCCGCCTTGCGCGGCGAGATCGAGCAATGCGAACAGTTCCATCGCACGCTGGGCGGGGATGCGGGGACGGACGGGAAGGAGCAGCCGAAGAGGGCCGGCCGCCCCCGCGTTCAACGCACCGAGCAGAAACCGAAGAAGAACCCGGGCCGCCGGGGCTCGATGATCGATTGGAACGCGATCTTCCAGACCCTGCCCGGGGAGTTCTCCCTGGACAACCTGGAGTCCCACAAGATCGCCAGGGAGAAGCCCCGGGCGTACCTCAGGCAGGTGGTGGTGCGGTGGTCCAAGGAGGGCCGAATCAAGCGCACCGCAAGAGGCAAGTACCAGAAAGCGTAACCGGCGACCGGCACGTTCACGGGGCGTCGGGGAGAGCCGGCCGCATGGACGGGGATCGGCCGGAGACGGATCGCCGAGTGGAGGTAGCGATGGAATTCAACGACTGCCGCGAATGGATCGACAAAGCGGACGCGATGGGGGAGCTCAAGACCCTGAAGGGTTGCGACTGGGACCTGGAGATCGGCGCCATTACCGAGATGGTCATGCGCAGGGAGGATGGTCCCGCGGTGCTCTTCGACGAGATCAAGGACTACCCCAAGGGCTACCGGGTCCTGTCCAACTCCCTGAGTTCGCGCAAGAGGATCGGTCTGACGCTGAACCTGCCCCCGGGGGACGGCAAGATGGACTTCGTCAACACGTGGCGCGAGCACTACAAGAAGATCAAGCCCATCCCCGCGAAGGTGTTGAAGGACAGCCCGCTGTTCGAGAACGTCTTCGAGGAGGGCAAGGTGGACTTGCTCAAGTTCCCCACGCCCCGGTGGCACGAACGGGACGGCGGGCGCTACATCGGCACCGGCAGCATCGACATCACCGCGGACAGGGACGAGGGCTGGACCAACTGGGGCACGTACCGGGTCATGATCCACGACTCGGACACGGTGGGTTTCTACATCTCTCCGGGCAAGCACGGGCGCATCCACCGGGACAAGTACCAGCAGACCGGAGAGTCGTTCAAGATGGCCATGTCCTTCGGCCATGACCCGCTGGTCTTCCTGGGCGGCAGCATCGAAGTGCCCTATGGAGTGCCCGAGTACGACTTCCTGGGCGGTATCCGCGGGGAGCCGCTGGAGGTCGTCAAGGCGCCGTACTCCGGGTTGATGGTCCCGGCCAACGCGGAGATCGTGGTGGAGGGCGACGTGATCTTCGGAGCCGACCGCGTGGAGGGTCCGTTCGGCGAGTGGACCGGCTACTACGCCAGCGCGGAGCGGAACGAGCCCATCGTGAAGATCAAGAAGCTGTACCACCGGAACGACCCGATCATCCTCGGCTCCCCTCCGGGAAGACCCCCGGCCGAGCTCGGCTGGTACCGATCCTACCTGCGTTCGGCGCTGATCTGGGACGAGATGGAGAAGGCCGGAGTGCCGGACGTGAAGGGCGTGTGGTTGATGGTGGCCGGAGGCAGCCGCTTGGTCATGGTGGTGTCCATCAAGCAGCGTTATCCGGGACATGCGCGGCAGGCCGCGGTGGTGGCCTCCCAGTGCCACGCGGGCGCGTACCTGGGCCGCTACGTCATCGTGGTGGACGACGACATCGACCCTTCCCACACGGACGACGTGATCTGGGCCATGGCCACCCGCTCCGACCCGGACGCGGACATCGACATCATCCGGCGCGCCTGGAGCGGTCCCCTGGACCCCATCGTGCATCCCACCAGGAAGGGTTTCAACTCGCGCGCCATCATTGACGCGTGCCGTCCGTACGAGTGGATGAGCGAGTTCCCGCCGGTGGCGGAGTCGAGCCGGGAAGTGCTGGACGCCACCGAGAAGAAGTGGGGCAAGTTGCTGTTCAGCAGCAACGGTGCCGGTTCGTAGCCGGCCGCCCGGGACGTCAGGGTTCCGTTTGGGACGGCGGGCTCATCACGATGGTGACGGGCTCGCCGTCCCTTCGTATCCGGAAGGAGTGCGGTGCGGGTGAGCGGAGCGCCGCTTCCAACTCCCGGGTGTTGCGGACGGTCTCGCGGCCTACCCCGACGATGACGTCCCCGCGTCGGAAACCGAGGGTCGAAGCGGGGCTGCCGGACTCCACGTGGGAAACCAGCACGCCTTCCCGCAGCGTGGCGGCGAACAGCTTCGCCAACTCCGCGGTCAGGTCCTGCAGGTGCATCCCCATCACGCGCCTGAAGCCGTGCGGACGCGCAGGGTCGTCGAGGGGGAGGCTCCCGGACAGGACTTCGGCGGTGGCGTAGATGGGCGCGCCGGTCCGCAGCGCCACCGCGATGGCGTCGCTCGGACGCGAATCCACGGGGATGCGGCGTTGCCCGGCCTTGACCGTGACCACTGCGAAATAGGTGTTGTCCCGCAGTTCCGTGATGGTGACTCGTTCCAGCGCCGCGTCCAGCCCCTGCAACAGGTTCCGTATCATGTCGTGCGTATTGGGCCGCGGGAGCGGTTGCCCCTCCAGGGCCAGGGCGATGGAGGCCGCCTCCGCGGGGCCGATCCAGATGGGCAGCACTCGCCCCTCTCCCACCAGGACCACCACGGGCGTCCGGTTGGTAGGGTCCATGGTGACCTGCCGGACCTCCATGCGGACGTGGGGGGCGGCAGCGCCTTGAAACGGCAGCAGCAGGCACACGCCCCACAGCGCTCCCCGAAAGGCCCATGCCGGCACGGCCGGGAAGCCGAGCCGCCGCCCTCGACGCAGATACACTGGCCCCGGACGTTGCATGGGGCGAGCTTATCCACCGCGGCTTCCGGGTGTCAAGGAACCTCTGGTCCATTCTGGCTGGAGGCGTCTTTCCCCATGAAAAAGCGCGTCCTTCGACTTCGCTTCGCTACGCTCGGGATGAACGGGGGCAATCGTTCCGGGTTTCCTCGACAGGAACCGCAAGGCTCGCGCGTCGGCCCGGGGGAAGCCCGCGGGCCGGTCTCCGGGCGCCTCTTCGGACGAGCGGCCCGTGCTGCGAACGAACGCGGGCCGCGGACGGGCAACCCATGAAGATCGCAATGCTGCCCGACGGCCTGATCGATCGTATCGCGGCCGGGGAAGTGGTCGAGCGGCCGGCGTCGGTGGTGAAGGAGTTGCTGGACAACGCGCTGGACGCCGGGGCCGGCGAGATATCCGTGCTGGTGGAAGGCAACGGGACCTCCCGCATCAGGGTGAGCGACGACGGCCAGGGGATCGCCTTCGAGGACCTGGCCCTGGCCTTCGAGCGCCATTCCACCAGCAAGATCCGGAGCGAGGCGGACCTTGCGGAGATCGCCACCATGGGTTTTCGCGGGGAGGCCCTGCCCAGCATCGCTTCGGTGGCGCTGGTGGAGATGGCGTCGCGGCCGGCGTCACAGGAAGCCGGAGGCAGCGTCCGCGTGGAGAACGGACGCAAGGGGACTCCCGCGGCCGCGGGGTGCCCCCCGGGCACCAGCGTCGAGGTGCGGGACCTCTTCTACCACGTTCCCGCCCGGCTCAAGTTCATGAAGTCTCCCCGTACCGAGGTCAAGCACGTCGCCGACGTGGTGGACCGGGTGGCTTTGGCGCATCCGTCGGTGCATTTCCGCCTCCATCACGGCGGCAAGAGGCTCGCGGACTACGCCGCCACGACCCGGCTCCGGGACCGTGTGCGGCAGGTCCTGGGCGAAGCCGCCAGCGACCTGACGCCGTTCTCCCTGAGCCGCGAGCACGTACGGTGCACGGGTTTCGCCAGCCGGGTCCCCAAGTCCTTCGGCAACTCCCGGTACATGGTCACGTTCGTCAACCGCCGCTTCGTGCGCGACAAGCTGTTGACCCACGCCCTGCTGAAGGCCTACGACACGCTGCTCATGAAGGGACGCTTTCCCGCCGCGGTCCTCTACCTGGAGCTGCCCTACGGTTACGTGGACGTGAACGTCCACCCGGCCAAGACCGAGGTGCGTTTCCGCCGCCAGTCCGAGATCTACGAGACGGTCCTGTCCGCGGTGCGCGGGGCGTTGCAGTCCGCGGCCGAAGGGGGCCCGCTGCCGTTGCCGGGCCACGCTCCGGACCCGGGGGCGCTGCCGGCCCCGGCCGGTGTCCGCGAGCCGGTCCCGGACTACCGCGGCGCCGCGGTCCCGCCGGGCCTGGACCTGGGGTCCCGGGTCTCCTCTCCGGCGCTGGCGCCGGTCGGCGCGGCTCTCCGGACCGCGGAACCCCCCGCCCGCGCCGAGAGCGGCGGCTTCTCGTCGCTGACCGTGGTGGGACAGGTGCTGGGCTGTTACATCCTCTGCCACGGCGACCCGGGGATGGTGCTCATCGACCAGCACGCGGCGCACGAACGCATCGCCTTCCAGCGCATGCACGACGACCTGGAGCAAGGCCGGATCGAGCGGCAGGAGCTGCTGATGCCGCAGGTCCTGGAGTTGCCCGCCGCGGAGGCCATGATCCTCGAAGGGCGGCTCGGCGCGCTGGAGCGGGCCGGGTTCACCGTGGAGCCCTTCGGCAGGAACACGTTCTCCCTGCGAGCGGTGCCGGCCCTCCTGGCCGACGGCGACTACCGCCATGCGGTGCGCGCCATGGTCGGCGAATTCGCCGAGACCGGCCGGTCCGGGGAGTTGCACCGGGGCTTCCGGGAGCGTCTCATGACCATCGCCTGCCACAGCGTGATCCGGGCCAACCGGACGCTGGCGAAGGAGGAGATGGAGGTGCTCCTGCGGGAGCTGGACGAGACGGACTTCGCCACCCAATGCCCCCACGGACGGCCGGTGACGGTCCGGTTCAGCCGCGGCCAGTTGGAGCGGATGTTCCGACGCGCCTGACCGGGGGACGGCGCAGCGCGTGCAACCGGGATCGGTGCGGCCCGTGAACCCCAGGCCCAGGGTCCTGTTCCTGGTGGGACCCACGGGCGTCGGCAAGACCGACGTGGCCCTGGCCATTGCGGGTCGGCTCGATGCGGAGATCGTCAGCGCCGACTCCATGCAGGTCTATCGCTACATGGACATCGGCACGGCGAAGCCCACGCCCGCCCAGCGGCGGCAACGGCCCCACCACCTGCTCGACGTGGTGGACCCGGACCAGGTCTTCCACGCCGCGCTGTTCAGGGAACACGCCCTGAAGGCCATGGAAGGCATACGGGCCCGGGGCCGCAACGTGCTGGTGGCGGGTGGGACAGGACTCTACGTCAAGGCCCTGTCCCGGGGGTTGTTCGCGGGGCCGGGAGCGGACCCGGAGTTGCGGGCCGAACTCGAGCGGGAGTTTGCGGAACACGGCCCGGAGCGCCTCTTCGAGCGTCTGGGGCGGCTGGATCCGGAGGCCGCGGCGCGGGTCCAGCCGCGGGACCGGACGCGGGTGGTGCGCGCCCTGGAGGTGGTCCTCGGCACCGGCCGGCCGCTGAGCCAATGGCAGCGCGAGCACGGGTTCGGCGACCGCCCCTTCGAAGTGCTCGGAGTGGGCATGGACCGCCCCCGTCCGGAGTTGTACGAACGCATCGACCGCCGCTGCCGGCGGATGATGGCCGAGGGACTGCTGGACGAGGTCCGCGGCCTCCTGGACATGGGCTATGGGCCGAGCCTCCGCAGCATGCAGGGGGTGGGCTACCGGCAGGCGGCGCTGTGCCTCATGGGCCGCCTCACCGCCGCGGACGCGCTGTCGTCCATGCAGCGGGCCACCCGCCGTCTGGCCAAGCGCCAGTTGACCTGGTTCCGCGCGGACCGCAGCCTCCACTGGCTCCACCCGGACCGCGTGGACGACATCGGCGAACTGTGCAGCGCTTTCCTCCGCGGGTCCGTAGTTGACGGACCCGGCCTTTGATGGTAGCAGCCTTTCGACATGACGGGAGCCACGGCGCGCATGTCCCGTGACCGGGACCGGGTCGGCCCGAGGCGGCGGGGCCCGGCGGGAGGTCCGCCCTCCCCATGAGGTCGGCCGATTTCGTCGAGGCCCGGCGGCGGCTGGAAGCCAAGCCCCAATCTACCGCGGAGAAGCTCACGACCCTGGACCGGGCGGTGCGCAAGGTCCGGGACGGCGACCACGTGGCCATCGGCGGCTGCCTGTTCTCGCGCAGTCCGCTGGCGGCGTTGTGGGAGGCGCTGCGCCAGCAACGCCGCGGCCTGACCCTTTCGCGCAACCTCATGTGCTACGAGGGCGAGTGGTTCATGGCGGCCGGGGCGGTGGACACCCTGGTGACGAGCTGGTTCGACATCGCCCTGCCCTGGGGCCTCTCCGCCAAGCTGCGGGAAGAGGTGGAAGGGGGGCGGGTGCGGTTCGAGGAGTGGAGCCATCTGGGACTCGGCCTGCGTTACCGCGCCGGGGCCATGGGAGTCCCCTTTCTGCCGACGCTGACGATGCTGGGGTCGGACCTCATGGACGTCACCGAGACCAAGACCATGGAGTGCCCCTTCACCGGCGAGACGCTCTGCCTCGTGCCGGCCCTCTTCCCCGACGTGGCGCTGGTCCACGTGCATCGGGCCGACCGCTTCGGCAACTGCCAGATCGACGGCTATCCCCACATGGACGCGGACATCTCCCGGGCCGCGGCCACGGTCATCGTCACGGCCGAGGAGATCGTCGAGGAGGAAGATGTCCGCCGGCAGCCGGACCGGACGGTGATTCCCGGGCTCGTGGTGGACGCGGTGGTGGAAGTCCCCTACGGCTCCTTTCCCCACGAATGCTACGGCCTCTACGAAGCCGACTTCGGCCACTTCGAGGCCTATACCGGCGCCATCAAGGCCCGGGGCACCGGCGCCATCGACGACTACCTGGAACGCTTCGTTTACGGCGTGTCGAGCCACCGGGAGTACTTGGCGCTGTTCGGCGACGAGGCGCTGGCGCGGCAGAAGCGCTGCGCCGAGGATCTCCTGGGACCGCGATGAACTGTTCCGCCGCCGAACTCCTGGCCGTGGTCGCCGCCCGCCAGCTCGCGGGAGCCACCTCCGTGTTCGCCGGCGTGGGGGTGCCGCTGGTGGCCGCGGTGCTCGCCCAGAAGACCCATGCGCCCCAGCTCGTCATCGTGGTGGAGGGCGGCAGCATGGGGCCGCACATCGTGCCCGGGAAGTTGCCGTACTCCACCAACGAGATGCGCACCGCGCCCCGGGCCCAGATGCTGCCGGGCATCACAGATACGTTCCTGTTCGCCCAGCGGGGGTTCCTCGACGTGGGGTTCGTGGGCGGCGCGCAGATCGACTGCCACGGCAACCTCAACTCCAGCGTCATCGGCGGCTACGAGCGTCCCCGGGTCCGGTTGCCAGGCAGCGGCGGCGCCAACGACATCATCTCGTTGTGCCGCAACGTCATGGTGGTCACCATGCACGAGCGGCGGCGGTTCGTGCCCCGGGTGGACTTCGTGACCAGTCCGGGCTTCCTCCGCGGCGGGGATTCGCGCCGTCGGGCGGGGCTCCTGTTCGGCGCGGTCAGCCGCATCGTGACCCATCTGGGCACCATGGTCTTCGACCCCGAGACCAGGCGCATGCGGCTGGAGAGCCTCCACCCCGGAGTCTCCGTGGAGCAGGTGCGGGACAACACCGGGTTCGAGTTGCCGGCGCCCGACCGCGTGCCGGTCACCGAGGCCCCCGGCGCGGACGAGTTGGAGACCTTGCGCAGCATCGACCCGGAGAGGAACTTTCTCGGGTAGGGACCGAGAGGTCCCGCCCGGCGGCTCTCGATAGGAGGTGGAACCCATGGCCGTGCAGGTTGGAGTCGCCATCCGCAACTTCGTCGGTCCCGGTGAGACCCCGGACGTGGACGGGTTGATCCGTTACGCCCGCAGGGCCGAGGAGTTGGGCTTCGAGTCCCTCTGGGCGTGGGACCATGTCCTCCTGGGGGTGAACCCCAGCTTTCCGGTGCTGGACTCCCTGACCATACTCACCGCCATCGCGGCCCGCACCGAACGCATCCGCCTGGGGACCGGCGTCATGGTGCTGCCGTTGCGCAACCCCGTGGTGGCGGCCAAAGTCCTCGCCAGCCTGGACCAGATCTCCAACGGTCGGCTGCTGTTGGGCGCGGCCGCGGGCTGGTACGCCCGGGAGTTCGACGCCATCGGCGTCTCCTACCGGGAGAGGGGCCGCATCTTCGAGCGCAACCTGGAGTTGTTGCTGCGGTTGTGGACCGAGGACGCGGTGACCGAGCAGGTGGACGAACTGAACCTCCGGTCCGCGGTGCTCCTGCCGAAACCGGTCCAGAAGCCCCACCCGCCGATACTCATCGGGGGCTACATCGATCGGGTGCTGCGGCGCGTCGGCCGCATGGGAGACGGCTGGCTCACCTATTTCTACACGCCGGAGAGCTTCACCCGGAGTTGGGCGAAGATCCGGGAGGCCGCGCAAGCGGCCGGGCGCGACCCCTCGAAGCTCACGGCCACCAACCAGCTCGCCATCTACGTGGGAGCGTCCCGGGAGGCGGTGGACGAACCCATGCGCCACTGGCTCTCCACCGAATGGGACATCGCCAAGCGGAGCGAATCCACCATCGAACATGCGGTTCGGGGCAACGCGGACGACTGCGTCGAGCAGCTCAAGGCCCACGTGGACGCGGGCATCCACCGCATCATCCTGATACCCTACAGGTACCGGTTGGAGCAGTTGGAGACCATCGCCGCGGACGTGGTCCCCAGGCTGGGAGCCTGACCCATGAGGTTCGACTATTTCGAGCCGAGGTCGCTGGAGGAAGCGAGCGGCCTGCTGCGGGAGGGGAAGGGGACTCGCAGACCGCTTGCCGGAGGCACCGACATCGTCATACAGTTGCGCCGCGGGGTGGTCCGCTGGCAGGGGTTGGTCAACCTGAAGCGGATCCCGGAACTCTGCGGATGGAGCTGCGAGCCCGGGGCGGGCCTCCGGCTCGGGGCCTGCGCTCCCATGCGGGACCTGGAGACGGCCGCGGCCGTAAGCAGCCGTTTCCCCTCGATCCACGAGGCCCTTCGGGTGGTGGGCTCGTTGCAGTTGCGGAACATGGCCAGCGTCGGCGGCAACCTGTGCAACGCCTCGCCGTCCGCGGACACGGCGCCGCCGCTGATGGCGCTGGGCGCGGTGACGCGGTTGTGGACCCACGAGTCTCGGCGGGAGACGGCGCCGGTGGAGGCTTTCTTCACCGGGCCCGGGCAGTCGGTGCTGGGCGCGGCCGGACTGCTGCTCGCGGTGGAGGCGCCGGAGCCGCCGCCCCGGACCGGCGACGCCTTCGAGCGGTTCACCCCGCGGGCGGCCATGGACATCGCCATCGCCAGCGCCGCGGCCGCGGTGACCCTGGACCCGGCCCGGGAGCGGGTGCAGGGCGTGCGCATCGCCCTGGGCGCGGTGGCGCCCACGCCCCTGACCGCTCCCAGGGCCGAAGACCGGGTGCGGGAGAAGGAGCCGACCCCGGAGGTCCTGGAGCAGGCGGGAAGGGCGGCCATGGACGAATGCCGGCCCATCGACGACATCCGCGGCTCCGCGGGCTACCGCAGGGAGTTGATCCGGGTCCTCGTGCAGCGGGTGCTCGCCCGGGCGGTGGAGCGCGCACGCTCCGGGGGCCGGACGGAAACCGGGAAACCCTGAACGGTTGCCTCCGTTCGTCCTGATGGTAGCGAAGTCGAAGGACGCGCTTTCTCATGGGGAGAGGCGCATCGAGCCGGAATCGAACAGAGGTTCCACCGCATGAAACGGCGTTACGAACTCCGGGTGAACGGTCGGAACAGGGCCGCGGAAGCGGAGCCCCACGAGTCCCTGCTGGACGTGCTGCGCGACCGGCTGCGGCTCACCGGCAGCAAGAAGGGGTGCAACGAGGCCGAGTGCGGGTCGTGCACGGTGTTGCTCGACGGGCGGCCGGTGGTGTCCTGCCTGGTGCTGGCGGCCGACGCCGCGGACCGGGACGTGGTGACCATCGAAGCGCTGGCCGAAGACGGCGCGCCCCATCCGCTGCAACGACAGATGGTGGAGCAGGGGGGCGTCCAGTGCGGCTACTGCACCCCGGGCATGATCGTGAGCGCCTGGGCGCTGCTGCAGGACAACGCGGACCCCACGGACGAGGAGATCCGCTTCGCCCTCTCGGGGAACCTCTGCCGCTGCACCGGGTACGGCAAGATCGTCAAGGCCGTCCGCGCCGCGGCGGCCGAACTCAGGGAACGCTCGCGAGCGGGGTAACGGAAACCCTGCACGATTGCCCCCAACGGAGACTCTGAACGATTGCCCCCGTTCGTCCTGAGCGTAGCGAAGCGAAGTCGAAGGACGCGCTTTCCCACGAGGGGAGGCGCTTCGAGCCGGAATGGTCCGGAGGTTCCGTGACATGAACGACGATACGTCCCGGGAGACCGGCCGCTCCTATCAATGGATCGGCAGGAACGTCACCAAGCCCGACGCCATGGAGAAGGCGCTGGGCGCCACCGAGTACGTGGGCGACATGGTCGTCCCGGGCATGCTGCACGCCAAGATCCTGTGGGCGGGAACGCCCCACGCGGCCGTCCGCAACATCGATACCCGGGACGCGGCGCGGACGCCGGGGGTCGAAGCGGTCCTCACCGCCGCGGACGTGCCCGGCGTCAACCGCTACGGACTCGCAGTGCCGGACCAGCGCGTGCTGGCGGACGACAAGGTGCGGTCCGTGGGCGACGCCCTGGCGGTGGTGGCCGCGGAGGACGAGGAGGCGGCCGAAGAGGCGGTATCGAAGATCCGGGTCGAGCTGGAGCCCTTGCGGCCCGTACTCACGTTCGAGGACGCCCTGGACCCGGAAGCGCCCGCGGTCCACGAAGGCGGCAACGTGTTCCAGCACACCACCGTGCGCAAGGGCGACGTGGAACAGGGCGTCCGGGAGTCGGACGTGGTGGTGGAGGGCTCGTACCGCACCCATCGGATGGACCACGTACCCATGGAACCGGAAGCGGGCTTGGCCTGGCTGGATGCCTCGGGAGTCCTGAACATCCTGGTGGGGACCCAGTACCCCTACCGGGACCGTCGGCAGATCGCGCCGGCCCTGGACCTGCCCATGAACCGGGTGCGGGTGATACAGGCGCCCATCGGCGGCGGCTTCGGCCGCAAGGACGACATCACGGCCGAGATCCACGTGGGCCTGCTGGCGTTGAAGACGCGCCGGCCCGTGCGCTTGGTCTATACCCGGGAGGAGTCCCTCATCGCCAACACCAAGCGCCACCCCATGTCCATGAAGTTCCGCACCGGCGCCCGCTCCGACGGGCGGTTGACCTTCCTGGACGGCGACATCTACGGCGACACGGGCGCGGGGGTCTCCCTGGGAGCCTACGTCATCAAGAAGGCGGGCATCCACGCCACCGGCCCCTACGACGTTCCCCACGTCCGGGTGGACACTTACACCCTCTACACCAACAACCCGGTTTCCGGCGCCATGCGCGGCTTCGGGGTGATGCAGGCGGCGGTGGCCCATGAGTCCCAGATGGACCGGTTGGCGCACCGTCTGGGCATGTCGCCGCTGGATTTCCGGCTCAGGAACTGTCTCAAGCCGGGGCTCGCCTCCGCCACCGGGCAGGCCATGAACGAGGGATGCGGCATCGAGGCCACGCTCCGGCGCATCGAGGACTACATGAGCTCCCACGGCCTGCGGTTCAAGCGATCATGGCAATAAGAAGAGGATACGGCATCGGCTCCATGTACTACGGCATCGGCTACGGTTTCAGCCGGGCCGACATCGGCTCGGCCGAGATCGAGATGGCCGAGGACGGCACCGCCACCGTGTACTCGGGGGCCTGCGACATGGGCCAGGGGGTCATGACCGTGGTGACCCAGGTGGCCGCGGAGGAACTGGGCATCGAGCCCGAACGGATACGGGTGGTGGCCGCGGACACCGGCAGCACCCCGGACGCGGGACCCACCTCCGGCAGCCGGGCCACGTTCGTCCAGGGGGTGGCGGTGCAGCGGGCGGCCGCGGACCTCCGGGACCAGCTCCTCGACATGGCCTCGCGCATGCTGGAGTGTCCCGGGGAGAACCTGCAACTGCGCCGGGGGCAGGTGTGCGAGACGCGGACGGACCGGCCGCTGGTGTCGGTGGGCAAGGTCGCCCACCAGCTCCACTTCCACGGCAGGCGGGCGGCCGCCTGGGGCTGGCACGACAACACCACCGACGACGTGGACCCGGAGACGTCCCAGGGCGACGCTTACGCCACCTATGGCTGGGCCACCCAGTTGGCGGAAGTGGAGGTGGACACGGAGACCGGGCGGGTGCGTCTCACCAAGCTCGTCTCGGCCACGGACGCGGGCAAGGCCATCAACCCGGCGGCGGTGGAAGGGCAGGTCGAGGGCGGCGCCGCCATGGGCCTGGGTTACGGACTCTACGAGCAGCACATCCTGGAGAACGGCGTGCCGCGCACGGCTTCGCTGGCCTTCTACCTGGTGCCCACCGCCATGGACGTGCCGGACATCGAGTGCGAGATCGTGGAGGTGGCCGACCCCAGGGGGCCGTTCGGCGCCAAGGGGGTGGCGGAGCCGGCCACCATTCCCACCACCCCCGCCATCCTGAACGCCATCCACGACGCCATCGGCATCCGCATCACCGAGACGCCGGTGACGCCGGAGCGGGTCTTCACGGCCATACAGGAGGCCAGGGCCCGGGGCGAGTTCCGCGAAGACTGACGGACGGAGCGAGGAGGCGCCAGTTGGGTCACCGGGTCGGACTGCTCATCCCTTCCTCCAACACGGTCATGGAGGTGGACTTCTACCGCCATCTGCCGGCGTCGGCCACGGTCCACACCGGGCGCATGTACCTGGAGGCCACCACCGTCGAGGGCGAGGAGGAGATGCTGGACCGACACGCGCTCCCCGCGGCCGGCAACGTGGCCACCGCCCGCCCGGACCTGGTGGTGTTCGGCTGCACCAGCGCCGGGGCGCTGCGCGGCAACGCCTACGACGCCGAACTGTGCCGCCGGATATCCGACGTCACCGGCAAGCCCACCGTCAGCGTCATCGAGTCGGTGCGCCGCAAGCTGGCGGCCCTGGAGGCGTGGCGCATCGCGGTCCTGACCCCCTACATCGAGGACCTGAACGTCCGCATCAGGGCCAGCGTGGAGGACGACGGCATCGAGGTGGCGGCCATCCACGGCATGGGGATCAGTGTCAATTTCGATTTGGCGCTGGTGGAGCCCCCGGAGATCCTGGCCTTCGCCCGGGAGAAGCTGGGCCCCCGGCCGCAGGTGGACGCCCTGTTCATCTCCTGCACCAACTACCAGGCGGTGGCGACCCTGCCGCAACTGCGGCAGGCCTACGACCTGCCCGTGGTCACCAGCAACCAGGCCGCTCTGGAGGCCGTGAGGCGCGCCCTGGACCTGGAGCCGGCCGAACCCGCGCTCCATCCCGGAGGATAGGGCGCTCCAGGCTTTCGTGCGGGTGGTGGCACACCCTGTGATGAGGTCCGATTCCCACCTTGCCGTGGTCGGTTTGAGTAGATTCCCGGGAAAGCCCCACCTCGTCATTCCCGCGAAAGCGGGAATCCAGAGATTCTCATGAAGACTCCCTGTGTTTCCATCTCCCATCGGGAGAGGCGCCTCAAGCCGGCATGGATCAGATGTTCCGAAAGTGGATTCCCGCTTTCGCGGGAATGACAGGGTGGGCTTGCACATCCATGCCCGTGAAACCCTGCCCACACGAAAGCAGGAAGATCCGAGGATGGCAGGCATAGGCAGGCGCTAGGAGGTCCGCAGGTCGTCAAGCACCTTGGCGAGCCTTGCCGCCAGCGTATCTACGTGCCTCGCCACCTCTTGGTGCGCGATTACCCGAGTTCGCAAGGCGTCAGTCCAATATCGTTCGCCGAAAGGGTCGCCTTCGAACTGACTGACCCAATCGTCCAGGATTTTCTTGCGCTTTGGAGTCATCAGCGAGTCAAAAGCAGGGTCCTTGGAGGCGGTTTCTCCGAACGCGTAATTGCGCAACCCGTACCAGAAAGGTGTGTCAGAAGGAGGGTAGAACCACGCCACTGTTGCGAGGCGAGAACGATCGTTCTCATCAGGAGGTTTCACCTTCACCCTGATGGAGAAGCCCTTGTCGCCCGGTACGACTTGAGCGTCGTGCTTCTCGGCGACGCCGAAGAGCTGCTCCGTTGCACGACGCATCTCATCACTGGGCAGGTTCTCCATGAAGGAACCGCGGTCGATCTTCGTGTGGCGGCCGGATGCGCCGCGCTTGCCGGGTGGAGCCGCGGTGTGCCCGATGACTTTCGGCACGAGCGTGCTGCGTTTTCTGGCGGAGCCCACGAACTGCTTGACCTCGACGGCCAGCACCTCGATGTTGTCACGCAATTGCGAGTTCAGGAACTCCACGATGCGGGCGAGCTCGGTGGGTATGGCGTCCGCCACGAACAGCAAGCGCAGGCGTCTGGCGGCGAGGTTGGTGACGACTTCGCGCCAAAACGCATCTGCGTCCGGTTCTTCGTCCTCGGGCCGGAGCAGACGCAATTTCTCGTCAGCAGAATCCCCCCAGGTCTCCTCGAAGGATCGGCGCAGGGTTCCGGCGTCCCAGAACTGCGAGGCGTTTGCGGCGTAGTCCAGCATCTGGCCCACGACCTCGCGCCGTATCTGGGAGTTCGAACCCCGCTTCACCTCGACGAGCGTGGGCACGGCGTCCTGGTCCACGAACAGGTGGTCCAGCGACCAGCGATCGGACTCGCCGGACGCGTCCGGCACGCCCATCTCGCGTTTGACGAGCAGCCATCGCCGGGGGTTGCCCGGATTCATTTGCTCCCCGTCCAACAAGTGAGGATGCTCGGCAAGGAGCTTCTGCAGGTGGTCTTCCGACGCGAACCACCGTTCTTCCATCGGCTCCAGGTTGTCCCCATCCAGGACGTAGATGCGTTCGGCCATGTTTTCGCGCCCTCCATCGGCGCATGGTACTACGCCCGGCTCTCTCCCGCCATCGGGAGACAATCAGGCGAGACCGCCCGAAGCCGACCGCCGCCGGCCCCTTACGCCAGCTTGGACAACAGCGCCAGCGCGGGCGCTACGCGGATTCCTTCGGGTGTGACGTAGTCCTTCACGCCGGTGGCGGAGATCTGCCATGCATCGGCCTTGGGGAACCTTGCCTTCAGGTACTTGACGCCTCGGTCCGGGGCGGCGTCGGACCACTTGCATTCGACCAGCAGCGACGGGGTCCTCCGCTGCTCGACGACGAAGTCCACCTCCCGGCCGTCCCTGTCACGGAAGTAGCGCAACTCCAGGTCCAAGCCCTCGGTATCCTGTTGGTGGTGGACCCACTTCAGCAGGTGGCAGGCGGTGAGGTTCTCGAAACGCGCCCCGTCCTCGGGCGCCAGGGTCCAGTCGAAGTGGTAGTGCTTGCACTGTTTCCTGGCGGCGCGCAGGCGGGGGGAACCGAACGGCGGCAGCCGGAAGATGGCGTACAGCCGCTCCAGGGCGCCGAGCCAGGCGTCCGCGGTCTTGTGGCTCACCTGCAAGTCTTCGCGAAGGGCGTTGACGGAAAGCGGCGCACCCACCCTCTCCGGCAAGGCCAGCATCATCAACTCCAACTGGCCGAGGTCATGGATTCGTTCGAGGGTGGCCGCCTCTTCGCGCACGAGCCGGGCCCGGTACTCCCTCGACCAGCGCCTTGCTTCCCGGCGGCTGCCCGACAGCCAGGGCTCGGGAAAGCCGCCGAGCTCCAACAGGTCGCGCAGCTCCGCGGGCGTGCCCACGCCCGCTTCGGCGACGGAGAACGGATGCAGCCGCAGCAGGTGATAGCGCCCCTGCAGGGCATCGCCGCCGAACCTGTACAGGTCGAGCCGGCCGCTGCCGGTCACGAGGATCCGTTGGCCCTCCCGGCGGTCGTCGTACAAGCCCTTGAGGTAGCCGCGCCACTGCCGGTACTTATGGATCTCGTCGAAGACCCAGAGTCCGGACGGCGGCAGTTCCCGCCGCAGGATGCGGTGCCGGTGCGCGGCCACGTCCCAGTTGAGGTAACCCTCCGCGGCGCCGGGCAGGCTCCGCGCGAGGGTCGTCTTGCCGACTTGTCGGGGGCCTGCCACGAACACCATCTTGCGGTCGAGGTCGGACAGGACCTGTCCGGAGAGGTAGCGGGGGTTTTCGGCCATGGGTCAAGGATACGGCTTTTTTCGACCACGGTCAAAAAAAGCCGAGGCTTTTTTCGACTACAGTGGAAAAGGCGTCGGGAGAGGTCTGCGGAGGAGGAGGCAACACGGTCTTGACCGGAGTCAACACGCCCCCGGCCTACCCGCCCGGCGTCACGCCTCCGGCGCGAACTGCAACGAAGCCAGGCGCGCGTAGAGCCCTCCGCGCTGCACGAGTTCGTCGTGGGCGCCCGCGGCCACGATGCGGCCCCGGTCCATGACCACGATGCGGCGGGCCCGGAGCACGGTGGCGAGACGGTGGGCGATGATGAGGGTGGTGCGGTTGGCCATCAGGCGCTCCAGGGCCTGGTGGACCAAGTGCTCGCTCTCCGCGTCCAGCGAGCTGGTGGCCTCGTCCAGCAGCATCACGGCCGGGTCCTTGAGTATGGCCCGGGCGATGGCGATGCGTTGGCGCTGGCCCACGGAGAGGCGCAGCCCCCGTGCTCCCAGGAAGGTGTCGTAGCACTCGGGCAGGCCCTGGATGAAATCGTCCGCAAAGGCGGCCCGGGCAGCCGCGGCGACCTCGGCGTCGGTGGCTTCGGGCCGCCCGTAGCGGATGTTCTCCCTGGCGCTGGCGGAGAACACCACGGTCTCCTGGGGCACCAGCCCGATGCGGCTGCGCACGGCCCGGGGGTCCGCGTCCCGAAGATCCACTCCGTCCAGCCGTATGCGCCCGCTGCCCGGGTCGTAGAGCCGCAGCAGCAGCTTGAACACGGTGCTCTTGCCGGCGCCGGAAGGACCCACGAGAGCCACGGTCTCGCCGGGTTCGACGGTGAGGGAGAACCGGTCCAGCGCGTGTTCGTGGGGGCGGGAAGGGTATCGGAACCCTACGGTCTCGAGATCGACCTTGCCTTGGGCGGGCGCGGGCAGGGGCCGGGGCGCCGGAGGCGCGGTGATGGCGGGCGGGGTGTCGAGCAGCTCCATCAACCGCTCGGTGGCCCCCGCGGCCCGTTGCACCTCGCCCCACACCTGGCTGAGGGCGGCTGCCGCGCCGGCCACGAAGACCGCATAGAAGACGAACTGGATCAGCACGCCCGCGGACATCCGGCCGGTCAGGACCGCTTCCGCGCCCATCCAGAGCACCCCCACGACGCCGCCGAACATGAGGGCGATGACCAGGAAAACCAGCAGCGCCCGGGTGCGGACCCTGGCCAGCGCCGCGGCGTAAGCCGCCTCCACCGCGGCGCCGAAGCGCTCCTTCTCGTTGCGTTCCTGGGTGAACGCCTGGACGGTGGCCACCGCGTCGAGGTTCTCGCCGGCCACGTCGCTGGTGTCCGCCACCCGGTCCTGGCTCACTCGGGACAGGCGGCGCACCCATCGCCCCAGCACGAGTATGGGCAGGAGCACCAGCGGGATCAGGACCATGACCGCGCCCATGAGCTGGGGACTGGTCACCAGGAGCATCACGGACCCGCCCGCGAAGATCAGCAGGTTCCGCAAGGCCATGGAAGCGCCGGAGCCGATGACCGTCTGGATCAGCGTGGTGTCGGTGGTGAGCCGGGAGAGGATCTCGCCGGTGGGGGTGATTTCAAAGAACGTGGGGTCCATGCCCAGCAGGTGCCCGTGGACCTGCTTGCGGAGGTCCGCGGCCACCCGTTCGCCGATCTTGGCGACGAAATAGAAACGGCCCGCGGACGCCACCGCCAGCACCGCGATGACCCCCAGCAGCAACCGGAAGCGTTGGCCGATCAGGGCGCGGTTCTCTTCGGCAAAGCCGGTCTCCAGGATCTGCCGGGCGGCCACCGGAAGGACGAGGGTGGCCCCGGCCGCGGCGAGGAGGGACAGGACGGCCAGCGCCAGCAGCAGCGGGTAGGGACCGAGATACCGGACCAGGCGCTTCAGGGGACGCACTTCCCTGCCCGCGGGTCTGGAATGGAGGGGGTTGGCTGGCGCCTGCATGGGGACGAGGGTCCTGCGGATGGAGCCCTGTGGGGTTCCGGGTTTCCCCGGCCGCCCGTCCACACGAAAACGGGCGCCACCGGCTTGCGGCGGCGCCCGTCCGCGGCTCCGGGGACCCGTCGCTACACGTTGACGACCACCACGCCCTTGGGTTCCAGGTAGTAGTCCAGCGCTTCGGGTCCGTGCTCCCGCCCCACGCCGCTGGACTTGACGCCGCCGAAGGGCAGCTCGTCGTAGCCGTAGTGCAGCGAGTTCACCCACACGTTGCCCGCCTCCAGCTTGTCGATGGCCTTGTTGGCATAGACCATGTTGCGCGTCCAGATGGACGAGCCGAGGCCGAACTCGGAGCTGTTGGCCCGCTGGATGGCCTCGTCCAGGTCCCGGAACGTGAACACCGGCAGGGCCGGGCCGAAACACTCCTCCCGGGCGATGCGGGCGTCGTCGGGCACGTCCGTGAGCAGGGTCGGCAGGTAGAAGAAGCCGTTGTCGAACTCGCCGCCTTCGGGCCGGGCGCCGCCGGCCACCGCCTTGGCCCCCCGGGCCTTGGCGTCTTCCACCTGCTCCTCCACCTCGGTGCGCTGGTAGTCCACGTGGAGCGGCCCCATGCGGCTTTCCTTCTTCATGCCGTCGCCCACCGCCTTCTTGGCGAGCCCGGCCGCCAGCTTGCCCACGAACTCCTCGGCGATGGACTCGTGCACGAAGAGGCGCTTCACCCCCAGGCACATCTGGCCGCAGTTGAAGTAGCGCCCGATGTCCGCCATCTTCACGGCCGCGTCCACGTTGGCGTCCTCCATGACGATCATGGGGTCGCTGCCGCCCAGTTCCAGGGTCACGCGCTTGATCTCCCTCCCGGCCACCTCCATGACGTGGCGGCCGATGGGAGTGGATCCGGTGAACGCGATGCGCCGGATGCGCGGGTTGCTCAGCAGCTCCTCGCCCACGCTGCCTCCCGGGCCGCTGACGAAGTTCACCGCCCCCTTGGGCAGGGTCTTCTTGCCGTCGGCATAGGTGGCCTGCTGGATCAACTCCAGGCACAGGGCGGTGGCGAGAGGGGTGGTGGAGGCGGGCTTGACGATGATGGTGTTGCCCGCGGCCAGGGCGGGGCCCAGCTTGGTCCCCATGAGCGTCAGCGGGAAGTTCCACGGCACGATGGCGCCGCAGACGCCAATGGGCTGGCGCACCACCATGCCGTAGGCGTTCTTCTGCGGCAACGGCACGTGCGAGCCCCGCACCTTCGAGGCCAGGCCGGCATAGAACTCCAGGCCGTGGATCAGGTGGTGGATCTCCAGGCCGGCCTCGAACAGCGTCTTCCCCTGCTCCTGGGTCAGGAGTTGGGCGATGTCCTTGCTGCGTTGCTTGATGAGGCCGCAGGCGCTCTCCAACACCTTGCCCCGGTCCTCGGGTGTGGTGTCGGACCATTCCCCGAACGCCGCGGCCGCGGCGTCCACGGCCTGCCGGACGTCCTCCTGGTCGCCTTTGACCGCGTGGTCCACTACCTGTCCGTTTGCCGGGTTCCGTACTTCGTAGGTCTCCTGCTTCACGCCGTCCACGAGCTCACCGCCGATCACGAGCTTGGCCATTCGTTACCTCCGGGTTCTGGATTGGATGGGTTGCTTCGATGGGTCGCCGTCGCGCCGCGGCCCGGTTCGGCGCCGCGGCCCGAAGTCTCCCTGCCTACCGGCCCTGGAACTTGGCCGTCCGTTTCTCCAGGTACGCCTTCACCCCTTCGTTGCCGTCGTCGCTGGCGAAGGTCTGGGACAACGCCTCGCGCTCGAAGGCGAGGCCTTCCGGCAGGGAAGTCTCGACCCCCGACTGCACCGCGCGCTTGATCTTGCCCACGGCCAGGCTGGCCTTGTTGGGCGGCACGAACTGTTTGGCGTAGTCCATGACGTCCTGCATGAAGCTCTCTCGTTCATAGACGTAGTGGAACAGCCCCATGTCCAGGGCCTCCTCGAAGGCCACCTGCTTGCCGGTGGCGCAGAGCTCCAGGGCCTTGGCCCGGCCCACGAGACGGGGCAGGCGCTGGGTGCCGCCCATGCCCGGCATGACGCCGAGGTTCACCTCGGCCAGACCCGCCCGACCGCCGTCCTTCCTGGCGATGCGGATGTCCGCGGCCATGGCGATCTCCAGCCCGCCGCCGATGGCGTGGCCGTTGACGGCGGCGATGACCAGCTTGGGGGTGTTCTCCATGCGCATCAGCACCTCGTGGCCGTGGAGCGCGAAGTTGGCCTTGTAGGAGAGGGTCCGGGTCCCGAGCATGTTGATGTCCGCCCCGGCCGAGAAGAACTTCTCCCCCTTGCCGGTGACCACGATCACGTGGGTCTCGTCGTCGAAGCGCGCCTGCAGCAGCGCGTCGTCGAGATCCCGCAGCATTTCGTGGGTGTAGGAATTGACCGGCGGGTGGTTCAACTCGATGAGGGAGATGCCGTCCGCGGTCGTCTGGTCGATGGTGCCGTCCGCCATTTGTGCCTCCTGAAGTAACGTTTATCGCGAGCCGCGTCCTCCGTATCGGCCACGCACGCGGAGGACCGGCGGGTTCGCCGACCGGCTCCAGCCCGGGATGCTGGAAGGGGGGCGCCCCCGTTCGTCGATCCGCTTGAGGAAACTCGGAACGATTGCCCCCGTTCGTCCTAGCGCAGCGGAGATCTGAGCGTAGCGCAGCGGAGATCTCCGTTCATCCTGAACGTAGCGAAGCGGAGTCGAAGGACGCGCTTGCCGGAATTGCCCAGAGGTTCCTTGAATTAACCGGCAGGGCCGGACAAGTCAACAGTCGGGCGTTCCCGCCCGCGGCGCGCCATTGGAAAAACCGTCGTCGTGTGGCAAGAGTGACGCGATGGCTAGGCAGGACAAGCGGCAAAAGGCCCTCCGGAGCGGTCTGGACACGCTGCGGAGGGACGGTTTGGAGACGGAATCGCCGGATGCGGCCCTGGTGGAGCCGTTGCTCCAACGGTTCGGGTCCGGTCCTGAAGTTTCCCTGGCGGTGGTCCACGTCCTGGGCCGCATCCGGGACGCCGCTTCGGTGGCCGCCCTGGAGGGCATGGAGAAGCGGGTCGGCAGCAAGGAGGTCCGGCGCGAGATCCGCCGATCCCTGTTCAGGCTGGCCCAGGTGGGGCTCGCGCCCGCGGAGCCGCAGGAGCCCGAGGTCCGCGGGGATCGGCCGAACTTCAGTCTGGCGCCGGAGATCGAAGGATATCTTGCATCCGTCACCGGGGACGGTTCCCGGTTGGTGGTGTTGACTCGTCCGCAACCCGGCCTTGGACTGCTGACGGTCCACGCGGGCGTGCACGACCGCAGGGGGATGGAATATCTGTGGAGCGCCATCGTGAGCGGCAAGGAGTTCCGGCGGATGATGGACGCCGTGAAGGCTGAGTTCCTGGTCTCCATGACCCCCGTGCCGTGGGAGTACGCGGACTGCTTGATGCACGATGCCTACCGGAAGGCGGAGGGTCCGCCGGGGGAAGGGGTGGCGGACTATCCCGAGCTGCGCAGCCGCCTGAGCCCTGCCAAGGCCGCGCCCCGGGCGCACCCGGTCTTCGACCTCGTGGACGCGGACGGCATCGGTTCCGCGGCGCCTTCCGAGGTTTCGGAGAAGATCCTGGAGGATTCGGAGCTCCGCACCTGGTACGTGGACGAGGACCTGATGGCTCCCTGGCTTGCGCGAATCGAGGATACCGAGCGGAGCCGCATCGTGCTCAACCCGGTCCAGCAGCAGGAACGCTTCCGCAGCATCGTCCGGGACGCGGTGGAGGGCATCTTCCTCGACCCTGACATGGGCTCCGTGTTCGCGGGGCGCCTGGAGGACGCCGCGCTCCACATGCACGCGGCCGGCCGGGAAGAGCACGCGAGGGGAGCCCTCGCCCTGGCCCTGGCCATCCGCCGCCGGGACCTGGGAAGTCTGGGCGCGCCGTTGCTGGAAGCCCTGGTGGTACGGAGCCTGAGGCTTCACAAGACTCGGGATGAGGAAGCGGACGAAGAAGGACCGTCCCTCATCCTCAAGCCGTAACGCCGCGCGCGTCCGACCGCGGCCATGCGGCGGACGGTTGGACGGCCAGGCTGCGCCCGGACATCCCTCAGGCAGGGCCCGTCAGTCCCGGAGCACGGCGATGGCCTCGATCTCCACCAGGTAGTGGGGGTTGGCCAAGCCGCTGACCACCACCAGGGTGCTCGCCGGCGGGTCGGCGCCGAAGTACTTGAGCCGCGCAGGGCCCAGGTCGTCCCGATGCCGCGGGTCGGTGACGTAGGTGGTGATCTTGACCACGTCGGCGAAGCTGGCGCCCGCCTCGTCCAGGACCGACTTCATGTTCTTCAGGACCTGCTCGGCCTGGGCCCCGGCGTCGCCCTTGCCGACCACGTTGCCGTCGGCGTCCACCGCGGTCTGGCCGGCGATGAAGAGCAGGCGTTTCCCTTCGGCGAGTATGCCCTGGGAGTAACGCGGCCGGGGATCGGGAATGGCTTGGGGTTGAAGCGGTTTTCTCATGTCGTCCTCCCGGGATCGATTACGCTTCCATGGACCGCAACGACGGTCCCTCGGATGCCCGCCAAGCATAGAGCTTCTCCTCCGCCAACGCCAGGGGTCCCGCCTCCGAGCGGTCCCGCGCTGCGGGTATCCCTGGAGCGTCGATGGCCGCGGCCGGCGGGGACTACCGGGCCGGTATCCTTGCTTCCCAGAGCACTCGGCCTCTTCCTCCGTCCTGTCCCGTCCGGATGCCGGAGACGGGATAATCGGGCAATGGAAGGATCGCCATGCATTTCCCCTCGAACAGCACGCCATTTTCCCGGAAGGCGTGGCGAAACCCCTCGAAGCCGTCCTCGTACCTCCTGCGCCATCTGGGCAGGCGCCGTCCGGGCAGGTCTTTCGGGTCTTCGGGGGTCACCTCCACGAACACCCGGAGGGGCACATCCTCCCGGACGCAGGGCTCCCTGACGTGGATCAGCGCGCCGTCAACGAGATAGACGTCGAAGTAGGAGCGCGCCACAGGTTCTCCGGACACCACTCGCTGGTACGTGGTCCGGTACAACTCCACCAGGTCGTCCATGCCTGCGGAATCATACAGGAACACCCGTTCGTTCCCGGGCGTGAGCAGGGCGTCGCTCTCCACACGGTCGCGGGTGAGGAGGAAGTCCGCAGCCCGGACCGCAGCTTCCATGCCATGGGGTTGCGTCAGGACGCTTCCGGCGAAATGGTACTTTCGTTCGTGGCGCGAAGGTTTGACCTGCCGGGACCAGTCCGGCTTGACGGATGCAAGGAGCAGGACCACCTTTCCCTGCGTGGTTTCGCGGATGCTCCCGAGTTCGGCCAGGGTGGCCAGTTGGATCTCGGCCGCCGGGGCGTCCGGGCGCCATCGGTGGTTCATCTGGACGGTGGAGACGACGAAGGCGAGCAGCCCCGCAACGGCAAGGCCCACCACCGGACCATGCCCCCAGCGCCTGTGGACGTACAGCAGGAGCAGTGAGTAGAACACCAGCGGGACGCCCACGTAGTACAGGGCTCCGTGGGGGTTTCCTGCAGCATTGTGGCGCATGAGCAGGGCCCAGAAGAACCCGGACAGGGCAAGGGTGGCCACGAGCATGCGGCGCCGCCGGGCCAACAGCGGCCCCGCAAGGCGCACCACGGTCGTGGATGCGACCATGACCATCAGCAGCACCGGGAGGGAAACCCACAACGGCAGCCCCGAAAAGACCGACGCCGAAAAGGGAGCGGAGGAAAACCACTCCAACAGATCGACTCCCCAGTCGGTCAGCACGAATGGAACGGAGGCCACGCAGACACGAAAGAGTTGCTGTTGCAGGAAGCGCAGCCAACCCACACGGTCGAAGACGGTGTTCAACTCCTGGTCCAGTCCGGTCCGCCTGAGCATGGACTGGACCGACGGCAGTTCGCTCACCGCGGTCTGGCCTCCGAACGCGGCGTACTCGTTGGCGAAGTTGAAGCCCAGGACGACCGCGCCGAACAGCAGCGCGAACAGGCCCAGCGCCATGTGGCGGCTGCGCAGCACCGCCGCCCCGGTGGAGCGCAGACGCGGCCACAGCGCGGTCCCGTCCTTCCACGTCCGAACCGCCTCGCTCGCCGTACCCAGGATGAGGAACGGCAGCAGGAACGCATACACGCGCCACCCCAGCAGCAGTGCAACGCAGGTCCTGGCCAGCAGTTGCCGGAACCGTCCCTCCTGCACGAACACCACCATGCCGTGGAACACCAGCATCACCGCGAACAGGTCCACGCTGTACTCGACGCCAACCGCGTCGCCGTAGAACAGCATGTAGAAGGAGGAGAAGGCCGTGAGGGTGGCTGCCAGTGCGATCCAGCGGTGGGAGGTGATTCGAGCAAGGGAGTGGAAGGCCAGGAGGGCGGCGGCGCTGAACAACAGCAGCATGAGCATGCGTGCGGCCAGGATCCTGGCCGACAGGTCGGTTCCGAAGGGGAGCATGGCGAGTTTGATGAGCGCGTATCCGCCGACCGGAAAGCGGCTGAACATGTCGTATGCGGGGGCGCCGCCCGATCCTTCGCGCCGCCACCGGAACAACCGGAAACCGTGGTCGGGGGACAGGTTCTCGGCGACGGACAGGTTCAGCGCCGTATTCCAGTCATGGGCGCCGGGGCGGTAGAAGTAACCCTTGTCGAAGCTGCACAGGAACAACGTGGACAGGGCGAGCAGCAGCAACCCCAGAGTGAGGCGTTCAGGCCGGAACCCCCGGGGGGGGTCAGGACAGTCTGTCTCCATCATCATCTTCCAGAGCAGTATATTTCAATCCGGGGGATTGTCCAATGCAGGATGCCGCTGAAGGAGAGAGTCCCAAATCCCGTCGTCTCCCTCCCCCTTCTATCTTCCCGGTACTGGATTCCCAACAGTCCTTGCCCCATAATACTTGCACCTCGTTGGCGATGGTTCTTTTCTCTTCCAACTCCATCCTGGCCCGCTCCCGCACGGGCGTCAACGAGGCGCGCCCCCTTTTGGTGGTGGGTCCGGGTTTTCCAACGGAACACCGGCGGCCCATGGCCTGCGGGAACCCCCTGCGGCGCGCAGAGCGGGTTCGAAAGCGCGAAGACTTCCTCGCGCTTCGGGCTAAAGTTCGATGCCGACAGGTCGATCTGCTTCTGTGTGGGCGATAAAACGACACGGAAGGAGAACAGGGATGCAAACGATGGAAGATTCTGCTCGGGCAGGCGCGGTGACGACCACGTGGCTGCTCGATGCTCGTGACGAAGACCTCGACCTGGAGATCCACGGCTGTGGATGCGGTTGCGGCTGTGGGTGTGGATGCGGTTGTGGCTGCGGGTGTGGGTGTGGGTGCGGTTGCGCGTGCAGTTGCATGTGCGGCGGCGACTCGGACGCGGGGGATGCTGACGCCTCGTCCGAAGCTTCATCCGAACCGGAGTCCGAAGCCGCATCCGTAGCGACTGCGGCATGCGGTGCGTCTGCGGCATTGTCATCCATGGGGTTCGATCCGATTGCCGCGGCCGGAATGCCCTATGACCCCAACGGGGACGAGAGTTTCCTCGTCACCGCAACGCGCGGGATGGGGGAGATGAGTTCACCCATCGACCCCGCGGGGATCCTCAGTATCGGGTACTCGCTTGCCACGGACGCCAAGTGTCAAGAGGCGGTTGCCAACGCTGCGAGTGCAGTCTTCGACTACCTCAACGATTCCTTTTCCGGGATGTTCGACAGCGTCCGGGAGCAGTCGGAAAGCACCCGCGAGCTTTTCTATAACACTGACTTGGACTAGGGGCAGCGACCGGCGTCGATAGCCATCGCCGCGTTACCGGCGGCATGAAGGAAAAAAAGGGAGGAAACGCCATGACTGAACGTATCCGGGCAACGGTTTCCGTGCTTCTCGCGTCGAGTCTGGTCTGGATCGCGTTGGGGACGGGCTTCGCGCGCGCCCTGGCCGAGACGCCGACGCAACGGGCGTCCGTGGAGACGTGTCTCGACAAGGACAGGGAGTGGGCCGAGAGGGTCGTCGGGTGCCGGGCAGCCGCGGAACAGGGCGACGCCCAGGCGCAGCACGTCCTTGGTTTCGTCCATGAGAGGGGCCTCGGGGCGCCCGAAGACGCCGCGGAGGCGGCGCGCTGGTACCGCGCCGCCGCGGAGCAGGGGTCCCCGGTGGCGCAGCACGATACCGGGCGCCTCTACGAGACGGGCCAGGGGGTTCCGAAAGACTACGTGGAGGCGTTGCGCTGGTACCGCTTGGCCGCGGAGCAGGGGTTGGCCGAGGCCCAGGCGCAACTCGGCGCCATGTATTACCAGGGGCACGGGGTGGCCCAGGACTACGTGGAGGCGTTGCGTTGGCTCCGCCTAGCCGCGGAACAGGGGCATCGCCGTGCGCAATACAACCTGGGCGTCATGTACGAAAAGGCGCACGGGGTGGCCCGGGACTACGTGGAGGCGGTGCACTGGTACCGCCTGGCCGCGGCGGGCGGCCAGGGACACGTGGGCGCGGTGTACAACCTTGGAGCGATGTATTCCCGGGGCCACGGCGTTCCGCAAGACCAGGTGGAAGCCGTGCGCTGGTGCCGTCTGGCGGCCGAGCGGGGGTTGCCCCTGGCGCAGGCCCACCTGGGCATCCGGTACACCACGGGCTACGGCGTCGGCCGAGACCCCGTGCTTGCTTACAAGTGGTTCCATCTGGCCGCCATGAGCTCGGGCGAGGCAGAAGCGGAGTGGGTCAAGACGCGCAAGGCGCTCCGGGAGAAGATGACCCCTGCGGAGGTGGCGGAGGCGGAACGGCTGGCGCTCGAATGGTCCGGGAAACGTCGGGGGAGCCGGGAGCGCAATTGACCGGCGGCGCGCCTGCCGGATGACGCGAGTCCGGCAGGCGCGGCTCACTCGTAGAGGTGCGGATCGTCCACGGTGGTCTTCGGTCTGCGGATCTGGGGCGTGACGGACGGCAGCCCGGGACGCGCGCGGATCATGAAGTCCACCGGGACGAAATCCTTGAGGAACGGTATCGGCAGCCGGGCGCCGGCGTAGGGGCTGGCGGCGTCGTTGCCCACCACCAACTCGTCGGCCAGGAAGGACCTGGGCGCGTCCGCCCGCACGTTGACCCCTCCGGACGCGGTCACGCCTCCCCGCAGCGTAGGCAGGCCGTAGGCTTGCTGTGGGTCCGATTCCTTCTCGCTCAGCAACCGGTAGTCGAGTATGCGCGGGCGCGGCTTTGCGCCGCGCCCGGTCCGGCGTATGAACTCCAGGTCCGCTTCGCCCCGGCCGCGGCCCTCGGTCTCCGGCTGCATCAACCGGGCCGGGAAGTCGGGGAACCCCCCGGCGCTGTTCTCGTCCCTTTCGTCCACGTCCATGGCGGCGCGCTCGTAGTGCTGTTCGCGCAACAGCGCTTCCAGGCCCTCCACCCGCGTCCGGGCGATGGGATAGGTGCGGGTCCGGGGGCCCCAGGGGGTGTCGTAGTGCAGCATCACCGCGTGGCGTCCGAGGACGTTGAGGCCGGTGTCGGCCAGTTCCAGGTTGTCGAGGCTGCCGTCGAAGAGGGCGGCCTTGAGGCCGAGGCCCCGGGGCCCGTAGAGGTTCGGGTGGTCGGCGAGGAAGCGTTTGCTCAACCTGAAGCCGCGGTTCTCCGCGGAGACCAGCCGGGCGAGCAGGCCCTTGGCCTGCTCCCCTGCTGCGGTGTCGGGGTAATGCTCGAGCACCGCCCGGTACAGGGTCCGCCGCCGTTCCCGGGATCCGGTCCCTTCGGCCGCGTCCAGCAGCGCTCGCCCGGCCCTCTCCTCCAGCGCCCGGAGCTCCGCGGGCGAAACCTTGCCGGAGATCCGGTAGTAGTGCAGCGCCTTGTGGACGTGGCCACGGCTCTCGTACGCTTCGCCCAGCACCTGGTAGACGTCGCCGGACTTCCCGGAATCCGGCCGGGCGCGGACGTACCGGGCTGCGGCGTCGATCACGGCCTGGTTGGACACCGGGTTCCCGCTGAGCATCTCCAGCACGTTGCCGCTCACCATCAGGACGTTCGCGGCGCCCAGGGTGGCGGCCCCGGCCACGCCGTGGGTGATCACCGGCGCCGCCCCCATCAGGGCGTTCTTCTCGAGGAAGTCCTCGCCCAGCAGCACGAACCGCAACTGCTCCAGGTGGTAGCCGGCGCGGGCCCGGTCCAGCGCTCCCAGCAGGTTGTATTCCGGGCTGTCCAGCAACGTCCGGGCGCGCTGCCGCAGTCTCGGGGACGGGGCCGCGTTGGCGATCTCGTTCAGGACCTCCTTGGCCGCTTCGTGGCGTCCGTCGAGGTCCAGGGCCGCGGCCTCGGCGTCCCTCGCCAGGGTCCCCAGGGTCGCGTCGTCGTAGCGGCGCCCCATGTCCCGGGCCCGCTCCCCGGCCCTCGCGGCGTCCCCCCGGGCCAAGGCGTACAGCAACTCCCGGACGTCCCTCTTCTGCTCGGGGGTCGCGTCGGACAGGCTGTCGGCGTCGGCCACGGAAAGGTTCCGGCGCCGGGTCCGGTCCCGGGCTTCCCGGGCCGCGTCGATCTCCTCGAACCGCTGCTCCACGTCTTCCGCCTCCGGATCCGCCACCGCGGCCAAGTAGGCGTGGAACTCCGCTTCCTCGATCTTCCCCTGGTCCAGGGCCTCGCGCGCCCGGGTCAGGCGCCGGTGGATCCAGTTGCCCTTCCGGTCCGCTTCGAGGGCGGCGATCTTCCGCTCCACTTCCGCACGCCGGGGGTCGTTGGGGAAACGCTCCAGGAAGCGTTGGTAGAGCATCAGGGCCTTGCGTTTGGCCGCGGGCATGTGCGGCTCCCGGACCCTCCGCAACTCCGCGAAAGCGGTGTCCACGGCCGCGGTGACGTAGGATCCCGACGCGAGCTTCACCAGGTCCACCGGTCCCAGCAGCCGGTTCAGGAGCGCGTTCCAGCGGCCGATCCGGCTCTCGGCCATCAACGAGTCGGCCCGTTCCAGCTCGTCCCGGCGCAGCCGGGCGCGGATCACCCGTTGCCGTGCCTCGGACGGCGCTTCGGCCAGCGCCCGCCGTTGCGCGTCCCGGTACGCCTCCCGGTCGGTGAGGTTGCCGTGGTGGAGGTCCCTCACGTGGTGGGCGAGCCCGCCGTCCGCGTTCGCCTCCCTGTCCCGCTCCTCGAAGTAGCGGACGTGCTCGTGGAACCCTTCCGTGCGGTGGGTCAGGGCGTCGATGAGGACTTGGCGCACGCGTCTCCCGGTCTCGTCGGGGAAGTACCGTTCGGCCGTCACCGGCTGCTCGAAGGGGTCGAAGTCGGACAGGGGGTCCCGCAGCCGCTCCATGGAGTCCCCGGGCGCCCGCGCCCAGGCGGAAGCCGGGAGCAGGAGGACCAGGCAGAGGGCCAGCGCGCCGCTCTTCATCTGTTGCGTCTCCTCATCCGCTCCATGAGGCCCTTCAGGCTGACGAGCTTGCCGTTGGCCTCCACCTTCTCCATCGCGCCGTCCTGTTGGGCCACTTCCGCATAGAGAGTCATGGCGGAGTTGGCGAATCCCTCGAAGGTCTCCATGTCGAAGTCCAGACCCTCCGGGTCGCGCCGGATCGAGTATTCCCTGGCCAGGCTCACGTAGTAGTCGCCGAAATCCAGCAGGTGGCGGTGGTAGTTCTTGCTCTGCACGTGCCGGGAGAGGAGTTCGCCGTAACCCAGGACCACGAGCTCGTTGCCCTGGTTCAGGCGATGCCGGTTGAGCTCCACGAAAGCCACCTTGGCCCGGTCGATGCGTTCCGCCTCCACCCGGGCGAGGTGCTCCAGGGGGGTCCCCGCGTGCCGCCGGGTCAGCGCGTCCCAGGCCAGCACCCTCTCGTCCAGGGCCTTGATGTGCTCGAAGGGGTCGTCCCTGGGAAGCGCCGCTTCGGCGATGCGCCGGAACTCCTCCAGGGCGTCGAGACGACGCTTCGCCGGTTCCGCCAGTTCGCCTCCTCCCCGGGCCGCGGCGCGGTAGTGGCGGATGGCGCGGGGGTAGTCCCTGAGACGTTCGTAAGCGGTGGCCCGGGTGAACTCGACGACGTCGCGGTACCCGTTCCCGTGCTTGCGTTCGTAGTCGTCCAGCCGCAGCAGGGTGGCCTTCAGGATGTTGGTCCCGGTCACGTCCTTGGGGACGTCGAAACGGTAGGTGTCCTCGCGCGAAAGCCGCTGGAACTCGCTGACGATCTCCAGCAGGTTCGCCGGCTGCGCGTAACGCGGGTCCGGCGCCGGCGCCCGGGGCGCCGTTCCGGCGCAGCCGGCCGCGAAGAGGAGCGCTGCGGCCCGCGGCAGCACACGGGTCAGGACCTTGCGGTGATGAGCGAATAGCACAGTACCAGCTCGTCCCCCCGGGCCGCGAAGTCGTGGGGCACGCCCCTCGGGACGTGGCAGAGCATGCCGGGCGCGAGCTCCGTCACCTCCCCTGCGGCGCGCAGCCGGCCGACGCCGCGGAGCACGTGGCACACCACGTCCTCGTCGTCGTGGACGATCTGTTTCGGGTCGGCGGCCGTGGTGGGGCGGAAGGAGACCAAGCCGACGCGGAAGCCGTCCCCTTCGATGCAGCTCTTGTGCCGGATCTCCGAGTTGACCCGGGCGAGTTCGGCCAGGGCTTCGTCGATGTTCACGGTCCTCGGACCGGACGGTGGACGGCTGGACACGGGGACCTCCGCTTACGTGGCCGGTTCCGAAATACGGCGCAGGATCTCGCGGACGGCGCGCCCGGCGTCCGCGTCCGGCACCCTGCACGACCCCACCACCCGGTGGCCGCCGCCGCCGTAGTGGCTGAGCAGTTCGCCCACGTTGACCGCGGAGGTGGCGTGGAAGATGTTGTAGCCCACGGAGATGGCGGTGGTGTCCTTCCTCTGGGGGTCCCGGGAGACCTTCATGGAGATGTTCCCGTCCGGGAACAGGGTGTAGAGCAGGAAACGGTTGGCGTCGGTCAGGTCCTCGGTGTCCCTGAGGTCGAGGAAGATGACGTTGCGCCTCATCTCCGCGCGCGCCAGCAACTGTTGCCGCAGCCGTTCCTGCATGTCCAGGATGCGCTCGCAGCGTCGCCGGACTTCCGCGTCGCCCAGCACCTCGTCCAGGGTGCGGTCGCGGACCAGGCCGATCAGTCGGCGCCAGTAGGGCTCCTCGGCGTCGTCCTTCCCGTAGATGGTCATGGAGACGAGCACGTAGCCCGACGGCCGCAGCACGTCCTCCCGGGTCAGGGTCCCGCCGTCGATCTTGTCCGTGTCCCGGAGCAGCGCCGTCACGCGGTCGGAGCGCATCATGCGCAGGCCGGAACGGTAGCGCGTCCCCGAGGCGCCGGGGACCTGCGAATAGTACTCGAAGACCACCCGGGCCGCGCTCGGCGCCAGACGGAAGGCGCCGCGGCCCGGGACCACGGGACGGTCGAACCCCGACGCGCCGTTGGTGAAATGGTGGTCGAACCACAGGGTGCAGGCCGGGTGGTAGGGGAGGTTGGCGATGACGTCGCCGGCGCGGATCTCCACTGCGCCGTCCTGCATGAACCTGGGCTCCACGAAGAGGTAGGAGTCGATGTCCTCGAGCGCGGTAATGAGGGCGCCGCACACGATGCCGTCGAAGTCGGGTCGGGTGACCAGCCTCATGCGTGGAGGACCTCTTCCACCGGCGTAAGCGGCGCCTCCAGGGCGCTGGCGACTCCCGCATGGGTCACCCTGCCGTCGTGGACGTTGAGCCCCCGCGCCAACGGGCGGCTCTCCCGCATGGCCCGTTGCAGACCCTTGTCGGCGATCTCCAGTCCGTAGGACAGGGTGGCGTTGGTCAGGGCGTAGGTGGAGGTGTGGGGCACCAGGGACGGCATGTTGGAGACGCAGTAGTGCACCACCCTCTCCTCCACGTAGGTGGGGTCCCGGTGCGTGGTGGGCCGGGACGTCTCGGCGAACCCTCCCTGGTCGATGGAGACGTCCACGATGGCCGCGCCCCGCTTCATCTTCCGCACCCGGTCCCGCCGCAGCAACAGGGGAGTCCTGTCCCCGGTCACCAGCACGGAGCCGACCACCAGGTCCGCATCGACGATCTCATCCTCCAGGTTGGCTTGGTTGGAGGTGAGGGTGGTGAGCCGTCCGCCGAGGATGTC
Organism: uncultured Binatia bacterium (SeqCode); assembly: GCA_965204235.1. Taxonomy (GTDB): domain Bacteria; phylum Desulfobacterota; class Binatia; order UBA9968; family JAJDTQ01; genus JAJDTQ01. Next base: position 3,952,154 of record OZ241979.1, read on the forward strand.
CCGGAGGTAGCGCAGCCGGGCGGGGTTCACGTCCAGCACGCTCACGTCCGCGCCCATGCCCGCGGCCACCTGGCACGCGGAGGCGCCCACCGCGCCGGCGCCGATGACCACCACCTTGCCCGGCCGGACCCCCGAGGCGCCTCCCAGCAGCACGCCCCGCCCGCCGTTCTCCGCCTGCAGGCACCACGCCCCCACCTGTAGGGACAGGCGTCCGGCGATCTCGCTCATGGGCGTCAGCAAGGGCAACGAGCCGTCGTCCATCTCGATGGTCTCATAGCCGACCGCGGTGACCCGGTTCTCGCGCAGCGTGCTCGTGAGCTCGGGGTTGGCGGCCAGATGGAGGTAGGTGAACAGCGTCAGGTCCGGCCTCAGGCAGGCGAACTCCTCGGGCACCGGCTCCTTTACCTTCATCACGAGGTCGGACCGGCTCCACACGTCCCGCGCCCGGTCCAGCACCGCGGCCCCCGCGGCCGTGTAGGCGCGGTTGGGGAAGCGGCTGCCCCGGCCGGCGTTGCGCTCCACCAGCACCCGGTGGCCGCGGGCGACGAAGGCCGCGGCTCCCGCGGGCGTCAGCGCGATGCGGTTCTCCTCGGTCTTCAACTCTTTCGGCACGCCCACGACCATCTGTCCATTGGTACGCGAGCGCCTCGAGGGTGTCAAGGAGAGCGCCGGATCCCCGCGCTTGGCAGGGTTCCGTTGACCTGGGTCCACCGGCGTGTTAACCGGGTTTCCAGGCGCGCAACGAGGACGGGAGGACGACGGGAGGACCATGGTCATCGACGGCAGGGCGGTGGCGCGGCAGGTGCGCGAAGAGGTGCGGGTCGAGGTCGAGAGGCTTCGCAACGACCACGGCGTGACGCCCGGGCTCGGGGTCGTGCTCGTGGGCGACGACCCGGCCTCGCGCATCTACGTCCGGAACAAGGAGAAGGCGTGCGCGGAAGCAGGCATCCGCTCGGTGGAGCACCTGCTTCCCGCGACCGTGCCCGAGCACGAGCTCATCGCCCTGGTCGGCCGGCTCAACGAGGACCCGGCCATCCACGGCATCCTCGTGCAACTGCCCCTGCCCGACTCCATGGCGTCGGATCGAGTGCTCCGGGCCGTCTCCCCGGACAAGGACGTAGACGGGTTCCATCCGGTGAACCAGGGGCTGCTGCTCTCCGGCGGCGAGGGGTTCGAGCCCTGCACTCCCCTGGGGATCATGAAGTTGCTGGATTCCGTGGGCTGCGAGCTCCGGGGCAAGTCGGCGGTGGTGGTGGGGCGCAGCAACATCGTCGGCAAGCCGGTGGCGCTCATGCTGCTCGCCCGGCACGCCACCGTCACCCTGTGTCACTCGCGGACCGCGGACCTGGACCGGGAGGTGGGGCGGGCCGACGTGCTGGTGGCCGCGGTGGGCAGGGCCCACGCCATCCGGGGAGGATGGATCAAGCCGGGCGCGGTGGTCATCGACGTGGGCATCAACCGGACGTCCGCGGGAAAGTTGGCGGGCGACGTGGAGTTCGACGCAGCCCGGGATCGCGCCTCCTGGATCTCGCCGGTCCCCGGCGGCGTCGGTCCCATGACCATCTCCATGCTGTTGTCCAATACCCTCGAGTCGGCCCGGCGAGCCCTCGACTAGCCATGGCGACGGGGGCCAGCGCCAACCACCGGAGCGGCAGGGCGCGGGAAGCGCCCAGGAGGACCCCGCTCCACCCGCGCCACCAGGCTCTCGGCGCCCATATGGCGGAGTTCGCAGGGTGGGAGATGCCGATCCGGTACCGGGGCATCCGGGCCGAGCACGCCGCGGTGCGGTCCGGGGCGGGCCTCTTCGACGTGAGCCACATGGGAGAGATCGAGGTGGCCGGTCCGGGCGCCACCCGGTTCTGTCAGCGGCTCACCGCCAACGACGTCGAGCGCCTGGAGCCGTTGCAGTCCCAGTACACCTTGTTGTTGAACGAGCGGGCCGGCATCATCGACGACCTGTTGCTCTTTCGGCTGGAGCCCGAGCGCTACCTGTTGTGCGTCAACGCGGCTAGGCGCCGCGTCGATTTCGAGTGGCTGGCGAGCCACGCAGGCGGCCGCGTGGCCGTGCGGGACGTGAGCGACGCCCATGCGCTGCTGGCGCTCCAGGGGCCGGCGTCCGAGGGGGTCCTGGGTCCGTTGACCGATGTCCACCTGCCCGGGGTCGAGGCGTTCCACTTCGTTCCGGGGGAGGTGGGCGGGGTCCGCTGCCTGGTGTCGCGCACCGGGTACACCGGCGAGGACGGCTTCGAGCTCTACTGCGCCGCGGAGGACGGGGTCCGGCTGTGGGACGCCCTGGCGGGCGCCGGCGGAGTGGAGCCGGCCGGGCTGGGGGCCAGGGACACCCTCCGTCTCGAGAAAGGGTTCGCGCTCTACGGGCGGGAGATCGACGAGACCACCACCCCGCGGGAGGCCCGGCTGGGTTGGGTGGCCAAGCCGGACAAGGGTCCCTTCATCGGCTCGGACGCGCTGGCGCGGCAGGAGCCGCCCCCGCGGCGCTTGGTGGGTCTGGAGATGGAGGAGGCCGGCATCGCCCGGGAAGGCTGCCGGGTGTTCCACGGCGACGGCGACGTGGGGCGGGTGACCAGCGGCACGCTGTCCCCGACCCTGGGCAAGGCCATCGCCCTGGCCTACGTGCCCGCGGAGCTCGCGGCCCGGGGCGCCGAGGTTCGGGTGGAGGTCCGCAGCCGGCGGATCCGCGCCCGGGTCGTCCGCGTGCCTTTCGTCCCATAGACGCGCCGGCGCCGCTGAGAAGCAGGAACTCGCAACTCCTGAAGTTCATGATGGGAACCTCTGATCGATCCCGGCTCGAGGCGCCTCTCCCTGTGGGAAAGCGCGCCCTTCGACTTCGCTTCGCTACGCTCAGGACGAACGGGGACGATCGTTCAGGGTTTCCGATTCCCGGTTCGTAGTTCCCGGTGCGCGGGGCGCGCCGCCAAGGAGGATCCGATGGAGTTCCCGAAGGGTTTGAAGTATTCGAAAGAGCACGAGTGGGTGCTGGTGGAGGACGAGGACGGCGCCGTCATCGGAATATCGGATTTCGCCCAGAACGAGCTGGGCGAGGTGGTGTACGTGGAGGCGCCGGAACTGGGGGAGAAGATCAGCAAGGACGACCCCTTCGGCGCGGTGGAGTCGGTGAAGGCGGTCTCGGACCTCTACGCGCCCGTCAGCGGCGCGGTGACCGAGGTCAACGACGCGCTGCCGGACACGCCGGAGCTCATCAACGAGGACCCCTACGGCGAAGGCTGGATCATCAAGGTGGCCATGTCCGACCCGGGAGAGCTCGACGATCTCATGACAGCGGAAGAGTACGCGGCCTACTGCGAGGGGCAGGACGACGTCTGACACGAGTGGCGCGGTGGACCGGAAGGATCGCGGAAATGCGTTTCGGGAGTCGTTCGCGTCGCGGCATATCGGCCCCGGCGCCGAGGAGGTCCACGAGATGCTCGGCGTCCTGGGCCTGGACTCCCTGGAGCAGCTCGTGGAACGGGCGGTGCCCGAGGGCATCCGCTCCTCCGGCCCCCTGGACCTGCCCGAACCCCTGACCGAAGAACGGCTCCTGGACGAAGCCCGCGGCCTCGCCACGGAGAACCGTCCGTGGCGGTCCTACATCGGCATGGGCTACTACGACTGTTACACGCCCCCGGTCATACTGAGGAACATCCTCGAGAACCCGGGCTGGTACACCGCCTATACCCCCTACCAACCGGAGATCTCCCAGGGCCGCCTGGAGGCCCTGTTGAACTTCCAGACCATGGTGGCGGACCTGACGGGCATGGCCATCGCCAACGCGTCGCTGCTCGACGAGGGGACAGCGGCCGCGGAGGCCGTGTCCCTGGCCTTGGGCGTGGAGAAGCAGGGGAGGCGCAAGCTATGGGTCTCCGAGGACGTTTTCCCGCAGACCCTGGAAGTCATGGGCACTCGGGCCGGGCCCATCGGCGTGGAGCTGGCGCCGGGCGCCGGGGAAGGGGAGCCGCCGGCCGACGCGTTCGCCGCGTTCGTCCAGTATCCGGGCGCGAGCGGGGCGGTCCCGGACCTGGAGCCGTTCCTCCGTCGGTGTCGGGACCGGGGCATCGTCACCGTGGTGGCCGCGGACCTGCTGGGGCTGTGTCTGCTCAGGCCTCCGGGGGAAATGGGGGCGGACATCGTGGTCGGCAGCGCACAGCGCTTCGGAGTGCCCATGGGCTTCGGCGGCCCGCACGCCGGCTTCCTCGCCACGCGGGAGGAGTACAAGCGCATGATCCCCGGGCGCCTGGTGGGGGTCTCCCGGGACGTCCACGGGCAGCCGGCGCTGCGGCTGGCGTTGCAGACCCGCGAGCAGCACATCCGCCGGGAGAAGGCCACGAGCAACATCTGCACGGCGCAGGTGCTGCTGGCGGTGATGGCGTCCATGTACGCGGTCTATCACGGCCCCTCGGGCCTCAGGAACATCGCCGAGCGGGTCCACCGCTACGCCTCCTTCCTCGCCCAGCGGCTCCGGGGCGCGGGCTTCCCGTTGACCGCCGACCGCTTCTTCGACACCGTGCGGGTCCGCGTGGAGCCGGCCAGGGCCGACGCCATCCAGCGGTCGGCCGCGGCCAGCGGCATCAACCTCGGACGGCCCTCCGAAGGCCGGTTGCAGGTGTCGCTGGACGAGACCACCGACGGGGAAGACGTGTGGCGTTTGCTGCGCGTGTTCGGCGTCCCCGCGGAGGACGGCGACCCGGCTGCCGTCATGGCGCGGGAGGCGCGGCCGCACCTGCCGGAAGGCTGTGTTCGCCGGAGCGGCTTCCTGGAAGCGGAGGTGTTCCACCGGCACCACTCCGAGACCCGGATGCTGCGTTACATGGCCCGGCTCCAGGCCAGGGACCTGAGCCTGACCCAGTCCATGATCCCGCTGGGGTCGTGCACCATGAAGCTCAACGCCACCGCGGAGATGATTCCGGTCACGTGGCCGGAGTTCGCCCGCATCCACCCCTTTGCGCCCGCGGACCAGACCCGCGGTTACCGGCGGTTGATCGCCCGGCTCGAGGAGTGGCTGGCCGCCATTACCGGGTTCGCCGCGGTCTCGGTGCAGCCCAACGCCGGCTCCCAGGGCGAGTACGCGGGCCTGCTCGTGATCCGGAAGTTCCACGCTGCCAACGGCCGGGGCGACCGGGACGTCTGTCTCATCCCCGGCTCGGCCCACGGCACCAACCCCGCCAGCGCGGTGTTGGCGGGGTTGCGCGTGGTGGTGGTGGACTGCGACCCCGACGGCAACATCGACCTGGAGGACCTGCGCGCCAAGGCCGACCGGTTCCGCGAGCGCCTCGCCGCGCTGATGGTCACCTATCCTTCCACCCACGGGGTGTTCGAGGAGACCATCACCGAGGTCTGCCGCGTGGTCCACGAACGCGGCGGCCAAGTCTATCTGGACGGGGCGAACCTGAACGCGCTGGTGGGGCTGTGCCTGCCGGGACGGATCGGTCCCGACGTCTGCCACCTGAACCTGCACAAGACCTTCTGCATCCCGCACGGGGGCGGCGGCCCGGGCGTCGGCCCCCTCGCGGTGGGCGCGCATCTCGGGGGCTTCCTCCCTTCCCACGGGCTCGCGCCCGAATGCGGGCCGGCCACGGGCATCACAGCGGTGTCCTCGGCGCCCTGGGGCAGCGCGGGCATCCTGCCCATATCCTGGGCCTACATCGCCATGATGGGCGCCGCCGGGCTGACCCGGGCCACCCAGGTGGCGGTGCTGAACGCCAACTACGTTGCGCACCGGCTGTCGCAGCACTACCGGATACTCTATCGCGGCAAGAACGGCATGGTGGCCCACGAATGCATCGTCGACGTGCGTCCGTTCAAGGCGTCCGCGGACGTGACCGTGGACGACGTGGCGAAACGGCTCATGGACTACGGCTTCCATGCGCCCACCATGTCATGGCCGGTGGCCGGCACGTTGATGATCGAGCCCACCGAGAGCGAGTCGCTGGAGGAGCTGGACCGTTTCTGCGACGCCATGATCGCCATCCGGGAAGAGATCCGGGAGGTCGAATCCGGCGCCGCGGACCCCCGGGACAACGTGCTGAAGAACGCCCCCCACAGCGCTTCCCACCTGCTGGCCGACCCCTGGCCGCACCCGTACTCGCGCGGCAAAGCGGCGTTCCCCCTGGAATGGGTGCGGGAGCGCAAGTTCTGGGTTCCCGTCGGCCGCGTGGACAACGCCTACGGCGACCGGAACCTGGTGTGCAGTTGCGCGCCCGTGGAGGCGTACGCCCCAAATCCGCCACTTCATCCATGGTGGGCGGAGTAGGCAGGGTCAAGGGGGGCAGGAATGATGGACCGGGTATGCACCCCCCCCCCCCCCCCCCCCCCCCCGCTCTCCGGCCTGAACGCCTTACCCTGTGGTTACTGCTGCTCGCCCTGTCCACGTTGTTCCTGTGCAGCTTCGACAAGGGATACTTCTACCGCCCCGGCGAGCATGACCGGAATACGCATGACCACAATACGGCACTGAACCTGGCGATAGCCGAGAACCTGTCGCCCGACCACGGTTTCCGGTTGTTCCGGGGCTTGCGCCCGGGCTCGGGCGACGCCCCCGCATACGAGATGTACAGCCGCTTTCCCGTCGGCGGATACGCACTCATCAAACTCGCCATCCTCCCCTTCGGGAACGACCTGTCGGCCAGGATCCTGGCCGCCCGCATGCTCATGCTGCTGTTGTTCAGCGCCGCCGCGCTCCTGGCCTTCCACTCCCTCGCACGAATCACCTCCCACCGCTGGACCGCACTGGCCGCCACCCTCGCGGCGTTCTCCTCCTACTACATGCTGTTGTACAGCGACGCGGTCTCCGTGGAGATGAGCGTGGACCTGTTCGCGGTGATGCTGGTCTTCCACGGCATGGTGGTGTTCGTGCAGGAGGGACGGTTCCGGCAACTGCTCGCCAGGACCTGCGTCGCGCTGCTGCTGGGATGGCACGTGTATGCGTTCCTGCTGCCGTTCCTCATCCTGGGTACGGCGAGCGAGGCGATAGGGGCTTGGAAGGACGGAACCGCGCTGTGGCCGCAGGTGCGCTCCACCGGGGCGGCGGTGCTGCGCAGCCGCTACATGGCGCTGGGCCTGTTCGCACTGCTGTTCGGCGCGACCGTCCTGGGCTTCAACTTCGCCAACGAGTACGCCGCGTTCGGAGGCGAGAGGCCGGTGACCGAACTGCCGTCCTTCGAGTCCATGCTCAGGCGGACCGGACTGGACCAGGAGCCGAACACCACCTTCGACCGTGTGGATTGGCTGCGCTTCCTGCAACAGCAGTTCTTACGTGTCTTCGTGGCGTCCGTTCCATTCGTGCTGACCGACTGGGGAGTCGGTCTGCTGGAGTGGTTTTCCTCCGATCCCTTTTCGACGTCCGTCTTTTTGTGGCTGCTGTTGTCGGTTTCCCTCCCGGAGTTGCTGATGGTCATGCTGATGGTGGTGGTCGCATCCACGACCGTGGTGCGCCTTGGGGGGCTACTGTTGGCCCGGCGCCACCGCATGCTCGTGGCCACCCTTGCCCTGTCCGGGTTCTCCTGGGCCCTGCCCATGCGCCACAATACTGCAGGAAACCCCCACGAAGCCCTGTACTACGTGGGCGTCCCGCTGGTGTTCTACTCACTGCTCCTGCTGTACCTCCACAAGCGCCGAGGGCATGGTCCGGTGGTCGGCCTTGCCGTTGCGGCGCTGCTCGCCTTCGTCGTCTCCACCTTCCACATGAACCACCGATGGCGCCTGGACGCCCGGGCGGTCGAGGCCGAACTGGCCACCCTGGCCACCCTGGCTGAACTCGGGAGCATCCGCGAAACCACACGGGGAAAGGTGGTCATGGTCCTTGCATCCGTCGAGCCGGAATGGTGGCAGTTCGTACACCCGCTCTACGCATGGAGATACTATCTCGCCGGAAGCGTCCTGGCGCACTTCCCGGACATGGAAACCGCCGCCCGCTCCGCAGACTTCATCATCACCCGTGACCGTGTGGAGAGCGACGCCCTGCTCACGCCCGGGAACGAACAGGTGTTCCTGTATGATTCCGCGAGCATGGACGACCTGGTGGAGTTGTACCGGAACACGTACCAACGGGTGGTGTCCGCCGGAGAGCCTGCGGCGCGCTCCCACTTCGACGTCTATCTCCGTGACGGCGTGTTGTTCCACGTCCGGGAGCCCTGCGTCCGGGAGGATAGGGATGTGGGACGGGTCTTCTTCGTGAAGGGGATCCCGGAAGACTCGAAGGACCTGCCCATATGGTTCAGGCGGTACGGCCTCAGGAATCTTCGCGCCTTGGTGCAAGGTGGCGTGCGGTTCGAGGGGAAGTGTATGGCTATTCTTCCACTCCCCGATTCCCCCCTCTCCGCCATCCGGACGGGACAGCATCCATACCCGCGTCTCCGCCGGGAAGGACACCGCGGCTGGAACATAGAGATACCGGCGAGCCGGTAGTCCCCGCGGTCAACGCACCCGTTCTACATGGATCGACCTCGCCAAAACCCGCCTGCCACGATCAGGCGGTGGATTCGGGTACGCGTAAATCTCCTGTCAATTGCCGGTCTTTTGGGTTAGGATGGTGGCATCATGTTCGGACTGGGAATCTGGGAACTGCTGATCATCATGGTGATCGTCCTCGTGCTCTTCAGCCGGAGGCTTCCGGAGATCGGTCAGGGGCTCGGCAAGGGGATCCACGGCTTCCGCAAGTCGCTCCGCGAGCCGGACGAGATCGACGTGACCGCCGACGACAAGGGCGACGACAAGGGCGGCTCCAAGGACTGACCGCGCCTTCGGGCAGGGGGCCTTCACGCGGCCGCGCCGCGTCACGCGGGTCCGGGTGTGACTTCCGCGGAAAGGACCCGGCAACTGAAGGAGTCCACCGGGACGCCGGGCTTGGGGAAGACGATGGTGAAGTTCACCGACTCGTGGGGCGGAATCGGATAGGCGTTCTGCGGCTTGAGGCTCTGCAGCAAGCGGATCTCCCGGAGCGACATCTCCTTGATGATCTTGGCGGAGATGGCGTTTCCCAGGAATATGGCCTGCCGGTCCAACGGCTTTCCCTCCGAGTCGAAGAGCTGGGCTTCGACCTGCACCCTGTGGATACCCCTGTCGTTGCCGTTGACCAGCTTCCCCGAGACCACGAACACTTCCGTCTGGTTCAGGGCCGGCTGTACTCCCGACACCAGCGATTCGAACGCCAGGGTCCTCTTGAAATGGCGGTTCTCGAAGACGGCGCCGCCGTACCACGGGATCCGCCGCATCAACGAGTCCAGCGCCTGCGGGTTCATCTGGTAGATCACGCTCACCAGGACGAAGGCGAAGACCGCGAGGCCCACGAGGCTCACGAAGGGCACGATGGACCCACTGCCGTCCGCGTGCTTCGACAGGGCGGCTCTGGCTTCCCTCGGGGGGATCAGGTCATCGTCGTCGATCCGGAAGTCGGGGAGGCGTGGGCCGCGGTCGGGGGAGTCGGTCTTCTCGACGACCTCGGCCGGCTCGGGCAAGTCCGGCTGCCGCTCGTCCCGGGGGTCCGTCTCCGGGGCGCGGGGCTTGAGGTCCTGATGCGGGAGGTCGGTATCGCCGAGTTCGGTGATGCGGACCGGGGCGTCGTCGGTTCGGTCCGCGGGAATCCTCGGAGCCGGCGGCTCGGGTTCGGGCGCCGGCGTGGGCGGGTCCGCGGTGCGCGGCGCCGGCCGGGTCTCCGGCGGCTCCGGCTCGGTTCGGGAAGCCTCGGCGTCGGCAGGGCTGCCCGTGTCCGCGGGGCCGCGGGCGCCCGACCCGGCTTCCGCGTCCGGGCCCCGGTCCGACGCGGGAGGCGCCTCCGGCGTCGGGGGCTCGGCCGTCTCGGCCGCAGCCGCGTCCTCGTCGCGCAACTGCTGTATCTGGACGGCGAAGACGTGCTTGCAGCGAGAGCAGCGGAAAGTGGGTTGGGGCGCGTCGAAGGCCGGGCCTTCTATCTTGTAAGTGGTGGCGCAACTGGGACAGCGGATGATCATGACGGTTCAGATCGAGAAGCCCACGTTGCCGACGTCCAGGTTTTCCTTCCAGGTGGTCCACAGGTTGGTGGTCAGGTATCGGCTGCCGAAGTCGGGAAACACCGTCACCACCGTGCCGTGGGAAAGCTGGCGCGCGGTCCGCAGCGCCGCGACCATGGCGGCGCCGGATGACTGGCCCACCAGGACCCCTTCTTCCCGGCTCAGGCGATAGACCATTTCATAGGCGTCCTCGGTGGAGGCCGGGACGACGAGGTCCAGCTCGTCCTCGTGGTAGATTCCGGGGACGATGGAGCTGGCCATGTGCTTCAACCCTTCCAGCCCGTGCAGCGCGGCGTCCGGCTCCACTCCGATGACGCGGACCCGCGGGTCCCGTTCCTTCAGGAAACGGCCCGTGCCCATGATCGTGCCGCCGGTGCCGATGCCGGCGACGAAATGGGTGACGCGACCCTCGGTCTGCCGGTAGATCTCGGGACCCGTGGTGTCGTAGTGGGCCCGGCTGTTCATGGGGTTGAAGTATTGGTCGGGCTTGAAATACGACTCCGGGTCCTCGCCGACGATCTTGCGGCAGAGTCGAATGGCCCCGTCGGAGCCTTCGAGGGGGTCGCTGTACACGACCCCGGCGCCGAAGAACCGGATGATGCCCTTGCGCTCCTCGCTGACGTTGGACGGCAACACCAGACGGACGCGGTAGCCCAGGGCCGCGCCGACCATGGCGATGGCGATGCCGGTGTTCCCGGAGGTCGAGTCGATGATCGTCCGGCCCGGCGTCAGTTGGCCCGCGGCGACCGCTTCCCGGATCATCCGGAGCGCGGGCCGGTCCTTCACCGAGCCGCCGGGATTGAACCCTTCGAGCTTGGCCAGGACCCGCACCCCGGTAGGAAGGCCGCGGGTGACCTTGCGGATCTCCACCAGCGGCGTGTTGCCCACCAGCTCTGTGACGTCCTCCGCCTTGCGGAGCTCCCGGAGAGGCGGGGGCGCGCTCTTCCTCAATGGAACGAGCAGGCTAGGTTCCTCCCGCGATGGCCGGCACGATGGATATGTTGTCGCCGTCCTTCAGAGCGGTGTCCACGTTCTTCAGGAACCGGATGTCGTCCCCGTTGACGTAAACGTTCACGAACCGGCGGATCTTGCCGGTGTCGTCCATGATGCGCTCCCTGATGCCGGGGTGGTTCTGTTCCAGGTCGTCGAGCAGCGCGCCAACGGTCTCGCCGTTGGCGTCCACCTCGTCCGACCCCTGGGTGAATTTCCTCAGCGGCGTCGGCACGCGTACGCGAACACTCATGAAAGGACCTCCCTTCCTTCAAGATACAGACCGTAACCGGCCTTTTCAATACGGGGACTCCGGGCATCCCCGGGGGCTCCCCGGACGACCCGTCGGCCCCCGGCGTCAGCCCGCCCTGGCCTTTTCCTGCGGTTCCCGCGAAAGTGCGCCGTAGAGCTCGTCGAAGGTGCCGATGGCGGCGTCGATGCTGTAGGGCCGCTCGATGACGTGGGCCACCGCCTCCACGGTCTTGTAGCCGTTGCCGGTGATGGAGACCACGATGGACTCGTCCCGGGGGATCCGGCCCTGTTCGATGAGCTTCCTGGTGACCGCCACCTCCGTGCCGCCGGCCGGCTCGGTGAATATGCCCTCGGTGGACGCCAGCAGCCGGATGCCGTCGAGGATCTCGTCGTCGGTGACGCATTCGCCCCACCCGCCGGAGTCCCTGACGGTCTGCAGCACGTAGTACCCGTCGGCCGGGTTGCCGATGGCGATGGAGGTGGCGATGGTGTCGGGCCTCACCGGGTCCACCACGTCCGCGCCCTTCTTCAGGGCGTTGATGATGGGGGAGCAGCCCGCGGCCTGGGCCGAGTAGATCCGGCACCGTTGGTCCGCGTCCACCAACCCGACCTTCCGCAACTCCCCGAACCCCTTTCCCAGCTTGGGAAGGATGGTTCCCCCCGCGGAGCCCACGACCATGTGCTGCGGCAGCTTCCACCCGAGTTGCTCGGCGACCTCGAACGCGTGGGTCTTGGCGCCCTCGGAATAGTAGGGTCTCAGGTTCACGTTGACGAACGCCCATTCGTACTTGTCGCCGATCTCGCTGCACAGCCGGTTCACGTCGTCGTAGGTGCCCTTGACGGCGATGGTGCGCGGGCCGTAGATGGCCGAGCCGATGATCTTCCCTTCCTCCAGGCCTTCGGGAATGAACACGTAGCAGTCCAGGCCGGCGCTCGCCGCGTGGGCCGACACGGAGTTGGCCAGGTTCCCGGTGGAGGCGCACGAGACCGTCCCGTAACCGAACTCCACCGCCTTGGATATGGCCACGGACACCACCCGGTCCTTGTAGGAAAAGGTCGGGTGGTTCACCGAGTCGTCCTTGAGGTAGAGTTCTTCCACCCCCAGGGCCTCGCCCAGGCGCCGGGCCCGTATCAGCGGAGTGAAGCCCGAGTAGAGGCCCACCCGCGGCTCTCCGTCGATGGGCAGGAGTTCCCGGTAGCGCCACAGGTTGCGCGGACGGGAGGCGATCTTCTCGCGGCTCAGGTGCTGCCGGATGCCGTCGTAGTCGTACTCCACCTCCAACGGGCCGAAGCAATCCTCGCACACGTGGAGGGGAGCGACGGGGTACTCCCGTTTGCACTCACGGCATCTCAGTCCCTGGACGAAGCTCATGGTTGACTCCTTGGGAAGGCCGGCGGACTCGCGGGTGCGTTGCAGGCATTGCAGCCGGGGTTCCGCGGCACGGGCACGTTCCGTACCTGCATGGTCTTGGCGTCATAGGTCAGCAGACGGTTCACCAGCAGGTGCTCCTCCAGGCCCACCACGTACTTGATGGCCTCCGTGGCCTGGAGGGATCCGATGGTCCCGGCCACCGCGCCCAGGATGCCGGCCTGCTGGCATCCCGGGACCTCGCCCGGCGCGGGCGGTTCCTGGAACAGGCAGCGGTAGCAGGCGCTGTCCGGGGGCAGCACCGTCATGGTCTGGCCCTGGAGGCGGACGATCCCGGCGTGGGAGAAGGGTTTGCGCAACGACACGGCCACGTCGTTGACCAGGAACTTGGTGTCGAAGTTGTCGCTCCCGTCGATGACGAAGTCGTAGGGCTCCATCAGTTCCGCGGCGTTCTCCCCGGTCAGGCGCACCCCGTGGACCTCCACGTCCACCTCCGGGTTGAGCTCCAGCAGCCGAGTCCTGGCCGACTCCACCTTGCGGCGGCCCCGGTCCGCAGTGGCGTGGAGGATCTGCCGGTGCAGGTTGGACAGCTCCACCGTGTCCCCGTCCACGATGCCGAGCCGCCCGACGCCCGCGGCCGCGAGATACAACGCCGCGGGACTCCCCAGGCCGCCGGCCCCCACCACCAGCACGCCGGCCTGGCGCAGCCGCATCTGGCCGCCGCCGCCCACGTCGGGAACCATGATCTGGCGGCTGTACCGCTCGATCTGGTCGGGTGTCAGACGCATGGACCGTATGCTCCGGGCACAAAAAAACCTCTTCCAAGATGAGAAGAGGTTCTCTCCTCACCTTATCTGTCCCTTGCGGGCCGGAATTAGCACCTGCGTCCCCTGGGGAACACGGTTGCTGTGGCTTCGACGGGCCTGTCCCTCCGCCACTCTGGATAAGGTGTCAGCTCCTTGAGCGCTGCCCTATTGTTTACCTCAATTCTTTGGGAAAGTCACTCCCCGCGGCAACTCCTTGCGGAACCTCTGATCGATTCCGGCTTGAGGCGTCTCTCTCCATGGAAAAGCGCGTCCTTCGACTTCGCTTCGCTACGCTCAGGACGAACGGGGCAGTTGTTCAGAGTTTCCTTGCTTCACTCCCCGGCAGCTACCACAGTACCGACTCCGCCCTCCGGTCACTCCCCCCTTGAGGGGGAGTCGGCGAGACAAGGGCGTCAGCCCGCAGTCGAGCCGGTGGGGGGAAGCCCGCGGCAGGCATCCGCCGATCAGGCATCCGCCACTCGCAACCTCTCCGCCCCGCCCACCCCCCGTCATTCCCGCGAAAGCGGGAATCCACGCACCCACCGCCCAGCCGCTAATCCATCGAGCACGCTCCCGGCCCCCTTGGGTCGCCGCAGCTTCCGCAGGCGCCCGGGGCCGGCATCGCATCGTCCGCAGGGCCGTTGACCGCGAACACCGAAAGCAGCCGCTCGAGCCGTTGGCCGTTGCAGCACGGACAGACGGGGCGGGAGGACCCCAGCACGAGGTCTTCGAACTCGTGGCCGCAACCCTTGCACTGGAATTCGTACAGAGGCATGACGGATCTCCTTTTCCCGACTATAATACCCCAGCACAGGGCAGGGTAAAACCCCCGGCCATGCTGGCAGCGGGTGGATTCCCGCTTTCGCGGGAATGACGGGGTAGGGCCATGGGAATGACGGGGTAGGGCCATGGAGGTCCATGCGTTGCAAGGATCCCCGTTCGTCCTGAGCGTAGCGAAGCGAAGTCGAAGGACGCGCGTTCCCATGGGGAGAGCAAACTCAAGCGGGAATGGATCAGCCGTTCCGTCCGTCAAGAAAGGCGCGTTCGAAAGGAGGGCATCATGAACCAGGCAGTCGGCATGAAGTTTCCGGACCTGTCCCTCGAGGACCATCTCGGCGAGCGGGCGCCGTTGTCGCAGTTGGCCGCGGGGAAGTTCCCCCTCATCCTGGCCTTCTATCGCGGCTACTGGTGAGGCAAGTGCGTGGTGCAGTTGCGCCACCTGGTGACCCTGCAGGAAGAGCTCCCGGTGAGCTACTGCAAGCTCGCGGTGGTCAGCGTGGACCCGCCCAAGGTCAACGCCGCCCTCAGGGCCGGCCTCGGGGCCGCGTTCCCGTTCCTCAGCGACCGCGAGTTCAAGGCCATCGAAGCCCTGGACATGGTCGATACCACGGACAAGAAGCACGGAACCTTGGCCATCCCCTATGCCTTCTCCCTGCTGCCGGACCTCACCGTCCACCGGATCTACAACGGCTGGTACTACGTGGGCCGGCCCACCAACGAGGAGTTGCGGGCCGACATGCGGGCGATGATCCGCCAGTGCCGGGACGACTACGACCCCCAGTCCTGACGCGAAAGCCGCGGGGTAGGGTGGCGGGCCGGGCACGGGGAACCGCGGGCGGCCCGCATCCGTCCGATTGTCCGGCGGCCTCCACGTGTGCTAATCTCATCCCCATGATCCAGCCAGAAGAAATCGAAGGCACGTTGGGGAAGGTCTTTCCGGGCTGCTCGGTCCCCGTCATCAAGGACCTGACGGGCGGGGGAGACCACTACCAGGTGGTGGTCGTGCACGCCTCTTTCGCCGGCAAGGGCCTCATCGATCAGCACAAGATGGTCTATGACGCCCTGAAGGACGAGCTCGGCGACGAACGCATCCACGCCCTCTCGCTCAAGACCTTCACCCCCGAACAGTGGGAGAAGTACGGCGGCTGAGGCATTGCCGCGGTCCGCGACCCCGAGTGGGGTCGGGTAGCGCTCTGTCCCATGCCAGCGCGTCGATGGCCGCGGACGTCCCGAAACGCAATGCTTGTCGCCGCCGAGACATCGGGCAGAGGAAGACCTCCCATCTATCGTAAGATAGGCAATGCGTCCCCGGATGCAAGAGGGCATTATGAACGTGTTTCCAAGACTTGGAGACCGACAGGAAAAGAGCGAATTGGAACTCGCTCTTGCCGATTGCCGCCGCACGGCTCGCGACGGATACCGGATCGCAAGTAAAATCCTCGATGGAATCAAGGCTGACATCGATGCAGTTTCGGATGATCTGAAACGGAACCTGTCAAAGGAGAACCACAGACAAGTCAACACGAACGAGGTCAGCGTTCAACTTCGAAAACAACTCCGACAGGCGGTATCCGAACTCGATCAGTTGCCCAAGCAATCACGTGCTTCCTTGAACGAGAAACACGCGCGCCTGAACAAGTTCTCGATCGCCCTCTTTGGTCGAACGATGTCAGGTAAGTCAACGTTGATGGAGATCCTGACCAACGGCGACGGTTTATCCATCGGCAAGGGAGGGCAACGGACAACCCGCGATGTGCGAAGCTATGAGTGGAACGGACTCATGGTTACCGACGTGCCCGGCGTAGCCGCGTTCGAGGGCCGCGAGGACGAAGAAGTCGCGTTCAAGGCCGCGGCGCAAGCAGACCTGGTGCTCTTTCTCATCACCGACGATGCGCCGCAAGACGAAGAAGCAAAGTGCCTCGCCCGCGTTCGGGCTCTCGGCAAGCCGGTCCTGGGCGTCCTCAACGTCAAGGAAGCCCTCAAGAGCGCTGACGACATGTCTCTCCTGAGAAGGAAGTTCGACCCTGAACGGCTCGGAGGCATCGTCGAACAGTTCCACGAGTTTGTGGACAGATACAGTCCTGGTCCTCATATCCCTTTCTTCTACACCCATTTGAGAGCCAGGTTCCTCTCTCAACAGCCCGGTTACGAGCTGCAGAAGGAGGCGCTGGAATCTGCGAGCCGCTTCCAGTGCGTTGAAGAAGAAATCGCTTCGGAGGTGATCGGCCGCGGCTCCTTCCTGCGATGGAAGAGCTTTATCGACGTTGCCGTAGGTCCAATGATGGCGCTCAGCGAGAAACTCATGGAATTCAGCGCCCAGAACTCCTCCAGTAGCCGTGTTTTCGTTGACAAGAAACGACAAGTCGAAACGTGGTCTAGCCAGTTTCGTAAAGGCGGAGAAGAACGCATCACCATGTTCATTACAAAAGAGTTGAACGCGCTTCGTGCGGAAATTCCTTCGTTTGCGGAGGACAACTATGAACGACCCGATGCGGGAGAGCGCTGGGAACACCTGGTGGAGAGCCGAGAATTGGACCGAAAGGCGAAGAAACTCGTCGAGCAGATCCAGGATGAGTGCCGAGACGAACTATCGGACAGCGCACGCCAACTGAAGGCGGAACTGGACTTCGTCGGCAGGTTTGCCGGCGACCGCCGGATCAGCATGGAGTCCATTTTCGACACGAAACGCACCTGGGACTGGTTTACCACAGGTCTTTCGGGTGGGCTTGTCATTGCTGCTCTCATCCTTGGTGGCGTTCCACTCGTTTGGGCCGCGGCGGCAGTCGCAGTCGGGTTGGCAGGTCGACTTGTTTCATGGTTCCTCGAGAGCCGAAGGGAGAAGGCGCAAAAGCAACGCGCTGAACTCAAGGACAAACTCGACGCTGACGTCGAAAAGATGGAAAACAAGCTCAAGGAGGAACTCCACAACCGCTTTTTCGAAGGAATCCTGGACAAGCAGGTCCGTGCCCATATTGGCGAACTCTCGGCGATCACTTCGGATGTCTCTACATTGGCGGATGCACAAAGAAGACTGGCGTGGAGACTCAACAGGCAGCAGAAGGAGATGCACCGCGCCTTGCTCGATGAAGCGCTTGTACACCTCGGGCAGGAGGACTGCAGGAACCTTGTCCTGGACGTGGCGCGAGTACCCGGACAAGCGATGTTGCTGCTGACGGAGCTGGGGATTACGATACCCGAAGATGTACGCAAGGATTTGGAGAAACTGCTCGGGGAAGAGGTCCGCTATGCAATCAACACCCCGAACAAAGCCTCGATCCTCGTCCAGACCATTGGGCGAGACTGTAAGCAACGCCAAGTTCGTATCGAACCGGATATTCAGGCGGCCCAGGTTCCCGTAGATGACGTCGATGCGGTTGCCGTCTCTCGTATCCGCCTCGCGCAACAGTTGACCGAACTATACGTGATGAAAAAAGGGGAGGCGTGACCAATGAAGGGTTTGTCGCTCGGGCAATGGCTTGAAAGAGGGCAAGTTCTGCTCGACAGAACCGAAACGGTTCTCAAGGCCGCGCCTTTCGACAAGGTCCAGGAGTTTGTACAGCGCCTTCCGAGAGAAGTGGCGCCTCCTGATGAATCGGTGCAAGTAGTCTTCGCCGGTCAATATGGTGCCGGCAAGTCTTCCATTCTCAAGGCGTTGACCGGTCGAGAGGATATCGAGATCGGGGGCGGCATCACGACCCAGCAGGTGCAACAACTCGACTGGAACGGGATCAAGGTGGCGGATACTCCCGGCGTCCATACGGAGTTGCGGCCCGACCACGACGAAACCACCTATGAGGCCATCAGTAAAGCCGACCTGCTGGTCTTTGTCGTCACCAACGAGTTGTTCGACTCCCATGTGGCGGAACATTTCAGGAAACTCGCAATCGAGCGGGAGAAAGCCCATGAAATGCTGTTGGTCGTGAACAAGATGCAGCGGTGCGCCGAGGGAAATACAACGGCAGCGCAGGAAGTGATCCGGCAGGATCTCCGAAGAGTCCTCGTACCCTTCACCCCGGAACAACTTCGCGTCTCTTTCTTGGACGCAGAGGCAGCGCTGGAGGCCCGCGCAGGGGAAGACGAAGAGATTCGCAGGATATACCGGCAAAGAAGCGGCTTTGACGCCTTCCTCGACAACCTCAATGCGTTCGTGCAGGAAAAAGGGTTGGCTGCTCGTTATACGACGTCGCTCTACACCCTCGAACAGGTGCTCCAGGAGGTCCTTGCCGCCGAGACCGGCGATGATCCCGATGTGGATGCCCTGCAAGAGTTGCTGATCCAGCAGAGACGCACACTGGTGGAGAGTCAGACGCGGCTTTCGCGATCAGTGGAAAACAAGGTCCAACAGACGACGTCCAGGATTCGGGAGGAAGGCCGCAACGCTGCCGAGTTGATCCGTGACGGAGCGGACTCCGAGGCTGTCAACCGGGAACTGGCGGCTGCCCAGGAGCGCGTTCAGGAACACGTGGATGCGCTTTCCGGATCCCTTCAAAAAACGGTGGCAGACCATGCCAGCGACCTTGCCTCGCGTGTCGATCGGATCCTCGAGAGCGAGTTCGTCAGGGAACTGATGCCGAGGCTGGCTGAAAGGGTTCAAGCGATCGACCTCGATCCGAAGACAGTGTCCAGGACAAAGCAAACCGCAGATGTGACCCACAGGCTCAGGCAGTTCCTCGTCAAGCACTCGTTCAATCCCGCGGACGGGGCTGGTCTGTTCAATCTCGGCCAGTATTCGGGTACGGCGGCCCACGGCGTCATAAAGGACATGGGACATTTGTTCGGAAAGTCCTTCAAGCCTTGGGAAGCGGTAAAATGGGCGCGCACGATCACCAACGCCGGTCGGGTTTTGAGCGTAGCGGGGGTCGTCCTGACTGTTGCACTTCAGATCAAAGAAGACGCCGATGCGGCCAAGCGGGAACGGGAACTGCGGGAAGGCAGGACTGCGGTACGGGCAGGATTTGGTGAAGCCGCCCATGCGATTGAACTCCATTTCGATGAAGCAACCAACACCTATGTCGCCGAGACCGTGGGCCCGCCTCTTGCCGAGGTGGATGAGCAACTCCGGGAGCTCAGAGACATGCGGCGTTCGCATAGCGACCTCTTTCGAGAACTCACGGGCATGTTGGAAGATACCCGCTCGCTCATCTCGGAGATGCATGCGTCGTCTCAGAGATCCCCTCATTTTTTACGCGGGGGAGAGTTTGCAATCTATTGAAATCATGGGCAAAATGCAACCTTCATTTGAACATGGCCCGTCCTCGCCAAGAGCGGGCAGATGCTCCGACAGGAAGCGGGCAAGCTCCGCGGTGGCGATCTGTATCAGGCTATCCATGAAGGATTGTCCAAAGCCCCGGTGCTGCACACATACGGGGATACGGCTTTCCCCGCTCCATCACGCCACCTCGATATCGGTTTGGGCGAAATCCTCGCCTTTGAACAGCAGCGGTTCGCCCGCGGTCTTGGCGAGTGCGTAGGCAAAGCAGTCACCGAAGTTCAGCCCCGCCGGGTGGTTGCCCTTGCCAAAGCGACGCCAAGCGCGGCGCGCGGCGTTGGCGTGTTCAGGTGTGACAGGCACCAACTCGACCGCTGATTTCTCCAGCAACATATCGAGTTCCTGTCCCGCCGACGCCCCGCCTCTGCTCTCGACAACCATCGCAGCTTCGAGCAATGCAACCACCGACATACGACGAGGCCACGCCGCGGCAATCGCGTCTTCATAGCGTCCCGCATCCGGCTCGCCAAGCAAAACGGCAAGGATCGCCGAAGTATCGATGATCACTTGGGCAGGCCCTGCTCATTATACAGCAGGTCGCCATGCTCGATGGCTGACGGTCCCGGCCTAAGGAGACTGGCGCAGCGCTGTCCGATAGCGTGGAGTTCCCGAGCCAGGGCATCCGCGCCGCGGTGGCGCTTTTCACGCTCCAGGCGTTCGCGCAGCGCGACGGTGACCGCGCCGGTCATGGTCTCGCCAGTCAGCCGGGCGAGTTCACTGGCGAGCTGACAGGCCTCGTCGTTCTTGATGTTGAGACTCATTGCCTATCCTCCGATAGATAGTGACGTGCGTCATCTACCTTATGTCATGCCGTGCTCGCACACAATGCCTAAACGTGGCGTCGCCTAGCCTCTGGCTGTTAGACGGGGACTTCGGTTGCGAAACTATGCGTTCTTGGCGGTGACGATCAGGCGGTCCTTGACGTCCGCCACCATCGACGCGCTGGCATGGGACAAATAGCTGGCGAGCTTCTTCGAGTCCTCCGCGAAGTTTCCAACGAAATCCCCCACGCCATCCTTGTCCACCTTCTTCGCCAAGGCGCTGGCGGTCATTCCCGCCACCATGCCCGCGGCCAGTGCGACGCCGGTCGGGCCGCCCAAAGCCACGACCACCGGCACCACGGCCATGGGCGCGGCGGCCACCGCGGTCCCCTCGGCAAGGCCCTTCAGGCACTCCTTGTAGTTGCCGGTCTCGCGGGCTTCCGTGAACGCCCTTGCCAACGCCACCAAGGTTACGACTCCCAGGATCGGGTTGGCGGACACGATTGCGGCGAGTCCGGTCCGTCCCACGACTTCTCCAAAGTCCCGCGCCTCTCCGTCCGACCAACGAAACACGAGCGCGACGCTGCCCAGCAAGCCGCCCAAGACCTCGGCCGAATCGTAGGTGGCCAAGTCCGCGAACCACTGCTTGGGAATCCCGAAGGTCTCGTCCAGCGTGTCGGCGACCTTGTGGTAGGTCTCCGGGTCCCAGGTGAAGAACGGAAGTCCCGCAGGCGTTGTTGCGTCCCGGAAGAGTCCAAGGGTCATTCCCATGGCGCGCGCTACGAGACCGTCTTCTCCCGGAGCGTCCTTGGCGGCCTCGAATGCGCCCAACAGAGTGTGTCCTCCGTCGAACAACCGATGGAGCCCGCCGCCCACGTGGGTTTCCAGGTACTGCGCATCCATCATCTTGTCGTAGATCGTGGGCGCGCCCTTGGCCAGGTGGGCGAGCATGTCGTTCAGGTTGCTCGCCAGTTCGGTCGCCAGAAGCCCTTGCCCCAAGGCATCCAAGCGCTTGACCGTGGCTGTTGCGGCGCTTGCAGTTTGCTGACCGGCCGACTTGCTCTTGCCGTAGCTCCACGCCACCGCGTCTGCGACTGCGCCAGCACTACGAGTTCCGTATTCTCCCAAGGCGGAAGCGGCCTTGGTCACGGTCTCCACCGTGGTGTCCTTGATTTTCTTCATGCCTACCTCTTTCCTTCCTGTCAGATGGCACCTACTCTAAGACCCCTAATAAGCCCGATTCACCATTTCTTTACGGTCGCCAGTCCGTGGTTTTCGATCTGGCGGCGTATCACTTCAGTGGAGACGCCATACTCGTGGCCAAGCTCGTCCACTTGCTCCGGATCCGCCAGAGGCCCCTTCAACCGTCGGCGCAGGGACTCCGCCGGCGAGAGAAGCTCCGCAGCGAACGCCCGGGACTGGGCTTGGCGGTCCGTCGCCAGCGAGCTGAGAATCGCGGAGCCAGGCCCAGGTCTGCCCAGGTAGTCGCCCAGAGCGCGCGCCAGCAGGAATCGTCTTCCCGATTCGCCCCTCGGCGCCACCACGCACGCCGGCGCATCCGCCGCCACCAGTCCTTGAATGCGTATGGAAGGCGATTGCCTCTCATGGGAATGAAGCACCAGCGAGCCGTTCAGCGCGAAATCGAAGCGGCGGTCCTCGCCGGCGCCGAGCTGTTGGCGGACCGAACGCGCCAAGTCGTAGCCCCGCCTCCATGGCTCCGTGGCCGAAGGTTGCGGCAACGTTTTCCGGAAATCCGACCAGCCGCTACCGTTCGCCGCTTCTTCAAGATCCAGATCTTCGAATGCCTGGGACAGCCAGTACCCCACCTGTGGCAGGCAGTCGGCACTTGCTGCGGCCAGCGCGTCGTCGCGTATGGAAGGCTCGGTGTGTTCCCAGAACTTCACGATCGCGTCGGCCAGAGAATCGGAAACGTCAAAGGGGTCGATGCCGAGCAGCGCGGCCGCACGGCTGAATTCCCGTTCGTCGGGATCGAGCGTATTGACCGCCGCCCATTCGCGGTCGAGGGTCTCCAGGGTCATGCCGCGGCTCCGGAGCCTTTCGAGCACGGCGTCGACAAGATCGCGGAACTGCGCTTCCAGCTCTTCACGTTCGACGCTCGTTTCCCCTTCATCGAGGAACTCGATCCGGGCGTGCGCCGGCTTGTGCCGCTGCCACCGGAGACGTATTCGCTCCGGTGCGGGAACCATGGTCAGGTCCGGGAGAACGAAACCGTCGCCGGCAAACGCCAAGTTGTGCCTGCACTCGAAATCAGGGTTCTGCTCTCCCGTGTTCTCGACCTCATGGAAGATGTGCCACCAGTTGCAGACCAGCCACTCCGCCACATTTACCAGGGGGACGACGACGTGATCCCGCCAGGAGCGGCTCGGACGGTCAAGCACCGAGGTGATGGTCGCGTCGTCGGTCTCGATGGAGAGCGCAGCCATGGTGTGGCGGGAAGGACCGTCCGGCGACGGCGGGACATCCACCCAATCGAAGCGAAAACGGACGCTCATCACAGACCCCTCACTCGTTGCATCGGGCTGAGTGGATACCCATGGTACTCCCCCGATCCCGGTGAGCCCTGGCGGGCTTCGAACACCGTGTTTCCCTCGCGATGCCAGGCATAGCGCGGAAAGCCGCCGTCCCACGCCCCGACTTGTCCCGCCCTGATCGCATCCTGGAGCCAACCCTCGATGAGCTCTCGGCAATCGGCCAAGTCGCGCGGGCACATGTTGGCATCAGGCCGGCGGCGATGGGACGTTCCGACGAAACTGGGCCCGTCCTTGTGGTACGGGCTGCCGACGTACCGGCAGGATTCGGCGACCTCTGCCAAATTAACGCCGAGCGGCGGGGCGACGACCTTGCGCGCCTTCGGATTGTCACGCTGGAAACTTGGCTTTCGCATGATTCCTGTTCCGCTTGAACGAATGCAGGGGTCAGTCAAACAGGCATACTCCAACCTGCCCCGACGGACAAGGAGAAAGGAAAGTCCCGCCGCCAGAATGGTGATCCTCCGCCGGACCGACGCCGGTGGCGGAAGCGAGAGCGAAGCCGGCCGCCGCGGCGTCCACGTCAAAACCCGTTGTCGTGGTTCCAGCTTACGCAATCGAGGGACGCACGGCAACGGCACGGCGTCCGGGGCCGCCGGGCCGACGCGTCCGGGTGGTTGACAGCCGCCGATAGTTCCGTCATTTTTACGGTAAATTTGACGGAACCGCCGACATGTATCCTCGAAGGCTCGACCTCCCCCACAAGAGTTTCTTCCTGTTCGGTCCGCGAGGTACGGGGAAATCCGTGTGGCTGAAACAGCGTCTCGGCCACGCGGATTTGAGCATCGACCTGCTCAAGTCCGGCGAATACCTGCGGTACAGACGGGACCCGTCCCTTCTCGCACAGGAAGTGGCGGCGTTGGGGAACCGGCCGGTCTGGGTCGTCATCGACGAGGTGCAGGCCCTGTTGTTCGACGACCGGTACGACTGCCGGTTTGCGCTGTCGGGCTCCAGCGCCCGAAAGCTCAAGCGGTCCGAGGCCAACATGCTGGCCGGACGCGCCATCCTGAAGAGGATGTTCCCCTTGAGCCTGCTGGAGATGGGCGAGGATTTCCGCTTGCAGGATGCACTGCGTTTCGGGCAGTTGCCGTTGAGCGTCACGTCGGCCGCCCAGGCCGAGAAGATCGACTTCCTCGACGCCTATGTCGAGACCTACCTGAAGGAGGAGATCCAGCAGGAGGCCCTGGTCAGGAACCTGGACGGTTTCTATCGCTTCCTGGCCGTGGCCGGCCTCATGAACGGACAGGTACTGAACATCGCCGACATCGCCCGGGACGTGGGCGTCGCCCGCTCCACGGTCCAGGGGTATTTCGGCATACTGGAAGACACGTTGCTGGGCTGGCGCCTGCCGGCCTACCGCAACCGGGCCAAGGTCAAGGAGGTCGCCCATCCCAAGTTCTACCTGTTCGACTGCGGCGTACAGCGCGCCCTGTCGGATCTGCACCGGGACAAGCCATCCGCGGCCGAAACCGGCGCCCTGTTCGAGACCTTCGTCCTCAACGAGTTCCGCGCCCTCAACGCCTGGCGGTCCCACGGCGGACAGTTCTTCTACTGGCGCACGGAGTCCGGCAACGAGGTGGCCCTGATCTGGAAGAGGGGAAAGCAGGCGGTGGGCTTCGAGATCAAGTCGTCCGTTGCCTGGAAGCAGGGCTTCCACAAGGGGTTGAACGCCCTGATGCAGTCCGGCGACATCCAGCACGCCTACGGAGTCTATCGGGGCAGTCGTGTCCTCAAGGCGGGCGACGTCACCGTGCTCCCCTATGCGAAGGCCGTCGAGATGGTGTGGGAGGGGAGCTTCGGCCAGTGGTCCCGGTGACACGGACAGACCTGGATGGCCCGATCCGGTTCCGGAGCGCCAGGGTATTTCGCCCATTCCCTTATGACGCATGCATTTCCGAAATAAGCGAGCGGGTGTCTTCCAACAGGTCCGTGAGTTCTCGGAAGAGCTCGCTGCGCGAACGCCGCATGTCCCTGAGCTCCCGGAGTTGCTCATCCATCTCTGCAAGACGCTGGTCCATGGTTTCGGCGACGTAGGTGTTGGTCGCTTCGTCGAAGTGGAGTTCGATGGCATGGGCGGCTTCGCCGAATCCCGCCCGTACAGCCGTCCGGCTTTCGCGCAATTCCCGTTCCAGCTTGGCCGCATCGGCGTCTTCCTTGATCTGTAGCGCAACAGTCAAAACCACCCCCGCTACGCTCAGGACCCGACCGGCGTTGCTGATGGTACGCGCCCATTTTACGGCTTCCCATGGCTGAAAGGACTTTCCAAAGAAATGTCCTACGTCCTTGATGACGCCGTGGGTCACCGTACCCGAATACTGGCTGAGGTTGAACAGACTCGCTCCGTCTTTGGGGTTGAACGAGTGCTTGACGAGGAACCGCCCGAGTCGACGGGTTGCATCCGCATTTTGCTTGGTCTTGGACAGTGTTTTCGGATCGATATCGATGGCTTGAACCCTTTCGGTCAACCTCGGGATCAGTTCCTTGACGAACTCGCTTTCGACGATCCGATCGACACGCGCCGCAAGATCCCGGACATGGCCTTCCACCGTTTCCCGAACCGAGCCGGACAGCGCGTCCACCTGTTCTTGAACGCGCTTTTGGGCGGCCGCCAATTCCCGGTTGACAGTCTCGGAGTCCGCTTCATGATGGATCAGTTCAGCGGCGTTGCGGCCTTCCTCCCGAATCCTGGACGTCGTCTGCTGGACCTTGCTTTCCACTGATTGCGAAAGCCGCGTCTTGCTCTCCACCAACACGCGCCTTTGCTGGATCAGCAACTCTTGCAGGGCATCGACATCGGGATCATCGCTCGTCTCGGCCGCGAGGGCCTCTTGGAGCGCCTGTTCGAGGGTGTAGAGGGATGTCGTATAACGCGCAGCCAACCCCTTTTCCTGCACGAACGCATCGAGGTTCTCGATGAAGGCGTCGAAGCCGCTTCTTTGCCGGTATATCCTGCAAATCTCTTCGTCTTGCCCTGCACGGGCCTCGATGGCAGCCTCGGCGTCCACGAAGGAGAGGCGAAGCTGTTCCGGGGTGAAGGGTACGAGGACACTTCGGAGGTCCTGCCGGATCACTTCCTGTGCTCCCGGGGTGTTTCCCTCGGCGCACCGCTGCATCTTGTTCACGACCAGCAGCATTTCGTGGGCCTTTTCCCGCTCAATGGCCAGTTTCCTGAAATGCTCCGCCATGTGGGAGTCGAACAGTTCGTTGGTGACCACGAAGACCAGCAGGTCGGCCCTGCTGATTGCCCCGTAGGTTGTTTCGTCGTGGTCGGGCCGCAACTCCGTATGGACGCCGGGCGTATCGGCCACCCTGATCCCGTTCCAGTCGAGTTGTTGCACCTGCTGGGTGGTGATGTCGCCCCCGACCTCGATGTCTTCCCGACCGGTCATGGCCTTGAGGATGGAAGACTTGCCGGCGCTGTATTGACCCGCGAAGACCACCTGCACCGATTCATCAGGAGGTGCCGCTTCTCTCGGAATGCGCTGTGCAAGCTCCTGCACCTTGTCGGAAGGTGCGGCTTCGAGGATTTCCCGGGCTCTATCGAGGAGGGCCTGTCCTCTTTCAGTCCATTGCGCAAGCGCCAGGTTCTCCATTGGCCACAGCCCCTTTCATTTCATCACGTATAGTTCGGTCAACTGCTGCGCGAGCCGGATACGAGAAATGCCGGCCGCATCGAGATCACCCACCGGAACGTGGGCCGTCTGAATGTCCGGTTCGATACGGATTTTGCTTGAGTGGCAGTCATGCCCGACGGCCTGGGCAAGGATTGCCGCTTTGTCGGGAGTGTTGCGCGTGCAACAGATCTTTTCCTGGAGCAGTTTCTCCAAATTCCTGTGTACATCCTCGGGTAGTGTCGTCCCGGGTTCGATCAGCAGCAACATGGCTTGTCCGGGTACTCGCGCCACATCCAGAACAAGGTTCCCGCAGTCCTCGTGCCCAACTTGTCCAAGTGCTTCATCAAGCAGGGTGCGGTTCAGTTCTTTCTGCCGCTTGTTGAGGGTCCACGCCAGTCTTCTTTGTGCATCCGCCAACGTAGAGACGTCCGAGGTCATTGCCGAGAGTTCGTCGAGATGGACACGGACCTGCTTCTCCATGACTTCCTGGAAAAAGCAGTTGTCGAGTTCGTCCTTGAGCTTCTTCCCTATCCTTTTGACGTCGGACTCCAGTTTGTCCTTGAGTTCCGCGCGTTGCTTTTGCGCCTTTTCCTTCCGGTCCTTGAAGGGAAGGAGCCACAAAACGAGACCTCCTGCCAATCCGACGGCTGCCGCAGCCCACCCGAGCGAAACGCTGGCAAGGATGAGAGAAGCAATGACCAGCCCCCCTGAAAGTACGGTGATAAACCAGTTCCAGGTGCGTTTTGCATCGAAAATGGAATCCATGCTGATTCGGCGGTCCCCTGCAAACTTGCCGACGAAATCCAGTTCGGCTTTCAGTTGGCGTGAGGTGTCAGAAAGTTCATCTCGGCATTCATCCCGGATTTGCTCGACGAGTCTCCGGGCCTTTCGGTCCAACTCCCGTCCCTCGACCAGGCGTTCCCAGCGATCTCCTGCATCGGGCTTATCATGGTTGTCTTCCGCAAACGGCGGAATTTCGACGCGAAGCGCGTTCATTTCCCTTGCGATGAACATGTCAATTCGTTCTGCCACGGCTTCTCGAAACTGGTCGGACCACGTTTCGACTTGTCGTCGTTTGTCAATGAGAACGCGGTTGCTGGACGAGTTCTGGGCGCTGAATTCCAGGAGTTTGTCACTGATCGCGATCATTGGACCTGCGGCAACGTCGATGAAGCTCTTCCGTCGCAGGAAGGCGCCGCGGTCGATCACCGCGGAAGCGATCTCTTCTTCCAGGCGGCTGAAGCGGCTCGCAGATTCCAGATCTTCCTGCTGCGGTTCCCAATCAGGCTGTAGAGAAAGGAATTTGGCTCTCAGATGGGTGTAGAAGAAGCAGACGGGGGCGCCCGGACTGTATCTGTCCGCAAACTCCTGGAACTGGTTGACGATCTCGCCGAGACGTTTATGGTCGAACTTCCTTCTCAAGAGAAGGATATCGTCAGCGTTGTGGAGGGCTTCCTTGACGTTGAGGACGCCCAGGATCGGCTTGCCAAGCGCCCGGACGCGGGCGAGGCACCTTGCTTCTTCGTCTTGCGGCGCGTCGTCGGTGATGAGGAAAAGCACCAGGTCCGCCTGCGCCGCGGCCTTGAAAGCGAGTTCTTCGTCCTCGCGGCCCTCGAACGCGGCGATGCCCGGCACGTCGGTAATCGTAAGTCCGTTCCACTCGTAGCTTCGCACGTCGCGGGTCGTGCGTTGGGCCCCCTTGCCGATGGATGAACCGCTGCCGTTGGTCAGGATTTCCATCAACGTTGACTTGCCGGCCATGGTGCGACCGAAGAGGGCGATCGAGAACTTGCGCAGGTTCGCGTGTTTCTCCTTCAGTGCAGCACGCGATTTCCCGGGTAGCCGATCGAGCTCGGATGCCGCTTGTTGGAGTTGTTTTCGGAGTTGAACGCTGACCTCACTGGTCGTGGCTTGTCTCTTGCCCTCCCTTGACAGGTTCTGTTTCAAGTCAGCCGAAACCGCATCGATGTCGGCCTTGAGTCCGTCAAGGTGCGTACTTGCGATACGGTATCCATCGAGAGCCGCGCCGCGGCAGTCGGAAAGGGCATGTTCCAACTCGCTTTGTTCCCGTCGTTCTCCAAATCTTGAGAGGATGTTCATCGTAACGTTCCCCCGCCGGGTTCCATCGCCTCCTCGGTCAACGCGGGATGGGCGTGAAATCGACGCTGACGAGGGAGTCGGCAGGGATCGGCCCCTTGCCGGTCCTCTTTTCCAGCAGGACGAGGAAGGATGAGAGGGAGTCGGCGCCCACGCCGTCGATGTCGAGACCCAGCATCTTCCCGCCAGCTTAGGCAATCGAGGGACGTGTCGCAAGGGGCCTTGGTCCCCGGTTCCTTGACGAGCGGCAACGCATCGTATAGAAAGGCGTTTTCTTCAAGGACACCGCAATACCCGCCGCCGTCCTCCGAAAGGCGCCGAATCCGCAAGGCGCAGGGTGGGATCCTCCCGCGAAGGACATGACCGCCGCCCCGTTCCGGTTGGGGCTCGCACCGGGAGATCCTGAAGGATGCGGGCCGGGGATGCGCTCACGGAGTCAGGAGAGGTCATGGCCAGAGTCGGTTTCGCACTGGGTTACGGGAAGTTCACCAACGTCCGGGAGATCGCCGACCTCATGCGGCGCGCGGAGGAGCGGGGTTTCGAGATGGGGTTCTTCTCCGAGACCATCGAGATCATGCGCGACTCGGTCTCGGCCCTGGCGGCCATGGGTCTGGCCACTTCCAGGGTCACGCTGGGGGCCACCCAGATCGTGCGCCTGCGCACGCCCATCTGCATGGCCCAGTCGCTGATGACCCTGGACGAGTTGACCGGAGGACGCCTGACCCTCGCTCCGGGATCCTGCACCCGCAGCCACGCCAGGGTCCACGCCCTGGAGCACCAGGCTCCGCCGGTACAGGTGCTCAAGGAGTACATCGAGTCCATGCGGCTGCTCTTCACCGGCGAGAAGGTGAGCTACCAGGGAGAGTTCGTCAAGTTCGACAACGTGGGCATCGGCTGGAAGCCTCTGCGCACCAGCATCCCGCTCTACCTCCCGGCCACCGCGAGGCCTGGCCTGAAGCTCGCCGGCCAGATCGGCGACGGCGTGGTGCTCAACGCGGTGTGCTCGCCGGAGTACACCGCCAACGCCCTCGAGATCATCAAGGAAGGCGCGGAGGAGGCGGGGCGCGACTTCTCCAAGTTCGAGGTCGCCCAGTTGATCAACTGCTCCATCGCCGACGACCACGCCAAGGCCCTGGACGCCATCCGCTGGGAGGTGGCCACCAAGCTCGACCCGGTCCAGCTCCCGTTCATCGCCCGCCCCAAGATGCGCGTGGGCGAGCCCTACATCCACGAGGAAGACATCCCCCGGTTCGAGGAGGCCCACGCCAGGGGCGGCATGGAGGCGCTCATAAAGGCCGTCCCCGACTCCTACGTGGAGGGCATGACCGCCAGCGGCACCCCGGACGAGGTCAAGGCCCGGGTGCAGCAGTACCGCGACGCCGGCGTCAAGATCCCACTGCTCCGCCCGGCCGCCGCGGACCAGACCGACGTCCTCATGGACCTGTTCGCCCAGTGACCGGCGTGGACCCGCGGCCGCGCCCGGCCCACGCCCCGCACCGGTCATGGACGGTTCCCCGGCGATGGGTCGGGCCGCTCCCCATGACGACGTTCGTTCTCCCGGTTCGTGATCCATAGTCGTGCCCCATGATTCCCGGTTCGCAATCCCCAATGGATTCCCATGTACCGCGTCGGCGTTGACATCGGCGGAACCTTCACCGACCTGCTCCTGGTGGCCGAGGACGGCGCCTCGTTCATCGGCAAGACCCTGACCACCCACGAGGACCCCAGCGTGGCGGTGGAGACCGCCATGAAGCAGGGCCTGGAGACCGGCATCGTGGACCGGGCCCGGCAGGGGACGGTGGTGCACGGCACCACGCTGGTCACCAACGCCCTGATCGAGCGCAAGGGGGCGCTCACCGCGCTGCTCACCACCGAGGGGTTCCGCGACGCCCTGGAGATCGGCCGCGAGCACCGCTACGAGCTCTACGACCTCGACCTGGAGTTCCCCAGGCCGCTGGTGCCGCGCTACCTCCGCTTCGACGTGCCCGAGCGGGTGGCCGCGGACGGCGCGGTGCTCGAGCCCCTGGACGAAGGCTTCGTGCGAAGCTTGGCGGCCGAGCTCCGGGACAAGGGGGTGCGGGCGGTGGCCGTGTGCTACCTCAACAGCTTCCGCAACCCGGCCCACGAACGCCGGACCCGGGAGGTCATCGCCCAGGCGGCCCCGGAGGTCCGCGTGTCGGTGAGCGCCGACGTGGTGCCCGAGATCCGGGAGTTCCAGCGCGCCAGCACCACCGCGGCCAACGTCTATGTGCAGGAGCGCGTGGCCGCCTACCTCCACGAGCTGCGGCAGCGGCTGGACGGCTTGCGGTTCAACGGCAGCTTCTTCGTGATGCTCTCCAGCGGCGGCATCGGCACTCCCGAGACCGCGGCCCGCTTCCCCGTGCGCATGCTCGAATCGGGACCCGCCGCGGGGGCCCTGGCCGCGGCCGCGCTGGGACGGCGCGCGGGCTACCCGGACCTCCTCTCCTTCGACATGGGCGGCACCACCGCCAAGCTGTGCGCGGTGGAGGACGGCTCTCCGCTCAAGGCCCGGGAGTTCGAGGTGGACCGGGTGTACCGCTTCCGCAAGGGCAGCGGCCTGCCCATCAAGATACCGGTCATCGACATGATCGAGATCGGCGCCGGCGGCGGCAGCATCGCCCGGGTGGACGCCCTGGGCCTGCTCAAGGTGGGACCCGAGAGCGCCGGGGCCGAGCCGGGTCCGGCCTGCTACGGCCGCGGCGGCGCCCGCCCCACGGTCACCGACGCCAACCTGGTCCTCGGCTACTTCGATCCCGACTACTTCCTCGGCGGCGAGATGAAGCTCGACGTGGACGCGGCCAGGCAGGCCCTTGCCGGCGTGGCCGCGCAGCTCCGCATGCGCGTGGAGGAGGTGGCCTGGGGCATGCACCAGATCGTCAACGAGAACATGGCCAACGCCGCCCGGGCGCACCTGGGGGAGCGCGGCAAGGACCCCCGGGAGCTGCCCCTGTACGCCTTCGGCGGGGCGGGTCCGGTGCACGGGTGCCACGTGGCGGAGTTGCTGCGCCTGCCGACGCTGGTCTCGCCCCTGGGCGCGGGCGTGGGATCCACCTTCGGGCTGTTGGCCGCGCCCCTGGCCTTCGACTTCGTGCGCAGCGCCTACAGCCGCCTGGACGAACTGGACTGGGGCTTCGTCAACGGCCTCTTCGACGATATGTGCGGCGAGGGCCGCGCCATCCTGGAGCGGTCGGGACTCGCTCCGGACGACATCGCCTACGAGCGCACCGCGGACATGCGTTACACCGGGCAGGGGCACGAAGTGTCGGTACCCATACCCGACGGCGTGCTCGACGTCGGTCACCGCGGCGCCATCGCCCAAGCCTTCGAGCGCACCTACGAGCACATGTACGGGCGCACGGTCCCGGACGTGGTGGTGGAGGTGATCAACTGGCGCGTGGTGGCCCGGGGACCGGAACCGCGGCTGGACTTCTCCACCCGGAGCAGGAAGGAAACCGGGGCCGCGGTGGAGAAGGGCGCGCGCCCGGTGTTCTCGCCGGCCCGGGGGGAGTTCGTCGAGACCCCGGTGCTGGACCGCTACGCGCTGACCCCGGGCATGACCTTCCCGGGGCCCGCGGTGGTGGAGGAGCGGGAGTCCACCCTGGTGGTGAGCTCCCGCGGACGCGCCCGGGTTGACGACCATCGGAACGTGGTCGTAGAGTTCGATTATGGGAAACCCTGAAATCGACCCCGTGACCCTGGAGGTCATCTGGAACCGGCTCCTGTCGGTGGCCAACGAGCAGCAGGACGCGCTCATGCGCACGGCCTTCAGCACCATCGTGCGCGAGAGCCAGGACCTGGCCTGCGGGCTGTTCGACACCCGGGGCCGCATGGTGGCCCAGTCGGTCAGCGGCACGCCGGGCCACATCAACGCCATGGCCACGTCCATGGGGCATTTCCTGCGGGAGTTCCCCGCGGAAACCCTGGCCCCCGGGGACGTGCTCATCACCAACGACCCCTGGCAGACCGCGGGGCACGTGAACGACATCACCATCACCACGCCCGTCTTCCGGGCCGGCCGGCTGGCGGCGTTCTTCGCCAACACCTGCCACGCCGCGGACATCGGCGGCCGCATCCTCTCGGCCGAAGCCCGGGAAGTGTTCGAGGAGGGTCTCCGCATCCCCATCCTGAAGCTGTTCCACGCGGGCGAGCCCGACCCCATCCTGTTGCGGATGATCCGCGCCAACGTGCGCCTGCCCCACGAGGTGGTGAGCGACTTCTACGCCCAGGCCGCGTGCAACGACGCCGGCGGCCGGGCCCTGGTGGAGACCATGGACGAGTTCGGTCTCGAGAGCTTCGATCCGGTGGCGGAGGAGATCATCCGCCGCTCCGAGAAGGCCGTGCGCGCGGCCATCGCCGAGCTCGAGGACGGCGCCTGGGAAGGCGAGACCTGGAGCGACGGCTTCGAGGAGCCCATCCTGATCAAGACCCGGCTCGAAGTCCGGGGGGACGAGATCTTCATCGACTTCGCCGGCTCCTCGCCCCAGAGCCGCCGGGGCATCAACGTGGTGATGAACTACACCCACGCCTACGCCAGTTTCGCGGCCAAGGCCGCCATCTATCCCGACGTGCCCCACAACGAGGGGAGCTTCCGGCCGGTGCACGTGAGCGCGCCCGCGGGTTGCATCCTGAACGCCGACGACCCCGCTCCGGTGGCGGCGCGGCAGACCGTGGGCCACTTCGTGCCCACCGCGGTCTTCACCGCGCTGGCCCAGGCGCTGCCGGGCAAGCTCATGGCCCCCGGCGCGGACCCCATCTGGCTCAGCGTGTGGCGCGGGCAGGACCCCGCCTTCAACCTGACGGTGTTCCAGGTGGGCGGCACCGGCGCCCGGCCCACCAAGGACGGTCTCAACGCGGTGGGTTTCCCGAGCGGCGTGGCCGGCGTGCCCGCGGAGGTCATCGAGAGCCTGTCCCCGCTGGTCATGCGCCGGCGCGAGCTCCGGGTGGACTCCGGCGGCGCGGGCGCCTGGCGCGGCGGCCTGGGCCAGTTCACCGAGTTCACCAACCGCACCCGGAGCGGCTGGAGCGTCAACGGCATACTCGACCGCACGCGCTACCCGGCCCCGGGGATCCTGGGAGGCCGTCCGGGCCTGCCCGGGGAGTTCATCCTCGACGGCGGCGAGCGTCCCAACCCCAAGGCCCAGACCCAGTTGGAGGGCCCCCGCAGCGTGCAGCTCAACCATCCCGGCGGCGGCGGCTACGGCGAGCCCTTCCGGCGCGACCCCGACCGCGTCCGCATGGACGTGGTCCTCGGCTACGTTACCCCCGAGGCCGCGGCCAGGGACTACGGCGTGGTGGTGCGGTTCACCGGGGGCGAGGACGAAAAGGTGCGCATGCCCGAGCAGTGGGTGGTGGACGAAGCCGCCACCCGGGAGCTCCGAGGGGCATGAAACTGCGGGAGCGGGTCTCGCTGGTGACCGGCGCGGCCACCGGGATCGGCCGGGCCACGGTGCTGGAGCTCGCCCGGGCCGGGGCCGCGGGCGTGGCCATCAACTACCGCTCGGCCCGTGGCCGGGCCGAGGGTCTGGCGGCCGAGGTGCAGGAGTTGGGGGCGGAGGCCCTGTGCGTGCACGGCGACGTGCGCCGTGACGCCGACGTAAGGGAGATGGTGGACCGGACCGTGGAGCGGTTCGGACGCCTGGATGTCTTGGTGAACAACGCCGGCGTGACCCGCTGGGTCCCCCTGTCGGACCTGGAGGCGTTGACCGACGAGGTCTGGGACGCGACCCTCGACGTGAACGTCAAGGGCGCGTTCCGGTGCGCCCGGGCCGCGGCCCCCCACCTTGCCGCGGCCGGGGGCATGATCGTCAACGTGTCGTCCATCTCCGGCGTCATCGCGCCCTCCACCCTGTCGTCCCTCGCCTACGGCACCGCCAAGGCCGGGCTCATCTACCTGACCCGGGGCCTTGCCGTGGCCCTGGGACCGAAGGTCCGCGTCAACGCGGTGGCGCCGGCGTTCACCGACACCCAGTGGATGCGCGAGCATTTCGGCGCGGACTACGACGACGTCATCCGCCGCGCCTCCGCCAACTACCCGCTGAAACGGGTGGCGCAGCCGGAAGAGGTGGCCGGGGCCGTCCTGGGCCTCATCACCGGCGGCGACTTCGTGACCGGCCAGATCCTGCTGGTGGACGGCGGCCTCAGCCTCGGTTGAGGACGCGCCGCGCAGCGGCCCGGCCGAGAGCCGATCCGCGGCCTCCGGCTTCCGCCCCCGTCGGAGGAGCGGTGGGCGGGCGGCGGGTCCCCCGCGGAGAAGAGGAGTCCCGGATGACCAAGACGGAGCTGATGACCGCCATGCAGGCCCATCGACTGGTGGCGGTGATCCGTTCGAGGACCGCGGAAGAGGCGCTGGTTACCGCGAGGGCCGTGGCCGAGGCGGGCGTGCGGTTCGTGGAGGTGACCTTCTCCGTGCCCGGGGCCGCGGAGGTCATCCGCACCCTGGCCACAGAGGGCGACGCGTACGTGGGCGCGGGCACCGTGCTCTCCGAGGACCAGGCGCGCGCGGGCATCGAGGCCGGAGCGCGGTTCATCGTCTCCCCCAGCCTGGAGTTGGACCTCGTGCCCCTGTGCCGCGAGGCCGGAGTGGCCTCCATCCCTGCGGGGGCGACCCCCACCGAAGTGGTCCGGGCCCTGCGCAGCGGCGCCGACCTGGTGAAGGTCTTCCCCGCGGACTGCGTGGGCGGACCGCACTTCGTCCGCCAGATGCTGGGTCCCTTCCCCGACGCGCGCTTCATGGTCTCGGGCGGCGTCGATCGGACGAACGTGACGGAGTACGCGGCCTTGGGGGTCCGGGGCATCGTGCTGGGCAGCGCCTTTCTGGCGGACGCCCTGGCCCGTGGAGGTCGTGACGGCCTCGTGGCCGCGGCAAGGGAGTTCGTGGGGCTGGTGGACGAGGCGTTGGCCGGAAGGCCGTGGAGCGGAGAGGCAGGGCAGGGGGCCGGAGGAAGTCATGGGTGACATCGAACTGACGCTGGCGTGCGAGGACTACGACCGCACCCGGGCCCTGAAGGACGGGCTGGTGAAGCCCGAAGGCATCGACCTCCATTACGTGGCCCTGCCCGTGGAGGAGATCTTCTGGCGCATGCTCCACTTCCGGGAGTTCGACGCCGCGGAGATGTCCATGGGCGCTTACCACGTGGACGCGTCCCGGGGCCACCGGCCCTTCATCGCCATACCGGTCTTTCCCTCCCGCATGTTCCGCCACCGCTGCATATTCGTCAACGCCGCTTCGGGAGTGCGCAAGCCCGAGGACCTGAAGGGCCGGCGGGTGGGGGTGCCCGAGTACACCATGACCGCGTCCGTGTGGGTGCGCGGCATGCTCCAGCACGACTTCGGGGTGGAGGCCGGGGACGTCCGGTGGGTCCAGGGCGGCGTGGAGCAGCCGGGACGCAAGGACCGGGTGCCTTTCGATCCTCCGGACGGGGTGGCCATCGAGACCGAGGAGCGCCGGACCCTCGACCGGATGCTCGAGTCCGGCGACATCGACGCCCTGGTGTCGGCCCGGATGCCATCCTGTTTCGTCCGGCGCGCCCCCGGCGTCACCCGCCTGTTCGAGGACTGCCGGGCCGCGGAGATGGACTATTTCCGCCGCACCGGGCTGTTCCCCATCATGCACTGCGTGGTGGTGCGCCGGGAGATCCACGAGGCCCACCCGTGGGTGACCCAGAACCTCTACAAGGCGTTCTGCCAGGCCAAGGACCTGTGCCTGGCGCAGCTCTACGACACCAACGTGCTGCGCACGAGCCAGCTCTGGCAGTTGTTCGAGTACGAGGAGACCGTGGACCTCATGGGCGAGGACTTCTGGCCCTACGGCTTCGAGAGCAACCGCAAGACGCTGGAGACCTTCCACTCCTACCTGCTGGAGCAGGGGGTGATCCGGGACCCGGTGGACGTGGCGGGCCTGTACGCCCCCAACACCCGCGAGGGGTTCAAGATCTGACGCCGCGGGAGGCCGCCGCCGGCAGCGCGGCGCACGAGGCCGGACCCATGCGGAAGACCGGGGAGACCATCCGGCGCCTGATGCGCGCCAGCCTGGGGGAGGTCAAGGCCGACCTGATCGTTGCCGGCGGACGCCTGGTCAACGTCTATACGGGCGAGGTGCTGGACGGCATGGAAGTGGCCGTCAGCCGGGGGCGGACCTGCTACGTGGGTCCCAGCGCGGCCCACACCCGCGGGGACGAGACCCGGGTCATCGACGCCCGGGA
Organism: uncultured Binatia bacterium (SeqCode); assembly: GCA_965204235.1. Classification (GTDB taxonomy): domain Bacteria; phylum Desulfobacterota; class Binatia; order UBA9968; family JAJDTQ01; genus JAJDTQ01. Next base: position 3,988,861 of record OZ241979.1, read on the forward strand.
CCGATGGGTCGTCCCCGGGTTCATCGACGCCCATACCCACATCGGCCACTTCTGCCGCCCCTTCGAGCTGTTGCAGGCGTACCTGCCCCACGGGACCACCGGGCTCATGGCTTCGTGCGACGAGCACACCGTGGCCTTCGGTTTCGCCGGCATGAAGCTCTTCCTGGATGAGGTGGCGCGCCACCCGATCCGGGTCCATACCCTGGTGTCCATGGCCGCGCCCCAGGACCCGCTGCTGTGCCGGACCGAGACCCTGTCGGACCGGGAGGTGGCGGACGCCCTGCGGGACCCCCGGGTCCTGGGCCTGGGCGAGGTGGTCTCGTGGCTCCGGCTGGTGCAGGGGGACCCGGACCTGCTGGCGCGCATCCACATGGCCCTGGACCGGGGCAAGATCGTGCACGGACACACCGCGGGCGCCCGGGACCGCCGACTGAACGCCATTGCCGCGGCTTCCGTGTCGTCGTGCCACGAGCCCGTCAGCGGCGAAGAGGCGTTGGCGCGCCTGCGGCTCGGCTACTGGACCATGCTGCGGGAGGGCTCCTTCCGGCAGGACCTCGAAGCCACGCTCAAGCCGCTGTTGGCGAGCGGCGTGGACACCGGCAGGCTGATACTCGTCAGCGACGGCATGGCCCCCGACGACGTGGCCGCGGCCGGCCACATGGACTTCGTGGTCCGCCGCGCGGTGGAGTGCGGCCTGAGCCCGGTGCGCGCCGTCCGGGCGGCCACGCTCCACCCGGCCATGTACTCCGGCCTGGAGCAGGACATGGGCGGGGTGGCGCCCGGGCGGTTCGCCGACTTCGCGCTGCTCGAAGACCTGGAGACCGTACGGGTGGGCGCGGTGTTCATCGGCGGCGAGCTGGTGGCCGAGGACGGCGAGTCGAAGGTGGATGCCGCGCCGCCCCCCTTTTCCGCGGACATGGGGATCCGGACCGCGTTCCGCGGGCCGGTCACCGCGGACGACATGCGGGTCCGCTGCGAGAGCCCGCGTGCGCGGGTGCGGGTGATGGAACTCGCCAACCAGACCATCACCCGGGAGCGGGTGGTGGACGTGGCCTGCGCCGGCGGCGTCATCCCCGCGGACCTGGACCGGGACCTCCTCAAGGTCGCGGTGTTCGACCGCGGGGAGGGCTTCCTTCCCGCCTTCGGCTTCGTCCGGGGCCTCGGGGCCGACGTGGGCGCGGTGGGGACCACCGTCAACCTGGACGAGTACGCCCTGCTGGTGGCGGGATCCAGCGACTACGACATGGCCCGCTGCGCCAACCTCCTGCTGGAGTCCGGCGGCGGCGTCGCGGTGGTGGACCGGGGCCGGGTCCTCGAACACCTCCCTTTCCCCATCGGGGGCCTCTTCTCGCCGGATCCCTGGCGCCGCGTGGGCGAGGCGCTCGCCGCGGTCCAGCGGACCCTGAAGGAACGCGGCTCCGCCTTCCCCAAGCCCCTCTACGCCCTGTGCTTCCTCACCTTCGTCACGCTCCCGGAGCTCCGCATCACCGGCCGCGGCCTCGTGCGCGCCAAGGAGCGCCGTGTGGTGCCGCTGCTGGCCGAGTGAGCCGCGCGGGCGTCCGCCGCGCTTCGCCTACCCGGACGGGACCGTGAGCGGATCCATGGTCCATCGGATGCCCAGGAACCCGCCGATGCCGGTGTTGCGGTAGCCGAAGACCTCCTGGTAGTCCTGGTCCAGCAGGTTCTCGACGCGGCCGAAGAGTTCGAGACCCGGGGCCGCTTCCCAGGAAGCCGTGACGTTGACCAGTGCGAAGTCGTCCAGGGTCACGCGGCTCCTGCTGTAGTCGCCGTGGAAGCGGTCGTCCTGCTGTTCGCCGTTGTAGCGGACGCCGAGGCCCAGGATGGCCCGGCCGTCGAGGACGTCCCAGGCGAGATGGGCGCTGGCCAGGTGCCTGGCCCTCCGGGTCAACGCCCTGCCGTCCGCGCCCCGGGCATGGGTATAGGTGTAGCTCCCGGTGAAGGCGAGGGTTTCGGTGACCGCGGCCTCCACCGTGACCTCCACGCCGTTGCTCCTGGACGCGCCGTCGAGGTTGTCCGCGCTGTTGCCGGCCCCCACGATCATGTCCTCGATGCGGTTGTCGAAGTAGGTGACGTCCACGGACAGGCGGTCGTCGAGGACGCCCTGCTCGACCCCTGCATCCCAGCCCTTGCTGCTCTCCGGCTTCAGCCTGGAGTTCGGGACGAACCCGTCGGCGTAGCCGAACAACTCGAACAGGGTGGGGTTCTTGACCCCGGTCCCGTAGCTTCCGTGCAGGCGGGTTCCGGTTTCGTCATGCAGGTAGGCCCCGGTCACCCGGAAGGTGGCCGCGTCCTCGAACAGGTCGTTGTCGTCGTAGCGCACGCCGCCCGACAGGAACAGCCGCTCCCACATGCCGACCCGGTACTCTCCGGTGTAGCCGTAGTTGGTCACGTCGGATTGCGAACCGCCGAAGGAACCGCCGGAGGTCTGGGAATCCTTCTCGCGCTCGGCCAGGAATGTGAACGAATGCGCCGCGTCCGCGAGGGCCGCGGTGTCGAAGAAGACGCTGGTCTGGTAGTCCAGGCGCGACCTTCTGCCTTCGGCTCCGTAGGTACGGCTTCCCGCGGCGAATAGGCTCCATTTCTTCCGGCTGGTTCCGGCTCCGAGGGTGTGCTCCCACGCTCCGTCCAACAGGCCGTAGGTGATCCGGGCGCGTCCGCTCCACTGGGTCGCCCGGGTCTCGTCGTCCCCGTCCACCGGCCTCTGGAAGCCGCCGACGTCTCCCGTCGGGTCCGTTTCCACCTTCGACCGGACGTAACGCCCCAGCAACTCGACCTCGAGGTCTTCGAGCAGATCCACGCCGATTCTGGCGCGCCAACCGTGGTTGCGGTAGCCGTCCTTCTCCGCTTTTCCCCCGGCTCCGGGCGCAATGGACACGCCGGACGTCCGGAAGCCCGTGCCCCCCAACGAGAGGTGGTAGCGGTCGCCCGCGCCGCGGATGCCCGCGGAGACCTCGCCGGAGCCGAACGAGCCTCCCTCCAGTCGAAGGCTTGCGGCCCCGGGGCCGCGCCCCTTCCGGGTGATGACGTTGATGACGCCGCCGATGGCGTCGCTGCCGTACAGCGCGCTCTGCGGCCCGCGCAGGACCTCGATCCGCTCCACGCCCGCGGCGAGCAGGTCGGCGAAGTCGAAATCCGAGCCGACGCCGCTGGGGTCGTTGACCTCCACCCCGTCGATGAGGACGAGGGTATGGTTGGCCTCGGCGCCGCGGATCCGCACCTGGGTAATGGCGCCCACCGCGCCCGATCGGTTCACGGCCAGTCCGGGGACCTCCCGCAGCACGTCGGAGACCACGCGGACCTGCTTGCGCTCCATCTCTTCCGCGGTGATGACGGTGACGGCGCTGCCCGCGGCCCGGGCTTCCAGGGGCGTCCGGCTCGCCGAGACCACGATCTCCGGAAGCCGTTCCACCGACTCGGCCGCGGCCGGCGGGGAAGCGGCCTCCCGCGGCGCTTCCGCCGCGGCGCCGGGTGGAAGGGTCCACAGGACGAACAGGGCGATGAAACCGAGGGGGGCGACGAAACCGGGAATCGAGAACTTCATGGCAATCTTCCTTTCCCGCGAAGGCGGATCGTTGGCGGCAGACGGACAGGTCTCCTGGCTCCGGCTTCGTCCTAATCGCTGCGCCTTCCCACCCGCGCAGGGGCAGTGGCTTGCGGTTGCAGCTTTCGTGGCCGTTACAGTTGCGGGGCAGCAGGGGCGTTTCACCCCTTTCCCTGGGTCCGTCTCCGGGCGTCTGTGTGGTTGACTCCGAAGACTTGGCGGCTACGTCTCCTTCATGGCTGGTCCTCCTCGAGCTGGAACGACACGGGGACCTTCACCCAGCTCGTTACGGTCCTGTCGCCGTTGCGCGCCGGATGGAACTCCCATCGCCTCATGGCCCTCACGGCCGCGCGGTCGAGGGTCTCGAACCCCGAGGTGCGGTCCACCGTGACGAGGCCGGGCCTTCCTCCGCGGTCCACCCGCACCTTCAGGACCGTCGTCCCTTCCCATCCCGCGGTCCGCGCCTTCCGGGGATATTCCGGCTTGACCACGCGCGCGTAGCGCACCGGGGTACGGGCCGCTGCGGCACCGCGGTCCGTGCTTGCCCGCGGTCCCTGGCCACGTTCCCGATCCGGGGCAAGGCTGGCGAGCGCCGTTTCGCCGCCCGGACGCGCCGATGGCTCCCGTCCGCGGCCCGGAGCTTCGCCCGGAGGTCCTTCGATCTTTCCGGTGAGCCCGCGGTCCTGACCGGGTTCCTCCGGCGTCTTCCGCGCCGGCGCAGGCGCGATGCTCCTCCCCCGCGCCGCCCGCACGGGCGCGGGGAAAATGGCAAGGGCCGCCGGGGGCGCGCCGGACCGTGCGCGTACGGCCTCGGTCTTCGGCGCCCTGCGCGTCCGCGGCTTCGGCGCGACTCCGGCCTGCTTCCGCGTCGTCCGCGCCGCCTTCCCGCTCGCCCTGGATTCGCCGAGCGCCTCCGACGCCGCGGGACCTCCAACTCCAGGCCTTGCCCGGTACCGGGGCAGGGGCCGCTCCCGGGCAACCTGCCCTCGCGCGGCTTCGTCGGTCGTGGATCCGCGTTGCGGCATCTCCACGTTCGCGGTTGCACCGGCAGGTCCGCGCGCCTCGAGCGCAGGCTGACGCGGCCTCTCCGCGTTCGCGGCTGCACGCATCGGGCTCCCGTGGTCCAGCAGGCGGACCCGCAGGGGTTGCAAGGCGTTCCTCCCGGCGTCCCCCGTGCTCGTGGACAAGGGCAGGGTCAGGAACGCCGCATGGAGCAGTGCGGAGCCCAGCAGGAAGCAGAAGAAGCGCATCTCACTCCCGGCGACCGCTCAGGGAAGCGCCGCGGGACGGGGATGCGTGTATGGGGAAGTGCGGAATGGCGAGACCTCCTCTCTCCTCGGAGAGCACGGCTGTGTTCCGTCCCCAGGTAGGTCTCCTGGCTCATGGGCTCGTCGCTGTGACGACCTTGCCGCCTTCCCATCCCGTGCGGGGGACAGTGGCGTCAGGGCAAGGGTTCCCATTTACAGTGGCGGGACCGCACCGGATTCTCACCGGTTTCCCTGTTATCCCGTGAGGGACCCGGGGACCGGGCGGCCGCGAGGACCGCCCAGGTACGGGTGGTGTTTATCCCAGTCGGGTGGGCCTGTCAATCACGGAAACCCTGAACGATTGCCCCGTTCGTCCTGAGCGTAGCGAAGCGAAGTCGAAGGACGCGCTTCTTGACAAGTCCCGGTAGGTGTGGCGCACTATGGACCATATGGCGACGCCCACGTTCGACACCCATGCCGCGGTCAAGGCGCTCAGGGACGCAGGCTTCGAAGAAGCCCAGGCCGAAGCCGTGGTCATGACGGTGGGGGCGCCATGACCGGGAACGTCGCTACCAAGGCTGACATAAGCGACCTTCGCGCCGAAATGGCGGATCAGTTTTCGGTCCTCTATCGCCACCTCTGGATCATGGCCATCGGCATCGTCGGCTTCACCGCCAGCCTCACCGTCGCGCTGGTGAAGCTGATCCTGTGACCTTCGAGCAAGTCGCTGGCAAGATAGCGCCGGCCCCTCTTGCAGCCTTGGATTGCAGGTCCTTCAGGATGTCTGGCTGCCTATGACGCGGACTTTCGATCCTCGAGGTTCAATCCGGGGAGAGACGCCTGTTTCTCCCTCCCGGAAGCGGACTCAAGGGGACTTTCCGAGGGTTACGAGCAGGCTCGCGAGGTCGTCGGCGTGCTCCTCTTCCATCTTGAGTATGTCTTCGATGATCCGGCGGGTGGTGGGGTCGTCGTTCCCGAGCCAGCGGATGATCTCGGAGTAGGTCTCGATGGCCACCCGCTCGGCCACCAGGTCCTCCCGGATCATCTCGTCCAGCGAGCCGCCTTCGTGGTACTCCGCATGGGACCGTGTGGCGAGACCTTCCGGATTGAAGTTGGGAGTGCCCCCGAGTTGCGTGATGCGCTGCGCCACCCAGTCCGCGTGCATCTGCTCCTCGTTGGCGTGCTGCAGAAACTCGTTGGCCACCGGCCCGGCGTTGATGCCGCTGGCCATGAAGTAGTGGTTCTTGTACCGCAGGATGCAGACGATCTCGGTGGCCAGCACCTCGTTCAGCACGTCGAGCACCTGCCCCCGGTCGGCGAGGTAGGCCCCGGTGATGGCGCCTTCCTCCATCTTCGCCCGCGCCCGCCGCTGGATCGCCTGAAGGTCCGTCTTGAAGGGTTCTTTCATCTCCGTGTCCTCGTTCGGGGCGTCTCCGCCGGCTCGACCGCCCCGCGGAACCCCCGGATAACCGAAGCCTGCTTCTCCCGAGTTGATAGGTCATCCTGCGCGGGAATGCAAGGAAAAAGGGCCTTTCCACCCTTGTCTTGACGAGGTCGCCAACGACTGTTAGCGTGGTATGCATGTTGGCAGCTTCAGGGGGCGTTCCGGATCATGACGACACCTCCGTCCAATGCCGATTCCTTCCCGGAACGCTTCGGGCAGGGTTTGGCCCTCGTTGACTACGACAACGTCTGCCCATACAAGGGCCATTCTGACGCCGATGTCGCGTTTCACACAGCAGGCCTCGTCGATAGACTTGTGCGTGCGTTCCGCAGGGTGTTTCCTGATCTGAAGGAGTTGGACATTCGCTTGTACGGGGGATGGATCGACGAGCGTGGATTTCCCAGTCCCTTGGCGCTTGGCCTGATGAAGGTTCTTCCGTTATTGCGGGGCAGGCGGCATGGACTGATCGTGCGTCCGTCTCTTGCGACCACTCTGGTCCAGTTCCCGGACTTGATTCTTCGGGGCACGGTAAGGCTTCTCTCCAGCCCAAGACGACAGAAGATGGTGGACGGCATGCTTGGGTGCGACGCCATGTTCATTGCCGCTGCGGACCCTGGCCCGGTGGGACTCGTGACGGACGATGAGGATCTCCTTCCCGCAGCTCTGTCCGCACATGCTGCCGGTACGAAACCGATGGTGTGGATGCGTCCGCGGTCCATGGGCAGCGGGTTGAACGACTGGGGCTTGTCGGAACGGGGGCTGCGAATCCACTCTTTCGAGGAAACCGGTCATGCGTGACGCGAAAGCGTTCTCGGAGTACTGGAAGGATCGGATCGAGTACGATCTCGGTTCTTTCATCGATCCTGGCACCACCGTCAGCGTGGACTCGGCGGGACGGAATCTTCGCGTGCAGTGGACCATGCACGGTGCTGACCAGGAGGCACTGTTTTCCACGTCTCCGGACCGGGGTGTTTCGGTCAAGGTCAACGGAAACAGCTTGGCGTACCGCTCGTTTCTCGCGGGACCGAACATGGCGGACCTCAAGACTGTTGCTCGAATGATTTTGCAGGCGTCAAGGCCGGGATTGTTCGTGCCGACGAGGGCGGAGGTCGATGACAGCGGGAACATAAGGTCACAATCGGGTCCGGCCGTAGAAGTGCTGACGGACTTGCTCGAAGACGAAAGCGACGACGCCACGCGTGTCGTGATGGTTACCGGAGGCGCGGGTGCAGGAAAAACCAGCGTGCTGCGGGAGCTCGTTCGACTTCAAGCTGACAAGTACGTTCGCGGACAGACCACGAAGTTGTTGCTCTACGTCAACGCCCAAGGGCGCGCGCTCGCACGCCTGCACGAAGCCTTGGCCACGGAGCTTCAGGATCTCAAGGTTGGCCTTACCTACCACTCAGTGGCGGTCCTGACTCGACTCGGCATCCTCGTGCCGGTCATCGACGGTTTCGACGAGCTTCTTGGCGTCAGTGGTTATGACGATGCATTCAGCTCGCTGGCCAGCTTCCTCGAAGAACTCAAGGGTGAGGGCCAGTTGCTAACGTCGGCGCGTTCCGTTTACTACGAAGAGGAGTTTCTCGCCAGGGCCGACAGGGTTTCCGGCACTGAAGAGCAGGCTTGGAAGCACTGGCCGGTGCGTGTGCTCGACTGGGAAGAAGGGGACCGACAACGGTATCTCGACGAGTGGACAAGGCGGGAAGGCATTTCCGAGTCGGATTCGATGAACCTCCGCAGTCGAGTCCATGTGGTTATTGGACGAGGCAACCAACCGTTGGCATCGAAGCCCCTGTTCTTCACTCGAATGGTGGCCCTGTTGCAACGCAATCCCGGGTTCTCGGGAGGTGAGGATTTGCTTCGAGAGCTGGTGGAGGATTATCTGAACCGGGAACGAAAGGAAAAGCTCCTCGACAGGCAGGCCGAACCGTTGCTGACGGAGGAGCAGTTCGAGCGCCTGATGCGTGAGTTGGCGGAGGAGATGTGGAACCAGGAGACTCGCGAACTCGACTATCGTTCCGTCCGGGAGGTCGCCGGGTATGTGATGGAAACCGAGGCGCTGCCGGAGACCACGAAGCAGATCATTGTCGAGAGGATCCCGACGCTTGCGTTCCTCGCACAGAGTGATGGGACCGGGTCGCACACAGGGGTCTTCGAGCACGAGACGTTTTTTTTCTATTTTCTTGCTGGACGCATCGCGTCACAGCTTGCGTCCGGGAGGGACATGGAGGTTATCTTGAGTCGATCCGCGTTGCCTGAAGACGTTGCCGACCGGGTAGCGATGGAGTTGAGCGCGCAAGGGATCGACTCGAAGGAGGGTTTGCAGGAACTGCTGGATCGTCTCGCCGCCGCGGGGACCGCCGAGTGGCGCCGGACGACACAGGTTCGGGAGAATGCGGGACTCATCGTCATGGCCCTATGTCGGGTATACGCCCGTCATCATCAGGGCAAGGTCGATGGCCGTTCGATTCGCTCGGTGGTTTTCCCCGGAAGCCACTTGAGGGACGTTGCGTTGACACGGTGCTCGTTGACCGGCGTAACCGTTCGACGCACGGATCTGGGCGCCACACGGTTCGAGGATTGCAAGGCTGACGAGCACACCCTGTTCATCGAGCCTCGTGTACGATTGGGCTCCACTCGCCTGGAATTGCGGGGGCTTACGGTGGCGCAAGTAACCGGGATCCACCGTCAGGATGATGGTTCTTCCGGAGCCAACTACGACCCATCGGACGTCGCGAAGGTATTGAAGGAATGCGGCGCTCCGATTCCATCCGATCCCCAGGGCCGTTCGGGTCCGAAAGTACCATCGGAATACAGGGAATTACTGAGACGCCTGATGCGCGCGTACCACCGCGCCAACCCGGTGTGTATCGGCGATCAGAATTTGAAAGGGATCTTCGACGACCACGGGTGGGAAACCCTGGAGCGGTTATTGATCCGTCACAATCTCGTGAGCAAGGAGACTCGTTCCACGAAAGGGCAGACCACCCATTTCCTGAGACGGAAGTTCCTGCCGGAACGGCTCATGTCCGGCTTGAACGGTAGCGTGGTCGCCGATGAACGGATACGTGCATTCTGGCGCGCCCTGGAGTTGGAAACCCACAACGCCACATGATCGTGGACCCGCTCATCGAAACGGTTGAAGATATGGATGCTCCCGCCGCGGAGGCGTCCGAGGAGGCGGTGTTGCTGGACGAGGCGGACGAACCCGACCCCGCGGAAGGGGCGTCCGGCGCACTGGTTCCCTTCGACGCGCTGCAAAGCTACCTGTCGGAGATCCGCCGCTACCCCCTGCTCACGCGCGAGGAGGAGCACGAGCTGGCGGTCCAGTACAAGCAGTTCGGCGACATCGAGGCCGCCTACAAGCTGGTGAAGTCGAACCTCCGCCTGGTGGTGATGATCGCCCGGGAATACGAGAGGGCGTTTCGGAACCTCCTGGACCTGGTGCAGGAGGGCAACATCGGGCTCATGGAGAGCCTCAAGAACTTCGACCCCTACCGCGGCGTGCGGTTCCCGTCCTATGCGGTCTGGTGGATCCGCGCCTACATCATCCGCTACCTCATGAACAACTGGCGCATGGTGAAGCTGGGCACCACCCAGGCCCAGCGGAGGCTGTTCTTCAACCTGCAGAAGGAGAAGGAGAAGCTCGAGGCCGAGGGCTTCGTGCCCGCGGCCAAGCTCATCGCCCAGCGGCTGGACGTGAAGGAGGCCGAGGTGGTGGAGATGACCCAGCGGCTCTCGGGCCGGGACCTCTCCACCGACGCGCCCATGGGACACGGCGAGGCCCCGACGCTGCTCCACACGCTGGCGGACGACGGCCCGACCCCGGAGGAGAGCCTGGCCGAGGACGAGTACCGCCGGGCGGTCCGCGAGCGGCTGGAGACCTTCGGCGAGGGTCTCCGGGACAAGGACCTCGTGGTCTTCCGGGAACGGCTGATGGCGGAGCAACCGTTGACGTTGCGGGAGATCGGCGAGCGGTACGGCATCAGCCGGGAAAGGGTCAGGCAGATCGAGAACCGGGTCAAGAAGAAGCTCGAGAAGTACCTGTCGGAGGAGTTCCGGGAGCTCGACGGGTTCCGCGAGCGTGCTTGATGTTCCGGGCGGGATTCTGCTAAGAACCCGGTCATGATCTTCGAGAACAGTATTGAAATCGATGTTTCCCGGGACGCGGCCTGGGACTTCCTGTGGGACGTGGACCGGCTGATTTCCTGCGTTCCGGGTTGTGAGGAAGCCTCCACCGTCGAGGCCGGCAAGCTCTACAACGCCAGGATGGTGGCCCGGGTCGGTCCCTTCAAGGTGACGTTCCCCATCAAGATCGAGGTGTTGGAGAGCGAGCCCAAACAGCGCATCAAGGCCCGGGCGTCGGGCAGCGACAACAAGATCGGCAGCCATCTCAAGGTGGAGCTCGACGTCTCCCTCGAGGAGAAGGGGAGTTCGACGGTGGTGTCCTTCGTCGCTTCCGTGGACATCCTGGGCAAGTTGGCGACCCTGGGACACAGCATCATCAAACGCAAGGCCGACAACGACGTGGCGTCCTTCGCGCAGGCGGTGAAGAAGGAACTCGAAGGAGGAGCCTGACCCATGCTGCGTCCGTTCCGTCTGGAAGAGCCGGAGAGCGTCAGGGAGGCGTCCGAAGCGCTGGCCCGCTACGGCGACTCGGCCAAGGTCTATGCGGGGGGCACCGAGCTCCTCCTGGCCATGAAGGAAGGACTGGTCCACTACGACTGTCTCGTCAACGTCAAGAAGATCGCCGGCCTGGACCGGATCCGGCAGGACAACGGGAGCCTCAGGCTGGGGGCCTTGAGCACCCACAGGCAGCTCGAACGCTCCGAGGAGTTGCGGGACAAGCTGCCGGTGCTGGTGGAGATGGAGCGCAACGTGGCCAACCTCCGGGTGCGCGAGGTGGGGACCATCGGCGGCAACCTGACGTTTGCCGAGCCTCACGCGGACCCCGGGACGCTGCTGCTGGCGCTGGACGCCGCGGTGGTGGCGCAGAAGGCGGGCGGGGAGCGGGAAATCCCCATGACCGAGTTCTTCGTGGACGCCTATGAATCGGCGCTCGAAGAGGACGAGATCCTCACCGAGGTCGTGGTCCCGGCGCCCGACGGGAACGCGGCCGTACGCTACCGCAAGTTCGGGTACCTGGAGCGTCCCAGCGTCGGGGTGGCCCTCCATGTGGTGGCGGACGAGGCGCGGGAGTCGGTGCGCGACGTTCGGATCGCGGTGGGCTGCGTCGGCCCCAAGTCCATGCGGGTGGAAGAGGCGGAGGCCGTTCTGCGGCAAAAGGGCTTCGACGAGGCCGCGCGCCTGATCGCCGACTCCGGCGACATCGCCGGCAGGGCCGCGGACGCCATCAGCGACCTCCACGGATCGGCCGAGTACAAGGAACACATCGTCAAGGTGTTGTTGACCCGGGCCTTCAACGACATTCGCGCCGAGTTGGCCGGGTGAACCGCGCGGTCAGACCGAACGGAGCGGAGGCATCAGCTATGACGGAGAGAGGACGGCAGACCCTTCCGCTATCCTTCCACGTGAACGGAAGCCGCCACGACATCGAGGTGGAGCCGCACGAGCTCCTGCTCGACGTGGTTCGCAAACGGCTGGGCCTCACCGGCGCCAAGCGGTCGTGCGACGTGCAGGTCTGCGGCGCCTGCACGGTCCTGTTGGACGGGCGCCCGGTGAGTTCGTGCACCTTGCCGGCCTTCGAGGCCAGGGACAAGGAGGTGCTCACCATCGAGGGAATGGCCCAGGACGGCAAGTTGCACCCGATCCAGGAAGCCTTCATCGAGTACGGCGGTTTCCAGTGCGGGTTCTGCACTCCCGGAATGATCCTCACCGCCAAGACCCTCCTGGACGAAAACCCCAACCCGTCGGAAGAAGAGGTCATCGAGTACATGAACGGCAACCTCTGCCGCTGCACCGGCTACAAGAAGATCGTCGAGTCCATCATGGGGGTGGGCCGCAGCGCCGAATCCTCCTGATCCCCCTCCCGCACGGCAGCGAGGGTTTCCCGGAACCCGGGGGTCCCGGGGAAACCCTGACCTCACCGCGCCGCTCTCAGGCGCGGATCTCGGTTCGCATGAACTTGATGTAGGCGATGCCGAAGCACGCGGCCACCAGCGCCACCAGCGTGAAGAACATGGGCAGGACCAGCCTGAGGCTCTGGCCCAGGCTGAGCGGGCTGATGAGCAACCCCTGGAGTTGGGCGAGCTGTTCCGGCAGGAGCGGCACCAGGGTCCGCGCCACCGGGTTCAGCAGCAGGCGCACCGACTCGCTGTAGAGCACGCTCGGCGACATGCGTCCCAGCACGGTCTCGATGGTGGCGAGCCGAGCCGCTTCCTCCGTGGTCCCGGGGTTCGGGATGATGAGTCCGGCGATGACGTTGGCGAGGACGCCGACGAAGATCCCGAGGAAGAGCCAGACGGCGATGGAAGCCAGCGCCGCGGTGACGGTCCGCCGGAGGAGCATCGACAACAGCATGGCAAGGGCCAGCCAGAAGCCCGTGTAGGCGATCCCCACCACCGCGAAGAAGAGCATCCGCCAGAGCTCCTGGGCGTTGGGCAGGAAGCCGACGAGGTTGATCCCGAGGCCGATGACCACCAGCAGGATCGACACCCACAGTATCGCCAGGGTGGTCAGGCCCGCGAGGAACTTGCCGTTGACGAGGCTGTCCCGGTAGATGGGTTGCGAGAGCACGCGGCTCAACGTCCCCCGTCCGTACTCGCCGCTGATGCTGTCGAACCCGAGGGTGATGCCCACCAGCGGCCCGAAGTATCCCAGGAAGGTTGCGAGCGAGAAGAAGAAAGCCTCGGTGGTGACGAGTTGGAGGAACACCAGTTCCGTCGGGTTGGCCTGGACTTCCTCCCGGATCGCCTGTCCGGAAATATAGACCGCCAGGACTCCGGGCAGCATGATGAGGGCCAGGAGGATCATGAACCGGAGGCTGCCGAAATGGTCCGAAAGCTCTTTCCAATACACGACCGTCATGGCTACGCCTCCCTGAAATACTTGAGGTAGATCTCTTCGAGGGTGGGGTCCTCGGAGCGAAGCTGCATGAGGTCCAGCCCGTTCTCCCTCACCAGGTTCATGAGTTCCGGTCTCACGTCACGGGTGCACCGGATGAACCATCCGGATTCCCGCCTCTCGCATTGGTCCACCCCCGGCAGCTTCCCGAGGGCTTCCTCCATGGGGTGCTCGCCTCGGACCTCCACCAGGAAGTTCCATCGATGTTCCTCGAGTATGGCCTTGCCGAGCTCGTCGGGACTCCCCTGCACGATCATGCGGCCGTGGACGATGATGCCGATGCGCTGGCACACCTGCTGCACCTGGTGCAACAGGTGGGAGCAGAGCAGCACCGTGAGGCCGCGCTCGCGCCTGAGCTCGCCGATGAGGTCCAGGAGCCGGGTGACCCCTTCCGGATCGATGCCGAGGGTCGGCTCGTCCAGGACGATGACTTCCGGATCCTTGACGAGCACCTCGCCGATGCCCAGCCTCTGCTTCATGCCCCTGGAGAATTCCCGTACCGGCCTGTCCCCGTCGCCGCGGATGCCCACCTGGTCGAGCACCCGGTCCAGCAGGCCGGCGACCTTCCCTTCCTCGATGCGGTTGAGCCTGGCGATGTAGGCGAGGTTCTCCCGGGCGGTCAGGTCTTCGTAGAACCCGGGGTTCTCCGGCAGGTAGCCGACTCGCCGCTTGACCTCCAACGGCCGGGTCGTGGGGTCGAAGCCGCACACCGACGCGGCGCCGTGGGTGGGCTCGGTCAGTCCCAGCAGCATCAGGATGGTGGTGGTCTTGCCGGCGCCGTTGGGACCAAGGAAACCGAACACTTCGCCCTGGGCGATCCGGAGGTCCAGATCACTCACGGCGATCTTGTCCCGGTAACGCTTGGTCAGGCTCCTGGTTTCGATGATGTGGCCGCTCATCGCCGCCCCAACCGGATGAAGACGGCCGCCAGCCCCAGCACCACCACGGCCACGATCAACGCGCCGATCCATCCCCAGATGGTCGGCGTGGACACGGTGACCCTGAAGTCGATGGACTTGGCGATGTCCGGGCTGTTGGAAGTGACTTTCAGCATGTAGTCCCCGGCCACGGCCCGGTCCGGAGCGGTGACCTCCATCTTCACTTCGCGGACCTCTCCCGGGTTCAGGGAATCGACCTTGTCGGGCTTGAAGTTGACCTCCCACTGGTCGGGCTTGGTCGAGATGAAGGCGAGGTTGTTCAGGGGCGCGGTGCCCGCGTTGACCACGAGGAAGTCGATCTGCCCCTGCTCTCCCGCGGTCACCGAGCCGTTGAGCCGGCCCGTGACCGTGCCCATGCTGAGTTCCTGGGTGCCGGACAGCGTGACCTGGAGGTCGGCCTGGGCGGCGAAAGCGCCCGAGCGCGCCTTGACCACCACCGGATAGTCCCCGGGCTCGCCGAGCAGCGGCGGCTCGATCTCGACGCTCAGGGTCTCCGACGAATCCTCCTTGAGGGCGATGGAGGATATCTGGGTGTCCTCGAACTGGGGCTTGACCTTGACCACCCAGCCCGGAGGGGCCTGGGCGGCCAGGGCGGTGGTGAGCGGGTTGTCGGTCTCGTTCTTGAGGTCCACGCCGAACTTGAAGGTCTGGCCGCTGGTCCCGCTCAGGACCGGATACTGGCTCTCCATCTTGAGACCGCCGGTATCGACCTTCCCGGCCGAGACGCTGAGGAAGATCTTGGCGTTCTCCACCTTCTCCCCCTTGCCGTCCCTGGCGGTCACCGCCACTTCGTAGTTGCCCGGCTCCACGTCGTCCGGGAGCTTGACCTTGAGTTCGAGGGTCGTGGACTTCTCCCCCTGGACCATGATGCCCTTCACCGGGTAGCTCGGATACCTGGAATGGAACCCCGCGGTCCACCCTTCGGGCGCCGACTCCACGTCGATGCCCACCTGCACCGTCGCCTTCCTCGGGTTGACGACCTCGGCGTCCATCTCGAATTCCTGGCCCGGCCCCACGGTGACGTTGGTGTAGGCCATGATCAGTTCGAACGGCTCCTTCTCTTCGTCGGGTACGTCCGACGCCTGGGCCGGCGCCGGTTCCCCGGTTTCGTGCGAGGCCCCCGATACCGGCAGCAGCAAGACCGGCAGGAGGCCCAGCATCAGCCAGACGAGACGAGCTTTTCGAAGACTCATAAGCAGATCCTCCGGGAAATGGTGTGGTCCCTATGGTAGAGCACGACCGGCGTTCCGGTCAATAGCGCGGGCGCAAGCGCCCGTTCTGTTTGGGCTTTTTCGTCCCCTGGGCGGGAGCGGCGGGGGTCAGGGCGGCTGGAGCCGGCCGAGTTGGCGAAGTCCTTCGTAGAGCACGATGGAGACCGCGTTGGCGAGGTTCAGGCTCCTCACCGCGGGGCTCATCATGGGGATGACGTAGCTGTCCGCCTCGTTGGCGTCGAGGATGTGCGGGGGCAGCCCGCGGGTCTCCGGGCCGAACACGAGGAAATCGTCGCGCCGGAACCGGGCCGAGACGTAGGACCTTGCCGCCCGCTTGGAGAAGTAGAGCAACCGCGCGCCCCCGTGCCTGCGGGTGAACCGTTCCCATGAGCCGTGCACCCGCAGTTCCACCTGGGGCCAGTAGTCCAGACCCGCCCGCTTGAGGCGTTTGTCGTCCAACTCGAAACCCAGGGGCTCGATCAGGTGCAGCGGGCTTCGCGTGGCCGCACACAGGCGCGCCACCGAGCCGGTGTTGGGCGGGATCTCCGGTTCGAAGAGCACCACGTTCACGGAAGCTCCGCTCCTGCCTCCGGGCCGCTCACGGCTGCCTGCCGCCCATGAGGAAGGCGACCGGCCCGTCGTTGGGGACGCCCGGACCAGCGTCCTCATGCGTGCAGCCGGCGCAGCGGGGCGCGTTCCGGAGGCGTCCGCCCCGGGCGCGGCCGCCGGTCCCTTGACTTGGGAACACGGTTCCGACTAACAATAGCGTCACGATTATTCAAGGAACCTCTGTTCAATTCCGGCAAGCGCGTCCTTCGACTTCGCTTCGCTACGCTCAGGACGAACGGAGGCAATTGTTCAGGGTTTCCTCAACCCGTCTTGCGCGTTCCGGGCCAACGCCGGTGGGCGGTGGTCCCGACCCTGTCGGCACGGCGTGGACGCCAGCAGAAGCTCCCGGATGAGCCGGGATCGAGTTTCGACTCTGCCGGCACGGCGTGGATTCCCGGCGTGCCGGGAGTCCACGCCGGTCATCGAGTCCCATGAGAACCGTCATCGTTGCCGGAGCCTGCGGCTTCATCGGCTGGAAGGTGTGCGAAGGGCTCCTGTCCCGCGGCGATTCCGTCATCTTCCTCCGGCAGGGCCAGTGTTCGGTGCCAAGACCCGCGATCTCCCGTACCGCGTGCGCCACCAGTCTTCCAACAAGCCCGATATGAAGCGGTAGCCGCCTTCGTGTCTCTCCAAGTAGCCGTCGTGCTCCAACACATGAAGCACGTCTTCCATGGGCATCGGATTGGCCTCGGTTTGGCGTTCGCGCTGCTGGGCGATGGCATCGTCGCTCAGCAGGCCATCCGCGACCGCCGCTTCCGTCAACAGGTCCAGCGCGACTCGACATCCTTCATCGCCGAGCACCATTCTCAGTCGTCCTTCGTAGTGCGGCATGTCCATCTGCCCGCGCACGCCGAGCATGTCGCTCTCGTACACGCGCTGCACGTCGTCAAGCGACGCGGCCTTGCGGCCGGCCCGACGCAAGTCTTCGTGAAGCACGTCGAAGAAACGCTGCACATGGTGCGGGATCTGACAGCGCAGCCGCTTACACATTGCCTCGCGGACGTCTTGGGAAGATCGAGGCCATAGGTCTCCGCCAACGCGCCCAAGCAGTCGCTTGCGGTCTTTTCGTCCCAAGGCTTCAGATCAAAGGGGGAAAAGATGTTCGCGTGGGCGCTGAGCCCCGCCTGCTGCAGGATGGGTTCAAGGCTGACGCTGCCGGAGAGGATCAAGCTGATCTTGCCGAGATGCTCTTGGCCGTTCTTGCGCAGCCAGCTCAGGAACTCGTCCGCGGCGCGCTTGCGCTCCGGCGTGATCGCGTGGTCGTCGCCCTTGAGCAGGTGGTTGACGAGGATCGGCAGCTCGTCGAGCGCGAGCACCACCTGTTGCTCGCTGTCGGCGAGAGCCGCGAAGATCTGGTCGCCCGTGTGCCGCCAGTTGCCGGCGTCGACGCCGGCGCGGAGCTTCACTCGCAGTTCCGTACCGGCAACTTTGCCGCTGACCTCGGTTTCCTGCGGGAGGACGTTCTTGAACAACTGCCTGATCCGGTGCCATGCGCCTTGTGCGGCCTTTGCTTGGAAGGCGATTTCGGCGATGGCATCCGCGGGTGCGCTGGCAGCCTCCAAGTCAACGAAGATCGTCGCGAGCGTCCCTGCGTCGTCCAGACGACGTAGCAGCTCTCGCACCAGACTGGTCTTGCCCATCCGCCGTTGGGCGGTCAGCAGCGTGTGGGTTCCGTCGCGAACCCGCTCGGTGAGAGACTCGATCTCTGGCCTGCGGTTGAAGAAGCCGTCGCCCACGACCCAGTTGCCGCCTGCCTTCCTCATCGGCACGCTCCAACAGATTTGTTGGCAACAGTATTGCTGGCAACGCCGGTGTTGTCAAACCGCTGCACCTTCGGCAACGCAGCCGTGACGCCACGATGTTACGTTGCTCGGTTGCCCGCGCGAGAGCTACGACCTGCCTCCTACGGCTCGATCGGCGCACAGGCCTCCTGCACCCGTTCCCGATTCTGCAACTGCCGTTCCACCACTGTTGGGGAGACGCCGAAGTCCTCAGCTATCGTGCTTAGGGTCTTGCCGTCCTCTTGCATCGAGCGGATTTCATCGATGGGAGCGAGGAACTCTGCGGCAAATGCACGTCCGGTCGCTTGTCGCGCCGCCTCGTGCAGGTCGTTGACCGCGGAACGTTCGACTTCGGGATTGGCGACCGCATCGCCGATTGCGCGACCGAGCGCGAAGAGCTCGCTGGAGTGGCGGTGGCAAGAATGGACCTTGCGCAAATGCACATGCGTTTCGCCCGCCCGCCGCTCCACCACGGCGCGGACGCCGGGAACTGAAGTGGCAACATCGAACCCCCGCCCGCCCAAACGGGCAGCCAGCGTGCGAACTTGGAAGCGCTCCCCGGCACGGATGTTCAGCTGGCGGCGCACCGCCCTCGCGCAGCGATAGCCTGCATACCAAGGCATCTTGTGCGATGCCTCGGCGCCACGCATGTTGGACATGCCCTCGCGCAAGCCCTCAAGATCCGGCAGACAGGAGAGGGTAGCCGGCCTATGCTGGGCTTCTCGCAACCATGCCAAGACGCCACCGTTAGACGACCAGTCCCGATGCTGCTTCCTGCGCAATCCCGACAGCAGTTCAGCCAACGGCTCGCCGCTGAACAATGCACCGACATTCGCAATGAACTCGGCCTCCACATCGTGGATGCCGTACGGGTCCAGCCCAAGCGCGCCCGCGGCCTCGTAGAACGCAGACTCGTCAGCATCCTGCCGCGACTCCTGCACTCGTTGCCACCCAAGCCGCAGCCCAGAATCCAGCTTGCGTTTGTCTTGCTCGGTCATTTGGAGCAAATCACAGCTACAGCTCAAGCATCTCGCATAGCGCTCGCGGCGTCACCACCCGGACGCCCGGCAGACACTCGGTCGGGAAATGCTTTGGATTGCCCGTCACCAAGCAGTCGGCGTTGGATGCGATAGCGACTTCGATGAACATCCCGTCGGACGGATCCGGGAGCGTCAGATTGCGAGGTGCCGCCACCACTGGCTCGCCAGTCGCTTCAAGGAACTCTAGGAGATCGGCCACTCGCGTGGCGTTGAATCCGAATTTGCGGCGCGCCAGCACGCTTCGATACTCGGCTAGGATGCGTTCATCAAAGCAGACCAACGCGCTGCCCGCCAATACGCACCGCAAGACCGCTGCCGGAGTGCACTGAGGCGACAGGAGGCCAGAGACGAGAACATTGGTGTCGAGGACAATCTTCAACTGTCTTTCCGACCCCTGCGATGCGCTTGGATTTCCTCGTCGACCTCGTCCATGGTTAGCTGGTCGAGACCGCGTCGAGCCGCATCGCGCTGAAGGCCGCTCACCGCGTCCGCTGCCCGGCACCGACGGATGTTGCGGAGCGATCTCTCAAGGGACTCGGCGTCCGTCGCGCTCAAAATGGCGACGGGCTTGCCGTTGTTGGTCACAACCAGCTCCCGTTGCCGCTCCAACTCCTCCCAAAGCTCGGAAGTGCGGCCACGCAACTCCCTGACGGTCACGAATTTCACGGTGCGTCCCCCGCTGACTCACTATCGTAGCCTAGATCGTAGATGC